>CAVSXG010000002.1:0-2319914 GCA_963731865.1 uncultured Chloroflexia bacterium | reverse complement strand
CGTTTTGATGGCCTCCAGGCGGAGGCCAGCGCGGCGGTCGGGTACAGCGCGAACACGCTCAAAGGCATCCGCGAGCGATACCACCAGGCCGTCCTCGAGGCGCTTGCCCAGTGGCAGGAGCTGCGTGACGACCTGACCGTCGCCGATCGCGAGCCGCGCGACCAGCGGCCACGATCCGTCTCCGCGGGCGCGTCCGACGCCGATGCCGCCGGTGCGGCCGAGGCGGGGGCCGGCGACGCGCGCTCTGCGAACCCTCCGCGGTGACGTGGATCACCTCACCGCCGAGCTCAGCGCGCACCAGGCGGAACTGAGCAAGCTGGAGCTCGCCGAGCGCACGCTCGAGCGAACGTGGCTGTTCCTCGAACGCGGCGACGCAAGTCTCGTCAACGAGGTCTCCGTGCCGGCGACGAGCGGCGATCTCAAGATGCGGATCATGGAGGCCCAGGAAGCCGAACGATCCCGTCTCGGGCAGGAGATCCACGACGGACCCGCCCAGGCACTCGCCAACGCCATCTTCCAGGTCGAGTACATCGAGCGCGTCCTCGACACGGATGTCCGTCTTGCCCATTCGGAGCTGGGGCTGCTGCGCGAGCTGCTGCGGCGCGAGCTGGGCGACGTGCGGGCGTTCATCACCCAGCTGCGACCCGCGACCGTCGATGAGCTCGGCCTGGAGGGCGCGATCGGGGAATTGATCGACCACCTGAAGGCGCTCGCCAGTCTCACGGCGACGACCGACCTCCAGGCACCGCCGAGCGCCTTGTCGAACGGGCAACGAACCGTGGTGCTGCGCGTCGTCCAGGAGGCGCTGCAGAATGTGCGAAAGCACGCCGGAGCGACCCAGGTCGTCGTCGGGACTCGATTGGATGAAGGCGCCTGGGTCCTCGAAGTCCGCGACGACGGTCGGGGATTCGACATCGGCGCGGTGGCCGCGCGCGGCCGCCGGAACTTCGGTTTGCAATTCATGCGGGAGCGTGCCGAGTTGATCGGCGCGCAATTGGACGTACGATCACGGCCGGAAGGCGGTACCGTCGTCCGGCTGGCGATCCCGACGGGGAGCGCGGGGATCGCGACGGGAGCAGAGGAGAGCAGATGAGTGCCATGGACTACAGCGGGCCCGACCGCCGGCGGGGCCGTCGGACCGCAAGGCGCTCGACGAGATCACGCGGATCCTCGTCGTCGACGATCACGCCCTCTTCCGCGTCGGGATCGCGAACATCCTCGGCCAGCAGCCCGACTTCGAGATCGTCGCCGAGGCGGAGGACTCCCGCAGCGCGATCGATCGCGCCCTGGAGACCTCGCCGAACATCATCCTGATGGACCTTTCCCTGCCCGCGCCGGGCGGGATCGAGACCACGTCGCGGATCAAGCGCGAGCTGCCGTCCACCGGGATCATCGTGCTGGCCCAGACCGAGGACGAGGACGCCCTCTTCGACGCGATCAAGGCCGGGGCCGCGGCATTCATCCTCAAGGATGTCGGTCCGGACGACCTGGTCACGATCATCCGGCGCGTCGTCGCCGGCGAGTACCTGATCAACGACAAGGTCTTCTCCAAGCCGGCCGTTGCCTCGCGGGTGCTCAAGGAGTTCCGCGAGCTCGCCGTGTACGGCCAGGAGGCCGCGCCGATCTTCGCCCCGCTCTCGCCGCGGGAGGTGGAGATCCTCGACAACATCGCCCAGGGCATGACCAACAAGCAGGTCGCCTACGCGTTGTCGATCAGCGAGCAGACGGTCAAGAACCACATGAGCTCCATCCTGCGCAAGCTGTCGGTCAACGATCGGACGCAGGCCGTGGTGTACGCGATGCGCCAGGGCTGGATCCGGATGCCGGAAGACTGATCGACACACACTCATGACCGATCCCGCGACAACCGAGCCGAACGCCCCGGCCAGCGCCTCCGAGCTCGCGGTGCGGATGGGCGACGAGGTCGCCGTCCTCGACAAGGAGCTGAGCGAGGTCGAGCTCCTGATCACGCAGGCGCGGGCCGAGGCGACCCGTCACGAGACCAGGCGCGCCGCCGCGGTCGAGAAGTTGACGGCGGCGCTCGCCGCAGCGGAGGCCCGCGGCGAACCGGCAGCCGAAACCGCCGAGCTCAACACCCAGCTCGTCCTCCTGACCAAACGCGCCGCGCTGATGGAAACACAGGTCGACGTGCTCGAGGGCAAGCAGCGCGCGCTGACCCGCTTTCGCGAGGCGATCGCGGGCTACGCGGAGGCGCTCGTCGGCCGTCTCCGGATGCGGGCGACGCGCCCGCTGCCACCGTCGGAAAGGGTCGCAAGGGTGCCGAAGCCGGCGGTGCGGCCGACGCCATCGGGTCACTGCCGCCGGCGGTGTCGCGCCTGCTCCTCGGCGCCCAGGAGGACATGCGTCGCGAGATCGCGCGGGCGATGCACGACGGCCCCGCCCAGAGCCTGACCAACATCGTCCTGCAGGCCCAGATCGTGGAGCGCCTGATGAAGAGCGATCCCGCACGGGCCGCAGGCGAGGTCACCCTGCTGGTCGGGATGGTCCAGCAGACCCTCGAGGCCACGAAGACGTTCATCTTCGACGTCCGTCCGATGGTGCTCGACGACCTCGGGCTGGTCCCGACGCTGCGGCGGGCCGCGCGTGATCGGGGTCGCCGGACCGGCGTCGCGATCGAGTTCGAGTCGATGGGTCAGGATCGCCGACTCCCGATGGACCTCGAAAGCGGGCTGTTCCGGATCCTCGACGGAGCGCTTGCCGGCTACCTCGAGGCCCGGGCCGAACGCATCGCGTTCCGGATGGACTGGTCGGCCGACCAGCTGGACGTCGCGATGGCGGCGACCCGGACGGCGGTCGACCGCGCCGCCGACCATCGCTCCTGAAGGCGCCGCCAGCCAAGGACCTCCCGCCGGCACTCGCCGCGATGATGGAAGACCGGCGCGCCGATGCCAGGTCCGCCGCGGAAACGGCCCAGCGCGACTCGATCGTTGAGCTGCCGCCAACGACCTGGCGCGAGATCCAGGGTCGCGCCGCGCCGCTTGGGCTGACCGTGGAGCTGTCGTCGGATGGGTCCGAGCTCAGGCTGCTCGCGGAGCTGCCACAGGCCAGCACGGAGGGCTGATGCGCAGCGCGCCGGGGGTGCGCGGCCAGGGGATCGTCGAGTACGGCCTGATCCTGTGCCTGACCGTGGTCCTCACGGCGCTGATCCTCGGGGTGCTCGGCGGGACGCTCGCGGACATCCTTGCCTGGATCGGATCCGCGATCGAGGCGGCGACGGGCGGCGGCTGATCGTGCTAGAGTCCCGGCTGGCCCGTACCATTGGGCCAGTGTTTGGCGGGCTAACGGCTCCGTATAGTGGAGCTAGCCCTCGCCCGAGGGTGAGTACTCATCCAGGAGGCCACCGCATGGCATTGTTCAACGATCTGTACCTGAAGGAGTCCGTCCCACACCACCACACACCCCCCCCTCCCCGAGCGATCCTCACAAACACTCGCTCAGAATTTCCTCGACATCGACGTGACGAGGAAGGCCAGGGTCTCGCCGAGTACGCGCTGATCCTCGCGCTCATCGCCATCATCGCGATCATCGCGCTCATCTTCCTCGGGCAGCCAGGTCAGCCAGCAGCTCAGCAACGTCGGCACGTCGATCTAGCTTCGACCGACCATCGAGCAGAACCGCCGGATCTTCGGGCCGGCGGTTCTGTCGTTTTGTCCGAGGCAACAGGAATCATGGCTGAAGCCTTGACAGGACCCATCGGCCCCCGTACCGTGGCCCAGCCCTCGTCCCTCGGGGAGCTTTCAGGGAAAGGAGGTACCTACCAAATGACGTCGCTTTACATTGCCATCATGAACTTCCTCAATCGTGACGAGGAAGGCCAGGGTCTCGCCGAATACGCGCTGATCCTCGCGCTCATCGCCATCATCGCGATCGTTGCGCTCATCTTCCTGGGCAGCAGGTCAGCAAGCCTCAGCACGTCGGCACGTCGATCTAGGTTCAGCCGCCAACGAAACAAGCCGCCGACCATGCGGTCGGCGGTTTTGTCATTTCCGACGTGGTGCGTGATCACCACTCCGATCGGACTATTGACACAGCTGCGATGCGCACTACGTTTGAACGCATGCAGCTTCCATGAAAGGAGGTGAACCACATGCTGCAGTTCTCGTATTTCGTAGCGTATCTCGCGTTCCGAGATCGAACGATGCCCGATCTGACGAAGGTCAGGGCCTCGCGGAGTACGCGCTCATCCTCGCGCTCATCGCCATCGTCGCGATTATTGCCCTCATCTTCCTGGGTAGCCCAGGTCAGCAAGCAGCTGAGCCAGGTCGGCGCCTCCATCTAGGTAGGTTGCCCAACTAGGCTGCTCGCGTCGCAGTCCGGATGACAATGGCTCGCTGGGACCTCGGGACCAGCGGGCCATTCATTTTGCGGACCTTGCAGCGAACCTTTCGCCACGCGGGGTTTCCTGCCGTTTCTTCCTAATGGTCCTAGCCCTTTGGTATAGTCGCGCGGCTCTTGGCCGGTGCTAGAGTGGTGCCACCTGTCACACCGCCTCGGGGAGATTGAACTTGAAGCGTTCAAATCGTCTGGTCTTGTTGGTCGGGGTCTTCCTGGCCGTCGTCGCCTTCGTGGGCATCCTTCTGCTGCTTGCAGACACCGGCCACGCCGAGCGGCGAGAACGTCGTTCCCACGACGACAATCCGTCGTCGTCGCCAAGGCGGATATCCCGCTATCGACGCGTATCCGCGCCGACCAGGTGGAGACCAAGACCGTCGCGATCGCCGACGCAAGCGTCGGGTCGTTCGGCGACGTCTCCCAGGTCATCGGCCAGATCGCCCGCCAGCCAGTGACGGCCGGCGGACAGATCACGGCGACGACGCTCACCGGCGGTTTCACCGGGCACGGTCATCGACGTGCAGACACCGGCGGGGCTTGCGCGCCATCGCGGTCCGCGTCGACCAGACCAGCGGCGTCGGCACGGTCATCAAGACCGGCGACTACGTCGACTCGCTGATCGCCCTGACCGAAGAGCAGTTCGCCTCGATCACCGAGGATCCTGCCAACCCGGACCAGGTGCATCGTCACGAACCCGGGCCCAAGGGCGCGACCGTCAAGCTGATCCTCCAGGGCATGCAGGTGCTTGGCACGCTGCTCCCGCCCGTTGCGCCCGCCGACCAGCAGCCGGCCGAAGGCACGCCAGTGGCGACCGCGCCGCCCCGGGAACCGTGCTCAACGAGCAGCAGGAGATCGTGATCCTCGCGGTCACGGCCCAGCAGGCGGAGGTGATCCGCTACGCCCAGCAGATGGCCAACCCGCTGCTGACGCTGTCGCTCGTCCTTCGCTCCCCTGACGACTTCATCGATCCGGAGACCGGCGAGCCCGTGCCCCCGGTCCTCGCGGAGACGACCGGCATCACCCTCCAGGAGCTCATCGACACCTACGGCGTGCTTCCGCCGACGATCGCACACGCCGGTTCTGCCGACGCTGGCTCCGTAGCGCCCATACCCGACGATGGGTCCTCGCCACGGCGTGCCGGCCCATCGTCTCTCATCCCCGCGAACCACAAGGACCCAACCAGAGCGAGATGGCCGACCAGATCCGTGTCCTCGTCGTTGATGACATCCCGGAGACTCGCGATCACCTGACGAAGCTGCTCGGTTTCGAGAGCGACATCGAGGTGATCGGCTCCGCGTCGTCCGGTCGCGAGGCGATCCAGATGGCCAGCAAGCTCCACCCGGACGTGGTCCTGATGGACATCAACATGCCGGACATGGATGGGATCACCGCCACCGAGCAGCTCACCACGGCGGCGCCCAATTCGGCCGTCGTCATGATGTCCGTCCAGGGCGAAGCCGACTACCTGCGCCGGTCCATGTTGGCCGGCGCCCGGGAGTTCCTGGTCAAGCCGTTCAGCAGCGACGAGCTCACCGCCTCCATCCGCCAGGTCAGCTCGCGAGAGCGCGAGAAGGCCAGCCGGATCGGGGTCGCCGGTCGCGGGACCCCGGTCCCGAGCGGCGATGACGAGGGTGGCCGGATCGTCGCGGTCTTCAGCCCGAAGGGTGGCGTCGGCCGAACCACGGTCGCGGTCAACCTGGCGGTCGCTGCGGCGACCGAGCTCGGCAAGCGAGTGGTCCTGATGGACGGCTCCTTCCAGTTCGGCGACGTGGGCGTCCTGCTCAACCTGAACCCGAAGAGCAATTCCATCGCCGATCTCGTGCCCGTCCTGGAGGCGGGCGAGGTCGATACCGTCAACACGTTCATCGTGGAGCACACCTCGGGCGTCCGGGTGCTGCTTGCACCACCGTCGCCCGAGATGGCCGAGACCATCACGCCTGCCATCGTCAAGTCCGTTCTGGACCTCCTCCGCCGGAGCCACGACCTCGTGGTCGTGGACTGCACGGCATTCTTCAACGACACCACGCTTGCGATCCTCGATTCGGCCGACGTGATCCTGACGATGCTCAGTCTCGAAATCACGAGCATCAAGAACATGCGGCTGTTCCTCGAGGTCGCCGAACAGCTCGGCTACGACGGCGGCAAGGTCCGTCTCGTCCTCAACCGCGCCGATTCGACGCTTGGCATCCGCGTCGCGGATGTGGAGCACTCGATCGGTCGCAAGGTGGATGAGACGATCGTGAGCGACGGTCGGAGCGTGGTCTACGCACTCAACCGCGGCATTCCGTTCTTTGTCTCCAATCGGGAGGCCCAGGTGTCGCAGGACATCCTGCGCCTCGCAAAATCCGTCATCGGCGATCGCGTTGAGGTCGCCGCCAGCGCCGACAAGCCGCAAGGCCAATCAGAAGAAGTCCCTATTCGCATGGCGATGATCGTCGTTCATAGTGGCCCCTCGGGGCGAGAAGGGGTGTAGTCAATGTCTCTGCTGAAAAGGATCGAGAGCGCTCGACCAGGATCGGCTGCGCCAGCGCCAGGCGCTCCGGGAGCGCCGGGGTCGAACCTCCCGGCCGTGCCGGGCGGGCCGTCGAACGTCCCGACTCGCGCCGCGGCTGACCAGCCAGGCTCCGGTCCGGGAGTCGTTCCGCGACGTCAAGTTCCGGATCCAGAACCGGGTCATCCAGGACCTGGACCCCAAGCTCGACCTGTCCAACCAGGTCGAGGTGCGGCGCCAGATCGAGGAGATCTTCGGCAAGGTCATCGATGAGGAAGGCCTCGCCCTGACCCGCGCCGAGCGCGTCCGGATGCTCGAGCAGATCACGGACGAGATCATCGGTCTCGGACCGCTGGAGCCCCTCCTGCGTGACGAGTCGATCACGGAAGTGATGGTCAACGGCCCGCGCCAGGTCTACATCGAACGATCCGGCAAGCTCGAGCTGACCAACGTCGTCTTCCAGAACGACGATCACGTCATGCGCATCATCGACCGGATCATCGCCCCGATCGGCCGGCGCGTGGACGAGTCGTCCCCGATGGTCGATGCCCGCCTGACCGACGGTTCCCGCGTCAACGCCATCATTCCGCCCCTCTCATTGGTGGGGCCCGTGATCACGATCCGCAAGTTCTCGGCCTCGCCGTTCACCACGGAGGACCTGATCCGGTTCGGAACCGCGACGCCGGACATGTTCGAGTTCCTGCGAGCCTGCGTCGAAGCACGCCTCAACCTCTTCGTGTCAGGCGGCACGGGTTCGGGCAAGACGACGACGCTCAACGTCCTCTCCTCGTTCATCCCGAACGACGAACGGATCGTCACGATCGAGGACGCGGCCGAGCTCCAGCTTCGCCAGGAGCACGTCGTCACCCTCGAGTCCCGCCCGCCGAACATCGAAGGCAAGGGTGCGATCCCGATCCGCGAGCTCGTCCGCAACGCCCTGCGCATGCGGCCTGACCGGATCATCGTCGGGGAGTGCCGTTCCGGCGAAGCGCTGGACATGCTCCAGGCCATGAACACGGGCCATGACGGCTCGATGTCCACCGGCCACGCCAACAGCCCCAGGGACATGCTCTCCCGCCTGGAGACCATGGTCCTGATGGCCGGCGTCGACCTGCCGCTGCGGGCCATCCGCGAGCAGGTCGCCTCGGCGGTGGACCTGATCGTGCAGCAGAGCCGCCTCAAGGACGGGACCCGGCGGATCGTCAACATCACCGAGGTCCAGGGCATGGAAGGCGACGTCATCGTCATGCAGGACGTCTTCGTCTTCGAGCAGACCGGCATCGTCGAGGGCAAGATCCAGGGACGGCTCAAGCCGACCGGGATCCGCCCCAAGTTCGTCGAGAAGTTCGAAGTGATGGGGATCAACCTCCCGCCCGGCCTCTTCGGGTTCACCTACTAGGGCCCGGGAGGAGACAAGACTCGTGCCGACCGAGATCACGCCCATCGTCATCGCCGCGGTTGCCGCGCTGGCGATCGTCGTCATCGCCGCTGGGCATCGCGATGTCGGGTCGGTCCGGGATTTCCGACCGTCTCGAGCGGTATGCGTCCGCGCGCCCGACAGGGCGGCGCCGCGGCCAGCGGGTCCGGCGGCGTCGCCGAGCTGATCGCCCAGAGCCAGGCGCTGGCCTCGCTCAACAAGGCCGTCGAGGGTCGCGACTTCTGGGCGAACATCGCCCGTGACATCGCCCGCGCCGACCTTCACCTCAAGCCCTCGGAGTTCCTGGCGATCTGGGCTGGCTCGATCGTCGGCATCCCGTCGCTCATGGTCTTCCTGTCGGTGTTCCTGCCGGCACTGCGGCAACCCGCTGTTCCTGCTGATCGGGATCGTGATCGGGTTCTTCCTGCCTCGGCTCTGGCTCGCCCGCCGGCGAAACGGTCGCCTGGGCGCGTTCAACAAGCAGCTCCCGGACACGATCACCTTGATCGCGAACGCCCTGCGCGCCGGTTCGTCGTTCCTCCAGGCGATCGAGCTGGTCGTTCGCGAGACGCGACCGCCCGATCTCGATCGAGTTCGCGCGGGTCATCCGGGAGGTCAACCTGGGCCTGCCCTTCGAGCAGGCGCTCGAGAACATGGTTCGCCGCGTTCGCTCGGATGACCTCGAGTTGATGGCCACGGCCATCTCCATCCAGCACCAGGTCGGCGGCAACCTCGCCGAGATCCTCGACTCGATCGCGTACACCATCCGCGAGCGGATCCGGATCAAGGGCGAGATCCGGACGCTGACCGCGCAGCAGCGCCTGTCGGGCTACGTGGTCGCAGGTCTGCCCGATCGGCCTGGCTGGCTTCCTGTTCGTGGCCGCCCCCGGGTTCATGGATCCGATGTTCGACGGCCGCGCCAGCCTCATCGGCCTGCCTGCCGGAGTGATCGTTCTGGCCATCGGCGGCGTAATGATGTTTATCGGCTTCATGCTGATCCGCAAGATCGTGGACATCGAGGTCTAGTCGTCATGCCCATCCTGCCCATCATCATCGCGGCCGTCGCCGCCGGGGCGATCCTGCTGATCATGTTTGCGCTGACGAGCAGCGCGCCCGTGGATCCGGTCCAGGCGCGGCTGACGCAGCTCGGAACGATGCAGGCCAAGAACCTCGAGGAGCTCGAGCTCCAGGCGCCGTTCGTCGAGCGAACCCTGCGACCGCTTGTCGGCGCGACTGTCCGGATCGGTTTCGCGGGTCACCAGCTCATCGTTCACCGAACGGACCGAGAAGCGGCTCGCGCTCGCGGGAAACCCCGGCGACATGCGCGTCGCCGACTGGCTCGGGATCAAGGCCATCGGGACGATCGTCGGCGGGATCCTGTTCTTCTTCCTGTTCGTCGTCGTCGGCGTCATGGGCCTGCCGTTCCCGGTTGCCTTCGTCATGGCGCGGGTCGGGGCGCTCTCGGCTACACCGTTCCCGAGTTCTGGCTGGGTGGCCGGGTCAAGAAGCGCCAGCACGCCATCCTGCTCATGATCCCGGACGCGCTCGACCTGCTGACGATCTCCGTCCGGGCCGGGCTCGGCTTTGACGCCGCACTCGGCAAGGTCGTCGAGAAGCTTCCGGGCCCGTTGTCCGAGGAATTCCGACGAGCCCTCGCCGAGGTGCGGGTCGGCAAGCAGCGCCGCGAGGCCCTGCGCGACATCGTGGCGCGCACCGAGGTCGGACCCCTCACCAACTTCATCGGCGCGATCATCCAGGCCGAACAGCTCGGTGTGTCGATCTCCAAGGTGCTCCAGGTCCAGTCGGAACAGCTGCGGATCGAGCGCCGCCAGCGAGCCGAGGAACAGGCCGCCAAGGCGCCGATCAAGATGCTCTTCCCGCTCGTCGGGTGCATCTTTCCCTCGCTGTTCATCGTGATCCTCGGCCCGGCCCTGATCCTGATCGCCCTGAACTTCGGGACCTAGCGTCGAGACGGCATCGGGTGAGCGTGCGCGCCGCCATTGCGCGCGGCCCGGAACATCGATCGCGGCACGGTCCTGGCGACGCGGCTGGAGACGGCCGGTAGCCTGTGGGCGAAGTTCATGGGCCTGATGGGTCGTTCAACGCTCGACGCCGGGGCCGGCCTGTGGCTCCCCGATTCGAACGGCATCCACATGATGTTCATGCGGTTCGCGATCGACGCTGTCTTCGTCGGACGACCCGTGGCCGCTGACGGCGGCGCGCTCCCGGTCATCTCCGTGCACCGCGGGCTGCGGGCGTGGATCGGTCTTGTCCCGCTGGTCCGGGGAGCACATGGCGTCCTCGAGCTGCCGGTCGGGACGATCGATCGGTCCGGGACCGTCCCCGGCGATCGGATCCTGCTGGAACCGATCCAGACCGAGGCGGCCTAGCCCTCCCGATACGTCCGCGGCGAAGCGCCCTTCGCCATGATCGGCCGATGGCCGTCCTGCGCGCGCTCACGAACGCCGCGTCCGCTTCGCTCGATCTTGCCTTTCCGGCCTCGTGTGCCGGTTGTGGTCGTGAGGGCGAGCCCCTCTGCGCTGGGTGCCGGCCCGCGCTCGACGCTCGTCTCGAGCTCCGCGGCGGCATTCCGATTGGCTTGCCGGCGGACCTGCCCGCGCCCCTGCTCCAGGTCGAATGGTGCGCGCCGTTCGCGGGAACGGTCCGCGCGGCCCTCCACCAGCTGAAATACGCCGGCGAACGTCGGCTCGCGCGTCCCCTTGGCGAAGCCGTCGCGAGACGGTGGGCTCGGGTCGGCGTGGGCGCGACGGTGATCGTCCCGGTTCCCGTACATGCGGCCCGCGAGCGCGACCGAGGGTACGACCAGGCCGCGCTCATCGCCGACGTCGCCGCCGGCACCCTGGGACTGCCCTGCGTGCGGGCGCTCGAGCGCGCGAGGGCAACCGCCGCCCAGTTCGAGCTCGGACGCGACGAGCGCTCGGCCAACGTGGCCGGCGCGTTCCGTGTGCGTGCCACGGGCCGTGGCGGCGCCACGGTCGTCGGCCAATGGGTCCTGCTCGTCGACGACGTCGTGACGACCGGCGCAACCCTGGCAGCCTGCGCAGTAGCGCTCGAGGACGCGGGCGTGTACGCGGTCTCGGCCATCGCCGTGGCCCGCGAGCGCTGAGCCGCACCCGCGCACGGCCAGGGCCCCGTTCGGGTCCGCGGCTATACTCGATCTTCGAGGGCCGACGGCCGGGAGGTGACGCGTGAAGACGATCGTCAGGGGCAAGAACGTCGAGGTCCCCGACCGAGTCCGCGAATACGCAGAGCGCAAGCTCCGACGCCTCGAGCGCATGCTGGATGACCGCACCGACGCCGTCGTCGAGCTCTCCAACGAGCAGCATCGCAGCGCTTCGGACGCCCACATCGCCGAGGTGACGCTCGTCATCGACGGCCAGACGATCCGGGGCCATGCGGTCGGCGCCAGCTACCAGGCGGCGCTCGATGCGCTGGTCGACAAGGTCGAACGCCGGACGGTCGATCACCTCGAAAAGCCGCGTCTTCGGGCTCGGCCTCTCGAAGAGCGCCAGCTCCTCAAGCGCATCGCCGACGGCAGCCCGGGACCGGCGCGCGAACGCCGGATCGTCAAATCGAAGCGGTTTGCGATCGAGCCGATGTTCGAGGAGGACGCGCTCAGCCGGATGGAGGAGCTCGGGCACCGCTTCTTCGTCTACGTCAGCGCCGAGACCGAGCAGGTCGCGATCCTCTACAAGCGCGACGACGGGGACTTTGGGGTGATCGAGCCGGTCATCGGCGGGAATTACACCAAGGGCCGCGGCAGGCGGAACGGGACCAACTGACGGAACGCCGCCTTGGTGCGCATCTGCCCCTTGGCGGCGGGATGGTCAAGGCCGTCGAGCGCGCACAGACGATCGGTGCCAATGCGCTGCAGGTCTTCGCCGACAACCCGACAGCGTGGCGCCGACGCGCCGAGCCACCGCGTGAGTTGCCGGCGTTTCGCGATCGACTCGTGGCGTACGACATCGCCCCGGTCGCCATCCACGCGCCCTACCTGATCAACCTCGCGGGGCCGGACGAGACGTTCTTTGCCCGCTCCATTTCGGTCCTGGCGCACGATCTGCGGGCGGCGCCCGGGTTCCTGGCACGGTATTTCAACGTGCACATCGGATCGCACATGGATACGGGTGTGGCGGTTGGGGTCGCCCGGGTGGCTGAAGGCATCCGACTCGCTCTCACCGAGGTCGACGATGCGCCGGACAGCACGATGGTCGTGCTCGAGAACGCCGCGGGCAGCGGCTACGGCCTCGGCAGTGACTTGACCGAGCTTGCGGCGATCGCGGAGGCCGTCGACGCCCAAGGCGTCCGATCCGGGCGGGTCGGGTTCTGCCTCGACACGGCGCATGCCTGGGGTGCGGGGATCGATCTCGCCGACCCGGTCGAGACAGACCGGTTCCTCGACGACTTCGATGCCCGGATCGGGCTCGACCGATTGGTCATGATCCACCTCAATGACTCAAAGGCCGAGCGAGGTTCGCGACTCGATCGACATGAACACGTGGGCGCCGGCAAGATCGGGCCGGCGGGGCTGGCGCATCTGCTCTGCCACCCTGCCCTCACCCACGTCACGTTCTTCCTCGAGACGCCGGGGATGGACGAGGGATATGACGCCGTGAACATGGGGCGGGCGCGCGACCTGATGGCCGGGCGGCCGTTGGCAGTGTTGCCACCCGAGGCCATGACCGTCCGTGGCAGCCGAAGCCGAACCGGGCCTTCGCTGGGCCCGGCGGAGTGATCACCGACCTCCCGCCGCGGGTCCGCGCGCTCGTAGTCCCGTTTGGCCTCGTGGTCCTGGCCGCGCTCCTGCGCCTCCCGAACCTTGCCACGCGCGGCACCTGGGACGGCGACCAGGGACACGACATGCTGGTGCTGCGGGCGCTGGTCCGGGACGGCGTGGTGCCGCTGCTCGGCCCGCCCACATCCATTGGCGATGTCCATCACGGAGCGCTCTACTACTACCTGCTGGCGCCTGCCGCGGCCTTGACCGGCGGAGACTCGCCGCTCGCGGTCGTGACGCTCATCGCGCTGGCGGGCATCGCGGCCGTGCTGGTGACCTGGTGGCTTGCCAGATCGATCGGCGGGCCAGTCGCGGGGATGGTGGCCGGGCTGGCCATCGCCGTGTCGCCGGCCGCGGTCGACGAGTCCACGTTCATCTGGAACCCGAACCTGATCGCCCTGTCCAGTGCCGTCGCGCTCGCGGGCGCGTGGCACGCCTGGACGACCCGTCGGCCGGCGATGGTGGCTCCTGGCGGCGGTTGGGGTGGCCGTGACGATGCAGTGCCACGTCCTGGGGATCACGCTGCTGCCCATCGTCGGCGCGCTCCTGGTGGCCGATGTCCGTCGTCGCGAGGCCTCGGAACGACGGGCTGTGATCCGCATCGGATTGGCCGGCCTCGGCCTGATCGCGCTCACGTTCGTACCCCTCGTCATCCACGAGCTGACGACCGGGTTCTCGGAGGTGGAGGCGGCACTCGCCTACTTCCGTAGTGGCGGCGACCCGCCGTCGGAGGGTCCCCTGGTCAGATTCGTGCTCATCGAGGCTCGCGTCGTCACGTGGCCCCTGGTGGGACTGATCGTGGACGGGGTGACCGCCGCCATGGTCGCGCTGGTCGTCGTCTCGGCAATTGCCGTATGGCGTTCCATCGCCGGGAGCGGGGACGAACGAACCGTGGCTCGCTGGCTTGGGCTCGGCCTGCTCTGGACGGCCGTGGCCCTGACCTTCGCGGCTCCGAGCCTGGCCACCGTCATCCGCGGCTTACCAAACGACCATTACCACGCGTTTGCGGACCCGATGGTGTTCGTCCTGGTGGGTCTGGGTGCCGCGGCGCTGTGGGAGGGGCTCCGTGGCGCTACTCGGCCCGCCGCGCTTGCTCGCCCATCCGAGCTTGTCGCGACCCTGGCGGCTGGTCGGACGCTCGCGGTGGTGGGCGTCGGCGTCATGGTGGCCTGGGCGGTGACCCATCAACCACCCGCCGTGCATCCCGATGGTGGCTTCCCGGCCGCCGCGGCCGCCGCCGCTCGGATCGAATCGTCGACGGGTCCCGGACCCATCCGCCTGCTCGCAATCCCTGACTTCAAGTCCGTCGAGTCGTATGCCTATCCGTTGGTGCGGGGGGGTCGAGTCCTGGAACGTGGCGAAGTCATCAGCGAAGGGATGGTCATCACCGAAGGGGCGGCGCCCGCCGAACCCGGGAGCCTGGTGGTGATCTGCGATTCGCTGTTCGAGGTCGTGATCGGGGCCGCCTGTGGCGGGCCGGCGGAAGCGGCCGTGGTGCCGGCCGATCTGGGTGATCCGATCGATCGGTTCGAAGCCGCGCCGGGCCGATGGATCTCGACCTACCGGGGGCTGTCCCCCTAAGCGTGGCTCGGTGGGGCTCGACGGTTCGCCGCGGTTTCCTGCCACATGTCGGCCAGGTGACCCTTGGGCTCTCTTTTGAGGCCAATACGGAGGTTCTGAGGAGCGAGCCGTGCTCGGGTGAGCACTGGAGATTGGCCTCGTACGTGGCCAAGACCCGGCCGAATGGTCACCAGGCCGACATCTGTCAGGAAACGTGGGCCAGACCTGGGCGGACTGGGCCGCGGGCGGCCCGGCAACCCAGGAGCGCGGGTGAACCCCGGGAATCGCGAACGCCGGCGCCCCAAACGCCGGCGTTCGCAGTTCCCCAAGCCTGGGCCGGGAGGGCGGACCCAGGCCGCGATGTGGACTCTAGTAGCGCCCCGGCTCTCGCAGCGACCGGATGACCGGACGCACGGAGCTCATCGTGGCGGTGTTGTTTCGAAGGCCACCGGGCGACGCTGCCGTTTCGGACATCGGGCGGGTCAGGGAGCGGTCGGTTGGCCGTTCCGTGCCGGTTGGCTTGGTGTTCTCGCTTGGCTGGATCGATCGACCGTAGCGGCGCATCCGCACGGCGAGGTAGTACTCCATGATCTGGCGCACCTGCGCCTCGCTCAGCAGCTCGTCGGCACGGAGGGCGTACTCGACGCGCGCCGTGGGATTGGTGCTGCCGGTCCCGACCAGGCCCAGGTACTGCGTCGTGTCGGCGTCCTCGCGCAGCTCCCGGAGTCCGCGGGCAAGCTTGGTAGCTGTGCCGAGCGACGGCATCCGATCGCCGCGGATCAGGCGGGAGATCGTGGAGTGATCCACGCCCGACTGCTGGGCGAGTTGGCGCTGCGACATCTTCTTGGCTTTGAGTTGTGTTCTCAGCCAGTCGTTGAACGCTCGGCCGTTCTGGGTGGACATTGGTACGTGGACGCTCCGTGGGTTTGAGCCGCGATTGGTCATTCGCTGACCTCACTATCCACGGGCCGCATTGCGACCTGTATCACCCGTTCGTACCGGCCTACCCTCCATCCGGCGGTCCTCCCCTGGGGACGTCTTGTGGGGTACTGCCGGGTCATGAATGAAGGTGCGGGCAACCGAGCCCCTGACGTAGGTACGGTCAGAATCGGTTCTCGGATTAGCTCAAACGGCTGCGAACCATTGCCATGGGCTCACATCGGGGTTGCAACTGCGACGTGCCACGACCGCGGCGGAGGCCCTGGGTGTAGCGCTCCGCAGCCGAGTCCGCTACCCCGGGCCGGCCACCAGACCCAGGCCGCGGGGCTTCGAAGAGACGAGATACGCGATCGAGCCGAGCACGATGATCGAGAACACGCTGATGACCCGATCGAGCAGCGCGATGGCGGTCGCCTCCGCCAGGGGGATGCCATAGGCCACGGTGAGGACCCCGACGATCCCGGCTTCCACGATCCCGAGGCCGGCCGGGCTGAGCGGCACGGCGGTCAGCAGCGAGCCGATCAGCGCCACGAAGACGGCGCCCGACAGTCCGACCTGGACATCCGCGAACCCGAACGCCGGATGACGAAGAAGAGGCGCAGCGCCTCGGTCATCCAGATGGTCCCGGTGATGCCGCCGAGAAGCGGCAGCTGGCGCAGGGTGATCGCCCGGAACACCCCCTCCTCGAACCGGTCGTAGAACTCGAGGATCCGCGGCGGGAACGGCAACGCGGTGAGGATCTGCCGACCGAAGTTGCGCATCGTGAGCAGGCCGAGCGCGAGCACCGCGACCACGACAAACCCGATGGCGAAGATCAGCTGGATCGGCGGTGGCAGACCATCGCGGAAGCTCCAACCGCCGGCGGCAATCCCGAGGAGGGCGATCGCGATCAGGTCGAGCACCCGTTCGATGAAGACCGTGCCAAACGTGCGGCTGAGCGAGGCCATCGTGTTGATCTTGAGCAGGTACGCGCGATAGACGTCACCCAGCTTGGCGGGCACCACGCAGTTGACCAGCCAGGACAGGAAGAGGATCTCGGTCGAGTCCCGCGTGCTGATGTGGGTGCCGGTCGAACGCAGCAGGAGCGACCAGCGGAACCCGCGAAGCGGGAAGCCCGCGTAGAAGATCACGAACGCCAGTGCCACGAGGCGCAGGTCGGCCCGGGCGATCAGGCCCGGGACCCGGCCGAGCTGGTCACCGTTGAGCGCAACGAACACGGCGATGACCGCGAGGGGGATGACGATCGAGATGATCGTGCGCGGCTGGCGAAGCCGCCGCGACAGGGGCATTGGCGGTTCGCCGGCCGCCTCGGTTTCGTCGTCGAGCGTGACGTCGTCGGGAGGGATCGGTCACGAGACCTCTCCCCGACGGGCCGGCTTCAGGTCCCGAGGCCGGGGGGATCCGCCGGTTGCCGCGCGCTCGCTGGACGACCTTGGCAACGGGTGTCCAGGCACGAACAAACAGGCTCGCCCTCCCGGGCACGATCTGCACGCCAGCGAGGGCCGCCTTCAGCCCGGCGGCCGTGGAGATATCCCCGTCGAGCGCGGTGTACGCGACCCCGACCTCGAGGATCGAATGGGCGTCCGATACGGCGACCCCGGGCAACCCGTGTTCCCCCGCGTACACGACCGCCCGCTCGTTGCCCCGCCCGACGAGCCGCGCGTTGTGCGTTTCGACCCAGTCGACGCTCGCGCCGAGCGCCTCCATGCCCTCGTCGCGCATCAGCGAGCCGCGCAATCGGTCGAACGGATGCGGGATCCCGACCAGGGCGCCCTGCTCCCTCGCCGCAGCGATCGTCTCCACGGCCGACATGCCGGGCGGGATCGCCTCCTCGAGAAAGACGCAGATGAGGTCGCCGTCCCGGGTCTTGACCTCCTCCCCGATCAACACGGTCAATCCCGGGGGTGCCAGCTCCCGGGTCTCCAGCGCCCCATCGATCCGATCGTGATCCGTGATCGCAAGGTGCGTCAGTCCTCGCTCGGCCGCCGCCCGCACCACGGCCTTTGGCGCGGACAAGCAGTCAAAGCTGGCACTCGTATGGCAATGAAGGTCGACAAAGGCCCTGGGCATCAATCAGGCCCGACCAGCGAGCGCTCGGCGCACGGGTCGTCCCTCCTGACGCCTGCGCCGCTGCGGCTGAACGGCGTCATGCGGGACGCCCCGCCCACCGTTCGCTCGCATCCCGTCCCGCATGTCAGACCTGTTGTACGAGTGATTTCTTAAAGAAGTCGAAGTGCTCCAGGGCCAGACCCGTGCCCAATGCGACGCAGTTGAGCGGGTTCTCGGCGACGTGGCACGGGACGCCCGTCACCTGGGTGAGCAGCTTGTCGATGTTGCGCAGCAGTGCGCCACCGCCGGACATGACCATGCCCTTGTCGATGATGTCCGACGAGAGCTCGGGCGGTGTCTGCTCGAGCACCGATCGCACGGCGGCCACCAGCTGCTGGAGCGGGGCCTCGATCGCCTCCATCACCTCGCTGCTCGTGATCGGGATCGTCCGGGGCAGCCCGGCGATCAGGTCCCGCCCGCGAACCTCCATCGTCAGCTCGCGCTCGAGCGGCAGCGCCGTACCGATCTGGATCTTGACCTCCTCCGCCGTCCGCTCCCCGACCATCAGGTTGTACTTCTTGCGGATGTAGGTCGCGATCGCGTCGTCAAAGCGGTTGCCGCCAACCCGCAGGCTCTTCGACACGACGATGCCGCCGAGCGCGATGACCGCGATCTCGCTGGTCCCGCCGCCGATGTCGATGATCATGTTCCCCGACGGACCGCTGATCGGGACATTGGCGCCGATCGCCGCGGCGAGCGGCTCCTCGATCAGGTAGGCGTCCTTTGCCCCGGCCTTGAGCGCGGCGTCGCGGACCGCCCGCTTCTCGACGCTGGTGACGCCGGCGGGGACGGAGATCATGACGTCCGGCTTGCTGAACCCGAAGGACCCCTTGCGCACCTTGCCGATGAAGTGGCTGAGCATCGCCTCGGTGATCACGTAGTCGGCGATCACCCCGTCCTTCATGGGCCGGATCGCGTGGATGTTGCCGGGCGTGCGCCCGATCATCTCGCGCGCCTCCTCTCCGACCGCCACGATCCGGTTGTCGTCGGACACGGCCACCACGCTGGGCTCGGTGATGACGATGCCCTTGCCCTTGACGTAGACGAGCACGTTGGCCGTGCCGAGGTCGATGCCGATCTTCATGAGGGGGAGTCTTCCGTCCCTTCCGCCGTGCGCGAAATGTTGGCCCCGAGTTCGAGGAACTTGAGTTCGATGTTCTCATAGCCCCGGTGAACGTGGTGGGCACCGCGAATCGTGGTCGTGCCCTGGGCGGCGAGGGCAGCCAGGATCAGCGACGCCCCGGCACGCAGGTCGCCGATCTCCACATCGGTGCCAACGAGGGCCGTTGGGCCGCTGATCGTGGCGTGGTGCGGGTCGAGGACTTCCACCGTCGTGCCCATCCGGCGGAGCTCGGTCAGCCACTCGAGCCGGTCCTCGAAGATCGACTCGTGGATGTGCGATTCGCCCGTCGCCTGGGACAGCAGCACCGCCGTCGGCGGTTGCAGGTCGGTCGCCAGCCCCGGGTACGGCGCCGTCTCGATGTCGCAGGCCTTGAACCCGCCGTCACGGAGCGCGCGCCCGTCGACCTCGATCGTGTCCTTGCCGCAGGACACGCCGACACCGATCCGGCCCATCGTCTCGAGAAAGGCCCCGAGGTGGTCGCACGGGGCGCCATTGAGCGTCACCTGGCCACCCGTCACCGCGGCGGCGATGATGAAGGTGCCCGTCTCGATCCGATCCGGGACGACGCGGTGGTCGGCGCCGCGCAGACGCTTCTGTCCGACGACCTCGATGGTGTCGGGAGCGGTCCGCTCGACCGTCGCGCCCATCGCCTGCAGGAACTCGATCAGGTCGTCGACCTCGGGCTCCTGGGCGGCCGGCTGGATGACCGTGCGACCCTCAGCCAGCGTTGCCGCAAGCATCGCGTTCTCGGTCCCCATGACCGACACGAACGGGAACCGCACGTCGCCGCCCCGCAACCGCCCGGGCGACGTCGCGAAGTAGTAGCCGTTGCGATAGTCGATCGTCGCCCCGAGCGCACGCATGGCATCGACGTGGAGATCGACCGGCCGCCGTCCGATCCGGTCGCCGCCCGGGTTGCTGATGATGACCTTGCCAAACCGGGTGAGCAGCGGCCCGAGGAGCATGAAGCTTGCCCGCATCTTGGCCGCCGCCTCGAGGGGCACGAACAGCCACTCGACATCGCCCGAGGCGATCTCGTAGACGTTGTCGCCCGGGTGGTCGACGACCACGCCAAGGTCGCGCAGGGTCTCGGCCATGACGCGCACGTCCTCGATCTCGGGGACGTTGGTCAGCCGGCAGCGCTCCCCCGTCAGGGTCGCCGCGGCGAACAGCTTGAGGGCCGCGTTCTTGGCGCCGCTGATCGTGACCGATCCCGACAGCGGCTCCCCGCCCTCCACGCGGAACACCTCGCGCTGAACGGGATCGGGGTGGAACTCCCAGTGGAATGGCCTGGCGTCAGCCATCAGCGATGCCGCGGGCCCTCGCGGTGTCGACGTTCCGCCACGCGGATCCGCAGGAGGGCCTGCTGCAGCGCCGCACGGGCCGCCGAGAGATCGACCGCGTCGGTTCGGGCCCCGCTCTCGAGCGCCTGCTCGGCCTCGCGCCTGGCCTGCTGGGCCTTCTCCAGGTCGATCTCGCTGGCCATGTCGGCCGTCTCGGCCATGACCACGACCTTGTCCGGGCGAACCTGGAGGAAGCCGCCGACGATCGCGAACGACTCCTCCGAGCCGCCCTTGCGGATCCGCAGCTCCCCGACGCCAAGCATCGACACGAGCGGCGCATGGTGCGGCAACACGCCGAGCTCGCCTTCGACGCCGGGCAGGTTGACCGCGTCGACCGTGTCCGAGTACGCGAGGCGCTCCGGGGTCACGATCTCGAGCAGGAGGGGCATGGCTCAGCCCGCCAGCTTGGCGGCGTTCTCCCGGACGTCGTCGAGGGTGCCGGCGAGGAAGAATGCCTGCTCGGGCAGGGTGTCCGTGTTGCCTTCGAGGATCTCCTTGAAGGACGCGACCGTGTCCTTGATGTTCACGTACTTGCCGGATCGGCCGGTGAACACCTCGGCCACGAAGAACGGCTGGCTCATGAACCGCTGGAGCCGCCGCGCCCGGGCGACCGTCGACTTGTCCTCCTCCGACAGCTCGTCGATCCCGAGGATCGCGATGATGTCCTGGAGGTCGCGATAGCGCTGGAGGACTCGCTGCGTCTCGCGGGCCACGTCGTAATGCTCCTGGCCGACGACGAGCGGATCGAGCACGCGCGAGGTGGAGGTCAGCGGGTCCACCGCCGGGTAGATGCCGAGCTCGGCGATGCTCCGCTCGAGGCGGATCGTCGAGTCGAGATGGGCGAACGTGGTCGCGGGCGCCGGGTCGGTGTAGTCGTCGGCCGGCACGAAGACGGCCTGGAGCGACGTGATCGAGCCGTCGCGGGTGGAGGTGATCCGCTCCTGGAGACCGGCCATCTCGGTTGCGAGGTTGGGCTGGTAGCCCACCGCCGATGGCATGCGGCCGAGCAGCGCCGAGACCTCCGAGCCCGCCTGCGTGAAGCGGAAGATGTTGTCGATGAACAGGAGCACGTCGCGGTGCTCCTCGTCGCGGAAGTACTCGGCCATCGTCAGCCCGGTCAGGCCGACCCGCTGGCGCGCGCCGGGCGGCTCGTTCATCTGTCCGAACACGAAGGCGGTCTTGGCGATGACGCCCGACTCGGTCATCTCGTGGATGAGGTCGTTGCCCTCGCGGCTGCGCTCGCCCACCCCGGCGAACACCGACACGCCCGCGTGCTCCTGCGCGACGTTCCGGATCAGCTCCTGGATGATGACCGTCTTGCCGACGCCGGCGCCGCCGAAGATCCCGATCTTGCCGCCCTTCTTGAAGGGGCAGATCAGGTCGATGACCTTGAGGCCGGTCTCGAAGACCTCGACCTCGGTCGACTGCTGGTCGAACGCGGGCGCGCTTCGATGGATCGGCAGGTAGGTCTCAGCCTTGACCGGAGGGCCGCCATCGATCGGCTTGCCGAGCACGTCGAATACCCGGCCAAGCGTCGTCTCGCCGACGGGCACGGTGATCGGGGCCCCGGTGTCCTTGGCGTTGACGCCGCGGGCCAGGCCGTCCGTCGTCGTCATGGCCACGGCGCGGACCCAGTTGTTGCCGAGGTGCTGCTGGACCTCCGCGACGAGCGGGTCTTCGCCGGCCCGCTCGATCTCGACCGCGTTGTAGATCGCGGGCAGCTCCCCGGCCGGGAACTCGATGTCCACGACGGGGCCGGTGATCTGGATCACCCGGCCGGTCGAGGTCGTTTTCTTTGTGGCGGTCGCCATCGTCGGTCTGCCTCCTGCGTCCTTCAGCGTCAGCGAGCGTTCGCGCCGGACGCGATCTCGATCATTTCGCGGGTGATGTTGGCCTGGCGCACCTTGTTGTAGGACAGCGTCAGGTCCTCGATGAGCTCCTCGGCGTTCTCGGTCGCGTTCTTCATCGCCACCATGCGGCTGGATTCCTCGCTCGCCTTGGCCTCCAGCACCGTCTGGAACAGGCGGGTGGCGACGTAGCGCGGGAGGAGCTGGTCCAGCACGGCCGAGGCGCTGGGCTCGAAGATGAACTGGTTGCCGGGAATGCCCTCGGTGTCCTCCGACTCCGGGATCGGCAGGATCGTCAGCAGGGTCGGCCGCTGGACCAGGGTGGACACCCAGTGGCTGTACACGATGTCGACCCGGCCGTACGTCTCGGACAGGTAGTCGTCGGTGATCAGCCGAGCCAGCGGCAGGACGTCGGCGAACGTTGGGCGGTCGCCAAACGTCGCGAAATGCGCCTCCATCGGCACACCCGTGCGACGCATCGCGTCGCGACCCTTGCGGCCAACGGTGATGACCGCCAGGTCGCCCGGGTGGTCGATGATGTCGCGAGCCACGAAGCGCACGATGTTCGTGTTGAGCGGCCCCGAGAGCGGCCGATCCGTGGTGATCAAGACGATCAGCCGCTTGCCACCCTCGCGTTCGGCGAGCAACGGATGATCTCCGCCACTCAGCACCGCCGCGAGGTCGGCGAGCACCTCGTCCAGCTTCTCGCTGTACGGGCGGGAGGCCAGCGTGGCGTCCTGGGCGCGCTTGAGCTTCGACGCAGCCACGAACTGCATCGCCCGGGTGATCTGCTTGATATTCCGCACCGAGCCGATTCGCCGCCGGATATCACGCTGGCTGGCCATCTAGGCGGGCACCTGCTCGGAGCACATGGCGATCACTTGTCCGACTCCGGCTTCTCCTCGGCGGCCGGCTTCTTCTCGGCCGCCGCTTCTCCTCGGCGGCCGGCTTCGGCCGGCTGCGGCGGGCAGCGGCGCGGCGCCGCTGCGGCGGCAGCGGGCGCGGCGCCTTGGTCGGTTCATCGACAAGGAAGCTCTCGCGGAAGGCGTCGGTCGCCTCGTCAAGGGCCTTCGCGAGCTCGTCGGTCAGCCCGGCCTTGCCCGAGGCGAGCTCGGTCAGGATGTCCGGCTTCTCCGTCTCGAGGTAGCGATAGAACTGGCTCTCGAACTCGCGCACGCGCGGGGTCGGGACGTCGTCGAGCTTGCCGGTGGTCGCCACGTACAGGATGGCGACCTGCTTCTCGACGCCGAGCGGCTGGTACTGCGGCTGCTTGACGATCTCGGAGAGCTTCTCGCCGCGGGTCAGCTGGTCGCGTGTGGCCTTGTCCAGGTCGGACGCGAACTGGGCAAACGCCGCGAGCGCGCGGTACTGGGCGAGGTCGAGCTTGAGCGGCCCGGCGACCTTCTTCATCGCCTTGGTCTGGGCGGCCGAGCCGACGCGCGACACGGAGATGCCGATGTTGAGGGCCGGCCGCTGGCCGGCGTTGAACAGGTCCGTCTCGAGGAAGATCTGGCCGTCCGTGATCGAGATGATGTTGGTCGGGATGTAGGCGGACACGTCGCCGGCCTGCGTCTCGACGATCGGAAGCGCCGTCAACGACCCGCCGCCGTTCTTCTCGCTCATCCGGGCGGCTCGTTCGAGCAGCCGGCTGTGGAGATAGAACACGTCGCCCGGGTAGGCCTCGCGACCCGGTGGCCGACGGAGCAGCAGGGACATCTCGCGGTAGGCCCAGGCGTGCTTGGAGAGGTCGTCGTAGACAAGGAGCGCGTCCTTGATCAGGCCCTGCCCCGGGACCTCGACGCCGTTCTCCATCACCTCTTCGCCCATCGCCACGCCCGAATACGGGGCGAGGTACTGGAGCGGCGCGGGGTCCTCGGCGCCGGCGACGACGACGATGGTGTGCTCCATCGCGCCGTATTGCTCGAGGATCGCGACCGTATTGGCGACGGTCGAGAGCTTCTGGCCGATGGCCACGTAGATGCAGACCAGGCCCTTGCCCTTCTGGTTGATGATCGTGTCGAGGGCGATCGCGGTCTTGCCCGTCTGGCGGTCGCCGATGATCAGCTCGCGCTGGCCACGACCGATCGGGATCAGCGCGTCGATGGCCTTGACGCCGGTCTGAACCGGCGTGTCGACCGACTGGCGGACGATGACACCGGGCGCGATGCGCTCGACCGGGCGGGACGAGCTCGACTTGATCGGACCCTTGTCGTCGATGGGACGCCCGAGCGGGTCGACGACCCGGCCGAGCAGCCCGGCGCCGACGGGCACCTCGACGACGCGCCCCGTGGTCTTGACCGTGTCGCCTTCCTTGATCCCGGTCGCGTTCCCGAGGATCACCGCGCCGACGGTCTCCTCCTCGAGGTTGAGGGCCATGCCCATCAACCCGCCGGGGAACTCGAGCAGCTCGGACGACAGGGCGCCGGACAGGCCGTAGATCTGGGCGATGCCGTCGCCGACCTCGACCACGGTCCCCACGCTTCGGGTCTCAACGCCGGAATCGAACGCATCGATCGCGGACTTGATGATGCTGGTGATCTCGTCGGAACGAATGGCCATCGTTGTCTGGTCTCCTAGAGGGCGCCCGAAACGAGCTGGTTCCGCAGGCGCTCGAGGCGACTCCGGACGCTGCCGTCGATCAGGCGGTCGCCAACCCGCACGACCACGCCGCCCAGGAGGCTGGGATCGACCTGGACGTCGAGCTCGACTCGACCGCCGGTGAACTGTTCTAGCCGTTGCGTGAGCGCGCGGACTTCGTCTGCGGTGAGCTTCGACGCGCTGGTCGCCATGGCATGCGTGATGCCCTGTCGCTCGTCGTCGAGTCGCCGGAACTCGGCGGCGAGCCGCGGCAGCTCCTCGATCCGGCCGCGCCGGAGCATCAGGCCGATCAGGTTGAGCACCTTGCCGACCGACCATCGGCCCAAACGTGGCCTCGGCCGTCGTGGTGCGCGTCTCGAGCGGGATGGACGGGTTGGCGAGCGCGCGACCGATCCGCTCCTCGGCGACCACCTCGGCCGCCGAATCGAGCTCGGATCGCCAGGTCTCGACCGCGTTGTCACGCATCGCCACCTCGAAGGCGGCCTCTGCATAGCGACGCGCGGCGGATACCCGGCGGGCCATCAGTCGGACGACCCTTCGACGGCCGACTCGCGGATGAACTCCTCCACGAGGCGGCGTTCGCGTTCGCTGGACATGGTCTCGCCGACCACGCGACCGGCCGCGAGCAACGCGAGGTCGGCGACCTCGGCGCGGACCTCACCGATCGCGCGAGCCTTCTCCGCCTCGATCTCGGCGGCGGCGCGCTGGCGCAACCGCTCGAGCTCCTCCTTGGTGGCGGCGATATCCGAGTCACGGGTCTCCTGGGCGACCTTCTGGGCTCGCGTGAGGATCTCGTTTGCCTCGCGCCGAGCCTCGGTCAGCGTCGCGACGCGTTCGTCCTCGGCGCTCTCGCGATCGCGACGCGCCTGCTCCGCATCCTTGAGCCCCTGCTCGATCCGCGCCTTGCGATCGGCGAGCATCCGCGACACCGGCCGGAACGCGAAGGTCCAGATGATCGCCAGGAACAACAGGAAGTTGGCCGCGGCGATGATCACCTGGAACAGGTTGACCTGGAACAGTGTCT
This sequence comes from uncultured Chloroflexia bacterium, assembly GCA_963731865.1. Taxonomy (GTDB): domain Bacteria; phylum Chloroflexota; class Limnocylindria; order Limnocylindrales; family CSP1-4; genus SPCO01. The sequence continues at coordinate 2,294,312 of CAVSXG010000002.1, read as the reverse complement.
CGGCCTCGCCCTCGGTGGTCAGGCGAATGATTTCTCGCCCAAACCCGGACGCGACGGCCAGCAGATCCACGATGTCGTCTCCGTGCCGGACGGCTATGCCGGCTGGATGAAGATCGCGAGCAGACCGACGACGATCGCCAGGACGCCGAGGCCCTCGGCGAATGCCGCGAGGATGATCGCGATGCCGCGGATCTGTCCGGCCGCGTCGGGATTGCGCCCGATCGCGGTGGCCGACAGGCCGCCCAGGATGCCGATGCCGATGCCGGGGCCAAGGACCCCGAGAGCGGCTAGTCCGGCGCCGATGTACTCCATGTTCTGATTTCCTCCTGCTCCCCGGGCGGGCGGCCCGGGATCAATGGGACCTGGGTTGGCTGCGCCTCGATCGGCGCGTCAGTGGGCCGGCTGAAGGCCGGGCGCCTCTGCGCCTTGGGCTTCGAGACCGTGGGCTTCCTCCGGAGCGTGGCCCTCCTCCTCGTGATGGCTCTCGATGGCGAGGACGATGAACATCAACGTCAGCACGCTGAAGATGAGCGCCTGGATCGCGTTGAGCATGAGCTCGAGTGCGATGAAGCCCACCGGGATGACGGCGATCGTGAGCGCCGTGATGACACCGAGCGCCACCTCGCCGCCGTAGATGTTGCCGAACAACCGCATGGACAGCGTGACCGGCTTGACGAATTCGAGCATGAGCTCGATCAGGCCGACGAACATGGCGATGATGCCGGCGCCGATCCCGTTGCGGAACTCGCCCAGCGGGAAGAACTTGCCGAGGTATCCGCGCAACCCAAGGTGCCGGATCCCCTCGACGTGGAAGATGATGAAGCTGATCAGGGCCATGCCGATGGTGATGTTCACGTCGCTCGAGGGCGCCCGGAGCTGCGGGATCTTGCCCACGGGCGGCACCAGGCCGATCCAGTTGTCGAACAGGATCAGGATGAAGAACGCGGCGAAGATCGGGATGTACGGCCGCGCCTTGGGGCCGGCCAGGCCGATCCCGAAGTCGCTCAGGAACTCGTAGAAGAACTCGAACAGGTTCTGGCCGCGGCCCGGGATCAGCTTGCCGCCCCGCGTCATCAGGATTGCCCCGGTGAGCACGATCGCCATCACGATCCACATGGTCAGGATCGTGTTGCTGATCGTCGGGTCAAAGGTGATGAGTGCCCCTGCCTCCGGGTGGGAGTCGGGCGCCAGGTCGATCACGGTGTGCGGAGCCGGGAACTCCAGGCTGCCCTCGATGATGCAGACCGGGATTGGGCACGGATCGCCCGGCGCGCCCTCGCGCGGGAACGGCGGGAAGAACATGAACGCGGCGATGTCGATGGCGATCACGGCCACGATCAGGATCAGGAAGCGATTGCGCAGCCCGCCGCCCGAGCGCTTCTCAGGGGCTTGGGTCGATCCGGATGTCGGTCCCGAGGATTCGGCGACCACGTCGGTCGCGATCTGCTCGCTCGACACGCTGCCTCCACACACAGGAGCGCGGCCGTGACGCCGCGCTCGGTTCCATCATGCCCGCCCGGTCTGGCCGGCTATTTGATCGTCTTGAGAAACCTGCTGACCAGTCGGTAGATCATCAGCGTCCCGATCCCGGCCCCGGCGAAGAAGCCGATGAGCACGAAGATCGGGATGGTCCCGAGCTGCCCGTCGGCCCAATACCCGGCGAGCACGCCAATCAGCGTCGTTACCAGAAGTGAGATGCCGATTTCCGAGAAGAGGACGGCGTATGCCAACCCTCGGCCGGGCTCGATCATGGCTGACCTGACAAGGCCCCGGGAGTATAGCAGGACACCGCTGCGCAACCTCCGGGCTGCCAGCTAATCCGTGACCCTGTTGCCACGTTCACTGGCCCTTCGTGCCTCGCCTTGGCTCGCCGTTTCCTGCCAAATGTCGGGGACATGACCATTCGGCTCACTCTTGGCGGGTCCAGGCTGCTACATGACCCAGAACCACGAGACAGCGGTGCTCGCTCATGCGTGGGAATCGGCTTCCCCGAGCGTCTTTGAGGCAGGAATTCGGCCTCGAGCACGCCCAAGGGTCACCCTGCCGACATCTGGCATGAAACTCGCTCGGCGGATCGGCCCACGGGGGCCCTGACGGAACCGCTCTGAAGTCGTCAGCCCGGCTGCGAGGCCGCTCGTTCGGGTTCAGGTGCCTCGGCCACGGCGGGTTCGGCGACGGCGGTATCGCGGATCGGCGCCTTCGCAGCGGCCGGCGGCTCGGCCACGAGGCCGAACGCTCCCGGCTGCGGTTCGGACGCAACCGTCGGCGCCGGCTCGTACGCCTCCGCTTCCAGCTCGTCCGGCCGCCCGAAGTCGCCGCGCGTCGGGGCGAACAGGACGAGCCCCGCCGCGATGAACACCACGAGGAACGTGTACAGCAATGACGCACCGGTGAGGACGAGCGAAAGCACGGCCAGCCCCGCGCAAACCCCATAGATCAGCAGGACCGTCTGACGGTGTGACAGGCCCAGGTCCAGCAACCGGTGGTGGATGTGCTGGCGGTCGGGCGTGAACGGCGATCGTCGCTGCGAGATGCGCCGGACGATGATCCAGAACGTATCGATGATCGGGACACCGAGCACGAGGAGCGCCACCGCGACTTTCGCCGTCCCCAGGATCGACAGCACGGCAAGCGTGTAGCCCACGAACATGACCCCGCTGGTCCCCGTGAAGATCCTGGCCGGGTGGAAGTTCCAGCGGAGGAACCCGAGGAGCGAGCCGGCGAGGATGAAGCACAACACCGCGATCAGCGGCTGGTTCACCCGGGTCGACAGGCTGATCAGACCGAGAGTGACCGCGGCGATGATCGAGACGCCGGACGACAGCCCATCGAGCCCGTCGATCCAGTTGATGCTGTTGATCATGCCCGTGATCCAGAAGATCGTGAACCCGATGGCGATGATGCCGGGGAAGCGAACGACGCCGGCAGCGAACGGGTTGTTGACGACGTCGATCCCGATGCCCAGGACGATCGCGCCGGCCGCCAGGGCGAACTGACCGGCGAACTGCCAGCGTGCTCGCAGGTTGAACAGGTCGTCCATCGCGCCGAGGAAGGCAGCCACCGCCCCACCCAGCAGCAGCGCCGCGACGTCGAGCGGACGAAGCGACGGTGGGACCGGGATCAGGTTCGCCTGGTCATTGACGACCAGGAACGTGCCCGCCACCACCAGGAACGACGCGGCCACGGCGAGGCCGCCGCTGCGCGGGATCGGCCGGAGGTTGACCCGACGAGCGCCGGGCCGGTCGACGATCCGATGACGGAGCACGATCCGACGGACGCGGGGCGTCAGCAGGTACGTGAAGAGCGCGGCCCCGAGCAGGACGGCGACGATCGGCCCGACCGCGGTACCGATGCTCGGGATGAACGTCACGCCGCGGGCAGGCCCGGAACCGGGAACTGATCGACGATCTGTCGAACCTCGCCGGCGAGGCGGGCCTGGATTGCCGGCTCGTCGCGATGGCGGATGGCATCGATAATGATCCGCCCGACCGCACGCATCTCGTCCGGGCCGAAGCCACGGGATGTTGTCGCCGGCGTCCCGACCCGGATCCCCGACGCGGTGTTGGGGGGCAGCGTGTCGAACGGGATGGCGTTCTTGTTGACGGTGATCCCGATCTCGTCGAGCAGGTGCTCGGCTTCCTTGCCGGTCACGCCAAGGGGTGTCACGTCCACGAGGAGCAGGTGATTGTCCGTCCCGCCCGACACGACCCGAGCCCCAAGCCCGGCCAGGGTCTCGGCCATCACCTGCGCATTCTCGACGGTCCGGTGCTGGTCGGTCCGGAACGTTTCCTCCGCCGCGAGCTTGAACGCCACCGCCTTGCCCGCGATCACGTGCATCAGCGGTCCGCCCTGGGTGCCCGGGAAGACGTTGCGATCGACCGACGCGGCGAGCGAGCCTTCGGCCGCCCCGCCCTTGACGGCCGGGAATGCCTCCGGGTCGAGCCCGCTGCGCAGATCGCGCTTGCTGAAGATCATCCCGCCGCGCGGTCCGCGGAGCGTCTTGTGGGTCGTGGTCGTGACGATGTCGGCGTGCGGGAATGGGCTCGGGTGGACGCCCGCGGCGACGAGCCCCGCGATATGGGCGATGTCCACGAAGAGGATCGCCCCGACAGATCGGGCGATCGTGGCCATCCGCTCGAAGTCCCAGATCCTCGAATAGGCCGATGCACCGCCCACGATCAACTTCGGACGGACCTCCCGCGCCTGCGCCTCCATCGCGTCGTAGTCGATCCGCTCGGTGTCCTGGCGGACGCCGTAGGCGTGGACCTCGTACAGCCGACCGGAGAAGTTGAGCGCCATCCCGTGCGTCAGGTGACCGCCGTGGGCCAGGTTCATGCCGAGGATCCGGTCACCCGGCTGGAGGACGCTGAAATAGGCCGCCATGTTGGCCTGCGCGCCGGAGTGCGGCTGGACGTTGACATGCTCGGCGCCGGGGAAGAGCTCGAGCGCCCGTTGCTGGGCCAGCCGCTCGGCGATATCGACGTATTCGCAGCCGCCGTAGTAGCGCTTGCCCGGCAGGCCCTCGGCGTACTTGTTGGTGAGCCACGAGCCCTGGGCCTGCATCACGGCCGCGGAGACGTAGTTCTCGCTCGCGATCAGCTCGATCTTGTCGTGCTGGCGGCGACGTTCGTCGAGCATCGCCTCCCACAGCTCGGGATCGACCTCCTCGATCGAATTCGAGCGCCAGACCCGTCGGTGGCGAGATGGTCATGGTCCTGCCCGACTCCTTCCTGCTCCGACGACGCTCCTCGAGCGGTATCTTCCCACGAACCGGGCCGCCGACGGCGAGCCCAGATCGCCGGAGACCGCATGACCAGCACCTGGCTCGACGTCGAAGCCCGCGACCAGCTCGACACGCCCCTCCTCATCGTCGATCTCGACCGTCTAGACGCCAACATCGAGCGCATGGCGGCCGTCATGCGCGAACGGGGTATCGCACTCCGACCGCACGCCAAGACCCACAAGAGCCTCGAGGTGGCGCGGCGCCAGGTTGCCGCGGGTGCGGTCGGGCTCACGGTCGCCACGATCGGCGAGGCGGAGGTCTTCGCGGACGGTGGCATCGAGGACCTGTTCATCGCCTACCCCGTGCATGCCAACGGCCCCAAGGTCGAGCGGCTCCGGCGGCTGGCCGGTCGTTGCCGGCTATCGGTTGGCGTGGATTCGACCGAAGGCGTCGAGCGGTTGGCGGCCGGCTTTCGCGGTTCGTCCGCTGCGATTGGTGTCCTGGTCGAGATCGATTGCGGGGGCCGGCGAAGCGGCGTGCTGCCCGACCGGGCAGGTGAGCTGGCGCGTCGGGCCGCCGATGCCGGCCTGTCCGTGTCGGGGGTCTTTACGCACGCCGGACAGAGCTACGCGAGTCCCGATCGGCGTTCCGCGGCCGCCGACGAAGAGGTCGCGGGTTTGGCGGTCGCCGCCGAGTCGCTCGGCGCCGCAGGAATCGAGCCGACGGTGATCAGTGCCGGGTCGACGCCGACCGCGCCGCTCTCGGCACGACAACCCGTTACGGAAGAACGCCCCGGGACGTACGTCTTTGGCGATCGGCAGCAGAGCGCCCTGGCCGGAGACCCAGTGGACGAATCCGGTTCCGTGGCCCTCGTGGTGGCCGCAACGGTGGTCAGCCACGGCGCACGTGGCGGGTTCCTCGTCGACGCAGGGGCCAAGATCCTGGGCAAGGACACCGCGGCCTACGTGGCCGGTCACGGCGCGGTGCTGGGCTACCCCGACGCGGTCCTGGCCCGGGTAAACGACCACCACGGCGTTGCCGAGGTGGCCGAAGGGACGCCCCGACCCCCGATCGGTGACGTGGTCTGGATCATCCCAAACCACGTCTGCCCGGTGGTGAACCTCGTGGACGAGCTGACCGTGGTCCAGGGAGGGCGGATCGTGGATCGCTGGCGGGTCGACGCGCGCGGTCGCAACAGCTGATTCGACCGTCTCAGTCCGAGAGGTCGTGGCGGACCCCGGCCGCGTCGAGGATCTCGATCACTCGAGCCAGCGGCACCTCGCCGATGCGCAGGATGCGTGGCATCGCGTCCGTACAGTCCACCACGGTGGACGCCGGGCCGCCGTGCGCGGGCCCGCCATCAAGGATGAGGTCCAGGACGTCCCCGAGCTGAGCGTCGATCTCTCGTGCGTCTCGCGCTTCCGGTAGCCCGGAGACGTTGGCTGAGGTCGTCGGGAGCGGCCCGACGGCGGCCGCCAGGGCGCGTGGCGCGGCGTGATCGGGGACGCGCAGGCCAATCGTCGGCAGCGCGGCGGTGAGGACGCCGGGTAACGGAACGTCGGGCCGCTGCGGCACGATCACCGTGAGCCCGCCCGGCCAGCATGCTCGGGCAAGGGCGTCGGCGGCCGGGGTGATGACACCGATCTCGGGGGCCTGATCGGCGCTCTCGAGGAGCAACATGATCCCCTTGTCGGGTGGGCGCCGCTTGATCTCGAACAGGCGCGCAACGCCGCCCGGGGTCGCGAGCGCGACACAGATCCCGTAGACCGTGTCCGTCGGGAGGGCGACCACGCCGCCGCCACGCAGGGTCTCGGCCGCGGTTGCCCAGCCATCGGGACCGTCGGCGACGATCGGGGCGGTCACGCGGGGAGCCGCTGCGTTCGCCGCCTCGAGCGAGGTATCGCCTCTGTCGCCTCCGGGCGCGTGCGACGGCCAGCGGCATTGCCGGGGGCAGCGCTGCCGGCGACCCCAGCCGCGCCGGGGGCGTTCGGTGCCCGTGGTCGTGCCTTGGCGCAGCCCGTCGGCTTCCTCCGCCATGCGACGGGATGCGGCGAGTGCCGCGGCAGGTCGAGCGAGCACGAGCGCCTCGATCATCCGGGCGACGCCCTCGTCCGCAAGGGGCGGCGCGATGTAGCGGGCGACCGCCTGGACTTCGGCGGGCGCACTGGGCATCGCCGCGCCATGACCGACCTCGGCGAGCATCTCGAAATCGTTCCACTGGTCCCCGATCGCGAGGGTCGCTCCGAGCCGGACCCGGAGACGCCGCGCGAGATATCGAACGGCGCGGCCTTTCGAGACGCCCGGCGCCACGAACTCGAGGAACTTGGGGTGGCTGATCGTCACGTCGGCGACGCCCGCGAACCGTTCCCTCGCGAGCGGCGCGAGCTCCGTGGGGCGTGGCGGCACGCCGACCGCGAGCACCTTGGTGACGGGGTGCTGGATGGAGCCCGCGAGATCTGGCACGAGCTCGGCCCTCGCGCCCATGAACGCGCTGTAGTCGTCCGCGTTCGGGTCGTCGGCGCGGAGGATGAACCGCTCGAGGTGGTTGATGTGGGGGTCGAGACCGTGCTCCGTGGTCCACGTCACGATCTCGCGGGCGACTGGCGCCGGGATCGGCGTGTGCTTGAGGAGGCGGCCGAGCCGGGTCGAACTCGGGCGCCGGCATCGATCGGATCAGGCCGCCCTGGTACCCGACGACGGGGCCGGTCAGCCCGAGCTCGAGCGCGAACCGCATGGCGCTCGAGACCATCCGACCGGTGACGATGCTGACGGGGACGCCCCTGGCCATCGCCGCACGCACGGCTGCACGCGTGTCCGCACCGATGACGAGATCGTCGCCGATCAACGTCCCGTCGATATCGAGCGCGATCAGCTCGATGGGCAGAATCGGGTCGGGGGTGGTCGGCGTGGGCACACCGAGATGATGACGGAAGGCCGGGCGACTCGCCGGAGCCGGTCAGGACCCGTCGCGAGGTTGGCCGCGGAGCACGCCGGCGGCTCGATGTCGGTTGGCCATCGCCCTTGGGCGATTTCGGCCGGCTCTCGGGGGAGAAGCCGGGACGCCCCTCCGGTGAGATAGGCAGCCCCGGGAGAATCTCCCAAGGGAGATGGTCAGGAGGACTCCATCTCCAGGGCGCGTTCGCGGGCGCGCTCGATCCGGGCCACGCGCGGCAGCCCTGCCAGGTCCGTCTCGACCTCGCAACGCCACCCAGCCAGGACCGTTCCCGCAGCGCTCGACGATCAGGTCCCCCTGATCCGCGCCGATCTCGAGCAAGGCGTGCCCGCCATCGGCCAGGTGCTCGGGCAACTGCTCGAGGAGACGCGCGATCACGTCGAGGCCATCCTCTCCCCCGTCAAGCGCGACCGTGGGTTCGAACGACGCGGCGATGGGCAGGGTCGGCACGACGTCGCGTCGGACATACGGGAGGTTGGCCAGGACAAGGTCGAACGGGCCACGCGCCGTCACCGCGGCGTCCGCCAGCAGGTCGGATCGCACGAATTCGATCGACTCGCCGACCACGTGCGCGACCGCGTTCTCGCGGGCGAGGTCGAGGGCGTCACCCGAGCTGTCGGTCGCGACCAGGTGGACGGCGTCGAGGGCATTGCGGCGCCCGAGCCCAACCGCAAGGGCCACGATGATCGCCCCACTCCCGGTGCCAACGTCGACGATACGGACTCGCGATCCTGCCGCCAGTCCCCCGAGACGCCGCCCGACCTCGCCATCCGCGAGCTCGACCAGGCGCTCGGTCTCCGGACGCGGGATCAACGCTCGTGCGTCCACCGAGAACGCGAGCCCATAGAACTCCTTGATCCCGCGGATGTAGGCCACGGGCTCGCCCGCCGCCCGTCGGTCGATGGAGGCGCGGTACCGGGCAATGGCCTCCGGTCCAACGGTGGCACCGACATGGGCCACGATCACGGTCCGCCCGACGCCGATCGCGTCGGCCAGGAGGAGCTCGGCATCGAGCCGGGCACTCTCGGAGCCCGCGGCGCGCAACCGTTCGGTTCCTTCGAGGAGGAGCGCGCCGGCGTTCTCGGCCGGTGTCTCGGCCATATCGTCAGGCGCCCGTCAGTTGCGGTCGTCGGTGAGGATCGCGAGCCGGTCGGCCTGGTCTGCCATCACCAGGGCATCGATCAGGTCGTCGAGATCGCCGTCCATGACGCTCGGCAGGCTGTGCACCGTCTTGCCGATGCGGTGATCCGTGATTCGGTCCTGCGGGAAGTTGTAGGTCCGGATCTTGTCCGACCGATCGCCGGAGCCGACCATCGACCGACGAGCCGCCGAATTGGCCTCACGCTGCTTTTGCTGCTGCAGGTCGTACAGCCGGGATCGCAGCACGGACATGGCCTTCGCCTTGTTCTTGTGCTGGCTCTTCTCGTCCTGGATCTCGACCACGAGACCCGTCGGCAGGTGGGTGATCCGGACCGCCGAGTCCGTGGTGTTCACGGACTGCCCACCCGGACCGGACGAGCGCTTGACGTCGATCCGCAGGTCGTGCTCCTCGTCGATCTCGATCTCGACCTCGTCGACTTCGGGGAGCACGATCACCGTCGCGGTCGACGTGTGGATCCGCCCGGATGACTCGGTTGCCGGGATCCGTTGCACCCGGTGGACGCCGCCCTCGAACTTGAGCCGGCTGTAGGCGCCGTCGCCGTGAACCTGGACGATCACTTCCTTGATCCCGCCGATCCCGGTCTCGTTGAGGCTCAGGAGCTCGGGCGTGAAGCGATGGCGCTCGGCGTACCGGTGGTACATCCGGTAGAGCTCGGCCGCGAACAGGGCCGCTTCATCGCCGCCCGCGCCCGCCCGGATCTCCAGGATGACGTCTCGATCGTCGTTCGGGTCACGCGGCAGGAGGAGCACCTTGAGCTCGTCGAGGAGCCGCGTCTCGTCCGCCTCGAGTTGCTCGATCTCGTCGCGGACCATTGCCCGCATCTCCTCGTCGGTGTCGCTTGTGCCGCGCATTTCACGGGCACCACCGAGCTCGTGGCGGGTGGCCTCGAGGCGACGGTAGGCCGCGACGGCGGGCTCCAGCCGAGCCAGTTCCTGCCCAAGCCGGCGCAGTTCGGACGGGTTGGTCGACGTCTCCGGGCGTGCCAGTTCGGCCTGGAGGTCGTCATATTGTCGGGCGACCTCCGCCAGCTTGGCGTCGAGGTCGCTCACGACCCGGGCGGTGGGTCGATCGGTGCAGGCGGAGCGGCCGTGGTACCGGTGCCAGCGACCGCGGCCGCGACCGGTGGAGTCCCGAAGATGAGCGGCTCGCGAGGGAAGTCGCCCGATCCCGCCGGGACCTGCTCGCCGTCCGCTTCGAGGGCCTGCTCCATCGACACGATGGCGACCTCGATCATGTCGTCGGTTGGCTGCTTCGTCGTGATCATCTGGACGAGCAAGCCCGGGTACAGGAGCACCTTGACGAGCCGGTTGGCCCGATGGCGGGCGCCGAACCGCAGGATCTCGTAGCCGACCGCCGCGATGACCGGGATCAGTAGCAGCCGGCTGCCCACCATCACGAGCGGTTCCTGCCGTCCGACCAGCGAGAACGCGACGATCGAGAGCAGGATGACGACGACCAGGAATTCGGTGCCGCAGCGCTGGTGGGCGGTTGGGTACTTGCGGACCGCGCTGACGACGAGCGGATCGCCCGCCTCCAGCGCGTGGATCGTCATGTGCTCGGCGCCGTGGTACTGGAAGACGCGGGCGATGTCAGGCGCCCGACCGATCAGCGCGAGGTAGCCGAGGAAGATCCCGACGCGGACCAGCCCCTCGACAAGGTGCTGGATCAGCCCGTTCTCCACGTTCGCAGTGGTCACCGAGGCGACCAGGAGCGGCAGCAGGAAGAAGATCCCGATCCCGGCCACCAGCGTCAGGACGAGCATCAGGACGATCGAGCCCTTCCCGAGCTCGACGCCCTCCTCCTTGGCCTGGACGTTGGCGCTTCGAACCAGCCAGCGAGTCCCGACGACCAGCGTCTCGTACAACACGACGAGCCCGCGGATGAGCGGCCACTTCGACCAGCGCGTGCCGTGGAAGCCGCTGTCGAGACGCTCCGTGGCGTACACGATGTGCCCGTCCGGGTGGCGCAGGGCGACGGCGATCGCGTCACGCCCACGCATCAGGACGCCCTCGATCAGGGCCTGGCCGCCGTAGGTGAAGGTGGGCATGGAGGGCAGTCTAGCCGTGTCCGGCTACGCGCCGGTCCATGTCAGGTGCGAACCTGGCGCTCCAGGCGCTTCTGGAAGCGCTCGACCTGTCCGGCCGTGTCGATGATGTTCTGCGTGCCCGTGAAGAACGGGTGGCAGTTCGCGCAAACGTCGACGCGGAGCTCGGATCGGGTCGAGCCAACCGTCCACTCGGTGCCGCAGGATCCGCAATGGACCTTGGCCTGGTGGTACGTGGGATGAATATCGGGCTTCACGGGTCTACTCCTCCGACGCCGTCCGAGCCGGGCCAATGCCCAGCCGGTGGTCGCCGGCTCTGTGGGTCCTGGTGTCAGGCGCTCGTCGGGACCGTCTCGGCCTCGGTGGCCTCGACGCGGATGCGCTTCTTGGTCTTTGTGGCGTGCTCGAACTTGACCTTGCCGCCGACCGTCGCAAAGACCGTGTAGTCCTTGCCGAGGCCGGTCCCCGGCCCGGACAGGAACGTCATGCCGCGCTGGCGGACGATGATCGAGCCGGCCGTGACGAGCTGGCCGTCGCCGGCCTTGACGCCAAGGCGCTGGCCGACGCTGTCGCGGCCGTTCTTGACGCTGCCGCCTGCCTTCTTGTGTGCCATCGATTCCTACTCGTCCTTCTTGGTGGCGCGGGTTCGCTTCGGCGCGTCCGCGGCCTTGGCGGGAGCGTCGCTCGAGGCCTTCGAGCGGCTGGTCTTCGGTTCGGATTTGGTCGTCGCCGTGGCCTTGGCGGCGGGCTTGGTTGCCGCGGTGGCCTTGGGCTTCGCGGCGGGCTTGGTTGCCGCGGTGGCCTTGGGCTTGCCGGCTTGGCGGGCTTGGCGTCTGCAGGCTTGGCTTCCGCGGCAGGCTTCGTGTCTGCGGCGGTCGCCCTGGGCTTCGCACTGGTTGCCTTGGTCGGAGCCTCGGCGCCGGCGAGCCTGGCGGCGAGCTCGGCATCCTTGGCAGCCAGGACGGTCGCGGCCTCTTCCAGACGCTGGCGCTCGGTCTTGGCGTCGTCCTGGGTCTTCTTCGCCGACTTCGCGGCGCTCTTGCCATCGAGGGTGATGTCGCTGATCCGGAGAACGGTCAGCTCCTGGCGGTGACCCTTCTTGACCCGGCTGCGGGCCTTCGGGCGGTACTTGAACGAGATCAGCTTCTCGCCACGGATCTGGCGGACGACCTCGGCGCTGACCGCGGCGTCGGCAACGAGCGGCTGACCGATCGACGACGTGTCGCCATCGGCCACGAGCAGGACGCGATCGAGCGTGATCGTCTTGCCGGGCTCGACGTCGAGGAGCTCGACCTGGAGCTCGGTGCCGACCTCGACGCGGTATTGCTTTCCGCCGGTCTCGATGACTGCGTACATGGATCCTCAGGGTGCTGGAGTCGCGACCGCGCACGGCGACCGCGTCGACGGACATGGAAATACGCACAGCCTGGGCCGCGCGCAGAACGAAGAGTGTACGGCTCCAAGCACAAAACGGTCAATTGCGCCCGAACGGACCGGAGTGGCTCAGTTCGACGGGGCGGACGAGGTGACCAATGCGACTCCGGCGATGCCAAGCCAGCGATGCTCTGCAGCCTGGTCATCCAGGCGAGACACCTGCTGCTCGAATTCGCCTACGGCCTCCATCGCAGCGTCCCAGGCGGGGCTGTACGGCGCGTAGTGCTCCGCACGACGACGCGCCACCATCAGGTGGTATTCCGCGTCAAGCAGCTCCAGGGTTTGCTTGCTCATTGCCGCATGTTGGGACAATGGGGGCCGCTTGACGACCTTGCCAACCGGCATGATTTGGGGGCCAATCGGCAGAGTTGCCCGGACGCAACACCCGGCCCCGAACGGGGCGTCGCGGCGCAAGTTGCAATGTCCCGGCGGCCTAACGAAGGGCCTGCCCGAACGTTTCACGTGACAGAGAGGAACCTCGGGGGGCGGGCGCATCTTCCCGGTGGCAGCCCGGCCAGGGGTTCCTCTTTTTCGTTGCCCGGGAGCGGCAAATCCGGGGTTGCCGCGAAGCACCAGATCGCGTGTCACAAGCGCCACTGCAAGGTTCAATGCAAGGTGCACTGCAAGGTTGGGCTCTGACACTCAAGCCATGGCCTCGCCCTCCCCTTCGCGCCGCACGTTCCTGCCCCTCGCGGGCCTCGCCGCCCTGTTGCTGATCGCCGCGCCCGTCCTTGGCGCCGACCCCTCCGCGAAGCCCGCGAAGGCCGACAAGGGGCCCGAGATCGCGAAGACGATGACCGGCACCGTCGCCAGCGTGGTGGACGCGAAGGGTCGGCCGACCTACACCATGGTGGTCGAGGGCGTGACCTGGGAGCTGTCTGCTGGCCCGAAGTGGTTCTGGGGCGCCAACAACCCACTCGCGGCCCATGTCGGGAAGTCGGTCGAGGTCACCGGGACGTACCACGCGGGCGAGAACGACCTCGACGTCGCGACCGTCGACGGCAAGGCGCTCCGGGCCGCGGGCAGGCCGCCTTGGGCCGGCGGGCCGAAGGTCGTCGGTTCGAGCCATCCAGGCTGGAAGGACGGCAAGCCGGGCAAGGGCCACGGCCGCGAGAACGCGCCGGGGCAGAACAAGGACAAGTCAAAGGCGCCCAACTCGGATTGACCGTCGCGCGCCGTCGAGCGGCTCAGCTCATCCGGTGTCGTCGCTCAGGACCAGTCGCTCGCGCACGACACTCCGGACATCCAGCGGGCTCCCAACGCGTTCACCGAGCGCGGCCAAGACCTCTTCAGGCCGGCCACTCCCGAACTCCGGGTGGATCCTGGTCCGAACCCGGATCGGGGTGCCTCGTTCGGCATCCACGGTCAGGTTCACCAGCAGTCGCCGCAGATCGTAGGTGACGACGTCCCCACCCTTCGGCCGGGTCCGGGGCAGCTCCCTGGCCTCGAGCAGCGAGCGAGCGGCCGTGACAAGCCCCCGGGGATCGAGGACCGGGGCGATCTCGATCCGGTAGTCGGCCGCCAACGACACGACCCGCCAGCGGTGGGCCGGCGGGCCAGACATCGAAGAGATCCACGAGCGTCCAGCCAGCCGGCAGCCGATCGGCGAGGGCTTCCCGGATCCGCCAGATCGGAACACGTTCCGCGAGCAGGACCTCCGCGAGCTCCCGCTCGGCGGCGACGTTGAGGGGCAGTGGTGCGGCGAACGCAACACGACCGCGAGCGCGCCCCGCAGCCCGGTGGACCGGCAGTCCCGACGCCTCGAGCGCGGTCTCCCAGGCATCGGCGAGCTCACGGCCGGCGAGCTGTGGCGCGTCTTCAGCTCGGGCGAGCACGAGGCGCCAGCGTTGGCGAGGCGGTTCGACGACGACCGCGGGCTGGCTCGGCGCGGAGGCGCCGACGCCGTCAGATTCCCTCCCGTCCGGCCCTGAGCGAGGCTCCACGTCTGCTAGTCTGCGGCACCATGGACGAGCCCGCCCAGCCAGTCCTCGCCCGCGAGGCTCTCGACGGCGCCGGCGGCGACCCGCCACCGACCGAGCGGCTGACGGTCGATGACCTCACCCCAAACGGTGTTGCGGCCGGGCGCCCCGCAATCGGAGACCCTGCGATCGCGGCGGCCCGCTGGACGTCGGCACTGCCACCAGCGCCCTTCATCGAACCCGAGACCAACGGTTCGGCGCGACGGTTCACCCCGTTGTCGCCGCGCGTCGCCCTCCTGATCGGCGCCGCCGTTGTCCTGGCCTTCGTCCTGGCGATGGCCGCCGACAGCGTGCGGCCGTTCATCGTCGGCCTGCTCTTCGTCTACCTGCTCGACCCTCCGATCCGCTGGCTCGTTCGCATGCGCATCCCACGTCCGCTGGCCATCCTGATCGTCTACGTGGTCGTGATCGCCGCGATCGTCGAGTTCCTCTCGCTCACGCTCACGCCACTGCTCAACGAGATCCTGCGGTTCGTCGAGGACCTCCCGACGCTGGTCGACGATCTCGACACGCAGCTCCAGCGGATCAGCGAGGCCTACGCGCGACTCCAGATCCCCGACGCGGTCCGCGAATGGATCGATGGCATGCTGGTTGGCCTCGGCGAAGAGGGCGCGATCGGCCCGGGCGCGGTCGACCTGTCATTCCTGCTCCCGGTCCTCACTGGCGCCACGAGCCTGATCGGCCTGCTGTTCGGCTACCTGATCTTGCCGGTGTGGGTGGCCTACCTGCTCAAGGATCGTGTCGCCCTGACGGCGGCCTTCGATCGAGCGATCCCGCGGAGCTGGCGCTTCGACGTCTGGGCGGTCATCCGGACGGCCGAACGCGTCTTCGGGCAGTGGGTGCGCGGGCAGATCATCCTGGGCGTATCGGTCGCGGTGCTGACGTTCGTTGGCCTGGTGATCGCCAGCGAGCTCATCGACCCGATCTTTGGGCGATACGCGTTGCTGCTGTCGGTCATCGCAGGTGTCCTCGAGCTCGTGCCGATCATTGGGCCGATCATCGCTGCGATCCCGGCGGTCCTTCTCGCCGCCACCGCGGGACCTGGCGTGATGGTCGCGGCGCTCGTGCTCTACACGCTGATCCAGCAGGTCGAGAACAACTTCCTCGTACCGAAGATCCAGGGTGACGCCGTGGAGCTCCATCCGGCGGTGGTGATGTTCGCGATCATCGTGGGTGGGTCGCTCGCCGGTCTCCTCGGGGCGATCCTGGCGTTGCCCGTTACGGCCGCCGTCCGCGACGTCGTCCGCTACCTCTTCCGACGGGCAAGCCCGGACGAGCCGGAGGCCCTGGCCACGTCGCTGCGAAACATCGGCATGACACCGGACGATGCCTGAGCCAGTCGACGCCTACAAGGTTCTCCAGGTCGATCCCGAGGCGGAAGACGAGGTCATCCAGGCTGCCTATCGACGGCTGGCGCGCAAATACCACCCTGACCTGACGGAGGTCACCGACGCGTCGGTGCGGATGGCCGCGATCAATGCGGCGTGGGCGCTGATCGGCGAGCCTGCCGCTCGCGCCGCCTACGACCGCGCCAGGGCCGCTGCCGGGGCGGGCGCCGCCGGCCCGGGCCCGAACGTGGCCGACACCGCAGCAGGGACCCGATCGGCGCCCGCAACCGGGGCGCCTCCACCGCCCGAGACCGTCTCACGGGACTGGACCTCCGGACGTTCGACGCAGGGTGGTGGGTTCGACCCGTCAATGCGCGCGGCAGACGGGTACGGCGCGGCGGGGCCGCCCCCGGGTCGACCGTCGGGCAGCGTCATCAACTTCGGCCGATACAGCGGCTGGTCGCTGGGCGAGATCGCTCGACACGACATCGAGTTCATCGAGTGGCTCGACCGAACCCCGATCGGGCGGACGTATCGCGAAGAGATCGACGCGATCCTGCGAGCCGCCGGTCGACGGCGTTCCGAGGACGGCGCCTCGACGGAGCGACGAGGGTTGTTCCGCCGCCGCTGACTTGGCGGTCTATCAGAGCAGGTACCTGAGGTACAGGTACAACGTTGACATCACCAGGGAGACGACCGCCACCAGGGCGCCGTACGGAAGGAATGCCCGAAACGTGATCGGGTGACCAGCACGCCCAGCCATGTTGGCGACAACGACGTTTGCGGACGCACCCACGATCGTTGCATTACCACCCAGACAGGCGCCGAGCGCGAGCGCCCACCAGAGGGGCTCGATCGGGAGACCCGATTGCCCGAGCTGGTTGACGACCGGGATCATCGCCGCCGTGTACGGGATGTTGTCCACAATGCCCGAGGCGATACCGGACAGCCAGAGGAAGCCGATCGTGGTGACCGTCCCATCCCCGCCCGTGAGATCGATCAGACTCCTGGCAAAGGCGTCGATGATGCCCACGTGTACGACCGCTTCAACCAACATGAACAGCCCGACGAAGAAGAACAGCGTGGGCCACTCGATCTCGCGGAGCACCTCTTCAACCTCGAGGCGTGAGACAAGCAACAGCACGCTGGCTCCCAGCAGCGCGATCGCGCCCGGTTCCAGATCGAGCGGTGTGGCGAGGAGGAATCCGATGAGGGTCAGGCCGATGACAAGCAGGCTGACCCGCAGGAGACCCGGGTTGGACAGGACTTCCCGTTCGTCCAGACTGAGCACTGCGTCGCGGACATCCTGGTGGATCTGCAGGTCGCGGGCAAAGAGGAAGCGCGTCATGCCGAGGAACACAAGGAGGATCGCCAAAGCGATCGGACCCAGGTTGACGAGAAACTCCAGGAACCCGAGACCAGAAGCTGAACCGATCAGGATGTTGGGGGGATCCCCGATCAGGGTCGCGGTTCCCCCGATGTTCGAAGCGAGGATCTCGCTCATGAGGAACGGCAGCGGCGAAACCCGCATGACCGTAGATATGTACAGCGTGACCGGCGCGAGCAACACCATGGTGGTCACGTTGTCGAGGAAGGCCGACAACAGCGCGGACACGACGCTGAGGACGATCAGGATGCGGAACGGTTCGCCCCCGGCGAACTTCACCGACAGGATTGCGAGCCATTGAAAGAACCCGGTCCGTCGAAGGATCGCGGCGAGGATCATCATCCCCGCGAGCAGGAAGATCACGTTGAGGTCGATCGCGCCGAAGGCCTCTTCCTGGTGGATGACCCCCAGGATGACAACGAGGGTTCCGCCGAGAAGCGCGGCGATCGTCTTGTCCATCCGGTCGGTCGCAATCAGAGCGTACGTGCCGATGAAGATGATCGCGGTGAGGACGAGGTTCAGGTCCATCGTCAGTTGCCGGTCGGTGGTTGCGGCGCCTCCAGCGCATCGACGTACAGCACGACAAGTTCAAGCAGGTCGAGATATCCGCTAGGACGGCCGAGCTCATCCACCACGTAGAGACCCGAGAGGTGGCGTCTGTGCATCAACCGGAAGGCCTCGTCCAGCGTGGCCTCCGGTCGCACAACCGCAGGCTCCACCATGGCGTCGCGGACTACGCGCGCTTCGACGGCATGGCCGAACCGAGCCACGTCCCCTATGTCGGTGATATCGGTCAGAAGGGCCTCAGGGGCCACTCGAGAGACAACAGCTTCAGCCAGTCGGAGGATCGGTAGGACCCCGACCAGCTTCCCTGCGTCGTCGACCACGCCAATGACGCGCGTCTCGGGACGCGCGGCCGCCTGTCGCATGACGTGAAGAAGATCTGCGTCGCCAGCGACTAGCAACATCTCGATGGCGAGGCGCTGCTGGCAAGCCGAGACTGGTGTATGACGGGTAAGGCTGAAGCGGCCGGTCATCCACTCCGCTCGTCGTCGGCCGCGACCACCGACGACGCACGGCTCGATCGCCTGGCGTCCCTCGACTCAACCTGAACGGTCACACAGACCTTGGTGGTCTCCATCTTGAGCCATAGTAGCGGCCGCTACCAGGCAGCGCGCGTCTGCCGGATGTTGATGCTCTGGAGAATGCCCAGACCGGCCGCCATGCTGACCAGCGATGCGCCACCGTGGGTCACAAACGGCAGGGGGATCCCCGTGATCGGCATGACGCCCAGGACCATGCCCACGTTGACCGTGAGCTGGAAGAGGATCATCGACCCGACGCCGGCCGCGAACAAGGTTCCGAAGGCGTCCTTCGAGCGCCACCCGGCGACGAGCACGCGCCAGAGCAGAAGGACGAATAGCAGGAACAGGACGAGGCCGCCTACGAACCCGAGCTCCTCGGCCAGCGTGGCAAACACGAAGTCCGTCGACTGGACCGGCAGGAAGTTGCCCTGTGTCTGGGTGCCATTTGTCAGACCCTTGCCAAATGCGCCACCCGAGCCAACCGCGATCTGCGCCTGGTACAGCTGGTAGCCGGCACCCTGAAGGTCAGGGTTCGTATCGATGAACGATGAGAGCCGCTCCTTCTGGTAATCGCGCAGAAGGTACGTCCAGGCGATCGGCACCATGGCAATGACCCCGGCCGCAAGGACGGACAGCCAGCGCAGGCTGGCACCCGACATCCACAACATCCCGGCCAGGATCGCGCCGAACACGAGCGATGTCCCAAGGTCGGGCTGGAGCATCACGAGCGCAAGCGGCGGGCCCACGAGCAGGCAGGCGCCCAGGATCGAGCCCAGCGAGTCCAATCGCCGGCTCCGGGAGGTCAGATAGCTCGCGAGCACCACGATCATCAGGATCTTGGCAAGCTCGCTGAACTGGAAGGTGAGCGGCCCGATCTCGATCCATCGCGCGGAGCCGCCGACGCCGTCGCCGATGAGCAGCGTCAGGACGAGCAGCCCGAGCTGAACGCCGTAGATCGGCCAGGCGAGCGTCTTGAGCCATCGATAGTCGAATGCCGTCGCGACGATGAAGACGACCGACGCGATGGCCGCCCACATCAGGCCACGACTGAACGTGGTGCCTGCCTCGAGCGGCACCGCGCCGTCCTCGACGCTGTTCGTGTAGGCCATGACCAGACCGACCGCCACGAGCAGGACGGCATAGGTTGTCAGCTGCAGGTCAAAGGCACGCCACGCCGCCCCGACGGACTTGGCTGCCCAGTCGGAGACGCGCGCGGGTTGTGCTCGAATGACGCCCATCAGTTGCTCTGGTAGAAGTTGCCGCGCTCGAGGAGGTTCGGCAGGCGGAAGTCCTCCTCGATCCCGTAGTGCTGCTGCAGGTAGTACTTGACGATCTCGGTGGCCACGTTGCCCTTGGTCCGCGAGTCGTACGCGAATGCGAGGACCACGAGCTCCGAATCTGGCTTGTCGAATGAGCCGCTCTCGGGATCCTTGGGAACGAAGCCCACGAACCACGAGTGGAAGGGGAGTCGTCCTTCCTTGTCGCGTGTCCCGAACTCGGCCGTGCCTGACTTGCCGGCGACCCGGATGGGGAGCTCGACGAGGTTGTACGTGTGGCGCAGCTCGACCACCGCGCGCGCCGCGTTCCGCATCGTCGTGAGCACGCTCGCCGGGACATCCATCTCGTGGAGCACGTTGGGCTCGAACGGACGTACGACCTCGCCATCGGGCCCCACGATGTCGTGCACGATCTGTGGCTGGTAGACCGTCCCGCCGTTGGCCAGGGCGGCATACGCGTTGATCAGCTGGATCGGCGTCACGACGTCGTAGCCCTGCCCGATCCCCGACTGGTAGGTCTCGCCCGGATAGATGGGAGCTCCGAGCGCGTCCTGCTTCCACTGGTTCGTCGGCACGATCCCGGACACCTCGCCGGGGAGATCGATCCCGGTAGGGCTGCCAAAGCCATATTGCTTGCCCCAGTACCCGAGTCGATCGATCCCGAGCATGCCCGCCACCTGGAAAAAATACGTGTCACTCGAGTGCCCGAACCCGCAATAGATGTTGCATGGGCCAAAGCCGCGGCGGTTCCAGTCGTAGAACTTCGTGCTGCCGAGCGTCAGGAAGCTCCTGGTGGCGAGCTCGGTGGTCGCGTTGATCTTGCGATCGGCCAGGCCGCCGGTCCCGGTGACGAGCTTGTAGGTCGAGCCGGGCGGGTAATGCGCCTGTGTCGCGTGATTGAGCAGCGGCTTGTCGGGATCCTCGACGAGCTCCTGGTAGTCGGCCGCGCTGATCCCTCGGGCAAACAGGTTGTTGTCGTAGGTCGGAAGGCTGACCAGGGCCAGGATCTCGCCGGTCTGTGGGTTCATCACGATGACGACGCCACGCTTCAGGCCGACTTCCCCCATCGCCCACTTGAGGGCATTTTCAGCGTACTTCTGCTCCTTGACGTCGACGGTGAGGTTGAGCGAGTCGCCCGGGCTGGCCTCGCTGGTCGTCTGGAGAACCTGGGTCCGGCGCCCCGTCGCATCTCGCTGAACGCTTTCCGCTCCGTAAATGCCCCGCAACGCGGTCTCGTATTGCGCCTCGAGCCCGCTCTTGCCGAGGAGATCGTCGGGCAGGTACCCGTCATCGCGCAGGTTTGGCAGCTGCTCGGCCGACACCGGCCCCGTGTACCCGAGGATCTGCGCCAGCAGCGGGCCGTACCGATACTGGCGCCGAGCCTCTACGGCGATCTCCACGCCTGGCAATTCGAACCCCGCCTCCGAGATCAGCAACGCCGTCTGTTCATTGACATCGCCCGCGATGCGGACGAGGTCGAAGTTCGAGCCAGGGTTCGAGTCGATTGCCGCATTGATCTCGCCAATGCCCATGTCGAGCAGCGCCGCGAGCCGCTCGACGACCAAGGGGCGAACCTCTTGGGGGAGGTCGGCGGGTCGAACCTTGACCGCAAATGTCGGCACATTCGTGACAAGGACCCGACCGGCGCGGTCGTAGATCAGGCCTCGAGGCGCCCGAATTGCCTCCTCCACCGTTCGATTCTGCGCCGACAGGGTCGCGAATCGGCCGCCATTCACGATCTGGATGTAGAACAGGCGGGCCGTCAGGCCGCCAACGGCGAGCAGTGTGACCAGGCCGAAGGCGATGAACCGCGCCGGGCGCCGGATCGGCCGGGGCCGATTGTCGAGGTAAGTCGTCACCAGTCGACCCGATCCTCTTCGGCTCGGCGATCGTGTACGCCTACGACGATGGGTCCGACCAACGCCGCGAGGACCGCGTCGAATACCGCACCCGGCAGGATGGCGGCGGCTGGATCCGCGACCGGGATCGTGGCGCGGAGGGCGTTAAAGGCGACGAAGAGACTCATGGAATACACCAGGCTGAGCAGAAACGTCGCAGGGATCGGGACGATCGGGCGAAGGCGCGTGGACAGCCGACCGGCGACGTAGGCGGCTCCCAAGCAGAGGAGCAGGGCGAAGGCGGTCGACCCGAGCGGCCGTTGTGCGAGGACGTCAAGTACGAGGCCTCCGGTGAACCCCCAGGCGAGCCCGGCCTCGAGCCCAAGCGCCACGGTCACGACCACGCCCAGGACGAGAACGAGGTGCGGCTGTGCAGTTTCAACCCGCAGGTACGGGCCGACGGTAAGTTCCAACAAGGCCGTCACCGTCGCGCCGACCGCAGCGAGGAGCAGGGTCATGGAGCGAGTCGATCCTCGGCGAGCGGACCAAGGTCTGCGACCGCCGACACGGCACCGCGGTGACGATCGAACGGCGGAGACGACATGGCGAAGTATCCCACGAGGTCCCGGTCAGGGCAATGATCGAGTTCCGCAACCGTCCGTGCCCTGTTTCACGTGAAACGTGGCCCTCGCGAGTTTCACGGGACCACCTTGGCAACTCGTGGGGTCCGAACGCCTCCTGGAACGGCGAGTTGCCAGTTTTCACGTGAAACAAGGCTGGCCAGACGCGCGAATACGTCCGTGATACGCCGGAGCCACCATCCTTGTAGCGTCCCGATCAAGGGGTCAAGGGGGCTGCAATGGTAGAATTCATCTTCGTGAGAGCGTTCCGAGCGGGTCACTGAGTGGGTCAGACGATCGCCTGCGCAAACCAGAAGGGCGGCGTCGGCAAGACAACGACGGTTGTCAATCTGGGGAGCTATCTCGCGCTCACGGATGATCGCGTGTTGATCGTCGATCTCGATCCCCAGGGCAATGCCACGAGCGGCCTCGGCTTCGATCGAAGCTCGATCGAACAGTCGGTCTACGACGCGGTCGTGGATGGGCGTCCAATCGCCGACCTGATCATGAAGGGACCGATCGACGGGCTCGATGTCGTGCCCTCGGCCATCGCGCTTGCCGGCGCCGAATTGGAATTGGCACCCATCGAGGGACGGGAACGTCGGCTGGCTCGTCAGCTCGCCGCGCGTCGCGGATCGATATGACTACATCCTCATCGATTGCCCGCCGGCCCTCGGATTACTCACCGTCAATGCCCTCACCGCCGCCGATTCCGTCCTGATCCCGCTCCAATGTGAGTACTACGCCCTGGAGGGACTGACCCAGCTGCTAGGAACACTCGATCTCGTTCGTGAGAACCTCAATCCGCGTCTCAAGATCCACGGCATCGTCCTGACCATGTACGACGCACGGACCAACCTGTCCGCGGACGTCGCGGCCGAAGCCAGAAGCCACCTGGGTGAGCTCGTCTACCGGACGATCGTGCCACGATCGGTGCGTCTCGCCGAGGCCCCGAGCCATGGTTGCCAATCCCGAACTACTCGCCAGAGTCGACCGGGGCGGCCGCGTACGCCGGGCTCGCAACCGAGCTGCGCCAGCGTGACGGGCACCTGCCGGGCGCCCGGTCGAACATGCGTGAAGCCGCGATGGCGTCATGACCGACGACTCGGAGCAGACCGGCCGTCAGGATCGCGCGGAGCGTGCTGAGCGCTCGAGTGGTCTTGGTCGCGGGCTTGGTGCATTGATCCCCCAACGTGGCGGCGGCCACGCCAGTGCGGTCGAGATCGCGATCGCGAGGATCAGTCCGAACCCCTACCAGCCGCGCAAGCGCTTCAACCCAGAGGATCTCGCCTCGCTGCGGGCCAGCATCGCCGCCCACGGCGTACTCCAGCCGATCCTGGTGTCCGAGACGGCAAGCGGATACCAGCTCGTCGCCGGTGAGCGACGGCTTCGCGCCGCGCAGGCCGCCGGACTCGACCGGATCCCGGCCGTCATCCGCCAGATGGTCGATCGAGACACGCTCGAGCTCGCCCTCGTCGAGAACCTCCAGCGCGCGGATCTCGACGCGATCGAGACTGCCGACGCCTATCGACAACTCATCAATCGATTTCGGGTTCAGCCAGGACGACGTTGCGGCCCGTGTTGGCAAGGCGCGATCGACGGTCGCCAATACGCTTCGCCTCCTCGAGCTCGCGCCCGAGGTGCAGTCGGCCGTCGCCGACGGACGCCTGACCGAGGGACACGGCCGGGCGCTCGGCGGGCTGGCCACCGAACTCCAGTCACGTGTCCTCGATTCCGTGATTGGACAGGAGTTGTCCGTCCGCCAGACCGAGGAGCTGGTCCGTCGGCTTCGCGAACCAAAGCCGACGCCCGAGGACGCTCCAGCGTCGCGACAGACCGACCCGGATCTCGAACGCGTCGAGGAAGAGCTGCGCCGCGCGCTCGGCACCAAGGTCAGTCTCGCCCGATCGAGACGCGGCGGACGCATCGTCATCGAGTACTACAGCGACGAAGACCTGAACCGACTCTACGAACGCCTGACCGGAGGACCCGCGTGACCGAAGACGCCATCCGCAGCACACCCGCGACCGGCTCCAACGGCCGCGGCAAACGCGCGCGGGCGAGTGGCTCGGACTACACGGCCGCCAGCATCCAGGTGCTCGAGGGCCTCGAGGCCGTCCGCAAGCGCCCCGGCATGTACATCGGCTCGACGGACTCGCGGGGCCTGCACCAGCTGGTCTGGGAGGTCGTCGACAACTCGATCGACGAAGCCATGGCCAGCCAGGCGACGACGATCAAGGTGACCATCCGGGCCGATGGCATGGTGATCGTCGAGGACGACGGTCGAGGTGTGCCCGTCGGCAAGCACTCAACCGGCAAGGACGCCCTCGAGGTCGTGCACACGGTCCTCCACGCGGGTGGCAAGTTCGGCGGCGGCGGCTACAAGGTCTCGGGTGGCCTCCACGGGGTCGGCGTCAGCGTCGTCAACGCCCTCTCGTCCTGGATGCGGGTCGAATCCGCACGTGACGGTCATGTCTGGGCACAGGAGTATTCGCGAGGAAAACCGACGACCCCGGTCCGCAAGCTCGGGCCCCAGGGCACCCGGCGCGGAACGACGACGAGCTTCATGGCCGACGCCGAGATGTTCGAGACCACCGACTACTCGTTCGAGCTCATCAGCGAACGCCTCCGGGAGTCGGCATACCTCACCAAGACGATCTGGATCACCTTTATCGACGAACGGAATGACCGCGAGCGATCGTTCTACTTCGAGGGTGGCATCCAGTCCTTCGTCCGGCACCTCAATCGGAACAAGGACGCCCTCCACACCCGGCCCATCTACGTGGAGCGCAAGGAAGGCGGCACGTTGGTCGAGGTCGCGCTCCAGTACAACGATGCTTACACCGAGAATGTCTTCGCATTCGCCAACAACATCAACACGGTTGATGGCGGCACGCACGTCACGGGCTTTCGAGCCGCCCTCACGAGCTCCCTGAACGACTGGGCCCGGCGAGCCGCCGTGCTCAAGGAGAGCGATACCAACCTGTCGGGCGAGGACGTCCGCGAGGGACTCACCGCGGTCATCAGCGTCAAGCTGACCGACCCGCAGTTCGAGGGTCAGACCAAGGCGAAGCTCGGCAACGCGGAGGTCAAGGGCCAGGTCCAGACGGCCGTGTCCGACAGCCTCGGGCAGTACCTCGACGAGAACCCTGCGGATGGCCGGCGGATCATCGAGAAGTGCCTGACCGCCGCCCGCGCACGCGAGGCCGCGCGCAAGGCCCGCGACCTCGTCCTGCGCAAGGGCGCGCTCGAAGGAATGTCCCTGCCGGGCAAGCTCGCCGACTGCCAGGAGCGGGACCCGGCACGCAGCGAGATCTACCTTGTCGAGGGCGATTCGGCGGGTGGCTCGGCCAAGGCCGGGCGCGATCGGCGCTTCCAGGCGATCCTCCCGATGTTCGGGAAGATGCTGAACGTCGAGAAGGCCCGCCTGGACAAGGTCCTGTCCAGCGAGAAGATCCGCCCGCTGATCATCGCGCTCGGCGCCGGGATCGGCGAAGGGTTCGATGTCGCCAAGATCCGGTACCACCGGATCATCATCATGAGCGACGCCGACGTCGACGGCGCCCACATCCGGACCTTGCTGCTCACGTTCTTCTACCGGCACATGCCCGAGGTGCTCGAGGCTGGGTACCTGTACATCGCCCAGCCACCGCTCTACCGCGTCAGCACCGGCAAGGTCACGCGCTACGCGCAGACCGAGAAGGAGCGCGACCGGATCATCAAGGAATTCAACGTCAAGAACCTGTCCGTGCAGCGCTTCAAGGGCCTCGGCGAGATGAACGCCGAGCAGCTCTGGGACACGACGATGAACCCGGAGACCCGAACCCTCCTGCAGGTCAACAGCGACAACGCCGCCCTCGCCGACGAGATCTTCACGATGCTGATGGGTGAGAAGGTGGCGCCGCGGAAGGACTTCATCAAGGCTGAGGCCAGGAAGGTCCAGAACCTTGACGTCTGAGGTCGCCAGGCCCCCCAAGCCGACGATCGAGGCCAAGGAGTTCCGGTTCGAATTCGCGGAACACAACTGCTTCGCATGCGGCACGCTCAACACGAACGGCCTCGGCCTCGTACTGCACCTCGAGCACGAACGATCCTGGACCTCGCTCGTCCTCGATCGTCGCTTCGAGGGATGGGAGGGGATCGCCCATGGCGGGATCGTCTCGACGATCCTCGACGAGGTCATGGCCTGGTCGCTTGTCGCGAGCGACAACTGGGGCGTCACGGCTCGTCTCGCGGTCGAGTTCCGGAAACCAGTCCCCATCGAGACCCGGCTCCGCGCCGATGCCTGGGTGACGCGGGCCCGCCGGCGCGTCGTCGACACCGCCGCCCGTATGGTCGATCTCGAGACCGGCGTTGAGCTAGCGACGGCAACGGGTGTATACGTGGCCGCCGATGCCGACGCGAAAGCGCGACCTCCAGGAGCGCTACGGCTTCCGCCGGCTCGAAGCGAGCGTCGCAGAGGTGGCGCGGTGATGGCCGCCACGCCGGCCAGCGCGACAACGGCCCGCGCCGTCGCGCTGGTGGCCGAGCGCCGTGACCCCGCCGAACGCCTGGGCACGTCGCTCGCGGAGCACCTCAACGATCCCGATGCGTTTGTCGCCGGCCTCCGTCGCGGGTTGACGGACCTCGCCGACCCGGAGTACCTGGAGGGCCAACGACGTTTGGCGCCGGGGATCGGTGCCATCCTCGGCGTGCGATGGCCGTTGCTGGCCGCGGTGGAACGTGGCTTCCGCAAGGCGACCCGGCACGATCGAGCGACCACGATGCTGTTCCTCGCCGATCGTCTCTACCGCGAGCCCGAGCTGGAGCACCGCTGGTTCGCGTTTGGCCTCCTGGAGCGGACCCTGGGCAGCGATCCGGAGCGGACGTGGCAGCTGCTGCGCCGCGCAGCTCGCGAGGCCGGCGACTGGATCACCGTCGACTCGCTGGCGCATCCCTACGGCACGGGGATCGCCCAGGAGCCGTACCGCTGGGCCGAGCTCGAGCTGCTCGTCTACAGCCCCTCGCGCTGGGAGCGCCGGCTCGTCGGCTCGACGATCGCGACGATGACGCATGGCCGGCGTCGGACCGGCCGCGATCCGGAACTCCCGGCGCGCGCGCTGGCGCTCCTCGGCCAGCTCATCGGTGACGCCGAACCGGACGTCCAGAAGGCCCTCTCATGGGCGTATCGCTCCCTTGGCCCCGCTCGACATGAACGCCACGACGGCTGCCCTCGAAGCCGAGGCCGAGCGGGCGATCGAGACCGCCGACGGTCACCGGGCATGGGTTATCCGGGATTCCCTTTCCAAGCTCGAGCCCGGGGCCGCCGAGCGCCTCCGAAACCGACTCTCCGGGATCCGCAAGCGAACCGGCGCGGCGCCGACCTCGCGCGCGGCCGAGACCTCCTCCCGCTTTGGCGACCTGCCCGACCCAACCAACCACCCCGAGCCACCGCTGACCTGATGCGACCCAGGAGTGACCGACCGTGACTGACGACCAGGGCCAGACCCGGATGATCCGCATCGAGGACGAGATGCGGGTCAGCTACCTCGACTACGCGATGAGCGTGATCGTGTCGCGTGCCCTGCCAGACGTTCGGGACGGCCTGAAGCCGGTTCACCGCCGGATTCTCTTCTCGATGGGCGAGATGGGGCTGTCGGCGACAAGCTCATACCGCAAGTGCGCCGCGATCGTCGGCGAGGTCATGGGCAAGTACCACCCCCACGGGGACGTCGCCCTCTACGACGCGCTCGTTCGCCTGGCCCAGGACTTCTCGATGCGGTACCCGCTCGTGGACGGCCAGGGCAACTTCGGATCGGTCGACGGCGACGGCGCGGCCGCCATGCGCTACACGGAAGCCCGGCTCACGGCGATCGCCGGCGAGATGCTCGCCGACATCGACAAGGAGACGGTCGACTTCGTCGACAACTACGACGGCACGCAGAAACAGCCGTCCGTCCTGCCGTCGAAGATCCCGAACCTGCTGGTCAACGGCAGCTCGGGCATCGCCGTGGGCATGGCGACCAACATCCCGCCTCACCACCTCGGCGAGATCGCCGACGCGACGGTCGCCCTGATCGACGATCCCGACCTGACCTCCGATGACCTCTGCAAGTACGTCACCGGACCGGACTTCCCGACTGGGGGGACGATCTTCCGTTACGAGAAGCAGCGCAACCTGCTGAGCGGCGAGTGGGAGACCGTCGACGCCATTCGCCTCATGTACGCCCACGGTCGCGGCCGTGTGGTCATGCGCGCCCAGGTCGCCTTCGAGGAGGTTCGTGGCGATCGCACCGCGATCATCGTGACCGAGCTCCCGTACCAGGTGAACAAGGCCAGCCTGCTCGAGAAGATCGCGGACCTGGTCAAGGAGAAGCGGATCGACGGGATCGCCGACCTGCGCGACGAGTCGGACCGCGACGGCATGCGCATCTACATCGAGATGAAGCGCGATGCCAACCCGCACAAGGTGCTGAACAACCTGTTCAAGCATACCCCGATGCAGCTCGCCTTCAACATGAACATGCTCGCGCTTGTCGACGGACAGCCGCAGACGCTGCCGCTGCGGAGCGTCCTGGTCCACTGGATCGATCACCGGCGCGAAATCGTCCGTCGCCGGACCGAATTCGACCTGGGCAAGGCCCGTGCCCGTGCCCACATCCTCGAAGGGCTCAAGATCGCCCTCGACAACCTTGATGCGGTGATCCGCACGATCCGCGAGTCGGCGGACGTCGACGTTGCCCGTTCCAACCTGATGACCCGGTTCGACCTGTCCGAGCTCCAGGCGCAGGCGATCCTCGACATGCGGCTGGCCCGCCTCGCCGCCCTCGAGCGCAAGAAGATTGAGGACGAGTACCTCGCGGTCATCCAGCTCATCGCCGAGCTCGAGGACATCCTGGCCAACCCGGCGCGGGTGAGCGCGATCATCAAGGAAGAGCTGGCCGAGCTCAAGAAGAAGTACGCCGGCGAGCGGCGCACCCGCGTCGCCGACGACTCGAGCCGCGAGATGACCGATGAGGACCTGATCGCCGACGAGGACGTCGTCGTCACGATTTCCGGGCGCGGTTACATCAAGCGCCAGCCCGTCGCCACCTACCGTCGCCAGCACCGCGGCGGGAAGGGGATCATCGGTCACGTCACC
Source organism: uncultured Chloroflexia bacterium (assembly GCA_963731865.1). Classification (GTDB taxonomy): domain Bacteria; phylum Chloroflexota; class Limnocylindria; order Limnocylindrales; family CSP1-4; genus SPCO01. Next base: position 2,265,362 of record CAVSXG010000002.1, on the reverse strand, counting down.
CGCGAGGAGGATGCCGTCGAGCACCTCCTCGTGGCCAACACCCACGACTGGGCCCTCTTCTTCACCAACCGCGGGCGCGTGTTCAGTGCCAAGGTCCACGCGATCCCCGACGCGAGCCGCCAGGCCAAGGGGATGGCGATCATCAACCTGCCGGGCGTGCAGGTCGAGTCGGGCGAGGTCCCGATGGCGACGATCACCCTGCCGGACTTCACGCCGGGGTCGTATCTCGTCCTGGCGACCCGCAGCGGGATCATCAAGAAGACACCGCTCGAGCAATTCGAGAAGGTCCGCTCGTCGGGCATCCGCGCGATCATCCTCCACGACGAGGACGAGCTCGCCTGGGTCGACGTCTCGACCGGTGGGGATGACGTGATCATCGCGACGGCGCAGGGCAAGCTCGCCCGCTTCGCCGAGACCGAGGTCCGGGCGATGGGGCGCGACGCCGCTGGCGTGATCGGGATCCGGCTCGCTCGCAAGGGTGATTCGGTCGTCGGCATGAGCGTGGTCCAGCCCGAGAGCGACCTGCTCGTGCTCACGGAGACCGGGTACGGCAAGCGCGTGGCCCTGTCCGAGTTCCGCCGCAAGCACCGTGGTGGCCAGGGTGTGGGGCTCATCTCGCTCGAGGGTCGCAAGACCGGGGACGTGGCCGCGGTCCAGCAGGTCACGGAGGCGGATGAGGAGCTCCTCCTGATCAGCGCGCACGGCCAGGTGATCCGGACCGAAACCAACACGATCAATCGCTATTCGTCGAGTGCCCGCGGCGTGATCGTGATGCGGCTCGCCGAAGGCGACCGGGTGGTCGCGATCGCCGCGTTCCGTGCGGGACTTGCGGACCAGGACGCCATGGGCGACGATGGCGCCCCCGGAACGGACGTCCCGACACCGACCGATCCGGGAACCGGCGGGTGAAGCCGTCTTGAGCTTTTCGGGGTTCGGCGGACGGGAGGCGGCGGGCTTGTACGCGGACCAGTTCGAGATCTACCACGGCAACTCGAACCCGGGGCTTGCCCGGAAGATCTGCCGCTACCTGGGCGTCGAGCCCGGGCGGGCCGAGGTGTTCCAGTTCGCCAACGAGAACATCTTCGTCAAGATCCTCGAGAACGTCCGCGAGAAGGACGTCTTCCTCGTCCAGCCGACCAGTCATCCCGTCAACCAGTCGATCATGGAGCTCCTGATCCTGATCGACGCCTTCAAGCGCGCGAGCGCCGGTCGGATCACCGCGGTCATTCCGTTCTACGCCTACGGTCGATCCGACAAGAAGGACCAGCCGCGGGTGCCGATCACCGCGCGGCTGATCGCCGACATGATCACGGTCGCCGGTGCGGACCGGGTCCTCACGATGGACCTCCACCAGGGCCAGATCCAGGGCTTCTTCAACATCCCCGTCGACGAGCTCACGGCCGTCCACATGCTCTCGAACTACTGGCGCCACAAGCACATCGAGGATCCCGTCGTCGTGACCGATCTCGGGTTTGCCAAGCGCGCCCGCACGTTTGCCGAGTTCCTCGACGCGCCCCTCGCGATCATCGAGAAGCGCCGCGTCGGCAACCTCGATCGTGCCGAGCTGATGAACGTGATCGGCGACGTGCGCGGCAAGCGGGCGATCATCGTCGATGACGAGATCGACACGGCCGGCACGCTCGTCGAGATCGTCCGGGCCCTCGAACGTGAGGGCGTGACCGAGATCTACGCGTGTGCCACCCATGGCGTGCTGAGCGATCCGGCGGTCGACCGGCTGGCGAGCTCGAGCCTGCGCGAGGTGGTGCTCACCGACTCCGTGCCGCTGCCCGAGCGCAAGCGCCTGCCAAAGATCACGACGCTCTCCGTCGCGCCGCTGATCGGTGAGGCGATCAAGCGAATCCACCGCGGCGAGTCCGTCGGTGCGCTGTTCTCGAGCGAGGTGTCCCTCACCCAGGAGATGCTCCTCTGGGAGGACGGCGCCGAGGGCACCATCGACACCCGCGACGAGGAAGAACCTCCATTGGCCAGCCTGGCGGCGTCGGCACGGGCGACCGACTGATGACGCTCAAGCTGCATCGACCCGACGGCGAAGGCGGTCTTCAGCCGGATCCGACGCCGGAACCGGACTGGCGCAGTCAGCTGCGCTCACCACGCTGGGGCGGGTCGCTGAGCCGCGGTCGGCTGCCGGCGCTCAAGAACCCGGAAATGAACCCGACGTCGGTCGGGCGATCCATCCTGTTCTGGCTCAGCCTCGCCGCCGCCACGTTCGTGATCCTCGTGCTCGGATACGGGACGGGTTTCTGGGGCTAGCGGTCAGTCCAGCCAGACGCGGTCCTGGTTCTCCGGGTCGTCGATCGGGGACGAGATGAACAGGACCTGGGGCGGATCCTCGAACTGACCGCCATGGGGCGTGTTGGCGGGGATGACCCACACATCGCCCTTCTTGACCGGTCGGGTCACGCCACCCACCGTGACCGAGCCAGTGCCCTTGAGCACGTAGCCGATCTCGTCATGCGTCTCGTGGACGTGGGTCCGGAACGGACCGGCGTGGCCCTGGAACACGAACACGCTCGACTGGCTGCCGTGCCCGAGGTACGTCCGCTTGAAGACGTCCGCCTCGGTCAGCTTGTCGGCTTCGACCGCCGCCGCGACGTCGACCACGTCGATCCTTGTCAGATGGGACAGGTCGGGGTGCTGCGAAGATTTCTCGTGGTGGCTCATCGGGGCTCCTCCTTCTGACGATCGCGCCGCGCGACCGTGGCTTCGAACAGGAAGTGGTACACCTCGGTGTGACGCTTGGCATCCCAGACGTCATCGCCCCAGATGTACGCGCCGTGGTCGGCGACGAGCACGGCGAACGTGCCGGCAAACCGCGGGTCCCCCAGGGCGGTCTGGATCTGGCCGACGAGCTCGCTCTCGCGAGGCGTGTTGCGGATGACGGGGACCAGGTGCACGTCGCGGTTGGCCACCCCGCGGATCCCCTTGAGCATCTCGAGGTCCCGGATCGCGATGTGGTCCGCGCCCGCCGCCAGGTCGGCGGCCAGGACGGCGGACAGTCCATGGGAGTGGACCACGCTCCGGGCGCCGCGTTCGCGGGCGGCGAGGCAGAAGATCTGGTTGCACTCGCTCGGCCGCAGGTCCGGATCGTCGGGCGATCGCTCGACCTGACCATTTGCCGTCGCCACGGTGAAGAAGTCGTCCGGCCGGACGCGCTCCTTGTGCACCCCGGTTGGGGCAAGCAACAGCCCGCCGCCATCGGCGGGGCCCGAGATGCCGCCGCCCGTCCCGGACACCCAGCCCTTCGTGTAGAAGACGCCGAGCAGCTCGACCAGGAGCTCGCGGGTGACGCGCTCGGTCTCGCTCACGACTGCGCATGGATCCTGGGGCATCGACGCATCTTGGCGGACACCCGGCGCCGGGGGCAAGCGTCCGGGCCAGGGCGCGTCGATCGGGATCGGACGCAAGTCGCCCTATACTTCACCGGCTATGCAATTCCTGAACAAATTCGTCGACTCGAACGACCGCGAAGTCCGACGGATCCAGCCCCTGGTCGATGCGGCAAACGCCCTCGAGGCCGAATTCGAGGCGATGTCGGACGAGGAGGTCCGCGCCGCCTTCACGGAGCTCCGCGCGGATGCTCTCGAGGCGGCCAAGCCCGACGAGCCATCCGAGGACGAGCTCCACCACCCCGACCTCGAACGTCGACGCGAGCTCAAGAAGGAACGCCGACGGCGCGAGAACGCGCGTCTCCAGGGGGCGCTGGACGAGGTCCTGCCGGACGTCTTTGCCATGACCAGGGAGGCGATGAAGCGCACCCTCGGCATGCGTCACTTCGACGTGCAGCTGATCGGTGGCGCCGTGCTCCACCAGGGGAAGATCGCCGAGATGCGGACGGGCGAGGGCAAGACCCTTGTCGCGCCGCTCGCCGCCATCCTCAACTCGCTCGGCGGTCGTGGCGTCCACGTCGTCACGGTCAACGACTACCTCGCCCGCCGCGACCCGCAGTGGATGGGCCCGATCTACCACTTCCTCGGCGTGACGGTGGGGATGATCACCCACGACGCCTCGTACGTCTTCGAGCCCGGCTACCCGACGACCGACGAGCGACTGGTGAACCTGCGCCCGGTCCAGCGCGCCGAAGCGTACGCCGCGGACGTGACGTACGGCACCAACAACGAGTTCGGGTTCGACTACCTGCGCGACAACATGGTCCTGGAGCTCAACCAGCGAGTCCAGCGCGAGCGCAGCTTCGCGATCGTCGACGAGGTCGACAACATCCTCATCGACGAGGCCCGGACGCCGCTGATCATCAGCGGCCAGGCCGAGGAGTCGGCGGACCTCTACTTCACCTTCGCTCGGCTCGTGCCGCGGCTGAAGGAGCGACCCGAAGGCGACGAAGAGGGCGGCGATTTCGTCATCGACCTCAAGGACAAGGCCGTTTCCTCGACGGAGGAAGGCGTCGAGAAGATGGAGGGCTGGCTCGGCGTCGAGAACATGTACGACGCCGATCCCCGGCTGGCACGGCACTTCGAGCAGGCGCTCAAGGCTCACGCCCTCTACAAGCGCGACCGCGACTACATCGTCAAGGACGGCGAGATCATCATCGTCGACGAGTTCACCGGTCGCCAGATGCCCGGGCGACGCTGGAGCGAGGGCCTCCATCAGGCGGTCGAGGCGAAGGAGGGCCTGCGGGTCCAGCGCGAGAGCGTGACGATGGCCACGATCACGTTCCAGAACTACTTCCGCATCTACGACAAGCTCTCGGGCATGACCGGTACGGCGATGACCGAGGCGGAAGAGCTCCACAAGATCTATCAGCTCGAGGTCGTGGCCGTCCCGACCCATCGCGAGATGATCCGCGAGGACTTCCCGGACCTCGTATTCCGCGACGAGAAGGCCAAGTTCAATGCCCTGATCGACGAGATCGTCGAAATGCAGGAGATCGGGCGACCGGTCCTCGTCGGCACGATCACCGTCGAGAAGTCGGAGATGCTCGCGACGATGCTCAAGCGGCGGGGGATCCGCCACGAGGTGCTGAACGCCAAGTTCCACGAAAAGGAATCGGGCATCGTCGCCCAGGCCGGGCGCACTGCCGCCGTCACGATCGCGACCAACATGGCCGGCCGCGGCACGGACATCCTGCTCGGCGGCAATCCCGCCGGTCTCGCCTCCGAGATCCTCCACAAGCGTGGCCTCAACCCGGCCGAGGTGGACAAGGAGACCTACGCCGAGGCCCTGGCCGAAGCCAGGACCGTCACCGAGGAGGATCACGAGCAGGTCGTCGGCGTGGGCGGTCTGCACATCATCGGCACCGAGCGCCACGATTCGCGCCGCATCGACAACCAGCTGCGTGGCCGAGCCGGACGCCAGGGCGACCCGGGATCGTCGCGCTTCTACCTGTCACTCGACGACGACCTCATGAAGCGCTTTGCCAGTGAACGGGTGACCGGGCTCATGGAGCGGCTCGGCCTCGACGAGGACGTGGCGATCGAATCAAGGCTGGTGTCGAAGACGATCGAATCGGCCCAGAGCCGCGTCGAAGGGTTCAACTTCGACATCCGCAAGCGGGTCGTCGAGTTCGACGACGTGATCAACAAGCAGCGCGAGACGATCTACGCCGAGCGCGACAAGGTGCTGCACAACGAGGACCTGACCGAGACGGTCCAGGCGTTCCTCGATGACGAGGTCGACTCGCTGGCCGGCACGTACCTCGTCGGCGAGGATCCCGACGGCTGGAACCTCGATGGGCTCTCGCATGCGCTCGTGGCCATGGGGCTGACCGGGCCCGGGACGTCGGCCGACGAGCTCTGGGACGTCGGCAGCCGAGAAGCGATCGCGGAGCACGTCCGCAAGCTGACCGACGATCGGCTCGACGCTCGCATCGCCGAGGTTGGCGAGACGGACTGGTCGATGGTGGAACGGCTCGTACTGATCCGGACCATCGATTCGCTCTGGGTCGAGCACCTCACCGAGCTCGATGACATGCGCCGGGGGATCGGGCTCCGTGGGTACGCCCAGCAGGACCCACTCAACGAGTTCCGCCGCGAGGCGTTTCGCCTGTACGAGGAGCTCCGCGGTCTGATCAGCCATGGCGTCGCCTCGTCGATCTTCCGTGTGACGGTGACCCGCGACGCGGGCGGATCCGGCAATGGGTCGGACCCTGCCGTCGGGTCGGCCCTGGCGCGGGGCGCAGCCGCGATCCGGGCGGGGTCGGCCGGCTCAACCGGCGCGGCAGCCTCCGCGTCCAGCGGTGGGCAAGCCGTCAGGGTGGCGGCCGCGGTCGGCGGTGGAGGCACGACGGTCCTTGGCGGTGCTGCCGCCACGCCCGTCGCGAGACCGATCCGTGAATCGCTCGGTGACCAGGTGGTCTCGGGTCCCGGCGGCAGCCCAAGCGGTCCCCGACCGGGGTACACGCCGAGTGGCGAGCGCATCGGTCGCAATGACCCGTGCTGGTGCGGTTCCGGCGTCAAATACAAGAAGTGTCACGGTCGCTGATCCACCCGGATCACGCCGACCGTCACCGAGCCCGTACCTCTCCGCAGCCGTGCGACGAGATCTGATCCGGCTGGCGGGCGCTGCCTGTCTCGGCCTGGCCCTAATCGGTGGCTACGCGACCTATCGGATCTGGGCACAGGGTCAGACCGACGAGGAGCGCCCGGCCGACGCGATCGTGGTGATGGGCGCGGCCCAGTACAACGGGCGTCCGTCGCCGGTGTTCGCCGCACGTCTCGACCATGCCGTGTCGTTGTACCTCGCGGGTGTCGCGCCGCGCCTGGTCCTGACCGGGGGCAAGGCCGAGGGTGACCGCACGACGGAGGCCGCGGCCGGCCGCGCGTTCGCGATCGGCCTGGGCGTGCCCGAGAAGGACATCCTCATGGAGGACGAGAGCCGGACGACGCTCGAGTCGATCCGCGCGGTGTCCGACCTGCTTGACGCCAGCGGCGCCCGAAACGCGATCTTCGTGTCGGATCGTCCGCACATGCTCCGAGTCCTCCGGATGGCCGCGGACGAGGGGGTCACGGCATGGGGTTCGCCCACCCGAACGAGCCCGATCGAGCACGACTTCGCGGGCCAGGTCGACGCCACGATCCACGAGCTCGGTGCGCTCGCGTACTACTTCCTGACCGGCAGCTCAACGTAACGCGCCGCCGACGGCGCAGCTTGTCGCGGTTCGGCACGAAATCGCGGCCCGAGGGCCGATTTCCCTCTTGGCGATAGGGGATTGGCCCCGTATACTGTGCCAAAACCCGCCGTTCTGGGCCACAAGAGCCCCCGGCTATCGTCCGCGCCCAAGCCCCGTTCACCGTGCCCCAGCCCAGAGAGAGGGAGTCAGTGAAGCAGGCCGAGGAAGCGTCGTTCGTCGATCTCATTGCCTGTGAGCGCGACTGCCGGACCTGCAGTTACGCCGCGGCGCTCGATTGCGATGGCAACTGCGGCGTCTGCCCTCACAACGGCTACTGCCCGTGCGTCAACCCCGTCGTCGCCCGGAGCAAGACGGCATTGCGGCTCATCGAGCTGCGGCCCATCCTGCTCCAGGATCTGCGGGTCCGGAACTAGGTGGACGCGTCCGCCATCCGCGACCTGGCTGAACGGATCCGGTCGACCTCGGGGCATCTTTGACCTCGAGGCCAAGGCCCAGCGCGTCGCCGAACTGGAAGCACTGACCCAGGAACCCGGGTTCTGGGAGGATGGCCGCGCCGCCCAGAAGGTCATGCGCGAGGCCGAGGGCCTGCGGGGCGAGCTGACCACCTGGGGCGAGCTCAATACCCGGGCAGACGACCTGTTGGCGGCCGTCGAGCTCCTCGCCGAGGCACCCGATGCCGACCTCCTCGGGGAGCTGGAACGGGACGCTGCGTCGCTCGAGATCGACTACGCACGAGAACGAACGGCGCTCCTGTTCTCCGGCGAGTACGACGACCGTCCGGCGCTGTTGTCGATCAGCGCGGGGGCCGGTGGGACCGAGGCGACCGACTGGACCGAGATGCTCCTGCGGATGTACCTCCGCTGGGCGGAGCGCCACCGCTTCCCGACCGAGATCCTCGACCAGCAGGAGGGCGAGCAGGCCGGCCTCAAGAGCGTGACGGTCGCGGTCAACGGCCGACGCGCCTACGGCTGGCTCAAGGCGGAGCGCGGCGTGCACCGGCTGGTCCGGATCAGCCCGTTCGACTCGCAGAACCGCCGGCAGACCACGTTTGCCCTGGTCGAGGTATTGCCCGAGGCCGACGAGGACGTCGAGATCGAGCTCGACTGGGACCAGATCCGGGTGGACACGTTCCGCTCCCAGGGCGCCGGCGGTCAGCACGTCAACAAGACGGACTCGGCCGTTCGATTGACCCACCTGCCGACGGGCATCGTCGCCCAGAGCCAGAACGAGCGCTCCCAGACCCAGAACAAGGAAATGGCAATCAAGGTCCTCAAGGCACGGCTGCTCGAGCAAGCCCTCGAAGAGAAGGAGGCCGAGGTTCGCAAGCTCAAGGGCGAACACGTCGAAGCCGGCTGGGGGAACCAGATTCGGAGCTACGTGCTGCACCCGTACCAGATGGTCAAGGACCTGCGGACCGGGCACGAAACCGGGAATACCGGCGCAGTCCTCGACGGCGATCTCGACGGGTTCATGCAGGCCGAGCTGGAACGCGCCCTTGGTGACGAAGCGGTCGCCTCGTGACCCTGCAGGCTGGGTCGGAGACACGGACCGACCAGCTCCAGTATCGAACGGCCCGCGTGGACGAGATCGAGACCTGCGCTGGCATCTGGCGCACCGCCATCAACGACTACATCGTCCGCCTGGGCCAGGGCGAGATCCCGCCCGAGATGAACCCGCTCATCCGGTTGTTCACGCACCTCCAGACAACGGATCCGGAGCGGTTCGTCGTGGCGACCGAGATCGATGATCGGGTCGTGGCGTTCGCGTCGGCCATCGCCCGCGAGCGGTTCTGGTACCTGTCCATGCTCTTCGTCCTCCCCGAGTTCCAGGGCGCGGGCGTCGGGCGGCAGCTCCTTGGTCGAGTGTTGCCAGACGACCCGGACATCCCCCGCGCTACCGCCACCGATAGCGTCCAGCCCATCTCGAATGCCCTGTACGCCTCGTACGGGATCGCGCCGCGCATGCCGCTCCTTGACCTGACGGGGTTGCCGGTGCGACCCGAGGCCTTCGGGACGCTGCCGTCCGGGGTCGTGCCAGTCGCGTTCGAGGCGGTGGTGGCGGATCGGCCTGGCGACGACGGCCATCGGCACCTGGCCGCGTCCGTCGACGCCCTCGACCGCGAGGTCCTCGGAGGCGCGCATCCGGTCGACCACCGGTTCCTGCGGACCGAAGGTCGGAGGGGCTGGCTATACCACGGCCCGGACGGCGTGCCGATCGGCTACGGCTACGCCGGCGAGGCCGGTCGACTCGGGCCGGTGGCCGCACGCGACGAAGCCCTCATGGCGCCGATCCTCGGCCATCTGACCTCCGCGGTCACGCCCCGCGGCGCCTTTGCGACCTGGATCCCCGGTGCCGCTGACCGGGCGCTCGAGGCGTGCCTGCGAGCCGGGTTCAGGCTCGATCAATTCCCGGTCCTCCTCTGCTGGGACCGCCCCTTCGCAGACTTCGCGCGCTACCTGCCCATCTCGCCCGGGCTCCTGTAGTCCGCGGTCCGTGGTTCCGCGACAGCGGTCGTGGCCGGTGGTAGCCTCACGGTCGATGGCTCCCTTTGCCGTGCCCGCGGGAGGAGTCCGACCGGCCACGCCAGCCGGTGGTCTCCAGACCCTGGCCCCAACCGCGGAGCGCAACGTGATCACAGCCACACCACCGAGTCCGACCCGATCAATTCGGCGTCGGGTCCCCGACCGGAGCCACGACCAGGCCTTTCGCGAACGACCGCTGCTCGTGCTCCATGACGTCACCATGCGCTACCCGAACGGAAACGTGGCGCTGCGCGACGTCGACCTGGTGATCCCCGAAGGCGACTTCGTGTTCCTGGTCGGCCCGTCCGGCGCCGGCAAGTCGACCCTGATCAAGCTGCTCATCCGCGACGAGGTCGCGACCCGGGGCGAGGTCGTGCTCGATGGCCAGGACCTCGCCCATCTCCCGCGACGCCAGGTCCCCCGCATCCGTCGCAAGATCGGGATCGTGTTCCAGGACTTCAAGCTGCTCCCCACCAAGACCGTCTGGGAGAACGTCGGCTTCGCCCTCGAGGTGACCGGCACGCCGCGCCGCGAGATCGCACCGGCGGTCAATCGAGTGCTGGCCCTGGTGGGGCTCATCGGGCAGGCGCAACAGGTCCCCTCGCAGCTGTCGGGCGGCGAGCAGCAGCGCACGGCCATCGCGCGGGCCCTCGTCCACGACCCGCGACTGATCATTGCCGACGAGCCCACGGGCAACCTCGACCCGCTGATCAGCTGGGAGATCCTCCAGCTACTCCTGCGGATCAACGAGCTTGGCGTGACGGTGCTGATGGCCACCCACAATGCCGAGGTCGTCACCGCGCTTCGGAAGCGGGTGGTCGCGCTCGAGGAGGGGCGAGTGATCCGCGACGAGGTGGGCGGCGCCTACCACTTCGAGGACTGATCGGGTGGTCTCCTTCGTCCTGTTCAGCCTCACCCGCGCATGGCAGGGGTTCTGGCGGAACGCGGTCATGAGCCTGGCCGCGACGGCCACGATGGTCCTGATGCTCCTGCTGCTGGCCGGGTTCTGGATCATCCAGACCGGCTTGCTGGCGGGTCTGCAATTCACGGAGCAGAAGGTCGAGGTCGTTGGCTACCTGCAGCCAAACGCCCAGGCCAACCAGATCGACGCGCTCCGAACCACGCTCGAGGCAATGCCCGAGGTGGCGTCGGTCACCTATGTCGACCGCGACACCGCGCTCGAACGGTTCCGCAGCTCCATGGCCGCGCAGGGTCGTGAGGACCTGACGCGCTATCTCGACTCCAACCCGCTGTACGCGAGCCTCGAGGTCAAGCTGGTCGACCCGACGAACGTGCGCGCCGTCGGCGACGCGCTGCGCGCTGATCCGAACATCCGCAACGTGATCAACATCGAGGACCTCGTGGAGCGCGTCCTGACCGTGACCAACCTGCTGCGGACGGCCGGCACGGTCGTCCTGGTGATCGTCGGGGTCATCGTGTTGTTCATCATCGTCAACACGATCCGCCTGGCCGTCGTCGCGCGTGCCGAAGAGATCGAGATCATGCGGCTGGTCGGCGCATCGGACGCGTTCATCCGCTGGCCGTTCGTGTTCGAAGGCGCATTCGTGGGGTTGCTCGGTGCGCTGCTGGCGCTCGGGGTCCTGGCCGCGGTCGCTGACCCGATCGGCGGGTTCATGGTGGACTTCTTCCGCGTGCTGCCGTTGCAGTTCGGGTCCCTGACGCGCGACCTCGTGGCCCTCGTCCTGGGCGCGGGTCTTGGCCTTGGTGTGCTGGGATCCTGGGTGTCGGTTCGGACCTATCTGATCCGCTGAGGGCACGGTGCGCGGACGCACCGGGTCGGGTCAATTCGCCCGGCGGAGCGGACGGGCACCCGCTCGTTTTGCGTGTACCCTTGTCGCCGCTCCCCACCCCGGAGCCACGCCGCCTCCGACACCGTCACCCGATCCGTCACACCCACCCGACCAGGTCCAGCATGCACACCGCCGATCCCGAGCCAGTCCTGCATCTCGATGCGCCCGTCCTGGCGGTGGCGCCACCGGTTCCTGCCGCCGACCGACGGATCCGCGCGCTCCCGCTCGCGATCGCGGTCGTCGTCATCCTCGGTGGGTCGGCGCTCTTCATGTCCGGCTACTCGATGGGTCGTCAGTCGGCCGTGCAGCCGGGCACACCGGCCTTCGAGGAGGAGGCGTTCACCCCGTTCTGGGACACCTACGACACGATCCGTGACCGCTATGCGGGCGTGGAGGTCCCGCGCGACACCCTGATCCAGGGTGCGATCCGCGGCATGATCGACGCCCTTGGCGATCCCTACTCCGCGTACATGACGTCGGAGGAGTACCGCAAGAGCCTCCAGGGGATCAGCGGCCAGTTCGAGGGGATCGGAGCGGAGATCGCGACGCAATCGGCCGATGGCTCGCCGGGGTGCACGCCGCTCGGGCCGGACTGCCGGCTCGTGATCACCGACTCGCTCGAGGGGTCGCCGGCGAAGCTCGCCGGGCTGCTGGCGGGCGATGTGGTCCTCGAAGCGGATGGCACGACCCTCGACGGCCTGACCGTCGAAGGCGCGCGTGACCGAATTCGGGGGCCGAAGGGCACGACCGTTCGGCTGACCATCGTCCGGGCTGGCGGAGCGGCGTTCGAGGTCGCGATCGTCCGTGACATCGTCCAATCGAAGGAGGTCGAGAGCAGGACGCTCGGGGCCGGGTCCGTGGGCTACATCCGGGTCAGGGGCTTTTCCGATTCGGCGGCCGAGCAGCTCAAGACGGCCCTGGCCGCCCACCTCGACGCGGACCGGAGTGGGCTGATCCTCGATCTTCGTGGCAACCCTGGTGGTTACGTGACCGCCGCCCGGAGCATCGCGAGCCAGTTCATCGGCTCGGGCGTGATCTTCTGGGAGCAGGACGCCGATGAAGGCCAGATCGCGACGGACGCGCTGCCGGGCGGGCTTGCCACCGACCCCGCCCTCCAGGTCGTGTGCCTGATCGATGGCGGTACGGCATCGGCCAGCGAGATCGTGGCGGGGGCGCTGCAGGACTCCGGCCGCGCCACGCTCGTCGGACAGGTGTCGTATGGAAAGGGCACGGTCCAGCAGTGGCAGGAGCTGTCCGGCGAGGGTGGGGCGTTCCGCTTGACCGTTGCTCGCTGGCTGACACCCGACAAGCGCTGGATCCATGAGCAGGGCCTGACCCCTGACGTCGTGGTGACGCTCCCGGACCCGGTCCCGACCGGCGAAGACCCGACCCTCGACGCGGCGCTCGGGGTCCTCGGTGCGGAAGCCGTCGTCGACGGCCTTCGCGCGGCAGCCTGACCGAGGTCGGCCCGCGGCTTGTGGGCGGCGGCGGCGCGGCCGCGGCGCGGGCAGGACGGCACGCCCCGCTCGCGGGACGTGCGCGAACCCCGGCGCACGGCACCTGGCCAACCGGATCCTGACAAATGTCGGTCTGGTGACCCTTGGGCTCGGAATGGGGGCGATTAGGGCTGGTAACCGAGTCGCACCCGGTACCGGAACCCACGATCCACGCTCGAACCCGGCTTGAACCACGTTCGGGAGCCGATGGTAACGCGCCCCATTGTGCCCAAGGGTCGCCAAGGCGACATCTGTCAGGAAAGCGCGCCACCAGCGATCCGGCCACTGCCCAGCCAGATCTGGAAACAGTTCACCGCCCGGGACGTGGTCAGCCGCTGGGACACCGTCGAGCTCGGCCGACGGGCGACCGCGCAGGCCGCGGCCGACGTCCTCGACCGGCTGGCCGAGCGGATGCCGTTCCCGATCCGCGCCATCAGCATCGACAACGGCTCCGAGTTCATGGCCCAGTTCGAGGCCGCCTGCCAGGCCCGGGGCATCCGCTTGTTCGTCCTGCCGCCGCGCTCGCCCAAGCTGCACGGCGCGGTCGAGCGGGCCAACCGCACCCACACCGAGGAGTTCTACCAGGTGACCGACGCCCTACCCGAGCTTGCCGCCTTCCAGGCCGAGCTGCGAGCCTGGGAAGTCGTGTACAACACTGTCCGACCACACCAGGCTCTGGGCTACCTCACCCCGGCCGAATACCTGGCCTCTGTTGGGGTCGAGGTGTAACGGACGTACTGGACGAGTACACACTCTTGCGCTCCATTCGAGCATCGGGTACGGTTCCCGGGAACGAAAGGAGGTGATGTGCAGTGATAGATAGCAATCGTAGCTGCACCACCTCGCAGGAGATGGCCGTCTAGTCGGACACCCTGTGGGTGGGTAAGCAACTCGGACGCCGGCCCGCATCGGGCCGGCGTTCGTGCGCCTTGGCCAGGAGCCCGTTCACGAGGAGTCCCCGATGCGCGACGAGGTGACCGTCGCCCTCAACCGAAGAGCTCGCCACGAGTTCACGATCGACGAGACGTTCGAGGCGGGCATCGTCCTGACCGGGACCGAGATCAAGTCGATCCGCGCCGGCAAGGCGAACCTGTCCGACGCGTACGCCCGGATCGAACGGGGCGAGGCCTGGCTCATCGGCGCCCATATCGCGCCGTACGAGACCGGCAATCGGTACAACCACGAGCCGAAGCGAATCCGCAAGCTGCTCCTGCGGCGCTCGGAGATCGACGAGCTCCTGGGGCGGACCAAGTCCAAGGGCCAGACGATCGTGCCGCTGCGGCTGTACATCAGCCCACGCGGTCGAGCCAAGATCGAGCTCGCGCTGGCCCGCGGCAAGCAGCTCCACGACCGCCGACGCGACATCGCGGACCGCGAATCCCGGCGAGACATCGCGCGCGAGATGGCCGACGCGCAGCGCGGCCGCTAGCTGACGACGCCCATGACCGACATCCCGGATCGACTGCAACTCGGGCCGGTCATCCGGGCCGTCGATGCCCATGCCGCCGGCGAACCGGGCCGGGTCATCGTCGGCCGGCGTCGAGGACGTGCCCGGCGCGACGATGTTCGACAAGATGGCCTGGCTGCGGGCCAATCGTGACGACCTGCGATTGCGGATGTTGCGCGAGCCGCGAGGCTACCCGGCGGCCAACTGCAACCTGCTGCTGCCCCCAACCGATCCCACTGCCGACGCCGGCTACGTGATCATGGAACAGGTCGAATACCCCGGCATGTCGGGCACCAACACCATGTGCGTGGTGACCGTCCTGCTCGAGACCGGGATCCTGCCGATGTTCGAACCCGTGACCGAGATGACGCTCGAGTCGCCTGCTGGCCTGATCCGGGTGACGGCCCTCTGCGCCGACGGCAAGGTGGAGGGCGTGACCTTCCGGAACGTCCCGGCGTTCGCGACCCACCTGGACGTGCCGGTCGAGGTCCCGCACCTTGGCACGGTCACGGTCGACGTCGCGTATGGCGGCATGTTCTACGTGATCGCCGATGCGACGCCGTTCGGCTTGGGGCTGACCCCAGACGAGGGCGCCGACATCGTGCGGATCAGCGAGATGATCAAGGCGGCCGCCGCCGACCAATTGCCCGTCGTGCACCCCGAGCAGCCCGGGTTCGCCGGGATCACGATCGCCCAGCTGTCCGGCCCGCCGCACGACCCGGCCAACGACGCCCGAAACGTCGTCACGGTGTCGACCGGCGTGCTCGACTGGGAGCGACCCGCGACCTGGACCGGCGCCATCGACCGATCGCCTTGTGGCACCGGGACCTCCGCCCGGATGGCGGTGCTCCACGCGAGGGGACAGCTCCGCGTTGGCGGCGCGTTCCGCCACGAAGGCATCCTGGGCACGGTGTTCACGGGTCGCGTCCTCGAGGAGGCGACCGTCGGCGCGTACCAGGCAATCGTGCCGTCGATCACCGGCCAGGCCTGGATCACCGGGTTCGCGTCCTACGTGGTCGATGCGACCGACCCGTTCCCGGACGGCTTCACGATCGGCGACATCTGGTGATCAGCGGAGGAAGTACCGCCGGTTGAGCGGGAGTTCGGTGACCGGGTCGACCGCCAACCGTCGACCGTCCAGGGTCACCCGGCCATCGGTCGGATCGATCTCGATCGGCGCGGTGGCGCGGTTCCGGGCGAGCGACGAACGCGTCAGACCACGGCAGCCCGCCACGGGGATGAGCGCTCGTCGGGTCCCGAGACGCGTGGCCAGGGCCTGCCGATCCACGACGCCCGAGACGAAGGTGACCGCCAGGCGCGGCGCCACGGTCGCTTCGGCGCCCCAGTCCGGCTGATACCGAGTCGGCTCGGATCGCTCCACCGTGGCGTTGCCATCGCCGATCGGTCCCCAGGTCGGAAACCCGCTCTTGAAGATCCACTCCGGCTTCGCGCCGAAGAACGCCGGTTTCCACAGCACGATGTCGGCCAATCTGCCCGGCCGCAACGAGCCCACGTGCTCGGCGATCCCATGCGTGATCGCGGGTTCGATGGTCACCTTGGCCAGGTATTGCAGCACGCGGTCCGTGTCGTCATATGGGTCATCAACCGGCGACGCGAGACCGGGATGGCCCGCTCCGGCCTCTGTAGTCCGCCACGCCTTCATCACGTGCGCAAGCTGCATGGTGCGCCGCAGGGTCTCGCCGATCCGGCCCATGCCCTGCGAGTCGGAGTTGACGATCCCGATCGCACCGAGCTCGTGAAGCGGGCCTTCGGCAGCCATCGTGGCGGGATGGATCCGCTCGCGGACCAGGGCAACGTCGCCCGGCAGCGCAAACGACGTGCCGTGGTTGAGCATCGTCATCGGCAGGTGCTCCATGGGCGCGGCGACGCCGTACGGGATGGTGGGCGTCGTCGAGGAGCAGATCACGCTGGGTTCGCGAACCAGGCCGAGGAGGTCGGGCACGTGGCCGCCGCCCGCGCCCTCCACGTGGTAGGCGTGGACCGTCCGCCCGGCGATGGCGGCGACCGTGTCCTCGAGCTCGGCCGACTCGTGGAGCCCATCGGTGTGCAGCGACACGGACACGTCGTGGCGGTCGGCGTACGCGAGCGTGTGGTCGATGATCGCCGGGTAGGCGCCATAGTCCTCGTGGATCTTGAAGCCGATCGCGCCAGCCTCGACGATGGCGTCGAGTGGGTCGTCGTGCGTCGCCCGCGCATTCGCCTGGAGACCGACGTTGACCGGCCAACCCTCGAGCCCGGCGAGCATGCGCTCCATGGCCCATGGGGGCTCCTCGAAGCCGGCGCTGATCAACGTCGTCACGCCACCCGAGAGGGCAGCCGGCAAGAGTGCCGGGCTGATCGTGTGGACGTGGCTGTCGATCGCGCCGGGGGTGGCGATCAGGCCGTATCCCATGAACGTCATCGTCAATGGGCCAACCTCGAGATCGACCCCGTCGCTGATCGCGGGGTTGCCTGCCCGCCCGATCCCGACGATGCGGCCGTCCTTGATCCCGATGTCCGCCTTGACCACGCCGATGGTTGGATCGATGACGACGACGCCCGCGATCAGGACGTCGAGCTGCGAGTCGTTCGATCGCTCCGACTGGGCGAGGCCGGCCCGGAGGTTCCTGGCGTAGCCCCAGATCGGCTCATCGCCCGGTGCCTGGCGGTCTTCGCCAACGCGGATCCAAAGGTCGCTATCGGCCAGGCGAACCCGATCGTCGACGCCAGGCCCGAAGCGGGCGAGCCGCTCCTCGGTCGAAAGCGGCTTCACGATTCGTCGCCTGGAGCAGCGGTGCCATCACCACCAAAACGAACCAGCCGGACCGTCCGGGTCTCGCCGGGTGCCCAACGTTCGAACGCCCCGGACGGGAGGTCGAGACGGTACCCACGAGCCGACTCGCGATCGAACTCGAGCCTGGCATTGACGCGATGAAACGGGTAGTGGGATGAGACATGGATCACGCGTCGGGAGCCACTCCGAACCGTCAGGTCGATCGAATCTCGCGCGGACGCTGCCTCCTCGTGGTCGTCTGGTGTCCCCGGCCGGACCGCGCCCGGCGCCCGTTGTCTCGGCAACCTCGTCGTGGCCGACCGTCGCGCCGAGGGGATCGAGCAGGACGATGAGGCGCGTCCCGTCGCCCATCAGAACCTCCAGCCGCACCTCGTCGATCGAGCTCGCGAACGCCCGGCATCACGTCGGCGATCGTGACCGCTGTCCGCCCGGCCGCCTCCACGCCGGCGTAGTCGGCCCCGCCGCGCGCCACCTCCAGCATTGCGTCGCAGATCAGCGCCACTGCCTCCGGGGCGTTGAGCGGCAAACCGGCGGCGCGGTGACGCCGGGCGAGCTCGGCTGCGGTAAAGATCAGGAGGCGCTCCTCCTCCCAGGGCGTCAGGCGCATTCCGGCATCGTACCGACGCCGACCGAGCCGAGGGCGCTCAACCGGCGGTGATCACCGCCCTGGCCATGGCTGCGTCGGATCGCGCCCGACGGGCCGCCCACCAGAACAGCGCGACCCCGACGGCCGAGGCAGAGGCGCACACGAGCAGCCCGACCGTCAGGCTGACGACCTCGAACTGGACGAGTGCGCTCATCAGGAATGGCGCGACGAGGCCCCGTGCACCCGTGATCGCGTTCCAGCCGCTCATCGCGGCGGCCCTCGAGGCGAGCTCCGTGTGATCGCTGATCACGCCCGACACCCCGATCTCGATCGATGAATTCGCGATCCCGATCGCAAGCGCCGCGGGGAGGAGGAGGCCGTACACGGGGGCTACGGCGTAGGCCACCAGGCCGACCAGCCCGATGATGCTGCCCCAGCGCATCGCCGCGAGGGCGTCGAACCGATCAGCGACGCTGCCCCAGACCAGGAACGAGACGGTAGTTGCGGCCGCGCCGATGACCCCGATCACGCCGACATCCGACAAGGACAGATCGAGCCGGTCGACGTAGACGAGCGCGAACAGCGGGCCGGCCGCGATGAACCCGCCGCCAAAGAATCCCTGGGCCAGGGCGACCCGCTGAAGCATTGGCCGGGCGCGCATGGCGCGGATCGACTCGCGCGCCGAGTAGGCCATCGGCGCGGCCGAAGCCGACGTTCGGAACCCGAAGTAGGCGAGCGAGCACACCAGCCCAACCACCCCACCCAGCGCGACCGCCGTCGGACCGCCCAGCCGATCGGCGAGAACTCCACCAACCACCGCGGCGGCCCCAGCGGCCGCGGCGCGACCGGTCCCGAGGAATCCGATCACCCGCCCTCGCATCCGACCCGGGTACGTCGCGCCCCAGAACCGGAGCTGGAACGGAGAGCCAAAGGAGATGCTGATCCAGAAGAGAAACGCGACGAGGATGATGATCTGGGCTCCGGGGACGAACGCGAGAGCCACGAGCGATCCCGCGCCGAGCCCGCGGAGGAGGGCAAACTGGGCGGTCGATTTCGGCCCGAGCCGACCGGCAAAGACGCTCAGCAAATTGGTCAGGAAGGGAGCGGCCGACAGGACGGCAAGGCCAAGGGGCTCGAGACCACCACGGCGGGCGATCGTGGGCAACAGGGTCGACACCAGCGCACCCGAGACGCCGTAGCCAACCGCGGCGATGAGGTCGAGCGACAGGTTGCGCGAGATCGGTCGCAGGCCCTCGATCGAATCGCGCGTCGGCAGTCGCACCCGGGCACCTCACAACATGCCCAGGTCGGCCTGCGAGGTGAGCTGTCGGGCTCGGCGGTGGGCTCGCCGTCGCGATCGGCTCGCGATTTGCCCCGGGTGTCCGGTCGGGTCCCCCGTCCTCGAGAAGAGGTTCGGCCACCCAGATGCTAGCAGGAGGCGCCGGCATCAAGGATTGCTGCGTCGATCGTACGTTCGGGGCTCTCGTTGGTTCGCTGCTGCAATGTCGGCAACCGCATGCTCATGTGTCCGAGGCCGGAGGAGCCAGCTTGCGCCCTGTACTGGTCGTCAATCCCCGGACCGACGCCTCGTTCGTGCAATTCGTGCACGAACAGACGGACGGTCTGTCGGCTGACGACCCGATGGCCCTCCAGACGCGGCTCCGGGAGCGCTACCCGGCGACAACGGTGCACGCGCGCTTGTTGTCGAGCGAGCCGACGACCGTGTGGTATGTCTATCGCGACGGTCGCTGGACGTCGACGGCGTAACACGACAGGAGGTGCGGGGACGTGTCGGAACTCCAGGAAGACTTCCAGGCAACCGTCGAGAACATCGCCCAGGATGCGCGAGAGATCGAGCGGATCGAAACGGCCAAGGCAAAGCTCGACCCGGCCGATCCGGAGGTGCGCTCCCTCTCTGCGCGCGCGGAGGAGCTCGCCGAACAACTCCATCACAGGACCCTGGCCGAACAGGACCTTGCGGAGACCGCCGCGGAAGGCTAGGCCGCCAAACCGAACATCTGGTCACAAGTGATCGAATTCGGTATACTTGTCAGTCCGAGCCGGTACTCGGACCTGTGGGGATGTGTGGTTTCGACAGGGCCTGGCTACCGGGGAACGCGAGCCGAGGATGCTGCTCAGGCCTCGTTAATCAGGCAGCAAAACGAAGTACCTGGCAACCGCCAGTCGACTCTCGCCCTCGCTGCTTAGGCAGTAAGGTGAGCGTGGAAGCTACCTCCGCTCCGCGGGTAGTGGAAGCGTCATTCAGCGGGGCTGCGATCCGGACAAGCGTCACGTAGTCCGGAGACAAGCCCGATCTAGGGGCACGTGACTGGACCGCTCGGCAGGGTGCCGATGCCCGTTCGGGCGGTCGACGACAAACCATCGGACACGCTCGTAGTGGTCTCCGGCGAAGGGTTCTGGACGGGGAGTTCGACTCTCCCCCATCTCCACCACAATGCCTCGGCGAACCGCGGACTCGCCGGGTCAGCGCCTCAGCGCGAGCGCCGCGGGACTCCGCCTCGCAGCGATCTGGGCATCGATCCAGAGCCGCCCGTGATCCCAGAACTCGGCGGTTCGCTGCCACCCACGGGCCTCCGCCTCACGCTCCCAGGCCTCACACCAACGTTCCGCTTGCTCAGGCGACTGCCCAATGCGGAGCAGGTGGTCGAGGCATTCCGCTCGACGAACCAGGGATAGCCGCTCTCCAAGAGTCATGACGCCTCCATCGGTCAAGGAACGGTGCTGGAGGAGAGCCTCGGCAACCGCCGCGGAGTGTGCGACGGCCGTTGGAGGCTCTCCTCCAGCGATGTGGTGATTCCTACTTTGTCCGGTTGGGCTGGGGCGGCAGGGGTGTCCTGTTGGGGTTGCAGGCCACGCCCGGGTTGAACTCGTGCGGATCGCCGAGCCCGAGCCGGACATCCTGTCCGAAGGCCTGCGATTGCCCGCCCGGACCGTTCGGGCCGGAGCCGTCGAGCGGGGCGGTCGGATCGTCATTCAGCCCCGAGAACGAGCACCACGACATCCCCTGGTTCTGATGATCGTTGGCGCCGCTCCCCGTCACCTCGCCAGCAAGAGCGGCACTGGCCGTGAGACATAGCACCACGGCTGCGGCACTCACCGCCAGCCCAAGCCTTTTCGAGAATTGACGCGCCATGTTCGTGCCTCCTCCGATCGAGGGCGGTCTCGCCATTGGCACTGCGACACGGGTCAGGGCGACCGGTCATAAGGACCTCGTGCCGTGGGCCCACCCCCGTTGAGTCCCTCCACCTCGTTCCGGCCCAATGATGCACGTTCGAGCCGTCGAGCCTCCATACCCTCGGTGGTGTTTGGTGGTGACTCTACGCACCACGCTCGATCGACCCTGGCGCGTCCTCGACGAGCGTCTGGATGTCGTGTGCGACGACCGTCAGATCATTCCCGAACTGATGGCCACCCGTCTCGAGCTCGCGAACAGTTGCGGCCGGCATGGACGCGGCATTCGGCCTCAGGTGGCTGAACGGCACCACCTCGTCGTCCCGGCAGTGATAGAGAAAGACGGGGACCCGTTGCGCCAGGTGCGTGGCGGCCGCGCGGTCGAGCTTGCCTTCCTCCCATGTCCAGATTCCCTCGCCGCCCCAGAACGGTGTCGCAAGGAGGAAGACCCCGAGGATCCGCGGGTCCGGGTCGATTTCGCTGAGGTGCCTGGCGAGGATCGACGCGCCGACCGAATGCCCGACGGCGATGACATCGCCGTCCAGCGACGCGATCGCCTCATCGATCTGTCGGGTCAGTACATCGAATTCGGCCCCGGCCTCATCGATCATGGCCGGGTACCGGACGTCGAACCCTTCGCCGAGCTCGGCTGTCAGAGACACCGCCAGCAGCGCATCCTCGGCGTGGGCACCCTCGCCGGCCCCCTGGATGAACAGGACGTTGACAGTCATCGCCCGGCGATTCTAGGTCGCGGGCCGCGCCGCCGCTCCGATCAGTCCGGCCGGGGCGGTGGGGCGGTCGACTGACGGGCGACCAGCGTGGGCGTCAGCACGACATCCTGGACGGCCGACCGGTGGCGCCCCTGCGCCACCATGTCGAACAACAGCTCGGCCGCGATCCGTCCCATTTCGACACCGGACTGGCTGATCGTGGTGAGTGGCGGAATCGTGAACGCCGCAAAGTCGATGTCATCGAAGCCGACGAGCGACAGCCGATCGGGGATGGCAATCCCGGCGTCGAATGCGGCACGCATCAGCCCGATCGCGATCGTGTCCGAGGTAGCGTAGATCGCGGTCGGGGCATCCCCGCCACGCAGCTCGCCGAAGATCCGCTGGCCGATCGTGAACGCGGGCTCCGGCTCGGGATCCGTGATGAACGCGCGCACGCGGTCGCCGGCGCCGTGGTCACGCATGAAGCGCTCGTAGAGCTCGATCCGCAACCGCCCGTCGTATGTCCGATCGTCCGACACGCAGATGATCGAGCGGTGACCCAGATCCCAGAGATGGTCCATCGCGAGACGGGTGCCAGCGACGCTGTCCGCGTAGACGCCCGGGATCAGGCGACGACCCGTCCGGTCGGTGACGCCGAGGACGTGCCGGTGTTGCTGCGCCAGGACCTCCATGGTTGCGTCCCCGCCCTCGATGTCGCCGATGACGATGATCCCGTCCGCATGCGATCGCTCGAACATCGAGCCATACGTCAGGGCGACGTCAGGCCGGTAGTCGACGTGGCCCAGGAAGAGGCGGTAATCGCGGGCCCGAGCGACGGCATTGATGCCGCGAAGGATCTGGGTGTGGAAGGGATCGGCCACGTCGCGAGCGATGACGCCGAGCATCGAGCTCGGGCTGCCGCGCAGACCACGGGCCAGCAGGTTCGGCTTGTACCCGCGCTCCGCGGCCACGGCCAGCACCCGCTGGCGCGTCTCCTCCCGGATCGGGACGCCGGTCGCCCGCCCGTTGAGGATCCTGGAGACCGTCGTGATCGAGACGCCCGATTCCTGGGCCACGTCGCGCAGGGTGACGGTCGCCGGGATGCCTCTGGCGCGGTTCATCGAGGTCAGGTGGGGCTCCATTCCGGGCGCTGTCGTGGCCCGAACTGTCGGTAAGCGTACCCCTTGACGGTCGCTCATCGGAGGCTATATCCTGCGGCGGCTTATCGTCAAGCGCAAACGATAAGCGCTAACGATAAGCCTCTGCGATAAGCGTCACATCCACACGAGGGGATCGTGCACAGCTTTCCGAGCTTCGACCTCAACGGGCAGGTGGCCCTGGTAACGGGTGCCGGGCGCGGCCTTGGCCGCGCGATCGCGCTTGCCCTGGCACATGCCGGTGCGCAGATCGCGCTGGGGTTGCGCGACCCCGATGGCGCTCCCGAGCTCGTGGCGGAGATCGAGGCCCAGGGTCGCCGGGCGCTGCCGGTGCGCATGGACGTGCGCCATCCCGACGAGTCGCGGGCGGCGGTCGCGGGTGTCGTTGCCGCGTTCGGCCGGCTGGACATCCTGGTCAACAATGCCGGCCTCGGCCCGGCAAACCCGGCGGAAGACGTGACCGAGGCCGATTTCGACCTGACGATGGAGGTCAACGTCCGGGGCCTGTTCTTTGCCAGCCAGGCGGCGGGTCGCACGATGATCGCGCAGGGGTACGGTCGGATCATCAATCTCAGCTCCCAGGCAGGGTTCGTCGCCTTGCCGACCGAGTCGATCTATTGCGCGTCCAAGGCGGCGGTCGCGCACCTGACCAAGTGCCTGGCGGTGGAATGGGGACGTCACGGGATCACGGTCAACGCCGTGGCTCCCACGTTCATCCGAACCGATGGGACCGCGGACGACCTCGCCGATCCGATCTTCGAGGCCGACGTCCGCGAGCGGATCGCCGGGCTGCACCGGATCGGCGAGCCGATGGACGTGGCCGGTGCGGTGGTCTTCCTCGCGTCACCTGCCGCGTCGCTCGTCACGGGCGCGACGCTGCTCATTGATGGCGGCTGGACGGCACGGTGAAGGGAAGCAACGATATGCCCGACGCCGAGGGGGCCATCGCGACCACCGACGCCGCCGGAGGCGCACAGCAAGCACGCGGGAGGGACGCCCGGGATCGGCTTCTGCGGTTCCTGCGCGGCAACGGGATCCTGCTCGCGTTCATCGCCCTCGTCGCGCTTGGCGCCACCCAGTCCGAGCACTTCCTGACCGCCGAGAACTTCGCCAACGTCGCGCGACAGGCGTCGATCGCCGGCATCCTTGGGATCGGGATGACCTTCGTCATCCTGACCGCCGGGATCGACCTGTCGGTGGGCTCGATCCTCGGCATCGTCTCGATCGGCTTCGCGTCGATCCTGGCGGGTGGCGTTCCGTGGCCGATCGCGATCCTGCTCGCGCTCGTCATTGGCGCCATCGTCGGCGCGCTGAACGGTCTCGGCATCACGAGGGGCGGCGTCCAGCCGTTCATCATGACCCTGGCGATGCTCGTCATCGCCAGGGGCGTAACGCTGACCTACTCGGACGCGAAGCCGATCCGGGCCGGCGACGCAGCCGCCGATATCGCCTGGATCGGCAATGGATCGCTGGCGGGCATCCCGGTGCCGTTCCTCATGTTCCTCGGGATCGCGGCGCTCGCCTGGTTCACGTTGAACCACACCACCTTTGGGCGAGCGGTCTATGCCGTTGGCGACAACCTGGAGGCCGCGCGACTTTCGGGCATCCCGACCCGGCGGATCATCTTCAGCGTCTACGTGATCAGTGGCCTGTGCGCCGCGATCTCCGCCCTGATCGTGGTGTCGCGGCTCGCGGCCGCGGAGGCCACCCAGGGCGAGGGGTTCGAGCTCGACGCGATCGCCATCGTCGTGATCGGCGGCACCAGCCTGTTCGGCGGATCGGGCGGCGTGGGCGGAACCCTGGTCGGCGCCGGGATCGTGGCCGCGGTCAACAACCTGCTCAACCTGCTCGGCGTCCCGCCGTTCTCCCAGCGCATCGCCAAGGGCCTGATCATCCTCGGCGCCGTTCTCCTCGAGCGACGGGCGCGGGGCAAGGACGAGAGCAGGTGAGCCCTTGATGCGGGGAGGTGGCAATCGGCGCGCCGGATCCGGGCACCTGCCTGGCGGCGATCGAAACGTGGAGCGAGGTAGGAGGCACGTGGCAATGGCTTGGAAGCGAACCGTTGGGGCGATCGGGGCACTGTTGCTGGTCGGGCTGCTCGGGGCGTGTAGCGCAACGGGGACGCCGGCAGGGTCCCGGGCGCAGGTCATCGGCTTCTCGCAGGCCAACGGCAGCGATGAATGGCGGACCAACCAGAACCGCAAGGTGGCCGAGAACTGCAACCCGGTCGCCCAGACGCTCGTCTCGGACGCGCTCGGCGACGACGCCAAGCAGTCGGACCACGTCGACGAGTTCATCAGCCGGCCGGTCAACGTGCTGCTGCTGACGCCGAACACGGCGGCCGGTCTCACCGAGGCCGCCAAGCGAGCGCTCGACAAGAAGATCCCGGTGATCACGCTCGACCGGAGCGTGGACGTCGAGGTCACCCAGCACATCGGCGCGGACAACAAGCTGATCGGCAAGACGGCGGCCGAGTATGTGTCCAAGACGATCCTGGGCGGCAACGGTGGCAAGGTCATCGAGATCCAGGGCACCGCCGGTGCCTCGGCGACGACGGATCGGCACGACGAGTTCGTGGCCTGGCTGACGGCCAACGATCCGTCGGTCGAGATCGTCCAGAGCGTCACCGCCGACTACAAGCGCGAGCTTGCGCTGACGGCCATGAACGACCTGCTCCAGGCATATGGCCCGGGCGAGGTCGACGTGATCTACACCCACAATGACGCAATGGCGCTCGGCGTCGTCGCCGCGCTCGAGACCGCCGGGCGGCTCGAGGAGTTCAAGGTCGTCGGCATCGACGGCCAGAACGAGGCGATCCAGGCGATCAAGGACGGCAAGATCGTGGTGACCTTCACCTACGACAATGCCGGTATCGAGGCCTGCCAGTCGGCCGCCAAGCTGCTGGCGGGCGAGACCATCGAGAAGACGTGGGTCCTGCCCACGAACACGATCGACGCCAGCAACGTCGACGAGTGGCTCGGCAAGGGCTTCTAACCCAGCCAGCGCGTCGAGGGTCGGGCGCCTCCTCCGCCCGCCCTCGACGTTCGCCGGCTCCTGGGCAGCGACGATGACCAGCGACGAATTCGTGCTCGACATGCGCGGGATCGACAAGTCGTTCCCGGGCGCCCACGCGCTCCGCGCCGTCGACCTCTCGGTTCGACCCGGCGAGGTGCTCGGGCTCGTCGGAGAGAACGGCGCCGGCAAGTCGACCCTGGTCAAGATCCTGTCGGGTGCCTACACGCGCGACGCCGGGGAGATCCACGTTGGCGGCGAACGAGTCGAGGACGCGGGCCCGCAGGAAATGATCGAGCGCGGCGTCGCGATCATCTACCAGGAGCCCGCCCTCGCACCGCACCTGAGCGTTGGCGAGAACATCTTCATGGGCCGGCTGCCGACCTCGGGCCGCGGGCTGGTGGATCGGCGGCGGCTTGCCGAGCAGACCGCCGTGGTCGCCGAACGGCTCGGCCTGGACCTGGACCCGCGGCGTCGGGTTGGCACGCTGAGCGTGGCCAGACGGCAGATGGTCGAGATCGCGAAAGCGCTTTCGCGTGACGCCCGGCTGATCGTGCTCGACGAGCCATCCGCGGTCCTCGCCGACGCCGAGCTCGAAGGCCTGTTCCGGGTCATGCGCCGGCTCACCGAAAAGGGCGTCGCCTTCATCTACATCTCGCACCGACTCAACGAGGTGTTCCGGATCACCGACCGCGTCACGGTCATGAAGGACGGCCGGGTGGTCGCCACGACGCCGACCCGCGACCTTACCTCCGAGGATCTCGTGCGGCAGATGGTTGGCCGTGACCTGGGCGACATCTACGGGGAGCGGCGATCGTCCCCCGGTGCCGAAACCGTGCTGGTGGTCCGCGGCCTGACCCGCAACGGCGTGTTCCGCGACATCGACCTGACCGTGCACGCGGGCGAGATCGTCGGCATCGCCGGTCTGGCCGGGTCCGGGCGGACGGAGGTTCTTCGAGCCATCCATGGCGCCGACCCGATCGACGCGGGAACGGTCGAGGTCTTCGGCAAGGCGGTCAAGATCGGCTCGCCACGAGCGGCGATCGCGCTCGGGATCGGCCTGCTCACCGAGGATCGCAAGGCGGATGGGCTCCTCCTCAATCAGGCCCTGGCAACCAACGTCACCGTGGCCCGGATGGAGGACGTGGCGCCGGGCGGCATCATCAATACCAGGCGTGAACGGACCATCGTCCGCGAGCACATTTCGCGGCTCGCGATCCGGACACCGGGCCCGCTGGCTCGAGTTCGGAACCTGTCGGGTGGCAACCAGCAGAAGGTCATCCTCGCCAAGTGGCTCCACGCCCGCTGCCGGATCCTGTTGATCGACGAGCCAACGCGCGGCGTGGACGTCGGCGCCAAGCGCGAGATCTATGGGCTGCTGCGGGACCTCGCCGCGCGCGGAGTCGGCATCGTCATGGTCTCGTCCGAGCTTCCCGAGGTGCTCGGGATCAGCGACCGGATCCTGGTCATGCGCGAGGGCCGGATCACGGCAACCCTCGATCGCGCCGATGCGACCGAGGAACGGATCATGGCCCACGCCACACGGTCCGCGGCATGAGCGGCGAGTTCCAGACGGTCTTCGGGCGCAACCTCGTCGCCGAGCTTCGCCAACTTCGTCCACCGGCCGTACCTGGTGGTCACGATGGACGACCTCTGGCCCCGGTTCGAGGACGCCTTCGACGGCGGTCTCGCGGGGTCCATCTCGTCCGCACCCTCGAGGTCGCCGAGCTGAGGCGGAGCGTCGAGCGCTTGCCGGCCTGCGCCAGCGTCATCGGCCTCGGTGGTGGACAGGCGACTCGACGTCGCCAAGTTCGTCGCCTGGCGGCGGCGGCTCCCGCTCTTCCAGGTGCCGACAGCGATGACCGTGAACGCGCCCGTTCGGGCATCGCGCGGGGCTGCGGCGCGACGGGATCGTCCGCTACCTCGGCTGGGCCGTACCCGAGGCCGTGTACGTCGACTTCGACGTGATCCAGTCAGCGCCCGTCGGGCTCAACCGCGCGGGCGTCGGCGACATCCTCTGCTACCACACGGCCCATGCCGACTGGCGGCTTGCCCGCGACCACGGTCGCGAGGAACCGCAGTGGCCGTACGACGAGCGACTGGTCGCGGCGGCCCGCGAACGGCTCGACGACGTCCTGGCCCATCTCGACGACATCCGCGAGGTCAACGAGACCGGGCATCCGGACCCTGATGCTCGCCCATCGCTGGGGCGGCGCCGACCTTCCACGGCGCGGGCTGGAACCCGCGCCACATCGAGGGGGTGGAGCACTTCCTCTTCTACAACCTCGAGCGCCTGACCGGGCGCCACTTCATCCACGGCCAGCCGGTCGGGCTCGGCGTCTACGTCGGCTCGATGCTTCAGGAGAACGAGCCCGAGCGGATGCTCGCCGCGCTGGTCAGGGTCGGCGTGGACATCCGTCCCGAGGCGATGGGCGTGACCTGGGAGGACGTCTCGCAGGCGATGCTGACGTTGAGTCGGTTCGTTCGCGAGGCGGGGCTCTGGTACTCCGTCGCCGACGTGCGCCCGGTCGACGAGACCCTCGTGGAGCGCGTGCGGCAGGGCATCGAGACCGCCTACGGCCCGTGGACGCCGTCGCCGTGAAGATCGGGATCACGCTGCCGCAGGGCTGCGACCGCGAATACCTCGGGATGCCGCCCGAACGCGCGTGGGAACGGACAGTCGGGGCCGCCCAGGAAGCGGAGGCACTCGGGTTCGAGTCCCTGTGGGTCTACGACCACTTCCAGGTCGATCCGCCGCCCGAGGAGGCCATCGTCTTCGAGCCGTTCGTGGAGCTGGCCGCGCTGGCGATGGCCACCTCGCAGGCGCGCCTGGGGCATCTCGTCCTGGCCGCGGCCTACCGGAATGCGGCGCTGACGGCCAAGGCCATCTCGACGCTGGACGTGGTCAGCGGTGGCCGCGTCGAGCTCGGGATCGGCGCGGGTTGGAAGGAGGATGAGTGGCTGGCGTATGGGTACGGCTTTCCCGACGCACCCGAGCGCCTGTCCATCCTCGCCGACCACCTCGAGATCATCACCCGGATGCTCGGGCCAGGACGCGCGTCATACGACGGTCGCCACGCCCACGTGATCGACGCGATCCATGAGCCAAAGGGTCTCCAGACGCCCCGGTTGCCGATCGTCGTCGGCGGCAACGGCCCGAAGGTGACGTGGCGCCTGGCCGCCCGATTCGCCGACGAGCTCAACCTGGATGCCCTGATGCCCGACGAGGTCGCCGCTGCGTTGCCAGTCATCGCGGAGCGGTGTCGGGAGGTCGGTCGCGATCCCTCGACGCTGCGGGTCGCCGTTCACGTCTGGGGCCGTCCGGATGCCGCGCCCGGGGCCGCCCGGCGGGACCGACTCCGCGAGTACGCGGATCTGGGACTCAGCCGGACGATCCTCCAGGGTTTTGCGGCCACCACTGACCCGCACCATCTGGAGTCGATCGCCGAGGACTGCGCGGCGGTCGGCCTGCTCTGACGGCCAGCAGTCGCCGCACCCCGGAGTCGTCCCAGCCGATCGCCTTGAGCACGTCGAGAGCCGTGGCGCGGATCGGCCCGACGTTCTCGACCGCGGCATCCTCGAGGCCGACGCCCGTTCCAGCCGCGAGCCACTGTCGGGCGATCGCGAGATCATCGGCCCGAGCGGCCGTGGGCGATCCGCCGAGCCGCGCCTCGACCACGTCCAGGGGGACGACAAGCCGGACCACGTGGAGCGGCATCGCCATCGTGGCGCGCGTGGCCGTGAGGTCTGCCGCGTCGGCAACGACCCCGGCGAGAATGAACCGGTGTGTGCCCGCCTCGCGATAGTTCGCCACGATCGCGCCCAGGTTGCGCATGAGCAGTGCCGAGTCGGCGATCTCCTCGGCGACGGTGGACTTCCCGGAGCCGTAGACGCCCGTGAGGAGCAGGCCCTCGGGGCTGTTCATGGCGGTATCGAACGACGCGGGCGGGGCTACGGAGCGGCGGGCGTCGGTTCTGGCGTCGGCTCCGGCGTGGCCTCGGGTGTCGGATCCGGGGTCGGATCCGACGTCGGCGGCGGGGCGGCGGCGCGCTGGCCAACGAGCACGATCCCGGTGATCCGCGCGTAGTTCGAGTAGTAGGTCTTCTGCCGCAGGATCGTGCCATCGGCGTTGTAGACGGTCACCGTGCGCCAGACCTGCTTGCCGTCGACCGGGTATTCGATGCGCTTGCGCTTGCCGGCCGCCAGGGTGGTCGTCACCTGGGTCGAGTCGCTCGCCGGCCGGACGTTCTTGACCACCGGCGTGCCGATCACGACATTTCGGCCACTGGGCACGCTGTAGAGCTCGAACTTCACGTAGCCCTTTGTGCCCTGCTTGATCTTGTAACCACGGATCAGGACCGGGTAGTCCGTGTCGTTGGTCCACGACATCGTCTGCACCGAGCCCGACGCGCTGATGAAGACCGTGGCATCGAGACCCAACGGGTAGCGATCGATGTAGTAGTAGTGGTTGCGTCGCGCGCCCATCTCGAAGCCAGCCCGGAGCGCGGCGTTGAAGAGCGTCGTCGAACAGGAGCAGATGCCGCCGGCAAGCGCGCCCTGCGGCTCCGTCCGGCCGTTGATGATCGCCCCGCCGTCGCGATATCCGCGTTCGCGGGTCACCGGGCCGATCGCATCCCAGAAGTCAAAGGTTTCGCGGGGCCCGACGACGTATCCGTCGATCTCGAGGGCCGGGATCCAGATGTTGGCGCCAAAACCGTTCTTCTCGCTGATCGGGAAGTACGTCTTCCATTCGGAGATCTTGACCATCAGCGGCGCAGCCGCCTGGGCCTGGGCCGTGGTCAGGGCCGGTGGCGTGACCGCCATGACCGGCACGAGCTCGGTCGTCTCGGTGCCGCCGGTCCGTTCGGCCAGCAGTTGCTGGACCTGCGTGACCGTGGCCGCGACGTCGACCTTGTAGCCGTCCTTGCTCGGGATGATGTCCGTGACCAGGCCGCTGATCGTGACGAACTCGGCATTGACCGGCTCGCGGTCGATCTGCTTGGCCAGGGCCTCCACCAGGCCCGCCAACGGCGCGGTGTCGATCGTCGTTTCGTATCCGCCGCTCTCGGTCTCGTGGAACGAAACCCAGCCGCGCAATTCAGCTTCGGCGATCGGCAACTTGTCCTCGCCGACGACGAGGTTGATCTGCTGGGTGACGCGGTCGGCGGTCCGCTTGGCGTCGTACGCCTCCGCCGTCGTCACGTCCGGGAGGACCGTGTGCACGCCGAGGTTGAGGCTGATCTCGGACGGGGCATCCATCTGCGCCAGGGCCGCGGTCAGCAGGAGGACGACCGGTTCGGGATCTGCCGCACGACCAACCTTGCCCGGGACGACCACGAACTGCCTGTCAGCATCGATCGCCACGGTCGAACTGATCGGATCGATCCGCAGCCCTTCCGCGATCTGCCCGACGCGGCTGGCCAGGGTCTTTGAGTCAAACGTCGTTTCCGGCGCCAGGACCACGCCTCGGAGTGCCGTCCGGGCGTCCGCCAGGGCTCGGTCGAGCGGGGAGCCGGTCCGGCCGACGGCCATGGCGCCCGCGATGAGCGCGTCAACGTCGGGTCTTCGCGCGACTTCGGCATAGGTGATGACTTCCTGCCCGCCCACCCCGTCGATGACGATCCGCCCATCGGCGAGCGACCCGTAGGCGCGGTCGAGCTCGACACGCGCAGCGTCGGGCGACATCCCGGACAGGTCGACCGAACCGACGTGGACGCCGGGCAGGATCCGTCCGGCGAACTGCTGGTCATACGCGAAGAGCGCCGCAGCCCCGATGAGCAGCACCGCGACGAGCCCCAGGGCGAAGGCCAGCCCAAACCGGAGCCAGGGAGTCGGTCTGCCTGGTTCGGCGGCCTGATCGAGGGTCTCGGTCGTGGCAGTCATAGGTGGGCGGTCATCCTAGCAGGCGGAATCGGCGGCTCCGTCTAACCAAACGTCCTAACGGGACGCCCCGGATTGCGGTTCCGTTACGGAAGGCCGTCCGATCAAACGGCGCTGCGCGGTACCAGGACGACGCGACGGTTCGGCTCCTCGCCGATCGACTGGGTGGCGACCGCGGGGTGGTCTCGCAGCGACATGTGGATCCAGCGGCGCTCGAGCGCGGACATCGGTTCGAGCTGGAGCATCTTGCCGGTCTCCACGACGCGCGCCGCGGCGCGCTCGGCGAGCTCGCGGAGCTGGCGTTCGCGGCGGCCGCGGTAGTCCTCGACATCGACGAGCACCCGGGTCCACGCGCCCATCTCCTTGGACAACATCAGGTTGACCAGGTGCTGCAGCGCGGAGAGTCGCTCGCCCTTGCGGCCGATGAGCGCGCCGAGGGCTTCCTTCTCGTCGCCTTCGGCGACCACGTTGAGCCGGCTGGTCTCGCCCGTCTCGACCTGGACGACAACGACGAAGCCGAGGTGGGTCATCAGCTGTTCGAGGATCGCCTTGCCCGCGGCGAGGGCCTCGGGCGATGCCTCCGAAGCCTCGAGATCCGCGCGCTCAGCGGCGAGCGAACCGCGCGCGGCGGCAACCTCGGCCGCCTCCGACGCCGACAGGTCGGCAGAGCCGCCCCGGGCCGGTCCTCGACCGCGGTCGTCCCGGCGCGGCGGTCGGTCGTCACGGCGCGGTGGTCGGTCGCCATACGGACGCTCGTCGCGGCGCGGTGGTCGGTCGCCATATGCACGATCCTCGCGGCGCGGCGCGCCGGCGTCCGACGGTCGGTCGTCGCGGCGAGGGGGCCGGTCATCGCGGCGCGGTGGTCGGTCATCTCGGCGCGGGCCTCGATCGAACCCTCGGTCCTCGCGTGGCCGGTCGTCGCGGGGACGATCCTCGCGCGGATGGGCCGCCGGCGGGGGCAGCGGAACGGCGGCGGCGGCCTCGCGCTTTGGCGCGGCACCGCCGAGAGCGGTCCGCGGTGCGGCCACGATCCGGGCGGGCTCCGCACCCATGCCGAGCACGCCCCGGCTCCCGGGGGTCAGGATCTCGAAGTCGAGGTCGTTGAGCTCGGCGCCAAAGGCCTCCCGGGCCAGGCGCAGGGCCTCCTCGACGGTCTTTCCGGTGAACTCGCGGTACTCACTCATTAACGTCGTCTCCCTCGTCGGCCCTGACGGCCCCGCTCGCGGGGGCGGATCGTCGAAGCGGCCGTCGTCTTCTTTTCGGCGTCGGTCAGGATGGCCGCACGCTTGCTCGGGTCCGGTGGCGGTGGCATCGCCACCGGGAAGCGCGGGGTGTGGTTTGCTGCGAACCCCGGGCTCCAGCCAAGGAACGGGAACATGCCGCCCCAGCCCACGATCAGATACTGCTGCACGATCGAGAAGATCGTCGCCGTGATCCAGTAGATGAACAGACCAGCCGGCAGGAACCCACCATAGACCACCGAGATCAGCGGCAGGAACAGCATCGTCTGACGCTGGATCCGCGTGTTCGGGTCGTCATCGGAGGGATTGCTGATCGGCAGCATCATGCGCGACTGGACCAGCTGCAGGGCGGCTGACGCGATCGCGAGGATGCTGAAACCGAGCACGAAGCCGGCCACGTTGAGGTCAAAGAACGTGGAGGGTCGGCTGACGTCCAGGTTGCCCAGCTGGGGGATGACCGTGTCGATACACGGGCGGGTGGCATCGACCACCCCGTTGATGATGTTCCGGCAATCGATGTTGACGACCTGGAACCCGAAGATGTTGAGCATCGCCCGGGGATCCTGGTTGGTCAGCCCGTTCTGGATGACCGAATAGATGATGAACAGCAGGGGCATCTGCAGGATCAGGGGGAGACAGCCGGCGAACGGGCTGACCCCACGCTCCTTGAACAGCTCCTGCTGCGCCAGCCGCGCCTTCATCGTGTCGCCCTTGTAGCGCCGGTTGATCTCCTTGATCTCGGGCTGCAGGAGCTGCATCCGGCGCTGTGACACCAGCTGCTTGCGGTAGAGCGGGATGACCAGGGCGCGGACGACCAGGGTCAGGACCACGATCGCCCAACCGATCGCGGCGGGCACGCCCAGACCCTCCAGGAACGCGTAGACCGCGATCAGGATGACGAGCATGACCTGGAAGATCGGCGTGAACGCCCAGGCCAGGAAGCTGATCGGATCGGCGCCTGGCTGTGCGGGCTGGAGGGGAGTTTGGGGCGTGGGCGAGGCGAGCGGCCCACCGGATGCGCCCGGGTCGCCCACGCATGCGGCCAGCACCAATGC
This sequence comes from uncultured Chloroflexia bacterium, assembly GCA_963731865.1. Lineage (GTDB taxonomy): Bacteria > Chloroflexota > Limnocylindria > Limnocylindrales > CSP1-4 > SPCO01. The sequence goes on along the minus strand of CAVSXG010000002.1, from coordinate 2,231,354 downwards.
CATCAGGACAAGCAGGAGGACCTGCACCAGCCGCGCCCCGCGGAGTTGACGAACGATCACGAGCTGAGCGCCTCGCTAACGAACCGGGTCATAACCGCCTGGGTTCCACGGATGACATCGGGCGATCCGTCGAGCGCCCATCCAGCTCCCCTTGAGCAGGCCGTATTTCTGGATCGCCTGTTCGGTGTAATACGAACAGGTGGGCTCGAACCGGCAGGATTGCGGCAGCCAGGCAAAGACGATGCGGTAGAGCCTGATCAGTCCGATCCCGATGCGCTTCAACCCGCGGATCCTCCGAGCGCGCCGCCCTTGACGAGGGTTCGGCGCAACGCTCCGACCATCGAGTCATGGTCGGCCGTGACGATCGGTGGCCGGGCAATGATGAGGACGTCCCAGCCGGGCTGGAACGAGGGCGCCATCACCCTGAGCGCCTCTCGGAGCCGGCGACGGACACGATTGCGGACCACTGCCCCGCCGAGGTTTCGGCCGGTCGATAGTCCGAAGCGGGTCGTCTCGAGATCGGTCCGCCGGAATCGGGCGGTCAGGAGGGGATGGGACCGGCTGGTCCCGCCTCCCTGGAACGCCGCGAAGTCCTGCGGGCGGGAGAGCATCACGAGTCGCGGCGTGTTGGGGCCGCGCCCGATGGTCAGGCCGTCAGCCGCTTTCGACCGCGAGCGCGCCGAGTGGCCAGGACGCGCCGGCCACCGGCCGACCGCATCCGGGCGCGGAAACCGTGTTCCTTGGCGCGATGCCGCTTCTTGGGCTGATAGGTCTGCTTCATCGAGACTGTCCGGGATCCTCTCCAACCGGCCTCGGGGACGGTCTGTCACTACCCCTGAAGGCACGCAAACGCGCCTGGCGCCCGAAAGCGCACGGCGCGTCGTCGTCCGGCGGATGATATGACGGGCCCTTGGGGGTGTCAAACGAACTGGACCCGTCCACGCCGGCGGCGCGCGAGGGCTGATACTCCCCTGGAGTATCGCAGAATCGCCTTGCGACAGGCGGCCGGCCGGTGCTATCCTCTCCGGGCCCTCGACGCCGGAGACGTACGCGGGAGTCCCCGAAAGCCCCGACCGGGATCCTCGGGAACGCGTCGACCGGTGCCCAACACGGCACTCCTCAACGCGCGAGATTCTGGCCTCCGGCTCCAGGTTCCGTGGTCTAGGCTACCCATCCACCGTCAATTCAAAAGCCGCAGGATCCCATCGACGAATGGACGCGAAGCAGGTCTGGCGCGCCGCTCTCGGAGAGCTGCAAGTCTCGCTCTCACCGGCCAACTTCGAGACGTGGCTGCGCGATACGCAGCTCGTCGACGTGGACGAACAACGCTTCCGGATCGCGGTGCCCAACGGCTTCGCCAAGGACTGGCTCGAGTCGCGCTATCGCTCCCTGATCAGCCAGACACTGGCCAGGATCGTCGGCTACAGCGTCCAGGTCGAGTTCGTGGTCGGCACCGCCGCGGAGGTCGGCGCGGAGGTCGGCGCCGCGGCACCGATGGGGACGAACGAGCCCCGGCCATAGAGCCCCAGGCCGCCGGACCGGCCAGACCGTCCCCGCAGGTCCGGGTCGAGGCGACCAGGGTCGGCGGCGAGGGCGGTACGACCTACCTCAACCCGCGCTACACCTTCTCGAACTTCATCGTCGGGTCGGCCAACCGGCTCGCGCACGCGGCCAGCCTGTCCGTCGCCGAGCGCCCGGGGCACGCCTACAACCCGCTGTTCCTCTACGGCGGCGTGGGCCTCGGCAAGACCCACCTGATGCACGCCATCGGCAACCAGGTCATCGCCAAGTTCCCGCGCAAGCGCGTCGTCTACGCCACCAGCGAGAAATTCACCAACGAGTTCATCACCTCGATCCAGCAGGGCAAGATCGACGAGTTCCGGGCCCGGTATCGGCGGATCGACCTGCTCCTGATCGACGACATCCAGTTCATCGCGGACAAGGAACGGACCCAGGAAGAGTTCTTCCATACGTTCAACGCGATCCACGAGGACGGCAAGCAGATCGTCCTGTCCTCCGATCGGCCGCCCAAGGCGATCCTGACACTCGAGGAGCGGCTGCGCAGCCGGTTCGAGTGGGGGCTGATCGCCGACCTGACGGCGCCGGATCTGGAGACCCGCATCGCCATCCTGCGCGCCAAGGCCGAGGAAGGGGCCGTACCCATCACCTCGGACGTGATCGAGTTCATCGCCCGCAAGGTGGTCAGCAACATCCGCGAGCTCGAGGGCGCGCTCAACCGGATGGTCGCCTACGCGAGCATGGGCGCCATGCCCATCGGCATCGAGCTCGCCCAGGCGGTCCTGTCGAACGTCCTGTACAACCCCAAGAAGCGCCAGGTGACCCCGGAGCGGATCGCCAAGGTCGTCGCCGACTACTACAGCGTCCCGATCGACGTGCTCCAGGGCCAGAAGCGCGACAAGGCGATCGTCGTGCCGCGCCAGATCGCGATGTTCCTGATGCGCGCGGAGACGGACGTCTCGCTGCTGCGCATCGGCGCCGAGCTCGGCGGGCGCGATCACTCGACCGTGCTCCACGCCTGCGACAAGATCACCCGCGAGGTCGCCATCAACGACGAGCTGCGACGCGAGATCGCGGCGGTTCGGGAGTTGATCTACGCCGACTGACGCGCGCTGCCGGTCGGGCCCGGCATCGTCAATCCGGCCCGTCGAAGGGCCCATTCGGCCTCCTCGCTGTGGACAAGCGCCCCCAATCGGTGGACAAGCGGCGTCGGGTTGTGGACAGCCCCGGCGTCCCGTCATGGATTTGCAATGCGTGCCCGTGGATGGTCCGGGACAACCTCGGCCGGTTCCGGAGCCGCCGGCTACCCCGTCCACGCGCCGTCCCATGCCACGACCACGGCTGCGGGTCCCGTGTCCACGGCGCACCCAGCCCTGTCCACCGGCCATCTGAGCACGATCACGACGACCGTTCCACCGAGTCCACACCATGATGACGGTGATGACGGAGTGAGAAGATAGAGGGAAGATACCCACTACTACCAACGGGCCCTCACCCCGGGTCCTTCCGGCGCCCAACCAGCGATCCCGAGCCGCGACGCGCGGCCACCTGAGACAAGCGTGGAGTGCCTGACGTGAAACTCTCGGTCATGCAGGAGAACCTGGCGCGCGGCCTGTCCGTGGTCAGCCGTGCGGTCTCGAACCGGAGCACCCTGCCGGTGCTGGCGAATGTCCTGCTCAAGACAGAGGACGCCGGACTCAAGCTGACGGCCACCAACCTCGAGATCGGGATCACCTACTGGGTCCCAGGCAAGATCGAGACCGATGGGGCGACGACGGTCCCAGCCAAGCTGCTGACCGACCTCGTCAATTCCCTGCCGGCGAGCGAACGGGTCGACCTCGAGCTCCAGGCCGGCGACACGCTGCATCTGAAGTGCGGCCGGTTCGAGACGCATATCAAGGGGATCGATGCCGACGAGTTCCCGGCGATCGGCGCCGCCGGCGAGCGGCCGACCACCCGGATTGCCCAGAACGTGTTGCGGCGCGCGCTGGCCGAGACCGCATTTGCAGCGGCGAGCGACGAGGCGCGCCCGATCCTGACCGGCGTGCTGGCCAAGTTCGAGGGTGACCAGTTGACCCTCGCCGCCGCCGACAACTACCGGATCGCCGTCAAGACCATCCCGATCCTCGATCCGGTGCCGGAAACGAGCGTCGTAATCCCGGCGCGGGCCCTCAACGAGCTGGCCCGGGTCCTCGCCGACGTCGACGACCCGGTCGAGGTCGTCCTGGCCGGCGGGCGAAACCAGGTCCTGTTCCACCTCGATGGCATCGATCTGGTCAGCCGCCTGATCGACGGTCAGTTCCCGAACTACCAGCAGATCGTCCCGCAGAGCCACACGACGCGCGCCGTGCTCGACCGCGAGGAGCTGCTCCGCGCCGTCCGACCGGCGGCGTTGATCGCCCATGAGTCAGCCAACATCGTCAAGCTCCAGATCGGAGCCGATGGCGAGCCCGGGATCACCGTCAGCGCGAGCGCGGAGGTCGGTGACCATGTCGGCCAGGTCGAGGCGGCTGTCGAAGGGGACGGGACCACCATCGCATTCAACGCCCGCTACCTGGCGGACGTCCTGACTAACGTCGCGGCCGAGCAGTTCGCGCTCGAGCTCAATGGCCCGCTCTCGCCGGGCGTCTTCAAGCCAATCGGCGACGACCGCTACATCCACGTGGTCATGCCCGTCCGGACCACGTCCTAGCCCGCTACCGGAGGCCGGTCCGGCTGGCACGGACCGGACGAACCTGCTCGCGACCATCAGCCTGCTCGACTTTCGGGGCTATCCGTCACTCGATGTCGCCTTCGGCCCCGGGCCGCACCTGATCTGGGGTCCGAATGCCGCCGGCAAGACGAGCCTGCTCGAGGCGATGGTGCTCCTGGCCTGGGGACGGTCCCACCGCACGAGCGCGGACGGCGAGCTGATCCGCTGGGGCACCGATCTCGCCCGGATCGAAGGTAGCGTCGGCACCGATACCCTGGAAGTCGCCGTCGTTCGCGCCGGGGCGACCGGGTCGGCCGGGCGAAAGCGGATCCGGGTGAACGGCCTGGGACGTCGAGCCTCGAGCCTCGCGGGTCTGCTCCGGGTGGTCGTCTTCGCCCCCGAAGAGATGCTGCTGATCGCGGGCTCACCGTCGCTTCGTCGCGCCGTGATCGATCAGCTGGCCGCGTCGGGCTCCCCGGCCTATGGCGACGCGCTGACGACGTATGGGCGGGTCCTCCAGCAACGCAATGGGCTTCTCCGCGCGATCCGTGAGGACGGCGCATCCCGAGATGAGCTGCGGTTCTGGGACACGGCCTTCCTCGATGCGGGCGCGGCCATCGTCACCGAGCGCCGGCGGCTCCTCGGCGTGCTGGCCGGGCCGCTGTCGGCTGCTCATGCCGAGATCGCTCCGGACGAGGCGGCCGAGGCAAGGTTGACGCTGGCCTACGCGACGAACGCGCCGCCACTCCCCGGCGAGGCGCCACGGGACGCCCTGGCCCGCCGGCTTCTCGAGACAGCCGACAAGGAGATCTGGAACGGATCGACCCTCATCGGTCCGCACCGCGACGACCTGGTCTTCGAGATGGCTGGCCGCGACCTCGCCAGTTTTGCTTCGCGAGGCCAGCAGCGCACGGCCATCCTTGCCCTCAAGCTCGCCGAGCTCGACGTCCTGACCGTACTCGACGGTCGTCCGCCGCTCCTGCTCCTCGACGACGTCTTCTCCGAGCTCGATCCGGAGCGACGGTCGCACCTGGTCCGGCGGATCGCGGCGTTGCCCCAGGCGTTCATCACGACGACCACGCTCGACGACCTGGACCCCGAGCTGCGCGCGATCGCGACGGCCTGGGAGGTCAGCACCGGGGCGGCCGGAGCCGTGCTCGCCGGTGCCGGCTCCGGCGCAGGGTCGCCGGGCGGTCTCTTCCGGTGACGTCGCGACGCCGGCCGATGGTTCGACTCGGCGAACTGATCCCCGACGCGGCACGGGCCCTCGGGCTCGAGGACGAGCTGCGCCTGTCGCGCGCGATCGCCACCTTCGAGGCACTCGTCGCGGAACGGGTCCCGGCGGCGGCCGGATCGTGCCGAGTCATCAGGCTCGAGGGCTTCAGCCTGGTCGTCGAAGCCGATGCACCGATCGTCGCGCAGGAGCTCCGCATGCGCGGCCCGGAGCTCCTGGCGGCATTCGCGGCCGCCCCCGGCGGGGTTGGTGCACGCGAGCTGCGCGTGCTCGTCCGGCCCGGAGGGCGCCGCGTATAATCCGCGACACCTGCCAGCCATCTGAGGGTGAGCGATCGTGATCGAGACCTGACGATCCGAACGTCGCCCGATCATCTCGCGTCGCCACCACCGCGTCGTCCGGCCCGCCGGCCGCCGCCCGATCACGAGAGGCCCGGATGGCCGTCCGACTCCAGCTGAAACTCGGCATCGTTGCCGAACATGACCGACTCGACGACTCGCCCGACACGCTCATCGTGGTCGAGCCGAGCGTGGGATCCGTCGCCCGCTCGAAGGGTCATCTCTACCTGCTCGTAACCTCCCGGACGATCTCGCGCCACGCCCTCGAGGCGACCCGCCTCGCCGCGGAGACGATCCGGAACGAGTACTACTACGACGAATTGGCGGGCATCCGGGTGTGCCTGCAGAAGGCGATCAGCACGGCCAACAAGCGGCTCTCCCACCAGGCCGATCGGCTCGGGCTCAAGACCTCCGATGGCAACGGGCCGATCGGGGTGGGCGTGGCCGTGGTCCGCGGCAACGAGATGTATGTTGCGACCGTCGGCCCCGCCGAGGCCTACCTGATCCGCCAGGCTCGCCTCTCGACCCTGCCCGACCCGCACCGGGAGCGTGGTCTCCCGTCGACCGATCTCGAGCCGGACGTCTGGCGCGGCGAGGTCTCGGTCGGTGATTCCCTCGTCCTCGTGTCGCCCAACATCATCGCCAAGCTCGGGGCCGACGAGCTCAAGGACGCGATGCTGACGCTCCATCCGCAGTCCGCGATGGAGCACCTCCACCACCGGTTCGTGGCGGCAGACGGGTCCGGCAGCGACGGAGCAATCGCCTTCGAGGCGACCGAGGTCTCGTCGACCGCACGCGGGCGCACCCTCGTGCCGGTCCGGCCATCCGCGCCCCTCGCCGGCGCTCCCGACCGCTCGCCGATCCCGCTTGCCGACAACGTCCAGGCGGCCGGCGTCGCGGTCAGCGCTGCCGCCGGCAACGCCCGGATCGCCGCTGGGGGAGCACTCGAGCGGGCCGTGGCCTGGGCCCAGGGGCTGATGCCACAGCGGAAGCCAGCGTACCGGCGGGTCACACCACTGGCCTCCCGGCGAGAGACCCAGCGTCGGGCGGCGCTGGCCGTGCTCGCGCTGGTCGTGGTCGTCGGTGGGCTGGGGATCGCCGTGTACGCGTTTGGCGGCAGCGGCTCGCCCGAGGAGGCGATCTCGTCGGTCAATGCCGGGCAACAGGCCATCGCGGCGGCTCGCGACGACCTCGCCCAGGTCAGTGGTCCCGGCATCGACCTCATCGCCGACGATCCCGACCAGGCGCTCGAGCTCCTGACCGACGCCTATCGCCAGGTGCAGCTGGCCGAGGCCGCCAATGTCGCCGAGAGCGTGGTCGGGCCGTTGCGCCAGCAAACGGTCGCCGGGCTGGATCGGCTCTACGGCGTCATCACGATCCGCTCGGAGCCGGTCTTCACGTTTGTCCCCGCCGAGGGCGGTGAGCCCGTCGAGCTTCGGGCCATGACGCGTGGCCCCGATGGCGCCCCGTACGTGATCGATCGGACGACGCGGTCGGTCTATCGGGTCGACCTGAGCGCCAAGCGGGCGACCGTCGTGGCTCGCGTCGGGATGAAGCAGGGCGGCGCGACCTTCTCGAACGCCCGCTACCTCGGCGTTGGTGGGCCGGACCTGCTGATCCTCGACGCGAAGAACGTGCTGTGGCGCTGGCGGCCAGCCGACGCGGAGGGAAATGGGACGTTGACTCGAGTGCGGGTCCAGGGCTCGACGTCGTGGGGCGACGACATCAAGGGCTTCAACACGTTCCTCCGCGACGCGTCGCGCGGGCTCTACAACCTCTACGTCATCGATCCATCCGAGCAGCAGGTCCGGGCCTATTCGCCGGCGGCGGACGGGAGCGGCTTCCCCGCGGCCCCGACGGCCTGGCTCGCGACCGCGCGGGATGTCACCGGGATGAGCTCTACGTACGTGGACGGCGACTTCTTCGCCGTGGACGGCGGGGCGATCCGACGGTTCGTGTCGGGCAAGGACGATGGCTGGGATCCGGACGCGCCGGTCGATACGCTGCTGCGACCGGCACCGACGTACGTGCTGGTGACCGGCGCCGGCGAGCGCCGGGTCGGGAACGTCTACCTCTTTGATCGCCCGAATGCCCGGGTCATCGCGCTTGACAAGACCGATGGCTCGTTCCGCGCCCAGTACCGGCTGGCCGGCGGCGCCGGGGATTGGGCCGACCTCCGGTCGATGTACATCGTGCCCGGCATCGAAGACGGGCCACCAACCCTCGTCTGGCTGTCGCTGAACGCGGTCCACCAGGCCGTGCTCGAATCCGTCCCGGACGTCGCGCCGAGGGCCACGCCGACGGCCAGCCCCGGCGCCGATGCCAGCCCGGCGACCCAGTGACGGCGTCCTGACAACGCCGCCATGATCCGGCTCCCGCGTCCATGATCCCGCTGCGGGACGCCAACCCGACCCGGCGCACCGCGATCGTGACCCTCGCGATCGTGGTGGCCTGCGGGATCGCCTTCGGGTGGGAACTCGGTCTGCTTGCGCGTGGCCAAGCCGCGTTCGAGGCGGCGATCACCGAGTGGGGCGTCGTGCCGGGTCGTCTGACCGCCGCCTGGGACCGCGGCGAGTGGTTGTCCGGCGAGACCCTGACCCTGTTCACCAGCCAATTCCTCCACGGCGGCTGGCTGCACCTGCTTGGCAACCTCCTGTACCTGTGGATCTTCGGCAACAACGTCGAGGACCGTCTCGGGCGACTCGGGTTCCTCGTCTTCTACCTGACCGGCGGCGTGATCGCCGGGCTGGCCCAGGTGGCCATCGATCCGGGCTCGCCAATTCCGACGATCGGTGCGTCCGGGGCGATCGCCGCGACCCTTGGGGCGTATCTCGTGTTCTTTCCCGGGGCCAGGGTGACATCGCTCGTATTTCTCGGCTTCTTCTACCAACTGGTCCGGGTGCCCGCCGCGATCGTGCTCGTGATCTGGTTCGCACTCCAGCTGCTCGACGGGATCGGATCGCTCGGGGTGACCCAGGGTGGCGGCGTGGCGTTCTTCGCCCACATCGGGGGGTTCGTGTTCGGCGCCGTCGTGGCCTGGCTGGTCAACCGGCTGGGCACGGCTCGGCCGGCGAGTCGGATCGGCGTGGGATAATCCGGCCATGGACGACGAGCTTGTCGAGATGCAGGTCGAGAGCGTCCGGGTCCACATGCTCTCGAGCCGCCACGTCGTGATCCTCAAGCAGCTCGACCGCGATCGGTACCTCCCGATCTGGATCGGACCGTGGGAAGCGAGCTCGATCGCCATGAAACTCCAGGGCCTTACCCCTGAGCGACCGCTGACCCATGACCTGTTCGCGACGACGCTGGAGGAGCTCGGCGCGCAGATCGATCGAGTGGTGATCTCCGAGCTGGCCGAGGAGACGTTCCACGCCACGATCATGTTCCAGCGTGACGGGCGGACCGTCGAGGTCGATGCCCGTCCATCCGATGCCCTCGCGCTTGCCGTTCGCGCCGGGGTCCGGATCTTCGCCTCCGTCGCGGTGCTCGACCAGGCGGCCCTGGGGGCGGACGGGGGTCTGGGTGAAGAGGGTGCGGAAGGCTCGCCGCTCGAATCGATCGGCGAGGGCATCGTCGATCCGCGTCTTGACGTCTTCCGTGACTTCGTCAATTCGCTCGACGCCGGCGAAGGAGAAGGCGGCCGATCGAGCTGAGGCGGAGCTCGGCTACGCCCCGAGGATGGGGCTGCCCCGGCGCAACGCGGCGTTCGCGTTTGCCCAAAGTCGCAGCCGCAGCAGCCAGAAGTCGCGGATGGCCCGCAACACGACGCGTGGCCTTGCCCCGGTGGCCGATCCCGCCGTTCGCGGGTAGTGCGGCACGCCGATCTCTGCCACGTTCCGCCCGGCCGCCTGGAGCTTGATCAGCAGCTCGGCCGAGAAGAAGGCGCCACCGGATTCGACCCGCAGTCCATCGAGCGCCTCGCGTCGGAACACCTTCGCGGCGCAATCCACGTCGGTCACGCGGAGGCCGAAGAAGACCCGGTTGGCCAGGCGATAGGCCCGGGCGTACAGCGTCCTGACGATCGGGTCGGCGCGCTTGATCCGGAAGCCGACGACGACGTCGGGGGCGTCGGGCGCATGGAGCCGCTCGGTCAGGCGGCCGAGGTCGGCGATCCTGAACTGGCGATCGCCATCGGTGAAGGCAATGAGGTCGTAGCGGGCGGCTGCCAAACCGGATCGAAGGGCAGCCCCGTAGCCCAGGTTGACCGGGTGGCGCACGAGCCTGACGACGTCGGGATGCTGTGCCGCGAGCGACTCGGCGATGCTGGCAGTTCGATCGCGCGAGCCGTCGTCGACGGCGATGATCTCGAACGTCTCCGCCAGGGCAGGGAGGGTGGCAAGCGCCTCCTCGACCAGGCCGGCCAGGTTGGCTTCCTCGTTGTGCGCCGGAAAGAAGTAGGAGAGCCGATCGACGCGCGGACCCGTGCTGGCACCGACCCGCGTCAAGTGCCTGGCTCGCGATGGGCGAGCACCCGGGTCAACGAGTGCGCGTCGGTGCCGTCGATCGGCGCGAGCTCGTAGCGCTCGTCGAGGAGCGCGACCTCGCTTGCGTCGTCGCGGATGACATAGACGGGGGCTTGCCCAAGGTGCGCGTCGATCACGTCGGTGATGTCTCCCAGGCCTTCGTCGAGCCGCGTCCGGTCGTCGATGATGACGAGATCGGGCCGGCGGCCCTCTACGCGCTGTGCATACCATAGCGGCGTGGAGTAGCTCCACCAGCTGACGATTACCGCGCCGGGCTCCATCGCGAGCAGCGCATCGTCCACCCAAGCCGTCGCGCCTCGATCGCCGCGTTCGTCGACCGCAGCAAACCTCGCCGGAACGGAGATCAGGGTCGGCAGGACGACGATCACCGCCAGCGCGGCCAACGCGGCGTGCCGGGCGATCCCGATGGCCGCCGGATTGGCCGTCCACGCCTGGAGGCCTCGCAGGAGTGCCTCCAGGGCGACCGCGCCGAGGACCGCGAGCCACGTCCAGGCCATCAGCACGGGGCCAAGGTAATAGCGTCCGATGTCGGCATTCTCGTACGAGGCCGCGAAGAAACAGGTGATGACCGCGGCCAACCCGGTCAGGCCCGCAAACGGCCGATGGCGCAGCACCGTGGCCGCGAACCCGAAGGGCAGGAGCGGTGCAAGCGGCCCGAACTGGACGACCGCTCGATCCACCAGTGTGCCCAGCTTGGCGGGGAGGTCGCCCAACGGGTTGACGACATTGGCCCGGAACTGTTCGCCAAGCACCACGTACCAGAATCCGTCCCAGGTTTCCGGGCGTCCGTAGACCAGGGGCGCCCTGAAGGGGCCCGCTCGCAGCGGCAGCTCCAGGTAGACGAGCGCGACGGTGACAATGAAGGCGCCAACGCACAGCAGGACCAGGCGTCGGTCCTCCCAGACCCGTGGGTACACGAGCCGGACGAAGAGCACGACAGGGGGGACGAGCAGAAGCGTCAGGGAGTGGTTGCCGACCGACAGCCCAACGACCACGGCGGCCGTCACCAGGTAGCGATCCGCCGCACCCGGCCGGCCACCACTCACACGACGCTCCCAGGCCACCAGCAGCCGCAGCAGCAGAGCCACGAAGACGAGGTGGAGCGCGTGTGCCTCCGCGTGGGTCCCGATCGACCAGACAACCGGCGTGAGTGCCAGACCGAGGCCGACGGCTACGCCAAGCAACGTCGAGCGCGTGAGGGCCCTGACGAGGTCGACCGTGATCCCGGCCGCCGCCGCAACAGACAGCCCGGCCAGCAGGTTCATCCGGAAGGCCGGGTCGCCAACGGGCTGGAGCACGACCGACGCGAGCCAGCCGACGAGCGCATAGGTCGGAAAACCAGCCGGATGGGCCGTGCCCATGAGTGGGCCGACCGCCTGGAGCTCGGCCGTGTCCCAGAACGCGAGACCGGGCAACATCGCGGCGCGGGTCGCGATCAACGCAAGGAGTGCCACGACCAGCGGTGGTCCGGCACGCAGGATGCGGGTCACCACCCGAGGATGCGGCTCCAGAGCACGCCCCACAGGTTGATCGCGATTGACACGATCACGAGTGCTGTCGCCAGCGGCAATGCCCAGCTGTGGCGACGCGTAAGCCTCTCCATGCCGAGCGCCACGAGGAGGAGCGCAAACGGCGCGACATCGTTGCTGAAGCGGTAGCCGAACTGGACCCACCCCTGGCTGAAGTGCATCAGGTTCACCACGGAAATGACGACGATCGCGAGCACCGCTCCCGTGACGAGCCGGCTCCGCCCATATGCCCGAAGCGCCGGGATCGCGAGGAGGTATGCCGGGCTGGTCAGGAACACGCTCATGCCCGTGTCCCGCGGAACCGCAAGCGGGCAATTCGGGTCGAACAGGCCGCGGACCGCCCCTGGATCCGTGCATACCGCGATCGGCTCGATGGCCAGGCTGTCCGGAAGCGCGACGGGCAGGATGTCCGGCAGGCCGAGCAGCGCGATCCGGAGATTCTGGGGGAGATAGCGCGGGTCCTCCACGGCCCACTCCGGGTGGTAGCCAAGGCTCGGGTACCCATTCGCCTCGAGGACATACAGGTACTCGTAGGCCGGATGGAAGACGTGTCCGGTGGTCGCGACGTTGTAGAGCACAAGCGCGAGCAACGGGAGGGCCGCACCGAGCCCGGCCGACCAGCTCCGTCGTCGCCAGTCACCGCCCGGGCCGACAAGCGCGAGGAAGGGGGCGCCAAACACGATCGTCAGGCGCGACGTGCAGGCGAGGCCGAAGAGCACGCCGGCGAAGAACTGCCGGCGATCGACCCACAACCGGGCGCGGATCCCCGACGGTGCGCCGGCGGCCGTGCGGGTCGGGTCCGCCGTGCCCGGCGCTTCGCTCTCGGTCTCGTCCGATGACGCCCGGTCTCCGCCGACGGCGATGCCGATCGCCAGCATCGTCAGCCCGATGGCGACGATATGCGCCTGGTACCACGTCGTCGTCACCTGGGCGGTGAACCAGAAGACGGTGCCAAAGGAAAGGAACACGGTGCCGAGGGCGCGGACCGCCGGCCTGACCGCGAGCCGCCCTAGCATCCACCAGCAGGTCGCGATGTCGACGGCTGCCAGGATCGTGAAGATCGCCTGGTCATCGGTTGCCAGGCCCCATGCGGCCACGAACGGGAGCAGCACGACGGCCGGGAGCGGTGGAAAGGGCAGGAGGCCGCGCGGCACGCCATCGGTGGTCAGGATCGGGAGCACGTCCTGGAAGTACGAGTTACCCGAAACGCCAACGATGCCTTCGACCGGGTAGCGGATCGCGACCTGGCCCTCGAGGTAGGCCGCGGCCTGCCAGACGAAGTGGTCGTAGTAGCGGTCCACCCGGGTCGCGGCGTAGATGCCCAGGGCCGCAATGGCCAGACCAAGACCGGCAACGACCACCAGCCAGCGGGTCACGTCCCGATCCGGCAAGGGGGTCGTCCGGGGCTCCGCCAGGCCACCCTGTGCTACGCTCCGATCCACCTTTCCACGCTCGTGCATGGAGCTACGTTCCCGGTGATTGGCCCCGCATTCGGTGGGACCGTGCGAGGCTCAGGAACGCCGTCGCGGGCGACCGGGACGCGGGACACCGTCGGCGCAGTCCTCGCGGTCCTTGCCCTTGGGCTCGCCCTCCGTCTCATCATCGCATACCTGCTGCCGGGGTCCGGGTTCGACTCGGACCTGAGCGCGTTTGACTTCTGGATGCGGAACCTCACGGCCGAGGGGCCGTTCGGGTTCTACCAGCGCGACTTCTTCCACGACTACACGCCGGGCTATCTCTATGCGTTGTGGTTTGTAGGCTGGCTCGCCACCTCGCTCCGCCTGGAGAACCTCGGCGACACGATCCCGATGTTCCAGGCCTTCGGGATCAAGGTGGTGCCGATCCTCGCCGACCTCGCCATCGGCTGGCTCGTGCACTCGATGATCCTCGAGCTCGGTGGTCGTCGTCGTCTTGCCTTGCTGGGCGCCCTCCTCGCCGTCCTCAACCCGATCAGCTGGTTCGATAGCGTCGTCTGGGGGCAAGCCGACTCGGTTGGCGTCGTGTTCCTGCTCCTCAGCCTGCGCGAGCTGTGGCGGGATCGTCCTGAACGCGCCGCGCTCTGGGCGGTCGTCGCGGCGATCGTCAAGCCGCAGCTCGGGATCATCATCCCGCTCGTTGCCGTGGTGACGATCCGGCGCGCCTTGTGGCCGCGTGGCGGCGAGGGTGACCCGTCACGCACCGGGCGACCGCTCCGGATCCTGACGACGGGGCTGGTTGGATTCCTGACCGCGGTCGCCTTGTGCCTGCCGTTTGGGCTTTCCGTGATCGAGCTCACGAGCGCCCCCCCGTTCATCCGCTCGGGCCTGTTCGACCAGGTCGTGGTCGCGGCCGGCGGCTACCCGTACCTCACCGTCAATGCCTTCAACCTTTGGGCGCTGCTGCCGTCGGATCTGGGCGTCAGCCTGGCGAACTCGATGTTCTGGGTGTGCGACTTCGCGGGGGCGGGCATCTCGAACGCGCAGGCCGCCGATTATTGCGGCCGAACGGGCGTCGCCACCATCGCGGGGGTTCCGGCTGTCCTCGTCGGGACGGCGCTGCTGTTCGCGACGATCGCCCTCATTCTCGGCCTGGTAGCCCGCCGTCCCGACCGGATGATGCTGCTCGTCGGGCTGGCGGCCCTCGCGCTTGCCTTCTTCGTCGTTCCGACCCGGGTGCACGAGCGCTATGGCTACCCCTTCTTTGCCCTGGGGGCGATCCTGGCTGCCGTGTCGGTCCGCTGGCGGCTGGCCTACATCGTCCTCTCGGTGGCGACGCTGGCCAACATGTACGTCGTCCTGACCACGTTGTACCCGGACAACCCTTCGATCGCGGATTGGTTCGGCATCGGGCCCATGCTCAGGTCCGAAGTCGTCGTGACCGTGATCGCCGTCGCCCATGGCCTGGCCTTCCTCTGGGTGCTGGTGCAGCTGCGGCGTGGCGCGCTGGATCGTTTGACGAGCGCCGTGAGCGACGTGCCCGGTGAATCGCTCGACCCGGAACCCGAGCCCCGTTGGAGCATCGGTGCGTTCGGGGCGCCGACGCCAGACCTCGAACCAGCGGATACGCCGCCCGTGCCGTTGCTGCCCGCGACGGCCGCGCGGGCGGCCGCGCCGCGGGATCGGCCGGCGCCGCGGGATCGGCCGGCGCCGCCCTCGATGCCAGCCCGGACGACCTCGATTCCGTGCCGTCCATGTCCGCCGCCATCACGGGCAAATCCGGCAGCCTGGAACGCCCTCACGAGCCGGACACGGCGTCCGGTACGATGCCGCGGACACGCTCTGCACCGTCCACGGCCCAGGCCACGTCCGTGGCGCTGCCGACATGGCACGCTCGCCGGTCCTTCACGGAGCTCGGGTTCGTGGGCTGGTTGCGATCGAGACTGTTCACCCCGCCAATCCGGCCGGACCGGACCGCGAGCACTCGCGGGCGAGGGTGGCGGACGCCTCGATCGATTCGACCTCTATCTCGTCGTCCTCCTGGTGGCCGGCAGCCTGTTCCTGCGAACGTTCCGCCTCGCCGAGCCCTACCAGATGCACTTCGACGAGGTCTATCACGCTCGAACGGCGGCCGAGTTCCTCCAGGACTGGCGCTACGGCATCGATCACGACATCTACGAGTGGACCCATCCGCACCTGGCCAAGTACGCGATGGCCGCCGGGCTCGTCCTGTGGGGCGAGGACCGTGTCCAGTCGACGAATGACCTTGGCGTCCCGATCCGGGCCGCCGCGATCGAGCCCCGTCGAGCACAGGCCGGCGCGCCCGGCGGCCGGACCGATGAGCGGCTCCACGTCGCAACCGACTCGGAGATCCGGACTTACGACCTCCGGACGCGAACCCTCGAATCCGTTGTCGCGGCCGCTGGGGTCACCGCGTTGGCGTTCGATTCCGTGGGTGATCGGCTGATCCTCGGGTTTGCCGATGGACGGCTATCGACCCTCGTGGTCGCCACGCTCGGTGTTGCCGGGGTGGATTTCGCCCTAGAACCCATTCCGCTTGTCACGCTCGATCACCCGATCGATCTGGTCTTCGCCGCTGACGACGGTGTCACCATCGCGGCCGCGTCGTCGGACCGCCTCACGCTGGTCGACGCGAGCACCGCTGACGTGGTTGGCAGCCTCGAGCTGCCCGACATCGAGGATCTTGCCGGCGGCGGCGCAGGCCCGACGCTCGTCGCGACCCTCGCCGAGGTGGACGAGCCGTCAGCGGTCGCGGCCAGGCTCGCAGAGCTGCTCGGCGGATCGGTCGAGGAGTACGAGACGAAGCTCAGCGATCCGCAATCAGGCCCGACCGTGGTGCTGGGCAGCCCGGGCAGCGGCGACATCCGCGACAGCCGTGACCGAGGCGATCGCCGACGGATCGCTGCCCGGTCTCGCGATCGAGGAGGTGCCCCGGATCGCCGTCGCCACCGCGGACGGGATCACCTTCGTGGACACCATTCGCGCCGAGGAGGTGACCACGATCAACCTGTCCGGCGGCGCCCATGGACTTGCGGTTGTCACCGGCCTTGACGACACGAAGCTGTACGCCACGGCCGGCGAGGCGTCCGAGCCGACCTACGCGGTCGTGGCCATCGCCGGAAACAGCGCCAAGGACGGGCCTGCCGATCGCGGGAGTCATCCCCTGCCCGGCCCGGGCACCCGGGTCGTCTACGACGCCTCCAGCCAGCAGGTGCACGTCCTGGGACAGGTCCCCGGGTCGGACGGATCCCCCACGGATCCCTGGACCGTGTACGTCATCGAGCCGCATGGCAACGCGGTCTACGCGGATGCGCGCCTGCCCGATGCGTTCGTGCCGGTCGCGTGGGCGGCCGACATCGAACCGATGTACCCGTCCGACGATCCGCAGCGCCTGCTCGTGTTCTCCGGCGACGGTGTGGCCGCCGAGGTCGACCTCGGATCGCACGCGTTCGCCTGGCGGCTCCCCGGCGTCCTCGCCGGGGCGTTGACCGCGGGTCTGCTCTTCCTGCTTGCCCGGATCCTGTTCCGCCGCCGGAGCGTGGCCGTCCTCGCCGGGGTCTTCGCCTTCGTCGAGGGGATGCTCTTCGTCCAGGCACGGATCGGCATGAACGACGTCTACGTGGGCCTGTTCATCATCGCTGCCTACACGCTGTTCGCGGCGATCTGGACGGGCTGGCTGCGCGGACGTGCTCGCATTCTGGCTGGCCATGCCCGCGATCGGGCTGCTGCTCGGTCTCGCCCTGGCGAGCAAGTGGGTGGCGGCCTATGCGATCGGGGCGCTTGCTGCTTGCTGATCCTGGTCCGGAGCGCGCTCGGGCGGGTCCTGTCGATCCTGGGACTGATCGCGATCACCAGCGTGCTCGGCTACATCGCGATCAGCGTCCCGGAGGGCGCCGGGTTTGGAAACCTGAGCTTCCTGCTGATCATGGTCGCCCTGACCCTGATCACGGTCGTCGTGAGCGTCCTCCACCCGATCGCCTGGACCGACGAGGAGATGTGGTTCGGCCGCCCTGACGCCGGGCCTCGCGGGCGGGCATCGTGTTCTTCGCGGCGCTCGGCCTGGGTCGGCTCGACACGGCGGTGATCGTCGGGTCCGTGGCGGTGACGCCCCTCCAGGTCGCGCTGCTCCTGGCCCTCGGCGTCGCCCCTCGTGATCGGGCTCTTCTCGATTGCGGGTCGGTGGGGGTTCGGGCCTCGGGCGACGCCGCCCGGACCTGACGACCCTGCGCGCGGCCTCGACCCGCCCGCGCCGGCCCCCGACGGCTGGCTCCGGCCGGGTCATGCCCTCGGCATCCCGATGCTCTGGGTTGCCGCCTGCCTGATCGTCCTGCCGCTCGTCGTGTACGTCGTGTCGTACCTCCCGTGGACGTGGATCGGCGGCCACCAGATCGTGGACGGCTGGCCGGCCGGGCACACGCGGCCAGACCCTGCTCGACCTGACCGGTCAGATGTACCGCTATCACAACAATCTGGCCGCCGCGCACGCGGCGTCGTCGCCATGGTGGGCCTGGCCGTTCGATCTCAAGCCAGTCTGGTTCTACCAGGAAGGGCTCGCGGCAGGTACCTCGGCCTCGGTCTATGACGCGGGCAACCTGGTCATCTGGTGGCTCGGCGTTCCGGCAATGGTCTTTGCGGCCGTGATGGCCTTCCGGCGGCGCAGCCTGGCTCTTGCCCTGATTGCCGTCGGGTTCGCGGCCCAGTGGATCCCGTGGGCGCGCATCGATCGAGCCGCGTTCCAGTACCACTACTACACGGCGCTGCCATTCGTCGTCCTGGCGCTTGCCTACTTCGTCGCCGAGCTGTGGCACGGGGCATCGAGGCGGACGTGGCTGCTGGCACGCGTTGCCGGGGCGCTGGCGGTGATGGCCCCGGCGCTCCTGTGGATCTTCTCGCGACCACTCTGCGGCTTCGTCAATGTGCTTTCGGTCTACCCAGGCTCGCAGGCGTGCCCGGCGATCATCCCGGAGTTCGTGTTGACCGCCCGGAGTGGCGCCCTTGCCCTGGTCGTCGGGGTGGGGCTGATCGTGATCGTGCTGCGGTTCCTCGATTTCGATACGCGGCTCGGGCGTTCGGATCGCTCGGACCTGACCGGGGCGTTTGGCGCGTTGATTGGCACCGGGCTCGCGGTCGTCGCCGCCCTGATCATCGCGGCGTTGCTGCCCGACTCGGCGATCTTCACGTTGGCCGGCATTCCGGTCGAACCGATTGCCGTGGTGATCGCGCTGCCCCTCGCGTACCTGGCGCTCCAGGTCATCGGGGCGACTGACCCGCGCCGGTTCGTCGCCGGGATCGTGGTGGTGGCGGTCGGCTGGTTCGCGATCCTCTATCCGAACATCTCGGCAGTCCCGTTGCCGGCGACGATCGTGAACGCGTACCAGGGGATCCTTCCGACCTACCTCTACGCGTTCCAGTTCCCGGTGAGCACGGTCGCCCGCGGCTCCGACACGCCCCTGCTGACCCCAACCTTCGCCCTCCTGACGGGCGCCATCGCCGTGACCTGCCTGGTGGTCGCCTACTCCGCGTGGGCCTGGAGGCTCGCGCTTGCCGATTCGACCGACTCGGCCAGCCGCGCGCCGGCGGACTCGGACGCCGGCGGCCTGGCCCGGACGGGCGGCGCCTGAGGCACGCTCGCGCGAAAGTCGGAGGGCAGGGAGCCGGTGGCCGCGAGCCGGCGGATCACGAAACCGTAGTACTCCTCGACCCTCGCTGCGACTCGTGGCCAGCTGAATGCCTCGGCGCGCACGCGACCGGCCGCGCTCATCTCGGCGCGCAGATCCTGGTCGCCGAGGAGCCGCGCGATGGCCTTTGCCAGTTCCTTGGGCTCGTGGGGCGGCACGAGCAAGCCCTCGCGCCCACGACGAACGACGCCCTTGTACCCGTGGATGTCGGAGGCCACGATCGGCGCCCCGGCGGCCATGGCCTCGAGCAGCACGATCCCGAACGACTCGCCTCCGGTGGCCGGCGACGCGAAGACGTCCACGGTCCGGAACAGCTGGGCCTTCGCGGCGTCCGAGATCCGGCCGAGGAACTCCACCTCCTGCAGGCCCCGGGTCGCGACGTACCGTCGAGCCTCGCGTTCCTGGGGACCCGAGCCGACGATGAGCAGGCGGTTGCCTGACCCGGTCTTGCGCAGGATGCGGTGCGCCTTGAGGAGATCGAGCACGCCCTTGCGGGGCTCGAGCCGGCCGACGAACAACACGTTGGGCACGCCATCCTGCCACCGGGCAATGGGGACCGCCGAGGCGAACCGGTGGACGTCGACGCCGTTCGGGATCACCTTGTAGTCGCCCGGGAAGAATCGGTCGATGAAGTGGCGCGCAGCTGCGCTGACCGCGATCCGGCCATGAAGCCGCGTGGCATGGCCGCGCATCACCCGGCTGCCAAGCTCGTACGAGGGCGAGAAGCCGGCATACGCATGGAACGTGGCGACGTTGACGCTCCGCGATTCGCGCAACAGGAACAGCGAGAGGAACGGCACGAACGGCTCGTGGAAGTGGAGCAGGTCGAACCGCTCGCGGGCCAGGAGCTCACGGACCTGGCCGAGATACCGTGGCGAGAACGTCAGGGTCCCCACGGATCCGTTGGTCGGCATGGAGAACCCGACGCCGATCCGCAGGATGTCGCCCTCCGAGGCCCGTTGCGGACCGTGGCTCGCGGTGATGATCCGCACGTCGTGCCCGCGCAACCGCAGGTTCTCGTAGAGGAATCGCACATGCTGGGCGACCCCGCCCGACTCGGGGTAGATGTACGGACAGACGAGACCGATCTTCACGATCGGCCGCCCCCCTCTGGTTCGTAGCGTGGTGGCCGCAGCCGGCCGCCCGGGTAGCCGTGG
This sequence comes from uncultured Chloroflexia bacterium, assembly GCA_963731865.1. Classification (GTDB taxonomy): domain Bacteria; phylum Chloroflexota; class Limnocylindria; order Limnocylindrales; family CSP1-4; genus SPCO01. The sequence goes on along the minus strand of CAVSXG010000002.1, from coordinate 2,211,288 downwards.
TCGCGGCCGGTGCCGTCGCGACGGATCCGGCCACGCAGCTCGTCGCGTGCGTCCCGGCTCCGCTTTCGCATCTGCTGCCCGAACGTGCCGAGCTGCCCGACCATCGGGTGGAAGGCGCCGCCGTGTTCGGTCGATCGCGTTTCGATGGCCCGGCGCAGGTCCCCCGCGTCGCGGCCAGGGAACGTGGTCCAGCCGGTCCCGATCGCCGCGAGCGCGTGCGCGTCGCTGTTGCCGACGTGGGCCAGGCCGTGGTCGTCGGCGAACCGGGTGACCCGGGCGTGCCAGGGTTTGCCGAGCGTGGTCGGGTTGAACGTCTCGATCGCATCCGGGCGAACCGCCTCGTCGGGATCGTCGAGCAACCTCCGCAGGACCCAACCCTGGGCGCACAGCGGATAGGGGACGAGCGGGTGCGCCGGGATCGCGAGACCGCCGCGCTCATGGACGGCCGCGATCGTGGCGCGGAGCGAGCGGTACGGTCGGATCGGTCGATCGAGGAACAACGCGAGGAGATGTCCGCCGAGGGTCGTGACCTCCTCGCCGACGATCACCTCGACCCGCAGCCCGCGGTCCGCGGCCATGGCACGGGCGGCCAGCGCGGCGTCGATCCGCTCGTGGTCGGTCAGCGCGATGACGTCCAGATCCGTGTTCCGCTCGACGTGGTCGAGGATCGACTCGACGGTCGCGGTGCCGTCGCTCGCCACGGTGTGGATGTGCAGGTCCGCGCGACCTCGCCGATCGCTGTCGATGGTCATGTCGCGGCCTCGGGTGCCGGGACCGTCGATCGCTGTGCTTCGAGATCGGGCCAGATCGGGAAGAAGACGGCCCACCATTGTTCGGGCGCCGCGGCCACGACCCGCTCGAAGGCGGCGGCGAGCCCGGTCATCGTGGCGGTCACCCGCTCGCGTCGCGATCCTTCGGGGGGCACTCGCACCGCCTCGAGGCGCCCGCGATATCGCTCGATCCCCGTGCGCCTGACTCCCGTGACATACAGCGGTGCGCCGCTCTCCACGGCCAGCATCGCCGGACCGAGCGGCAGATTGGCCGGTGCGCCAAACAGCGGCACGGGCAGCCCGCCACCCGTCAGGTCCCGATCGCCGACCAGCCCGACGGACGTGCCATCCCGGAGCGCGGTCAGCAACTCGCGTCGCGCCTCGCGCAAGCCGACGATGCGGACCCCGGCCGCGCCACGGGTGCGCACGAACCACGCCTGCAGCTCCGGATCATCCACCGTCTCCATCGGCGCCACGGCGCCGCCGACCCGTTCTGCCAGGAACAACGCCGGGAGCTCGATGGCGCCGAAATGGAGGCCGACGAAGATGACGGCTCGGCCGGCGGCGAATGCCTCGTCGACCACGTCGGGCGTCTCGATGATGAGCCGCTCAGCCAGATCCGCCGGATCGATTGCCGGCGTTCTCGCGACTTCGAGGTAGTAGCGGGCACCATGCCGGAAGGCACCGCGAACCAGCCGTTCGAGCGCCCGTGGGTCGTGCGCCGCAGCTCGGGCTGCCGCAGCGCCCTGCCCGCTCGCGTCGAGTGCCCCGCAGACGCGGGCCAGGTTGCGTCGGGCCTGGGCGGCGCGCCGTGGCGCCAGGCGGTACCAGACCTCCCCCGCGAGGTCGGCCAGCTTGACCAGTGGTCCCTCGGGGAGGCGACAGGCCAGCCACGAACCGGCGATCAGGATGCGGGTCCGGACGGTCACGCCGGGCCTCCACCGGTGGCGATGTCGGCTTCGTCGCGCGGCAACCCGCGTCCGGGGCCCGGATCGGACGTGCCGGCCAGCATGGCCTGGGCCCGTCGCTCGAGATCGGCCGCCTCCGCGGCTCCCGCCGGCCAGATCGGTTTGAAGCTGTACCACTGCTCGGGCGCGGTCTGGATGGTCTTGCCCAGCGCATCGGCCATTGCCTGGGTTGCTCGCTGGAGCGCCGCCGGATCGTTCGCTGCGACCTCGATTGGCGGCGCCCACCGAACCTCGAACCCGCCTGCCGGGGCTCTGCGAATGGCGATCGGCAGGATCCGCGACCCGGTCTTGGCGGCCAGGGTCGCGGGACCCGCGGGCAGCGTCGTCCAGGCTCCGAACAGCCGGACCGGGATGCCGTCGCTGCGGTAGCCCCAGTCGATCAGCAGCGCGAGCATCTCGCGGCGCTTCAGCACCCCAAAGATCTCGCGCAGGTTCCGCCAGGCGATCACCCGAACCCCCCACGACTCGCGCTGCTGACGAAGCAGCTCGTAGAGCTCGGGGAACGACGAATCATCGGCGACCACGCTGATCGGCATGCCGTGATGGGCGATCCCGGCGGCGACCGCCTCGTTGTTGCCGACGTGCCCGACCGCGAAGATCAGCCCGCCGCCCGGCGCATCGCGCCAGATCCGCTTGATCTCGTCGACGTCCATGTCGCTGGCGAGCAGCCCGACCTCTTCTGGCGTCATGGACGGGAGCCGCATCAGCTCCACGAGGTAGCGCCCGTATTCGCGATAGGCGCGCAGTGCCAGGCGTCTGACCCGTGGATCATCCGGTGGCAACCCCAGGACATGCCCGAAGTTCTGGTTGGACCAGCGCCGTTTGGCCGGCCACGCGAGATACGACGCCTGCGACATCCGTCCGATCACTGCTCGCGCCGGGCCGGCCGGCAGGACGCTCAGCAGCCAGCTCGTCCCCTTGTACCCGGCGAGGGCCACTCGCTCGACGATCCTGGGTCCGGACTTGCCCCGCGGTCCGGCCTTGCCGCGCCGGTGGGGCGCCTCGAGCCGGTGTTCCTGCGATGTCACCTGGCGGCGTTGGCGACCTTCGCCTTGGTGCCGGCCATGCGCTTGAGCGCCCGTTTGGCCGGGGCCTCGGTGCCGACGAGCGTTTCGTTGTCGTCGCCGCGGATGAATGCCTCAACGCGGTTGAACGCGATGTCGTCGTGGATCTGCTGGGGCGGGCTCTTCATGAAGTAGCTCGACGGTGCGACCAGCGTGCCGGTCAGGCCGCGATCGAGACCGAGCTTGAGGCAGCGGATCGCGTCGGTGATGACGCCCGCGCTGTTGGGACTGTCCCACACCTCGAGCTTGAGCTCCGCGTTGAGCGGCACGTCGCCGTAGGTCGTGCCCTCCATCCGGATATAGCACCACTTGCGGTCGAGGAGCCACGGCACGTGATCGCTCGGGCCGACATGGACGTCGTCCGGATCCATGTCGTAGTCGAGCATCGACGTGACCGCGTTGGTCTTGCTGATCTTCTTGGACTCGAGGCGCTCGCGCTCGAGCATGTTCAGGAAGTCCGTGTTGCCGCCGAAGTTGAGCTGGTAGGTCCGGTCGAGACGGACGCCGCGGTCCATGAACAGCCGGGTCAGGACACGGTGGCTGATCGTCGCGCCAACCTGGCTCTTGATGTCGTCACCGATGACCGGCAGGCCGGCCTCGGCGAAGCGGCGCTGCCAGTACGGCTCGCGCCCGATGAACACGGGGATCGCATTGATGAACCCGACACCGGCCTGGAGCGCCTGCTCGACATACCACTTGGTCGCCTGCTCGCTGCCGACCGGCAGGTAGCTGACCATGACGTCGACTTCGCGCTCCTTGAGGATCCCGACGATGTCCGCCGTGGGGCCCGGGGCCTTCTCGATGATCTGGCTCAGGTACTTGCCCAGGCCATCGTGGGTCATGCCGCGCTCGACGGTGACGCCGGTATGGGCGACCTGCTGGAAGGTGTACGTGTTGTTCGGCTTGGTGTAGATCGCCTCGGACAGGTCCTTGCCGACCTTGTTCTTGTCGATGTCGAAGGCCGCGACGAACTCGATGTCGCGGACGTGATAGCCGCCGAGGTCGACGTGCATCAGGCCCGGGACGAAGTCGTCCTTCTTGGCGTTCTCGTAGTAGTAGCGGCCCTGGACGAGGCTGCTGGCGCAGTTCCCGACGCCCACGATGGCGACCCGGATCTTGCCGTCCTTGCGGCGCCCCGCGCCGGCCCACGTGTTCGACGGCGTCACGCCGTTCTTGCCGTTGCTGCCGTTCTTGCTCACGTTGTTACTCCCTGCGTCTAGCGGGTCTGGGTTGACTGCTGTTTGGCCTGATTGCGGACGTAGAGGATCCGCTGGATTGTCGTGACGGTTGCGCCGACGATGATGATTGCGAGGGATCCGAACAGGGCGAAGACCCCGAGTGGGAGGGCCATGGTGCCGGCGCAGTCAGGGCAGGACCGGTTGTCCGGCCCGGTGCCGAGGACACCCGCCAGGATCAGGCCGACCGACAGGATCACGAGGCGAACCTCGCGGGGCATGATCCCGATTGCCGCCATCCCTGTGCCCTGCGTGAACCCGAGGCCCTCAGACTTCGCACGTGTGTAACTGACCATCATCGCGGAACCCATGGCCGCCGCAGCAAGCACCGTGCCATCCAGCGTGCCAACCGACTGCAGACCGGCGACCAGGCCGATGTACACGACGACTTCGCCAGCTCGATCGAACACGGAATCCATGAACGCGCCGAGGTTGCTGACCTTGCCCGTTGCTCGCGCAAGGGTGCCGTCGAACATGTCGAAGACGCCGCCCAGGAGCACGACGAGGCCCCCGGCGAGCCAGAGTTGCTGCGAGATCAGGATCGCACCCGCGACGGTGATCGCGAACCCGATCAGCGTCAACGCATCCGGTGTCAGTCCCAGCCGGCCCATCCCCAGCGCGATCGGCTCGAAGACCTTCTTGATCCGGGTCCGGGACTCGTTCGAGATTGCCATGGCTAGCCTGCGAACCCGAGGACGGCCCGTTCCTGGGCGGCAAATTCGTCAAACGCTTCGGGACGGAGGCTGCAGACCGTCTCGCGGCCGTTACGCCGGGTCACGACGACCCCGGCCGCGCGCAATCGACCGACGTGCCACGACACGAGCGGTTGCGAGAGTCCGACATGCGCCGTGAGTTCCGCGACGGTCGCTGCGCCCTTTGCCAGGCGGCGGACGATGCGCAGCCGATTCACGTCGGCCATGGCCTTGTGGAAGAGCCGCAGCTGGCGCAGATCCTCGGGCTGGGAGATGGCCGCGGCGATCGTGCTGCGGACGCGGGCTCGGGTGGGAGACAGGGCGGGGGAACTCCGCTTGGTGTTGACCGCAGTCACATCAACCGCGGTTTATATCAACCGGCGTTGATGCTATGACTGCCCCATGTGGCTGTCAAGCAGCCGACCGCGGCCGCGTCGCCGGCCACCCTCCGAAACCCGGCCTTACGCCCACCTGATGGGAAGGTGGCACGAAACTCCGAATCCGCGGCCAAATTCCCATCCCTGGGTCCTTGGGCCCCGATTTCGGCCCGCAGCCGGTCTCCTGAGACCGTCGCCACGCTCGGGTCGCGGTCCCAGGCGGGTCGCGGAGGCGCGAAACGCGGCCCAAGAGTCCACCGGTGGGAATTTGGCAAGATTTCGTGGCCACGGGCGACTTGCCGGTGACGGCCCGGGCTGCGGTCGCCAACTACACTCCCCGGATGGACCGACGCTCCGCGATCGTGCTCCTGATCGTGTTCGGGACCGGCGTCTTTCTTGCCGGGCTCGAGCTGATGATCACCGCGGTCGCCCTGCCGTCGATCCTGGCGGACCTGGCGGATCCGACCGGCGCCTCGGCCTGGATCGAGCTGCGCAAGGCGAGCTGGATCATCAACGGCTACCTGCTCGTCTACATCGTGATGATGCCCCTGGCCGGTCGCCTGGCCGACCTGTGGGGCGCCAAGCGGCTGTTCATCGGGGCGTTGGTCGTGTTCGTCGTCGGTTCCGCGCTGGCTGGTGCCGCCCAGGACCTCGACCAGCTGATCGCCGCGCGACTCATCCAGGGTGTTGGCGGCGGCGTCCTCGTCCCGGTCGGCACGGCCGCCGCATCGCACCTGTTCGGTGGTGGTGCGCGACCGAGGGCGCTTGGGGTCATCGGCGCACTGACGTTCCTGGGCATGGCCGCGGGTCCGGTGGCTGGGGCTGCGATCCTGGGCGCGATCCACGCCGACGACGCCCTGGGGTTGACCGGTGTCGACGCCACGAACCCGTTGGTCGCTGCCCTCGTCCCGGCGTGGCGCTGGGTCTTCTACCTGAACGTGCCGATCGGCATCGCCGCGCTCACGCTCGCCTGGGCCGCCTCGCCGAGTTGGGAGACGCCTCGCCGGGAGGGCCGCGTGGACGTGCTCGGGGCCGCCCTGTTTGGCCTGGCGCTTGTCGCCGGGCTGGTCGGGTTGACCCTCGTCGGCTCTCGCCAAATTGCGGGAACGACTTTGGACCCGACCACAGCGAGCGCCTCGCTTCTCGCGCTCGCCATGGTTGGCGTGGTCATCTCCACCATCCGAGGCCTCCGCGTCCATGACCCGTTCCTCGACCCGCACCTGTTCCGGAGCGTCTCGTTCAGCTCAGCCGCGCTCATCTCACTGCTCACGGGGTACGGCTTCGCTACCGCGATCATTGGTGGCGCCGTCTTCGTCGATCGCGTGATCTACGGCGGTCCCGACGAGCAGCGGATCGCGCTTGGAGCCCTGGCCGGCGCGACGGCGCTGGGAGCCCTGGTCTCCGGGTTCGTCGTCAGGGTCCTGTCGCTCCGCCTGGTGACGCTCGTTGGCCTCGCGCTCAGCGTCGGTGGGCTGGTGGCGATGGCGGCCTGGGACTCGAACGTCTCGATCGGCACGGTGGCGCTCGGACTCGGTGTCTTTGGCTTTGGCTTCGGACTCACGGTGACCCCACGGTCGACCGCGGCCGTGGAGGCGGCGGGTCGGGGGGCATTCGGGGTCGCATCGGCGGTCGTGACGGTCGCCCGCATGATCGGGATGGCGGTCGGACTGGCCATCCTGACCTCGTACGGCTCGACAACGATCGATCGACTGGCCGACGAGATCTACGCCACGCCCGAATCCTACCTCCAGTTCATCCCGCCCGAGCTCCGGGACCGGCCGCTGCGCGACCCGTTCGTGGTCCAGGCACTCGAGGAATGGGCTTCGCGCGAGGCCGCGTCGATCATGGTCGGGCTGTTCCTGGTCGCCGCCATCGTGACCGCGGCGGCGGTGCTTCCGTCGCTCGCGCTTGGCGGCCCGGCCCGTTCCCGGGCGCGTATGCTGGGCCGCGATCCGGCCCCGACCGACGCGAGCCACGCGATCGGCGCGAGCGGGCCCAACGCAGCCGGAGGACGAGACGCCGATGGCCTCGAGCCACCCGAGCCCGGCCTTGCCCTCTGAGTCTCGCCCGACTCGGCCCGGCGAGCCCGTGACGCGGTCATCGCACGGTGCCGCGACGCGAGCCGGAACGCCGGGTGCCATCCGCGTCGTAGCGATCGTCGAGGGGGAACTTCGCGAGAGTCTTGGCGACGCCGCCCTGGCCGATCTGCCCGCAGCTGTTGCGCGACCCTGACGCGGCAGTCTGGGTCGACCTCACGTCACCGACCCAGGACCTGGCCCTGCGGGTTGGCAGCACGCTGGACCTGCACCCGCTGATCGTCGAGGACGTCCTTGAGGGCAACCAGCGCGCCAAGATCGAGACGACCGACGGCGCCATCCACATCGTCCTGTTCAACCTTGCCTATGGCGAGCGGGTGATCGGCGTCCGAGCTCGATTTCGTCCTGGCGCCCGGGGTTCCTGCTGAGCGTGCACGAAGCCGACTTGGGACCCACGGGCACCAACCACTTGCGGTCCGGGAGTCGCTCCCGTCCTGCGGCATGGTCCCGATCATTTGCTCTGGGCGCTGGCCGACGACATTGTCGACGGCTATTTCCCGTTCGCCGACCGGCTCGGCGAGGCGATCGATGAGGTCCAGGATGAGGTCGTGCGCACAGCCAGCCGCGAAACCGTCGAGCGCCTCTTCACGCTCAAGCGAGAGCTCATCGAGGTCCGCCGTGCTGATGAGCCCAGTCCGAGAGGTGTTCAACCAGCTGACGAACCGTGACACCAAGATGATCGACGAAGAGGAAATCGTCTACTTCCGCGACATCTACGACCACGTCATCCGCCTGACTGACGAGCTCGACAACCACCGAGAGCTCGCGTCGGTCACGCTCGATGTCTACCTGACCCAGGTCAACAACAACTTGTCGGTGATCATGAAGCGACTGACCGGGGTGACGGTGATCGTGGCCGGCATTGGCGCCGTCGGCGGGATATTCGGAATGAGCCAGGCGACGCCGGCCCTCGGCGGCCAGGAAGGGTTCGGCTTCTGGTTCATCACGGTAGTCACGATCGTCGCGGCTGCCGTGGCGACCTTCGTCCTGCGAAGGATCGACTGGATCTAGCCGCTCATCCGTGCGGGCCGACCGTCACGGTCCCAATGGTCAACGTCGGCCTGGCCTCGATGACGGCGCCAACCAGCTCGACCTCGTCGTCCAGCTGCCGGCGTTCCATTGACGTCAGCTCGCGCAGCGGTTCCACGGTGATCGCAACCTTCTGACCGACGCGACGCTGATGCCACACGCCACCGACCACGCCATCGATGAGGAGCACCGGGTAGTTGCCGGCCTGGCCGCCGGCGAGTGCGCGGGTCGCGGCCGCACCCGGGAAGAGCCGCTCACGAGGTTGGCCGGCGATCACGAAGGCGTCGAAATACGGCAGCAGGCAGACGCCTCGATGCGGTTGGGCGGGCGTCCCGGTGTCGTCAGCATTGGTCCATGCCGGCTCGCCATCGAGCTCGACCGCCTCGAGATCGGCCGTCAGCGCCTCGAAAAGCTCGATGGCGCGTCGTGGCGGGATGCTGAGCCACCTGGCGAACTGCTGTGGCGTGGCCGGGCCGTAGGCGTACAGGTAGCGGGTGACGAGTGCGCGCAGCGCCGCATCGCCATCGTCGGGCTGGAATCCGGGCAGCCAGCGGTGCGGGTTGGTGTAGGTCACGTTGCGGCCCCGGTTGGGTCCGAAGCAGAGCATGCCGCGGTGGCCGGCCGTGCTCGTCAGCTGGCGCCAGCGCGGCCACTTGTCCTGGAACGCATCCATCGTCCGCTCGCCCGCCCACGGACCGGTCCGAGCCACGATCGCCTCGGTCAATTCGTCGACCGTCAACTCCGTGTCGGCCAGTGCGTCGCCGATCGCTGCGATGACCTCGTCCGCCTGCTCGGCCGAGAACCGCACGGGTTCCGGATGCAGCGGCACCGACGATGGCAGGGCCGACAGCGCCCCCGTCCACATCGGCAGGTCCGCGGTGGCCATCAGGTGCACCGTCCCCCGCGGACCAAAGGTCTTGACCAGGCTGCGGTCCTCCCAGAGCGCACCCTGGACGTCGACGCGCGTCGCCCCGGCGACACGCCGTCCGATCGAGAGCTCGGCGGCGCTCATGACCTGGGCGTGCGCCCCGCACATGACGCTGGCAATGCCGGCGGGGCCGAGGTCCGTGGCCCGTGCGGACAGCGCATGGCGCGCCATCCGTCGGGCGGTGACCCCACTCCAGGTCAGCGCGGCCGGGGCCGCCGGCCGCGTCATCGAGAATCACCGTGGGCGGCAACCTCTGCCGTGAGGGTCCGCGCGAGGTGGGCGAGCAGTCGGGCGGCATCGTGTGGCGTCGCCAGGATCACGTCGGCGGTCGCCCGGACGTCGTCGGGCATGCCGTGCGGCCCGGTGACGCCGACGGCGAGTGCGTCCAGCTCGCCGGCGGATCGGGCGGCCCGCAGGACGGCGAAGGCGTCCGCGTCGCTGCTGTCGTCCCCAAAGGCCACCACGCTCGCCGGTCTGAGCTCGGCCAGGAGCCGTTCGAGGGCCTCGCGCTTGCCCCCGGCGTTCCGTGGCCGGAGGTCGACGACCAGTCGACCACGGTAATGGGCCAGGTCGTGCTCCGGGAGCTCACGCTCAAGCGTGGCGATGGCCCCTTCAACGGCGGCTCGCGCAGCGACGCGATCCTCGGCCTGGCGGACGTGGAAGGCGACGGACGGGCCCTTCCGTTCGACGAACAGCCACGCCGGTCGACCGAGGACCTCGGGAACCCGCCTGGCGAGCTGTTCGGCGGGCTCGACCGATCGTTCGTGACCCGCGGCGAACGTGGTGGCGATGCGTTCCGCCCGCCCGCCGCGCGGGTACGTGCCGGTCTGGAGCCCGTGGTCGCCGAGATAGCGAATCCCGCCCACCCGGATGCGTGCCGCGGCGTCCGCGGCGGTTCTGCCGGTCAGGACCGCCACGGCGACGCGTTCGGGATGCCTCGCGGCGATCCCGGCCAGGGCGCGGAGCGACACCCGGGCGAGTGGCACGATCCGCGTCGCCCCGGGATCCCGCGAGCCCTCGGCCAGGGTGCCGTCAAAATCGGACAGGACCAGGAGTCGACCGGGGTTGTCGATGAGGCGAGCGAGCCACGGGATCGCCGCGCGGCGACCCGTCAAGGTTTGACGTCCACCCCGGGCATGATCGATTCGAGCCCGGCGGCCATCAGGTCCGGTCCGATCCCCCCGAGCGATCCGTCGCGAACGATCCCCTCGGCATCGATCCAGAAATGGACCGGCAGCGCGACGGCGTCCCAGGCCTCGGAGACACGGCCGTCGCCATCCAGCCCAAGCGGGAACGTGGTTCCGAGCTGCTGGGCGAAGGCCGCGACGACGCCCTCCTCCTCCTCGACATCGATCGCGAGGATCACCAGGCCGTCATCGGCATGCGTGGCGGCGTATCCGTTCATCAGCGGGAACTCGTCCTGGCACGGTGGGCACCAGGTCGCCATGAAGTTGACCCAGACCGGCTTGCCGCGGAGCGCGGCCAGGTCGATCGAACCGCCGCCGACCTGCGGGACGACGAGCGCCGGCGCCGGCTCGCCGACATGGAACAGGGATCCCTCGCTGGCGGATGGCTCGGCAGATGGCGTGAGGACGCTCGTCGGGGCCACCGGGCTGGCACCCGTGCTCGAAGAAGGGGCCGAGGTGGAAGGCAAGACGGGCGTCGGGCTGGGGGCGACCGACTCCGGGGCGAACGCGACGACGCCCGCGATCAGCACCACCGCCGCGGTGATGCCGGCGAGCAGGCCGGCGACGACCGACGAACGGGCCCCCAAGCGTGACACGCACGGGAGGGTACCAGTACGAGCGACAGGGGGCGGGTGGCGAGGGCCGCTGCTACCATGCCGCTCCCATGGCCGACCTCCTGGAACGCGTCAGAACTCGTCTCCTGCCCGCCCTCCTGACGGCGCTCGGGGTGACCGGTCTGGTCGCGGGCATGCTGTCCCTGAGCAGCCCGGTGGTTGCCGATCCGCTGCCAAGCGTATCGCCACCGACACTTCCGACGGCCGGCGCCTCGCCCTCGACCGCGCCGGCTTCGGCGCCCCTCATCACCTTCCCGCCGATCCCCTCGGATGCGCCGGCGTCCACGAGCCCGACCCCGGTGGTCGACCGCGTGTCGACCCGGGTCCGCGTAGCCGCACTTGATATCGACCTCGCTGTGATCAAGCCTCCGGGCGATGCCAATGCCTACCCGCTGTGCGACGTCGCGATGTATATCCAGGAACTCGGCCAGCCGGGCCAGGGCCGCGCCACGTACCTCTACGCGCACGCCCGGACCGGCATGTTCCTCCCGATCCTGGACGCGTCGAAGATCCAGAACGGCAAGTCCATGCTGGGCATGGTCGTCGAGGTCTGGACGAGCGACGACCAGCGATTCCTGTACGAGATCACCGAGGTGCGGCGACACCAGCTCACGCTCGAGGATGCCGTCAACCCCGTCGAGGAGCAGGTCTGGCTCCAGACCTCGGAGGGTCCTCGCGGGACTCCCGGCAAGACGCAGGTGATCGGCACCTTGATCTCCCAGGAGGCCGCGGATCCCGCGGATGCCCACCCGGTGGCCAGACCGGTCGACTGCAGCTGAGGAAGCCGGCATGCGAACGCAAATGACCTTGCCGCTGGCCATGATCCTCGTCGCCGCCCTCGTGGTTGGCGGCTGCGCCGGCGCTGGCGACGGCAGCCCTGCATCGACCGCTCAGCCCGACACGGAGCCCGTTTCGCCAGCCGCCGAGGCGGTCGTCCTGTGGCCCGCCCCGCCGAACCCCATGGAGCTGACCGTCGCCGCCGGGTTGGAACCGGCCCCCAAGGAGTTCCTGACCAATCACGCCCACGCCCACCTGGATGTCTTCGTCGATGGCAAGCCGATCGCGGTGCCGGCCGGTATCGGGATCAACATCGAGGACACGGAGGTGCGCAGGTTCGACGAACCTGACGGTTCGGTCGGGTACGGCGGCATCGAGCTGTGCAGCAGCCCCTGCATCTCACCGCTCCACACGCACGACGGGACGGGCGTCATCCACACCGAGTCGGCGGATCCCGAGCCAAACACGCTCGGCCAGTTCTTCACCGAGTGGGACGTTGCCCTCAGTGAAACCTGCGTGGGGCAGTACTGCAGCCCCGAGCCGATCGCTGTCTACATCAACGGCGAGCTCTTTACCGGGGATCTGCGCGCGATCGAGCTGACCGACCGCAAGGAGATCGCCATCGTGATCGGCACTCCGCCGGCGGAGATCCCGAAGACCGCCGATTTCTCGAGGGCCTAGACGAGGCGGCCGCTGAGGCCGCGGATTGGGGATCAGCCCGGGACGATCGCCTGTGCCGCCTGACCAGCCGCGTCGAGGAGTGCCGACGGGAAGAAGCCGAGCAGGATCGTGAGCGCGGTCGCCGCCGCCAGTCCACTCCAGAGGAGCGCGCCGTGGCGCAGCGCCGGGGTCTCGGTGGCGGCGTCGCGCATGAACATGTAGACGACGACGCGGAGGTAGTAGAAGGCCGCGGCGGCGGCGTTGAGCACGACGATGACCGCGAGGATCGTCAGTGGGCCCCCCGCCTGCACGGCCGCGATGATGATGTTGGCCTTGGCGAAGAAGCCAGCCGTCGGCGGGATCCCCGTCAGGGACAGCAGGAACAGGGTCATCAGGATGCCGAGGATCGGCTCCCGCCGTCCCAGCCCGGCAAATGTGCTCAGGCTCGACGTGACGCCGGTCCGCTTCTGGAGCGCCGCCACGACCGCGAAGGCGCCGAGGTTCATGAATGCATAGGCGGCGCCGTAGAAGAGCAACGCCTCGAGCCCGTCGATCCGCCCCTCCGGATCGCCGGCCCACGCCGCCAGGCCGACGAGCATGTAGCCGGTGTGCGCGATCGAGCTGTAGGCGAGCATCCGTTTGACGTTGTCCTGGGTGAGCGCGACGAGGTTGCCCAGGGTCATCGTCGCCGCGGCGAGGACGACCATCACCGGCAGCCACCACTCGGACAGCGGCGCGAGGGCCTCGACGAACAGGCGAAGGATCAGGGCGAAGGCGCCCACCTTGGGGAGCACGGACAGGTAGCCCGTGATCGGCGTGGGTGAGCCCTGGTATGCATCCGGCGTCCAGTAGTGGAACGGGACGGCCGCGATCTTGAATGCCACGCCGGTGGTCATGAGGGCGAGACCCATGGCCAGGCCGGGTGACAGCGGCGCGGCGCCGGCGACGATCTCGGCGAGGGCACCGGCGATCGCGTCGACGCGCGTCGTGCCGGTGAGGCCCCACACGAACGCGAGCCCGAACAGGAAGATCGCCGAGCTGAACGACCCGAGCAGGAAGTACTTGATGGCGCCCTCGGTCGAGTAGCCGTCCGTCTTGTGGAAGCCGGCCAGCAGGTACCCGGGCAGGACCATCAATTCGAGCCCCAGGAAGAGGATGAGCAGGTCGGTCGAGGCCGCGATCAACATCGCGCCGGTCATGGCGAAGACCAGGATCGTGGCGAACTCGGCGACCGGCAGGTTCCGCGGCACAAGGTAATCGGGCCCGAAGACGATCGTCATCGCGATGATCACGATGAACAGGACGTCCAGGAACGTCGTGAGGGCGTCGACCGTGTACGCGCCGCCAAACGCGGACGCCGGGTTGGCCCCCACGATCAACGTCAATGCCGCCGTGATCCCCAGCCCGATCAGCGCTGTCGCGACGGCGATCGCCGAGCGGCCCGGCGAGATCAGGTCGACGACCAGGATCGCCGCTGCCGTCAGGATCGCCGCCACGAGCGGACTGATCGTCTGGAAGTCCTGCGCCGTCACCGGGCAGGTCCCGGATCGGGTTCCAGGCCCGTGGTGGACTCCGCGCTCGGTCGCATGATCGTCCAGCCGATCCGGCCGACGATGCCCGCGACGGCTAGCACCACCAGCCCGACCACGACGGCGTTCGGGATCGCGATCGGCGCGGCGGGCCCAACGGCCCCGAGTGTCTCGCGCACCGTGCCGCCAAACACGTTGAGCAACAGGCCGGGCTGCACGCCAAAGATCACGACGAGGCCGGCGAGCGGCGCGAGCGTCAGGATCTCGACGGGCGTGATGTCGGTCAGGTGGTTGCCGAGCCCGGCCAGGAAGTCGGACACCTCGCCGAAGACGATCCGCTGGTACATGTACAGCAGATACGCGGCCGCCAGGATCATGACGAACGTGGCGATGGCCGCGGCATACGGGTTCGCCGCGAAGGTGCCGACCAGGACCAGGAACTCGCCAACGAACCCGGACAACCCGGGCAGGCCGCCGGAGGCGAATACGAAGAACCCGAAGATCGCGGCATAAACCGGCGTGCGCGCGGCAAGCCCGCCCATCCTGGCGATCGTCCGGTCGTGCGTCCGCTCGTAGATCACTCCGACCAGGAGGAAGAGTGCCCCGGTGATCAGACCGTGGTTGATCATCTGCAGGACCGCACCCTGCAGCCCCTGCTCGGTGAAGACGAAGATTCCCAGGGTCACGAAGCCCATGTGGCTGACCGACGAATAGGCCACGAGCCGCTTGAGGTCGGGCTGGACGAGGGCCACGATCGCGCCGTAGATGATCGCGATCAGCGACAACACGATGATCGCGGGTGCGAAGGTCTGGGCCGCGGCCGGGAAGAGGGGCACGGCAAACCGGATGAATCCATACGCGCCAAGCTTGAGCATGACCGCGGCCAGGATCACCGACCCCGCCGTGGGGGCCTCCGTGTGGGCGTCGGGCAGCCAGGTATGGAACGGGAACATGGGGACCTTGATCGCAAAGGCGAGGAAGAACGCCAGGAACGCGCCGATCTGCAATCCGTCCGCAAAGCCGCCGGTGCCCGCGTAGACGCGCAGGGCCTCGAAGTCGAACGCCCCCACCCACGAGCCGCCATGGCCCACCTGGTACGCGTACGCGGTCGCCAGGATCGCGACGAGCATCAGCAGCGATCCGACGAGCGTGTAGAGCACGAACTTGATCGTCGCGTAGATCCGGTTCGCGCCGCCCCAGATCCCGATGATCAGGTACATCGGGACCAGCACGATCTCCCAGAAGATGTAGAAGAGGAACGTGTCGAGCGACAGGAAGACGCCGATCATGCCGACCTCGAGGATCAGGAACGAAACCATGTATTCCTTGATCCGGGTCTGGATCGGCTTGAAGCTCGCCAGGATCGAGATCCACGACAGGGTTGTCGTCAGCACCACGAGCAGGACCGCGAGCCCGTCGGCGCCGACCTTGTACTGGATCCCGAAGAACGGGATCCAGTCGACCGTCTCCTTGTACTGGAACCCGGGTCGATCGGGCAGGTAGCCGACGAGCAACAGGAGCGACATGACCCAGGTCAGCAAGGCGAAGATCAAGGCGATCGGCCGCGCCACCGACGCCGACGAGAAGCCGACGACCAGCGCCCCGACGAGGGGCAGGAAGATGACGATCGTGAGCAGCGGGATGCTCGAGACGTCCATGTCAGCGGCCCGCCAGGACCAGGTATGACCCGGCCATCACGATCAGCCCAAGGGCGATCCCGAGCGCGTAGTTCTGCACCCGGCCGGTCTGCACCTGTCGAAGTCCGCGACCCGTAGGAGGGTCACGCGACCTAGCGCGTTGACGGTGCCGTCGACCACCTCGCGGTCGAACCACCACGCAGCCGCCGCGACCCGCCCCCCGATGACGATGAAGATCAGGTGGTTCAGCTCGTCGAACCACCACTTGTTCAGCGACGCGCGATAGAGGAACGGGACCCTCGCCGTCAGCTCTCGCACGCGTTCCGGCCGGGCGCCCATCTGGATCCCCCCGATCTCCGCGCCAAACAGGCGCCACGCGATCGAGATGCCGACGACCGCGACCGTGACGCTGGCCAGGATGAGCACCCCATCGATGCCACCGAGGTTGAAGGCCGCCTCCTCGTGGTGGAGGAGCTCCAGCCCTTCCTCGAACACCGGGTGGAGCCAGCCCGCGATCACGCTCTCGCCAAATGGCAGGCCGAGTGCCATGCCCAGGAGCACGGATGGGATGGCCAGCAGGATCAATGGCACGGTCATCACCCGGGGCGATTCGTGGACCTTCTCCCAGATCTCCTTGGGGCCCCGGAACGTGCCCCAGAAGGTCAGGCCCATCAACCGGAACATGTAGAACGCCGTCAGCCCGGCGACCACGAACCCGACGCCCCACACCCAGGTGAACCCGAGCTTGAACGACTCACCCAGGATCTCGTCCTTGGAGAAGAAGCCGGCCAGTGGCGGGATCCCCGCGATAGCCAGCGAGCCGATCAGCATCGTCGCGTAGGTGATCGGGATCTTCCTTGCGAGGCCGCCCATGCGGCGCATGTCCTGCTCGTCATGGACGGCGTGGATCACCGAGCCCGAGCCCAGGAAGAGCAACCCCTTGAAGAACCCGTGGGTCATCAGGTGGAAGATGGCCGCGGTCCAGGCGCCCACGCCCAGGGCCGCGAACATGTAGCCGAGCTGGCTCAGCGTCGAATACGCCAGTACGCGTTTGATGTCCGTCTGGGTCATGGCGATCGATGCCGCCAGGATCGACGTGAAGATCCCGATCCCGGCCACCACGACCAGCGCCTCGGGCGCATGCGCGAAGATCGGGTTGGTGCGGGCGACAAGGTAGACGCCGGCGTTGACCATGGTGGCCGCATGGATCAGGGCGGAGACCGGTGTCGGGCCTTCCATCGCGTCGGGCAGCCAGACATGCAGCGGGAACTGGGCGCTCTTGCCCATGGCGCCCGCGAAGATGAGCAGCGAGATCGCCGCGATGACCGGGCCGTCGAGCTCGCCGATCCGCTCGATCACCTCGCGGATGTCGAGGGTGCCAAGGTTGACGAAGATGAGCATGATCCCGAGCGCGAAGCCGACGTCGCCGACCCGGTTCACCAGGAACGCCTTCTTGGCCGCGAGCGCCGCCGTGCGCTTGCGGTACCAGAAGCCGATCAGCAGGTAGCTGCACAGGCCCACCAGCTCCCAGGCCACGAAGACGGTCAGGAAGCTGTCGGCCAGCACCAGCAGCAGCATCGAGAACATGAACAGGTTGAGGTAGGCGAAGAACCGCCAGTAGCCCGGGTCGTGGCTCATGTAGCCAACCGAGTAGACGTGGACCAGCAGCCCGATCGTCGTCACGACGATCAGGAGGCACGCGGTCAGGTTGTCGATGAAGAACCCGACGTTGACGACGAACTCGCCGGCCGGGATCCATTCGAAGAGGTGGACGCCGTACCCGTGCTCGCCAAACGGTTCGGCGCCGGTCAGCGCGCCAAACGCCGCGGCCATCGCAATCAGCCAGGCAACGAACACGGCCCCGACCGGCACCCAATGGGCCGCCTTGCCCAGCCGACGCCCCACGGCCGCGGTAAACGCGAACCCAGCCAACGGCAGGATCGCGATCAGCGGAATGAGCGTGTCCCACGTCATTTCGAGCTGCCTTGCGCGCTGTCGGACGGTCCGAGGCGAAGGCGGAGGGGAGCAAGGGAGCGAGCGTAGCTGAAGCTACGTGAGCGAACCGGCGGACCCGACAACGCCCGCATCGGCCGTCCCACGGCGCGCCGTCGTCCTTGGCCACGGACGTTCATTGGGACATCGCGTCGTATTCGTCGACAAGCGGGGTCTTCTTGTTGCGGAAGATGGCGATCACGATGGCCAGGCCAACCGTTGCCTCCGCCGCGGCCACCGCGATGACCATCAGGGCGATGACCGACCCCTGCGCGCCGAGCTCGGGGATGAACGCGCCAAACGCGACGATCACCAGGTTGACCGCGTTGAGCATCAACTCGATGGACATGAGCATGCTGATCGCGTTTCGACGCGCCAGGAAGCCGAACGACCCGATCGCGAACAGGATCCCGGCCAGGATCAGATAGGCGTCGAGGCTGTCGCTCACGATGGGCCGCCCGGCTCGCGCTTGGCGAGGAATACGCCGCCGATCACGGCGGCGAGCAGGAGCACGCTGACGATCTCGAAGGCCAGCACGAAGTCCTTGAACAAGACCTGCGACAGGGCAGCGGTCGCCAGGCGGATGCGCTCGGGTACCTCTCCCCACTCGGTCGCGCCCACTGCGAGCGCGATCACGATGGCGATCACGATCGACGAGATGGCCGCCGGCACGGCCTGCGTCTGGAACACCAGGCGGCTGGGGGCCGCCTTCGTCTGGGTCAACATGATCGCGAACAGGATCAGGACGCTGATCGCACCGATGTACACGATGACCTGTGCCGCGGCGATCAGCGGCGCGCCGATGATCACGTAGATCCCGGCAAGGGCGCCGAAGCAGACCATCATCGCGAGACCGCAACGGATGATGTCGCGCATCGACACCACGAGCAGCCCGGATCCCAGCATCACTGCCGCGAGGATCCAGAACAGGGCGTCTTCCCAATCCTGGCCGAGCAGGACGAGCATGATCCCGGCGACTCCGGTGACCGCGCCCATGACGGCCAGGGCGAGGATGATCGGAACGAGTTTCCCGGCCACTCCCCGTTACTCGTGCGGCGCCGGTGCGACGGCGGTCCCGCCGTGTCGGCTGTCGCCTTGGCCGAGGCCATGGCTCCCGCCATGGCCGTCGCCATGGGCGTGACCATGGCCGTTGCCATTTCCGTTCCCGTGCCCGCCCGGGAGCCCGTTGATCGTCGGGGGCAGCATCGGCAGCAGCCGCGCGCTGTCCACGAACCGGCCCTCCGCGGCGGCTCGCGTCGCCCAATCGCGCTCGCGTCGGATGTACGTCACCTCGGTCTCACGATCGACGGCGGCGATCGCCATCAGGTCGATCATGGGACTCTCGCGGCTTGTGTCCGCGAGCTCGATATCCGCGCCGTCGCGGAGCGCGTCGTACGGACAGGCGTCAACGCAGATCCCGCACAGGATGCAGCGGCTCTCGTCGACTTCGTACTTCTGGAGGACGCGCGGCTTGGGCATCAGCGCGCCGGTTGGGCATGTCTCCGCGCAGCGCCCGCACGACACGCAGGGTGTGTCGTTGAGGCTCATGTCGAGCGGCGTCGTCACGAGCGTGTCGAAGCCGATCCGCATGAAGTCGTAGCAGGCCGCGCCGACAACCTCCGAGCAGACCTGGGCGCAACGGCCGCAGTCGATGCAGCGTGAGGGCTCGCGCAGGATGAACGCGTGGGAGTCGTCCCGGATGTAATCGTGGTTGACGCCGGTGAACCGGTTCTCGGTCACGCTCCGATACCCGGCGCCCTGGTGGAACTGCGGCTCCAGTGTCTGGAGCGTGGTCCCGTATTCGATGCCGAGACGGCGCAGGTCGCAGAAGCCGATCGCCTCGCACGTGCACTGGAGGCAGCGCGTCGACTCGGCGACCGCGGCTTCAGGCGTGTACGGCAGCTCGTATTCGATGTAGCTGTGGTTGCGTTCCTCGGCCTCGAGCGCGCGCATCCGGTAGCGCGATTCCTTGACCTCGCTCGTGAACGGCACGATCGAGAGGAATTCGGGCTGCGGCTCCGCGAGGGTCTGGCGGGTCCTGATGGCGCTCAGGTCGAGACCCTTGAGGTAGGCGTCGACGGCGTACGCGGCGCGACGCCCTTCGGCAATCGCCTGCACGACCGTGGCGGCGCCGATCCGGACGTCGCCAGTGCCAAAGACACCCGGTCGCGCGGTTTCGAACGTGACCGCATCGGCCTTGAGGCGGTACTGCTTGGTCTGCTCGGGACCCTCATTGCCGGGCTCCGCCAGCCAGTCGAGCTCCGGCCCCTGGCCGATGGCCAGCAGGACGCGATCGCAGGGGATCGTGAACTCCGTCCCGGGCGCCGGTTCCGGGCGGCGCCGGCCGGAGGCATCGGGAGCGCCGGGCGCCATCCGGATGAACTCGACGCCGGTCACGTTGCCCTTCCTGTCGGTGATCACGCGGACCGGACCGGCCTGGAAGATGGCCGTGACGCCTTCCTCGATCGCCTCGTGGACCTCGTTGGCCGCGGGCATGTCCTTCATGTCGCGCCGGTAGACCAGGGTCACTTCCTTGGCGCCCTGCCGGACCGACGTCCGCGAGCAGTCCATCGAGGTGAACCCGCCGCCGATCACCACCACGCGCTTGCCGACGTGGTCGGGGTAGGGCAGACCGAGCGTGGCCGTGCGCAGGTACTCGAGCCCGTCGATGCATTCCGCGGCGTCCTCGCCCGGGATGCCCAGCTTGTTCGTGTCGTAGCAACCGATCGCTACGACGACGGCCTCGAAGCCCTGGTTGGTCAGGTCATCGAGCGTGAAGTCGCGGCCGAGCCCCGCATCGCACACGATCTTGCCGCCCAACCGGGTGACCGATTCGTACTCGGCTTCGAGGACCTCCACCTTTGGCAGGCGGTACTGCGGGATCCCGTAGCGGAGCATGCCGCCGGGCGCCGGATCGCGCTCGAAGACGGTCACGTCGTGCCCGGTCAGGAGAAGGTAGTAGGCCGCGGCCATGCCGGCCGGCCCCGATCCGATCACAGCGGCCCGGCGACCCGTTGGCGCCTGGTGCTCGAACGGCAGCGGCGGGTCGATCCCCTCATCCAGCATCGCCTTGAGGACCTGGTCGCCGGCGTACCGGTGGCTGTCGCGGATGGCGATTGCCTCGTCCACCTCGTCGCGCCGGCAGTGCTCCTCGCATGGCGCCGGGCAGACGCGCCCGAGGATGCTCGGGAAGGGGATGGTCCGCTTGAAGATGCGCGAGGACTCGCGCCAGTCGGCTTCTGCGTTTGCCTTGAGGAAGCCCGGGATGTCGATGTGGCTCGGGCACTTGTTCTGGCAAGGCGGCAGGCAATAGGCGTTGTGGTCCGAGAAGATCAGCTCGAGGTTTGTGCGACGTAAACGGCGCAACTCCTCGGTCTGGGTCTGGACCTTCATCTCGGGCTCGCACGTCCGCGAGCAGGAGATGGGCGGGTGCTCCTCGCCCTCGACCTCGACGACGCACATCCGGCAGGCGCCAAACCCCGGCAGCTTCGGTTCGTAGCACAGGGTCGGGATCTCGATCCCGTTGTCGCGGCAGACCTCGAGGATCGTCTGACCCTCGAACCCCTCCACGACACGCCCGTCTACCTCGATCCGGATCAACGGCGTCGAGAGGGGTCGCTGCGGCGCCTGCGTGTCGAGGAGTCGCTCGGCGAGCGTCTCGGGCTCGATCGCGGTGGGCGCAGGTTCGGGGCGCGAAATCAGGTCGGTCATGGGCGTCCTATGTGGCCGCACCGGCAGCCACCGCGATCGGGTGGCAGACGCCAGCTGGGCAGGAGCTGCGGAGGAGGTGATCGTCGAGCTCGGACCGGAAGTATCGCATCGCGCTGGCCAGCGGGAACGTCGTCAGGCGCTCGTGGTCGCAGAGGGCCGAGGCGACGATGTCGGCGGACAGGTCCGTCATCAGCGTCAGGTCCGTTGGTCGTGGGCGACCGTCGATGACCCGATCCGCGATCTCGACCAGTCGCCGCGTGCCGATCCGGCACGGGATCGTCTTGCCGCAGGCCTCGCTCGCACAGAACCGGGTCAGGAGGCGCGCCAGGTCCACGACGCAGGCGCGGTCGTCGGCGACGACCACGGAGCCCGACCCGATGTGGGCGCCAGCCTCGCGCATCGGTTCGAAGTCGTACGGCGTGTCGACGAGATCCGGCGGCAATAGCCCACCGGACGGACCGCCGACCAGGAACGCCTTGATCGACCGACCGCGTGGCAGCGCGCCGCCAAGCTGGACGATCTTGCCGAGCGGGGTACCGAGGGGCACTTCGGCGATCCCCTCGCCGGCCGGCGTCCTGAGCTGGACCAGGATCGTTCCACGAGCATGACCGGCACCGGTCGCCGCGAACGCCTCGGGATCGTGGCGCAGGATCCACGGCACCGCGGCGAGTGTCTGGACGTTGTTGACCACCGTCGGCATGTCGTTGAGGCCACGTTCGGCTGGGTGTGGCGGGCGCTGCTCGGGTTGCCCCCGCTTGCCTTCGAGCGCCTTGAGCAGGACGGTTTCCTCGCCGAGCATGAACGCGCCCTGGACCGTCCGGACGGTCATCGCGATGTCCTGGCCCGATCCGAGCACGTCGAACCCGAGGAAGCCGGCTTCCTCGGCGGCCGCGATCGCCGCCTCGAGCCGTCGGATCGTCTCGGTCGCCTCCGCCCGGACCGCGATGATGACCTCGGAAGCGCCGACCGCGAACGCGGCGATAGCCGCGCCCTCCACGACCGCAAACGGGTCGTGCTCCATCAGGTACCGATCCGTGCCGGCCGCCGGGTCCGCGCCGTACCCGTTGGCCACGACGTATCGGCGGCGGGCCTCGGTTTCAGCCGTGGTTCGCCACTTGTCTGCCGTCGGGTACCCGCTCCCGCCTCGACCTCGCAGACCGGACGTCGCGATCGTCGCGATCGTCCCGGTCGGGCCGAGGTCGCGGATGGCGCGGCGCAGGCCCTCGAAGGCGCCCGCCCGGACGGCCTTGTCCAGGTCGGTGGGGTCGTCCGCGCCGGCGCGCTCGAGGAGAATCTTCGGCCACGCCGGTGGGGTCGCGAGCAGCTCCGGCATCAGTTCGGGGCTCCGCGGGACGTTCGCGACTGGGTGCCGCCGCCGGCCAGCGACGCCTCGAGCGCGCCCAGGTAGGCGAGCTCCGACGGCCGATGGGCATCGATCGCGGCTGCCTGCGCGGTCGCCGTTGCGGGCTCGAACCGGAGATGCGCGTAGTAGCTCGCAGTGCCGTAGATCATCGCGTACCAGGCGCCCGTGCGATTGCTGATCTGCTTGAGCGCCGCGATCGGGAGGTAGCCGTACGCCGCCTGGGTCGCTTCGAGGATCGCCAGCATGTGGGCCGGATCGTGGTCGAACTCCTCGAGGATGCCATCGACCTTCGTGAGGTCAATAGCCGCGAACGGGACGTACGCCGGGTCGGGGACGGTCCGGCCGGAACGTCGAAGCGCCAATTCCTCTCGGCGCTCGCCGTAGGTCTCTGGCGGGCCCCAGTGGACGTGATAGCGGCCGCGCGTGTCCATGCCGCCCATGTCGATGCACTCGATCGGGCAGGCCTGCGCGCACTGGAAACAGGTCTCGCATTTGAGCGTGCCCCACTCGTCGTACAGGAGCTGCAGCCGGCCGCGCCACTTGTGGGGCGGGTCGCGCCGGTCCTCGGGGTACATGACGGTGACCTTGGGCTCGAAGAAGCGCCGAAGGGTCAGGGCCATGCCCTTGGCCAGGCCGAGGCCCGGGATGAGGTTCAGCACGCCACGCCCGCGGTGCTCATCGCTCCACCACGACGATGGCGGCGGCGGTCACGAACAGGTTGAGCAGGGAAACCGGGAGCAGCCACTTCCAGGCGAAGTCCATCAGTTGGTCGATCCGCACGCGGGGAAGCGTGCCACGCATCCACACGAACGTGAACACGAACGCGTAGGTCTTGCCCATGAACCACAGGACCCCGGCGACCCAGTCGAGCCCGATGAACAGGCCGGCGCCGACGATGGCGACGAGGAACAGGTTGGCCAGCACGAACCCACCGATGAGCGCCTGCCAGCCCTTGATCCGTGAGCTCGCGATCCAGAACGGCACGGCGAACACGATGGTCAGGACGAGCGGGACGATCGCCACGAGGAGCAGCAGGCCGATGCCCAGGCCGCCCGGATCGAGCGACAGCGTGATCGGCCACGGCCAAGGGAAGGGCGCATTCCAGCCGCCGAAGAACAGGGTCACGGTCAGCGCCGAGATGATGAAGACGTTCACGTACTCGGCGAAGAAGAAAAAGCCGAAGCGCATGCCCGAGTACTCGGTGGCGAAGCCCGCGACGATCTCCGAGTCCGCCTCGGTCAGGTCGAACGGCGTCCGGTTGGCCTCGGCGGTCGCGGCGATGAAGAAGATCAACACCCCGAGCGGTTGCTGGAACACGTACCAGTCCGTGAACCAGCCGGACTGGTTGAGCACGATCTGGTTGAGGCTCATGGTGCCTGCGAGGAGGATCAACCCGACGACGGACAGGGTCAGCGGGATCTCGTAGCTGATGACCTGGGCCGCCGAGCGCAGCCCGCCGAGCAACGAGTACTTGTTGTAGCTGGACCATCCCGCCATCAGGAGCCCGACCACGGACAGCCCGCCGATCGCGAAGAAGTAGAGCAGTGCGATGTTGAAGTCCTGGCCGTAGAGACCGGGAGCGAACGGGATCACCAGGAGGGTCATCACGCTCGCCAGGTAGGTCACGACCGGTGCCCACGTGAAGACCAGCGAGTCTGCACCGGTCGGGGTGAAGTCCTCCTTCATGAGGACCTTGAGCCCGTGCACCACCGACAGGAGCGACCCGTATGGCCCCACGCGATCCGGCCCGATCCGCAGGTTCATCAGGGCGATGATCTTCATCTCCATGTAGATGATCAGGAACGCCGTCGGGATGGTCATCAGCAGGATGATCGTCACCGCCACCACGAACCGGACGATCGGCAGTTGCGCGACGAGGATGTCGAGAATCGGCTGGCCAAGGACCACGATCACGGCGACCAGCCCTACGGTCAGCGCAACCAGGACCGGGATGGCCGTGAAGATGACCTTCCCGGGCAGCGTCAACCGATTCCAGGACCGGGCGATGACGGTCACTTATCGACCCCACCCATGATCGGATCCAGCGACGCCATGATCGCCATCGTGTCTGCTATGAGGTGGCCGGGCATCATCACGCCGACGGCCTGCAGGTGGATGAACGACGGATCGTGGATCCGCATCCGGAATGGCTGGTCGGTCCCGTCGCTGATGGCGTACGTCGACAGCTGCCCGCGAGGGCCCTCGATCGCGGCATACGCCCGACCCGGGCGGGGTCGCAGCAGACGCGGCAGCTTGGCCATGATCGGCCCATCCGGCATCTGGTGCAGGCACTGGTCGATGATGCGCAGGCTCTGCTTGATCTCGTCCATCCGGAGCAGATACCGCGCCAGGCAGTCGCCTTCGGAGCGGGTCGGGATGTCGAACTCGAGCTCCGGGAAGACGCTGTACGGGTGCGCCCGTCGCACGTCGAAGGGGACGCCTGTAGCCCGCAGGTTCGGCCCGGTCATGACCATCCGCAGCGCCGTCTTCGTATCGATCGTGCCCAGCCCGCGCATCCGGCGGACGAAGATCTCGTTCTCGTTGAGGAGCCCGTTGCCGGCATCCACCTGCTCGGTGGCCTTGCTCATCCAGTCACCGAGACGGCTCATGAACTCGTGGTTCACGTCGCCGTTCACCCCACCGATGCGGAAGTAGTTGAACAACATCCGCGCGCCGGTGAGCGACGACAGCATGTCGACGATCTCGTCGCGCTCGATGAACGACCACAGAATCGGCGTGAGACCACCGAGGTCGAGCGCCATCCAGCCGAGGAACAGGGCGTGACTGGCGATCCGGTTGAGCTCGGACGAGAGGACCCGGATGTACTCGGCGCGGCGCGGAACCTCGATGTCCATGAGCTTCTCGAACGCCATGACCGGCGACCATTCGCAGAAGAGCGAGCTCACGTATTCGAGCGGGTCGACCTGGCTGATGACCTGGTGATAGTCCGCGTTCTCGCACAGCTTCTCGACGCCGCGATGCAGGTAACCAAGGACGGGATCGAGGTCGACAACCTTCTCACCGTCGAGCTTGAGCACGACCCGGAGCACGCCGTGCGTCGAGGGATGCTGCGGGCCCATGTTGATGAACATCTGCCCGTCGCCGAGCGTATAGAACTCGGCCTCGCGCTCGGTCCGCGGCGGGTACGGCGGGACGGGCTCGAAGACGCCGAGATCGCGATCGAGCTGGACGCGCGGATCGTCGGACGGCGCGCTGGTGGTGGTCATCGGTGGGGGTCCTGGCTCACGCCGGCGTCTGGCGCACGAGCGCCCTGGACGGCGCGTTGGACGGTGTCTGCGAGCGCTCCATCGGCCTGACCCCGGCACCGGGCGATCGAGCGGCATCGTCAGCCAGGTAGAAGTCCTTGCGCAGCGGGAAGCTCTGGTAGTCGGGGGGCATGTAGATCCGGCGCAGGTCCCGGTTCCCCTCGAACGTGATCCCGAACATGTCGTAGGCCTCGCGCTCCATCCATTCGGCACCCTTCCACATGAAGGTGACCGATGGCACGCGGGGATCGTCGCGCGACAGGCCGTCGGCGATCACCCGGAGCCAGTCGGTCGTGGAATCGCTCCACAGGTGGTACACGACCTGCATCACCTGTCCGGTGTCGACGCCGCACAGATCGCTCAGGAACTCGAACCGGAACTCCGCCTCATCGTGCAACGCGATGATCACGGCGACCACGTCACCGGGCGCGATCCGGATCTCGGTCTGGTCGTGGCGCTGCCGGATCGGACCCGTCAGCTGCTCGCCAAATCGTTCCTCGAGGCGAGCCTTGAACCGTCGATCCACGGCTAGATCTCCTGCGGGACGGTCGGCCCGATGGCGCGATCCGGCCAGTGCCCGCGGCGATCCTTGACGAGCTGCTGGAGCTTCATCATCCCGTAGATCAAGCCCTCGGGACGCGGCGGACAGCCCGGGACGTAGACGTCCACGGGCATCACCCGGTCGATCCCCTCGACCGTCGAGTAGCTTCGCTTGTAGCGGCCCCCCGAACAGGTGCAGTCGCCCATGGCGACGCACCACTTTGGCTCCGGCATCTGCTCCCAGAGGCGGACCAGGGGACCGGCCATCTTGGTCGTCAGCGTGCCGGCGACGATCAGCACGTCCGCCTGGCGCGGGCTGGCTCGGAACGGGAACATGCCCCAGCGGTCCATGTCGTTCTTCGAGGTGGCGGTCGACATCATCTCGATCGCACAGCAGGCGAGGCCCGACAGCAACGGCCAGAGGCTGTTCATCCGGATAAGATCGAGGACGTAGTCCGCCTTCGTCGGGATGACTTCCAGCACGCCGCCCCAGCGGCCATCGTCGCGCCGCCCCGCACCGCTCGCCTCGTATTCGCGCAGGTGGGTGATGTCCGTCGGCCGTCCGCCGTCATAGGCCTCGGGGTCGGCCGCCTGCCAGAGCGTGTTCGGCACGATGATCGGGCTGACGATCTCGTCGTTGGGCCGCGTCGCCGGCAGGGCCGGCTGGGCCGCAACGTCGGACGCAATGCCGGTGGCGTCGTCGGGGCCAGTGCCGAGGTTGGCGGCCGGCGGTGGTTCCCGGTTCAGCGCCATGTCAGCGCCCCCTTTCGCCAGGCATAGGCCAGGCCCAGCAGCAGGATGGCCACGAAGATGAACATGCTGACGAGACCGCCCAGGAGGAGATCGCGGAAGGCGATCGCCCAGAGGTAGATGAATACGACCTCGATATCGAACGCGACGAAGAGCAGCGCATAGATGTAGAACGAGAGCCCGAACCGACCGTGCGTATCGCCATAGGTGTCGATGCCCGATTCATAGGGCAGACCCTTGTGCTCATCCCCACGGTTCCGATGCGACACGAGCCAGGCGGCCCCAATCGTCAGGAACACGAACGAGACGCCGGCGAACGCGAACCCCAGGATGTACCAGATGCCGGTCAATCGAACTCCCTTCGAGCGACCATCACGCTCGGGTTCCCGCCGGCTCCACGGGAACCTGCGGAGCACCGAGGCACGCTCGGGTTGAGCGCGCCTCCCCCTCCGGCAATTCTAGCAGTGGGAGTACGGTCGGGCGCCGACCCGGGTGCTCCCCCGGGAGCACTGGCGAGCGGTTCGCGCCGAGCGCGCGTGCAGGAACGCGCACCACTCACCGTCGGATCGGGCCCAACCGCGTGGAGCGTGGCGGTCCGGTCGAGTCAACGGCAATAGGTGGTTGGACGTAGTCCGGCGCCGAAGGTCCGGGACCGGGTATTGCGCGCCTACCGACCGAGCCGATATGCGAAGCCACTCAGGGGTGCGCCGTCCGGCCACGCTCGACCAAACCCCATGACTCGGAACCGGCCCGTCGCCGCCGGATCGAGCAGCCGCATCAGTCCCGAGCGGACGGCCAGATAGGACTCCATCGTCGTGGCCGGATCCTCCTGGATCGTCCGCAGGAGCTCCTGTGTGCCGAGCCCGACCAGGAACTCCGCCTGCGTCGTGGTCCCGAGATGGACAAGGCCGGCCTGGACCGCGGCGCGCTCGACCGCCGTCACGTCGACGTGGGCGGTCAGGTCCTGTCGTCCAACGTGGCGATACGGATCGTCGTGGGCGCGGTGGCGCACGTAGGCGAGCAGCGTCCCATCCCGTCGGCGTCGCGGATCGTAGAGCTCGCTGGCGGGGTGGCCGTAGTCGATCAGGAGCAGCAAACCCCGGGCGAGGCCGGCCGCCGCGTCGGCGACCCACGGATCGGTGGCGAGGCAGATCTCGGCCCGCTGGCCCTCGACCAGCTCGATCCCTTCCGCCCCGAGCCTGGCGGAAAGCGCCGGCGTGGTCGGCTCTGCCTCGACGTCGACGAACCGCCCGTCGCCGGCGTCCACGAGGATCTCGCGAAGGCGACCATCGCGGACCACGACCCGATGGGTGGGCAGCGCGTCGAGGACCTCGTTGGCGAGGACCACCCCGGCGATCGGGTGGCCACGTTCGCCTGGATCCGCCAGCGCGTCTGCCCGACCCGGCCGCCCCCAGGCGCTCGGCGATGGTCTCGAGACGACGCGGCTCGACCTCGACCGGGTCGTACCGGAGCGCGGCCGCGAGATCCGAGCCGCTACGCGCCAGGCCCTCGAGGATTGCCAGCACCAGGGTCCCGCTGCCAGCGCCATATTCGCGAAGGACGAACGGATCGGGCCGGTCCAGGCCGTCCCAGACCTCCTCGATGCCCCGTGCGATCGCGGCACCAAAGATCGGGTGCGTCTCCGGCGCCGTCAGGAAGTCGCCGGCTGGTCCCGGCCGCGCCTTTGCCGATCGGTAGTAGCCACCGGCCGGGTCGTAGAGCGCGAGCTCCATGAACCGCGCGAACGTCAGCGGTCCGGTCCGCGCGATCTCGTCGTGGATGCGAGCCACCAGCTCGTCGTCCTGGCCGACGGCATCGAGGTCCGGCGGCGCCTCGCGTCGCAGCCCCGGCGTCAGGTCCATGACGACCGCGCGGCGTTGGTCCATGACCGGCTCCGGCCCAGCAGCAGGCGGATCCCGGGTCCGACGAGCGAATGGCCACCGAGGACGATCGGGATCGACGCGTCTCGGGCCGCCTCTGTCAGCTCCCTGAGCCACGGATCACGCACCCGTTCGGCAAGCAGCAGGTCCGAGGCGAACCGATCCTCGGGCTCGGGCCAGGCGGTCTCGTCGGGACCGAGGCGGTGCGCCAGCAGGACCCGCGTGTCCACGAATGCGGCATCCCCGAGCTCGGCGAGCACACGCCCAAGCGCACCGGGTCCGGTTCGTTCGAGATGGGCGCCAAGCAACGACCGCGGCGGTCGCGCCGGTTCGCCTGGGGCCGGGCGCCCCAGCGTCGCATCCGCCTGGGCAAGCCGACTGGCCGCTCGTAGACCCCGCTCCTCGATGATCGCCCGGATCCGGGCCGGAACGCGGCGCTCGAGCCAGGTGATCGTCCGTGCCGACACGCGACCCGTGACGATCACCTCGGCGCGCCGGTTCGACGCGATCGAACGCGCCGCCGCCAGCCGCTCGCGAACGACGCCAGGGTTGACGCCGGGCGGTCCGCCGGGATGTCCAAGCAGCACCAGCTCGAGCGGGCCATCGACATCCATGGCCAGCCGCCATCGTGCGCTGAGGTCTCGCACGCGAAACCCGGCCGACTTCCGCGAGCCATCTCGGCAGCGCATTGTCGCCCGGGAGATCCGGGATCCCGGGAAGCGTCTCGATACGGGCGATCGCCACCACATCCGAGGAGAACCGGTTGTTGGCGAGCGCAATGCGCTCCTCGCTCGAAGCCGCCGTGACCAGGTCCCGATAGTCGCGGCCCGTGGCCAACGGGATGGCGCCGGACCCGAGGATCACGAGTCCCGCCGGTCCCTCAGCCTCGACGATGCTCCGGAGCCTCGCACCGAACGGTGTATCGTCGGGCGGGCCGCGACGGATCGCGACATCGGTCGCCCCGGCCTCAGCGAAGCCGACCCCGTGGCGCGCGGCGAGCGAGCCCCTGGCCTCGGCCACCCATCGCTCGATCGGACCGGATGCCGGACCCGGCTCCGGATGGAGGATGCGAACGCTGACCGGGCGGGGGGTCATGACGATCGAGTCTATCCGCCGCACGACTGGAGAACCGTGACCAGGCATCGGGTCCGCGCGTACATCGGCCTCGGGGCAAACGTAGGCGACTCGACCGCCACGCTGACCTCCGCCGTCCGTGCCCTCGGCGAGCTCGAGGGCGCCCGGGTCCGCGGTGTTTCCCGGCTGTATGCCACGGATCCCGTGGGCGTGACCGACCAGGCCGAGTTCCGCAACGCGGTGGTCGCGCTGGACCTGGTCGCGCCGGCCGCGGCCCAACCCGCATCCGGCGCACTCGCGCTTCTGACATCGCTGAAACGTCTCGAGCGCGACTTCGGACGACGCCAACGACGACGCTGGGGCCCGCGCGAGCTCGATCTCGACCTGCTTGTCTATGGCCGGGCGCAGCTCGAGCTCGAGCGCCCGCCCGAGGCTCGCTCGCTGGACGCCGAATTCGATCCGAGCGCCGCCGCGAAGCTGCTCGTGGTCCCACATCCCGAGGCCGATTCTCGACTCTTCGTCCTGGCGCCCCTCGCGGATCTCGTGCCGGGGCTCGTCCCGCCCGGCTGGGGCCGGTCCGTGGAGACGGCGCGACGAGCGCGCGTCGCCGTCGAAGGGGTCGACTCGGTCCGGGCGATCGGGGCGTGGGATGGCGAGACCCGGACCTGGCGATCGCTTCAGCCCAGGTAACGGGACGGCAGTTCGCGCTCGACCCCGGAGCCGGCGGCTCCGCGGGTCACCCGATACGCATGCGCCGTGGGACGGGAGGTGACGACCTCGGCAAGCTTCGTACCCCGAATGACAAGCGCCGCGCCGTCATCCGCGGCATAGCCGACGGGCAGGCTCCCTTCGGCGATCAGGCGCTGGTAGGTGGGCCGACGCTCCGGCTCACTGTCGTAGTGCGGACAGAAGCTCCCGGGAAGGAGTCCCAGTCCGTCCTTCAGCCCGGCAAGCGGTCCGAAGGAGTCGGTCGTGGCGGACTCGAACCAGCAGTTGCCGCCGGCGGACAGCCCGGACAGGACCACGCCGGCATCCCACGCTCGACGCAACGCGCGATCGACGCCGTGGACGCGCCAGATGGCGAGCATGTTGGCGGTGTTTCCGCCGCCAACGTACACGGCGTCCTGGTCGAGCAGGAAGGCCTCGACGTCGTCGACCTTGCGATCGAAGAGCGCGAGGTGGGTCGCCTCTGATCTTCGGGAAAACGCCGCGTAGAAGGTGGCCACGTAACTCTCGGAGTCGCCGCTCGCCGTGGCCAGGAAGCAGACATTCGGTCGGTCGCGGCCGCGGCGCTCGCGAGCCAGGCCAAGGACATGGTCGTCGAGCAGCGGGTTGTCCGGCTCCATCGAGAATCCGCCGCCACCCATGGCCACGATCGTGCGTTCCGGGTCGGCCATCGTTCCGTTGACTCCTCAACTGCCGAGGTCTTCGGCCCGCTGATGCTACGCTCCGGTGACCTGCCGCCGCCTGAGACCGGAGACCCACGTGACGACCAAGATCGGCTACGCCGCGATGCTCGAACAGTTCCATCCCGACGGACCTGCTCGACTACTGTGCCGCGGCCGAGGACGCTGGGTTTTCCGCCGGGTTCATGGTCAGTGAACACTTCCACCCCTGGACGCCGCAGCAGGGCCAGAGCGCGTTTGCCTGGTCGTTCATGGGCGCGCTCGGGACACGGACCACGTTGCCGTTCGGCACGGCGGTCACGTGTCCCGGCTTCCGCTATCACCCGGCGGTGATCGCCCACGCGGCGGCCACGCTCGGCGCCATGTTCCCCGGGCGGTTCTGGCTCGGACTCGGGGCCGGCGAGGCGCTCAACGAGCACGTGATCGGCGGGGAGTGGCCGGAGGCCAACGTCCGCAGCGCGATGATGTTCGAGGCGATCGAGGTCATCAACAAGCTCTTTACCGGCAACGTCGTCAAGCACCGCGGCGACCACTTCAAGCTCGAGAGCGCCAAGCTCTACACCCGGCCGGAGACGCCGGTTCCGATCTACGTCGCGACCGCGGGACCGGTCAACGCGAAGCGAACCGGGAAGTTCGCGGACGGCATGATCACCGTGGGTGCCGCCGACGAGAAGATCGGCATGCTCTGGGAGAAGTTCGACGAAGGCGCCCGGGAGGCCGGCAAGGATCCGGCGGGCAAGCCCAAGATGCTCCAGATCCACCTGTCCTGGGCCGGGACCGACGACGAGGCGATGGACAACGCCCTCCGCGAATGGCCGAACGGCGGCATGGCCTTCCCCAAGGGGGACATCAAGAACCCCGAAGACTTCGCGTTGATGGCCAAGCTCGTCCGGCCGGAACACTTCACCAACCGCTGCGAGGTCTCGTCGAGCCTCGCGGCCCAGACCGAGAACATCCAGCACTACGTGGACATGGGGTTCGACGAGATCCACCTGCACAACGTCGGGCGCAACCAGAAGGAGTTCATCGAGGCCTTCGGTCGCGAGGTGCTGCCGAACCTGCGTCTCGGCTGATCGCGTGGAGCGGCCACTGGCGACGGGCGAGGCCGACGCGCTCGCTCGCGACGCTGCGGATCCGCTGTCCGGGTATCGGGAGCGGTTCCTGTTGCCGATGGGGCCCGACGGGGCGCCAGTCATCTACCTGGCCGGCCAATCGCTCGGCCTCCAGCCTCGGACGGCGCGTGCGGCGATCGAGATCGAGCTGGATGCGTGGGCTCGCCGGGGCGTCGATGCCTGGTTCGACCCCGAACGACCCTGGTTCACGCTCACCGACCGGCTGCGCGAGCCGATGGCCCGGCTCGTTGGCGCACGGCCGTCAGAGGTGGCGATCCTCAACGCGCTCACCGTCAACATCCACCTCCTGCTGGCCTCGTTCTTCCGGCCGGACGGCCGCCGCCGCCGGATCCTCGCGGACGGTCCGCTCTTCCCGTCCGACCGGCACGCACTGACCAGCCATCTCCTTCAGCGGGGACTGGATCCAGAGCGGGACCTCCTGATCGTGGAGCCGGCGGAGGGATCGTCGGTGGTTCCCACCGCCGCCCTCGAAGCGGCGATCACCGAGCACGCCGATGAACTCGCGCTCGTCTGGCTCGGCGGCGTCAACTTCGCCACGGGCCAGGCACACGCGATCGAGCGCCTGACAGCCGCCGGGCGCAGCGGCCGGCGCCATCGTCGGCTGGGACCTGGCGCACGCGGTCGGCAACGTCGAGCTCTCGCTGCATGACTGGGATGTCGACTTCGCCGCGTGGTGCACCTACAAGTACCTGAACGGCGGCCCGGGCTCGGTTGGCGCGGTCTTCGTCCACGACCGGCACGGCCAGGATCCGTCGACGCCACGGCTCGGTGGCTGGTGGGGCATCGAGCCCGATCACCGGTTCGACATGGCCGATGCGTTCGAGCCGGCGCCGCGGCGCCGGCGGGCTGGGAGGCATCGACGCCGCCCGTCCTCGCGCTTGCGCCGCTCGCCGCCTCGCTCGCGATCTTCGACGAGGTCGGGATGCCGGCGCTTCGGGCGAAGTCGATCGAGCTGACCGGCTACCTGGCACGGCTCCTCGAGGAGCTGCCGGTCGAGGTGATCACGCCTCCCGACGCCACGGCACGGGGCGCGCAGCTGTCGCTGCGGTTCGACCGACGCCGAAGCGGTCCTCGGGCGACTGGCCGCCCGTGGGCGTGATCGCCGACTACCGCGCCCCGGACATCATCCGCGTCGCGCCGATCCCGCTCTACAACACGTTCCACGAGGCGTGGCGGTTCGCGACGATCCTCTCAGAGGTGATCGCGGCCACATGACCACGGGATGGGAACCCGGCACGAATTTGCCGGCGAGACGGCCACATTCCCATGGCTGGGTCCTTCGGCCTCGAATCAGGCCTTCCGATGACTTCGATCGGTCGTCGCCACGCTCGGGATCGGGCTCAAATCCGGCCGGAGAGGCTCTGGACGTGACCTAAGGACCCACCGGTGGGAATTTGGCCACGTCGCAGCACCGGGCAACCCGGACACGGTCGGTCGGCTACACCGCGGGCCGCGCCCTACAGTCGGACGCGCGGCGGGCTGTCTCGATCGAACATGTGGACCGTGTCGACGAACCGGACCTGCTTGGTCTGGTAGGCCATCACCAGCGAATGCGTCCGGGCGCCGCCGCCAAAGAACTTGACCCCGGACAGCAGGTCGCCGGCCGTGACCCCGGTTGCCGCGAACACGATGTTCTCGCCAGGCGCGAGGTCCTCCGTCAGGTAGACGCGGTCCTCGTCACCGTGGCCCATCCGCGCCCCGCGTTCGCGCTCCTCGGGGCTTCGATAGCGGAACCGGGCCTGGATCTCACCACCGAGACAACGCAACGCGGCCGCCGTGATCACGCCCTCCGGCGCACCGCCGATTCCCATCACGGCATGGACACCGGTCCCCGACACGGCGCACGAGATGGCGGCGGACAGGTCGCCGTCGCCGATGAGCTTGATCCGGGCGCCTGCCTCGCGGACTTCCGCGATCAGGTCGTCGTGGCGTGGTCGCTCGAGGATGACCACCGTGATGTCGCCGATCCGGCGTCCGAGTGCCTCGGCGATGCGCCGCAGGTTCTCGCGTCGGCGACTCGCGGATGTCGACCTTGCCGGCGACGACGGGCCCGACGCAGAGCTTGTCCATGTACGTGTCCGGCGCATGCGTCAGGCCGCCCGCCTCCGACGCGGCAAGCACCGTGATCGCACCGGCCTGGCCGTGGGCGACGAGGTTGGTCCCCTCGAGCGGGTCCACCGCGATGTCGATCGCGGGCACCTCGCCACGTTCGGCCGTCTGACGCCCGACTCGCTCGCCGATGTAGAGCATCGGCGCCTCGTCGCGTTCGCCCTCGCCGATGACGATCCGTCCGTCGAACTCGATCTCCTCCATGGTCCGGCGCATCGCCTCGGTCGCGGCCGCATCGGCCTCATCGCGCGCGCCGCGACCCATGAACCGGGCGGAATCGATCGCCGCGGCCTCCGTCACGCGGATCATCTCGAGCGCTAGCAGTTGCTCCATCAGATTGAGCTGTCAGGGTCCGTCAGCCGGTTCGCGCGCAAGGCGGGCGTGAGCACGTGAGCGAGCGCACTGTCGAGTGCGTGAGCGAGCGCGCGGAGCGCCCAACGCGGCGCCCGGACCGGATCACGGACCCACTCAATGACGAAAATGTCGTCTCCCCGTAAAGACCATCGCCATGTGATGGCGGTCGGCGACCTCGATCGCCATCTCGTCACGGATCGAGCCGCCGGGCTGGATGATCGCCGTGACGCCGGCGCCGGCCGCGGCCTGGATCCCGTCGGGGAACGGAAAGTAGGCGTCGGAGGCCATCACCGCGAGCTTGGCCCGATCGCCGGCACGGCGGACCGCGATCTCGACGGACACCAGGCGGCTGGCCTGACCCGCCCCGATCCCGACCGTGGCTGCGTTGCGCGCGAGGATCACCGCGTTGGACCGGACGTGGCGAACCGCCCGCCAGGCGAAGAGCATGTCGGTCAGCTCCTCGAGGGTCGGCCGTCGGGTGGTGACGACCTGGAGCTGGCCTCGATCGAGCCCGAGCTCGTCCTGGGTCTCCACCAGCAGCCCGCCGGCAATCCGCTTGAAGTCGAGGCTGGCGATGCCGTAGTCGCGCATGCCCTCGGTTGGATCGGGCGGGACGGCGAGCAATTCCAGCCCGGGCTTGCCGCGCAGGATGCCGATCGCCGCCTGGCTGAACCCGGGCGCCACGACCGCCTCGTACGAGTTGGCGGCGATCTCGCGGGCCGTCGCCCCGTCCAGCTCGCGGTTGACCGCGACGATCCCCCCGAACGCGGCAACGGGATCCGTCTCGACCGCGTGCCGGTAGGCCTCGACCAGCTCGTCATGCGACGACAACCCGACGGGGTCCGTGTGCTTGACGATGGCGACCGTTGGCGCCGTGTAGTCGCTGGCGATGCGATACGCGGCGTCGAGGTCGAGCAGGTTGTTGAACGACGGTGGATCGCCCTGCAACCGGGTTGCGTCGGCGACGGTCCCGCTGCGATGGGTGGTCTCGCGGTACACGGCGGCGTGCTGATGCGGGTTCTCGCCGTACCGCAGGTCGTTGACCTTCTCCAGGACGATCGCCAGGCGGGTCGGGAAGAGGTTGCCCGAGATCTGGTTGAGATAGGCCGCGATCTCCGCGTGGTACGCGGCGACCGTGCTGAACGCTTCGGCCGCGAGCCGGGCCCGCGTCTCCGGGCTGACGAGGCCCAGCTCGCGCAGCTCGGTGATGATCCCGGGGTAGTGGGTCGGATCCGATGCGGCCGCGACACCCGCCGAGTTGCGCGCCGCGGCTCCCAGGAGCGCGGCACCGCCCACGTCGATCATCTCGATGGCCTCGTCCAGGCCGACCAGCTTTGCGCCGATCGCGGGCGCAAATGGCTTCACGTTGACCACGACCAGGTCAATCAGCCCGATGCCCTGTTCCTTGAGCTCGTCGAGCTGGGCCTGGACGTCGCGCCGCGCCAGGATCCCGGCGTAGACCGCGTGATGGAAGGTCTTGATCTGACCGCCGACGCTCGATGGCGCCTGGGTCAGCTCGGAGACGGAGGCAACCTCGATCCCCTCGGCGGCGAGGTAGTCGCGCGTTCCGTCCGTCGCGAAGACCTCGACATCCAGGGCAAGGAGGTCGCGGGCAAACGTGGCGATCCCGTCTCGGTTCGCCACTGACAACAGGGCTCGCACCCGGAGGAATCCTCCCGTCCGCCATGTGGCGTGTCGTTCGGGGCGTTTCCAACCGGGCCCCCCGATACGGTGCGCCGGCGCCCCACGCTCGGGCCGAGTATACCGCCTGACATGGCATACTCCCGCCACCAATCCACATCACACGACGAGAGGTTTGAGCGTGACGCTCGCCCCCTGGGACTACCTGTTCCTGTCATTCAATAACCGCAACTTCCCGGATCTCTTCCATCCGACGTGGATCAGCTCGCTCGTGCTGCTGGTGATCCTCGGCGTCCTCTACGCCGTCCGGACCCGGGCGCTCCACCGGCATCCGCCATATCTCGACATGTGGGAGTGGTTGTGGTGGACGGGCCTGATCACGTTCAGCCTGCTGATCATCGAGTCACTGTTCGTCTTCGACCTCTTCCTGGTGCTCACGACCGAGGTGATCGGGATCGGCACCCTCGTCTGGATCCGGTTCCGGCGCTTTCCGCCGATCCTCGCGGCCCACGAGGCTCGGCTGGCCCGCGAGCGCTACTACAGCAAGCAGAAGTTCGCCGATCCGGAGGCCACCATTCGGCGGCGCGGAAGCCGGCGCACGCAGCGGCGTCGCCGGTAGACGTCGAGCGACCCGTGCCCATCGAGATCCGCCGGTTCGGGGTTGGGCACCGTCGTCCTGACGGCCCGTTCGGATCGGTCGGGCTCACGGGCCAGGTCCTTCACTCGGATGGGCGGGGGATCGTCGCCGAGCTTGCCTTCGCCCGGAGCGCCAGGATCGAGCCGCACTCGAACCCGAACACCACGTATTTCATCGTGGTCGAGGGTGGCGGCTGGGTCGGCGTCGGTGATGAGCGGACGAGAATCGCGGCCGGCGAAGCGGCGGTCTGGCCCGCCAACCTGATCCACTCGGCGTGGACCGAGCACTCGGAGATGCGCGCCTTCGTGGTGGAACTGGCCGGAGTCGATGACGGCGGCCTCATCCTTGGCTCGGCACGCGAACTCACTCCTGGTGCCGCGGTTGAGCGCGGGATCGGCGCGCTGGCGGAGCGAGCTCCGGATCCAGCGCGCCGCGGACCATCGGACGGCGAACCGCTCTAGCGGACGACCGGGTCGTCGGTCATCGGTCGATCTCGACAAGCGTGTCGAGGAAGCCAAGGAACTCGTGGACCTGGTCCGTCCCGGGTAGCGCCTCGACCCACGCGTCGGCCACGTCGAGAACGTCGGCGAGGTCGTATCGCTCCGCGTACGGGCTTTCCCGGAGGACCTCCGCAGCCGCGGCCACGATCGCATCGAGACGGAATGTGTCGCTTGTCTCTTCGAACGAGCGGTCGACGGCTTCGATCGAGATATCCCGACTGAGACGTGACTCCTCCTGATCGCCGGGTCTGGTCCAGCGCAGCCGGACCGTACCGAGCGCATCGGCCTCGCCGTCACGGAGTCGGATCACGTACAGCGCCGTGACCGCGTGCCCGGCACCGATGGCTCCCGCGTCCACGCCCGGGTCGCGGAATTCGTTGTCGGCGACGGTCCGGTTCTCGTATCCGAGGAGCCGATACTCGGCGACCACATCGGGGTCGAAGGTGACCTGGACCTTGGCGTCGAGCGCCACCGTCTGGAGCGTGCCGGTCAGCCCCTCGACGAACAGCGTGCGTGCTTCTTCGAGGCTGTTGATGTAGGCGTAGAAGCCGTCGCCCCGATCGGCGAGCTGTTCCAGCAACGCGTCGTTGTAATTGCCCATGCCGACCCCGATCGACACGAGCTCGATGCCCGTCGCAGCGTCGTTGGCGATCTCGCGGAGGATGCTGTCCGCGTCGGTCAACCCGATATTGGCGACACCGTCCGACGCGAGGACGACGCGATTGATTCCCTCGCGATTCTCGATGCTCGTCTCGCGAGCGAGCCCGTAGCCAAGGCGGAGCCCGGCTTCGAGGTTGGTCGAGCCTTCCGGCTCGAGCTCGCGGATAACATCGAGGATCCGGTCCTCGTCCGTGGCGCGGGTCGGCGGCAACACCACGCGCGCCTCGTCGCCAAACGTGACGATGGCGATCGTGTCGCCCTGGCCCAGGCCGAGGACGAGCTTCCGCAGCGAATCCTTGACGAGCTCGAGCCGACCCTCACGCTCCATCGAGCCCGACGTGTCGATCACGAACGTCAGGGCAGCCTCGGGCCGGGCGCGCTCTGACGATTCGCGGGCCTGGATGCCGATCCGAAGAAGGAGCTCACCGCGGTCGAGGAACGGGGTGGGACCGCCGTCGACATGCACTGCGAACGTGCCATCCTCGGGGGCCGGGTACTCGTGGTCGAAGGCATTGACCCACTCCTCGACCCGGATACTGCCGGGATCCGGACGAAAGCCGTCGGCCACGAACCGCTGGGCGATGCCGTATGACGCCGTGTCAACGTCCATCGCGAAGGTCGACTCGCGGTCTTCATCCGGGTCGGTGATCGGGTTGATCCCGGGGTCCTCGAACGTGACGCCGTCGTACGGCGACGCGGCTGCGCGTGGGGGCACGGCTGGGTCGTGATGTTGGGGTGGAGCCGGCTGCGCGGCGTAGCCGCCGCTCCCGGATGCCGAGCCGCCGCAACCGGCGACCAGGGCGACGAGGGCCAGGGAACGGAGCAGCTTGCGCATGGCGCAACCTCCCTGCAGGGAGCCAACGGACTCCCGGCCGACGTGGGCGGGGCCGGCAGAGCGGATCCCGCAGGTCCCGGATGCGGCGCCACGAGTGCGCCGTCGGGCCAGTCCGTAGACGTCGCCGCCGGGCGTCCGGTTCCGGCCTAGTTGTCGTTCCCGCTCACGTTGTTGACAAGTTGAGAGCCCTCGTGCTCGGTATGGGGTTGTCAAAGCTCCATTCCGACGGAGGGCTCTCATGCTCCATCGTACGGCCAAGCTGACGCCGTTCGGCCGACGGCTCCTGGTCAATCGGATCGTGCTCGAGGGCTGGCCGGCGGCCACCGCGGCCGAGCAGCTCGGGGTCAGCCGGGCGACCGCCTACAAGTGGCTGCGGCGGTATCGGGCCGAGGGCGACGCCGGCCTCGAGGACCGCTCGGCGCGGCCGCACCATCGGCCTCGAGCGCTGCCCGATCGCGAGGTCCGCCGGATCCTCGTCGTCCGCCGCCGGCTGCGGGTCGGGCCACACCGTCTCGGTCCGATCCTGGGCCACTCGCGCTCGACCGTGTACGGCGTCCTCCGTCGCCACGGCGTGAGCCGCATGGCTCACGCTGACCGGTTGACCGGCATTCCCGTCCGCTACGTCCGCGAACGACCAGGCGAGCTGATCCACGTCGACGTCAAGCGCCTGGGCCGCGTGCCGCCCGGCGGCGGCCATCGGATCCTCGGCGAGGGCGCCCGCAACCACGTCCCGGTCGGCTACGACTATCTCCACGTCGCGATCGATGACGCGACCCGGGTGGCGTATGTCGCGGTCCGCCCGGACGAGCAGGCCGCCAGCACGGTCAGCTTCATCGAGGACGCCGTCGCCTTCTTCGCCGACCACGGCGTCCGGATCGAGCGGGTGATGACTGACAACGCCTGGACGTACACCCACTCAACCAGCCTCGCCGCCCTGTTCGCCGGGCTAGGGATCCGCCACGTCCGGACCCGACCCAGGCGCCCCCAGACCAACGGCAAGGCCGAGCGATTCATCGGGACGATCCAGCGCGAGTGGGCGTACGCCCGCCTGTTCCGGTCGAACGACGAGCGCCTGGCGACGTTGCCCGGCTGGGTCGACGCCTACAATCGGCGGCGTCCCCACGCCGGGCTCGAAGGCAAGTCGCCGCTATCGGTCCTCGTCAACAAGGTCGAGGAGAACGACACCTAGTCGGCCAACATGGCTCCGAGTTGGCTCAGGACACGCGCCGTCGCGCCCCAGACGGACAGGCCGTCGACGCGGTAGACGCCGTACCGGAGCGGCCAGCCCCGGACCGTCCGCTCGACGATCTCGAACGGCGCGCTCGGCAGGAATTGGGCCACGAGCGGCGTGACGATGCGGGCGACCTCATCGGGAGCAGCCACGAGGACCGGGCGGCGCCCGGCGAGTGCGAGGACCGGTGTCACCTCGAAGTTGCTGACGGGGATCCAGAACCGTTCGAGCTCTCCGATGACGCGCACGTCGGCGTCGTGCACATCAAGCGCAACCTCCTCGGCGGCCTCGCGCAGCGCGGTCGCCCTCAGGTCTGCGTCGTCGGGCTCGGTCCGACCACCCGGGAAGCTGACCTCGCCGCTGTGGTGGCCCTCGCCGCTCACGCGCTCGGTCAGAACGACCCGTGCGTCGCCGCCCTCGTCGGGGAACAAGAGGACGAGCACGGCCGCCGGGCGAACGGTGGCGGGATCGGGTGGCATGACGGGTGGGCGCATCGACAACGAGCCGGTGAAGACCGGCACGATCCCGACCGCGGGCGGCGGCACGCTTGCGGACCCGTCCGCCAGCCGTTCAACCACGTCCTCGAACCGCATCCCTCAGGCGATCCGGGCCGTGGCTTCGCTCAGTTGACCAGGTCGCCGTCGCCGCGCTTGCGCTCGGTCGGCGGGAGGTCGAATGGATCGCCAGATTGACCGGAGCGGGTGCCGGCGCCGACCGGCGTTCCGTCATCGGCTCCCTGTCGGCGGCGCGCATCGCGTCGCGAGCCGCCCTCGGTGACGACGGTCGCGCCTTCGGTCGAGAAGACGATCGTGCTGGAGCCAAGGTCGGCATCCGCGGTGATCCGGTCACCGGGCTTGAACTCGCCCGACACCAGCGCCCGCGCGAGCGGGTTCTCGACCAGCCGCTGAATCGTGCGCTTGAGCGGTCTGGCCCCGAATGCCGGGTCCGTGCCCTCGCGAACGATCAACGCCTTTGCCGCCGCCGTGAGCTCCAGGGCCAGGTCCTGCGTCTCGAGGCGTCGCCCCAGCTCGGCGAGCAGCAGCTCGACGATTCGCTCCAGGTCCGCCTCGGTCAGCGCATGGAAGACGATCACCTCGTCGATCCGGTTGAGGAACTCCGGCCGGAAGTGGACGCTCAGGGTCTCGGTCACCTCGCGCTTCATCGCCTCGTAGGCGGCGTCGCCGGCCCGCGCCCCGGTCGCCGCAATCGCGGCACTGCCGATGTTGCTGGTCATGATCACGACGGTGTTCTTGAAGTCGACCGTGCGACC
Source organism: uncultured Chloroflexia bacterium (assembly GCA_963731865.1). GTDB lineage: Bacteria > Chloroflexota > Limnocylindria > Limnocylindrales > CSP1-4 > SPCO01. The sequence continues at coordinate 2,169,373 of CAVSXG010000002.1, read as the reverse complement.
TTGCGAGTCGGTCAGGCGGCCATCCTCGAGGATCTGCAGGAGCACGTTGAAGACGTCCGGGTGCGCCTTCTCGATCTCGTCGAGGAGCACGACCTGGTACGGCCGGCGGCGAACCGCTTCAGTCAGCTGGCCGCCCTCGTCGTAGCCGACATAGCCGGGAGGCGCCCCGATCAGGCGTGACACGGCGAACTTCTCCATGTATTCGCTCATGTCGATGCGGACCAGCGAGTCCTCGTCGTCGAAGAGGAACGCCGCGAGCGAGCGCGCGAGCTCCGTCTTGCCGACGCCCGTCGGCCCGAGGAACAGGAACGAGCCGATCGGGCGCTTCGGGTCCTTGAGCCCGGCGCGAGCGCGACGGACTGCGTCGGCGACCGCGGCAATCGCCTCGTCCTGGCCCACGACGCGTTCGTGGAGCCGTTCCTCCATCTGGATCAACTTGGCGGTCTCGCCCTCCATCAGGCGGCTGACCGGGATCCCCGTCCACGCCCCGACGATCTCGGCGATGTCGTCTGCGGTGACCTCCTCCTTGAGCAACGAGCCAGGACCCTGGAGCGTCGTGAGCGCCATCTGCTGCTCCGCGAGGCGGTCGTTGAGCTCCTTCTGGGTGCCGTACTTGAGCTGGGCAGCCGTGGCGTAGTCGGTCTCGCGTTCGGCCTGCTCGATCCTGACCGCGAGCGATTCGAGCTCCGACTTGGTGGCACGGATCGCCGCGATCGCGGACTTTTCCGCTTCCCACCGCTGCTTCATGGCGCCGGACTGTTCCTCGAGGTCGGCGAGCTCCTTTTCGAGCGCCTCGAGTCGCGCCCTCGACGCGTCGTCGGTCTCCTTGCGGAGCGCCTCGCGCTCGATCTCGAGCTGGATCCGGCGGCGCTCGAGCTCGTCGAGCTCGATCGGCATCGAATCGATCTCCATGCGCAGGCGCGAGGCGGCCTCATCGACGAGGTCGATCGCCTTGTCGGGCAGGAAGCGGTCCGTGATGTAGCGGTTGGACAGGGTGGCGGCGGCCACCAGCGCGGAGTCGGTGATCCGGACGCCGTGGTGGACCTCGTAGCGCTCGCGCAGCCCGCGAAGGATCGAGATCGTCTCCTCGACCGTGGGCTGGTCGACCAGGACCGGCTGGAAGCGCCGCTCCAGGGCCGCATCCTTTTCGATGTGCTTGCGGTATTCGTCGAGCGTGGTCGCACCAATCGTGTGCAGCTCGCCACGCGCCAGCATCGGCTTGAGCAGGTTCGACGCGTCCATCGCGCCTTCTGCCGCTCCGGCGCCGACCACGGTGTGCAGCTCGTCGATGAACAGGATCACCTGGCCCTCGGCGTCCTTGATCTCCTTGAGGACGGCCTTGAGCCGCTCCTCGAACTCGCCTCGGAACTTGGCCCCGGCGATCATGGCCCCAAGGTCGAGTGACACGACCCGCTTGTCCTTGAGCGTCTCCGGGACATCGCCCCGGACGATCCGCTGGGCGAGCCCTTCGGCGATGGCCGTCTTGCCGACACCGGGCTCGCCGATCAGGACCGGGTTGTTCTTGGTCCGCCGCGAAAGCACCTGGATCACCCGGCGGATCTCCTCGTCGCGACCGATGACCGGGTCGAGCCTGCCAGCGCGGGCCTCCGTCGTGAGGTCGCGTCCATACTTCTCGAGCGCCGCGTAGGTGCCCTCCGGGTTCGGCGATGTGACCCGCTGACCGCCTCGAACGCTCTGGAGGGCCCCCAGGATGGCTTCGCGGCCGGCCCCGTGTCGTTCGAGCAGCGCCTGGCCCTCGCCGCCGACCTCGGCGATGCCGAGGAGCAGGTGCTCCGTCGACACGTACTCGTCACCGAGTCGCCTGGCTTCGGCCTCGGCGGACTCGACGACGCGTCGGGCACGTGCATCGAGGGTCAGCGAGCCGCCCTGGATCCTGGCGCGTTTGGCCAGGATGGCGGCGAGCTCGCCCCGGATGCCGGGCAGGTCGACGCCAAGGCGCCGCAGCGTCTCCGACGGCACGCTGTCGTCCGGCTCGATGAGGGCGGAGAGGATGTGCTCGGCGTCGAGCACGGGGCTCTCGAGCCGTTGGGCCGTTGCCTGGGCGGCGACGATCGCCTCCTGGGCCTTCTGGGTAAAGCGTTCGAGTTGCATGTCAGCCTCGCTTGCTGCGTTCGCGCGGGGTCAACGCGGATCTGGTTGTTTGACGAGATCGAAGAGCTGTCGGGCGGCTGCCGTGGCCTCCTCGGACAGGTTTGTCGGCAGGATCACTCTTGTTTTCACGTACAGATCGCCGTGACCAGTGGCCCGGAATTGGGGCATGCCCTGGCCGGTCAGGCGAAAGGTTCGGCCGTTCTGGGTGCCGGCCGGAACCTTGAGCAGGACGTTGCCTTTGAGGGTCTCGACCCGCACCTCCGCGCCGAGAAGGGCCTCCTCGAGGGTCAGCGGCAGCTCTCGGTCGAGATCCGCGCCGCGCCGCGTGAACGTCGCGTCGGGCAGCTGACGGACGACGACGAACAGGTCGCCCCCGCCGGGTGCCTTGCCGGAGAGGCGGATCCGTGTCCCGCTGTCGGCGCCGGGCGGGATCGTCACTTCGAGCCGTTTGCCTTCGACCTCGACCACGCGTGATGTCCCGTGGTACGCCTCGGCAAGGCTGATCTCGGCATGGGCTTCGGCTGTGGGCCTGGGGGGCTGGCGGCGGGTGGCCGAGGCACCTGGGCCGCCCCCGGACCCGGTCGCGGAGCCATAGGAGCCGAGGCCCATCCCGGCGAGGATCTCCTCGAACCCCGGGCCGCCGGTTGGTCGCGTCCCTCGACGTGGGCCATCGCCGATCGGGCTGTCCTGGGCCTCCTCGCCAAAAAAGACGCGAAAGAAGTCCGAGAATTCACCGGCATCGCCGGTCGTATGGAACTCGTACCGGACGTTGCCACCTGGGGCACCGTAGCCGGCGAACGGGCCGCCGCCGGCTGCGCCCGCGCCCCGGGCTCGACTGATCGCCTCCCAGTTGGCGCCGAGCTCGTCGTATTGCTTGCGCTTGGTCGAGTCGCCGAGGACCTCGTTGGCCTCGTTGACCTCCTTGAACCGACGTTCCGCGGCGGCGTCTCCCGGCTTCGCGTCGGGATGGTTCTGCCGCGCGAGCTTTCGGAAGGCCTTCTTGATGTCAGCCGGTGACGCCGTTCTCGGAACCCCGAGAACGGCGTAGTAGTCCTTGTACTCCATTCCCGCCATGCCGGGCGGAGTGCTTCCCGCCATCAGCGGCCTCGATCAAAACCGAGGTTTCGCCGCTCGCGCGGAGCCAGGCCTAGGCGGAACCGAGCACGTGAGCGAGCGCACCTGGAGGTGCGTGAGCGAGCGCGCGGAAGTTCCAACGACGGCATGGCCCGTGCCAGCGGCGACCATGATCAGTTGCCTCGAACAACGACGGGGGGTTGATCCGTCGGCGGGAAGTTGCTCCGGCGGACCCGGGCCTGTGGCTCGGGCGTCGGATCGAGCGGGTCGGTGCCCTTGACGACCTTCGGTGGCTCGGCAACGAGGGCCTTCGGCTTGCGCCGAAGGGCGGCCTCGAGCACCTGGTCCATCGAGTCGACAAGGATGAGCTTGATCGACTTGCGGATCTCGTCGGGAATGTCGACAAGGTCCTTCTCGTTCTTGCGCGGCAGGATCACGATCTTGGCGCCGGACAGGTGGGCGGCCAGGATCTTGCTCTTGAGCCCACCGATCGGGAGCACCCGACCGCGCAGGGTGATCTCGCCGGTCATCGCCACGTCCTTGCGGACGGGGATCTGGGTCAGGGCGCTGACGATCGCCGTGGCCATCGTGATGCCCGCCGATGGACCGTCCTTGGGGATGGCACCCGCCGGGACGTGGATATGCAGGGTGTTCTTCTCGAAGATCTCGCGCGGGATGCCGAGCTCGCTAGCGTGCGCTCGCGTCCACGACAGGCCGGCCCGAGCCGACTCGCGCATGACCTCGCCTAGCTGGCCAGTGAGGATGAAGTCCTCCTTGCCCTCCATGCGGGTGACCTCGATGGCAACCACGTCGCCGCCGACCTCGGTCACGACGAGGCCCGTTGCCGCGCCGGTCTGATCCTCGGTCTCCAGCTCGCCGTACTCGAAGCGCTGCGGGCCAAGCAGGCTGGCCAGCTTCTTCGGGTCGATCACGGTCTTGCGCTTGCGGCCTTCGGCGACCTGCCGGGCGACCTTGCGCATGACATTGGCGAGCTCGCGCTCGAGGCTCCGGACCCCGGCTTCGTGCGTGTACGAGCGAACGAGTTCGGTCATCGCCTCGTCGGTGATCTGGATGTGCTTGTCCTTCAGACCGTGGTTGGTCATCTGCTTGGGCACGAGGAAGCGCTTGCCGATCTCGATCTTCTCCTGCTCGGTGTAGCCGGGCAGGTGGACGATCTCCATCCGGTCGCGAAGGGGCGGCGGGATCGGGTCGAGGAGGTTGCCCGTGGCGATGAACAGGGTCTTGCTGAGGTCGAACGGCACCTCCAGGTAGTTGTCCTGGAACGTGCTGTTCTGCTCGGGATCGAGCACCTCGAGCAGGGCCGAGCTCGGGTCGCCCCGGAAGTCCATGCCGATCTTGTCGACCTCGTCGAGCATGAACACCGGGTTGTTCGACCCGGCCGTCTTGATGCTCTGGATGATCCGGCCGGGCAGCGCGCCGATGTACGTGCGCCGGTGACCGCGGATCTCGGCCTCGTCGTGGATGCCACCCAAGCTCATCCGCACGAACTTGCGGCCCATCGCCCGGGCAATGCTCTTGCCCAGGCTCGTCTTGCCCACGCCGGGTGGTCCGACGAAGGCGAGGATCGGGCTGCGGATCTCGTCGGCCAGCGTCCGGACGGCGAGGTATTCGAGGATGCGCTCCTTGATCTTTTCGAGACCGTAGTGGTCCTCGTCGAGGATCCGGGCGGCTTCCTTGATGTTGAGCTGGTCCTCGGTCGAGGTATTCCAGGGCAGGCCGATCAGCCAGTCGACGTAGGTTCGGATGACGCCGACCTCGGGCGAGGCGGACGGGATCCGGCTCATCCGGTCGACTTCCTTGATCGCCCGGGCCTTGATCTCGTCGGGCATGCCGGCGGCTTCGACCTTGTCCCGCAGCTCGTTGATCTCGGCCTGCTGGGGGTCGTCCTCGCCCAGCTCGCGCTGGATCGCCTTGAGCTGCTCGCGGAGGATGTACTCGCGCTGGGTCTTGTCCATCTCGGACTTGACCTCGGACTGGATCCGGCCCTTGAGCTCGAGGATCTCGACCTGGTGCGCGAGGAAGTTGGAGACGAGCTTGAGCCGCTCGACGACGTCGATCGTCTCGAGGAGCTCCTGGCGCTGCTCGGTCGTCATGTCCGGGCTGTACGCGACCATGTCCGCGAGCAACCCTGGCTCGCTGATGTTGCGAGCCGCCACGGCGGCCTCCGGCGGCACCGGGGCGCCGCTCGCGACGTACTGCTCGATCTGGGCCTGGACCGTGCGCATCAACGCCTGGATCTCGAGACCCTCCGGCGTCGCGTCCGGGAGCTCCTCGATCGAGGCGCGCAGGTACGGATCCGTCGCGGTGAAGTTGTGCACGCGCAGGCGCCCCTGACCCTGGACGATCGCGCGGACCGTCCCGTCCTGGAGCTGCACGACCTGGGCGATCTTGGCCAGCGTGCCGATGGTGTAGAGCTCGGAGGGATCCTCGATCTCCTCCTGCTCGGCCTGGCGCTGGGTGACGAGCGCAATGGGTCCGCCCTCGGCAACTGCCGCATTGAGCGCCGCGACGCTCTTCTCGCGGCCAACCTGGAGCGGGACGATCATCTCGGGGAAGATGACGGTCTCCCGGAGCGCGACGAGCGGAAGCTCGCGCCGGGTGGTTTCGGCGACGGGCGGATCTTCGACCGGGGTGGACGGTCGCTTGGCCATCAGGAATCTCCTACGTGTGCTGATTTGCCGTTGGGGTCCTCGGCGGGGGCGTCGGTCGCCTCCGCCTCGGCGGTCCCTTCGGCGTAGAGGGCTTCGAGGATTCGAGCGCCAAGGCGCTCCTCGAGCTCGAACAGGATTTGGATACCCGCGAGGTTGACGCCTCGTTCCCGGGTCAGGTGGCGGATCCACGTGATCCGCCGGATGTCGTTCTCGCTATACAGCCGGATGTTGGTCGGCGTCCGCGCTGGACAGAGCAACCCCTCATCCTCGTAGATGCGCAGCGTTCGAGGGTGTGCGCTCACGAGCATCGCTGCCACGCTGATGACGTAGACGGGCTGCTCGGGATCGCGTTCCAACCGGCCGGACGCCATAGGCTCAGGCGCCCCCTCGAGCGGTCTGGTCGGGCCTGCCAGCCGGCGAGGTGCGCCACACGAGCGTCATGTCGTACACCTCCTGCTGATAGGCTCTGGGACCATGCCGATCGGGTTCCATCTCGAACATGTCTGGATGCTAGAAGCTTGACAATGACGTTGTCAAGAGTGTTGCCAAAATACAACTATCCCCTCGCGGAACTCAACACGAGTCGCCGCCGTGACTGAGCGTGGCGGGGTCCGGCCCACCGACGTTTCGACGTGGCACGCCCGGCAGACATCGAGGCGTGTCACGCGATCCTCTGGGAGACGGCCACGGACCTTGGTCGGCGCCAGGCGACCCCGCTCGATGGCACGGTCGACGAGTGGTGGCAAGGCGGGGAACCGTTCCAGCGGTTCCTCGCCGTGCATGCCGCGGAGTGGTGGGTGGCCGAGGACCCGCGGTCGGGCGAGCTCATCGGGTACGCGAGATCGATCGAACGGGGCGGTCTGTTCGAGCTCACGGAGTTCTTCGTCCGACCGGGAACGCAGTCCCACGGTCTCGGCAAGGAGCTGCTGGAGCGGGCGTTCCCCGTCGGACGAGGCGAGGTCCGCTCGATCATCGCCACGGGCTATCCGGCCGCGATGGCCCGCTACTACGCGGCCGACACGGTCGCCCAATTCCCGATCCTGACGATGGGTCGGGCTCCGGAGGAGGCCCAACTCGACCGAGGGTTGACCGCGGACCCGCTTGCCGGGACGAACGACCCAGCCGGAGCGGTCGCCTCCATCGAGGACGTGGTGCTCGGGTTCCCGCGAACGCCTGATGAGATTGCGCTCCTGCTCGAACAACGTGAGGGCTATCTCTATCGCCGCGGGCGCGCGATCGCGGGTTACTCGTTCGTCGGCGTGGGTGGGACGGGCCCAATCGCGGCCCTCGAGCCCGAGGATCTGCCCGGCATCCTCCGTCACGTCGAGACGCGGGCCGCCTCGATCGGGATCGAACGCCTCGAACTCGAGGTCCCGTCGGTCAACGCCGTCGCGGTCCGTCATCTCCTCGGGCGCGGGTTCCGGATCGACCCGTGGATCAACTATCTGATGGCGAACCGTCCGTTTGGCCAGTTCGACCGGTTCATCGGGTTCAGCCCGCCGTTGTTCCTCTAGACGCGGGCGCCGCCACCAACGACCTCGTCAGGCTTCGGCCGGGACCGTCTCGCCGATCAGCTGGCTGTGGAGCATGTCCTGGCACTCGGTCTTGCCGATGGCGATCACCTTGTCGCCCTCGAGCATGATCGTGTCCGGACGCAACGGCGTCGCCACGCCATCGCGGATCACGGCAAACAGCGAGCAGCCGTCTGGGATCGACAGGTCGCGCGGCGCCCGTCCGATGGCCGGCGAACCCGCCTGGAGGTGGGCCTCGATGAGCTCGAGCTCGCCCTCGCCGAGCGCGGCGAGATGGAGCAGCTCGTGGACCGGGATGTCCTGCTCGATCGAGCCCAGGATCATCCGCGTCGGGCTGATCAGCTCGTCGACGCCGAGGTGCCGGAAGAGCGCCTCGTTCTTGGGGTTGTTGACGCGGGCGATGGTGCGCGGCACATCGAAGTGGTGCTTTGCCATCTGACAGATGACGAGGTTGTCCTCGTCGTCACCGGTCACGGCGGCCACGACATCGGCGCGGTTGCAGCCGGCCTCCCCGAGGTACTTGCCCTCACAGCCGTCGTGGGGAATGACGATCGATCCGATCTCGTCGGCGATCTGGTTCGCGCGTGACGGGTCCTTCTCCATGAGCGCCACTTCGTGGCCCGATTCGATGAGCTCCTTGGCGAGGTAGTAGCCGACCTTCCCCCCGCCGACGACGAGCACGAACATGGGTCAAGCCTCCCGGGTCGCGACTGGGGTTGGGGAAGGGGCGTCGATGGCCGCGGCCCCGATCGATGGGTGGTCGTGGTGCTCGGGGGCGTCGTGGTGGCCCGTCGGGGCGAGCAGTCCCGGAAGCCCGGACGCCGGCAGCCCGATATAGGCATTCATCGCGTCGACGATCAGCCCCGTTCGGCACACCGTGGCGATCCCGAGCTCGGCGTAGGCCGTTGACCGGAGCGGGTCGTTGATCTTGGCAACTACCCGCCGCGCTCCGAGGACCTCCGCGGCAAGCTGGGCGGCCATGACGTTCCGGTTGTCGCCTTCGGTCAGGGCCAGGAACACGTCGGCGCCTTCGGCACCCGCCCGTCGAAGCACGTCCTCGTCCGTCCCGTCGCCACGGATCGCCGTCCCGCCAAACGTGGACGGCAGACGATCGAAGGCGGCGGTCAGGCTGTCGAGCACGATCACTTCGTGACCGGCACGGTCGTAGAGATCGGCGGCGGACGCACCAACGCGGCCGCATCCGACGATGACGATTTTCACCTTGTTTCCTCGTTGATTGGATCTCGCAGGACCCACACCGCGGATGGTGCGTTCTGCAGGATGTACGGGATGGTGCGGCCGATGGCGAATTCGCCACCGAATCGCTTGCGATATGGAAGCCCCACGACCAGCAGGTCGGCATCGCGCTCGACGGCCTCGTCCACGATCGCGGCCCCGACGTCGCGCGCCTGGAGCAGGACCGGTTCGAGCGTGGTCTTGGCCGCCTCCGCGACGGATTCCGCCGAATCGAGCACCCGCTGGATTTCCTCCGATCGGCCGGCGATGTCCGAATCGAGCGGGAGTGTCCAGTCGATCTCGACCACGTGAACGCCGATCAGCTCCGCCTTGGTGAGGCGGGCGTGCTCAGCCACGAGTCGGACGATCCGCGCGTCGCTTGGGCCGCCGTTGAGCGCGACCACGGCGCGGCGAAACGCCGGCGCCTCAGGTTCTGGCATGCCCGATCACGATACCACCGGGTCGATCCGGCGAGGCGGGGCGTCATCCCGACTGGTGCGTGCCGTCAACGATGTCCGAACGGTCGGAACGCTCAGTTCCGCCGGTACGGAACGTCGGCGATGACCGTGTGCTCGCGCCCGACGAGGGCGGACTTGAGTCGCTTCGCCGTCTGGTTGTAGAGCATCCGGTCCCACCAGTGACGGGCGACGTACTCGGGCAGGACGACGATCGTCATCGGCGCTTCCTTGTCGGGCGGCCACGCCTGGTCGAGGATGTCGAGGTAGGCGACGACCGGCGAGATCACCGCGCGGAACGGCGATTCGACGATGACCAACGGCACGTCCGGAAGCTGCTCCTCCCAGCGGACCCGGAGCGCGTCGGCCGCCTCGAGGTCGTCGGTGACGTAGACGGCCCGCAGGTCGCGAGCGATCGCGCGTCCGAAGTTGACCGCCTGGACGACCGCGCGGTTGATCCCGTTGACGGGAATGATGACCCGCTGCTCGCGGTGCGGGCCCGGCAGCAGGCCGTGCTCGCGAACCTGGAGCTCCGCTTCCTGCTGCTCGTATTGCCGATGGATGAAGGACATCATGGCCACGAGGATCGGGATGAGGACCAGGACCAGCCAGGCCCCGTCGAAGAACTTGACCGCCGTCACGACGACGGCGACGGTCGCCGTCAGCGCCGCGCCAAAGGCGTTGATCGACAGCCGCTTCCGCCAGCCGTGCGACCGTTCGCGCAGCCAGTGACGGATCATGCCGGTCTGGCTGATCGTGAAGTCGATGAACACGCCCACCGCGTAGAGCGGGATCAGCGCGTGCGTGCTGCCCCCGAAGTAGACGATCAGGCCGGCCGCCAGGGCGGCCAGGATCACGATCCCGTACGAGTAGGCCAGGCGATCGCCCCGCAGCGCGAACTGGCGGGGCATGTGCCCGTCGCCCGCCAGGATCGCCAGCAGCCGCGGGAAGGCATTGAAGCTCGTGTTCGCGGCGAGGAACAGGAGGAGGGCGGTAAAGGCCTGGAACAGGTAGAACGGGATCCCGCTGCCGTAGACCTGCTGGGCCACCTGCGAGATGACCGTGATCTTGACCGGTTCCTCGATCGGGGCGATCCCGAAGTTGACCGCGAGGAACGAGATGCCGATGAACAGGACGCCGAGCAGGCCAGCCATGACGGCAAGGGTCGTGGCCGCGTTCTTCGCCTCGGGCGGCTGGAACGCCGGAACCCCGGTGGCGATCGCCTCCGTGCCCGTCAACGCGACCGCGCCGGCCGCAAAGGCGCGCAGGACCAGGATCGCGGTCAACGGCTCGACCGTGCTCCCGATCTGTTCCTCGAGCTGTGGGCCATACGTCGCGCCCTCGCCAAGGACGACGATCCGGAAGACACCGACGGCGATCATCAGGAGGGCCGATCCGACGAACAGGTAGGTCGGCAGCGCGAAGATGCTGCCGGCCTCGCGCAGGCCACGCAGGTTGCCCAGGGTGATCAGGGCGATGGCCACGACGCCGATCACGACCCGTTCATCGAACAGCACCGGGAACGCGGAGGTGATCTGCTCGACGGCGGACGAGGTCGAGACCGCGACCGTCATCACATAGTCGATCAGGAGCGCCGACGCCGCGACCAATGAGACCGTTCGGCCGATGTTGCGACGCGACACCGAATACGACCCGCCGCCGCCGGGATAGGCGATGCAGATCTGGCGATAGCTCACCGCCACGGCGATGAGGAGGACCGCGATGGCGATGCTGATCTCGAGGCCGAATGCCAGGGCGGCGGCGCCACCCAGGATCAGGACCCGCAGGATCTCCTCGGTCGCATAGGCGGACGAGCTGATCGCATCCGAGCTGAAGATCGCCAGCGCCTTCTTCTTGGACAGCCGCTCGCCCAGTTCGTCTTCACTCGCGAGCGGGCGGCCGACGAAGAAGCCACGAATCGATGCCCACAGCTTCCCGGTTGGCGTGGTCGGCGCGCTGGCCGCCTCCCTGGCGGTCAGCTGCCCCTTGCCGCTGTACCGGAAATACGGCGCGTGGGGGCGGTCGAGCCGGACACGCCGGTCGCCCGGCTTGCGGCCCTGCAGGGGCCGCCGACCACCGATCACGCGATCGCCCTCAGAAGCCATGACGCAGCCGCTCGCCCAGGCGGCTGGGGAGCCCAAGGCTCCGCATTCGCGCCCGGACCGCGTCGATGTCATAGGCCACGCGGCCCCAGCGGGCGCGACGATCCACCAGGTCGAGGACCATGTAGCTCGCCCGCGGGTCGCCGTCTCGCGGCTGCCCGACGCTGCCCGGATTGAGCAGGAGGCGGTGCCCGTCGAGCTCGACCCCCGGATCGCCACTCGGGTCCGACGTCTCCATTCGATCGCCCACGAGCCCAAAGGCAATCGGCACATGGGTGTGACCGTTGAGCCCGTGGGTCGTGGTGATCGCGGCGAGGTTCTCGCGGGCCGCACCGGTCGTCGTGACGTATTCCCAGGTCGGGTCGAGCGGGCTGCCGTGGACCAGGGTGAAGTCCGCTTCCTCTCGCCGCTCCGGAAGCGCCCGCAACCAGGCGAGCGTAGGCGCCGCGATCGTCTCCCGCGTCCACTCCATGGCGGTTCGAGCATCGCTGTTGAACCAGTCGATCTCGTCCCCGCCGGCGGCGGCCGCGTCGTGGTTTCCCCGAACCCCGATGGCTCCCTTCTCCGTGAGTCGCTCGACGACGCCATCGGGATCCGGACCGTAGCCGACGATGTCGCCCAGATGCCAGATCCCGTCGACTGCCCCGACGTCGGCGAGGACCGCATCGAGGGCGTGCAGGTTCGAATGAACGTCCGAGACGACGGCGATCCGCATGGACGTCCAATCTACCAGTCGCGTGCTCACCAGGGCCGGCGCCGCCGGACGCCCGGATCGCGCGGGTACGCTGCCGGGGCCGCGCCGTGCGCGGTTGCCACGACCAGGCCGTGGCCTTCGAGCCCGGCCACGTTGACCGGCTCCCAGTCGAGCGTGCCGCCGCCCAGGGCGAGGATCGCGCGTTCCGCGGCGGCCCATTCCGAGCCGAGATCGCCGCGCTTCCAGGCGACCAGGACGCCGCCCGGCGCGAGCAACGGGAAGGCCAGCTCGACAAGCTCGCCGAGGGCCGCGACGGCGCGGACGGTGACGGCGGGCCAGCGGCCCCGATGGCGATCATCGGCGGCCAGGGCCTCGGCGCGGACTGGCGCCGCCTCCACCGTCGCCTCCAGCCCGATCGCGCTCGCGACGGTGGACAGGAAGCCGGCCTTCTTTCGAATTGGCTCCAGCAACAGCGCCCGTGCCGAGGGTAGTGCCGCCGCGATCGGCAGCCCCGGATAGCCGCCGCCCGAGCCGAGGTCGATGAACCGTTCCACACCCCGTGCGCGCAGGACCGGCACGCCGGCCAGGCTGTCCACGACGTGGGCAAGAGCGACGGCGGCCGGCTCGCGGATCGCGGTCAGGTTGATGGCGTCCGTCCAGGCCAGCAACAGCCGCGCGTGGCCATCAATGGCGGCTCGCGCTTCCGGCGTCAGCTGGACGTCGAGGGCAAGGAGGCCGGTTTCGAGCGCGTCGTGATACGCCGGTGGCAGGGGCGGGGTGGCTTCGATGCGCGTCGGGAGCGGCTCGCGCGGTCTGTCCACGGCACGCCTCCATGGTTCACGTGCCGTCCGTCCACGCGGCGCCGCTCCCGGCGTCGGCATCCTCTCGCACCGCAGGCGCGGCTTTGGTCTTCCCCGATCCGTCCGGTTCGTGGCCGGGTCTCCCCGTGCCCCTCGCGGACCGCGTTACCCTCTGGTCGGGCCCCAGTGCGGATGCCGGACGTTAGTGCCGACGGAGCCTGGAGTCAACGGGGTTTTTCCACGATCTGCATGATCAGCGAAGGTTCGTGGAAAACCTGCTCGTGGCTCAGCTCGACCGGCTCCCCCGAACGGGCCGACCAAGGGTTCGACGGACGACGTCGATCACCTCGTCCACGTACACGTCGGCCTTGCCCTGCTCGGCCGCCGTCCGCACGCAGCCGCCGACGTGGTCCTCCAGCACCATGATCGACAACGAGTCGACCGCGGCGCGCAGGGCGGCCGTCTGCTGCAGGATGTCGACGCAGTATTCCTCGCGCTCGATCATCCGGGCGATCCCGCGGACCTGGCCCTCCATGCGCGACAGCCGGCGCATCAGTTGCGTCTTGTCCTTGGAATAGCTGTGGCGAAAGTGACTCGGGTCCGGCGGGGCAACCGGACGACGTCCCTCGGTCGGACTCATCGGCAGTCGATCCCTCCACTCGGGCGCCGGTGGCGCCGCTTGGCTTCATCATACTCCCCAGGAGTATCTCCGTCGGACCGGCGACGTCGTCCGTGCTCGCGCTCCGGTAGACTGGCGGCCGATGGCTCCCCGCGATCATCCTGGCCAACATCCGGACGGCGCTGGACGCACCGCCCGCGGATGGATCGCCGACCGGTGACCACGCCCTTCGCCCACGCCAGCGAGGCGGAGATGTCGCGGATCCTCGATTTCTACGCGGTCCGCTGGGAGTACGAGCCGCATACGTTCCCGATCCTGTGGAACCTCGACGGCGAGGTGACCGAGAGCTTCGCGCCGGACTTCTACCTGCCCGACCTCGACCTCTACCTCGAGATGACCACGCTGCGCCAGAAGCTCGTGCGCAAGAAGAACCGGAAGCTGCGCCGGCTGCGAGAGCTGTATCCGGACCTCAACGTCAAGCTCTTCTATGCGCGCGACTTCCGGGCGCTGATGCTCAAGTACGGGCGGCTGGCGCTCGTCGAGGGACTGTCCGGAACGCTCGGCCAGGTCGCGTCCCCCCACGGCACGCCCGAGGTGCTCGAACTTGGCGAACCCGCCGTCGGTCCGCTCGACGATCCGGCGCCGGGACCGGCCGGACCCGCGCCATCGGCGGGGGGCCGCTCGACACGAACCGGTCGCCGTCGTGCGGGCGAACCTGATACCTCGGTCAACGAAGGGGCGATCCAGGCATGACCCAGACAACGTCGCTCGATGCCGACGTCGCCGAGATCCTCCTCACGGAGGAACAGATTTCCGCGAAGGTCCGCGAGCTGGGAGCGCTGATCACCGAGGACTATCGCGATCGCCGGCTCACCCTCGTGTCGGTGCTGAAGGGTTCGCTCCCATTCATGGCCGACCTGATGCGGGCGATCGAAGTCCCCGTCCGGATCGACCTCATGGAGGTCAGCTCCTACGGCGGCTCCAGCACCGAGTCGTCCGGTCTCGTCCGGATCCTCAAGGACCTTTCGGCGAGCATCGTCGGCGAAGACGTCCTGATCGTCGAGGACATCATCGACACCGGGCTCACGCTCAATTACCTGATCCGCTACCTGCGCGGCAAGGCACCGGCCACGCTCCGGATCTGCACGCTGCTCGACAAGCCTGCCCGCCGCCTCGTCGAGATCAACGTGGACTACACCGGCTTCACGATCCCCGACCAGTTCGTCGTTGGCTACGGCCTCGACTACGGCGAGCTCTATCGGAACCTGCGCTACGTGGGCGTCCTGCGCCCGGAGGTCTACTCCGGGGCCCCTGGCGAGTGACCATGCACCGCCGGCCGCTGGGCCGGGGTCGGACGCTCGCTGCCCTGGCCGCGCCCCTGATCGTGATCGGCTGCATCCTCCCCTGGTGGCGGGTCGGCGGGACGCCCGGCATCACCGCACAGGCCGGCAACGGGTTCGAGGGCAGCGGGATCCTCGTCTTTCTCGTTGGCACGGTGGCGCTCGCGCTCGTCGCCCTGCCGTATGCCTCAGGCGATCGACCACTCGCGCTCGATCGGTGGCTGTCGTTCGCCGTCCTGGCCGTCGCTGGCTGGATCGGACTCGGCTGGCAGGTCCTGCAGCTCGCGCTCATTGGCGCGTTCCAGTTCCACCAGCCCGCGGAGATCCTGACCAACGGCCCGGGCATCTGGTTGGCGGCCATCGGCATGATCGTGTTGTCCCGGGCCGTGTACGAGATGGCGAGCGAACCGACCCGCCGCTGAGCCCTACGCCGCGCCGGCGACCCTCGCCGTGCGCAGGTCGAGCCGATCCGATGCGGCCTCGATCAGGGCCGGATCGTGGGTCGTGGCGAGGACCGTGACGCGTTCGCCGTCGAAGCCTCGCAGCAGATCCGCGACCGCGTGGGCACCCGCCCGATCGAGCGCGGCGGTTGGCTCGTCGAGGACGAGGAGCTCGGGTTCCGCGACGATGGCACGGGCGATCGCGACACGGAGGCGCTCGCCGGAGGACAGTCCATCGGGCTGGCGGCTGGCCAGGTCACCGAGGCCGACCCGACCGAGGGCCGTCATCGAGCGCTCGCGTGCGTCCGGGCCATCCCGGCCGCGGATCGCCAGACCGAGCTCGACATTCTCGAGCGCGGACAGGAACGGCACGAGGTCGCGAACCTGGTCGACGATGCCGATCCGGTCCGCCCGGAAGCGGGCGAGGGCTTCACGATCGAGACGACCGATGTCCTGGTCGAGCGTGAGCACGCGACCCGACGTGGGGCGGTCGAGCCCGGTCACGAGCCGGAGCAACGTGGTCTTGCCACTCCCCGATGGCCCGGTCACCACGTGGAAGCCACCGCGCCGGAAGGCGGCCGTCGTCGGTGGCAGTCCGAGCGCGCCGTGCCGCGCGTCGCCGTAATACCGTGACGCTCCCTCGAGGGCGGCGGCATCGCCAGGCACCGCCGGCCGGATGGCGGATTCGATCGAGGGACCAGGAAGCGGCAGGACCGGCGCGAGCCAGCCCTGGGCGTCGACGGTCCGCTCGACAGCCCGCGCGCTCCCCGCACGTTCGGCGATCGCCCGGCCATCGGCAACGTGGACCACGCGATCCGCGATCCGTTCGACCGCCTGGTCGTGGGTCACGACCACGCACGTGACGCCGTCGGCTCGGACGACGTCGCGAAGCACGTCGAGGACCCGCTCGGCGGTGACGCCATCGAGCTCGCCCGTTGGTTCGTCGGCCAGCAGGAGTGCCGGTCGCGTCGCGATGGCCGCGGCAAAGGCGACCCGTTGCTGTTCACCCCCGGAGAGCTGGTGCGGATACGCTCGGCCGCGACCACCCAGACCGATCCGCTCGAGCAGCTCGGTGACGCGGCCACGACGCTCCTCGGGGGCAACGCCGCGGAGCGCGAGTGGCAGCTCGATCGACGCACGAACCGGCAGATAGGGCGACAGCGCGCGCCGATACTGCTGTGCGACGACGCCGACGCGTTCGCGGCGATGTCGCTCGAGGTCGCGGTTCGATGCGTCGGTCAGGTCCCTGCCGAGGATCACGAGGCGACCGGCCGATGGGCGATCGAGACCGGCAAGCAGTCGCAACAGGCTGGACTTGCCGGAGCCCGACGGCCCGATGACGGCCACGATCTCGCCGGTCGCGGCCCGGAGGTCAAGACCGCGAAGGGCGGCGACCGGCCCGCCGGCCGACGGGTGGATCCGGATCAGGCCGACGGCCTCGATCGCGTCAGCCATTGCCGCCCTCCGGTTGCCCATGCCAGGCATCGGGCGCGCGCCGGCCTCCGGCCCCGCGTTCGCCGGGCGTCGTTCGATCGAACATCCGCGCCACCATCACGGCGACGATGGCGTGGACGAGCCCGATGACGCCCAGGGCGGCCGCGACGACCGGAACGATGGGCACGACCGGGATGAGCGGCGGGATCGGCACGGTGCCCTCCGGAGTCAGGGCGAGCACGGCCGTGACGAGGACCGCCAGGACCACGCCCACCGCGACCCCGGCCAGGCCACCCCCGACGGCCAGCCAGCTGGTCCGGGCGAGGACGTGCCAGCGCAGCATGGATGGCGCCATTCCCTGCGCCTCGAGGTCCGCGAGCTGGCCCAATTCGTCGCGAAGATCGGATGTGGCGCCAAGCAGCAGTCCGCCCACCGAGAGTGCCAGCCCGATGAGCGCAGCGGCGAGAAGCGCGGACAGGATCGATTGGCTGAGCGGGTCGCCGGCGCTCCGGTCGATCAACTCGGTGCGTGAGCGGACCTCGGCGAAACGGAACGGTGGGTCCGCCAGCCGCGACCGCACATCGGCCAGGCGTTCGGCGGATGGACCGCCGATCCACACCTCGGATGGGCGTCCGGCGCCCGGGACCGCGCTTCCCGAGGGCGACCAGGAATGGATCGAGTGGCACGACCACGAACCGGGGCGCCGGCTCAACGACGGTCGGGACCCGATCGGCGATGGCGACGACCCGGAGCGGGATCACGTTGTCGTTCGCGACATGGAGGGCGAGCGAACCGTCGGGCGTCGGCGGTCGCCGCGAGATCCGGGCTCACGATCGCGGGGATCTCGAGCCCGTCGGTGACCTGCGGCGCTCGCACGATGACGGTCGAGACGGTGAAGACCTCGAGCGGGATCGGCGCGGTGTCGGTCAGCCCATCGAGACCTTCGAACGACACCGTGGCGCGACGGACGTCGTGTTCGTGACCGGCTCCCTGGATCATCCGATCGTGGCGGAAGATCAGGGCGGTCAGCTGGCCACCCCGAGCTTCGGCCGGCAGCGGGGCCGAGGCTACCGTCATTCCGTCCGTGACGACCCCGAGCGGGATGGACGCCGAATCGCCCCCATCGGTCACGACGATGGCATCGAGCTTGAGGGGATCGCCCGTGTAGGTGAACGCCGAGCGTGAGCCGGGCTTCGCCGTCCGGGAGCCGATGACCGGACATTCGCCATCCATCGGCCGGCTCGGGAAGCTGCAGCCGCGCCGCGAGCTCGGCCCGTGGCACGGCCGAGAAGTCCGACCGCCAGCTGTCGAGCTCGCGCAGCGCGTCCGGCCGGATCCCGACGATCTCTACCGCACCGCCCGGCTGGGTCGGGCTGCTGTCGCGGAGGACCGGCTGCACGGATACGTCGTCGCCGAGCGCGGCGTAGCGGTCGACCGGGACGACGGATGGGCTGATCGACAGCCCGGTTCCGAGCTCGGTCACCCGCAGGTCGAGCCCGGTCCGGTAGGCCGCCGCGTCGCGGATGCCCTGGGTCAGGCTCGCGGACCAACCCATCGCGAACACGATCGCGCCCATGCTCAGGGCGAGCAGGGTGAGCGTGGCGGCTGAGCGGATTGGTTCGCGTGCGACGGAGACGAGCGAGAGCCGGATCGGGAGGGGACCGTGGCGCAGCCGTGCCGACAGCACGCGGAGCATGGGCGGGAGGATCAGGAGGAACGCCAGCGCCAGCAGGAACGCGACGATCGGCGGTAACAGCACGACGACCGGGCTGGCCACCGCGGTCGCAAGGCCGGCGGCGCCGAGCGACCCGGAGATCCCGAGCTGCCAGCCGACGACGACGACCGCGGTGATTCCGACGGCCACGGCGAGTCGGAACCCGTCGCGGCCCCAGCTCCCGAGCCCCGCGACAACAACGATGGCGCCGGCGACGAGGAGCAGCGCGAGACCGGACCCGGCGATCGTGTCGGGCGCGAGCACCGACCCGCTCACCACCGCGCCCACGTCGGTCCCGGATCGCGCCGCCAGCCACGCGACGAGCCCCGCGCCGGCCAGGAGCCCGACCACCGCACCGGTCGCCGACGGGATGGCCGCCTCGAGGACCCAGAAGACGACGCGGTGCCGTCCGAGCGCCCCCGCCGCGGCCAGTCGAGCCGTTTCGCCGGCGACGTCAGCCCGGGCGACCAACCCCAGGAACACGGCGAACGCCAGCAGGATCGCCACGCCAAGCGCCTCGATCAGGACGAGCCGGCCACCCGACGCTCGCGCCCGCGCCAGCTCGTCGTTCAGCGTGCCGATCGGGCTGGCCACGGAGAAGGCGTGATCTTCGGTGACGAGGCTGCGGGTCGTTGCATCCAGGGCGCGGCCGAACGCGGCGACCGTCCACGGATGCACCGCCGAGGGTTTGAGAGGCGCGGTCCACACGTAGGTCCGTCCAGTGACCTCGAGGGCCGGGCTTGCAGCAACCGCGTCGAGTCCGACGACCAGCAGCAGGGCAGGCCGCTCGTCGCCGGTCTGATAGGTCCCGCCCGATGGCCGTTCGCCGATCGGGCCTCGCTGGTCGAGCAGCCCGAACGGGACGGCATCGTCGACGAGGCCGCGACCAACGACGGTCAGTTCGAGGCCCGGTACCGGGTTGAGCACCACGCCGCCGTCCAGGACCGGTGCCTCGGACAGCAGGACGGCTTCGCAATGCTGCCCGTCCACGCACGGCGCGGGGAGTCGCCCCTCGATCAGGCGGGTCCACGGTTCAGGATCGTCAACGGCCAGCACCTGGTCGACGATCGGCAGGGCCTGGTCTGCGCGCTGGCGAAACACGGCGCCCCGGACCGCCGGCTCGACAAAGGCTTCGACGTCCGCCAGGGCCTCGTTCACGGCGTTCGCGGCGACCGCAGCATCCCGGTTGGAGATCGAGTAGTGCGAGACGCGGACGACCGGTCGATCGGCGCCGGTCGGCGACATGGCCCGCTCGAGGGTCGCGTCCGAGGCCAGCAGCCCGATGCCGGACACGACCGCGATGAGGGTGGTCGTGGCGAGCACCGTGCTCACGGTCAAGAGGGTCGTTCCCGCGCGACGGCGCAACCGAGCCAGGACAAGCGACGGGATCGGCCCGATCAGCACCCGCCCAGGGTCGCGAGGACGACCAGTCACCCGCCCAGGTAGGCCTTCCGCACCTCAGGATTGACGATCAGCTTGTCGGCCGAGTCCTGGAGCACGATCTCACCGGTCTGGAGGATGTAGCCGCGGGCCGCGATCCCCAGCGCCATCAGGGCGTTCTGCTCGACGAGCAGGACCGTGGTCCCCGCGGCGTTGATGTCCTTGACGATGTCGAAGATCTGCTCGACCAGGATCGGGGCCAGACCCATCGATGGCTCGTCGAGGAGGAGCAGGCCGGGTCGAGCCATCAGCGCGCGACCGATGGCGAGCATCTGCTGCTCGCCGCCCGAGAGCGTCCCACCGTTCTGGGTGAGTCGCTCCTTCAGCCGCGGAAACAGCGTGTAGACGCGCTCGAAGTCCTCCTCGAGCTCCGGGCCCTTGCCGCGCTGGTAGGCGCCCATCTCGAGGTTCTCGCGGACGGTCATCCGCGGGAAGATCCGCCGGCCTTCCGGGGCCTGGCAGATGCCCTTTCCGACGATGCTGTGCGCCGGAACGCCATCGATCCGCTCGCCGTCGAAGGTGATCTCGCCCTGGCGGGGCCGGAGGAGCCCGCTGATCGTCTTGAGCGTCGTCGACTTGCCCGCCCCGTTGGCGCCGATCAGGGTGACGATCTCGCCCTTTTCGACGGTGAGCGAGATGCCCTTGAGGGCGTGGATGTTGCCGTAGTACGTGTGGACGTCGCGCAGTTCGAGGAGGGCCATGGTCAGCCGGCCCCCGCCGCGCCGCGACCCAGGTAGGCCTCGATCACGCGTGGATCGGCCCGGACCTCGGCCGGCGTTCCTTCGGCGATCTTCTCCCCGTGGTCCAGCACGGTGACGCGATCGCTGATGCCCATGACGACCTTCATGTCGTGCTCGATGAGCAGGACGGTCAGGGACAGCCGGTCGCGGAGACTTCGGACGAAGTCGGTCAAGCGGCGTGTTTCCTCCGGGTTCATGCCCGCCGTGGGCTCGTCGAGCAGCAGGAGCTTCGGGTTGGTCGCGAGGGCACGTGCGATCTCGAGCCGGCGCTGGTCGCCGTAGGGCAGGTTCCGGGCGAGCGTCTGCGATCGCCGATCGAGCCCGACGAGCTTGAGGAAATCCATCGCGTTCTCGTGGGCCTCGGCTTCCTCGCGAATGATCGACGGCGGCCGCAGGATCGCGCCAAACCAGCGTCCCTTCAACCGGTGATGCAGCCCGACGAGGACGTTCTCCTCGGCCGTCATGTTGCCGAACAGCCGGATGTTCTGGAAGGTCCGCGCGACGCCCAGGCGGACAACCTCGTGCGGCTTCAGGCCCGTGAGCTCGGCGCCATCGAAGGTGATCTTGCCCTCGGTCGGGATGTAGAGCCCCGTGATCATGTTGAAGAACGTGGTCTTGCCCGCACCGTTGGGCCCGATCAGGCTGACGATGCCGCCGCGCGGGATCGCGAAGTTGATGTCACTGACGGCGACGAGGCCGCCGAACCGCTTGGTGCAGCCGGTGGCGATGAGCAGGTCGTCGCCGGACGGCGCCTGGGTCGCCGTCGTCGCAGCCGCGGTCACGATCGGTTCTCCGGCTCAGTGGGCTCCGGGGCATCGGTGGCCGCGGCCGCCTGCTCCGACGTCCACTCCTCCGCGGCAAGCTGCTCCTCGGCCAGGATCTCCTCGCCGACGGCCTGCTCGGCGGCTGTAGCCGCCGAGACCTCGTCCGAGATCCCGATCCCGTGCATCTCGGCCTTGGCCGTCTCGACCGGGAACAGGCCTTCGGGCCGCCGGATCATCATGATCGCCAGGACCACCCCGAAGATCAGGTAGTTGTAGTTGACCAGGTTGAAGTCCCGCAGGAGCTCGATCCCGGTGCTCCGGCCGAGCGAGTTGATTGGGTCGTTGAGCACCTGGTCGCCCAGGTATCGGAGCAGGGTCTGGTTGACGTACTGGATTGCGAAGGCGCCGATAACCACACCCTTCAGGGACCCGATGCCGCCCACGATGATGATGACCACCACGAGGATCGACACCGCGAAGTTGAAGCTCTCCGCGAAGATCGCTGTCTGATACGCCCCGGTGAACGCCCCCGCGAACCCGGAGAAGCTGGCGCCGAGCGAGAAGGCCAGCAGCTTTGTCGTCACCGTGTTGATGCCCATCGCGGCCGCTGCGGTCTCATCCTCGCGGATTGCCATCCAGGCGCGCCCAAGCTTGGAGTCACGCAGTCGCGCGCAGACCAGGAAGGTGATGCCGAGCAGCACCGCGACGAGATAGAACGAGGCGATCGGGTTCTGGTTCGAGAACACGATCTGATCGCCCCACGGACCGGGGATCGGCAGTGTCGGAGGGTCGATCGGGTTGATGCCCACGTTGCCACCCGTCAGGTTGGCGTTGGGGCCGATCAGGATGGCACCGCCCAGGAAGGCCGGGAGCGCGAAGGTGATGTCGCCGAGGTTTCGGAAGACGATCCGGACGATCTCGCCGAAGCCCAGCGTGACGATCGCGAGATAGTCACCGCGCAGCTTCAGCGTGGGCGCGCCGAGCAGGATCCCGAAGATCGCCGCGGCGCCCACGGCGATGAACACCACGAGCCACCAGCTGATGTGGATCCCGAAGTGCGGTGATGCGAGGAACGCGGTCGCATAGGCCCCGATCGCGTAGAACGCCACGTAGCCGAGGTCCAGGAGCCCGGCGAAGCCCATCACGATGTTGAGACCGAGCGCAAGGATGGCAAACGTCGCGCAGATGATCAGCACTGCCGTGCCCGGCCAGGGAACAAACGGGAGCGCCGACTCCAGCGACCGATAGAAGATCGGGTAGATGATGGCGAGGCCGATGACGCCGAGCAGGATGTACCGCTCGCGCGACTTGCCATCTGAGCCGCGGAACCGGGCCGGGATCGGGAGGCGAGACCGGGTTGCGACGGCGCTCACGTCAGGCACGCTCCGACGCCTTCTCGGCCAGGAGGCCGGTTGGCCGGAAGACGAGCACGAGGATCAGGATCGAGAACACGATGACACTCGTCCACTTGGCCTCGAGGAACCGGTCAGACATCGCCCCGATGATCCCGATCACGATGCCCCCGAGCGTCGCGCCGGTCAGGTTGCCAATGCCGCCCAGCACAGCGGCGGTGAAGGACAACAGTCCGAACTGGAACCCGAACTGGAACCAGGTCTGGCCGTAGTAGAGCGCAACGACCAGACCGGCCGCGCCAGCCAGCGCGCCGGCGACGAGGAACGTCAGCGAAATCGTGCGGTTGACGTCGATGCCCATCAGGCCCGAGGCCTCGCGGTCCTGCGCGGTGGCACGCATGGCCTTGCCCTGCCGTGTGCTGCCGACGAACCAGCGGAGCAGGAGGAGCAGGGGGATGGTCACGCCGGCCACGACCAGCTCGTCGACCCCGAACCAGGCTGGACCACTCGGGAAGAAGACGAGGTCGGTCTTGGGGAGGACCGGCTCAACGGCTTTCTGCGACGGGCCGAGGAGCACCAGGCCGATGTTCTGCAGCACGAACGACATGCCGATCGCGCTGATCAGGGGCGCCACGCGCGGCGCGTTGCGCAATGGCCGATAGGCCACGCGTTCGATCGTGGCGTTGATCACGGCCGTCAACACCATGATGATCGGCCAGGCGATGAAGGTGAGGATGAGTGCGGTGCCCGTCGAGGCCGGGATCCCCAGGGCGTGGATGATCAGCTCGAGGGCGAAATAGGTGAACCCGGTGCCCAGCATGAAGACGTCGGCGTGGGCAAAGTTGATGAGCTCGAGGATTCCGTAGACGAGGGTGTAGCCGATGGCGATCAGCGCGATGATCAGGCCATTCGTCAGGCCAATCGTGAGCGCTTTGACCAGTTCCTCCAACGTCCTCTCCTCAAGGAACCGAGAACCCGGATCGGCAAGGTAATCGCGGTAACTGATCGGCCGCCCGGCAAGGTGCCGAGCGGCCGATCGAGAACGTGACCGGTTGGCCTCGTTACTTGATGATCTTGTCGAACTTGAACTCACCGTCGGTGACGATGAGCCCGGACATGTCGGTCAGGCTGGTGTCGCCAGCCGCGTCGAACGACCAGGTGCCAAGCACGCCGGCGTAGTCCTTGGTGGCCTTGACCTCGTCGAGGACGAGGGCTCGGAGCGCGAGGGCGTCGGCCGGGTTCTTCGCGGCGGCACGTTCGATCGCTGCGAGGACGACCTTCATCGCCTCGTAGCCATACGCGGTGTACACCTCGGCCGGGGCGTCGGGGTACTTCGCCGTGTACTTGGCGATGAACTCGGCGCCGGCTCCGGTCAGCTGATCCGGCGGGACCGCGCCCGACGTGATGAAGCTGCCCTCAGCCGCGTCGCCCGCAGCCTGGAGGAACTCGGACTCAGCCACGCCGTCGGGGCCCATGAGCATGACGTCAGGCATCGCGTCGCGCAGGTCGCGCCACAGCTGGCCGGCGTTGTTCTGGGTGATGCCGCCGTAGTAGACGAGATCCGGGTTGGTTGCCTTGATCTTCTCGGCGAGTGCCTTGTAGTCAGAGGCCTTGCCGTCGATTCCGTCACGGCCGAGGACCGTCAGGCTGTAGTCGGGGGCCCGCTGGACGTAGACGTCTGCAATGCCCTTGCCGTACACCTCGGTGTCGTCAAGCACATAGACGTTTTTCGCGCCGAGCTGCGAGGACCACAGCGCACCGGCGTTGCCCTGCAGGTCGTCCGCCGGGACGACGCGGGTGTAGTTCTTCTTGCACCCGTCGGGGTAGTAGACATCCGGCTCACCGGGGCCGAAGACCTTGGTCAGGCCAACGTTGGTGTTGGCCGGGCTGATCATCACGATCCCCTTCTTGCAGAGGATCGGGATCGACAGCTTGGCGGCACCCGAGTTGAACGTCCCGATATAGGCCACGAGCTTGTCGTCCGCGACCGCGTCGTTCGCGTTCTTGATTTCGGTCGCCTCATCCCACTTGCCGGCCGCGGCCGTGGAGTCGTCGACGTCCTTGTAGACAACGGTGTAGCCACCGGCCTTGCCGCCGGCTTCCTCGAGCGCCATGTTGATGGCGTTGACGATGGTGTCGGTCTGCGCCTTGCTGGATCCCTGGCGCGGGAGCGAGGACCAGACTCTCGATCTCGCCCTTGTCGCCACCGGCACCCGGCGCTGCGGTACACGCCGTAATCGCAAGGATCGCGACGACGCCGAGCGCCCCTAACTTCGCGAGCTTCATTCATTCTCCTCCAAGATATGGGGCCATCCGGCGGTCCCGGAGTGGCCATCGGTCGGTGCCGCCTCGCACCCCGACCCGAGACCCGGACCCGATCGAACACCCGGCGCCCGATGGCTCCGCCGACCACGACATAACCCCTCCCAGGGTGTCGATCGGGCGAAATCGCGGTGCGTGACAGGCGTGCTCGGGGTCCAAGCTCGGGCGGCGCGCAGGTGGCCGCCGAAGCGATGACGTATATTAGGCATCGGCGACCTGAATGCAATACCGGTCGGCCGCATCCTTCAGCGCGTCGCGAGCGTTCGTCGCTCGCCGCCGACGCTGGATCGCGGGCCCCGGTGTCATCTCGGTCGAGTCCCGGTCGAGGACCCTGGTCGCTGAACCCTGCGAGGTTGGACCCGTCGGCGTGGAATACCTGGTCCGAGCGGCCCGTGTCACCGATATCGAACGAATCGTCGCCATGAGCGATGCCGCCGTGCGGCACGATCGCGGCGCGAGTCCGCTGGGCGCGGCCGATCTCCTGCGGCAACTTGTCTACCTGCCGCAGGCAAGCGTGTTCGTCGCCGAGACGCGGCGGACGGTCGTAGGTGGCGCGATCCTCGCGCTCCGGCCGTCGGTCCTGGCCGGTGGCTACGTGGGGACGATCGACCTTTTGGTCGTCGATCCCGAGCATGACGCCGAACGGGTCACGGAGGCGCTCCTCGAGGAGCTGCTCCGGTCGGCGAGCAACAAGGGCTGCACGGTCGTGGAAGCCGTCCCTCCGGACGACCCGGCGACCCTCGCGCGCTGGGAGCAGCTGGGGTTCGCCCCGACCGGTCCGCGCATCCAACGAATCGTCACCGCGGCGGGAGTCGCCGCGCGTCCATCCCGATGAACGTCCCGGCTGAGCAGCGCGAACGCGCCGGCCGGGCGACAGACTGACAACACAGGCAAGGAGTCAACGTGGGCAAGAACGTCGCCGTCTTCGTAGACGTCGCGAACATCTTTTATGCGGCCAAGGCCGCGGGCGTGGATATCGACTACGTCACGCTGCTCAAATCAGCAACGGCCGGGCGCGACCTCGTGCGCGCCTACGCCTATACCGGGCTCGACCCGGACAACGAGAACCAGCGCAACTTCCACGACTTCCTGCGCCGGAGCAACTACAAGGTCGTCAGCAAGGACATCCGCAAGTACGGCGACGGCAAGGTCAAGGCCAACCTCGACATCGAGCTCGTCGTCGACATGATGAAGACGGCGCGGAACCTCGATATCGCGATCGTCGTGTCGGGTGACGGCGACTTTGCGCCGGCCATCCGGGCGGTCCAGGAGCAGGGTGTCCGGGTCGAGGTCATCAGCTTCCGCGGCAACACCAGCTCGGACCTGATCGACGTCGCCGACCAGTTCACGGACATCGTCCAGCTGGCGCGCGTCGAGAAGGGTTCGCGCTCGGGCCGGCGGGTCGCCGAGGACGATGCGGATCTGTCGATGACCGAGGTCCCCGACAAGCTGACCGAGGGGACCGGTGCCGGGCGCGGCGGTCGCGGCCGAGGTCGCGGACGTTCGCGCGACGAAGAGCCCGTCACCGCGGTTCGTGGCCGCGGCCGCGGTCGGATCGCTGCCCCGGCACCGGTCGGTACCGCGGCGGCGGCAACGGCCGCCGGTCTCGTGGCGCTGCCGGGCGAACGCCTTGCCCGGGCGGGCGGTTTGACCGAAGCGGACCTCGCCGCAGCCGAGGTATTCACGCTCGACGAGGTCGCCGACGAATCGGACGTGCCGGAGGGGGACGGCGAGGTGATCGCCGGGGCGACCGAGGACGGGGAGCCGCGTCGACGGCGCCGGCGTGGCGGTCGCGGTCGCGGCCGGGGTCGAGGTCGTCCGGACGACGTCCAGGAAGGCGCCCCCGATGAGGCGCCGCAGGCGCCGCAGGTCGCGCGTGCTCCGCTGAGCCCGGTTCCGGACGAGGCCGACGAGGACGAGGAGGTCGTGCCAGCGCGTCGGGCTCCCAAGGCGACCCCGTTCGGATCCGTGTGGGATTCGCAGCTGGGGACGCCCACGGCACCCGCGGCGACCTCATTGACGCCGCTCCCGATGACGAGGACTTCGACGAACCTGAGATCCCCGAATACCTGATCGCCGAGCAGCAACGCGGTGCGAACCGGGGCGGTGGCGGCGCGCGAGGTGCGCGCGGCGGCCGATCCGCCTACCAGTCGGCGATGGATCGCGAGCGATACGGCGGTGGCGGTCGCGGCGGCGCGGGCGGCGGCGCCGGACCACGCGGTGGCGGTGGCGGCGGTCGCGGCATCAACCGATACCCCGACGTCAGCAACCGGCCGCGACCAGTCGGCCCGGGACCCGCTCGCGAGGATCGAGGCTACGGTCGTCCCGACCGCGCCGCCGCGCCGGCGCCCCGGAACTCGAGTGAGCCGTGGAGCGACGTGCCCCCCGAGCTCGAAGCGCTCCTTCGCGCCCAGGTCGCCCAGAAGCCGGCCCCGGTCCGTACGGTCCGGGTCCCCGACGACGAGCCTTCCAGCGAGGACCTGCTCGGGTCAGGCGTGGCCGAGAGCCCGGCTGACGCGGTTGCCGAACCCGCGGGTCGGGGGCGGACCAGCCGCCGACCGGCCGCACGTGCCCCGCGGACCGAGGTGGCGTCCGAGTCGACGGTGACGACCGCGGCGGTTGTCGACGCGGCCCTCGGAGCCGAACCCGAGGCCGCGCCCAGGCGTCGCCCGGGCCGACCTCGCAAGGAGGCGCCGACGGAAGCGGCCGCGGGCAGCGCGACCGAGGTCGCCACGGCCGCTCCGCGAGCGACGAGGGCCGCGACTGCCAAGCCAAAGGCCGCGGCGAAGCCACGGACCACGCGGAAGGCAAGCTCGGCAAGCGAGGGGTCGGTCGCGACCGTGGATGGTGCCGATGCCGCTGCCCCGGATGGCGCCGACGCGCCGGCCGCGCCGAAGCGTCGGACCGCACGGAAGGCGTCGACCGTCGAACCCGCCTGACCCAGGTGAAGGGCGCCCGGACCCGGGGCCAGGCCGCCGCGCTCGATGCGATCGAGGCGATGGTCCGTGGTCGGGCGCCACACGCGATCCTGCTCTCGGGCCCCGAAGGGGTCGGCAAGACGACCCTCGCCCTTGACCTGGCCGCAGGTCTGCTCTGTGAAGCCGAGCCGTCCGAACGGCCGTGCCGCGAATGCCGGGCGTGCCGAATGGTCGAGCGCGACGGACACCCCGATCTGCACCGGCTCGGCCCGGCCGGTCCGGGCCGGCAGGTGGTCATCGGTGGTCCGGACGCGAAATACCGGGGCATTCGCGACCTCATCTCGGAGCTCGCCCTGCTTCCGGTGGAAGGCCGTTCGCGGGTGGCGATCGTGGAAGGGGCGGATCGGATGAACGAAGACGCCCAATCCGCGCTGCTCAAGACGCTCGAGGAGCCGCCTGCCGGGGTCGTGATCGTGTTGTGCGCGGATCAGGAGCTTCGCCTCCTGCCGACCGTTCGATCGCGATGCGCCCGGATCCGGCTCGGTCTCGTTGGATCCCGCGATATCGAGGCGATCGTGGGCGACCACGACCTTGCCGATCCACCCCTGGCGGCGAGACTGGGCCGGCTGGCGGGTGGGCGACCCGGTCTCGCGCTCGCCTACGCACGCGCCCCGGAAGCGATCCTGATCCGGGCCGAGTTGGGCCGCGTCCTGCTCGATCTGACCGTCGCGGGTCCGGCAGCCCGGTTGGCCGCGGTCCGCGCCGCCATCCCGCGCGCGATCGCCCTGGCCACGGCACTTGCGGGCGACGAGATTCGACCCGCCCCCAGGTCGAGGAAACGCGCCCGTGATGTCGGCTCTCCAGAGCCGCCGCCGGGCACACCAGCCTCCGAGGAGAGCCTCCTGCGGGAGGGCCTCCCGGACGCCGTGGATGAGGGTGTCGCCCGCGCCGTCCCGGCGACCGAACGACGACGCGCGGCCGAGATCCTGATCGCGCTCTGGGCCGACGTCGGGCGTGACCTGGCCCTGGCCGGCTCGGGTGGTGGTCGCTCCGTTCGCGACCCGGTCATGCTCGAGGAACTCGCGACGGCGGCTGCCGGGCTGGATCACGGGTCCATCTCCACATTCCTGGAACGGTCCGCCCGTGCCGCGGAGCTGCTCGCCTCGAACGTCTCCCCGGAACTGTTGCTCGACGCCCTTGCGCTGGCCTGGCCGCGCCGCCGGGCGGTCGCCTGACCCGCTGTGCCGGGCGATTCCGACCCCGTTCGCCTCGATGCCCGGGTCACCGGCCGCGTCCACGGCGTTGGCTTTCGGTACTTCGTGTTTCGTGAGGCGCAGGCCTTCGGTCTCGTGGGCTGGGTCGCCAACCTCGGGGACGGGTCCGTGCAATGCGTTGCCGAGGGTCCGCGCGATCGCCTGGAGGCGCTCCTGGAGCTCTTGCACGACGGGCCGCCCGCGAGCATCGTGGAGGGCGTCAGCGCCGCATGGATGCCCGCAACCGGGACGTTTGACACATTTGGCGTGCGCAGTGGTGCGCACGGGGGGACTGACCAGCCCGATCGGCCACCCCGGGGCAGGACTGGTGGGCTATTCCGATCCGCCTCCGACCGGCCCATCCTGCCCAGATGGACCAGAAGTCTGCGGCGGAGGAGCTCCCGGCGCTTTACCGCGCACTTCTCGACCGGATCGCCCAAATCGACGCCGCGGGTCACCGCGAGGTCGGATACCGCATCCGCGCCGAGGCGACCCGGATCTACTCGCGCGCCTGGGACGACCGCGCCCGGCGCAGCCTGGAGACCCTCCTCCGACAGTCGGCCGAGAAGCCAGTCGTCCAACGACCGGTCCGCGGGGCCACGCGCCGGACTGCGCCGCTCGCCTGACCCAGCGCGCAGGCCCGCTCGCCTGTGCCTTGACCACTCCATCACCTGCCGCCGCGTAGGCTAGACGCGTGTCCGAAACGATCCAGGCCGTCATCGGTCGCGCGCTCGATGCGTATGCCGCGCTGCTCGAGCTCGGTGAGGAGGTCGAGGACGAGTGGAGCTACGTCAACGACCTGGCGGATGCGTGGCGTGATCGCCTCGGCGACGTCGCGACCGAACGGGGCATGGAGATCGCACCGCCGGCGACGACCATCGCGGTGGACCGCGCGATCGCCGAGATCGGCCTGATCGCGGACCCGCACCGCGCCATCGACTGGTTGTCCACGTTCCCCCAGGTTGTCCTGCTCGCCCTCGGCGGCGACGCCATGAGGTTCCAGGATGCCGCGCGGGATGCCCGGGCCGTGGTCTACGCGGGGATCCAGGCCGATCCGCTCGTTGCGCGTGCGGCCGAACTGCTGGCGACCGCCCGGCTTACGGAGCGGACGCTGGCGAGGGCGGTCATGAACGGGGAAACGACCGATGCAAACACCTGGCGCGAGATGTTCCCGACGCTGTTCGGCCTGGCTACCGACCCCGCCGAGCGCGACCGGGCCGAGGCTGTGCTCGCGGTGTCGCTCGCGGTCGCCGATCGGGGGGAGCAGGTCCGCAGCCAGGTTCGAGGTGCGATCGTCGAGGAGCTGACCGCGCGGCTCCTGGCCCGTCGCGTCGGGCCGGCTGCCGTCCGACGCGAGCGGCGGGTCCTGTTCGACGGGGTCCGCGCGGAGATCCACCCCTACGACGTCACGGTCGAGCGCGAAACGGCGCCGGAGGCATACGACTGCAAGTGGGGGGCGCGTGGCATCAACGCTGATGTCCTCCACCAGCTCGACGACGCGCGAGGCCACGCCGCGGACGAGGACGTGGCCCTCGAGGTCGCGCTGGTCGTCTTCGATGCCGAGCGATCGTGCGGCGTCCGCCTCGCTGCCCAGACGGCGCCTCATGAGGGCACCACGATCGTCAGTCTCGAGACGCTCGACCAGCTCGCCACCGGACCCGGCTGAGTGGCGCGCGAAGCCGATGCCTGGTCGGCGCCCTACCGCGTGCGCTTCGACGAGGCCGGACCGGACGGGCTCCTGCGGACCTCGGTCCTGTTGCGATACGCCCAGGACGTGGCCTGGCACCACTCGACGATCCGGGGGTATGACCGGGCCTGGTATGCCGAACGCGGCCTCGCCTGGCTTGTCCGAACCGCGGAGGTCACCGTGGCGGCGGCCGTCCCGGTCGGCGCGGAGCTGGTGGGCACCACACGCGTGGTCGGCTGGCGTCGCGTCTGGGCCCGTCGTCGCACCACATTCGACGACGCGAACGGCGCCACGGTGGCGACGGTCCAGATCGACTGGGTCCTGCTCGATGGGCGCGGTGCGCCCACCCGGATCCCGCCCGAGTTCGAGCCCGTGTTTGGAGCGGCAACAGCGACCGTCGGACTCGCGCGCGTGGCCCTCGGCGACGCGCCACCGACGACGAGACAGTCGGCCATCACCGTTCGTCCGCACGAGCTGGACCCGATGGCGCACGTCAACAATGCGGTCTACGCCGACTGGCTCGAGGAGGCGGTGATCGCCACCGGTGGGGCTGTGGCGATCCGGGCGCTCCCTCGTCTCGTCCGACTCGAGTACGCCGCGCCAGGCGACCCAGGTGCACGCCTGGTCGCCGACACGTGGGAGGCGGACGGCGGCTGGTCGGTCCGGATCCGCGACGAGACCGGCCAGGAGCTCCTTCGCGCCCGGCTGGAGCCGGCGACCATCGAATAGACGCGTCGCCCCCTCACGCCGACAGAACGAAAGACTGGAGCGGTACTAGTCCTTTCGGGTCATGCGCGTGGGCCCATCCGGCTCTACCCTCGAACCACGCCCAGTCCCAGCGCAGGAGGCTCGATGGACAACCGACGCGCGCCATTGGCGGCGGCACACCTCGAGACCATACGGATCGTGCTCGTCGAGCCACGCGCGCTCGTCGGTCTCGGGATCCGCGGTGTCCTCGACAACGAACCCGACATGGAGGTCGTCGCCGAGGTTCGATCGGCCGATGACGCCATGGCGATGGTCGAGGCACGTCCCCCCGATGTGTTCGTCATCGACGTCGAGCTCCAGGAGCCCACAGCGAGTGCCGCTGCCCGGCGACTGACCCAGGAGGCGCCCGGTTCGGGGATCGTCGTGGTCGGCCGCGAGGACGATGATGCGAGTCTGCTGGAGGCGATCGAGATCGGGGCCACGGGACACGTCCCGGCCAACGCCGAGCCAGCCGAGCTGGTCGCGGTCATCCGCCGCGTCGCGGACGGTGAGGACCCGCTCAAGGACGAGGTCATCGCCCGCCCCGACCTTGTCGACCGGATCATGGAGGGGTTCCGCGACAGCTTCCGGCGCGCCGAGGAGCCACCGAGCATCCCGTTGACGCCCCGAGAGCTGGCGATCCTGCAGCACGTCGCTGGTGGCCTGCGCAATCGTGAGGTCGGCGAGCTGCTCGACGTGAGCGAGCAGACGATCAAGAACCACCTCTCGAGCATCCTCCACAAGCTCGGCGTGCCGAACCGGACGCACGCAGTGACGTTCGCGGTGCGCCAGGGCTGGTTGACGCTCGACGAGACTGACGACAGGGTCTCGGCGATCACCATCGAACCGGGCTCGCCAGCCGTGCCGGCATCGTCAACGGGGGAATCCTGATGGACGGGCGGGGCGTGATGCCCTCGATGCGAACGGCCGACCCCCGTCCGCTGGTCCTCGTCGTCGAGGACGACTTCGCCAACCGAGCGCTGCTGGAGCGGATCCTCGAGCGCGAAGGCTATCGGACCAAGGCCGTCGGAGACGGCGAAGCGGCACTGCTGGCAGTCGGGGAGCATGCACCGGACCTCGTGCTGCTGGACATCGGTCTGCCGAGGCTGGACGGCTATGAGGTCACTCGTCGCCTCCGTGCCAACATCCGCACCGTGGCCGTCCCGATCATCCTGCTCACCGGGCGACCGACGCTCGAGGACGTGGTCGAAGGGCTGGACGCCGGCGCCGATGATTTCCTTAGCAAGCCGTTCCGCCAGCCGGAGCTGCTGGCCCGGATCCGCAGCGCGCTTGCGGCTTGCGCCAGGCCCTTGTCCGGATGGACGCGGCGCACACCGCGGTCGCGGCCCTCGCGAACGCGGTCGAGGCCAAGGATCCAACGCACCGAGCGCCATTGCCAGCGACTGGCCAACCTGGCCGCCCGGCTGGGCACGCAGGCGGGTCTCGACGGGCATCGACCTCGAGGCGGTCGCCTACGGCGCCCTGCTCCACGACGTCGGCAAGATCGGGGTGCCAGAGGCGATCCTGACCAAGCCGGCGCCGCTCGACGGCGAGGAGTGGGACCTGATGCGCCGCCATCCCGAGATCGGCGAGCGGATCTGCGAGCCATTGCTCTCGGCCGGCTCGTTCGCGCCGATCGTCCGCCATCACCACGAGCGATGGGACGGGCGCGGCTACCCGGACGGGCTGCGCGGCGAGGCGATTCCGCTGGGCGCCCGGATCGTCGGGCTGGTCGATGCCTTCGACGCGATGACCCACGACCGGCCGTACCGCCGGGGCATGCCCATCGCCCTCGCGGTCAACGAGCTCTGGCGCGAGGCCGGCGGACAGTTCGATCGGGCGCTCGTGCCCCTCTTCGTCATGGAGCTCGAGCGCGACGCCAAAACGGTCTCGTCAGAGTTGCCGCCTTCGGCGTTGCTGCTGACCGGTGTCGACCGGTCTGCGGTGCCCGATCCCGGCGTGACGCCTCGACCCCGCGGAGGCCGTAACTACAGCTCGTGACCCTCCCCACTCCGGGTACCGGGCCTGGCCCTTGCCACGCACGGACTCCAGAAGCGCTATGGCTCGCGCGTGGCGCTCGCGGGGCTCGAGCTCTCCGTCCCGGCCGGCGTGGTCTACGGCTTCCTGGGGCCCAACGGCGCAGGCAAGACCACGACCATGCGCCTCCTGACCGGTCTGATCCGGCCGGACGCGGGCACGATCGAGCTCCTTGGTCGGCCGTTTGGCGGACGCGACCGGCATCGCCTGTTCGACGTCGGGGCGCTCATCGAGTCCCCGTCGTTCTACCCGTACCTGTCGGGTCGCGAAAACCTGCGAGCGCTGGCGGCCGCCGGCGCGCACGTGCCCAAGACCCGTATCGAGGAGCTCCTCGAGCTCGTCGGGCTCCGGGATCGGGCACGGGACAAGGTCTCCGGCTACTCGCTCGGGATGAAGCAGCGACTCGGCATCGCGGGTGCGCTGCTGAGCGATCCGCGGCTGCTCCTGCTCGACGAACCGGCCAACGGCCTGGATCCCGCCGGCATCGTGGCCATGCGCGCGACACTGAAGCACCTCGCGTCGAGCGGAAAGACCGTCTTCATCTCGAGCCACATCCTCGGCGAGGTCCAGCAGCTAGCCGACGTCGTCGGGATCATCGCGGCGGGCCGCCTCGTCCGCGAAGGCCAGATGGAGGAGCTGCTGCTCGGCGAGAGCGTGGTCCGGGTCCGGGTGGCGCCGGGCGAGGTCGAGCCGGCGATGGGGCTCCTTGGCCAGCTGACACCGGACGGCGTGACCCGGATCGACGACGAGGACGGCTGGCTGTCCGTTCGGGTCGAGCCGGGCCGGGCCGCCGAGGTGAACCGCGCGTTGGCGACCGCCGGGATCTACGCGTCGCGGCTGGAGACGGGCAGCGACCTTGAGTCGCTGTTCCTGTCGCTCACGGGCGGCGCACAGGAGGCCGGCGGCGAGGGGACCTTCTTCGGATTGGCGGGTGCGACCGTCGCCGGCAAGCCCCCGGCAGAGACCGGCCCGGCGCGAATGGCGCGATGGCGGAGGCCCCGGATGAGGCTGTTCGTGGCCGGCGTCCGCAAGCTGCTCCGACGTCCGGCGTCGCTGATCACCCTTGGCCTGCTGATCGGCCTGCTCGCGCTGATCTTCATTGCCGTCGGCGCAACGGCGCGGCAGACACCTCCCGAGGAAGGTGGCGCGGCCGCACTCCTGCTGGTCACGTTCCCCGGCGCCTACACGCTGATCATCTCGTTCATCCTGGGTCTCGGGGGCCTGTTCGCGGTGATCTACGGCGCAGCAATCGCCGGATCTGAGTGGAACTGGGGCACGCTCAAGTCCGCCGTCGCGCGCGGCGAGAGCCGCAGCCGCTACCAGCTGGCGACGTTCGCCGCGGTGGCGTTGATGATCGGCGTCGGGCTGGTGATCGCGTTCGTGGTCGGCGTGGGCGTGGCGTTGATCGCGGCCACGATCGCCGCGGTTCCGACGACCGGCGTGAGTGACCCTGAGGCCATTGGGCGGTTGCCCGAGCTGCTCGGTCGCGGCTGGCTCGCGGTGGCCGAGGAGGGCGCCATCGGGTTCGCCATCGCGACGCTGGCGCGCAGCCAGCTCGCCGGGATCGGGGCCGGGATCGGCTTCTACTTTGGCGAGCAGTTCGCCTCGATCTTCCTGCCGGACATCATCAAGTACCTGCCCTTCAACGCCGCAGGCGCCGTCGTCGCCGTCGAGGGAGAGGGCTTCGGGGGCGGCGGTGGCGGCGCGCTCACCCAGCTCGAGCCAAACCAGGCACTGCTCGTCGTGATTGCCTGGCTGATCGGGTCGCTCGTCGTCGCCGCGTTGTTCACCGAGCGTGCCGAAATCTCCGGCTGACTTGGGTCGACGTGGACACGAACCTGCGTCGTGAAACCTCCGTTGCATTCCACCGGACTTGTCAGATAAGCTGACGCATCTTCGCTGCCCTTCACCGATTGCGCCCCAGAGTCGGAGGGAGTTCAGATGACCCGTCTGTCCGCAGAGAGCCGGCGGGGGCGCGCGCGCGCCATCGGCGTCGCGCTCATCGCGTCGCTCCTGATCATCGTCGGCGTGCGGCTCAGCCGCGGCGGTATCGGCCGGTGATCCGCCACCACCCCTCGAGCCGATCGACCCGCAGGTCGTCACCCAGGCGGCCGACCAGGACTGGGCCGACTACCACCCGATCCCGGGCTCACCGTACGCCGACCCGACGATCGAGCCGACGATCGAGCGCTTCGACGTCGCGCTGATCCTGACCGACTTCCCGGGCACGCCCTTCGTCGATCACCCAGCCCCAGGGCTCGACGGTCTTCGGCAACCCCGGCGCCGCTCGGCCATGACATCCCGCGCGACGGCCGTGCCCGCCTTCTATCGTCGACTGGCTGAACATCGCCCAGCGCGATGAACGAGTTCCAGGGCATGAACCGCTACTGGATGGAGGACACGTACGGCAAGTACGGCGTGGCCCTCGAGGGCTACGGGCCGTACCTGCTGCCGGGGACCCAGGACGAGTACTTCATCACCGACTTCACGGCTCAACACCTGACTGCAACACCCAGACGCGAACGTCGACGCCCAGGCGAACGTGACCGACGTCGAGGTCGTCTCATCGGCGAGCTTCAGCGTCGGCAAGATCGTGCGTGGCTCACTGCGGGTCCGGCCAGGCGGCCACACCTCAACCGGGTCGTCACAGCGATCCCCGACGCGACCCACCTGCGACGGGTGCGGCGAGCACGCTTGCAGCCGCGTCCATCGCCACGGCCACCAACATCAAGTATCGAGCACCGTCGCCCCAGGTCTCGCCGTCGGCCACTCCTCGCAGTCGGCTTCGACGATCGCCTCGAGACGCGGACGATCACTGTCAGTCGGCACGGCCGGCTCCGGCGGCACCGGCATCGACCTCGACTGCGCCGCTGGCGTTTGCGCACGCGCACGAACACGATCCTGCGCGACATGACGACCACGGCGATCGCGACCGTGCGCCGACAACTCGTTCGTCCACACGCTGCAACCGCAACTACCGCAACGACACGCTCATCGCCTGGACCGACCACGTCTCGCCGGCCGAGCGCGATGCGTACGACAACACGTTCTATGTCGCCGCCGGCCAGGACGAGAGCGGCACCTGGCAGGAATTCGGCGAGATGCAGTTCACCTTCAGAACGACCGGTGCCGGACGAGCTCGGTCCGCCGAACCCGGAGATCCCCCAGAACTGGGCCGCGACCCGCTACATCCCGTGGACCTCGTGGCGATCGGCCGCCACGATCTGGCCGAGCGCCTCGGGCACCAACTCCATCGAGGGCGAGGGCTCGGGCATGGCCGTGTACGCCCATGAGCTGACCCACAACCTGGGCATCGCCGACAACTACAACAACCCGTATGCGGCGCCGTTCCAGCGAGCCGGCCACCGGCTACTGGAGCATGATGAGCCGCGGCTCGTTCGGCGGGCCGGGCGGAACCCACAACCGCTGGCACATCCCGTCCGACGCAGGGCACGGCGCTCGGGTCGCAGCACGTGATCCGGGACAAGATCAAGCTCGGCTTCGTCGGACCCGGCGAACTTCGTCGACCTGAACCGCAACGGCGCTGGCCGACTCCGGGCTCGGCCGTCGTCGAGATCACGGCGCGCCAGGTCGATCCCGGGGACACCGGCCAGACCGGCGTCCGGATCATTCTCGACGGCGCGGCCC
Source organism: uncultured Chloroflexia bacterium (assembly GCA_963731865.1). Taxonomy (GTDB): domain Bacteria; phylum Chloroflexota; class Limnocylindria; order Limnocylindrales; family CSP1-4; genus SPCO01. The sequence continues at coordinate 2,132,241 of CAVSXG010000002.1, read as the reverse complement.
CGATCGACAAGAACCTCCCGTGCACCGTCTTCACGACCACCCTCGCGGCGCCTGCAGCCGCCGGCGACACGGCAATCAAGGTCGCCAGCGCGACCAACATCCTCGCCGGGCATCGACTCACGATCGGGACGCCCGCCAACGGCGAGCGCCGCACGATCGCCGTCGGTCGGCACGGCCGGCGCGCGACGGCACGGGCGTCAGCTCGCGAGTCGCTCGACGGGCGCACGCCACCGGCGAGGACGTTTCCAACCGCCTCAACTGCTCGGGCACGCGACCTTCAGCAACTACACGGTCGAGGTCACCGATCAGATCGGTTCCGACTCGTTCCAGGCCGACAACGGCGTGCTCATCGAGAAGAACAAGATCAATTCCGAGGCTCGCTGCGGCTCGTTCAGCGTGCTTCGCCTGGGTCGTCGACGCGCACCCCGAAGACATCAACATCGATCGACTTCATGCGCCCGGATGGAACCGCGCAGCAGGTCACGACGGGCGATCCTCGCCAGCTGACCGATGCCGCGTTCCATGCAGGCACGAACTCCGGCTCGCTCGTACGAGTGGGAGGACACCCGCCAACGGGCTCCACTTCTACATCCTCAACCAGCACGTGGACGAGGACGGCGTCCTCCGCTACACCGTCGCCGTCCAGAACATCAACGGCGCCGGCCCGCAGACCCGAGGCGTCGAGCTCGACCCAGCGTCCGGCGCTGAATATCGCGGAGCAGGCTACCGACATGCCTGTTCCCGCTGACCAACACGGGCGAAGCCGCCGACGTCGGCGACCTCCATCCCGACGACAACGAAGCGGCGTACCTGAACAACGACGTCTATCGGCTCTCCGCCAGCGCCGTGGGCGCCGGCTGGTACGGCGCAGCTCCCCAACGCGCTGGCCACAGCGGCCGTTCGGCGAGACGGTCGACGTCCCGGTGTACGTCTCGCGCGAGCAGGGCAGCTCGACCAACGCGACGATCGAGCCTCACCGCGACGTCGGTCAGCGATCCGACCAAGACCTCCACTGCGACCTGCGCGACGTCCGTGCAGGCGCAGACGGTCGTCACGGAGACGATCGACTTCCTCGACGCGCTTCCGTCGAGCGGTTCGCTTACCAACAAGCGCATCGCGGATGCCATTGCCGAACTGCAGAAGAGCCTCGCCTCGACCTACTGGACGAGCGAGCCGTGCACCCTCAGCTCGGACGGCAAGGGCCTCTTCGACCAGCACAAGAAGGCCGTCCAGTCGCTCACGCTGGTGACGAGTCCATCGTCGCTCGTGGCGAGCGTGCTGCCGTACATCCAGAACGTTGTCCAGGCCGATCGGAACCTCGTGGTCTGCGCCATCGCGGCGCACGTCGGTGGCGACCCGGTCAAGCTCGCATTGGCGAACCAATACCTCGCGCTGGGCGACTCGAACTACGCGGCCGGTCTGTACAAGGAGGCGATCGACGCGTACAAGCTCGCCTGGGACGAAGCCCGCAAGGCGTAGCTGTCGGGGCGGCGGGCCAGATGACCCGTCGCCCGGCCAGTTCCGGCGTCATCGCGCCCGATCAGTCAGGATCGCCCTCGTGAGGTTGGACCGGGCGAGTCAGACCGTGCGTCCCGGCCGGGCGGCCGCCTTGACGGTGTGCCTGCTCCTGGCCGGGTGCAACCCGGGAATACCGACCCCAGCCCCGGAGACGGTGTCGGTACCACCCTCCGGTCAGGTCGCGGCGTCCCCGTCGGGCGGCGGCGTCGTGTCGCCATCTCCGTCGGCGAGCGCCGCCACATCGTCGGCCGGGGCAGGTTCCTCGCCGGGGGCGAGTCCTGACGCCTCCGTCGCGACGCCATCCTCGGTCGCCCCTGGCGCGTCGAGTGACGCCGGCCCCGTCGAGCTGCAGGTCGTCGAGTCCGGGTTCACGGCCTTCGAGAGCGACGGCAACGATTTCGCGTCATTTGCCGCGGTCCTCGACAACCCGAATGATCGGTGGGCGGTGTTCCAGATGCAGGTCACGGTCGACTTCTTCGACGGTGACGACACCTTCATCGCCGGCGAGGAGCTGTTCGTCCAGGTCTTGCCCGGCCAGCGCACGGCGATCGCCGGCGAGGCATTTGGCGCCGGCCGTGCCACACGCATGATGGTGAACCTGCCGGACGACATGTCGGCATTCGAACCGAACAGGGCCGAAAGCGGGCTGTTCCGGATCTCCGGGGTTGAGACGTCGCGGGGCGACGGCCTCAACGTCACGCGGGGACGGCTGACGAGCCGGACCGCAACGAGCGAATCGCTGGTCCAGCTGACCGCCGTCTACCGAAACGCGCGAGGAACCATCATCGGCGGCGCGGTTGGCGGCGTGGATGCGATCGCGCCCGGAGCGACCATCTCGTTCGAGGTCGTCGACGGCGCCCCATTCGCGGCAATCCCCGACACGGAGGTGTATTGGCAGGTGAGCGGCGTGCGACGATGACGTCCCGCACCCTTCGTCGACACGGTTGGGCGTTCGTCGTGGTCGCCGGAATCCTCGCGTGCGGCGGACCGTCACCATCGCGTCCGATCGATAGCGTTCCGCCGTCGAGTTCGTCCTCCACGGGATCGGTCTGCGCCATCGTCGCGGACATGGATGCCCTGGTCGGCCGTACCGGCGCCGTCGAGCCGAGCAGCTATACCGTCGGGGCCAGCGAGCGGTGCCTCTGGGTGTACACGACGGATCCATCTCGTTACGTCGCGCTGACGCTCGGCGGGTCGGCTAGCCACGCTGCCACGATCGAGAGCTTTGGCGAGGGTGAAGTCGTCGACAGCCTCGGGGACGAGGCCAGATGGTGGAACACCAACCGGACCCTCTCGGTCCTCGATGGCGAACGGTCGCTCCAGGTCGACGTGCAGCTCGACGACGCGGCTGATCCGAAAGCCCTGGCCGTGTCGATCGCCCAGGCCGCGCTCGGGCTGCGCTGAGCGGATGACGGCCAGGTCTAGGCGACGACCGCGGTAAGGGCGCGCTGGATGTCGTCGCGCGCCCGGTCGTCCAGCTCCGTGCCGGGTCGGCGGCAGTAGGCCGAAGCGATCACCCCGCGCAGCCGCCAGACCTCCTTGCGAGCCGCCAGGCTGAACGGCTGGAACGCCTCGAGACGCATGAGCGGGAGCAGCTGCGCCCATTGGAGGGTCGCAGCGTCCGGATCCGTCGGGTACGTCCGAACGATGGAGACAAGGCGTTCCGGCATGGCGAAGCCGGTCATGACGCCGCTCGCGCCGGACCGGAGCTCGTCGATCAGGAACAGCCCGCCCAGCCCGCCGACGAGCCCGAGCTTCGGATACTCGGCACGCAGCGTCTCGATCAATCCGCTGGTCGGTGGCGCCTCGGCCTTGACGCCGACGACGAGCGGCTGGTCCGCCACGACCGCCAGCAGTTCCGACGCCGTGATCGGCACGCCCGAGCCCGCCGGGTAGTCCTGGATGATGATCGGCAGGCCACCCGGCCGCGGCAGCCGTCACCGAGTCGGCCAGACCCAGGGTTCGGGACGGGCTGATCATCAGGCCGCCGACGCCGGAGCGGGCCGCAGCACGGGCTCGAGCGGACACGATCCGGGCGGAGCCACCACTCACCCCGACGACGATCGGAAGGGTCGTGGTCGCCTCGACGCATGCCACGACCTGGTGGCGTTCGTCCTCGCTCAGCTCGGCAGCTTCGCCCATCACGCCGAGCACGGTCAGCCCGCTGACCCCGGCGTCGGCCGCCGCACGGACGAGGGCCGACGTGCCATCGAGATCGAGCCCGCCGTCACTTCGAAAGGCGGTCGGCAGGACGCTGAAGACGCCGTCGAGGGTAAGTGGCTCGCTCAAGGCAGGCTGCGGATCATCCCGCCGTCCACGGGCAGGATGACGCCATCGAGGTATGACGCAGCTGGTGACAGCAGGAACGCGACGACGCGGCCGAGCTCGTCCGGATCGCCGTAGCGTCCGAGCGGGATTCGTGCTCGTGTCTGCGCCTGGACCTCCTCGACCGTCATCCCCGAGCCGGCGGCGCGGGCAGCGTCGAGGCTTCGAACACGATCGGTGTCGAACCGTCCTGGCGCGACCCCGTTGATCCGGATCGGTGCGATCTCCGTGACCAGGCTCTTGATCAGGCCGGCGAGCCCGGGCCGAAGGACGTTCGAGGTGATCAGGGCCGGGATGGGCTCGCGGACCGATGATGAGAGGACGACCACGATCGAAGGACCAACCCCGGCGCGAAGATGGGGGAGCGCCTCGCGGATCAGCCTGATCGTGCTCTGAAGCGTGCCCGCGATCGCCTGCCCCCAGGCCGTGTCATCCACCGTGTCGAAGGTGCCACCGGGCGGTCCGCCGGTGTTGACGACGAGTCCATCGAGGCCGCCGAGCGCACCCACCGCCGCGTCGACTGCGGCGGCCGGGCCGCCGTCGCTCGAGAGGTCGGCCTTGATCGCGACAATCCCCGACGTCGCGGTCCCCCCAGATTCCAGCGGCTCCCGCGAGATGCCAGCTACCCGGGCACCCTCCCCGACCAGCGCGCGAGCCACGGCCGCCCCAAGTCCGCGACTGGCGCCGCCAACCAGAAACCGCCGATCCGCCAGCTCCAGATCCACGATCTAGGAGCTCCGGGTCGCCCGCGGGCCCGCCACGGCTGCTGCCTGCGGTTCCGTCGGCTCGTCGAGGGTGAGGTTGGCGGTCCAGCTCAGGTGCGAACGCATCGCCTCGCGGGCTTCTTCGGGTTTTCCCGCGCGCACGGCGTCGAGAACCCGCCGGTGTCCTTGCTGCGAGTCGGTCGGGCCGTCCGCGCGGCGTTCGAGGCTGATCATCCGCCCGAAGCGAAGCACCGGACCGATCATCTCGATCAGGCGAGTCAGCAGGTGGTTGCCGGTGGCCGCGAGCAGGGCCGCATGGAACGCGATGTCTGCGTCCGTGAAGCGCTCGAGATCCTGGAGGCTTGTCTCCATCTGCTTGTACTGGACCGTCATCTTCTCGATATCGTCCTCGGACGCGTGCGCAGCGGCCAGCCCTGCGGCGCCGGTCTCGATCAGGCGGCGCAGCTCGAGCAGCTCGAGGAGGAAGTCGTCAACGGCACCCACCTCGCTTCGTGCGGTGAGGAGCTCGGGTGCGAAGTGGTTCCAGTCATCCTGCTGGGTGACGCGCGTCGAGCGGCCCTGGCGGCTCTCCACCAGGCCAAGGACGGCCAGCTCCTTGACGGCCTCGCGCACCACCGGTCGGCTGACATCGAACTGCGACGCCAGGTCATCCTCCGAGGGCAATGCCTGCCCCGCTGCGATCTCGCCGCGAAGGATGCTGGTGAGCAACTCGCGACTGATCCGCTTCGACAACGTCTGGCTGGTCAGGGAATCGAATCGCCTGAGCGGCTGAGGCTCGGATGGCTCGTCCACGGGTCCTGGCCCCCCAACTGCCCGAACGACGGTCGAGCGTGCGGCGGTCGTGCCGGCGACGGGAACGGCTCGCACCGACCATGGTGCCACCCCTCAGCTTGTTAGACAAGTTGCGATCTCGGCTGTCCACCACCGTCGCGCCTTCCCCGGCCGGATCGGGGTAGCCTAGGATCGTGGCGCCCAGACGATCCGTCGCGACGACGTTCGAGCCGACCGCGGCCCCCGACCTCGATCCCCGACACGACCCGGGGCCGGCTGGCGCCGCCCGGCGGACCGAAGGCCTCGCCGAGGATGTGGCCGCTACGGCGGTCCATCCGCCGACCGGTGGATCCGTGCGGTTGGGGACGGCCTCGTGGACGGACCCGACCATGACCGCGCGCGGCGTCTTCTACCCGGACAACGCGGACTCGGCTGAAGAACGGCTCGGCTACTACGCCAGCCGGTTCCCGATCGTCGAGGTGGATTCGACCTATTACGCGCTGCCGGCACGGCGGACCGCCGAGCTGTGGGTCGAACGAACGCCACCCGACTTCACGTTCGACATCAAGGCGCACGCCCTGATGACCGGTCAGCCGACCGAGACCAAGCGCCTGCCCAGGGATCTGCGCGAGGCCCTCCCCGTCGAGCTGGCGGCGAAGACGCGGATTTACGCCAAGGACCTTCCCGACGAGCTGCGCGACGACGTCTGGTCGTGGTTCATCGACGGCATCGCGCCCCTGCAGGAGGCTGGACAGCTCGGCTCGATCCTGCTCCAGTACCCGCGCTGGTTCTTTACGAGCTCCGAGAATCGGGCGACGATCGAGGAGGCCACCGGGCGGCTGCGCGATGCCGGGCTCCTGGGGGCCGTCGAGTTCCGCAGCGCGAGCTGGTTCAACGAGAAGAACATCGACCGGACGCTGGCGTTCCTGGGCGATCGCAAGATCCCGCTCGTGATCGTCGACGGTCCGCAAGGGTTCAAGTCCAGCGTCCCACCCATCGTCGAGGCGCCATCTCCGGAGCTTGCCGTCGTGCGGTTCCACGGTCGTCGCGAGGCGACGTGGGAGGCCAAGGGCGTGCAGACCGTCGAGCGGTTCCGCTATCTCTATGACGAGAACGAGCTGGGTGAGTGGGCGCCGCGCGTTCGAGAGCTGGCCAGCCGCGTTGAAGAAACCCACGTCCTCTTCAACAACTGCTACGCGAACTACGGCGCGACCAACGCGCTGGAGCTCGCGCAGCTGCTCCTCGATCTCGACGCCGGAGGCGACGCGGCCTGACGGATCAGCGCCCAGGCCGCCCTAGGTCGCCCTGGACCCGACGTCCCCCGCGCGGCGGCGGGCGATCCACAGTCGACGGATCTCCAGGACGAGCTGCATCAGCGCGATAGCCGCCGCGACGCCGAGCGCGACTCCGATCCAGCGATTGATCTCGACGACCGACTGCACCTGACCCGGAGCCGCCCCGGCCGGGTTTGCCAGCTCGACCCACGAACCGAGCTGGAGCGCGGCCATGGTTGACGATCGGCTGGATTGCGGCCGGCGTGACGCTCCAGAAACCGGCCGTCGCCACGACGCCTGCGCTGACCGTCACCTGGCTGTCCTGCACCGTTGGTGTCGTGGTGTGCCTTCCGTTTGCCCCCGAGCTGGCTGCCGACCTGGTCACCGCTCCGCCATCCGCGATCGCCTGGCTCATCTTCCTTGGGCTCTTTCCGACGGCCGTCGCGTTCACCATCTGGGCATATGCGCTGGGCCGAACCACCGCCGGGCGCCTGGGTTCGACCACGTATCTCGTCCCGGCGGTGCCGATCGTCCTTGGCTGGCTCCTGCTCGGAGAATCACCTGCGCCGCTGGCGTTGGCCGGCGGGGTCGTGGCGATCGTCGGCGTCGTGATCGCCCGATGGGCACCCAGTCGTCGGACCGCGGTCGCGGAACCCGCCAACCGACCGCCTGACGGCGAACCTCGCGCCGTCGGGTCAGGTCTGAGGCGGCAGCGCCGCCCACTCGCGGTCGAGCATCGCGTAGTCGAGCTCGTCGGCCCATTCACCCTTGACGAACTCGTTCTCGATCAGGTGCGCCTCGCGACGCATCCCGAGACGTTCCATCAACCGCGCTGAGGCGGTGTTCCGGGCGTCGCACCGCCCCAGGACCCGGTGCAGGCCGAGCTCCTCGAAGGCAAGACGGAGCATCGCCCGTGCCCCTTCGACACCGTACCCTCGTCCGTGGTGCTCCGGGTGGACCACGAAGCCGACCTCGCCCTGCTGATGCTCCTCGCTGGAATAGAACAGGCTGAAGTGACCCACGAGCTCGCCTGTCCCGCGATGCTCCGCGGCGAGGTGGAGCCCGTCACCTTGTTTCTCGAGCGCCACCTGGAGCTTTCTGCGGTCGAGCATCTCCTTCGCTTCGTCGCGGGTCTTGGGTTCCCAGTAGAGGTACCGAACGATGTCTGGTCGGCTCTGGATGGCGTGGAAGGCATCCAGGTCGTCATCACGGAACGGACGGAGCAGGAGCCGCTCTGTGAGCAGGGGATACTCGGGTCGCAACACCCCCCGATCCTAATCCCCCGATCCTGGATCAGTCGCCGGCCTTCCATGACGAGTAGCGCGGCGGCCAGTCTTCTGGCGTTGGCCGATTGCCGGCGACCGCGTGCTCGACGTCGAACTCGAAGAGGCGGTACCCATCGTCGGGCTCGAAGGACCAGTTTGCAGCGATGCTGGCCCGCGTGGCGGGGTCCTCGATCGGACGGGCATGCCCGCGAACGGAGAATTCGTGCGGCTGTTGCAGGTCAAGGTGCGAGTGCATGGCGTATCGACCGTCCTCGGCGAGGTCCCTTGCCTTTGGCGAGTCCACGATGATGAACGCGACCAGGCGACCGTCCATCACGGCCACCGTGATGGGATGAATCCGCGGGAGGCCGTCGCCACGCACGGTGGTCAGGAGCGCACTGCCCGTCCCCGTGCGATACAGCAAGTCCCGTCCGGCGCTCGCGATCGCCGGTGCAGCCGCCTCGAATTCCGCCCAGCCTGCCATGTGACCTCCGTGAGAACGATGCCCGGTCATGATCGCGGCATCGCGGCTCATCTCCCAGAGCCAGTTCGGAGCCGCGATTGGGGACCAGCGTCGCCTAGCCCCGATGAGTTCCCGGTGGCTACGCCGTCTAAATGGTTGGCGCCGGACGACAGGGTTCGTTTGGCGCCTCCGCTCCCACCCGGAGCGGGTTGCCGCGAAAGGAGTCACGGCCGTTGGCCGCGCCAAAGGAGCCGCCGCCCGCCTTCGTGCACGCCCTGCACCCCACACGCGATCCGCGCGTCGTCCTGCTCCTGATCGGCGGTCGGATCCAGCGCAACGATGCCGCCCGCCTTGGCGATCTCGTGCGGGACCTGCTCGAACGTGCCGGCGCCAGCCTCGCCATCTGCGACGTCGGGATGGTCGATCCCCCCGAGGCGGCCGTCGTGGACCTGCTCTGCCGGATCCGGATGATCACCCGCCGAATGGGTGTTCGCCTCGAAATCCGCGCCGCCTCGACCGAGCTTGCGGAGCTCCTGTTCCTGATGGGCCTGTGCGGCGTCGTTCCCGTCGTTCCGCCGTCAGGCGTCGAGCTGGAGGGGTAGCCCGAAGAGCGGGAACATCCGCGCCGTGTCGAGGAAGAACGTGATCCCGCTGATCCGCCCGTCTGACAGCTCGAGCACCTGGAGCGACCAGGGGACGAAGCCGTCGCCATCCGGATTCGGTTTGTACTGTCCAAATGCGGGCGAGCCGTTGGCCATCATCGGCACCAGCCGGGAGCCGCGGCAACCGATCCCCGGGCCAAGGCACCACTTCACGACGTCCTCGTGGGTCTGCAGCCAGAGCTCGTACGGCGGCATGTTCCAGTTGGCGTCCTCGTGGAGCAGGGACGTCAGCTTGCCCATGTCGTAACTCTCGAACGCCTCGACGTACCGCGCCAACAGATCCCGTTGGTCCTCGTCCATGGGTTCGGGTGCATCGGTCGCGTTGAGCTCCTTGGTGGCAAGGGTTGCCCGAGCCCGCTGCAGCGCGCTGTTGACCGAGGCGACCGTGGTCTCGAGCAGCTCAGCGACCTCGGTTGCCTGCCACTGGAGCACCTCGCGGAGGATCAGCACCGCCCGCTGGCGCGGTGGCAGGTGCTGGAGGGCGGCCACGAAGGCCAGCCGGATCGTTTCGCGCAGGACGGTCATCTCGGCCGGGTCCCCGCCCGTCGGGAGCACCCGGGCATCGGGTACCGGTTCGATCCATCGGCCGTCGGGCAGGGCCGGACCGAGCGCGGCATCCGCGGTCAGGGCTGGGCCCAGGTCCATCGGCCGGGCACGTCGCTCGCGGCTCGACAGCATGTCCAGGCAGACGTTGGTCGCGATCCGGTAGAGCCACGAACGAAGCGCCGCTCGACCCTCGAACCGGTCCAAACCACGCCACGCCCGGACCATGGTTTCCTGGACCGCGTCCTCGGCCTCGAACGCGGACCCGAGCATTCGATACGCGTACGCGGTGAGTTCACCGCGGTACTGCTCGAGGCTCGCGACAGCCGGGTCGGCGCCGGGCGCAATCGCTGGCTGGGCCGCCGGACCGACGGTGGCGACTTCGGTCATGAGGGGGACGCTCCTCTCCGCCGCGCGACCGCGCGGAGCTTGCCATGGGTGAGGCCCGATGATAGCGCGAAGCCCTGGTCGGCCGGCACGGCGACGCCGACCCCGGATCCTGGGGTCGGCGCTGCAATGGCATAGGTGGGTCGAGACGACCCCTGGAATCGGGCCCGTCCGGCCGGCTGTCTCACGCCTCTGGAACGGCGGCGGCCATGCCCAGGGCTGGCGGGCGCGAGCGATCGGCGTCGGTTGCCCGATCGTCCGTCGGCTCGGTGCCCCCCTCGTCGTTCGAGCTCGGTCGGATGTTCCGAAGGAGCGTCACGGCCACGATCGCGACGATGACCGCAAGGATCGAGCTGATGCCGGCCGCGACCTGCATGCCCTGCACGAACGCGTCGCGCGCCACGTCGAGGACGGCCGTTCCGAGTTGCCCGGGGAGCTGCTGTGCCACGCCCGACGGCACCGCCGAGGGTGTCGCGCGCGACGGTCGCCGCCTCGGGCGGGACACCGGCCGGCAGTCCGTCGGTCAGGCTGCCGCGGTAGATGGCGATCCCGATGCTGCCCAGGACGGAGATCCCGAGCGCACCGCCAAGTTCCGCGCCGGTCTCGGAGATGCCCGATGCGGCACCCGCTCGCTCCGGCGGCGCCGATCCCACGATCAACTCTGTCGTCAGGGACAGCACTGGAGCGAGGCCCAACGAGATGATGATCGACCCGGCCACGACGACCCCGACGCCACTCGTGGCGCCAACCTGCGTCAGGACCGCGAGACCTGCGGCGGAGATGGCGAGGCCGGCCCCAATGACATACGCGGGCCGCAGCCGCCGCACGATCCGCGGAGCGGCATTCGATCCGACGATGAAGCCGATCGCCGACGGCACGGACCAGAGGCCGGCTTCGAATGGCGACAGGCCGACGACGAGCTGGAGGTACTGCGCGACGAACAGGAAGTAGCCGATTGCCACGAAGATGGCCAGGAAGTTGACCGCGAGCGAAGCGCTGAAGGCCGGGACCCGGAAGAGCCGCAGGTCGATCATCGGGTCGGCCAGGGTCAGCTGTCGGCGTGCGAACGCGATCCCGACGAAGACGCCACCCACCACGGAGGCGATCGGCATCGGGCCGAAACCATCCTGGGCGATCTGCTTGAGGCCAAAGATCACGGCCAGGACGGCGACCAGCGACATGACCGCGCTCGCGACGTCGAGTCGGCCCGCGTTTGGGTCCTTGTATTCGGGCAGCACGATTGGGCCGAGGACGAGGAGCAAGGCCATGACGGGCAGCGAGAGCAGGAAGACCGAGCCCCACCAGAAGTATTCGAGCAGGATGCCACCGAGCACGGGGCCGATGGCGCTCCCGGCCGAAAAGGCAGAGATCCACACGCCGATGGCCACGGCGCGCTGCCGGGGATCCTGGAACATGCTGAAGATCAGGGACAACGTGGAGGGGGCGAGCGTTGCGCCGGCGATGCCCAGGAGCGCCCGGCTGAGGATCAGCATCTCGGGGCTCGTCGAGAACGCGGCCATGATCGACACGAGCCCGAATGCACTGGCACCGATCATCAGGAGCTTGCGACGGCCGATCCGGTCACCGAGCGTGCCCATCGTCACCAGGAACCCGGCGACCATGAACCCGTAGATATCGATGATCCAGAGCAGCTGCGCGCTGCTCGGCTTGAGGTCCTCGCTGATCGACGGGACCGCGAGATGCAGGACGGTCAGGTCCATCACGTACAGCAAGCAGGCCAACGCGAGGACGGCAAGGCCGATCCATTCGCGTCGTCCTGCTCGGGGAAAATCAGTTGCTGCGGTCATCGAACGGTGCTCCGGTGGGTGGGTTGTGTGGTCACCCCTGTAGACGACGACGACCGCGAAAACTCATCGGTGCAGTCTCACGCCGGACGCGGGTTTCAGGTGCCGGCCAGCTGCTCCACGACCGGCGCGATGTCGGCAAGCCCCGCGTCATCGAACCAACCCATGAGGTATGAGTTGATCCCCCAGCGCTCGCGCGCCCGCTGGATCTTGGCCACGAGATCCGGGACGCTTCCGATGAGCGTGTACGGCGATTCGAGGATGTCGTCAGACGGGATGATCAGGCCGGTCCGCTCCTCGATCTGCCGCGCCAGGGCCGCCGCCGCACGACCAGGCTCACGAGTGACGACGATGTCGCCGAGCACGCGGAGCACGCTGAGGTCGAGCTCTTGCAGCCTCGCGCCGGCGGCGTCACGCACCCAACCGATACGCTCGTCCATCCGTGCCGGGAAGGCATCGGGCAGCGACTCGGGGTCCTGGCGGAGATCGAGCCCCACGATGTCGGCCTCCCTGGCCGCCAGGCGGAGGACGCGCTGCCGCGTGCCACCGATCAGGAATGGCGGATGCGGTCGCTGAACTGGCTTGGGGTGACCGTCCAGGTCTGTGATCGTGTAGTACGTGCCGTCGAACGAGAACGGACCGTCCGCGAAGAACCCGCGCAGGATCGCGACGGCCTCGAGCATCCGGTCGATCCGGACCCCGGCCGGGTCGTAGCGCGATCCCAAGCGCCTCGTACTCGGCCTCGTTCCATCCAGCCCCGATCCCGACGACGACCCGACCCTCGCTGAGCACGTCGAGCGTCGTGAGCTCCTGCGCGAGGACGGCCGGATGGCGCAGATCGTTGTTGAACACGAGTGGGCAGAGGCGCAACCGCTCGGTCGCCATGGCCACGGCCGTGAGGACGGCAATCGGCGCCAGCTGAGGCAGGAGGTGGTCGTGGATGCAGAGGTGGCTGTACCCGATCGACTCCGCCGTTTGCGCGCCACCGATCAAGGTCGTCCGATCGAGGACGCCGCGCGTCCCGATCATGAACTGGAAGGGCCTCACCCGGGCATCTTCGCCGATGTACGGGCGACGAATCGCCTTGTTCCGGCTTCGGATCCGCCGCCCCTCCGCTGGCACGACCGCTTGACGGGGTGGCCCAGCCCGCGCAGAATGAAGCTGTAATCGATTGCATGGAGCGGTCAATGCGCACCGATGCCTTCGCGACCGGGCGGTCGCTCCTCCGCCGCGCGACCGCGCCCGGCCCGGACGGGCTGATCGTCGGCGTCGACGCAGCGTCGGCCGGCTGGGAGTTCACGGATCTCTCTGTCTACCGCCTCCGGCCAGGCCAGCGGGTCACGCGTCCGGCTGACGACCGGGAGCGCCTCGTCCTGGTGCTCGAAGGGCGGGCGGATGTCCAGAGCGGCGACCGCCGATTTCGGGACCGTCGGCTCACGGACGACCGTGTTCGACGGCCCACCGCCACCCGTGATCCTCGTCGAACCCGGGCGGACAATCGAGCTGGCGGCCGAGACCGAGGCCCTGGTCGCCCTGGCGAGCGCGCCGGGTGGCCCGGTGTCGCGGACGGCGCTGGTCACGCCCGGCGAGATCCAGGTCGAGCACCGCGGGGAAGGGCAGACCGCGCGCCGGATCCACCATCTCCTGCCACCGGCCGCGGAAGCCGGCCGGCTGATCGCCTTCGAGGTATTCACGCCGGGCGGCAACTGGTCGAGCTATCCGCCCCACAAGCACGACACGGAGGATCCACCGACCGAGGCTCGGCTCGAGGAGATCTACTTCTATCGGTTCGCCAGACCGCAAGGCTTCGCCTTCCAACGCGTCTACACCCCGGACCGCACGCTCGACGAGTCGCTGGCACCCGGCGACGGCGACATCGTCCTCGTGCCTGCTGGCTTCCACCCGGTCGCCGCGGCGGCGGGCTATGACTGCTATTACCTGAACGTGATGGCCGGCCCCAACCGCGCATGGAACTTCACGCTGGATCCCGACCACGCCTGGCTCATGAACTGGCAGGTGCCGGCGCCGCGGCTCGCCACGGAGGAGGCATTGGCATGACGGTCGTTGCGATGGATAGTCCGCTCCTCCAGATGACCAGGACGACGCGCACGGACTACTGGAATGACTCGTGCGTCGGTCGATGAGCTCGCCTACGCTATCGAACGCGGCGCGACCGGCGCGACATCGAACCCGGTGATCGTCGGCGAGGTCATGAAGAAGGAGAAGGCGCGGTGGGTCCCGCGGGTGCGCGAGATCGCTGCGGACCACCCCGCCTGGTCCGAGGTCGAGATCACCTGGGCGCTGATCGAGGAGATGGGGGTCGGCGGCGCCGAGCTCCTTTCACCGGTGTTCGAGCACGAGGACGGTCGGAAGGGCCGCCTGTCGCTCCAGACCAACCCTGCGAACTACCGCGACGCGGAGCGCATGGCGGAGCAGGGGATCCGCTTCAGCACGCTCGCCTCGAACATCCAGGTCAAGTTCCCGACGACGGCCGCCGGCCTGGTCGCGATCGAGGAAGCGACCGCCCAGGGTGTCGTCATCAACGCCACGGTCGCGTTCACGGTGGCCCAGGCGATCGCCGTCGGCGAGGCCGTCGAGCGTGGCCTGCGCCGGTTCGAGGCGGCTGGAGGCGACACCAGCCGGTTTTCCCCGGTGTGTTCGCTGATGATCGGACGGCTCGACGACTGGATGAAGGTCCTCGTCGACCGTGACGACATCGCCCTCGATCCGGGCGCCGCGAATTGGGCCGGCATCGCCGTCTTCAAGCGGTCGTATCGGCTGTACCAGGAGCGCCACTTCCGGACCCGGTTGCTTGCTGCCGCGTACCGACACCGCCTGCACTGGACCGAGCTTGTCGGCGGCGACGTGGTGATGACCATCCCGCACGCCTGGCAGGTCCGGTTCAACAACAGCGGGATCGATCCAGTCGATCGGATCGACGTTCCCGTCGATCAAGCGATCGTGGACGACCTGCTTCGACGGGTGCCGGATTTCGCGCGGGCGTACGAGCCCGACGGCCTCAGCCCTCGACGAATTCGAGACGTTTGGCGCGGCCGCGCGGACACTCCGTGCGTTCGTGGCCGGATACCACGACCTGCCAGGCGGTGGTCCGCGACATCGTCCTGCCCAATCCGGACGTCCGGACCACCTGATCCGCGAGAATCGCGGCGGTCCGCTCAGGCTGCGGGGGCCGGCCCCGTCGACTCGCGGACCTTGAGAGACATCGGGAGTCGGATCACCTCGGGCGCCACCGCATGTCCGGGATCGTCGAGCGCCGCGCGCAGGAGCTCGATCGCTCGGCGACCCATGTCCGCCTTCTGCTGGACGACGGTCGTCAGCGCCGGGACGACCCACGACGCGGCAGCGATGTCGTCGCAGCCGATCACGCTGATGTCAGCCGGAACGCGTCGTCCAACGGCACGCAGCGTTCGAAGCACCCCGATTGCCGTCACGTCGTTGTAGCAGGCGATCGCGGTGATGTCGCCGCGCTGTCCGAGCAACTCTGCCGCCGCGCGTTCACCACCCTCGAACTGCCCATCGCCCCGGTACGTCCGGCGTGTCTGCCTCGGCCAGGCCCGCCTCGTGGCAGGCGCGACGAAACCCCTCGAACCGGGGGATGTCGGCGGTGAACGCCGCGGACCCTCGGACGTAGGCGATCCGCCGGTGGCCAAGGCTCACGAGGTGCTGGACCGCCAGCCGGGACCCGGCGGCGCTGTCGCTCGTGATCACGGTGACGGGCAGATTGGCGGGTTCGGCGTTGACGACGATGACGGGTACCGGTGACGCGAGCAGCGTCTGCCAGCTGCGCTCGGACAGCTGGCTGGTCGCGATGATCATGCCGTCGACCCGCCGATCCACCATCAGGTCCAGGTAGTGCATCGCACGTTCCTCGTCGTACGCGGCGCTGCCGAGCAGGATCGAGTAGCCGAGCGCCCTGGCGGCCTGATCCGCGGCCTGGACGACTTCGGGGAAGAACGGGTTCTGGATGTCGGTGACGATCAGGCCGAGGGTTCGCGTCCGGCGCATCCGCAGTGACCGGGCGACGCCCGACGGTCGGTAGTCGAGCGCCTTCGCCGCGTCGAGGACCGCGGCCGTGGTGTCGGGTCTTGGGTGTCCGATCCCGGCGAGGACCCGGCTCACGGTCGCGGTGGAAACGCCGGCTCGACTCGCGACCTCCCGGATGGTGGCTGGCGCGGTGCGGTTCATCGGCACCTGAATCTAGTCACGTAATCGATTGCAGCGTAGAATGCTGATCTCGCACGGTCAAGGCTGGCGGAGTGGGAACCACTGGCGGCTTGGAGGGACTGATGCCCGCTGACGACGCTTCAGGCTCGATCCGCCTGACCGGCGCCCAGGCGCTCGTCCGCTGGATGGTCGCCCAGCAGTCCGAGCTGCTCGACGGGACGCAGGTCCCGTTGTTTGCGGGGGTGTTTGCGATCTTTGGTCATGGCAATGTCCTCGGGATCGGGACCGCCCTGCACGAGGTTCGCGATCAACTCCCGACATGGCGCGGGAACAGCGAAGAGGGCATGGCCCTCGCCGCAATCGGCTACGCAAAGGCGATGGATCGCCGCCAGGTGATGGCGGCCACCTCGTCGGTCGGGCCCGGGGCGCTCAACATGGTGACCGCCGTTGGCCTGGCACACGCCAACCGGCTGCCGGTCCTGCTGCTGCCGGGCGACACGTTCGCCGGACGGTCCCCGGATCCGGTCCTCCAGCAGGTCGAGCCGTACGGCGACCCGACCACGACCGTCAACGACGCCTTCCGACCCGTCGCACGCTACTTCGACCGGATCACGCGCCCCGAACAGCTCATCGCAACGCTGCCCCAGGTCTCCCGGGTCCTGACCGATCCGGCCGACGTCGGACCGGTCGTGCTCGCCATGCCCCAGGACACGCAGGCCGAACTGTTCGACTTTCCACGTGCGATGTTCGAGCCGCGGCTCCACCGCTTCCCGCGTCCACGACCCGACGCTCGGGCCTTGGACGAAGCAGCCTCGATGCTGCGGGCGGCCCGGCGTCCGCTCCTGGTCCTTGGTGGCGGCGCTCGCTATTCAGGCGCAGGAGCGTCGGCCGTCGGCTTCGCCGAGACCCATGGCGTCCCGATCGTCGACACACCCGCCGGACGAACGCTCATCGCCCACGGGCACCCACTGTATGGCGGCCCGCTCGGGATCATCGGCTCGACGTCGGGGAACGCGCTGGCCGCGGATGCCGATGTCGTCCTGGCAGTGGGCACTCGGTTGCAGGACTTCACGACGGCGTCCTGGACGGGGTTTGCCCCGGGGGTGCGCCTCCTGACCTTGAATGCCGCACGGTTCGACGCCGTCAAGCATGCCGGCCATCCTCTCGTCGGGGACGCACAGAGCGGGCTCGAGGATCTCGGAACGCGGCTCGCGAGCTGGGTCGTGGATCCGGCCTGGTCTGCGCGGGCGACCGCCGAGCGCGCCCGCTGGGATACAACGGTCGACGAACTCCGGACGGGCGTGGCGCCGGATGGCTCGCTCTCGTACGCCGAGGTCGTGGGCGTCGTCAACGACGCCAGCGGTCCGGCCGACTACGTCCTCGCTTCGTCGGGCGGGATCCCGGGCGAGTTGCATGGTGGATGGCGCGCGGTTGCGCCAACGGAGGTCGGCGCGATGTCCGGCGCGACGATGGACCTCGAGTACGGGTTTTCGTGCATGGGGTACGAGCTATCGGGGGCGTGGGGTGCGGCCATGGCCCGCGCCGGAACGCATCCGGACGGGCTCGTCACTGCGCTCCTCGGCGACGGCTCGTACCTGATGCTCAGCACCGATCTCTATTCGGCCGCGTTTGCCGGGGTCCCGTTCGTGGCGGTTGTCTGCGACAACGCCGGGTTCGCGGTGATCCACCGGCTCCAGACCGGACAGGGCGCCAGCGGGTTCAACAACATGCTCGCGGACGCGGCCGGCCCGGGTGCGGCGGCGGACCTTCGTGTCGATTTCGCGGCGCATGCCCGTTCGATGGGCTGCGGCGTCGAAGACGTCCCCGCGGACGGCACGCGAGCCGACCTCGCCGCCGCGTACGGCCGCGCCCGTGACACCGCTCGGCGTACCGGGCGACCCGTGGTGGTCGTGTGCCGTGTCCATCCCACCACCTGGACCGAGGCCGGCGCGTGGTGGGAGGTCGGCGTGCCCGCGTCCCTTGCCGGGCACGGGTCGTACGAACGCGGCAAGGAACGGCAGCTCCGATGGATCCAGGGCGGACCCCCAGCGAGCGAGCGCGACCAGGGCTGAGCCAGCGCGCTCGCCTCTTGGGCTGGCCGGGTTGAGGCGCGCCGACGCCACGCCCGTCCAGAAGGTTCCCGGAACCGGCGTCGCCTGATCGTCGTCAGATCGGCAACGCGACCCGCCGGGCCACCCTTGGCCCACACCGTCCCAGGGGCGCGAAAACAACCAGGAGAGACTCGTGTTTCGTTCCGCTCTGCGTTTCGCGCGCCCCGGCGCGCTCCTCTTCGCGTCGCTCAGCCTCATCGCCTGTGTCGGCTCGGCCGGCGCCATTGCCCCATCGCCGTCGCCCGATGCCATTGACGGGGACACCCCCGTCTTCCGCGTCAGCTGGGATGGCGGGTTCGTCACGCCCGAGATGCTGCTCGGCCGGATGCCGATCGTGACCGTGTACGCGGATGGCCGCGTCATCACCAATGGACCGGTCGTGGCGATCTACCCGGGTCCCCTGATGCCAAACCTCCAGGAGCGGACGCTCTCGAAGGCGGGCCTCGAGCGGCTCATCGAGCTCGCCCGGGAGAAGGACCTCCTCAAGACCGTCCATTACGACTTCCCGGGCATCGCCGACGCCGCCGACACCGTCCTCGAGATCCAGCTCGACGGCGAGACCTTCCGCGTGAGCGCGTACGCCCTGGGCGATGCCGCCGTGGACACCGGGGCGTCGGACCTCGACCAGGCGACGATCGACGGTCGTGCGGACCTGCGCGCCTTCGTCGATGCGCTGACCGGCATCCCGGCCGCGGACTTCATCGACGAGGAACACGCGTTCCCCATCAAGGGTCTGCAGATCTATGCCGGCAAGGCCGTCGTCGTGCCGAACAGCGAGCTGCCCGGTGAGCAGCCGGCGATCGACTGGCCGCTCGCGGACCTCGCGACGGCCGGCGACAAGGTCGACAACGGCGTGCTTGACGTGCGCTGCCAGGTCGTGGAAGGCGAGGACCTCGCCGAGATCCTGCCGATCCTCGACGCCGCAAACAGCCTTTCGACGTTCCGTTCGGAAGGCGAGCTCTACAGCTTCATCGTCGTGCCGCTCCTTCCCGGCGACACGGGCTGCTGATCGCCAGTTGCCGAAGCCCACGGGTTACGTGGCTGAGGACCACCGACAGCCAAACAACGCCCGCCCTCTCGAGAGGACGGGCGTTGCCCCGTGACCGGACCTCCGGGGAGGCAGACCTTGTCTACCGGAGGCTGAACGGCGGGTAGCGGTCCGTGACCAGCAGGAAGGCGTAGGCGCCGACGCGCAAGCTCCATCGGCCGACGCCGACGACGTAGTCGAAGAGCGCCTTTGGATATCGGCCGGTGACGAGGATCGCGAACCACGCGGTGACGACGGCGAGGATGACGCCGACCCAGAGCACGGCGAGCACGACGTAGTGCGGGATCGCGAGCAGCCACTTCACGAGCGGCAACCACCGGTTGAGATCGCGGCCGACGTCCGGGTAGTCGATCTCGAGATGGACGGACTGCTCGTCGACGGTCGATGGATAGCGATCGGTCAGTAGCGAGAGGTACGCGCCGACGCGGGCGCCGAAGCGGGTCAGTTCCCGCGCGAAGTCGAACCACCATCGCGGGTAGAACACGCGGAATGCGAGCATCAGCATGGTCGCCAGCCAGAGGCCACCGAAGAGGGCGCCCCCCGTTCGCGCCCCGTCTCCCGTCGCGGCGACTACGCTCAGGACTATCGCGATCGGGAGGATCCAAACGAGCCGCAACAGGGTTGTGAGCCGGTCGAGCTTCGCCGGGTAGTCAACCGTCAGGCGCGCCGCGTACGGCGCATCCGGGGACTGCATCGTGCTCATGCCGCCGCAGCGAATGCTGCCCCCGCGGTCTGTGGTGCGATGGAGACGACGACCTTGCCGCGGGCGTGCCCGGCGCCGACGTGGTCAAGCGCGAGATGCGCCTCGGCCAGGGGATAGACCCGATCGATCACCGGGTTGACCTTTCCGGCCTCGATGAGCTCCTGCAGGACGACCAGGTTCTCCAGCTTGTTTGACTGGATGAACGTCCGCAGGGTCTGGTCAACGAATTTGGACAGGATCACGGCGCGCATCGTGCGGCCGCCGCCGGCGAACCAGCGGTTCGTGAAGTTGCCGCCGTTTGGCACGAGCATGCCCGTCGGGGTGAGTGCCCGTCGAAGGTCGGACAACGAGTGGTTCGAGACGTTGTCGAGGATGAAGTCGTACTGCTTGCCGTTTGCCGTGAAGTCGTCCTTGGTGTAGTCGATGACCTCATCTGCGCCGATCGAACGGACCAGCTCCTGGTTCCGGGTGCTGGCCACGCCCGTGACATGAGCGCCGAGCGCCTTGGCAATCTGCACCGCGAACGTCCCGATGCCTCCGGAGGCGCCGTTCACCAGGACCTTCTGGCCGGGACCAACCTTGCCGTGACGGATCAGTGCCAGGACGGCGACCTGGCCTGCCATCGCGACGGTCGCCGCCCCCTCGAACGTGATATTCGACGGCTTGAGCACGAGCGCGTCCTCGGACGCCGTCGCAAATTCGGCGTACGAGCCGTTCGCCGATCCGAAGACCTCGTCGCCCGGCTGGAAGCGCGTGACGGCTGCGCCGATCGTCTCGACGATCCCGGCGACGTCGGAGCCGCGAACACGTGACTTCGGCCTCGGCAATCCATAGACGGGGCGGGCGATATAGGGCAGGCCGCTCATGATCGCCCAGTCCGCTGGGTTGACCCCGGCCGCCACGACGCGGACCAACACCTGGTCTTCGTCGATCTCGGGCTTCTCGATATTCCGCAGCTCCATCACCTCGGCTGAGCCGTAGGTGTCCTGGACCATTGCCTTCATTTGATCTTCCTCTTCAATCACTGTACGCTGTAAAGCCAACACCGGAACCGTACGGTGTAAAGTGAAACATGTCAACCCCCCAGCAAGGGCCGATTTGGAGGAGGAGCGCGATGGCCACGCAGACCAGTCAGCGGCGAGCGCCGGACCGTCTGCCATTGACCCGGGACCGGGTTCTGGCAACCGCCCTCGGCCTCGCCGATGAGGGTGGGCTCGACTCGCTCAGCATGCGCAAGCTCGGGCAGGCGATGGGCGTCGAGGCGATGGCGCTCTACTACCACTTCGCCAACAAGGAACGCGTCCTGGACGGGATCGTCGATCTCGTTTTCGCCGAGATCGACGTGCCGATTATCGGCGCGCATTGGAAGCCGGCGATGCGCCAGCGGGCGATCTCCGTCCGAGATGCCCTGGCGCGGCACCGCTGGGCTATCGGGATGATGGAGTCGCGGACCAACCCGGGACCCGCGACCCTGCGGCACCACGACGCCGTGATCGGCTGCCTTCGGTCAGACGGGTTTGACGTGGCGATGGCCGCCCATGCGTACGCGCTGCTGGACAGCTACATCTTCGGCTTCGCGTTGACGAGAATGAACCTCCCGTTCGACGACACCTCGGACGTCGCCGAGATGGCGCAGGAGATGCTCGAGCCGTTCCCCATGAACGAATACCCGCATCTCGAGGAGTTCATCACCGAACACGCGATGAAGCCCGGGTACGACTTCGCCGATGAGTTCGAATATGGGCTGGACCTCATCCTCGACGCCCTCGACCGCGCGCAGGCGAACGCCTGACGCGGCCGGCCACGAATGCGATGGTGACGATGGGAACGACCGCCACGGAGTTCGAGCGGCGGCTCCAGCTATTGCGCTCGCCCGGGGGGGGGGGAGGTCGGGCGGCGGAGGAGGACAGGGGGAGGAAAGGGGCCCGCCCGGTGGGGGGGGGGAAGGAGGGGGGGCGGGGGGGAGGAAGGAAGGGGGGGGGGGGGCGGGTTGGGGCCGCGGAAAAGGCGGGCGGGGCGTGGGAACGGATGGGGTGGGGTCTGGGGGGGGGGCTCTCGCGGGGGGGCGGGCAGGGGGGGGGGGGGGGGGGCTGCCGGGTTGCTGGGGGGCGTGGAGGCCTGCGTCGGGCGTCGCCGGAGCGGGAGGCGGTCGGAGAGGGGGGGGGGGGGGCGGGGCGGGGGAAGGGGGAGGAGCATGGGCTTGGTTGGAGGGGCGGGCCGCCCGGGGGTTGGTGGATGGGGAGGGGAACCGGGAGGCGAGGGAGGGGGGGGGGGGGTGAGATTGGGGGAGGGGTAGGGGGAGGGTGGGAGTTTTTGGGTGCGGGGGGGGGGCCGGCCGGGGAGGGGGGCAGGTGCAGGGCGGCGGGGCGGGGGGGGGGCGGGGGGGGGGTGGGTTTCTTTTAGCGGGGGGGGGGGGGGGGGGGGTGGGTGTTCGGGGCTGGTTGGGGTTGGGGGGGGGTGGGGGTTGGGTGGGGGGGGCGGGGGAGGGGGGTGGGAGGCCAGGAGGGGGGGGGCTTGCCGGTCTGGTTGTTTTTTTTTGGGGGGGGGGGGGGGGAGGGGGGGAGGGCGGGGCGGGGGCGGGGGGCGGGCGGTAGGGGGGGTTTGTGGGTTCGGTCCCCCTGAGGGGGGGGGGGGGGGCGGAGGGGGGGGGGCGTGGCGGTCACGGGTGGAGGAGGGACGTTCGGCCCTGCCGGGTGGGGCGGCCCTCCAGCGGGCGGGGAGGTGAGGAGCGGGCACCAACGAGAGGGGGGAGGGTCCGGGCCAGGGAAGACGGGAAATTGGATGGCGCTTCCTGTCGTGTGGCGAGGAGGGAGAGGGGGAGGAGGTGGAGCCCTGGGCTTGAAGGGAAGAGCGGTAGGCATGCGCGGACAAGGGGACACCCTGAGCCGAATCAAATGTGCGAGCTCCCGCGGCCGACCCGGCTCTCGCCGACGACGAGAGGCACTCAGGGACCTGTCGCCAAGGGCCTTCTGCGCGGCCTGAACTTCAAGACCGCGGACCTCGACGGGATCTTCGAACGCGTGCAGGCGACCGGCGCGGAGGTGGTCCAGGAGCCGATGGACCAGTCCTATGGCCGGGATTGCGCCTTCCGCGATCCGGCGGGGAACATGATCCGGATCCTCCAGACCCGCCGCTGAGTTCGGCTCCGGGCAGGGGCATGCCGTTGACCTATGCCCTGTTCCAGTCCTCGACGACGACGGCCAACCTGCCGTTCGTGCTCGCCGCGCGTAGTTCGGTCGTCATGATCGCGACGCCCCTCGGAACGGCGATCGGTGGCCCGCTCGTCGGCAGCTTCGGCGCGTCGATGACCCTCGCGGTCTCGGGGCTGGCAACGGTCGGGCTGGCGGCGGTTGCCAGCATTCTGTGGACTGGCCAGCGGGCTGATGCTCCGGGTTCGACGAGGACATGACGACCACGGCGACTCGTCAGGAATCGAGAACTCCCCGGTCAGGAATCAAGAAGCGACCGGCACGGGCGGCGCATAGGCTCGATCCATCGACCAAAACGGAACCGAAGTGACAGGAGGAACACACCATGAAGATCGGATTGACCAGCATCTACGTGGACGACCAGGAGAAGGCGCTGCGGTTCTATACCGACGTCCTGGGGTTCGTGAAGAAGACGGACGTCAGCCAGGGGCCGTATCGGTGGCTCACGGTGGCTCCCGCCGAGGACCCGGATGGCATCGAGCTGCAGCTCGCACTCGAACGACAATCCGGCGGCCAAGGCCTACCAGGAGGCGCTCTTCGAGCAGGGCGAGCGGGCGATCATGTTCTACGTCGACGACGTGCAGGCTGAACACGACCGCACTGACTGCCGCCGGCGCCGAGTTCACGATGCCGCCGACCAAGGTCACGGGCTCGACGATCGCCGTCCTGAACGACACCGTCGGCAACCTCATCCAGATCACCAAGCTCGACCGCTGGCAGTAGCGGATCCACACCGAGGGCCAGCCCGGCAATCGCCGCGGCTGGCCCTCTTTGGCGTGGTCGGCGCCGGCCGACAGGTTCAGGTGATCAACCGTCGACGCATTGCGCCAGGTAGATGCCGATGTTGGTGAGGCCTCGACATGCCGGGCCATGGAACTGGGCCTCGAGCGGGATCTCACCCTCTGGCCCCACACCAATCCACGTGCTGAGGTCGGCGGCGCCATCGCCATCGATGTCGAACGCGATCAGGCCGTGGAATCCCTCGCCGGTCGCGAAGTCGACGATGCCTTGCTCGATGCGCGTGGCAAGTCCGCGGCTGATATAGAGGATCTGGTTGTTGGCGCCGAAGACGAGCTGAGCGCCGGCCGTCGGATCGCTCTTGCTGGCATTGGTGCACTCGTGTGCCAGCACCGGGGCAGCGAGCAGGATGCTAGCGATGGCACCAGCGAAACCTGCCAGGACGTGTCGTTTCATCTTCTCAAACCCTCCAGTTCGTCTCGTTCATTCCCGGCGGAACCTTGCCGAGCTGCGCCTAGTGTCCAGCCAGGCACGTCCGGAAAGCGTTACGAGTCAATCGCGGTGCCCGCGGGGGTTGACAGTCGAGAAGCGTAAGCGGTAACTTACGGTAAGTGAATACTTACGCATCGGTCATGGACGCCGTCGGTGACGGCACGCGACGGGCGATTCTCGAGCGACTGCTCGAGCGGCCCGCGGCGGTCGGCGAGCTGGCGGCCGGGCTGCCGGTGAGCCGCCCGGCGGTGAGCCAGCACCTGCGAGTCCTGAAGATGGCCCGCTTGGTGACGGATACGCAGGTCGGCACGCGCCGCATCTATTCGGTCGATCCGGAGGGCGTCCGCGAGGTGCGTGAGTACTGGGAGCGCTTCTGGTCGCAGGCACTGGCCGGCTTCAAGGCGGTCGCCGACACCGAAGCCGAGCAGCGGGCCGGCATCGGCCGCAAGGAGAGTTCTGATGGCGATCGAGGTTGACGTGGAGGCTGACGTGGCGCGGGTGGTTCGCAGCTCGGTGACGGTGAAGCTGCCGCGCGACGCGGCATTCCGGCTATTCACGGAGCGGATGGGCAGCTGGTGGCCGCTGGCCACCCACTCGGTGTTCCATGCCGAGGCGGTGGCGGTAACGATCGAGCCCGTCGTCGGCGGCCGCGTGTACGAGGCGACCGCCGATGGCCGCACTTCCGATTGGGGCACGATCACCGAGTGGCAGCCCGGGGAGCGGCTGGCGATGACGTGGCATCCCGGCGACGAGTCCGATCTGGCGACCCTGGTGGAGGTGACCTTCAGCGAAGCGCCCGATGGTGGCACGCATGTCGATCTGCTCCATACCGGCTGGGCGGTGCATGGCGCCGAGGCAGCGGCGAGGGCCGCCGACTATCAGCAGGGATGGACGGCTCTGCTCGAGGGGTTCGCGAAGGCCGCCTGAGCGCGGCCGGGCAGCAGCCTCTCAGCGGGATCGGCCGCCCGACCATGTCGAGTGGGTGCTGGCGCGCCCGACACTGGCGCGCCCGACAGGATTCGAACCTGCGACCTTCGGCTCCGGAGGCCGACGCTCTATCCACTGAGCTACAGGCGCGCGAACCGCGATGATAGCCGCCGACCGAAGTTAGACCTTCGGCTTTGGTTCGAGGGTCTACCCAGGGGCTCCCTCGAGCACGGACTGGTGGCCACAACGCTCGTCGAGCGTAGATATCGCCCGAAAAGGTTACCAGTAGGGGAGCGGCCGAAGCCTCGGCTCCTGGCGGACGGCGTTGCGCGCGAGCCAACCGCTTGGCTTCGCGATCAGTCGCAGTCGAGTGGCTCGGCCGGGTAGTCTGAGCGGGCATGGACGTGCCCGGACGGGGCCACCGTGTATTGCGGCCTATTGCGTGGTCGTCGCGGGATTGCGAGGCGAGTTCGCCGCCGCACTCTCAGGTGGAGCAGACAGTGACGAGGATCGGCTGGCGTGCGTCGGTTTTGGCGTCGTCGTCGCGGGGTAGCGTGGCGAGTTTGCCGCCGCGCTCCCGGGTGGGGCGCACAGTGACGAGGATAGGCTGGCGTGCGTTGGTTCGGCGGCGGACGTCGCAGATGGTCCAACCATCGCTAGCATGAACGCTGCCAGCAGAACAACTCAAATCAGTCGCAGCATGTCGATCGCTCCTTCCTGAAGACTTTCAAGGATAACTGTTATGGTGTACTATAACAATCCGGCTGTCAAGTCCCGGACAGAAGCACTCGAGCTTCCGAGAGGGAGCGCATGAGCAAGGTCCGTCCGGGAACGTCAGTGTTATAGGGTGATATCACAGTATGGTGCGCGTCAAGGGGTCACCCCTCCTCGGTCCGATGGCCATCGAACTTGACCGAGGGTCCCCCGTGCCGATCGCAACCCAGCTGGAGGAACAGCTGACCTGGCTGATCGCGACGCGCACCCTCGCACCGGGCGACCGCCTGCCGTCAATTCGCGAGCTTGGCGCCGCCCTGGGGATCCATTACCACACGGTCCGCCAGGTCTACCGGGACATGGAAGCGCGCGATCTCGTCAGCACTCGCCAAGGCGCCGGGACGACCGTAAAAGGGCTCACGAGCCTGCTCCAGGCTCGCCCGAGGTACGCGGGCGCCATGCCGGCGCAGGGCGTCCTGATCGCGGGCTACAACTCGTTCTACTTGCCACTGCTGCGAGGCATCGAGCTGGGAGGAGCCGAGACCCACATCCTCACGATCCTTGCCGTCGCCGAGGACAGCCAGGTCAAGGCGAATCTGCAAATGCATCAGCTCATTACGGCGGGCGTCCGCGGTCTCATTGTTGCGTCCGTTGGTCAATTTGTGCGCGAGGAGCTCGAGGCACAGGGCCCGGAGGCAGCGATACCCGTTGTGTATTGCGATTGGTCGGATGAGGTCGAGGAGGCGATCGTCTTCGACACTCACGGCGCCGGCTCCGCGCTGGCCTGGCATCTGGCGGCACACGGCCATCGGCGGGTCGCATTCATGTCGCCGATGGTTGAGTACCCGCACATGGCCGCGCTCTTTCGGGGCTTCCAGGCAGCCGTCGGCGGCGGCCTGATCGAGGCGGTTGATCTCCTGCCCTGCGCCGACTTCTCGATTGAAGCCGGCGCCGCGGCCGCCTCGGCGGCGCTGAGCAGCGCCGCGCCCCCGAGTGCCATCGCGACCGCTGCCGATGATCTGGCGCTCGGCGTCATCACCGCCGCTCGACAGCTGGGTGTCCGCATTCCCGACGACCTGGCGCTGGTGAGCTACGGCGCCATCGACGCCACCGCGTTCGTCGATCCGCCGCTCACGACCGTGGTGCTGCCCGTGCACGAGATGGGCCTGCTGGCGGCACGCCGCCTCGCAGCGCGGATACGCGGAGAACCTGCCCAGGGTCCAACCGTCCTGCCCGGACAGCTGGTCGTCCGCGCCAGCTGCGGACAGCACGAGAGAAGGCCCGACATCCAACAGACCGCCAGCCAGCCTGGGCGCCGCTAGGAGCCGGCCTCCCGCTCGCACGACCACGCCAGCCATTCGGCGGTGCACAACAGTGGTCGCACAGCGCAAAACCCACCGTGTTTCGTTCAAGGTCCCGTTCGGGAGGGCCCTGCGCTCAGGCCGTCCGGCTCCGGAGGCCGACGCTCTATCCACTGAGCTACAGGCGCGCGGTTTCGTGCTCGCGTAGAGCGTAAAACCCTTGACGTTGCGGAGGTGAGCGCAAGCGCTATGCACGTCCAGCGTCGCCGCCCATCTTATCCGGCCAATGACCAGACAGTCGCCAAATGGCCAACGGGACAAGAAAGCTTGGCACTAATCGGCCTTTCTACAAGTTGGGGCCGCCATTGCCGGGCCAACTCAGAGGCACGGAGCGCGCGGCCCCGGCTTGGTATCGATGGACACTCGTCGACACTTGAGCAGTTAGTGTCGATTTGGCCAAACGTCCGCGCGAAGCTCGCAGAGCGCTGCGCTAAGGCGCGTTCGCGGGCTCGAGCAAACCTAGCCGGGTCGCCGTCGCGGCCGCATCGTACCGGCTCAAGGCGCCCAACTTGTCCATCGCGTGCGTGACGTGCACCGATGCGGTCTTCTCGGTGATGAACAGCCGATCACCGATCTCGCGATTGGTGTGCCCGGCGGCAACGAGTGCCAGGACCTCGAGCTCCCGGGCGGTCAGTGTGGTGGCCGGCCGCGTCACAGCCTGACCGGCGCCGCCCGGCTGGCCCTCCAGCTGGATCCTTGCGCGCGAGGCCAGCGCCTCGAGCGCGATCCGGAGTGGCGCCGCGCCAAGTTCGCTGGCTGCCGTATGCGCCTCGCGAAGGGGAACCGCGGCATCGGCCACGGCCCCACCGCCCGCCAGGATGGCCTCGGCATGGCGATAGCGTGCGTAGGCCGTCTCCCATGGCTGCTCGAGCTCGCTTCGTGCGTTGATGGCTGCGACCCACGCCACGGGATCCGGGCGGCCCTCCAGCCGAGCCTCCTCGGCGTCCGCGCTTCTGAGCAGGGCGATGATCATCGGACCGGCTCCGTCCGCCTTGATCGCCGCGGTGGCGCTCCGTCGGAGCAGCTCCGCGAAGACTCGCCCGGCCGCCACGGCTTCCTCGATCTCGGCGCCGCGACGCCGGCGCCGAGCGGCATCCGCATGATCGGCTTCGCCGCCGATCGCCTTGAGAAGCGACCACCACAATGTCGCGTCACGTTCGGGTTCGGACGAAGCTGAGAGCGCCGATTCCATGTGACGCCGACCATCCGCGTAGCGGCCGGTGGTGTACGCGAGGAAGTTCGCCTCCTCGTGCTGCCACACGCGATTGTGACCAAGCACCTCGATATCTGCGGCCTGCGCGATCTCGCGTTCGGCTTCCGCAGTGCGACCCAGAAGCGTGTACAGCCGCGCGAGTGACCCGTGGGTATAGACCATCTCGAACGAGATGGTCAGCCGGGCCAGAATCTGCTCGCCGATCCCCCGAGCCTCCGACCACCGACCGAGCTCGATAAGGTTCTCAAGGACCATTTCGAGGAGGTTTACGCCGTAGCGTGCATCGGACCCTTCGCGCCTGGCGACCTCGAGGCCGAGTCGAACCACAGTCAGGCTCTCCTCGAAGCGGCCATGCACGTACCGCCCCCACGACCGCCACCAACTCGCCCGGGCCCGCAGGTCCGGGTCGCCGGATCCTTCGAGGATCCCCGCCGCTTCCCCGAACGACTCTTCGGCATGGTTCGTCTCCCCCAGGTGCGTGTAGACCTGCCCGGCGATTGTCAACGCAAGTGCCAGCTCCCGACGCGCCCCGCAGTCGCGCGAGATCGCAATCGACTGCAACGCGGCCTCGCGCGCACTCGTAAACCGCCCCTGATACCAATCGAGCAGCCCCGCGTCCGCGAACGCATGAGCACTCCTGGCCGATCGCTCGTCACGCAACATCGGCATCGCCTCCAGGACGACGCGCTCCGCAGTCTCGATATCGGCCGCCTCCCACGCATAGTCGAAGAGCTCGAGCAGCGTCGGGATCCGGCGCTCCTTGTCGCTCGAGCCCAGTCCGGCCAACGAGTCGCGAGCGAGCGCGACCGCCCGGGCCTGATGGCCTGCTGACGCCGCGGCGCGGGCGGCTCGCGCGAGCAGCTCGGCGTGATCCATGCCGACCCGCGACGCAGCGTCGGCAGTCTGCGGCCAGATGTCGAGGACCCGATCCAGATGCATCTCGGCTTCCGCGTATGCCGATGCCTGCTCGGCGACTGCGACGGCTGCGAGCGACGCCGTGAGCGCTCGCGACAGGTCCTGGGCTGCCATCGCGTGGTAGGCGATCTCGCCTGTCCGTGCCAGCTCGCCGCCCGGCGACAAGGTCTCGTCGCGCTCAAGCGCATCGGCGATCGCGTGGTGGATCGCGATCCGTTCGGTCCCAAGGAGCTCGTCGTATGCAGCTTCACGAACGAGCGCGTGCCGGAATGCGTATCCCGACGAGGGATCCTCAACGCGGAGGAGCACGCCGTGGTCGACGGCCTCTCGGAGGGCGCCGATGAGCACCGGCGACGGCACCCCGGCAACCCGCTCGAGCAGCTCGTGGCTTACAACGCGCCCCGCGACCGCTGCAACCCGCACGATTCCTTGCGTCACATCGTCGAGCGCTGCCAGGCGCGCGACGAGCAGCTCACGGAGCGACGTGGGCAGCGGCCCCCTACGGATACCGCCCGTCGCGATGAGTTCCTCGGCGAAGAACGCATTCCCATCCGATCGCTCGAACACTTCGTGCGCAATCGCGGGATCCGGTACGCGGCCCAGGATTCCGGTCAGCTGCTGGACCAGTTCGCCTTCATCGAAGCGTGCAAGGTCGATCCGTTCGAGCCAGGGCAGGCGGGCAAGCTCAGCGACGATCCCCAGGAGCGGATGTCGCCGAGGAAGTGTGTCGAGCCGGGCGGTCGCTACCAACAGGCAGCGCTCGGACTGCATCGACCGTGCGAGGTAAGTGACGAGATCCAGAGTGGAGACGTCGCCCCAATGCAGGTCCTCGATCGTGACAAGGATCGGTGTGGACACGGATGCGACCGCCAGCAGGTCTCGAACGGCCGCGAAGAGGCGGCCCTGTCCACCCTGTCCTGCAGCTGTTCCTTCGTTGCGTCCCGTAGAGGTCTCGGGCACGAGACGACCGAGCTCGGCTTGCGTCGATGGAGGCAGTGACGCCGTGAACCCACCGCGGTGCAGGTCACGCACGATGTTCACGAACGGCGCATACGCGAGGGTTCCCGGAGCAACATCAACGCATACGCCCCCGACTGTGGCGGCTTGATATTCCGCCGCGAGGGTCGCAACCTCGATCAGAAGACGGGTCTTCCCGACCCCTGCTTCCCCGCTGATGAGCACGATTCCTGGGCGGCCGGCGGCGGCGAGTTGGAGGGCCTCGGACAGCGCCGCCCGCTCGGCGACACGGCCGATGAAGATCGAACTCGAGATCCGGCGGGGCACGGCCCCGATATTGCGCTCGGGTGGGCCGTCCGGCAACGGCTGAGACATCCTCGTCGGCGATCGCCCGGGCGAGTCAGGCGCCGGCTGTCCGTAGGACGCGCCGCCGCAACATGGCGGCCAGCCGTCCGATCGGGGATACGGGTTCAGGTTCAGTGATGGGCATCGCGTCGACCCGTGCGTACGCAGCGGCCCGCACCTTGGTCTGATCCCGGCCGTATTCGCGTTGGCTGTCCGTGATCGCAAGATAGGTCCCGAGGGGGTGCATCGTGGTTCTCCGAGCTTTCCTGTCGCGAGATCGCGATGTCCCGGAGGCTAGGGGCGACCTGCCTCGCTGCCATTGGGGGAAGCCTTACGTCCGCGGTCTGATGGCCTTATTTCTTGATATGACGTCAACTGGTCCAGCGCCGGCGGTCCCATCGGAATAGAGGAGCTGATCCGGACATATCCCGCGCTCCTTCCTCGAACAGCGACGAGATCTAGCGTCGCGATCAGGTCATCGTGTGTGAGCGGCCAGGGCAATCTCCACCCCAGGCTGATGGGTAGCGTGCACCGAGATCATCGGAGCCTCACATCGTTCTGCGAAGGCTCGTCGGCTTAGGGACCTCGGGTGGAACGGCGACGGCCCGGCGGATGACCCGCATACGGAGGACGGCACGAAGTCCGTTCTGGAGCTCCTCACAGAGCACCAACGCGAGTAGTTAGCTCGTCTCGCCCCAGGGATGGGTTCCGGGCGCCGGTCGATCGCGGAGATTCGGTGGGTATCGGATTGAGCGTAAAACCCCACCCTGTATGCTCGGAGTTCCACTCACGTAGCACTGCGCTCAGGCCTTCCGGCTCCGGAGGCCGACGCTCTATCCACTGAGCTACAGGCGCGAGGGTTGAAGTCTACATTGCGCTCAGATTGACTCTAAAACCCAAGTTGCCGCTACGCGCAAGCGGGTAGCACTACGCTCGTTTCGTCCGGTTCTCGGATGACGGCGACGGTCGGCGGACCGCCCCGGGAGCTCGACCTCAAGGGGCAAGAGTAGCGTCACGTTAGTGCTGGTCATGCGGGCTTGATCGACCCCAAGGCGAGCCCATGTTCACACGGCGACGCTGTCCAGGCGGCTGAAACCTGCGAAGGGCGTCTGAAAGCTCGAGAGGCGGGAGCGGCGGGGCCCCGGGTGGGTCTCCCGGTCTTCAACAGCATGGGTGCCGTCCTCGGCGCGGCGTGGTGGGTTCGACACCCACGCGCTCGCGCCAGCGTGGTTGGACGCATCGATCGCCCCCTCCCGCTACCCGGCACCGGCGAGTCCAGTCTTCAGTCGGAGACACGGCCCCCGGACACCAAGTGCACCAGGCGGGGGAATTCCTCGGAGTCCAGCATGGCGCGGGCCTGATCCCAGAACCCCCTGACGATCCTCGCAAAGTCGATCTCGCGCGATGAGACTCGAAGTTGGATCGAGGCCCAGACGGCCCAGCCGATGTCTGCAATCGTCGAGTGCAGGCGCATCCGGGCGAGCAGCGCCGGGTCGGCCACGCCGAAATACGCCTCGCATAGCATCGCGCGCCGATCGTCGTCGAGAGCTACCTGGCTCGAGAGGTCGGCGATGTCGTAGCACGGGTCGTTGTTCCCGCTGTACTCGAAGTCGATGAGCCACAGACGCCGACCATCGTCGATGATGTTGTCAGCGCTCAGATCGTTGTGGCTGGGGACCGAATCCATCGCGAGGACGGCGAGCGCCCGGGCCGCCAGACGCACCCGGTCCATTCGTTCCGGGAGCCCCTCGGGGATCGCGATCTCCCGCTCGCTGCATATCCGCAACCAGCGCTCGGCGGTGCGGAACATGTCGAAATCCGTTCGGAAGCGGGGGCCTGCGTGGAGCCTCCGCAGCGTACCTGCCACTCTTGGGATCCGGTCCCCCATGGCGATCGTCTCGTCCGTCAGCGTCTCGCCCTCGACGTATTCGAGGACCATGACCTGCCAGTCATCGAGGTACTCGACGACGTCGGGCGACACGCCCGACGCAGCAGCGGCCACGGTGTTATGTCGCTCATTCGCCCGGTCAGGTACGAGCAGCTCGCTCGAGATGCCGGGGATGCGAACGACGTACCTGGCGTCGCCGACCTGCACAACGTAGGCCCTGTTCACGTGCCCGCCCGACAGGAGCGACGTCGCGACGTCCCGCCCACGGAACAGGCGGCTCCGCTCGATGACGTTGTCGATCGTAGGGCCGTGCGCCACGAGCCGCTCCTCTTCGCGCCGCGACGCAGCCGCCTGTCCAAGGTAGCGAGGTGCGCCGGTGCGGCGAGGCTATCATCCGTTGCCGTTCCCCCGATCGGGTCGTGCCATTGGCCGGCGTGGATCAACTAGGCGGATCCCAGCCGCGCCGTCGAACTCGCGCCGCCCTGATCGCCGTGTCGAACGCTTCCCCCATCGCCACGGCGCAGTCCACGTGGCGACGGTTGCTCCGGTGATCGCAGATATAGCGTAAACTCCGCCCGATTTGCCCCGTTCCTGGAGGGCGATTTAACCCCAAATCGCTTACGCGGCACTCATAGTGGGTGAAGCGTCCCACCCGGGGACGCGATGCAAGGGAGCCGTGGTGGATGGACCTCGCTCTCGTCGAGGCGGCACGGTCCGGGGACGAGGAGGCCT
This sequence comes from uncultured Chloroflexia bacterium, assembly GCA_963731865.1. Classification (GTDB taxonomy): domain Bacteria; phylum Chloroflexota; class Limnocylindria; order Limnocylindrales; family CSP1-4; genus SPCO01. The sequence goes on along the minus strand of CAVSXG010000002.1, from coordinate 2,098,965 downwards.
TCGCCTCCATCGCGCGCGGCTGCGCTGACCGGCTATTCGTCGTCGCGCATCGGATCCTGCGTGACGTCGGGCGCGCCGAGGACGCCGTCCAGCAAACGCTCGTCACGGCTTGGCGGGACCTTCCGGCACTCCGCGAACTCGAGCGGTTCGACGGCTGGATCCATCGGATCCTGGTCCACGCCTGCTACGCCGAGGCCAAGCGCGCCTCGAGGTGGTCCGCCAACGTCGTGATGCTGCCCGTCGACGGACCCGCGACGCCGGACACCACCCAGGACATCGTCACGCGCGATGCGCTCGATCGTGGGTTCCGCCGTTTGCCGGCGGAGCAACGCGCGGTGTTCGTGCTCCGCCACTACCTCGGCTGGTCGGTCGCCGAGATCGCCGAGAACCTCGGCGTCCCCACGGAAACGATCCGCTCGAGGCTCCGTTACGCAACGTCCACCCTCCGGGCGGCACTCGATGCCGATGCCCGGACGACCAGCACTACATCCCTGGAGCGGATGGCATGAACGAGAACGATTTCGACCGCGCCGCCCGAGCCTGGCTCGGCGACGGCCCGACCCGGATGTCCGACCGCGCCCTGTCGTCCGCTCTCCAGGAGATCCGCTCGACTCGACAGCGCCGTGCCCTGTGGCCGGCGTGGAGGACGAACCGAATGACCACCTACGCAAAGCTGATCGCCACTGCCGCCGCGGTGCTGGTGGTGGCGGTGGCCGGCTACCAGTTCCTTCCAGGGCTATCCGGGTCCGGCGGAACGAACGCCACGCCATCGTCGAGCCCAGTGCTGCTCGCCCGAGGCACCTTCGTCATTCGCGACTGGGGCAAAGTCGAATTCGAGGCGACTCGAGAAGGCTCCACCGTGACGGGGCGCCTGGCAATCGGCGAAGGGAGAGGACCCGGTTGGCCGATCACCGTCGATCTCGAGTGCACTCGGCAGACCAAGGATGGCCTGATCATGATCGGCGGGCACATCACGGACGGGCCGAGCAACCCGGGCGCGTCGGATGCGGGCACCCTCGCCGCCATCGTCCTCAAGCGCGGAACGCCCGTGGAGGCGCAGATCTGGGCTGGGTCCGTGCCTGACTGGCCCGCGAACCGGACAGGAAACTGCGCGACGTATCTCGACGCGTGGTTGACGTGGAGTCGCACCACTTTTCCGGACGAGTTGTGGCTCAGGGACGACTTGGGGGGGACCGTCGAGTTTGGTCCGTAGCGTCGACCAGTCGGTGATGCCCTACCACGCCCGAGCGGCGCCGCGGCCGGCGGATCCTGACGGCCGACCACCGCTTGGGGTCCACTCCCATAACCGAACCACGGAGGGAAACGGATGAGCCCGCGGAGTCCTGTCGCCCATCCAGTCGCGGCACGGGCCGCAATCGCGTCGATCGTCTTCGGTATCGTCACGGGCTGCACCGGCGTCGCGGTGTCCATCCCGCCTGCCTCGGTCGAGCCTTCGGAGATAGGCGTCGCGTCGGCTTCTCCGCCGCTGCCCACACCCGTCGCCCGTCCGGCGCCTTTCCCGACCGCGGCTGTTCGCCGCCATCAGCGAGGACCCCGTCCCAGAAGATGTGGCAGCGAAGTTCCAGGCGGCTCTGGACGGCATGGCCGGTGGAGGCGGCGTCGCGGCCACCGTGATGACTCCCGACGGCACGTGGAGTGGGGCGGCCGGCACGGCGGACGGCGTTCACGACCTCTCGGATCGACAGCCAGTTCGGCATCGCCAGCGGCACGAAGCCGATCATCGCGGCACAGGTCATGCAGCTGGTGGAGGCGGGAGAGATCTCGCTCGACGCACCCGCCACGGAGTACCTCCCGGCTGACTTCACCTTCGACACCAACGGAGCAACGATCCGCCAGCTCCTGAGCCATCGCTCCGGAATCCCGGATTGGTACGGCGACGCCTAGGAGCGCATTGGCGGTGGACAGGAGTCGTGTCTGGGAGCTCGACGAGGTCCTCGCGCTCGTTCGGGCGGCTCGCCGTCCCGTCGGCGCCTTCGAGTACGCCGACACCAACTACAACCTGCTCGGGCTCGTCATCGAGCACGTTCGCCAGCGACCGCTAGTCGACGTCCTGCGCGATGGCGTCCTCCGCGTCGAAGGGACGGAGCGGCTCATCTACCAGCCCGACGAGGCACCGACCGACCCGATGGCCATGCCCCGCGGCGAGTCGCGCGACGCGCTCGAGCAGGGCGGCGGCTACCTGCCATCAATCTCGGATACGACTCGACGGAGCTGCGGGCGCCATGGCGTCCGATTCGATCTCGCTCGCACGCTGGTGGCGGGCGTTCTGCGCCGGCGAGATCGTTTCGCAAGCCTCGCTGACCGAGATGTCGACGTTCTACGACAACGTCGCGTCGGAGTTGCCAGTCGATTACGGGCTCGGGCTGTTCAATCCCGCGGAGCGAGCGTCCGTCAGGGCCGTGGGGCACCTCGGTGCGAACTTCGGCTACAAGTCGTCGGCCGGATGCCTGACCGAGGACCCCTTGATCTTCGTTGTGCTGACCAATCAGGACCTCGACAGCTTCGACCTGGCCACCCCGCTGCTCATGGCATCGCTCTCGGACTGACCCGTTGGGCGGCGGCCGCGAACAAATATCTGCCGCGTAACGGCCACTCGACCCGGCGAGCGCGGAATCGCTCGACATCGTCGGGGGATGACCGCGCTGGTCGCGGAGCTTCTGTGCCGCAGGTAGCCCACCAACCGAAACCAGCGGACAATGGCGTAGGAGAGCGTAAAACTCCACCCGTTTCGCTCGGGGTCCCACTCGCGTGGCCACTACGCTCGGGCCTCCCGGCTCCGGAGGCCGACGCTCTATCCACTGAGCTACAGGCGCGCGGACGCCGATGATACCGGTCGAAGATGGACGGAGCTTCGGCCTCTGGTTTGAACGTATATCCGGGCGATGGGGCACGGTTCGGTGGCCACAACGCTTGAAGACCGTAAAACCTCGAATGGTCCTGTTGTCAATCCCGCCCGCTAAATCAATTGCCGCTCGAATGTGGAACGAATCGGCGCGGATCTCGGCTCTTACTTGACGACGGTGGCCACACGGTCACGATCAGGCTGGCGGCAGATGCACCTAGATCTCATCCTCCGGGCCAGGAACGGCGATCACGATGCCTTCGCGGCACTGGCCGTCGAAGCGTTCGACCGGCTCCATCGAACGGCTCGCCTCATCCTCCGAAGCGACGACCCTGCAGCTGACGCGGTCCAAGAGGCCCTCGTCTCAGCCTGGCTGCACATCCGGGCGGTTCGCGATCCCGATCGCTTCGACGCTTGGCTCCATCGCCTTGTCGTCCGGGCCTGCTACCGCGAGGCACGGCGGAACAGAAGCTACAGGCGTATCGAGATCCGAGCGACAACGCTCGGAGCGAGGACCGAGCTGGATGCGGCCGGTCCGGCAGCCGACCGAGACCAACTGGAGCGCGGCTTCAGGCACCTCTCGCCGCAGCAGCGAGCAGTACTCGTCGTCCACTACTACCTCGGGATGACCGAACGCGAAGCAGCAACCGTCCTCGACATCCCTGTCGGCACGGTCAAGTCACGGCTCAGCCGGGCCGAACGGGCCCTGAGGGCAGCGCTCGATGCCGACGAACGGACGCCAGTCGTTGCGAGGGAGTCAACCACGTGACCGAACACGACGATCTTGACCGCAGGCTCGCTCGCTGGTTCGAGGCTGATGCACACGGGCCAGCTCCGGCGAGCCGGTTCGAGCAGGCTATCGAGGCGACACGGAATCGGCGCCCTCGCCCGGCCCTGGTGGCGGGGTTTGGCAGCGCCTGGGTCGAGACTGGCCCTGCCGCCGCGCCCCTGGTCTCGTGGCGCTTCGTCGGAGCAACTGCGCTGCTCCTTCTCGCCCTCACCGCGGCGGCCGCCTATGTCGGCAGCCAGCCGCGTCGGCTCCCGGCGCTCGTCGTGCCGGCTGGAAACGGTCTCATCGCATACGCGTTGGGCGGAGACATCTTCGTCGGCGACCCGGTTTCCGGGATGACGAAGCCCGTCGTCACCGGGCCGGAGGCCGACTCTAGCCCGATCTTCTCGCCGGATGGGACGCTGATCGCGTTCATGCGGGGCGACCCTTGGACGGAGAACGCCAGCGTCATCGTCGTTCGCGAGGACGGCTCGGACAAGCGCGTGGTCGTGCCAGCGGGCTTCAGCGAACGGGGCCTTGGATTCGCCTGGGCGCCCGACAGTGCCTCGCTTGTCGTCAACCACGACTCCGAGCCGCTGACAACGCCATCCTTCGACGGAGAGCTTTCCCTGTTCGACGCAACCGGCGTCGACGAGCCGCGGCTTCTCACGCCGCCGCTGCCGATCGCCCCGGGAACCGACTCCCTACATGCCAATGGCGGTCAGGTGGCTGCAATGTTCCAGCCCCCGGACGGCAGTCAAATCCTGTCGGGCGCAGGCCATGCATTCGACGTGTTCGATGCCGACCTCCGGAAGGTCTCACGCTTGTCGGTCGGCGGCTCCATCAAGGAGAACGAGCCGTACGCGGTCTGTTGCGCAGGGTGGTCGGCCGATGGCTCGCTGATCCTGTTCTCGCTCTTTCGGATCGACGCGAGTGGTACCCAGGCACTCGGCCTCTTCGGATCGGTCGTCATGAACGCCAACGGCACGGACGTCCGAAGGCTCGGTCGGGACGTATGGGGGCAATGGTCGCCGGATAGCTCCCGGATCGCGTTCGCGCGCTGCAGCGCTGACCCAGCTCGACCCGGCGCAGCGATCGTCATCATCGAGATCGCAACCGGGATCGAGCGCGTCCTCGACGCGACGTCCGTTGAGACAAAGACCGAAGGAAGTGTGCCCGCGCCGAGGTCTTCGGGGGAGGCGCTGTGCAGCTGGTATTCGGCGCCAGGCGGCCGCAACGGGGAGTACGAGGGATGGTCGTGGGCCCCCGATGGTCGCAGCATCGTCCTGCTTGCAACCCGCGGGACTCGCCCGATCGTCGTCGACGTCGAGACTGGTCGGGCCACGGAGCTGCCATGGGACGCCGACTCGGCCCCGAGCTGGCAACGTGTCGCGGCAGATCGATGACTCCCATTTCTTCGTACGCCGAGGGCGATCGGCGACGCAAAGGAGCGAGACCTTGAAGCCGCGGGCTGGGATGGGCGCTGGTCTCTTCGTAGCGCTCGCCATCACCAACGGCGCCTGTGCGCCGCTGGGGCAAGGCACGCCTGGCGGTGAAGGATCCGCGCCATCGCGCTCCGCTGTGCCCACCGTGATCGTGTCGCCCCCCACATCTCCTGCGCCGAGCGCGGCCGCCCCCTGGTGGCTGCTCGGCATGCGTCAAATATGTGGCTACGCCACGATGGAGTATGGGTGCGCCGGAGAACTGGCCTCGGGCACCCATACGTCGGGATCCCTGCAGCCAGCTATCACGTATACGGTCCCGAGCGGCTGGGTCAATTACGCGGACTGGCGAGCCTACTTCGCCTTGCTCCAAGATACGCTCGCTACCCGCGCGGGCCTATCAAACTATCGTTACGTGCGGTCCATCGTGGTCATCACCGACGACGTTCGGGTCGCGAGCTCCGACTGCCAGCCAGGAAAGTGGGAAGGGGAAGGGGTTACGAGCGCAACCGAGATCGCCGCCGCCCTGGCGGCTCGCGAAGGCCTCGAGACGACTGAGCCGATTTCGGTCACCGTCGGCGGGCTACTCGGACTGCAACTCGATGTCGGCCTGGAGCCGGGCTGGACCGGGAGCTGTCCACAGGACCCGACGATCCCGGCCGTGCCCAGTGTCGCCAACCAGGTGGCCCAGGGCGACGATCGGCACCGCCTAATCCTCCTCGACGAGCCGGACGGCGGCAACATCGCGATCATGCTCTATGCGGATCACGCCGCCGACTTCGAACCGTTCGTCGCGGCCGCGATGCCGATCGTCGACAGCATCGATTTCGTCGTGGTGCCCTAGCCGATTGATCGCTGATATCGGCGCTCAGCTCAGCCAAGGGTCGATCGCAATCTTGATCATCGACGTAGCACGCTCACGCCTCCGCGCGAGGTCAAAGGGGACCAAACCCCATGGAGACAAGCGGCATCCAGTCGGGCCGAAGGGCTTCAGCGTAAAACCCCAGAAGTTTCGGGCCGAGTTCCAGGAGCGTAAGCACTACGCTCAGGCCTTCCGGCTCCGGAGGCCGACGCTCTATCCACTGAGCTACAGGCGCGCGAGGGAAGTCTACATTGGGCTCAGATTGACCCTGACCAGGGCTGCTTTTCTCGGTATCGGGTAGCACCACGCCCGTTCCGTCCGGACGATGGGTCACGCCCTCGCACCGAAGGAGGGGGCCGGTGGGGTCACCGAAACTTGCAAGTTCTCTCCGGTGCGTCAACGCACCACCAGACTCAGCTCGTTTAGGGGCCAGCGTTTGCCGCCTCGGTCGGATGGTGAGATCGTTACCTCGGACGTGACCCGCCGGGGACGGAGTCACCAGGGACAGGAGGTCCAGATGCGGCACCATGCCCTCCCCAAGGCATTGATTATCGCGACCATCGTCATGGCGGTCCCGTTCGCGGCTGTCCTAGCCGTAGGCCCGGATTACACGCTGGGTGGGGCCGTAACTGCCAGCCCGGCCACGACCCCGCTCGCTGACCCGTGCCCGGACCAGGCGGAGAACCCAGACGGCGATCCGCCGCAGATCAACTTCGAGGGCACCGAAGTCGAGCCGCAGATCGCGGTGAATCCGACTGATCAGGACAACGTCATCGGTGTCTTCCAGCAGGACCGCTGGAGTGATGGCGGGGCACATGGCCTGGTCGCAGCGGTATCCCTGGATGGCGGCGCCAGCTACACCAACAACTGGGCAGAGTTCAGCGCGTGCTCCGACATCGCGTCAACACCCTTCAAGGAGCCGCTCCCGCGGGCGACGGACCCATGGGTGTCATTCGACGCGGACGGGCGCGCGTACCAGATTGCCCTTGCGATCATCGATGGAGTGCTCAGCGACTCGGCGGTCACAGCGTCGTACTCAACCGACAAGGGGCTCACTTGGTCGACGCCTGTCGACATCACGCGCAACGCGGATCCCCTTGGCATCGTTTTCAACGACAAGCAGTCGATTACGGCGGACCCATACGTCGGCGGACGCGCGTATGCGACGTGGATCCAGGGCAACCTGCCGGGGGTGGAGGCCTCGGTCTCGAAGCTCATCCACGCGTTCTCCTTCCGTGGGCTGCCGATGTTCTCGAAGACGGTCGACGGCGGCCTGACATGGTCGACGCCGAAGCCAATGACCAACGCCAACGTCTATGCGCAGGGCAACCAGATCGCTGTTCTACCCGATGGGACGCTTCTGGACGTCCAGGCCGTGCTGTTCAAGGGCGCTGGCGTCCAGCCGAACCGGAACGCCGCATTCCAAGCTGTCCAGCGCTCGACCGACGGAGGACAGCATTGGTCGCCGGCAAACCGGATCGCGCCGTTGAGCTTCGCCAACTCAGAAGCTGATGGCTTGCCGCTCCGAGTTGGCGACTACTTGCCAGACATCGCGGTCGACCGGGACAGCGGTGCAATCTACGTGACGTGGGCCGCCCCGCAGGGTGGCTCTACGAACAAGATCGTGCTCAGCCGCTCCACCGACGCGGGCAAGACATGGTCCTCGCCGGTGGTCGTGAGCCACCACGATTCGGCCCATTCCTTCAACCACGCGGTCGCTGTTGCCAATGACGGCGAGCTCGCGGTCCTCTACTACGACATCGCCCGCAACGACGACGCTGATGGAATTCCTACGGACGTCTATCTGCGGCATTCGAGCGACGGTGGACAAACGTGGAGCGGTCCCCAGCTCCTCGCTTCATTCGACTTCGCGACCGCGCCGTTTGCTCGTGGTCTCTTCCTCGGCGACTACATGGGCCTCGAAGCGATCGGCACGAGCGACCTGATCGCGTTGTTCGGGGTCACGGACTCAAGTCCTGACTCGGCCAACGTCGTATCGATGCGACTGTCTCGCTAGGATCACCGATTGGAGGAGGCCCGGCCTTGCAGCAAGCGCTGGGCCTCCGCACTTCTTGCGTTAACGAGCAACCTCATGGCTCGATTCGGATGGAGTTGAGAATGGCGTCGCGCTCAGCAACATCCTCCGACGGCGAGCTTGGGGATTGTCCCGCCGCAATCATCAGACGGGTCCCTTCGACGTCGAGAATCCAGAACTCCTCGATGTAGCCAGGACCCGTGTAGCCGTAGTACGCATCTCCAGGTTCGGCCGTATCGAAGGGCGCGACCCAGCTCTTGAGCTTGCCATCGACGCATCCAGTGAAGCGTTGGTCGTCTGCCTCTCCCGTCACAGGAAGGTCGGGCACGGTCCACACGAGATGCGTCCCGGTGTAGCCGTAGATCGTCACATCCGTCGCGGCCGACGTCACCTGGAATGGGGCCAGCGCTGCCAGAGCAGCAGCGAGGTCGCTGACGCTCGGTCCGATCGGTGGATCGGCCCACGAGCTTTGGCAGCCATCGCGCACCAGGTTCACCACGGTGGTGATGCTCAGGCCGACGTGTCCGACGTCACTGAACTTCGCGCCGCCGATCCACATCGACCATCCCTGCGCTGGGACCTCGTACACCACGCGGAGGAGCGTGGAGGGGTCCAGGTCGGGGTCGATGGAGTAGGTCCCGGGCTCGATTGGGGCCAAAGGCTCGAGATCCCAGATGTCTTGGGCGGGAGTTGTGGAGCTCGGTGAGGGCGCCGCGGTCGGCGCCAGTGTAGGAACGGCGGTCCCGGTCGGCGCGGCCGCCGAACAACCGGTCAGGACGGCGCACAGCACCGCGCCGCAGAGCGTCCCGACTCGGACATGAATTGTCATAGGGTGACCCTACCCTGAAGCCGGTCCCGCCCGGGTGAACGTCACGTGCGTCACGCCGCTGGGTGAGGAGGTGGCCTCGATCTCGTAGTCCTTCTCGAGGCCCTCCAGTCCGTCCCAAAGGCGTTCGCCCCGGCCCAGAATGATCGGGACCACCGTGACGTGCAGGTGGTCGATGAGCCGTGCAGCAAGGAACGCGCGGATCGTGGTGGCACCCCCACCGATCCGGACGTCCTGGCCGCCCGCAGCCTCGCGCGCCGTCGCAAGCGCCTCGGCCGGCGACGCATCGATGAAATGGAAGGTTGTGCCGCCCTCCATCTCGATCGAGGGGCGCGGGTGATGGGTCAGGACGAAGACCGGACTGTGGAACGGCGGATTGGGACCCCACCAACCCTTCCACTCCGGGTCCTCGTGCCAGCCGGGCGGGCCGAACTTCCCGGCGCCCATGATCTCGGCGCCGATCCCCTGATCGTGCAGCCGTAGGAAGGCGTCGTCGAGGCCGCCGCTGCCGCCGGGCTCGCCGACCTTCTGGCGCCACCACCCGGTGACGAACATCCATTCGTGGAGCCGTTCGCCGGCGTGGCCGAACGGTTCGTCGAGGCTCAGACCTTCGCCTGTGCCGAAACCATCGAGCGAGATGGAGAAGAACTGGACGCGGGCGAGTGACATGTCTTGCGCTCCTTGCAGTTCGGTGATCTTGTCCGCGGCGTTGCAATGGCCGCGTACGATCGCCGCCATGGACGAAACCAAACTTGACGTCCGTTTCGAGCCGAGCTGGGTTGACAGGCTCATTGACCAGATCGATCAACTGCGTGTGCCGGGTTGGCTTCCCTACCTGGTCGTGTTCCCGGCGCTCATCCTGACCGCGAACAGCGCTGGCTGGCTCGATGGCTATCTTCCGATCGGCTCATTCGACGTCTATCTTTCGTCCGCCGCCGCCTCCGGCCTCGGCTGCCTCGCCGCGATCCATTACCTCGACCGTGAAGCTGGGATTGCGCTTGAGCGGCTCCGACCGGCGCTGTCCGTAGGCGAGGAACGGTACAGGGACCTCCGGTATCAACTGACGACGATCCCCGCAGGCCCGACCGTCATCTGGACCTTCGTCGGGCTCGCGATTGCGATCGCGTACTCATTCAATTCATCGCTCGTCGGTCGGGGAACCATGTCCGTGGCCGTTGACATCGCCGCTGCCTTGGTTGGAATTCCGCTGGTCGCGGTCCTCTTCTTCCATACGGTCCGCCAGCTCCGGCTCGTCACCCAGATCCATGGCCAATTGACGGCGATCGACGTGTTCCAGCTCGACCCGCTCCTCGCCTTTTCGGGCGTGACGGCTCGGACTGGCCTGATCATTCTCGGGATTGGCTATCTCGTGGCGGCACCAGAGCCATCACCAATCGATTGGGCGACTATTGCCTTCGTCGCAATCTCGATCCTGCTCGGAACCGCCGCCTTCGTCCTGCCGATGTACGGCATGCACCAGAGAATCGCCCAGGAGAAGACTCGACTCAAGAGCCTCGCGAACCGCGACCTTCAAGTCGCTATGGACCAGCTCAGCAGCCGCGCGCAAGCTCGCGACCTCACGGACGCCGATGCGCTGAACCAGCAGCTATCAAGCCTCGTGACCCAGCGCGACGTCATCGCTGGGATCCCGACGTGGCCGTGGGAGCCGGCGACCGTTCGCGGGTTCGCCACCGCCGTGGTCCTGCCGATTGCGCTCTGGCTCGTGTTCCGTGCCCTGGAGCAGGTCTTCGGTTAGAACGTACAGCCAGAAAACGACTGGGCGCCCCGCTCGGAAGCGGGGCGCCCAGTTCTGACGCGAGGTTCGGTCAGTTGTCGAGCGCTTCGGCACCCGACGCGTACAGGAAGACGACGTAGGCGATCGCATCCGCATTGATGCCGAGCGCCACGTGACTCAGGTTGGCGAACGTGTCGCAGGCCTGGTGGTAGCACGGGTCGTAGGCGATACCCGCGGTGCCACCCCACTTGGCTGCCTGCTCTGGGTCTTGACCCCTTCGGCGCCGGTGAACAGGCCGCCGGCCGGCACACCGTTGTTGATGAACGCCTGGTAGTCCGAGCGCCCGCTGAAGGCTGTCGGCTCTGATGGAATGTTGCGCTCGGCAAAGTAGCGCTCGAAGAGCGCCTCGATGTCGTCCGAGCCATCCGGACCGACGAGGCCAAAGCCCGAGCCGTCACCGTCGTAGATGAACAGCCCGTAGTTCGGCGACGCGACCATATCGAAGTTGAGGTACATCTCGATGTTGGCCAGTTCGTCGGGCGCGTTCGCCACGAGGTCGTTGACGTAGAACGTCGATCCGACCAGGTTGTCCTCCTCGGCGCCCCACCACGCGAAGCGCAACTTGTTGGGCAACTTGAGCTTGGCCACCTGCTCGGCGACCTCGATCAGGGAGCTCGAACCCGAGCCGTTGTCGTTGATGCCGGGCCCGGCGGGAACCGAGTCAAGGTGGGCGCCCGACATGATCACGTTGGTCGCATCCCCGCCCGGCGAGTCCGCGATCAGGTTCTCGGTCACGGTCAGGACGCGGGTGACATTGGCGAACAGCCGCATCGTGAGACCCGCTGTTGCGGACAGCTCCGCGCCAAGGGCGTAGGTCAGGTTCAGCGCCGGGATGTTGCCCGTGTACCCGTTGCCGAGCGTCACGGCCGGGATGCCGTTGCGATCCGGAGCCGTGGTGTTGCCCTGATTGAAGAAGAGCACGCCGGAGGCTCCTGCCGCGGCGGCGTTCTCACCCTTGAGCTCGAAGGTGCACGTACCGCGCTGGATGAGCGCGATGTTGCCGATCGGGAATCCAGCGAAGTCGGCCGCCTCGCAACCGCTGGTGGACGTGTTGCCCAGGCCCAGCTGGATGTCGACAACTGTGACGGCCGCCGTGACATCGCCAGGCACGGAATGTGGCGTGGCGCCGAAGTCCGTGCCCAGGACGTAGGTCACCGAGCCCGGCGCGGTCTGCTGCATGACCGACCCGCCGAGATCATTGAACTTGTTGAAGTTGAACTCCTGGCGACTCGTCGTATATCCGGCAGCGCCGAGTCGACTCTCGACGTAGTCGATGGAGTCGTTGTAGCCGGACGTGCCCGAGGCACGATTGCCGCCGTTAGCGTCCGCGATGTGCTGGAGTGCCTGCTCGTGCTCTAGCACGCCTTCCACGGTGACGCATTCGAGCAACTTGCGGACCGAATTGTTGGTCCTGCTGTTGCATAGCTGATCCACCGCGGCGTTCGGCGGGGCGGCCGAAGCCGCCGGTGCGAACCCCAGCATCATGGCAATCAGGCTGACCCCAACAACCAACCCGACTCTGTTCCGTACGCGACTCATACGTGAGCTCCTCCAAGCGAGCGGCCCCGGCAGAGGCGAATTTACAAGGAGAAATGACCCTTCTCGCATCGATAATTGCGCCGTGGTGCCAGGGCGCACCGGTGTCGTACCTAGTCGACCTGTCGAAGCCCGGGCGCCGTGCGTGAGGCCCGGTCCGGCGTCCTTGTGCCATGAACGCGAAATTGGCTACAGTCCTCGTCCAAGTCGAAACGGATCCGAGCGACGGGGGCGGGTCTTCATCAGGAGGAGAGACATGCACCGACCCCATCGAAGGCTCAGCGCCTTCGTCGTGATCATCGCCCTCGTCGGGGTGGCCGGAACGGCCCAAGGCGCGACGCCCACGAACACGACGGCACTGCAGGACGCCGTTGTCGTCGGGGACGCCGCCGGGACGTTCGGGATCCGCGAGCACCTGCGCGAGCTACAAGAGATCGCGGACGAAAACGGCGGTAATCGGGCGACTGGGACGCAGGGCCACGAGGACTCGGTCGAGTACGTCGTGAGCCAACTGGACGCGGGTTACTGGAACGTGACCACCCAGCCCTTCACCGCTGACGTGTTCACCGAGCTCGCTCCACCGGTGCTCGTTGCGACACCGCCGGCCGACCCGGCCTGGGTCGTCAACGTGGACTTCGCCACGATGTCGTTCTCCGGTGCAGGCTCGGTCGACGACGCGCCAGTGGCGATCATCGACTTCGTCGAGCCGACCGCGCAGGCGAGCACCTCGAGTGCCGGCTGCGAGGACGCCGACTTCCCGGCTGGCGCGACGAGCCTGGCGGGGAAGATCGCCGTGATCCAGCGGGGAACGTGCGATTTCGGGCTCAAGGCGCTCAACGCCGAGCTGCACGGCGCCGCGGGCGCCCTGATCTTCAATGAGGGCACGCTCGGTGATCCGGATCGCAACGGCCCGATCGGCGGCACGATCGGTGGCTATGGCGTGACGATCCCCGTCATCGAGTCGACCTACGCCGTCGGCCGATACCTCGTCGACCACCCTACTGCCACCGTGGACTTCGCGGCGTCCGGTCAGACCGACACGCTCGAGACGCGCAACGTGATTGCCGAATCCAAGAGCGGCCGGAGCGACCGCGTCGTCATCTCCGGCGCCCACCTCGACTCGGTCCCCGAGGGCCCGGGCATCCAGGACGACGGCAGCGGCACTGCGGCGCAGATCGAGGTCGCCCAGGAGATGGGCGAGCTCAATATCAACCTCCGCAACAAGGTCCGCTTCATCTGGTTTTCCGGCGAGGAGCAAGGCCTGTTCGGGTCAACCTTCAACGCGGACAGCCTGACCAAGGCCGAGCGAGGCAACGTCGTGGCGATGCTCGACTTCGACATGATCGCCTCGCCGAACTTCGCCCTGCTGATCTACGACGGCGACGGCTCGGAGTTCGGGTTCGCAGGTCCGAACGGATCGGGCAACGTCGAGCGGGTCTTCCAGGACTTCTTCGACGCGCGAGGCCTGTACACCGAGCGGATCCCGTTCGACGGGCGCTCGGACTACGACGAGTACACCGCCGTCGGAATCCCGGCTGGCGGCATCTTCACCGGCGCCGAAGTGCACAAGACACCGGCGCAGCAAGCTGAATGGGGCGGCGTGGTGTCCGACGGGCCGGAAGGCCAGTTCGACCCGTGCTACCACCTGGCCTGCGACACGTTCGACAACATCAACGACGAGGTGCTCGCCATCACCTCCGACGCTGTCGCCCATTCCGTGCTGACGTTCGCCCAGACGACGTCATCTGTGAATGGCACCGGGAAGGCGTCGGACAAGGCGACGAAGTCATTCGACTGGAAGGGCAACAAGCTCCGGCGATAGTCCCAGCGCTCGTGGCGGCCACGTCCGGCGATACGGATCGTCGGCGTGGCCGCCCGGCCGCTATGCCGTCGCGAGACGAATCGAGCTGACGCTCGGGAATCCACCACGTAGCGCCGCTAGACTCCACGGTCACGAACGAGCAGGAGGAGCCGTGACCGAAGATCGAGTCGATCGACTCCAGCGCAAGCTCGGTCCCGCCCTGGCCGCCAACCGGCCTGGCTCGGACGTTGCCCACGTCATGATCGTGTTGCCGTCCTACAGCGTGAGCGAGTCGATCCTGTCCCACTACGGCGATCGGATCGCCTCGCTCGAGCATCGCTACCTGAACGCCCTGCTCGTTGCCGACCGGATCCCCGGCTGCGAGGTCGCCTTCCTCTCGACGAAGCGTCCCGACGACGTCGCGATCGATGCCGTTCTCGACGTGATCCCGGCCGAGCGTCGCCAGGGCGTCCGCGAGCGACTCCAGCTCTTCGCGGTCGACGACGGCACGCCTCGGTCGGTCGCCGCGAAGGTCCTCGATCGCCCGGATCTCCTCGACACGTTGCGAGGCTTGGTCGGAACACGCCCGGCGCTGATCGAGCCGTGGAACGTGACCGACGCCGAGATCGCCCTCGCCCTCGCGCTCGACGTTCCGATCAATGGGACTCGACCTGAGTTGCGGCACCTGGGTTTCAAGAGCGAGGGCCGCCGGCTGCTCGCCGAGGCGGCGATCCCGATCCCGCTCGGTCGCGAGGACGTCCGCTCGGCCGACGATGTCGCCGCGGCCGCCGAAGCGATTCGGTCGGCCCATCCCGAGGTTACCGCGATCGTTGTCAAGCACGACGACAGTGGAGCCGGGGACGGCAATGCCGTGCTCGACCTGCCGCCTGCAGGCGCAGCCGATTCCGTCGGTGACGCGGTTCGGCGGCAGGTGTCCGAGCTCCCGTCCTGGTATCTCGAGGATCTGGCCCGGGGTGGCGTCGTGGAGGAGCGAATTGCCAGTGTTCGGTTCTCCAGCCCGAGCGCGCAGGTTGACATCCGTCCCGACGGCGAGGTCGTCGTGCTCGCGACGCACGAGCAGGTCCTCGGCGGCCCCGGCGGCCAGGTGTACATGGGCTGCCGCTTCCCGGCCGATCCGGCGTACGCCGTTGAGCTTGCGCGCCACGCAGCGGCGATCGGACGAGTGCTCGCCGAGCGCGGCGCGATGGGCCGGTTCAGCATTGACTTCGTCGCGGCAAGCGACGCCGCGACTGGTGACGATTGGCGGATCTACGGACTCGAGGTCAACCTTCGCAAGGGCGGTACGACGCATCCGTACTCCGCGCTTCGGAGCGTCGTTCCGGGCCGGTATGACGCGGACGCGGGCAGATGGCTCGCGGATGACGGATCGACCCGCTGCTACGCGGCCACCGACAACGTCGTGGACCCGTCGTGGACGGGTCTTCCCCCGGCTGCCCTCGTCCGTGCCGTGGCCGACGCGGGCCTCCTGTTCGACCCTGCCCGCCGGACGGGTGTCGTGCTGCACATGCTGTCGGGCCTCGCCATCGACGGTCGGTTCGGCATGACGGCCATCGCCGAGACGCCGGACGCCGCAGCCGAGCTCGAGACCGCGGTGCGAGCGGTGACCGCGGAGGCCGTCAGATCGGATGCACCGGAATCGGCCTAGGGACCCCTGCGGTCCAGCAGTGCTCGGAGCGGCTGCAGCACGAGCCGCAGCCGCTCCCAATCGTCAGTCCGATCGTCGCTGCCAGTTAACGGAACCGGCACGACCCTCGAGCTCGATGACGGTCGGCTGTCCGCCGGCGATTGGGTACAGCGCGATCTGATCGCCCATCAGGCACGTCACGAAGGCGCCGTCCGGCGATGGCTCGATCCACTCGCACGACCCGTCGAACACCCGCAGACCCGTGCCGTCTGACCGCACGACACCCGGGCCTGACCCTGTCAGGAACAGCACGTGTCGATCGTCAGGACTCCAGATCGGAAGGATGGTGTGATCCGCGAAACCGCGTGTGAGGATCCGCTCGACGCCCGTCGCCACATCGATCGTGGCGACGTCCCACCCAGCACCAGCCCCCGCTGGGAGGTCCACGGTGTCGTCGACCTGGTAGGCGATCGAACTGCCGTCGTGTGACCACGACGGCGCCTGGAAGGCATGTTCGGACCCGACCGATGTCTCCAGCACCTGCTCGGTTCCGAAATCCGAACTCATGACGCAGAGGTGAAGCGCGCCGTCGGTCAACGTGCATCGGAATGCGAGCCGGCCGTCCGGGCCCCACGCCGGGTCTCTGCGCATCCTGATCGACGCATTCTGTCCGAGCTCCTGGACACTTCGCGCCTCGATGTCAGCGACGAACAACTGCTCGCCGAATCCGCTAAAGGCAAGATGGCGGCCGTCAGGCGACCACCCGATGCGCGTGCCCACGTCGCTCACAGGCTGTGCGAGGCCGACCGCGAAGGCGCCAGACCCGTCGGCGTTGGCCACGATCAACGACTTCTGTCCCGGACGGCCATCATCCGGAGTGGCCCAGGCCGCCATTCTCGTTCCATCGCGCGAGAACGACGTTCCCGTGACGCCGCTGAACGGCAGGTCAAGCCGTCGGGCACCCGAACCGTCAGGGGCCATGACCACGATCGCGCCGTTGATATCGACTGCGAGCAGACCGTTGTCGGCGAGGCCGAATGGCGGAGGCAGCGGTCGCGACCGCATGACCTGGCTTCCGACGAAGGCTCCTGCGGCAACAAGAGCGAGGATCAGCAGGCCGATGAGCGCCAACCGCGCGGACCGGCCAAAGCTCAGGTAGCGTCTGAATGAAAGCTGCGACTGCATTGGAGGCTCCTTGAGGCGGGCGAGCCAGCCTGGACGCGGCCGCATCGGACGAGTCCGAGTCACGACGAGCGGGGCGATGTTGTCGGGTGCCTGCCTTGGCGCCACGGTATCCATCCACGCCACCAGATCGCGTTCGAGGTCGCGGTGGGCGTTCATGCTGGTCTCACCGGATTGAGCTGGATCGCGCGGGCGTCCGAGTCAAGCGCCGCACGCATCGCGTGGAGCGCCCGATTGAGCCGGGACTTCGCCGTTCCCTCGGGAATCCCGAGGACGTCTCCGGCCTCGGCTGCCGACAGGCCTGCGTGGAAGTGCAGGACGAGTATCGCGCGCTGCTCGACGGTCAGCCGTCGGAACCCACGCTCGATCTCGTCGCGGTTTGCAAGGTCTGCCGACCCATCACCGATGCTCGGTGGGGTCGGATCGAACGCGTTCACGAGCTGACGACGTCGACGGTGTCGATCGGCCTCTCGATAACACGCCCTGACGATGAGTCGATGGATCCACGCGTCCCACGCATCGGGATCGCGAAGGGCGCGGACATCTCTCCAAGCCGAGATGAGCGCCTCCTGGACCGCGTCTTGGGCGCGGTCAGGATCGCGAAGGATTAGCGTCGCGACGCTGTACAGCCGATCGGTGGCCGACTCCGCCAGGATGGCGAAGGCGGCATGATCGCCATGACGCGCCCGGTCGACGAGTGTTCGATCCATCCCCATCATCCGTGCGGCGCGACGGTTGTCGCCGCGCTCACAGACTAAGGGCGCCCGTATCCTCTAACCGTTCCATCTTCATCGCTGGAGGCGTCCCCATGGACTGGAAGCTCGAACTAGTCGCTGTGCCGGTTTCCGACGTTGACCGGGCCAAGTCGTTCTACGTCGACAAGGCCGGCTTCAACCTCGATCACGATCACGTCGTCAATGAGTCATTGCGCTTCATCCAGCTGACGCCGCATGGCTCCGCGTGCTCGATCACGATCGGGCTCGGCATCAGCGACGCCGCGCCAGGCTCGGTCAAGGGGCTCCAGCTTGTCGTCTCGGACATCGAGGCGGCGCACGCGGAGCTCGTTGGTCGTGGCGTTGAGGTAAGCGAGGTCCAGGACTACCCGTGGGGCCGCTTCGTCTTCTTCGGTGACCCCGACGGCAACGGCTGGGCCGTCCAACAGATCCCGACAGAGCGGTAGCTCACGCCAGGGGCGACCAGACGTGGGTCGGGCGGCCGTCTCGACCCGGCCCGCCAGCGTCACAGCGCTCATTCTGTAGCTCCGAGGGCCTCGGGGGTGTCTGCCTCCGGAACTGACTCCACCCGAGCGGCAACGCTGCGGAGGGCGACCGCCGCGCCAATCGCTGTCACGACAGCGAGCACGGCGGCAACGGCTGCCACCAGGTGGATCGAGTCGATGAAGGCGACTTGGGCAGCCGCGATGAGTGGCGCCCCGAGTTCCTCGGGGAGTGTCTGGGCGATCGCGAGCGCGCCGCCGAGCGTGTCCCGTGCCGCGTCGGCGACCTCGGCGGGAAGCCCGGGCGGAAGCGTGTCCGCGACCTCGGTTCGGTATACGGCGGTGCCCAGGCTGCCGAGGATCGCGATCCCAAGGGCTCCACCGAGCTCGCCGCTCGTCTCGGACATCCCGGTCGCAGCGCCTGCCTGCTCCGGAGGAGCGCTCCCCACGATGAGCTCGGTCGCGAGCGTGATAACCGGCGCCAGCCCGATCGAGATGACGATCGAGGCTATGACGATCAGGACGATGCCAGGGCCGGGGTCCAGTCCCAGGCCCATCAGCGTCGCGGTCCCGACCGCGGCGATGGCCATGCCCACGCCCATGATCACCGACGGGCGGAAGCGATGAATGATCTTCGGCGCGGCCACCGAGCCGACGATGAAGCCGATCGCCGACGGAAGCGACCACACCGCAGCCTCAATCGGTGACAGGCTCAGCACGAGCTGCAGGTACTGCGCGATGAACAGGAAATAGCCGATGACGACGAAGATGCCGAAGAGATACGTGCCAAGCGAGGCGGTGAACGCACGGATCCGGAAGAGGCGCACATCGATGATCGGTGACTCGAGGTGCAGCTGGCGACGCACGAACACGATCCCGACCAGGAGGCCGGCGAGGATCGAGAGGATCGGAACGATAGCGATCCCATCCTGCGCGATCTCCTTCAACCCGTAGACCACGGCCAGGATGGCGAACAGCGACATCGCTGCGCTGCGCAAGTCAAGACGACGAGCCTCGGGGTCCTTGTATTCGGGCAGCGTGCGAGGGCCAAGGATGAGCAGCAGTCCCATCACCGGGACGCCGATCAGAAACACCGAGCCCCACCAGAAGAACTCGAGGAGCAGGCCGCCCAGGACCGGGCCGATGGCGCCGCCAGCGGAATACGCAGCGATCCAGAACCCGATCGCGGTCGTCCGCTGCTTCGGGTCCAGGAACATGGTGAAGATCAGCGACAGCGTCGACGGGGCAACCGTCGCTCCGGCGATGCCCATGATGGCGCGGCTCGCGATGAGCATCTCCGGACTCGTCGAGAACGCCGCCAGCAGCGACGCCAACGCGAAGCCCGCGGCGCCGCTGAGCAGGAGCTTGCGCCGGCCAATGCGGTCCCCCAGCGTGCCCATGGTGATGAGCAGTCCGGCGACCAGGAAGCCATAGATGTCGATGATCCAGAGCAGCTGCGCGCTCGTCGGTCGAAGCTCGGCGCTGATCCGTGGGACGGCGAGGTTGAGCACGGTCAGGTCCATCGCGTAGACGAGCGCGGCCAGGGTGAGCACGGCCAGACCCACCCATTCGCGACGGGTGGCCCGCGCCGGCACCACGTACTCGCTTGACCTCTCGCTCATGGACCACGCTCCCTTCTCATGCTCAAACCCGGGCGCCACAGGACCTCGAAGATCGCGCTATACAGACTGTCCCATTGCGTCCAGCTCATCGGTCTGTGGTTGCCATTGACAGGACAATGATACAACCGTATGGTTGTATGTATGCAGATCGCCCCGCCTGACTTCGATCGGATGTTTGGCGCCCTGGCGGACCGCACGCGACGCGACATCGTCCGCCGGGCGATCGACGGCGAGGAAGGCGTCGCCGAGCTGGCCAGGCACTACTCGATGAGCTTCGCCGCCGTCCAGAAACATGTCGCCATCCTCGAGCGGGCTGGCCTGGTCACCAAGGTCCGGGTCGGGCGCCGCAAGGTCGTCCGCACCAACCGGGAAGGACTCCGTGTCGCGCGCCGTTTGCTCGACCGGTACGAGGACCTGTGGCGGGGGAGAGTTGATCGCATGGATGCGCTCGTAGTCGAAACAGAGGAGATCGATCGATGACCGTGACCGCCGTTCGCAAGGACCCGCAGACGCTGACCATGACGGTGGAGGCCGAGTTCGCGGCGCCGCCCGAGCGGGTCTGGCAGCTGTGGGCCGACCCGCGTCAACTCGAGCGCTGGTGGGGTCCACCAACCTACCCCGCGACGTTCACCAAGTACGACCTCGCGGCCGGCAGCCGCATCGAGTACCACATGACCGGGCCGGAGGGCGACCAGCCGAAGGGATACTGGGACATCGTCGAGGTCGATCCGCCGAACGGCCTCGCATTCCGCGATGGCTTCGCAAACGACGATGGCTCGCCGAACACCGAACTGCCCCAGAACACCGCCAGCGTCAGGATCGAGGCGATCGGTAACGGACGAACGCGGATGTCGATCGAAACCGCGTTTCCGAGCACGGAGGCGATGGAACGCGTCCTCGCCATGGGCATGGAACAGGGTCTGACCCAGGCCGTGGGCCAGATCGACGCGATCCTCGCCGAGGCGGTCGGCCTCAGGGCATGAGACCAGGCGAGGCCGATGAGATCCGCCCGCACGAACAGTCTGTAGAGCAAGACCCTCATTCACCAGGCAAGGAGACCAACGTGACCACGACAACGACTGCTGAGCCAACGACCCACGCCCTGGACGTGCCCGGTGCAACGCTGACCTACGACGTCCGACGCAATGAGCAGTCCACGGAACCGATACTCCTGTTGATCGGTTCGCCGATGGGGGCCGCCGGGTTCGGCACCCTGGCCAAGCACTTTCCCGACCGCACGATCGTGACCTACGACCCGCGCGGGACGGAGCGGAGCCGGGTGACCGATCCCACCAGCGCGGTCAACCCGGGAATCCATGCCGACGACGTCCACCGAGTCATCGAGGCGATCGGCGGAGGACCCGTCGACCTCTTCGCCACCAGTGGCGGCGCCGTCAACGCGCTGGCGTTGGTTGCAAAGCACCCGGAGCAGGTGCGGACCGTCGTCGCGCATGAGCCGCCGCTTCCGGCGATTCTCCCGGACCGCGAACACGCTGTCGCTGCAACACGCGCGATCCAGGAGACCTTCATGCGGAGTGGCGCGAGCGCCGCCATGGCTCACTTCATCGCTATCGTCAGCCACCGCGGTCCGTTCACCGCCGAGGTTGCCGGCCAGCCAGCACCGGACCCACAGATGTTCGGGATGCCGGCGGGCGACGATGGCTCCCGGATCGACCCGATGTTTTCGTACACGATCCCCGGCATCATCGAGTACGAGCCTGACTTCGACGCCCTTCGGGCGGTGCCGACCCGGATCGTGATGGCCGCTGGCGGTGGGTCCGAGGGCGAGATGGCGAACCGAGGCGCATATGAGGTTGCCGAGCGCCTGGGCGCTGAGGTGACGGTCTTCCCGGGCGATCACGCCGGATTCCTCGGCGGTGAATACGGGCAGACCGGCGAACCGGATGCGTTCGCGGCCAAACTCCGTGACGCCCTGGCACCCGCCTGAGGAGATGACATGGCTGATGTCGTCATCGACATGAGCATGTCGTTGGACGGCTTCATCGCCGGGCTGGCGGTCGTCGACCTCCCGGGGTCAGTCGCTGCGGCGCTCGGCGGCCTCAAGCAGCAACGCGTCCGCGGCACGATCGGATCCGTTGCGTTCGCTTCGAGCGTGATGCCGGCCGGAGGCGGGCGTCTGGCCCTCAGCGTGAGCAAGGCCATGATGACCTCGGCCGGCGTGGCAGTCGGGGAGTCTTCGGAATTCTCGATTACGGGCGTCGGGCGCGACTGACGCCGGCGATCGGTTCAGCCTCGCTGCCAGGGCGGAGCGCGTAGACACGGCCCAGCTTCTGGTCGAGGTCCTCGAGCTCGGTGGTCGTCTGGACCTCGTAGGTGGCGAGCTCGACGAGCTCGCCGGTCGGCAGGTACCGACGACCCGGGTCACCCACGACAATCTCGATGCCATGAGCGGCGGCCTGCTGAAGCCAGGGCAGGACGCGTTCGGCCAGGCGCCCCTCGTACCAGCAGTCGCCGGCGAGGATGACTTCGACGTCGGGTGGGTCGTCGTCCAACACGTCGTTCCGGATGACCGTGATCCGGGATCCGTTCGCGCGAGCATTCAGAGCGATCGCTGCGGCGGCAAAGGGATCGACGTCCGTCGCCGTGACAGCCGCGGCCCCGGCCTGGATGGCCGCGATGGCGCAGAGCCCCGAACCCGATGCGAGGTCGAACACCCGTCGGCCCGCCACGATTTCCGGATGGAGCCGAAGGTGCTGGCCGATCGCCAGGCCACCCGCCCATGCAAACGCCCAGTAGGGGAGCGCCGAGTCCGGATCCCCCGTCTCGAGCTGGAGGGCGCGCCAGAGGGGTAGGACCTCCTCGGCCAGGTGGAGGCGAACGGCCGGGAGTCCGGGGACCGGTCGGAGCCTGGTATGGCGGAGGACGAACGAGCGCGCCGAGGGTGCCACCTCCGGACTCTATCTGTTGCGTCTCTTTCGGTGCTTTCGCTTCTTCTTCCTCGGCTCGGGTGGTGGGAATGCCGACACCTCGGCCAACGGCCGCTCACGCTGGGCTCGCTCCAGATCCGTCCCGGGGGCGCCGGGCGTCTGGGTCCAGAACCGGCGATAGCGCTCAAGCCAGCGATCGATCTCGCGCAGCGGACCGCCGAGTTCTTCCCGCGGGAGGGCGAAACCACCCGCTGACGGGCGGAAGCGGCCCGCCACCCTGGACATTGGCCTACCGCTGGCGGCCGTCGCGCAGGGCCTCGATCGACTTTGCAATTCGGCGCTGTCGCGTCTCCGCGGTCTTGGCGCCTTCGATCTGGAGGGTGTGCCAGCTCTTGTTGCTGTAGGACAGCGCGTCGAAGGTCCTGCGTGCGGCCGGTTCGGCGTCGAGCGCTGATGCAAAGTCCCCGGGCTCCTCGATCACGCGCGGCGCCGTGTCGAGCTCGATGTCCACGTCGACTTCGTCGCCGCCCTTGACACCCGCCACCGGCGCGGTGCTCCGCGCTGACCCCGACCATGAAGGCGCCGTCCATGACCGCCACGGTGTTGCGGTAGGTGTAGCCGTTGATCGTCACCGTTACCGGCGGCCGTTTGCCGCGCCCGAACGCCTCCACGATCTCATCGGGGATCCGGATCCCGGTCGCCGTCTTGTCGCCCTGCAGCAGGGTCGTTCGAAATCGCATCGGTGTCTCCATCCTGCCGCTGGCCGACGGTTGATTCTCGATTGCAACGCGGACGATCAATCGGCGGGCCGCGACGTTTCATGCCTGCTGCCATCGTCGCACGATGGCGATCGTCGGATCGGTCTTCGCGATGCTCGGCCGGTTCGCCGGGCGGCTCCTCAACAGCGCCCTCGGATGGGCGACGATCCTGCTGTTCGGCAAAGTCGAAGGGCGGAAGCAGACCGTCCTCCTGATCATCGCGATCGGCTCGCTCGTCTGGGTCCTGACCGTGGTCGGCGTCGTGTTCCCCGACATCGGGACGTTCATGCTCGCGTTCGTACCGGTCCCCGACTTCGTCGACGAAGGCGTCGTCCGCCTCATCATGCTCGGCCTTGCCGTGCTGATCCCGCTATTGATTGGCGCGGCGGCGATCATCATCGCGGAATCCGAGCGCCGACCCCGAGGGCTCGGGCTGCTTGGGGGCATCGTCCGCGGGTTCCCATTCACGCTCGTCCTGGCGGTCACGATCGTGATCCTCGCGTTGGCTTCGCTGGCGCGAAAGCTCCGCAGCCTGGCCAGGCGCTGGGAGGACGCGCACGTCCCGGTCGTCATCAAGCCGGGTGGCTACGACCGGGTTCTGGCCGATCTCAAGGCGGTCCTGGATGAAGCCGGCCTTGCCGTGGAGCCCCGCCCGGCGCCGACCATCCTGTCCATCCCGCCAAGACTGCTCGACGCGGTCGCCGGAAAGGCGCTAGGCGGGCTCGTTCCGGATCGACTGATGCTGCTCACAAACCGGTCACTCGACGTCCTCGTGTATCCCTCTGACGTCGCCCTGTCTGGAACTCGCGAAGCCGTTGCCCGGGCCCGCGCCGCCATTGCGGCGCAACTCACTGATTTGCCCGCATACCTGACGACCAGCGCCGAATTGGAACGGATCGAGGACGAGATCAAGGCGATCGCCGCCGCCACGGACCATGGCGGCGTCGGCGGGCTGACGGTCCGGATCCAGGCGCTCGACCGGCAGATTGCGCGGCTGATGGTGCCATTCGACGAATGGGAAACCGTGTACCGGGAGCGACTGCAGATCGAACGAGACCTCCTGGCGAAGCGGCAAGGCATCGACCAGCGCGCGTTCGCGGACGAGTCGCTCACGGACTCGAGCCCGGATCGACGCCGGCTCAGTCCCGCCGACTGGGTCATCACCGGAGCCAGCATCGGCCTCCTCGCACTGGACGTCGCGTTGTTGATCGAGGGCCGGCTTGGAAGGGCCCGCCGACACGCCTGATATCGGGCCATCCGTCGGATCGGTCATGCTTGGATCGTGGCGGACATGTGGGAACCGGTGCTGCTCATCCATGGCGGCGCCGGGACCATCCCGGACGACGGCGTTGAGCGGTACGTGGCGGGAATCCGCGACTCGCTCGAAGCCGGGTGGTCGATCCTCCGCAACGGTGGAAGCGCGCTCGACGCGGTCGAGGCCGCCATCGTCGCCATGGAGGATTCGGGGGCCTTCGATGCGGGGCGAGGAAGCGTGCTCAACCAGGACGGCCGGGTGCAGCTCGACGCCATGATCATGGATGGCGCGACACTCGCCGCGGGGGCCGTTGGGGCGGTTGAGACGGTCCGGAACCCGATCCGGGTGGCGCGGGCGGTCATGGAACGGTCCGCACAGGTGTATTTCGTTGGCCTCGGAGCCGAGCGATTCGCGCGCGACCATGGCTTCGACCCGATCGACAACAGTGAGCTCGTCAGTTCGCGGGAACGGCAGCGCTTCGAAGAGGCGCGGTCAAGCGCACTGACGGGCGGCATTGCGGAGATCGGGACCGCCACCGACGGCTCGCGCGGGCACGACACGGTTGGCGCAGTCGCCCTGGACGGCGCGGGCAACCTCGCCGCCGGGACCTCGACCGGCGGAATCCGTTACAAGCCCGTTGGTCGGGTTGGTGACTCATCCATCGTCGGGAGTGGCGGGTACGCAGACAACGAAAGCGCCGCGGTGTCGTGCACCGGCGACGGCGAGGCGATCATGCGGCTCGTACTCGGAAAGTGGGCGGTCGATCGGGTCGCGACCGGGATCGCCCCGCAGGCCGCGGCCGAGGCAGCCATCGAGCGGCTTGGGGAACGGCTCGGCGGGCACGGCGGATTGATCCTGCTCGACCGCAGAGGGCGAACGGGGATCGCCTTCAATGCCGAACGGATGGCCTGGGGCATGCAGACGGTGCATGCGTCAACGGCTGGCGTCGGGCGGGCGGTCGACGGACGGGTCACGGGCGCGGTGACGGGCTGACCTCGCTCAGGCCGGCCTGCCGAAGGCAACGCGGCGCACGGCGACATCGGGGGCAAGGAATGCCAGGAGGCGCGTCGCCTCGTCGACAAGCGATGCCCGAACGGGGTCAGCCATGGGCTCGAGGGCTCGGATCGTAAGGGTCACCGCACCGTCGGCCTCGGCCGTCGTCCACGTGCCACCGGCGACGCCGTCAACGAGGATCGATCCGACCGCCAGACCCTCCCCCTGGATGCGCTTTCGCACGTCGTCGTCCACGAACCGGGAACGGTCCGCGTGCGCGAGCAGGACGTTGTCGTATTCGGGCAGGAAGCGCGGCGGCGCCGGGGCTTCCGGGTCGGGTCGTGGTGCGTCCGGGAGATCGAACAGCTCACGCCCGCGCTCGTCCTGGAACTCGGCAAGACGCGGCCGGAGGCGATCGAAGACCTCGCGCAGACCCGTCAACCGGCCCCATGTTTGGGCATCGGCGACGCTCGCCGGCCCGTAGGCCGCCAGGTAGCGCACGACGATCGTGTCGAGGTCGGGGACCGCGTTGACCGACCGGCCGAGCCAGGCCTCGACCGTCGTGAGGGCGATCGGGCCGCTGCGCTGCCAGATGCCGCGTGGCGTCACGTGGACCATCGGCAGGAGGCACCTGACCGCGTAGGCCAGGGCGGCCGGGTCCCGGTCAGGCCACCGCGCGGCCAGGGCATCCCGGAGCTGGGCGTTGGTCAGCGGACGCTCGGCGACCAGGTCCCGGCCGGCACCCAGGACGGCATCCATGTCCAGGCCGACAAGGCGGGCGCCGCCGTACGTCGAATTCCGATAGACGTCGCGTTCGAGCGCCGGCTGCATGACCGGTCGGAGCACCAGACCGTCGTCCGCCGTCACCAGGTGGATCGTCCCGCGCATCAGCGTCATCCGGATCGCGCGGCGGTCGGCGACGAGCTCGCTCAACGCCCCGCTCTCGAAGCCCGCGAGTCTCGACCAGAGCGCGACGTACGGGGCATTCGGCAGCTGTGCCTGCATCCCGACGAGGTGCTCGAGTGTGTCGGCCACGCCCTTGGGCTGCCGCTGCAGCAGGAGCTGGCGTTCAAGGGTTGCCCGGTTCAGGGTGCGCAGGCTGAGGGTCTGGACAGATCGTCGCGCGGGCATCGCGTGAGGGTAGCCGACGGACGCCGCCGGATGCCGGACGTGAAAACGCGCCGTCCGAAGCTTTTAGGGTCGAACGACGCACTGACAGGATGGCGGGCCTCGCGTCCCGGACGAACCCGCCGTCCGCGCGATGGCATTACATCCGTATTTCAGCTCTGGAAATGCCGAAGCGGCTCCCGAAGGAGCCGCTTCGATGCTGTCCCGGTAAAGGTGCCCGCCAAGGCGAACACTTCTGCCGCGCGTCAAGAGCATCTATCACGTCGGCTGCACCGACTACCCTGACCCTACCTACCCATGACCTTGTCGCTGGGGCAGCGTGGCTGTTTGAGCAGCACGAATATCCTACCCGACAGAGGGCCGTTTTCCAAGGGTTTTTGGCACATCTCTGTGTGTAAATTCCTTAACCTTCGTCGCCCTCATGGACCGTCACAGAGGTCATCGCCACCGGGTCCGCTGGCAGGTCGCGACTGTCTCGCGGGGCGTTGACGATCTTGTCGACCACATCCATGCCGCGCGTGACCTGGCCAAAGAGCGTGTAGTTCTTGGGCAGCTTGCCGGTCAGGTCCTGGTGGCAGATGAAGAACTGGCTGCCGTTCGTGTTCGGACCCGCGTTGGCCATCGCCAGGGCGCCGCGAACGTAGTCCCCCTGGACCTTCTCGTCCTCGAACTTGTAGCCGGGACCACCCGTGCCGACACGGCCACGCTCGAGCGAGGCCTTCTTCCCATACTGGCCGTCGCCAGCCTGGGCCACAAAACCCGGGATCACGCGGTGGAAGACCACGTCGTCATAGAAACCCTTGCGCGCGAGGTCGACGAAGTTGCCGGCGGCCTTGGGGGCACTCTCGTCGTACAGCTCGATCTCGATGTCGCCGAGCTCGGTGGCGATGGTGGCACGGGTCATGCGGTGACTCCTTGACTGCGAATGCTTACGGGTTGGTGACGGTGACCCTGGTCATGGCCACCGGGTTTGACGGGATCTCCTCGGCGCCGGCTGCCGCGGCGATGGCATCGACGGCGTCCATGCCCGACGACACGCTCCCGATGATCTGATAGGTGTTTGCCGACTCGAGCGGCGCACGCGCCGCGTCGTCGAGGACGATGAAGAATTGAGATCCGACCGAGTTCGGCTGCGACGTCCGGGCCATCGCCACGATCCCTCGGGCGTACGTGGTCGTCACCGGCTCGTCCTGGATCTCGTAGCCCGGGCCACCGGTGCCCGTGCCGGTAGGATCGCCACCCTGGATGACGAAGCCGGGGACCACGCGGTGGAAGACCACCCCGTCGTAGTAACCGCACCCGGCGAGCGCCACGAAGTTGCCGGCGGCGATGGGCGACAGGTCGGCTTCGATCCTGATGGCGATCGGCCCCTTGTCCGTGTCGATGGTGACGGTCCGGGTCTCGCCGGCAGGGAGCGCTTCGGGCTGGCTGGTCGGGCACTCGCCGGCGGCCGTTTGCGTGGCTGTCGTCGGGCTGGCGCCGCCTGCGGTCGAACAAGCGGCCAGGAGCACCGCCGCAGTCATGGTGAGGACGGCGACCGACGCGACGCGGCGGCGCGGGACGAGTTGGATCATGCGGCGGCCTCCAGGGCTGCTGGGTATTCGATGGACCCGGAGAACAGTGCCTCTCCGAGGATGACGCCACTGACGCCGGTATCGCGCAGGCGGCGCAGGCCGTCGAGATCTCGCACCCCACCGGCCACCAGGATCTCGGCATCGTACGTCCGAATCAGCTCGCGGGTCCGATCGAGGTCAGGTTCCGACCCGCCATGGCCAAGGACGAAGCGGGTCACGCCGGCGCCGACGAGCTCGCCGACGAGCGCCTCCACGGTTGGCGGTGCCGCGCGTTGCCATGGGAACGCCGCCAGCCGATCGGGTCGCGGATCGAGCCCCACGGCAAGCCAGTCCCCGGCCACGGCCAGGCATGCACGCAGGTCGTCGGGACGGTCCGCGATGGCCGTCGTCAGCACGACCCGGGTGGCGCCGGCCGCAAAGGCGAGGCGGATCCCTTCGGCCGAATCGACGCCGCCCGCGACCTGCAGCGGGACCGCGATCCTGGCCGCGATCGAACCGACCGCCTCGAGATTGGCCGGGGCCCCGGCGCGGGCTCCATCGAAGTCGACCAGATGGATCATCCGGGCCCCAACGGCGACGAATTGCTCGGCGATGCGTTCCGGGCGGTCGGTCGGCGCGCCGGTACCCGCCGCGGCACCCGGCCAGTAGACGAGGCGAGAACGGCCAGACTCGAGATCGATCGCCGGGATGACCTGCATGACCGTGTCAGGCCGAATTGGCGGCGGCGTCCGCGGCCAGGAGCCGGCGATGGAAGCTGATCGGCAACGATCCATTGCGCAGCAACGCGTCGTGGAACGCCTTGAGGCTGAACCGGTCGCCCAGCCGGCGCTCCTCATCCGCACGCAGACCGAGCAACAGCGTGCGCCCGAGGAGGTACGAGAGCGGGTAGGTCGGTCGGTACGTGTACCACTGGACCTCCGCGTGGGCGTTCGGCCGCTCGAAGTTCGTCTGTTCGATCATGAAGTCCGTCGCATCGTCGACGGAGATCTCGCCTCGGTGCATTCGCACGTCGAGGATGATCCGACAGGCCCGCCAGATCGCGTCCGTATGCATGATCAGCCGGAAGCGCGGGTCGTCGTCGAAGCCCTGCTCGCGCATCATCAGCTCCGAGTACATCCCCCAGCCCTCGACGAACTCGGGGGCCTCGGTCAGCAGCCGCGTCAGTGACGGATGGCGGCGCGCCGTGTCGAGCTGCAGGTGATGGCCCGGATAGGCCTCGTGGATGCTCGTGTTGCTGATCGACGCGAAGTTGTGCTCGCGCATCGCGTCCGGGTCTCCGTCGACCGAGGGCGTGACGACGTAAATGCCCTTGGGGTCCGGGTCGAAAGCAGCGGGCTCGAAGTACGCGGCAAAGGGCATGACCTTGCGGAGGTACTCCGGCGTCGCGATGACGTCGATCCGCTCGTCGTCCGGAACACTGACGAGGCCATGGTCGATCAGGTGGGTCCTTGCGCGGATCATCGACTCGCGATATCCATCGAGGGCGGCAGCAAAGCCGTCCGGGTGGTCCGACTTGACCCGGTCGATCACGGTCAGCTCATCCACATCGGGGTCGATCTCGCGGGCGGCGGCCGCGCGACCGGCCCGCTCCTCGCTCAGCCGCTCCCAGCCGAGCGCCAGGATGGCGTCGGCATCGAGCCCGTCGAACGCGCGAAGCCCGACCATCGCGTCGTGGCGTTCGCGTCCGATCGCCCACTCGTCATGGGCAGTTGCCAGCGTTTCCTCGAGCCACGTTCCGTAGAGCTCGACCGCGATCTTGGCTGCCTCGGATGCGCGTTCCAGGCGCCGCTGATCAGTCGCGTCAAGGACCCCGTCGCCCGCATTGACGAGCTCGTCGAAGAAGGAAGGGAGGTCGGCCGCGGTATCGATCTCGATCTGCTGCCAGCGACGCACCTGGGGCACGGTCGCCCGGGTCTTCGCCTCCTCGAGGAACGCACCGACGGCCTCGAGGCGGCCGGCGATGGCCGAGAGCCGCTCGGGCAGTGGGGCATGGTCGCGTGCGAACAGGAGGAAGAGCCCGTCGCCAACCGTGTCGAGCGCGAGCGATCGGCGTTCCCAGATCCGCAATTCGTCGATGTCGAAGATGGATCGTTGCAGGTTGTGCATCTCGAGGTCGCGCTCGAAACGGACCTCCGCTGACAGACCGGCGGGGTCGAGCGCCTCGATCTCGGCCAGGTGCGCCCGCTCGCCCGCGAGCTCGGCAAGGACCTGCTCGCGGCTCCCGTCGCCCAGGAGATCATCGTCGCGATGCAGACCCAACGCCGTTCCGAGCACCGGGTTCTCGTTCACGAGCCGGACGAAACGCTCCTCGACGAGGTCGTAGAACCGGTCGTCGAGCGGGCCGCGATCAGGCGCCGCGGCCGGCCGTGGAAGAAGGCGCGCGGCGCGCGGATCGGTCATGCGATTGGGTTCCTCCGGGGCGCCGCGCCATGCGGCCCGATCGTGTGCTGCTGCCTGGGCGGGTCGGCCCGGGTCAGGCGGTGGCGACGAGCGGACCGGGCTTGACCGGTCGTTGACTCGTCTCGGCGAGGACCGCGCGGGTCGCGGTGATGGTGGTTTCGATGTCGTCGGCCGTGACGCCGTAGTGGGTCACGGCGCGGACCTGCCCGTGCGGATATTCCACCATCACGACGTCTCGCGCTCGCAGTGCCTCGAGGAATGCGGCTCGATCGCGCTGGACCTTGAACAGGACGAAGTTGGTGCGCACACGCCCTGGGTCGAGCGGTCCCGATCCGGGCTGGGCGGTCCCGCCCGCCGCGACGATCCCGTCCATATCGCTCAGCGCCTCCGCGAGTCGACGGGCGTTCGCGTGATCCTCGCCGAGGCGTTCGATCATGCCGTCCGGGCCGTCGGACAGGGCGATGAGCCCCGCTGCCGCCAGGATGCCGGCCTGTCGCATGCCCCCGCCGACGAGCTTCCGGGCGCGGCGGGCTCGCCAGATGACGTCGCGCGATCCGACGACCAGCGAGCCTACGGGGCACGCGAGGCCCTTCGACAGGCAGAACGTGACCGTGTCGGCCGGTCCGGCCAGATCAACCGGCCGAACGCCCTGGGCGACAACCGCGTTCCAGAACCTGGCCCCGTCGACATGGAGCGGGACACCGTGGCCATGCGCGATGGTGGCGACCTCCCGCGTGTACGCGGCGCTGAGCGGCTGGCCCATCGAGTGGGCGTGGGTGTTCTCGATGGTGACGAGACCGCTGATCGGCTCGTGCGGGTCGCTCGGGTCGCGAAAGGCGGCGTCGATCTCGCCCGGATCCATCGTCCCGTCCGGCCGATCCTCGAGCGAGCGGACGCTGGTGCCGACGATGACCGCGTGGCCGGCCGCCTCGTCGATGACGAGGTGGTGTTCGCGACCGGCGATGGTCTCCTGGCCGCGCTGCGAGGTGCGCGAGCTGCGCCACCAGGTTGCCCATCGTGCCCGAGGCGACGAACAGCCCGGCCTCCTTGCCAAGGAGCTCGGCCGCGCGCTCCTCGAGGGCGTTGACAGTCGGATCGTCACCGAAGACGTCGTCTCCGACCTCCGCGTCGGCCATGGCGCGACGCATTGCCGGCGTCGGCTTCGTGACGGTGTCGCTCCGCAGATCGATCAGGGACATGGGCCGCGAGTATACGGCGAGGGCGGCCCGCGCCAGCCGAGCCGCCGGCGACGCCGCGGGCGACAAGGCCGGACGCCTCTGGTATGCTCCGCCATCGCCACAACTGGACCCGTGGTGTAGCGGCCCAACATGCCAGCCTGTCACGCTGGAGATCGCCGGTTCGAATCCGGTCGGGTCCGCCAACAATCGCTTTTCCCTACGCCCCGTCCGCCCGCCCGGACGGGGCGTTCTTCATCCCTCGTCACGTCTCGCGGTGGCCATGTCGACGTCTGGCAAAATCGGTCCGGTGAACATGCGCCCGCTCATGGCAGCCCTGGCCGTGTTCGTCGCCGCGGTCGTGGTCACGGCCCTCCTGGTCATCGCCGCGCCACTGCGACCGGCGGGGACAGGCGGCGTGCCGGGTGCCACGGTCGGCGCGCCCGCCTCAGCGGGACTCGGTGCCGTCGCTTCACTGGGTGCCTCCGCGTCGCCAGCCGCTTCGTCGGCATCCCCCGCGGCCACGGCGACGGCCTCGCCTTCGCCGACGCCGGTTCGTGTGGCGATCGTCCCGGTCACGCATTTCCGGGCCGCGCAGACGGCCACGAGTATCGGCGAGGTCCAGAAGGTGCTCGCCGGGACGAGTGGCCGCTACGACGCGCTCGAGCTCGTCTCGTCGGAGGCAGACGCGATCCTTGCCGAGCTCGGTCTCGCGCGGCCCACGGTCGCGAGCCGGCTGATCCTCGCCAGCGACGCGACCAAGGCTGGCCGCCGACCTCGCGACCTCGCGAAAGCGGCTTGCGTTCCTGCGTGCGGATGCCGTCCGTCCGTCCGTCCGCGCCCTGGCGTGGGGCGGTGACGCGCTCTTTGGTGTCGGCCGCGTGACCGACTCTCGCCGACTGGCCGCTGTTCGCCGACGTTCGCACCTGATGCGGCGGAGGATGCGCTTCGACCCAACGGCCACCTGGACGATGTTCGCGGGCGGCGACATCATGCTCGATCGCGGCGTCTACAAGACCCTTGTCGTGGAGCACAAGGGCGCTGATTTCCCGTTCGACGGCGGAACGGCGGAGATCACCAGCCGGTATTGCTGCTCGGCCTTCGGCTGGGAGCTGCCGCGGGCGAAGCGAACAGGAAACGCGGGGACGGTCCGGGAGCTCATCGAAGGCGCCGACCTTGCCATCGCCAACTTCGAGAACCCGGCGCCCGAATCGACCGACCTGGCACACGAAGGGCACGGTGTTCTCGGCCGATCCCGGTCCTGATCGACGGTCTGGCAGCCGCCGGGATCGACTACGTGTCCCTGGCCAACAACCACATCCGCGACGCCGGCGGGCAGGGCCTTCTGCAGACGATCACGAACATCCGCAAGCGCGGAATCGAGGTGTCCGGTGCCGGCAAGGACCTCGCCGCAGCGCGCAAGCCGGCGATGCTCGAGGCGGGCGGGATGACCGTGGCCGTGCTCGGATACGACGCCATCGCCGGCTACTACCACGCGACCGCCGACAAGATCGGGAGCGCGCCGCTCACCGCATCGATCGTGCGGGCCGACATCAAGTCGGCTCGGGCCGCTGGCGCGGACCTCGTGATCGTCTTTCCGCACTGGGGCACGGAATACCGCTCGAAGCCGTTCACCGGGCAGCAGAAGCTGGCCCGGATGATCATCGACTCCGGGGCGGACATGGTCATCGGCAACCACGCCCACTGGGCGGCCGCGATGGAGGTCTACAAGGGCAAGCCGATCTGGTACGCGCTCGGCAACTTCGTGTTCGACCAGACCTGGTCGGAGCCGACGATGGAGGGGATCACGCTCGAGCTCACGTTCAAGGGCGCCGAGCTCATCCAGGCCACGCATGCGACCGCACATCATCCTGGACCGCGCCCAGCCGAACTTCCTCGATCCTGCCCGCGACGGGAAGGTCGTCATGGGCCAGGTCTACTCGGCCTCGAAGGGGCTGCTGCCCTGGTGAGGGCGACGGTGCGGCGTCGCTTCCGACGGTCCCCGTCGCCTGCGACGGTCTCCGTCGCCGCTAGACGATCCCGGCAAAGAGGTCCGTCTCGGGCGTCGCCGTCTCGACACGTGACTCGCGCAGGATGAAAGCCTCCTTCGCCCAGACCTCGCGCCAGCCGTCGAGTCCGATGGCGAAGAACGGGAAGTCGTCCGCGAGTTGCGTCACGTGCTCGTGCATCGCACGCCACTTCGCCTCGAGCGGCTCGCCGGAGGTGTCCACCCAGGTCGTGACCGCTTCGTCCGGCACGAGCATCTTCGCCGCGTAGGCCTCCATCTCGGCGATCTGTTCGGGGGTCGCGTCATCCGGTGGTGCCCAGAACGACTTCTCGCCGCGCGCCGCCAACGTTTCCTCCATCCGCTTGCGCACGGACGCAGGGATGGCCTGCTCGTAGAGCTTGGATGGCGCCCACGGGGCGAGCCCACCGTCATCGGCACTCGGCCCGCTGCCGCCGTGTTCGGGTGCGAGCTGCTCCGGGTACCAGGCGGGGTCGCCCACCCGTGAAAACGCCCGGACGGTGACGTCGTGCGTACGGATGTGGTCAGGATGGCCGTAGCCGCCGAAGTCGTTGTAGGTCGTGATCACATCCGGCTGGTACTGGCGGATCAGCCAGACCAGCCGTCGCGCCGCCTCGTCGAGATCGGCCTGCCAGAAGCATCGCGGATCGCGGTTGCCGGCCCGATCCATCATGTCGGAGTCGCGGTAGCCGAGGTTCTCCCATTCGGTGACACCCAGCTCGGCCATCGCCCGCTCGAGCTCGACCGCCCGAAGCTCGCCGAGCCGGCGGTGATTGTCCGGCGTGTCCATCTCCGGGACCACGATCTCGCCCATCTCGCCACGGGTGCACGTGACCAGCACCACCCGGTAGCCGGATGCGGCCGCCTTGGCCATCGTGCCACCGGTGCCGATCGACTCGTCGTCGGGATGTGCGTGGACGGTCATGAGGGTCGGGCGGTGTGGCTCGTCGGCAGTTGGCATGGTCCCGGGATGCTATCGCAGCCCCGTACTTTCGGGCGGTGTCGGGCTTCACCGGACACCAGCACGCTTGCATCCATGATCGATCGATTGCCGCGCCGATTGCATCTCGGACGCTCCAGTCAGCCGGAGACGGCCGCGCCCGCCGGCGAGACGCCGGCAGAGGTTGCGTTTGTCGCCTATGGCGAGGACTGCATTCTGTCGGGACGCGCAGTGCTCGACGCCGATCGTCTGAGTGACATGCTCAACGACCACGACGAGTACCTGGTCTCCGGACTCGTCATCGAACGGTTCGACGAGGTCGCGCCCTTCGAGCTCGACGACGAGATCGCCGTTCCGCGTGACGAGATCTTCCTGGTCCACGCCATCGGGCCCGCGCGGCGACGCCAGTCGACGGCACCGAACCATGCCCCAGCGCCTCGCGCTCAAGATGGGGCCGTACAGGGTCCGCGGCTTCTTCCACGCCCTGCCCGGCGCCGATCCGGTCGTCGCCCTTCGTCGCCGGAAGGCGATGGTTCCGCTCACCGACGCCCGGATCGAATACACGATCCACGACCAGCGCCGCGAGGTCACGGTCGACACGGTCATCGTCAATCGCGAGCAGATTGACTGGGTCGAAGCGGTGGAGCCGACCCAGGTCGAGTTCCCGGAAGGCCCCCGACGGATGGTCAGCACCCCCGCCTGAGCCCCCGGATCGAGCGTGCGGCGGCGCCCGCGCGACCCGCCGCCGACTACCATCGCAAGACGATGGATGCGCCACGATCCGACCCTGACGCCACCGGCCCCCTGACCGGTCTCCGCGTGGTCGACTGCTCGACCGTCCTTGCCGGACCGTATTGCACGATGCTGCTTGGCGATCTCGGGGCGGACGTCGTCAAGGTGGAGCCACCCGGCGGAGACGCGACCCGGGGTTGGGGTCCACCTTGGGTTGGCGAGTCCACCACCGGCCAGCGAACCGCGGCGTACTACCTGGCCGTCAATCGCAACAAGCGGAGCCTCCGGCTCGACCTGAAGGCTCCGGCGGGTGCGACGGTCCTGCGTCGGCTCCTCGAGCACGGCGACGTCCTGGTCGAGAACTTCCGCCCGGGTGGCTTTGCGCGCCTCGGGTTCGATGACGAGCAGCTCCGGACGCTCAACCCATCGCTCGTCCACCTCGCGATCTCCGGCTTTGGGCGCGATGGGACGGCGGGGGAGCTGCCCGGCTACGACTTCGTGATCCAGGCGGTCAGCGGTCTGATGTCGATCACGGGTGCACCCGACGACGAAGGCGGCCAACCGACCAAGGTCGGGGTCGCCATCAGCGATGTCGTCACCGGGATGCTCGGCGCCGTGAGCATTTTGGCCGCGCTCGTGGGTCGGGAACGGGCGGGGGCGGCCGTGCCCGCGGCGGGCGGTCAGCGCATCGACATCTCCCTGCTGGGCGCCACGCTCGCCAGCCTGGTCAACCAGGCGCAGAACGCATTCGTCACCGGCACCGCGCCCGGCCGGTTGGGCAACGCCCACCCGAATATCGTCCCGTACGAAGCATTCGAGACCGCGGACGACCCGATCGTCGTGGCTGTCGGGTCGGAGCGTCAGTGGCCGCGGTTCTGCGAAGCCCTCGGCCTTTCCGAGTTGACCGCTGATCCCCGGTTCGCGACCAACGGCGATCGCGTCGTCAATCGCGCCGAATTGCGCCCCATCCTGGCGCGCCGGTTCGTGGACGCCAGTGCCCGCGTCTGGCTGGAGGCGCTCGCCGCCGCCGCGATCCCGTGTGGGCCGATCAACGACATCGTTGGTGCGTTCGGGTCGGCGGAGGCCGAGGCCCTCGGGATGACGGTTGAGCAGACACATCCAGCCTGGGGCGTCATCCGCCAGGCGGGCATTCCGTTCAGGCTCGAGGGCACGCCGGCGACCATTCGAACGGCGCCGCCGACCCTCGGCGAGCACACCGAGACGATCCTTCGCGAGCTCGGCTATTCCGTGGAGGACATCGCCGGCCTGCGGCAGCGCGACGTCGTCTGACGCGGTTCAGCCGACGGCGTTCGGCTCCAGGCTCAGCAGGCGATCCGCGAGACCCTTGAGGATCGCCGTCCGGATCGCGGGCGACGAGTCGAGCAGCGAGTTGAAGCCGCGGTGCGTGATCACGAGGAGCTTGGTCGGTCCTTCCGCCACGGCCGTCGCCGTCCGGCGCCCTTCGCTCAGGAGCGCGATCTCGCCCAGGAAGTCGCCAGCTCCGAGCGTGGCGACGGCCACGCCTTCCTTTTCGATGCGCACGCGACCTTCGACGATCAGGAAGAATTCCTGGGCCAGGTCACCCTGGCGCATGAGCGTGTAGCCATCGGCCACGTCGACCTCGTCGGCCATTCGCATGATCAGGTCGAGCGGCTTCCCCTGGCACTCGGCGAACAGCGGCACACGACGCAGCAGCTCGACCTTCGAATTGTCCGCCACGTCAACGCCTCCTTGGACCTGAAAACTTGACCACGGCATTACAACACGGCCCACGTGACGGCACCAGCCGGGTCGATCGCGTCGGGTGGTCGCTGCAGGGTTGCATGGACCCCGGCCGGATGCCGCCCGGCCGCTGCTAGACTCGGCCGCGCACGAAACGCCCGCCCTGAACCGCTGGAGGCGACACCAATGGCCGACGAACGCGAGCGCTGGGCGCTCATCCTTGGCGGCTCGTCCGGGATGGGCCAGGCCACGGCGATCACGCTCGCCCGGGCCGGCTACAACATCTGCGGGATCCACCTCGATTTCCGGGCCGCCCTGGCCCACGTCGAAGAGGTCAAGGCCGAAATCGCGGCTGCGGGATCAGACGCCCTCTACATCAACATGAACGCTGCCGATGACGAGAAGCGGGCCGGCGCGCTGGCCGCGTTGCGCGAGCGGTTCGATCGGTCGGAGGCGGATGGCCGCCATCCGTACGTTCGGGTCGTCTTGCACTCGCTCGCGTTTGGGTCGCTCGTGCCGTTCCTCTCGGACGACCCCAAGGCCGCGGTCGACCGCAAGAAGATGGAGATGACCCAGGACGTGATGGCCAACAGCCTCGTCTACTGGGTCCAGGACCTCTACCGCGGTGGGTTCCTCGAACAAGGTTCAAAGATCTATGCCATGACGTCGGAGGGATCCTCGCGGGTCGTCCCGTCGTATGGCGTGGTGTCGTCGGCGAAGGCCGCACTCGAGTCGCACATCCGACAGCTGGCGATGGAGCTCGCGCAGACGGGCAAGGGCATCACCGCCAATACGATCCGGGCGGGCGTGACGATGACCCCCGCGCTGATGAAGATTCCCGAGCACGACATGATCATCGCGTCGGCCACCAAGCGAAACCCGACCGGTCGAATGACCACAGCGCAGGACGTCGCCAACGCGATCCTCGCGCTCTCGGGCGATGGCACGGACTTCATCAATGGCGAAGTGATCGGCGTCGATGGCGGCGAGTTCATCACCGGCTCATAGCCCTTGCGGTGGCGCGGTCCCGGCGCGACCGCGAGCGCTGATCCCGTGACCGGTCGTGTCGTCGTCGTCGCGTCGGTCAACGTGGACCTCGTCGTCACCGTCGAGCGGCTGCCGCTACCGGGCGAGACGGTGACGGGCGGGCGGTTCGCCCGGCACCACGGTGGCAAGGGCGGCAACCAGGCGGTCGCGGCAGCACGCCTCGGGGCAACGACCGCGTTCATCGGCGCCGTGGGCGGCGACGCGTTCGGGACGGAGGCTCGGGCGGCGCTCGAAGCCGAAGGGATCGACCTGCATGGGCTCGTCACCGTGGAGGATCAGCCGACCGGTGTTGCGCTGATCCTGGTCGAGGCTGGTGGCGAAAACTGCATCGCCGTCGCCGGCGGGGCCAACGCGGCGGTCACGCCGGAGCTCGTCGCGCGAATGTTCGATGCGCTCTCGGTGGGCGCGGACGACGTGGTCCTCGTCGGCCACGAGATCCCGACTCCGTCCACGTACGAAGCCCTTCGCCTCGCACGTGCGGCCGGTGCGGCGACAATCCTCAACCCGGCTCCAGCGCATGGGCTGACCCCCGGCGTATTGGCGCTCGCGGACGTTGTGACGCCCAACCGAGGTGAGCTGGCGGTCCTCGCCAACGACGAAGGTCCGGCCGCCGGCCCAATTGCCATGACGCTGATCGCGGGCTCCCCCGGACGGTCCGTCCTGGTGAGCCTGGGCGCCAATGGTGCCCTGCTCGTCGGCGGAGGCGGGACCATGCCGATCCCGGTGCCGTCGGTGGAGGTCGTCGATACGGTCGGCGCCGGCGACACCCTGAATGGAGCGCTGGCGGCGGGTCTTGCGGCGGGCCTCACCCTTCCTGATGCGGCTCGCCGTGCGGTGCTTGCCGCGTCGCTTGCCGTCACTCGGGAAGGTGCCCGCGACGGCATGCCGACGCTCGACGAGCTTGAGGCGGCCGGCGGCTAGAGTCCTGACCAGTCCCGGAGGCCACCTTTCACACGCCCGGCGTGCGACGCAATCAGTTGATCGCGCCGGCCGCGATCGAGAAGACGTAGATCGAGACCACGCCAGCCAGGGTTCCGACGACGAGCCACCGGGATCGATTCGACCGATGGGCCTCGGGCAGCAATTCGGCCGCCCCGACGTACAGGAAGAAGCCTGCGAACACGGCCAGCATCACGCCCAGGACGTTGTCCGGGATGGTCACGACGAGCCCGAGGAGCACGCCTAGCACTGGCGCAATGGCCACGACCGCGACCCATCGGTAGGCCTCGCGGATCGGCGTTCGGCTGGCCATGAGCATGCTCACGACCGAGATCCCGTCGCTGAACCGATGCACGATGACGACGACCGCGATCACCAGGCCGAGGCCGCCGCCAACGGCCAGACCGGCGGCCAGCGCGACGCCGTCGAGAAAGCTGTGGAGGCTCATCCCGCTCGCGCCGATGACCCCGACATGGCGGTGCGCGGCATCGCCGTGGTCGAGCTCGGCAGCCGCTTCGTGGCCGACATGGACGGCGGTCAGCTTCTCGATCCCGTAGAACGCCAGGAAGCCAACCGCTGTCGCCAGCATGACGGTGTCCAGGGAGTCGCCCAGCAGCTCCGACCCCTCCGGGATCAGGTCGAAGAACGCTGCCCCGATCCTGATGCCGGCCCCGATCGCGATGATGATCCCGACGTGACGGACGGCCCGCAGGGCAACGATGCCGCCCACGAACGCGGAGAGAAATGCTCCGGCCGAGACGAGGATGGCGGTCAGCGCCATGTCAGGCCGGGACGCTCGTCGGGCCTGGGAGGCTGGCCATGCAGGCCGGGCACAACCCGAACAGCTCAAGTCGGTGCTCGTCGACCCGGTATCCGGTTCGACGGGCGATCTCGTTGACCACGACGCGCAACCCCCCGTCGTCGATCTCGCTCGTCCGCCCACAACGCGAACAGACCACGTGGTGGTGGTGCGCGCGCTCGCAGACCACGTAGGCGTGGTCGCCGGTCGGGAGATCCAGCCGTTCCACGGCGCCAAGCGCCTCGAGGACCTCGAGTGTCCGGAAGACCGTGGCGCGCCCGACGCCCAGGCGCCTCGATCGGGCCTCGGCAACGAGCTCGCCGGCGGTGAAGTGTCCGTCGCGGCTCGCGATCAGGGCCGCCAGCGAACGCCGCGGCTCGGTCAGGCGGTAGCCGGCGCGGTCCAGGGCCTTGACGATCGTCCCGGTGTCCATGGTGGCCGACACTACCACAATTGAGACCCTGTCTCAATTACCGCCCGTGAACTCGGGTCCTCTGGCACGGGCGCTCGGGCCACGCGGCACTCCCGCGCCGAACGTCGACACCCGATGCTCGACGAGCGGTACGTCACGCCCTGACGGCCTCGGCGCCTTCAGTCGTCCCGATGCCGCCGCGCCACTGGAAGGAGACTCTTCTGCGCACCCAGACCGCCACCCCGACACCGACCCGTCGCGAGCGACGTCTCGCAGCGCGCGCGGCCGCGACGCATGCAACCCATCGTCCCCGCCAGGGCACGACGCGCAGCCGAACCTCGCCGCTCATCTGGACCACCATCGCGGTCGGCCTGATCGGGGTCGTGGTCGTGGCCGCGCTCCTCGTCCTTCAGGGCACGGCGCCGAGGTCGGTAGACGCCGGCAGCCTCGAGGCGCCGATGTCAGAGGTGCCGGCATCGCTCGCGGATGGCCGATCGCTTGGCCGGCCCGATGCACCCGTGACCCTCGAGATCTGGTCCGATTTCCAATGCCCGGCGTGCGGCCAGCTGGCCGAGATGGTCGAGCCCACGCTGATCCGCGAGTACGTCACCACGGGCACGCTTCGGCTCGTCCTCCGCGACGCGGCATTCCAGGGCCAGCGCACTGGGGCCACGTATGACGAATTGGTGGAGGCCGCCGCCGGCGCACGCTGCGCGGCCGCGCAGGACGCCTACTGGCCGTTTCACAACTGGCTGTTCGCCAACCAGATCGGCGAGAACCAGGGAGCGTTCCACGACGAGCGACTCCGCGGGATCGCGACCGCTTCAGGTTTGAACGTGGTTGCCTGGGACGCGTGCCGGGCGACCGGTGAGCAGCAGACCGCGGTCCGCGCGGAAACACAGCTCGCGCTCGACCAGGGCGTCAACGCGACGCCCACGATGTACCTCAATGGGGAGGTCATCGTCGGGCTCAAGAGCGCCCAGGAGCTCGGCACGCTGATCGAAGCGGCGGCGCTGGGCTCGTGAGCGTCCTGACCGAGCGGATCCCGGCGCGGCGACTCTTCGGCGTCCACCCGGGGTTGGTCCTCCTCGTCCTCGATGTCGTCGGACTGGCCATTGCCAGCTACCTCGCGATTGTCGAGCTGCAGGGATACGCCCCCGTGTGCGGACCGATCAAGGGCTGCGAAGAGGTGGCGTTCAGCGAGTACAGCCGGATCGGCGGGGTCCCGGTGGCGGTCTACGGCGTTGGACTGTCGCTGCTCTTGCTGACGCTCGCCATCGCGTGGTGGAAGACCGACCTGTATGGACTCCTGCTCGCGCACTACGGCTTGTCGCTGGCCGGCGTGATCTTCGAGGCGTACTTCATGTACCTGCAGGTATTCGTCATCCACGCGGTGTGCATCTGGTGCACGACATACGGTGTTTCGCTGATCCTTCGTTTCGTCGTGGCGTTCGCCGTCTGGCTCAGGCAACCGCCGCCGGAGCACGCCACAGGCCCGGGACTCGCCTAGGGGTCTGGAACGACGGCTGCCGCGTACCCGGTGAGCTCGACATATGCCTCACCGCCAAGGGGAGCGCCCTCCCTGGTTGCGTCCACGCGCTGCGAGCCCTCCCAGTAGACGACGCCCGTCGTGGCCCGTGTGTCGAGCTCCTGTGCGGCGACGGACGGTGCCAGGCGGATCGTGAGGTCGTCGCCTGGCACCCCGATCGTCCAGCCGGCGGGATAGTCGGCGCCGGTATCCGGGCTGATCCAGCGAGCCGTGACCTCCACGGTGAAATCGTCCTCGTCCAGGTGATGGGCCGTCCCGTCAGGATCGACGAGGGTGCCGTAGATCAGGGGATAGCTGCCGTCGACGTCCCGGACCAGCGACAGCGTCAGATCGGTCCCGTCGTCGAGGTTGACTGCGAACCAGTCCCAGCCGCCACCGCCCACGGAGATGAAGTCCCCCCACTGGTGATCGAACCAGGCCGTCCCGGTGACGTCCATCGTCGTGCCATCCACGGTCAGCGAACCCGTCGCAGTCATCGCCGTCCGCGAGTAGTAGTAGGAACCCCCCGCGGGACCGAAATCGATCCAGCCGTCTCCGTCGTGGAGCACCGCGGGTTTCGTGGCGATCACCGACAGCTCGAGGCCAATCCCGCCCGTGGCGCCGGCTGCAGCCGCTTCATCGGGTGACAGGGTGGCGACGAGGGTGTCCCGGCCGTCGGCGCCGGACATGGTCCACGGCGGACGTAGCGGTGCCGCGGCCTGGGTCGGATCGAACCCGCTGATCGCGAGGGCAAAACCGGGGGGCGTTGCCCCTTCGCTCGCGCCAACGCTTCCCTGGTCGACGCCTGGTCCCACCTCCAGGCGCTGGCCGTACAGGAATCGATCGTTCGGCT
Organism: uncultured Chloroflexia bacterium; assembly: GCA_963731865.1. Taxonomy (GTDB): domain Bacteria; phylum Chloroflexota; class Limnocylindria; order Limnocylindrales; family CSP1-4; genus SPCO01. The sequence continues at coordinate 2,056,202 of CAVSXG010000002.1, read as the reverse complement.
CATCGGTGATCGCGAGGTGCGACACCCATGACGTTGGGAAGGCGCCGCGCTCTGCCCGGAAGATCACGTATTCGAAGCCGTATCGGCCCCCGTCGGCCGAGCGCAGGTGGCCGGTGTAGTACCACCACTCGGTCAGTCGATCGTGTGGACGCGTCATCGCGGGGTAACTCGATCGGCTGGGGGTCGGTCGGGATGACCGGGGGCGCGGTCGCGACCGGGCGCGACGGCAGTGGCGCGACAGGGTTCGCAAGGATGGGCGCGCCCGAGCAGGCGGCTGTCAACGCCGCGATGAGCACGCCGATCAACGCCATGTGCCATGTCCGCCGCGTCGGAGCCGGTCGGCGCGTCATCGAACCGTCTCCGGATCCGCTTTCGAGGCGGGGATCCGGGTAGCCATCAGCCGCTCCAGACGCTCGGGCATCCACCAGTTCCAGCGACCCAGGAGGCGCATCGTTGCCGGGACGAGGAGGGCGCGGACGACGGTCGCGTCCAGCGCGATCGCGATGGCCATGCCGACGCCGAGCGCCTTGATCAGGACGATGTCCGCGAACGCGAAGGATCCCGCAACCACGACGACGACCAGCGCGGCCGACGTCACGATCCGACCGCTCCGTTCGAGGCCGCGTGCGACGGCTTCGGTGTTGTCGTGCGTCTGGTCCCAGATCTCCTTGGTCCTCGTGAGGATGAAGACCTCGTAGTCCATCGACAGGCCGAACAAGACGCAGAACAGGATCACCGGCTGGGTCGTCTCGACGAACCCGACCGGCGAAAACCCAAGCAACGCCGAGAGGTTGCCGTCCTGGAAGATCCAGACCATGGCCCCGAAGCTGGCAACGATGGAAAGCGTGTTCATCAGCAGGGCCTTTGCCGGGAGGATCACGGAGCGCAGCAGCAGGAACAGCACCAGGTACGTCGTGATCACGATGAACAGGGCCGTTCTCGGGAAGTCGTCGCGGACGCGGTTCACGACGTCGGCCACGTCGGCCGCTCCACCGCCGACCAGCACGGTGGCACCGGCCGGTGGGGCAAGGCTCGACATCGGGTCTCGCAGGTCGGTGACCAGGGCCTTGCCCTCCTCGCGGTTGGGGCCGTAGGGCGTGTACAGGGTGAACGCCGTCAGGTCGCCACGCGTCGTTGCCGAAAGCGACGTCACGGCAAATCGATCGGGTGGGCCACCCGGAGCCCCGTAGAGCAGGCGGTATTGGTCCAGCGTGAGACGCGGATCCAGGTCGACCAGGCTCTCGACCCTTGTCACCCGCGCGTCGGCCGCGAGCCGGCGCGAATAGTCGAAGAGCGCGGCGAGGTTCTCGCCGGAACGTGCCGGGCCGTCCGTCCGTATGGCGAGCACGATCGGGGCGAATTCGCCTTCGCCGAACTCGGCCCGCAAGCGGTCGAACGCGGCGCGCGACGGGACGGATGGCGGCAGGATCGACGAATCGGGAGCGTTGAAACGGACATGGAGGAACGGGGACCCGAGGACGAGGATCACGGCCAGGGTCGGAACCAGGACGGCGACCGGGCGGCGCATGACCCAGCGCGCCAGCCGAGCCCACGGTCCCTCCGACGAGGGGCGGGCCGCAACTCGTCGGATGGCCAGCCGATCGATCCGCGTCCCGACGATGGTCAGGACGGCCGGCAGGAGCGTGAGCGCCGACACGACGGCGAACCCGACGACGATGGCTCCGGCGATCCCGACCGAGCGCAGGATCATGAACTCGAACAGCACGAGCCCGATGAGGCCGAGCAGCACGGTCAGGCCGCTGAAGAAGACGGCTCGTCCCGCCGTGACCACGGTGGCGTGCACCGCTTCGGCGACGCGGTCGGGGCCGTCGGGTCGTAACGCCAGCTCCTCGCGGAACCGGCTGGTCAGGAGCAGCGAGTAGTCGACCCCCAGGCCGAGCCCGAGCAACGTCGCCAGGTTGAGCACGAAGATGCTCATCGGGGTCAGGGAGGCAACCACGAAGATCGCCGCGAGGGCGACGATGACCGCCGATCCGCCGACGACCAGGGGCACGCCTGCGGCGACAACCGAACCGAAGACGAGCAGCAGGGCGAACGCCGCGAGTGGCAGCGAGATGATCTCGCTTCGCTGGAGGTCAGCCTCGGACACGGTCTGGACGTCGCCGTAGAACGCCGGCCCGCCGGCCAGGGCGACATCGAGGCCGGGCGGGTGTTGCAGCCGCTCGCGGAGGATCGGCAACGCATCCGGCGATTCGTCCGGCGAGAGGTCGAGGAAGACGATGTCGTAGACCGTGTGGCGGTCGTCCGAGATCTGTCGCGGCGCGATCAGATGGGAGACCACGCGGGCCACGTGCGGTGCAGTCGCGACGTCGCGGACCGCCACGGCGGCCGCCGCTTCAAAGGCGTCTGTTCCAGCTTCGAGGGTGTCGCTGCTCAGGACGACAACGAGGGCGGAGGGCGGCGCACCGAGCTCGGTTTCGAGAAGGGCCTTTGCCCGGGCTGATTCGAGATCGTCCAGGATGAACCCGCCGGCGCTCAGCTGGCCGGGAACCTGGGGAGCAAACGGCAGGGCCAGGAGCAGCAGGGCGATCCAGCCGGCCACCACCCACCAAGCGCGGCGCGCGACGAACCGGCCAAGGCGATCGAAGGAGATCATGCGGTCCACCCATCGTACCGACGAGCGGCCCTTCCGGCCCGGGGCAGTCTGCTAGCATCCGCGCGTGCAGCTGTTCCTGATCGCCTTTCAGCAGCCGATCCCGTTCGGGATCTCCGCGGCCATCGTGATCCTCATGATCGGGATCATCCTCCGGTCGGCGATGACGGCCGAGGGCGGCGCCACCTGGGTGCGCAAGATCACGAACCCGAACGCGAAATTCCTGTTCGCGTTCCTGTTCATCGGCTGGGCGGTGGTCTTCGGGATCGGCCTGCAGCTCGTGCCCCACACCGGCGCCAACTCCCCGTATGGCGGGATCGGCCTGATCGCCCTCTTCTCGGGCTTCTTCATCATGATGGGCTTTCTCTGGGCGGTGATCGGGGAATAGCCCGGGCGAGTTCCGCGGCCGGGCTTCCGGTGCCGTTTCCGGCCAAATTCCCATCCCTGGGTCCTTATGCCCGCGCGAACACACCCAATCGCGGAGTCTGAGCGTGGCCAGTTGGCCACTTGCCCACCACGCGGGAATCTGGCACGGAAGGTGCCGAGTCCCGGGCCTAGCGACCCACCGGTGAGAATTTGGCCGCTAGGGAGCGGGAGCGATATGCCGCAGGCGAGCAGGCGCCGCCATTCGGATCTCGAAGCCCTACGGGGCGCTCCGCGCGTGACGATTGGGCTACTGGACCCTGGTTCGGTCCTGCCGCTATCATGCCCCGAGCATGCAGACTGCATAGACTTTATGCGTGGAGGCTCGCCCCGCTTGGACGCCCAGGAGATCAGGAACGCGGTCGCGCACCAGGACTCGGTGCGCGCGGCGGCCGAAGTGCCCTTCGTGAACCTTGCCGACCCGGCGCGAGCGCTCGGTCTTGACGGTCGGCCGGCGATGAGCCGGCGGGCGCCCATCTTCGAGGACGTGCCCGACGCGCAATGGAACGACTGGCGCTGGCAGCTCAGCCACCGGGTCAACGATCTCGATGAGATCGAGAAGATCCTCGAGCTCACCGACGAGGAGCGCGCGGGCCTCTCCGCCCCCGACAAGTTCCGGGTCGACATCACGCCGTACTTCATCAGCCTGATCGATCCGAAGAACCCGGACGACCCGATCCGTCGCCAGGTGATCCCGCTCGGTCGCGAGCAGCAGGCATTCACCGCGATGATGGAGGACTCCCTCGCGGAGGACCGCCACTCGCCGGTGCCGGGGCTCGTTCACCGCTACCCGGACCGCGTCCTGATGCTCGTGACCACCCAGTGCGCGAGCTATTGCCGGTACTGCACGCGGTCACGGATCGTTGGCGACCCGACCCAGAACTTCAACCGCCGCGACCACGAGGCACAGCTGGAGTACCTCCGCCGGACACCGCAGGTCCGCGACGTTCTGATCTCTGGCGGCGATGGCCTGACCCTCGCGCCAAAGCTCTTCGAATTGATCCTGCGCGGCCTCCGCGAGATCCCCCACATCGAGATCATCCGGATCGGCTCGCGCGTGCCGGTGTTCCTGCCCCAGCGGATCGACGACGAGCTGTGCGAGGTGCTGGAGAAGTACCACCCGCTCTGGATCAACCTCCACTTCAACCATCCCAACGAGATCACCCCGGAGGTCAGCCGGGCCGTCGACAAGCTGAGCCGGGCCGGGTTGCCGGTTGGCAACCAGAGCGTCCTGCTGGCGGGCGTCAACGACTGCGTCCACATCCAGCGGGCCCTCGTGCACAAGCTCGTAGCCAATCGAATCCGCCCGTACTACCTCTACCAGTGCGACCTCGTGGAGGGCTCCGGCCACTTCCGGACGCCAGTCGGCAAGGGCCTCGAGATCATGGAAGGCCTCCGTGGCCACACCTCGGGCTACGCCGTGCCGACCTACGTCATCGATGCCCCCGGCGGCGGCGGCAAGATCCCGGTCATGCCGAACTACCTGATCAGCTACTCGGATCACAAGGTGGTCCTGCGCAATTACGAGGGCTACATCACGACGTACGAAGAGCCGCCCGCATACGAGCGCCACGACGAGTCCGCCTGCGCCTACTGCCAGCAACAGCGCTCGGAGCCAGGGCAGTCTGGCGTGCTCGGGTTGCTCCAGGGCGAGCGCATGTGGATCGAGCCAAAGGGCTTCCAGGAGGTCCATACCCGCGGCAACACCGAGGCGCACCGGCTCCAGGATCCGTCCAAGTGGGTGCCGTTTGGCGTCGGCGCGATCGACGGCGGCGTTTCGCCGTCGCTGCGCGTGCTCGAACCCGGTGATTTCGACCGCGACGCCGGAGTACGGCCCGGGCGAGGAACCTCGACCGCGCGAGGGAGAGCCCACCGCCTCGGCGCACGGGGAGCTGCTCTAGCGGCCCGCTACCCAGCCGATCCGGCCGACGCCGCGCCCAGGCTGAGATCGGCGTCGATCACGAGCGCACTACCGGTCCGCTAGTCTCCGCTGATGCGCCGGACGATCTTCTACGGTTGGGTGATCGTGGCGGTCACTGCCATCGTGGTGATCGTCGTTTCCGGGGTGCGGTCAGCGCCCGGCGCCTTCCTCGTCTCGATGACCCAGGAGCCCGGCTGGAGCACCGCGTCGGTCTCGTTCGCGGCCGCCGTCGGTCTCGTCGTATTCGGTCTCGCTGGACCCTTGAGCGGCTGGCTCATGGGAAGAGTCGGTGTCAAGAACGTCGTCCTCATGAGCCTGGTCATCACGAGCGTTGCGTCCATCGCATCGAGTTTCGTCCGCGAGATCTGGCAGCTCACGCTGCTGTTCGGTCTCCTCTCGGGGTTCGGGACCGGTCTCGTCGCGTCGGTGCTGGCGCCCACCGTGGCAACACGCTGGTTCCACCGGCATCGCGGTCTCGTCACCGGGATCCTCGGGGCGAGCAACAGCACCGGGCAACTGATCTTCTTTCCGCTGCTCACGACGGTCGCGGTCGTCGCCGGCTGGCGGACCGGCGCCACCCTGCTCGGCATCCTGACGCTCGCCCTCGTCCTGCCGGTCCTCCTGTGGATCCGTGACGACCCGGCCCATGTCGGGGCCCGGCCCCTGGGCGTGTCCGAGGGGGCCATCACGCCGGTCCGGCCATCGGACCGCGGCGTCATGCGCCGGGCCGTGCGAACGTCAGACTTCTGGTTCCTCGCCGGCACGTTCTTCGTGTGTGGCGCCACCTCCAACGGCCTGGTGGGTCAGCACTTCATCCCCCACGCAGTCGATCACGGCTTCACGCAGGTCGCCGCCGGCGGCGCGCTCGCGGTCATGGGCCTGTTCAACTTCATCGGGACGATCGCCAGTGGTTGGCTGACGGACCGCTGGGACCCACGTCGCCTGCTCCTCATCTACTACAGCTTCCGTGGCGTGAGCCTGCTGTTCCTTCCGTTCATCCACGACACGCTGTCGATCAGCGCGTTCGCCATCCTGTTCGGGCTCGACTACATCGCCACCGTGCCGCCGACCGTGGCCCTGGCCGCGGACCGGTTCGGCAAACACAACGTCGGTGTTGTCTACGGCTGGATCTTCGCCGCGCACATGCTGGGGGCGGCGATCGCGGCGTGGGTTGCCGGGATCGTCCGGGAGAACGTCGGCGACTATGCGGCAGCGTTCGTGGCCGCCGGCTGGATCGCGATCATCGCCGGGTTTGCGGCACTCGGGATCCGGCGCGCGCGGCCGGCGACGCCAGGCGAGCCGCTCGCCCGCCGGGGCCGGTACCTGATGCCAGGGAAGCGACGATCGGTCGGAGTCGCGATCGGCGGCATCGTCGCCGGGATCGAACAACAGATCTTCCGGACCACGCCCCCGGTCAACGAGCTCGTGGCCAAGGCCGCGCCATTGCGAGCCGTGGCCGCCGGGGGCGGAGGCACGATCTCGGTCGGGATGCCCGGCGATCCGATCGAGCCGGATACCAGCGGCACCATCGGCCGCTGCGCCGGAGTCGGATCACACGGGCTGATCCGGGTCAGCTTGCCGGTGCGGAGATCAGCGCAACCACCGACAGTGCCCGTGCCACCTGGGGGTCGGCCAGGTCGCTCACTTGGGCCTGGGTCATCGTCTTGAGGTCAGCCGGGACCACCGGGCGCACGTCGTCCGGGCGCTCGACCGCGACGTCGGGGACGATCCCCTCGTGCCAGATTCGGCGCCCCTTCGGGGTCAACCACTCGACCGTTCCGACGCGCAGGGCTGACCCGTCGCCAAGGACGAATTCACCGAGCACCGTCCCTGTGCCAAAAGTCTTGTCCCCGATCAATTCCCCTCGATCCGCGTCCTGGAGCGCCCCTGACACGATCTCGGCGGAGCTCGCCGTCCCTCCGTCGACCAGCACAACGAGCGGGATGTCGAGGGCACTGCCGTCGGGGGAGACCGGGTGGACCGTCTCCTTTCCGGACGCATCACGTTCGACGAAGACGTTCCCCAAGGACAGGAACTGGCTGGCGATCCCGACCGCCTCATCAACGTACCCGCCGGGATTGCCGCGGAGATCGAACACCAGGCGATCTGCGCCGGCCGCCTTGATCTCCTCCAGCGCCGCCTTGAATGCATCCGCGGCGCCGTGCGAGAACTGCTCGAGACGGAGCACGGCGGTGGTCGAGCCTGGGACCATCGTCCACGAGACGGTTTCGACCGCGACCTCCGCCCGGACGATGTCCACCTCGCGAGGTTGCCCGTCGATGCCGGCCTGGACGGTCACTCGCACCGTGGAACCGGCCTCGCCGCGGATCCAGCTGGCGACCGCATCGAGGTCGTGGTCGACTGTCGATTGGCCATCGACCGCCACGATGATGTCGCCGGTGTGCAGCCCGGCTGCCTCGGCCGGGCTCTCCCGGAACACGCCGACGATGAGGGGCCGGCCGTCCTCCGCAGCATCGATCCGGACGCCGATGCCGACATAGGAGCCCGACAGGTCTTCCGATCGTTCGGCGCGTTCCTCCGGCGTGAGGAACGACGTGTGCCCGGTGTCGCCGACTGCATCGGTCAGGCCTTCGATCGCGCCATATGCCAGGGTGGTGTCATTGAGCTCGTCTGCGCCCACGTAGTCGCGATGCAGGATTTCCCAGGCCTCGCCAATCAGGGCGAACGCATCGCCCGATGCCCCGTTGGTTGGGCCCGGGGTCGTGCCATTCGCGTCGCCCAACACGGGCGCCGCGACGAGGCCGACCCCGACCCCAACACTGAACGTCAACGCGATCGCCATGCCCGTGACCACACGACCGATCTTCGGCCCGCGTCCACGATCGGCCGCCGGAGACCACGACGCCTGGGAGGGACCGCTCGCGATCGTGTTCGCGATTGGTGGCGCGTGGTCGGTGGTCGGTTCGGTCGGGATCGAGTCGGGATCGGTTGGCGTCATCGGGCTCGTGTCGTGTTGACGGCTGCCGATCCGCGCGTCGGATCGGGCCGAACGCGTGATCCGGCCAGCCAAGCATGCCCGAGAACCGTTGCGAGCGGGTCAGGTGATCGGTGAAGGTTCGTTCGCACGGCGATGCCGGCCAGCCCGTCGCACGAGTCTCCCGCGATGATGCGACTCGAATGCATAACGTGACGGCTTGCCGCGGTGCCCGTGTCCGGTGGCAGTGCGACGCATCGATGCATACGAGTGGCATCTAGAGGAGGAAGCCCAGGATCGTGACGATCCGGTCGGCCGGTGATAGGCTTTTGGCCAATCCCTAGTGAGCCAGTAGGAGTTGACCGACCCCGTGATCGATGCCTCCGTCCCCGCCATCGGTCTGCCGCCGTTGCGCCCGGTCCCGGCGGGTCTTCCGGATCCGAACATCAACCCGCCCGCCATCGCCGAGAGCGGCGATCCCTTCAGCGCGATCCGCGTCATCCACCTGCTCGCCACAATCGAGCGAGGGCAGCCGATCCGGGTCGCGGACATCGTCGAGCGTCTCGATGCGACCTATCTCGACTGGTTGTTCAGCCCGGCGGTCGTCACCGACGTCGCGCTGCAGCTCCAGGCCAACTGGATGGCCGACTACCGGAACACGTCGGGCATCGTCATCGACGACGGACCGTACGGTCCAACCATCACCATCGAGGACTCGAGTCGGGTGGATCCCTGGATCATCCGACAGGCCCAACGGGAGGCCGCGTCCTGTACCGAGCGGCTTGCCGAATTCAGCCGCCGCGACCGACACCCGTCGGGTGGCTGAGAACGGCGGCCGCGAACCGCGCGACGCCGGAGGGCAGCCAGCCCGAACCAACCACACCCGGAGGGAATACAGATGACCGTGACCGGATACGCCAAGGACACCGTGCTCGTCGACAGCGACTGGGCACTCGAGCACCTCAAGGACCCCAACATCCGATTCGTCGAGGTCGACGTGGATACGACGGCCTATGAGCAAAGCCACATCCCGGGGGCCGTCGGCTGGAACTGGACGAGCCAGCTGTCGGACGGCGTGCGCCGGGACATCTCGTCGCGCGAGGACTTCTCGAAGCTGTTGTCGGAATCCGGGATCGGGCCCGACACGACGATCGTGCTGTATGGCGACAACAACAACTGGTTCGCCGCATGGGCGTACTGGCAGCTCAAGCTGTACGGCCACGAGGACGTCCGGATCATCAACGGCGGGCGCAAGTTCTGGCTGGACAACGGCCTGGCGCTCGAAGTGGACGTTCCCTCGTACGCGGCCACCGGGTATCAGCTCCCGGAGCCGGACTTCAGCCTCCGGGCCTTCCGCGATGACATCCTGCCGCGCCTTGGCGATTCGAGCCTGGCGCTCGTGGATGTCCGCAGCCCGGCCGAGTTCAACGGCGAGATCATTGCCCCACCCGGCATGAGCGAAACGGCCCAGCGAGCGGGCCATATCCCGGGCGCGGCATCCATCCCGTGGGCCCAGACCGTCCGTGAGGACGGCACGTTCAAGGGCGCCGACGAGCTGGCATCGCTGTACGAGGCCAAGGGCGTGACGCCCGACAAGGATGTCATCGCCTACTGCCGGATCGGCGAGCGCTCCAGCCACAGCTGGTTCGTGCTCCACGAGCTGCTCGGCTACAACCGGGTGCGGAACTACGACGGCAGCTGGACCGAGTACGGCAGCCTGATCGGCGTCCCGATTGAGAAGCCGACACCCGTCGCGGCGGGCTGACCACCGCGACCTCACGCGATCAAACCCCACGACATCCACGAGGCCCCGGGACGAGCGTCCCGGGGCCTCGATCCGTGCCCGGCCGTATGATCCCGGGCGTGATCCCCGTCGGCCCGAAGCAGCCGGGCACGCCCACTTCCACGCTGCGCCTACGGCGCTTGTCCGACCGTGTCGCCGGGACCCGGCCGATCGATGTGGCCGAAGCGTTCCGCGACCTCCCCGGGCTCGCCTTGCTCGAGAGCGCCCGGCCTGGGCGCAATGCCCGCTGGACCTACCTGACGGCCGACCCGGTCGCGGTCCTCGAGGCACCCGCCGCGGGACCGGATCCATTTGCGGTCGCCCGCCGGCTCGTGGCGCGGCTCGATCGGACGCCGGTCGTCCCAGCCGACGCCCCGCCGCTTCTCGGTGGACTGGTCGGGTTCCTTGGCTACGACCTCGGCGGGGCCCTGGAACGGTTGCCTGCGATCGCACCGGCCGACCAGGACCTGCCGATCCTTCGCCTGGCGCTCCACGACTGGGTTGTGGCATGGGATCGCCGGAGCGGTCACGCCTGGCTCGGCGGGCGCGCTCTTGACGGGGACGGCCGGCGTCTTGCCCGACGCCTCGACGATGTCCACGCCCGGCTCCTCGCCCATCCGCGCGAGGGGCGTGGGTTGGGCACCGGCGGGCGCCAGGCCGAGGCGACCGCTCCCGGACTGGAGTTCCGATCCGGTCTCGATCGCGCCGCCTATCAGGCCGGTGTCGAGCGGGTCCGTCAGCACGTTGCGCGCGGTGACATCTACCAGGCCAACCTGACCCGACGACTCGAGACACCCTTCGACGGCGACCCGTGGGACCTGTATCGACGGCTGCGGACCGGCGACCCATCGCTCTTCTCCGCCTACCTCGACCTTGGCCCGGGGCAGCTGACCGGACGACCACGTGCCCTGTTGTCCGCGTCGCCCGAGCCGTTCCTCTCGGTTGATGCGACTGGCGTGGTCACGACGGACCCCATCAAGGGGACACGCCCGCGCGGACGGGATCGCGCCGAGGACCGCCGCCTCGCCTGTGAGCTGCTCGCGAGCGACAAGGACCGGGCCGAGAACGTGATGATCGTGGACGTCCTGCGCAACGACCTCGGCCGTGTCTGTCGGGCGGGGAGTGTCCGCGTCCCGCGACTCTGTCGGTTGGAACGAACTGCGGCGGTGCAGCATCTCGTTTCCACAGTGACGGGCGTCCTCGCCCCCGGTCGGGACGCGTTCGACCTGCTCGCGGCGTCGTTTCCCGGCGGCTCGATCACCGGCGCACCAAAGATCCGGGCGATGGAGATTCTCGAGCGACTCGAGCCGGTGCGGCGCGGTCCATACACGGGGTCGCTCGGCTGGATCGGCCCCGACGGATCAATGCAGACAAGCATCCTGATCCGGACGTTCGTCGCGGACGGTCGGCGCCTGACGCTCCACGTGGGTGGTGGCATCACCTGGAAGAGCGACCCCGCGGCGGAGTGGGACGAAACCGTCGTCAAGGCACGCGGTCCACTCGCCGCGATCGGCGGCGTGGAGATCGAATGACCCCCGACCGCCACGCCTGGGTCGATGGCCAGCTGCTGGCGGCCGACGGTCTGCACCTCTCGGCATTCGATCGGGCCTTCCAGCTCGGCGACGGCGTCTTCGAGACGCTCCGGACGCACGCCGGACGGGTGACGGAGCTCGCCGATCACCTGGTTCGCCTGCGCCGTTCGGCGGCGGGGCTGGACATCGACCTGCCCGACGACCTCGATGCGCAGATCGCGGCGGCGATTACCGAGCTGCTCGGGGCAGACGGGCTCGACGGACCAACCGGCGACGCGTCGCTGCGGATCACGGTCTCACGAGGCGCCTACCGCGGCCGCGGGTTGTTGCCGCCGGACGAGGTCGTACGCCCCACCGTCGTGATCCAGGCCTGGCCCGTCCTGCCGACACCCGCCGGGCACCTGGAGCATGGTCTTCGGCTCATCGCTTCGGCCGTCCGACGCGATCCGTCCAACCCGCTGGCGACGCTCAAGACCGTGTCGCGCGCCGACTACGTCTATGCCCGACTCGAGGCACGCCGGGCGGGCGCCGACGATGCCCTCTTCCTGACGCTCGATGGGCACCTGTCCGAGGCGACGACCTCGAATGTCTTCCTGGTCCGGCGCGCCGCAGACGGAGAACTCGAGCTCGCCACCCCGTCGCTCGAGTGCGCGATCCTGCCCGGAACGACGCGCTCGTGGCTCCTGTCCTGGGGCAGCCGTGTCGGGCTGCGACCGCTCGAGGCACGACTACCGGTCGCCGATCTAGTCGCCGCGGATGAGGCCTTCCTCTCGTCGAGCGTCGCCGGGATCCTGCCGGTGACCCGATTTGGGGATGCGGCCATCGGGACGGGCGCACCCGGATCCTGGACGAAACGCGCCCGAGACGATCGCGAGGCGATGATCCGTGCCGGAGGCGACGCCTCGTGAGGCGTGACGAGCTGATTTCCGCAAATCGGGCCTTGGTCGATGAGGGCGAGCGACTCCGTGCCCAACCAACCCTCGGCGGACTCCAGGTCTGGCTCCAGCGGTCGGACGACCTGCTGGCGACGGCCTGGGGAAAGATGGATCGCTATCACCTGGCCTGGCTGATGGTCGGCAAGCCAAAGGGAATCGTGCGTGGCCGACCGATGACCGCCGACGAAGAGGCGGCCTACGTCCGCGAAGTAGCCGAGCAGAAGACGGCCGCCCTGCGGATGAGCCTCGATGCGGTCGAGCGACAGGGGATGCCGTTTGTCGGCGAGTCGGGCGGCGTCGGCGGGGTCTCGACCGGACCCCCGATCGACCGGGCGCCCGATCGCGCCGGCCTGCCCCCCGACCCCGACCTCGCCGATCGTCTGGCCGAGGCACGGCGTCGCGCCGACGAACACCGCGACCACGGCGAGCGTCGTGCTCCCAGGCCGGACCGCATGCAACGATGACGTCCGTCGCGGGTCGAGCCGGCTGGGTGCCGGCGGTCGGGGGGACGCGGACGGTCCCACCACCCGATGCCATCGCCCGCGAGTACCTGCTCCTGGGGCTTCGGCTGGACCAGCACGTCCCGGGGCTCGTGGACGGCTATTTCGGCCCGGCCGATCTCAAGGCCCTTGTGGACACGGAGCAGCTCCGACCGCCGGCGCGCCTCCGCGACGACGCCGCGTCGCTTCGCGGCCGCCTCGATGGCGAGGTCACGCAACCCGATCGACGGGCCTGGCTCGATGCCCAGCTCGTGGCCCTCGAGACGCAGGCCGCGGCACTGGCCGGTGCCCCGCTGCCGTACCTCGAGCATGTCGCGCGGTGCTTTGCGTATGCGCCACCGCGCCGCCCGGACGCCGAGTTCGAGGCGGCGTCGGCCGCGCTCGACGGGCTGCTGCCCGGGGATTCGCCGCTGACGGCGCGCCTGGAGGCCTGGGACGCCCAGTTCGAGATCCCCAGGGACCGCCTGCCGCCGGTCCTCTCGTGGCTCGTGGAGCGGTTCCGGCTGCGCGCGGAACGATCGTTTGGCCTGCCCGCCGGCGAGGATCTTCGCGTCTCCCTCGTCACCGCCCAGCCATGGTCGGCCTACAACTGGTTCGACGGAGGTCGGCATTCGCGCGTCGACGTAAATACCGATCTCCCGGTTTGGGCCCCGAGCCTGGTGAGGATGGTCGCGCACGAGACGTACCCCGGACACCACCTCGAGCACGCCTGGAAGGAGGCCGATCTCGTCGACGGAGCGGGCCGCCTCGAGTCGTCGATCCTCCTGGTCAACACCCCGGAGTGCCTCATCAGCGAGGGTCTCGCCGATCTGGGCGTGCGGTTCGCCGTCCCGGCCGACGAGCAGGCGGATCTGCTCGTGGAGCTGTTCGACCGTGCTGGACTGGCAATCGCCAGCGACGGGTCGGCAGCCCGCGAGGCGGCGGAGCGGACGATGGCCCTGGCGCCGCATCGCGAGGCTCTGACCGCGATCCGCGGCAATGCCGCCATCCTGCGTCATGCCGACGGCTGGTCCCACGATGCGGTCCTGGCCTATCTCCGCGACGTCGGACGGTACGCGCCCAATGTTGCGGCCCAGCGGCTCGAGTTCATCGAGCATCCGCTGTGGCGAACGTACGTGTTCGTCTACGCCGAGGGCAGGGCGCTCCTCGAGCGCTGGGTCAACGCAGCTCCGGATGCGGAACGGTCCGCGCGGTTCGGGCGATTGCTCCACGAGCAATTGACCCCGACGGCGGTCACAACGCCCGGCTGAACACGACGCGGTCGTCGCCGTCGCCGTCGTAGTCCGGGTACGCCGGCGTTCCGTAGAGTCGTTGCGTCCCCGGCCCGTCGTCCGGCGCAAAGCCCATGGCGCGGTGGAACCCGACCGAGACGCGATTGCCCGGCCAGGTGATCGCATGCACGCGGTGGACGCCGCGGCCCTTCACGTCCTCGAAGAACCGCTCGTACAAGGCCCGACCGAGACCCCGGCCTCGATGGTTCGGGTCGGTCGCCACCATGTGGATGTAGGCCTCTTCGGGACGGTCCGGGCTGACGAACCCAACCAGGAAGCCGATCGTGGCTCCTTCGGCATCCTCCGCGATCCACGATGTCCCCGTGAAGTGCTCGAGCCAGAGCCGTGGCAGGAGTTGATGCAGCTTGCGACCACCCCACCAGTCGTCGACGCGATCGACAAGAAAACGGTGATCCGTGGCGGTCGGCCGCCGAAATCGGGCCTCGGCGCTCATCGGGCGCTCAACCAGCCGATGACGGCCGCGACCACGAGTTCCAGCGGCACCAGGAGCCCGAAGACCTCGCCGAGGTAGTCGACGGGTCCGAGGACGCCACCTTCGGTCAGGGCATACAGCCACAGCCCGACCTGCCCGACGACGATCGAACCAGCGGCAAGCGCGAGCGCGACCCGGCTCCGACGACCCGCGGAGAGCGTGTCTCTCGCACCAACGCGGAGCCCGAGCCCAACGGCCCAACCGGCGGCCGCGGCGACCACGATCAAGCCGGCCGATATGGCGAGGACGCCGCCCAGGACGACGATCGCCAGCGCCCCGAGCGCCGCCGACAGGAATGCGAGCGCGACGCCCCTGGCCACCGAGCCGACCGCCGCGGCCTCGGCGGGCTCGGGCACCGCCACGCGATAGCGATCCGACGGAGGGTGGGCCAGCCGGCGCTCCCCCGGCGTCGGAGGCGGACCGGGTACTTGATCATCGGGCGGCGGGTCGATCACCGGCTCATCGTACCGGCCAGCCCTTCCCGGTCGTCGCGGGGAGCAGCGGTCCGCCAACCGCCACGCTAGACTCAGCCATCGTGAGCCATCCAAGCCTCGGTCTGCCCCCGCTCAGCCTGACCGCCGGTTCGCCCGACGCGGCCGAGCGCATCCGCGCGAGCGCCCAGCGGCTGGCCGCCCGAGCGCTGGCCGTGGCGATCCAGGCCGATCCCACGATCCGCGAGCGCTACGACGAGGCCGGCCAGCGCCACCTGCTCCACGATGCCGCGTTGCTCGCAGAGCGCGTCGCGCTGGCGGTGGCGTCAGGCAGCCCGGCTCCAGCGAGCGAATACGCCGAGTGGACGGCGATCGTGTATCGGCGCAAGGCCGTCCCGATGGACGACCTCGTTGCGCTGTGCGAGGGTCTCCGCGCCGCGTTGCCGAGCTCCCTGGCGCCCGGCGAGCTGCCGGCCGCGAGCGGCGCGCTCGATGCCGCGATCGCCGTGTATCGCTGGCACCGACGCCTTGCCGGCGATGCCCGCAAGCGCAATCGGCTCCTCCAGTTCATCTACAAGGGCGGCTGATGGGCGAGTTCGGATGACCATCAAGTGGGTGCAGCAGGATCCGCTGGTGATGAACGGCGAGCCGTTCTGCTACAACTCGCGCCTCACCGTCCGGCAGCTGCTCGAGCTGCGTTCGAACGGATACGACCTCACGCGCATCCTCAAGGACCACCCCGAGCTCCGGGTCGTGGGCATCGCCGCGGCCTACACCTACGCGGCGGCCCACCGCGAGCGCTACGGCGACTTCTTCGAGGACGACGGCGCGCTTGCCGGTCCCGGCCTGACGGAGGCAGAGGCAACGATCCTGCCCGAGCAGTATCGAATCCCGGGCGTCGTCATTCGCCCCGCCACGACCGTCGGCTGACACCCGCCCCTGCGTTTTTCGGGCCTGGTGGTACGCTCAATGGACACATTCCGGAGCGCATCCATGACAGACAGCACAACCCAGACACAGCCACCGGCAACGGCGACCGCCGCCGAGCCGGTCACGTTCGATCCTGAACGGCGCGCCACCGAGCTCGCCATCCTGGATGCGCTGCGGGCCGTGGTTGATCCAGAAATCGGCATGAACGTCGTCGAGCTCGCGCTCATCAAGCAGATCCTGCTCGGGCCGGACTCGACCGAAATCAAGATGATCCTGACCACGCCCTTCTGCCCGTACGCCGGGTCGATGATCGCGCAGGTCAAGGAACAGGCCGAATCCGTCGTTGACCACGAGGTCAAGGTCACGCTGCTTGCGGAGCGGTGGGACCCGCGCGACGCCGGCCTGATGTGGTAACGAAGGTTTTCGAGGAGAGCACGTACAGATGAACCAGAGCCAGTTCCCCGGTCAATACGCGTCGCCGTCGACGCTCGGGGTCAAGCCGGACGCACGCCTCCAGACGGCGTTCCTGACGCAGGCCTTCGTGTGGATGTTCGCGGGGCTGCTCGTGACCGCAGGCGTGGCTGCGTTTGTGCAGTCGAATGACCAGCTCAAGGCGTTTGCCGCCGGCAACTTCTTCATCCTGTTCATCGTGCAGATCGGGATCGTGATCGGGATCAGCGCCGCGATCAACAAGATCAGCGCGATCATGGCGCTCGGGCTGTTCTTTGTGTATGCCGCCACACTCGGGATCACGATCGGCCTGATCGTGAGCATGTACACGACCGCGTCAGTCGCAACGGCCTTCCTGTCCGCCTCGGCGATGTTTGGCGCGGCGGCGCTCTACGGCGCGACGACGAAGCGGTCTCTGACCGGTCTCGGCGGGATCCTGTTCATGGGCGTCGTTGGGATCCTCGTCGCGTCGCTGCTCAACCTGTTCCTGAACAGCGGCCCGCTGTCCCTGATCATCTCGATCGTCGGCGTCGTGATCTTCACCGCGCTGACGGCGTATGACGTCCAGCGGATCCAGGCCGGAGACCTCGCGGCCCGGACCGGCTCGATGGAGAAGGCCGCGGTCATCGGCGCCCTGCACCTGTACCTCGACTTCATCAACATCTTCCTGTTCATGCTGCGGATCTTCGGCAGCCGCGACTGACCCGACGGTCACCAGCTCGAGGATCAGGCGACCGCCTTCGGAGTCGTCTTCGAGTTCCGGGAAACCGTGCCCATCCGTGCCCCTTGCCGCGAGCTGGCGCGCGCGCCGGGCGTACGGTTCATAGCCTGGGCGACCGCCGCGTCGGCGGCCCGCGTCGGCTGGCGGGCCCGTCGGGGAGCCAGGAGGCGTCCGGCCTCGGCCGCCGGCATGGGCCGCGCAAACAGGTAGCCCTGGCCAACGTCGCAGCCCATCGCGCGCAGCCGCTCGAACTGCTCCTCCGTCTCGATGCCCTCGGCCACCGTCGTGATCCGGAGCCCGTGGGCAAGCGAGATGACCGCGTCGATGATGGCGCGGTCGATGTCATCGTCCATGCCCGCGACGAAGGACCGGTCGATCTTGATCGTGTCGAGCGGCAGGTGCTTGAGATACGACAACGACGAGTAGCCTGTGCCGAAGTCATCGAGCACGAGCCGGACGCCGATGTCCCGCAGTTGTCGGAGCGTCCGGATCCCCGCCTCGGTCTGGTCCATCAAGGCGCTCTCGGTGATCTCGATCTCCAGCGTCGACGGCTCGAGCCCGGTCTCCACGAGGATCTCCCTGACCTGATCGACGAGGTCCGGCTGAGCAAACTGGCGGGCGGACAGGTTGACGGACATGAACATGGGCGGCGCGTCCGGGCGCAGGTCGCGCCACGCGCGGGCCTGGCGGCAGGCGTGTTCGAGGACCCAGCGCCCGAGCGGCAGGATGAGCCCGGTCTCCTCGGCGAGCGGCACGAACGAGAGCGGTGGGATCAGCCCGCGAACCGGATGTTCCCAGCGCACGAGCGCCTCGAACCCGACGATCCGGTCGGTCGGCAGGTCGATCATGGGCTGGTAATGCAGTCGGAGCTCACCACGATCGATGCCCCGTCGCAGGTCGCTCTCGAGATCGATCCGTTCGAGCGTCTGGCGCGACATCGACGCCTCGAACAGGGCATGCCGCTTGGTCGGATCCGACTTTGACTGGACCATCGCGATCTCGGCTTCGCGGAGCATCTCCTCGGGTGTCGAACGGCCCCCGTGCCCGAGCGAGATCCCGATCGAGGCGCTGATGAACCATTCCCGGTCACCCACCGCGAACGGGGCGCGCAACTCCGCGTCGATCCGCTCGGCGATCCGGTGGGCCTCATCGACGCCCGCGACCTCCTCGAGCAGGATCCCGAATTCGTCGCCACCAAACCGCGCCACGGTGTCCCCCGGGCGCAGGCAGGCGGTCAGGCGTTGGCCAACGGAAACGAGCAGCCGATCGCCAACGGTGTGGCCAACGCTCTCGTTGATCACCTTGAACCGATCAAGGTCGAGCAGGATCACGCCGACCTCGCTGTCGTCGGGTCGCGCCGTGGCGAGTGCATGCGCGATCCGATCCGTCAGCAGCTCCCGGTTGGGCAGGCCGGTCGTCGTGTCGTACATGGCGCCACGCTGGGCCTCATCGACCAACCGGGCGTTGTCGAGTGCGATCGAGGCAAGCTGGGCGAAGCTGGTCAGGGTTTCGATTTCACGGTTGCCCCACTGCCGATCGGTCGCGCCCGATGAGAGGCCGAGGACCCCCACGACGCGGCCCGCGGTGGTCAACGGGACTCCGAAGACGGACCCGAACACGCTCGTCGGGAGATCGGTAGCCCGACCACTCCAGGCATCGTAGTCGTCGATGGCGAGCGGCAGACCGGTCCGATAGACGTGGCCACCGAGACCGCGGTCGATCGGCAGGCGGTATCCAAGCAGATCGGCGTAGACGCCCGTGCCGTACCGGACGACGAGCGCGTCATCGCCCGGCTCGACGAGGTACAGGAACCCGTGCGGCGTGCCAAGGAGCGCCGTGGCTCGGGTCAGGATCGTTTCGAGAAGATCGTCCTGCCGGTTGGGATCGAGCAGGGCGAGGGCGGTCTCGTCGAGCGCGCGCAGATACGGGTCCAGGTGCGTCACCGGCACCCTCGCGCTCCGGCTCGCCGGCTTCGCAACGTAGAGCGCACGGTCGGCCACGCCAACGAGCACATCCTTCGTCTGCCCGTCATCGGGGTAGCAGGCCACGCCCACGCTGATCGTGACCGGTGGGCCGCCGGTCGCCGCGGATTCATCGGCGACCGCGCGCCGGATCCGGTCCGCAACGTCGTGGGCTGCCTTCCGGTCGGCACCGGGAAGGATGGCCGCAAACTCGTCGCCGCCGTAGCGATAGAGGCGATCCCCGTCCCGCGTGGCCCCGATCATCGCCCGCGCGATGCCCGCCAGCAGCGCATCGCCGGCCGGGTGGCCACACGCATCGTTGAATGCCTTGAACGAGTCCATGTCGAGCATGAGGATCGAGAATGGCTTGGCCCCGACGGCCACCGCGTTGCCGAGCTCGCGCTGGAATGACCCGTGGTTGTGCAACCCGGTGAGGGCGTCCTGATCGGCGCGGATCCGGACGGCTCCGTGGATTTCCGCGTTCTGCAGCGCGATCGAGGCCTGGCCGGCGAACAGCTGCGTCAGCTCGAACTCGTTCGGCGTGAAGGCCGCCTCGGCCTCGCCCATCCGCCCGATATTGAGCGTGCCGATTGGTTCACCATCAACGAGCAACGGCACCACGATCATCGCCTCGGGCTCGAATGGCGTGCCAGGCACCTGGACCGAGCGGGGATCCAGATGCGCCTCGTTGGAGCAGATCGCCTCGCCGTGGTCGATGACCCAGCCTGTGATCCCGACACCCAGCGGGCTCTCGTGCGCCAGGATGAGCTCGGCGAACCGGTCGCGTGCGATGACGGCGCGACGAACGCCAGCCTCCCGATCCGCGCGGTAGACGGTCAGCGAGTCATACGGAACGATCGCCTTGAGCGAATTGGCGATCAGGTCGAGGACTCCGGAAGGCTCGAGCATGGACAGCAATCGTTCGTTGACCTCGAGGAGGCGTCGCTGTCCTTCGAGCTGGTGTTCGAGCTCGATCTGCTGACGACGAAGGCGCTGCATGTTGGTCGCATTGACCACGGCATGCGCGGCGTACCCAGCAAAGATGGTCAGGGTTGTCTCGTCGTCACCCGTGAACTGGTCGATGCCGTCCTTGGAGACGACGAGCACGCCGTGGACGGTCCCCTCGTAGATCATGGGGACGAGCAGCGCCGAGGCCGGCTCACCAGACGATTCGAGCGTGACGGCCCGCGGGTCGGCGATAGCATCCGCCAGGCGGATCGTCTGGCCGTGCTTGGCGACCCACCCGGTCAATCCTTCGCCGATCCGGACGCGCAGCGAGCTCGCGTCGGGCTCGACTCCCGCGGCGAAGCCACCCTGGTAGGCGATCGCATCGCACCAACCGGTGTCCGGGTCGACGTTGTAGACGCGGATCGTGTCGTAGTCGATCAGCTGCCGCGTCTCGGACACGATGGTGTTGGCGATCCCGGGCACGTCGCGCAGGTGGCTCAGCCGTCGGGCAAGCTGCGAGATCACCTGCAGGCGCGCCGCCAGGGTGCGCGTCGAGCTCGCCAGCCTGGCGTTGCCGATCGCGGTCGCCATGTGGTCGCCAAAGGCACGCGCGACCTCGGTCTCGTCGTCGGTCCAGGCATAGTCGCGGTGGTGGTAGAGCGTCAGGAGGCCCAGCGACTCGCCGCGAAAGACGATCGGAACAAAGCAGATCGTGCGAATACCCGCCCGCTCGTACATCGCCTGGACAGCCGGCAAGGTATGGCTCAGGTCCCCGCGCATCACCCGGACTTCGTTGCGGCGCATCGCCTCCATGCCAGCGGTCGGCGCATCGCGCGGGAGCGTCTCGATGATCTGCAGGACGTCCGGCGAGAGACCGCGCTGGGCGGCCAACTTGAGGGGCGTGGGCGTGTCGTCGTACATCCACAACGCGGCCTCGTCGACGCCGAAAAGCGTGAACGACTCGTCGATGACGTCGCGAAACAGGCCATCGAGATCCTGGCGACCACTCGACCTCGGCGGCAAAGCGTCGGAGGGCGTCCGCCCGCGTGGCTCGGTCGGTCGCGGCGGTAGGTTTCGTGACTGCGGTTCGCCCCCGGTGCGCGGAGACCATTGGTCGGCGCACTCCTCCTGTGGATCAACGCGAGACGCCCACCCAGTGAGGGCGGTGAAGTGCAGTTCACGGTAGATGCGCCAACGCTCCGCCGCGATAGCCCATCGGTACCAGCGGCGCACGCGGCTCGGTTCGGGCCGTTCTGCCCCCGAAGGGTCAGATCCGTGGGCAGATCCGCGATCGAAGGGAGCAGAAGATCGGCCTGCGGCCCCAAGGTGTCCGCGTCGTCGATCCCTGACAGGACCCCGATCGCCATGCCGGAGCCGGCATCCCGGGCCATCCGCAGGTCGGCCAATGTGTCCCCGATGACCGCGGTCCGACCCGGCGGGACCCGGGCTGCCTCGCACAACCCGAGCAACATCCGCGGATCGGGCTTGACCCCGATGCCGTCGTCACCACAGGCCATGGCCGACACCAGCTCGCGGACCCCGAGCGCCCGCAGGCTCGCATCGGTCGGCGACCGATCGTCCGTCGTCGCGACCGCGATCGAGCGCCCGCTGTCACGCAGAGCGCCGAAGAGCCGGGGCAGGTCGGCAAGCGGGATCGCGCTCGCAACGGGATCGGGAATGAACCAGGCGGTCTCCACCGCTTGTCGGGCCGCGGCGACGCTCGGACACCAGCGCCGGATCACGGCGGCGACGACCTCGCGGATCTCGCCCATCGTGGCCACGGCAAGCGGCGCGCCCGACCGAACACGACCGGTGGTCGGGTCGAATCCGATCGTGGCGAAGACATCGCCGGCCACCGGACGGCGGGTCGCGCCGTCAAGCCGAGTGCCGAGCTCAATCGCCCATCCGCCCCACATCGCGTGGAAATCGAGCAGCGTGCCGTCCTTGTCGAACACGACGAGGTCGATCCCATCGAGCGGGCCGGTCACACCTCGGCGGTGACCTCGGCGACGGCGGCGGCGCCTTCTCGCGCCGAACCAAGCACGAAACACGCTTCGTGCGGGAACGAGACGGTGACCGCTTCGCCCACCGCCGGCAGGCGAAGGTGCGGCTCGTTGAAGGTGTCGAGGGCGATCGTGGTTGGCGTGCCGGAGGCGGGGGTGGCGCCGTTGCCGAGGCCCAGGCGGAGCCGGACGATGGAACCGAGGAAATTGATGTCCTCGACCGTCCCGTGGAGCCGGTTGGATCCCTCGGGACCCTCGCCGAGCGAGATCCCCTCTGGACGGACCGCGAGCGTCACCCGCCCATCCGATCCAGCGCCGGTCACTGCCTTTGCCGTCTGCACTTCCTGGCCGTCGATCGACAGTCGACCGGTGCTCGCGTCGACCACGCCAGCGGCGACAAGGTTGAGCGTGCCGACGAACGACGCGACAAACGCGGTGGACGGGAAGTTGTAGATCTCGAACGGCGTCCCGATCTGCTCGATCCGGCCCTCGCTCATGACGACGACCCGATCCGAGAGCGACAGCGCCTCCTCCTGGTCGTGCGTGACGTAGACCGTCGTGATCCCGAGCTGGCGCTGGATCGCCCGGATCTCCTTGCGCAGGATGATCCGGATCTTCGCATCGAGGGCTGAGAGCGGCTCGTCGAGGAGGAGCACCTGTGGCTCGATGGCGAGGGCGCGGGCCAACGCGACGCGCTGCTGCTGGCCGCCGGACAGCTGGTACGGGTATCGACCGCCGCGCCCTTCGAGGTGAATCAGGTCGAGCAGCTCCCCAACGCGTCTGGTGATCTGCTCCTTGGGTCGTTTCGCGCACCTTGAGTCCGAACCCGATGTTGTCCGCAACGTTCATGTTCGGGAACAGCGCGTACGACTGGAAGACCATGCCCACGTTGCGCTGGTTTGGCGGCCGGTGCGTCACGTCGACGCCGTCGATGACGATCGTGCCGTCCGTGGGCCGCTCGAACCCCGCGATCATCCGCAGCGTCGTGGTCTTGCCACATCCGGATGGGCCCAGGAACGAGACGAACTCGCCCCGTACGGCCGCCAGGTTGAAGTCTTCGACCGCGGCGACATCCGCAAATCGCTTCTGGATGCCGGTCAACTCGAGAAAGCTCATTGCTGCCTCACGGTATGGAACTCGCGACGCATCATCGGGCGCCGGCGACCTGGACGCGGGTTCGCGCACCGCGTCCGAGGAATGCGATCAGGCCCATCGCCAGCCAGGTCAGGCCGAAGCTGATCAGCGAGACCGCAGCGGGCGTGTACGGGGCGTTCCGGCCGAGCAATGAGAGATACGGCCCAAACGCGGCGGTCCGACCCAGGAACTGGGCAATGGTGTACTCCCCGATCACGATCGCCAGCGTCAGGAACGCACCGGAGAGGAGGGCGGTTCGCAGGTTCGGGAAGATGACCCGCCACAGGATCCGGAACCAGCCGGACCCCAGGCTCTGGCCGGCCTCGGTCAACGACCGGACGTCCATCGATGCCAGGCCCGTGTCCACCGCCCGGTACATGTACGGGAAGGACAGGATCACGTATGCGCCGACCAGCATCAGGTCGCTCCCGAGAGGGATCGCCGTCAGCTGCAGCGGCCGGCTCGAGTAGATCCGGATGAGTCCGAAGACAAGGATGACCGGCGGGATGACGAAGGGCATGAGCGTCACGAACTCGACAACCGGGCGCAACCGGGGGACCTTGAGTCGGACCCAGTAGGCGGTGGGCACGATGATCGCCAGGCTCACCACGATCGTGATGACCCCGACGGTGAACGAGTAGAGCAGGCCACCGAAGAACTTGGGATCGTCGAGCACCTGGCGGTAGGCGAGAAAGATGTCTGGCCTTGTCCGGAGCGAGTGGATCAGGGTGCCCGACGAGCGGCAGGATGAAGTAGAGCGCGCCCAGGACGAACACGAGCCACGCCCACGGCGCGCCAACCCGGCGCCGCTCGCGGCGGGCGGCCTTCGTGACGGCAACGACGCGCGCCTCGTGGCGGGATCCCTCGGTCGGCTCGAGTCGTTCTTCGATCATCCGCGGAGCCACCGCTCGGACCGGCGCTGGAGCACGGAGTACAGCGCGATCGAGATACCCATGATCACGACCATGCCCATGGCGGCCGCATAGCCGAGCCCGGTGTTGTGCAGGACGTCGCCGCGGATCTGCGAGCTGATCACGAGCGTGATGATGTTGAGCGTCCCGCCGGTCAGCTGGAAGGCCGTCGCTTGCGCCCCGAACGAGTTGCCAAAGAGCAGGATCATGGCGCCCAGGATCGAGGGCGCAAGGATCGGCAGCGCCACGAACCGCCAGTACTGGAACGCGGAGGCCCCGGCGTTCTCGGCCGCTTCCCGCCATTCGCGCCGCAGTCCATCAAGGGCGGGCGCGATGATCAGGATCATCAGCGGGAACTGGAAGTACATGTAGACGACCTCGAGCCCGGTCTTGGTCGTGAGCAGCCGGGTCGGCAGCTCGACGCCGGCATCACGCAGGAGCACGGTCAGGAAACCGAGGTTGCCGAGCGTGAAGATGAAGGCCAGCGCGAGCGGGACGCCCGCGAAATTCGATGCCACCCCGGAGAACGTCATCAGGGCGCTGCGCAGGAATCGACGGCAGGCCCCCGAGGATCACCGCCGCGGCGAGCAGGAACCCGAAGATGCCACCGCCGATGGCGGTGACGAGGCTGATCTCGATGCTGTTGGCGAACGCGCCCGGGATGATCCCGGTCGAGAGGTCGGCGTAGTTCTGCAGGCTCGGCGCGCCCGATTGATCGAGGAAGCTGCCGATCACGAGGTACGCGACCGGCAGGAACAGGAACGCGAACGAGAACAGGAAGAACGGGAGCAGCCCGAGCCAGGCCAGCCCCGTGCCAGCCCGAGCTCGGCGCGCCGGTGGCGCGCCGAGCCCCGTAGTCGTCGTGGCGGTTGCCACGGCGGTCAGCCGCGGGCCGGGTTCGTCGGACCTACTCGGTGACGTTCGCGCCGACGACCGTGTCCCACTGACCGGTGATCAGCGTCTTCGCCGCATCGAGCTGGGCGATGGTCGGGAAGACCGCACCCTCGACGTCGGGGAGCTTCGCCAGCTGGTCCGCCGGGACCGCGTCACGCGCGACGAGGTCCGGGTAGCGGATCGGGTGGCAATACCCCTTCAGCCAGATGTTCTGCCCTTCGTCGGAGTACAGGAACTCCATCCAGAGCTTGGCTGCGTTCGGGTGCGGCGCGTAGGCGCTGATCGCCTGCACGTAGACACCCGCGAACCGTCCGGACGTCGGAACGACGACCTCGATCGCCGGGCCACCGCTCGCTGCAGTTGCATCCCGGTTGGAGAGCGCGTTGTAGGTCCAGCGGATCGTGATCGGGGTCTCACCGGCGGCCACCGTGGCCGCGGTCGCGATGATCGGCACGAAGTTGCCGGCATCGTTCAGCTGCTTGAAGAACTCGAGACCCGGTGCCGCGTCATCGAGCGACCCGCCGTTGGCGAGCGCGGCCGCGAACACGGCCTGGATGGCCTGGTTCGACGTCCTTGGGTCGCCTGCCAGCGCGACCTGGCCCTTGTATTCCGGCTTGAGCAGATCGGACCAGTCCTGCGGGACGTTCGCCACGACCGCCGTGTTGACCTCGAACGCGAGGACGCCGTAGTAGTCGCCGTACCAGGCGCCGTCCGCGTCCTTGGCCTCGGCCGGGATGGTGTCCCAGGTCGCGACCTTGTAGGGCGCGAGGATGCCCTCGTCCTTGGACGTGGGGCCGAAGGCCAGCCCGACGTCGATCACGTCCGGGGCCTGGTCGCCGGGGTTGTCCTTGTTGGCCTTGATCGCCTCGACTTCGTCGCCCGAGCCGGCGTTCGGGTCGAGCTCGTTGACCTCGATTCCGTACTTGGTCTTGAACGTCTCGATCGTCTCCCCGTAATTGCACCAGTCATGGGGCAGGGCGATCGTCGTGAGCTTGCCCTCACCCTGGGCCGCCGCGACCAGATCGGCCATCGGGTCGGCAGGTGCGGAGGCAGCTTCGGAGGCGGCGGCGGATGGGGCGGCTTCGGAGGCAGCGGCGTCCGACGGGGCGGCCGAGCCACCGCTCGATGAGCAGGCGGCGAACAGGAAGGTGGCGCTCGCCAGGATCACTCCGGCTCGCGTTACGGTTCGATGGGTACCCAAGAATGTGTCCTCCAGATGTCGGGTGTTGCCGTCAAGGCGACAGGACCGCGCGGGCAGGGCCTCCTCTTCCCTCGGGTTCGGGCATCGAGCCTGGATCCATCGACCAAGGCGGATGCCCGTGTCCAGCAATGCGTGGCCTGAGTTGTGCATTGCACAGCCCACGTCGGCGGGCGTCAAGAGGATGTGACAATTCTCTTAACGCCTCGTGCTCGATCTGTTCGATTTGACAACGCTGGACCGGCCTGCGCCACGGATCGCGCAGGACCAGCAACCGCGCCAGGGGGCTCGACGGGGTCATCGGGCGCCCTACGGATGAAAGTGTCAAGCGTCGGGCGGAGGTGTACTGTCCCGGCGGACGCGGTCGATCGCGTGGCGAAGGGCGGGGTCATGGGGATCGTGCCCGCCGCGCAGCCTTGCCCGACCCTGGTCGTGGCTCAACCCAGTCGCTCCCCGGTGCGACGATCGCGTCTTTGACCCCCGGCAAGAAGTTCGAGCCGGCGATGCTTGAGCGCCGTCCGGGCCGTCGGCGCGAACCGGCAATCCTCGTCCTTCGTCAGCAGGTGCCACACCAGGACGGCCAGCTTGCGGGCGGTCGCGACGATGGCGATCCCGGCGCCACGCCGCGCCTTGAGGCGGGCATGGAAGCCGGCCAGCGGACTCGGCGAGCGAACGGCCGAGTGAGCAGCCTCGCACAGCAGGCCCCGGGCATGGGCCTGGCCTGCCCGGCTGATGTGGCCGTGCGTCGCCGGCCGATCCCCGGACTGGCGGACCCGGGGGTCGAGCCCCAGGTACGAGACGAGCTTGGCTGGCCGGTCGAACCGGGCGATGTCGCCGACGACCGCGAGGATCGAGGCGGCAGTCACCAGGCCGATCCCCGGGATGGTCAGCAGCCGGCGGGCGCGCTGGTCGTCCACGACAGCCTCGGCGATCGCCCGCTCGGCCGTGTCGACTTGCTCGCACAGCACGGCGTCGAGCTCGAGGGCCGTGTCCACAGTCAGGCGCTCATCCGAGGGCAGCTCGAGCGTGGCAAGCCAGGCCCGGCCACGGACCCCGAACGGGTCGGTCACCGGTGGGCGGACCAGGCGCCGGGCGAGGACCGCGGCCACCCGGTTGCGGACGGCCGTCCGGTCCCGGACCAGACCCGCCCGGTGCGACACCAGGCGGCGCAACCGGCGGGTCGCCTCGTCGGGCTGCCAGACCGGCGGCAGGTAATCCGCCGCGAGCAGCTCGGCCAGGGTCGCCGCATCGATGTCGTCGGTCTTGCGCTTGGCTGCGGCGATCGCCCGCGTGCGCAACGGGTTGGACACGACGACCGAGCCGGCATGCCGGCCGAGGAGCTCGGCCAGGGCCCAGGTGTTGGTCGATGCCTCGAGCGCGACGGCGTCGTCCGGGCCGAGGGTCGCCACGAACCCGCGGAAGTCGTCACCCATCGCGACGCGGGGCAGCCGCCGGGCCGGGCCGCTGCCGTCGACGAGGGCGACATGGGCGAAGTCACGGCCGATGTCGAGGCCGATGAAGCGCATGGCGTGTTCCTCCGCTGGCGACACCAGCTCGGGCGACACGACACCTACGGATCCGCGCTCACGTGGCGCAACCGGTCAAGTCGCAGGGGCGGCCACATATACTCTCGGGCTCGAAACCCACTAGGGCGGCGGCCTGCCCGTCGATGGTGTCCCTCGATGCCCCTCGTCCGGTGGACCAACACTACGCCCGAGGAGAGGAGTCGGCACATTCATAGCCGATATACTCCGCGACGATGCGCCGAGGTTTCGGCGCCGTTCGCTGGTCGGAGGGACCGGTCGATGACCGCAGGTGCTGGCGTCGAGGGTGACGCCCGGACGCTCGCGGATCCGCTCGCCGAGGCGCTGCGCGTCGTCGAGGTGGCGGAGAAGGCCGGCCTCGTCGTCCGGTTGATGGGCGGCATGGCCATTCGGGCGCACGCCCCGGACTGGACGGCACGGACCCGGCGGACGGAAGTCGACCTGGACTTCGTCACGAGCTCGCGCGACCGGTCAGCCTTCTTCCAGCTGCTCGAGGGTGAGGGCTACACGCCCGATCGGCAGCACAATGCGCTGTTCGGTCGCAAGCAGGGCTATTTCATGGATGTTCCCAGGAAGCGGCCGGTTGACGTCCTGATCGACACCCTCGAAATGTGCCACCGCCTTGAGTTCGGCGACCGGCTCGCCCTGTCCACCCCGACCCTCCCGGTCGCCGACCTGTTGCTGTCCAAGCTCCAGGTCGTGAAGATCAACCGCAAGGACGTCCTCGATGCGCTCGTGCTCCTGGCCGAGCATCCGCTGCGCGACGACGATGGAGCGCGGACCTCGACCGATGGCGAGGGTGCGATCAACCTTCGTCGGATCACCTCGATCACCTCGAACGACTGGGGCTGGTGGAGGACCGTCACCGGCAACCTCGACAAGCTCGGCCAGTACCTGGCGACCGACGTCCAGGAGGGCGACCTTGATGTGGGCCGAGCAATTCGGCACGATCCAGCGGCACAGGTCAAGGCGCTCCGCGAGGCCATCGACGCCGCGCCGAAGTCGAGCCGCTGGCGGCTCCGGGCGCGGATCGGCGACCGAGTGAGCTGGTACAACGAGCCCGAAGAGATGGGTCACGCCCTGTGAGGATCTTCTTCGCGACGGACATCCACGGCTCCGACGTCTGCTGGCGCAAGTTCATCAACGCGGGCACGTTCCACAAGGCGGACGTCCTGGTCATGGGCGGCGACATGACCGGCAAGGCCATGGTCCCGATCGTGGCCAACGGCGAGCAACATGGGAGCTGACCCTCCAGGAGCAGACGGCACGTCCTGACGACCGACGACGAGCTGAAGGCCATGGAGAAGCGGATCTCGGATCGCGGCTACTACCCGGTCCGCCTCACCCGCGAGGAGGTCGACGCCTGGTCAGACGATCCAGAGGCCGTCGATACGCGGTTCCGGCAGGAGATGCTTCGCTCGGTGGAGCGTTGGCTGGCCCTCGCCGACGAGCGGTTGAAGGGAAGCGGGATCCGCTGCATCGTCTCGCCGGCCAACGACGACATCTTCGAGATCGACCCCCTGATCGAGGCCGCGACCCTGGTGGAACTCGGTGAGAGCAACGCCATCGACCTCGACGGGTTCACCCTCGTTTCCACCGGGTGGGCCAACCCCACGCCATGGAACACGTTCCGCGAGCTGCCCGAAGACCAGCTCCGCGCACGCATCGATGGCCTCGTTGCCGAGGTGGCCGATCCGCGCCGGTCGATCTTCAACTTCCATGCGCCGCCGTACGCCTCGAACCTCGATTCGGCGCCAAAGCTGGACGCCGACATGAACTACGTTGCCGGCGGCCAGGCGCTCGTGCCGGTTGGATCGCACGCGGTGCGTGACTCGATCCTGGCGTACGGCCCACCGCTTTCGCTCCACGGGCACATCCACGAGGGACGCGGGGCCGTGAAGATCGGGCGCACGCTCGCGGTCAATCCGGGTAGCAGCTATGAGGACGGTGTGCTCCAGGCAGCGATCGTCGATCTCGACTCGAAGAAAGGCGAGGTGAAGCGCTATCTGCTGATCAACGGTACTGACGGCGCTGGCGCCCATCGCGTCGGCGACGCCAGAGTCAGGGTGCGTTTTGGGGGAGGGAATCGAGGAGGGAATACATGGCTTCGGTTTCGAGGGAATCTCCGGCGCTCTTCCTGAGGAACGCGACGGGCCTGGTCAAGGGCTGGTCCGGCTTCGACGCATTCACGTACTCGTTCATGGCCGTCAACCTCGTCACGCTCGGGATGTTCTACAGCTTCGCGGTGTTCGCCTTCGTCCCTGGCGCGTCGCCCGTGCTGTCGGTGCTCCTGTCCGCGCTCGCCGTGACATTCCTGGCCGTGGCGTACGCCGGCCTCGTCGCGGTCATGCCGAGGGCCGGCGGCGACTACGTGTGGCAGAGCCGAATCCTTGACGGCATCCCTGGGATCGCTGTCGGTGCGGTGTTGTTCGGCGTCGCGGGGTACCTGGTGGCGCAGGCGGCCGGTCTTGACGGCACTATGCAGCTGGTCGCCGGCGTCGTCGGAGTCGTGGTCGGCGGCTGGATCGGCAGCCTTCGCGGCGGTATCGGGTTCGTCCTCGCCGCGACCGGCTGGTGGTTCATCCTGGCGCTCTGGGCGCCGATCTACGGGGCGATCCTCAAGCTGGAGTTCTTCCAGCCGCTGGCGGCGCTGATCGGCTCGGCCGACCTCGCCACGTTCTTCGCGTCGGATACCGGGACGTTGACCGTCTCGATCATCGTCCTGATCCTCACGTCTGGCCTCGTAGCGCTGGGCATGGCCGGCTACGCGCGCATCCAGCGATGGTGCCTGTACGCTGGGCTCGCCGGCTTCGCGATCATGTCCGTGTTGATGCTGATTTCGACGCAGACGGACTTCCAGACCGCCTTCGATCGCGCATCATCAAGTCTCTTCGGTGTCTCCGGCGCGTACCAGCAGACGATCACCGATGCGGCGACAAACGACGCGTTCACGGGCTCGCTGGGTGTGCTCGACCTAGGGCGCCAACGTCGGCGACACGCTCACAGCGACGCTGGCGATGATTCCGCTGATGTTGTTCTGGATCCTGTACCCGAACTGGGGCGCAACGCTCTACGGTGAGGTCCGCGGATCGGGCGACTTCAACAAGGTCCTGCGCGGCATGCTCGGCGGGATCTGGGTGACCGCCATCCTCGCGATCGTCTTCCTGCTCCTCGCCGAGAAGACGTTCGGCTGGCTGTTCTACAACGCCACGAACGCCAACTTCATCAACAACTTCTTCGGCTATACGACAACGGCACCGACGGTGCCGATCTGGAGCTATCCGCCGCTGCTCGCGTCGTACCTGGTCGACAGCACGATCTTCCAGATCGCGATGGTCGTCCTGTTCGGGGCCTGGTTCCTGGGTTGGTCCGGGACGTTGTTCCTGTCCTCGACCAGGATGATCTTCGCCGCGGCATTCGACCGGGTCCTGCCCGAGAGTGCTGCTCGCGTCTCCGAGGGGCGAGGCGTACCCGTCGTGGCGCTGCTCTACATCATGATCCCGGCCGTGATCCTGAGCATCGCCTATTCGTATTCGGCCGAGGTCCGCGCATGGACCCTCGACGCGACGCTGGTCATCGCGGTGACGTTCCTCGGGAGCACGGTGGCTGCGACGATCATGCCGTGGTACAAGCCCCAGCTCTTCAACAACTCCGCCGTCGCCCACCTGAAGCTGCTGATCAGTGGCTCAGGGCTGATCATCTCGATCATCCTCGCCTGGACGATCTATCTCTGGTTGGCCGACCCGTTGTACGCGATCGGGGTCGGCAACACGAGCTCGATCATCTTCCTGGGCGCCGTGTATGCCCTGGCCGCGATCGTCTATGTCGTGGCACGGTTCTATCGCCGGTCACAGGGCGTGGACCTCGACGCGATCCACGGGGAGATCCCGGCCGAGTAGCCGAATCCCGGCAAGGATCAAGAAACGGCGCCCTGGGCAACGTCCGGGCGCCGTGAATTGCCCGTTCGCCTCGAATGGTCGCGGCATGAGCGTTGTGTCGCTGCGTGCACGTTCTCCCCTCAAATACTCGCCGGGAGGTCACGCCAACTTTCATGGTCGCCTGCCGTCCATTCACGACGCAGGATCCGAGCGTGGAACGACGGTCGGACGAGGGCACGGTGTCGGATTCCGACCGGATACAGGCCGTTTGCGCCACTCCATGACCCACACACGAGAATTTGAGAGAGAACGGGCCGCGCACCCCGCCGGTCGGCGTTTGCCCTCCTCCCCGTCGGCGGGCTCCCCGCCGGTCTTCTCGTTAGCCCTCGAACCAGCCGGTGACACCGGGCTCCAGGTTCTGCCAGATGTGCTTGGTCTCGCGGTACTCGTCGAGGCCGCTCGGGCCCAGCTCGCGGCCGATCCCCGATTGCTTGTACCCACCCCACTCCGCCTGGGGCACGTACCGGTTGTAGTCGTTGATCCAGATCGTGCCGTGCCGAAGCCGGGCCGCGACGCGCTGCGCCCGCCCCGCGTCGGTCGTCCAGACGGCCCCGGCGAGCCCGTAGGTCGTGTCGTTGCCGAGCTCGATCGCCTCGTCCTCGGTCGTGAACCGCTCGACCGTCAGCACCGGGCCGAAGATCTCCTCGCGGATGACCGTCATGTCGCGCCGGCAATCGGCGAGGACCGTCGGTCGGAAGTAGAAGCCCGCCGCCAGCTCGGGCTCCGTCGGCGGTCCGCCACCGGCCACCAGCCGCGCTCCCTCGGCCACCCCGATCTCGACGTACCGGGCCACCTTGGCCCGATGCGCCGCCGAGATCATGGCGCCGGTCTCCGTGGAAGGGTCAGTGCCGGCACCCAGCCGGATCCGGTCCGCCCGCCGGCCGACCGCTTCGACAAACCGCTCGTAGATCTCGTCCTGGACGATCGCCCGGCAGCCCGCGGAGCAGACCTGTCCCGAATGGGTGAACGCCGCGGTCAGGGCGTTGTCCACGGCGGTGTCAAAGTCCGCATCGGCAAAGATGATGTTGGGGCTCTTGCCACCGAGCTCAAGGGCAACCCGTTTGATATTGCTCGCTGCGCCACGCATGAGCGCTCGCGCGGCGTCCAGGCCACCCGTGAGCGAGACGAGATCGACGTCCGGGCTGTCCGCGAGCGCCTGGCCGACCCGTTCGCCTGGGCCGAGGACGAGGTTGACGACCCCCGCGGGGACCCCTGCTTCCTCGAGCAGATGGGTGAGGTGGATGGCCGAGAGCGGTGTCAGGCTCGCCGGCTTGATCACGATCGTGTTGCCGGCGGCAAGTGCCGGGGCGACCTTCCAGCTCAGCTGCAGCAGGGGATAGTTCCACGGCGCGATCAGCCCGCAGACACCGAGCGGCTCCCGGACGATCCGGCTGAGCGCCGCCGGGTTGCCCGTGTCCACGAGACGCCCAGCCTCCTTGTCCGCGAGGTCGGCGTAGTAGCGGAACACGCGCGCGACGTCGGTCATGTCCCAGCGGCTCTCGCGCATCGCCTTGCCCGTGTTGACCGTCTCGAGCCTCGCCAGCTCCTCGAGATCGCGGTCGACGAGACCGGCGACGCGATCGAGCAACGCCGCACGGTCGGCGGTGGGACTGCCTGGCCAGTCGGAGTGATCGAACGCGCGACGTGCGGCGGCGATGGCGGCCTGGACCTGGTCGTCGGTCGCGACGTCGACCTCGGTCACGAGCGTTGCGTCGGACGGGTTCACGACCGCGCTGCACGCGCCATCGCCCGAGGCGAGCCACTGACCGTCGATGAACAGGCTGGGCACGGGCGTTCTGCTCCTGCTGCGCGGCGCCGTGAGGATCGTTCGGCGTCCGTGACTCGTCAAGGCGGCGTTCCCGGCCGCGCGCCGTTCGAACCCGCGCCCGCGCCGCGCGCTAGGATTTCGGCCCACGGTCCAGGGGGTCAAGTGAGCGGAGGACGGCACCGAATGAGCGCGCTTCCCGACCGGGCGAACGTCGTGATCATCGGTGCCGGGATCGTCGGGAACAGCATGGCCTACCACCTCGCCAAGGCCGGCTGGCGCGACATTGTCCTGCTCGAGAAGGGCACCCTGCCAAACCCCGGCGGCTCGACGGGGCACGCCTCGAACTTCATCTTCCTGACCGACCACAGCAAGGAGATGGCCGCGTTCACGATCGACAGCGCGCGCCAATACCAGGAGCTCGGCGTCTTCAGCGAGACCGGCGGCATCGAGGTTGCCCGGACGCCGGAACGGATGGAGGAGCTGAAGCGCCGCATGGCCTCATCGCTCTCGTGGGGCGTCGAGGGCACCCGGCTGCTCACCCCGGCCGAGGTCAGGGAGATGGTCCCGTTCATCGACGAGACCGTGATCCTCGGCGGCTTCTACACCCCCGGAGTCGGGATCGTGGATTCGCTCCAGGCCGGCACGTTGATGCGCCAGGCGGCCCAGGAGATGGGCGTGCTGACGGTCGTCGCGGGCGTCGAGGTCACCGGGATCGATGTCGAGGACGGCCGGGTCCGGCGGGTCCACACGGACGCGGGTTCGATCGAGGCCGACGTCGTCGTGATCGCCTGTGGCATCTGGAGCCCGCGCATCGCCCGCATGGCCGGGGCGTCGATCCCGCTGCAGCCAGCGGTCCACCAGATGATCGACGTCGGACCGGTTCCGCGGTTCGCCCACGCCAGGGCCGAGGTCGAATACCCGATCGTCCGCGACATGGACACCAACATGTACGAGCGGCAGCACGGCAGTGGCTTCGAGATCGGCTCGTACGCGCACCGGGCCATCCTCATGGATGCCGACGACATCCCCTCGATCGCGGCGTCCGCCCTGTCGCCAACGATGCTCCCGTTCACCAAGGAGGACTTCGATCCGCAGCTCGAGGACGCCCTCGAGCTTTTCCCGGAGATCGTCGGTGACGAGTCGGTCGGGCAGAAGCTTGCAATCAACGGGCTGCTGTCACTGACGCCCGACGGCAACCCCATCATCGGCGAGACCCCCGAGGTCAAGGGGTTGTGGTCCGTCGCCGCGATCTGGATCAAGGAGGCGCCCGGGATCGCACGCTGCGTCGCGGAATGGATGACCCACGGGACCCCCGAGATCGATCCGCACGGCTCGGACATCGCGCGGTTCTACGATCACCACAAGACTGCCCAGCACATCGCCGCGCGGACGACCGAGGGCTACAACAAGACCTACGGGATCGTCCACCCGATGGAGCAGTGGGCATCCAACCGGCCGATCCGCTTGTCTCCCGCATACGACCGCCACGTCGAGCTGGGGGCGGTGTTCTTCGAGGCGGCCGGCTGGGAGCGGCCGTTCTGGTACGGCACGAACGAGGGCTTGCTCGGCGAGTACGGCGATCGGGTGATGCCACGCCTTGCCGAATGGGAGTCCCGCTGGTGGTCGCCGATCATCAACGCCGAACACCTCGCAATGCGCGATCGGGCCGGTCTGGTTGACCTGTCGGCGTTCGCGATCTTCGACATCACGGGGCCGGGTGCGTTGGCGGCCCTCGAGCGGCTGTGCGTCAACAAGGTCGACGTCGCGGTCGGCCGAACCGTCTACACGCCGCTCCTCAACGCAGCCGGCGGGGTCCTTGCCGACCTCACGATCATGCGGATCGGCGACGATCGGTTCCGGGTCGTCACCGGCGGCGGCATGGGCATGCGCGACCGGAAGATCTTCCAGGATGCGATGCCGGCGGATGGCTCGGCGCAGCTCCACGACGTCACCAACGCATACACGACATTCGGGTTGTGGGGCCCGCGCGCCCGCGACGTCCTTGGCGAGGCCTCTGACGGACGAACCGACATCAGCCACAAGGGGTTTCCGTTCCTCTCGACGAAGTCGATCGATATCGACGGCGTGCGGACGCTGGCCTCGCGAATCAGCTATGTAGGGGAGCTCGGCTGGGAGATCTACGTCCCGATCGAGCAGGGATTGCGGGTGTGGGACGCCCTATGGCGAGCCGGGCAACCCCATGGGATGGCGCCCGTCGGGATCGGCACGTACGCCGTTACGGCGCGTCTCGAGAAGGGCTATCGCGCGCATGGCGCCGAGCTCGAGCTCGACTTCAGCCTCGTTGAAGCCGGCATGGCCAGGCCGTCGCTCAAGGACGCGGATTTTGTCGGCCGAGCGGCCTACGAGCAGCAGCGCTCGACACCACCCGTGACGGTCCTTTGTACGTTGACGGTGGACGATCCGACGTCGTCGAGCGGGGTCAAGCGCTACATGCTCGGTCGCGAGCCGATCCTGACACCAGACGGCCAGCCGATCGCGGACTCGCGCGGCCGCCGCTCGTACGTGACCAGCGCCGGTTCGGGACCGTCGGTCGGCAACCACCTGCTGATGACCTACCTGCCGCCCGCCCAGGCTGTGGCCGGTACGAAGCTGGTTGTCGAGTACTTCGGCGAGCGGTATCCGGTGACCGTCGCCGTCGCGGGAGCCACGCCGCTGTTCGACCCGGACAACTCCCGGATCCGGAGCTGAGCCGACCGGATGGAGATCCTCGTCTGCGTCAAGCGGGTACCGGCCACCGGTGGTCGGATCACGCTGACCCCCGACGGCCAGGAGATCGACACCCGGTTCCTCGGCTTCACGATCAGCCCGCATGAAGAGTGCGCAGTTGAGGAGGCGGTCCGGATCGTCGAGGCGCAGGGTGGCTCGTCGGCCGTTCTGACGCTGGGGTCCTCCGCCGCGGAAGAGCAGCTCCGCGACGCGATGGCCATCGGCATCGATCGCGCGATCCTGCTCGAGACGGACGGTCGGGAGTTCGATCCGGTGGCGACCGCCAACGCGATCGTGGATACCGTCCGCGCCCAGGAAGCCGCGGGCGACGCCGTTCGACCTGATCCTGTTTGGCAACGAGGCCGCGGACACCGGCGACTTCCAGGTCGGGATCCGGGTGGCCGTGGCCTTGGACCGCCCGATCGTGACGGGGATCAAGGGACTCGCGGTGCGTGACGGTGTCGTGGCGGCGCGGCGTGAGGCCCCGACCGGCGGCTGGGAGACCTACGAGATCCCGTTGCCGGCGGTCGTGTCCGTCAAGGAGGGCC
Source organism: uncultured Chloroflexia bacterium (assembly GCA_963731865.1). GTDB lineage: Bacteria > Chloroflexota > Limnocylindria > Limnocylindrales > CSP1-4 > SPCO01. The sequence continues at coordinate 2,019,689 of CAVSXG010000002.1, read as the reverse complement.
TGAACCTGCCGCGCTACCCGTCCATCCCGGGGCGACTTCGGGCCAGGCGCAAGGAGGTCGAACGGGTCGAGCCCGACCTGGTCGTCGAACGGACCGGTCAAGGTCGGCCTGCGGGTGCCGGAGGAGCAGGGCGCGCAGGTCGAGATCCTCGGTCGAGGCCCGGAGACCGCATCCGACGTAGTCGACCTGCTGGTCAGGATCGGGGTCCTCGCCTCGTGAGCGGCGTCCTTGTCGTCGTCGAACACACGAACGGCGAGCCAGACCGGTTGTCCCGGGAGGCGCTTGCGCTTGGCACGTCGCTCGCGACCACCACCGACGGGGACCTCGAGGCGGTCCTCGTTGGACCTGGCTCGGACGGAGTCGCCGCGATGCTCGGCGGACTGGGCGTGCGAACCGCCCACGTCGTCAGCGACGAACGGCTTGCGGCATATGCTCCGGCGGCCTGGGCGGCGGCGATCGCCGAGCTGATGGCGACGCGTTCGCCGAGTCGCCGTCCTCGCCGGCGGCAGCGACCGCGGCAACGAGGTGCTCGCGCACCTCGCGGCGCGAACGGGCCGTCCGATGGCCGCCAACGTCGTGAGCGTCACCGTCGGTGATCCGTGGCAGCTGACCCGGCAGCGGTGGGCCGGCAGCCTGCTCGAGGACGCGACGCTCGACGCCGACATCCATCTCCTGACCGTGGCGCCGCACGTCGTTCCGGTTTCCGAAACCGTTCCGGCAGGGAGCGGGCCGCCCGTGACGATCAACAGCTTCCAGCCGTCGGTGCGGGAGGCCGACCTCGTGGCACGGGTCGTCGGTCACGAGGCGCCCGAGGCCGGCACGATCTCGCTCACCGACGCGCGGGTGGTCATCGGCGGAGGTCGTGGCGTCGGGAGCTCCGACGCCTTCGGTTTGCTCGAGGAGCTCGCGGGATTGCTCGGTGGCGCAGTGGGCGGATCCCGGGTGGTCACGAGTGCCGGGTGGCGACCGCACAGCGACCAGATCGGCCAGACCGGGCTGCGGATTGCGCCCGATCTGTACGTGGCCTGCGGGATCAGCGGGGCGATCCAGCACATCGTGGGGTGCAAGGCGGCCAAACGGATCCTTGCCATCAACACGGACCCCGATGCGCCGATCATGGGCGTCGCCGACTACGCGGTGATCGGCGATCTCCACCAGGTCGTCCCCGCGATCACCGCAGAGATTCGCCGGCGGGCCGGAGCGGGCTGAAGGTCAGTAGGTCTCGATCCGGACCGGGGTCATCGCAAAATCACGAATGTTGCGGGTCAGGACGGCGGCGTCAGCGACATCGGCGGCGGCGGCGATGAGGGCGTCGGCGAGGCTCAGGTGGCGCCCGGCCGCCCTGGCTTGCGCCCGCCACTCGCCTGCCAGCAGGGCATGCTGTGGACCGGGCTGAATGAATTCGATTGGCTCCAGGAAGATCCGCAGATCCTGCTCATCGGCCCCGCGAACACCGGCCCGCACCTCGCAGACGACGATTTCGTTGATGACAGGTTCGTCGCCTTCGGCCCAGACAGCCTCCCATCGTCTGCGCGCCTCCGGCAGACCGTTCAGGTAGTCGATCACGTACGCCGAGTCAACGAGTAGACGCATGCGCACGCCCCAATTTCGGGATCGGATCGGGTCCAGGGTCGGTCTCCTCGGCGCGCAGCTCGCGGACCCACTCGACCACCTTTTCGGACGTGTCCCAATGCGGATAGTCCTCGTTGCGGAGGACGCCGAAACTACGGTCGAATGCTCGTCGGAGCTTCTCGCGATGAAGCTTGTAGGCAACAGCCTCCGCGACGAAGCGACTCCGGCCACGCGGCCCTGCGACCTCGTCGAGCTCCTCCACGAGCTCCTTGGGCAGCAGGAGGTTCGTGCGCACATTCATGCGCACAGATTGGCGCACGATCGGTGCACCGTCAAGACCGCATGAAGCTGTCGGCCCCTCATGGGGCCAACTCAGCGTCTGATCGGTTCCAGCGGTTGGGTGCGATTGCCGAAGCTGACCGGTTCGCCACCGGGCTGTGCAGCCCACTGCACGGCGTTCGAGATGACCCGGCGAACCTGCGGATGGAAGTAGCTCGGGTGCGTCTCGTGGCCGGGTCGGAAGTAGAAGATCCGACCGCGACCCCGCTCGTAGCAGCAACCGCTGCGGAATACCTCGCCGCCCTGGAACCAGCTGATCAGGACCAGCCGATCGGGTTCGGGGATGTCGAAGAACTCTCCGTACATCTCCTCCTCCTCGATCAGGAACCCCTCGCCGAGACCCTCGGCGATCGGATGCGACGGGTCGATGACCCACAGCCGCTCGTGTTCACCGGCCTCGCGCCACTTGAGATCGCAGCTGGTCCCCATCAGTCGCTTGAAGATCTTCGAGAAGTGACCGGAATGTAGGACGATCAGGCCCATCCCCTCGAGCACGCGCTGGTGAACGCGCGCGACGACAGCGTCCGAAACCTCGTCGTGGGCAACGTGCCCCCACCAGGTCAGGACATCGGTCGCGGCGAGAACGGCGTCGGTCAGGCCGTGCTCGGGCTCGTCCAGCGTGGCGGTCCGGACCTCGAAGCCGCCTTCGCGAAGCCCCGACGCGATCGCTTCATGGATCCCGTCCGGATAGACCTCGCGAACCGGCGGATCGGACTGCTCCTGGCGGAACTCGCTCCAAACCGTGACCCGGGTCATCAGGCGACCGCGACCGGAGCGCCCACCGGGATGGTGACGACCGCGCCACCATTCGATGCGGACGCGCGGATGGCATCCCAGAGTCGAGCCATCCGGAGGCCGACCTCTGGCGGGCTGGGATTGGGCGCGTGCCCCAACCGCACGTTGAGGAACTGCTCCCAGACGGGCATCCCCGCCACGGAACGGACCTTTGAGAGCCGGCCGGCACCGGCTCGCTGGAGCTCCAGGACCTCGCCCCAGATCCCGGTGCGGAGGATCGCCTTCGTGGTGAACACCCGGATGTCGGAGTGGCAGGACGGGATGGCGCTGCCGCACGCGTTCATCGTCACCAGGGCACCGGACGCCAGCCGGCCCATCACGACGGCGCGGATGTCGACCGGCCGGCCGTCGTCCTCCATCCACGCCGCGACCTGCGCGAAGTCCTCGCCGGCCAGGTCGGAGACCGTGTTGAGCATGTGCGCCCCGGTATCGAACAGGAAGCCGCCGCCCGACAGCTCCGGTCGCTGGCGCCAGGTGCCCTCGGTCTGCGATGCCCAGTCCTGCCAGGCCACGGCATTGATGTTCAGGATCGAGCCGAGCTCGCCGGACCGGAGCAATCGCGACGCCTCGCGAACCTGCGGCGACAGGCTGCCCTGGAAGGCCACGACGAGCAGGCGGCCCGTCCGATCGCGCGTCTCGATCAGCTCCATGGCCTCATCGGCGGTCATCACCATCGGCTTCTCGAGGAGGACGTCGATGCCGGCTTCGAGACATGCCTTCGCCTGGGCGAAGTGCAGAGCATGCGGCGTGATGATGACGACCGCGTCGAGCTGATCGGCGAAGGTCGCCGACGAACGTGGTCCAGTCCGGCTCGTTGGGCGGCACCGGCAGTCCGAGCTGGTCGAACAGCTCCGCCGCGGCCCCGAACGCGGCTGCGGACGGTTCGCAAATCGCGACGACCTCCGTGTCGGCGCGCCGAACCATATCCGCGAGGTGGACGCGCGCCATCACGCCCATGCCGATGAAGCCCGACCCGTATTCGTTGCGTCTCCGCCATGCGCGGCGAACCCTCCCTCGTATCGAGAGCGCCAGCGGCGCCTCACGGAGACGCTACCCGATCTGGCGCCGGCCCGGGTCCGACGGGGCCGGCGCCGTTCGGGCTCAGGACGGCAACGACGCGATCCAGCCCTCCTGGGTCGGGACCTGGCTCACCAGGTAGTCGCGCGACGCCATGACGTCCCGGCGTGGCCCGGACAGATCGGGGATGAGCTTGCCACCGCGCTTGAGGATCACGCCGTTGACCATGACGGTGTCGACGTTCGAGATGTCGGCCGCGCAGACCACCGCGCCCACCGGGTCGATGATCGGGGCGACGTTGACCGCGTTGCCGTCGATGATCACGAGATCGGCCTTCTTGCCCGGCGTGATCGACCCTGTCCGATCGGCAATGCCGGCCACCTTCGCGCCATCCAGGGTTGCCCAGCGCAGCACCTGGCGAGCGGTGATCAGGTCGTCCGTCGCGACGTTGCCGTCGAGCTCCTCGTCCCACGATGCCTGGTGGCGTCGACCCCGCTCGGACGCGAAGATCGCATGCATCTGGGTGAACTGGTCCGACGATGCCGTGGTCGCCACGTCGGAGCTGAGGCCGACCGGGATGCCCAGGCGTTCGGCCGTCTGCGCCGGCGCCCAGCCGTGACCCATCTGCAGCTCGATCTGTGGTGCGAGCGAGACGTTGCCACCGGAATCGCGAACCATCAGCCACTCGTCCTCGAGCAGGTGCGACGCGTGGATGTAGGTCGTGTTCGGGTACAGGAGGCCAAGGTCCTTGAGCCCGCGCAGCTGCATCTTGGTATAGCCAAACCGGTCCATCGCAACGTGGACCGTGATGTTGACGTCCAGCTCCTTGGCCAGCTCCCACTCGTACCGGACGACGTCGGGCTTGCAGAAGTTGGTCCCCCGGGTCGCAAGCCCCATGGTGATGAGCCCCTGGTCGTCGCTGAGGTACTGGCTCCGGATGCGACGCGCCTCGTCGCCATTGATGGTCTCGACGCTGCCACCCCAGTCCAGCCCGAACCACCAGACCTGGAGGGATGTGTTCGGGAAGCCAAAGGCGAAGACCGACCGGATGCCGGTGTCCTTGAGACCCTGCACGGCGGCGTCACCGTGTTCGGGCGTGTTCATGATGTGCGACCAGTCGACCAGCGTGGTGATGCCGGCGTTGATGCACTCGAGCGCGCCCCATTGGTTGGCCGCATACACGTCGTCGGGCCGGTACTTGGGCGCGAACTGGTCGAGGATCGCGCTGAAGTACGTGAGGAGCGCGTAGTCAGGCGCGCAGGTCCGGATCGAGGTCTCCCACGTGTGGCGATGCGTGTCGATGAACCCCGGGATGACGATGTCGCCGGTCGCGTCGATCACCTGTGCGCCGGCCGCCTCGAGGCCGTGGCCGACCGACACGATCCGATCGTCCTCGATCAGGATGTCCGCGCCGGACATCTCGCCGAGGTCCGGATCCTGCGTGAGCACGATGCCGTTCTTGATCAGGGTCCGCTCGCTCATGACTACCTCCTCTGAACGGGAAGTTCGATGACGCCCATCAGTCCGGTCTGGCGGGCGTCTGGGCCCGCGAGTCTGTGGTCAGGCAGGTTGGCCCTCCTCGGTTTGTGCGGACTCCCGGAGGTGGCTGGCCACGTACGAGAAATCACGACCGCCGCGCCCGTTCACCGAGGCCGCCGCGATGGCCTCGAGGTTCGTGACCGCCTGCGGCATCGAGACACCCACCTCGCGGGCGAGGTCGCGCGATGAGTCGCAGGTCCTTGGCGGCAAGGTCCAGTGCGAAGGCGACGGGTGTCGCATCCGGCTCGAGGAACGCGGCGCGCTTGTAGCCGACGAATGGCGCGCCCGCCGCGCTCGCGGTCAGGACGTCGTACGCGAGCCCGCGTTCGATCCCGGCCGCCTCGGCCAGGACGAGGCCTTCGGCGACCGCCTGGTTCAGGCCGAAGATCAGGGCGTTGACGGCCAGCTTCATGGCAGCCCCGCTGCCGAGCGGGCCCATGTGGATGACAGTCTTTGCCAGGGCATCGAGGACGGGTCGCGCGACCTCCAGATCCGCCGCCTCACCGCCGACCATGATCGTCAGGCTGCCGCTCTCGGCCAGGCCGACGCTGCCCGAGACCGGCGTATCGAGGATGCCGGCGCCGGCCGCCCGAGCGTCGGCTTCCAATCCACGGATCGTCGAAGGCGGGACGGTCGACGAATTGGCAAGCACATTGCCGGGTCTCGCGCCTGCGAGGAGCCCATCGGGACCCCGGTACACCGCCTCGACCGCCTTCCCGTCCGCGAGCATCGAAATGCACACGTCGGCGATCGCCGCAACGTCGGCGGGGCGCGCGACCGCCCGCCCGCCCAGCTCCCTCGCGACGGCTTCGGCGGCGGCTGGGGTCCGGTTCCAGGTGACGACCTCGAACCCGGCGCCGGCGAGCGCGCGGGCCATCGACCCTCCCATGCGCCCGATCCCGAGGATGCCGACGGTGGTCACGCTATTTCGCCTCGTCCAGCCGGCGCTGGATGGTGTCGACGATCCGATCGACCGACGGGATCGCCAGGTCCTCGAGGACGGCGGCCGAGGGCAGCGGGATATGTGGTGTCGTGATCCGGACCATCGGGGCATCGAGGCTGTAGAACCCCTCGTCGGCGATGAGCGACACGATTTCCGCACCCCACCCGCACAGGCGTGGGTTCTCCTCGACGGTGAACAACCGGCTGGTCTTTGCGACGGACGCCAGGATCGTGCTGACATCCAGGGGCACGAGGCAGCGGAGGTCGATGACCTCGGCCGAGATCCCGTGGTCTGCCGCCAGGCGTTCCGCGGCCTCCACCGCTCTTGGCACCATCGCCGCGAGTGCCACGATCGTCACGTCGGAGCCCTCACGGAGCACCGCGGCCTGCCCGAGCGGCACCACGTGCTCCTCGTCCGGGACCTCGCCCTTGACCGCGAACAGCGCCTTGTGTTCGCAGAACACGACCGGATCCGGGTCGCGGATGGCGGCGGCCATCAACCCGACGACATCGGCCGGCGTGGACGGTGCGACCACCTTCAGGCCGGGGATCGCCATCGCCCAGTTCTCGACGCTCTGGCTGTGTTGCGCGCCAAACCGCAGACCCGCGCCATTGGCGGTCCGCAGCACCAGCGGCAGCGAGATCTGTCCGTCCGTCATGTACCGCGTCTTGGCGATCTGGTTGGCGACCATGTCCCAGGCGACGGCGAAGAAGTCGCTGAACATCAGCTCGGCGATCGGTCGGAGACCGGTCATGGCCGCACCCATGGCTGCGCCGACGATGGCCTGCTCGCTGATCGGCGTGTCCCGGACGCGCTCGGGCCCGAACTTGTCGAACAGGCCTTCGGTCAGCTTGAAGACGCCACCGGCCGCGCCGACATCCTCGCCGATCAGGACGACGTTCGAATCGCGCTCCATCTCCTGGGCGATGCCGGCCGCGACGGCCTGCCGGTAGGTCAGTTCCGCCATGCGGAGCCCCCATCGGTCCAGACCTGGGTCTCGAGGACGGCTTCGGCGGGTTCGGGTGCGGCGCGCGCTTCGGCTTCGGCGGCGGCGACCGCGTCGCGGGCGGCGGCATCGAGCGCATCGAGCTCGGCCTCGTCCACGCCTTCGTCAAGCAGCTGCTTCCGGTAGGCAGGCAAGGGATCGCGCGCCTTCCACTCCGCGACCTCCGCGTCCGGCCGGTACTTGCCCGGGTCTGCTCGCGAATGGCCACCGTGCCGGTAGGTGACGGCCTCGACGAGTGATGGCCCGCCACCCGAGCGGGCCAGGTCGATCGCCTTTTGGGCCACGCGATGGACCGCCTCGACGTCGTTGCCGTCAACCAGGATCGACTCGAGGCCATAGGCCGACGCCCGATCGGCCGCCGGGTGCTCCACGGCGGTGACGTCACGGATCGGGGTGTATTCCATGTACTGGTTGTTCTCGCACACGAACACGACCGGGGCCTTCCAGACGGCGGCCATGTTGAGCGCCTCGTGGAACGATCCGATGTTCGTGGTCCCGTCACCAAAGAAGCAGACCGCGACCTGCCCGGACTTGCGGTACTGCGCCGACCAGGCCGCCCCAAGGGCGATTGGCAGGTGGGCACCCACGATCGCGTACGAGCCCATCGCGCCGTGGTCGACGCTGGTCAGGTGCATCGACCCGCCCTTGCCGCCGAGCAGCCCCGTCGCTCTGCCAAAGAGCTCGGCGAAGATCGGGCCCATGGGCACCCCGCGCGCCAGGGTGTGGTTGTGCCCGCGGTACGTGCAGAAGGTGTAGTCATCATCTCGCATTGCTGCCGCGACACCGGCCGCAACGGCTTCCTGGCCTACCCCGAGGTGGGTCGTCCCGCGAACCAGTCCCTCGAAGAACAGCTCCTGGGCTCGCGTCTCGAAGAGCCGGCATTCGACCATGACGCGATACATCCGGAGCTGGGTCGAGCGGTCGATCCGGGGCGGGGCGGTGGCCACGACAGGCTCCTGCTACCGGTTAGAAGGCGTTCGCCACGAAGAGCTCGTCCGACGGGAAGCGGGTGATGACACGCGGCCCGTCCGCGGTCACGACGACCTCTTCCTCGATCCGGGCGGCGGAATAGCCGTCCTTGGCCGGGCAGTACGTCTCGAGGGCGATGACCATGCCCTCCTTGATCTCGACCGGGTGGTCCAGCGAGTTGAGCCGGCTGATGATCGGTCGCTCGTGGAGGAACAGGCCCACGCTGTGGCCGAACTGGAGGCCGAAACACTCCATTTCGTTTGCGAAGCCGAACTCCTCGGCCTTCGGCCAGACGCTCGCCACCTTGTCCGTCGTCATGCCCGGGCGCATCAACTCGATCGACGCATCGATCCATTCCCGCGCCCGCTTGTAGGCGTCGCGCTGGGCATCGGTTGCCTTGCCGACCACGAATGTCCGGTAGTAACACGTCTTGTAGCCGACGAACGTGTGGATGATGTCGAAGAACGCCTGATCGCCGGGGCGGATCAACCGATCGCTGAAGACGTGCGGATGCGGACTGCAGCGCTCGCCGGAGACCGCGTTGATGTTGTCGACGTGCTCGGAGCCCTGGTCGAACAGGTATTTCGTGACGTTGGCGACGAGCTGGTTCTCCCGGATGCCAGGCTTGAGCTGCTCGGCGATGAGCTGGTAGGCGCCGTCGACCATGGCGCACGCGGTGTTGAGCAGGATGATCTCGTCGATGGACTTGACTTCCCGGGCGTCCAGCATGACCTGCTGGGCATCGCGCACGATCAGGCCCTCTGCCTCGAGGGCGGCCAGCATCGGCGGCTCGACGATATCGACCCCCACCGGCATGTCAGCGGCGCCCTCGGCCTCGAGAATGCCGCGAATCTCGTGGGCGGCCCGACGGAACAGACCGGCATCCGGGGCAACGGCGCCACGCAGCCCGACCATGCCGGCGTGGATGTTCTCGGTTCGAAGCCAGGGGCAGTTGAGCCGATGGTGCTTCGCCGCCGAGCCGAAATCCCAGATGTGTGGGTCGCCGCCGCGCGAGAGCAGGGCGTACCTCGTCATCTTGTCGCGCGCCCACTCGCCGATGTGGGTGCTCGTCACGTAGCGGATGTTGTTGAAATCGAAGAGCAGCAGCGATCCGACGTCCGACGCCGCCAGGGCGTCCCTCGCGCGCTGGCTGCGGTAGGCCCTGAGGCGCTCAGGGTTGACCCGCTCCTCCCAGTCGACCATCTGCGCGCCGGGGGAGGGGATCTGGCCGGTGGCGAGCGACGGACGGGTCGCGGCTTCGACGACGCTCACGGAGGCGCCCTCCTCGATTGCGTGCGGACGGTGGCCCTGCAGTACCTTCACTTCCCGCAGGACCGTTCACTAATGCTACACAGTGGACCGGGCTGCGCAAGCCTCGTCACCGGTGCAGGTAGCATGACCGAAACACGGATTCGGAGGTTGGCTTGGCTCGCGAACGGCGAAACGGTTTGCCCGAACCCGAATACGCGACGATGGGCGATCGGCTTCGACAAGCGCGCGCCGCCCGCGGCCTGAGCCTGCGTCGGCTGGCCGAGGTCCTGGGCGTCTCGCCGAGCCTCATCTCGCAGGTGGAGACGGGGCGGGCGAAGCCCTCCGTCAACACGCTGTACGCCCTCGCCAACGAGCTGGGGATCTCGCTCGACACGCTGCTCTTCATGGACACCGAGCCGCCGTCCCGGGACGCCGGCGACGAGCCCGCGGGCGAGGTGTTCGAGGCAGTGCTTCCGCACGATCCCGTGCAGCGAGCAGCGTCACGCCCCAGCATCCGACTCGGTTCCGGCGTGGTGTGGGAACGCCTCACCAGCGAATCGATCCGGAACGTCGACTTCCTCCACGTCACCTACGAGGTCGGTGGCGAATCCAGTCCGGCGGACGCGTTTCAGCGGCATTCAGGTCAGGAGTGGGGGTATGTCCTGAGCGGCGCCCTGACCGTTCGGATCGGGTTCGACGAATTCGTGCTCCAGTCAGGGGACGCCATCAGCTTCGATTCGGCAACGCCGCATCGGTTGTTCAACGCGGGCGAGGTGCCGGCGCGGGCGGTGTGGTTCGTTCTCGGCCGGCGATCGGCCGACGTCGCGAGGCGGTAGGCGCGTCCGTCGCTCCGGCCCTGCGCAGGACGATCAACACCCCGCAACAAGTCTGCAATCTCACTTGACAAGGCGTTCATTGACTTTGCACACTCCATCGCATCGTGGGGCGGCCCACGTCTGGAGGAGGAGTCATGCACGCTGGTCAGAGACCCGGTCGCGAGCACAAGCGAATCTTGGGAATCGCAGCGGCGATCCCCCTCATCCTGGCGGGCTGCGGGTCGGCCGCCGCCCCGTCTGCCGCACCCGAAAGCGCGGCCCCCGCGAGCGCCGCGGCGGAGCCAAGCGCGGCCCCGGCCTCGGCAGTGCCCGAGGAGACGCTGGAGCTGGCCTACATCTCCTTCGCGGTCGCCAATAGCTACGACGCGCCGATGCTCGCTGCGGCAAGGGCGTCCGCTGCGGCCGGGAACGCCAACCTGACGGTCTTCGACGGCAACCTCAACCCGGCCACCCAGACCCAGCAGTTGCAGGACGCGATCGCGTCAGGCAAGTACGACGGGATCGTGCTCCAGCCGGTCTATGGTCCGGCCCTCGTCCCGGGTGCGGAGGCGGCCATCGCGGCCGGGATCGCCATCGGCAACATCGACCAGATCCTCGGCGCAGACAACACCACCGCCGATTCCCAGGTGGACGGCCAGCTCGTCAACGTCGTGTTCGTGCCGAGCGAGCTTGGCCGCAAGATCGGCGAGCTCGTCGTGACCGCGTGCGCCGATGCCAACCCATGCAATGTCGGCTACATCTGGTCGGTCAAGGCCGCGGCCCTCGACGCCACCCTCAAGGAGGCGTTCGACGAGGCCACGTCGGTCAACCCGAACATCAAGATCGTCGCAGAGGGCGAATCCTTCTACACGACCCCGTTGGGCTTGAAAGCTGCCCAGGACATGCTTGCCGCCCACCCCGACATCACGGTGATCACGGGCGCGGACCAGGCGATCACCGGTGCCGTCCAGGCCGTGGCTGACGCGGGTCTCAAGGACAGCGTCAAGCTCGTCGGTTACGGCGGCGGCGCGATCGCGTTCCAGGGCATTGCCAGCGGCGAACGATTCGGGACGGTGATGCAGGCCCCGGCTACCGAGGGTGGGCTGGGCGTCCAGATGTTCATCGACGCCATCCGATCGGGCACGGCGGCGGCCGGGATCGATGTCCTGGCGGACCTGCCCGATGGCGGTGTCGTCACCAAGGAAAACGTCGACGGGTTCCTGACGCTCGCGGAGTGGCCGGGCTGAGCTCCTCTCAGGCCGTTCCATGACCATCGAAGGGATCCACCTGGACGTCCGGGGGATCGGGAAATCCTTCGGCGGTACCCGAGCCCTGCACGAGGTGTTCGTGCCGATCAGAACCGGCTCCGTTCACGCGTTCGTGGGCGAGAACGGAGCCGGCAAGTCGACGCTGGGCAAGATCGTCGCCGGCGTGTTTCCGCCCGACGAGGGCGAGCTCATCCTGAAGGGTGAACCGGTCAGCTTCCGGTCGCCCCGCGAGGCCCTGGAACGGGGTATCGCCCTCGTCGCCCAGGAGGTTGCCGTCGTCCCGCAACGGACGGTCGCCGAGAACGTGTTCCTGGGGGCCGAGCCTCGACGCCTCGGCTTTGTCCGCCGGCGGGCGCTCCTCGAGCGGTTCGAGCGCGTCGTCGCGGACGCCGGGTTCGAACTCCCGGCCAATGCAACCGTCGGCGCGCTCCCGCTTGCGAAGCAGCAGCAGGTCGAGATCCTGCGGGCGCTCGCGCGGGACGCCGAGCTCATCGTGTTCGACGAACCGACCGCCGCGCTCTCCGCGGCCGAGATCCAACGTTTCCATGAGATCGTCCGTCGCCTTTCCATGAGCGGCCGGACGGTCGTTCTCGTATCGCATTTCCTGAACGAGGTTCTCGAGCTCGCCGACACCATCACCATCCTCCGCGACGGGCAGGTCGTCCGGACCGGCCCCAGTGCCGACGAGACAGAGGACACGTTGATGGCGGCGATGCTCGGCCGATCCGTCGGTCGGACGTACCCTCCGAAACAACTCGCCGCTGCCGATGGTCCGGTCGCGCTCGCCGTGCGGGACCTGTCCGCGTCGGGCGTCTCGGGCGCAACGCTCGACGTCCGCGCGGGCGAGATCGTCGGGATCGCGGGTCTGGTCGGAGCGGGCCGTTCGGAACTCGCCAGGGCGATCTTTGGTGCGATACCGGCCACCGCGGCCGAGCTTCGGGCCGGGTCGATCACGCTGTCCGGCACGCCCGTCGGGTCCATCCGGGCGGGCTTGGCGATGATCCCTGAGTCCCGCAAGGACGATGGCCTGATGCTTCGTCGTCCGGTACGCGAGAACGTCAGCCTTGCCAGCCTTCGACAGTTCGCGCGGTCAGGGTTCATTCGCCGGCGCGCCGAGTCGGCCGGCGTCGGCGACGCCCTGCGACGCGTCGCGGCCGAGGGCGCCCTCGAGGCGACACCGACCACGTTGTCCGGTGGCAACCAGCAAAAGCTCCTGTTTGCCCGGGCGGTCCTGGCACGACCCGCGGTGCTGATCGCCGACGACCCAACGCGCGGTGTGGACGTCGGGGCCAAGCGCGATCTCTATCAGCTGATCGTCGAGCTTGCCGCCAATGGCGTTGCCATCATCCTGATCTCGAACGAGGTGGAGGAGATCCTCGGCCTCGCGCATCGCGTCCTCGTCATGCGCGCCGGACGGATCGTCGCCGAGCTATCGGGCGACCAGATGACCGAAGAGGCGATCATGGCGTCCGCCTTTGGCAAGCGCCTGGCGGCGGCCTCGTGATCGGCGCGGCACCGTGACCGGGCCGGCGACGGTCGAGTCGGGTGCGACCGCGCGTGCCTGGCTCGGCCGGGCTCGTTGGGCGGTCGGCCGCGGCGGCATCCTGATCCCGTTCGTCATCGTATTCGTCGTCCTCGCGCTGATCAGCCCGCCGTTCCTCCGATTCCAGAATCTCGCCAACATCCTCGACCAGCAGTCCGGGATCATCATCGTCGCGGCGGCCGGCACCCTGGTGCTGATCGCGGGCGGGATCGACCTGTCCGTCGGGGCCTTGTATGGACTTGCCGGCGCCACGGCCGCCCAGCTCGCCGTTTCATTCGGGCCGCCGGTCGGGATCCTCGCGGCGCTTGGCGTGGGCCTGGCGGTTGGCCTCGCCAACGGTGTCGTGGTGACGAAGTTCCGGATCAATCCCCTGATCGGAACGCTGGCGATGTCCTTCGTCGTCGGCGGCATTGGCGCCATCGCAACGCAGGGCAACCTCATCGTGGTGCTCGACCACCCGGAATTCCAGACGTTCGCCTCGACCCGGATCCTGGGGATCACCAGTGCGGCATGGATGATGATCGGCCTGGCCATCGCCGGGGTGATCCTCCTCAGTCGCACCACGTTCGGGCGATACGTCTACGCGACGGGTGGCAACGCCGAGGCAGCCAGGCTCGGGGGCGTCCGGATCGATACGGTCCGCATCGCCACGTACGCGCTGAGCGGGATGGCCGCGGCACTTGCCGGAACGATCGACGCGTCGAGGACGCTGAGCGCACAGGCGTCGGCCGGGAGCTTCCTGACCTTCACGGTCCTGACCGGGATCATCGTCGGAGGCACGAGCATCCTGGGCGGCGAGGGATCGGTCCACCGCACCGTCGTGGGATGCTTGTTCGTGGCCCTGGTGGCCAACGGGTTCAACCTGCTCGGGTTCGATCCGTTCTATCAGCAGGTGACGCTTGGCGTGATCCTCCTGCTGGCTGTTGGAACGGATGCCTGGTCCCGCCGCTTCGACTGAACCATCCGATCCATTCCCGCCAGCAACGCATACAGGGAGTCCAGCTTGACAAGCCACGTGGGCCGGGTCGATTGGTCGTTCACGGAAACCCTCGGCGCGACCACGGCGACCTCGTCAGGGCTCGGCCGGCAGGTCATCGTAGGTCGTGACCAGGGAGCGATCCACACCGAACTCGCCGTCGGCGTGCTCGCACCTGGTGGCTGGCTGGCGCCCCACGTGCATTCGTTCGAAGAGGCGCTCTACGTGCTCGACGGTGAGCTCATCCTCGAGCTCGACCGGCGGGTGCATCGCCTGGTTCGAGGCGACTACGCGGTCGATGCCTGTCGGGCTTCGACACACGCTGGCAAATGCCGGTCACGAGCCGATCCGCTTTCTGTCGTTGAACTCGCCGCAGCGGCTTGGCCCCGACGCGGGACGCAAGGACACGTTCTTCGAGGCGGCACCCGACGTGGCGGCGCTGGACGCTGCGGCGCGACGACCGCCATTTGGCGATCCCACCCTCCGCCTGGTGGGCCATTACGAGGGGACCCCGCCGCAGACCGACGCCCTGCGGGTCAAGGACGAAGCTCGTGGCCGTGCGCCGGCGGGGATGGACACGGCGCTCCTGGCGTATAGCGGGATCTCCGTGAAGATGCTCGTCGATCGGACCTTTGGCGCGGACCTGGTGACGATGTTCACGGTCGACTACGAGCCTGGCGGCGCCGCGCAGGCCCACGACCACCCGTTCGAGGAGGCCTATTTCTTCCTCGAAGGCGAGATCGAGGGCGAGATCGACGGGCGGACCTACCACCTCAAGGCGGGCGACATCGTGTTCGCGGGTGTCGGCTCCGTCCACGGGTTCTACAACGTTGGCGAAGGCCGGGTTCGCTGGATCGAGACGCAGGCACCGCAACCACCGGCTCGACACGCCTATCGCTGGGTCGGGAGCTGGAAGCGGTACGAGGAGGAACACCCATGACGGAGACGGGCTCGGTCGTCGTCGTTGGCGGCACGCGTGCGATCGGGCACGAGATCGTCAGGTTCTACGCAGCGCGTGGTCGCGAGGTGGTCCTGACGGGGCGGGACGCGGCGACTGTCGCCGAGGCGGCCGCGATGGTGCAGGGCAACGTCCGCGGCGTCACCTTCGACCTGTCAGATCCACATTCGATCGCGAGCGCCCTGGCCGACGTGGGACCGGTGAGTCGGTTGGCGCTGGTGGCGATCGATCGGGACGCCAACTCGGTCGCCGACTACGACATCGATCGCGCGATCCGGCTCGTGACGCTCAAGCTCGTGGGCTTCACCGAAGTGGTCCACGTCCTGCGACCACGACTGACCGAGGACGCCTCACTCGTGTTGTTCGGGGGCATGGCGAAGGAGCGGCCGTACCCTGGCTCCACCACCGTCAGCACCGTGAACGGGGGGATCGTCGGCCTGGCGCGCAGCCTCGTCGAGGAGCTCAGGCCGATCCGCGTCAACGCGATCCATCCGGGGGTCGTGGGCGACAGCCCGTATTGGGCTGAGAAGCCCGCCGCGATCGAGAAGTACACGTCAGAGACGCCCCTGGGCCGCCTCACCCGCATGTCCGAGGTTGTCGACGCGGTCGCCTTCCTCTTCGAGAACGGCGCGGTCAATGGCGTCGACCTAATCGTCGACGGCGGGTGGCACTGCCGCTAGTCAGCGGGACGCTCGCAGGCTGTCGGCGATCTGGGCCGCGGCGGCCACTACCTGCCGGCTGACCGCTACCTCCCCGTCGCGCTCGGGGAACCGGTACGACGGCCCGTGCAGATGGACCGCGGCGACGACCTCGCCGGATGCGTCGGCGATCGGCGCAGCGACCGAGTTGATGCCCCGGTCGAATTCCTCACGCGCCCACGCGTATCCGTCGCGACGAATGTCGCGGAGGCGCGTGCGCAGTGCATCCGCCTCCACGATCGTTCGGTCCGTGAACGGTTCGAGCGGGCTCTCGAGGTAGCGCTCAACTGCGGCCGGCTGACGGAAGGCCAGGAGGACCTGGCCGGACGACACGGCGTGCATCGGAATGCGCGAACCGGTCCAGTCGCGCACCGACACGGGATTTGGCGCGTCCACCTGCTCGATGTAATGGACGAGGTTGCCTTCCGGGACCGACAGGCCGGCGGCCTCGCCGGCGGTGGCAGAGAGCTCGGCGAGCGACGGTCGCGCGAGCCGCGTCAATGAGCGTGTTGGTAGCACGCCCGCCGCGAGGGTCGCCAGGCGTCCACCGAGTCGATATCGAGAGTCGCCGGGGACCTGTTCCACGACACCCTCCTGCGTGAGCGACGCAAGCAGGCGCGCGGCCGTGGACTTTGGCAGGCTCGTCCGGTCCGCGACCTCGGTCACGCCGATCGGGCCGTCGGCAAGGGCGCCGAGGACGGCAAAGGCTCGCTCGATGGACTGGACTCTGGACACGGCGCCTCGGCTCGGCTAGATTCGGGCTCAACCGGTTCCATCATACGGCACGGTTCCGCATGGTGGAACCCCTAGGAGAACCCCGATGCCCCAGGACGAGTACGCGGACATCGATCTCGCGGCGCTGTCCGACGAGGAGCTCACGGAGCAGATGCACAACGATCTCTACGACGGCATGGCCGCGGAGATCGTCGAGGGCACGAACATCCTCCTGGGTCGCGGCTGGTCGGCAACCAGGGTCCTCGACGATGCGCTCGTCGCCGGCATGAAGATCGTGGGGATCGACTTCCGCGACGGGATCCTGTTCGTCCCGGAGGTCCTGCTGGCGGCCAACGCGATGAAGGCCGGCATGGCGATCCTCCGGCCGCTCCTCGCCGAGACCGGGGCTGAGCCGGTCGGCAAGGTCGTCATCGGCACGGTCAAGGGCGACATCCACGACATCGGCAAGAACCTGGTCGGGATGATGCTGGAGGGCGCCGGCTTCGAGGTGTTCGACCTGGGGATCAACACGGACGCCGACAAGTTCATCGCCGCCCTCGAGCTCCACAAGCCCGACATCCTGGGCATGTCTGCGCTCCTGACGACCACGATGCCCTACATGAAGGTGGTCATCCAGACATTGCGCGACCGCGGGATCCGCGACGACTACATCGTGCTCGTTGGTGGCGCTCCACTGAACGAGGAGTTCGGGGCGGCCGTCGGGGCGGACGCCTACTGCCGCGATGCCGGTGTGGCAGCGGAGACCGCGCGCCGATTGATCGACGAGCGCCGAGCCAGTGCGGCCTGAGCGAGCCTATTCGCCGGCGGCCCGCGCATCCGCCGCGGCCGATCCTTCGCGTGTCCTGGTCATCGGCTGCGGTGCGCTTGCCCGCGAGCTCGTCGCGGTCATCGACCAGGCCGGGCTGACCAACGTCGATCTGACCTGCCTGCCCGCCACCTTGCACAACCGGCCGGGCGGGATCCCTGCCGCAGTCAGGGCGAAGGTTCGCGCGGCACGGCCACGCTACGAGCGGATCTTCATCGCCTACGCGGACTGCGGGACAGGTGGGCTGCTTGACGCGATGCTGGCCGACGAAGGGGTCGAGCGGCTGCCCGGAGCCCATTGCTACGAGTTCTACTCGGGTTCGGCGGCGTTCGCCACGATGGCCGACGAGGAGCTCGGGACGTTCTATCTGACCGACTTCCTCGCGCGAAACTTCGATCGGCTGGTGTGGGTCGGCCTTGGCCTTGACCGCCATCCGGACCTGCTGCCCACGTACTTCGGCAACTACCGCCGGCTGATCTATCTCGCCCAGACCGACGATCCCGGTCTCGTCTCGGCCGCTCGACGCGCGGCGCGGCGGCTCGGGCTGGTGTTCGAGTTGCGCCGGACCGGCTACGGCGACCTAGCGACCTCGATCAACGAGGCGGCCGCGGCCGCCCGGGTCGAGCCCGCGGTCCAGCGTCCGAGCTCCCTTGCCGCACGTGGAAACAAATCGCGTGTCGACGCCGAGCCAAGGCGCGTTTCGGCCGATTCCTTGCATGGACGGCAAATCGCGGGCTCCCACGGGCCTCATGCCTTCCCTTCGTTGCTGCCTGAGCAAGGAAGGAGCCCATCTGAGGGTCGGAAGACGCGTTACTTGCGGCCGCGGCAAGCACGCACCCGAAACTTGCGAGCGGCGCAAGATCCCGGGACTTCCATCCGATGGACGGCCGACGCGACGTCGACCGAAGGATCCGTCTGAATGGGCACCCTGTCGGTCATCTGGTGGCGTGACATCCCGGCACAGGTCGTGGCCAAGGACGCTCGCCGCTCGAGCAAGGTCGTCCTGCATGCGCGGTTCCAGGTCGCCATCGACAAGGCGGCCAACCGTGCAGGCAAGCGCGCGTACAACGACTACATCGAGGAATGGCGCAAGACGCAGCGGCCCTGTGGCGATGACCTCGAGACGGAGGTTCGCGAAGAATCCGAACGGCTCGAGACCGAGTACACCAAGCATCACCTTGCGGAGCTCATCCAGAGCGGCGGCGTCGCGGGCGGGCCGGTCCTCCCACCGGCGACCTCGGAGACCTCTCCGACGTGACCGATACCGTCCTCAGCTCCTCGACGCGCGAGGTCGTCATCGGGTTCGAGCGGCCATTCGTGATCATCGGCGAGCGGATCAATCCGACGGGCCGCAAGGCCCTTGCCGACGAGATGAAGGCGGGCGATTTCAGCCGGGTTGAGCGTGACGTGCTGGCCCAGGTCCAGGCGGGCGCCCACATGCTCGACGTCAACGCCGGGATCCCGCTCAGCGACGAGCCCGCGATCCTGGCAAGGACCATCCAGCTCGTGCAGAGCCTGACCGACCTCCCGTTGTCGATCGACTCCTCGATCGTCGAGGCGCTCGAAGCCGGTCTCGCCGTCTACCAGGGCAAGCCGCTCGTCAATTCTGTGACGGGCGAAGAAGAACGCCTCGAGCGCGTCCTCCCGCTCATCCGCAAGTACGGTGCGGCGGTCGTGGCGATCAGCAACGACGACACCGGGATCAGCATGGATCCGGACATTCGCTTCGCAGTCGCCAAGCGGATCGTGGAACGCGCCGCGGACCATGGGATCCCTGCCTCGGACATCGTCGTCGACCCGCTGGTGATGCCGATCGGCGCCCTCGCGCAGGCCGGACAGCAGGTCTTCGCGCTCGTACGCCGTCTCCGGCGAGGAGCTCAAGGTCAACACGACCTGTGGCGCGTCGAACGTCAGCTTCGGTCTCCCGCAACGCGAAGGGATCAATGCGGCGTTCCTGCCGATGGCGATCGCCAGCGGCATGACCTCGGCGATCACCAACCCGCTCATGCCCGAGGTCAAGGCAAGCGTCATGGCGGCCGACGTCCTGATGGGTCACGACCCCGACTGCGGCCGCTGGATCCTGGCCCACCGCGTCCCGACGCCCGAGGGCGAGGTCAGCCGCCGGCGCGTCAACCGTCGATCCGTCGCGCCGGTCCTCTGAGGCGCCCGGTCGTGGCATCACCGGTCGAGGGGGCCGCCACGGACCAGCCGCTGGTCATCTTCACGCCGTCCGGCCGACGCGGCCGGTTCCCGGAGGGCACGACGGTCCTCGACGCGGCGCGTTCGCTTGGTGTTGACATCGACGCGGTCTGCGCTGCGCGCGGCATCTGCGGCCGCTGCCAGGTCAGCCAGGCGATCGGCAGCTTCCCCAAGCACGGCATCACGTCCAGCGCGGGACATCTCGCGCCGATGGGCTCCCTGGAAACGGCCTACCAGGTCGACAACGCGATGGCGGCGGATCGCCGGTTGTCCTGCACGGCCGAGGTGCTCGGCGACGTCCTGATCGACGTTCCGCCCGAGAGCCAGGTCCACCGCCAGGTCGTCCGCAAGGGTCTCGACGTCCGGGACTTCACGATCGATCCGATCGTCAGGTTGCACTACGTGGAGGTCACGCCGCCGGACCTGGCCCTGCCGACCGGGGACCTCGGTCGGTTGTTCGACGCCCTCGAGCGCGAATGGGGCCTGACCGGGCTCGGCGCGGACCTCTCCGTCGTCCGGGGCCTCCAGCCAGCGCTCGAGTCCGGCAAGTACGGAGTCACGGTCGCCGTCCATCGCGCCCGCCAGGTCATCGCCGTCTGGCCCGGCCTTCATGAGGCGGCCTTCGGCGTGGCGATCGACGTCGGTTCGACGACGATCGCCGGGCACCTGGCAAACCTGGCGGATGGCGCCATCCTTGCAAGCCATGGCGTCATGAACCCGCAGATCCGCTTCGGCGAGGACCTGATGAGCCGGGTCTCCTACGCGATGATGCATCCCGATGGAGCGGGCGAGATGACCGTGGCCGTCCGCAAGGCATTGGACGGCCTGATTGCGACGCTCGCCATGCGCGCCGGCATCAAGCGGGTCCAGATCCTCGAGCTTGCGATGGTCGGCAACCCGATCATGCACCACCTCCTCCTCGGCATCGACCCGACGCCCCTCGGGGGCGCGCCGTTCGCGCTCGCGACGGACGGCGCGGTTGAGACCACTACCGCGGAGCTCGGGCTCATCGCGCACCCGGGCGCTCGCGTCTACCTCCTGCCATGCATCGCCGGGCACGTCGGCGCCGATACGGCCGGCGTGATCCTCGCCGAGCAGCCCCACCAGGCCGATCACCTGACCCTGGTCGTCGACGTCGGCACGAACGCCGAGATCGTGCTGGGCGACCGGCGCCGACTCCTCGCCGCGTCGAGCCCGACCGGCCCCGCCTTCGAGGGCGCCCAGATCAGCGGTGGCCAGCGCGCCGCGCCCGGCGCAATCGAGCGGGTCCGGATCGACCGCGAGACGCTCGAACCGCGGTTCCGCGTGATCGGGATCGACGCCTGGTCAGACGAGCCGGCGTTTGCCGAGGCAATCGCGAGCGGACGGCAGCTCCGGGATCAGCGGCATCTGTGGCTCGGGGATCATCGAAGTGGTGGCCGAGCTGTTCCTCGCCGGCGTCGTCACCGCCGACGGCGTGATCGACGGGTCGCTCGCCGCACGCTCGGCGCGGATCGTCCCGGACGGCCGCACGTTCAGCTACGTCCTCCACGAGCCTTCCGAGGCGGCGGGCTGCGCATCGCGATCACCCAGAACGACGTCCGCGCCATCCAGCTCGCCAAAGCGGCGCTCTATGCCGGCGTGCGGCTGCTGATGGACCAGCTCGGCGTTGATGCGGTGGACGAGATCCGGCTCGCCGGGGCGTTTGGCAGCCAGATCGATCCGACTCACGCGATGATCCTCGGCCTCATCCCGGACTGCGATCTCGCCAACGTCCGATCGGCCGGAAACGCCGCGGGAACCGGCGCGCTCATCGCGCTGCTGTCCGGTGCGGCTCGAGCCGAGATCGAGGAGGTCGTTCGACGCGTCGAGAAGATCGAGACCGCGGTGGAGCCGCGGTTCCAGGAGCACTTCGTGGAGGCGATGGCCTTCCCGCACCGGACCGCCGCCTTCCCCAACCTGGGCCGCGTCGTCCCGTTGCCCGAGCGCCGACATGGCGTCGCGGACGGGACGGCCGGCGGAGCGGGTGATCGCGCCGAGCGTCGCCGACGGCGGGTGGTCGCGGCAGGCAGCAGGGAGCAGCGCTGATGGACGAGACCCCAAGGCATCGATCCGGTGGCCGTGCCGCCCGCCAGGCGACGCGTCTCGCGATGCACGCCGAACACATCCCCTTCCTGACGCGCAAGCTCGCCCCGTTCGAGGTCCTCGACGAAGAAGGCCTCGCGCTGATCGAGCAGAACGCGGACACGATCCTCCAGGAAGTTGGACTGGAGTTCCGTGGCGACGCCGACGCCCTTCGCCTGCTGGCCGATGCCGGCGCCGACGTCCAGGGCGTACGGGTCCGCTTCCCACGCGGCATGTGCCGGCAGATCGTCCAGGCGACCGCGCCGCGCCAGTTCACGCAGTACGCGCGCAACGAGGCCCGCAACGTCGAGATCGGCGGGATGCACACGGTCTTTGCGCCCAACTACGGCTCGCCCTTCGTGCGCGACCTCGACGGCGGCCGACGCTACGGCACGATCGAGGACTTCCGCAACTTCGTGAAGCTCGCCTACGCCTCGCCGCACATGCATCACTCGGGTGGCACGGTCTGCGAGCCCGTGGACGTGCCGGTCAACAAGCGGCACCTCGACATGGTCTATTCGCACATCCGGTACAGCGACAAGCCGTTCATGGGCTCGGTCACGGCTCCCGAGCGAGCGCGCGACACGGTCGAGATGGCCCGGCTCACGTTCGGTGCGGACTACCTCGAAGACCACACCGTCATCCTCAGCCTGATCAACGCCAACTCGCCGCTCGTCTGGGACTCGGTGATGCTCGGCGCGGCGCGGGCGTACGCGGAGGCGAACCAGGCCACGCTCCTCACCCCGTTCATCCTGGCCGGGGCGATGGCGCCGGTCACGGCCGCCGGTGTCTGCGCCCAGACCCTGGCCGAAGCGCTTGGCGGGATGACCTTCGTCCAGCTCGTGCGACCGGGCGCGCCAGTCGTGCTCGGGAGCTTTGCGAGCTCGATGTCCATGCAGTCGGGCGCGCCGACGTTCGGGACGCCCGGAGCCAGCGCTCGTCCTGTACGTGATGGCCTCGCTCGCACGTCGGCTGGGCGTCCCATTCCGCTCGGGCGGTTCGCTCTGCGCCTCGAAGATCGCCGACGCCCAGGCCGCCTACGAATTGGCCGCGACCCTCCAGCCCACGATCCTCGCGGGCGTCAACTTCGTGCTCCATGCCGCTGGCTGGCTCGAGGGTGGGCTCGCCGTCGGGTACGAGAAGTTCATCCTCGACGCCGACCAGTGCGGAATGATGGGCGTGTTCATCAACGGCGTGGACATGTCGGACAACGGCCAGGCCATCGACGCGATCCTGTCCAACCCGCCCGGCCAGCACTACCTCGGCAACGCCCACACCCTGGCCAACTTCGAGCGCGCCTTCTACCGCTCGGACGTCGCCGACAACAACAGCTACGAGCAGTGGCAGGAAGACGGGTCGCTCGACGCCAACCAGCGCGCCAACGCCATCTGGAAGCGGATGCTCGCCGAATACGAGGCGCCGCCGCTCGATCCCGCGATCGACGAAGCGCTGCTCGACTTCATGGCACGCCGCAAGGCGTCGATGCCGGACTCCGAGGTCTAGCCGCGTGCTCTTTCGACGGCGTCGAAGACTCCACGACGCGCATGCCGCGGCACTCGCGCGTGTCCTGCAGGCGCCGACGTTCGAGCTGATCCCGATCAAGCACGCGATGGACCAGGCGGCGCTGCTGCCGACCGGTTCGACGGTGTCGGTGACGGCCTCGCCGGCCAAGGGGATCGAGGCGACCATCGCGCTGTGCGCGGAGCTCCAGCTGGCCGGGTTCACGGCCGTGCCACACCTCTCGGCGCGGATGATCCGCGATCGGGCGCACCTGGTCGAACTCGTGGCCTGGCTGGACAGTGCCGCCGTGCGCCGCATCTTCGTGGTGGGCGGCGACGCGAAGGAGCCAGGCGCCTACCCGGACGGCCTCTCGCTGCTGCGTGACCTGGCGGAGACTGGGCACTCGTTCGCGGACATCGGCATCCCGGGGTATCCGCAGGGGCACGCCTTCATCGCCGACGCGACACTGCTCGAGGCGCTCCGCGCAAAGGCGCCGTTTGCGACCTACGTCACGACGCAGCTGTGCTTCGACCCCGTTGCCATCGGACGATGGATCGCCGACCGTCGCGCCGACGGCCTGACCCTGCCGATCCACGTTGGTGTGCCTGGCGTGGCCGAACCGCAGAAGCTGCTGACGATCGCCGCGCGCATCGGGGTCGCCGACACGCATCGGTTCCTCGCCAAGAACGTGCGGTTCGTGACCCGGCTGGTCCGTTCTGGTGGCTTCTACAAGCCGGACGGTCTGCTCGAAGGGCTCGCCCCGGCGCTCGCCGACCCCGCCGCCGGGATCAACGGTCTCCATGTCTACACGTTCAACGCCGTGGAAGCGACGGAACGCTGGCGGCGGACGTACGTCGAGGGGTTGCGCGTTCCTGCCGCGGTCTGACAAGGGCCGCGAGGTGGCTATGCCCCAGCGTCGCGCCGGTCGCTGATCGTCACGCCGAGCGCCGCGGCTGTGACGCACGCCACCGCGAGTACTCCTTGCACGCCGATGGCCTGGCTGAGCAGCAAGGCGCCGACGATCGTCGCCACCACGGGCTCCATCGTCACCAGGATGCCGTATGTCCGTGCCGTCATCCGCTTCAGCGCCTCGAACTCGAGCGTCAACGGCATCGCCGTCGACAGGATGGCCACGGCCAGGGCCGCGGCCAGCAGGCCAGGGTTGAGTCCAGCCAGGCTTCCGACCACCAGTTCGACGGGCAGCACAACGAGCGCTGCCACCACCATCGCGATCGCCAGCCCAGTGTTGCCGGGCACCGCCCGGCCGACGCGCTGGCTCATCACCGTGAAACCCGCCCAGCACAGCCCGGCGACGCCGGCGAGCGCCACGCCAAGCGGGTCGAGCTCGCTGCCGATCTGGGGCGTCAGCAGCAAGATGCCGAGGCCGGCGAGCGCGATCCAGGCGAAATCGCGGACGCGACGCGAGGTGACGGCGGCCAGCCCCAGCGGCCCGACGAACTCGATGGCGACCGCGATGCCGAGTGGGATCCGGGAGATGGCCTCATAGAAGCTCAGGTTCATGACGCCGAGGATGGCCCCGTAGAGCAGCAGCGATCCCGCATGTCGGCGCAGGTGCCAGCCGATCGCGCGTCGTGTCGCGACGATGAGCAGCACGGCCGCGAAGGCGAGGCGCAGGAAGGCCGTCCCGACCGGGCCGAGCACCGGGAAGAGGTCGACCGCAACCGCCGCCCCGAGCTGGATCGAGACGATCGAGATCAGCAGCAGACCCGGCGGCGGCACGGCTGAGAGAGCACGAGAAACAGCGCCGGGCGATTGGGTCACCTCGCCAAGGCTACCGGTGGCGGAGCCGGCGCGCACCGTCGTTGACGCTCTGAGAGGTTCGGCCCTACACTTAATCCCGACGAATTCACTCGGGATTGAGGACGCCTCCCTGACCGCCCCGACGACCACCGCTCCACGCCTCGCGTTCCACGGCAGCGGCGCCATCGCCTTCAGCACCAAGGGCGAATACGGCGTGCGCCTGATGGTCCAGCTCGGGCGACACTTCGGCCAGGGACCGGCGTCGCTTGCCGAGATCGCCGGCGAGGAGGACCTGCCGCGAGCCTACCTCGAGCAGCTCGTCGTCAGCCTTCGCGAAGCCGGCCTGGTGATGAGCACGCGCGGTGCGCACGGCGGGTACGAGCTCACTCGACCACCGGCCGCGATCACGATGGCCGAGGTCCTCCGCGCTCTCGAGGGTCCGATTGCGCCGATGCTCTGCGCCAGCGAGGATCCCGAGCACGCCACGGTCTGCGACCGGTCGTCGCGGTGCACCGTGAACCTGCTCTGGGTCCGCGTTCGTGACGCGGTCGCCGGCGCGCTCGATTCGATGACGCTCGCGGACCTTGTCCCGCCGCGCATCCCCGCCACATCACCCGTTCAGCCGACACCCCTCCAGGGAGCACTGACCTCATCGTGACCGACCAGACGAACGACAACGACCAGCTCGTCATCCGCGGCCTCCGCGTCGCGCCGCTCGCCCACCCGGAGACGGAGATCCTGCAAGGGATCGACCTGACCGTACGGAAGGGCGAGGTCCACGCGATCATGGGCCCCAACGGGTCGGGCAAGACCACGCTCGCGTTTGCGCTGATGGGCCACCCGGGCTACGTCGTCAAGGGCGGCGAGGTCATCTGGAAGGGCCGTGACATCCTCAAGTTGTCGCCCGACAAGCGAGCCCGCTCGGGCATCTTCCTGGCCTTCCAGTACCCGACCGCGATCTCCGGTCTCAGCGTCGCAAGCTTCATCCGCTCGGCACTCAACGCCAAGCTCCAGGGCATCGACAAGAACGCCGACGTCGACCCGACCGATCCGATGCGTGGCGGCATCTCCATGCGCGACTTCCGAAACAAGATGCGCGAGAAGATGTCGCTCCTGCGGATGGACGAGAGCATCGCCTCGCGATACGTCAACGAGGGCTTCTCGGGTGGCGAGAAGAAGCGGCTCGAGATGCTGCAGATGGCCGTCCTCGAGCCGGAGATGGCGATCCTCGACGAGACCGACTCCGGGCTCGATATCGACGCGCTGCGCATCGTCGCCGAGGGCGTCAACGCGATGCTCAACCCGAACCTCGGCGTGCTCCTGATCACGCACTACCAGCGGCTGCTCAACTACATCACGCCCGAGTTCGTGCACGTGCTCGCCCAGGGCCGCATCGTCAAGTCCGGCGGGAAGGACCTGGCCATCCGACTCGAAGCCGAGGGCTACGGTCCGATCCTGCGGGAGGCTGGACTCTCACCGGACGTCCCCGACTCGGCATTGCTTGTTCCCCAGGCGCCCGGCGAGCCCGAACGCGAGCCCGCGGAGGTCGCCCGCTAGCCGGGCACGACCACCGATGGCCATCGAGACGACGACCGACCGCGCCACCCTGACGACCACATCGTCCTTCGATCCACACGTCGTGCGCCGTGACTTCCCGATCCTCGACCAGGAAATCCACGGCCATCGGCTCGTGTATCTCGACTCGGCGTCGTCGTCGCAGAAGCCGCAGGTGGTCATCGACGCCGTCGACACGTACTACCGCGAGTACAACGCCAACGTCCATCGCGGCATCTATACGATCGGTGAGAAGGCGACCGCGGAATACGAGAAGGCACGGACTCGCGTCGCGCGGTTCATCAACGCGCCCGACAGCCACGAGGTCGTGTTCACGCGGAACGCCACGGAGGCCATCAACCTGGTCTCGTACTCATGGGGCCGGAAGAACATCTCGCGCGGCGACCAGATCATCCTGACCGAGATGGAGCACCACGCGAACCTGGTGCCATGGCAGCTCCTGGTCCAGGAAAAGGATGGCGACCTCGAGTTCATCCCGATCACCGACGACGGGATCCTTCGCCTCGACGTTTTCGAGGTCCTGCTTCGACTCAAGCCAAGGCTGGTCGCGTTCACCCACGTCTCGAACACGCTCGGCACGATCAACCCGGTCCGCGAGATGACCGAGATGGCGCACGCCGCCGGCGCGCTCGTGCTGATCGACGGCGCCCAAGCCGTTCCGCACGTGCCGGTGGACGTCCAGGCGATCGGCTGTGACTTCTACGCATTCAGCGGACACAAGATGCTGGCGCCGATGGGCTCGGGCGCGCTGTGGGCGCGACGCGAGCTGCTCGAGGCGATGCCGCCGTTCCTCGCCGGTGGCGAGATGATCCGCGAGGTCCACCTGCGTCGGTCCGAGTTCAATGAGATCCCCTGGAAGTTCGAAGCCGGGACGCCCGCGGTCGCCGATGCCATCGGGCTTGGGGTTGCCGCCGAATACCTGGGGACGCTTGGGATGGACGCGGTCCGCGAGCATGAGCGCGAACTCGTCACCTACGCCCTCGAGATGCTCCCGCGCGAGGTTCCCGGCATCGAGCTGTACGGACCCATGGCCCCCGACCTTCGGGGCGGCGTCGTCCCGTTCAACCTGCCGGGCATCCATCCGCACGACGTCGCCCAGGTCCTCGACCGCTTCGGGATCGCGGTCCGGGCTGGCCACCACTGCACGATGCCGCTCCATGAGCGACTGGATCTGGCGGCGACGGCAAGAGCGTCATTCAACGTTTACTCGACCCGGGAAGACATCGATGCCCTGGCGGCCGGACTCGGAGAGGTCCAGAAGGTCTTCAACGTCTGACCCACGGGCGCGCGAAGCCCGTGAGCTAGAGTGAGATCACGCTCACGGAAGAGTCCGCCGACCCGCTTCATCGACAAGATGGTCCCGAACGCCGATTCGAGCGACGGTGAGTTCTGCGGATTGACGCGGGTTCGGTCCGCTGCACAATCGACTGCGCGACCAAACGGAGGAGTGCCGATGCTGGGCGAGGCGGTTCGTGATCTCCGCGGGCGGACCCGCGGCGAGGTTATGGAGCCCGGCGACGGAGGGTACGAGGCGGCTCGAGCGGCCTACAACGCAATGGCAACCGGACGTCCGGTGTCAATTCTCCGGCCCGCCGACCTGCCCGACATCATCGCTGCGGTGCGTTGGGCCGCGGAGTCGGGTCTCGCGATCGGCGTTCGGGGTGGCGGCCACAGCGTCGCCGGCCACTCCTCTCCGAACGGAGCGCTCCTCATCGACTTGTCGCGGTGGCGCGGAGCGACGGTCGACCCGGCTGCGAAAACGGCGGACGCGCTCGCCGGGTCCCGGTTGATGGACCTCGACGCGGCAACCTTCGCCCACGGCTTGGCTGCGCCGTCCGGGACCTTTATCGACACCGGGATCGGTGGCCTGACCCTGACCGGCGGGATCAGCTGGCTCCTGTCGTCGGAGGGGTTCGCGTGCGACGCGCTGATCGGCGCCCAGCTCGTGACGGCCGACGGCGACGTGCTCGAGGTCGACGAGCAGCGCGAGCCCGAGGTGCTTTGGGGCCTTCGCGGCGGCGGCGGCAACTTCGGCATCGTCACGCACCTGCGGTATGCGCTGACGCCGGTGCCGGCGATGTTCGGCGGACGCCTGCGGTTCCGTGGCGACGCCCTCCGCGAGGCGATCCTTCGGACGTTCGAGGTCGAGGCGTCCGCGCCCGACGAGCTCGTCCTGGCGATCGTCGCGTGGCGCGCCGAGGACGGCTCGCCCGCCATCTCGGTGAACGTCGGGTGGCG
This sequence comes from uncultured Chloroflexia bacterium, assembly GCA_963731865.1. Lineage (GTDB taxonomy): Bacteria > Chloroflexota > Limnocylindria > Limnocylindrales > CSP1-4 > SPCO01. The sequence continues at coordinate 1,991,084 of CAVSXG010000002.1, read as the reverse complement.
CGGCGACCCGGAGGGCGGCACCGCGGCGATCCGTGGCCTGGCAGACCACCCCGCCTGCTATGAATCCGACCTCAAGGCGATGAGCTGGCTCCAGCAGCAGTCCCTGTACCAGCCGATCCCGTTCGGGCTACGGCAGTACTGGAAGGGCCATCTCGTCGGGCGCCTGGACGAGACCCTCGCCGACGCCCTGATCGCGTTCGCATCCGAGGAGACGAACGAGTCATTCGCGCTCGTCGAGCTCATCCACGGCCGGGCGCATCGGATCCCGGAGTCCTGGGCTGCGTTCGGCGGCCGGGCTGCTGTGGCAAACGTGACCGCGCTCGCGATCTGGAGCGACCCGGCGGACGACGAGGCGGAGATCGCCTGGGCACGCGGGTTCGCCGATCGCGTCTCGCCGCTCTCGCTCCGAGGCGGCGGCTACCTCAACTACCCCGAGCTCGACCAGACCGCGGCGCGCGTGGCGGCGGCATACCCGCCGGACTCGTGGGCTCGACTTCAGGAGCTCAAGCGGCGCCTCGATCCCGCGAACCGTTTCCGCTTCAACGCGAACATTCCGCCCGCGGATGCGTGATCTGTCCCTTGGGTTGTCCCAGCGGCCGGGTTCACGTGACATTCGCGAACGCTGACTGAGCACGCCGCGTTGTCTTCCGATAGAAGCAATCGATCGGGGTGGCGAGCACGATGCATGCGCATCGAGGCGGACCTAGCCAGGTGTCGAGGACGACCTCAGTGCAACCACCTCGACCGCATCGGACCGGCCGCGGACGCTGATCGTCCGGTGCTCCAATGAGGGCAAGTCCAGGTTGCTGGCTGTGGCGGCCGTCATTGACACGAGGAGTTCACCAGCCGCCGCCTCGCTCGCGAGCCGAGCTGTCGTGTTCACAACGTCTCCGAGCGCCGTGAAATCATTCACCGCTTCCCCGGCCCCCGTCGAACCGACGAACGCCACGCCGGTGTGCACGGCTGCCCCAACGGGGATCGGCCCGCTCTGACTTGCACCAGTGCGCCCCGCGGCATTGAGCAGTGCGCGAGCCGCCCGAACGGCGGCGGCCGCGTGCTCATGCCCGCTAACGCCCGCAAAGAAGAGACCGATTGCCTCATCGCCCACGAACTTGTCGACCATCCCGTCGTTGTCGAGGATCGCCCTCGAGGAAAGTTGGTAGAAGCGGTCGAGGAATGCTCGAAATTCGGTGGGGCTCGATCGTTCGCCGATGCCCGTGGAACCACGGATGTCGGCAAACATGAGGCTCACCGGTATCTCGGCGCCGAAGACCCCCAGCTTGTTGAGATCCTTGATACACGAACCGCAAATGGCTGGATTGCCAGGGAATCGAGCAAACCCGACGTGTCGCAGGATGGCCCCCGCGGGACCTTCGAAAGGCGCCGCGCAGAGCTTGCAGTAGGGTCCGTGAGGGAGACCCCGCATGAAACGACGAAAGCGCGCGAGATTGGGGTCTTCGCCCGACAGAAAGCCCCGCATCGCATCCTGGGGTGTGGCTGGGCGTGGCATTGCGTCGCAATCCTACTCGCGCCCTCATCCGTGTCGTTTGAAGCTTCGTGGCCGTATCTTGGGGTGACTGTGCTCGCGATCGACCATGTCATCCTGCCGGTCCGCGATCTGGCGCTCGAGGCGGCTAGGCTCGAGGCGCGGTATGGGCTGGCCTCCGTCGAGGGTGGACGGCATCCGGCGTGGGGCACGGCGAACTGGATCGTTCCGCTTGGCGACGCGTATCTCGAACTCGTCGCGGTCGTCGATCGCGAGGCCGCGGATCGGAGTGCCTTCGGGCGATGGATCGCCTCGGCGATTTCCGGATTCCCGCTTGGCTGGGCCGTTCGAACGGACGCGATCGACGCGGTCGGACACCGGTTGGGCCAGCCCGTCGTTCAGGGTTCTCGAGTCGATCCGCGAGGCGCTCTCATCACGTGGCGCAGCGTGGGCGTCGACGTCGCGATACGCGAGTCGGGGCTCCCGTTCTTCATCCAGTGGGGAGATGGCGTGCCGTTGCCTGGCGCCGCGGCCGTCCGACATCGAGACGGCCCGGCAACGCTGAGGCTGTTGTCGGTGGCTGGAGATCAAGAACGTCTTGCCGACTGGCTCGGCGACCACCACCTCCCGATCGCTTTCACAGGACTATCTGGGACGTCGGCGATCACCCTGACGCGAGATCAAGGTGACTTTACGCTCGAGTGACATTCGCGGACGCTGAACGATCTCACGAATGCCAGCCGTATCGGGGCGGGTCAGGTAACGGCGGACGACCGTGGACCTGCCGCCGAGAAGACCGCGATCGAGCTCGGGTCGAGAATCGTCACCCGAGCGCCCCCGGGAAGGCCAGCGTGTTCGATGAAATAGCCTGTGCCCGGTCCAACGTCCAGGTGCCGATCGCGGATGTGCTTCTGATATCGCTCGACAAGGCGACTCGTTGGGCATCGCCAGACAAGCCAGGCGACGAAGCCCAGGACGATGCGGTCGTACACCCTGAGCAGCGATCGGGTGTAGTCGCTCTGCCCTCGGTAGGCAGGATCGTGACGATCCACGGGCTTCAGCCGCCGTCCGAGGCCTGGCGTCGGCGCATTTCGACCGAGACTCCACGGTCCTCGAGCGACTCGAGGCCTTCGATGACGCCGCTGATGTCCTCGGCCGACCGGTTCTGGCTGAGCTTCAGCTTGCCTTCGACTCGATCGATGATGACCTCGATGCCGACGATCGCCTTCAGCTGCCCGGCGATGTAGGCCTCGGGCGCGTCGTCCACGGACCACGGCGCTTCGCTGATCCGTTCGTGGTGTTCGCTCAGCCGGCGGACGTTGGCTTCGACCCAGGCGGGATCGTCGTGGATGACGAGCGCGCCGTAGACGTGCGCCGTGATGTAGTTCCAGGTCGGTACGACACGACCGTGTTCGCGCTTGGTGGCGTACCAACGCGGCGAGACATACGCGTCCGGGCCACGCACGATGACCAGCGCCTCTCCATTCGCCGGCGCACGCCACTGTGCGTTATTGCGCGCGACATGGCCAAGGAGCGCACCCCAGTCGCCGAGCTCAGGTCGGCTGCGGGGCTCGTCATACACGAATGGGAGCATCGTCGCCAGGAGACCATCCGCCGTGGCCGTGATCAGGTCGGCCGCGCCGGGGTTCCTGAGGAGCTCGCGAACCTCGTCGTCGTCGGGTTTGAAGTGCGCGGGCACGTACATGCGATGGATTATCGCGCTCGATGGACCATCCCTTGGTCTTGTCGCGCGTCGCGAGCTACTCCGAGAACAGCCCGCCAAGGCCCTCCTCGATGGCCTGTTCGATCTCTTCTTCCCAACCCGGGCCCAGCACGAGAACCTCGCTCACGCCACCACAATCGAGCGACTCGTGACCCGTGAACCGCAACCGAACGGCGTCCCCGAACGTTCCGGCCGGGAATGTCACGATCGAATTCGGATCCGGCGTCCCGGCAAGCGATTGGGTCAGGGTGGTGACAACGGCGCCACCCAGCATCACGTCGACGTCCACCTGACCAAACCCGAATCCCGTCTGGAAGGCCGGGGTGGCGTTGTCGGCGTTGCCGCCAATCATCACGGCCTCGATCTCGACGGGGCCGTTCACGGACCACGTGTACTCGGTCACGGTCGAGCTGGAATGCGGCCCGATCGAGAACCATGACGTGGTCGTGTCGAGGTCAACGGCGAGGCTGGCCGGGAAGTTGGGATCGACCGAGTTCGCGCTGATCGCTCCGATCGCGGTGAGATCCGACGGGAAGAATGGCTCGCGCGCAACGGGTTCACCGGCACCGGGGCCCGGCAGGGGCGGTCGGGCCCGGAGGTTCGCTCGGGGCGTCGGTCGGCGGAGCGATATCAGTCGGGGTTGGCGAGGGGCCCAGGACGAGCGCCGTGTCGGTTGTCCCATCGCTGCCGGTTGGCCTGCCAAAGACCGCTCCGGTCGCGGTGTCCACGATCGGGATCTGCGCCAACGGCGCCGGAGCAGGAGCGATGACCGTGACCTTTTCGGGGGCGAATTCCGGCCACGCCTGACCAACGTAGGTCGGCTGGACCGGTGCCGGGATGGGCTCCAGGAGTGGATTTCCGCAGAAGCATCGAGCTCGTGGAACGCCGACGGCATCGACGAGGACGGCCGTGCCCGCCTGCAGCACCGACTGGCGAGGGTCAGCCGCGCCCCTTCGGAACCCGTGGTTCGTCACCCTGGTGTCCTGATTGAGCACGACCGGGGTCAGGCCGGCGATGAAGTCACGGATCCCGGCCGGCTCGATCCCATGGACCGCAGCCCAGGCTCTTCCCTTTTCGGCGTTCTGCTCGAGGAACGTCACGAGCTGGTTCTTGTCGCATTCGGTGTTGTTCGTGGTTCCGCCATACAGGCCGACGGTCCCACCGGCCGTTGCCTGGATGGTCGTGACGGCGCTTGCGGTCGAGCTGGGGGCCGTCGTGGGCGGGACTGGAGTCGGCGTTGCGGCCACCGATGGAACCGCTGCTGTGGGGCTCGCCGAAGCGGTCGCGACCGTCGCCGTGAAGGGATCGGGTCCGACGGCGGTCGCAGGCTCGAGGAAGATCTCGCCCGGCCCGGCCGCTGAAGGAGCGCTCGGTACGCCAAAGCCGAACGGTCGAACGACGAAGACGAAGGCCACCCCGCCGATGACGAGTGCCGCCAGCAGGAGCATGACCAGCCCTCGACCTCGACCCTTTGCGGCCGGCGGACCGGCGGGGCTGGCCGGGGCCGGGGCGACAGGCGACGTGTGGACAGTCGTTGTCGTCAGCTGTGCCGGCGGAACTGGCCGACGGGTGGGACGATCGGCGGCGGCAGCCATCGGTTGCGGGGGATGACGGTGCGGCGGGCCGTCGGCGTTGGGACGGCGACCTGCGGCGGCGCGATCGGCTGAGGCGGCGCGATGGGTGGCGGCGGCACGATCGGCGGCGGCGCACGATCGGCTGCGGAGGCACGATCGGCTGCGGCGGCACGATCGGTTGCGGCAGCCCCCTGGTGGCAGTTCGAGCGGCTGCGGTGGCACGATCGGCTGCGGTGGCACGATCGGCTGGGGAGGAGGCGCGCGCCTCGGGCTGAGTCCGTCCGCAGGGAAGTCGGGCGGCGGCGGAGGCGTTCCGCGGTTGGGTGGGTTCATGAAGTGGCGGCCATGCTCACGGAGCGGGCGCCGGCCCGGAAATCGGGACCTTGGTGAGGATGAGGTTGCCCCCTTCCGTCTTGACGTCCGTCAGCTTGACGCCCTTTGCGTCGAGCTGTCGATTGAAGTCATCGAGCGCCGTTTTCATGCCCGCCGTGGCCTCGTCATTCGTCGGCATGATGCCCGTGTCGAACGGATCCTTGGGCAAGTCGGTGATATTTGCCGTGAGGTGCCCCTTGTCGTCGACTCCGAACTTTGCCGTCGCCGGTCCGAGCGGCGTCTCCACGGTTACGCCACCGTTTTCGAACTTCGGATCCTTGAGTGTCAGCGGGCCGACGGACCCGTCCGAGCCGACACCTGGGATGACCTCGTGCATGGTCTCGAACGCCTTGTCCGCCGGGACCGTGGTTGAGCCAGGAGAGGTCAGGTTGTCAAGCACGGCGTTCGGCGCCGGGGCCGCCGGCTCTTGAGACGGCTCTTTCGCCGGCTTATCGGCTGGGTCATCGCTGAAGGTGCCCTTCAAGCCCTCGTCTTCCCCGGTGATGTGCGTGATGCCCTCTCGGAGGCCGTCAGATGCTTCCCAGGCGTCGGGCGCGGGGGGCGCCTGATCGGCAGGGGCCGCGGGAGCTGGCGGCACTACCGCGGGGCCGCCGGATCCAGGCCCCGGCCCACCCCCGGCTTGGGTCGGCGGCACGACCGCTGGACCGCCAGTTCCTGGGCCTGCGACCTGGCCCCCACCGGCGAGTCCGCCGCCCACGTTGACGCCGCCAAGTCCGGCTCCCGCGGCCGCCGCACCGTCAGCCATCGCGCTACCAGTGGACGGCGCAGTGTCCGGCACCCAGAGGCCCGTGATCGGGTCCTTGTGGACGGTGTACGTGCTCTCGACCCGGCCCTGCTCATTGAACACCGTGACGCTGGTGTCGCCCGAGATCGGATCCGTGTGATAGATCTCCGTGCTGATCGGCTGACCCTGCGGGTTGTACGAGGAGTGGACTTCGTCGCCCGTGTTCGGGTCTTCGTGCCAGACCTCCGTTCGGGTCGGCTGGCCCTGCTCGTTGAGGATGGTCCGGGTGGTGTCGCCCGTGATCGGATCCTTGTGGACGAGCTCGGTCTCGATGGGTGATCCCTGCGGGTTGAAGATCGCCCGTGTCGTGTCCCCGGTGACCGGATCGGTGTGATGGGTTTCGGTGCCGATCGGCTGGCCCTGCGGATTGAGAATCGTCTTCGTCGTGTCGCCCGAGACCGGGTCCGTGTGGTTGACCTCCGTCCGGATCGGGCTGCCCTGCGGGTTGAGGATCGTGTGGGTCGTGTCCCCGGACACCGGATCCGTGTGCCAGTTCTGGGTCGTGATCGGGTTGCCCTGGGGGTTGAGGGTCGTCCGTGTCGTGTCGCCCGTGACTGGATTGACGTGGTCGATCACCGTCCGGATCGGCGTGCCCTGCGGGTTCAGCGTCGTCCGCGTGACGTCCCCCGAAACTGGATCCTGATGCGTTGTAAACGTCCGCGTCGGGTTGCCCTGCGAGTTGGTGATGGTCGTAGTGACATCGCCGGTGATCGGGTCGGTGTGGGTGGTGCTCGTCCGGATCGGCGTGCCCTGCGGGTTGGCAACGCTCGTCGTGATGTCACCAGTGACCGGGTCTGTGTGATGCGTTGTCGTCCGGACCGGCGTGCCCTGGGCGTTCGTGATCGTGGTGGTCGTGTCGCCCGTGACTGGATCGACATGGGTGGTTTCGGCAACGACCGGCTGCCCCTGCGCGTTGGTTCGTGAGATCGTCGTGTCACCGGTCACGGGATCGACGTGGGTCTTGATGGTGTTGGTGACCTGGCCCTGCGAGTTGGTCGTCGTGACCGTCACGTCACCGGTGACCGGGTCGGTTTTGTGGGTGACCGTGCGGACGACGTTGCCCTGCTCGTCGGTGATGGTCTCTACGTAGTCCCCGTCGCCGGGCTGCCCCGGGGTCTCTTCGCCTGGAACCCCGCCGCGAACCGAGTCGTCCTTGATGCCAGGGCCCCAGTTCGATGTCGTCCCAAGGACGTTGCCCGCGGCGGCGCCGAACCCCGCGCCAAACCCGGCCGCGACACCGCCGACGCCCGACAGCACCGTCACGGTTTCCTTGCCCGGGCATGGCTGGAGGATGTAGTCCGTTACGCCCAGTCCGCCGCACTCGAGCGAGCCGCCGTCCAGGGCGAAGACCACGAGCGGGTGCAGGAGGTCGTACAGGACCAGCCCACCGACCCCGATGAGGACCACCGCCACAGGACCCGCGGGCGAGGTGGGACGGCTCAGGACGAACGCGACCACGCCGCATCCAACAGCGAGCAGCAGTCGGATGCTGAGCGGCCCGCTGTACGGATCGTTCGGGAGCACAAAGCCGACGACCATGGCGAGCGAGCCGCCGACGATCCCGGCCGTGATCGCCGCCGGGCTGGGCGCGGTGGCCCGCGACGGCTGGACGACCTTGAGGATCGTCGTCACGCCCCGCATCGCGGCGACCGTGATCAGCCGCCCGATGAACCCGAATGCCGTGGCGAAGATGCCGACACCAAGGACGGCACCGATCGCGGGCCCGACGATCACCGTCACGAGCAGCGAGAGCATCGCCCCCCAGAGCAGCGCGGCAAGGGCGGCATTCCCGCCACCCGTGAAGAGCGAACGCACCATCGCCGGTCGAGCGCGAAGGCTTTCGATGAAGCGTTCCGAGCCAACGGCCCGGTAGTAGCCGTACGTCCCGAACACGACCGTGCTGAAAAGCAGCCAGAAGAGCGTGCCAATGACCTCGTTGTTGAGGCCCGGCGCCGGACCACCCGGTGGCACCTTCTCGTAGCCCTCGTACACGAAGGCCAGCAGCCAGACGTTGGCCACGAACCCAACGGCGGTGCCAACGACTGCCGCGATCACGACCGAGACGACGTGGCCCTTGATCCAGGTCGCAATCAGCCCAATGAGGGCGCCGATTCGGACGGGCGTTGGGGTTGCCGTGTTCGCGCTCATCGGGCCATGGCTGGGTCCACCAGGATGATCCCACCGGCGTCGGGGAGGTTCGACGTCCGGGCGCGAACGATCCCGGCACCCTCGAAGCACAGCGAGCCGGTCTGGCCCGGAAGGAGCGTGGGCGCACCGATCGCCTCACGCACGGAATACGGAACCGAATCCGAGTTGGTGACGGACACGCACCCTCCCACGGGGAGGCGAACCCAGCGCGGCGCGAAAAGGCCGTTCGTGATCCGGATTGTGGCCTGTCCCGGTGGCGGGGTGCTCGCTCCAAACGGCCAGTGCCAGACGGTCAGACCCGAGCCCTGCCGCACCGATCAGCACCGGCACCGCATGAGGCAACAATCGGCCAAAACCCACACGGAAGCGCTCGCCGGCTTCGACGATCTTGCCCAGTGGGTAGCCATACGCGATGTGGGCGATGTAGGCCATGGCAATCAGATCCCATTTGCCCGCCAGCTGGTAGTACGCCGCGAATGGCGAGACCACGGTCGCGGTTTCGAGCACGAACGCCCACGCGATGGCCCAATACCAGCGGCGGCCGAGGGCGACGACCGCATAGCTCACACCGAACCCGACGCCGTTGCAGAGGTTGAACGCCCAGCCGGCGAGCTCGGTCGCAGAGCTCGAGCTGCCGGCATTCAGCATCAGCAGGCCGTATGACTCGATCGGGACGTAGGGTCGGATCCCGAGGAGAACCTGGGGGATCCGGATCGCGTCGTATCCGATCGCACCGACCAGGCCACCGATGGCGCCGCAGTACAGGGCGGTCCGCAGCCGCGACTCGCGCCCCGATCGGGAGAGGAACAGGCCGATGAGACCGAGGAGCACGAGCGCAGGCGCTCCCGCCAACCAGAACCAGGTGGCGAAGGGTCCGAGCCCGTACACCCACGCGAGCAACGCGAAGACCGGCGTGACGCCCAGGAACGCGCAGAGGGCGGTGAGCCCGATCTCGGCGCGCGATGGACCGCGGGTCGCGGTCACGCGGACCACCCAGCCCGAACGACCGCCTTGTTCGAGCGGCGGCGCCGATGCGTTGCAGGACAGTGGCACGCGCGAACCACGTGAGGGCCCCGCTCCCCTCGAACGTCCCGTGCGAAGTGGTCAGGCGGGATCATAGCCACCGGACGTGAGCCGTGTCTACGGTCAGCTCGCGGGATATCCGACCTCACTGGTCGGGATTAGGAACTCGCGGTACACTCGAATGAGCATGGACGACCTGTACCGCGACTACATCCTTGAGCACTACCGGCGACCCCATAACTTCGGGATCGTCGAGGATGCCGACGCGTCCTACGAGGGCGCCAACCCGCTGTGCGGCGACCGGATCACGCTGATGCTCGGCGTGAAGGATGGGATCGTCGATCGCGTCGGCTTCACCGGTCGTGGCTGCGCCATCAGCCAGGCCAGCGCCTCCCTCCTCACCGACGAGATCAAGGGCAAGCCGATCGCCGAAGTGAGCGCTTTCCGCGCGGACGATCTGCTCGACCTGCTCGGCATCGAGATCAGCCCCGCGCGTCTCAAGTGCGCGATGCTCAGCCACGACAGCCTCCAGCACGTCCTCGGCGACCTGGGCGCTGCCGACCCCACGAACAAGACCCCAAGCCCAGCCGAGGCCGGCGCATGACCCGCCCGGACCGCCGCCTCGATCCGCGGATCGAGCGCTGCTGCAGGTGTTGTCAGCCGGCCTGAGCCGGCTCGTCCCAACGCGGACCGCCCGCGTCCTTGCCGTCACCGCCCCGGGGCCGTCCCGGCCGCCAGCCCGTCGAACATCGGAGCCCTAGCCCCATGCCAAAGTCATACGCCGACCTCCTGCGCGAGGCCCGCGCCCAGATCAAGGAAGTCACCCCACAGGAGGTCGATGCCCTCCCTGAGGGAACCGCTGTGCTCGTCGACGTGCGCGAAGCATCGGAATGGGAGCAGGGCCACCTGCCGGGCGCGAGCCACGTGTCCAAGAGCTATATCGAGCAGCAGATCGAAGCCATCGCGCCCGACCGCGATGCGCCTGTGATCCTGTACTGCGCCGGTGGCGTCCGTTCGCTGTTCGCCGCCCAGACGATGGCCGACATGGGGTACACGGACGTCGCGTCGATGTCCGGCGGCTTCCAGGCCTGGAAGGGCGCCGGCTTCGACTTCGAGACTCCTGTCGTCCTGAGCCAGGAGCAGAAGCTCCGCTACAGCCGACACCTGCTGATCCCCGAAGTGGGCGCCGCCGGCCAGGCCAGGCTGCTCGGTTCGAAGGCGCTGCTGATCGGCGCGGGCGGGCTCGGGTCGCCCGCGTCGCTGTACCTCGCCGCCGCGGGCGTCGGCACGATCGGGATCGTCGACTTCGACGTGGTCGATGTCAGCAACCTCCAGCGCCAGATCCTGCACACGACCGATCGGGTGGGGGAGCGCAAGACCGAGTCCGCGAAGCGATCGATCAACGCGCTCAACCCCGAGGTCAACGTCATCGCCCACGAGGAGATGCTCGTCGCCGGAAACGTCGAGCGGATCATCAAGGGCTACGACGTCATCCTCGACGGCACGGACACGTTCGAGACCCGCTACATCCTCAATGACGCGGCCGTCGCGGCGGGCATCCCGGTCGTCCACGCCAGCGTGTTCCGCTTCGAGGGGCAGCTCACGACCTTCATTCCGTACGAGGGGCCGTGCTACCGGTGCCTCTACCCGACGCCGCCGCCGCCGGAGCTTGCGCCCGGTTGCTCGGTTGCCGGCGTTCTCGGTGTGGTGCCCGGCATCCTCGGCCTGCTCCAGGCGAACGAGGCGCTCAAGGTGCTGCTCGGGATCGGCCAGACGCTGGCCGGACGCCTGCTCCTCTTCGATGCCCTCGAGACGGAGTTCACCGAGCTCAAGCTCCGCCGCGACCCGAATTGCCCCGTCTGCTCGACCGAGGCGCTCGCCGCGCGGGCAGAGGGTCGGGCGCTCGACGTGGCCAACGTGGGCGAGGACGCGCCGTTCCTGCTGACCACCACCGGCCTCGCCGGCAAGGTCTCGCCCGAGGCCCGCGCGTGAGCACGGTTTTCATCCCGGCCGTGCTTCGATCGAACGTGGGCGGGGTCAAGTCGCTCGAGCTCGAGGGTGACTCGATCCGTGGCGTCGTCGAGGCGCTCGTCGCGAAGCATCCCGCGCTCGGGTCGCAGCTCCTGACCGCGGACGGCGACCTCAACCGGTTCGTCAATGTCTACGTCAACGGGCAGGACGTCCGATACCTGGCCGGGCTCGATACGCCGGTGGCCCCTGCCGACGAGGTCCGACTGCTGCCGGCGATGGCCGGCGGCTGAGGCGGATGGCCTTGCCCGCGCTGCGCGCCGTCGATCCGGACGATCACGGGGACCACGGCGCCCCGGCGCGGCAGCGCGCTCATGGCGACGCGCATCCGCATTTCCACGAGCACGACGACTTCCCGCGCCACGGCGGGCGGTTCGACAGCATCCTCGACGCGATCGGGTATACGCCGCTCGTGGAAGTCCCACGGATGTCGCCGAAGCCGGCCGTCCGGATCTTCGTCAAGCTCGAGATGCTCAACCCGACAGGGTCGCTCAAGGACCGCGTCGCGAAATACCTGATCGAGGATCTCGAACGACGCAACCTGCTGCACGAGGACTCGATCATCCTGGAGCCGACGTCGGGCAACACGGGGATCGCCCTGGCCATGATCGGCCGGCGCAAGGGCTACCGCGTCGCACTCGTGATGCCCGACAACGTGACGAACGAACGGCGCCAGATGGCCGCGCTCTTTGGCGCGGAGGTCATCGACTCGCCTGGCAACCTCGGGAGCAACGGGGCGATCGCGCTGGCCAAGCATCTCGTCGCCAAGGACGAACGCTTCGTGATGCCGTACCAGTACGGCAACGAGGCAAACCCCCAGGCGCATTACGAGACGACCGGCCCCGAGATCCTCGCCGATTGCCCGGAGATCGACGTCTTCGTTGCCGGAATGGGGACCGGCGGGACGCTGATGGGCGTGTCGCGCTACCTGCGCGAGCACAAGCCGGGGGTCCGGGTGGTCGCCGCCGAGCCGATGCCCGGCGAGAAGGTCCAGGGTCTTCGGTCGCTCGACGAAGGCTTCATCCCGGAGATCTTCGACCCATCCTGCATCGATGCGAAGTTCCTCGTCTCGAACCGGGATGCGCTTGCCGCGCTGCGCGACCTCGTGTTCCGCGAGGGGATCTTTGGCGGGCCGTCCTGTGGTGCCGTGCTGGTGGCGGCGGCCCGGGCGGCGCAGCAGATGGACGCGGGGACGATCGTGGCGCTGCTCCCCGACGGCGGTTGGAAGTACCTCTCGGCGGGCACCTTCTCGACCAACCTCGACGAGATGGAGGATGCCCTCGAAGGCGGCGTCAACTGGTGGTGAATCCGTCCCGCGCAGCGGTCGAGGCCGGCGCAGCCCCAGCGAGTTCGACCGCGGCCGAAACAACACCGCCTGACCATCTCCCTTGGGTGATTTTGTGGAGCGGGGGGGCCTGCCGGGAGCCATCGCCGGGCGTGATCACCCAAGGGCGATTGTCGGAGAACGTCGATTCCCAAGCGTCGGCCAGGGTCGGGGTACGCACATGACAACCGACCTTGACCAAGCGCACCCAGGTCCAGCGACAACGGATCTGCCCGCGGAGATCCGCGCGGAGATCATCGAGCACGCCAAGCTCGACTACCCCAACGAGATGTGCGGCCTGATCGTCGGTGACGCCGACGCGGCTGCCGGGGGGCGCGCACTTCGTTTCGAACCGGTGCGGAACAAGGCGGCGTCGCCGTATCGATACGAGATCCACCCTGAAGACCTGTTGCGCCTGACCATCGCCACCGACGATGCGGATGAGGTCTTCTGGGGGATCGTCCACTCGCACACGCACTCGCCGGCGGTCCCCTCGCCAACCGACGTGGGTCTCGCCTTCTACCCCGATGCCCTCTATCTGCTCGTGTCGCTCAGCGATACGGAGATCGATTCCACGACCGGTGAACCGGGCATCCGGGCATGGCGCATCGTGGATGGGGCGGTATACGAAACCGCGCTGCGGCTGACCTTTAGTCGCAGGTCAACCCGTCCTTGGGCACCGTGAGCTCGATCAGGTAGTCGTCGACCGCATCCTGCACGCAGGTGCTGTCCGCGTACCCGGTATGACCTTCGCCTTCGCGCGTGATGAGTACGGCCGACTCGAGCTGTCCGGTGAGTGCCTCGGACCAGTGATACGGCGTTGCCGGATCGCCGGTCGTGCCGACGACCACGATCGTCGGGGAGCCGGCGGCGGTGATCGCCCGTGGCATCCCCTGTGCGGGGACAGACCAGAAGGCACACACGAGGTCGTTGTACGCGACCAACTCGGCAAAGTGCGGCGCCGTCGTGGCGAGGTCGCTCGCCCAGCCGGTGAACACCTTGACGTCGGTCGGCGCCGGGTAGTCGAGACAGGTGTTGCCGACGTACGCGTCCTGCAGGTTCGAGTACGAACCGTTTGGCTTGCGGCCCCGGAATGGGTCCGAGATCGCGAGCATGACCGAGCCGTCGCCGTCCTTCGCCTGGGCAAGGGCGATGGCGAGGATCTGCCAGTACGACTCGGAGTAGAGCGACCCGAGGACCGCCGACCAGGCGAGGCCCGGCCCGACGAGCCGCGGGTCACCGGTCCGTGGCGCGGGGATTGGTTTGCGATCGAGCGATGCCATGAGGGCGTCGAAGGCGGCCGCCGACTTGCCCCCCTCGTGGAACGCACAGTCGGTCCGCTTGGCGCAGTCCGCCAGGAAGCGCTTGAGCGCACCTTCGAACCCCCGACCCTGGTCGGAGCGGAATTCCTCGAGATCGATTGACGGGTCGACGGCGCCATCGAGCACCATCGCGCGAATGCGATCCGGGAAGTGGTCCGCGTACGTCACCCCGATGAGCGTCCCGTACGAGAACCCGAGATAGGTCAACTTGTCGTCGCCGACCGCGACCCGGATCAGGTCGAGGTCGCGTGCCACGGCTTCGGTCGAGAGGTACGGCAGCGTCGCATCGTTCCGGCGGGCGCAGGCCTCGGCGTAGTCGCGGGCTGCATCGACCAACGCCGTGAGCTCGGTCGCGTCGTCCGGTGATGGATCGAGCGCGGCGTGCCCGTCGAGGTTGTCGATGCAGCGGATCGCGGTGCTCAGGTTCACGCCACGAGGATCGAACCCGATGATGTCGAACCGCTCGCGGATGGCATCGGGATACATCGACAGTCCGTCCCGTACGAACTGGACACCCGATGCGCCCGGGCCGCCAGGGTTCACCAGCAGGGATCCGATCCGCTGTTTGGGCTTCGTCGCCGTGGCGCGGATCAGCGAGATGTTGAGGTATTCGCCCGACGGCGCGGCATAGTCGCGCGGGACGCGGATCTCGGCGCAGCCAAAGCCGCCACCGCAGTCGGCCCACCTCGCTGGCGGCACCGACGGCTCGGTAGGGGAGGCCGACGGCTCGTCGGAAGCCCTGGCGACCTCGCTCGCGGTCGGGGACCCACTCGGAGGGGCCGACGCCACGGACGCCGCAGGGCTCGACGGCGGCTGCGCCGGACCACATGCGGAGGCGAGGACAAGGGACAGGAGGATGGCGAGCGTTCCGGATCGACCGGGTCTGGACACCGGCGCAGCATAGCCGAGCGGTCAGGCGGCCCCGGATGGCGGGAAGGTCCGGGCCGGACCGTCATTCCAGGTCCCGGTCGGTCATCCCCGGTCGGACAGGGCTCGAACCAGAGAGGCCTCGGTTGGCGTTGCGCCGAGGCCCAACCGGGCACCGACCCTCGCGGCCAGGGTCGGTTCCAGGTACGTCGAGGCGAGGGTCGGCCATGCCGGCTCGGCGAAGACGTCGGCCGGGGCTCCGTCGAGGACGATCCGCCCTGCCCGCATGACGATGATCCGCTCGAACGTTTCGGCGACAAATCGCATGTCATGGCTGATCGCGATGACGGTTCGGCCCGCCGCCGCCAGCCCATCGACGATCACCCGGACGCGTGCGATTCCGCGGGCATCCTGTCCGGTGGTCGGCTCGTCGAGGACGACGACGGGCGTCTCCATGGCCAGGATCGACGCAAGCGCGAGGAGCTTCCGCCGCGAGTAGCCGAGGTCGTACGGGTTGGCGTTCGCGTCGCTGTCGAGACCGGTGGCCTTCAGGGCGTCCTCGACAACCCGCTGCAGGTCTGCGCCACGCCGGCCCAGGTTCCGCGGCCCGAACGCGACCTCCGCGTGCACCTTGCCGGCAAAGATCTGGCGATCGGGGTCCTGGAACGCGAGACCCACGATCGCGGCCAACTCCGCTACTCGGCGGCCCTTGGTGTCCCGGCCATCGACCAGGACGCGGCCTTCGGTCGGGCGGAGGAGGCCATTGAAGTGCCGGACGAGCGTGCTCTTTCCGGAGCCGTTCTGCCCGACGATTGCTACACGCTGCCCCGCCTCGATCGCGAGGTCGACCCCGTCGACCGCACGCGTCTCACCGTCGTACACGTGGACGAGCGATTCGACGTGGATCATCGGCCGCCATCCGCGGCGATCGGGGAGAGGGTCGCGGCGGCACGTGCCTGCTCGAGGACGACCCGATCGACGGTTCCCTCCGCATCGATCCCGGCGGCAGCGACGGCGCGCAACAGCCGAACCCGTGCCGGTGGCTCCACGCCGAGCTCGACCAGCAGAGGATTGGCGAACACTTCGGCGCCAGGACCATCGAGCACGATCTGCCCGTCGTTGATCACGATGATGCGCTGACACAGGCCGTCGAGGAGATCGGTCTTGTGCTCGGCAATGAGCAGCGAGGTCCCGGCATCCGCGAGTTGGCGAAGCGCGTCAGACACGAGACGGGTGCCCGCCGGGTCGAGTTGGGCCGTGGGTTCGTCGAGGATGACGTGACCGGGCCGCATCGCAAGGAGCGAGGCGATGCCCACCAGTTGCGCCTGACCACCGGATAGCCGGGCGGGGTTCCGTTCGGCGATCGCCTCCAGTCGCAGCATGCGCAGCGCGGCCCACGTCCGCTCGACCGTCTCCGCGACCGGCAGGCCAAGGTTCATCGGGCCAAGCGCGACCTCCTCGAACACGGTCGCCGTGATCCCCGATCGCTGGGTGTTCGGGTTCTGGAAGCCCACCACGACGCGCTCGGCCAACTCGTACGTCGAGAGCTTCGCCATCGGCTCGCCATCGATCGTCAGCGTCCCGCGCAGCTCGCCGCCGACCGACGCCGGGGCGAGCCCCGACGCAACGAGGCACAACGTCGACTTGCCCGCCTCGTTGGGCCCGACAAGACCCACGGTTTCTCCGTCGGCGATCGACAGCGAGATGTCGCGCAGGACGGCGCGGGCATAGCCGGGATAGCGGTAGCCCTCGGCCTTGAGCTCGAGCGTCATGGCGTGGGCGGCACCGTACCGGTCAACCGACCGACGATCAGCCCGAGCAACGCGGCCAGCATCACGAGGCGTGCCACCAGCTGGACCGTGTCGTCCGGCGAACGCCACAGAAGCGCACGACGACCGGGCCGCCCAAACGCCCGGACCTCGAGCGCGAGGCTGCGTTCCTCCACCTCGGTCAGCGATGACAGGATCACCGGCCCGACCAGCGGCAGGACGCCGCGGACCCGCGCGCGGACGCTTCCTTCGGTGTCGAGGCCGCGCGCCCGCTGGGCCGACTGGATGACGCTGGCTCGCTCGACCATCGCCGGGACCGCCTCGATCGTGTTGAGCGCGATGAATGCCAGGCGCGGCGACAGCCGTCGCCGTTCGAGGTCGAGGACGAACGCGGCGGGATGTGTCGTCAGTCCGAAGAGCCCGATCGCGGTCGAGATCGCGAGCAGGCGAACCAGCGTCTGGCCTGCGAAGTCGACGCCTTCCGCCGTTGCGTCAAACGGGCCGATCGTGAAGAGGACGGTCTCGCCAGCCCGGGTGAAGACGCTGACGAGGACCACCGAGATCGCGATCGGAAGCGTGAGGAGAAGCGAGACCCGCAACAACTTGCCGAGGACGCCTGCGATCGCGGCCGCCGGAAGGATCGTCAGGAGGATGATCGCGACCGGCCCGGCATACCCGCCGATGACGAACGCGCCGATGGACTGGACCGTCGCGGCGACGGCCTTGGTCAGCGGGTTGAGACGGTGGTACGCGGATGGTGCGGGCGGAGCCAGTCTCGCCAGAAAGGCCTCGTCCGCCGCACCCAGCGCCGCTATGCCTCCTCCAGGCCGATCGCCTGCTCACCCTGCGGGAACCGCGCCGTGAACCGCCTGCTCAAGGCCCCAAGGATGGCGAACACGACGAAGAACGTCAGCGTCTTGTCGATCGGGTCGGAGAGCAGGCCCTGCTGCAGGACGGCGGTCGAGAGATCCGATCCAGCCTGCTGGAACGCGGCCACCAGGAGGTCCGTGCCGGACCCTGTGACCCCGCCGAATACCAGTGACGAAATCGGCGCCGAGATGATCGCCGAGATGATCCCGCACGCCAGGCCGGCAACAAAGACGTAGGCGGCTCCCAGATCGCGCCGGAGGAACAGCAGCGCGAGCAGTCCGAGCAAGGACCCGATGAGGATCAGCGCGACGATCCAGCCGAGGATGACGAACACCGGATCGGAGCCCTCGGCGAAGAACGTCAGCTCGAGGAGGCTCGTCTCACTGTTCGTATAGAACGGAATGAACCCGTAGATCCCGATGACGGCCACGATCGCGACGACGGCGACGGCGCCGATCACAAGCCGGTTCCAGGGCGTGTTCGGACGGCTCCGGAAGAAGCCGAACCGGCCAAAGATTCCCGCCAGCAGCCCGATCTCCACGGCAACGATGAAGAACGGCGCCGCGTAGTCCGAGTGGAACGGTGCCGGGAGCACATAGGTCCAGATCAGGTTTGCCAGGGCGCCGGTGAGGGCGCCAGCGAGCGGTCCAGCAAGCACGCCCACCAGGATCGTGCCGATCGAGTCCAGGTAGATCGGCACCTTCAATGCGGCGGCGACGGTCTGGCCAAGGATGATGTTGATGGCGATCGCGATCGGGATCAGCACGATGGTCCGCGTGTCGAACTGGCGCGCAGATCGACTCGAACCGACGGGTCTGTGCGTATTCGGTCGCCGCATAGGCGACGAACCCGACGAGCAGCGCGACGGCGAACAGGACGATCAGCGTGTTGCCGGCCGCGACCAGGCCTGTGTTCTCATCGGGCGTCAGGTCCAGCGGGCCGGCCACTGCGAGACCGATCCCGAGCGCTACAAAGAACCCGATGATCCCGGCGACCGCGCGGATCACACCAGACGACATCCTCGCTCCTCCTGCGTCCCTCAACCCCTCCGGGGCGTTCCCGTGGCGTAGTGTGCTACGTGGAACGACCCGCCGCCAGCCCTCCGACGCGTTCAACCAGGCGATCCAGGAACTCGGGAATATCGGCGGTGACGGCCACATCCAGATTGGGCGGCTTGCCCGTCAGTTTTCGACGATCGGCCACGGTCATGCCCGTGGTGAGCTCGCCGCGCGTTTCCACCTCGACGTACAGCGGCTCGGTCGTCACCAGGCTTCGATCCAGGGCGGCCGCCACGGCCAGCGGATCGTGGATGAACGCCCCGTAGAAGCCGTCGTATTGCGCGTGGAACTCCATGTAGAAGCGGAGCGCGTCGGCCACGTACCGGACGATCGGGTTGCTGGCCACGGAACGTGCCGCAAGCATCGGATCCTCGCCACGCGCCAGCGCGATCGAATCATCGGGCGTGCTGCCCGCGCGCCGCGCGAGGCGGACGATGTCGTCGGGCAACACCCGCGCCTGTTCGGTGACGTCGAGCCCGAGCGCGAGCGGCAATGGGATCGTGGTGTCCGCGGCGATGGCGTCCGCCCACGCCCGGAACACGATCGCGGCGGCTTCGGGATCGCAGTGGATATTCCACTCGGTCGTGGGTGTCGTGTTGCCCGACACGCCAAAGGCGCCGCCCATCAGGGTGTACCCCTTGAGCAGCCGCGGCAGCACCGGCTCACGCATGACGGCCAGCGCCAGGTTGGTCAGCGGGCCGAGGGTGACGAGCGTGATCTCACCGGGTCGCCGCCGCGCCTCGTCGAGGATCACGTCCACGGCGTGGCGCTCGGATAGCGGTCGGCTCGGTGGCGGGAGTTCGGCATGCCCGAGGCCCTGTGGTCCGTGCGTCTCGGGCGTCGTTTCCAGGGGCCGGATCAGGGGCACCTCGCGCCCGAGGGCGACCTCGACGTCGGTCCGACCGGCGAGCTCGAGGATCGCTCGCGTGTTGATCCCGACCTGGCGGGCATCGATGTTGCCGGACACGCATGTCGCGGCGACGAGCTCGACGTCGGGCGAGGCGGCCGCGTACAGGAGCGCAAGGCTGTCGTCGATGCCGGTGTCGACGTCGAGAATCAGCAGCGTTCGTTGGGTCATTTGGCAACCCGATGCTAGCCGAGGGCCGCCATCGCTTGCGCGGCTGCCTCGCGTGGGCGGATCCGGTCGACGTCGATCACGATCGGGTCCAGTGACGCGAAGAGCGGATTTCGGCGCTCGGCCTGCTCTGCCAGGAAGGCCTCGGGCGACGACCCGAACTCGGGACGGTGCCGATCCTTCGCCGAAAAGCGCTTCGCCAGGATCTCAGGCGCCGCCCGGAGCCAGACCACGGCGATGTCGGACGCCCCCATCGCTGCGCGACACTCCGGCACCTCGACCGTGCTGGCGGCGGCGCTGATCACGCTCGGCTCCGGATCGGCGAGTGCATCGAGCAGCAGGCGAGCCTCGAGCGCATGCATCGCGTCGACCCCGTCACGGTCGCCGAGTTCGCGGGCGGTCCTGCCGGTGGCCGCCTCGACGTCCTTGTCCGAGTCGCGATACGGGCGCCCAAGCTGCGCCGCAAGTCGCCGACCAACCGACGTCTTGCCGGAGCCCATGAGGCCCACCATGACCACGTGGCGAGGGCGGCCGATCTGCTCCTGCATGCGCCACAGCGTACCGAGCCGCCGAGCCACCTACACTTTGGCCGGTGGAGCGACCGTCACCGATCCAGCCACCGGCGGTCATCGGCATCCTGGGCGGCGGCCAACTTGGTCGGATGCTCGGTCTCGCGGCGAGGGCGATGGGCTACGGCGTCTGGGTCCTCGATCCCGACCCTGACTGTCCGGCCGCGGCTGTCGCGGATCGCGTGGTCGTCGGCGCCTACGACGACGTGGATGCGGCGCTTCGGCTGGCGGCCGGCGCGGATGTCGTCACCTACGAGCTCGAGCACGTCGCGGCGGCCGTGGTCGAAGCCGTGGCAACGATTCGCCCCGTCCATCCCGGCCACCTGCCGCTCACCGTCACCCAGGACCGGCTGGCCGAACGCCGCTTCGTCGAAGCCGCCGGCATCGGCGTCGCCCCATGGCGCGAAGTGCGCACGCCGGGCGACGTCATCGCCACGGCGGCGGAGCTGGACCTGCCGCTCCGCCTCAAGGTGCCGATCGGTGGCTATGACGGCCGTAGCCAGCTCCGGATCGGGACGCCGGCGGACCTCGACGACGCGTGGGCGCGGCTCGATCGACCCGACGGGGCGCCGCTGCTCGCCGAGCGCGAGCTCGCCTTCCAGATGGAGCTGTCGATCATCGTGGCCCGAGGCGTGGATGGGCAGACTGCGTCGTACCCGATCGCGGGCAACCGTCACGACCGCGGGATCCTTGTCGAGTCCGTGGCGCCTGCGCCGGTCGACGCCGATGTCGCCGAGCGCGCCACCGCGATCGGGATTCGGTTGGCCGAGGCGATGGACTTGCGCGGGACGTTGACCGCGGAGCTATTCCTCCTCCCGGACGGATCGCTGGTCGTGAACGAGCTCGCACCAAGGGTCCACAACAGCGGCCACTGGACGATCGAGGGCGCCCGGACGTCCCAGTTCGAGCAGCACATCCGGGCGATATGCGGTCTTGGGCTTGGCTCAGCGGACGCCCTCGCACCGACGGCCATGGTTAACCTGCTGGGGCGCGGGGATCGCCGCCCGGCTCGGCTTGAAGGGGTCGCGATCGCGCTCATGGACCCGGCGGTCCATCTGCACCTGTACGCCAAGCGCGAGGTCTTCGAGCGCCGCAAGATGGGCCACCTGACCGCGCTCGGCGGCACGGTCGACGAGGCACTCGACCGGGCGCGAGAGGCCGTCGCGGCACTGGACTGGGCGCACGAGGTCGGCGACGATACGACCCCTGTGTCCGTCGCCACGAACGAGGTCAGATGAGCGAATCCGGGAACCCCGTGGTCGGCGTGGTCGGCGGCAGCCGGTCGGACTTCCCGATCCTCGAAGCGGCAGTCAAGGTCCTCGCCGAGCTCGGCGTCGTCGCCGAGCTGACGGTGGTGTCCGCCCACCGGACGCCGGATCGCCTGTACAGCTACGCGGAGGCGGCGGCCCCTCGAGGGATCCGGGTCCTCATCGCGGGCGCCGGGGGCGCCGCCCACCTGCCCGGGATGCTGGCGGCCAAGACCCTCGTGCCGGTCATCGGTGTCCCGATCCCGACCGAACACCTGGGTGGCCTGGACTCGCTGCTCTCGATCGTGCAGATGCCAAAGGGCATCCCGGTGGCCACGGTGGCCATCGGCAACGCCCAGAACGCCGGGCTCCTTGCGGCGGCGATCCTGGCCCTCTCGGATGACGCCCTGAGGGAGCGCCTCGCGGCGTGGCGAGCGCGGCTGACGCAGTCGGTCCTCGACGACGTGGCTGCGCCCCCGACGACCTAGACCCGGGGCGCCGCTGCCTCGATCGTCCGGTGTTCGCGCAGGTGGAAGCCGAGATCCATCGCCGTCTTGAGGCTGACCAGGATCACGAGTGGGAGCAGCCTCGCACCAAACGCGGCCACGGCGAAGGCCCCGAAGAGAATCGTCAGGTGCAGGATCACGACCCGGCCGTAGGGAGCGGACATGAGCTGCGTGGCGGACGTCCGCAACTGTTCGCCGCGCCGGAGGAAATTGAACACGAACGACACGCCATGGCTGATGAACAGCCCGATCGCCGCCAGGATGACGCCGGACGGATCGGCACCGGCTGACGTGGCCGTGTCGAACGCAACGTTCCCGGACTGGCCCGGCACCAGCGTCTCGACCGGCATGAGGGGCCGATCGACCGCCGTCCCGAACCCCGTCAGCCCCGGCAGGGTCTGCACGAAGATGCCGTGCACCACCCAGAACATCCCGTAATGGACGATGAAGAACGGGATCATGCCGAGCTTCCCGAGCCCGGGCACGACCGCCATCTTCAGGACGTTGTAGAAGCCCACGATCCCGTTCTCGAGCCAGTAGACGGTCAGGATCGTCCAGACGCTCCAGCCAAGGAACAGCACGCCGACGAGCGGCACGAGGTTGGCCGCGACGAGGGCCGACCACGGCACCCACCGACGAGCTGACGCGATACCAGGCAAGCAGGCGCTCCACGCGCTGATGCTACCCGGCGACGATCGCGGTTGGGCCTAGACGGTGAGCTCCACCGGGCTGATCGACATCGATCGCAGCTCGCCGGCACGCTCGATCCGCAGCTCGAAGCGACGTCCAACCGCGTCGCCGATCAGCCGGCGCTGGAGATCGGCGACGCCTTCGATCGGGTTCCCGTCGAGCTCGACGACGACGTCGCCAACCCGGAGCCCGGCGGCTGCGGCCGGGCTCGGCTCCATGAGCTGGACGACCTCGAGGCCGCGCCGCCGACCGAGCCGCTCGGCCAAAGCGTCGGCCAGTGGCCGGGTTCCGCCGACGATCCCGAGGAACGCGCGCCGGACGCGCCCATCGACGATCAGCGAGTCGAGGATCTGCCGCGTCGATCGGTCGATCGGGACGGCGAGCCCCAGCCCGATCCCGGCCACCGCCGTGTTGATCCCCACGACGCGACCGCGCGAATCGGCGAGGGCGCCGCCCGAGTTGCCCGGGTTGAGCGCGGCATCGGTCTGGATCACGTTCTCCACGAGCCGGCTCGCCCGTCCATCGCGAGCCGCAAGCGAGCGACCGAGCGCGCTGACGACACCCGCGGTGACCGTACCGGCGAACCCGAGCGGGTTGCCGATGGCCACGACAAGCTGCCCGACCCTGAGTCTCGCGGCATCGCCCAGCGGCGCAGGGAGCGGCGTGCCACCGGTCGTCCGGACAACGGCCAGATCGGACAACGCGTCGCGGCCGACGACCTGGAAGGACAGCTCCGAGCCATCGACGAACGTGGCCGTCCCCTGGTCGGACCCGGCGACGACATGCGCCGAGGTCACGAGATGGCCGACCGGCTCGATCGCGACCGCCGAGCCGCTGCCGGCCGCCGTCCAGCTGCCCATCTGGCGGCTCACGCGAAGACTTGCGACGGATGGGATCAAGCGCTCGGCCGCCGACGAGACGGCCGCGGAATACGCGTCAAGCGCTTCCGTGTCGTCGGCGTCGTCATCAGGGAGCGCCCGGAGATCGGGTGCTCCCGCTACAGCGACCATCGCCTATGCCTCCCCGGTCGCCGCCGTAGCACCGCCGACGCGAACGGTGCGTTCCTCGGCGCCGCGGACGAGCTTGAGGTCGAACGGCAGTTCGAGGGCGCTCAGGGCCGCGAACAGGTCGTCGGCATCGGTCAACGGCCGGCCGCCGGCCTCGACCAGCAGGTCGCCGGCTTCGATCCCCGCTCCATCGGCGAGGCTGCCGTCCTCCACGCCGCGAACCAGGACCCCGTCGCGTTCGGGCAGCCCGACCGAACGACGCATCCGGCGTGCGATCTGCGATGGCGCGACGGCCACGCCCAGGCGAGCGCGCCGCGGGCGCCTCGCCGCGCGCCAGGCGCGTCCACGCGGGTTCGGAGCGCGGCGTTGGCCGGCAGCGCGAGGTAGAACCCCTCGCCGATCCGGTTGGTGTTGAGACCGACGAGGCGTCCTCTCGGCGTCAAGGAGCGCGCCACCCGACGAACCGGGGGCAAGCGGCGCGGTGTGCTCGACGCTGCCGTCGATCCGACGGCCACCTGGCCCGCGGAACTCGCGGGCGATCGCCGACACGAGCCCGAACGTGACGCGTGTCCCGCCGCCGTGGCTGGCGCCCGCCCCGAAGACGGCGCTGCCGACGCGAGAGCATCGCCGTCGCCCCACTCGAGCGGCGTGGCAGATCCGGTGTCGACGTCGATCACCGCGAGGTCGCCGTCGCCGTCGACGCCGACGACGTTGCCGATGGTCCGTCGGCCGTCGGCGAAGGTGACCGTGACCTGGTCACCGCGCAGGTTGTGGGCGTTGGTCAGGACCTTGCCCTGGGCAAGGACGACGCCGGAGCCGCGGGTCCCGCGACCGATGCCGACGATGGATGGACCGACCTGGCCGGCGATCGGTGCCGACGGCTGTCTGGAGCTCTTCGATGACGCTCATGCTGGTTGGGTGCTCCGTCGTGCGTTGGGAGTGCGATAGACTTGCAACTTGCAATCTACTACTGACTAACGAACCGTGACAAGCCCCGAACCCGCCCCTACCATCGAAGCCCATGCCGGATCCCGCCGTCGCTCGAGCCGCGCCGACCCCGCTCGAGGCCGCCCTCGATCGGGTCGGTGATCGCTGGAGCCTGCTGCTCGTCGAGGCGCTGCTCGACGGCGGGCGCCGGTTCAACGAGCTGGCCGATGCGCTCCCGGCGATCGCCCCGAACATCCTCGCGGACCGGCTGCGGCGGCTCGAGCGCGAGCGGATCGTCGTCGCCACGCCGTACCAGCAGCGACCGCCGCGAATGTCGTACGCGCTGACCACGGATGGTCGTGACCTCGCGTCTGCCCTGCGGCTCCTCGCCGACTGGGGCGCCCGCCGCTCCGAGCGACCGGAACCGCTCCATCACGAGCTCTGCGGGACCTCGCTCGAAACGCGCTGGTGGTGCCCGACCTGCTCGGTCACGGTCGACGATCCGGCCGCGATCGAGACCCGCTCCGTCTGAACCGGGAGCGCGTCGCTACACTCGGACGATGGACGACGAGCGCTGGGAGCCGGGCATGCCGGTCCTCGATCGGCAGGGCCCGACCAGCGGCGGCGACGGGTGCCTGCGGTATCCACGCTCCCCCCGAGCCTCCAGGGGCTGCCCCCACGGTCGGTGCCCGAGGCGGCGCCGACGCCGCTCCAGCGCTACTACATCAACCTGAGCGTCATCGTCCTGATCTGCGGCGCGATCGCGATCACGGCGCTCGAGCTCGGGACGCCGCTCGGCAGCCCGCTCGTCAAGCTGTGCGCGATCGTCGCGGCGCCCGCTCCTGATCGCGACGACCGCCGACGCGATCCTGCGGATCTGGCGATCGGCCTGGGCGTGGATGCCGGTCGATCGGACCAAGGGCGCGTTCCGCCTCGCCTGGGTCGTGGTCAGCCTGGTCGGGTTGCTCGCGCTTGTTGGCGCATCCATCGTGGTCATCGCCGCGTGACGCGGTCGAGGTCCTGACGGGCGATCCACCGACATCCCCTCGGGCGGCGGCGTGCCCGGCTGGATCGCCGCCTCGCTCCACTACTGCACGCGCTGCGGCGCCCCGCTCGAATTCGGGGCGGTGGAAGGCGAAGACCGTCATCGACTGTCGTGCCGATCGTGCGGGCTCATGTCGTACGTCAATCCGCGGCTCGTCGTCACGACCATCCCGGTCACCGAGACCGGCGAGGTGGTCCTCCTGCGACGGGGGATCGAGCCGGGTCGTGGCTGGTGGGCCCAGCCCGGCGGGTTCCTCGAGGTCGACGAGACGGTGACGGAGGCGGCCATCCGCGAGACGCTCGAGGAGACCGGGCTGATCGTCGAGCCCGGCGAGATCGTCGGGCTCTACTCACGCCTCGAGGCGGCGGTCGTCGTCCTCGCGCTCGAATCGCAGGTCGTCGGCGGCGAGTCCCGGCTGAACCCGGAGGCGCTCGAGATCCGGACGTTCGCGCCCGACGCCATCCCGTGGGACGGGATCGCCTTCAAGACCTCGCACTGGGCGCTCCACGACTGGGTCACCCGGCGCCACCCGCACATGCGCCCACCGGAGCGACGCCGGGACGAGTAGCGCGGCGCCCGGCGCCCGCGCGATCAGACGCCGCTGACCCTCGAGCAACGGGCCGACGCCGGATCGGGCGCCGGACGACGTCGACGATTTGCCCGGATCGGCGTCGACCAGCGCGATCTGGACGATCATCCGCCCGTTTGGTCGCGGGTTCGGCAAGCCGAACCGTGTCTCGAACTGGGCGTGGCGACCCACCGTCGGACGTTCGCCAAAGACGAGCGATGGCTCGATGGTCGCCGAATCGATGATCCGGTTCCCGCGTGCCTCGAGCGTGACCCGGATCGTCCCGCCGCCTGTCGCGAGATACCCGCGGATCGTCAGTTCCCTTGTCGTGATCGTCGCGTTCGCTTCGGCCGGGCTGGACAGGACGATGATCTCGGGCATCGGCGCGGTCAACGGAACGGCGAACCGGTCCGACGCGACGGCCGCCTGGTCCGCCGGTCGGACGGCAGCGCTTGGCCTCGCCTCAAACCCCAGGCCGACCAGTCGACCCACCGCGGCGGTCCCGGCGATCGCGATCAGGACGAGCAACCAGACAAGGAGTGGCTGCCGAAACCGCGGACGAGCCCCCGACGACCCGCCCGAGGCGCGGCCGATGACGCCGACCTGGCGCAACTCGACTTCGAACCCGCGGGTCGCGTCCACGCCCTAGCTCAGGTCGATGAAGACGTTCTTGGTCTCGGTGTACAGGTCGAGGGCGGCCATCCCCAGCTCGCGGCCGATCCCCGACATCTTGTAGCCACCGAACGGGCGCCTCGGTGTGGACGGAGCTGTTGGAGTTGACGCTGATGACGCCGGACTGGAGGGCCTTTGCCGCTCGCAGCGCCTTGCCGATGTCGCGGCTCCAGATCGATCCGGACAGGCCGTACGGCGTCGCGTTGGCGAGGCGCAGCGCCTCCTCCTCCGTGTCGAACGGGATGATCGAGACGACCGGGCCGAAGATCTCCTCGCGGGCGATCCGCATGTCGTTCGACACGCCGTCGAACACCGTCGGCATCAGGTACGCGCCGGCCGCCAGGGCCGGATCGTCGGGCGCGTCACCACCAACGACGATCGAAGCGCCCTCGGCCAGCCCGATCTCGATGTAGTCCCGGACCCGATCGCGCTGCTTCTGGCTGACGAGGCAGCCCATCTCGGTCGCGTCGTCGCTCGGGTCGCCGACCTTGACGTTGCGTGTCGCGGCGCTGAACAGCTCGACGACCTGATCGTGGACCGATCGCTCGACGAGGATCCGGCTCCGCGCGCAGCAGTCCTGGCCGGCGTTGTCGAACACCGAATACGGCGACTCGCGGGCGAACTTCTCGAGGTCGGCGTCGGCGAACACGATGTTCGGGCTCTTGCCGCCGAGCTCCAGGGAGATCTTCTTCACGTTGGCCGAGGCCAGCCGCATGATCTCCTGGCCGGTGGTCGTCTCGCCGGTGAAGGCGACCTTGCCGATCCCGGGATGGGCGGCGATCGACGCGCCGGCCGTTCCGCCCGGTCCGGTCACGACGTTGAGGACGCCGGCCGGGATGCCGGCCTCGAGCGCGAGCTCGCCGAGCCGGATCGCCGTCAACGGGGAGTAGCTCGCGGGCTTGAGGATCGCCGTGTTGCCGGCCGCCAGCGCCGGCGCGACCTTCCACGAGGCCATGTACAGGGGGAAGTTCCAGGGCACGATCAGCCCGACGACGCCGATCGGCTCGCGCAGGGTCAGGTCGAGCCCGGGCTTCGAGACCGGGATCGTCTGGCCGAAGATCTTGTTGGCGGCGCCGGCGTAGTAGTCGAAGACGAGGCTGGTGCCGACCACCTCGCCGCGCGGCCGACGTGATCGGCTTGCCGACGTTCCGGCTCTCGAGCTGCGCCAGCTCCTCGCTGTGCTCCTTGATCAGGGAGGCGAGCTTGGACAGCGATCGGCCGCGCTTGCCGGCGGCCCAGTTGGCCCAGCCCTTCCGGTCGTCGAAGGCCTTCTGCGCGGCCGCGACGGCCCGGTCGACGTCCTCGCGGCCACCAAGCGGCGCGGTGGCGATGACGGATGCCGGTCGCCGGATTGACCACGTCGAACGTCTGGCCGTCGGCGGCATCGACGGTCTCCCCGCCGATGACCATGCGGGTGGTGGTTGCCGCGGCGCTCGCGGTCGGGGTTGTCATGGCGGAGCCTCTCGGATGCGTGGTCCAACGCCTGTCGATCAGTCCGCCGATGATACGCCGCGCTCGAGTCGAACCGGCCCGCGCCCGGTCACGGACCGGTCAGTCCCGGTCGGTCCCGGTCAGTCCCGGTCGCGCCCGTAGACGTCGCGCCGCAGGCCGACGACGATGCCGCTCAGCTCCGGGCCGGACACGCCCATCCGCTGGAGCGCATGTCGGGCGAGCTCGAACGCCGCCTCGGCCTCCGGATCGGCCAGCCGACGGACCCCGATCCCGCGCAGGCCTCGACCTCGCGCCGCCCGCGCGCGCGTGACGCGATCGACAGCCGCGGGTTGATCCGCAGCGCGCGTTCCGAGGCCAGCCGGGCGGTCAACGGATCGCCGATCGCGATGATCAGGATCCGCGCCCGGTCGAGCCCCAGCCGCTTGAGGATCTCCGGGTTGGCGGCGTCGCCGAACACGTTCACCGTGCCGAGCCGCTCGACGGCCGCCGAGCTGCGTGCGTCGCGATCGACGATCGACGCAGCGGAACCCGCGGGTGCCGCACGGCCTGGGCCACGACCTGGCCGACGCGCCCGGCGCCCAGGACGACGACCGTCGGGCGTCGGGCCTCGTCGTCCTCAGTCGATCGCCCGCTCCGTTCGCCACCGGGCGCCGGCACCCATCCGGGCCGGGGCACGCGCGACTGGGCCGCCCGCTTGGGCCTCGATCCCCGTCGGCTCGTCGGCCGAAGCATCCGACCTGTGCCGAGGCCTCGCTCGCCCGGTCGGCACGCCGTTCCGATCGCATCGCCAATCGCCGGGCGACCTCGCGGACGCCCGAGGTCAGGAGGATGGACACGACGGCCGTCCCCAGGATCAGGTTGTACGGCCGCGCGTCGAGGATCCCGAGGTCCAGGGCGTCCTCGGCCAGGATGAAGCTGAACTCCCCGACCTGCGCGAGCGCGGCGCCGAGCAGGAGCGCCGAGCGGATCGGCAACCCGGCCGCGCGGCCCGAGCAACGCGATCAGCGCCGCCCTTGCCGACCACGGCGATCGCGACGAGCAGCGCCGATCAGCGGGAGCGTCCGCCACGAGGGCCGTCGGGTCCACCAGCATGCCCACCGAGACGAAGAACAGGACGGCGAACAGGTCCCGGAACGGCGTGACCTCGGCCGCCGCCTGGTGCGACAGGTCCGACTCGGAGACGACGACCCCGGCGACGAACGCCCCGAGCGCGAGCGACAGGCCGAAGATCGCGCTCGACACGAACGCCGTCAGCAGCGCGGTGGCGAAGACCGACGAGCAGGAACAGCTCGCTCGATCCCGAGCGCGCGACGTAGCCGAACAGCCAGGGCAGCAGCCGCGTCCCCAGGACGTAGGCCAGCGCCAGGAAGATCGCCGCCTTGAGCAGGGCGAACGCCAGCGGGAGCAGGGCGTCGCCGCCGGTCAGCGACGGGAGGGCGACGATGAACACGATCGTCGCGATGTCCTGGACGATCGACCAGCCGATCGCCGCGCGGCCGTGGAGGCTGTCGATCTCGCCGCTGTCGATCAGCGACTTGAGCACGACGAGGGTCGACGAGATCGACAGGCAGGCGCCGACGACGAAGGCGCCGCCCCAGCCGGAGCCAAGGCCCACCATCAGCGCCATCCCGGCGGCGACGATCAGCGCGATCTGGGCGATCCCGCCGGGCAGCGCCACTCGTCCAACGGCGCGGAGCTCCCGAATCGAGAACTCGACGCCCAGGGCGAACAGCAGCAGCACGACACCGACGTCGGCCAGGGCCGCGATCTGCTCGACATCGCCGACGAAACCCGGCGTGAACGGGCCGATCAGGACGCCCGCGAGCAGGTAGCCCGACGATCGCCGGCTGGCGCAGGCGGATGGCGATCGCGCCGCCGAGGAGGGCTGCAGCGACCGCGCCGCCGAGCCCGAGGATGAACTCGAGCTGTTCGGTCAGGACAATGTCGAATGGTCGGCAGGTCGTACATCGGCGCGCCCATTATCAGGGCGCGCATCCGGTCACCGACCCTCGCGATGCGCTGCGATCGGTCGGAGCCGGCAACGAGGCGATCAGGTCGGCCGACGCGGGCTGGTTCGACCTCCGTCGCACCGCTCGACCGCCACGATCGCGGCGCCGATGATCCCGGCGTCGTTGCGCAAGCTGCGCGGGCACGACCGGGACAGCGGACGGTGAGGCGGGGGATGAACCGGTCGGCGTTCTTGCTGACGCCGCCGCCGAGGATCATCAGGTTCGGCCACATGAGCTCGTCGATCCGATGCGAGGTGCTCGTCGAGGTCCTGGCTCCAGGCCTTCCACGACAGGCCGCGACGGACGCGGGCCGCCGCCGCCGATCGGCGCTCGGCGGCTCGACCGCGGATCTCCATCTGGCCGAACTCGGTGTTCGGGACGAGGATCCCGTCGACGAACACGCCCGAACCGACGCCGGTCCCGAGGGTCAGGAAGATGACCACGCCCGCCTGCTCCCTCCCGACCCCAAACCGCATCTCGGCGATCCCCGCCGCGTCGGCGTCGTTGACGATGCTGACCGGTCGACCGGTCGCCTTGCGCAGCCGCTCGACGACCGGGAAGTCGATCCAGCCCGCATCGATGTTGGCGGCAGACTTGAGCGTGTTGTCCAGGGTCACCCCGGGCAGCCCGACCCCGACCGGCGTGGCGGATCCCAGGCCGCTCGCCTTTGCCAGACGCCGGACGAGCCGGCCGATCGAGGCGATGACGGCATCGGGCGTCGCCGGGATCGGGCGTCGCCACGCGCAGCCGCTCGGAGATGAACCGTCCCGCGTCAATGTCGACGACGGCGGCCTTGATCCCGCTGCCGCCCACGTCGATGCCGATCGCGATCCGCCGCTGTCGCCGCCTCGGGCAGTCCTTCCGTCATGTCGGGTCTCGTTCCTCAGAAGTAGTTGACGGTGATGCCGCCGTCGACGACGAGCGACGCGCCGTTGGTCCAGCGTGACTCGTCGGAGGCGAGATAGATCGCCATCTGCACGATCTCCTCAGGCTTCCCGAACCGGCCGGTCGGGTTGCGGGCCAGGCGCAGCTTCTTCGCCGCCTCGTCCTTGAGCAGCCAGTCCATCAGTAAGCGGAGTCTCGACCGGGCCGGGACAGATCGCATTCGTCCGGATGCCGTTTGGCCCGAACTGCACGGCGAGGCTGCGGGTCAGCGACAGGACCGCGCCCTTCGAGGCCGTATACGCGTCCTGGGGCACGCTGCAGCCGAGGATCGCCACGAAGCTCGCGATGTTGATGATCGAGCCGCCGCCGCCCTCGATCATCGCCGGGATCGCGTACTTGCAGCCCAGAAAGACGCCGCGGACGTTGACCGCCATCACCGCGTCCCAGGTCGCGACGTCGGTGTCGACCACGGAGTGGTCCGCCTCTGGCATCACGCCCGGCGTTGTTGTAGAGGCAGTCGAGTCGCCCGTAGGTGGCGACGGCATGGTCGACCATGCCTTTGCATCGGCCTCGGTCGAGACGTCCGTCCGCACGAAGGTCGCCTCGCCGCCCGCACCGCGCACGAGCTCGACCGTTTCAGCGCCCGCGGCCTCGCTGTACTCGGCGACGACGACTCTTGGCGCCCTGGCCGGCGAACAGCTGCGCGGCCACGCGGCCCATCCCGCTGCCGCCGCCGGTGATGATCGTGACCTTGCCCTCGAGTCGCATCGCTCTCCTCTCGTCGTCCGCGTCACGCGGTCAGAGTACCGTCCGAGCCGAGTGCTCGCGCGCGCCCGGATCGGAGGCCGGTCGGGGATACTTGCCGCCACGATCGATCGACGGAGGTAGTGCGATGTCGACAGCCGAAGAGCTCGTCGCCGCCGTCAAGGCCGGGCGAGGCCGAGCGCGTCGCGGCGATCGTCGCCGAGGCACCAGAACTCGCGTCGGCGCGCGACACCGACGGCGTGTCCGCCCTCATGCACTCGCGGTATCGATCGAATCGGGCGGTCACCGACGCCCTGCTTGCGGCAGACCCGGATCTCGACGTCCACGAGGCGGCGGCCCTCGGCTACCTCGATCGGCTGCGTGACCGACTCGACGACGACGCGGCCTCGGTCCGATCGCTGTCAGCCGACGGCTATACCGCGCTCCATTTCGCGGCCTTCTTCGCCAAGCCCGAAGCGGCCCGGACCCTGATCGATGCCGGCGCGCCTGTCGACGTGGTCGCCGCGAACGAGATGCGGGTCCAGCCGCTGCACAGCGCGGCCGCCGGTCGCAAGGTCGAGATCTGCCGCCTGCTGCTCGCGGCCGGAGCGGACGGTCGATGCCCGCCAGGCGGGCGGGTTCACGCCGCTCCACGAGGCCGCCCAGAACGGCGACCCGGAGATGGTCGAGCTGTTCCTGTCGGCCGGAGCCGATCCGGCGACCATCTCGGACGACGGCAAGACCGCCGCGGATCTCGCCGACGAGGCGGCCCACCCGGACGTGGCCCGTCGCCTCCGCGAGGTCGCCGCTACCTGACCGTGTACCTGGACTCCCGCGGTCCAGACCGAGGCGCCGTTGGTCGTCGTTGCCTCGGCTCGCGCACGGATCCACCACGAACCTGTCGAGGGCAGCCGGATCGTTGCCTTTGCCCGCCCGGTGGTGTCGGCGTTGGCGAAGATCGTCTTGCGACGGGTCCAGCCGGCGCTCGTCCGCTGGAACAGATCGATCCGCGCCCGGCCCCTTGCCACGAGGACACCGATCGGGCGGATCGTCGTCGTGACCACGATGCTCGTCGTCCGGCTCATCGTCCGGCCGCTCGGGACGGACGATGTCTGCAGCGCCTTCGCGGTCACCTTGATCCGGATCGGGGCACTCACTTCAACGACGCCCGTTCCCGGCGCGATCGTCCGCAGGCGGTAGTCGGAGGTCACGATCGGCTTGAACGACCACGTGGCGCCACCCGCCGCGTCCGTCGTGGCTGGACGAGGCTCCACGTCGACCCCGCCCGCCACGCGCACGACCTCGATCGGAGCGTTCGCCCCGCCGGGGAGCGTCGCGGTCCCGGTCAGGCCGAGGGCCGTCCCGTACGTCAATGTCGCTGCCGATGCCGCGAGCGACAGGGTTGGCGGCGTGCCCGCGACGCCCACGTTGAACGGCGCGCCACTCGCCCCGATGAGTCCCGTGGAATCGGCCCGAACGGCGTAGCCGGATCCGGGCAGGTCGATGGTGCAGCCGGTGAACCGCGCGATCCCGCCAACCGCAACGGCGGTCAGCCCGGCCGGACAGGTCATGGTGCCGCCACCTGGGCTGACGGCGAGGCTCAGCGTGACCGGGAGGATCGATCCCGGCCCCCGCGTCACGAGCTGACCGGCGGCGTCAAGGATCCCGACGGCGGGCTGGCCGAGGAGCGGCGCACCCGCCGAGCCCGAGGCGGCCGGCGCCAGGAACGAGAGCG
This sequence comes from uncultured Chloroflexia bacterium, assembly GCA_963731865.1. GTDB lineage: Bacteria > Chloroflexota > Limnocylindria > Limnocylindrales > CSP1-4 > SPCO01. The sequence goes on along the minus strand of CAVSXG010000002.1, from coordinate 1,957,584 downwards.
ACGTTGGAACGCCACCGGGGAGCGGCCCGAGCCCCAGGAGGCCATACCCGGTTTCGTTGTTCGGGACCGGGGATCCGATCGGCGTCGTATGCGTCCGCAGATAGGTGGCCAGCTGGGTCGGACCGAGCTCGGGGTGGGCTTCGAGGATCAGGGCGGCCGCACCACTGACGAACGGCGCAGCCTCACTCGTACCGCAGAACACGGGGAGGATCACCGTCGGAGCGCAGTCGCCGGCGACGAGGTCGGGCTTGACCCGACCGTCGAGGGTTGGTCCCCGGGAGCTGAACGTCTCCACGACCGAGGGGGTCCGGTAATCGACCGCGCCCACCGTGACCATGCCGGCGTTCCGGGAATCCGCCGGGGCCGCGAGCGATCCGGCCGTGGTCCGGTACGACAGTTGCGTGTGCGCGTTCGACCACAGCAGGAGACGGATCGTCGGTGCGGCGGGTCCCTCGGCACGCAACACGCTGACCTCGTAGCGCCCGGCCGCCGGAGCCGTGAAATCGAGGATCTCGAAGGGATCGCCGGTGCTCGACTGCGCGTCCGCCGACTCGGCAAGGAGGGTGTCGCCCTGCCAGATCGAGAGGTCGTAGTCGGTCCCGGCGCTCGCCCAGCGGAGAGCGGCCGCAATCGGCTGGCCGGCTGCGAGATCGAGGTAGTTGGATTCATCGCCCGCCGCGAAATCGACCCAGCCGTCCGCGTCGGCATCGGTTGGCGGACCCATCCAGCTGATCTCACCCGAATTGCCGGCTGCCGCCACGAACAACGCACCACCGGCCACGGCTCGATCCACGAGCGAGTAAGTCAGGACGCTGTAAGGACTCAGGCCGTCGCCCATGCCCTCCAGGAGGATGGACGATGCCTGGGAGAAGTTGATGATCCGGACCCCAGCGTTGGTCATCCAGGTCACCGTCGCCGCTAGGTCGGCGGGGGAGGAGGCGTTGGAGACATACAGGGATGCGCCAGGCGCCATGTCCATGATCGCCTCGGCGACGGCGGTCCCGTGGTTGCTCCCCGGCTCCACGCAATCCGCGATCGCCGTCGATGCGACCCCGATCTGCGCGTAGCAGCGGGCCTGGACCGTGGCCGGCAACTCGGAACCCAGCAGCCCGGCGAAGCCCTCGAACCCGCCGTCGAGGACCCCGATCTTGATCCCGTTGCCGCGGTACCCGAGCTGCTGCCAGGCCGTAGCGCCGTGCAAGGCGGGCGCCGGCCCGACGAAGACCGTTTGGCGGGCGTGCCTGATCGGCGAGATGGACCTGACCCCATCCACCCGGGCCAGCTCCCCGAGACGAGTCGGGGACACGTAGCCCTCGATCGTGAGGTCCAATGTGCCCCGGATCGACAGGCCGGCGTCACGGAGCAGGTCGCGGATCTGATCGTCCGGAACGCTCGCGAGGGCAACCGAGACGGCGATGTCCTGGCCACCGTTCCGCTGTCGCGTTTCGATCGTCTCGCCAATCGGCGAGACCCGCTCGGCGATCGCGGTCAGCCCGGCCCGGAGCTGGCCATCCGGCTCCCTCGCAACGGCCGGCAACGGCAACAGCGCGGCGCCGGCGGTGAGCAGCGCGACGAGGAGGGCTGCTCGGCGACGTGCGTCCATGACCGGGTCCCCCAGGTGATCCTCGGCGAGTGGAACGCCGGCGGCGGGATCGGAGTGACTCTACCCCGCTATCGCAAGTCCCGCGTTGCCAGCCCCCTGAGGCGAGGTCGCGCCCCAAACGGGCCCTGTCGTCAGCTCCGCTCCAGGTAGCGCTCGCGCTCCCATGCATGCACCACCGAGTCGTAGACCTGCTGCTCGTAACGCGCCGCGTTGAGGTAATGGTCGACGACGTCCTGGCCAAAGATCACGGCCGCGGCCTCGCTTCGCTCCAGCTCCCAGATCGCTTCATAGAGCGCGCGCGGCATCCGGGGATGGCCCGTCGCGACGTAGCCGTTGCCCTTGAACTCGGGCTCCAGTTCGAGCTCGTGCTCGATGCCGTACAGGCCGGCGCCGATCATCGCCGCATACGTCAGATAGGCGTTCATGTCGCCGCCGGGGAACCGGTCCTCGACATGCAGCGCATCCCCGTGGCCGACAACGCGGAAGCCGGTGGTCCGGTTGTCACGACCCCACACGACGTTGACGGGAGCCCACGAAAGCGATGCATATCGCTTGTACGAGTTGATGTTCGGCGCGATGAAGATCGCGAGCTCGCGGGACAGCCGCATCATCCCCGCCACGAAGTGGCTGAACACCTTGCTCATGCCGTACGGGTTGCCCGCCGCGGGGTCGTGCGTCAGCGAGCGTTCGCCGGCGTCATCCCAGAGGCTCATATGGAGATGGCCGGACGAGCCGGTCCACGTGGCGTCGGGCTTGGCCATGAAGGTGATTCCCCAGCCGTTGAGATAGGCGATCTCCTTCGCGCCGTGCTTGAAGATGACGCTGCGGTCCGCCGACTCGAGGACGTGGTCGTAGCGGATGTTGACCTCGTGCTGGCCGGGGGCCGCCTCGCCCTTGCTGAACTCGATCGGGATCCGGGCCTCGGTCATCTGGTTGCGCAGCAGCCGATGCAACGGCTCGGCCTTGGTGGCCTGGAGGAGGTGGTAGTCCTCGTTGTAGTACCCGAAGCGCTCGGGGATCGCCCAACCGCGGCGATTGGACTCCTCCCATGACTCCTTGAGCACGTAGTACTCGAATTCCGACCCCGCCTTCACGGCGTAGCCGGCCGCCGCGGCGCGTTCCACCTGGCGCTTGAGGATGGTCCGTGGAGCAATCGGGATCTCGGCGTGCGTTTCCTCGTCCGTGGCGTCGCCAAGGACGAGCGCCGTCTTCTCGAGCCAGGGAAGGACGCGCAGCGTGTCCCATACGGGATCGGCGATCCAGTCGCCATACCCGGTTTCCCAGTTCATGAGCGTGAAGCCTTCGGGCGTATTCATCTCCATGTCCGTGCCGAGGAGGTACGTACAGAAGTGCGCGCCATGGCCGACGACCCCGTTCAGGAACGCCTCCCCCTGGACGCGTTTGCCCATGAGCCGGCCCTGCATGTCGGTGATCGCAACGATGAGCGTGTCGATCCGGCCGTCGCGGACCATCGCCTCCAGCTCCTCGTGACGAGGATGCTTCGCGGGGTGCGCCTGGTCGTGGTCAGCCATCGCTGCTCTCCGCTCCTCTGGGCTTCGCGGAGCCAGGCTCCGCGGATCGGCGCATCGTACGGCCGCCCGTTTGCGCGCGTGAAGCTATTTCGCGGTCATCCCACCGTCCGCGACGACGACCGATCCCGTCACGAAGGAGGACTCGTCCGAGGCGAGGAAGAGGGCGACGTTGGCGATCTCGCGTGGCTCGCCCGGGCGTCCGATCGGCTGGAACGAATCGATCTCCGCGTACACCTTGTCCAGGCCGCCGAGCATCTCGGCGTGCGCGTAGTTGACGGGTGTGTCCACCCAGCCAGGCGCGATCGCGTTGCACCGGATGCCCTGCTTCGCGTAGTCGAGGGCGATGCCCTTGGAGAGCATCACGATGGCGCCCTTTGAGGTGGCGTAGATCGCCAGGAACGGTTCGGCCACCAGCCCATTGACAGAGCTCGTGTTGATGAGCGACCCGCCGCCCGCGCGGAGCATATGCGGGATGGCATACCGGCAGCCGTAGATGCAGCCCTTGACGTTGACGTTGAAAGTTCGGTCGATGACCTCGTCGGTGGCTTCGTGGAATACGCCGGGGAGATTGACGCCCGCGTTATTGAACACGGCGTGGAGACCGCCCCAACGCTCCACCGTCGCGTCCGTATACGCCTGCACGGCGGACGCGATCGACACGTCCGCGGCAACCGCCACGGCGGTTTCGCCGATCTCCTCGGCCACCGAGCGCACGGCGTCGGCGTTCACGTCGACACAGGTGACCCGCGCGCCCTCCTCCGCGAACCGGATCGCCGTGGCACGGCCGATCCCCGAGCCGGCACCGGTGACGATCGTCACCTTGCCCGCGAGTCGATCGCCCATCGTTCCCGCCCTCCTGCGTCTCCCCTGACGACATCCATCTTGACACTGCCTCGACGGCACCTATCGTTGCGCGCGAGGGAGCTCAACGGAAGGGCGGATCCGCCGCGACCACGAGGGGTCGCGCGATCCGAGTTCTCCGCGTCCCCTGGTCCGCGCGGCACGGCATTGTGGTCGAAGCGATCCATGGAGGAGCGACGTGGCATCCAGCGACACCGAACAGCTGCACCAACTCGGCTATGCCCAGGAGCTGCGGAGAGGGATGAAGACCTTCTCCAACTTTGCGGTTTCCTTCACGATCATCTCGATCCTGTCGGGGTGCCTCACGCTCTTCGCCTTCGGCATGAAGACCGGCGGTCCGGCGGAAATGGTCTGGGGCTGGCTTGTCGTCGGCTTCTTCGTGACCCTCGTCGCCCTCGGCATGGCCGAGGTCGCCTCGAGCTACCCAACGGCCGGCGGGCTCTACTACTGGTCGGCCAAGCTGGCCAAGAACAACGCCCCGGCATGGTCGTGGTTCACGGGCTGGTTCAACCTGCTCGGGCAGGTCGCGGTTACCGCCGGGATCGACTTCGGGCTTGCGTTCTTTGTCAACGCGTTCTTGAACATCGCTTTTGGTGTGCCCACCGATCCGCCGTACACGATCGCCATTTTCGGCGTCGTGCTCTTCCTCCATGCCCTCTTGAACACATTTGGCATCCGCTTGGTGGCATTGCTCAACGACGTCTCAGTTTGGTGGCACGTGATCACGGTGGGGATCATCTTCATCGCGATGTTCTTCATTTCGCCGCACCACACGGACCTCGGGACGGTGTTCACCAGCTTCGTCAACCGAACGAGCGTCGACCCGGCAGTTGCTGTCTTGCCCGTCCTGTACGTTGCGCTCATCGGCCTGCTCAACGCGCAATACACCCTCACGGGCTATGACGCGTCCGCCCATATGTCAGAGGAGACGCACGACGCCTCGAAGTCCGCGCCACGAGGAATCGTGTACTCGGTCGTCATCTCGGTCATCGCCGGGTTCATCCTGCTCGTCGCCATGAACTACGGGATCGACCCGAACGGCGGATACGACCGGGCGCTCGGCGCACTGGTCCCGCCAGCCCAGATCTGGATCGATGCCCTCGGGCAGACGGGCGGACTGTTCATCCTTCTCGCAGTCATCGGGGCCCAGTTCTACTGCGGCATGTCGTCCGTGACCGCCAACTCCCGGATGATCTATGCGTTCTCACGTGACGGCGCGATCCCGGGCAGCTCGTTCTGGCACCGGATCAACCCCAAGACCCGCACCCCGACGAACTCGATCTGGCTGGCGGCCGTCGGCGCGTTCATCCTCGGCCTGCCCTATCTGTTCAACGCCGTGGCGTATGCCGCCGTGACGTCTATTGCGGTGATCGGCCTGTACATCGCGTACATCACGCCCGTCTTCCTGCGCTTGCGCGCGGGCGATTCCTTCCAGGCAGGGCCGTGGAACCTGGGCCGCTGGAGCCGACCGATCGGGATCGTCGCCACGATCTGGGTGGTGTTCATCGCGATCCTGTTCATGCTCCCGCAAGTCGCGCCGGTCCGGACCGACACGTTCAACTACGCCCCGGTCGCCGTTGGCGCGGTGATCCTGTTTGCCGGCGGCTGGTGGCTGCTCTCGGCCAGGAACTGGTTCAAGGGGCCCAAGGTCCAAGGCTCGGCCGAAGAGCTGGCCGCTATCGAACGAGATCTCGAGCTAGCGGGCTGATCGCGCGTCAACCCGTCCTCGCGAAACGGAGCCCGGCGAGCCGTTCGCCGGGCTTCATCGCGTTCAGTAGAGCATCGTTGTCCCGGTGGGAAAGACGAACTGGAGCGCGGTCGGTGGAAGCGGTGCGTCCGGCGCGAAGTCGACGACGTCCGCGTGGCGGGTCTCGATCCCGCCGATCGATTCGGTGAAGCGAAGGATGACGCCGGTCTCGCGGTCCACAGCGATCGAGAGGTGATAGTCGGGTCGATCCGCGACCGATTCGGTAGTTCGCGGGTGATCGCACTCGAGGAGCACGGCTTCCCGCCCGCTCACGAGCGCGGATCCCGTTACCCAGCACCGCCCGGTCCCCAGGACGTTCTGGCAGAACCCGGCGGGGTGGACGAACGTCTCCGGTAGCGTTTCCATGGGCAGGCCGGTGAGCGGCTCATAGACCTGGGAGCGTCCGGGAAAGTCGCGGTCGTGGAGCCCCCGCGGACGGTTGCGGATGGGCCGCTGCGTGCCCAGCTTGTGCGCGGAGGCATAGGTGCGAACCAGGTCGCCGTCGGAGATCCAGATCTCGTAGTCGGCCTTCGCGGCGGCACCCTCGCGCGTCGTCGTCACCTTCGACTGACCGGTGTGCCGGATCACCACATCGATCCGGGTCGTTTCTTCGCCGCGGGCTGTCTGGGCGCGTTCCACGATGCGCATCCGTAGCGTCCCGAACCGGAGTTCTGCGTCGCGCATGAACTCGAACAGCTCCCACGGCGTCGGCAACGTCGCCGGCAATGCGGCGACGACCGGAAGCCGCCGCTCGTCTGCCGAGACGGCGGGCACGAGCGCACGGTGCCAGCGGGCGGTCTGGGTCATCGCGCCGGATTGTACCTAGCCCCTTGACACGGCGCGAGGACACGACTATATATCGATGCACGATATATCGTGACACGCTACATGGGAGATGGCATGCGCCGGGACCCGTCCGACGGGAGAACGTCCGACCTAGGTCGGTTCGCTGAGCCATCCCTGTACATCCTGGTATCGCTCAGCGACGGTCCGCGGCACGGCTACGCGATCATGACCGACGTCGAGGAGATGTCCGGTGTGCCCCTCGGACCGGGCACGCTCTATGGCGCGCTGGCGCGGCTCGAGCGTCGGGGCCTGATCGAGGCCCTGGAGCCGGAGGACCGGCGCCGCCCGTACCAGCTGACCGGTCTCGGCACCGCCACGCTTCGGGCACAGCTCGACGGCATCGAGGGGTTTGCGCGGACCGGTCTGCGGCGCCTCGGCGATGCGACCAAACCCGTCGCGCCTCGGCGTGGCACGTAGCCGGCCAGCCGACCATGACCAACGACGCCAAGCCTCACGTGCCAATCGCGGCGCTGACCGGACCGAGCCTGCGCGCCAGGCGAGCGGCCCAGGTCGAGGGGCTGTCGCGCCGCGCGCTCCTGCGGCGCGCGCTCGCTGCCGGTGTCGGTCTCACGATGCTGGAGGCGATCGGCGGGACCATCGCCTTCGCCTGGTCCGCCGTGAGTGGCGTGAGCCCGCGCGTTCGGGTCGGCACGTTGCCCGAGTTGATCGCCGCGAACCCGGGGTTGCCGATCCTAGATGGCTTTCCCGCCTACGTGGCGGATGCTCGGGCGTTCGTGATGCTCGTCGAACCCGGGCGCGGTGGCTGGCAGCCCGGTGCCGACCTGACCGGTGAAGGGACGGCGTTGAATGTTCGTGCCCTGTCGCAGGTCTGCCCGCACCTCGGATGCCGCCCGAACCCATGCCTCGAAGACTTCTATTTCCGTTGTCCGTGCCACCAGTCGCGGTACGACCGACTCGGGATCAAGCCGGCGGGGACGCTCTTTGGACCGGCGCCACGCGGCATGGACCGCATGTCGATCGAGGTCGGAGGCGACGGCGTCTTGACCATCGACACGGCGACGATCACGCTAGGCCCGCTGCCCGTTGCGTTGGGGCAGCCGGGGCTGATCCCGCCGCGCGTCGCGAACGGATGCACATGAGCGCATTGCTCAAGCTCTATCCACCCGCCTGGCGGGCGCGATACGGCGACGAGATGGCGTCGCTGCTCGAGGAGCGCCCGCTCCGGGCTCGCGATCGGGTCGACCTTGTCCGTGGCGCGCTCGATGCGTGGCTCCACCCGGCGAGTCCCTCGCTCGTTCCGATCGGGGCGGCGTTGCTCGGCGGCGGCCTGTGGACGGTCCTGTCCGTCGGCGTGCTCGTGCAGCCCGTGCCGGCCGACTGGCCGGGCTATCTCCTCGATGTCGTGCCCCTCGCGGTCGCTGCTGCCGCGTGCTTTCCTGGTGGCCGGGCTTGCCTGCCTCCTTCGTGCCGAGGAAGGGAGAATCCGATCGGTATGGGTCGCTGGCGCCATGCTTGTCGTCGGGCACCTGACCTGGATCGCACTGCTTCTTGGCACCCTGGCGGGTTGGGTCAGCGGACCGGCGCTCGGGGCGGCGCAGTCCATCGCAATCGTTGGCACGATCGCCACCGGATTTGTCCTGGTGCGCGACCGCATCGAGCCGATCGGACTGCTCCTGCTCGCAGGCCCGATCGCCTTGCTTGTTCCGTCGACGCTGACGTGGCCGGCGTTCGGTGCGGCCTGGACCGGGGTCGGAATCGCCCTCTGGCTTGATCGGGGGGCTCGAATCGAGTCTGCCGCCGACGGCGGCCTACGGCCGGGGCCGGGTTAGCCTCCGGACCCGCCGGTCTCGACGCCCGGTTCGGTCATGGCCGCCGGGTCGAGCAACCGGTCCAGCTCACCCGGATCGAGGCCGCGCTCGAGCGCGAGCTCGCGGATCGTCCGACCAGACTTGAGCGCGTCCTTGGCGAGCTTGGCCGCGTCGTCATAGCCGATGAGTGGCGTCAGGGCCGTCGCAAGCATCAACCCCTGCTCGACGAGCTGCGGCCCGCGGTCTGTGGCGGTCACGCCTTCGATGCAGCGGGCGCTGAAGTTGGTGGCCGCCGCACCCAGCAACGAGATCGACTCGAGCATCGCGGCCGCCGTCACGGGCAACATCACGTTGAGCTCGAGCAGGCTGCCCGTCTGGCCAAACGCGATCGTCGCGTCATTCCCGACGACGCGGGCCACGACCATGGTGAGGCTCTCGACGATGACCGGGTTCACCTTGCCGGGCATGATGCTGGAGCCCGGCTGCGTCTCCGGCAGTGCCAGCTCGGCCAGCCCGCACGGGGTCCCATGCCCATCAGACCGGACATCCGAGGCGATCTTCCAGAGGCTCAGGGCGATCGTCCGGATGGCACCGTGCGCGGCGATCGCCACGTCGAGCGTGGCCTGGGCATGGAAATGGTTGGTCGACTCGCGCACGGCCAGGCCCGTCAGCGTCGAGAGCCTCGCGCAGGTCCGCAACGCGTACTCGGGATGGGCGTTGATCCCGGTCCCCACCGCAGTCCCACCGAGCGGCACGACGAGCAGCTCGGCCTGGGCCGCACGCGCCCGCCTGAGCGACTCCTCGACTTGTCCGGCGTAGCCGCGGAACTCCTGTCCGAGCCGGATCGGGGTGGCGTCCTGGAGGTGCGTCCGCCCCGTCTTGACCACGGGCCAGAGCTCGCGTTCCTTGGCCACGAGCGCCGTGTGCAGTCGCTCGAGCGCCGGGATGAGGTCCTCCTCGATGGCCATGGCGGCCGACAGCTGGAGCGCGGTCGGGATGACGTCGTTGGAGCTCTGGCAGCGGTTGACGTCGTCGTTTGGGTGGACCTTGCGGCCGCCTCCGAGCCGGGTCGCCGCCAGGTGCGCCACGACCTCGTTCATGTTCGTGTTGGTCGACGTGCCCGAGCCTGTCTGAAAGATGTCGATCGGGAACTGGTCGTCCCGACCACCGTCGGCGACCTCCGTGGCCGCTGCGCTGATCGCGCCGGCCACGGCGGGATCGATCAGGCCGAGGGCGCCATTCGTCTCGGCTGCGGCACTCTTGATCAGGGCGAGGGCCCGGATGAACCGCCTCGGGAACCGTTGCCCGGAGATCGGGAAATTCAGGACCGCGCGCTGCGTCGAGGCACCGTACAGCGCGTCGGCGGGAACCTCCATCTCGCCCATCGAATCGCGTTCGATCCGGGTCGCGGGCCTGGAGGCGTCGGTCATGCGCCGATTGTAGTTGCCCGGCATCCCGGCGCCGGGGCCGGGAGGTCAGCCGCGGTAGGATCGGATCCATGCCAACGATCCTGGGCAACGGCCTCGAGATCGGGTACGAGCAGCTCGGGGCAGGCCCGCCGCTCGTCCTGCTCCACGGCGCGAGCTCGTCTGCCCGGGTCGATTACGCCGCCGAGATCCCGTCGCTCGCCTCCGCGTTCCGGCTCCATCTCCCCGATGCCCGTGGCCATGGCGCCACTCGCTGGGACCCGGCTGACGGGTTCCGGGCCGAGTGGCTCGCGGACGATCTCGAGGCATTCGTCGATGCGCTCGGACTGGACACGCTCCACCTCGCCGGGTTCTCGATGGGCGCGATGACCGCGCTCGGCTTCGCGGCGCGCCACCCCGATCGGCTCCGCACCCTGGTCGTGGCCTCGATCACCCCCGAGCGCGAACCCCGGGCAAGCGTGGCCAGGCGCCTGCTGGATCCCGAACGGATCGAACGCGACGAGCCCGCCTGGGCAGCGCAGGTCGCCCGCCGACAGGATGACGAACAGGGCCTCGGCACGTGGCGCCGGCTGCTGCCCGCCATCGCGGCGGACGTCGCCGTCCAGCCGCTGCTCAGCGCGAGAGAGCTCCATGGCATCACGGCCCCGACGCTCGTCATCTGCGGTGATCGCGACCCGATGACACCCGTCGGCCAGGCTTGGCGTCTCGCGCGCCAGGTCCAGGATGGTCGCCTGCTCGTCGTGCCGGACTGCGGGCACGAGGTGCTGTCCGAACGCCCGGCCCTCGTCAACGAGGCGCTCGGCGGCTTCTATCGTTCAACCGAGTCGGTCGCCCGCGAGCGGACCGAACGACAGCCGGAGGTGTCCCGATGACCACGCTGCTCGTCCTCTACCGACGACCCGAAGGCGGGCCGGCCGCCCAGGAGACCTTCGAACACCGTTACGCCACCGAGCACCTGCCCCTGGTGGCAGCCACGCCGGGTCTCCGCGAAACACACGTTCAGCGTGTCGTCGAGGCGCTCGGCGGCGAGACGGACCTGGTCCTGGTGACCTCGATGCGGTTTGACGATCGCGCGAGTCTCGACGCCGGGCTCGCCTCGGACCCGATGCGCGCAGCGGGGCGCAACCTTCGCGAGATCGCACCTGGGCTCGCGACATTCCTGGTCGTCGAGGACGCGCCGGAACTTGACGCCGCGGCTTCCCCGCCCATGGATACTGTCGGGAACACCACCGAGGGACCTACGTGACGATGGCCGCCCCGCCGCGCGAACCCCGCCCCGGCGATCAGCCCCGGCGCGAGGCGATGGACATCCGAGTCGCCTTCCCGGCGCCGCCCCGTGCCTCCACGGGTTCGGCTGCGCCGTTGGCCGGCGTGGCGCTCGTCACGATCGATCGACCCGGCGCGCTCAACGCCCTGAGCTTCGACCTCCTCGACGAGCTCGCCGACGCCCTCGAGGCACTGGATCGCGATCCCACCTGTCGCGCCATCGTGATCACGGGCGCCGGATCCCGGGCGTTCGCCGCCGGAGCCGACATCCGCGAGCTCGCCGCACAGAGCTCGGCTTCGCTCGGCGCGGAACGCCGGTTCGAGGTCTGGGACCGCCTGGCGGCGATCGGCCTGCCGACGATCGCAGCCGTTCGCGGGGTGGCGCTCGGCGGCGGCTGCGAGCTGGCAATGACCTGCGACATGATCGTGGCCGCGGAAGACGCGACGTTTGGCCAGCCCGAGATCCGCCTTGGCGTCATGCCGGGCGCAGGGGGTACGCAACGGCTGACCCGCGCTATCGGCAAGGCGCGGGCCATGGCCATGATCCTGACCGGGGAATCGATCGGCGCCGCGCAAGCCGAAGCGCTTGGCCTCGTCACCCGGGTCGTCCCAGCCGAGGCAACGGTCGATGTTGCACTCGAGCTCGCGGCCCGGATCGCGGCAATGCCACCAATCGCCATTCGGGCGGCCAAGGCCGCCGTCCTGGCATCGCAGGAGCAGTCACTTCGCGACGGACTGGCCGGCGAGCGGGACGCGTTCTTCGCGTTGTTCGACACTGCGGACCAGTCCGAAGGCATGGCCGCATTCACAGAGAAACGCCCGCCGACCTGGTCGGGTCAATGACCCCGCGGGATCGAGAAGGAGCAGGCATGGAGATGGAACAGGGCGGCAGTGACATCGGTCGTGACCTCGAACGCGACCTCGGTGAAGCCCCACCGTCGACGATCCGCGACACGCCGCCCGACTACCTGGCGCCGATTGACGCCACTGCGCCCGTGAGCGGCCACGTGCCGCCCCCGGAATCGTCGGTCTCGATCGCCGAGTCACCCGAGCACGACTGGGAGACCGCGCGAGCGCTCGTTTTCCCGGCGTTCCGACCGGTCGGCACGCAGGGCCTGGCCGTGGAGTCGTTCAACCGCGACGCCCTGGCGGGCCACAGCGGCCAGAGCCACGCCCAGCCGCTCCTGGATCAGGGGGTGGCGGGTCTCCCCGTCGTGTACACGATGGATGCCGGGGGCTACGACATCGTGGTCAATGGCGACCACCTCCTGTCGTGGGGCGTCGAGCCGTCGGACGTCCAGGACGCGGCCATCGGGAACCTGGCGACGTGGTCGAACGGCGCGGCCTGGGTCGTGGAGGAGTCGGGAGCGCGACGGTTGGTCAGCTCGCAGACCGGTGAGGGCTGGGACGCCGCGCGCATCCTCTTGCCCGAGACGATCCAGCGACTGGCGACCGAACTCGCCGGGTCTGGCCGCATCCTCGTCGGGATCCCGGAACGGCACCTGCTGACGGCCGGCTCACTGAGCCCGGGGGACGAGGAATTCGCTGCGCTGTTCGCCGACTTCGTCATCGAGCAGTCCGGTGGCGCGGACGAGCCGGTTGACCGCCGGGTGTTCGAACTCGTCGACGGTCGTCTCGTCGAATTCGTCGGGCCAGACACCGCGCTCTGATGGCCGGGGATCGGGCGACCCCGACCTTCACCTCGATCCGCCTCGAGATCGACGACTCGATCGCCACGATCACGCTGGACCGACCCGACGCACTCAACGCGTTGACGGTGGCGATGAAAGGGGAGCTCCTCGCGGCGTTTCGCTCGATCGCTCGGGATCCGGCGGTGCGCGCCGTCGTCCTGACGGGCGCCGGCCGGGCGTTCTGTGCCGGCCAGGACCTCAAGGAGCGACTCGAACCCGACGCTGCGCCACTGGCCGTCGAGGTCCGGGAGCGCTACAACCCGATCATTCGCGCCATGCGCTCGCTGGACCAGCCAATCGTCGGCGCGATCAACGGGGTCGCGGCGGGGGCTGGCGCCTCGCTTGCGTTCGCTTGCGATATCCGGTTCGCGGCCGAAGGTGCGACATTCGTGCTTGCCTTTGGCCGGATCGGGCTCGTGCCCGACAGCGGCGCCACATGGCTGCTGCCACGCCTCGTTGGGCCGGCGAAAGCCGCTGAGCTCGCGCTCCTCGGCGATCCACTTTCGGCAGTCGACGCCGAGCGTTTCGGAGTTGTTGTCCGGGTGGTGCACGCGGACGGACTCGCGGACGCGGCTCGCGCAGCAGCTACCCGGCTTGCCGGGTTCGCGCCAGGCACACTGGCCCATACGAAGCGCGCGCTGCAGCGGAGCTGGTCGATCGACCTCGACGAAGCGCTCGAAGACGAGGCGATCCGGCAGGGGATCGCTGGCGCGACGGCTGACCATGCCGAGGGGCTCGCAGCGTTCCTCGAGAAGCGGCCACCGCGGTTTACCGGGGAGTGACAACCATGTGAGGGGTTCATGAGCATGTCACGCTTGCCGTGACACTCATGGCACCCGTCGCCAGCTAACTGCCCGCGGTCGCCGGTCCGGAGCCTAGCCCGGCCCTCGTTGATGCGCGAACACCGCGGGCACGCGACGGCGATCGTCGGAGGCCGGCGGCGGCTCGAGCTTGGAGAAGATGTTGGCGATGTGCACCTCCACCGTCTTACGTCACGGCGGCGGTGTTGAGGGTCATTCGTCGCCTAGTGGGAGTCACCTATCCGCGCGACGTATGGTGGATGCGGGCGTACATGCCCCTGTACAACCTCGTCCGTCGAGTTTCGTCAGGGTGCCCCGACCCGGTCAACCGAAGGCGCATCCGCGTCTGGACCAATCGGGATGTACGAGTAACCGAGGACCGCTGCGCCGGGACGATACTTGCGGCTCGTCCCGGCGTCCGTCGGTTACCTGATCGCGGGGTTCTGATCGTCCTGGCCGAGGGCCGGGCTGCCGTCTGCCATGTAGCAGCCGTCGCCCTTGCCGGGATCGCCTGAGTCGGCCCCGTGGTGGGCGGTCTCGATGCCGTACCAGGCGGATCCGATGGTGTTGCCCGGAATCGGTCCGTAACTGACGCACGACGAGAATGTCCCGTCGCCGTTCGCGATGAACCGCGGATGGTTCTGGCCATCGGCGAGGACCTGTCCGTCGCCCGCCTGGCCATTCTCCGAGTAGTGCTGATGCGCGGCCACGGGTGCGACCGCGGCAAGCGTGAAGGCGGCCACGGCCGTCAGGCCGATAAGCGTGCGGCCGAGCCGTCCAATCGTTCGCTGTTCCATCACGTTCTCCCTTCGCCCAACGCCACGGCCACCGCCACGTGCTCGATCTCGTGGAGGACCCGTACGCCGGCTCCGCCGTCCGGAAACATGGCCCGAACAGCCTCATCGATGTCGACCGGGTCGAATGCCCAGCCCTCCAACACGACCCCCACTCCGAGTCGGTCTGACAGCAGTGAGATGCGGGTAACCCCTAACCGTGCGAGACGCTCGGCGGCCTCCGGACCGACGACCGGTTCGGCGGTCTGAAGACCGGCGACAAGCATCGCGACGGCCACTGGGCACCCTCCTCGCTGCTGGACGACCCTTCATGGGATCTGGGCCGAGGCTAGGCGAGGGTGGGACCCTCATTCATCGGGCGAATCCCGTACCGAAGCGGATCGGACCAGCGAAGCCAACTCGGTCCGATTGCGCAGCCCGACCTTCGCAAGGATGTTCGTGACGTGGCGCTCGATCGTCTTCGGGGAGACGACGAGCGCCTCGCCGATCTCGCGGTTGCTCGCGCCGTCGGCCACGCGCCGCGAGATCTCGAGCTCCCGCTTGCTCAGGCCGGCAAGTCCGCCTCCAATAGTTGCAGCCCCACGGCGCCAGGCGCGAACGCCGAGCCCGCGAAGGGCTTGCGCGACGAGGCGGCCTTCGCTCACCGCCCCGCAGGCATCGGCCAGCTCGGCGGCGGAAGTGAACGCTGCGACCCCGCGATCGCGGTCGAGCCTCGCGAGACACCGGCCAAGGTCGATCCGAGTCCAGAGGAGCTCCAGGTTCAAGCCGGCGCGTTCGAGCGCCTGCCCATAGGTCTCCAGGATCGCGGCCGCTGCCGCGTCGTCGCCAGCCGCTGCCTCGATCGCTGCGGCCGTGCGCATCCGCCACAGGTCGCGGCCCACGCTGCCGGCGCTTGGTCGGCTGTCCCAATCGGCCAGCGCTCGCCGCGCGTCGTCGACGCGCCCGATCCGAGCGAGGAGCTCGGCGGTTGCGAGCGCCAGGCCGAGACTGTGGCGCGGACAGCGGGCGAGCTCGGCATCGGCATGCGCGGCGCCGAGCTCGGCCTCGACCTCGCGAGCGGCCTTCGCGCCGGCGACGCGCGCCTGCCAGACGGCGATCGCGAGGTGGAGGTCCTGGCGGTAGTGCGGGTCCGGTTCGGCCGCGGCATCGCGGCGAAGCTCGCGCAGTGCGGCTGCCGCGTCCTCGGACGAGAGCTCGATGATGTGTCGGAGGGAGGCAGCGCTCCCCCAGTGCTTGGGTGCGACGGCGAGCCGCGCCTCGAGCTCCCTCGTCTCGATTGCCACCGCATGGGCTTCGGCGAGTCGGCCCAGGTCGCGCAGGACGCGCGCAAGGCCGCGGCCCGCTTCGACCGTGAGGATCGGCAGGACCAGGCGCTTCGAGGCGTCCCACGCCTGTCGACTTTGCGCCTCGCCTTCTCGAGGGCGTGCCACTGTCCGCAGTGCCATCGCGGATCGGATCTGAGCGGCGATGTGCGACTCGTCATCGAGGCCGGTGGACGACGCGCACGCATTGCTCGGCCCGGCCGACGATTTCGCCGTCGCGATCCTCCTGCATCGCGCCATCGATCGCGACCTCGACGGCCGCCAGATACGCGCGACGCGCTCCAGGCGAAAGCCGTTCGAGCCCGCCGCTCATCAAAGCCATCTCCTCGGCTGCGGCGATCGCGCGCTCGGCAGACCGACTGCCCGCCGCCGTCTCGTGGTCGAGCCACAGCTCGACATCGGCCTGCAGGGCGTCGAGCCGCACGGTCGCCTCGAGACTCGACGCCGGCATGTCGCGGGCCCGATCGAGGTGTTCGTGGGCCTCGGCGCGCCGACCGAAGCGGTACGCGACCAGGGCCGCTTCAGTCTCCGCGTGGCGCCGTTCCGAGACGTCGGTCGTCTGCTCGCTGACGCGGGTCCAGCGTTCGAGCGCGAGCTCCACTTCGCCGATGACGGCACCGAGCTCGGCGAGCCCGCGATCGATCCGGATTCGCGCCGCGGCGCCAGGCTCGAAGCCGGTCGCTGATCGCTGCGAGAAGTCGAAGGTCATCGCCGTTGAGCAGGCGTCGCCCAGGCGACGAGATCAGGCGCACTGCGAGCTCGGCCGTTGGCTGGCCGGCGGCCACTCGATGGTCGAGGGCCTCGCGCAGCAGCTTCACGTCGTCCCCGGCCGTCGCCTCGATCCGATCCGCCACGCGCCCGTGTAGTCGCCGCCGAGCGCTGACCGGCAGGCTGGCGGTTGCAGCCTCGCGGATCAGGTCGTGGGCGAGCCGGATCGTGCCGCTGACCTCAAGACCGAGCCCCCGAGCGACGAGTTCGGCGGACGCTTGGCGGACGTGGCCGACTTCCCATCCGAGCAGCTCGGCGAGTTCGTCGACGAGGTATGGGCGCGCCCCTACGGCTAGGGCGGCGAGCAAGGCGCCAGAATCGCTGCTCAAGGCCCGGAACCGCTCCGCGATGAGCTCCGACGGCTCGACGTCGCCGCCGCTCCTTGCCAGCGCGTCGAGCCAGAATGGCGAGCCACGAGCACGGCGCCAAAGCGCCGCGGCTGCAGCCTCACTCAAGGTGCCGTCGATGGCGCGGGCCAGCGAAAGGCCGTCCTCGAGGGGCAGCGGACCAAGGTCCACGAACATCCGCCGCTCCGTCGGGAGGCCGCCCTCGAGCGTGGCGTGGAAACCCGTCGCCGCGCGTGACGGGCGACTGACGGCGAGCACGGCCAGGGGCTGGTGCGCCGGGCCCGCCGCCCGTAGGAGGTAGTGGATCAGCCCAAGTGATTGATCGTCGACCCACTGGAGGTCGTCGATGCCGATCACGAGTGGTCCGTAAGAGGAGAGTGCCCGATGCGCCGCCTCGAAGATCCGGAGGGGTGCGCGAGCCGTGTGATCGCGGCCACCGAACACCAGTCGTTCGAGGCTCTGGTCCGTGGACGGGGACGGTCGACAGCAGGCGGATGACCTCGCCGACGGCAGCCAGCGGGACAGCCTGGTTGGGTTCGAAGCCGACGACGCGAACGAGTCCCGCTGTTCGCGGCGCGGCAAGGATCTCGGTGAGTAGCCGCGTTTTCCCGCTGCCTGGCTCGCCCGTGACGAGGGCAGCAACGGGCGCTCGATCGAGGCTCGATCGCCGAACGAGCGCGGAAATCTCGGAGCGCTCGCGTTGACGGCCGACAAACGGCGCGCTCATGCCGCGCAGCCTAATAGTCACCGGAGGCTGCGTACAGTGATACGCGTGGTCACCCAGGGGCGGGCAGCAAGTCCGCCAACGAATTGCGGACGGCGGGCAGCTGCTACGTCGACATCGAGGAACACGTCGCGATCAGCGCCAAACGGCCAATGACATGACGTGTCCGTAGGGTGCCACCTCGTGTTCCTGGACTGACATCCCGATGAACCCCTCACAACCACAACGATCGTGCCGGTCGCGCTTGACGCGTTTCCGGTCGGACCGTACCCTGCCAACCTAACGATCGTTAGTTAGGGAGGATGCCTCGACGTGGTCGAGACGACCCGCCGGCAGGCGATCGAGGACGCCGCCAGCGCCCTCTTTCACGCGCATGGATATTCGGGGACGAGTGTCCGCGATATTGCGCGCGCGGTCGATATCCAGGGGGCCAGCCTGTACGCGCACGTGACCTCCAAGCAGGATGTCCTCTGGTCCATCGTCGAGACGACCGCGGACCGCTTCGAGGCGGCCGCCGAGGCGATCGAGACGGCCGATCCAGGTGGTGCGACATTCTGGCTGCGGCGTCTACCTCATTGCGCTTGTCGCGGCCCACGTCGGCGTGGTGACGGACGACATCGAGCGGGCGAGCGTGTTCGTCCACGAGTGGCGGGCGCTCCAGGGGAGCCGACGCGACGAGATCGCGGCCCGACGCGATGCCTACGAGGCCCGCTTTCGGACAGTCATCGCCGACGGGGTCATGAACGGGACGCTTCCACCCGGTTGACCCGACAGCCACGGCCGCCTTCCTGCTGACCGCGCTCAACGGCCTCGTTGGCTGGTACAAGCCGGACGGCCGACTCTCGTCCCGGGCCATCGCTGACGCATTCGCGGACCTGGCGCTTCGTGCCGTGCAGGCACCGAGAGGGCCGTCATGACCGATCCGCTCGCGCTCGAGCCGATCCTCGGGCCACTCGAGCGCAGCCGCCCGGCGTTCAACGCCGACCTCCCGCACGACGAGCGGTTCGCCCTGTTCGAGGCGCACGTCACCGCCGGCGGCAAGGTCGAAGCGACCGACTGGATGCCGGACGAGTACCGCACGGCCGTCCTCCGATTCGTCGAGATGCACGCCAACAGCGAGCTGATGGGCGTGCTCCCCGAACGTGAATGGCTGATGCGCGCGCCGACCCTGCGCCGAAAGCTCGCCCTTACGGCCAAGGTCCAGGACGAGGTGGGGCACGCGCAGCTGCTCTACCGCGTGGCGGAGGATCTCGGCAAATCACGCGAGGCGATGTTCGACGACCTGCTCGCGGGCAAGACCAAGTTCCACAACGTCTTTCACTACCCGACGGTTGGCTGGGCAGACGTCGGGATGATCGCGTGGCTCGTCGACGCCGCGGCGATCGTCGCCGCAGCAGGCCCTCCGCGACAGCAGCTACGCGCCATACGCGCGAACGATGCGCAAGATCTGCTGGGAGGAATCGGTCCACATCATGCACGGCCGCGACGTCGTCGTGACCATGGCCACCGGCTCGACGGCCCAACGCGCCGCGATCCAGGACGCGCTCGAGCGGTGGTGGGGGCCGCTGATGCAGATGCACGGCCCGCGCTCGCCGCGCGAGAAGGACCGCGACCTCCACTGGCGGATCAAGGCCAAGACGTCCGAGGAGCTTCGCCAGGAGTTCCTGACGATCTACGTGCCGCGGATCCGCGAGCTCGGACTGGTCATCCCGGACCCGGAGCTGTTGCTCGACGAGACCACCGGCACGTGGCGGTACGGCGAGCCCGACTGGGATGAGCTGCGCCGCGTCGTCACCAACCACGGGCCGATGTCGGAGGCGCGCCTCGAGTTCCGACGGCTGGCCCGCGCCGAGACCAGCTGGGTTCGCGACACGATCCTGGCCGCGCCCAGGGCGGCCTGAGCCGCGATGACCGCGCCGACCCTCGAACCATGGGAGGTCTTCCGGCAGGAGAAGGAAGGCGGCCCGATGCAGCACGGCGGCAGCGTCATGGCACCCGACGCCGACCTTGCCATGCACTATGCGCGCGAGCTGTTCGGACGCCGCCAGGAGAGCGTCCGCCTGTGGATCGTCCGTCGATCGCCGACATCGTCGATCTCGCCGACGCAGACCTTCTGCAGCCGCCGCTCGATCGGTCGTTCAAGAAACCTGGCGGCTACGTCATGCGCGACAAGCTCGCCGCGGCTCGCGAGGTATCAGGCCAGGCGAAGCCAAAGGCGCGTTCGCGATGAGCGTCGCAGCACTGCCCGCCGTCGCCCTGGGCGAGCTGCTCCGGTCGATGGCCGATGACGAGTTCGTCATCGGGTTCAGCGATTCGGAGTGGACCGGGATCGCGCCGCTCCTCGAGGAGGACGTCGCGATGAGCTCGCTCGCCCAGGACGAGCTCGGCCACGCCGCCGCGCTGTACGGCCTCCTCGGCGAGCTAACCGACACCGACCCGGATGCGCTCGCCTACGACCGCGAGCCCGCGGCCTACCGGCATTGCCGGCTGCTCGACCACGGGCGTGGTGACTGGGCGATGACGATCGCCCGCCGCTTCCTGTACGACACGGCCGACGGCGTGCGCCTGGATGCCCTGGTCGGTGGCAGCTGGGCCCCGCTGGCCGAGCTCGTCGGCGAAGCTCGTCCGCGAGGAGCGCTACCACCGGATGCATGCCGGCATCTGGCTCGATCGGCTGGCCCGTGGCGGCGACGAATCGCCCGGTCGCGCCTGGTTGCCGCGCTCACGACGCTTCGGACCGGACGCCGCGACCGTGTTCGCGCCGCTCCCCGACGAGGCGGACCTGATCGACGCCGGGATCCTCCTGGCGCCGATGGCCGAGCTCGAACGGCGCTGGCGGGCTGTCGATCGAGCCCACCCTGGCGGGGCTCGATCTGCCGATGCCGCCATCGGCGCGCGACCCGGCGCGGGGCCGGCTCGACCACGGCGAGGCATTCCGCTGGCTGTGGGCGGAGTTCAACACGGTCCGCAGCGCCGAACCCGGGAGCGACGTGGTGAGCGAGGCCGCGGTGCACACCTCGATCGCGCGTAGCCGGGCGGGGATCCAGCCGCCCGGTCTGGCCGGCCCGGCGAGTCCGTCGTCGACGCGGCGCTCGACGCGGCCGCCGTTCGCGCTGCGCTCGCGGACGTGCCCGACCCGGAGCTCCCGATGGTGTCGGTGATGGATCTCGGGATGGTCGAACGGGTCGAGGTCGACGCGACCGGGATCCGCGTGGAGCTCCTGCCCACGTTTGTCGGCTGTCCCGGCGCTCGACCTGATCCGCGCGCGCCGTCGAAGATCGCCTGCGGCGCTTTCGGCCGGCCGGTCGACGTCAAGTTTGGGTACCGGGTGCCCTGGACGTCGGATCGGATCACCGGCGAGGGCCGCCGCAAGCTGCACGAGGCGGGGTTCGCGCCGCCCGGCGCCGCCCGGCCAGACGAGCCGGTCCTGCTGCAACTCTCCGCGGTCGTGCCCTGCCCGCACTGCGGCTCACGGCGGACGGTCCTCGAAAACCTGTTCGGCCCGACCCAATGCCGGGCGATCTACCACTGCACGGCCTGCCGCCAGCCGTTCGAGCACTTCAAGTCGATCTGATCGTGCGCCAGCCATCCGGCGCCGCCGCGCGCGCGATCGTCGGCGTGGTCGGAGCCGGGACCATGGGCGCCGGGATCGCCCAGCTCGCGCTCGAGGCCGGCCACGAGGTCGTCCTCCATGACATCGATGAAGCCGCCATCGAGCGGGGTCGCGCGCGCGTCCGCGATGGCCTCCGGCGACGCGCCGTTCGTCTCGATCTGGACGCGGACAGCATCGAGGACTGGGTCTCCGGGCGGTTGGCGGGCTTGCGCGATGCGCACAGCCTCGACGCCATCGGCGCGGAGGCGGAGGTCGTGATCGAGGCAGCGTTGGAGGATCTCGAGCTGAAGCAAACGATCTTTGGCGCGCTGGACGCCGCAGCGCCGCCAGGCGTCATGCTCGCCACCAATACCAGCGCGATTTCGGTCGCTGCGATCGCCGAACGGACCCGTCATCGTGAGCGGGTCCTCGGGTTGCACTTCTTCAACCCGGCCCCGGTCATGCCGCTCGTGGAGGTCGTGACGCCACGTACGGTTGCGCCCGCGATCGTCGATCGCGCCATCGAACTGATGGAAGCCTGGGGCAAGACCGCGGTTCGATGCGCCGATACGCCCGGGTTCATCGTGAACCGCGTGAACCGGCCATTCACCATCGAGGCGCTCCGGATCCTGGAGGCCGGACAGGCGACGGTCGAGGCCATCGACGAAGCGATGCGCGCCGCAGGGTTCCCCATGGGGCCGTTCGAGCTCATGGACCTGGTCGGACTCGATGTCAACCTCGCAACAGCCCTTGGGGTGTGGGAGCCGCTTGGGCGACCGGATCGCCTGCGACCGTCACCGATCCAGGAGGAGATGGTTGCGGAGGGTCGACTCGGTCGCAAGACCGGGATCGGGTTCTATCGATACGTGGATGGTCGGCGACAGGGCGTCACGGAACCGGCCAGCGCGATCGGGCCTGGGCGGCTCGATGCCGACACCATCCGCACCCGGATCCTGACCGCTGTGGATGCCGAGGCTCGTGCGGCGGTCGCCGACGGGGTCGCGTCGCCGACTGACATCGAGCTCGCGCTTCGCCTGGGCGCCGGCCACCCGGAACGCCGAGGCCGCGTACGATGACGTCGTGACTCGAGACGCGAACCGGGCCGCTCCGTGATGCCTGGATCATCGAAGCGGTCCGGACGCCGATCGGCCGATATGGCGGCGCCCTCGCGTCCGTCCGACCCGACGATCTCGCGGCCGCCGCGATCCGCGCCGTCGTCGACCGGTCCGGGATCGACGCTGGTCTGATCGAGGACGTGATGCTCGGCTGCGCCAACCAGGCGGGCGAGGACAATCGGAACGTGGCCCGGATGGCAGTGCTGCTGGCCGGGCTGCCGGTCGAGGTCGGAGGGCTCACGCTCAATCGGCTGTGTGGCAGCGGGCTGCAGGCGATCAACTCGGCGGCGCACGCGATCGCCGTGGGCGATGGGGACGTGTTCATCGGCGGCGGCGTCGAATCGATGACCCGGGCGCCATACGTCATGGCCAAGCCCGCGGCGGCGTGGGATCGCGGGCCGCGCGAGCTGGAGGACACGACGCTCGGTTGGCGGTTCCTCAACCCAAAGCTCGCCGAGCTCCACTACCCGTATTCGATGGGCGAGACGGCCGAGAACGTCGCGGAGCGGTGGGAGGTTGGTCGCGACCTGCAGGACGCCTTCGCCCTCGCCTCCCAGCAGAAAGCGGTGGCGGCGATCGAGGCCGGCCGGTTCGATGACCAGATCGTGCCGATCCAGGTCCCGCAGCGGAAAGGCGACCCGATCGTCGTCACCCGCGATGAGCACCCCCGCGCGGACGCATCAGCAGAGGCGCTCGGCCGGTTGCGGCCGGCCTTCCGGGACAACGGGACCGTCACTGCGGGCAACGCGTCGGGGATCAACGACGGCGCGTCGGCGGTCCTGCTCGTCGAGGCAACCCGCGCACGCGACCTCGGGCTGCGACCCATGGCCCGCGTCGTTTCCACGGCTGTGGCGGGTGTCGACCCGGCGGTCATGGGCGATCGGCCCCGTGCCGGCCACGCGAAAGGCGCTCGAACGCGCCGGGATCACCGTCGGCGACCTCGACCTCGTCGAGCTCAACGAGGCATTCGCGTCGCAGTCGATCGTGTGCATCAACGAGCTTGGCCTGGACCCCGAAAAGGTCAACGTTAACGGCGGCGCGATCGCGCTCGGTCACCCGCTGGGCATGAGCGGCGGTCGCCTGATCACGATGCTCGCCCACGAGCTGCGCCGGACGGGCGGTCGCTACGGCCTCGCGACGATGTGCATCGGGGTGGGACAGGGCATCGCTACGGTGATCGAACGGATCGACGCCTAGCCCGGCATCATTGACGCCCGCTCGAAGGAGCGTCCCCAACCAGCTGCAGAACCCTCGATCGGAGTTGACGATGGTGCGCACACGGCACGAGGCAACCGTCACGGCCATTTCCTGGATCCCGTCCGAGGCCATCGAAGGCGTGTCCAGGATCCCGTTCGAACTCGGTGTCACGCACTACGACCAGCCACCGCCCGATCGGCTCGAGGATCTCGAAGGGCTCCGCAAGACGGACCGTTTCCGGGAGGCCAACGAGCTTCGCGCGTACGTCGACGTGGAGGACGGGCAGATCGTGGGGACGGGCTACCTGGGTGGTGGGCACATTGGCGCCACCACGGTTCGGATTGGACCGGCGGCGATTCGATTCCCCGCCGTGCACCTGCCCGACATCAAGCGTGAGCCTGAAGTGGGGCCGACGTCCGCCCGCTTCGTGCAAACCGTTGGCGGTCGCATGGGCATCCCGACACCGCGGCCGGTCGCCCGCAAGCCGTACGGCCAGTTCTGGCCGTCGATCGCGTGGACGACCCTGGAACTGACGATCAACGTCGACGGCTCATCCACGTCGGCGCTTGTCGGAGCCAGTCCGTTCCCCCGCCATTGGATCTACGACAACGACGGAATGCTTGTCCAGAAGTCCGGCGTTATTGACTTCAAGAAGTGGTTCAACGAATTGTTTGGCGACGAGACGCCGTGGGGCGCCTCCGATTCACCCGCGATCGTGAGTGCCGTCGAGTCGGCGCTGGAGCGCCGGCTGTCCGCGGGGATCATGGGCGTTGGCACCAAGCCGGCGATCAGGACGCTCGAGGCGGGCGACGCACTGACGACCCAGGGCGAACAGGCGACCCAGATCTTCCTGATCCTCGACGGCGTGTTCGTCGTCGAGCGCGATGGCGAACACGTTGCCGAGATCGGACCGGGTGCCGTGGTTGGCGAGCGCGCCGTCCTTGAGGGTGGCACCCGAACCGCGACGCTCCGTGCGACGACCCGCGCCCGCGTGGCCGAGGCGTCGCCGGAGGCGTTGAACCCGGTCGAGCTCGAAGCGCTAGCCGAGGAGCACCGCAGCGCGTAGCGGTCGGAACGCCCGCCGTCCGGGCCAGATCCGCTAGCGGCGGCCAGTGAGCAGTCGGACCGGCGCACCGAGGGTTCGACGGACCGTGCGGATCGATGCGCTGTTGCGCAGGTTGCGCACATAGCGCCATTGACGGCGTTTGTCGACGCACACGACGCGCGTCTCGATGGCCGGTTCCGCGACGCCAACGTGGCGGGCCAGGTTCGTGAGAGTCTCGCCCCAGAACCGATCCATGAGCTTGCTGGTGAGGATGTAGATCATCTCGTCGAGCGGGTCGGACGCTCGCTCCAGCGCCTGCGCCTGGGCGACGGTGACGTCACCCTCGCGGTAGGCCGAGAACGTGATCCACGCCGACAGGGTGTGGCCTTCGGGGGTCATGAATGTGAACGACTCATCATCCGCATACAGGACCATGACGCCCGTTGAGAGCTTGACCGGCGACCCTGGCATCGGCGCCACGTCGAAGAGCGCAACTTCACCGGGCGCAATGCCGGCCAGGGGGGCGTAGAACGTCGCGTTCTTTGGCCAGAACGTGGAGAACCCGTCTTTCCATGCCGCGATGAGCTGCTGAGGCGTGACGGCGGTATTTGTAAGTTGGACGTTGTATGTCCGCTGCCAAAGCTGACCAAACCCCTGCAGCGGGCCTGCCACTCGTTTGCCAGTGACCGAGTCGACCTTCGCACCTTCCACGCCGGCCGCCGACAGCCGGTCGACCGACGGCGCCCAATTTCCGGAGTCTCGGCCTGTGTCGGCGGGGCGCTTCTCGGCTACCTGGTTCGTCATCTCATCCTCCTGCCCGGTGCGGCGGCATCAGGCGCTTGCAGCGGCAAGGGCTGCGGTTTCGTCTTCGTGGATCTCGATCGCCTCGTCGAGCCGGGTGATGGAGAGGATCTGGCGGTAATGCTCGGACAGGCCCGTGGCCAGCAGGCGCGTGCCGGTGCGCTGGGCCCGGACGAGCAGGGTGACGAGCAGCCCGATGCCACCACTGTTCATGTACTCGAGTCCGGCAAAATCGAGGACGACGACACCGGCGCCACCCTCGGCGGCCTGGGCGTAGCCGGCCATCAGGTCAGGTTCGCTTGCCGACGTGACGTCGCCGGCGATGCGCAGGATCGCCGCGGATCCTGACCGATCGAGATCGATGACGGTCGCGTTCATGCGGCGTCTCCTTCGACGATTTCCATGAAGTCAGACAGGCGGGTGATCCGGAAGATCTCCCGGTAGTGCTCGGTGAGGCCGAGCGCCCGGACGGCACGTCCATCGCGGCGCGCCTCGGCCAGGAGCCGCACGACAAGCGCGATCCCGGTGCTGTTGATGTAGCCGACGCGCCCGAAGTCGAGGCTGACACGCCGGGGACCCAGCTCGACCACGCGGCGATAGGTGTCCGCGAGCATCTCGTCGGCGCGGCCGTTGAGGTCGCCGCTCAGACGCACGCGGATCTCTTCTGGAACCTCACTGATCTCCGCGCCAAAAGGTCGTTCATCCATCGGTTCGCTCCTCGCGCGCCATCGTCAGGGTCACCGTCTGGGTCGACCCGTCGCTGGTCACGTCCATCGAATCCACCATGCTCTTGATGAGGAAGAGCCCCCAGCCGCGCGGCTTCTGTTCGCCGGCCAGCTTGAGCTCGATATCGGGCGTCTCGGCGTCGTCCGGCACCACGCCCGACAGGGCGCGATCGGTGACGCGGACGATGACGTTCTCGAGCGTTGCCTCGACCTCGATTTCGACCGGGACGTCCGCGCGACCCTGGCTGCCGTACTCGATGGCGTTCATGGTTGCCTCGCTGACGGCGGTCTTCAGACGCTCGAGGCGGGCAGGGGACAGTCCGAGGTCGGCGACGGTTGCGGCTACCCGGTCCATGGCGAGTCGTTCGTTCCCCTCCTCGCCCGGGATCGAGAACGCCGACCTGACGTTCGCGACCTCACCGTCGTGGCCCGACACCCCGGATGCACGCCGCAGCGTCACGAGGGTGATGTCGTCTTCCTGCTCCCAATCGGGACCGGTGAACACGTCAAGGGTTTCGAGCAAGCGGTCGAGGAGCTCGCTGCCGGCGTCGTCGATCGTCATCGCCTCGCGCAGGCGCGGGAAGCCGTACATCTCCTGGTTCGGGTCGTGCGCCTCCACGAGTCCGTCCGAGTAGAGCAGGACGTTGCTGCCCGGGGCAATCACGCCCTCGACCTCTTCGTATCGGATGCCGGGCATGAGGCCCAGCGGCATCCCAGTGGCCCGCAGCTCGACGACCCCATCGTCCGTGCGGATGTAGGGCAGGTTGTGCCCGGCATTGGCCATCACGATCCGGCCCGTGCTGGGCTCCAGGATCGCGAAGAGGCAGGTCACGAACATCCGCGCCGGCATCTCTGGCTCGAGGAGCGCGTTCGCACGGGCGAGGATCTCGCCGGGTGAATCGCTCCGGCTGGCTTCAGCCCGGAGGATTGAATGGGTTCGGGCCATGACTAGGGCCGCGGGTACGCCCTTGTCCGTGACGTCGCCGACGGCGATCCCGATGCGACCGTCGGACATCTCGATGAAGTCGTAGAAGTCGCCACCGACCGCTCGAGCCGGGCCGTAATAGGCGGCGATCTGCCATTGCGGCAGGTTCGGCAGCTCTCGAGGCAGGAACTGCTGCTGGATGAGGGTCGCGACGCGCATCTCCTGGTTGAGGCGCTCGCGCTCGGCGGCTTCATGGGCCTGCTCACGGACCAGCTGCGCGACGCGGATGGCCGGTGCGGCCTGGGCGGCGAGGGTCGTCAGGAGGCGGCGATCGTCGGTGGAGTACTCCTGCTCCGAAAGCCGCGGGCCGAGGTTCAGCGTGCCGATCAGCTCGCCCTGGGAGACGAGCGGGACGACGAGCGCGACGCCCGCCTCGCGCAGGGCCGTGACGGCCGATGAGTCGAGCTCGAGTCGGGCGAGATCCACCGGACCAGCTGCAGACTGGAGGTACGGGAGGAGCGCATCGTCCTCCGCGATGTCGATTGCGATCGTGCTGGTGGGTTCGACCGCGGCGGCAGGGACCGCCACCTCGGGATCCGTCGGAGGGCTCGAGAGTCTCCGCTGCAGGGTCGCCACGACCGAACAGCCGGCGGATCGGACGGGTCAATGCGGTCATCTGGTGTTCACCACGACGCCTTCGGCCCGATCGATGAAGGCGAGGTACCCCCATGCCGCCGTGAAGACAACTTCCAGAACCACGAGTGACCATGACTGCATTCCGGCGAGTCCGAGGCCCAGTGCGACCACGGTCACGACCGCCGAGAGCGCGTAGCTCACGACGTTCCCCAGCGCGATCGCACGGCGGGCGGCGTGGTCCTGAACGTCCTTGCCGAACCAGACGATTACCGCGTAGCCGATATATGCCGCACCGAGGAGGCGTGTCTGCGCGATGCCTGCGTCGTTGAGCGCCACGCCGAAAACCGAGGCAATCTGAGCCGGCGCGAGCAGAGTGGCCAAGCCCGTGACGACAGATACACCGGCGGCCAGGCCCATGAACCCCTGCCTGGTCATTGTCATCGTCCTCCTGGTCACTTCGTTGTCAGGACCCCACGATGGTCGTGGGGTGTCCGGAAATCGTTACGGTGTTAGTTGGCTGGGGTGGTGGGCACCGGTTTTCGGATCCAGACGCCGACCGAGGTCGGGCGAAGTGCGGTGTCCACGACAGTGCCGATACCTTCGCTGAGCGAGACGAGATCGACTTCGTCCCGAAGGCGCTCCGCGAAGTCGTTCGCGGTTCGCTCGGCGTCGTATCGGGCCCGGTTGAAGCGGTGGTCGACCCCGGCCTGGATGCGCCGACGGAGCGGCTGGAACAAGGCCGCGGCGAGGAGGGTCGAACCGGCGACGGCCAGCGTCTCGCCTTGCGTTACGCCATTGAGCACGCCCTGCAGCAGGATGACTGCGCCGCCGTACACGGCGAGCAACAGGCCACTGAGGACGGCCCACGACAGGCCGCGGCTGACGAACCGATCGATCTCGTAGAGCCGGTGCCGCGTCACCGCGATGCCGACAGAGACCGGCACGAGGAGGAGCCCCACGCAGGCGAGCGCCCCCCAGAATGGCCCGCTCTCACCTGGGATGACCGAAAGGGGCAGCGGTACAGCGACGAGCAATGCCGCTGCGACAAACCACTTGAGTTGTTGCCGCAGGGTCACATCCCCATGCCGATAGCGAGTGAGGACGGCTGCCACGCCGAGGATCGTGAACCCGACGATCGCGCCCGAGAGCAATGCCGGAGCCGCATCGACGAGGCCCACCGGCAGGCCATCGATCCCGAACGGGTTGTGGGTACCAGCCGCTCCCGTGATCGGTCCCGGCTTCGCCAGTACGATGGCCGTCCCGACGCCAAGCGCGGCGGCAACAAGCCCTACGGGCAAACGCCAGCGACGCGACGGAAGCGCGCCTGTCGGGAACACGAGGGCGAGGCCGGGGAGGATCAGTGAGAACGCGGTCCCGAAGGCAACGGGACCGATGAGGAACAGGGCATTCGCGAGCGCGTTTGCTGGAGCCCGTGCGGCGAACTCGCCACCGACGCTGTAGCCGAACGGCGTCGCCGCGAGCAGGGCACCGCCGGCCAGCAATACGGTAGCGATCCGGCCTGCGCCCCGCCGTCCGGAGAGCAACAAGCCCACCAGGACGTAGCTTGTCGAGACCGCCGCGAACCCGGCGACCGCGGCGTACACGAACACGACGTAGGACTCGGTCAGGCCCGGTTGGGCGTAGCGGCTGAGGAACTCCGTGCCGAACAAGACCCAAGCCGTCCCAGCGTTCATGGCCACCGTCAGGACCACCACCACAGCGGCCACCAACCGCGCGGCATTCATCGGGCAGCTCCGCGGATCCACAGACCAGTCGAGCTCGGGCGCAGCGCGGCCTCGACGGTCAGGGCAAGGTCGGCCTCCAGCCCCGCGAGGTCGACCTGTTCCCGCAGGCGCTCCGCGAATGCGACCGCGGTCCGTTCGCCGTCGTATCGCGCGCGGTCGAAGCGGCGATCGACCGCCGTCTGGACGCGCCGGCGAAGGGGCTGGAACAGGGCAAACGCGACGAGGGTGGACGCGGCCACAGCCAGGGTCTCACCCTGGGTCACGCGGTCGAGGAGCGCCTGGAGTCCCAATACGGTTCCGGCGAACACCAGGACGAGCACGCCCGACACCAACGCCCACCCGATCGTGCGGCTGATGAGCCGGTCGATCTCGTAAAGCCGATGACGCGTCACCGCGATCCCGATCGCAATCGGCATCGCGAAGATGCCCGCGTACGACACGAGGACGGAGACGAGCGCGTTTGGGCCGGATCCAGGGCCAGTCGCGCCGCCGAACATCCCCGCGGCGCGGAGGGCAAGCTCGATGAGGACTCCGACGAGCGAGATCGGCACGATGAGGACGGCGGCGACGAACCATCGGATCTGGAGCCGCTCGATCCGATCGCCTCGACGGTAACGGGTGACCAAGGCCACCACGGCCAGGACGAGCGTCGCCAGCACCGCGAACGGGACCGCATCGACCAACGGCTGAAGGAATTCGGGCCAACCCTCGATCCCGATAGGGTTTACCAGTTCGGCATCCGGTGCTCCCAGTGGCGGTCCCGGGCGGAAGGCCGCCGCTACCACGCCGACACCCGTCAGCGTCAGGAGGAAGGCGGCAGGAACCCGCCACCTCGGACTCGGCAGCTTCCCGGTCGGGAACAAGAGTGGAATCCAGCACGCGAGAATTGCCACGGCTGGATACGAGATCAGGACGGCCACGCCCCAGCTGAACCATTGATAGAGGGCAGGTTCAATGAACGGTCGGAGCCTGTCGGCCGTTGTCCAGCCCGAGGCCGCGATCGCGTAGAGCGGGCCCCCAAGCAACATGAGGCGGCCGATCCCGTGCCCGGGCCTGCCCCATTCGATGATGCCACCAACCACCGATTGCATGATCCCGGTGCCGGTGAACAGGACGGCGCCGGCGAGGATCGCGAAGGGCACGTC
Source organism: uncultured Chloroflexia bacterium (assembly GCA_963731865.1). GTDB lineage: Bacteria > Chloroflexota > Limnocylindria > Limnocylindrales > CSP1-4 > SPCO01. The sequence goes on along the minus strand of CAVSXG010000002.1, from coordinate 1,927,161 downwards.
GGCCGCAAAACGGATGAGCACGGCGTCCATTGCCAGCGAGATTGCCGCCGTCACCGTGATCGACGCCACGATCATCGCGACGGATCGTTTCGTCCGACGACGCAGCGGGGCCGTTCGCGTCATCGTCGGCTTGCCCGGAGCCAGATTCGGACCGACTGCGGCGCGATCGCTTCGCGGATGGTCGCGTCAAGATCGCTGCTCAGGTGGGCGAGATCGATCTCGTGGCGCAGCCGATCGGAGAACGTTGCGACCGTCTGCTCGGCGTCATACCGAGCCCGGTTGAAGCGCCGGTCAACCTGGCGGCGGACCCGGCGAAGCACGGGTTGGAAGACGGCAAAGGCGGCGAGCGTGGACGCCGCGACCGCGATGGTCTCGCCCTGGGCGAACGACGCGAGCGCCGCCGACGAGACCACGATCATTCCGCCGAAGACGGTCGCCAGGATGGCGCTCACGAGCCCGTAGGCGATCGTTCGACTGAAGATCCGATCGATGTCGTAGAGGTGGTGGCGCAGGATCGCGATCGCGATGGCGACCGGAACGCCCGCTGCGGCGAACCCGTAGACCGCCAGGCCGACTTCGGCCGGCGTCCCTGTCGTCCAGGCCGCGCCGTACGCGGAGAACCCGACGCCGAAGACCGCAATGATCAGCGCCAGACCGAACCATTTGAGCTGTTGCCGCTCGGTGCGGCCGGCCATCCGGTATCGGGTCGCCACCGAAAAGGTCAGCAGCGGCCCAAGGAAGACCGACAGGATCCAGACGAGCGGGGAGACCGGCTGCCCGGCGCGGAAGTCGGGGCCCAAACCAAACGGGTTCTGCAGGGTGGGGAAGAGGTGCAACGGACCGGGCTGGAAGGTAATCCCTGCCGCGATCACGAGCATCAATGGCCACGAGAGCCGGAAGAGCGTTGCCCAGCGCGGCGATTGCGCCCGACCCGTCGGGAAGATGAAGCCGATGAAAAACACGGCGGCACCGATGTTCGTGCACAGGACAGTCGCCCAGCCCGCGAGCTCGGCCAGTTGGCGCCGATCCGCGGTCCCATCGGCAGCGAATGCGAACGTCAGAGCGAGGCCAAGCATTGACAGCGCGTACCCTGCCCCCGCCAACACCATGAACAACCCGACCACGTTCTGGGGACGTCGGATGACCAGGAAGGCCCCGATCGACGCCCAGCTGAGCCCCATGATGATGAACGCGACCATCGCGACCGGACCGAACCCAAAGGTGATCGGTAGGAATGGCGCCTGCGTCGCGAGGCGAACCAGGATCGCGCCCACGGCCCCGACAAGCGCGAGGGCGAGGCCCCCCAGGGCGAACGCGCGCCGGCCGCTCATCGCGACGGCCCCCGAAGCCATACGCCAGCCCGTGTCGGATGGAACGTCCGATCCACCACGCCAAGCACATCGGCCTCCACCCGGTCGATGTCCACGTCGTCGCGTAACCGATCCGTCATCGCCTGGACGGTCAGGGATGCGTCAAAGCTCGATCGGTCGAAGCGGCGGTCGACGAGCGCCTGAGCCCGTCGCCTAAGCGGACCGAACAGTGCCGCGACCAGCAGGGTCGAACCAGCCACAGCGATCGTCTCGCCCTCCCCGAGGGAGCCGAGGACGACGCCAAACGACAGGACTGCCAGCCCGAACACGACCGCCAGCACCGCGGTGACTACCGCATAGCCGATCGTGCGGCTGATGATCCGTTCGATATCGAAGAGGTGGTGGCGCAGGATCGCGATGGCGATCGCGACCGGGACCACCGCTCCCGCATAGACGAAGACCGTGAGGCCGGTCCCCGCGGCAAACCGAGCCGGAAAGATCACCTCCGAGACCGTGATGGCGAGCCCGACCGATGTCAGGCCCAGCGCCGTGACGAACCATTTCAACTGGAGGCGCTCGACGAGGCCTGCCGACCGATACCGCTGGGCCATTGAGGCTCCGAGGCCCACGAGAATGACCAGCCCCAGGACGATGAAAATCGGCGCGATCGCCCGATCTCCACGAAAGTCGGGCCCAAAACCAAATGGGTTTTGAAGGGCGGGAACCAGTTGCAGGGGACCCGGCTGGGTCAGGCTGACCACGGTGAACACGATCGCGAACGCCCAGACGATGCGAATGAACCGTGCCCATCCGCGGCTCTGGGCCCGCCCGCCAGGAAACAGGAACCCAATCCCGATCTGGAAAACTCCGACAAGTTGCAGCAGGACCGTTGCCCAGGCGGCGACCTGGGCGAGGCGCTGGCCTTCAGCGGTGCCGTCGGCGGCGAACATGGAGGCCAGCGAAATGGAGAGCTGCGACAGGGCGAACCCCACGCCTACGAGCACCATCAGCCAACCCACGGCGTTCCCGCGCCGACGAATCACGAGCAGGGCCCCCATCGACGACCAGGCCAGGCCCCCAATCAGGTAGCCGAACATCGCAGCGCCACCAAACCCGAACATCGACGAGATCAACGGGGTCGGTGACCCGTATCGGACGAGGACGGTGCCGACCGCCCCGACGATCGCCACACCAAGGCCCGCCGCCGCGAAGGCGCGAGCGGCGGTCATCGCAATGGTCTCCGCAGCCAAACGCCCACAATCGTGGGGCGGAACGCGCGCTGCACGACGCTGAGCACGTCGCCTTCGATGCGCTCGAGATCGACGTCGTCGCGCAATCGCGTGGTCAGTGCCTGGACGATCCGCGAAGCGTCGTAGTGGGATCGGTCGAACCGCCGATCAACGACCGACTGGGCGCGCCGTCGAAGCGGACCGAACAGTGCGGCGACCAGGAGCGTCGACCCAGCCACGGCGATGCCCTGGCCCTGCCCAAGCGTGCCGAGTACGACGCCGAGCGATAGCGTCACCAATCCGAACACAGCGGCAAGCACGGCGGTGAGAGCCGCATAACTGATCGTGCGGCTGATGATCCGATCGATGTCATACAGGTTGTGGCGAAGGATCGCGATGCCGATCGCGACCGGGATGAGGGCCCCGGCGAACCCGAACACCACGAGGCCGGCCTCCCGCGGACCGCCACTCGCGAGCGTGCCGACCAGGGCCACCGCGACACCCGCGAGCGCCACGGCGAGCGCGAGGATGAACCACTTCAGCTGCTGGCGACCCGCTCGAACCGACATCCGGTAGCGCGTCACGATCGAGAGCGCGAGGAACGGGAGGATAACGAGACCCGAGGCCGCCAGAACCGCCGAGATCTGCGGTCCAAAGATCGGTCGCATGTCCGGCCCGATCCCGAATGGGTTCTCGATTGTCGCGAATACCTGGAGGGGACCGGGTCTGATGAGGAAGAACACGACTAGCACGATGAGCAAAGCGACCGCGCCGACCCGGATGAATCGATCCCAGGCAGGTGTGTGCCCGTGACCCGTTGGAAAGATGAAGCCAAGCCCGAACACGAGCGTGCCGGTCATCGTGAAGAGGCCGGTCAACCAGCCAGCAACCCCGGCGGCAGCCGCGCCCGATGGCCCATCGGCTACCGCGGAGAACGTGACGGCTGCTGTCAGCCCCGCGAGCGCGTTCGAACAGCCGATCAACATCATCAGCCAGCCAACCGCGTTCTCGGGCCGGCGCACCACGAGCAACGCTCCAACGGCGGCAAAAGTGACGCCCAGAAACGCGAAGGCCACTTGCGCAGCATCCGTGAACCCAAGCGTGTCGGGGATGACCGGCACGGGATCGATGGCCCGGATGGTTAGCCCGCCGATTGCGCCAATGACCGCAACGGCGACCGCCGAGATCGCGAATGGCCGGGCCAGGCGCCGCATCATCGCGCCTGCTCCGCACGGAGCCACAGGCTGGCTGCCGTCGGCTCGACGGTGCGCTCGACGGCGTCGATGACAGCCCCCCGGACGACGGGTAAATCCATCTCATCGCGAAGGACCGCCGCAAGTGCGTCGATCGTCCGCTCCGCGTCATACCGAGCCCGGTTGAAGCGATGGTCCACCGCGGCCTGGGTTCGACGGCGCATGGGTTGGAAGAGTGCCGCCGCGACCAGCGTTGACGCGGCCACCGCAACTGTCTCGCCACCGGTGATCGTGCCCAGCGGACCCTGTAGCACAAGGATCAGGCCGGCGTAGACGACTAGGAGCATCCCGCTTACAGAGGCGTACGCGATCGTCCGGCTGATGATCCGGTCGATGTCGTACAGGCGATAGCGAAGCACCGCGATCCCGATCGCTATGGGCGGCAGCGGGAAGGCGAAGATCACCGGGATCCACGCAAGGCCGCTTTCTCCCGCGCTCGGCACAAGGATGATCCCGATGACGAAGCCGCTCAGGACGGCCGAGATGACGAGCACAAACGACGCTGCAATCCAACGGAGCTGTTGGCGCTCAACGCCGGCCGCGTGTCTGGCTCGGACGAACAGGGAAATCGCGCCGGCCGCCATGAGGATCATGACCGGAATGATCGCGGTGCTCGGCGTAAGCACCTGCCAGATGGCAACCTCTGGGAGCAGGGCAATCGGGTTGGGAACCCAGGCGCTCACCGGATAGCCAACGCTTATCTCGGGCATCACGTAGGCCGACGCGGCGAAGATGAGACCCGTTCCCAACGCTGCCCGAGCGAGTCGACCCCACCGTCCCGCAGGCAATCGGCCAGACGGGAACACGATCATCAGAACCGCGAACAGGAAGAACGAGGTCGTTCCGAGACCCGCATGCACGATCGCGAAAAGGAGGACCGGCGTATCGACTGTCCCCTCGGCGAACTGCCGGGCATCAGCCGTAACTGGCATCGACAACAGCGTGTAGCAAGCGCCCACGCCGACGAGAATCCAGCCAATAGATGTCTCCGGTCGGCGGGCGACCAAAAGCGCGCCCACGCCCAGATATGGCAAGGCGACGAGTCCCACTGGTCCAAGCGGGCTGGTTGCCGAGAGAGTGATCGCGCCGATAACGAGGCCAACGATCGCAAGCCGTACGCCAAGGCCGAGCGCGCGCTTCATCGACCGGCGATCCGTACGGACGGTCGGAGCCAGACATCGATGGAGGTCGGAGCCAGCGTGCGCTCAACAATCGCGCCCAATTCGTCGCCGACGCGGTCGGCATCGAACTCGTCTCGAAGATTCGCCGCAAAGCCCTCGACGGTTCGCTGAGCGTCAAAGCGGGATCGGTTGAAGCGCCGATCCATCAACACGCGTAACCACCGACGGAGGGGCTGGAACAGGGCGAATACGACCAGTGTCGAGGCGGCGACAGCGACTGGCCCGCCGCCGGTCGTGAACGGCGCGAGGAATGCCTGCACGAGCGCGAAGCCAACCAGGTAGGTGCCGACGAGCACGACGGTCAGCACGCCGTACGTCAGGGTCCGGCTGATGATCCGATCGATCTCGAAGAGTCGGTATCGCAGCACCGCGATGGCGATCGCGATCGGTATGAGGCTCGCGCTGCCCACCCCCAACAGGTCGAGAGCGTTGAACACGTCTCCGCCAAAGCCGAGCGGAAAGAGGACGACCCCGAGTGCGATCGCCCCGAGCAACCATTTGAGCTGGGCTCGCGTCAGCACATCCCCCTGGCGCCATCGAACCGCGATCGCGGCGAACGCAACGACGAGGGACGCGAGGAACAGCACGGTCCCGCCGACGCCAACCACCGAGCTAACGGCATCCGAAAGGCTGAGGACGCCGAAGGGGTTGTCGGGCAGACCTGGCGAAACTGGACCTTGCCTGAGGGCGCTGACCCCGGAGACGATGCCTTCTCCGACGACGATCGAGATCACGGGCAGCCGCCATCGAGGCGAGGGCAGGCGGCCGTCAGGAAACAGGATCGCGATGAGCGGCCACGCGATGAGGAGCGCGGGGAAGAACGCGATCGAGGCCCACCAACCCGCCAGGCCGCCAAGCAGATCCTCGGACCCGCCGATCAGCGTTCGGAGCCCGCTCAGCGCGAAACCCAGGAAAACGCTGATGACCAGTGGACCGCCCACGAGCAGGAGTCGTCCAATCGGATTGCCCGGGCGTCGCAGGACGATGAGCGCGCCCATCGTCGCGTTCGCCACGCCCCACAACCCGATGATGCCGAAGAAGGCCACGAGCTCGATGGCCTCCCCGCCTCCGAAATCAGGCGTTTGCCCGGCGACAACGGCAGCGGCGAGAAGGCACGCAAACAATCCGATCGCCAGCGCCCACGGGAGCACGACGAACCAGCGGAGCGTTGGCATCGTGACCTCCATATGTCGAGAATGCGGGACGACCGTCCTCGAATCGTTACGGAACGTCATACCGCAGGGCGTACCGTTACACCGTGGTCGCGCCAACACTCGACATCAGCCTGCTCGGTCCGCCGGTGGTCCTCGTCCATGGCGCCCCGATCCAGGTCGACACGCGAAAGGCGCTTGCCATCCTGCTGCTCCTTGCCACGGAGCGACGGGCGTACGCCCGGACAGAGTTGGCCGCATTGCTCTGGCCCGAGGCGGATGACATGTCCGCTCGAGGTGCGCTCCGGCGCACGTTGTCGACGCTTCGCTCGGCCGTTGGCAACGAGGCCCTGATCGTCGACCGAGCGAACGTCGGACTCGATCCGGCGATGGTTCGTGTCGACCTGGACCAGCTCGAGAACGCGGTGCATGCGAGGCACCTCCCCGATCTCGCCGCCGCGGCCGCGCTTGCCCGAGGCCCGTTCCTCGCAGGGTTCGGCCTCCGTGACAGCCCGGACTTCGACGACTGGCGAGCGGGCAAAGGCGATGGCGGTTGAGCGTGCGGTCGCGTCGGTGCTGGATCAGCTGAGCGCTCGCTGCGGAGGCCGCTGGAGATCTCGTCGGAGCACGGGAGGCGGCAGCCCGGCGGGTTGACCTCGATCCGCTTGATGAAGGCGCCCATGTGCGCCTGATGGAGGTGCTCGCGGCCACCGGCGACCGTGCGGGCGCCCTCCGCCAATACCGCAATTGCGTCGCCACGCTCGATCGCGAGCTCGGCGTAGCGCCGCTCGCGGAGACCACGGCTCGATACGAGGCCATCCGCGACGCCGCGCCGCCCGCGCCGCCACCACCTTTGGTTCCCGCGGCGCGAGAGCCCGGCGCGCCTGCCGATGGTCGGGCGCCGCGCGGAAGTGGATCTCATCGCGAGCGCACGAGCGAGCGCAGCCAGGGATGGTCGCGTCGTGGTCCTCGCCGGAGAAGCGGGGATCGGAAAGACCCGCCTCGCCGAGGCCGTCGCACTTGACACGCAGGCGCCGGCGGCACCGTCATCGCCGCCCAGGCGTATGAGGCGGAACGCGCAATCGCATACGGCGTCGTCGTCGAACTCCTGCGTGCCGGCCTGGCCGATCCTGAGCGTCGGCGGCTTCTGACACCCCTCCTGTTGACTGAGATCGGCCAGCTGCTGCCCGAGTTCGAAGGCCCGGGACGACGCGCGTCGCCGAGCGAGAGCCCGACCGCGCACGCCCGCCTGGTCGCTGCCATCGCGGACTCTCTGACCGCGCTGCTGGCCGGCTCGCAGCCCGGGACGCTCTGGCTCGATGACGCCCAATGGGCGGATGCTGCCTCGCTCGAGGCCCTGTCGTACCTGCTCCGCCGCCTTGCCGGTCGACCGGTGCTCGTGATCCTGACGTGGCGGCGCGAGGACCTCGACGCCGACCACCTCGGGTTCTCGGAGATGATCGAGGGTCTGCCGGCGACCTCGACCCTGACGCTCGAACGGTTCGACCGCGCCGCCGTCGCCGAGCTTGCCGCAGCCGCGACCGGCGATGAGCGGCCGGCGCCAGGCCTGATCGACGAATTGATGCGTGCCTCCGAGGGTTTGCCGCTCTACGTCGTCGAGGCGCTTGCCGGAGGAGCTGTTCCGGGCGAAATGCCAAACGGTGTCCGAGCGGTTGTGCGCCAGCGACTCGGTTCCGTGGATGGCGCAGCACGGCAGGTCCTGGCCGCGGCTGCGCTCATCGGGCGTTCGTTCGACCTACCGACCGTCCGGCACGCCAGCGGACGATCAGACGATGAGACCGTCGCGGCTCTCGATGAGCTCCTGCGGCGGGGCCTGATTCGAGAGCTGTCGACACCGGGTCGCCGGGAGCCGCGGTACGACTTCGCCCACGCCGCGCTCCGCGACCTGTCCGAGGAGTCCTTGAGCGTGGCGCGGCGTCGCCTCCTGCATCGTCGGATCGCGGAGGCCTTTCGTCTTGACCTTGCGGGATCAGGACGGGATGACCTTGGTCGGTTCGTTCAGATCGCCCAGCACGAGCGCGATGCCGGGCGAGACGCCGAGGCCGCCGAGGCGTATCGGGATGCGGCCAATCGTGCAGCCGCCGTCTATGCCAACGCAGAAGCGATCGACCTGTATGAAGCCGCGGCGGGTCTCGGCCACCAAGACGTTGCCGGGCTCCACGAGGCAATCGGCGGCCTGAAGACACGCGTCGGCGACTACGCCGGTGCGATCGCTTCGCTGGAGACTGCGGCGGCGTTTGCCGTTCCGGGTCGACAGGCGGGGCTTGAACTTGCCCTGGCCCGAGTGCACGTGCGGCGCGGCGACCTTGTCGCCGCGGATCGTCACCTCGACGCTGGATTTGCCGTTGTCGACGATGCGCGGTTGCAGGCCCAGATGCTGGTGACTCGATCGATCGTCAAGCGCCGGGTCGGCGACAGCGAGTCCGCCCAGGAGGCCGCATCGAGCGCCTTGGCCCTGGCGACGGAGGGGGCGGATCCCGCCACGGCTGGTTCGGCCAATCGGATGCTCGGCTTGACTGCACTCGATCGGAATGACCCAGTCGCCGCTCGCACCGCCCTCCGGCTCGCACGCGTCGCAGCACTGGATGATCCGGATCCAACCGCGGGGATCGCTGCCGAGATTGGATTGGCGATGTCGGAATCCGCCCTCGGACAGATCGAAGCGATGCTCTCGCACGGGGAAAATGCCGTGTTGGCGTGCCAACGCGTGGGGGACCGCCATCTCGAAGCCGCCGTCGAGAATCACATCGCGGACCTGCTCCACTCGGCGGGGCTCGATGAAGCGGCGCGGCCGCACCAGCGCCGAGCGGTCGAGGCCTTCGCAGAGGTCGGTGGCAACCCAGCCGATCCCGATCCAGGGATCTGGATGCTCGCAGCCTGGTGAGCCGCGACTCGCGGGTGGCGCCTAGGATGTCCGTGAGCGCTCAGGTGGAACGCTCAGTAGGAGGAGGCCCGCGTCGCGATGCGAATGGCAGACATCAAGCCCGGCTGGACCGTCGTCGGCAATGATGGCCACCGCATCGGCGAGGTGCGGGAGGTGAGCCAGAACTACATCCTCACCGCCACCGGCGGACTGGCGAGCGACATCTACGTCCCCGCGACGGCGGTCGCGAATGTCGAGGGGGAGGTCATCCACCTCTCGGTGCCGCAGGCCGATGCAGCGAGCATGGGCTGGGAACAACCGCCGCGCGACGATGACGCTCCGGCGGCCCACGACGAATCGGACCGGCATCGGCACGTCTGAGCGCTGACCCGCCGGCCCGACCTCGATTGGTACGAAGGGGTTATTGGCGACGCCGGCGATCGCCGCCATTCTGAGTCCGCCCGAATACCACGAGGCGACCGAACCGGTCGGTGGACGAGCTGCTGACGAATGCCGACGCGGCGATGTACGTCGCGAAGGCCGCGGGCAAGGGCCGGAGCGCCGTCTACGAGCCCGGGATGCGCGTCGGTACTGTCGAACGGCGGGCCCACGCCCCCGAGGGGCTGGTGCTCAAGGTCCGCCGCGAAATCGCCTAGGACGTCCGGCTGCACCTAGGGCGATTGACGATCAGCTGGCGATATGCTGGCAGCCCATGACGACGACGTCGAACCAATCGTGATTGACGTGCACCTTCCTGCTGGCGTCGCGGGGCCAGCACCGCTCGACTTTGACGTCCGATGCTTCCTGGTCACCCACGCCAGCGGAGTTGTCCTGATCGATGTCGGGACCGTCGGGAGCCACGGCGCCATTGGTGCCGGGCTCGCGCGAGTTGGCGCCAGATGGGACGACATCAGTGATGTCGTGCTGACCCACCGCCACCCCGATCACGTGGGCGGGCTAGCCGAGGTTGTTGCGAGTGCGAGTCACGCCAGGGTCTGGGCTGGTGCCGATGATCGGGCCGCAATCCCGTTCGACGGGGAGCTACAAGGCCTCGTGGACGGCGGATCAGTTCGGGAACTCCGCGTTCTCCACACGCCCGGTCACACGCCCGGTCACTGCAGCTTTGTACTCGACGAGGGATCGATCCTGTTTGCGGGCGACATCATCGGCTCCGTGGGGAGCTCCCTGTCTCGAGGGCCCGCCCCGTTTACGGCTGACCCGGGTGTAGCCGAAGAGAGCCTTCGACGGATCGCAGGCCTCGAGTTCGATCGGGTGCTCTTCGGGCACGGTGGCGAGATCCCCGATCCACTCGGAGCGCTGCGAGGGTTGCTGATCCAGCCAACGTCCGGGCCATCGAATTGACAAGCGCTAGTCCAGGACTCGCCCACCTGCCGACGCCGTTGGAACAAGCGGACAGGCTCGGCGCGGCAATTGGGCTCGGGACCGGCCGACTCTGGGTCAAGCGAGATGACTGCACCGGGCTTGCCACCGGGGGAAACAAGACTCGGAAGCTGGAGCACCTTGTCGCCGATGCCCTCGCGACCAGATGCGACGTCCTGGTCACCGCCGGAGGCCTCCAGAGCAATCACGCTCGAACGACCGCGGCGGCTGCCGCCAAGGTGGGCATTGGTTGCGTCCTGGCGTTCAACAGCGATCCGGTTTCGGAGACAGAGGCGAACCAACTACTTGACCTCCTGTTCGGCGCGGAGCGTCGCTTCGTTGGACCGCTTGCGCTGGACGACCTCAACGCGGTCCTCGAACGCATCGCAGCCGAGCTCCGCGCCGAGGGGCGAAGGCCGTACGTCATTCCCGTCGGCGGCTCGTCGCCGTTGGGAGCAAGCGCCTATGCCATCGCGGCCGAGGAGATCACCGCCGATCTCGGTCACGACGATGTGCTCGTGATCACGGCAACGGGTTCAGGTGGGACCCAAGCCGGTCTGGCCGCACGCCTCGGTCATGATCGGGTCCTCGGCATCGACGTTGGCGCATTGGCCGACCCGGCGAGTGCCATCCGAACCCTGACGATTGCGGTGGCAGAACTCCTCCACCTCCCCCGACCCTCCGGCGAGCCCCGGCTTGTCGGTGATCAGATCGGGGACGGATATGGGGCAATGACCAGCGCGTGTCTCGACGCGACGCGGCTTGCCGCCCGTACCGAAGGGCTGCTTCTCGATCCCGTGTATTCGGGCAAGGCGATGGCTGGACTGGTCGCGCTGCCGCAGTCCGAACTGCAGGCCAAGGCGATCGTCTTCGTCGCGACCGGTGGCGTGCCATCCCTCTTCGAGTCCAGGTACGAACGGTGGCTATCGCAGCCCGAGGCCTGACGAGCCACACGCCGAGCGGGAGGGGATCGACGACCTCCTAGCCCCCGATCGCCCGGCGCGTCGCGCCGAGGGCCATCTGCTCGGCGGCATGGATTGCCGCGAGACGCCGTCCGAGATCGGCCATGCAGGGCGTCGGTCTCGTCCTCGGCCAAGGGCCACTCGTCGGCATACCGATCGCGGATCTCCCACAGGCCGGCGGCCGCCGCTGCGCGCCTGGGCTCTGCCGGGCTCGCCGCGCATCACGGCGTCGTGCAGCTCCTCGGCCAGCTCGACCGCGTCGGCGGCGCCATCGACCGCAGTCGGGACGGCCGCGTCGGCGAGCTCCTGCCACAGGTCCGCGCTGGCGCGCCACGATCCAGCCGCCTCCCGGAGGGCCGGCCGGTCGAGGATGGCGGCGGCCTCCTCGAGGCCGTCGGCATACAGGTCGCGGAGGTGACCGCCCCACGCACCAACGCCGTCGTCGACCAGCTCGACCATCGAGATGAGCGCGTCGAACAGGCCGCGACCGGCGGCGAAGACCCGTGGCCATCCTTTGGCGTTCCGGCGGTCGGTCATGAGCCGGCTCCACTTTCGCCAGGCTGGAAGGGAGAACGAATCGGAGCCAGACGACAGGTGGTCGACCTGGTCGGCAAGGCCCGCCAGCAGGGCATCGCGGAGTCGGTCGGCCGGGAGCGGTCCAGGGGTCGGTCGAAGCTCGATGAGCCGATTGCGATACGAGCCGACGCGGCCCCGAGCCGCGGCCATCACGTCGGCCGGGACGACAAACGGCAATGTGCCGCGATCGTCAACCAGGTACGCGCCGTCGTCGGTCCTGCCGGTGACGACGACCGGATAACCGGCGTAGCCCGACAGCTCGGGCGGCAGGCCCCAAAGGCCCATCGTCTGCTGGTCGACGGTCGCGATCACCGGGCTGCCATCGCCGAGAGTCGCTTCGAGCGCTTCGCGGGCTGCCTTGGCTCCGCTCGTCTCGTGGAGGACGGCGGGCACGCCCAGCCGTTCGGTGGTCTTGCCGAACCAGCCCGGGATCGCCGGGTACTGCCACTGGTTCCGGAAGCCGAGGGTCAGGACCGGGCGATTCCGGGACTCGAACTCCCAGAGAATGTAGCCGGCTCCGAGCCCGCCACCGGCGACGAGCAGGAGCGCCTCGCTGATTGGCCGATCGGTGCTCGGCGAAACGACGCCCCGGGCCGCCAGCACAGTGGCCATCGAGGCCGTATCGGGGTGGATGCCCGGCCGGCCGGTCCGCCGGTCGTCGGACGATGGAGGACTGCTCGGTCCGGTTTCTCCGAGGAGGACGCGGCGAGCGGTGGCATAGCGTTCGCCGGTCTTCTCGGCGCGAGCGCGGACGAGCCGCTTGAATCCCTTGCGGGTGGTCATCGGTCGATCTCCGTCACGGCCGGCGCGCGCTCCCACGCTACACAGCGCCAGCCGATCGGATGATCAGACCGGTCGTCCCGAGGATCCGGATCCCCTTTACCTCCGCATCGCCGGGTCGCGTGGGGATCCGGTCTGGAAGTCGGGCGTGGGAAACGCCGACCCGAGTGTACGACCTGGCCAGCCCGTCCCGCTAGCGCCATCGCAGTGCGGCTTTCGGCGCGGATCCGCCTACGCGGCTATTCCGATTGCTCTATTGAGTCGACCCAGAAGGTCGTGATTATTTACCTGGATTGGATCCGCGCGGGTGTAAGCCAGCACTAAGCCCAAAGATCCGGCCGCTGCAACAGACGGATCGCAGGCATCACCGATCCCATCTTCGTCAAGGTCCGTCTGGCTGGTGTTGGCCACGAGCGGGCAGTTGTCCGAGCCGTCGGCGACCGTGTCGTTGTCGTCGTCGGTGTCCTCGCCGGCATCGCGACAGCCGTCGCCATCGATGTCGGTCGAGCCGTTGGAGGTCCAGCCGAGATCCCCGGCCGGACAGCTGTCGCTGCCATCGGTCTTGCCGTCACCGTCGTCGTCGGTGTCCTCGCCGGCATCGCGACAGCCATCGCCATCGCGATCGGTGACGCCGTTGGAGGTCCAGCCCAGCTCGCCGGCGGGACAGCCGTCGCTGCCATCGGTCTTGCCATCACCGTCGTCGTCGGCGTCCTCGGTCGAGTCGCGGCAGCCGTCGTTGTCGCGATCGGTGCTGGCGTTGGAGGTCCAACCGATGTCGCCGGCGGGACAGGCGTCGCTGCCATCGGCCTTGCCATCACCGTCGTCGTCGGTGTCCTCGGTCGAGTCGCGACAGCCATCGCCGTCTCGGTCGGTGCTGGCGTTGGAGGTCCAGCCGGTGTCGCCGATCGGGCAGCTGTCAGTGCCGTCGGCCTTGCCGTCGTTGTCGTCGTCGCTGTCGCAGGCATCGCCAAAGGCATCGCCATCGCGGTTGGCCTGGCTGGATGTTGGCGACCGTCGGGCAGTTGTCCGAGCCGTCGGCGACCGTGTCGTTGTCGTCGTCGGTGTCGCACGCGTCGCCCTGGGCGTCGCCGTCGGTGTTGGTCTGGCTGGTGTTGGCCACGAGCGGGCAGTTGTCCGAGCCGTCGGCGACCGTGTCGTTGTCGTCGTCGGTGTCCTCGCCGGCATCGCGACAGCCGTCGCCATCAATGTCGGTCGAGCCGTTGGAGGTCCAGCCGAGATCCCCGGCCGGACAGGCTGTCGCTGCCATCGGCCTTGCCGTCACTGTCGTCGTCGGTGTCCTCGCCGGCATCGCGACAGCCATCGCCATCGCGATCGGTGACGCCGTTGGAGGTCCAGCCCAGCTCGCCGGCGGGACAGGCGTCGCTGCCATCGGTCTTGCCATCACCGTCGTCGTCGGCGTCCTCGGTCGAGTCGCGGCAGCCGTCGTTGTCGCGATCGGTGCTGGCGTTGGAGGTCCAACCGATGTCGCCGGCGGGACAGGCGTCGCTGCCATCGGCCTTGCCATCACCGTCGTCGTCGGTGTCCTCGGTCGAGTCGCGACAGCCATCGCCGTCTCGGTCGGTGCTGGCGTTGGAGGTCCAGCCGGTGTCGCCGATCGGGCAGCTGTCAGTGCCGTCGGCCTTGCCGTCGTTGTCGTCGTCGCTGTCGCAGGCATCGCCAAAGGCATCGCCATCGCGGTTGGCCTGGCTGGTGTTGGCGACCGTCGGGCAGTTGTCCGAGCCGTCGGCGACCGTGTCGTTGTCGTCGTCGGTGTCGCACGCGTCGCCCTGGGCGTCGCCGTCGGTGTTGGTCTGGCTGGTGTTGGCCACGAGCGGGCAGTTGTCCGAGCCGTCGGCGACCGTGTCGTTGTCGTCGTCGGTGTCCTCGCCGGCATCGCGACAGCCGTCGCCGTCAATGTCGGTCGAGCCGTTGGAGGTCCAGCCGAGATCCCCGGCCGGACAGGCTGTCGCTGCCATCGGCCTTGCCGTCACCGTCGTCGTCGGCGTCCTCGCCGGCATCGCGACAGCCGTCGCCATCGCGATCGGTGATGCCGTTGGAGGTCCAGCCGAGGTCGCCGGCCGGGCAGGCGTCGCTGCCATCGGTCCTTGCCGTCATTGTCGTCGTCGGTGTCCTCGGTCGAGTCGCGGCAGCCGTCGCTGTCGCGGTCGGTGCTGGCGTTGGAGGTCCAGCCGATGTCGCCGGCGGACAGGCGTCGCTGCCGTCGGCCTTGCCGTCACCGTCGTCGTCGGTGTCCTCGCTCGCGTCGCGACAGCCATCGCCGTCTCGGTCGGTGCTGGCGTTGGAGGTCCAGCCGGTGTCGCCGATCGGGCAGCTGTCGGTGCCGTCGGCCTTGCCGTCGTTGTCGTCGTCGCTGTCGCAGGCATCGCCCAGGCATCGCCATCGCGGTTGGCCTGGCTGGTGTTGGCGACGTCGGGCAGTTGTCCGAGCCGTCGGCGACCGTGTCGTTGTCGTCGTCGGTGTCGCACGCGTCGCCCTGGGCGTCGCCGTCGGTGTTGGTCTGGCTGGTGTTGGCCACGAGCGGGCAGTTGTCCGAGCCGTCGGCGACCGTGTCGTTGTCGTCGTCGGAATCGCAGGCGTTGCCCTGGGCGTCGCCGTCCGTGTTGAGCTGGTTGCTGTTGGCTACGAGCGGGCAGTTGTCGCTGGCATCGGGAATGCCGTCGTTGTCCGTGTCTTGGAGCGTGGGCACACAGCTGGCGCTGAATACGTACCCGGGCTGGCGCGGGACAGGCTGACCTGGGCGGGCGTCGCCGTGCGCCTGGTGCATCGACTCCGACGTCGTACTGATGGTTATCCGGCTGTACGTGCCGGTCACGGAGTCGTAGTGACAGATCGTGATCTTCGGCGCGGGTGGCGCCGCGGACACCGGCTGGACCATTCCGGTCGCCGGTTGGACCACTCCGGTCAGCAGCACCAGGGCTGCCATCAGCCCGTGGAGCCGTCGCCTCATTGGGCCATTCCCTCTACGACAGCCGATCGGCGTGACTTGGGCGGAGGCTGCCGAAGGGTGGAGTATGCGCCAGTTGATCCCTACCCAAAAGCTTCTGTCGCGAGAACCTGTGGTGCCATTGAGCAGCTAAGGGCGATCGATTCAGGGTTGCGCCGCCTTGAGGATCATCCCTAGCCGACACCTACAACTCGCCCGACTCCATCATCAGCTTGAGCTTCAGCATGCCGCGTTCCCAGTTTCCGCGGTACCAGCGCATGAACAGCGGTCCGACCAGCCTCGCCGGGCCACGCAGGAACAACGCGATCACGACATCAACCTTCGTTCCTCCCTCGACCGTCAGGAAGTTAAGTGTCGCCTCAAACGGTGCGTTCTTCGAGGTGCCCTTCATGACGCCCCGTCGCGGCGGCTCGTAGACGGTGACCACGGCATCGTTCCCTGAACGAAACAGGCCGATCCTGGAGACGGCATGGCGCGTGGACCCAAGTCCGTGGGGCGGCTCCGAGGTCCACCACTCCTTGACCGTCGACGGCCACCACTTCTCGGTGTTCTCGACGTTGGTCAAGACGGCGAATACATCCTCGATCGGTCGGGCGATCGTGATCGAGCTGCTCATCTGCGAGGTCATTCAGACCATTCCCATCGACCGATCGTATGCCGGGATCCCAACGGGCCGGAGCGGAGGGCGGTGTCAGGCTGGCGGGCTGGTGGTCGCCGCGTTCGCTTGGGCCGGCGCCGGGACAGCGGGTGTCCCACCAACCAGTGGATCCGCGTGACGCTGCCCGGTCGGTCTTAGGGTCCGCCCCTAGCGGTCCGGTGTCGGCGCAGGCTCCTTGGTGAACGCCAGGAGCCGCGTAGGAGCGGAAGGGTTCGTCGAACGATGACTTGTTGCCCGACCAGAAGCGGGCGTACCCCGGTCTGCTGGCGACCATGTTCCTGTAGTAGTCCTCGGCGCCGACCCAGTACTCGGTCGGGATCGAACCATCGCGATGCTGGTAGTAGAGGTACTCCCACGCTTGATCTGCAGGAACATGTAGCTGCTGCACCTGGCCCAATCGACGTCGCTCAACGCTTCGGGTGTCGCGATAGCCAACGTTGATGACCCGCGCGAAGCCCTCGTTCTCGATGAGCAACTCCCGAGCCCGCTGCGAGAGCGTCAACGCGTTGTAATGCGCCTGGCTGCGGAGGAGCTTCGTGTCCTCCTGCATCTGGGTGTGCTGCGCCAGGAGCTGGCGGTACAACCCGACCAGGGTGCCGACCACCAGGACCAGGCTGAGCATCGACCAAACCCACCCTGGCGCGAAGATCGCGTTCTGCCAATCCATGCCAACCTCCCACGAGCGACGACGATTTGGCGGACGATAGGGAGTGCCGGCGGCCGCTTCAAGGGGGATCGCCACCCGGGCCGCCTGGATCGTGTGCGGTAGCTAGGAGCGCGAACTGACTTTGGCTGGAAGACGCGTGGCGACCCATTTCGATCTAAACATTGAGCCCTGGCAAGTCAGGTGGTTGTCCGCCTTTGGCGGAGAAGGGAGCGGTGGATGAGCACGCGGACAAACGAGGCGGACATCGCGGCGGTGACCGAGACCGTCCGCACCTACTACGACGGGATGATGGAGGGCGACGAGGCGAAGCTCACCCGCGCGTTCCATCCGCGCGCCTGCATCGTCGGCAACGAGCAGGGCGAGTTGTCCTGGTCGACCCTCGACGAATTTGTCGCCGAATGCAAGAAGCTGGTCGCGCAAGCAGGACCGCACGAATGGCGCATCGATGGCCTCTCGTTCGAAGGCGACACCGCCCTGGTCAGGCTCGGCGGCCAGTTCGCCGGCGTGTGGTACAGCGACGACCTGTCCATGGTCCGGATCGACGACGCTTGGCGCATCGTCCACAAGACGTTCTACGCACATCCCGGAGGCTGACCGATGCTTCGACCCGAAGACGTCTACGAGCTGTATTCGCGAGCCTGGAACGATCCGAAGCACGCCATGGCCCTCCTCGAGGAGTGCTGGGCGCAGGACGGCGTCTACGCTGACGACGAGGTGCCGGATGGCGTCGTCGGGCGTACCGCATTCGCCGAACTGATCGCGGCGACCCACGAGGCCCTGCCCGGCTTCCGAGTCTGGGAGACCAGCCCCCCGAGATTGCTCGCTGGTCGTCTTGCGATCCCCTGGTCCCAGGAAGGCGGCGACCCGCCGGAGTCATTGGCCGGGACCGATGTCATCGAGTTCGCCCCCGACGGGCGCATCGCCCGCGTGACCAACGTGCTTGCCATCCCCTGAGCGGGGCGTGATGACGGACCGCGCCGGGGGTAGCAGGGTTTCGATAGGTCGCCGCAGTTCGCAGGCGTAGACCACAGGATCCCTGGCGCGACATCCTCGTGTTCTTCGGCCGACATGGTGATGAGTCGCTCACATGACGTGATCGGTCAGGGGTTCACGAGCATGTCGCCAAAGATGCGCGGTGGGCATGTTCCGTGACGTGGTCATCAGCCCAGGATCCACCAACATCATCGGCTCGCCGAGATCAGGCGGAGCCGACGATCGCCTCAGCCTCGATCTCCAGCCGCCAGCGCGGATCGACCAGCGCAGCCACAACGACCATCGTCGTGGCCGGCCGGATTGATCCGAAGACCTCACCGTGGACGCGCGAGACCGCGTCGGCGTCCCTCGCGTCAGCCAGGTACATGCGTGTTCGGATGACATCTCCGGCAGTGGCGCCGCCTTGGGCCAGTGCGGCGAGGATGATCTCGAGGCAACGTCGCGTCTGAACGGTGACGTCCGGGTCGCAGCTCCCGTCTGGCCAGATCGGCGCCGTGCCCGATGTCACAATCCGATCCCCGACTACGACCGCTCGACTGCAGCCGACTGACGCTTCGTACGGAGAGCCTGAGCTGATGCGACGCCGCGGCATGCTTTCCTCCTTCAAGCTGGTCGTCTCGCCTGGCGGCCGGACGCGCGTTCGCGCTAGAGTCAGCTTATGCGGCCCACCGAAGGGCTCGCCGCGACGACGGCCCAAGACCTCCCCGTGCAGGTGGCCAACGCGCTTGCGTCACCAGCGCCAGGCGAGGAGGGCGCCATCGACGCGGGTGGCCAGCGCTGGCGCTTCCTGTCCTGGGGCAAGCCGGCCGACCCGCCGCTGCTTCTCGTCCATGGGATCACCTCGAATGCGGATGCCTGGTGGCGCGTCGGACCGGGGCTCGGCGCAGCCGGACGGCTGGCCGTGGCAGTCGACATGCCCGGACACGGCCCGGCTGCCGCGTGGAGCGGCCGTCACCGACTCATCGAGACCGCGGGGGAGCTGGCCGGTTTCATCGCGCACGCGGACCTGGCGCACCCGATGCTGGCTGTGGTCGGTCACTCGTGGGGTGGGATGGTCACCGCGCACCTGCCGCAGGTCGGTATCCGACCAGCACCGCTCCTTCTCCTCGACCCGCCGTGGCTCGCGCTCGATGAACTTGCAGCCTTGACGCTGGAGCCGACCGAGCGGCATTACGACTCCGTGGAGAACGCCGCGAATGCGATCAGGGCGGTCAATCCTTCCTGGTCGGACGGCGACGTTTTGGCCAAAGCGCGTGGCCTGACGCAGTACAACGTCGACGCGGTCCGCGCCATGCTTGTCGAGAACGGCCCATGGGACGCCGGGCTGGCGGCCTTGCGGCACCCGTTGGCGCGGGCCATTTCCGTCTGGCTGATTCGCGGAGAACCCTCGGCCGGCGGGCTCGTCCCTGATGCGGCAGCGGCCGAGTTTCGCGAGCTGCTCGGACCCGATCGGGTCATCACGATCGCGAACGCTCCGCACTCGCCCCAGCGGACGCACCCGGAAGCGACTGCGCGGGCGATCCTGCGGTCGCTCTCCGCAAGCATGCCCACGGGCTAACGGGTCCGTCGGCCCGTCGAAGCTCGCCGCGCACAGTTGCGCTGTGAGAGGTTCACGAGCATGGCACGCTCGCGGTGACACTCATGTCACACGATCGTCGACCGACACGTACAACGCGGAACGACTACTAGGGTCGATCTACGCCATGAAATAGCGGCCTCCGTCAGGCCATCGAACGGGCGTCGATGGTGTACGCCACCTGTAAGGGCATCGACTGTTCCGCTTCGTTCGGGGCGAGGCCACGGTCGCGAGGATGAGATCATCCAGCGCGCCGGAGCCGGAACGATGCGACCAACCCTCGTCACAAACCCGATTACCGATCGCGTGTTCGCGGCCTTCGCTGAGCAGCAGCTCGAAGAAGGCATGGACCTGACGGTGTTCGGGGAGCGGCTACGCGTGCGTTATCCTCAGGCCGTCGTCCATTCCCGCGACCTGACTGGTGAGCCAACGACAGTCTGGTATGTCTACCGGGATGGGCATTGGACGAACGCCGGTAGCTGAGGTAGCCAGGACATGCCGGATGCAGAGAGCGACCTACGGGCGACCTCGGAAGCAATCCAGGACGACGCGCAACAGCTGGCGCATCTAGAGGACCGGAAGCTGGCCCTCGATCCTGCAGACCCGGAGGTCGATAGGCTCTCGATTGAGATCCAGGAGCTCGTGCGGAGGATCGCCCACAAAGCGGCCGCGGAACGCGAGCTAGCCGAGGAGCTTGGACGCGCCTGAGGGATTTCGCACAAAGCGAAACAACGAGAGGCACGGAAACGCCAAGTGGGCGACGACCCCGGTCGTCGTTCGTCTCGCTGTCACGATGGAGCGAACGCGCGGATCCTGGGCCGGCTGGGTGCGTCAGGCGCGGGCTTGACTGGCGCTCGTAGCCGGCGCTACCACAGGGCTTGACTCCGTCAGCCGTCGCATCTCCTCGCGAAGCGTGAGCGCTTCAGCCTGGAGTTCCTCCGCCTCAGGCGTCCCGTCTTGAACGTCCGCCAACCGCCGCTCGACGTCTCGCCAACGCGCCAGAACGTCTGCCGTCTGCATGTAGTTCGCCATCATGCTTCCCTCGAACCAAATGGCCACAAACTGACGTTTCGTCCCCCTTCGTTGGCGTTGCCGCGCCTATATAGCAAGACCCGCGGAACTCGTCAACGGTCCGCTTCGACATCTTCAGTGGTCACTCGTTGCCGGCGCTCGATCCGGTCGCCGGCGGCCTGCTCGTCGCGGGCAAGTCTGAAGATGTCACTGCTTACCTCGGCCACCCCGTCGGTCGCCTCATGGAACTCAGGCGTTGACACCTCCAGGTGGCGCTTGCGCCGGCCGCGGCGTTTCCCGACCAGGGCCAGCCGCATTCGTGCGACGTTCTGCTCAACCTTCCAAAGGACGTGATCGTGCAGATCGCGGAGCATTCTCCGGAGACGGCCGAGCGTCTGGCGGCTGCGATCGGTGACGCCTGCTCCTAACGGACGCCGCCCATCACGACTCAGTCTCGGTTAGCCATTCCGGTCCATAGGGACCATCGGTCCACCTTGGGTTGCCCTCTTCATCCGCAACCACGTTCTCAGGCGGTGGATCTTTTGGTGCCCCAGGCTCGCCATTCCATCCCGGCTTCAGGGGCATGTCGTCAGTCATGCCGCGGATCCTTTCGTATGTCTCGGAATCCGTGATTGCCCAGACTGGCTCAGGTGGCATTCGGATCTGCACCGGGACGTGTACTTTCCTCGTCTCCCCCCGGACGCGTGCCACGGTGGCTTTTGAGGAGGCGTACCAGTCCTGGGTGATTTGTGCCGCCACGTCGCGACCTCCCAACCCGAACGCGAGGCCGAACGCCAAGGCCATTGCACCGACCAACCCGATGAACAGGGTGTTGACCAAGGTGGCCGCGATCCCAATCTGGTTGATCGCGATGATCACGGCGAACGCGGTGATCGCAATCTCTGCCATGCGCCCGAGCAGCGGCGCATTGGTGAACCCCATCTCACCGGCGCCGACCTCGATGGCCCCTCGGACGAACCGCCCGAGCAAGGGCGCGAGTAGGAGGATCACCGCGGCAACGATCAGGTTCGGGATCCAGAGAAGGATCTGGTTCAGCAACTCGCTGACCTGGGTCATCCCGAGCACGTTTGCGGCGGCGACCAGGAAGACGATGCGAATGAGCCACTTGACGAGCTCACCCAGGACCAGGCTTGGTTTGACCCGTTTGCTCTGCGCGCCGTAGACCTCGCCGCCGTGCTCCGCGAACAGGCGATCCGCACCCGCGCGTCGAAGCAGCTCGGTGGTCAGGCGGGCCAACACGCCCGCGATGATCCAACCGATGATGATGATCAGGACAGCGCCGATCACCTGCGGAATGGCCGCAAGGAACGTATTCAAGGCGTTTGATAAGGCCAGGAAGACAGCGTCTCCCCAGTCAGAGATCTCGGTCGTTGGCATCGGGCGATCCTCAAGCGGGCTTGGCGGATGGACCGTATGGCCGAGGTCCATCCAAGCCGACTGCGCATTCGGTCGGGTGACTTGCAAGCGTGTGACGGCTCGTCCGCGGAAGTGCTCGGAAGCGTCACGTGCGTGAGGGACGACGTCACTGTCACGCCCCTGTGACGTCCCTGCAGGCGCTGAAACGCCGACCATGATGGCGTGGCTGCACCATCCGACTCCGGCGAGCGGATCGGTCCTTGGGCCACCGCCCGACCTGGGACCCCGGCCCGAGGAGCCACGACAGCACGGCCTGGGTCCCTCCATTTTCATATCCCGCATGACGGGGGAGGTCATCACCATGGGCGAAGCCAAGACTGGTGAAGCGTTCATCACCCACGAGTACGACGAGGCCATCGCGGTGCAGCAGAGCATCGTCGACGCCGAGACCACGCTGTCCACCAGGCATCCTCAAGCATCCGCCAAGACTGCGATCAAAACGGCCCTCACCCAGGACAAGGTGTTCCTGACCCAGCTCAAGGCGCTCGGCAAGCCGCATGGCGCTACCGGCAAGATCGAGGATGTTGCCAGCGGGCTCAAGGAGCTGATGGAAGAGACGCTCGAGACAGCCACCAACGAGGGCGCCGACAGTGACTTCTACGAGGCACACGCGGTGCTGCTGAACATCAAGCGCAAGCAGATGGACTCGGCCGGCGGGATGCTCGAGATCGCACGAGCGACCAAAGACAAGGAGCTGCGCACCGCGGCGACCGAGTTCCAAAAGGCACAGAAGGCCAGCTGCAAGGTCGCTCGCGGACGAGCTCGCGGCCTACGCGGCGAAGATCGCGATGGCCGCATGACCGAGCCGCTTGACCCAGGGGCCTACATCGGCAACAAACCAGAGCTCGAGGAGGAGTCGATCCCCGGGGGCGTCCAGTCGGGCGACGAGCGCGTCGCCGGGCACGCGACCCAGGTCGGGCCGACGAGCGCGCCCGAGCCGAGCGGCCACCGCGAAGGCCCGACCGCCGATGACGACCCTATACGCGAAGCCGGTCTGGACCGATAACCGCCACGGCCATCGGCCGTGGCCGTTCAAGGGCATGGCCATGCGACCGCCTCGACGATGGCGGCCCAACGCGGAGCACGTCCCGCAGGTAGTCAGGCTTCAAGGTGAATGCAATCGCGGTACAAAAGCTGCAAGCTTCGGCGCTCTCAATCTGCCGCACCATTGCCGGCCCGGGGTCAGGCCCTCGAAGGAGCGCGACATGGCTGAGCGAGAACTGCGGCGCGTGCGAAATGACTCGGACGACCTGCTCGAAAAGATGAACCTGTTGAAGGACCTGGAGAAGCGCAAGCGCCATCTCGAGGTCTCGACACCGGCGTTCCATGACGCGGCTGACGCCGTGGCCGACGTTAGCACTGAGATCTTCAGGGTGGCCCACGACGAACAGGCCGCGGGCGATCGGATAGAGCGTCGCCAAGGCGTGAGCACGGAAGAGGTCGAACCGGATCGTTGACGGGCTCCGCGAGTTTTGATACATAGGCGTCGGCAACGCCACAGTGGGGAACGAATTGTCGTTGTATTGAGCCATTTGTTTCGAGGGAGACGAAGATGGCCAACTACATGCAGACGGCAGGCGTTCTCGCGCGTTGGCGCGACGTCGAGCGGCAACTTGAGGAAGCCCAAGACGGGACGCCCGAGGCGGAGCTACTCCAGTCGAGGCGGCGGCGCTCCGCGAGGAAATGCGACGGCTGACAGAGACAACCCCGGAGGCCGAGCCGGCGGCTTGAGCCGCAGATACCAACCCGCCTGACACAATCGCACCGGCCCTCGGCGCCGGTCCCATTGTTGCGATCACCAGCGGTCTGTATCTTCTGCCGGCCTGGTTTGACCATTGGGATTCGCGCTGGAAGAAGGTCAAGGACCGCAGCTGGTATGAACGCGAAGCCTCGCGGTCGACCCGCGCTAAGTCGTACCTAACGCCCGCGCAGCGGTGGCCTCGCCGAGGAGAGTCACAGTGAACACGTCTCCACGTCTAAGGCTGCTCCTATGCGCAGTCAGCATCGGAGTCATCGGTGCGTGCGCCGGCGGCGGGCGCTCCCACCGGGCGGCTCCATGGCCGGCTTCGTCGAGGGCACCACCGACGACATCACTATCGTTACGGCAGTCGTGCCACCAGGGACCTGCACAGGCCTGCCGTCTTCCGACTTCGATCACACGTTCGGCTGACTGGTACGACGTCGCCCAATCGGTGATCGACACGCTCGTCTTCACGCCCTGACCCGAGGCCCCGGAGAGGAAGCGGCGGCGCTCGCCCGGATTCCGCTGGTGTAAGGGAGGACGAGCAGTAGGGGTGACTCCTGGCCGTGGACGAAGCCCGAGATCGCGAAGACGGTTGAAGATACCGGCCCGGACATGGGATGGCCCCGCTGGGTGGGAGGACCGAGACGGGGCCGGTTGATTTCGTTGGCTTGAGTGCTTGGCGGGACGGCGGCCCCGACTTAGCCCGGCGGGACCGCCGGTGCGCTAAGCATCCCACTGTCACCGGCGGAATCGCATAAACGGCCCCGAGCTCATGGCGTCGGCGTGGGCTCTGCCTCCGGCCGATGCACAACGACATACGAGACCGAATGGCCATTGCTTATGTAACCGACGAGACAATGAGACCGGCTCGGAGGGCCAACTTGATTGTGTCTGGCGGCGCTTGCCGCGGCTTATGTGGCGTCAAGGTCGAACAGTTGCTCGGCCAGGGTGGTGACCGTCCAATCCACCCACTCATCGTGCGTCCATCCATAGACGCTGACGAGGACGTTGTAGACATCCATTCCGACATAGAGCAATAGGAGTTGCGTCGCGCGCTCGGGGGTGAGATCTCTCCGCAGCGGCGCCTTCTCGCGCAACAAGTCGAGCATCTGCCGATAGCCCTGGGCGCGCCAGTCCTCATGGAAGGCCATCACTCGAGCCGTTTCAGCGTCTCCCTCGGCACCAGCCCGTGCGACCACGTAGAGCGGAGTTACCCGTCGCGTAATCTCACCGACGCCGGTGGCCACGTGCCGGAGCGCGGACACGACGTCGGGCTCCTCTTGCATTGCCCGGAACCAGGGCTGCTGCTCCGGAGCGAGCGGCTCGCCCTCGCCCATTACCGCGAAGTCGTAGGTGCGACTGAGCAGCTCGCTCTTGGTATGGAACGCGAAGTACACCGTCTGTACCGCGACGCCGGCTGACTCGGCGATCTCCGCCATCGTGGTCGCGGTGTATCCGCGCTCGCAGAAGAGGTGGTAGGCCGCTCTGGTGATCCGTAGCCGGGTCGCCCGCGCACGGTCACGTCGGGTTGGCTTGGTCGAACCGAGAGCCTTGACAACGGTCATTTGCGCTTCCCACTATGCCATAGTACGTCACTAGTGAGAGTCACTAGTGATTGAGTCAGATGCGCGCGAGAGTTCGAGGAGCGTTTGAGATGATCAACACCGAAGAGACCATCGTCATCGATCGTCCGGTAGAGGAAGTGTTCGCCTACGTGGCAGATCAGACGAATGCGCCGGGCTGGCAAGCCGGGCTGCTCGAGGTCAAGCGACTGACGGACGGTCCTATCGGCGTCGGCACAAAGCACACGATCGTCCGGACATTCATGGGACGGAGGATGGAAGCGAGCAACGAGTATTTCGCCTACGAGGTCGGCAAGCAGATCTCGTTCCGGAGCACCTCGGGACCCGCGTCCTTCGAGGCCACGTACCGCTTCGAGTCCAGCGCCGGGCGCACCAGGCTGACCTCAAGGATCGAAATGGACGCCAAGGGCTTTGTACGACTCGCGGAGCCACTCATCGCCAGGAGCCTGCGCCGAGAGGTCAGGTCCAACCTCGTCACGCTAAAGAACCTGCTGGAGAGTCGCGTTGTTGTGCAGCTACAGATCGCCATGGCCGATGACGCTCGATAACGACCTAGTGATCAATCCCCTTCGACCCTCCACGAGTGTGACGGCCGCTTCGGTCCTCTATGCGGTGCCCGGCCTTGGGTTCGCGATCTCCGTGCCGCTTGTACTCGCATACGCAGCGCGCCGTGGGGAGTTACCGATGACGCCCTTTGGCTGGCGTCTGATGGGTGGTCCGTACGAGCAGATCGGCACAGATCAGCTGACGTCGCTTGGCTGGGGGCTGGCCGTGACGCTCGTCGGGGTGTCTCTGCTCGATGTGCTCACGGCCATCTGGCTCCGGCAGGGTCGCCGTCGCGGAGCACGGCTCGCGTTGGCGATGGCACCAGTCTCACTTGGTCTCGGTGCGGTCTTTGTGCTGCCGTTCCTGCTCGTTGTCGCGCCAATTCGGGCCACCTTGGTCCTGGCCGGGTGGCGCCGCCTCCGTTAGGCGACCGGACGCTCGATGCCCGACTCACCGCTGGTCAAACCGCCAAGCCTCGCGCTCACGGCAAGCGCACTGAGTCAGCGACAGCGTTCGCTTCGGGTGCGATGGAAGCTTGGATGCGTCGGTGGGCGACGGAGCCGATTGCCCCGTGATCGTCTCTCCCGTTCACCCTCTTCTCCCGGCGCCGCAAACGGCCTATCTTCCTGATCCGCATCGCTGGGGCGAGGAGAACGCGCGATGAAGAAGCGTGTCGGTTTGGTGGCTGGGATCGCCCTTTCCATTGCCCTAGCCGGTCCGGTGCTCGGTGCCCAACCAGCCGGCCAGGCGTGTCTCGGGTCTACGATCAGCGGGGCTGCCCAGTTGGGCCGGGACTACGGTCAGCTCGTTGCCTCGGTGGCCCAGGACATCCGAGGTGTGGGCGAGGAGGTTCAGCTGATCTTGGCCGGCGAGTTCCCAGACGAGGGTTTCCCGAACACCTGCAACGACTAGGGAACGGCCATCCGTCGACCCGTCAATGCGGGCCCAGACATGGAAACTGGAGCCGTATGAGCCCGGCGACTCTCTTGCAAGAGTCACTTCTACATACCGCTCCAGTTGCCGCGGACCGTATCAATCGGGTAATCCGCCGGTCCATATCAGCGCCGTCGCAAATGGTGCGTGGAGGCAACGGCCCAGATCGCCGTTCGTCGCGCCGTGGCGAACCTGCTAATGCGCTGTGCATGAACGGGTGACTTCCGACGACTTCGAGATCCTCAAAATCGATCGAACCCCGCCCAGCCTCGAAATGCCCGGCTACGTCGCCCCGGTGAATGAGATCAACATCCAGCCCGAGGGCATTGACGTCGGTGGCGAGCTGCCCGAATGGTTCGACGATCTGGGCGGGCGCCCCCTCGTCTACGTGACCCTGGGCACCGTCTTCAACGGAAACGTGCCGCTCTTCCGATTGATCGCCGATGCCCTGGCGGACCAGCCGTTCGACGTGGTCATCGCGCTCGGCCATGGAATCCCGCGTGACGCCCTCGGCGAGGTCGCCGGCAATATTCGAGTAGGCGGCTTTCTGCCCCAAGCGAGGATCCTCGAGCGCGCGAGTGTCGTCGTGAGCCATGGCGGGTACGGAACCGTATCGGCCGCGCTCGCCGCGGGACTGCCGCTATTCCTGCTCCCGATGGGCGCGGATCAGCCCTACAACACGGAGCGGTGCATCACGGCCGGAGCCGGGCTGGGCGTGCTCCAAGCGGAGCTTCCAGGGCCACCGCAGGCCGGGCCTCCACCATTCACACCGCCGGACCCATTGGTTATCCGCCAGGGAACCCGGCGACTCCTCGAGGAGCCGGCCTTCCGCGAAGCAGCCCGTGGCATTGCCGACGAGATCGCGCACATGCCGTCCTCCGACTACGCGGCGGAGCGTCTCGAACAGGCGGTACACGCGTCCAGGGAGGCGCGCCGGAAAAGGTCAACCACGCTAATGCCTGCCTAGGAGGGATTTCAGCGGTGGTAACGGCAGCCGCGAGCGCCACGACGGTACGGGCGACGGTAGCCTGGCTGACGGCGATGTGTTCGCCGAGGATCGGACCGCGACCGGCCTCATCAATCAGCTTGGCTCGGTTCGCGCTGTTCTCGGCGAGGCAAATGAACGGCTCGTCCGGATTGTTGGTTCCTATCCCCCGGGGCCGCCCGTTCGGGAAGTCAGCGACGCACTAGTCGCCATGCGGCACGCCTCGTCGGCCGGCTTCGACGCAATCGCGCTTCGGCTCGGAGGGGACGCGCACCCACCAAGCCTATGTCACAGCACGTGACCCACGGTCTCCGCCGCGAACCCCACCCTCTTCCGGGCGCGAGCCCGCGCACCGGTTTTCGGCGCGGGTGCTTGTCGAAACCCGTTGCCTTGCGTACGATGGGGCCAACCGGCGGACCGGTACCGACCCAGCAAAGCATCGTTCCGGAGGATCAGGCCTGATGATCGACCAGCAGCCGACGGTCGTCTCCCTCACCGACGCCGCGGTCGTCAAGCTCCAGGAGCTGACGAAAGAGGAGACGAATCCACAGATCGGGCTGCGTGTCTACGTCTATTCCGGCGGTTGCTCAGGGTTCCGCTACGGGATGATGCTCGAAGACGCACCGACACCTGACGATCGCGTGCTCGAGGCGAGCGGGATCAAGGTGTATGTCGACGGCCAGAGCGTGGACCTGCTCAAGGGCGCCCAGATCGACTATGTCGACACGCTGATGGGAGCGGGGTTCACGGTCAACAACCCGAACGCGGTCGCGGCATGCGGCTGCGGGTCGAGCTTCCGGACCGCCGACGATTCGGGTGCGCCCAAGGGCTGCGCCCACTGACGAACGCCCCGGCAGACGCCGGCCGGTAGTCTCAAGTACGACCAAGCCGTCGGGATCGCCCGGCGGCTTCTTCGTGTCGCCGGGGGCGCTTCATCCACCGACGAGGGCCCGACCATTGGTTGACGGCAACCCGGACCCCTGACCCATGGGTCCGTTTGTGAACTGGATGTAACTCTGTCCAGTAGGGACCACCTCGGTCCACACCACTGCACTGGATGCCGTGCCAACCATACGACCCTTGCTGACGCGCTTCTCGCCCACTGCCGCGTACATCGCGCTGGGCGTCCTGCTGATTGGGCTCCACGCGTGGCTCGAGGCCGGGAGCCAGGCGCAGGCCTTGACCTACGACGTGGTCGGCGCTTCTGCCGTCGTCGTCGCGTTGCTGGGTGTCTCGCGAAACCGCCCTGATCGGCGCCTGCCGTGGATCCTGATGGCGGTGGGTCAGGCCTCGTTTGTGGCCGGCGACCTGATGTGGAATTACTTCGAGGCGATCGGCGAGGAGCCGTTCCCTTCGTTTGCCGACGTCCTCTACCTGGGCGGGTATCCGTTCATCGCCATGGGGCTCTTCCTGCTGATCCGTCGCCGCCTTGGCGATGGCGACCGCGGCGGTCTTCTCGACGCGGCGATCCTGACTACGGGTGTCGCTGTTCTCTCATGGACCTTCCTGATGCGGCCGCTCGTCGCCGACTCGGAGCTCGATCTCCTGTCGATGGGGATCAGCCTGGCTTACCCGATCGGCGACCTGATCCTGCTCGGCGTCGCGATGGGCCTCCTGACGACCCCGGGAGCCAGGACCCCAGCCTTCGCCATGCTGGGTGCGAGTCTCGCCTCGCTCGTGGTGGCGGACATCCTGTACGCCCGCCAAACCCTCGACGGCACCTACGTGTCCGGCAGCTCGCTCGACACCTTGTACCTGGCCGCGTACGTGCTGTTTGGTGCTTCTGCCGTCCACCCGTCGATGCGCCGGCTGACCGATCCGCACCCGGTCAGCGTCACCTGGCTTGGCCCGATCCGATTGGTCTGCCTTGCAGCGGCCATGCTCACCGGTCCTGCGTTGCTGGCCATGGGGCCGGAAGCCGGGAGTGGGCTTGCGGTGGTCGCCATTGGCACAGGGCTGCTCTCCCTCCTGGTGCTTGCTCGCCTCGTCGGCCTTGTCGACCTGTTGGCCCGCGATGTTGCCCAGCGACGTGCGCTCGAGGCCCAGCTCAGCTTCCAGGCATTTCACGATCCGCTGACCGGGCTGACCAACCGCCGCAAGTTCATGGAAGCGACCGCGACGGCGCTCGCCGAGCGGTCGAGGCCCGGCACGGTGGCCGCGCTCTTCCTGGATCTCGATGACTTCAAGACCATCAACGACACGCTTGGCCATGGCGCCGGCGATGAGGCGCTCATCGTGGTCTCCAACCGTTTGCGCTCGGCGTTGCGCGGAACCGATCTTGCCGCCCGCCTTGGCGGCGACGAGTTCGGGATCCTCCTGCGCGAGATCCCCGATGAGGCGCACGCGGTCGAGGTCGCCGAACGCCTGCTTGCCGCGCTCAACGAGCCCCTCCTGATCGGGGACGTGGCGGTCGATGCCGGCGCCAGCATCGGTATCGCGCTCGACTCGCCGATCGATGGCGTCCGTGGACGACCTGCTCGGCGACGCGGACGTCGCGATGTACCAGGCAAAGGCCCGGGGCAAGGGTCGATACCAGGTGTTCAAGCAAACAGAGTCCACTGCCCGTGGGGCGGGCGACCAGACCTGGGTCGAACGCGGCCCGACGGTCCGCCGCCGCGAGCCACTCCGTCTCGCCGAGGCGCGCCTGGAACCAG
Source organism: uncultured Chloroflexia bacterium (assembly GCA_963731865.1). Lineage (GTDB taxonomy): Bacteria > Chloroflexota > Limnocylindria > Limnocylindrales > CSP1-4 > SPCO01. The sequence goes on along the minus strand of CAVSXG010000002.1, from coordinate 1,896,703 downwards.
GGGCAGGCTAGACTCGTCGGAACGGCGACCGGGTGCCGTTTGGCCATCCACTGCAGCGCGAAGACGAATCGATGGAGATCCCGCTCTTTCCCCTGCACACCGTGTTGTGCCCGGGCATCGTCGTTCCGCTCCACATCTTCGAGGAGCGATACCGCGCCCTGACCCGGCACTGCCTCGAGACGGGCGCGCCATTCGGGATCGTGCTGATCCGTGACGGGCGCGCCGGGGGTGCAACGGGCGGCACGCTCGCCCTCGCTGGCGTGGGAGCGCTGGTCGAGATCCGCGAAGCCGATCGCTTCCCGGATGGGCGCTATCAACTCCTCGCGGCGGCCACCGGGCGGTTCACGATCGATTCTGTGAACCTCTCCCGGGCCCCGTATCTCGTCGCGGACGTGACGCCACTCGACGATGAGGTCGGTGACGAGCTGCGGGCTGAACGTCTGGCCGCGTCGGCGATCCGACGATTCGTCCGCTACCTCGAGCTCATGCGGATTCGTGACGGCGAGACTGGCGACGCGCTCGACATCCGGGTCGAGCTGGACAGTGTCGTCACGGAGGTGGACGACGACGAAGCGACCGAATCGGACGCCCCGCTCGCGAGCGAAGAGGACGCCGCGACGCCAAACGAACCCGACTCGACGAGCCTGGCCATTCCCGATGATCCGACGGTCCTGTCCTACCTGCTGTCGGGCATCGTGCAGGTCGAGCTGCCGCGTCGGCAGCGCCTCCTCGAGGCTGCGACGACCGTCGAACGGCTCGAGGAGCTGATCGCGCTCCTCGACCGGGAAGTCCTGCTGCTCTCGCGGCGGCTGCGCCTGTTCGCGCCCGAAGCCCGGACGATGGACGGTCCCCGCCGCAGCTAGCGGCGCCTATTCGCTGAAGCGCTCTTCCTTCCACGGATCGGCGTCGTTGTTGTACCCGTACCGCTCCCAGAACCCGAGCTGGTCGTGGTCGAGGAACTCGAGCCCGCGGATCCACTTGCTGCTCTTCCAGAAGTAGCGCTTTGGTACGAGCAATCGAAGCGGATAGCCGTGTTCGAGCTCGAGCGGCTCGCCGCCAAACGTGTCGGCCAGGAGCACGTCGTCATCGTCCAGGATCCCGAGCGGCAGGTTGGCGGTGTAGCCCTGCTCGGCGTGGGAGACGACGTGGCTGGCGCTCGGCCGGACCTGCGCCATCTCGAGAATCGCCTGGATCGGGACGCCCTCCCAGGTCGTATCCAGCTTGGACCAGCGGGTCACGCAGTGGATGTCCGTGTTGACGGTCTTGCGAGGGAGCGCCTTGAACTGATCCCAGGTCAGGGTGAATGGGGCGTCCACCTCGCCCCAGACGCGAAAGTCCCAGGTGGCCAGGTCGGTGTGCGGGACTGACCCGTAGTGCAGGACCGGGAACTTCTCCGTCTTGTACTGGCCGGGTGGGATGCGCGTGGCAACGGATGGATCCTGCGTTGCATTGCCAAAGAGACGCTCGAACATTCGTGACCTCGAACTTGATCAGGTCGATATCGTCCCATACGGACGGGGTAGGCTTCGCGACGTGCACCCCCCAGCCTCGCCGCGCCTGGTCATCGTGATGCCCGCGTACAACGCGGCGATGACGCTCGAGCGGACCTATGCGGACATCCCCCATCACCTGGTCCACAAGATCATCCTGGTCGATGACGTGTCCAGGGATGAGACGGTGGCGATCGCCGGTCAACTTGGTCTCGACGTGATCATCCACAGCCAGAACCTTGGCTATGGCGGGAACCAGAAGACGTGCTACGACGCCGCCCTGAGCGCAGGCGCCGACATCGTCGTGATGCTCCACCCCGATTACCAGTACGACGCGACGCGGATCCCGGCACTGATCGCCCCGATCGCGGATGGCTCACGCGACCTGATGCTTGGCAGCCGCTTCCTCGGCGATCCCCTTGCGGGTGGCATGCCGCGGTGGAAATACGTGAGCAACCGGGCCCTGACCGAGCTGGAGAACCTGGCGTTCGGTCTCCACCTGTCCGAGTACCACACGGGCCTCCGTGCCTACAGCCGTCGCCTGCTCGAGACCGTGCCGTATCGGCTCAACAGCAACGACTTCGTCTTCGACCAGGAGCTGATCGCCCAGGTCGTCGCAGCCGGGATGGCAACCCGGATCGGCGAGATTGCCGTTCCGACGCGCTATTTCGAGGAGGCGTCGTCGGTCGGCTTCCGGCGCAGCGTCGTGTACGGGCTCTCCACGCTTCGGGTGGTTGCCCGGTACCTCCTCCACCGGCTTGGCCTACGACGCAGCCCGAAGCTGAGTGGCCGAGGGTCGCTCGACTGACCGATCGCGGTGCGATGCCATCAGGCCCCGATCCTGGACCCGAGATCGAGGACCGTGATCGCGCCGATCGTCGCTGCAGCCGCCGCGATCGCCGCGACGAGTCCGACGGCGAGTGGCCGTGGACCCACCGAACGGAGCTCGGCGATCCGGATTGACAGACCCACGCCGGCGAGCGCGATCAGGATGAGCCATCGTGCCGCGGGCTCGAGCACGGCCGCCAACCCGGCGTCGATGGCGCCGACGGTTCGCAACCCAGCCATGACCACGAAGCCGAGGACAAACAAGGGGACCGCTCGACGCACGCCGGCGACCCGGCCCTGTCGGCCGCCCGACCGTCGCGCAGCCCCCCAGGCGATGAGCACGAGGAGCGGCGCCATCATGGCGTTGCGGATCAACTTGACGACCGTCGCAACTTCCAGCGCCCGCGACGAGTACGAGGAGCTGGCTGCGATGACCTGGCTGGTGTCATTGATGGCGATGCCCGACCATAGCCCAAAGGCCGTGTCGCCCATGCCGGTGAGGTGCCCGATCAGCGGGTATACGAGGACCGCGATCGTGCCGAACAGCGTGATGGTGGCCACGGCATACGCCACCTCACGAGCGCGTGCACCGATCACGGGCGCGGTGGCGATGATCGCCGAGTTGCCACAAACCGCCGTCCCGACTGCCAGGAGCACGGCCAGCGGACCTTCGACTCCGGCCACCTTCGCCACAGCCACAACCGAGACGAACACGATCGTCAGCGTTGTGGCAACCACGACCGTCGCTGGCAGGCCGATCGCCACGATCTGGTCCAGGCTCAAGCGGACGCCCAGGAGGACGATTCCTGCCCGGAGGAGCACCTGGGCCGCAAACGTCGCACCCGCGCGAAACCGCGCGACCCGGTCGCCGACCACCTGTCCGATGGCGATCCCGACCAGCAGGGCGATCGTGACGTCGGCGATGAACGGTGGCAGCAAGCCGGTCACGATCCGTGCCACGATCGCGATGACGGTCGCCAGGAGAACGCCCGGAACGAGAGTCAACCAGCCTGGGATGCGCGCTCGAATGGCAGGCAGCGACGGCGCCGTGGCCTTCACGGCGCGCGATCAGGCCGGGCTGAACCCCAGCTGCGGTTGGGACACGAGGCCGTCATCGCCAACCCTGGTCGCCGCGTCGTACGGTTCGAACTCGAGTGCTGCTGCGGTCGTCGTTCGCCGCACCCGCAGGAACTCGAGCGTGTACTGGGCGTAGGTCTCGCCGATGATCGAGACGGCCGCTCGATGGTGCGTTTTTCCCGCGGCCGCGCGGGCATCGGCCCGGCTGGTCCACAGGCAGAACGACATGCAGCTGCCGTCCTGATCCAGCGGTCCCTTGAAGTAGTGGACAAAGCCCGGCGCCTGACTGGCTTCGACATGGGCCTGTTCATCGAACTCGCAGAGTCGTTCGAGGTCCGCCTCGGGCTTGACGATCGACCGGAAGGCGACGAGGTACCACTCACCTGGGTCGATGGCCCCGGCGCACGCTTCCCAGGTGAATGCTTCTGCGACCGGAAGCCGTGCATAGCCGTGCCGCGTCGGAGCAAGAGCGGCGAGGGCATCCACAGGCGCGAACATAGCGCCCTGCGAACAATTGTCAAGTAGTGGGACTCCCTGATCCCACTATCTGATCGTACTAGGCGGGATGGAGCGTGACTCGTCCTCGAGCCCGGACTGGATCGCCGCGGCGGCTTCGGGGAGCAGTCGCGCGACGCGCGTTCGCCAGGCGAGGCCACAACGGGCCGCGGGGCCGATCACCCCAACGGCTCCAACGATGCCGCCGTCGCGGAAGACAGGAGCGGCGATTCCCACCGACCCGGAAATGAGCTCCCCGTCGCTCCGGGCGATCCCGCGGATCCGGATGTCGGCCAGACTCTCGCGCAGGGCCGTCTCGGTCGTCAGCGTGTTCGGCGTGATCGGCTCGAGACCCCGAGAGACAACCTCGTCGACGATATCCGGCAGGGCATACGCGAGCAGGACCCGGTTCAGCGCGCTGGCGTGGAGCGCCACCATGGCCCCGGGCTCCAACGCGACACGCAGGGCGTTGGGGCTTTCGACCTGGTGGAGGCAGACTGCGGCCAGGCCAATTCGTCGCATCACGGCCGCCGTCTCGCCGGTCTCACCGGCAAGGTTGCGCAGGATCGGGTCGCTGACCCGAATCAGCGACTCGCTCGTCACGTTCGGACCGCTGCCGATGACGAGGCGCGGACCAAGGAGATACCGGCCGTCGCGACGGTCCACGAAGCCGAACTCCATCAAGGTCCGCAGGTACCGGTAGACCGTTGATGTTGGGGTTTCAAGGAGCGTCGACAGGTCCTCGGCGCGGACCTCGCCGCGATCGGCGATGGTCAGGAGGATCCGGAGCCCTCGAGCGAAGGACGTATCCTCGACGGCTTCCTCCGGCGGACTGTCACGAGCGGTCTTGGGGCGGGTCATCGACGATCTCCCGGCGTTGGCCTGCGCTGACCAGCCCTCGTCCCCGAATCGCATCGCCGGCCGTCAGGCACGGCACTGCATGCGGGAAATACGAGACCCGCCCGGGAACCCGGGCGGGTCTGCAATGGCTGCGCGTGACTAGTTGAGCAATCCCTGGGACTCCAGGAATGCCGCGGCGACCTCTCCGACGTCCTTCTGGTCGACCGCGACTTCGACGCCCATGGTGGTCAGCAACTCGGTGGTGACCTTCGCGGATGCCGCGTCGAGCAGTGCGCGGAACGCATCTGCGTCGACCTGTGCCAGGTAGTCGTCACGAACCAGCGGCGCGATGTTCTCGGCGGGCTGGGTCTGCTTGTCGTCCACGAGGGTGACGAAGCCGAACTGGGCGATTGCCGGCTGGGTCGAGCAGAGCTCGGCCAGGTCGATCGCCTTGCCCTGGAGCGCCTGCGCCATCGGCACGTCGCACGCGCCAAGGGCCGTGCGCTGCTTCGGCGGGTAGGTGATCCCGTATTCCTCGAGCGCACCCGCGCACAGCGGGTTGGTGTCGCAGTCGGACGGGAGGCCCCACTTGATGTCGTCCTGGACAGCGGCCAGGTCGCTCATCTTGGTGAGGTTCATGCTCGAGGCGGTATCGGCGCGGACCACGAAGGCGTTCGTGTCCTGTCCGGGTGAAATCCCCAGCACGGTGATGCCCTTGTCGGCGAGCACCGCCTGCAGCGCTGCGGCATTCGCTTCGCCGTCGCCGCTGATCTTTGTCTTGTCGTAGAACCCGAGCCCGGACCCGACGTATTCGGCGACAAGGTCGATCTGGCCGGCGTCCATCGTCGGGATGCGCTCCTGGCGGGAGCCGAGGCCGAACTTGCGCTCGACCGTGTAGCCGGCGTTCTCCAGGACCTGGGCGTAGATCTCGCCCATCAGTTTGGACTCATAGAAATTGTCCGAGCCGATCCGGATCGGCGGCTTGGCGGCCTCCGACGCCGGGGCTTCGCTGGCCGGGGTGCTTGCTTCAGCGCTCGGCTCGGTGCTTGACGCGGCAGTCGGAGCGGTCGATGAACCGGCCGACGAACACGCGCCGAGCACTACCAACAGGGTCAGCCCGAACGCCAGCACGCGGGGTGTCCGCATGGTTGTCCTCCTCCAATCGGCCGCGGTGTACGGCACGCCCGCGTACCTTACCAGCGCGTCGGGCGAACGTCGCCTGTTCTCGTTCAGCGGGCGTCGCCGGTCGCCGCCCCCAGGTCCGCACCGCCCACGACCGACGTGGGGCCGGACGTGCGGCTTCGCTTCGGAGCGAGGAGCGCGCGCGGCGTGAGTCGGCGTTGCACGAGGGAGAGCAGCAGGTCAACCCCGATCGCGAGCGTAGCGACCATGATCGCGCCGGCATAGATCGATGTGCGCCCGGCGAGGCCCTGATTCAAGCCGTCGAAGATGAACCGTCCCAGCCCGCCGCCACCCAGGATTGCCCCGATGGTCGCCGTCGCGATCACCTGGAGTGTGGCCGTTCGGAACCCACCGATGACGATCGACGAGGCAATCGGCAGCTCGATCCCCGTGAGGATCTGCGATTCGCGCAGGCCCATCCCGCGGCCGGCCTCGATGAGGTCGCGTTCGACCGAGCGCAGGCCGGCATACGTCGACACGAGGAGCGGTGGAATGGCCAGGAACACCATTGCCAGGAAGATCGGCAGGAAGGTCAACCCGAACGACGCGTCGTAGTGGAGGACCTCGGCGAGGTAGAGGCTGATCGGCAGGATGATCACCATCATGGCGTAGGACGGCACCGCCCGGCCGATGTTGGCCAGGTTGATGGCCAGGCCCGCGCCGCGGTTGGTGTGACCGACGTACATCCCGGTGGGGATCGCGATGGCGGTCGCGAAGAGCACGGCGATCCCGGAGATCACCAGGTGCTCGAACAGGCGGTTGGGAATGCCGGTCGTGCCCGTCCAATTGGCAGGGTCGAAGAAGAAGCCCACGATCTCGGCCATCAGGCGACCTCGGCCCTTGCCCGCGCCCAGGGCGTGACGACGCGCTCGACCTGCACGAACAGCGAGTCCGCGGCAAAGGCAAGCAGCACCGACAGCACCGCGCCAAGCAGGTACTTGGTCGGGAACAGGAACTGGATCCCCTCGGTGATCAGCTGACCCAGGCCGCCGAACGCGTCACCCAACACGGCCGCGATGGTCGCGAGGCCGATCGTGGTCACGCTGGCCAGCCGGATGCCGGCGATGATCAGTGGGACGGCCAGTGGCAGCTCGACCCGAAAGAGCCGCTGCCGGCGGGTGTAGCCCATGCCTTCGGCGGCCTCGAGGATGTCGGCGGGCACGGACGTGAACCCGGCGGCAAAGCTGCGGAACAGGATGAGGATCGTGTACGTGGTCAGCGGAATGAGGGCCGTCATCAGTGACAGCCCGAAGATCGGACGAAGCGCGGCGAACGCCGCGAGACTGGGGATGGTGTAGAGCAGACCCGCAACCGCCGTGATCGGCGCGTACGCGCGCGGCTGGCGGACGGCCCACACAGCCAGGACGAGTGAGATCAGGATCCCAAAGACGAGGGGCAGCACGGTCAGCTGGAGGTGCTGGACGATCCGGTCACCAACCTGGTCGAGGTGGCCGAGGACCCACTCGAAGTCAAAGACCTTGGTGCCGGGGGGCATGTCAGGCCTCCACCTCGGCTGGCGCGTCCTCGAGCGTCGGGTCCGGATCCCCGACCTCCGGCTCGGGTGGTGGTTCCTGGTCGAACGCGGCGGCGTGTTCGCCTTCGCGCATCTTCCCCGCGATCGTGTCGATCGACAGCAAGCCCTGGACGGCACCTGTCCGGTCGACCACGATGCCTGTCTGGACGTCCGCGTCGAGCATCATCGAGAGCGCATCCTTGAGCGTCGTCCGCTTGTTGAGCTGGGGCGAGCTGGGATTGCCCATCGATTCGGTCAGGACGCCGCCTTCGGGGATCTCGTCGCGGGCGACCCAGCCAATCGGTCTATTCGCGGCGTCGACAAGGAGCAGGTACCCGATCGAATCTGCCCCGGCGCGTCGACGGGACTCGGCGGCGTCGTCGCCCGGCTTGGCCGTGGTCGCCGGCCGGACTGGAACGTCCGAGACCCGCAGCAGTGACAGCCGCTTGAGGCCGCGGTCGCGGCCGACGAAGCGGGCGACGAACTCCGACGCGGGCGCGGCCAGGATCTCGAGTGGTCGTCCGAACTGGGCGAGGATTCCGCCGGTCTGGAAGACCGCGACGAGGTCGCCCATCTTGATGGCCTCATCGATGTCGTGGGTCACGAACAGGATCGTCTTGGCGATCGTCTCCTGGAGCCGCAGAAACTCGTTCTGCAGCCGATCGCGGACGATCGGGTCCACCGCCCCGAACGGTTCGTCCATGAGCATGATCGGGGGGTCCGCCGCAAGCGCTCGCGCGACCCCGACGCGCTGCCGTTCACCGCCCGAGAGCTGGCTGGGGAAGCGGTCGCGGTATTTCGCCGGGTCGAGGCCGACGAGTCCGAGCAGCTCCTCCGATCGCTCCCGGAGGCGTTCCTTCGGCCAACCCAGCAGTCGCGGGACCGTCGCGACGTTGTCGCCGATGGTCTGATGCGGAAAGAGCCCGACCTGCTGGATGACGTAGCCGATGCTGCGCCGGAGGTCGGTCAATTCGCGGGTGCCGGCGTCCACCCCGTCGATGAGGATCTTCCCGGAGGTCGGCTCGATCAGCCGGTTGACCATCTTGAGCGACGTGGTCTTGCCGCAACCAGACGGCCCGACAAGGACGCAGATCTTGCCCGCTGGGACGCGGAGCGACAGGTCGTTGACCGCGCCGGGCGTGTGCGTTTCGCGCGTTCTCCGAGCCGGCGCGTCGTATCGCTTCGTGACATGCTCGAACTCGACGACGGCGGCTTGGCTGTGCTCGGCCATCTTCGCTGCGACCCTCCGAATTGGGCGGGCTCAACACGGCATTTCGGATGAGCCGCGACAGTACCGCATCCCGGTCCGTCGGCGATACTGCCGCTGTGCGCATCACCGCCGTTCGCCTCCAGCGGCTGAGCGTGCCGCTGGATCCACCCTTCCCGGCGGCATGGGACCCCGTCCCGCGAGCCGCGTTTGCCGTCACGTTGGTCCGCGTGGAGACCGACGAAGGCGTCGTCGGGATCGGCTCCGGCGACACGATGGACGGGTTCGAGGCGTTCGAGCACCTGTTCGTCGGGCAGGACCCACTGGCGATCGCCCGCCACGTTCGAGCCCTCGAGACGATCGCCTTCCATGCCGGTCGCTTCTGGCCGCTCGAGGTTGCCCTGTGGGACATCTGCGGGCAGGTCGCGGGCCTGCCGGTGGCGACCCTGTTTGGCGGGGCGCTCGACGGGATCCCGGCCTATGCCTCGTGCGGCATGCTCCTTCCGGCCCAAGCGCGAGCCGAAAGCGCGCTCCGCATGCGCGACGAAGGGTTCCGTGCGCTCAAGATCCGGGTCGATCCGAACCGGCTCGAAGCTGGCCTCTCTGCCGTCGAAGCGACCCGCGCGGCGGTTGGTTCGTCGATGGCGATCATGGTCGATCTTAACCAGGGCTGGCGGATGCCCGGCGACACTTCGCGATCGCTCGACGTGGTCGCCGCCCGGGAGATCGCGGCTCGCCTTGCCGAGCTCGATGTGCTCTGGGTCGAGGAGCCGCTCGCCGGCAATGACCTGCGTGGTCTGGCGGTGCTCCGGGCGTCGGCCCCGGGCACGCGGATCGCCGGCGGCGAGATGACCCGGACGTTCGAGGAGTCCCTGGACGCCATCCAGGTCGACGCGTTTGACATCTTCCAGCCTGACGTTGTCCTTGCCGGCGGCATGCTCCGGGCCCGAACGATCGCCGAGGTCGCCCTGGCTCGCAATCGCTGGTTCACGCCGCATACCTGGACAAATGGCATCGGGCTGCTTGCCAATCTCCACGTCGCGGCAGGGGTTGGCGGGGGGCCGTTCATCGAGTACCCCTATGACCCCCCAGCCTGGACCCCCGAACGGCGCGACGCGATGCTTGCCGAACCGATCCGTCCCGACGGGAACGGGATCCTCCGAGTGCCGGTGAAGCCCGGGCTTGGGATCCAGCTCGACGACGTCGCGATCAAGCGGTACGCGGCGTGACGGCCACCGAGCCACGTAGGCTGACCGCCGAGGACTGGCTGGAGCGAGCGGCAACGGTCAAGCCCCGGACCGAGCTGTTCATCGATGGCCGGTTCGTGGGCGCGGCATCGGGGCGAACCACGGCCGATGTCGCGGGTCGGAACGGCGCCACGATCGCCGAGGTCGCCGAAGGCGGTTCGGAGGACGTGTCGCGGGCTGTGGCGGCCGCCCGGGCGTCATTCGACGATGGTCGATGGTCGGACCGCAAGCCGGCGGACCGCAAGCGCGTGTTGCTCAGGCTCGCCGAGCTGATGCGCGAGAACCGCGACGAGCTCGCGCTTCTGGAGTCTCTCGACGTTGGACACCCGATCCGCGATGCGCTCAACGTCGACGCGACGTCCTCGGCGGTCACCATCCAGTGGTATGCGGAGACGATCGACAAGGTCTACGGCGAGATCGGTCCAAGCGGGCCCGAAACGCTGTCGTTCGTGACCCGCGAGCCGATCGGTGTGGTCGCGGCCATCGTGCCCTGGAACTATCCGTTGATCATCACCGCCTGGAAGCTGGGTGCGGCATTGTCGACGGGCAACTCGGTCGTGTTGAAGCCCGCGTCGCAGTCGCCGCTGACGGCCCTCCGTCTCGCCGAGCTGGCGTCGGAGGCGGGTCTTCCGGACGGCGTGCTGAACGTCGTGACCGGGCCTGGGGCGGTGGTCGGCGATGCCCTCGCCCGTCATCCTTCCGTCGACAAGGTCGCGTTCACCGGTTCTGGCGAGACCGGCAAGTCGCTCCTGCGCGCCCTCGGCGAGTCGGACGTCAAGTCGATTTCGCTCGAGCTCGGTGGCAAGAGCCCGCAGGTCGTCCTCGGCGACGTGGGCGATCTCGAGGCGGCCGCGTCCGCCATCGGGTGGGGGATCTTCTACAACAGCGGCCAGACCTGCAACGCAGGATCCCGGCTCATCGTCCATCGTTCGGTTCGCGAGGAACTCGTGGATCGGGTGGCCGCGCTTGGAGCGAAGCTGGCCCCGGGCGAGCCGCTGGACCCGAAGACCCGGCTCGGGGCGATGGTCGATGACCGTCAGCTTGCAAGAGTGCTCGACTACGTTCGCCTCGGGGAGTCGGAGGGGGCGCGCGTGGTGACGGGGGGCGAACGGGTCCGCGAGGAGACCGGCGGGTTCTACATTCCGCCGACGATCCTGGACGGCGTCGACAACTCGTGGCGGGTCGCGCGCGAGGAGATCTTCGGACCGGTGCTGACCGTTACCGAGTTCGAGGACGAGGCGGACGCGCTCAAGATCGCCAATGACACGCCCTACGGGCTGGCGGCCGGAGTCTGGACGCGCGACGTCAAGAAGGCGCATCGTCTGGCGCGGTCCATCCGCGCCGGCGTCGTCTGGGTCAACACCTTCGACACTGCCGACATCACCGTTCCGTTCGGGGGCTTCAAGCAATCGGGGTTTGGGCGGGACAAGGGCATGGCCGCGCTCGATGGCTACACCCAGCTCAAGACGACCTGGCTGGACCTGTCCAATGACTGACGACGACCCCCTGGCGGCAGCGCTCGGCGGTGCCCCGGAGGCCGCGAGCGGCGAAGTCGCGCCCAGGCGGCGTGGCGGCGGGCGCGCGGGCCACGAACGGAGTCGCCTGCCGCCGCAACGCCCGTGGGCGCAGCCACGCATCCCGTATCGACCGATCGAAGTGCTGTCCGCCGACGAGCTCGAGTCGATCCACGTGGCCTCGCTGCGGGTCCTTGCCGAGATCGGGATGGACTTCCTCGACGACGGCGCACGCGACGTCCTCAAGGGCGCCGGTGCCGACGTGCGCCCCGACAGCCAGCGCGTCAAGTTCGACCCGGCAATGGTCGAGGAGCGGATCCGAACCGCACCGTCCCAGTTCAAGCTCCACGCAACCAACCCGGCGCACGACCTCGAGATCGGCGGTACCTGGACGGCCTTTGGTTCGGTCGCGTCGGCACCCAACGTCAACGACCTCGATCGGGGTCGCCGGGTCGGCAATCGAGCGGACTTCCAGGACCTGATCCGGCTCTGCCAGATGCTCAATCCTGTCCACTTCTTCGCCGGTTACCCCGTCGAGCCCGTCGACATCCATGCCTCGGTCCGCCACCTCGATGCGCTCTGGGACCTGCTGACCCTCGCCGACAAACCGATCCATGCCTACTCGCTTGGTCGACAACGGATCACCGATGCCATCGAGATGGCCCGGATCGCGCGCGGGATCGACCACGAAACACTCGAACGTGAGCCGTCGTTGTTCACGGTCATCAACTCGTCGTCACCGCTCCGGCTCGATACGCCGATGCTCCACGGCATCCTCGAGATGTCGGCGCGAAACCAGGTGATCTGCATGACGCCGTTCACCCTCGCCGGAGCGATGGCGCCCGTCACGCTCGCCGGGGCGCTCGTCGAGCAGAACGCCGAGGCGCTGGCTGGGATGACCCTGACGCAGGTCGTCCGGCCAGGCGCGCCCGTGATGTACGGCGGGTTCACGTCGAACGTCGACATGCAGTCGGGGGCGCCCGCGTTCGGGACGCCCGAATACATGCGAACCGCGATGATCGGCGGTCAGCTCGCCCGTCGGTACAACGTGCCGTACCGGTCGTCAAACGTGTCGGCGGCCAACGCGGTCGACGCGCAGGCGGCCTACGAGTCGGTCTTCTCGTTGTGGGGCGCAATTGGCGGCGGCGTCAACCTGCTGATGCATGGAGCCGGCTGGATGGAGGGCGGGCTCCACGCTGGGTTCGAGAAGGTGATCCTCGATGCCGAGCTCCTCGGAATGGTCGAGGCGTACCTCGATCCGGTTCCGGTCGACGAGGATTCGCTCGCATTCTCGGCGATGCTGGAGGTTGGCCCCGGCGGCCATTTCTTTGGCGCCGAGCACACCCAGTCGCGCTACCGGACGGCATTCCACAAGCCGCTGCTGTCGGACTGGCGAAACTACGAGACGTGGGAAGAAGCCGGCTCGCCCCAGCTCCCCGGGAAGGCGAACGCGATCTGGAAGGAGCTACTCGCCGCATATGAGCCGCCGCCAATGGACGAGGCACGCCGCGATGAGCTCCAGGCATTCGTCGATCGCCGCAAGGCAGAGGGCGGGGTCCCGACGGATTTCTGATTGGACGGTCGGGTCCCGTCAGGCTCCTGGCAAGGCGGTATGGAGGGTCATGTGAAGTCGTCGGCTCAGGTCGTGGTCATCGGTGGTGGTGTCGTGGGTGCGAGCGTCCTCTACCACCTGACCAAGGCGGGCTGGACCGATGTTCTGCTCCTCGAGCGCCGTGAGCTGACGGCGGGTTCGACGTGGCACGCCGCCGGCGGGATGCACACGCTGAACGGCGACCCGAATGTCGCTCGGCTCCAGCAGTACACGATCCAGCTGTACGAACAGATCGAGAAGGAGTCCGGCCAGGACTGCTCGATCCACCTGCCTGGTGGCCTGATGCTCGCGAGCGACGAGACCCGGATGGATTTCCTCCGGATGGCCGTCGCTCGTGGCCGCTACCTCGGGATGCAGCTCGAGATGATCAGCGCCCGGGAGGCCCAGGACCTCTTCCCGCTTCTCGACCCACAGTATTTCGTGGGTGCGTTGTACGACTACGTCGAGGGGCATGTCGACCCGACCGGCGTCACCCGCGCCTACGTGAAATGCGCCCAGATGGCCGGGGCCGAGGTCCGCCAGCACACGCCGGTCACGGGCCTGAGCCAACGCGTGGACGGGACATGGGATGTCCACATCGAGAACGGTGACCCGATCCACGCCGAGCACGTGGTCAACGCCGGCGGGTTATGGGCGCGCGAGGTCGGCCGGTTCGTCGGGATCGAGCTGCCCGTCCTGGCCATGGAGCACCACTACCTCCTGACGGAGACGATGCCCGAGGTCGCCGACTACGTTTCGCGGACCGGCCACGAGATGCCGATGGCGCTCGACTTCGCTGGCGAGATCTACATCCGCCAGGAAGGCGGATCCATGCTCCTGGGGACCTATGAGCAGGACTGCCGGCCCTGGTCGCCTCGGGTGACGCCGTGGGACTTCGGATCGCAGCTCCTCAAACCGGACCTGGAGCGGATCGCGCCAGAGCTGTCGGTGGCCTTCAAGCATTACCCGGCGATGGGGACGATCGGCATCCGGCGGGTCGTCAACGGGCCATTCACGTTCGCGCCCGATGGGAACCCGTTGGTCGGCCCGGTGCGCGGATTGCGCGGGTTCTGGGTCGCCTGTGGCGTGATGGCCGGGCTGTCACAAGGCGGCGGCGTGGGTCTTGCCCTGGCGACGTGGATGACCTCGGGCGACAGCGGGGACGCGGGCATGGATATCTGGGCGATGGATGTCGCCCGGTATGGCGACTACGCGACCCTGGCATATACGAACGCCAAGGTCCAGGAGAACTACCGGCGCCGATTCCGGATCACGTTCCCGAACGAGGAGCTGTCGGCCGGCCGCCCGCTCCTGACAACGCCGATCCACGACCTGCTGACCGACGCCAACGCCGTCTGGGGTGCGACCGCGGGTCTCGAACATGCCCTCTGGTTCCAGCAGCGCGGGCTCGAGCCAAAGGAAGACGTCACCTTCCACCGGTCGAACGCGTGGGAGCGCGTTGCGAGCGAGGTCGCCACTGTCCGCGAGCGCGTCGGGATGACCGAGATCTCGAACTACGCGAAGTACCGGGTGACGGGGCCTGGTGCAGAGGCGTGGTTGTCGTCCCTGCTCACGGCGCGCATGCCGGCGCCCGGGCGGATCACCCTGACCGCGATGCTCAACGATCAGGGTCGGATCGTCGGCGAGTTCACGGTCGCCCGCGCGTCGGACGCTGACGCGTTCCACCTGTTCGGCTCGCTGCCGGCCGAGACGCATCACTCGCGCTGGTTCATCGACCACCTTCCACGCGACGGCTCCGTCGCATTCGACGTGCTTGGCCTGGGGCTGGTCGGCCTGTCGGTGACCGGGCCACGCTCCCGCGACGTCATTGCCTCGGTGGCGCCGGACCTCGACCTCTCGACCGAGGTGTTCCCGTTCATGACCTTCCGGGAGGTCGATCTCGGCATGCACCCGGCGCACCTCGCGCGGATCAACTACTCGGGCGACCTCGGCTATGAGCTCTGGGTCGCGCCGGAGCATCAGCGATCCTTGTTCGCCCGGATCATGGCCGCGGGGGAGCCGCATGGCCTGGGCCTGTTCGGGATGCGGGCGCTCATGTCACTCCGGCTCGAGAAGAGCTACGGCACGTGGTTCCGCGAATACCGTCCGATTTACACGCCAGCCGAGGGCGGCATCACCCGCTACGTCAAGCTCGACCACGAGTTCGTGGGGCGGGCCGCGTACGAGCGGGAAATGGCCGACGGCGGACCGAAACGGCGGCTCGTCACGCTCGTCGTCGAGCCGGATCCGGAAGCGCCGGCCGACGTCATCGGCGATGAGCCCATCTGGCACGACGGCGAGGTCGTCGGCTGGGTCACGTCGGGCGGCTACGGCCACCATGTCAAGGCCCCGATTGCCCTGGGCTATGTCCCGACGGGGCTCGCCGATCCGGCGGGCAGGGGTGGTTCCGGCTTCGAGGTCGAGATCATCGGCCGACGCCGGCCGGCGCACCTCCAGCTCGAACCCCTCTTCGACCCGCAGGGTCTTCGGATGCGGCAGTGACCAACGGCACCCGGGTACACGACGCGCCCGCGGCACCCGGTGGTCGGATCGTCGTCGACGGGCGGTCGATCGACATCGTCGAGGGCGACACCGTCGCGATCGCCATCATCCGGACGGGTGCGGTGCCGGGGCGGGGCGGGGCGCTGTGTCTTGCGGGCGACTGCGGCAACTGCCTCGCGATCGTCGACGGAACGGCGTATGTCCGAACCTGTCAGGTCGTGGCGCGGCCCGGGACCGTCGTTGAACGGCACCCGGCCGCCGGCAAGCCGCGACTTCCCATCGTGGAAATGGGCGACCTGACCCGCGTACCTGGCCGCCAGGCGATCACCGTTCGACGCGGGCACGTCCCCGTCGCCGTGATCGGGGGCGGGGACAGCGGACACGAGGCGGCCGAAGGACGCGGCGCCACGGTGCTCGACGCGGGCGACGGCATCGAGGTCGTTGGCATCTATCCGGGCCCCGCGGTCGTGGCCCGGGAGCCCGGCGGAATGGTGCATCTCGACGCCGACGAAATCGTCGTGGCGACCGGCGCTGCCGAGCTTCAGCCGGTCTGCCAGGGAAGTGGGCTCGCCGGGATTGTGACCGCGCGGGCGGCCGATTGGTTGCGCGAGGCCGGAGTCGACCTCGGGCGGGTCGCGATCGTGACGAGCCAACCGGTCCGCTTTGACGGCGGTGACGCTGGGCGGGTGACCGCCGTCGTCACCCTCGGCGACGACGGATCCGAGGTTGTCACGCCCTGCGATACCGCCATCGTCGATCTGGGCTGGGCGCCGCGGGACGTGCTCGCGCGGATGACGGGCCGGGAGTCTGTCACGGCGGTCGGCCGGGCCGCCGAGGACCCTCCGCTGCCGCGACCACCCACCGAAGGCGTCGTTTGCCCGTGTATGGGCGTGACCGTCGAGGACCTCGAACGCGCCTTCGACAAGGGCTACACGGAGCTCGAACTGTTGAAGCGCTCGTCCTGGGCCGGACTCGGGCCATGCCAGGGCGGCGCCTGCCTGCCGCATGTCCGGGCGTTCATCGCCGCGAAGACCGGCCTGGTTCCCGATCCGTTCACGGCTCGGCCGGCCGCTCGCCAGATCACCCTGGCCGAGGCCGCCGCGGACACGACGATCGATGCGTTCCGCCGGACGCCGCTCCACGACGAGCATCTCGCAGCAGGCGCACGCATGGATCGGTTCGGCGGCTGGTGGCGGCCCTGGCACTACGGCGACGTCGTCAGCGAGTACTGGGCGGTGCGCGAGGGGGTCTCCATCGGTGACGTGTCGACGCTCGGAAAGCTGGTCGTGAGTGGACCGGATGTCGTCGAGGCGCTGGAGCGGATCTACCCGTGCAACGTGGCGGACATCACGGTGGGCCGATCGCGTTACGCGCTGCTTCTGAACGAGCGCGGCCACGTCATGGACGACGGGATGATCCTACGCGACGCGGAGACCCGATTCACGTTGACCTTCACGTCCGGCGGCGCGGCGAACGCCGAGATGTGGATCCGCGACTGGATCGAGACCTGGGGCCTGCGCGTCCACGTCATGGACCGGACGATGTCGCTCGCCGCGATCAACGTGACCGGCCCGTTCGCGGCGACGCTCCTCGGCCGCCTCGGGCTCACGGACGTGCCCCGTTTCCTGGGCCATGTCCGTGCGCCGGTTGCAGGCGTCCCGTGTCACGTGATGCGGCTTTCGTTCACGGGCGAAACAGCGTTCGAGCTGCACCATCCGCTCGGCGGTTCCGTCGCGCTCTGGCGGGCGCTCATGGACGTCGGTCAGGACCTCGGCATCCGGCCGCACGGGCTGCGGGCCTTGTTTGGGTTGCGGCTCGAGAAGGGCCACGTGATCGTCGGTATGGATACCGAGCTCGATACAACCCCGCGTCGAATTGGGATGGACTGGGCGGTCCGGATGGAGAAGCCGTCCTTCATCGGTCGCGCGGCGCTCGAGCGGACGGCAAAGCTCGAGGACGACCGGCGCTGGTTCGGCTTTGCGATGGACGGGGATGCGCCGCCAGAGGGCTCGCCGATCCGGTCCCTCGACGACGGCGACGTGATCGGCAACGTGACGGGCAGCTGGAGGTCGCCGCTGCTCGGCAGGAGCCTGCTCCTCGGCTGGCAGCGTCGCCGACCGTTCGCGGATCGGGTCGTGATCGACGGCCGCGAGGCTGGCGTCGCCCAAACACCGTTCTACGACCCGGAGGGGCACCGTGCCCGAGCTTGAGCCGATCCACGGCGTCAGGGTCGTCGCCGCGCCGGCAGCCCTCGACCGGGCAGCGTGGACCCCGGATGACGCGACGTTGATCTGGCGCATCGCCCCCGACGAGGCATTCGGGTGGCGGCACGGAACGTCGGTCGAATCAGTGCTCGTGGGCGATCCGGACGCGATTATCGAGATCGAGGACGGCTTCTCGGCCGCCTACCTGATGCCCGACGACGTGGCCGAGCTCCGGCAGCATGTCGAGTTTGCGTGGCCGGAGGAGCGACCGGTACTCGTGCAGGGCAAGATCGCGGGCGTCCCGGCCAGGGTCTGGCTGGCCGGAACAGCGAACGGGGACTGCCTCCTCGTCGCCACGGCGTACGCCGGTGAGCTCGCCGATCGCCTGGGCTGGGGTCGCCTCCGATGAGCGAGCATACCGATTCGCTCCAGCCGATCGTCTGGCACGAACCACGGTCAGCCTACGACGTCGTGATCGTTGGGGGCGGCGGGCACGGGCTCGCCACGGCGTACTACCTGGCCACCCGGCACGGCATCACGAACGTTGCCGTCCTCGAGGCCGACTACATCGCCTCGGGCAACACCGGACGGAACACGACGATCATCCGCTCGAACTACGCGGTCCCCGAGGCAATCCGGTTCTACGACCACTCCCGTCAGCTCTATGCGGGGCTTGAAGCCGAAACCGGGGCGGCCATCTTCCATCGCGTCAAGGGCCACGTCTGGATCGCCCATACCGAGATGGCGCTGCGGACCGAGCGTGGTCGGGTCGCGATGAACCAGGCGTTCGGCGTGGACACCGAGCTGCTCGACCCGGCCGGTGTCAAGGCACTCATCCCGCAGATCGACCTGACCGGTGGTGGCCGCTATCCGGTGCTTGGCGCATCGCATCACGTCCCCGCGGCGACGGCTCGCCATGATCGGGTCGCCTGGGCGTTCGCGTCCGGGGCAACGGCACGTGGCGTGCACGTGATCCAGCACCGAGCGGTGACCGGACTGATCCGCGACGCTGCCGGTCGCGTCGTGGGTGTCGAGACCGATGCCGGGCCGATCCAGGCCGGGATCGTCCTGTCGGCGACAGCGGGACGCTCGACCCAGCTTGCGGCCATGGCAGGCGTCCGCCTGCCGATCCGGACCCATCCGCTGCACGCCTTCGTGACCAACGACTTCGAGCAGGGTCTCGACAAGATCGTTGCTTCCACCGAGCTCGCCTGTTATGTCTCGCAGACCGAGCGCGGACAGATGCTGATCGGCGCGGAGTTCGACAGCCAGCCATCGTTCTCTCGGGTTTCGTCGTTCGATGCGCTGCGCAGCTATGCCTACAAGATCACGATGCTGCTGCCGTTCCTCCGCTCGATGCGGATCCTGCGGACCTGGGCGGGGTTGTGCGATATCTCCGCGGACTGGAGTCCGATCATGGGCGAGACGGGCGTGCCGGGGTTCCTCATCACGACTGGTTGGGGAACCTGGGGTTTCAAGGCGATCCCGGCCGGCGGCGAGGCGATGGCCGAGCTGATCGCGACGGGTCGGCAGCCCGACTTGATCGCACCGTTCTCCCTTTCGCGGTTCGAACGCGACCATGTCCTGGCCGATCAGGCGTCCGCGGGCACTCGCTAATGCACACACTCGACTGCCCGCGCTGTGGGCGGCGGCGACTCGACGAATTCGCCTTCGGAGGCGAGCGTCGGATGACGCCGTCATCGATCGTCGACCCCGATGCGCGCGATTTCGACGAGGTCTGGATCTTCGACAACCCGGACGGAGAGAGCATCGAACGGTGGTTCCACGCTGCCGGGTGCCGCCGGTGGCTGACCATCCGGCGGGACACGTCGAGTGATCGGGTCCTCGAGGTCCTGGCATGACGACCCTGGCGGATCGGTCCTTCGAGATGGCCTTGAGGAACCGAGTGCAGTTCGGCGTCGGTGCGATCGAAGGGCTCCCGGCGCTCATCCGCGAAGCCGGCGCCGCTCGTGCCTACGTGGTGACCGATCCGGGCGTGGAGGCATCCGGTGTCATCGCCCGCGTCTCGGCCGTCCTGGACGCCGCCGGCATCGAGTCAGCCGTCTTTGGCGGGGTCGAACCAAACCCCGGGACCCGCATGGTCGACCGAGGCGCGGAAGGCCTCCGCGCGTTCGGGCTCGACGGGACGGTCGTCGTCCCAGTCGGGGGCGGCTCGTCGGTGGATACAGCCAAGGCGCTCAACCTCGGGGCCGCGAATGGCGCGCCTGTCGACACGCTCGGCTACGACGATCCCGCGCTCGCGCCTGGCGTGCCGATCGTGGCCGTGCCGACCACCGCCGGCACCGGCGCCGAGACGAACTCCTTCGCCGTCATCACCGACGAGACCGCCGGGCGCAAGACATACATCGGGCACCCGTCCCTGCTACCCCGGGCGACCATTCTCGATCCTGCGTTGACGCTCGGGCTCCCGGCCGGTGCGACCGGCGCCACCGGTATCGATGCCCTGACCCATTCCCTCGAGTCCCTCCTGTCCGCCAATCCGAACCCGTTTGCCGAGGCGATTGCCCTCGGCGTCATCCGAACGGTCGGAGCGTGGTTGGCGCGTGCCGTGGCGGACGGATCCGACCTGGAGGCGCGCTCGCAGATGCTCGTGGCGTCGCACCTCGCCGGCGTTGGCCAGGCCAGCGGGACGGGCGTCGGCCTCGTCCACGCGCTTGGCCACGCGATCGGGACTCGAGGGCGTCTGGCCCACGGGACGGCGCTGGCGGTCGTGCTCCCCGCCGTGCTCGCGTTCTACCTCGGCGTGCGCGACCGCGAGCTGGCGCTGGTGGCCGTCGCCCTGTCGGTCGCGTCGCCGACTGATGACGAGCGGCGGGCTGCGCGAGCGGCCATCGATGCCGTCGCCGAATTGATCGACGCCGTTGGCCAGCGGCGGTCACTCAGCGAGCTCGGGCTGGGCGGGGCTTCCGTGGACGTGCTCGTCAGCGACGCGCTCGACGATGCGGCCATCAACAATTCGCCGCGACTGCCGACGGCCGCCGAAGCAGCCGGCCTGCTCGAGGCGGTGGCCGGCTGACCGTCAGCCAGCGGCGTCGACCATCGGCTTGACCTCGCCGATGAAGCGTTCGAGGGTCTCGACGTCGTAGGGCGCGGGCTGCTCCGAGATCACGGTCCGGAAGCCGAGCTTCGATGTACGGGATAAACCGTTCGGCCAGCTCCTCGGGCGATCCATTCCAGAAGGTGAAGTCGTCCGACGGCGTTGGCGAGTGGCGACCGGTTGTGGGCCATCGCCGCCTCCCAGACGCGGACCGCCTCCTCCTTCGGTATCGCGGATCGTGACCTTGACCCCGAGCGTGAACTCGATCTCGGAGATGTCGCGACCGACCTCGTCGCAATGGCGGCGGAGGACGTCGACCTTGTGGGCCATCACCTCGAGCGGTCCCATCGCGTTCCACATGTCGGCGTACCGGGCGACCGTCCGCAGCGTCTTCTTCTCGCCGCTGCCGCCGATCATGATCGGGAGGCGCTTCTGGACGGGAAGCGGCTGGTGGCGCAGGTCGTCGAACTCGTAGCGACCGCCCGGCGGCGACGTGACCGACTCGCCATCGAGCACGCCGCGCATGGCCGCGACGGACTCGTCCAGCCAGTCGAGACGCTGCCCGAAGCCGCTCCCGAAGTCGATCCCGTGGGCCTGGTGCTCGAGCTCCATCCACGCCCCGCCGATCCCGAGGATCGCCCGCCCGTGACTGATGTGGTCGAGCGTGGCCGCGGTCTTGGCGACGAGCCCGGGGTTGCGGAAGGGGTTGGCGCCGACGAGCAGGCCGAGCCGTGTCTGCTCGGTGGCCATGGCCCAGGCGGCGAGCTGCGACCAGCCTTCGAAGATCGGCTGGTACGGGTCGCCGACGATCGCGTAGAGGTGGTCCCAGGTCCACAGGTGGGCGTACCCGAGGCGGTCGACCAGCTTCGCCGCGTCGAGCTGCTCGTCCCAGGTCGCGGCCTGGCTGAACAGCAGGATGCCGAGCTTGAGATCGGTCATGGGGTCAGGGCCTCCGGAAGGTGGTGGAATGCCCTGAAGTGTAGAGGGACGCCTCCGGGAGCGTGGCGACGGTTCCGATCCGATCAGGCGCGGTCGAGCTCCCGGTCGATCGCCCGCAGGATGAACCGGGCCGCCTCCGCGCTCTTGCCGCCGAGCTTCTGATCGTCGTCCTGCTCGAGGGCGCGCATCAGGTCGGCGAGGAACAGGTCCAGCGACTGCGTGCGCTCGAGCGAGCCGTCGGCAAACGCCGCTTCGAGTCGCGCGACGGCGGCCCGGGCGTTGTCCACGGTGTGGCCCTTGGCGGCGATCAGCTCCCGGACATCGGCGCGCGCGGCGTCCGCGGCGGGCCCTTCTGTGGTCACCGCAAGCGCCTCAGGAGTCGTCGAGGAGCACCTGCGAGGCCAACGCCGACCGTCTCGGTCGCGCGTTCCGGCGTCGAACCGTTCGAGCCGTTCGCCCCAGGTGCCTCGCCGTCCGTTGCCTGCCCCGCATCACGGGTTCTGCGCCAGTCCGAGTCGAGGATGCTCATCGCCAGCTCGTCCCACCATCGGCCGTCGCGCCAGACCGACTCGCGCGATCGCCCCTCGACCACGAAGCCACAGCGCCGGTAGGCACGGATCGCCCGCTCGTTGAACTCGAACACGAACAGGGCGATCCGATGCAGGCCCAGCGTGCCGAAGGCATGATCGATCATGAGCTGCGTCGCCTCGGTTCCGTAGCCGCGACCCCAGGCGTCCGACTCGCCGATCGTGATGTGGTACAGCGCCGAACCGTTGTCGCCGTCGAGCTGGCTGAACGCGCAGGTGCCGATCAGGCGGCCGCTCGCACGTTCGTGGACCGCCATCGCGAGCGCGTCCGGTCCGACCACCCGGGCGGCGAAGAACCGCTCGATCTCCTCGGGGCGCATCGGCGTCTGCTGGTAGCGGGCGAGCCGGGCGATCTCCGGGTCCGCGTACCAGCGCCGGAAGGCCGCGAGGTTCTGCGGGACGTGGCGACGCAGCGTCACCAGCCTGCCGGTCAGGACCTCGGGGAACCAGTTCCGCGGCGCCATTTCCGGCACGGTATACCATCCTCGCCATGCGTCGCTGGAGCGAGCTGGCCGAGCGCCTGGCGGCGACGACCAGGACGTCCGAGAAGACGGCCCTCCTCGCCGACTACCTGCGGACCCTGACCCCCGACGAGCTGCCGATCGCGGCCATCTTCCTCACCGGTCGCCCGTTCGCGGAGGCCGATCAGCGAGCGGCCGGTCTGGGCTGGTCGGCGATCGCCACCACGGTCACCGAGTTGGCCGGCGTCTCGCGCGCTGCGCTGGGCGAGGCCTATGACCGATCGTCCGACCTCGGCATCGCCGTGGCCGATGTCCTGACCGCGCGCCGGGCACGCGCCGCCCGCCTGCCGGCAGCCCGACGCTTCTCGACGTCGCCGATGCGTTCACCGCGATCGAGGCCGCCTCAGGATCCGCCCGCAAGTCGGCCATCCTGCGAACGCTCCTCGATCGGTCCGATCCGCTGACCGCCAAGTACGTGATCAAGGTGATCGGCGGCGACCTGCGGATCGGCTTGCGGGAAGGGCTCGTGGACGCGGCGATCGCTCGCGCGTTCGATCGCCCGCTCGACGAGGTCAAGTGGGCCGGCATGCTCGTGGGCGACGCCGGTCAGCTCGCCATCCTGGCGCGGGACGACGCCCTCGCGAGCGCATCGCTGACGCTGTTCCACCCGCTCAAGTTCATGCTCGCGTCACCCGCCGAGGATGCCGCCGAGATCATCGCCCGCCTGGGTCCCGAGGTCTGGGTCGAGGACAAGTACGACGGCATCCGGGCGCAGCTCCACAAGCAGGGGCGCGAGGTTCGGCTCTACTCGCGGGACCTGCACGACATCAGCACCGGCTACCCGGAGATCGTCGAGGCCGCCGAGGGCCTTGGCTGGGACGGCATCCTCGATGGCGAGATCCTGGGCTGGCGGGATGGCGTCGTCCTGCCGTTCATCGCCCTGCAGACCCGGCTCGGACGAAAGGTGCCGTCCGAGGCGATCCGCGAGGAGGTCCCGGTCATCTACGTCGCCTTTGACGCGCTGGCGCTCGGTACCGGGCAAGGGCGCCGCCGGTCGAGCCGCTGCTACGCGTACCGCTCCGCGAGCGCCGGGCCCGGCTGGACGAGCTGGATCTGCCCGGATGCGATCAGCGGCGGGCGGTTCGCCCGGTCGCATCTCTCGGTCGCCGCCGATGACGACGCCCTCGAGGCGGCGTTCCTCGATTCGCGGGCGCGACGCAACGAGGGGTTGATGGTCAAGGACCCCGAGAGCATCTACGTTCCCGGCCGACGCGGGCTGGGCTGGCTGAAGATGAAGAAGGCCCTGGCGACGATCGATTGCGTCGTGGTCGGCGTCGAGGTTGGCCATGGCAAACGGCACGGCGTCCTGAGCGACTACACGTTTGCCGTTCGCGACACCGCGAACGATCGGCTGGTCAACATCGGCAAGGCCTACAGCGGGCTGACCGACGCCGAGATCGCCGAGATGACGCGCTGGTTCGAGGCCCACACGATCGCCCGGTTCGGACGCTTTCGCCAGGTCGAGCCGACGATCGTGGTCGAGATCGCGTTCGACGTCATCGTCCGCTCGCAACGACATGCCTCGGGCTTCGCGCTGCGGTTCCCGCGGATCGTTCGCATTCGCGAGGACAAGACCGCCGACGAGATCGACACGGTCGCGACCGTCACCGCGCTGTTCGAGGGTCTCCAGCACGGCGCCGAATACCTGGTGACGGCGGGCGCCAAACGAGCCGCACCGACCGGCGAATAGCCCCCTCGGCGCCTGGACGGCCGGGTATGCTTGCCCGTGTTCACCGGTATCGGCGGCGAGGCCCACGCCACCCCCATCACGCTTGTCACCGACGCCTTCGTCGTCCGCGGCACCCTCCTGACGCGCCACCGCCGGATCACCGACATGCTCAACGCGGCCGACGAGGACTTCCTCGTCCTCGAGCAGGCCACCTTCGACGAATTCGGCTCGACCGGCGTCGTCATGCAGACCGATTTCGCCCAGGTGAACCTCGGGCGCCGTCCTGTTCGGGGTCGCCGACGACCCGGTCGAACCTACGCCCGAGCTGCGCGTCCCGAAGGTCACCGAACGAGCGCTCATCTCCATCCCGCCGTTCACGGTCACCGGACATATCCACCTGATGCCGGACGCAGACCTGCATCAGGCGCTCGGCGAGTTGCTCGGCCGGTTCATCCCGGTCACCGACGCCGTCTACTGGTCCGACCGGGTCGGGGAGGCGCGACGCGAGGCCCTCATCGTGGCCGTCAACCACAATCGGGCCCACATCCTGGCGCCGCACCGCGAGATCGACCCGTGGGCCGGCCTGGATCGCTCGGGAGAACATCCGGCGACGCCGGACGCCACGACCGACGGAGCGGCGGAGGCCCCGCGACCAGCCGACCCAGCCTGGCCCGACGTCGACCGCCCCAGCTAAGCCGCGCTGGCGGACCCGCCAGCGACTCACATGACCGAAGCGCCCGCATGGCGGTTCAGGCGAAGGCGCCGGCGAGCAAGAGAGCGAGCGCACTTCAGAGTGCGCGAGCGAAGCGGCGGAGCCGGCAACGCCCGCCTGGACCGCCAGGTGGGGGCGTCTATCGGTCTACTGGGAGGTCGTAGCGGTTGCCCCACTCCGCCCAGCCGCCGTCGTAGACCGCGACGTCGTCGTGGCCGAGCAGTGTCAACACGAACGCCAGCTTGGCCGCCGCGACCCCGGATCCGTCGTAGCAGACCATCCGCCGGCCGCGACTGACGTTGCCCGCGTGGAGCAAGTGCGCGGAGCTGGTCGCCGTCGCGCAGCTGCTGGCTGCCGGGCTCGCTGGTTGCCCCGACCGGAACGTTGAGCGCGCCCGGGATGTGGCCGAGGCGTTTCGTGTTGCCCTCGAACCCCTTGTATTCGGACGGCGCCCGGGCGTCGAGCAAGGCAACATCCGGGCGCGCCCAGCAGGCCTCGGACGTCCTGGCGTCGTCAGCCGCGTCCGGTTCGGGCCGCGAACCGTGAACCCGGACGGCATCGGCTTGACCTCTGCGTTCGAGATCGGTCGACCCTCGCCGACCCACACCGGGTAGCCGCCATCAAGGATCCGGACCGACTCGAGGCCGTACGCGCGCAGGCTCCACCAGGCCCGGGCCGCGAACACGGACTGCGAGTCGTCGTACACGACCACGGTCGTCCCGTCGGAGATGCCGGCTCGTTCGGCGACCGCCGCGATCTGCTCCGGGTTGGCGAGGACGATCGCGTCGCCGTCGGGGGACTCCTCGGACAGGTCGGCGCGCCAGTCGATCAGCACCGCGCCCGGGATGTGACCGACGGCGTGCACCGCCGGCGCGTGGCCATCGGGCCGCCAGCGCAGGTCGAGGACGCGCAGACCCGGCCGCCCGAGCTGTTCGGCCAGCCAGTCCGTCGTTGCCAGGATCTCCGGTCGGGCCAGCCCCGTCATCGTCGGTATCATACGGCCGTGGTCGCGCCCTTCCTTCCCGATGCGGAGAAGCTGGCGGCGATCCGGACGGCGCTCCCGGCCCTGGCCGCCGGGATCTACCTCAACACCGGGATCCGCCGGACCGCTGCCCGCCGAGACGGCCGCGGCGATGGCCGAGATCGCCGTACCGCGAGCGCGACGTCGGGCGAGGGCACACGGACGCCTTCGAGGAGACGCTCGTCCGCATGGCCGAGGCGCGCGCCGGCGTCGCGGCCGTGATCGGGACGGACGTTTCCGCGGTCGGGCTGACCCACTCGACGACCGACGCCATGAACGCCGGGACGCTCGCGCTCGACTGGCGTTCGGGCGGCCGGATCGTGACGACGACCAGCGAGCACCCGGGCGGCCTCGGCCCGCTGTACGCCCTGCGCGCGACGGGGCGCGGACGTCGCTGTTCGTCGATGCCGGCGCGGATGGCGACGACGCGCGGACCGCTCGCCGCCTTCGACGCCGCGATCACGCCGGGCACGCGGCTCGTCGTCGCTGTCGCACGTGCTCTGGACGACCGGGGCCGTCATGCCGGTCGCCGCCATCGCCGAGCTGGCGCACGCTCGCGGCGCGATGGTCATCGTCGACGGCGCGCAGGCGGCCGGCGCGATCCCGTTCCGGTTCGACGACCTCGGCGTCGATCTGTACGCGGTTCCCGGCCCAAAAATGGCTGCTCGGGTCCGGAGGGCATGGGCGCGCTGGTGGTCGACCCGTCGGCGCTCGATCGGCTCGTCCCGGCGCTGGCCGGCGGGTTCAGCTTCGAACGCGGCGACAGCGCCGGGGACGCCGTCTGGTGGCCGGACGCCCGTCGCTTCGAATCGTCGAACTACCATCGCCCCTCGATCGTCGGCATGGCCCGCTCGCTCGGCTGGCTGTCGATGTACGTGGGCTCGACTACGTCTACCGAACCGGGATGGCGCGGGCCGCGAGCGATGGCCCGGCGCCTGGCCGCGATCGATGGCGTGACGCGTCCTCACGCCGCTCGACCGGATGGCCACCCTGGTCACGTTCCGGATCGCCGGCTGGACGGCGCAGGCCGCGCTCGACGAGCTCGGTGCCCGGGTCTTCGCGATCGCCCGCACGATGCCCGAGCCTCGACGCGATCCGGATCAGCGTCGGCTTCTTCAACACCGACGAAGAGCTCGAACGGCTCGCCGGCGTCGTCGAGCTGCTTGCGGCGCATACGCCCGAGACGCTGCCGCCACGACGCCGTCTCATGATCCTCGACGGCGGATGACGCGAGTCACCGCGAGCTCGCGCCGCCCCGCCGGTCGTGGGCGGAGATCCGCTGGCGCCAGTTCCGGAACGCCCCACGGCCGATCGTCCGCGCGGTTGCCGCGAGCCTGTCCGTCGCGATCGTGCTGGCCGTTGCCTACCTCGCCTACGACGTGGCACTCAGCCGTGGCCTCGCCCTGCCCGGCGGCGACCTCCGGACGCTGGCGATCGCGTTGTACGTCGTCATCGTGCTGGCGTGTGGCAGCGCTGATCACCTACCTGGTCGTGCCGCAGCCAACCGGCGCGGGGCACGATCGTGCGACGCAGCGCGTGGAGCGCCGCGCTCGGACTGTTTGCCGCCGTCCCGATCGCCTATCTCGTGATGGTGGTCGCCGTCCAGCTCATCCGGCCGCTCTCGGTGAGCTGTGACGGATGACGATGCGATGGGTATGGCCTTCCATGCCCGGTTGCGGAGTACCCTCCAAATATCCATTATCGGGATGGCACGGGTATCCGGCCAGACCGCATCGCTCTCGAGGTCCGCGCGTGTCCGTTGACGAACGCTCCGTCGCGCTGCCAAAGCTGTACGGCGCCCCGGCCTATGCGCGTCCGCCCGTGTTGCCCGTGGCACCCACGCCCCGTCCCTTCGACCCCGACCAGCTCCCGTTGGCGGTCTACCAGACCGAGGAGGAGC
Source organism: uncultured Chloroflexia bacterium (assembly GCA_963731865.1). GTDB lineage: Bacteria > Chloroflexota > Limnocylindria > Limnocylindrales > CSP1-4 > SPCO01. The sequence goes on along the minus strand of CAVSXG010000002.1, from coordinate 1,868,606 downwards.
GCCGGTACGCGGACCACCTCCCGGCGCATACCTACGCTCTCGGGGGCGAACGAGGTGACGCTGCCAATTCGTCCGGCGGTCGATCGGGCGAGGGACTTCGGCCGCGCCTCTTCAACCTGCGCTCGATAGCGGGACGCCTGCTCGGCGGCGACTGACCTCTGGCCGAGCACCCGGCCCGGATGTAGCATCCCGTCGCCGGCCAGATGGGGGAGTAGCTCAATCGGTTAGAGCGGCGGGCTTATATCCCGCTGGTTCCAGGTTCGAGTCCTGGCTCCCCTACCAACTCCGAGGGCGTTGCGCCGACTAGGAGCGACCTGGCGCCTGCGCCATCGCCAGCAACCGGTCGCGTCGGCCCTTGGTCAGGGTTCGCTGCCGGGGCAGCGCCGCGATCCAGCCGGGGATCTGCTCGGCGGTGATCGTGGCGCAGTGCGGGGAGCGCTGAACCGCTCGATCGTCAACGACGACCGCGGCATACACCCGGACCACGAAGTCGAGATCGGCGAGGCTCAGCCAGCGGCGGACGCGGTCGGCGTCGCGCGCGGCAGCATCGAGCGGATCGTCCGTGGGCAGCCAGCCATCGTCCGTGCGGGTCTCCCAGCGGGCGCCATGGCGGATCAACCTTGCTGGCGGCATCGTGTGGACGACAGCGGCACCAAAGGCACCAATCACGAGCTCCGGGATCGTGGTCCCATCGCTCACGATCACGCCACTCGCGACGGAGACCTCGTTGGAGGCCGATGCGAGCGCCCGCGTGGCCGGTCCACCGTGGACCGACCGGTTTCGAAGCACCGCGACAATGCCTGCGAGGCGACTGGTCCCCGCGAGCAGCATGGCGCCGCCCGCGATCAGCGTGAACGACCAGACCCCAAGGGCGATCCCGACCGACGAACGGTTGTCCTGGGCCGGCACGAGCGTCGAGACGAACGGGGTCGCGATCGTGAGGTAGTCGGCCAGCAGGCCGACCGTGACCAGGGTCGTGCCGAGCAGGGCACCGCCAAACATCCGGCCGATCCGAAGGGGCGGGTTGGAGGTCGCCGTCAGGGTCATCGCGGCCAGCGTCGTCGATACGGGGGCGCGTGCCAATGAGCCATCAGGGTGTCCACCGTCAGGCAGTTGGACCACGAGCCCACCCGAACCGCACCGCACCCTTCTTCGCCGGTGACAGCGCGCAACGCAGTACGTGGATGGGACGTCCGTCGGCTGGTCGGCTCGACCGACCCGGACCCCCGTACCATTGCTGTGCCTTCCTCGTCAGGCCATTGTCGGCGGGTACCGGGCCCAACCCCCGGTCGAGGAGGCGCTAACGAGTGCTCGCCAACAACGGTCACACGGGGAGGCATGACGCCGGGTCCTGGATGAGGGCCCTGGCCGCGGCCGCCCTGCTCCTCGGTTCCCTTGCGATGCCCGTTTCTGCCGCGAGTGGCCCCAACCGGTTGTTTGACCCCGTCGTCACGCCGCGTACCGGTACGACTTCGACGACGATCTTCGCCACTGTCTGGTATCGGAGCGCGGACGCTTCCGAAGCCGAGTGGGTCCGCGTTTCGTTCGAGGGCAGCACGTTCGACATGACCCAGATCCCTGGCGGATCCTGGAAAGACGGCATGAAGTTCACCTGGTCGGGCACGTTGCCGAACGGAACAAGCTCGGTCGTCTTCAGCTCCAAGGGGCGCGATCATTTCGCGTCCGAGTTGGCCGCCGGCACGGTCACGATCGGCGGGGCGCCGACGCCGACGCCAACGCCGCAGCCAACTCCGACACCGCAGCCCACGCCAACCCCGGCGCCCACGCCCACGCCCACGCCGAGGCCCACACCCACGCCCACCGCAACACCGAGGCCGACGCCCACACCCACGCCGGGGGCAACGCCAACGCCGACCTCTACGCCCAGGCCGACGCCGACGCCGGTGGCGACGCCAACGCCTGGTACCACGCCGACACCCGTGGCTTCGCCGCAGCCCACGCCGTCTCCTGGCGCCGCGCCCGGCTCGGCCACGACCCCCGGCACGACCCCATTCATCCCGACCCTCCCACGCGACGGCGGTGGGCCCGATCCCATTGGCGGGACCGATCCGCAGACGCCCAACCCGGACGGCTCGCTCCCGACACCGGGCGGCAGCCAGGACAACGGAACACCGGGCGGGTCGAGCGACGGTGGGTCGACGGATGGCTCCATCCCCGGTGGGATCGGGTCGATCGATGGAACTGGCGGCGGCACGGGCACGACCCCAGGCGATCCGAACAATCCAAACGATCCGTCCGATGGGGGCACAGACCCTGGACCCTCGGACAGTCTCGCCGGCGGCGCCACAACGGGGAGTGCCACCGGTGGTGTCGCGACCTGGGGTCCGCTGACAAGCGCCCTGTCCGCCTTGGGCATCAACGCGCCGACGTTTGGCGGCTTCAATGCCATGCCCACGATGGTCACAACGACCGGAGCCGTCGCTATGGCGATGGCGTTCGGCATCTTTGGCAAGCGTCGCCGTGACGGAGAACCCCCCGGCTCCGATGGGGAGCTCGCGGTGGCGGCTGCCTCAGGGGTTGGCCTCGCCGCTGTTGCCGTTCCGTACGAGTCCGACATGGAAGCTGCCGAGGCCATGCTGCCCCGCTGGCGACGGCCCTCACTCCTGCAGGCCCGAAAGAACGATCCCATCCGAGACGCCACACCGGCCCCGCGCCTCACCTTCGACAAGGGCCTGCTCGGTCCTCTCGATGGGCACGAGCGACGAGTCATCCGCTACCGCGTCGTCCGGATGCTCGACACGCCCGATGAGTTGCGGGGCACCGAGACCGGCTATCTCGATCGCGGCGACGAGGTCCAGTTGCTCGAGAAATACGGCGCCTATTGGATGGTCCTCTGCCCGGACGGACGCCAGGGCTGGGTGCACAACATGACCCTTGGCGACGTCGTCTCGGACGAGGTCCCCGTGGATCGACCCGTCGCGACGATGCCCATCACCGCCGAGACCTGGACGATGGGCGAGTCCGACGACGATACGGACGTCCTGGAGGCCTATCTCGAGTCGCGTCGCCGGGGCAACTGACGCGAGGGTTCCTCCTTGCGGAGCACCAGCACGTGCTGGTGGACGATGTTCGGCACGAACGACCGCGGGTAACCGTAGGGGCGGAGCCGCGACCCCGCCTGGTACCAGATCAGATCGCCCTTGGGTACGAACCCGGCGTTCGCCGCGCGCGCTGCCAGGTCCGATCCGGTGAACAGATACCTCCCCGCCTGGTAGGCGTCACGAACGATCACCACCGCGTATCGGCGGTCGCGCAGCACGCGGTGCAGCTCGCCGAACACGATCTCCATGCGATCGAGAAACGCTGGGTAGTCCGCCGCGTTGGCGAGGTCATCCGCGGAATCGGTCACCATCGCGTAGTCCGTCCGGCGGTTCGCGTGGGCTTTCGAGAGCGGCCCACCGGCCATGGTCATCGGCAGCTGCAGGTTGTAGGGCGGATCGGTCGCCACGAAATCGACCGAGCCGGTCTCCAGCTCCGGGAGGAGCGCCAGCGCATCGCCGACCTGCAGATCGAGACCCGATGGATCGAACCCCCGTTGCCCACCCGGGTCCGCGGTGCCAAGGTCGACCAGCTCGGGGCCCAGGCCGTCGCGTTCGGCGGCGAGGTCCAGCACCACGCGTTCGAAGATCGCGACCCAGCGCGGATCGAGCTCGATCCCGATGGCCCGGCGCGGCCCACGCGCGATCGCGGCACCGAGCAACGTGCCGCCCACGCCGGCAAATGGATCGAGGACGAGCTCGCCCGTGCGGCTGAAGAACTCGATAAGGCGCGCCATCAACCGGGGCGGCTTGTTCGCGCCATGCGCCTTGCGTTGCGCGTGGCCCAGCTCGGACGGGTAGGCCGTCGTCAGCAGTGACTTGGTGAAGTACAGCCATTCCTCGCCCGGTAGCTCGTTGAGCGTGTTGGCCGGGTGGGGCGCTCGCCGGTCGTCGGTCATCCGGGTCAGCCTAGCCGAGTCCCGTACCGGGCCGCGCGGGCGCCTGATCTCATCGCGGAACAACCGAGGTTCGGGTTCCGACCCGCCCGTAGAATGCCCGCATGCCCTCCAGGTACACGAGCGCGCGGTTCGTGGGGCGCGAGGAGGCGTTCGCGCGTCTTGCGTCGGCTCTCGACGACGCCGCGAAAGGCCGGGCCCGTTCGATGCTCATCGGCGGCTCCGCGGGTGTCGGCGTCACGCGCCTGCTCGACGAAGCGATGGACCGTGTGGCCGGCCTGACCGAACCGTTGACCCTGTTGCGGGCCAGTGCCTGGCCTGGCGGTGACGACGAGCCGTACGGGCCGCTGATCCGGGCGATCAGCCCGACACTCGCCGGCCTGCCGCCCAACGTCCTGGCCGACTGTCTCGGGCCCGCGACGCCCGAGGTGCTCCGGCTTCTGCCCGAGCTCGGGGTGCGGCTCGACGCGGCCGACGTAGAACCGGCGCGGGAGACGATCGTGACCGCCGCCGAGCGACGCCAGGCCCGAACCCTCGAGGGGATCCTCGGCCTGCTTGGGCGCCTCGGCGAGCATCAGCCGGTCGTGGTGATCCTCGAGGACCTGCACCGCGCCGACGCCGCGACCCGCGCGCTCGTCACGTTCCTGGCCCGGATTGCCCGCACGCAGCGCCTGGCCTTGATCGCGACGCACCAGCCGGACGTCGTCATGCGTGAGGATCCATGGGCCGCGGACCTGACGATCCTTGCCGCCACGCCGCAGCCGATCGAGCGCTGGACGCTGCCACCTCTTGATCGTGACGAGCTGGCGTCACTGATCGAGGGGATCGAGGGCGAACGGCCGTCGGCCGGGTTGCTCCTCCTGGTTGCCGAGCGTTCGGCGGGCATTCCGCTCGTGGCCGAGGAGCTCCTCTCCGCCCGACGAGAGCTGCCCCGCGCGTCCCTTTCGGGTTCGTTCGATGAGCTGGTGATGGCCCGCCTGGCGGCCCGATCGCTCGAGTGCCGGCGGATCCTGCGTCTGATCGCGACCGCAGGCCGGCCGTTGACCCCCGTGCAGGTGGCCGCATCGGCCGCCGCGTTCGAGGCGGAGAGCACCCGGCCCGCCCCGCGGACGGCCTCCGGCCCGCGTCACGGAGACGGCGTGCTTGGCGCGGACCTGCTCGCCGGTCGCGCTGAGGCGCTCGAGCATGGGTTCGTGGTCGAGGGCGAGGGCACGATCGCGATGCGCCACGAGTCCATCGGTCGTGCCGTGGAACGCGACCTCCTGCCGGAGACGAGCGCGAGATACCACGCGGCGATCGCGGTTGGCCTCGGTGGTCCGCCATCTGCCGTCGCGCGTCACTGGCTGGTGGCCCACGACCCACGACCCGCGCGCGTGGCAGCGATCGAGGCAGCGGGCGTCGCCGCGTCCCGCCACGCTGCGGCGGACGAGTTGTCCGCGCTCGAGCTCGCCCTGTCGATCCCCGAGGACCGCGATTCCGGCGTGGTCCGGCCGTGGGCGGATCGACCGGTCTGGGACCGGATCGGGTTGCAGGTCCGGGCGTCGGAGGCCGCGTTCGCCGTTGGCCGGATGTCCCGGGCGACGGCCTATCTCGAGGTCGCCATCGGTGCCCTCGACACCCGCGGCGATCGGGTCCGACTCGGCCTTCTCCACGAGCGACTGGCCAATGTCCGGCGAGCCGCCGGCGACCAGGTCGGCGCGATGACCGCGGCGCGTCGGGCGGTCGACCTCGTGCCACGCGAGCCAACCCCGGCACGGGCCCGGGTGCTCGCCGCCCTCGCCCAGCTGACCATGCTGGAAGGGATCTTCTCGGATGCCCAGCGGATCGCGCACGAGGCCATCGAGGTCGCGCGCGCCTGCGAGCCGGTGGCTCGTCAGCACGAAGTCCACGCGCTGACGACGCTGGGCGTCGCGATGGCCTGGGGCAGCGATCCGAGTGCCGCGATCGAGCTGTTGCGCGGCGCCGAGCGGACCGCCCGCGAGCTCGACGACCAGGACGCCCTGTTCCGGGTCCGGGCCAACCTGACCACCGTCCTCGACCTTGTCGCGCAGCGGACGGAGGCGGTCGACGTCGCGTACGAGGGCATCGACGAGGCACGGCGAACCGGCCTCGAGGCGGTCTACGGCAACTTCCTCGCCGGCAACGTGGCCGAGTCGCTGTTCCTTCTTGGCCGTTGGCGAGAGGCGCGCGAGCTGAGCACGCGGGCGCTCGGGTGGTTGCCGGTCGGGGTCGTCTTCCTGACCTCGATCATCCAGCTCGCCATCGTCGAGACCGAGATGGAAGCCGGCGAGGAAGCCGCCCGCCTGCTCGGGCAGACGGTGCTCGAGTTCGACGCCCTGCGCGAGCCTCAGCTGGCCGGGTCGTACTACCTCGTTGCGGCGTCCTTCTCGCTGTGGAGCGGCGACATCGCGGATGCCGGCCGGTCGGCGGAGCGCGGCTGGGCCGTCGTGAAGGAGACCGAGGAGTGGGTGCTTGTCGCGAGGCTCGCGGCGATGGTGGCCCAGGTCGATTTGGTCATTGGCCTCGAGGCGCTCGAGCGCCGTCAGCTGGCGCCGCTCGCCACCGCGCGTCAGCGGACCGCAGACGTTGTGCGCACTGCGACCGAGCTCGTTCGTCAGGGTGGCGCGCCGGCCACCGCGGGCTCACGGCAGGTGGCCGAGGCGTACCTGGCCACGGCCCGCGCCTATCAGCGACGGCTGGATGGTGACGACGACCCCGAGGAGTGGGCCACGGTCGCGGAGGCGTGGCACGAGCGATCCGCGCCGTACGAGGTGGCGCTCGCGCGGTGGCGGCAAGCCGAAGCGACGCTTGGCTCGGGTGCGGGGCGATCTGGTCGGGCGGATGCGCGGGAGCCACTCCTCGAGGCGGTCCGGATTGCGCTCGACATCGGGGCGCGGCCGCTCCTGCGCGCGTTGCGTGATCTCGCGGGGCGCGCCCGCATCCAGCTGCCCGAGGAGCTCGAAGCCGTCCTTGCCGAGCCTGGGCGAACGCCTGTTGCCGTGCCGATCGCGCCGGCGCTTGGAAACCGGGACGGTGGAGCGGAGGCACGGTCCGAGCTGGTCCTGGCGGTCGCCGGCGATCCCCAGCGCACGAGCGAGCGCGCCGACACGTTTGGTCTGAGCGGGCGCGAAAAGGAGGTCCTCGCGCTGGTGGCCCAGGGCCGGACCAACCGGGAGATCGGCGAGCACCTCTTCATCAGCCAGAAGACCGTCGGCGTCCACGTCGGCAACATCCTGTCGAAGCTGGCCGTCTCAGGCCGCGTAGAGGCAGCCGCGGTAGCAATCAGGCTGGGCTTGACCGAACCTCGCTAGGAAGGTCACCCGCCGCCGCGCTGGGACGGTGCAGGCGAAGGCGCCCGCGAAGCGAAGGAGCGAGCTCACTACGGAGTGCGTGAGCAACTGAGCGCCGCGGGCAACGCCCGCATGCGCCGTACCCAGCGTGGCGGCGCGCAAGAAAAGACCCGGAGGGAGGGCTCCGGGTCTCTTCGGTATCGGGATCGCCTCGTCCGGATGGGCACCGGTCGAGGCGGCGATGGATTTAGTCGGCTAGCGCCACTTGTACCCGGCTGCGAGTGACAGAGCGATCGCAACAAGCGGGCCAATGGTGACGGCGAGGCGCCAGGCTCGAGCGACGAGGTCTTTGGCCATCTGGGTGGGCTCCGTTCTGGATGATTGCTACAGGACCACCACTCCTGAATGAGGTGGACCATGAGACTAGGCCCGATCAAACGCCGATCAACCGACCCTTTGGTACTGGTACTCATTACCCATGGGTACCAGTGGCTGCCCCGGACCACCCCACACCCACCTCGCCGCGACAGCGATCGGTTCGCACGGTAGATTCGGACGGCTATCCCGATCGCGGCTTCCCGCGCCCAAGAGAGGTCCGACATGCGCCCACATCGCCTCGTGTTCGTCCTGTCCATCGGCCTGGTGTCCGGCGCCCTGCTGGCGGCCTGTGCGTCGGTCAATCCCGGATGGACCTACCAGCCGGCGCCCTCCGTGACGCCGCCGCCCAGCGTGGAGGTATCCGCCGGACCGCCTGCCAGCAGCGACTCCGGCGCGATCGCAGATCACCGCGAGTGGTCTCGCCTTCCAACAAGTGGAGGTCAACGTCCCGGCCGGCGAGCCGTTCAAGATCGACTTCGCCAACGACGACACGGGCACCCCCCACAACGTCGCGATCCATCGGGAGTCTGCGACCGGCGAGGAGGTCTTCAAGGGCGAGATCTTCAACGGTGTCGAGACGCGCACCTACGATGTCCCGGCGCTCGACGCCGGTGCGTACGCGTTCGTTTGCACCGTGCACCCGACGATGGTCGGGACGATGACCGCCGGGTAGTCGATCGCCCGCGATGACGCCCGCCGGCGAGCAGCTCTGTTACACGGACGCATACCTGCACTCGGCGGAGGCGCGTGTCCTGGCCGTCGAGCATGCCGACGGTCCGGTCGTCCTGCTCGATCGAACCGTCTTCTACCCAGGTGGCGGCGGCCAACCGTCTGATCGCGGACTGATCCTGCGCACACTGGACGGCAGGACGTGGACCGTCCGAGGCGCCCGCAAGGCCGGCGGGGAGATCGTTCATGAGCTTGAACCAGGCGACGGGGACCCGCCGGCCATCGGGGACGTCGTCCGCGTGGACCTCGACTGGGCGCGCCGTCTCGCCCTGATGCGGACGCACACGGCCCTCCACGCACTGTGCGGCGTGGTGTGGCGCGACTACGGCGCCCTCGTGACGGGTGGCAACATGGAGCCCGGCGCCGGGCGGATGGACTTCGAATTCGAGCGGATGACCGGCGATCTCGTCGACGCGATCGAGGCCACCGTCAACGTCGAGCTGGCGGCCGAGCGGGACGTCCGGGTCAGCCGTGCTTCCGCGCGACGAGGCGTTCGCCATTCCGGACCTGATCCGGACCAGGATCAACCTGCTGCCCGAGGGGATCGACGAGATCCGGACGATCGAGATCGTCGGTCTCGATCTGCAGGCCGATGGCGGAACGCATGTCGCCAACACGCGCGAGGTCGGCGGGATCCGGGTGCTCGGCTACGAATCGAAGGGCCGCATCAACAAGCGGATCCGGATCGAGCTGGTCGACCCGGTCGTCGACGCCTGATGTCCGTGGAGGGACCTCGCGGCGACGACCTTGAGACGCCGGCGCTCGCGGCCGTCAACGACCGCGGCCTCGAGGTTCGGGTGGTCCGAACGCAGCGCGCCGGTAGCGCGGCCGAGAGCGCGGAGCTCCAGGGAATCGAGCTCGGCGCGCTCCTGCGGACGATCGTCGTGCGGCGTGGCGACGACGACTACCTGTTCGTGCTCGTCCCGGCCGATCGGCGCTTCGACTGGGGCAAGCTCCGGGCCCACCTCGGCGTTCGCCGGTTGACCCTTCCCGATGCCGACGAGGCGCGGCGAGTCACGGGCTACGAGCGCTACACCATCACCCCGTTTGGGGCGACGCGGGCCTGGCCGGTCATTCTGGACGCCTCGGCGACTACGTTCCCACTCGTTTCCGTCGGTGGCGGGGCGTTCGGCGTCAACCTGCATCTCGCGCCGGCGGACCTGGTCCGATCGCTCGAGGCCGAGGTGGTTGACGTATCCGCGGTCGAGGGCCCGTAGCGGGATAGACTGGCTGGGCCGCGGAGGACCGCACCCGGGCGAGGAGGCTCGATGACGGACCTGGACCAGGAGCTCGCGCTCGCCGCCAGACTGATCGTGGCCGCGATCCTGGGCGCAGTCGTCGGGCTCGAGCGCGAGTTTCACGACCATCCGGCCGGGATGCGTACCCACCTGCTCGTGGCGGTTGGTGCGGCGGCCTTCACGATCCTGTCGATCGAGGCGTTTGCGGCGCCCGGCGCCGACCCGGCGCGCATCGCCGCCCAGATCGTGACTGGCATCGGGTTCCTCGGGGCTGGCGCGATCCTCAAGGACCGCGGCTCGATCAAGGGTCTGACCACGGCCGCCAGCCTGTGGGCCGTCGCCGCGGTCGGGATGGCGGCCGGGGCCGCGGCCTGGGGCGTAGCGATTGCCACGACGGCCATCGTCGTGATCTCGTTGTGGCCGCTCCAGGAGATCGAGCGACGGATCGTCCAAGCGACGCAACCGGATGCCGCCGGCGGAATAGCCCGCACCCGGTCTACGGCTGGCGGCGGGCCGTAGTGGTGTGGCACCATCGCGCCTCGATGCCAAAGCTGCCACTGCCGGTTCTCGCCTCGCCCCTGATCCGCCGCCTGGCGTGGCACGTCCGTCGGGTCGGCGGGCAGCTGGATCGGCGCTTCTTCCTGACACTCGCGCAGGGCATCGTGGTCTTCGTGGCGATCACCGCCGTGTCGCCATCACGCTGCTCGAGAAGCCATGGACATTTGAATCGACGTTCGACTCGTTCAACTGGGGGATTGCCACGGTCCTCGGCCAGGGCGATCCGGGGTTCGTGACCTCGCCCGGCGGGCGGGTCATCAGCTGGTTGCTGATCCTCTTCGGGGTCGCCATGCTCGGGATGATCACCGGGGCGCTCGTTGCGTTGGTCATCGATTTCTTGCTCAAGGAGGGCCAGGGGTTGGGTGCGTCGGGCTACCGGGACCACATCGTCGTCTGCGGCTGGAACGCCACGGCACGCGATCTCATCGCCGAGCTCCGTGGCGACGACTACCAGATCAAGGTCGTCGTCCTGACTGACGCCGACAAGAACCCGGCCGGTCCCGGCGTCTACTTCGTGCGGGGTGATCCGACCAACGCCGAGGACCTCGGGCGGGCCGGCATCACGGAAGCGTCGGCGGCCCTCGTGTTTCCCAACGATGGCTCGGACGACGCCGACATGCGTTCGATCCTGACCGTCATGGCGATCGAGTCGGTTGCTCCGGGTGTCCGCACCGTGGCTGAGGTCAACAACCCGCGGCACGAGCCGCATTTCCGGCGGGCCGACGTCGACGAGTTGCTCGTCACGTCAAAGGTGGCCTCGCACCTCTTGGCGCGGTCCGCGCTCTACCCAGGTCTGTCAGCCCTCGTCACCGACATCGTGTCGGGTGGCGAAGGGTCCGAGCTCTACCGGATCACGCTGCCAGACGAATATTGCGGGCTGACGATCGACGCGCTGTCCGCGCGGCTGCGGGCCGACCACCAGGCGACGTTGTTGTCCGTCAATCGCGGGGGTCGGGCGTTTGTGAATCCGCCCTCCGATTTCATCCTGGACTCGGGAGATGACTGCATCGTGGTCGCCCAGTCCCTGGGGACGCTCGCGCCACTCAAGATCCACGACCTCCACACGGAATCGCGGACCGCGGCGGTGGTCCCCAGCGCGTAGGCGGGCAGCCGGCGCCGCATCCCTCGCCCTCGCACCCGGGCCGCGCCGAGCCGCGGCACCGCGCCGCCCGAGCTACAGCGCCTTGACCGCCGCGGTCAGCGCCGCCAGGCCGTCCTTGGCGTCGGCGAACAGCATTCCGGTCTTCTCGTTCGTGTAGAGCTCGTTGTCGATGCCGGCGTAGCCCTTGCCCATCGAGCGCTTGATCACGACGATCGACTTCGCCTGGTCGACATCGAGGATCGGCATCCCCGACACGGGCGAGCCGGGCCGTCGGGCGGCGGGGTTCGTGACATCGTTCGCGCCGATCACGAGGGCGACGTCGCACCGGGCAAACTCCGGGTTGATGTCCTCCATCTCCTTGAGCTGGGGGTAAGGGACGTTCGCCTCGGCCAGCAGGACGTTCATGTGGCCGGGCATCCGGCCGGCGACCGGGTGGATCGCGTACTTCACGTCGACGCCGCGCTCCTCGAGCAGCTCGGCCAGCTCGCGGACGGCGTGCTGGGCCTGGGCAACCGCGAGGCCGTAGCCGGGGACGACGATCACGTGCTGGGCGTACGCCAACTGGATCGCGACGTCGTCGGGGCCGATCGAGCGGACCGATCCGCCTTCGCCGGCGGCCGCCCCGACCGCGTCGTCGCCGCCGCCGAACCCGCCGACCATGATGTTCATTACCGAGCGGTTCATCGCGTCGGCCATGAGCTTCGTCAGGATCGCGCCCGACGCCCCGACGAGGGCGCCGGCAATGATCAGGACCGGGTTGCTGATCACGAACCCGGCCATCGCCACGGCGGTGCCGGTGAACGAGTTGAGGAGCGAGATCACGACCGGCATGTCGGCCCCGCCGATCGGCAGGGTCATCGTCACACCGAAAATCAGGGCCGCTGCCAGGATCAGGACCATGACCGCCAGGTTGGGCGTCCCGGTCACGAACAGGAACAGGGCACCGAGAACGGTGACCGCCGCCAGGGCGAGCGTCACGAGCTGGCCGCCCGGGACGATGATCGGCTTGCCGGCGATCAGGCCCTGCAGCTTGCCTGAGGCGATGATCGAGCCGGTGAACGTGATCGATCCGATGATGATGTCCAGGACGATGAAGATGTGCTCGTCGAGTCGGACGCCGGTCCCGAGGTCCGCCAGGCGCAGGTAATCGTCGATCGCGATGAGCGCCGCCGCGCCGCCGCCGACCGCGTTGAACAGCGACACGAGCTGGGGCATCGCGGTCATCTTCACGGTCCGCGCCGTGTACAGGCCCAGCCCGCCGCCAACGGCGATGCCGACGACGATGATCAGCCACGGCGCGAGGGCGAAGCCACCGCCGCTTGTCTGGCGGACAAGGATCAGGATCGCCGTCGCGACGACCGCGATCGTCATACCCGCGGCCGACACGAGGTTGCCGTTGCGGGCCGTCGCCGGCGAGTTCATCCGGGACAGTCCGATGACGAAGCCGACCGCCCCGACGAGCCACGCGATCCGGACGAGGATCTCGACGATCTCGAGGGTGCTCACGAGCCGGCCTCCGCGTCGTCGGCCGGCTTCGGCGGGGCAACGACCTTCTTGCGGAACATCTGGAGCATCCGGTCGGTAACGACGTACCCGCCGACGACGTTCATCGTCGCGAAGGCGACGGCGACGAGCGAGAGGAGCTGGCTGACCGGCTCGGTCGCGCTAAGCGCGATCAGCATCGCCCCGACGAGGACGATCCCATGGATCGAGTTCGCGCCCGACATCAGCGGCGTATGGAGGGTCGCCGGCACCTTCGAGATGACGGCGATCCCGACGAGGATCGCGAGGGTGAAGATCGTCAGCGCGGTGAGCAGCGCGTTGATCTCTTCGGCGGTCATGCCTGGCCTCCGGTGGTCGGCGCGGCCGGGGCCGGCTCGAGGAGCTTCTTCACGGCGTCGGCCACGACCGCGCCGTCCTTCGTGATCACGGTTGCCTTCGTCACCTCGTCCTCGAAGTCGAGGTTCAGCTTGCCCTCCTTGACCATCCCTAGCAGCAACGCCGTGATGTTCCGCGCGTAGAACGCCGACGCGCCAGCCGGCATCGAGGCCGGCAGGTTCTCCGGCGCGATGATCGTCACGCCATTGGGTGACTCGATGGTTTCACCGGCCTGGCTCAGCTCGCAGTTGCCGCCAAGCGCGGATGCGGCCATGTCCACGATCACCGACCCCGACTTCATCTTGGCGACTGCGTCGGCGGTGACCAGGACCGGCGGCTTGCGCCCCGGAACCTGGGCCGTGGTGATCACCACGTCCATCCCGCCGATGACCTCATTGAGCTCCGCCTGCTGCGCGCCACGCTCCTCGGCCGTCAGCTCGCGTGCGTAGCCGCCGGCCCCGGTCGCATCGATCGTGGTCTTGAGCTTGACGAACTGGGCTCCCAGCGACTCGGCCTGTTCGCGCGTCTCCGGTCGGACGTCGTACGCCTTGACCACGGCTCCGAGGCGGCGCGCCGTCCCGATCGCCTGGAGCCCCGCGACGCCGATCCCCAGGATGAGCACGTTGGCCGGCTTGGCCGTCCCGGCCGCCGTCGTCAGGAGCGGGAAGTAGCGGCCGAAAGCGTTTGCTGCAAGGAGGACGGCCTTGTAGCCACCCACATTCGCTTGCGAGCTCAAAGCGTCCATTGTCTGTGCCCGTGACAAGGTGCGCGGGATCGCATCTAGGCTGATCGCGGTCACGCCGTGTTCGGCGAGGGCCTTGGCCGTGGCTGGATCGATGAGCGGGGAGAGGAAGCCGACCACGGCCTGGCCCGAGCGCATCACGCTGATCTCGGACGAGGACGGCTTGGCCACCCGCAGGACGACGTCCGATTGCCCGTACAGGTCGACCGCGGACACGACCGTGGCGCCGGCCTCGGCGTAGGCCGAATCGGGGATGGCTGAGCCGGCGCCGGCACCGGTCTCGACGAGCACGTCAATCCCGGCAGCCTGCAGCTTGCCGAGCACCTCGGGTACCAGGGCGACGCGCCGCTCTCCGGGCGCTGTCTCCTTGGCGACGCCGACCTTCATGGCACCACCTGACTCAAGCGATCACACAGCCGCGAGGGGGTCAGCCCGCGGGAACCGTTGGGACTCGGCCGACAGGATACCTCGTGGCCGGCCGCCGCTGCGCCGCCCCGAGGGTTGCGGTTCGGGTTCAGCGGCTGGTTTGGAGCCGGACAATGAGAATTCCGCCCTCGTCGTCGCCGATGACTTCCGCATCGTGCGGGATCGTGCCATCCCAGCGCACGTAGTCGCCTGGACCGGCGTCGACGACGTGGTCGCCCTGGGTCAGCCGCCATCGACCACGCAGCACGATGTGGTGTTCGTCGCCCGCGTGCGCGTGGGCGCCCGCCCGCGTCCCTGGGCGAGCGACCGCCTCGACGATCGATACATCGCGTGACGCGTTGCCATCGACCTGCTCGACGCGGCCGTTCTCGAGCACGGTCGCGGTGCGTTCAGCCGCACGGACGACGTGGGGCGCCGGGACCTCGTCGATCAGGAACCACGCGATCGGCACGTCAAGCGCGTCACCGATCGAGGCAAGGCAGGAGAGCGATGGCGATGCCTTGTCGTTCTCGATTTGCGAGAGGTACCCCAGGTTCAGCCCGCTCTTCTCCGCGACGTCGGCGAGCGTCAGACCCCGCTCCCGGCGCCAGCGTTTGACCTGACCCCCAACGGCCGGACGCCGTCGTTCTTCGACCGTCACTTTGCCCTCATCAAACTGATATTGACATCAATGATACTTGGGCGTATCGTTGTGCCTACAACAAAGTCTGCTTGATCATGACCAAGTGGTCAAGCCAAGGAGTACCAGCCATGAACATCGCCATCATCGGTTCCGGAAACGTCGGCCGCGCCCTTGCCACGTCGTTCACCCGCGCCGGCCACACCGTCCAGATCACCGCGCAGCACCCGGAGAAGTCAGCAGCCGTCGCGACCGACACGGGCGCGCAGTCGGTCGACTCGAACAGGGATGCGGCCGCCAGCGGCGGACGTCATCGTTCTCGCGGTCCCCTTTGCCAGCGCGCAAGCCGTGGCCGCGGAGATCCGCGACGTCGTGGCGGGCAAGCCAGTGATCGACGTCTCGAACCGGATGGCGTTCGGCGCGAACGGCCCCGACGATTGACAACGGCCCGTCGAATGCCGAGCGCCTCGCTGCCTGGCTGCCAGAGGCGGCCGTGGTCAAGGCGTTCAACACGCTGTTCTCCTCCAACCAGGCCGACCCGAACGTCGACGGCATCCAGCTCGACGGCTTTGTCGCCGCGGACGACGCGGCAGCCAAGGCGACCGTGCTCGAGCTCGTTGCCTCGATCGGTCTCCGCCCGATCGATGCCGGGCCGCTCGATCGCGCGCAGCAGCTCGAGCAGCTCGCGTTCCTGAATATCGCGCTCAACGCCACGAACGGCTGGAGCTGGGAGAGTGGCTGGCGGCTGGCCGGCGCGCCGACGGCGGAGCGGAATGCTGCCTGACCAGTCGAGACCTGACGGGACGTCTCCGATGACGGACACTGGTCCCATGCCGATCCCGGTCGCCCGCCTCAACCACGCGGTCCTGTTCGTCCGCGACGCCACTCGCGCCGCGGAATTCTACGGGCGGGTCTTCGGGTTCGAGGTCGTCGGCCGTGAGCTCGGCGGGCAGGCGATCTTCATGCGCGCAGCGGGCGGGGACAACCACCATGACCTGGGGTTGTTCTCCGTTGGTCCCGAGGCCCAACGACCGGTTCGCGGTTCGGTTGGCCTGTACCACCTGGCCTGGGAAGTCCCCACGATCGATGACCTGGCGGACGCCGCCAGGATCCTGTCGGAGGCCGGGGCGCTCGGCGGGGCGTCCGACCACGGGGTGTCCAAGTCGCTCTACGGTGCTGACCCTGACGGCAACGAGTTCGAGATCATGTGGCGCGTCCCCCGCGAGGCGTGGGGCGAGTACGAGCAGCATGGCGCCGTCATGCCGCTCGACATGGATGCGGAGCTCCGTCGCTGGGGCGCGGAAGGCGCGGCAAGGGCCTGAACGGCTTTCGATGAAACCGGCGGCATGAGCGAGACAACCATCCGACCGGCCTACAGCAAGTGGCCCACCTACGACGGGCGCTTGCGGGAGGTCGTCGGAGCAATGACCGAGGCGCACCTGGCGATCCAACCCTCACCGGAGCGATGGCCGCTCTGGGCAACGGTCGGGCATCTC
The DNA here is from genome assembly GCA_963731865.1 of uncultured Chloroflexia bacterium. Taxonomy (GTDB): domain Bacteria; phylum Chloroflexota; class Limnocylindria; order Limnocylindrales; family CSP1-4; genus SPCO01. Next base: position 1,852,195 of record CAVSXG010000002.1, on the reverse strand, counting down.
GCCTGCCAGCGCGTGTTCTGGCTCTGCGATTTCGCCGGGGAGCCGGGCGCCGACAGCACAAGGTTCACGGACGCCGGCAACAACTGCCCAGGCGATGACGATCTCGAACATGTGCTCTCGGCGGGCGAGCTCGTCGAGGCGCTCGACTCAACGTTTCGCATCGTCGAACGCTGCCTGGACCGGTGGACCCTCGACATGCTCGACGAGGAGATCAGCCACCCAGAATGGGACAGCTCGTGGGTGCACACCCGCGGCTCCGTCATCCAGCGGGTATTCAGCCACGACGTCTACCACATCGCAGAGCTGAACGAAGCCCTCGGTCGCGCCGGCTTGCTGCAGGTGGACCTCTGGGACTGAGCGATGGGCTTCAGCTGGTTTGGTCGGCAGTGGAGCGATTTGCACGCGCTCGTCGATCCGCTGCCGTGCGGCGAGTAAACGCAGCCGACGGAGTCCTGGCCCTGGGCCGTCCGTACTGCACGACGCAGCCGATCCGCCCGTTGCGCGTCGTGACCGTGCGAAGCCGTAGTAGAGGACGTCAGGCGAACCGCGGAGTGACGGCCGGTCGACTTGTCCGGATCGCCTGAACACCGAGCGCGAACCAGCCGAGCCCGATGGCGCCAAGACCGACCGCGGCGAGCCATTGCGTGTTCGGGTTGGCGATTGTGGGCAGGATCACGGCGGCGCCGGCGCCCAGCAGGACCGATCCCAGGCGAGAGAGGGACCCCGTTCGGAACGTGACGATGGCAAACAGTACCGATCCGACGACGGCGGTCCCGGCGCCAAGCGCGAACATGATCCAGAACAGCTCGTCGTAGGCCACGAAGCTGCCGATGATCCCGATAAGGCACAAGCCGGTTCCGATCGCGGGAACCAGGAAGGCGATCCACGCCAGGGTTGGCTCGGTTCGCGCCTGATACGCGCTGAGGCCCGCAAGTGCCACGAGCGAGGCAGGCATTCCGGCCACAAGCAGGATCGTCGGCACGGTGGCATCGACGCTGACGAAAATGCCTGAATTCACCAGTCCGGCGACCGCCCACAGGGCCGCACCGAGAATGGCGGCAAACCCGCCGATGCGAAGCGACATGACAAATCCCTTTCCACGTGCGACTCCGGTCTCGTGCCCGCGCAGCCGCAGCTGGGCGTCCAGGGCACCAAGAATGACGTCGGCCACATCGAGCGGGCCGAGCGGGTGCTCTTCGAGCAGTGCTGCAAACTCGTCGCCGTAGCGGTCCCGCCAACGGCCGGGGTAGAGACGGATCAGGAGCGCACTCATGACGGCGTCCGGCCGAGTTGACGCAGACCCATCTGGGCGAATGCGGATAGACCATGGAGCTGTTCGGCGAGGTTTGACGCCCCGACGGCCGTGAGCTGATATGGGCGGCGTCGGTCGACCGGTGGCAGCGGCTCGATGAGTCCCTGCTCCTCGAGACGGGCGAGTGCCGCGTAGAGCGTGCCCGCCCCCATCGGCCGCCCGGTCCCTTGCTCGACGTCCTGCATGATCGCGTAGCCATGCTTGGCCCCGTCGCTCAGGCTGACAAGGATGAGCAGGGACGGTTCTGCGAACTTCCCGAATTCCGGAACTTTCGACGCCATTGGGGACCTCTCTTACGACCGTCGATATATCGATGACCGATATATACGCCCGACGGCGACAGCTGTCAACCACGAAAACGATGCTCGGTTGGCCCTCGCGGCGTTTGCGCGGGTCGCGTAAGCTATCGACCGATGCGATTCATCGGCGGCGCGCCTCCGGGCTCTGTCGCTCAACCTGATCCGGGGGCCTGACCGACTCCCGTGTTGTCGGACCGGGACCGGGACCCCTCCGCTGCGCGACCAGTCGCGCAGGATCCTCCGTCCCCCGTCTCGAACGGCACCGTCATCGGCGTGCCGAAGGCGCGGCCCCCGTCTGGCGGCCCGCTCCTTCCCTACTGCGAACGCTGCGGGAACCTGGTCGGTGCGGCGTCGACGCTCCTGAGGGTCGGGCTCCGGATGTGCCCCTCCTGCGTGGTCTTCGCGTGCGATCGGTGTTGGACAATGGCCGCAGGTGCTTGCCCTGGATGCGGTGTCATCCTCGCGCGCGGGACCGCCGGACCTAGCGGGAAACCGCTCCCCGCGGCAGCGAACCAGGGGGGACGGCGCTCCCGCCGACCGCTGGCCATGGGGACCGCCGCGGTCGCCGCTCTCGCCGTCGCCATCGTCGTCGGATCATCATTCCGCCCGACCGGTCGGGTGGCGGGCGCCACCGGAACGCCACCCCCGTCGGCAGGCCAGACGCTCGTCGCCGTCGGGCCAGAGCCCACGGCGCCTTCGCCCACGGCGGCTGGGGCGGCGGACGTGACGCCAGCGGTCAGCGATGGCAGCGCGACGCCAACCGCGACGGTCGGATCGCCGGGCAACCCGGCTCCCGGCGGGCCTGAGGCTACGCCGACCCCGCCGCCCAGGGTGGGCACACCGTCGCCGACGCTGGTACCGACGGCGCCACCGACCCCGGTCGCTCCATCCCCGTCGTCAACGCCGAGTCCAACGACGGTGCCAAGCCCGACGCCGGTGCCGTCCCCGACGCCCGCGCCAACGCCAACGCCATCGCCGTCACCGGTGCCCTCGCCGACCTCGACGCCGACGCCGATAGCTACCTGCCTAGTCGTGCCGAGCCTCATCGGAATGACGGTCGCTGACGCCCGGGCGGCCTGGACGGCGGCCGGCTTCGTCGGGTCATTCAGTCCTGCGTTTGGCCTGAACAACAAGGTCGTACAGACGCAGAGCGAGATCCCGGGTGCCTGTATGCCAGCCGAAACCAGCATCGTGGTGACGCATTCCTGAGCTGTAGGCGCCGATCGTCGGCTCAGCGCTTGGGCACTCTCTCGAGAGCGGGCTCACCGGCCGGGCGGCTCACTCGGCTGGGGCGAGCCATCGCTGCGTCGAGCCGCGCGATGAATGGCGCCGCGCCAAGCTGGACCAGGATCTCGCGGGCGGCATCTGCGGCGGCCCGGACCTCCGGGTCCCCCGGGTCGAGGAGCGTCGCCATGTCGAGACCGCAGAGTGCCTCGTCCCACACGAGGCCGAGGTCGTGCCACTCACGCAGGACGTCGCGATACAAGGCCATGGCGTCGGCGGTTCGACCCTCGAGTGCCGCGATCCCCGCCGGATCGTCGCGCGGCCGGTCTCGAGCGCCGGTCCGTGCACGCCAGCAGCGATCAGGGCGGCAAGATCGGCGCGAGCCGCCTCGACATCGCCGAGCCAGAGCGCCGCTCGGGCTCTTCGTTCGGTTGCCTCGGGGAGGTTGGTTTTCGAGATCTCGGCGAAGCGAGCCAACGGTGCCCGGGATTCGATGACTCGTCCGGCCGCCATGGCCTCGAATGCGGTGGCGTTGTAGAGGATCCCAAGCAGCAGGGGATCCGTGGTTGCACCGACGTGGGTCGTCAGCTCGGTCATGAGATCAGCTACCGATTCACCTCGCATGGACCGGATCGCCACGGCCGTTCCGAGCATGACGGCTCGGTCGGACGCCTCGAGCTCGTCGACCAGCGCCGCCTCGAGCTCGGCAAGCGCCCACGGCCAGTCGCCTGTCCGGATCGCGACCTCCGCTCCGTTGCTGAGCAAGGTGGCCGTCGGGCTCCGCTCGCCGAGTCTCCGCGCGAGTGCGAGCCCTGGCTTGACTCCCTCGAGCGCGGCTCGTGGGTCGCGGTTCGCTTCGACGGCGGACCGGTTGATGAACGCGCGGAGCAAGGTCCTGTTGAGCCCGTGCGCCTCGGCGAGCGCCTGGCCGCCGCGGATCAGCGCGAGCCCCTCGGTAACCCGACTGAGTCCACCAAGCGACGCGCCCTTCGTCAGGAGGGTGTCCGCGACGATCGCGACGAGGTCTGCGTGCTCGGCGGCTTCGAGGACCGGGTCGGCCACCTCGATCGCGCGTCGATGCTGCTCGGCCAGCATCAGGGCGCGCGCAAGCTGGCTGCCAAGAACGATGGCCGCGGGATCGGCGGCAAGGTCGGCGAACTCCGCGCCAGCCGGCTCCAGGACGGCCAGGGCATCTGGCGCGCGGTGGGCAATCAGGAGCGCGCGGCCCAGGGCAGCGGTCGCGCGCGCGATCGCCGGCCGATCACCGGCCTCCCGCTGGGCCTCGACGGCCGCCCGGAGATGGCGATCGGCGATGGCGTGACGGCCGGCCGCAGAGGCGGCGTCGCCGGCCCGTTCGAGGAGTTCCGCGCGGTCGCCCGGATCGCTGGTGACGCCGAGGGCCTGCTCGAGGAGTGCGAGGGCTTGCTCGTGGGAGCCGAGCAGGGCAGCGCGCTCGGCCGCTGCCCGGAGGGAGATCCGGGCCTGGGCGCCGAGCGCCTCCGCCTCCGGTCCGTCGGCTGCGTTGTCCCGAGCGGCGAGATAGTGGCCGGCCAGCGCGGCCGCGATCTCGTCGGTCTCGAGCGATTCGAAATAGCGGGCCGCGGCCAGGTGGCGGGTCTTGCGGTCGCGCTTCGCCAGGGTGTTGTAGGCGACCTCGCGGATCAGCGCCTGGACGAACGCGTACTGGCCCCGGCCCGGGCTCCGCGGGTTCGTCTCGTAGGCAAACAGCTCTCGCCGGACGAGCACGCGGAGGCGAGCCTCGAGGGCGCCCTCGTCGATGCCGGAAATCGGCCGCGAGCCCGGCCGGGGTGAAGCTCTGGCCGAGGACCGCGGCGTCGAGGACGAGGCTGCGGTCGGCCGGCTCGAGGCCATCGAGTCTGGCGGCGATCAGGGCCGTCAACGTCTCGGGGACGGCGAGCGTCGCGAGATCTCCCGTTGGGGTGTAGGTCCCGTCGTCGGATGCCGTGAGCCGGCCCTCGGCGACCAACATTCGGACCGTCTCGACGGCATAGAGGGGAATGCCCTCGGCGCGTGCGACGACCGCCCGGGCAGCGGCCTCGGGCAGGCCCGGAACGAGCCCGGCCAGGAGCGAGCGCATGGCCTCCTCGGGGAGCGGCTCGAGGTAGAGGCTCGTGAAGTTGCGGCGCCCGGTGCCCCAATCCGGGCGGCGATCGAGGAGCTCCGGACGGGCCAGGGTCAGGATGTACAGCGGGATCGCTCGGCTCCACTCGAGCAGGTGATCGATGAAGTCGAGCGTGCCGGCATCCGCCCAGTGGAGATCCTCGAAGACCAGGACTACCGGGGCGGTGGCGGCGAGGCGCTCGAAAAAGGTTCGCCAGGCGCCGAAGAGCTGCTCGGCACTCGTGCCTGTCTGGACACCGAGGAGCGACAGCAGCGCCGGCTCGACCCATCGGCGCTCCGCCTCATCCGAGACGTGCTCGGCGACCATCGCGGCGACCTTGGCTCGGGTCGTTCGCTCGTCGTCAGTCTCGGCGAGGCCGGCCCGACCGCGGATCATCTCGCCGAGGGCCCAGAACGTGATCCCCTCGCCATACGCCGGCGAGCGGCCGCGATGCCACCAGGCCAGTCCGACGATCCCGTCCAGGTACTTCTCGAATTCCCAGGTGAGGCGACTCTTGCCGATCCCGCCGATCCCGGTGATGCTGACGAGCCGAGTCCGGCGCTCGCGGGCCGTCGCGTGGTACAGATCCTTGAGGAGGCGTAGCTCGTCGTCACGCCCCACGAACGGGGCCTCGAGCGAGTCGGACCGGCCGCGGCCGCCGCGCTCGGCAACGACCCGCAACGCGCGGAACGCCGGGATCGGAGCGACCTTGCCCTTCAGCGTGTGCTCCCCGGCGGGTTCGAAGGCGATCGCCGATGAAGCGGCGCGATGGGTCGACTCACCGACCAGGACGGTGCCAGGCCCCGCGACGGACTGGAGCCTGGCGGCCGTGTTCACAATGTCGCCGGCGACCATGCCCTGGTTGGAAGCCCCGAGCGTCACCGCGGCCTCTCCGGTCAGCACCGCCGCCCTGGCATTGATCCCAGGACCAACGGACCGCACCGCGTCGACGAGCTCGAGGCCGGCTCGCACGGCACGCTCGGCGTCGTCCTCGCGTGCCGTTGGCGTTCCCCATACCGCCATCACCGCATCGCCGATGAACTTCTCGACCACGCCGCCGTACCGCGTGATGACCTCGGTTGCCAATTCGAAGTAGCGCGTCAGCGTCTCGCGGACGTCCTCGCTGTCGCGTTCCTCGGCGAAGGGCGTAAAGCCAACGAGATCTGCGAACAGGATCGAGACGAGTCGGCGCTCGGACGTGGTGGCCGGCGCAATCGTTGTGGCCGGCGCGAACCCTGAGGTCGGGGGCGCGCCCGGAGCTGCGGAGCCGGAAGTCGTCGCCGGGCCTGCCTGGGGCAGGGCCGTTCCGCACTCGCCACAGAATCGTTCTCCCGCCTCGTTTGGCGCACCGCAGACCGGGCATCCAAGGGCAAGCGAGGACCCACACGACGCGCAGAACTTCCTTCCCGGCCGGTTCTCGGTGCCACAGGCTCCGCAGATCATGATGGCGTGATCTCCCGGGTGGTTCGCCGCGTGGCCAAGAGTGTAGCGAAGCGAGGTCGAACCACGGTTGCCGCTCCGACCTGCCGAGCCGCGGGGTTCCGTTGCGTGACGCTTGCCACCGTCGGACCGTATGCTCGGCGAAGGGCCTCGCCGGCGCCGGTCGGATCGGGCTCTGAGCTGGAGGTCGGGCGATGCGGACGCGACCGCCCCTTGTGTTTGCCCTCGCCACCGTCCTCACCGCTTGCGTCGGCGCGGTGTCCCCATCCCCGACTCTCGAACCGACACCGGCCCCATACGTCGCCGATATCGCGGTCGATGGCGACCGGACGCTCCATATCGTCTGCTCCGGGCCGACGGACTCAGGCCGCCCCACGGTCGTCTTCGAGAATGGTGGGGGCCAGCCGTTCACCACCTGGTCCACCATGAGGAACGAGGTCAAGGCGACGCATCGTGCCTGCGCCTACGACCGGGCCGGACTCGGTATGAGCGATCGCGCTCCCGAACCCAGGACCACGCGGGACCAGGTCAACGACCTCGCCACGCTGCTCGAGAAGGGCGGCATCACCGGGCCAATCGTCCTCGTCGTTCACAGCGCCGGTGGCTGGAACGCGATCGTGTATACGGCCGATCACCCGGAGCAGGTGGTGGGGGCCGTTCTTGTCGACATCAAGCCGCCGGACATTGATCGCAGATTTCTCGAGGAGATGGGACCCGAGACGCCCGACGAGCCCGAGGTCATGCACGACTTTCGCGTCGAGGTCACGACCTTCCGGACCGACCCATCGCTGAACCCTGAAGGACTCCGCATCGCCGACAGCGAGGAGCAGGTGCTGGCCGCTCCGGGCTTCGGTGCGCGGCCGATCGAGATCCTCTGGGCGACCAACACGGACGTGACCAATTGGCCGGGCTTCGATCCCGACCTTGCCGCACGGCTCAACCAGGCCTTCGAGGATTCCCGTCGGGCCGTCGAAGCCCTCGCCGATGACCCGACGGTCACCCGGGTGGACACGGGCCACTTCATCCACGACGAACGGCCCGAGGTCGTCCTCGCCGCCATCCGACGGGTCTTAGATCAACTGGAGCCCTGAGCCCGAAGGGCCAAGTTTCGTCCGATGTCGCTTGGCCCGCCCGGACCTACAAAGTGTCGAGGAGCTCGTCCCGGATCAGCGCAGCCTGGTCGTGATCACTGAGCTGTTGTTGGCAGCCACCGGGTCCGGCGTAGACGAGGTCACGCTGACTGCGTGATCCACGTTCCCTTTCCCCTTGTAGCCGGCCACGACGGTCGTTGTTACCTCGGCGCCCACCGCGAGATCGCCGAGGTTGCACGTCACGAGCCTCGTGGCCGCCGTGAAGGCGCAACCTGGCGATGCGGAGACGAACGTGAGCTTCGATGCGAGCTTGTCCGTGAGGGTGATCGCCCGAGCCGTCAACGGCCCAAAGTTCCTGGTGGTGATCGTGAATGTCACGCGGCCACTGCCGCTCGCATCGACTTGCGTGACCCCGAGGTCGGCACTGACCGGGACGAACGTGGCCGTGAACGTCGTCGGGGCCGAGCCCGCCCGGACGTCCTTGGCGCTCGGGCCACCATCGGACCAGCTTTGGAACTCGTACCGGATCCCGTTGCGGTCCTGCGGCGTCTGGGCGCTCAGTGAATTGAGCGAGCCCTGGATGACGGTCCGCGTGAACGGGGCCGCGGCGCTGTCCCCGCCCAATGCCAGCTGGAGCCCTGAGGGGTTCGTGGCGAAGGTGAGATCGACCGTCTTGGGATTCAGCGCCCTCGACACGGTGGTGGTCAGGCCCTGTGCGTCGCGGGCTGTCAGCCTGAGCTCGAGGTAGCTCGGGTATGGGTGATCAGGTGCGCTGAAGGAGCCGGAAGCTCCGGTCCACGACTGTTGGGGATGCTCGTGGCAGCCCAGCGAGGTGCAATGCTGCAGGATCAGGTCCCAGGTCAAGGCGGAGGCAGGAACGTTGCCGTCCTGTGCATCGGTGGCATGCCCGCTGAACGAGATCATGTCGCCGACCGCCCACGTCAGGGTGGCCACCGGCGAATCGATGACCGGGCTGGGTGGCGTGTTGCCGACGGAGATCGTGATTGCTGGACTCAGAGCTGACGCACCGTCTGGGTCGCTGGTGCGCAGCACGGCCTGGTACGTCCCCGAGGCCTGATAGGTGAACGTCGCCGTCACGGTCGTGGCGTCCCCGAAGGTCCCGTCGCCGTTGAGGTCCCACGAGTACGTGAGTGGATCGCCGTCAGGGTCAGTCGAACCTGATCCGTCGAAGGCCACCTGGAGCGGCGCGGACCCATTCGTCGGGGACGCCGTTGCCGTGGCGGTGGGCGGCTGATTCGCCGAGAAGTACTCGATCCTGCGAATAGTCCCGCCGTTGAAGTCGACGTAGAACAGGTCCCCGCCGGGCCCGATCTCGAGGTCGACAGGGTTCGCGGCAGGCGTCAGGAAGTTGGCCCGCTTTGTAGGATCGGGGAGGCCGTTGCTGCCCTTCTTCATGACCCATAGGCAGTCGCGACTGTAGTCGGCGAAGAACAGGGCGTCGTCGTACTCCGCTGGATAGTCGCCGCCCTCATAGAACGCCATACCCACGGTTGACGATCCCTGCCCGTTCGCGCAGGCCTCACCCGACACGATCGAGTCCGTGTGGCGGTACGTGTAGAACGGCGCGACGACGGCCCCGCTCGAGTAGAGGCTCTCGCACAACGCAAGATTGAGGTTGTCGTAGCTGGCCTGCCGCCCAGCGCCCTCGTAACAGGGCCACCCGAAGTTGTCGGCGACCGAATCGGCGGGGGATGCGATCCGGTTGAGTTCCTCCCATGTCGACCAGCCCACGTCGCTGACCCACACCTCGGATGTACCGGGCCGTGTGGTGATCCGGAACGGGTTGCGCATGCCGTAGGCGACGATGCGCCGGGCGTTCGCGTCCCCGCTTGAGGCGAATGGGTTACCGCTCATCCCGAGCCCTGTCGCGGGGTCGACCCGGAGAATCGAACCGTCCAGGGTGGTCGGGTCCGCAGTTGACCGGACGTCCTGGCTGCGCAGCGCGCCGCCTTCCGCGGTGGGGGGCGTCATCGTCCCGCCGAGGCCGGCCGGTGGATCCCCGCACGGGTTCTTGGGAGTGGGGCTGCCCGAGCTGCCACCGCCCTGGCCGTAGTCGGCGAAGTTGAAGCTGGCGCCATCGCCACCACTCACATACAGCGAGCCGTCGGTCCCGAACGCCAGGCTGCCGATCGAATGGCTCGGATACTGCTGGCACCAGTCCTCGATCAGGACCTGCTCGATGCCGGTCATGACATTGCCCGCTGCCTGGAGTCGTGATAGTCGACCGCTCACGATGCAACCATCTCCGGTCGCGCCAGGCGACGACGGGCACGTGTCGCCCCACTTTGGAGCAGGCGCGCTGTCGCCGAGGATATGGTCATACGTGTACAGGACGTAGACATACGGATTCGCTGGAAACGCCGGGTCGAGCTCGAGCCCCAGCAGCCCACGATCCCAGAAGTCATGAACCTTGGTCCGCAGGTCCGCGAACATGACGGGCGTCGTGTCCGTCAGGTTGTCGAAGACCTGGATCGTGCCGCGCTTCTCGGCCACGAAGATGCGTCCGTCGGCGGCAAATTGCACGTTCGTGGGGTTGACGAGCCCACTCAACGCGATCGTCTCCTGGAATCCCGGTGGAAGCGCGGCCGCGCGTGCCAGGGGAGTGGTCGCCGGCAGGAAGACCGTGGTGGCGGCCAACGTTATGGCGGCAGCGACAGCACGCACGTTGCGCAGAAAATGGCGCACGGCGAGCCCTCCCCATCTCGTCCCCGGCGAGGTGAGTTTTCAGGACGAAAGTACCCTCGTCAAGCAGTACGAACGTTCCGCGGTGCGTGCGGTCACCGGCTCGTCAGGTCGCGCGGCCTCCCGCCTAGCCCGGCGTCAAGACCTGCTCTCGACGGGGCTCAACCACGGCGCTCAGGGGACCCTGAAGGCCACCACCTCCACGCCCGCCAATTCGAGTTCCTGGGGCAGCAGCGCCGCGTAGGGATGCTCCTCCGCGCTGAGTCCGCCGGGATTTTCGATCACGAATCGGGTCCGGCCGCCCGTCGTCTTGACGGTGTAGGCCGCGCCGTGGGCGCGCAGCACCGCTTCCGCGGCGACCGACCCCGAGGAAACCGTGAGTCGAATTGGCGAATCAACTGCCGAAAGCGAGGCCGCGGCCTTCGCCGCCCGCGATCGTTCCGACTGGGAAGCGAACGTTGCAGCTACGGGATCGGCGCCGAGGATCGCACTCCGAAGCACCTTCTGCATCCCGACCGTCCACGCACGGAAGTTGGGATCGGAGGCAAACAGGACCACGCGCCCCTGACCGATCGGCTCGTCGACCACGGCCGCCGTACCGCCGAGCTCCTCCTCGCCGCACTGCAAACCCGGAGACGAAGAAGTCGCTGCTGTCGGCGGGCGGATAGGCGAAGGCGACATGGTCCGGGTTCGACGCCCGGATGACGACGTCATAGTCGTAGAACACCCACGCGGTGGGGCCGACACCTGCAGCGAGAGGGCTCCCCGCAGCGGTTTGGACCCGGATCAGCGCCCCCGCCACGTCCGACTTGGGCGCGGCGACCTGGGCGGACGTCAGGCCCAGGCGTGCGGCGACTTCCACACCCCCGCGCCAGCCAACATAGCGACCGCCGGTCTCGACCCAGTCCTCGAGTGCCTTCCGGCCGTGTGGCCCGAGCGCATTTGAGGCGGTCTCCGCGTTGCCGTTGGTCACGAGCAGCACATCCACCCCATCAAGGCCGCCATCGGCGATGTCCGACCCGGAGACGGACGTGTACGGCAGGGTCCACACCTGCTCGAGGAGGTACCGCAGCCAGCCTTCCGACTCCCGCCCCGCGGTGCTCCCCGACGGCCGGAAGACGGCGACAGTGGGTAGATCGGCAGGCAGGGCTGACGGCGTCGGCTCGGCGAGGAGCGGAACGGGCTCCGCCTGAGGAGCAAGCAGCGCGCCGGAGCGCCCGCCCGCGACGTTGAAGAGGAGCGGGTTGCTCCAGCCGCTCACGTCGTAGAAGTAGGGGAACGGAACGTACGTGTCCTCGTTCAACATTGACTGGATCCAGTGCTTCTGCCCCTGCTGCATCGGGATCCAGTAGGTACCCGCCGGGAGCACGGTGCTGCTCGCCGGTCGTGCGTACGGCGTGAAATCGGGGACGGAGAGCGGCGCGGTCAGCTGGAAGACTTCGACGTCCATCCGCTGCAGGCGCCTGACGAGTGACTGCACCTCTGCCGCCTTGTCGGGATCGTCCGCACGCAGGAAGTAGTGGCGCACGCGGACGTCGGGCACCGCGAGTTGCACCGTGTTGCCCTTGTCGTTGACCACGTTCGGCTGCAGCATCCCGGCCGCTCCCTGTGCGTAGGCCTCGACCCACGCCGCGTGCCAGTCGGCAAGGATCGCCTCGCGGTTGAGCGCGCCGGCGGACAGGGACACCCAATGGGCGACGTAGTGCTCGTACGTCCGTTCCGCGATCGATGCGAAGTTCGACTTCTCGAAGGTCATTCCCGCGCTCGTGAAGGCGACGGACGGAACCATGTCGCCGTAGACCATCGCAAAGAAGTCGAAGTACTTGTCGTTGAAATACTGGATGTGCTGACGGTCGAACTCGGCCTGCATGGCGGCGCCGTAGAGCTCATCCGTCCAGTGCAGGTTCTCGTCGGTCACCTCGTGGTAGATCGGGTCGGCGGCTGGCGGGAAGAAGAAGTGAGTCCCGCCCATCTCGTGGGCGTCGATGTGCATCTGGCCTGGGTACTGCCGAAGCAATTCGAGCTTCGCGTCCGTCTCGGGCTGGGTGCGCGCAAACCAGTCGCGGTTCATGTCGAAGAAGTAGGCGTTCTGCCGCGTCTCTGCCTCACGCCCGTCCGGGTTCTGCGTCGGAATGATCCCGATCAAGGCGTTGTCGAGGATCTGTTGTGCGGCGCAGTCACTCCGGTCGGCGAGCTCGTAGAGGACTCGCAATTCGGCGTCCGTACCGCTCTCCTCACCGCCGTGGACGTTGCCCATGAGCCAGAACGTCACCGGCGTGGTCGATGCGAGCTGTGCCGCCTCCGCGGGTGGTGTCGCAGGATCGCGCAGCCTTGCGGTCGCTTCGCGGATCGCGGCCAGGCCGGCCGGCGTCACGTTCTCCGGTTTGCCGACGAGTGCATAACGAAGGGGCCGGCTCTGCCACGAGGTGCCGAGGACGTCGCTGACCACGCGCGCGCTGGCGGCGTCGACAGCCTGCACGAACGTATCCGCCTCCGCCGCAGTGACTTCCTGCGCGCCGAGCGCGAAGCCGAGCACAGACTCCGCTGTTGGCACCTGGCCCCCGAAGACGGGCGTCGTGGTGATCGGATCACACGCCACGACCTGCGCCGAAGCCTCCCGTCCGGCTGCCGCAGAGCCGGTGAGCCCGACGAGGGCGATCACAAGCGGAAGGACCAGCCGTGGGCGACGCATGGCGTCTCGCCTTGTCGGGCCGAATGCGTGCAGTCCCATGACGCTCCCTTTCGTCAGGTGGACCGGGCTCGCTTCGTCGCGCTCCTGCGTCGTGGTTGGTTGACGGTCAGGAAACGCGCGCCACCGGGACCACCTTCCCGTGTCTCCCACCTCGTTCGACCGAGTATGCGCGCCCGGACCGGTGAATGGAAACCCCGCTCGGCCCGGCCGTCAATCGGCGGTGGCTGCCTCGGGTCGGTAGGCGGCTTCGTCCATGTCACCCACGAATTCAGGCAGATCCCGATGGCCCAGAACCTGGCGGACTGCCGCGGCTTCGCCTGTATGGAACCAGTAGTGGTAGATCACGCGCATGAGCATGGTGCCCACGCTCTCGTCGATAGGCTCGCCTTCGCGCAGCAGGTGGGTGCCCAGCACGTCCACCGTCAGGCTATCGAGATAGTCGTCTGCCTCACTCGTGACGGTCCGCCAGGTGGACCACATCTCGGCCAGGGGCGGGGTGCTCGCGGGACGCCCCGTCCCGACCCGCTCTGCGAGGCCCGAAACGACCTCCCTGCCCTGGGCGAACACGATCCAGTAGCGGTGTTCCTGGTTCGCCAGGTGGCCGACCATCCAGCCCAACGAGTTCATCGGCAAATGCCGAACCAGACCGTCGGCCTCCGACACCCCGTCGAGCCCGCGCAAGAACTCGCTGCGAGCGAACCGTAATTGTGAGACCAACGGATGCGGGGCCGCCTGGGTCTGGTTGCCAGAGGAACTGCGCATCGTCACCGCCTCCGAATGGCCCACGTTCTGGGAACCAATTCTGCACCTTCCAGGGGATCGCTTGGTGTACTTGATCGTCCAACTCCTGGTGGTCCTCCCCGACGGTGAAGTGGTTTGCTACTGCGGCTGAGCTGCGCCCGATCGATCCGCGTCCGTGGTCTGAGGCGAACGCCTCTGCCTTCCGGAATCGGGACCCGCGGCTACCTCCTGAAGGGCGCCGACCGGCTCGAGCTCGGCCGGGCGATTCGGGCGGTCGCCGCCGGCGAGGCGATCTTCGGGCCGAACGTCGCCCGTCGTCTGATGGCCTACTTCGCCTCCACGCCGACCGCGCCGCTGCCGGCCTTCCCGGAGCTCAGCGACCGCGAGCGGGAGGTCCTCGAGCTGATCGCCCGGGGGATGTCGAACCAGCAGATCGTCGACCGCCTCGTCATCTCCCCGAAGACCGTCCGGAACCACGTCTCGAACATCTTCAGCAAGATGCAGGTCCGGGACCGGGCCGAGGCGGTCGTCCGGGCTCGCGAGGCCGGCCTGGGCGGGGAGCGGCCGGCGAGGTGAGCGGCGGGTCCCGGACCGATCGGGACACCGGCCCCATGACGACGAGGACGGTCGAGCGGGAGGATCGGAACGGCGGGTGCGTCGCCCGCCGGATCGGAGACCTCCACCATGACCGCCCGCCCCACCGCCTGGACCGTCCTTGCCCTGGCCGCCTGGCTCTTCGCCGGCTGCATCGTCGTCCAGGTCTTCCTGGCCGGCCTCGGTGTGTTCGACTCGGCCAACGCCTTCGTCACCCATCGCAACTTCGGCTACCTATTCGGTTGGCTGAGCCTCGTCCTCCTGATCGTCGCCGCGGTCCGACGGATGCCTCGCCGGCTGATCGGACTGGCCGGCCTGACCCTCGTCCAGATGGCCCTCCAGTCGGTCCTCATCCTGTTCCGCGACGACAACCCGGCGATCGCCGCCCTCCACCCGGTGAACGGCGTACTGCTGCTCGTCACGACGCTCGTCCTGGGCTGGCTCGCCTGGGGCGGGCCGCGGTCGGTCGCCTCGGCCCCGGAGTCAGATGGCGCGGCTTGAGCCGCTGACCGGTCGGGCATGGTGGGTCCGGGCGACGAGTACGTGCCGTTGAGTGCCGCAGCCGAGGCTCGGGTTTGGATGGCCCGCCCGGAGGGATTTCGAACCCCCGACCTACTGATCCGAAGTCAGTCGCTCTAATCCACTGAGCTACGGGCGGACGCGCGGATGATACCGCGGGCCCACCGTATAGGCGGTGATCCGAGGGTACGTTCGGCCTATGTTGCCGCCCTGCGCCACCGAATACGGTCATTCGAACAAATCGTTCGTGAGGCCGATTCTTGTTCGGAACGCGCATTCGACCTGCCCGACCCATTCTCCTGTTCATCGTCTACGGCATCTTTCTGGTGATCGTGGGCGTGACGGCGACTGCCCAGACGGTCCTTGTTTCGTTGAACTACTCCACGTCGAGCCTGCAGACCATCGTCGGCAGCGACGCGGGGACGGTTCGGACATTCGTGAATGGCTACATTCGCCCGGCGGATCTTGCCGGCACGGCGCCGATTGATCGCGTCACTACGATCGAGCACGGCCTGGCCGGCCTGGTGCGGCAGGGCGAGCTGTTGCGCATCGAGGTTCGCGACCCAAACGGGATCGTCAGGTTCACGAGCGACGGCACCGGCAGGAACGTGGTCGCTCCGCGCTCCGCTGCATTCGAGGCGGCCCGCAGGGGGACGGTCGAAGCGGCGTTTGTCTCCGGCGAAGCCGAATACGTCGGCGCCCCACTCGCCGCGGAGGCCCTGCTCCGAGAGTACTTCCCGCTCCTCGACGGCGATGGCGTGCCGCAGGGCGTGGTCGCCATCTGGCGAGACGCAGCTCCCATCATCGCCACGCTCGACAACGTTCGCACGCAAGTCGTCGTCGTCACGATCTCGGCCGCCGTGCTCGCGGGGATCTTCCTGTATCTGATCTTCCGCTCCGCCCAGGGTCGCATCACTCGACAGACGGCACAGATCGTGGAGTCATCGCGACGCGATTCGTCGACGGGTTTCCTGAACCACGGCGCCCTGGTCGGCGAGCTGGCGCTCACCATCGAGAGTGTCCGGGCCGAGTCCACTTCGATTGGTGTGGCCCTCATCGACGTCGACAACTTCAAGTTGCTCAACGACACGCACGGGCATGAAGCTGGAGACCTGGTCCTCGCACTCCTCGCCCGTCATCTTGCCGAACACCTGCCCTCAGGCGTCACCTATGGACGGTATGGTCCTGACGAGTTCCTTGCGATCGCTCCGGGGACCTCCGGACCCGACCTGGTGCCGGCCATCGAGGAGGTGCGTCGGCAGCTCGTGGGCGAGAGCCTCGGGTTCGGTCAAACCGAGCGCCTGCCCGTCTCCGTCAGTGTTGGCGTGGCCACGTTCCCCGAGGATGCGACATCGGTCACGGAGTTGCTGTCATCCGTGGCGGTCGTCCTGGCGGAGGCGAAGGCAAGCGGCGGGGATTCGATTCGGATCGCCGGGCGCGCACCAGAACAGACGCCTGAGGCGCGCAGCTTCGATACCCTCCAGGGCCTGGTCCTGGCAGTGGACACCAAGGATCGATACACCAAGCGGCACAGCGAGGACGTCGCCAGATACGCCACCTTCCTTGGCCAGCGGCTCGGCCTTGACGAAGCCTTCGTCCGCACCATCAACCACGCCGGGTTGCTGCACGATGTCGGCAAGATCGGCATCCCGGACGCCATCCTGCGCAAGCCAGGGCGACTGAGCAGTGACGAGAATGAGATCGTCAAGCAGCACGTCGCCCTCGGTGATTCGATCGTCCAGAACATCGCGGATACGGACATCATTCGGGCCGGCATTCGCCACCATCACGAACGCTGGGACGGGCGAGGCTATCTCGAGGCCCTGTCCGGGAACGACATTCCTCTGATTGCCCGGATCCTCGCCGTTGGCGACGCGTTTTCTGCGATGACCACCACCCGGCCCTACCGGAAGGCGCTGCCGCTCGACGAGGCCCTGCGCCGCCTCGGCGACGCCGCCGGAACCCAGCTCGACGAGCACCTGGTGGCGACGTTCCTCAAGGGCATCGAGGAGGACGAGTCGCCACTCAAGGCGCTCCAGACCCAGTCCAGGGTGTGGGTACCAGGCATCCAGGTCGCTTGATGCCCAGCCCCGTCAGGGCATCCTCGAGCATCCGGAGGCAAGCTCCTTCGATCATCGTGCGATCCGCCGCGGCCGCCCTGCTTGTGCTGTGCCTGGCGCTGGTTCCATCCACGGCGCTAGGGGCCCGGATCTGGACGGCTGACCCGTCGCCCGCAACCTTCGACGCCCAGGTGACGGTCGACATCGACATCACGGTACAAAACGTCGGGGGCAATGGTGGAGGAGACGAGATCACCTGTGTCACCTTCGACATCCCCGATTCGTTCACGCTGGCGAGCGCGTCCGTGATCTCGGTGAAGGGCCTTACCAGCCCCGCCGTCCACGGCTGGACCACATTGATAACGCCTGTCACCGGCGGTGCAAGAGTCACGTTCAAGGAACCAACCGACTCCAATCCGTTGGTGGGACTGCCGTCCGGTGACCAGGCGGTGTTTCGCGTCACTGGTTCGGCGGTCGCGGCCGGAACATTGAGTTGGGACGCGTCCGCGTTCGACAAGCCGGGCGGCGGCGGTAACCCTGACTGCGGGTCCGGCGACTTCTCCATGCAACAGCTCGTTTTGACCGCGGTCGATGGGTCGCCAACACCGACTCCCACGCCCACTCCAACCCCCACCCCGACGCCAACTCCGACCCCGACTCCAACTCCAACTCCCACACCGACCCCGACGCCCACGCCGACACCGACGCCTACACCGACCCCGACGCCAACACCGACACCCACCCCTACGCCTACACCGAGCCCGACCCCGACGCCCATACCGAGCCCGACGCCAACACCGACTCCGACGCCAACACCGACCCCGACGCCAACACCGACCCCGACGCCAACACCGACACCCACCCCCACGCCTACACCGAGCCCGACCCCGACGCCCATACCGAGCCCGACGCCCACACCGACCCCGACGCCCACACCGAACCCGACCCCGACGCCCACGCCCATTCCGCCGCCGCCCACGCCCACTCCGACGCCGGCGCCCGTCTCGACGCCGGTACCCACCCCCGCGCCTTCACCCTCGCCTAGCCCGAGCCCGAGCCCGAGCCCGAGCCCGAGCCCGTCACCGGCGCCGAGCGCAACGCCCACTCCCGGAGCAACCCCGGATCGAACCCAGGCGCCGGACGCCACTCCGGCAACGCCCCCGAATCAAGAACCGGACGCCAGCGGTTCCGCGAGTCCGATGCCGACTCCTGAGCCGAGGCCGACGCCTGCGCCCACCTCAACGCCGGACCTGACTGCAACCCCAACGCCAACGCCCACGCCCACGCCCACACGTGCGGCGCCTGGGGCGCTCGTTCCGCCTCCCGATCCCCCGACGATCGAGGAGAACTTCATCGTCCCAGCCGACGGGATGGGAGGCGGGACCGTGGACTTCGGAGAGATCGGCCTGGCCGCATTCAGCCTCGGCGGTTTCGGAGCGTTCCTCTGGGCCGTCCCCAGCCTTGCATTGTCGGTCCCGGGTCTCCTTCTCGTTGTCGTGATCCTTGCTCAGGCGGCGGGGGGATTGGCCTGGATCCCGATCGCACGTCGCAAGATCGGTGGCTTCGGTCTCCGCGATGACCGACGTCGGAGGACGCGGTCCCGAGGCTGAGCTCTGCGTTCTCCGCGATCTGGGTGTCCGGCGGTTCGTCGGAGACTTCTTCCGGGTACCACGAAGCCTGCGGTTGATCGCCGTCGAGCCTGGCCTGAAACCTTTTCGCTCGCCATTGCCTCAGGGGAGTAGATGCCGGCGATCGACCGGTCCCTGATGGAGATGATCTGATGCGAAGAGATGTTCGTGTGGCGCGGGCGGTTGCCGTTGCCGCGGTTGCGCTGTTCGTGGTGGTCGGTGCGGTTCTTGCCTCGAGCGCGCTGAGAAGCCCCGGCGGCGACGATTCCAACCTGGCGCCGGGTGCCGCCGCAACCGCCACCCCTGAACTGTCCGCGTCGGCCGAGCCGACTGGAGCGGCGGAAGCCACCGAGACCGCCGACCCGACCGAGACTGCGGAACCCACCGAGACCGCTGAACCCGACGAAACGGCGGAGCCGACCGACACCGCTGAGCCGACCGAAACCGCCGAACCCACGGAGACGAACGAACCAGCAGAGACGGCCGAGCCGACGGAAACCGCGGATGACCACGGCGGATCGAGTGGTCCGGGCGACGACACCGGACCTGACGACAACGGTGGTCACGGAGGCGGGAACGACGACTGATCGGGTCTTTCTTGACTGGCATACGCCTGCGACAGGCCGAATGGCTCTGGCCGCCCCAGTCGAGATGGCTACGCTCGGAAGATCGAACCCATACGGCAAGGGGGTCAAGCGATTCTGGGAGCCCGAACAGCCACGTTGCCGGCCAGGCAGCTCAACGAACGAGCCATCGTCGACTCCGTCCTTGCCGGGAACCGCGACGCATTTCGTGAGCTCGTGGAGCGCGAAAGCGTTTCTGTGGTTCGTGCCTGTCATCGCATCCTCGGCGATCTGCACGAAGCCGAGGACGCAGCGCAGGAAGCGTTCGTGACGGCTTACCGCTCGTTGGCGACATGGCGGGGTGACGGTCCGTTCGGGGCGTGGCTGACCCGCATCGCGGTCAGGATCGCGATCCGTCAGGCGGGCCGCCGGAAGTCGGTCGCCTGGCTGGACGTCGATGACGGGAATCCTGGCGAGGGCAGGTCGGAGGCGTCAGCGTCGCTCGCCGAAGCGTCGATCGCTGCCGCCAGCCGAACCGATCCGTCGGTCCTCACCGTGCGAGCTGAACGTGCATCGACCGTTCGTCAGACGGTCTCATCGTTACCGGAGCCGTACCGCGAAATCGTCCTGCTGCGCTTCTTTGGTGAGCTGTCACTGGAGGAGATCGCCCGAGAGGTCGATCGGCCGCTCGGGACGGTCAAAACCCAGCTGCATCGGGGGCTTGCCCGGCTTCGGGGAAGCATGTCACCGGAGGACGGAGCATGAGTGGGTCGGGCCGGCGGTTCGAGCCGTCCGAGCTGCTCAGTGGCACCGAGGCGGATCCTGCCGAGGCCGAGCTCGCCGATGCGTATGCTGTTGCCCGAATCCTCGAGACGCACGCCACCGCGGATGGGATCCGGCCAACCGACGGTTTCGAGGATCGGGTCATGGCCGCGATTGCCACCGAGCCCGTGCCTCGCCTCGTGGTCAGACCGGGGGCCGCGGTTCGGGGCGGCTGGCTGGCGGCCATTGGGCTGGCGCTGGGCGACGCCTGGGCGATCGCGACCACTGGTGGGCGACCCTTGGCCATTCGGGCGCAGGCCCTCGGCGTGATCCTGGCCGTCGGGATCCTGGCCGCGTCTGTGACCGGCTTCGCTGCCGTGAGCGTGGGAAGCCTCCTGGCGCCTCAGCCGAGTCCGACACCATCAATTGAGCCATCGGCGAGCCCGAGCCCGAGCGCGGCCCCCTCTTCGACAAGCCCCTCGCCCACGGTGAGCCCAGCGCCCTCAAGCACGTTGGAGCCGAGTGCGTCACCGACGGAAGGCACGGGCGGAGAGGCCACGGAGACGCCCGACGCCACTGAAACACTGGAGCCCGACGAGACACTCAGGCCGGGCGAGACGCTGAAGCCCGGCGAGACGCTACGGCCGGGGGAGACGCTCAAACCTGGAGAAACGCTACGGCCCGGAGAAACCCTGAAGCCAGGCGAGACACCGACCGCAGATTGACGCTGGGCTACCAGCGCATCGGAAGCGGCCAGGCATGAAGTACCGCGCTGGCTGCTTCGCGCGCGGCCGCCGTAGTCACAGCTCCGTCATGTGACCGTCGTGAAGCCGTCACCGGCGCGGTCCACCGTCTCGTGCACGCCGGCGATTTGTCCGGCAGGACGAACGATGGAGGATCGAATGAAGCGACTGCTCGTGGCTGCCAGCGTCGGCATCCTCGCCCTCATGACCGTGGCCGGACCCGTCGGGGCGCGAAGCTTTGGAGCCGTGTACGCGAACGACGCGATCTACCGGGTCTTCGGCAACTCGGCCAACGTGCCCGACGGGACCGGGACCGATCCCTTTGCCACGTTCACCAACTCCACGAACGACGACCAGTTCGGAGTTGCCCAGTTCGCTCCCGGCTCGCCGACGGGCCACCACGGTGGTCGGTGGGCGGTCTATCGCGCAACCTGGACGTCCGGCGACCCCTCGACATTGGTGACCAGTTGGTCCCAGCTGGAGGCCCTCGTCACCGGTGGGCAGGTGAGCCTGGTCCGCGCTGAGGCGGCCGACTTCCGCTGCCCGGTGCTCGGCAACCCGGAACCGATTGGTTGACCCTGGCGTAAGACGCCCGACTTCCACCAAACGTGGGAGTCGGGCATCTTTCTTTCCAGCCAAAGCCCCGCAGGCTTCAGCGCCGGCCGTTCGCGAGCAGGAGCGCCTCTGGTCGACGTCGGAGCCGCCACATCGCAATGATCCCGACGGCAGGACCAAGCGCAAGGACGGTGAACCCGAGCTGCCAGCCGGTCTCGGTCCCGAGTCCGACCGCCCCGACGCCGAGGATCGTGACGCTCGTCAGGAGGAAGCCCGCTGCCGTCTGGACCGCCAGCGCGGAACCGGCCGTGCCGGCGGGCGCCAGCTCGGACACCGCCGCCGAGAACTGCGCCGAATCGGCGACCACCGTGATCCCCCAGACGATGGCGACGACCAGGGTAACCACCACGGGCGCCCCGAAGAGGAACGCCGAGGCGATCGCGCTCGCGCCGGACGCCCCCATGGCGGCGATCGTCGTTGCGGTTCGGCCGAAGCGATCCGAAAGAAGCCCGGCGACGACGCAGCCGATGCCGCCGCTGGCGACGACGGCAAACGCTGCCGAACTCGCCAGGACCGGGTCGGCCGCGCCGGCCGTCGCGAAGCTCGCCGCGAGGAAGAGCGGGATCCACGTCCACATGGCGTAGAGCTCCCACATGTGACCGAGGTAGCCGAGGTTGGCGAGACGAACGGCCGGCTCGCGAAACGCCGACCGAACGACATCGATGGTGAACCTTGGCGCCGGCCGATCCCAGGGTCCGGGCGCGCCCGCGAGAAGTACGAGGAGTCCTCCAGCCAAGGCCAGAACGCTCGCGCTGGCCACCGTCGCCCGCCAGTCGTCCTGGCCGATGCCGAGCGCGCGGATGAGGTACGGCAACGCCGAACCGATCGTCAATGCGCCCACCACGACGCCGATGGCTGTCCCGCGATCGCGGCGAAACCAGCCCACGACGAGGCGCAACCCGACCGGATAGACGCAGGCCAGCGCGAGCCCTGTCAACGCCCGGAACGGGATCGCCGATGCCGAGTCGACCGCCACAAACGCAAAGCCAAGATTTGCCATGGCAGCCAGCGTTGCGCCGGCCGCGAACAGGATCCGAGCCGGCACCCGGTCCGCGGCGGCCGTCGCCGCGAGCACGAGGGCGCCTGCCGCGAAGCCGACCTGGACGGCAATCGCGAGCCCGGGCAGACCGAACGCATCGAGATGCCAGCTGACGTTGAGGGGCCGCGCAACGGCCGAGGCCGAGAACCACGGCGCCATCGCCAGCAACTCACCGATCGCGACGAGCCAGAGAATCGACCAGCGTCTTGGGTCCTCAGCCGTCGCTGTCATCGGGTCGAAGCGTATAGACAAGACACTCCCCGCGGAGGACCTCGACGCCGTCGTCCCGACGAGCGACGCAGCGAAGCCTGGTGATCGGTTTGTCGGCCCGCGCCTCGACGACCTCGGCCTCGGCGGTCACGGTGTCACCGACGTACACGGGGGCGGGGTAGTCCCACTCCTGGTGGAGGAAGACGCTACCGGGTCCTGGGAGCTCCATCGCGACAAGCGCGTTGAAGAGCGCGGTGGTCAGGCCACCCTGCACGACCGGACGCCCCATGGATGTCCGGGCCGCGAACGCCGCGTCGAAGTGGAGCGGGTTCCGGTCACCGGAGAACCGGGCGAAGGCCTCGACGTCGTCGGCACTGATCGTCCTCGTCCAGGTCGCCTTGGTGCCGATTGCGGGCGGACGCCAAGCCATGGTCTCCTCCAGGGTCCGATGCCACATCCAGAGCCGTCGGGACGACCCTGATCATGACGTCAGAGTCCTCGCGGGACCGAGTCAGTGGCAGGCGTTGCTTCCGGAGTCGGTGAAGGTCTTGCCTGCGACTGGGACGAACTGCCAGCTGTAGCTCGAAAGACCGAGCGTCAGCTTGATGACCCCATGCGACGAGCTGTTCCGGATCTCGCTGTTCGCCTTGACCGTGCCAAAGCTGCGCAGCGATGCGCCACCGGTGCCAACCACGAACTGGCGGATCCCTCGGGCATCATCCGCGACCGCCGATGGTGTCTGGGGCCGGAATTGCTCGTAGTCGTGGTCGTGGCCATTGACGATGACCTCGGCGCCGGCCTCGTAGAGCGCGTTCCAGATCGCCGCGACCTCGGCGTCGTTGCCGTGCTCCCCGGAGCTGAACCTCGGGTGATGCCAGTAGGCAAGGACGCATTCGCGGGGATTGGCAGCAAGATCTCCCCGGAGCCACTGCTCCTGCTCGCCCCCCACGTCGCAGCCGACGACGGCACAATTGGAGTTGAGGGCGTAGATCCGCCAGCTGCCCATGTCAAAGGCGTACCAGCCCTTGCCCGCCGGCCCGGCCCGTGCGCCGAAGTAGTTGAAGTAGCCGGCCGCTCCAGTGGTTTCGTACTCGTGGTTTCCCGCGGTCGGGTAGGTGCGATCGGCAAAGGCGCCCCAGGTCGGGCCGTAGCAGTCCCGGAAGTTGGCGGTGCTGCCGGTCTCGTAGGCGTTGTCACCCGCGGTGAAGACCGTCCCGGCGATACCGGAGATCAGGTTCGCGGTTGCGGTGTCGCCGGTCAGCCCGCATGACGCGATGTCGCCCGCGCCCAGGAGCACCTCGCCATTGATCGGCGCACCTGGTGGCGTCGGCGTCGGCGTGGGTGTCGCTGTGGGTGGCGGGGTCGGCGTCGGGGTGGTCGGAGAGGACGGCGGCGTGATTCCGGCGACCGCCGTGAGGACCACGAATGCATCGAGATCCACGCGTGGATGGCCCGGCGTTCCGTCGACCCGGATCTCGACGGTTCGTTTCGCTGAGCGCGTCCAGGTCTTGCTGAACACCATCAGACGGGCAGCGCTGCTCGGGCTGTAGGTGTCGACGTTGCCGGCAAACACGCCGTTGACGTAGACGCGCGCGGCACCCCTGACCGGGCTTCTCGCGGACACCCAGGCGAACGTGCTCCCGGTGAACGTGAAGCGGGCAATCCCGCCAACCGAACGGGTGGACCGCGCTCCTCCACCGTCGTAGGAGGGCGAAGTGGTCCGGTTCCACCTGCCCTTGACAAAGGTCAGCGCTCGGGTCGTTTCCTGGGCAACCGCCAATCGGAACGCTCCGTTGGTCAGCCACGGACCGGCATTGCCGGCCGCGTCAATCGCCCGGACCTGGAACTGGTAGGTACGGTTCCGGGGCATTGTCAGGATCGTGCTCCTCGACATCGGGGAGGCCTTTGGCATCGTCGTCCACGGGCCGCCCTCGACACTGCGCTGCAGCTCATATGCAGCGACGCCGGACCCGACGTCGGACGCGGCGTTCCAGGCGATCGACAAGGGGACCCCGCTCCCGATCCCGCGCCCCGTCGGCAGCGTCACGCGGGGCGGGGAGGCAGCAGGTGGCGTTGTGTCGACGAGGACCGTGATCGCCGCCGAGCCGACGACGCCATTGGCCGACGCAGTGACCTGCGCGGTGCCGGCCTCCGTCGCCACGAAATGGCCGGCAGCGTCGATCGTTCCAACCGGTGGCGAGACCGACCACGTGATCTGGCCAGCGCCCAGCGGGACCGGGTTATAGGCCGCGTCCATACCCGCCACCCGGAAATCTAGCGTCGCGTTCTTGTAGACGGTTCGGGTGCTCGGGTCCACCTTGAGCGTTGCCAGTGGTCCGGTCGGCGCGTTGCTGATCACCTGGATGCTGTTGGTCACCGCGCGCTCGGAACCGTCCGATGGACGGTTGACGAGGACAGGCCCGTCGGTGCCCGCTCGACGGATGGCCAGCGACGTCGAACCACCACCGTCCAGGTTGAGGGCCACCACGGCGCCGCGCGAAAGCATGAATTCCGCGAGCTCCGGCAATCGGACGCCCGTGCTCCAGCCGGGCTGGCGGCCATCGACGGTCGCGAGGATGAGCCGCCCGTCGGCGGTCAGGCCGATCGCGCTTCGTGGGTGGATCTCGTCCGCGCTCGCGGGCCGCGGCAGGATGTTCATGACGCCATCCCGCACGATCCATTCACGAGCCCCGACGGCGTGCTGGATCGACTCCCAGCCGGGCGTGACCGAGGTCGTCAGGGTGATTGGCTCTCCCGGGAAGAGTCCTCCGAGCAGGGACGTCGCTGGCGCCGTGACCACGATCGTGCCCGGTGTGATCGGATATCCGCCCTCGGCCGGTCTCGTGAGCGCCACGGTTCCAGTC
This sequence comes from uncultured Chloroflexia bacterium, assembly GCA_963731865.1. Classification (GTDB taxonomy): domain Bacteria; phylum Chloroflexota; class Limnocylindria; order Limnocylindrales; family CSP1-4; genus SPCO01. Next base: position 1,826,974 of record CAVSXG010000002.1, on the reverse strand, counting down.
CAGACCCCGGACGTCCGAAGTGGCAGGGCCAACCCCGAGATCACGACATCGATGCCCGACGCCGCCGGGCTCGTCTGGCTGGCGAAATGTGGCGTGTACACCACGATCTCGCCAGGGCGTCGGAGCTGGTTCACCCGGTTGATGACGTATTGGCTGCCGTTGAGGGTTCCGAGCGTCATGCTCACCAGCGGTGCGCCAATGACTGGCCTGCCGTCGGTCCCGACGCCAAAGGTGGGCCGCGCGCCAGGTCCCGTCGTGACCAGCTCGCCGGCCTCGACGTGCAGGCCGTTGGGGGCTTGTTCCATGTCGTTCGAAAAGCCCGCCCAGACGTCACCGTTGATCGCGGCGACGACGCGGTGACCCTCGAAGGAATGGTTCTGGGCCTGGCTGCTTGTTCGCTCGAGCCCGGTGACGCGCCCGTTGGAGAGCGAGGATTCGAACGAGATCACCGGGTTGTTCGGCTCGACCTCGACCACGTTGACGGCCTGGCTACCGGCCGTCGTCACGATCCGACCCTGATCGTGGGTCACCCCGGGCGCAACGGGTTCGCGGCTGGCCGAGGCGTACGGGCTGACGATTGCCGCCGCGGCGGGTCCCGGGGCGACCAGCGACAGGGGCGCGCTCGCGATGATCAGCGCCAGGGCGAAGGTCGGGGCGGCGAGGGGCCTCGGCGGCTTCGGCATGGGATCGTTCTCGTGCGGAGTCGCTGGGTCGCTGGTGGCGGCGGGCGTCTGTATGGTACGCCGGGTTCGTGATCCGGGTCAGATACAGATGATCAGGATGCAGAACGGCGTCGGCGAGGGCGTTGCGGCGGGCGTCGGCGCGGACGTTGGTGCTGGCGCCGGCGCCGGCGCCAGCGTTGGTTGGGCGGTCGGTGCGGGCGTCGGCGTCGGCGCCGGAGTCGGGGTCACATTCGGCGTGGGCGATGCAGTCGGCCTTGGCGTTGGCGATGGCGTTGGCGTCGGTAGCGGCGTTCGCGCCGGTGTCGCGGTTGGCGTGGCGACCGGGCCGCCGGTCGGCGTGGGCGTCGGATCTGCCGCGGGTGGCGGTGTTGCCCTGGGCGGCCGTGTCGCGCCGGGCTCGAACGGCGTCGCCTCGGGCTCGGACGGCGTCACTTGCCCCGGAGCGGCGGGGGAGGCACCGGCCGCGGGTGCGACAGGTTCGGTCGTGTCGCCCGTTGCCGGGAACGACGGCAGCCCTGGGAGGCTCGATGCCTCGGGTCCCGAGCTCGGTGGGCTGGAGGCGACCGCAATGGCTGGGCCGAATCTCGGCTCGCTCGTCAGGCGACGCGGTCGAGGTCACGGATCCGGTCCCACCGATCGGCGAGCGGACGAGCGCCCCGCCGTTGATCAGTACGACCGCCATCAGGCCAATGAAGCACCCGAGCAGGATCCCGACGGTGGCTTGCCGACGCTCAGTCACGGGCGGATCCTTGACACATCTGGACGCGCTCCAGTCGGTCCCGACCTACGCCGCCGAGCCGGGGGCGCCGGCCTGCCTGGCCGGTGGGCTCATGGCCATGGTGGCCATCGCGGCAAGGTGATCGGGTGTCGTCCCGCAACAGCCGCCGATGATCCTGGCGCCGGCGTCGCGCATCTCGACCGCGCAAGCGGCCATTGTCTGGGGGTCGGTGCGATAGACGGCGCGCAGGTCGACGAGCTCGGGCATCCCGGCATTCGACTTGGCGACGAGCACCACGTCGGGGTTGGCTGCACGCATCCGCCGGATGACCTCGAGGAGTTCGTCCGGTCCGTTGCCGCAATTGCCACCGATGGCATCGGCGCCCCACATCGTCAGGGCAGCGACCGCCTGTTCGGGCGAAACGCCCATCATCGTGTGCCCGCGGGTGTCGAAGGTCATGGTCGCGATTAGCGGCAGGCCCGGCGCGACGCTCCGAACGCCTTCGATCGCCGCGCGCATCTCGAGCAGATCCGACATGGTCTCGATCCAGACGAGGTCCACGCCGCCGGCCACGAGCGCCGCGGCCTGTTCGGCAAAGACGTCCACCGCCTCCGGGTACTCGAGCGTGCCGGTCGGCGCCATGATCGATCCGCTCGGCCCGATGTCCCCGGCAACCAGAGCCCGACCGCCCGCCGCGTCGGCTTCGCCACGGAGCAGGATCGCGGCCGTCCGGTTGAGCTCGGCAACACGCCGATCGAGGTTGTGGAGGCTCAGCCGCAAGCGGTTCCCGCCGAACGTGTTGGTCATCAGGATCCGGGCGCCCGCGTCCAGGTACGACCGATGGATCCGGCGCACGAGTCGGGATGGCTCAGGTTCCAGGTCTCCGGGGGGTCCCCGAACTGGAGACCGGCCGAGAAGAGCATGGTTCCCATCGCGCCATCGGCCAGGATCGGCCCTGCCTCGTCGAGCAGGTCCTGCCAGCGCTGGCTCGATCGGCCGCCATCGGCGAGGCGCCGAGCCTCGACATCCGGGAACGCCAGCGGTTCAAACGTGGCCGCCTGCGTCGAGCCCGTCCGGGCCGACCGCCGTGGTCTCGTCATCGACCGACTATACCCGCAACCGGCGAATCGCCCTACCGGCGGGCTCCGAAAGTGGTGCTACCACGCAGGCAGCAATTGGCGGTCCAGCCACTCCCTTGGGTCCTGCCGCGGCCGGATGAGGGCGGCCCGGCCGTCGCGGATCGCGATCTCGGCGGGGACGGGGTGCGAGAGGAACATCGGCATCGATTCGGTGAACCCGTACGCACCCACGTCGAGAACGGCGACCAGCTCGCCAACCTCGGGGGGTCGCATCACAGCCGCATGGCTGAACACATCGAGACCCGAGCACAGGGGCCCGGCAACGGTCACCGCCGCCACGCGACCGTTGGCGGCAGCGTCCGCCCGGGCACCGACCCCGCGGATCCGGTGTTCCTGGCCGACGAGCGCCGGCCTGAGCGCGTGGTGGACGCCGCCATCGAGGATGACCACCGGTGAACCGGCCACGGTCTTTCGGTCAACCACCCGTGCCACGTAGGCGCCGGCCGAGCCGACCAGAAACCGCCCTGGTTCGAGCAGCAGGCGGGCGTCCGCCAGCAGTGGATCGTCGGCCCAGCCGGCGGTCAGCTCGGCGAGCCCACGACCCAGCCGGCGCAGGTCGAGCGATTCCTCGTGCGGCTCATACGGGATGCCGAGCCCACCACCGGCATCGACCAGCCGGAGCGGCGTGCCGACGCCCAACGCCAGTCGCCGGGCCGTTCGAATCGTCGCCGCGATGTGGCTGAGCAGATCACCGGCATCAAGGACATTCGACGCGCCAAAAGCGTGCAGGCCCAGCAGGTCGAGGTGTGGCGAGCCGTGCGCCGCTCGGCCGGCCTCGACGAGATCGGCAGCATCCATGCCGAACTTGCCCGCGCCGTCGTCGCCGACCAGGCGAACCCGCTCGAGGCGGGCATCCTCGGACACCGCGGCGCGGAGCATGACCGGCTGGATCCGCCCCATCCGCTCGGCGATCGCCTCGAGGCGTGCAAGCTCGCCGGGCGATTCGACGGTGATCGCGCGGATCCCGAGCCGGACCGCAGCCTCGAGCTCGTCGTCGCGTTTGCCCGGTCCGGTCATCACGATCCGGTCGGCCGCGACGCCTGCCCGACCCACGAGCTCGAGCTCGCCCGCCGAGGCAACGTCTGCGCCGAGCCCCAATTGACCGAGGTGTGCCACCACCGCGAGTGCCGGGTTGGCCTTTACGGCGTAGGCGATCTCCACGACGGGCGGCAGGACCGCGCGCAGCGCCGCTGCCTGCCGGGTCACGACATCGAGGTCGTACACGTAGTACGGCGTCCCGAATGCGGCGGCAAGGGCATCGGCGGAGACGCTCCCGAAGCGCCCGGAACGGAGGATCTCGTTGCGCGATGGCGGTCGGCCGCGCCTGGGCCGATCGGCGATCTCGGTCGTCACCGGAGGGCCTCTTCGAGGGCGACACGGGCCGAGGTGGCGGGATCACGGTCCTTGATGAGAAGCGCGACCGAAACCGATAGGCCGTGGCCCTCGGCGAACGTTCCGTCAACGGCGCGCGCCCCCGGCACGATCACCGCACCGTGCGGAACGACGAGCGGTCGCTCAAGCGTTCCCTGGATCACCAGACCACGGACCAGGTCGTATACGCGGGACGTACCGGTCAAGGTCACGCCCGCCCCGATGACCGCGTTCGACCGGACCAGGACGCCCTCGAGGAGGGCACTGCCCGCACCAATGAATACCCCGTCCTCGACGATCACGGGTCGCGCGCCCGCGGGCTCGAGGACGCCGCCGATCGTGACACCGGCCGCGAGGTGGACCCCGGCGCCGATCTGGGCACACGACCCCACGAGCACGTGCGAATTGACCATCGTGCCGGCACCGATCCAGGAGCCCACGTTGACATAGGAGGGCGGCATCACGACCACCCCCTCGCCGAGGTACGTGCCACGCCGAACAGCGGTTCCACCCGGCACGACCCGCCACGGACCGCCCGCGAGATCGCTCCGTGGCGGGACCGATGCCCGATCGCGGAACGTGAGCGGTCCGACCGACCAGTCGACCGTGGTGCGGTCGGCAAAACACGCGAGGATGGCGCTCTTGACCTCGGGTCGGATGTGCCAGCCGTCGGGTGCGTCCGGATCCGGCTCTGCGGCCCGAGCCCGTCCCGCCTCCAGGTCCTCGAGGATGCCGGCCTGCACCGTGGCCGGCGTCGCGTCACCCAGCGGTGACCCGGGTTCGCTGGCCGACTCGGCGGACGCGATCGGCGCCGTCATGCCACGGCCTCCCGCGACGCCGTTCGGGCTCCGATCCGGCCACCGCCCGTCTCCAGCAGGCCAAGCCCGCGGAGGGTCACGGCCATGGCCGCCCGACCGTCCGGGTCGAGGGGCAGCAGCGGCCCACGCACGGCATCGGATTCGAGCAGCCCCATCAGGACCAGGGCAGCTTTCACCGGGACCGGGTTGGGGCCACCACGGAAGTTCCCCTGAAACAGCGGCAGCCAGCGGTCGTGGATCCGTCGCGCGAGGTCCCAGTCACCTGCCCGTGCCGCGGCGCATAGCGCGACGAGCTCGCCCGGGATCTCGTTGGACGCCACGGACACGACACCGTCACCACCCAGGGCGAGGATCGGGAGCGTCCAGCCGTCGTCCCCCGCGAGCACGGCCACGTTCCGTGGTCGGTCGCGGCAGATCGTGGTGATCTGGTCGAGGTTGCCGCTGGCCTCCTTGACCGCGACGACTCGCGGGTGTTCGGCAAGGCGGAGAAACGTGCCGGCATCGACATTGGTGCCGGTCCGCGACGGGACGTTGTAGATGACAATCGGGAGGTCGCCCTCGTCCGCCACGGCTCGGAAATGCGCCTCCAGCATCCGGTTGTCGGGGCGGTTGTAGTAAGGCGCGACCACCAACGCCGCATCGGCACCGAGCTCGGCGGCGCGCCGGGTGGCCCGGATCGTGGCGACGGTGTCGTTCGTGCCCGTCCCGGCGACCACGGCGATCCGGTCACGCGACGGACGTTCTCGTGCAACCTCGACGGTTGCCTCGATCAGGCGCTCGCGTTCAGCTGTGCTCAGCGTGGGGGACTCGCCGGTCGTCCCGCACGGGACGAGCCCGTCGATGCCGGCCAGGATCTGCCATCTGACCAGGCGTCGGAAAGCCGATTCGTCAAGGCCGCCATCGGGCGTGAACGGCGTGACGAGCGCGGTCAATGCGCCGCGCAGCATCGGACGAGTCGGCGCGTTCCCCGATGTCGGGTTCGGCTGGGTTGCGCGCGGGGTCGGAGGCGTTGCAGGGGTCATGGGAGTCTTCCTTTCGGTGGTTCGCGGTGGATGGACGGGTCAGGCCGCGACGGCGTCTCGAGCGACGAGCTCATCAACGATCGGGTCGAAGGCATGCAGCCCGGGTGCGCGCGGCACGCGGATCAACCAGTCGGCGGCGGCGAGGATCCCCGCCGCGTAGGCGGACCGGTCACGCGCAGTCAGGCGCAGCTCGATGGTCTCGCCGGCGGCGTCGAACCCGACGAGATGCATCCCGGGCGACGCGCCGGCCCGGACGGAGACGACCTCGAGATCCGCCGGCTCCGACAGTCGCGGATGGCCGGCGACGATGCGGCTGCGCAGGTCGATCGCCGTGCCCGAGGGCCGGTCCGCCTTCGAGCGGCGATGCCACTCGAGAAGGTATGGATCAAAGGCGTCGAGCGACCCGAACAGCGAGACGGCTGCCTCGACGAGGCGTCCGAACAGGACGACGCCGAGGCTGAAGTTCGGGGCCGCCACGGCAGCGGCCCCGTATTCGATCAGGAGCGACCGGACGCTCGGCCGATCGGCCCCCCAACCGGTCGTGGCGATCACGACGCGGCGGGTGCCGGCCTCGAGCGCGGCGGCGAGGTTGTCCAGCACGGCGTCCGAGCGCGACGCCTCGATCAGGAGGTCCGCACCGCCGAGGTCACGCGGATCGTGGCGGTCGGCGCGGGGCCGACCGAGAACGCGAACGACGCTGGTATCTCTATCCGTGCCCGCTCGAGCCATCAGGGCGCCTTCCACAGCGCGACCCAGGCCGCCGTCCCCGAGGATGATGGTGGTGGACATGTCGTCTCCCTCGCCGTTGCTGTCGAGGGGCCGCCTTCGGGAGGTTCGGGGCAAACAAAAACCGCGGACACCGTCGTGGTGCCGCGGCCCCTGGAGCCTCCGTTCCCTGGAGGCCCCGATCCGTCGATGACGTGCCGGTCAGAGCCCCAGGGCCCGTGCCTCCCGGCAGGGCCGCCAGAGCTTCTTCTTGGACTCGTCCGAGAAGAGCCAGCGGTTCATGCAGCAAGTCTTGCAGATTTTGGGCGGTTGATGCAAGTGTTTCCCGGCGACCTTGCACGCCGGGTTCCCGGGATGGTACATATCGGTCGTGCCCCGTCACCGGCGCCGGTCTGGACCCTCGCGTCTTCTCCTGCCCGCGGCGCTCGGTGCCATCGCGCTCTCCGCGATTGGTTCGGTGGTGGTCGGGACGTTGTTCCCGCCGAGCCTGGCCGGCGCGGTTGGAGCGGTACATGGCGTGATCGGTGGTCCGGCCTCGGCAACGGCGAACCCCGCACCCATCGACGAACCGCAGCTCGCGGGGGCGGTCGTCGCGCCGGCCGATTCGCAGCCGAAGCCGATCGCCGGGGGCGCATCGATCGAATCGCGGGATCACGCGGCTGCCTACCCCGAGCCGCCAGCACTCTCGACCCTGACCGGTTACCAGTCGCCGCTCCCGAATGGCCGGATCACGCTGCCGTTTGGCCCGTCCGAATGGGGATCGCGGTTGGTCGCCGGCGAGCCCTTCCACGACGGACTCGACCTCGCGACGTTCTGTGGTGACCGGATCGTGGCCGCACACGAAGGCGTCGTCCTTGCCGCCGGACGGCACTACGACGCGCGGATGGGCTGGGTCGGCGACCTGCAGCCCTATCTCGATCGACTCGAGGCGAAGAGCCTCTGGTCGACCTTGCCGATCGTCATCGTGATCGACGACGGAAACAGCTATCGGAGCATCTACGCCCACCTGTCCAAGACGGTGGTCCAGACGGGCGACACCGTCGTCGCCGGCCAGCTGATCGGGTACGAGGGCCAGACCGGTCGCGCCTCAGGCTGTCACCTCCACTACGGCCTCTTCAGCCCGCTCGAGACCGATCGCTTCGGGATCGATCCGGGCGTGGTCGAACGCATGAAGCTGCCGCCCTTCCAGACCGCGCGCGTCGATCCGCTCCGGGTCCTGCCCGCGCGCCCGGACCAGCGCGGCGAGTCGACGCCATCCGCCCTCGGTGGCGCCACGGGCGCCGCGAAGCCCTCGCTCGAGTAGGTCGCGTCGGGACGAGCCTCAGCGGTTGGGCAGGCCCTCCCCACACAGGTTCGGGGAGTTGCAGGCGGAGTGGCTGATCAGGCTGATCTTGGGGTTCCCCTTGCTGTCCCGCGACAGACGGAAGCTGACCCACGAGAGGTTGTTCGCGCTGTTGCTCTCGACGAACAGGTCCTCGTCGTTGACGTCAACCGTCAGGTAGTAGATGCCCACCGGCGTGCCCGTCAGGTCGACCTCCTGGCCCTCCAGCGAGTGGTGGTACTGGTCGACCCAGCCGACCCCGACACCCTGGTACGGGGCCGTCCGATCGCACGCGAAATAGATCCGGCCGGGCGTGTTCGAGTTGTCGTCGAGCTTGACCCAGTCGATGAGGCAGAACGTGGTCTTGAAGGATTGGGCGATGCCACGGTCGTTGACGACGGGAGCGCCGATCGACCCACCAAATCCGGTGTCGAGCGCCTTCTGTACCGCGAATTGAGCGACGCTCCCGATGTGCCAGTGGTTGTGGGCCGCGTGGAACTCGAACTGCGTGGTAGCCACGCTGCAGACGACCCCTGCGGTCGACGAGCTTGGTCCGCCGACCTCATCCCAGATATCCTGGATCGCCGTCGTCGTGCCAGTTTGCCCGACGATGTTGTGCTCGGGGTGGAGGTGCCACGGACCGGCGCCGACATTGGCGATGCCGTTGGCGAGGCGCAGGTACTCGCGCCCACCCGTGTTCTGGATCTGCAGGTGGTGCGGCACGATCGGTTGCATGTCCGGCAGGAGGCCGTTCGTGCAGGCTCCGCCTGTCTTCCCGGCGGCCAGGGACGCACCGACGCCCACGACCAACGAACCGACCAGGACCGCGACGCCCGCGGTCATCACGACGACTCCGAACACTCCGCGACGACGCGTCGATCTCATCACGTGGCTCCTCTCCCGTGCGTGATCACCCCGGCCCGCTGATCCGGTTATCGGACCACACCAGCCCGGCCCAGACAACCCGGCCGGGCTGAGATTCCCGCCTGCCGGGTCAGCTGATCCGGCGGTACCGCCGGCCGATCAGGGCATAGCCGGGGAGGCGTCCCAGTGCCTCGGCAAGGCTTGGTCCCGTTGATCCGTCGCGCATCTCGATCGCCAGGCGAGCCGCTTCCCCGGGCGCCACATCGGCTGGTCGCGCGTCGACCACGGCGAGGTCGATGGCGACGCGGCCGGGCTCGGGCTGGCCGAGCGTGGCGATCAGGTCCGAGGGCTGGTGTCCGGCCTCGTATTCGGCTCGGATCTCCGCCTCCGCGCGCCAGCTTGGGCGGCGCAGCAGGACGGCCCGCCAGGTGTCGGCCACGCTAGACGGAACGTGATGATCGCCCGGTTCGTGCCGGCCCCGTTCGGCGACGTCTTCGCCACGTGCCCAGCGGGCGGCCTGGTGGAGCAACGCGTACTCGTCGAGGTCCGCGTAGGCGGTGATGCGCTCGGCCGGCGATCCGTCGCCAAAGATCGCCCGGACGGACACGCCAAAGACCTCGGCCAGGTCGAGATCGATCGCTCGCACCGTCCGGTGGAAGTAGACCTGCTGGTACATGAAGCGCCGCGCCGTCAGGAACATCTCGAGCGCCGCGAGTCCCGGCTCGTAGATGGTCAGGCCACGCTCGGAGATGAAGGCATAGCGACGCAGCCGCTCGACGTCGACGGGGCCGACGGCCACGCCGGTCAGGTAGGCGTCGCGTCTGACGTAATCGAGGTTGTCCACGGTGAACACGCCCGACAGCAGCGGCTGGAGCCAGCGGACCCACAGCGGCATGGACGGGTCGGCCAGGGCCGGCTTGGCAATCAGGTAGGCCACCCAGGCCGGATCGATGCCTTCGTCGTCGCCAAACGCGTCGCGCTCCGCGTCTGCGCCAGGGGCCCGCCGGAGCGCACGGAGCAATGGCCCGAGCTCGCCCTCGATGATCTGCTGTGACAGGTCCTCGTGGGTCAGGCGCTTGCCGCCGGACCGCCTGGGGTCCGGCCGGCTCTCGAATGCCGCCAGCACATGGTCGTCAAAGAAATGGGCAAACGGTCCGTGGCCAACGTCGTGGAGGAGCCCGGCCATGCGCAATGTCTCGACCACGAGCCCCTCGGACGGCACCGGCTCACCGGCGCCGACGAGGGCGCCCCGCAGGCTCGGGTAGAGCGATCGCGCCCAGCGACCTGCCTCGTGCATGACACCGAGACCGTGAGTGAAGCGCGAGTGCTCGGCCGTCGGGAACACCCAGCGGGCGCTCTGGAGCTGGCTGATCCGGCGCATCCGCTGGAGCCAGGTGGTGTCGAGCAGGTCCTCTTCGGCCACGTCCTCGTCGGGTAGCCCGGCCGCCGCCGACTCCCCTCGGTCCAGGCGTTTGGTCAGTTCGACATACCCGTGGATCGGGTCGCTGATCAGGTTGACTGCCCGGAACGGGTGCCGACGGATCACCGGGTCATGGAACCCAGACGCGGCGCTCGGCCGACCACGGACCGACATTTCCGGCGCGATCGCGTGCACGCACCCGGAGCCCGTACCAATGCCCGCCGGGCCTGTCCAGCGCAGTGCGCCCTCGGCTCGTGGTCGCCGAGCCGACCGTCTTCCACGCGCCCTGGTCGGTGCGCAGCTGGACGGCGAAGTCGCGGAGACCGGCCGTGTGCGTTTGCAGGAGCGGATCGGCGCCGCGCCAGCTCCAGCGAACGTCGTTGCCATCGACCGCGGCGGAGACGACGGTCGCGCGGGCGCCGGTCCGGTCATTCGATTCGCTCAGGACGATCGAGCCGTACGTGCGGCCTGAGCCTGACCGCGCGAGCCCGATCCCGAGGTAGTTGAACGAGCCGCTGACGAGGAGCGCCCAATGGGACGGACTCGACGCCCACAGGTCGAAGAGGTGCGTCGCGGCGGCGCCACCCGTCGCAGATGAATAGGCGATCACCTCGCCATGGCGATACCACTGGATCCCCTTGAGATCCAGGCCGGTCTCGAGTGAGCCCGCGACGCCATGGCTGAGGACATCGACAAAAGCCATGACGGCGGCGCGCTCGTCGGCGAGGACCCACAATCGCCAATCCGATCGGAGCGGGGCCAGGCCACGAGCAGCACGCGCGGCATTGACGTCATCCATGATCTGGCGCTCCGGCGCGGTTGCTGTCGCTGCACTCGTGGCTCCTGGGATTGCGGCAAGGAGCGCGACGGCAAGACCGAGTCGGAGCAACTTCATCGGCGAACGTCCTCGTAACGGGTCAGCGCGCGGTGGAGCGTGGCGGCGACGTCTTCGCGGAGCGATTGGGGTTCCAGAACCTCCACGTCATCGCCCCAGGCCAGGATCCAGAGCCGGATCTCGATCGTGCCTGAGACCGTGGCGCGCCAGAGAAGTGAGCCGTCCGGATCGACGACCACGGTCTGTGTGGGATGCCAGGTTGCTTCGAGAACCCGGGACGCAACGCGTGGCAGGAAGCGTAGCACGATGGCCACCGGTTCCTGGTCGGCAATGATGTCCCACGCCGCGCGCAGGGAGTTCGTGGTGGTCGTCGGATCGGGCGGCTCGAACGTCCGCGGGGTCAGGGCGGCGGTCCGGATCCGTTCAACCTTGAACGTGCGGATCGCGTCGCGACCTTCGTCGAACCCGATCAGGTAGAGGGCGTGCGTCTGGAGCGACGGCTCGAGCAGATAGGGCCAAACCGTTGCGCGACGGGGCGCTGCGCCCGCCTCGCGATGGGCCGGTTCGTAGTCGATCGTGACGACCCGTCGTTCAGCCCAGGCCTTCGTGAGGAGCCGGACGTTCGTGCTGAATCGCTCGTCGCGTGGCGCCTTGGAAAGGATGTCCAGCGTCCGTTCGACGTGTTCGGCCAGGGCGGGCGGCAGCCCCTGCTCGAGCTTCTCAAAGGCGGCTGCAAGATCGGGGTCGTACTTGTCCGCGTAGCGGACCATCAACCGCGCCGACAGGACGACCGCCATGGCCTCGCCCTGGGTCAGCTTGAGCGGGGGCAGGAACGCCTTTTCCTGGTCGATCCCCCAGCGGCCGCCGTCGGCCCAGACCGGCACGCCGATCTCCTCGTCGATCGCCTTCAGGTCGCGGTACACCGTACGGACCGACATCCCGACACGTTCGGCGACCTCCGCCGTGCGGATGCCTTCCGGGTGGCCCTGCAGGATCGAGACGAGACGCGTCAGTCTCGCGAGCCGGTCGCGCTTGGTCGCGTACCGGTCTCGGTCGTCGTCGATCGTCATCTGGCCGGAGGATAGATGACGAAGGCGCGGCCACGCTCCGTGGCGGTGAGACGGAGCTCCACTGTTGCTTGCAGCGCGTCGGGCATGACGCCGACCGCCTCGCCGTTGACACTGCCTGCGACCTGGCCCACTTGGCCATCGAGGAAGACCCAGTAGTCGAGCTGGCCGCGCCAGCGGTGCAGGTCGGCCGATCCGACGAGCCAGCGGACCTGCGGGAAGGCCATCTCGAAGATGGCGCCGTCGACGGCGATCCGGCAACGTCGCGATCGGGCTCCCTCGAGGACCTCCACGCCGCGATCCTCCGCGGTCGCCCGATAGTTGGGCGTGAGTGTCGCCGACAGCGCCTGGACGTCGAGCGTATCGGCCGCGACCGCCTCGGACGTCACTGACCGCCAGCCCAGTGAGGGCGTACGAACCCACGCGCGATCCCCGATCCGCGCGGACCCGTACTCGCCCAGCTGGCGGACGGTGGCGACGTACGCGAGCCAGCGGTAGTCGCTCCCGACGCGAAGGCCGGACAGGGTGACCGAGCCAATCGGCCGAAGATCCACGGTCCCGTTCAGCTCGAGCCGGAGACGCGCGGTGGTGCCGACTTCGAGCGGTGAGTCGCACAGGGGCGGTTGATCCTGACCGGCCGTCGGTCCGAACCGCGAGCTCGTCACGGACCGATCGCGCAGGGCGACGTCATTGGCGATCGCCACTACCCCGAACATCGCTCCCGAGATTCCCGTCGCCATGGTCCCGATCACGACCCCTGCCAGCAGGCGCCGACGACGCAGGGCCATGCCGCCGTGCACGCGTCGAGCCACGCCAAACCCGGTGAACAGGCTTGTCGCGATCAGGGCGAGCAGCCATGGGTAGACCGCCTCGACCGAAGGAAGGAGCGTCTGGGACCCAAAGGCGGTGAGCTGGTCGATCAGCCCGACGATCGATGGCACCAGGCAAAGCAACCCGCCGATCCCGAGCCACATGATCGACGAGAAGGCGCGATCGCCGCGCGCGACGGGTGGCCACACTACGCCGGCCAGCGCGATGGCGATCGGTCCGAGCGTCGTCAGGCCGACGGCCAGATCGAATGGCCCGCCCGGCCGATATGTCAGCAGGACGAGGCCGCCGGACACCGCCCAGCATGCGACAAGCGCGCCGCCGATCAGCCGGAGCTCGAAGTTGCGGACCCGCACCGGGTGAGTCTATCGGGCGGATTCCGGCATGGGCCCATCCGGCCCGCCCCGGACCGGCGCAAGTACCACCCACCCCGTGACGGCCGGGTCATCGCGATGGATCACGGAGCGATCAAACATGCGGTTACCGCACCCAACCGGACACGACCGGCGGCGGCGAACCAAACCGAGGACCAGGTGACACATGGCAGGCCAGGGGCAGCGCGGATCACGGGGTCACGCGCGATCATCTCGCGAAGGCTCGCCACTGGTCCTGGCCGCGGAGCGCTCCGTGGACGTGTCTGGTTCCGAATCCACCACCACGACGGCCAGCCCGGAACCGGCCCCGGCGGCAGCGCCGGCACCGACGCCCAGGGCGGTCTGGCGACTCCTCCAGATGCGGGGGATGACGCCGGATGAAGCGGCCAACCTGACCGCCTTCCTCTACGGGCTTCCCACGGCCGACCTGCACTGGTCGCTTCCACAACTCAACCAGCTGCTGTTCCTCCGCCAGATGCGACAAGACGGTCGCTTCGGCAGCGGAGACGGAGACCACCACCCGCAGCCCTGACCATCGTCTCCACCCGAACGTTGACGGCGCACTCTCCTCCACCGTCAGCGTTTCTCCGTCGAAGCGGCGCCGAACCTCCTCCCGGCGCCGCTTCGGCACGTCAGGCTGGCGCACAGGCCGCCGGGTACCATCCGCGGATGCGCCCAGTCATCACCTTCACGACCGACTTCGGTCCGTCCGCTCCCGCCGTCTGCCGGGCCGTGATGTTCCGGTTCTGCCCGGACGCGAACATCATCGACATCTCGCACCAGGTCCCCCGGTACTCGATCCGTGATGGGGCCGGCACCCTCGTGTTCGCCCTGCCGTACATGCCGGTCGGGATCCACGTCGCGGTGGTCGACCCGGGCGTGGGCACCGACCGCCTGGCGCTGGGGCTCCGTACGGGTCGCGGCGACGTCCTGATCGGACCGGACAACGGGCTCCTGATTGCGGCCGGCGAGGCGATCGGCGGGATCGTCGAGGCCCGATCCCTCGAAAACCGCGAGCTGATGCTCGACCAGATCAGCAGCAGCTTCCACGGCCGCGACATCTTTGCGCCGATGGCCGGCCATCTCGCGGCCGGGGTTCCATTCGAGACCGTCGGGCCTGCCGTTCCGGTGGATCGCCTGGTTCGTCTTCCGGTGATCGCGCCAACGGTCCGCGATGGCGAGCTCGAGTCCTCGATCGTCCATGTCCTCATCTACGGCAACCTGACCTTCGCCGGCACTCCGGCAGACCTGGAAGCCGCCATCGGGCCGCTGACTGCCGCCCGGCCGTTGCTGCTCGAGTTCCCGGCGCATGGCGGCGACCCGGCGGTCCAGGAACGGACGGTCTGGGTGCGCACCTTTGGCGAGGTCCCGGTCGGCGCGTCGCTCCTCTATTCGGACTCGGAGGGGCATCTCGCGCTGGCCGACAACCAGGGTGATGCCGCCGCGCGACTGGGGCTCAGCCTGGACCGCCCCGTGCGTATTCGGCCAGCCTGACGCGTGGACGCCGCCGCCGCCCCCTTCGTCGAGGTTGATGGCCTGACGTTCCGGTATCGGCGTGCGACCGAGCCGGCCATCCGCGACATCAGCCTGCGGATCGACCCGGGCGAGGTCCTGCTCGTCGCCGGGCCGTCGGGCTGTGGCAAGAGCACGCTGATCCGGGCCATCAACGGGCTCATCCCGCACGCGTACCCCGGGGAGTTGTCTGGATCGGTCAAGCTCGATGGCCGTCCGACCACCGAACTCAAGCTGCGCGATATCGCGCTCAGCATCGGGACCGTCCTCCAGGACCCGGCCAAGCAGATCGTCGGTGCGACGGTCGAGGCCGAGCTGGCATTCGGACCCGAGAACCTGGGCGTCCCGCGCGAGGAGATCCGCGACCTGATCCGGCTCGTCACCGAGCAGGCCGGGATCGAGCCGTTGGTCGGGCGCGAGACGGCGGCTCTCTCGGGCGGCGAGCGCCAGCTGCTCGCGGTGGCCGGGATCCTGATGATGCGCCCGCGACTGTACGTCGTTGACGAACCGCTGGCGAACCTGGATCCGCTCAGCGCTGACCGCCTCCTCGCCATCCTGCGCGAGCTCGCGGACCGCGGAAACGCGGTCGTGATCGTCGAGCATCGGGTGGAGGAGGCGCTCCAACTCCGGCCGGATCGGGTGCTCTACCTCGACGAGGGCGTGACCCGCTATCTCGGCCCGGTCGATGGGTTCCTCGAGATCGCCGACCCGCGTGAGGTCAAGCTGCCATTTGCCACCGTCCTCGCGCGGGCGGTGGCCGGCGAGCTCGCCGGTCCCGTGCCGGCCAGCGACCCCACCGAACGCCCACCGGCCGGGGACGGACCATCCCGGCTCGCGTTCGAGGGCGTGGATGCCTCGATCGGCGAACACGCGATCCTGCACGACGTGAGGGCCAGCCTGGGCCGGCGCGAGATCGTGGCCATTCTCGGACCCAACGGCTCGGGCAAGACCACCGCATTCCGGACGGCGATGCAACTCCTGCCCGTAACTGCCGGGCGCATCCTCGTCGACGGCGTGGACTCGAAGGGCCGCGGAACGTCGAATTTGGCCACGATCTTTGGGTACGTCTTCCAGAGCCCGAGCCAGATGCTGTTTGCGCGAACGGTGCGCGAAGAGCTGGCATTCGGACCAACAAACCTCCGGCGCGACCCCGCCCGCCTGGATGCGCTCATTGCCGATTGTCTGCGGCGGACCGCGCTCGACGATCTCGAGGGGATCATGGAACGACCGCCGCTCTCGCTCTCGTTTGGCCAGCAGAAACGGCTCGCCCTGGCGATTGCCCTCGCGCTCGAACCGTCCACGTTGATCCTCGACGAACCATCAGCCGGGCAGGACCACCAGACCGCCGAAGCGTTCATGGGCGAGGTCCTCGCGATCCCCGGACTCGAGAGCGTCTACTTCATTACGCACGACGTAGACCTTGCATTGACGCACGCGGACCGTATTCTGCTGTTCAGGGACGGTCGGATCGTCGCCGACGGCCCGCCAAAGGAGGTCATCTTGGACGAAGCCCGCTGGCGCGACTGCAACCTGACGGTCACGTCGCTGATGCAGGCGAACGCTCGCTGGGGCGGGCGGGATGACCAATTCCTCGACGCCGAGTCGCTGGCGCTCCGGATTGCCCAGTCCGAGCGGGCGGCACAGGCTGGGGCGGAAGGAGGGTCTCGCGTCGACGCTCGCTGACTGATCCGGATGGGGGATTGGGAGTAGGAGGGTTTACGTGTCAACCATGGCAATCTCGCGATCGAACCTCTGGGAGGTCACGTCGCGAACCATTGTTTATGCCGCGATCGGCGCGGCGCTGTACGGAATCCTGCTTGTCGCGCAGGTCGTGGTCCCGGGCACAACCGTGTCCGTTCGCCCCGCTTTCGCGATCGTGCCGTTCTTTGGCTATTCGTTCGGGCCGATCGTTGGCCTCTTCGTCGGCCTTGTCGGCAACAGCATCGGCGACCAGCTCTCGGGCTGGGGCGCGCTGACGTCCTGGAACTGGAGCATCGCCAACGGTCTCGTCGGTCTGCTTGCCGGTCTGGCGCCGCTCTACCTGGGACGCTGGGTGAACGGAAACCTGCGTGATCGCGCCATCGGTGGAGCGGTCGCCGGCGTCATTGCCACCGTCATCGGGTTCCTGTTCACGTTTACGGATCTCGTCATCCAGTCCGGCAATACGGTCGGCGGCGTAACGACCTTCTACGGCACTGTCGTCGTTGCGGACGTGATCGCGACGGTGATCCTGGTGCCGATCCTGGTCTACGCATGGGAGCCGGTGAAAGACCGGCTCGGAAGGTAGCGTTCGGCTCCGGGGCACAGCCTTGAACGTTGCCCCACGGTATCTGGGCCGGGGATCGTGGCTCGCCCGCCGCGATCCCCGTGTCCTCATCCTTGTCGTGGCTCTCTTCATCTTCACGGTTCTGCAGGTGTGGGACCTTCGGATCGTCCTGCTCCTGCTGCTGATCGCCGTGGCGTACTACCGCACCGCGAGCATCCCGTGGCGACACATCCGCCGGAACTGGACCGTCGCCTTCACGTTCATCGGCTTCCTGGTGCTGGTGAACGCGATCCTCGGCGGCGGACAGACGTCGGAGGTCTCCCTCGCGGACGCCCACGTGATCTTCAATCTCCCGCTCCTCGGAACCCCGATGTCTGCGGAGTCAATCACTCTCGCGATCACGCTCTTCTTTCGCTACCTCACGATGGCCACGATCGGCTTTCCCGTTGCATTCGCAATCGCGCCGAACGACTTTGGCGCTGCGTTCCATCGACTTGGCGTACCGGAGAAGTTCGCCTTCGGGATCGATCTCACGTTTCGCTTCCTCCCATCCCTGGCGAACGACCTCCAGACGACCACGGATGCCCAGCGTATTCGCGGCTTTGACTGGTCTGCGGGCGCGAGTGGCCTGCTCGGGAGAGTCAGGCGGGCGGGCCCGGTCATCGTCCCCACCATCGTCAATGCCATCGCCGGCGCGGAGGACACGATCGACGCAATGGACCTTCGCGGCTTTGGTACCGGACGACGCAGCTGGCTGCGCGAGCTGCGCTACGACCGGCAGGATTGGGTGGTGCTGGGGTTCTTTGCGGGATTGCTCGTGCTCGTGACGATCGCGGGGTTCGCGGGTCTCACGTCGCACCTCTGGACGCCGCAGTTTCTCATCGACCTCGCCGCCGGTTGAGCCGGTCGAGCCTCAGGCTCGGCGCACCGGCCCCCTTGCAGCATCGACGAAGACCGCAAACAGGCGATCGAAGGCCGCCGGCGTCGATTCCGTTCGCTCGGGATGGGTTTGGACACCCAGCACGAACCGTCCGTCGGCCGCCTCGAGCCCTTCGATCAGATCGCCCGCCTGGCTGCCTGCCCAGGCGTTCGCGACAAGGCCAGGCGCAAGATCGGCGGCGCGAACGCCCTGGTGGTGATAGGTGTTGACCTCAACGACCCCCCCTCGGGCATTGGTCGGAAACAGGATCCGTGCCAACCGGGTCCCGGGCGCCACGCGCAGCGGATGGGTCTTGCCCGACCCATGTCCATAGCTCGCCCCGATGTGGCCATCGACGTGCTGGAGCAGGGCGCCGCCCGAAAAGACGTTGATCGCCTGGAACCCGCGACAGATGCCGAGGACCGGGAGGTTGCGGTCCTGCGACGCCGTCCAGGCGGCGTGTTCGAGGGTGTCCCGACCGGGCTCGAGATCGATCGCGCCCCGGGCGGATTGGCCGTATCGCCCAGGGTCGACATCCGCCCCGCCGCTCAGCAGCAGGCCGTCCATCGCCGCGAAGGCCGCGACGCGATCGGCGTCACTGGTCGTCTCATCGAGGACGATCGGCTCGCCGCCGTGCCGCCTGACCGCGTCCGCGTACAGGCCGTTCTTGCGGCGGGCAATAGAGGCATCGGGATCGGCGACGGCCGCCACGGTCACCACGATCCTTGGTGCCCCCTCGCGTTGACGCATCGGCACACCTTACCGCCGGGCGACGTCAGGCCGGATTGCTCGCGTCCGGCGTGGCCGACGGCGATGGCGTGGAACCTGGCGGGGGACTTGGCGTCGCATCGGGTAGGTCGTCCTCGTCAACGACGGCGGTCGGGATCAGGAACAGCATCCAGCCGATCTTGATCAGGCCCGGCTCGTAGGTCGGGGAGTCCGGGTCGAGCGACGGGTGGGCCTCCCGGTTCCAATACGCGATGCTCCGCGCGCTCGTTCCGAACTGGCGGGCGATCGAGGTCAAGGTATCGCCGGCCTGGACCTCGTAGACGAGAAACGTCGGACTCGGTCGCGGCGTCGGCCGCACGAATGAGGGGCTGGCACTCAGTGCGTCGGTGGCGCCGGCGGCTGACGGCGCGACTTCGGTCGTCTGGGCACCGACCGGCTCACTGGCCATTGGCGTGCGACCAGCCGGGGCTGGGACGCATGCTGCAAGGACGAGGCCGGCCACCACCAACGGGTGCGTTCGCAGGGTCGCCATGTGAGGTTCCGTCCGGTCAGCGGGTGGCGACTTCGACCGACACGGGGACCGCCCGCTCGAGCGCATCGCAGACCGGGCAATGCTTGACGCCCCAGTCGGCAATCTCCTCAAGGAGGGACGGATCCACGCCGGTCGCGAGCAGTCGAACCGAGACTCGACCGCTCAAGGGACC
Organism: uncultured Chloroflexia bacterium; assembly: GCA_963731865.1. Classification (GTDB taxonomy): domain Bacteria; phylum Chloroflexota; class Limnocylindria; order Limnocylindrales; family CSP1-4; genus SPCO01. Next base: position 1,807,658 of record CAVSXG010000002.1, on the reverse strand, counting down.
CGCCGGAATCGAATCGTCGAGACCAAGCAGGCCACGGTCGTCGGACTCGGAGTCGACCGTGACTTCCAGGATCTCGAGGTCGATCCCGAGCATCGCGGCGCGCATCGCGATCAGTGTCGCAACGCAGCTCAATTCGGCCGCCCGCAGCAGCCATCCGGGCGACGGAGCGGTCGAAGTTCCGCCGACCGACGGGACCATGTCGGTTGTGAGCACCGCCCCGCCCGGACCCGATACCCGAACGACGAGTCCCTCGACCACGGTGGCGGTGGCCGCGCTGTCCGTGGATCGGGCTTCGTCCGGATTCGCCGTCAAATACGTTCGGGCATGCTCGATTGCATCACGGATCTCCGCAGCGCCCATGGTTCTCCTCAACGCTTCGACGGGTTCGCCGGCCACGATCGTTGTGCGCCGTCCGTACGAGAGTATCCCCGACGTTCGGTCGGGGACGGACGGTCATTCGACTTCGGGCAAGCCTGTCGAGTCAACCGGCGTGGGCTCCTGCAGCGAGAACTCGGCCGCCAGGGCGAGGCCGTCGGCGGCGGTTGCCACGCGATTTCGCCCGTCGCGCTTGGCCACGTAGCAGGCCCGGTCGGCGGCCAGCAGGATGTCGGCCGGGGTGGCGCCGTCCCGGGGGAAGGTCGCCACGCCGACGGACGCGCTGACGGCCTTGTCGGTCGCCGACACGGCCGCGCGGGCACGCTCGGCCGCGAGCAGGGCGCCCGCCCCGTCGGTGTTGGGCAGCAGGAACACGAACTCGTCGCCGCCGTACCGGAACACGAGGTCGGTATCCCGGCCGGCGTGGATCAGGCCAGCAGCGATGCTCCGCAGGAGCTCGTCGCCGGCCTGGTGGCCGCGGCTGTTGTTGACATCGCGGAAGTTGTCGAGGTCGAGCATGATCAGGCTGAACGGCGCACCCTCCTTGACGATCCGGTCGAGCCACTCCTCGAAGGTCGCGTGGTTGAGCAGGCTGGTGAGGCCGTCCGTGCGGGCACGGATCTGGACCGCCTGGAACATCTCGGCGTTCTGGAGCGCGATGGAGACCTGGGCGGCGAAGAGCTGGACGAGCTCGAACTCGTCGAACGAGAAGGTGTTGCCCGTGCCGAGTCGCTCGATCGTGAGGACACCGATCGCCCCACCTCGGCTGCGCAGCGGGACCACGATCAGGCTGCCCTCGGCGGGTCCGTCGTCGCGATGGTTGACCCGCGGGTCGTCCCGTTCGTCGCGGATGTAGACCGGTTCATCGTGTTCGACGACCCAGGTGGCGACGCCGGTCTCACCCGGCAGCCACGGCTCGAGGAAGAACGCCTCGTGGACGCCACGGGCCGTCAGCGGCGTCAGCAGGCCCGTGGTCGGATCGACCACCTCGATCGCGATGTTGTCGCAGGCGATCAGCCGTCCGAGCCGCTCGGTGATGCTGTCGAGGACGGCCCGGGCGTCAAGTGTGGTCAGGAGCGATTCGGTGATCTGGAGCAGCTCCCGCTGGCTGCGCAGCTGGCGCTCCAGGGCAAGACTCTGATGGCGGAGCCGTTCGGTCGTGTCGGCGTTGGCCATGGCCTGGGCGGCGAAGCTGGCGTAGATCACGAGCAACCGCAGGTCGTCGTCGCTGAAGCGGTTGAGCCCGAGCTTGGACAGTACCAGGACGCCGAGGACCTGGTCGTCGAACATCATCGGCGCCAGGAGCATCGACTCGTCGAGGTCGTCCTCCGTCCCGGGGATCGTGCTGGCGCGTGGATCGGCGGCCGCATTGCCGAGGTTCTGGGCGATCCGGTTGGCCGCGACCCAGCCGGTGATGCCTTCGCCGATCGTCACCCGGAGCTGGTCGGGCGTCTCGTCGACGTATTCGCCGACCTGGCCCTGCATCGCCACGGGGATCAGCTCCTGGCCGACGAGCCGGTAGACGCGGGCGTTGTGGTAGTCGATCAGCTGACGAAGCTCGGTTGCGATCGCCTGGCCGATCTCCGTGACGCTCGACAGGCGATTGAGCCGCGCCCCGAGCTGCTGGATCGACTGGAGCTGGGCCGCCCAGTTCGCCATCCGCTCGTAATCCTGTGCGGCGCGGATGGCCACGCCGGCCTGGGTCGCGAGGGCCTCCACGGTCTCGAGCTCGGCGTCGGTCCAGGCATGCGGCTCGTCGTGGTAGATGTTGAGCAGGCCGACGACGTTGCCACCATCGATCAGCGGGGCCGTGCACAGGGTGTCGAAGCCTTCCTGGATGATGGCGGCCCGGATGTGGGCGGCGCGCGGGTCGTCCCGGTATCCGACCGAGAACAGCGGTCGGCCCGCCTCCACGGCCGCAGCGGGCAGGGACGCGGGCCGTACCTCGCGAATGTTGCTCAGGTACTCGTTCGAGAGGCCCCGGCTGACCTCTGCGGTCAGGCTCCCGTCGGGCCCGCGAAGGAATACGGCCGCCCCGTCGCCCTCGAACAGCACCATGGTGTGGTCCACCAGCCCGGACAGGATCCGGTCGAGGTCGAGCCGGCTGCCGATATCGTTGGCGACCCGCCGCAGCGCCTCGGCCCGATGCCGCAGATGGGCGATCTCCTCGGCTCGGCCATGTGCCGCCACGAGCGTCGCGATGCCGTCGGCGACCGCTCTCGCGGCATCGAGGTCCTTCACCCCGAGGGAGTCGGGACCCTCGCCGACGAAGAGCACCACACCCCAGGGTTCGGTCGGGCCAGGGATCGCCACAGCGAGCTCGGGACGACCATCGGGCATGACGGGCAACGTGGCCTGATGGAGGGAGTCGGTCAACAGCACCCCGGAACCGCCATCACCCTCGGCCAACCGGCGTCCGGGGCCACGACGGTCCCCATCGAGCGCCGCGCCAAGGATGCCGAAGCGACGCGGCAGGTCGGTCAGGCGCGCGGCTTCGGCCGGGCTCGCGGTGGCAACGGCACGCGGCGTGATCCGGTCCTTGCGAACTTCCCAGATCGCGACAAGGTGATGACCGTAGGCGTGGCGCACGGCCTCCGCGGCCGCCAGCAGCGGTTCGGGCGATGGCTGGACGCCGCTGCCGAGCCTCGCAATCGTGGACGCGACGCCAAGGTCGACATGGTGTCGCTCGACGTCGAGGGGATCCGCAACCGAAACGTCTCCCCGCAGACGGGCGTGGGTCCTGCGTCCACGGTGGCCAGCCCTGTCGGTCGGCGGGCGACGCGCGCCCGGATGCTGAGCCCCGCCGTCCGTTGGATGCGGTTCGGCTGCGGCGAGGAACCGCTGCAGGTCGCCGAGTCGGTAGCGCCGATCCCCTCGCGCATTGATCCGGAAGTAGCGCAGCCGCCCGGCGTCGCTCCAGGTGCGGATCGTGTTCGGATGCACGCCGATCAGCCTGGCGGCCTTGGTGACCGACAGGGTTGCGTCGATGGGTCGCGGCTGGAGGGTGTTTGGCATCGTCCAATGGAGGAAATGTGAACTCGCTCCGTGGAGCCTACCAAGCTCACAGTTCTTGCCAATAGGACGATGGTCCGGTCTCTCTCAGGGGCCGCCGCGACGCGCCGTCAATCGGACGTATCCCAGGGTCAGGACGAGCGCCCCGAGCCCGATCGCCAGGACCGCGACCAGGGCGAACAGTGGGTCGCCAACAAGACCCGGCCCCTGCCCTGAGCTGCGGGGATCGCCAACCGTGCCGCCGCTCGGGCTGGGTGAGGCGGCCAGCACGTTCGTTGCAAGGAGGACGAGGGCGGCCCAGACGATGCCCAACGCCACGAGGACGAGGCCGACGACCATGGTCGCCGCGAGCGCCAGTGGCCGGAACCGGTGACCCTCGGCCAGCACGCGCATGGCGTCCGGTCGGTCCATGGTGGCCAGGATCAGCGGCCTGCCGAGGCCGGCCGACATGCGGGGATTGCCGGCCGCGTCCGTCCCGGGCACACCCGCGACGATGGCGTGCTCCACGGACGAGACCTGTTCGATCTGGAGCCGAAGCGGCGTGGTGGGTGCCGTGCCTGCCGGGATGCGATCGGGCGCGTCCGCGGCCGTTCCGACCGATTCGCGAACGACGACGACCAGGCCCGCGTCGAGGGCCGCGTCGTCGACCGCGATCGAATCAAGGCCTTCGCGGACCTCGAACGGGACGCGTTCCCGGCGGTCATCCAGGTCCACCCAGCCCTCACTACTGCGCAGCTGCAGCCTGGTCCGGCGAAAGACAAGCGGGCGGTGGGCATCGTCCTCGAAGTCGGTCTCCGAATCGACCCGGCCGGCGACCTGGACGTAGCGTGGAGAGCCGGCCGCCAGCTCCCGGGCTTCAGCGACGCTGACGACCGGGGCGGCCGACAGGAGCGTGCCCACCCGGTATCGAGGACCCAGCGACCGCCGCCCGATGAAGCCGACGGCGAGCACGATCAGACCCGCGACCAGGGGGAGTAGGGGAGACACGGCGGCGATGATACGCGCCGGCAGGTCGGCGGACATGAAAGGGCCCGAAGGAACCGTACCGACACATGGGCGTTGATGCGATCGCTGCCATTAGTATCGTTGGGCCCCTCCGGGCTGGCGCCAACGATAGGCGCGCCGCGGCGAGCGGGTCAATGCGCTCGTCCACCAAAGCTGGCGGGTTCGCGGCAGTTATCCACGGACTGTCCACACAGCGCTTTAGCCGCTCGATCGCCCCGTTGCCGGATCGAGCGCGCTGACCTGACCGCCGAACCCATTGAGGACCAGGCGTCCACCGACCATTTCCGCGGCCGTGACCACGTCGGTGTGGGCGACTCGCCAGGCTACCGTCCCGTCCGGTTCGATGGCGAATGTCTCGAGCTCCGACTGGACCAGGACGTGCTGCAGTCGGGGCGAGCCGAGCAAGGCCAGGATCGGGGTCGCCGAGCGGTGATCCCAGCGAACGTCACCGGTCTCGACGTCGAGGCCAAAGGTGTGGAAGCCGTACGACACGACCAGGAGCCCGTGCGAATCCCAATGGAGGGCGCGCGGCTCGTCGAAGATCATCGAGGCAAACCGCGCCGTCCAGGCGCCGCGAGGTCCTTCGAGGCGCAATTCGGCGCGGCACAGCGGCTCCGGGTCGTCGGTGACCTTCGAGCCGAGGTCCACCAGGGCGCCACCGACCTCGGACAGGGCGAAGACCGCCGCGCCCGATCCGCTGCCGCCCCAGCGCCAGCGCGCCCGGAGACCGCCCGGATACGCGATCGTGCTGTTGCCGGGTTCCGTCGTCACCGCCATGCCGACCGCTCAGGATCCAGCGTGCTTCGCCGTGGCGTCGAGATCCGGGGCGTCCCGGTCGCCAGCACTCCTGTTGCCAGCGTCCCCGCCCTCGGCTGCCTCGCGATCCCCCAGTGGCTGGACTTCGGCAATCGGGGCCACCGTGGCATTGGCCAGGACGCGGAGGGTCGCGGGCGGGACGGGAAAGACGGCGGTCGGGAGTCCGGCGGCCGCCCAGACCACGGGGTACCGCCCGAGGTCCGGATCCATGATCACCCGCACCGGCCGGGTATGGCCGATCGGCGGGATCCCCCCGATGGAAAACCCGGTGAGCTCATGGGCCTCCCGTGCCGTCGCACGGCGAACGTCCGCTTCGCCGGCCACCGCCGCCAGGCGGGCCAGGTCAACCCGGTTGTGCCCGGCAACGAGACAGAGGAGCGGCTCCGCGCCGTCGCCCGCGGGGACGACAAACACCAGCGATTTCACGATCTGTCCGAGCTCTGCACCCAGGGCATTCGCGGCCTCGGCCGCGGTGTGCGTGGATTCGTCGAAGCGCGACACCTCCAGCGTGACGCCCTTGCGCATGGCCGCGTCGAGGACGCGCTGGATCGAGGGGTGGGCAGGCTCGTCGGGCACGGCCGGAGTCTAGCATCGGGTTCCGCTGCACCGGACGGGCGCCGGGGTAGCATCCGCGGATCATGGACGCGCTCATCCTGGCCGACGGCGAAGCGCCCGACCGTGCTGCCCTCGAACGCGCGTGGCCGGGCTGGGCCGCCGCGGTCGGGCTGGTTGTGGCCGCGGATGGCGGGGCGCGACACGCGACCCGCCTGGAAGTCGCCATCGACGTCTGGGTCGGGGACGGCGATTCCCTCGATGCCGACGGATTGGCCGAGCTCGAGGCCAGCGGGATCCCGATGCGACGCGCCGATCCGCACAAGGACGAATCGGACACCGAGCTCGCCGTCCGGGAGGCGATCGCCCAGGGAGCGACCGGGTTCGTCATCGTCGGTGGTCTGGGTGGTCAACGCTTCGACCATTCCCTCGCGAACATCGGTCTCCTGACGATGCCCGAGCTCATTGGCCGGCCGGCGGCCCTCCTCGATGCGCGAACCCGAATCACCGTCATCCGCGCGCCGGACCCCCATGGGCTGCCGGTCCGAACACCCCTCGTCGGTCGGGTCGGCGACCTCGTGTCGCTCCTGCCCTACGGTGCTGACGTCGCCGGGATCACGACCCAGGGGCTCGAGTACCCGCTCACGAACGAGGTTCTTGCCACCGGTCCGGCTCGTGGGCTCTCGAACGTGCGTCGCGCCGTCGATGCGGCGGTGACGGTTGGTGCCGGACTGCTGCTGGTCGTGGAATCCCCTGCTACGCTTCCGGCATGAGTACGCCCGCAGTTGGCGACCCCGCTCCCGAGGTCGCCCTCCCTGACGAAACCGGGACGGTGCACCGCCTGGTCAACCAGCGCGGGCGATGGACCATCCTGTACTTCTATCCCACCGACGACACGACCGGCTGCACCATCGAGGCCTGCGAGTTTCGCGACGCCAACGAGACGATCACCGAGCGCGGCGCCGATGTCTGGGGGGTCAGCCCGCAGGGGCAGGCCAGCAAGCGCGCCTTCCGCGAGAAGTTCGGGCTGCCGTTCCATCTCCTGGCCGACGAGGGCCACAAGGTCGCCGACACGTACGGGACGTGGGTCGAGAAGAAGAACTACGGCAAGACCTACTGGGGCACGGCGCGGACGACCTTCCTGATCGATCCGGATGGGCGGGTCGCGCGGGTCTGGTCAAAGGTCAAGCCGGAGGGCCATGCCGGCGAGGTCCTTGCTGCACTGGACGAGCTCGGAGCCGCCGTCGGGTGACCGCCGGGAATCAGGAGGCTTCGCTCGTGGGGGGAGACGAGCGAAGCCTCGGCCGGAAGCGTACTGCCCGGTTTGGGGCGACGCAATACGAATCCGCACCGCGCGACGGGCTTGCGGCCCGATGATGACTGAACGCACCACCGAATCACCGCCACCCGTCGATCACCGGTGGCGCCCGGACCGGTTCATGGTGATCGTGGCGCATCCGGACGACGCCGACTTCGGACCAGCCGCAACCGCCGCTCGCTGGATCGACGCGGGCTCCCAGGGCTGGCTGGTCTGCTGCACGAGCGGCGACCAGGGTGGAGAGGACCCCGAGGCCGACCCGCTCGTCCTCGCGGCGCTTCGCGAGGAGGAGCAGCGCGAGGCCGTCTCGATCGTCGGGTATTCCGGTGTGACGTTTCTCCACCAGCCGGACGGGGCCCTGGCCAACGACCTCGCCTTGCGCGAACAGCTCGTCCGAGAGATCCGGACCTTCCGACCGGACGCCGTCCTCGCTACCGACCCCGAAACGATCATCTATCGGGACGGCGGCATCAACCACACCGACCATCGTGCCGCCGGTCTGGCCGCCCTCGACGCCGTATACCCGGCCGCGCGCAACCCGATGGCTTTCCCGCACCTGGCGAGGTCTGGCCTGGCGGCTCACCGCGTCCGGCGGCTGTACCTCTTCTGGTCGGAGCGGGCGAATACGTGGCTGGACGTCTCGGGCACGTTGGACCGCCAGATCGACGCGCTGCGCGCGCACGCCTCGCAGATCCACGATATGGATGGGCTCGCCGAGCGGGTCCGGAAGTCGGCGGCCGGGGATGGTGTGTCGATCGGATCGACCGCCGCCGACGCGTTCCGGTTGGTCGTCATCGACGACGACGAGGAGGAAGGGCCGGGCTGAGCCTCAACGCTCCTCGAGCAGCAGCGGTCGGACCCGTCCCCAGTTGTTCCAGAGCTCGACCAGGCTGTCGGCGCGCCGGCCAAGCATCTCCACCATCTCGGCGAGCGTCAGATCGCCGGCAACGCCCGCGAGGTATTCATCGGCCGCGACCTCGACCTCCGTGAAGAGCTCGGCCGTCTGCTGCTCGTTTGGCCAGTTGCGGACACGCATTGGATCCAGCCCGGCGTAGCTGAGGGCCAGTGACATCTCGCGTTGGCTCGGCATTGGCTGGTCGACCCAGCCGCCCTGGCCGTCGTACCGATGTCCGAGCGAGGCGAGTGCCTTGGTGATATCGCGGTTCTGCTGCTGGGTCTGTGGACCCCAGAAGGGGTGCTCATGCGGGAACCGCAGATACGCTTGTTCGATCGCATCCGCAAGGATCGCGTCGAGGAGACCGGTGAGGGCGAGCCTCCAATGTCGGTGGTCGTCCTGGTCGTCACCGGCAAGCCTGGCCACGAGCTCGTCCATGGCGTCCGGCTCATTCCAGAGCAGGCGAAAGATCCGCGGTGCCGTGCCCCCTTCGAGCGCGACACCGAGGGCTTCCTCGGTGGCCTGATCGGAGAGGATCGGATCGCGCGTCTGGTCGGGACTCGGCGTCAGTCGTGGCGCGGTCGTTCCGTCGACGGTGCGCTCGTCGCAATCGGCGACTGCGGAGCGTGCCGCCACGCACGCCGCATTGGCCATGTCCGCACCCACTCGCGCCGCGTCCGCGTCGATGCCCATGCGCTCGAGGCGGCCACCGATATCCCCGGCGATGGCTCGTTCCCGGTCCGCGGTGAGGCTGGCGCCGGCAGACTCGCGATTGATCCGATTGATGTCCTGCAGCCACGTCCGGGCCGCCGCTTCCACCGAGTCCGGCGATCCAGCGGCCTGCGAGGCGGCGCGAAATTGGCGCTGGGCCTCCTCCTTGAGCGTTCGTACGGCCCGTGGGTTGGCCGCCTCAGCGGCCGCTTCGGCAGCAGCGGTGTGGCCGTCGTAGGCGCGCTGCGCGCGCCTGAGCGCGTCGGCCGCGGCCGTCGCCTGCGCCTGTGCCCGCGTGGCAAGCTCGCATCGCTCGTGGGCGACGCGGCGTTCTTCGGCACATGGCCCCGAGAAGGTGGGCGTGGCGACCGGCTCGCTGACCTCGGTCGGGGCGGGAGCGTCCATGAGGGCGACCGACGCGTGCCCGCGCACGGCCATCATGTCCGCGCCGGCGGAGCGTGTCCTGGGTGCTGCGACCGATGCGCTCGCCGTCGGGCGAGCGGCGCCATGCGCTCCGGCCTGGAACGCATCCATCATCGGGTCGGCGCCAGCCGAGATCGGCATGCCGACCATGCCGGCGCCTCCCCTTCCGCCCGGTGTGCGGGTAGGCGCATGATCCGCCGCCGTCAGAACGTTCGTTCGACGATCCGAGGTCCCGGCCGGGGCCGGACCGTCCACGTCCCGACGATCGGCCGGTCCACCGCGGGCTGGCTCCGGTCCAACGGTCACGAACGCATCGTCGGCCAGCGTGGAGGCCCGCCGGCGGGGGATCGCGTCCTTGGAGACGGTCAGACGGACCTCGCGAGACGCTGGGGGGCGTGCCCGGATGATCTCGATGAGGGCGACACCGCTGGCCACGCCGAGGACGAGGCCGAAAGCCAGGAACATGAACTCGCTGACGGTCACGCTGCCCGCATCTCCCGGGTCATGCTCTTGTACGCGTGGCGACTCTGATGGGCCAGCGTAGCTGCGAGCAATGGCAACGTCAACTCGGATCCGCGATCCTGCAGGGGGCAACGGGCGGATGGTAGATTCGCCCCGTCGGAGCCACCCGATTGGTTTCGTTCGCGTCCGAACCCGTGAACCGCGGAAAGGCACGCCCGTTTGGCCATCGACTCGCCCAACGAATTCCTCGTCCAGCCCGTCGACGCGTCCTGGCTCCAGTGCAACATCGAGTGCCAGGAGGCGTGCCCGGTCGGGACGAACTGTCGCGGCTATCTGAACCTGGCCGCGGAGGGCCGGTTCGAAGAGGGCTACATCCTGTCGCGCGAGCCGAACCCGGTCGCCGCGATGTGCTCGTATGTCTGCTCTGCGCCGTGCGAGCGGGCCTGTCGTCGCGGCGACATCGACCGGCCGCTCGCGATCCGCGCGATGAAGCGGTTTCTCGTCGAGTGGCATGAGGCGTCTGGTATCCCCGACGTGATGCCCCAGATCACGCCGCGCGACGAGCGGGTCGCGGTGGTGGGTGCCGGACCGGCTGGGCTGGCGGTTGCGCGCGAGCTCGCCACCAAGGGCTACCAGGTCACGGTCTATGACAGCCTCCCATACGGCGGCGGCACGATGCTCATCGGCGTCCCGGCGTTTCGCCTCCCGCGCGAGGCGATCGAGATGGACGTCCGCCTCGTCGAGCGCCTCGGCGTCAGGTTCGTCTACGACACGACGATCGGCGTGGATATCACCTTCGAGCAGCTCCAGTCCGAGTTCGATGCCGTGGCGATCACCGCCGGCGCGATGGACGCGGTCGCGCTCGACATCCCGGGCGCGGACCTCGAAGGCGTCGATTACGGCGTCGACTTCATGAAGAAGGCCAACCTCGGCCAGCCCCTCGAAGTCGGGACGGACGTGGTGGTGATCGGCGGCGGGTATACCGCGATGGACTGCTCGCGGACCAGCCTCCGTCATGGCGCCGAGCGCGTCTCGATCGTCTATCGCCGCACACGCTCCGAGCTGGTCGTCGACGAGGAGGAGCTGGGCGAGACCGAACGCGAGGGCGTCCGCATGGAGTTCCTCGCCAGCCCGATCGAGATCATCGGCGAGGACGGCAAGGTGGCCGCGGTCCGGTTCATCCGGAACCGCCTCGGGGAGCCCGACGCATCCGGGCGCCGCTCACCCGTGCCGATCGAGGGCTCGGAGTTCGAGATCGCGGCCCGGACGGTCATCCCGGCCGTCTCGCAGGCGGCCGACCTGACCTTCCTGCCGGTCGAGTCCAAGTTCGAGATCAACCGCGGCCGGGTCAAGGTGGACCCCGCGACCTACGCCTCGAACGTCCGTGGCGTCTTCGCCTGCGGCGACTTCGTGACCGGGCCGACGACCCTCATCGAGGCGGCCGGCCATGGCAAGAAGTGCGCTTACGCGATCGATCGGTACCTGTCGGGGCGAACCGACGTGTCGGTCAGCGCCAACGTCAAGATCACGAGCTCGTGGCGCCACGACATGCCCGAGTTCTACGACGTCCTGCCGCGCCAGCACATCCCCATGGTCCCGTTGACCGCCCGGATGCCGTCGACCGAGCCGGTCGTCAACTTCAACACCCCCGTCGAGCTCGGCTACGACGCGAATGGCGCGGTCGCGGAGTCGACCCGTTGCCTGATGTGCAACTTCAACATCTGGTTCGACCCGTTTCGATGTGTCCTGTGTGGTGCCTGTGCCGATGTCTGCCCTGAAGGCGTCATCCACATGGTCGACATCAACCAGCTCAAGTCGGAAGGGCTCCTGCCCGAGCTCGAAGAGGCCTACGGCTGGGACCAGGGCGGCGCGATGATCCTCGATGAGGAGCGCTGCATTCGCTGCGCGCTGTGCGTCAAGCGATGCCCGTTCGACGCCATTACGATGGAACGGTTCGAACTCCAGGAAATCTCGACTGACGGGCGGCTCTACAAGGAGTCGTACCGCGACGCGCAGCTGGCCGGGACGCCCGGCGTGGCAGGAGGAACCCGGTGAGTTTCCTCGAGCGAATGGATCACGCGATGCGTCGAAGCGTCGTGTGGCGCTCGCTCTTCCGACAGCCCTACCCGCGCGACGAGCGCTCGCGCGCGTACGCGGTCATGAACAACGTCTTCCTGCACATCCACCCGGTGCGGGTCCGCCAGCACGCGGTCAAGTTCGCGTACACGTTCTGTCTGGGCGGGCTGTCGTTCTTCCTGTTCCTGGTCCTGACCGTGACCGGTGTGTACCTGATGTTCTTCTATGTGCCTTCGGCCACCCAGGCGTACACGAACATCCTCGAGATCCAGAGCCAGGTGACCTTCGGCCTGCTCAGCCGGAACATCCATCGTTGGGCGGCCCACCTGATGGTCTTCTTCGTCTTCCTGCACATGATGCGGGTCTTCTACCACGGTGCCTACAAGCCACCGCGTGAGTTCAACTGGGTGGTCGGGGTCGTCCTGCTCTTCCTTACCATCATGCTGAGCTTCACCGGCTACCTGCTGCCGTGGGACCAGATCGCCTACTGGGCGATCACGATCGGATCCAACATGGGCGGCTACGTGCCGGTCTTCAACACGCCGACCAAGCTCATCCTGCTGGGCGGCCTCGAGGTGGCCCAGAACACGCTCCTGCGGTTCTACGTTGGCCACGTGATCTTCCTGCCGCTGATCGCCGCGATATTCCTTGCCGTCCATTTCTGGCGGATCCGCAAGGACGGCGGGATCTCGGGTCCGCTATGACCGACACGAAGCAGCCGACCGAAGGACGCGTTGTCCTGCCGGTCGATCCGACCCGTCGGACGGAGATCGACAAGCAGCGCGTGCCGATGTCGGCGCGGCCGTACCGCCTGCTCGCCCTGGTCAAGCAGGACGCGGTCGTCAGGGTCCAGAAGGAACCCGACGACACGGTCATGACCTGGCCCCACCTGCTGACGATCGAGTTCCTCGCCGGCGGCGTGATGAGCGTCTTCCTCCTCGCGATGGGGCTGTTCATCAACGCCCCACTCGAGGAGCTGGCCAACGGCAACGTCACGCCGGCCGTGGCCAAGGCGCCGTGGTACTTCCTGGGGCTCCAGGAGCTCCTGGCCTACTTCCACCCGACCGTTGGTGGTGTGCTCGTGCCCACCTTCGTGCTCGTCGGCGCCGCGCTGATCCCGTATATCGACCGCGAGAACGTCCTTGCCATCCGGCCTTCGGAACGCAAGACCGCGGTCATGTTGTTCACGATGTTCTGCATTCTCGGGTTGATCGTGACGTTCATCGGCATCTTCTTTCGCGGCCCGGGCTATACCTTCGTCATCCCGTTCGTGACGACGCCTGGCCTCCACTTCGCCCTATGACCGCGCTTCGAAGGAACCAGCGTCCATGAGCAACTACCAGGTCCAGCCGATCGACAAGCCGGCCGCCCTGACGTCCGAGGCCATCAAGTCGCTGCGCAAGCAGCAGGTCCAGGGCTTGTCGCGGCGGCAGCTCCTGCGCGTTGCCCTCGGGACAGGGATCGGGCTATGGCTCCTGGAGGTCACGGCGGGAACGCTTGCCTTCGCCTGGCCGAACCTCAAGGGCGGGTTTGGGGCGCCGATCGAGATCGGCGACCTTCAGTCCATCAAGCTCCTGAACGCGGCGCTGCCGATCGACCAGGGGTTCCCGGCCTACTTCCCGGACGCCCGCGCGTTCGTCGCCCTCATCGATCCTGGTCAGCAGCGGTTTCTGGCGGGCGAGGACGAGTCCGGCGACGGCACGGCCCTCAACGTGCGCGCGCTCTACCAGCGCTGCCCGCACCTCGGCTGCAAGCCCAACCCGTGCCTCCGCAACTTCTGGCTCGAGTGCCCGTGTCACGGCTCGCGCTATGACCGCCTCGGGATCAAGGCCGATGGTGCCCAGTACGGTCCGGCGCCGCGTGGCATGGACCGCTTCTCGGTCAGCGTGGATGGTGCCGGGGTGCTCACCATCAATACCGGCAAGATCACGCTCGGGCCGCTGCCCGTCGCGCTCGGTCAACCCGGGCTGATCCCGCCCCGCACGCCAACGGGCTGCATCTGATGGCCGATACGCCCGGACGCGAGCCCGAGCAGCGCCTCCCGATCCCCCGCCCACCGGTCGAGCCGGCCCCCGTCGAGCGGTTCACGTCACCGCCGTCGGCGCGCGCGTTCGAGCTCACACCCGAACGCGCAGCGCAGGTCGTTCGGCAGTCGTCCAACGCGCGATGGGTCGGGTTCCTGGTCACCGTGGTCGTCGCCTTGTTCATTGCCGTCTACTGGTTCTATGAGCTCGGCCCACTTGGGATCAGCGAGCCACGGCTCGACGCGGAGGCAGCCTCGCAGCAGGTCCTCGCGGTCGAGCGTGGCTACAACCTCTACGAGGCCAACTGCGCGCGTTGTCACGGCGCGAGCGGCGAGGGTGGCATCGGCCCGGTCCTCAACCGACAGGACAAGCTGTTCGCCCACCTCAACGAGAACTACCTGCGCCAGGTGCTCCAGGCCGGCGGGCGGTATGTCTGCGGCAATCCGCTTTCGCAGATGCCCGTCTGGGCAGACACGGCGAATCCGCCCGGGCCGCTCAATTACGTGCAGATCGACGACCTGATCGCGTTCCTCCGGGCACCCAACAACGAGACGTACGTCATCCGCGACGAGGCGCTCTTCGAACCGGAGATCGACCCGATCACTGGTGAGGTCAAGACCTTTACGGGCTGGGTCGATCCGAATTACGCGCCTGAGGCCGGTGCGACGCCGTACCCGGATTGCTGGGCGGATGAGTTTGCCAGCGAATCGGCGGCGCCGTCCGGTGAGGCGTCCGCCGAGCCGTCAGCTTCGCCGCTCCCGTCTGGTGCGCCACCGTCATCGGGTGACCCAGGCACGTCGGTCTCCATCGTCGCTTCGGGCGTCGCCTTCACCACGACCGACGTGACGGCTCGCAGCGGATGCACCCTTCGTCATCGTGTTCGAGAACCAGGACGACAGCATCCCGCACAACGTTGCGATCAACGATGCAGCGGGCGCCGAGGTGTTCAGAGGCGAGGTCTTCCCAGGTGTTGACGTCCGGGACTATCACGTTCCGGCGTTGCCAGTCGGCGAGTACCCGTTCGTCTGCACCGTGCACCCCAACATGACTGGAACCCTGACCGCGGAATGATCGACCGCCGCCCGAATGGGCGGTGGGTGAGGAAGGAGAAGGATGGCGCAGCAGGCGCTCGGACCGGGGACGACCGTTCGACGGCGGCGTGCCATGTTCGGGCTGCTCGACGCCGATGGCTGGAGCTGGGCCTCGGTCAAGGCCTTCATCTGGCTGATCATCATCATCTTCCTGCTCGGCTACCTGCCCGACCGCGCCTACTACCTGACCGTCGGCCGGACGGTCGATCTCGGCATCCTCGCCTGGTCGCCGATCAACCTGTGCCCGCCGACGAACGAGACGCTCCCGTGTCCCGCCCCCGTCGGCGCGCTCGTCCCGTGGCATCCATCCCGCCGGCAGCTGGCACTGCCCGAGGCCCGCACGGATGGCGCGGTGATCCAGGTCGGCACGAAGATCCTGTACATCGGCGGAACGGACGGCATCGACGGCCCAGCCAGACGTCTTCGTGGCGCAGACGGTGGGGACCGGGAACTTCGATGCCTGGACGGCCGGTCCGGCCCTGCCCGAAGCCGCGCGCCGACGCGAGCGTCGCCTACGTGTCGGGCAGCGTCTACGTCATCGGCGGCTTCGACGAGGCGGGCGCGCCGACCGACACGGTCTTCGTGCTGACCCCCGATGCGATCACCGGTGAGCTGGGCGAATGGGACGCCGGCTCCGGATGCCGTCACGTTGCCGGAGCCGCGGGCCGCGGCCGCCAGCGCGGTCACGACCGATGGACTGTTGCTGATCGGCGGGCGCAACGCCGATGGGCCGGTGGCAACGACGTGGAAGTCCACGCTCGATAGCGCGGGCGCGCTCGGAGAATGGACCGACGAGCAGGCGCTCCAGACGCCGCAGGCCGACGCGACGGCGATGGTCGTAGGCGACTTCGTCTGGCTATTCGGCGGCAGCGACGCGAATGGCCCGGTCGGCGCGGTCCAGCGCGGCGCGTTTGGCCAGCAGGCCGAGGAGGGGCTGCCGGAGAACGAGGACGAGGGCAAGGTCGTCCGGTGGGACGTCAGCGATACCGCGAATCTCCCGGTCGCCCGGAGCAACGGCGCGGGCTGGGGCGCAAATGGCGCGCTCTACCTGGCCGGCGGCAACGACGGATCGGGTCCCAAGTCCGAGGTCTACTGGGCCGTACCGACGACCCTCGGGGACCTGCCGGAGTGGAAGCACCTGCCGGTGATGGACCTGCCCGAATCGGGTCTCGAAGGGGCGGCCGCCGTGGTCAGCGGGCCGAATGCCGTGCTTGTGGGCGGGACCACCGCGCTCGGGCCCGCTCGGATCGAGCGTTCGGGCCAACATCGCGCCGCAGAGCCCGTTCTTCCAGCTCGGTCTGGTCGGGGCGACGGTCCCGGGGTTGACGATCGGTGGCGAGATCGGACAACAGCTTGGCTACCTCAACGCCGCGGGCGTCGGCACCGTCAACTTCATCATCCTGATCCTGATCGGCTGGGCGTATGCCCACCGCGCCCAGACCCGCGAAATCTTCCGCAGGATCACCCGCCGCTAAGGTCCGCCGACGGGGCCGCCCGATCGGCATAGGCCGCCCGATCGGCATCGGCCGCCCGATCGGGCATCGGCCGCATCATCGGCATAGGCCGCGCGTTCCAGGCGCCCCGCGGCGGCCGGTGGCACGGGCCCGGGTTCCGGGCGTAGCCATGGCGATGCCCAGGCGACTGGCGCGGGCGCGGGTCGGTGCGGGCGGGGGGCTCGGGTCGGCGCGGGCGGGGCTCGGGTCGGCGCGGGCTCGGGTTTCCTGACAAAAGTGCTCGTGATACTCCTTCGGCGCGGAATCCCCAGGAGGGCGGACCGGCGGCGTGCATCGTCATGCACTCAAGCTGCATACCAATCCTGACGCTGGTTGCATAGCTGCGTCTTCATGCAAGCAAGCGATAGCGTCAGCGCTTGATCGGTGCCGAAGGTGCTCGTGGTGCACCGATGGCATGAAAGGCGTCAATCGGCCGCCACGCCCCGCGACGCCCCGCGACGCCGGGAACAATCACTCCCCGGGGAGCACGCCTTCGCCGGGGTCGGTTGGGCCGCGGCGGATCGGCAACCCGGCACGCTCCCAGGCTTCCATCCCGCCGGTCACGTTGAACACGTCCGAGCGACCCGACCGCACCAGGAAGCCGGTCACGGCCGCCGATCGAACCCCGGTCCGGCACACGACGAGGAGCGGTCGGTCGGTCGGGACCTCGCTCGATCCGCGCGGCGAGCGCAGACGTGGGGAGCAGCAGGGCGCCCGGTGCGCGGACCTCGACGAACTCGTTCATTCTCGCGCACGTCGAGCAGGACCGGATGTGCGGGGTCCTCGCGGAGTCGCCGATCCGCTTCGGTGACGTCGACCGATGGCAACGGGCCGGTCTGGCGTCATGTCGCACTCCTGGGTAGCTCGGGCGGCCCGAGTATCGGGCCGGTTCGGGTGGGCCGCGAGATCGGCGAGCCGCAGGTCGATGGCGTCGACCAGTTCCGGGACGTCCAGCCACGGTATCGGCAACCCGGCCGCGGCGCGTTCCTCGTCCGCCTCGACCAGGCGAGCCCGTGCTCCGGTCGAGGTTCCGGGCGATCCCGGCGGGATTGCCGCGGACGGCGTGGACATAGGCCGCGGCCAGCTTGATCAGGCCCTGCAGCAGCGCCCGGTCGGCCGCGACGTCCGTGCCCATCCAGGCCGGTTCGAGCAGCTCGTGCGCCTCGAAGAAGTCACCGTGCTCGTATGCCTCGATCCCGGCGGCCAGCGCCGCCGCTCGTTCGGCTTCGGGGAGTGGCCGATAGGCCTTGGCCCGACCGTCGCGCCCGACGACGACGGAACGCGCGCTCATGCCAGATCGGCCAGCGGCCTTCGTCCGTCGAAGCCCGTTTCGAGGTCGTGCCACCACGCGATCGCGGGCTCACCGAACTTCCAGCACAGCCAGACCTGGCGGCCCGCGACCAGGGCCGGGAAGTCGACCAGGCCTCGCTCGATATCGCGCAGGGTCAGGCCGAGCGCATCGATCCGGGCCACGCCGGCGGCCATCTGGTCGATCAGGCCCTGCATCCGCAGGCGGATCAGCCGGAGGTCGTTCGAGATCGGCGCTTCGCCCGTGCCGGTCGGTGCGGTCACCGTGGCTGGCGCGTCCCCCCGGGCGCCGGTGGCAAGGACTTCATCGCGCAGGCGGACGAGCTCCGCGCGCTGCTCGCCGAGGATCCCCACGATCCCGTCGAGTTCGGGGATCGCGGCGTTGGCGGCGTCGATGTCGTAGAAGCGGCTCATCTGGCGCGATTCTAGCCGGATGGTCGCGTACCATCGGGTTCTCTTCCGTTGGTCCTCTCTGAAAGGAGGAACCCGTTGCGGCGCGTCTTCCTGTGGGCGGCTCGGAATGGCTGGCTCAAGACGCATTTGCCACGGATGTGGTTCATGCGGCGCGCCGTGCGTCGGTTCATGCCGGGCGAGACCCTCGGTGACGCCCTTGGTGCGGCGGTTCCGCTCCAGGCCGTCGGGATCGGGACGATCTACACCCGGCTCGGCGAGAACCTGACCAACCTCGCGGAGGCCGAAGCGGTGGCCGCCCACTACATCGAGGTGATCGACAAGGTCGTGAACGCCGGGATCCGCGGCGAGGTGTCGGTCAAGCCGACGCAGCTTGGCTTCGACCTCGATCCCGACGTCTGCTTCGATCACCTTGTCAGGATCGCCGAGCACGCCGCCGCCAACGACTCCTACCTGTGGGTCGACATGGAAGGCAGCTCCTACGTCGAGGGCACGGTCGCGTTGTACGAGCGTCTCCGGGCGGCGCAGCCCAGGACCGGGATCTGCCTCCAGGCCTACCTCCGTCGGACGGCGTCGGACATCGAACGCCTGCGGCCGCTCGATCCGGCAATCCGCCTGGTCAAAGGCGCCTACGACGAACCGGAATCGATCGCCTACACGAACCGGCGAAACGTGGACGCCAGCTACCTCGGCCTCGCGGTGCGGTTCCTTCTCGACGGCCGCGATCGTCCGATCCGGCTCGGCCTCGGCACGCACGACGTCGCGTTGATCGAGCAGATCGCGGAACAGGTCGCGGCGGCGGGGATCGGTCGCGATGGCTTTGAGGTCGAGATGCTCTACGGCATCCGCGAGGACCAGCAGCGCCGGCTCGCAGCCGCTGGCTATCGAGTCCAGGCGCTGATCGCCTACGGCGAACACTGGTATCCGTGGTACATGCGCCGCCTGGCCGAGCGACCGGCGAACGTCGTCTTCGCCATCCGCCAGCTGATCCCGTAGCGGTCGATCGAGATGCATACCGCCACCCGGATGGCCACGATCGGCACCGAGAGTGCGTTCGAGGTCACCATGCGGGCCAAGGCGCTCGAGGCCACGGGCCGCTCGATCCTCTACCTGCAGATCGGCGAACCCGACTTCGACACGCCAAGGCACGTTCGTGAGGCGGCCAAGGCGGCGCTCGACGCGGGCGAGACGCACTACGCGCCCTTCGCCGGGATCCCGGCGCTGCGCGAGGCGATCGCGGCCGACGTGACCGCACGAAAGGGGTTCGCGGCCGATCCGTCGCAGGTCTTCGTGACGGTCGGCGGCAAGGGCGTGATGTTGTACGCGATCCTGGGGCTCGTAGATCCCGGCGACGAGGTGATCGTGCCCGATCCCGGGTACCCGATCTACGAATTGCTGGTTCGCTTTGTCGGCGGCACGGCCGTCCCAATCCCGATCCGGATGGGCAACGAATTCCGGCTGGACGTGGACGAGCTCCGCGCCCTCGTGACGCCGCGCACCCGTGGGCTGGTCATCAACTCACCGGCCAACCCGACGGGCGGCGTCCTGACGCGGGCCGATATCGAGGCGATCGCCGAACTCGCCATCCGGCACGACCTGTGGGTGCTGACCGACGAGATCTACGGCCGGATCCTGTACGACGGGGCGGAGCACGTCTCGCTCGCGTCGCTGCCCGGGATGGCCGAGCGCACGATCGTCCTTGATGGCTTCTCGAAGACGTTCGCGATGACCGGCTGGCGGCTCGGGTATGCCGTGGTGCCGCCGTCGCTCCGGGAGACGTACAGCCAGTTGATCATCAACACGATCAGCTGCGCGCCGACGTTCGTCCAGATCGGGGCGGTGGAGGCGCTGACCGGACCGCAAACCGATGTCGAGGCCATGGTCCGCGAGTTCCGCGTCCGACGGGACTTGGTCGTCGACGGGCTCAATGCGATCGACGGGATCGAGTGCCGGCGGCCGCTCGGGGCGTTCTACGCCTTCCCGTCCGTTGCCGGTACCGGGATCTCCGGCGCGGAGATGGCCGACCGCCTCCTCCACGAGGCGGGCGTCTGCGTCCTGCCTGGAACGGCATTTGGCGGGCATGGCGCGGACCACATCCGGATCTCGTACGCGACCTCGCAAGCCAACATTGCCGAGGCGCTAGCGCGGATCGAGACGTTCGTCGCGGGTCTTCGCGCGTGACGGACGGACGTTCCGCGGGCGCGTCTGGCGCCTCCGGTGACCGGCCACGCGTCTTCGTGGCTCGGCGCATCCCGGACGAGGGCTTGACCGCCATCGCCGCCGCCTGTGACGCGGACGTCTGGCCAGATGACCTGCCGCCGCCGCGGGACGAGCTCCTGCGACGCGTCGCCGGATGCGACGGCATCCTGACCCTGCTGACCGATCGGGTGGACGACGAGCTGCTCGATGCCGCGGGTCCCGGCCTGCGTGTCGTGAGCAACTACGCGGTCGGCTACGACAACGTCGACGTCGCCGCCTGCGCGAGGCGTGGCGTCGTGGTCGGCAACACGCCCGGCGTGCTGACCGAGACCACCGCCGATCTTGCCTGGGCGCTGCTCATGGCCGCCGCACGCCGTCTGCCCGAGGGCGACCGGTACGTCCGTGACGGCAACTGGCTGACCTGGGGACCGCTTCTGCTCCTCGGCCCCGACGTCCACCATGCGACGATCGGGATCGTCGGCTTTGGCCGGATCGGGCAGGCCGTCGCGCGTCGGGCCCAGGGGTTCGGGATGGACATCCTGTACCACGACGTCGTGCCATTGCCCGAGGACGTCACCGGGCCCCTCGGCGCCGCGTACGTGCCACTGGATGAGCTCCTGCGGCGAAGCGATTTCGTGTCGCTCCATGTCAACCTGACGGACGAGACCCGCCACCTGATCAACGCCACGACGCTCGCGACCATGAAGCCGACGGCGGTATTGATCAATACGTCCCGTGGTCCGGTCGTGGACGGTGCCGCGCTGGCAGTGGCCCTCCGGGACGGCACGATCTGGGCAGCCGGCCTGGATGTCACGGATCCGGAGCCGATCCCGGCGGACGATCCGTTGGTCGGGCTCGACAACTGCCTGATCGTGCCCCACATCGCTTCGGCCTCGCGGGCGACCCGTGGAAAGATGGCGGCGATGGCGGCGGCAAATCTCGTTGCCGGCGTGCGGGGCGAACCGCTGCCGACACCGGTCTCCGTCGACCCGGCCTAGCCGGGCGAACCGCAGGGAGGTGGCCGATGGCAAGCCCGGACGAGCAGATCCGCAACCAGATCCGGAACATCGAGGAAGCCACCCGGCGATCCATGGACGAGTGGATCGCCCTTGTCCGCTCGAGCGGGCACCAGAAACATGGCGCGATCCTCGCCTGGCTCAAGGCCGAGCATGGGTTCACCCATGGCAACGCAAACCGCGTCGCCCTCGAAGCCCTTCGCGGACCCGCGGCGCCCGAGGGCGATGCACTCGTCGACCAGATCTACAGCGGTCCCAAGGCGACGCTGCGGCCCTTGCACGATCGCGTGATCGCGCTCGCTTCGGGACTTGGTGATGACGTCCAGCAGTCACCGAAGCAGGCCTACGTTGCCCTCCGGCGCTCGAAGCAGTTCGGAACCGTTGGGCCGGCGTCAGGCGGACGTCTCGAGATCGGGCTCAACCTGAAGGGCGTGGAACCGGGCGCCCGGCTCGAACCATCGACCGGGATGTGTACCCATCGGGTCCGTATCTCGGACGCGGCCGAGCTCGACGCAGAACTGCTCGGCTGGCTCCGCGAGGCATACGAGCGTGCCTGAGGGGCAGTCGGGTAGGCTTTCGATGGGCCGGTAGCTCAGTGGCAGAGCACGGGACTTTTAATCCCTTGGTCGTGGGTTCGAATCCCACCCGGCTCGCCAGGTGGTCGGATCGCCTTGGTGCCTCAACGCACCAGTCTGCTGCCCCATTGGGCCTGTTTTGACCCAAGGTGTCGCGAAGATGACAGATTCTGTGTCCCCGACCGCACGCGAGGGCACCTCGGGCGGCCCGTAAGGTCGTATCCGGGGCGGTCCGATGACAGTCATCGTTCCCCCGGCGGTGTCCTTTCGCCGGACCGCCCCAGCTGATCCCCTCCGGCAGGGCGAGGGTCAGTCCGGGATCGGCTGGATGGAAACGAAGCGGTTGTCCCAGATCATCCGCTTTGGCTCGTACCACCAGCGGGTGAAGTAGCGCTTCAGCTGGGTTGGTGTGAGCTTGGTGTTGGGCGGCATGTCGTAGCCGTTCCTGCTCTGCAGCCCATACAGCGGCCCGACGATCCGGACACTCGTGACCTTGAAGGACGCGGTCGCGGCGGGATCGGCGGTCGCGGTGAACCCGGTCAGGATCCAGCCGTGATTGCCGTGCGACACCGCGAGCGCGACCGGCAGCTCCGTCTGCCGCAGCCGTCGCACGGCGGACCGCAGCGCGTTGTCGAACGTTGTGCTTGAGACCAGCCGATAGCGGTCGTCGATGTACTGGCGGAACCCGGCCGTCCAGCCCTGCGGGTCGACCCCGGCCGAGACGGGCAGCGTGTACCGATTGCGCTGCCGCATCCACGTGAAGTACTTGCGCTGTGCGCTCGTACTGTGGTCCTCCTGGTCGCGAACGATGTTCCGCACGATCTGGATGCCCGCGGCCGTGCACCACAGCCAGCTCTTCTGGGTGGTGAACACGCCGTCCCGATAGAGGTTGATGCCGCCGGTCCAGCCCGGCAGGGACGCCTCGTCGCGGGACGTTCCGACGCCATCGAACTCGGTCGCAGCGCCGAGTACGGGCACGGCCGAGGCCGACCAGGCGAGGATCAGCGTGATCAGCAGGCCGAGGCGGCCCCGTGCGCCACCGCGCCGTGTCGAGCGTGTCATCGACGAATCCTGCGCCCAATTCGCCGATCCCGCACCCGCGCGACCTGGTCGGGCTAACGCGACCCCTTGCGCATTCGCCGGACCCGGCGAGCGATCCGGACGATCTCGATGACCGTCAGGACTGGCATGAGACGTCCAGGGAGGATTCTGAGCAGGATCAGCCTGAGCACGGCGGAACGCATGCTGGAAGTATCGCCACGTTCCGCCCGATCCTCAAGCGCAACGTTTCGGGGCGCTCGTCGTGCGTTCGCTACCCAACCGAATCCTTGTCGGTCCTGCCACGGGGCCGACCGGCCCCCGTTCGCTCCCTAGCCTTTCGTCAAGCCCGGATGTGCCTCGGGCCATGGCGATCGTGGAAGGACGGAAGCGCGTATGGATACCGGAGATACCGCCTGGCTGCTCATGTCGACGGCCCTGGTCATGATCATGCTCCCGGGCCTCGCCTTCTTCTATGGCGGCCTCGTCCGCAGGAAGAACGTCCTGTCGACCGTCATGCACAGCTTCTTCGGACTGGCCCTCGTGAGCGTGGTCTGGGTCATCGTCGGGTTCACGCTGGCATTCGGGCCTGATGTCAACGGCCTAGGGCTGATCGGCGGTCTGGACTTCGCGATGTTCAACGGCGTCGGCCTCGAACCAAGCACGACCTACGCGACAACCGTGCCGTTCGTGCTGTTCGCCGCCTTCCAGCTCATGTTCGCGGCGATCACCCCGGCGCTGATCACCGGAGCCTTTGCCGAGCGCAAGCGGTTCCGCGCCTTCGTCCTTTTCACGATCCTCTGGTCGATCCTCGTCTATTCCCCGCTGGCACACTGGGTCTGGTCGGTCGATGGCTGGCTGTTCAAGCTCGGAGCGCTTGATTTCGCCGGCGGCACCGTCGTCCACATCAGCTCGGGCGTCTCGGCCCTGATCGTTGCGCTGGTCATCGGCAAGCGCGTCACCAACGGCGACCGGATGGAGCCGCACGACGTGCCCATGACCGTCCTGGGCGCAGGGCTCCTGTGGTTCGGCTGGTTCGGGTTCAACGCCGGATCCGCGGTTGCGGCCAACGGCCTGGCGGCGAGCGCCTTCATCGTCACCAACACGGCCGCGGCTGCCGCGACCATCACCTGGGTCCTCGCGAGCTACTTCCGAACCGGCAAGGTCAGTGTCGTCGGCGCGGCCTGCGGCGCGGTCGCCGGACTCGTTGCCATCACCCCGGCGTCGGGCTTCGTGAGCGTCGGCGGCTCTCTGATCATCGGGCTTGTTGCCGGTGGCCTGTGCTACAGCGCGACGCTGCTCCGCGAGCGGCTCAAGGTCGACGACGCGCTCGATGTCTTCGCGGTCCACGGCGTGGGCGGCACGTTCGGAGCCATCGCCACCGGCGTCTTCGCCACGGCCATGATCCAGCCCGCCTACACGGGCCTGATCGAGGGGAACGGCCAGCAGCTCGTCAGCCAGCTGGTCGCGGTCGGCGCGACGATCACCTACGCCGTCATCGCTACCTTCGTCATCGTCAAGGTCGTCGACGTGATCCTCGGGATCCGCGTCCCGTCCGAGTCCGAGGAGATGGGTCTCGACCTGTCCGTCCACGGCGAGGCTGCCTATCAAGTGTGACGCGATCGTCGGGACGGGCTCCCTCCCCGCGTCCCGATGTCGCCCCGCCAACGCGACCGACCGCCTTCGGCTCCTCCCGATGGCGGTCGGTCCGTCCCCTTCTCCGGAGACCAGCCGTGGACACGATCCAGCGCCTCCGTCCCCGCCAATCCGATAGCCCGCTCTACGACGAGCGGTACGAGCACGACGCGTGTGGCGTCGGGTTCGTGGCGGATGCCGCAGGGCGGTCGCGCGACCGTGTCCTGCCGCTTGCACTGGCGGGTCTGGGTGCGCTGGCCCATCGCGGTGCCTTTGGCGCCGACGGCGAGACGAGTGACGGTGCCGGCGTGGCCCTGCCGCTCGATCGGTCGCTCCTCGAGCTGCTCGGTGATGACCTGGCCGCGGATCGGCCCGGGATCGTCTCCCTCTTCCTGCCGCGGACCCCGGCGCAAGAGCGCAAGGCGCGCGCCCTCGTCGAGGCCACGTTCGCGGACGCCGGGCTGCCGGTCATCCGCTGGCGCGACGTGCCCGTCGACATCGAGGCGCTTGGCGCCGCGGCCGCGGTCTCACGCCCGGCATTTGTCCAGGCGATCATCGGCCGGCCCGCGCGCGGCGCTGACGATCCTCGCCCGCTCAGCGACGACGCCTTCGAACGCCGCCTGATCATCGCGCGTCGCCGTCTCGAAAGCGCCGCCCGCGCCGCCGGCGGGCCGCTCGCCGAGATCGCCGTGCCGTCGGCGTCGGCGCGCACGATCGTCTACAAAGGGCTGGTCCTGGGCGGCCGGCTGCCGGCGCTCTATCTCGATCTCCAGCAGCCGCTGCGCCTGAGCTACGCGGTGTTCCACCAGCGCTATGCGACAAACACCCATCCCGTATGGCGTCTGGCGCAGCCGTTCCGGCTCGTGTCCCACAACGGTGAGATCAACACGGTTCGCGGCAATCGCGAGGAGGTTCGTGGGCGAGCCGGTGACGCCACCGGGTCCGCGTGGGCCCGGGACCTGCTCGCGGCCGGACCGCTGCTCTCCCCCGACGGCTCCGATTCGCTCTCGCTCGACGAGGCGCTCGAGGCCCTCACGGTCACGGGCTGGGAGCTCACGCCGGCACTACTCACGGCGATCCCCGAGGCGCTCGGGCTTCGACGTGCGCCGCATCCACATGTCGCCACGCTTCGCCGTCGCACGGCTGGGTTCGTGGCGCCCTGGGACGGACCGGCGGCGATCGTGTTCGCCGATGGCAAGCGGGTCGGCGCGCTGGTCGATCGAAATGGGCTTCGGCCCGCGTCGTTTGCGGTGACCCGCGATCGCCTGGTGGCGGTTGCCTCGGAGGCCGGCGCGGTCCCGTTCACGGCCGCCGAGACGGTCCGTCGCGGTCGACTCGGTCCGGGCGAGCTGTTTCTCGTGGAGCCGGGTCGCCGGGCGATCATGGAGGACACCGACGCGAAGCACTGGGTGCTCCGCAATCTCGCAATCCACGACGCGCCGCGCGCCGTTCACGAGGACATGGCCTCGGCGGCGATCTCCCCGCGGCGCGTCCCCACCGACCACGTCATGCGCCACCTCGCGGGGCTCGATGCCGAGCGGGCCAGGCTGGACATCAAGACGATGGCCCTCGAGGGCCATGAGCCGCTCTGGAGCATGGGTGACGACACGCCCACGCCGGGACGCGCGCGCGTGGACCGCCCGATCGCGGATCACCTGCGCCAGGCGTTCGCGCAGGTCACCAACCCCGCGATCGACCCGGAGCGCGAACGAATCGTGATGGATCTCCGGGTGGAGCTCGGGCGACGACCCGCCCTGCTCGGCGGGATGCCGCACCAGCCACGAACGACACGACTCCAGCGGCCAATCGTGGCCGACCTCGACGGGTTGCTGGCCGCGATCGGGGCGAGCGGACCTGCCGTCCGCACGCTCGACGCGACCTGGGATCCGGCCGTCGGACTCGAGGTCACCCTTGAGCGGCTGTCCCGCGACGCCGTTGCCAGTGCCCGGCGCGGCGCCGAGGTTCTTCTTCTCACCGACGCGGCCTGGACCATCGACCGGCTGCCGATCCCGTCCATCCTCGCGACTGGCGCCGTCCACAGTGCGTTGACCGCCGCCGGGCTTCGCGGGCGGACGGACCTCGCCGTCAGTGCCGTCGATGTCCTCGACGTCCACGCGATGGCCATGCTCCTCGCGGTTGGCGCCACCGTCGTCCACCCCCGCCTTGCGATCGAGCTCGCCGCCGAGCTCGCGGGGACCCGTGGCGCCGAGAGCATGACGCCGACCGAGACCGTCACGTCGCTGCTCACGGCGTTCGAGGCCGGGCTGCGCAAGACCCTGGCACGGATGGGGATCAGCGCGATCGCGTCGTATATCGGTGGGGCGCTGATCGACGTCGTCGACCTCGACGCGACCGTCGTGGCGCGGTGTTTCCCGGGGGCCGCGGCCTGGCCCGGGCGGGCAACGTTCGCCGATCTTGCCGAGCGGCAGGTCCGCCGCCGCGCGGCCGCGCTTGCCATCCCTGAACCGGCCGCCGGCCGCGAGCCACGCCTGCCGGATCCCGGGTTCGCGCGGTTCCGTGCGGACGGAGAAGCCCACCTCTTCTCGCCACGAATCGCCGGGGAGATCACCCTGCTTGCCGTTGGCGGGGCCGACGGGATCGCCCCCGAAGACATCGATGGCCAGCTCGCGCGCTACCGGGCGGCGGTCGATCGCTCCGCGAGCGAGCGGTCCGTGCCTCGCGACGACCTGCGGATCCGACGCGTCGGGACCTCGCTCGCCCTTGACGAGGTCGAGGATGCGCGGTCCATCGTCCGGCGGTTCGTCGTCTCTGCGATGAGCGTGGGCGCCCTCTCCCCGGAAGCCCACCAGGCGCTCACGATCGGGATCCAGCGCGCCGGCGGGTCTGCCAATACCGGCGAGGGCGGCGAGGATCCGGCCTGGTACACCCCGGGTCCCGACGGCCGCCGCCACGACGCGAGCATCAAGCAGGTCGCCTCCGCGCGGTTCGGGGTCACGGCCGCGTATCTCGCTCGCGCGGACCAGCTCGAGATCAAGATCGCCCAAGGGTCCAAGCCTGGCGAGGGCGGCCAGCTTCCGGGCCGCAAGGCGACCGCCTACATCGCGGCCCTCCGTCGCGGTCAGCCTGGACAGAGCTACATCAGCCCACCGCCGCACCACGATATCTATTCGATCGAGGATCTTGCACAGCTGATCGCGGACCTCCGGGCGATCAACCCGCGGGCTCGAATCGGGGTCAAGCTCGTCGCCGGGCGCGGGGTCGGGACGATCGCTGCAGGGGTAGCCAAGGCGGGTGCCTCGTACATTCACCTGTCGGGGCATGCGGGGGGACCGGTGCGTCGCCCCTCTCGTCGATCAAGCATGTCGGGGCGCCGTGGGAGCTCGGCCTGGCCGAGGTCCACCAGACGCTCATGCGCAACGACCTGCGCGACCGCGTGGCCCTGCGGTCCGACGGCGGCCTCCAGACCGGGCGCGATCTAATGTTCGCCGCGCTCCTTGGCGCCGAGGAATTCGCGTTCGGGACGGCCGCCCTGGTCGCGATCGGCTGCGACATGGCCCGGCAGTGTCACCTTGACACCTGTCCGACCGGGATCGCCACCCAGCGGGAGGATCTCCGCGCCAAGTTCAAGGGCACGCCGGACGACGTCGTCCGCTACTTCACCGCGATCGCCGAGGACATGCGGCGCGAGCTGGCCGCCGTCGGGGCACGGTCCGTGGGTGAGATCGTCGGCGACAGCCGTCGACTCCTGTCGACGCGGCCAGGCGCTCGCGCGGAGCTCGGACCGGTCATCGGGGCCGCCCCTTGGCCCGCAACCGCTGCCCGTCGCGCCGATCCCTCGAGCGCCGGGCGCGAGCTCGGCCGCGCGCCGGCGTCGCAGCTTGAATCCGGGATCGTCGGCGCCTTCCGTGGCCAGCACTCGGTCACGGCCGCCGGCCTGAGCCTGACGACGGCCGATCGATCGTTCGGGGCCAGCCTGACGGGCGCCCTCGAGCGTGGCGAGCTCCATGGCCCGATCCGGCTCGAACTGCGTGGCGCGGCCGGCCAGTCGTTCGGTGCCTTTGCCGGCGCCGGGATCGAGCTGCGCCTGGTCGGCCAGGCCAACGATTACGTGGCCAAGGGCCTGTCGGGTGGCTCCGTCACCGTGGTTCCCGAGCCCGATTTCGGATCGACCGCCTCGACCGAGGCGATCGCCGGCAACACGGTGCTCTATGGCGCGACGGCGGGGCGGCTCCATCTCGTCGGCCGGGCCGGGATGCGCTTCGCGATCCGCAACAGTGGCGCCGAGGCGGTCGTGGAGGGGATCGGCCCGCACGGCTGCGAGTACATGACCGGGGGCACGGTCGTGGTGCTGGGACCGGTCGGGGCCAACTTTGGGGCCGGGATGACCGGTGGCCGTGCCTACCTGTACGACCCCGCCGGCAGGCACGCTGCCGCCCTCGATGAACGAAGCGTCACGGCGACGCGCGTTGGAACGGCCCTCGCCGAGCGCCCGGACGGCCAGGCGCGCCTGATCGAGCTCGTCCGGCTGATGGAAGCCCATCGCTCGGCGGGTTCCGAGCTGGCGGGGCGCTTGCTCCGCGAGGCCGACCTCGCCGCCACGTTCTGGCTCGTCGAGCCCATCGCGGTGGCTGCCCCGGCGGTCGATGTCGCGCCCTCGCAACCGGACCGCAACCCCGCCGCAGCCGTTTCGCTGCCGACGGCCGATCGGGGCGTCCCTACTCTTGATCGATAGAGTGGGGCCGAGTCACCCACGTAGCCCGGGAGACCTGCACGTGATCCATCCATCCGATCCCGAGCTGCACACGATCGCCGTCCGCGCTGGCCAGAGCGCCCCGGTCACATGCGCCAACTGTGGCTGCCGCCTCGCGCGTGACGAGGGCGGATTCGTCCACTTCAATCCGCTCGGCGGGCGCGATGCCCGCGGCTGTCGGGTCGATTGTGCGGACGCCCTGCATGACGCCACGGGTCGACCGATCGCCGTCGCCGTCTGATCGATCCGGCCGTCTCAGGACGGTCGCTGCTCCGCCTCGTCGACGATCCGGTAGCCAACACCCCGGACGGCCACGACCTGTGGGCCGCCGGCCGCCTGGACCTTGGATCGCAGCCGGGCCAGATGTGGCTTGAGCCAGAGCAGGTCCGGGTCGGACTCCGCCGGCCAGCCGGCGCGAGCCAGCTGGAGGTGGGGGACGATGTCGCCACCGGCACGGACCAGCGCCTCGAGCAGCCGGAACTCGGTCGGGGTCAACGAGAGGGCGGTTTCACCGACCCGGGCCTCGTGACGCCCCGGCTCGAGCACGAGCTCGCCGGCGGTCAGCGGCCCGCTGCCGATGCCACCGGGACCGCTCGAGCGGTCGACCCGACGCATGACCGCACTGATCCTGGCCAGCAGCTCGGCCTTGCCAAACGGCTTGGTCAGGTAATCGTCCGCCCCGATGCCCAGCGCGCGAACCTTGGCGGCCTCGCCGCTCTCGCCGGAGACCACGAGGATCGGTGCCGGCCCAACGGCTCGCATCTGGCCCGCCACGTTGAACCCGTCCGGGCCGGGCATCGCGAGATCGAGCAGGACGAGGTCCGGGTGCTCCTCGCGAAAGCGCTTGACGGCGGTCAACCCGTCATACGCGGTGATGACCTGGTGACCCTCCGTTCCGACGAGGGCGGTGATGGCCCCGACCATCGCCGGATCGTCATCGACGACCAGAATGCGGAGGGGGCGGCTAGACATCGTGATCATGATCCTCGCTCATGCAAGTCAGATGGCGACCGCGGCGGGCAGCGCGACGACGAATCGCGCCCCGTGCGGCCGAGCCGGTTCACACCACAGGCGCGCCCCCATCAATTCGCCCAGGCGTTTGGCGGCGTAGAGTCCGATCCCGGATCCTCGTGCGGTATGCGTGTCGCGACGGGCGTAGGGCTCGAAAATTCGCTCGCGCCACTCGTCGGGGATGCCCGGTCCCTCGTCCGACACGCCGAGCTGGACGACACCCTCGTGGAGCCCCCACTCGATCGAGATGGCGGTGTCTGGTGGCGCGTACTTGACGGCGTTCTCGACGAGGTGCTCCAGGATCTGGCGCAGCCTCGGCGGATCAGCCAGGCCATGGAGTCGAACGCTTGGGACGACTTCGACCCGATGCCGGTCAAGGATCGGCCGCAGCGACGAGACGACCTCGGCGACGAGGGCGCCGAGATCGACCGGCGTCACCGACGCCGGACCCTCCGGCACCACGCGGACAGACGCGAGGATCGAGTCGACCAGCCGGTCCAGTCGCTCGATCTGCTCGAGCGTCGCGCGGTGCCACGCGGCGCGGGTCTCGCGTCGCGCCATGTCGCGCGACACACGGCCGCGAAGGGGCGGTTCCTCGGCGAGCAGGTCGGCGTAGGCGCGGACGACCGCCAGTGGCGTTCGCAGCTCATGGGTGACCAGGGCGATCAGTTCGCTCCGGGCCTCGTCGATCGCCTTGAGCGCCTCGACCCGGGCTTCGGCCTCGGTCTGCTGGCGGCCCTTCTCGATGATCCCCGCGAGGAGGTCGGCCACCGCGCCGAGCTGGGCGACGTCGTCCTCGGTGAAGTCCCGTGGCTGCTCCGTCTGCACGTTGAGGACACCAACGATCTGGTCATGCCAGGTGAGCGGCACGGACAACATCGAGGCAACGAACCGGCGCTGGTCGATGCCGCGAACCCAGAGAAACCGTGGGTCGGCCTTGACGTCGGGGATGACCAGTGGCTGGCGGTCAGCCGCCACGCGCCCGGTGACGCCCTCGCCGATACGGCACCCGGGCCCGGCCGATCTGGAAGCGATCGAGCCCGTTCGTGACGGCCAGGGTCAGGTACGCTCCGTCGCGGTCCAGCAGATACAGCGAGGCGACATCCGCGTGGAGCACATCGCGAGTCCGGTCGACCACGGTCTCGAGCAGCTCGTCCCAGGTCCGGGCCGTCGTGGCGAGCTTGGCGACCTCGTGCAGGAACCGGAGCTGTTGGAGCTGGTCGGCGCCGCTCGCCGCGGGGCGTCCGCGCCGAACCGGAACCGGGGCGCCGCGGGATGGGGAGCTCGAGCGGAGGGTGGTCACGGCAGACACCATACAAGCCTACGGAAGGTTGCCGGCCGGAAAGGTTGCGACGCGGTGGCGGCTTGGGCGCGGAACGGACGAGCCGAGGCGCCCGCGTGAGCCGCCGGAACGAGAACGACGACTCGCCGTCGGCGGCGGTGGCGGCCGAACCGGGCGGGATCGGGACATCCGGAGCCCGCGATCCGCTTGCGGTCGAGGTCCGTCTCCTGGGCGCGCTGCTCGGCCAGGTGATCGCCGAACAGGCCGGCGCGGAGCTGTTTGCCCTGGTCGAGCGGATCCGCAAGCGCACGATCGCCTTGCGCAAGGACGACGACCCAGCTGAGCGGGCACGGCTGGACGACGAGTTGCGCGGTCTCGACCTCGGGGCGGCCGAGGCTGTGATCGGCGCGTTCGCGCTCTACTTCGGGCTCGTCAACCTGGCCGAGGCGCATGGCCGCGTGCGGGCGTTGCGCCGGCGCGAGCGGACGTCGCGTGACGGCATCCTCGACGACTCGATCGGCGACGCCGTGCGGCGGCTCCGACGCGCAGGCCGGAGCGATGGCGACCTCGACTCGATCATCGCGCACATCGCGGTCTCGCCGGTCCTGACCGCCCATCCGACCGAGGCGCGTCGGCGGACCACGCTCGTGGCGCTCCGTCGGTGCGGGGCGTTGCTCGAACAGCTCGACGATCCGCGTCTCACGCCGTCGCAGGACCGCGATATCCGACGCCGATTGCGGGAGGAGATCACCCTCCTGTGGCGGACCTCGGACCTCCGCGTGGTATCGCCTACGCCCCTCGACGAGGTTCGGACCGCAATGGCGTTCTTCGACGCCACGCTCTTCACCGTCGTGCCACGCCTGTACCGCGCGATGGACGCGGCGCTCGATCCGCCCGCCGGACGCAGCGCCGGACCGGCGGCCGACACGGGTCGGAGCGGAACGCGCCCACCTAGGGTGTCACCGTTCCTCCACTGGGGGAGCTGGATCGGCGGCGATCGGGACGGGAACCCGCAGGTCACCGCGGAAGCAACCGAGAAGACGCTTCGGATCCAGGCCGACCACGTCCTGCGCGGGTACGAAGCCGTCGCGACGCGGCATATGCAGACGCTCGCGGCCGCCGTCCCGACCGACCGGGTCGCGCGTCAGATCGTGTCCCGGCTGGCGCGCGATGCCGAGGACCTGCCCGAGACGGATCGGCAGTTGCGGCGGCGCTTCCCGGACGAGCCGTATCGGCAGCGGTTCGGGTTCATCGCAGAGCGGCTCCGCCGCACTCGGGCGGCGCTGACCGGTGAAGCCGCGCCGCTGAGTGGTCGCTACGGCAACGCGGCTGAGCTCGACGCGGAACTCGTCGAGATCCAGGATGCGCTCGTCGAGGATCGGCTCGAGCGCGTCGCCTGGGGTGAGGTAGCGGAACTCCGCTGGCAACTCGGCACATTCGGCTTCTACCTGGCCTCGCTCGAGGTCCGCCAGCACGCGGGGGTGCACCGCGCGGCGCTCGAGGCCATCCGGGACGGCCTCCCTGAGTCCACGGAGGTCACGGCCGGCGTCACGCTGGGCGAAGTCCTCGCCACGTTCCGCTCGATCGCCGCGATCCAGGCACGGTTCGGGGTAGAGAGCTGCCGGCGGTACGTCGTGAGTTTCACGACGGAGCCTGCGGACATCGCGAACGTCCTCGAGCTGGCCCGGCACGCGATGGCGGACGCGGGCCCCGAAGGCCACCCACCCGACCTCGACGTCGTCCCCCTGTTCGAGTCCACGGAGGCGCTGCAGGCTTCGGGGGCGATCGTCGCCGCGCTCCTCGATGACCCGATCTATCGCGAGGGCGGCCCGCGACGCGCCGAGCGGCAGGAGGTCATGCTCGGGTACTCGGATTCGAACAAGGAGTCGGGGTTCCTGGCCGCCGCCTGGATGCTCCATCAGGCGCAGGCCGACATGATCGCGGTTGCCCGCGAGCGTCGCGTGGCCCTGACCATTTTCCATGGGCGCGGTGGCGCCATCGGGCGCGGCGGCGGGCCCGACCAATCGGGCCATCCTCGGACTCGCGCCAGGGTCCGTGGACGGGCGACTCAAGCTCACCGAACAGGGCGAGGTGATCGCCGCCAACTACTCCGACCCGATCATCGCCCGACGGCACCTCGAGCAGGCGACGGGCGCGGTGCTGATCGCGTCGACACCCGAACACGCTGCCCGTCTCGAAGCGGCACTTGTCGATGGCGCGCCGATCCTCACGGAGCTCGCCGCCACCGCGCGGGTCGCCTATCGCTCGCTCGTCCACGACGACCCGGGGTTCGCCTCGTTCTTCCGCGACGTCACCCCGATCCGCGAGCTCTCCGATCTGCGGCTGGGATCCCGGCCCGCCGCGCGCGGACGCCGTGATGTCGCGCCGACGATCGATTCGCTCCGCGCGATCCCGTGGACGTTCGCCTGGTCGCAGTCACGGATCAACCTGCCGGGCTGGTACGGGCTGGGGGCCGCGTTGGACGCGTATCGGTCCGGCCACGGTGATGCGGGTCTGGACGAGATCGCGCGGCTCGCGCGCGAGTGGCCGTTCCTGTCGAGCCTGCTGGACAACGCCGAGATGAGCCTGGCCAAGGCAGACATGGGCGTCGCACGCCTCTACGCCGACCTGGCCACGGGTCCGGGCGACGACCGGCGCTGGCAGGCGATCGAAGCGGAATACCGTCGAACCGTGGCGCTGCTGGTTCGGGTCACCGGCCGCGAGCGGTTGCTCGACGGTGCGCCGGTCCTGCAGCGATCGGTCGCCTTGCGCAATCCGTACGTCGACTCGTTGTCGGAGCTCCAGGTCCGGCTGCTCGCCAAGTTGCGCGCGCTCCCCGCAGATGATCCCGAACGTGGTCGTGTGCTGCGCCTCGTCCAGCTGACGGTCAACGGCGTCGCGGCCGGCCTGCAGAGCACGGGCTAGCGGTCCCGATCCGCTCCCGATGGACCACGCGGACCACGTCGCACTCCTGCGCGAGCGCCGTGGAGCCGGGCGGGACGTGGGCTGACGTCGGCGCGGGGACTGGAGCATTCACGCTGGCGCTGGCCGACCTGCTCGGCCCGGGCGGGCGGATCGTCGCAGTCGACCGCGACGCCGGCGCGCTCGCCGCAGAACGCGGAGGCCATGGCCGCGCGGTTTCCAGCGGTCGCGCTGGAGACGCGTCGTCGCCGACTTCACGGGTGCGCTCGACGTGCCGCCGCTGGACGGGCTGGTCGCGGCCAACAGCCTCCATTTCGTGCCACGCGATCGGCAGATCGAGGTTGTCCGCGGTCTGGCGTCGCTCGTGCGACCGGGCGGTCGGTTCGTCGTGGTCGAGTACGACGCCGATCGCGGCAATCCATGGGTCCCGCATCCGTTCAGCGAGGCCGGTTGGGAGCGTCTCGCCGCCGCGGCTGGTCTCGTCGAGTCGCAACAGATCGGGCGCGTTCCGAGCCGCTTCCTGGGCGCGATCTACTCGGCGATGGCCGTCCGTCCCTGAGGCGTTCCGCAGGCGTCGGCCGAGCGCCTCGGGCGAGCCGGTCATAGTCCTCCAGCTCGTTGTAGCGCTGGGCAGAGATCCGGATCAGGACCTTCTCGGGGCCGTCGCCCGTCCAGGCCGCCCGGACCGGCCAGTCGCCGAGCGGGACCTGGATCGGTCCTCCAGCTCCAGTGCCTTCCCGAACGCCTTGGCGGCTGCGTCGTCGCGAAGACCGGGAACCGGCAACGCCGCCATCGATCCGAGCATCGCGTCCGGCGCGGGTGGGGCGATGCCCAGCGCTGCGGCAATCCGGTCGCGGCCCTCGATCGCCAGCGCGTGGTTCGCGGCCATGACCTCCGGCCAACCACCGCCGCCGGGTGCGGACGCTGCCATCCAGTCGATCGCGACGGGCAGGGTCAGGAACGCGGTCGGATCCGTCGTGCCGACCCAGTCGAACTCCGCGCGGAATCGCGAGCGGTCCGTACCGGGATCGTTTGCGCCGTGCGAGACCACGAGCGGGTGGATCCGATCGCGTCGATCGGCCCGCACCCAGAGGACCGCTGACCCCTTTGGTCCGCATAGCCACTTGTGGCCATTGGCCGTCCAGTAGGCCGCCCCGAGGCCGTCCACGTCGACGGGCACCATCCCGGGAGCGTGCGCGCCGTCAACCAGTGTGTCGATCCCGCGACGATCGAGCTCCGCGACCAGCTCCTGGACCGGCAGAACCAGGGCGGTCGGGCTTGTCACGTGACTGACCATGACGAGTCGGGTGCGCGGGGTGACCGCGCCGAGGATCGCGTCGAGCGCATCGCCGGGACCGGAGATCGGGAAGGGGATCCGCGCGATCACGAGCCGGGCACCATCGCGGGCCGCAACCGCGCGTATGGCATTGATCGTGGCGTTGTACTCGTGATCGTTGGTCACCAGCTCGTCGCCTGGCTCGAACCTGAGCGACTGCAGGACCGCGTTGATCCCGGTGGTCGCGTTCGTAACGAAGCCGAGGCCTTCGGGATCGGCTTGAAGGAACGCGCCAATCCTCTCGCGGGCGGCGTCGAGGAGCGCCGGCAGGTCACCGGACAGGAACCGGACGGGCTCCGCCTCCATCCGCTGACGCAGCGCTTGCTGCTCGTCAAGAACCGGCGTCGGGCAGGCGCCATACGAGCCGTGATTGAGGAACGTGACGCCCGGATCGAGACGCCAGCCGAGGTCGGTCCGCATCCGACCATGATGGGTGGCCTCGCCTCGCCACGGGTCGGCGTCCTGCGGCGCGCATCCTGACCGAGCGCGATCGTGCCGGGCGCTACGCTCATCCGCGTGAGGCGTCCATCGCCAACCGCCGCCTTCGCGAACTGGCGTGCTCGCTGGGGTGGGATCGCCCCGCTCCTCCTCGCGGAGTTCATCGTCTGGCTGGGCTTCGGCGGGCTGCTCCCCGTGCTGCCGCTCTATTTCATCGACCAGGGCGTGGACCTGCGAACCCTGGGCATCGTCGTCGCCGCGTGGCCGGCCGCGCGCCTGGTCGGCGAACCGATCTTCGGCTGGCTGGCCGATCGCACCGTCGCGGATCCCGCTGATGATCATCGGCCTGGTCCTGGCGGGTATCTTCACGTTCCTGCCACTGGCCATCACTGGACCGCTGGCGTTCATCGTGCTCCGCGGGATCGTCGGTCTCGCAACCGCGATCTATGACCCGGCCGCGCGCGGCTACCTGACCGACGCGACCCCGCCGGAGCGTCGTGGCGAGGCATTCGGGCTGTACGGGGCGGCGCAGATGGGCGGGCTGCTGCTCGGCCCGGCGATCGGGGCGGTCGGTGCCGAATTGTTTGGCGGGCATCGGCGTTCGTGTTCGTCTTCGCCGGGGCGGCGACGATCGTGGCGGCGATCCCGATTGCTCGACTCGCGGCGCGAGGGCGGGCCCAGGACCCACGCCGGCCCCGCCCCTGGCGGCCACGGAGTTCCCGCCCGACTCACCGTCAACCTCGCGCCGGGCGGCCGCGGCGATCGCGGCCGACCAGTCGACCGAGCGTGGAACCGGGTGCACCGATCCGCCTGCTCAACCGCGGGTTGGTGGCGGCGCTCGTGATCAACGTCGGCGGCAACTTTGCGTCCGGCACCTACGACGTGATCTGGAGCCTCTTCCTGCAGAGCCTTGGCGCCGGCCTGGGACTGATCGGCCTGACGTTTGCGATGTTCGGCCTGCCGATCCTGATCCTGTCGCCGGTGGCCGGCCGCCTCGTGGATCGACGTGGCGCGTATGGCGTTCATCATCGTCGGGTCGGTCCTGCCGGCGATCGCTGGCTTCCTTTACACGCGACTCGTCGGACCCGGTCCTTGCAGTGCCGCTGATCCTCATCGAGGCCACCGGGTTCGCCCTGCTCATCCCGGCGCTCTACGCGGTCGTGGCTGCGAATTCGCCGCCGGGTCGATCGTCCACCGCGCAGGGCCTCTTTGGCGCCGCCGGGACGGTCGGCTTCATCGTGGCCTCGCTTGTCGCCGGTCTGCTGGCCGCCGAGGACATCCTGTATCCCCTTTACGTGTTCAGCGGGGTGATGGCGGTCTCGCTGATCCTGGGGCTCGTGATCGGTGGTCGACGCCTCCGGATCCTCCCGCGGCCACCGTTGGGCAGCGGCTCGAGCCGCTCGAATGACCCTTGGGCGTTTGCCGAATCGGGCCCGAGCCGGTACCGTACGCGGGCGGGGTGGAGCAGCGGCAGCTCGTCGGGCTCATAACCCGAAGGTCGTCGGTTCGAATCCGACCCCCGCAACCAATCCGCCTACACCTGAACCCCGGGTCCGACCGCCCGGGGTTCCTTCATGTCCGTGCCGGAGCCGTCGGTCAGCGGCTCATCGAGCGGTAGCGGCGGGTCCCGAGCGGGGCGAAGATCGCGATGAACACGATGACCCAGATGATCGTCACGAGCGCGGGTTCGGTCGAGGCGAGGCTGTCCGAGACGGGTGGGTTGGGGTTGCCCCACAGCTCGCGGAGGGCCGCGGTCAACGTGCTCGTCGGGTTCCATTCGGCGACGGGCTGGAGCCATGACGGCAGGGTCGATGCCGGGACGAACACGTTCGAGATGAAGGTGATCGGGAAGAGGACGGTGAAGATCACCTGCTGGGCGACCTCGACCGTCGGGACCATCAGGCCGAGCCAGACGCCGAGCCAGGCCATCCCGTACGCAAAGAACAGCAGGAGGGCGAACCCGGCCACGAGGGCCGGAATGCTCTCGACCCGCCAGCCGACGACGAAGCCGGTGATCATGAGGACGACGAGGATCCCGGCGTTGTAGATGACGTCCGAGAAGGTCCGCCCCGTCAGCACGGCCGAACGCGACATCGGCAGCGACCGGAACCGGTCGATGATCCCCTTGTTGACGTCGTCGGTCATCCCGATTGCCGTCGTCGCCGCGGCGAACACGATCGTCTGGGCGAAGATGCCGGGCATCAGGAACGGCGTGTAGTCGCCGCCGCCCGGGATGTTGATCGCGCCGCCGAAGACGAAGACGAACAGCAGCACGAACATGATCGACTGGAGGATCGCGAAGATCGCCAGTTCCGGGATCCGCGGGATCCGCTTGAGGTTGCGCCAGCCGACGAGCAGGCCGTCCGTGATCGCGTTGCCGGCACGCGCTCCGAGCAGCGGTCGTGGATGGGGTGGTCATGCGGTCCTCCCGAGTGTCTCCGCCTCGTCGGCCAGCTGCTCCTCGATGGAGGCGTGGCCGGTCAGGGCCAGGAAGACGTCGTCGAGCGTCGGACGGCGCAGGGCGATGTCGTCGATGTGGATGGCCGCTTCGTCGAGGTCGCGGACGATGCTGACGAGCGTCTGAGCGCCGCCGTGGGCGGGAACGGTCAACTTGCGGGTGTGCTCATCGAGGGTCGGCACCTCGCCGCAGTTCGCGGGCGAGGACCTCCCGCGCCCTGGGGAGTGCGTCCCGGTCGCGGATGACGACCTCGATCCGCTCACCGCCGACCTGCGACTTCAGCTCGTCGGCGGTGCCGCGGGCGATGATCTTGCCGTGGTCGACGACCGCGATCGCGTCGGCCAGCTCGTCGGCTTCCTCGAGGTACTGCGTCGTGAGGAGGAGGGTGACCCCTTCCCTGACCAGGCCGCGGATGACGTCCCACATGCCCAGCCGGCTGCGCGGGTCGAGACCGGTGGTTGGTTCGTCGAGGATGAGCAGCCGCGGTCGCCCGATCAGGGCGCTCGCCAGGTCGAGGCGCCGCCGCATCCCGCCCGAGTAGGTCTTGACGACGCGGTCGCGGGCCTCGTCCAGCTCGAACTGCTCGAGCAGCTCGTCGGCGCGTCGCTTCGCCTCATCCGACGAGAGCTGGTACAGCCGACCGAACAGCCACAGGTTCTCGCTGCCGGTGAGGTTCTCGTCGACGGCCGCGTACTGGCCGGAGAGGCCGATGATCCTCCGGATCGCGTCCGGCTCGCGGACGACGTCGTAGCCGGCGACGGTCGCCCGCCCGCCGTCGGGCTTGAGCAGGGTCGCGAGGATCCGGACCGCGGTGGTCTTGCCGGCGCCGTTTGGTCCGAGCAGTCCGAGGACCGTGCCTTCCTCGACCTCGAGGTCGATGCCGTCGAGGGCGCGGACTTCGTTCTTGCGCGTCTTGTAGATCTTGACCAGGCCTTCGGCCGTGATCGCGCCCATGGGGACAACCTCTCGCAGGGGCAGAGACGATGGGCGAGGGCCAGTATACCGGGCCCTCCAGGCCTACGGCAGCCGGACGATCTGGATCAGGTTGCCGCAGGTGTCGTCGAAGACGGCGGTCGTGACGCCGCCCATCTCCGTTGGTTCCTGGGTAAACCGCACGCCGCTTGCCCGGAGCCGATCGAACTCCGCCTGGACGTCGTCGACGGCGAACGACGTGGCCGGGATCCCGTCCTCGACCAGCGCATTCTTGTAGGGCTTGACGGCTGGATGGTCGGAGGGCTCGAGCAAGAGCTCGGTCCCTTCTGGCTGATCCGGCGACACGACGGTCAGCCACGAGGCATCGCCGATGGGGATGTCCGTCTTCTTCTTGAAGCCGAGGGTGCCGGTGTAGAAATCGAGTGCCTTCCGCTGGTCGTCAACGAAGACGCTCGTGACATAGATCCGCATGCGAACGCTCCCAGTCAGTCTCGAATTGGCCATCGTTCCGTGATTTGCTTGAGCGGCGTGCTGTCGAGGTAGTGGAACTTGTACCGGCCTTCGCGGTTGATCCGGACCAGACCGGCGGCCTCCAGCACGTCGAGGTGTTGCGAGATCGCCTGGCGCGTCGAGTCGATCCCGTGCTTCATCAACAGGCGACCACAGAGCTCGAACAAGGTCTGACCGTCGCGATCGGTCAGCTCGTCGAGAATGGTTCGTCGGGTTGGATCGGCGAGCGCCTTGAACACGTCCAGGCCGTCATGATAGGCAAGTGGTCACTTGCCTGTCAACCCTGGACGACGAGTTCGAACGCGGACCGCCGGTCAGGCCTTCGCGCGGTCCTTCAGGATTCGCTGCGCCGCGAGCTTGCCCGGCGCGCCCATGACGCAGCCGCCGGGATGCGTGCCGGAGCCGCACTGGTAGTAGCCGTCGATCGGCGTCCGGTACTGGCTCCAGCCCGGCGCCGGGCGGAAGAAGTACATCTGCGGCGCGAGGAACTCGCCGGCGAAGATGTTGCCCTCGCTCAGGCCGACGGTCCGCTCGATGTCGAGCGGCGTCACGACCTCGCGATGCAGGACGAGGTCACCGAAGCCCGGGAAGAACGACTCGATCGTGGCCTGGACCGTGTCGCCGAGGTTCTGGCGTTCCGTGTCCCAGTCACTCTCGCGGAGCTGGTACGGCGCGTACGCCACGAACGAGCTCCAGACGTGTTTGCCGGGTGGCGCCATGTCCGGATCGATCGTCGACTGCATCGCACAGTCGAGGTATGGCCGCGAGCTGTACCAGCCGTACTTCGCGTCGTCGAAGGCGTGCTCGAGGTAGTCCATCGACGGCCCGATGTTGGTGAACCCGCGGAACTGGTCGGTGCGATCGCCGAGGGCCGGGTACTTCGGCGGCCCATCGAGAGCGAAGTTGACCTTGGCCGACGTGCCCTGGAACCGGAACCGCTGGATTGACTCGACGAGGTCCGCCGGCAGTTCGCGCGGGTTGACCAGCTCGAGGAAGGTTCGCCGCGGGTCGAGGGCGCTGACCACGGTCGTGGCCCGGTATTCGGTTCCGTCGGCGAGGGCGACGCCGACCGCACGGCCACCCTTGGTGATCACCTCGGCGACGGGTGACTCGAGGACGATCTCGGCGCCGAACGACCGCGCCGCCCGCGCGAGCACCTGGGTGAAGCCGCCGTTGCCGCCCTTGTGGAACGCCCAGGCGCCGAACTCCGCGTCGTGTTCGCCGATCGAGTGGTAGAGCAGCACGAGCCCCGAGCCCTGGGAGCGGGGCCCGACCTTGGTCCCGATGATGCTCGACGAGGCGAGGTAGCCCTTGAGGATGTCCGAATCGAAGTAGTCGTCGAGGAAGTCCGCAGCGCTGCCGGTCAGCAGGCGGACGACGTTGTGCAGGACGCGCTTGTCCATCGATCGGAACCGCGACCCGAGCGATGCGAGCGCCAGCAGCTCCTCGGGATCGTCGCTGAAGAGGTCCGGCGGCGCCGCGTCGAGCAGCGGCTTGATCGCGTGGCAGACCATCTCCATGTCGTGCGCGTAGACCGAGTACGCGTCCGCGTCGTGCTGGCTGTGGCGCGCGATCTCCTTGAGTGTTCTGGTTGTGGTCCTGGCCCAGCCACAGG
Source organism: uncultured Chloroflexia bacterium (assembly GCA_963731865.1). Lineage (GTDB taxonomy): Bacteria > Chloroflexota > Limnocylindria > Limnocylindrales > CSP1-4 > SPCO01. Next base: position 1,766,007 of record CAVSXG010000002.1, on the reverse strand, counting down.
TAGTCGCCGTTCTCCATCGGCGCGAACGTCGACGACATCAGCAGCGGCATGAAGCCGTGCTTGGTCAGCTCCAGCTCGTGGATGATGTCCGGGCCGAAGGAGGCTCAGGGCGTACGAGAAGGTCGTGAACGAGAAGCCTGGGTAGAGCTCCTCGGTGATCGCCGCGCCGCCGACGAGTGGTCGCCGCTCGAGGATCAGCGTCTTGAGCCCGGACTTCGCCAGGTAGGCGCCGTTGACCAGGCCGTTATGGCCGCCGCCGACCACGATCGCGTCGTAGCGTCCGCTCGGCGGCCTTCGGGGCGGCCTTGGGCTTCGATCCCGTCTTCACGGCCGCCCTGGGCGGTCGCGCCTGGCTTCGCCATGTCAGGCCGTCTTCCGCGCTGGGTTGTAGAGCGGCATTCGGGCGGTCCTCGCCTTGACGTATTCGTACTTGTGGTTGACGTCCACCTCGAGGCGGACCTCGCTGCCGGGCTTCGCGAGGTCGGGTCGTACCCGCGCCATCGCGATATGCCGCTGGAGCATCGGGGAGTACATGAAGCTCGTGCTGTAGCCGACCTGCCGGATCTCGTCGTCGTACACGAACAGCTCCTCCACGATCGGCGTGTGGTCCTTGGGCGGGATGAGCCCGGCCCCGTTGTAGATCCGGTCGTAATCCTCCCAGTCGAGGACGAGCCCGGTGAACCGCCAGCGCGAAGTGGCGTCGGCAAGCTCGCGCTCCAGGGCGCGACGTCCGATGAACGCTCGATCGTCGTTGGCGAGATCACGGAGCATCCAGCCGAGCCCGATCTCGAACGGGGTGGATCGGTCCTCATCGGTCCAGGCGAATCGGCTCGACCCGAAGTCGACGTCGAGGAGCAGGAGCCCGGCTTCGATCCGGAGCATCTCGAGTGCGTCGAGGCCGAACGGCAGGACGCCATGCCCCTCGACAGCGTCCCAGACGGTGTCCCAGACCTTGAGCGCGTCCGGGGTCTCGATCCAGATCTCGAACCCCAGGTCGCCGCTGTAGCCCGTGCGCGACACGGTCACCGGGGAGCCCGCGATCTTGCCGCTGGTGAGACCGAAGTACGGGATCGTGGCCGCACCGGGGACCAGCTTCGCGACGAGGTCGCGCGACCGTGGACCCTGGATCGCGAGCGTCGCGAACTCGTGGCTGACCTCCTCGATCCGGACGTCGTCGCGCCCGATCAGGTCGGCGAAGTAGGCCAGGTTGGGCTCGGCGGCGGTCAGCACGAACTCGCTGGGCCCGTGCCGAAGCACTACCCCGTCCTCGACCACGAAGCCGCGGTCGTCGCACCAGATCGTGTACTGGGCGTGACCCGGCGGGCACGACCGGATGTCACGGGCGAGGACGCCAGCCAGGAACCGTTCGGCGTCCGGGCCGTGGATCCGGTACTTGTACAGCGGCGAAGAGTCGAAGATGCCGGCGCTGTTGCGGACCGCGAAGTATTCGAACTTGTCCGACATCTGGTAGCGATGCGCGGCGAGATGACCCGACCAATGGCTCCACAGGCCGGTCTCGTTGAGCGCGTTCGTTCGCTCGTGGAACGGGGTCGTCCGGATCATGCCCCCTCAGCTGCGGTCCCTGGCGCGGCGGCAAGGGTAGCGCCAACCAGTTCGGCCCCCGGATCACGTTCCGAGGGCCGAACCGAAGCTGAGGGCTGCCGGGATTACTTCGCCGGCGCGAAGTAGTGGTCGAGTGCCCAGTTCCCGACCTGGACGCCTATCCCGGCACCGACCACGTCGGCCGTGTGGAAGTGGATCCCGGACCAGACTCGGGCCTCGATGACGTCATGCTGGAGGGCCTCGCCGTCATCGTAGTGACGCGTGATCCCGGTCGCGGCAGACGTGATCGTCAGGTCGATCCGGCCGTCCGCGTTGAGGCGGCAGAGGGTCGCGCTGACCGCACCGACCACCCCGCTCAGGCCGCTGGGCCAGTCAGGGTACGGTGGCGTGTTGATAAGCGGTTCCCATCCGGGGACACCCGTCGTCTGGGAATTGCCGTCATTGTCGGCCTCCCGAATGGCCGTGATCGGGCGCCACCAGCCATACACGAGCTTGCCGTCCCAGATCGCAATGATCGAGTCGGCGATGCTCATGTCGACCGCCGCGAACAGGCGGGCACTTGCGCTGATGTCCAGGTCGCGGCGGTCCACCAGGTCGCGAAGGGCCGCCTGGATCGGGATGACCGGGATGTCGTTGACGAACAGGGCAAGGTTCGTCTGCTCGAGGGTGCGGACCGTGCTGGTCTTGGAGCCGTAGTCGCGAACCTGATTGAACTCCGCCACGTACAGGTCCGAGGCGATCGCCGGGGGAGGACCGGGGCGGAGCTGGCTGGCCGAGTTGAGCATCAGCGGCTCAAGCTGTCCGAGCCACGGATCGAAGAATGCTGCGTTTGCCGGCGGAGTCGGCCGCCAGACGCCGGCAGCAGGCGTGACGTCGAAGGTGACTGGCGCGAAACGCCCGCTTGTTGTCGGTCGGTTGCCGGCCCATCAGCCGGTAAGGGCCCAAGCTCATTTCGCGAGACGCTGCCAGGTCGGCTGGCTCGTCGAGTTCCATGGGACCGCCGTCGACGTGCCCGCAACGGGTCGAGGAGCACCTGGTCGAAGGCCTTGCCTGCGGCATCGGTTGGCGTGCCGAGGATCGACGTGTCGTCCGGCGCCCATTCCCACGCCGTGCAGCAGTCAACCGCGATGGCCCCGTGACGTGTCGAACTCCACGCCGAACCCGCTCCCGTCGACCGGCAAGGCGACGGCCACGGACCCCTCGAAGTCACCCCGTGTACCCACGGATGGCGAGGAGCCGCGTCCCGTCGTTCGACCAGCTGAACGCCGCCTGCCAGACAGCGTCTCGGGCAAGGGCAGGACGCGATCGCCGCTCCCATCGGCGGCCATGATGTGCGTCTGGGCAGTCAGGTCGCCCGAATCGATCCACTCCAGGTATGCGATCTGCGACCCGTCCGGTGACCATCCAACGTATGCCGCGATGGAGGACCGGGTCCTCCGCGAGGACGGTCCGGATCTCGCCGCTGGCGACATCGACGACGTAGATGCCGCCAAACCCCCGTGTAGATGCCTCCGGCGTCCATGAACAGGATCTCGGCGCCAGTCGGTGGCCGCCACGCGGCGTTGGTGGCCGGCCCCGGCAGCGTCGAGCTGGCGGATGCCGCTGCCATCGGTCGCTGCGATCAGGATCCCGGGCGTCCGATCCGGCGAGGCCGAGATCAGGAGTTCATCCCCGTCCGGAGAGAACGTGATAGCTCTCGATCCCCGGAAGCGCCTCAGGTGTGACCAGGATCGGGTTGCTCCCGTCGTCCTCAGCGACGTACAACATTCCGGGGCCGATGTCGCCCATTGGTCTTCCGTTCGAAGGCCAGCCGAGTGCCGTCGAGCGACCACCGAGGATTGAGGTCCGTCGTCGGGCCGGAGACGATCGCAGTCGATGCCCCGGTCACCGGATCGGCGGTGAAGATGTCGCCCTCGCTGGCGTATGCGACGAGCCCATTTTGGGCGGGTCCGAACGGAGCCGGCGCTTTCGGCAGGCCCCCGACCGCCAGGGCGGCGACCATGGCGAGGAGCAGGGCAAGGAGGGCGAAGGCCAGCCCGATCGAGCGCCACGGGATCGGCGGCGCGACGACGGGCTGACGAACGATGTCGAGCATGGGAAGCCACCTTTCGAGGAAGGACCAGGCCGGCCGCTGGCTCGTGCGAGCGGTCTGCCAGAGGAGGTCGTCGAGGTAGTCGGGCGTCCGCGGCTCCGCGAGCTCATGTCAGGAGCCACCGGGAGCTGCCGTTCGAATCGTTCGGTCGGCATCATGCGAACTGCCCTCCGGGGACGCCCACTGGACCTGCCTCGTCCGCCGTGATCGCAATGCGCATGGCTGCGAGCGAGCGATGCAGACGGGACTTCGCGGTTCCAAGCGGGATCCCCAACGTTGCTGCCACGTCGGGCAACGGCATGCCAAGGAAGTAGTGGAGGACGACGACCGCGCGCCACTCGGGATCGAGACGCCGAAGCGCCACGTCGAGCAGCTCACGGTCGGCGACAACGGCAGCGATGTCGCCGGTCGCCGGGCCGTCGATCGGGGTCAGTTCGACCTCCATCGGACGACGCCGGCGTCGTCGCGTTGACATCGATGCACGAATGGACGACAAGTCGGTGGAGCCAGGCATCGAACCGATCCGGATCGCGCAATCCGGGCAGATGCCGCCAGGCTCGAATGAACCCCTCCTGGACCGCGTCGCGCGCGAGCTCGTGGTCCCGGAGGATCAGCCGCGCCGCCGCGTCGAGCCGCGGGATGGCTGCGCCGACGAGCACCGCAAAGGCGTCATGATCGCCTCGCTTCGCTCGTTCGACGAGATCACGCTGGTCCACGGTTGCCTCGGCTGTGGCACGACCGTCTGGTGTGCTCGAATGGTAAGGCGTCCACTTTCGCCGAATTGTTCCCGGGTACGCCACCTATCGTTCCTTTGTAACGTCCCAGCGCGCGATTCGTCGCCGGCTCCTGGGCGGTCACTCCCAGCGGAACGTCCTTGTCGCGAGGGCGACCGCCGCGAGCCCCCAGGCGGCGAGGATTGCCGTGGCCGGGAGGGCGTCGCCAGACGCTCCCAGCGCGATCCCGAAACCCTGGGCGAGCGCGGCGCCGGGGAACCAGCCGGCAAGGGTGGCAAGCGGCCCGGGCAGCCGATCGATCGGCACCACGATGCCGCCGAGGAGCATGATCGCCAGGAAGAGGCCGTTGGCCAGCGCCAGCGTCGCCTCCGCGCGGAGCGCGCCGGCAAGCAGCAGGCCGAGACCGGCGAACGTCATCGTTCCAAGGAGGAACGTGACCAGCAACAAGGTCGGGGAAGCATCCGGTCCCGGGCGCCAGCCGAGGATCAGCCACCCGATTGCGAGCAGCAACGCCACCTGGACGACCTCGATCAGGAGCACCGCGCCGATCTTGGCCACGACCAGGTTGGCTCGCGTCAGCGGCGACCCACCGAGCCGCTTGAGCACGCCATGGCTCCGCTCATAGGCCGTCGCGATCCCGAGGTTGACCAGCCCGGTGGCGATCACCGCGAGCGCCAGCGCACCGGGGAGGAGGAAGTCGACGGCTCGCTCGGCGCCTGTTGGGGCGACATCAACGGACACGAAGAAGATGAGCACCGTCGCCGGGATCAGGATCGTGACGAGCACGTTCTCGCCCCGTCGGGCCGTCAAGCGAACCTCCGCGGCCATCTGGGCGAGGGTCGCTGCGAGCGGCGAGGCCGGCCGGCTCACGACGCAACCTCCTGCCCGTCGGGACGGTCATCTCGATCAGGCGCGGGGTCGCTCACGACCTCGAGGTATGCCTCCTCGAGCGTCGCGCCGGTCGTCCGGAGGTCCGTGATCAGGCGGTCGGCCGCTGCGCACCAGGCGGCGATGGCGGCGACGAGCGATGCGTCGGGGACGACCCCGTGGATGACGAGCTGCCGGCCGTCCGGGTCGGCGGCCAGCGATGCAGCTGGCCAATCGCGGCCGAGAAGGCGCTCGAGTCCGGCGACCTGATCGCGGTCGAGCGGTCGATCGAGGCGAAACCGGAGGCGCGGCCGAATCGCCGCGGCGAGTTCCGCGGGCGAGCCGCTGGCCACCATTCGTCCGCTCCGGAGAATGCAGACGCGATCGGCAAGACGTTCGACGTCGCCGAGGTCGTGGGTTGTGAGCAGGATCGCGACGCCCGTGGCCCTAAGGTCCGTGACGATCGCGCGCGTTGCGGCGCGTCCCTCGGGATCCATGCCCGCGGTCGGCTCGTCGAGCACCAGCACCTCGGGTCGACCGACCAGGGCGAGCGCCAGCCCGAGCCGCTGCCGCTCACCACCCGACAGTCGCCGATAGCGTGTGCGGGCGACGGCACGGAGCCCGACGAGCTCGAGCAACTCGTCGGGTGGTCGCGGGTCGTCGTGGAACCTGCCGTATTGGATCAGGGTCTCGCGTGGCGCGGCCCGCGGGTCGACGCCGCCGTCCTGGAGCATCAAGCCAACGCGGGCTCGAAGCTTCGGTCCTCCTGTGGCAGGGTCGTCGCCGAGCACCCGGACCACGCCCGCGTCCGCGCGGCGGTAGCCCTCGATGATCTCCACGGTCGTGGTCTTGCCGGCGCCATTCGGACCGAGGAGCGCGACCAGCTCGCCGGGCGCCACCGTGAAGGAGATCCCGTCGACCACCGTCCGCGGTGCGTACCGCTTCACCAGCCGATCGACCACGATCGCTGGCGCGACTGAAATACCGTCGGGCGCCGTGACCGGGCCTGTCGGATGGCCCGCGGTCATGGGGCGATGCGGGCGTACTGTCGCTCGAAGTCCGGGTCGGTAAGCTCACCGATCTGGATGGAACGGATGATCCCGGCGCCGTCGACGAAGTAGGTCTGCGGACGGGCAGCAACCCGATACGCGGTCTTGATGGTGCGCTCGGGGTCGATCACCGTCGGCCACGAGCCACCGAACTCCGCCGCGAACGAACGAGCCGGTTCGGGCGGGTCGTCGGTCAGGACACCGACGACCACCAGACCGGCCGCGCCATGCTCGGCGAGCTTTGCCCGGAGCAGTGGGAATTCGTCGCGGCACGGAACGCACGATGGCCCCCAGAAGTTGACGATCACCGGTTGACCGCGCAGCGTCGCGAGATCGAACACCTCGCCGTCCAGCGTGGTTCCCGTGATCGGCGGGGCAGGATCGCCCACAGCGGCCCGGGGCCCGCTCCCCGGCGCTCGGACGATCAGGAACACGACCAGGGTCGTGGCGGCCGCGACCAGCAGGGCGAGCAGGATGGGGCGTCGCGGCATTGGCGGGGCCAGGCTACTGGAGCGTGGCGGTCCCGGTCATGTTCGGATGAACGGAACAGACGAACGTGTACTCGCCGGCCGGCAGTGCGGGGACGTCGTAGACCCGCGTCTCGACGCCATTGAAAATATCGCCGGTGAAGGCCTCCGCGCCGCTCGCATCCGTGAGTGCGACGTTGTGGGGGACGCCGGCGTCGTGGTTGTCGAACGCGAGCTTGAACGGAGTACCAGCGGGTCCGCTCCAGCTCGCCTGGACGAACGCGATGCCAAGCGCTTCGACGGTCACGTCCGCGGCCGGCGGCGGGCCACCGGGACTGCCCGACCCCCCGGTTCGCCCGACGGGGCACCAGCGGGCGGGGGCTCGCCCGACGCCGGTGCGCCCGGTGATCCGTCCGGGCCGCCGCCGTTCGCCGGTCCGGTGAGCACGCCGGACTGCAGAACCGTCGCCACAACGACGAGGACCGCGAGCGTCGTCAGCAGGCGCGCCGGGGTCCGCGGCGGCGGCAGGCTCTCGAGATGACCCGTTTGATCGGCCTCGACGGCCTTGGCGTATTCACGACGCGCGTCCGTCAGCCACCCGATCAGCCCCAGGACGAGTGCGATCACCCCGACGAGCAGTAGCAGTCCGCCGAACACGAGCCCCAGGAACAGCAGCCCGGTCCCGAGTGCCGCCAGGAGCGGCCGGAACGACGGGCCGGGCATGTGGACGCCGGGTGGCGGCGCGTCGTTCTCGCGCGACGGAACGGTCGTCGTCGTGGACTGGATGTCGTGGTCGTAGATCCGCAGGCCCTCGGCCAGCCAGTAGAGGAGTGTCAACACGAGTGCGATGGCCCCAAGGGCGAGGGTGACGCCTCCGAAGACCAGGCCGAGGAACAACAGGAAGGTCCCCGCGGCGGCAAAGAAGGGCGCCCACGAGGGTCCGGGCATGTGGATCCCGGACGGCGTCTTTGGCGCCTGGCGCTGTATGCCTCGCCTGGCGGGCGGTGCGCTCATCAGGCGTCGGAACGTCCACAGGAGGCCGACCGCAACAAGGATCACGGTCCCGACCGGGAGCGCGAGCGACACGAGCACGCCCCAGTCCGGGATCACGAGCTGGGAGAGCACCTCGAGGATGCTGTTCCAGAGTTGATCGAGCATCGGTCGGTCTGATCAGGTCGCGTGGACGCGAACGATCAGGGTCACTCCTTGGATGAGCCGGCGACGAGCACGTACGCCATCAGGGCCATGGCGGCGCCGAGGAAGATCAGCATCGTCAGGCCCGCGTAGTCGATGTGCCACCCGCCGAAGTAGGGCACCGCCCAGTAGATGATCCCGATGACCACGAAGGTGATGCCTACCAGCGCCGCGTTGCGCGGATGGCGAAGCGGGTGCATGGCGTCTCCTATTTCCCGGGCAGCAGGTAGAGGAGCGAGAAGAGCAGGATCCAGACCACGTCGACGAAGTGCCAGTAGAGCGACGCACCCTCGACCGCATCGTGGTGGCGCGACGAGAACTGGCCAGCCATGCCTCTGTAGAGGACCACGGACAGCATGATCACGCCGCCAAAGACGTGCGCCCCGTGGAACCCGGTCAGCGTGTAATAGGTCGTTCCGAAGGTGCCCGAGCTGAGCGTGAGCCCCTCGGATCCGAGCGTGACGTAGTCCGTCGCCTGCATCACCAGGAAGATCACGCCAAGCGCCACGGTCACCGTCATGTTTCGCAGGAACGCGGTCCGGTCGTCACGCCGGATCGCCCAGACCGCGAACTGGCAGGTGAACGAGCTGGCGATCAGCAGGATCGTCGCCGGGCCGACGAGCGGCAGGATCTGGAGGGTGTGCGAGAACTCCTCGGGCGGCCACTGCGGAGTGTTGGCGCGGACGCTGAAGTACGCGGCGAACAGGCCGCCAAAGAACATCACCTCCGAGGTGATGAACAGGAGCATGCCGAGGACCGGGTTGCTGATCCCGCCTCGCTGGTCGTGGGCGAGCCCGGCGATCGGGCTGTGCTCGGCGGGGACGAGGGCGTGCGATGGCGTCGTCACGTCGTGCTCCTACCCGGCCGACTGGGTTGGCTCGGCATCGGGCCGGGGAAGGGGCGCAACGGCCGCCGCATGGGTCCGACCGTGCCGCACGTCAAACAGCGGACGCTCCGAGCGGATCTCCGGCAAGTGGTCGAAGTTGTAGGGCGGCGGTGGTGAGCTGGTCGCCCATTCGAGCGTGTTGGCTTCCCACGGGTCGTCACCAGCCAGCTTGCCGCTGCGCAGCGACACGAAGACGTTCCACAGGAACGGCACCATGCTCAACGCGATCGTGAACCCGCCGATCGTCGCCAGCATGTTCAGGTCGTTCCAGCCGGCAGCCGACGCATAGTCCGCGATCCGCCGGGGCATGCCCGCCAGACCGAGCTCGTGCATCGGGAAGAAGGTCATGTTGAACCCGATGAACATCAGGACGAACTGGAGCTTGCCGACTGTTTCGCTGAGCATCCGCCCGGTCATCTTGGGGAACCAGAAGTAGAAGCCGGCCATCACGCCGAAGACGGACCCGCCGAACAGCACGTAATGGAGGTGGGCGACGACCCAGTAGGTGTCGTGCAACGCGAAGTCGACCGGCACCGCGGCACTGAACGCGCCATTGATCCCGCCGATCAGGAACATGCTCAGGAACCCGAGGGCGAAGAGCAGTGGCGTGGCGAGCGTCAACTTCCCCCGCCACAGGGTGAAGATCCAGTTGAACATCTTGACCCCGGTCGGGATCGCGATCAGGAAGGTCATGAAGCTGAAGAACGGCAGGTAGACCGCTCCGGTGGTGAACATGTGGTGGGCCCAGACCGAGAAGCCCAGGGCGCCGATCCCGGCGGTCGCGAAGACGAATGCCTTGTAGCCAAACAGCGGCTTGCGCGAGAAGACCGGCAGGATCTCGCTGATCATGCCCATCGCCGGCAGGATCATCACGTAGACGGCCGGGTGGGAATAGAACCAGAAGATGTTCTGGTAGAGGACCGGGTCGCCGCCGACTCTGGGGTCGAAGAACGACCCACCGTAGTTGCGGTCGATGAACAGCATGATCAGGGCGCTCGTGATGACCGGGGTGGCCATGAGCACCAGTACTGACGTCGTCAGCACCGTCCAGACGAGGATCGGCATCCGGAAGAGCGTCATCCCGGGCGCGCGCATCTTGAAGATCGTCACGAGGAAGTTGATGGCGCCAAGGATCGAGCTCGTTCCGATCAGCACCAGGCCCACGATCCAGAGGTCCTGCCCCGACCCGACCGCGGCCAGAGGCCGGTCTTCCGAGAGCGGCGGGTAGCTCGTCCAGCCCGCGGCGGCCGCGCCGCCCGTCAGGAACCCGAGCAACAGCAGGGTCCCACCGAGCGGGAGCATCCAGAACGACATCGCATTGATCCGTGGAAACGCCATGTCCGGTGCCCCGATCTGGAGTGGCACCACGTAGTTCCCGAACCCGGCAAGGATCGGGATGATGAACACGAAGATCATCACCGTCGCGTGCATCGAGAAGAGCTCGTTGTACGTGGCGTCATTCACGAACTGGAGCCCCGGCTGCGCCAGCTCGGCGCGGACGACGAGCACCAGCAGACCGGCGATGAAGAAGAAGACGAACGAGTTGATCAGGTACAGGATCCCGATCTTCTTGTGGTCCGTCGTCGTGAGCCAGGCATAGAGGCCGCTCCGGTAGGCGGAGGCAGCGGGCGTCAGCGCGGTCGTCGCCATCGGTGCTCCTTACTCGGCGGTCAGCGTGCCGACCATGGTCGGATGGACAGTACAGACGAAGGCATAGGTCCCGGCTTCGAGCTCGGGCACGTCGTAATCGCGTTTGGCGGGGCCGGGGAAGATCTCGCCCTTGAAGACCTCTTCGCCGGTCGCGGAATCGCGGTGGATGGCGACGTTGTGCGGGATGTCCGCGTCCTTGTTGTCGAAGACGATCCGGAAGGGCGCTCCCGCCGGGACCTGTAGCTCCGTCTGCTCGAAGGCGACATTGGCGGCGCTGATGTCCACGGTCACGCCGGCCTCACCGCTTGGGCGTGGCGGTGGCGTGGCGTTAGCCTCGGCGATCCTTGTGTCCAGCCAGGTATCGAAGTCCGCCGGCGTCATCGCATGCACGTCGAAGAGCATGATCCGGTGCCCGGTCCCACAGAGCTCGGCGCATTGGCCACGGAAGGTCTGGCCGGCGTCGCTCGCGTTGACCTTGAAATCGAACTGGTTGACCCGACCCGGGACGACGTCCCGTTTGAACAGGAATTGCGGGACATAGAACGCGTGAATGACGTCATGGCTGGTCAGCGTGAGGCGCACGGTCTCTCCGGCGGGCACGGCCATGCCACCATCCAGGCCGCTCGCGAGGTTCTGCGTGTACAGGATGGTCGAGCCATCGTCGTCGAGGTAGTCGAACTGCCACTGGAACTGCCCGGCCACCGCCCGGATCTGGCGGTCCGGGTTGGTCGACGGTGTATCGACAGCGTTGAGTGTCTGCCACGAGATCACGAACAGGAAGACGACGATGATCGTCGGAACGATCGTCCAGACCAGCTCGGCGACGTTGTTGCCGTGGGTCTGCGGGGGAAGGGTGTCGTCCCCCGGCTTGCGCCGGTAGCGGACGACCGACCAGATGATCAGGCCCTCCACAAGGATGAAGATCACCGCCGCGATGATGAAGACGATCGTGTAGAGGTCGCGGATCTGGGCGCCTTCTTCGGTCACCGCGATCGGCGGGTAGAGCCCGGTGATGAATTCCTGGGCTTCGCCGGCGAGATCGAACCCGAGCGCCACGGCTGCCGCCACCAGCGCGATCAGGAGCACGACAACGCTCACGGCGACGACGGATCCGGGCGTTGGGCGCGTCCTGGGGGAGCTCGACATCGATATCCTCGAGGATGGCCACGCGCCATGGACGGACGCACGACCGATGAACCGGCAGACACGCTCGGCCGCCGGGCCGAAGCGCGGCCATTCTACCGGAGCGCGGGTCGCTCGCGCGCCATCGTGGACTGGCAACGAACCAGGGCGCGGCCCCAGCGTCGTCGATCGTGCGACCATGCCGGCGATGGCTGAGAGCGGTCGCATTGGACGCTGGCGTTCCCGCATTGGGGCGGCGGTCGCGGCCGTGCTCGGGCTGGCCATGACGGCCTCTCCGGCGATGGCGCACGGCCCGGTGCCTGCCGACCCGCCGGGCGCGGCATCAATCCTGTTTGGTTGGACGTTCTCGCCGCTTCCGACCTTGGCGATCCTTGCCGCGGCGGCCTGGTGGTTGTGGGCGGTCAGCCGGGTCAACCGGCTGCATCGGGCGAGCCGGGTGCCGCGCGGGCGAACGGTCGCGTTCCTGCTCGGTCTCGTGGCGCTGGCGGTGGCGCTGCTCTCGGGCGTCGAGCGGTACGACACGACCCTGTTCTCGGCGCACATGGTCCAGCACGTCCTGATCGTGCTGGTGGCCGCACCGCTCATCGCGATGGGCGCGCCGATCACGTTGCTGCTTCGCCTGAGCGCTCCCGCCACCCGTCGACGATGGTTGCTGCCGATCCTTCACTCCCGGGTCATGCGGATCCTCGCCTTCCCGGTCGTCGCGTGGATCGTCCTCGCATCCGTTCTTTGGGCGAGCCACTTCTCCGGGCTGTTCAACGCCGCCCTCGAGGATCCACTGGTGCATGACCTGGAGCACGGGCTGTTCATGGCAAGCGGTCTGCTGTTCTGGTGGCCGGCCGTGGCGCTCGATCCGGCCCCGTGGCGGATGCGCCACCCGGCCCGCATCGCGTACGTTTTTCTCCAGATGACCCAGAACACCTTCCTCTCCTTCGTCCTCCTGAACGCGGCCGGTGTCCTGTATCCGCACTACGCGTCGCTCGGTCAGCCCTACGGCATCGACCCACTCGCGGACCAGCGGCTGGCGGCAGGCGTCATGTGGATCGTGGGCGACCTGATCTTTCTCGGCGCGATCATGTCGCTGGTTGGCGGGTGGATGCGCGCGGACGCGCGTGATCTTGGGCGGGTCGATCGGCAGGCGGACCGGGACCTCGCCACGATCCGCGTCCGCGAGCGACGGCTTGCGGAGCGCCTGGCGGACGAACGGGGCGACCGGCCGGGGTAACGCGGGCTCACCCGCGGGCGAGTCTCGCTGTTGCGAGCCGACGTCCGGCTATCTCTCGTCAGGGATCGGGGCGGCAAGGTACTCGAGGTACCGCTCGGGATCTACGTTCCCGCCGCTCACCACTGCCACGACGGCGCCGGCTTGCCGATCGAGCCCGATCGCCTTCGCATGGAAGGCCATCGCCGCGATCCCGAGCGCGCCAGAGGGCTCGACGACGAGGCGACTTCGCTCCGCCGCGAGACGGACGGCCGCGGCGATCTCTGCTTCGGACACCGTCACGATCCCGTCGATGTGTGCCCGGAGGTGCGCGAAGGTGCGCACGCCCAGTGCCTGCGTCCGGGTGCCGTCGGCGATCGTCCGCGACACCAGCTCGGATGGCCAGCGAACGATCTCGCCGCGTTCGAGTGACTCGTGCGCGTCCGCCGCGAGTTCCGGCTCGACCCCGATCACCCGAACCTCCGGGCGCAGTGCCTTCACCGCAGTGGCGACGCCGCTGGCCAGACCGCCACCACCGATCGGGACGAGGACGACGGCGAGGTCCGGCTGGTCGGCGACGAGCTCGAGTCCGATCGTGCCCTGGCCACAGATGATCCGATCGTCGTCGAATGGCGGGATGATCGCCAGGGACCGCTCGCCCGCGATCGATTCGGCCACGTGCTGTCGTTCGTCGCTCGCCGTCCCGACGATCACCACCTCGGCGCCGTCAGCCTCGACACGTTCACGCTTGATCCGCGGCGCGTCGGAGGGCATGACGATGACCGCGGGGATGCCCAGCAGGCGGGCGGCTCGTGCGACGCCCTGGGCGTGGTTCCCAGACGAATAGGAAATCACCCCGCGCGCCCGCACGTCCTCGGAGAGGGACGCCACGGCGACGTACGCGCCACGCAACTTGAAGGCGCCGATCGGCTGGAGGGACTCGGCTTTCAGGTAACGGCGGTCCGACGGTAGCCCGAACGCGACAAGCGGAGTTCGAAGAGCAACACCCTCCAGCGTTGCGGCGGCCGCGCGGATCGCCCCAAGCGTGACCAGCGAGGTTCCGGCCGCCCGCGCGACGGCCCCCGCGAGGGCCCTCGCAAGGATCTCCGTCAACGCCGACCTCCATCGATCGCGGTCTGGCAATTGATGCAATGCGCCGCCCACGGCAGCGCCTCGAGACGGCCCGGCGGGATGGGCTGCCCACAGCGCGCGCACGTTCCATAGGTCCCCTCGTCGAGACGGACGATCGCTGCGTCAACGAGCCGCAGGTGCTGGATCGACCGATCACGGAGCGCGAGGTCGCGCTGCTGCTCGAAGACCTGGCTCGCCGCTGCGGCCTGGGAGCCGTAGGTCATCTGATCTGGAGTCTCGATGGCTTCGCCGATCTCGCCGAGGAGTCGGGCGCGTTCAATCTCCAGCGCAGCGCGAAATCGTGCGGTGTCGGTCGCGTCCATGGGTTGACTGTACGCGTCGACGAACGGCTGCGCACAAGCGATGGGGAGGACTATCGTCTGGGGCGTTGGACCAAGTGGCGGGTTGCGACGACGGTGGCATTGGGTAGGGTTGGGGGCATGAGCGACCCCTATGACGTGCTCCAGGTTCATCGACGGGCCGAGCCCGAGGTGATCCACGCCGCCTTCCGGGCACTGGCTCGCAAATACCACCCGGACTCCGGCGGCAATTCGGCACGCATGGTCGAGATCACGGAGGCCTATGCGATCCTCGGGAATGCCGAGCGCAAGGCGACGTTCGACGCCCAGCCGGTCATGCCGGGGGATGTTCGGACGGCGAGCCAGCCCAGCCCGGCTCCGCTGACCTGGCAGTCGGCCGCTCAGGAACCGGGCCGGGCCCAGCCGATGACCGGCTCGACGATCGACTTTGGGCGATACGCCGGTTGGACCGTGGGCGCGCTTGTCGAGCACGATCCGGACTATCTCGAATGGCTCGCGCGGACCCCGGTCGGGCGTCGCTTGACGGGCGAGATCGAGCAGGCTCTGTCCCGACGCGCAGCCCAGTCGGCCGCCCTGCGCCCCACACCGAAGGCGCAACGCCGATCATTTGTCCGGCCCTGGGCCACCGCCGGGTCCGCCGCGCGATAAGTCGCAGCTAAGGGTTCGCCGCGACACTGTCGCTGGCGGTCAACGGACCGGGCACTCCTCGGAGGGGTCTAGCCGCCGTCCGAACCCTGGCGGTTACCGCCAGTGGAGGTGCCCAATGCGTCGACAGCTCTCGTCCCTGTTGCTGGCCCTCGCGCCCATCCTGGTGATCGTGGTGGATGTTGGCTACAAGTGGAGCTGATGGTCTTCAGGTCCGCGTCTCGGCCACGGAGCTGCTGAGTCGGGTAGCCACGTAAACCGGCACTACGGACAACAGGATCAGGATCAGCGCCACCACGTTCACGACCGGGAGCTCGGTTGGGCGCTGGATCGCGCTCAGGACCCACATCGGAATCGTCTGCGTGCCGGCACCTGCGGTGAAGTTCGTGACGATGATCTCGTCGAACGACAACGCATAGGCGAGCAATCCGCCCGACAACAGCGCCGTCGCCATCCTGGGGAGGGTGACGCGTCGGAAGGTCGTGAACGAGTTCGCCCCGAGGTCGAGCGAGGCTTCTTCGGGTGAACGAGGAAGCCGTCGCAACGTCGCGATGACGTTGTTATATGCGATCACGACGCAGAAGGTGGCGTGGCCGACCACGATCGTAAGCAACCCGAACTCGACACCGAACGTGACGAAGGTAGTCCGCAGGGCGATGCCCGTGACGACGCCCGGGAGCGCGATCGGAAGTACCAGGAAGAACGAGATCGTCTGGCGACCGAAGAACGAATACCGCTGGACGGCGAGGGCCGCCAGCGTTCCCAGGACCAGCGCAATGGCGGTCGCGACGGTCGCGACGACGAAGGAGTTGATCACGGCCTGGATGACGCCCGGATTTGCCGCCGCTTCCCCGAACCAGTGGAAGGTGAACCCCGTTGGCGGCCAGGCCTGAAGACGGCTCGGATTGAAGGCGTAGATCGTAAGGATCGCGAGCGGCAGATAGAGGAACACAAGGACCAAAGCCGTGAGCACCCGCAGGATTACCCGCATTGCCCTGGACTCAACCATGTCGGTCGCTCACAGCGATTCGAACGCGCCGAGGCGGCGCGCAACCAGCAGGTAGATCGTCATGATCGCGATGGGCAGCAGCGAGTAGGCCGCGGCCAGCGGCAAGTTGCCGAGACTCGAGTTGTCGTAGATCACGTTCCCGATGAACTTTGCGTCGGATACGAGGTCGGGCGTGATGTAGTCGCCAAGGGTCAGCGAGAACGTGAAGATTGAGCCGGCGACCAAGGCCGGGAAGACAAGCGGCAAGATGACCCGGCGAAATGTTGTTCCAGCCCTTCCGCCCAGGTCAGCCGATGCCTCGACTAGTGACCTCGGGATCCGCTCGAGGCCCGCGAAGATGGGCAGGATCATGTACGGAAGCCAGAGATAGGACAGGACCAGCCAGGAGTTTCCGATCTCGTCGAGACCCGGACCTTCCACCCCAAACGGTCCCAGCACGGCTTCGAGAAAGCCATTGCCCTGGAGGATGGTCCGCCACGCATAGACCTTGACGAGGTAGGCGGCCCAGAGCGGCATCAGAACGGCGATCACCAGGATGCCGCGCACGCGGGGTGATGCCATCCGCGCCATGTAGTACGCAATCGGGAACGCGAGCAGGATGTCGGTCAAGGTGACGAGGCCCGCCATCGCGACGGTTCGGACGGCGATCGTTCGGTAGACCTCGTTCGAGGCGATGCTCTCGAATGCGGCAAGGGTCCAGGCGAATGGCTCGACCCGGCCGGTGAACGCATCCTTGGCCCAGAACGCGTTGAGCAGCAGGACAACCAACGCTCCGAGGTAGGCGACCACCAGCCAGCCGAGCGGGCCGGACAGCAGTGCACCGAGCTGTATCCGCCGACGCGGGTATAGCCAGGTCGCGATCCGATGCCCGGCACCCGATCGCGGCGAGACCTTCGTCGGGCCGGGAACCGACGCGGAATCGTCGCTCACGGTGAAGGCGGCGTGAGGAAGGGCTCCCGGTCCATGCTCGAGAGCCCTTCGTCCGTCACGTCCCTACGCGGGCGTCAAGCGCCGCGGAGCGTTGTCCATGCCTCAACCCAGGCGTCCACGTCCTTGCACGTGGTGGCCGCGTCGGCGTCGGCGCAGTCCGCCTGCGGCGTCGCCCAGTACCAGATCTTCTCGTAGTAGGCATCGTCGGTTGCGTGCGTCTGCTCGCAGTGTCCGGGCGAGAGTGTCTCGGCGTAATCGCAGGCGGCCTGGCTCGTCGGCGCTTCGCCGAACCACACCGTTGCCTGGCCGTTGGCCTCGGCGGATGCCATGTGATCCATCCACTTGTACATGCAGTTGGGGTGCTTGGCCTTCGAATGGATCATCCACGTATCCGACCAGCCGGTCGACCCTTCTTCCGGCAGGATGCCGGCGATCGGCGCGCTTTCGGCCTGCAAGAGGTTGACCATGAACTGCCATGACGTGCCGATCACGACGTCCTTTGCGGTGTACGACGCCATCTGGTCGCTATACGTCGCCCAGTACAGCGCCCCCGCGTCCCGTTGCGCCTCGAGCAGGTCGATCGCGGCGGCAAACTGGGCGTCATTGAGCTGGTATGGGTTGGTAATCCCGAGATCAGGCTGCTTCTGCATCAGATGCAGCGCGGCATCGGCGATGTAGTCGGATGAGTCGTAGATGCTGACCTTGCCGGCAAAACTCCCGTCCCACACGGGATCCCAGCTCGTGGGGGCGGTCGTGATCTCGTCTGTGTTGTACATAAGCAGGTTGGGCCCCCGACCATGTGGCACGCCATACGGTTGGCCATTGAGCGAGTTATGCGTCTTTAGCTTGAGGGATTTGAAGACGTTCGCGTAGTTGGGGATCAGATCGGGATTGATCGGTGCGACCACGCCACCGGCCATCAGGCGCCCGGTCGCGTTGCCCGAGAACGACCCGCCGTCGTAGTCGCCCGACTGCATCAGGGACACGCCGTTGGCGCTGTCGGTCATATCGGTCGTGTTGACCTTGCAGCCGGTCTTGGTCTCGAACGGTGTCACCCAGTCGTACGCGGGATCAACCGCGCCGCGCTCGGCGTACCCGGACCAGATGACGAGGTTCAGCTCGCCTTCGCCGTCCCCGACGGTCGTTGGCACGCTGGGCGCCGCACTCCCGCCGGCGCTGCTACAGGCTGAAACGACGATCGCGACCATTGCCGCGAGCGCCAAACCTCCACGAGATCGAGTCACGTCTTTGCCCTCCTCCACTCACCCGTCCGCGACGGGGAGCTGATGCTGTCGCTTCCATGCCAGGCGGACAGCCTTGCCTCGTTGGGCGAGCGCCTCGCTCGAGGTCGTCGCCAGGTTCTGCTGTGTCACGACCAGTTCTGCGCCTGCGTCGAGTGCCACGATATAGCGCGTATCCGGTCCGAGATAGACGACTTCGCGGATCGTCCCGAGGGCCGCGGTTTCGTCTGCGCCGACGGGGTCATCGGGCAGGCGGAGATGGATCTTCTCGGGTCGGATCGTGAACGTGCCGCGGGACCCGACGATCGCCTCCGCGGCCTCCCCGCGCAAAAGGTTGGAGGTGCCGACGAACCCGGCGACGAACCGGGTGGCGGGTCGTTCGTAGACGTCGGCCGGCGCACCGACCTGCTCGATCCGGCCGTTATTGAAGACCGCCAGTCGATCGCTCATCGTCAGCGCTTCCTGCTGGTCGTGGGTCACGTAGATGAAGGTGATCCCGACCGCCTGCTGGATGGCCTTCAGTTCGATCTGCATCTCCTCACGGAGCTTGAGATCGAGCGCCCCGAGCGGTTCGTCGAGCAAGAGCAACCGCGGCCGGTTGACGAGCGCCCGGGCGAGCGCCACGCGTTGCCGTTGACCGCCCGACAGCTGGCTCGGCTTCCGCTTCTCGTAGCCCTCGAGTCGAACCATTCGCAGGGCTTCGGTGACGCGGGTGAGCCGCTCCTGCCGGGGCACCTTCCGGACGAGGAGTCCATACCCGACGTTGTCGCCGACGCTCATGTGCGGGAACAACGCGTAGTCCTGGAAGACCGTGTTGACATCCCGGTCGAACGGGGGGACCGCGGTGACGTCCTGGCCGTGGAGGAGGATCCGGCCTGCGCTCGGCAACTCGAAGCCCGCGATCATTCGGAGCATGGTCGTCTTGCCCGACCCAGACGGCCCCAGCATCGAGAAGAACTCACCGTCGCGGACGTCGAGGTCGATCCCGTCCACCGCGACCACGTCCCCGAACCGCTTTTGGACGCCTTCGAGACGGACCGCAGGCGTGCCCACGTCTTCGCCGCTGACCGTCGCGCGGCCGGCGTTCTGTGGCTCGATCGCGGCGGCTGGAGACTGGCTCGTCAAGCGGACCTCGGGCGTGGGTGCGCCGCACATTGCAGCGGCTCGGATGGAGTGTCAAGCCAAATCGATGTCGTACCGGAGCGCGGTCCCTAGACTGCCGTCCGTGGATCCAACCCGTTCAGCCGGGCGTGCCCGGATGGCCTGGCTCGCGACTGCGCTCGTCCTGTTCGCCGCCTGCGAGCCGGCTGGCGGCGTCGTTGCAACGCCACCGATCATGGCCGGCTCCTCCGACGCGCCGCGCGAAGTCAACCTCATCACGCGTGACTACTCCTTCGTCCCGGACGTGCTCGACCTCGTGCCCGGCGAGACGATCCTCCTCCACGTGATCAACGGTGGACTCGTCGTCCATGAGGCAATCATCGGTGACGCATCGGTCCAGGACGCGTGGGAAGCGGCAGAGGCCGCCGTGGCCGGTGCCCCACCCGGACCGACCCCGGTCGTGACCGTGCCGTCCGACGTCGCGGGGCTTCGGGTGGTGGTCGCCTCGGGTCAACGTGTCGACGTGACGTGGACCGTCCCGGCTGATGCCGAGCACGCTTCGGTCGTCGGCTGTCATGTCCCGGGGCACTGGGACAAGGGCATGCAGATCCCGGTCCGATGGGTCGCGCAGGGCCCGTCTTGATGCGCGTTGCGACAAGTCGAATAGCGGCGCGTTGAGGACGCCGGATGGTACCCTCTTGCTCCGCATCGATCGCGGTGCGCGGCGCCCTGGCCCACGAGGAGGACGTGCATGACGTATGTGATCGCGGAGCCGTGCATCGATGTCCTCGACATCTCGTGCGTGTCCGTCTGCCCGGTCGACTGCATCCACTACGACGAGGGCGCTGACCGCAAGCTGTTCATCGACCCCAACGAATGCATCGACTGCGGCGCGTGCGAGCCCGAGTGCCCGGTAAACGCCATCTTCCCGGAGGAGTCCCTTCCACCGGAATGGGCGAACTACACGGTCGTAGACGCGACCTGGTACACGGACAAGGCCGCCGCTCGGGCAGCCGTCGACGCGGCCAAACCCGCCTAGGCTCCCCGGCCGCGCGCCGGTTCCCGGCTGTGCCGGCTCCCGGTCGGGTCCGTCCCGCGCGACCGAGCCGGCCAACCGATGCGAATCGTCTCCCTTCTCCCGTCTGCCACCGAGATCATCTGCGCGATCGGTCTCGGCGATGAGCTCGTCGGCGTCACCCACGAGTGCGATTACCCGCCCGAGGCAGTCGGCAAGCCGGTCATGACCCGGAGCGTCCAGGACCTCTCGACGAGCTCCTCGCGCGACATCCACCGCCTGGTGACGGCGGCGGTCCACGGGGGATCCTCGCTGTACGCGCTCGATGAGGGGGCGCTCGAGGCGGCCCATCCCGACCTGATCGTGACCCAGGAGCTGTGCCGGGTCTGCGCGGTGAGCTATCGCGAGG
This sequence comes from uncultured Chloroflexia bacterium, assembly GCA_963731865.1. Classification (GTDB taxonomy): domain Bacteria; phylum Chloroflexota; class Limnocylindria; order Limnocylindrales; family CSP1-4; genus SPCO01. The sequence goes on along the minus strand of CAVSXG010000002.1, from coordinate 1,745,360 downwards.
TCAACGAGGTGGCGCGTGCGATCGACGCGGACATCACGGTCGTCTCGCTCGAACCAACCTCGATCGAGGGCATCTTCAATACCATCACGACCGTCGGGGCGATGGCCGAGGCGGAGGACGCCGCCATCGACCTTGTCGAGTCGCTCCGCGAGCGCCTCGGTGCGGTCGAGGCCCATGTCCAGGCACGTCGCGATGCCGGGCGACACGCCCCGCGGGTGGTCGGCCTCGAATGGCTCGACCCGCCGTTCGCCATCGGGCACTGGGTGCCCGAGCAGATCCGCCGCGCCGGGGGCTGGGACCTGCTCGGCGCCGACGGCGAGGCATCGGTCCAGACCACGTGGGACGCCATCACCGACGTGGATCCGGAAATGCTCCTGCTGATGCCCTGCGGCTACCACCTTGCCGAAACGGTTGCCGAATGGGCCCGGGTGAGTCGACCGCCCGGGTACGCCGACCTGACGGCCGTCGACCGGGAGCAGATCTTTGCGCTCGACGGGTCGGCCTACTTCAGCCGTCCCGGTCCACGGGTAGTCGACGGGATCGAGCTCCTTGCGGAGATCTTCGATCCGGACGGGTTCGTCGACATCGCGCCGTTCGGATCGTGGACGCCGGTCCAGCCCTGACCGGTCGGAAGATCGCCGTCATGCCGTTTCGCGACCATTTCGATTGCCTCTGGTGCGGTACGGCGCACGTCTGCCGCGGCGCGGATAACCTGGAGGGCTGGGCGCAGCTCTGCCCGGACTGCGTCGGCAAGGCGGGCGACAACGGGTTCCTCCGGTTTCGATTGCGCCAGGCGCTGACCGAACGGGGGGCCGCACGAGCCGGGTCCGAGATGGTGACGAAGGACGCGGCCAACACTATCGATGTGGCCGGTCCCGAGGATCACGAGGACGCCGGGCCGGCGCGCGACGCCACCGACATGGTCGCCTACTACGAGGCACGGGCCCCCGAGTACGACGACTGGTACCTCCGACGCGGCCGCTACGCACGCGGCCCGATCCACGATGCCGCCTGGAATGCGGAGCTCGATGCGGCCGGACGGTGGCTCGACGCGCTGCCGATCCGCGGCCAGATCGTGGAGCTCGCCGCGGGAACCGGCTGGTGGTCGCCATTGCTCGCGTCAAAGGGCGAGCTGTCGCTCTACGACGCCGCGAGCGCGCCGCTCGACCGCGCACGCGAACGACTAGTTGCCCATGGATTGCGCGCACACCTGCACGTTCGCGACGCATGGGCGGAGCCGGATCGCGAGGTGGACGCAGTGTTCACGGGGTTCTGGCTCAGTCACGTGTCGCGCGATCAGCTCGACGGCTTTCTCGGGCTGGTCCGGCGGTGGCTGAAGCGTGGTGGCACCTTCGCGTTCATCGACTCGCTGTTCGATCCGCAGTCGAGCGCCGCCGACCACCCGACCCCGGCCGATGACCGGTCCGTTCGCCGCCTCGATGACGGTCGAGAGTTCACGATCGTCAAGGTCTACTACGAGCCGGGCGAGCTGGAAGAGGCGCTTGAGCGGGCGGGCTTCGACGAGGTCTCTGTGTCGAATACGGGGCGCTTCTTCCTCACTGGCGTCGCTGTGGCTCGCGATTCTGCGCCGATCGACGAGCGCCACGCGGCCGCCGATTCAGGGGCCGATTGAGATCGTCGTCGTCAGGTTCGTGGTGTACGTCCCGGTCCGCGCCTGCGCGGGAATCGTGAGGCTGACGCCGAGCTGCTGCGTGTATGTGCCGACGCCGTACAGGGCGTTTGCCTGGAGGACCTTGCGGGCGACGTCGAGGGTGCCAAGCGGGCTGGAAGCAGGGACCTTTGGGCCATTTGTCGCGTCGACGGCCTGACCAGTTACGCGAACCGGAGTCGCCGCCGAGGTCAACGAGAAGTTGGTCGCAGGGATATTGGTGCCGCCGAACGACCCGGAGTAGACGAAGGGCGAGGCCTGGATGGTCACGTTCCAGCCAACGCCGGCCACGAGGGACGTATCGGTGGCCGTCAGGGTCATCGTCCCGCTACTGACCTGGGCGCCATGGGCGAACGTGACTGCCGGAAGTGTCATGTTCGCTACGGAGGCCGACAGGGCCGCAAGCGTCGTGCCCGTCGCCAGCAGGCCCGCCCCCATGCCGGCCAGGAGTGCGCGGATCGCGGCCCTTCGATGATGCATGCCGTGGATCAGACGCCGGGACGCGAGTCGCGGCGGCGGCGCCGCCCGATCGCAACGAGCGCGACCGCGAGGCCCCCGATCAAGGATCCGATGATGAACGGCAGGACTGTCCCATCCGGACGCGGAACGGTTCCCACGATCGGCAGCTCGATGGTATCGGTCGGAGCGGTCGCGGGACCGACGGGACTCAGCGAACCATCCTCGCCAACGACGAACGGCCGCTCGCCGCCGACTGGGCCGCCACGAGCCGGATCGGCCAGGTCAACCCTCGCCAGGTAGCGGCCGGGCGCCAGTGGACCGTCGAGCACGACCTCGAGCCACGTCGCGGTGTGTGCATACACAGAGTCCATTGCGACCTGTCGGTTGTCGATCGGATCACCCGCCTCGGTGACGATGCCCATGGTCCCGACAGGCCGCAGCAGCAGGTCGCCGACGTTGTTGATGGCGACGCCGACCACGGAACGTCCGTCCAGGAACGAATGTCGCGCCTGACCGAGCTCCACGGCCGCCTCGGTGGGACCCGGGACGACGATCGACACCGCGATCGCGGTGCGCACGAACTGGTTGAACGCAAGACCTTCGGCCGAGACCAACGGGTCCTCGTTCTCGATGACGATGCTCGTGATGTATTCGCCGGGCTTCGTAGCATCGGGGACCGTGACGGTGAAAGACCGCCGGACCGCCTGGCCAGGCTCTATCTCGAGGACCTCGGTCGGATAGGCGAGCCACGTCGTCGTCCCGCTGGTCGCTTCGCCGCGCAATCGCGCCCCGAAGCCGCCATTGATGATGGAGTACACATCGGCCGCAAACGTCCGCGCGCGAACTGCGGCTTCGCCATAGTTCGCCAGGTCGACGACGAGCTCGGCGGCTTCGCCGGGCTGGAGCGATCGGTGGAAGAACTGGCCCCCCTCACCCACCGGCTCGGCAGCGAGCTTGATCGACGGATCCGCTGCGACGGTCGCCGTGGCAGTCGCGAGTCCGATCGTGACGGAGATCGACCAGGCGACGAGGAGATGTCGCGCCCACCCAGGTCGCCGGATCACGCGGCCCCGTCGCATGCGGGTGAGAGTGGTCTTCGGGATTCGATCGGTCAAGCCGGCGTCGGATCGGCGCGACCGCGACCGGATGCTACGGCGCGGCCGAGATCGTGGTCGTGAGGGTTCCGGTGTACGTGCCCGCGCGGCTCTGCCCGGGCACGGAGAGGGAGACGCTGAGTGCCTGCGTGTACGTACCAAGACCGTAGTCGGCATTCGCCTGAATCACCTTGCGGGCGCTGTCGAGCGTGCCGACAGGGCTCGACGCCGGGACCTTGGGTCCGTTCGTGCCATCGACGGCCTGCCCGACGGTCATCACCGGGGTGGCCGCCGCGGTGAGTGAGAAGTTTGCCGCCGGGATGTTCGTGCCACTGTTGGCGCCGCTGTACACAAAGGCCGAGCTCAGGATCGTGACGTTCCAGCCAGCCCCCGTGCCGCTCGAATCGTCAACCGTCAGGGTCATGGTGCCAGCGTTCGACTGGGCGCTGTTCGAGTAGGTCAGCGGGGTCAGCGTCAGGTTGGCCACGCTTGCCGTGCGAGCGCCGCCATTGATGACCTGCACGACCGTATCGGCCGCGAGTACCGGAACAGCGAGCATGGCCGCGATCAGCGAGCTGGCCACCGCTCCCAGCGCGGCACGACGACGGAATGATGCCAGATGCGACGTGCGATGCATGTCAGGTCCTTTTAAAGCGACGTTCCCCGGGATCCGATCGAATCGGTCGCCGCCGTGCGAGGCTACGCGCGCGTTCGGATCGTCCGAAACATGACGATGGTCCGCCCGAGCGTGACGATAGTCCGCCGGACCCAACCTGTTGGCCTACGTTGCACGCGGAACTGAGGCGCGTACGGACCCGGGACGGCCGGGACGCGCCGCTATACTCCGCGCGATGTCCCCCCTGGCAACGAGCACGATCGCGACTGTCGGATCCGGCGTCATGGCGGAGGCCATGATCGCGGGCATCCTGCGCGGCGGGCTGGTGAAGCCCGAACAGGTGATCGCAAGCCACCAGCGCGCCGAGCGCCGCGAACATCTCGACCGGACGTACGGGATCCGGACCGTGGCCAGCAACGTGGAGGCGGTCGAAGGCGCCGACGTGATCCTGTTCGGGATCAAGCCCCAGATGCTCGCGCGCGTCGGACGCGAGATCGGGCCGCATCTTCATCGCGGCCAGCTCGTCCTGAGCATGCTGGCCGGGGCCACGAGCGCTGCTCTGACCGGCATGCTGGGCCACGACCAGGTCGTCCGCAGCATGCCGAACACCCCGGCTCGTCTGGGCAAGGGGATGACCGTGTGGTACGCCACACCCGCGTGCACGCCCGAGCAGCGGGCCCAGGCGGCGGCCCTGCTCGGCGCGCTCGGCAAGGAGCTCGAGGTCGACGACGAGAAGATGGTCGCGATGGCCACCGCCGTCTCGGGCACCGGGCCGACGTACGTGTTCCTGGTGATGGAGGCTCTGATCGACGCCGCCGTGCACCTCGGCTTCCCGCGCCACATCGCGCACGACCTGGTGATCGAGACGCTCGAGGGGTCGACCGTCTTCGCGAAGCAGTCCGGCATGCATCCGGCGGAGCTCCGCAACATGGTCACATCGCCCGGCGGCACCTCGGCGGCCGCCCTTCACGAGCTCGAGTCGGGGCGTCTCCGGACTGTGCTCTCGGAAGCGGTGTGGGCGGCCTACCGGCGGACCGTCGAGCTGGGCGACCAGCTCGAGGCGTCGGTGGATCGGCCCTCGGACTCGCGGCCCGGGGGGCAATGACGCCGCCCGAGTCCTCGCGACGTGCGCCCGGACCAACGGCCGGCAGCCTTGCCACGATCCTCACCCCGGAGGCGCTCGCCGCGATCGAAAGTCCGCGGGAGTTTCGCCTCCATCCCCGCGATCGGCTGGTTGCCTATACGGCCGAGGCCGCCGGTTCCCGCCAGCTCTTCACGCTGTCGCTCCGTGGTGGGTATCCAACCCGGCTGACCGCATCGGAGAAGCCGGTGTCGGATCCACAGTGGTCGCCCGACGGTCGCCGCGTGGCCTACGTCCGCGACGACGAGATCTGGGTCATGGAAGCGGATGGCTCCCGGGTAACACGGGTTGTCGGCAAGCCGGGTGGCGGCAAGCAGCCGCGCTGGTCACCCGACGGTCATCGGCTCGCCTTCGTTTCGCGACGCCGTGGTTGGTCGCAGGTCTGGTTGATCGATGCGCCGGTGCCTCGTCGCGGCCGGCCGGCCGCGGAGCCGAAGCCACCGGAACCGACCGTCCTGACCGGGACCGGCTACGACATCGATGCGTTCGAGTGGGCACCAGACGGCGGCCGGATCGCGGTGATGGGCCATCGCCAGGCTGAGCCCGACGAGACGTCGCAGATCGCCCTTGTCGATGTCGCGACCGGCGTCACAGAGGTGGTGGCCGGCGACACGAGCATGGACGTCGGCGCGCGCTGGCTCCCGGATGGTTCGCTCCTGTTCGTGTCGGACGCCGACGGCTGGTTCCAGGTCGTCAAGCGCACGGCGGACGGGCGCGACCGGATCGTGTTGACCGCGGGCGACCGCGAACACGGTGAGCCAAGTGGCGGTGTCGGGTATGCCCCGGTGCCATCGGCGGACGGCAGCCGCTTCGTCTCCATCGAGATCCACGACGGGCTCCAGGACCTGGTCGTTGGTGAGCTCGCCGCCCGGGTTGCGCCAAAACGCGGACGCGGCCGGCCCCCGCGGACACCCCGGACCGTGTCCGCCGCCGTCGCGGGCCACCGGATCAACCCTTGGGACGGCGTGTGGCGTTCGGTCGGCTGGCTGCCGGACGGTGCCTGGGTAGCGGCCATCGGCGAGAACGAGACCCACCCCCAGGATCTGTGGCTGCTTCCTGTCCCCGGCGTCGCACCCGACGACGCGCGTCCGCGCCAGGTCACCGATTCGATGCCGGCCGTCCTTCGCCCTGCGCTCTCGAGCGACCGTGTCGCGCCGGCCGAGCGCGTCCGCGTTGTGGCCCGCGATGGTCTCGGGATCGAGGGCAACCTCTGGCGGCCGTCGGACGCAACCGGCAAACGCGGCGGTCGTCGCGTGCCAACGGTCGTCTACGCCCATGGCGGCCCGACCGCGCAGGCGCTTCGCACGTTCTCGCCGCTCAAGCAGCGCCTCGTCGCCGATGGGTTCGCGTTTCTCGACGTCGACTTCCGCGGGTCGTCCGGCTATGGCCGAACCTTCCGTCACGCGAACCATGGCGAATGGGGCCACGCCGACGTCCAGGACGTCATCGACGCGGCTCGCTGGGCGGCGGACCAGCCGTGGTCGGACGGACGGCTCGTGATCTACGGTGGGTCGTACGGTGGGTACGTGACCCTGTGCGCGCTCGTGGAAGAGCCGGCGATGTGGTCCGCCGGCGTGGATCTCTTCGGGGATTCGGAGATCGCCGAGAGCTACCGGCACGGCGATCGCGCCGGTCGATTGGACCTGCACAAGATGATGGGCTCGCCCGACGACCCCGAGCGGACGGAGGTCTACCGGCGTGGATCGCCCGTCTACCGTGCCGAACGGATCGAGGCGCCCCTGCTGATCCTCCACGGTCGCAAGGACAAGCGGGTCGTCCCCTTGATGAGCGAGCGAATGGTCGAAGCGCTCGAGATCGAAGGCAAGCGCTACGACGTCCACTGGTACGACGAGGAGGCCCACGGCTGGGAGCGGCGCGAGAACCTGCGCGACTCGTACGAACGAATCCTGGCCTTCCTCAAGGCGAACGTCCTCGACGAGCCGACGCCCTAGCCGGACGAACCCTTCGAAGCCGCGTCGGTGCCGACCTGACCCATCGCCGCGTGGTCGATGGGAATGATGCTGATGGAGCCGTCCGTCTCGAGGACAGCCTCCCGAACCTCGTCGATGCGGGCCAGGCCGTGTGCGCGCACCGCCGTTTCGACTTCATCGACATCCAGCTTCTCCTCGCGTAGAGCCTTGCGCAGGAGCCGCCCGTCCCGGATCAGCAGCCGCGGCTCGCCTTCGATCGCCTTTCTGAGCGTGTTCGACCGGTGGGTCAGCCAGTTCAGGCCGTAGTCCAGCGCAAGGAGGGTCGTTACCGCCAGGGGCCCGGCCCACAGGCTGGTGTTGTCGCCGACCATCGAGTTCTGGACCGCGTCCGAGATCAGGAGCACGACGATCAGCTCGAGGATCGACATCTGGCCGACCTCGCGCTTGCCCGAGAGGCGCAAGACCACGATCAGGAAGAGATAGACGACGGCGACCCGCAGGATCACCTCGGGCAGGCCCGATCCGATCTCGGGGATCGTCATTGCGCCACCTCCCGATCTCCCGGCTCCCCGGGCGCACTTCGTCGCATTGCCATCGCGATGGTGGTCGCGATACCGATACCAAGGACCACGTCGCCGATGCTGAACACGTTGGCAAACGGGACCCAGGCCGGGATCGCGAAGATGTCGGTCAACGGCCCGAGGACGGGATCCGTCGTGCTGCTGCTGTTCGAGTAGCCCGGGGCGATGCCGCCGATCGAGGCCAGGGCATCGGGATCGGCCGGCATGTACCCGCCATTGGCGATGATGGCCAGGAGGTTGCTGGCGGCACCGAGGGCCACGATCGGGAGACCCGTGATGTCGAGATTGCGGAGCACGGCCACGAGCACGGCGGCCGTCGATGCCACGTAGATCGGGGGCCCGGCGTCACCGACGACCGTGGCGAGCGGGTCGGAGAAGAGCGCGACCTGGACGGCCAGCCCGAGCAGTGCAAGCGGCGCCCAACGAAATCGGACCGTACTGAGTCGGTCGAGCCGTCCACCGAGCAGGTATCCAGCGATGATCCCGACCGGAATGGCATAGAGGATGAACATCCCGTCGGTCGCTCAGCCGTTCGCGTGCCTGTCGCCGATTGCGGCCTCGAGCTGGTCGAGATGGTCCTCCAGGTGGACGACCGCGAAGCGGCTGGCAAGGTCGGTCACGGTCACCGGGCCAAGACGCGGGTGCGTGCCGATGCGCCCACGGCTCGTTTCGTCGAGCTCCGTCCAGCGCCCGCGCCAACGATCGATGCCCATCTGGACGCGGGCGAGAAGCTCGCGCAACGGCAGCGTGCGGTCGCGTTCGATGATCGCCAGCCGAACCTCGTCGGTGATCACGCGCCCAAACGGAGCGCCGTCGTCTGGCGCCTCCAGGACGCGCTCCATTTCGCCCAGCCAGTAGGCGAGCATCTCCTCGAGGTGGGCAAGCGTCTCGCGCGGTCCCCACGACGCCTCGGGCGAGTTATCGAACTGCGCGGCGAGCGCCCACGGAGCCCTGGCCATCAGCGGACCGCTGAGCTCGGTCAGGCGCTCTCCCGCGGCAGCCAGTCGGGTATCGACGTCGTCGGTCATGGGCTCAGTGTGGCACGCGAGGCGTAGCATGGAAGGCCAAGACCACCGGTTGGTCGAGGCCGCCCCCGACCGACCGCCCCGCATCGCAGCAGGGGAGATCCGTGATGACGGAGACCATCTCGCGCGGCGCCGCCAACCAGGTGGGCGCCCGGACGGACGCGGATGCGTACGCCAAGGCCGCCGATTTCCTGCCCCTCAAGGGGATCGATCACGTCGAGTTCTGGGTGGGCAACGCCCGCCAGGCCGCCGCCTACTACCGCGCGCTCTGGGGGTTCACCCCGGTTGCGTTCAGCGGCCTCGAGACCAAGGTGCGCGACCGGGCGAGCTACGTGATGGTCCAGAACGACATCCGGTTCGTGTTCACGGCGCCCCTGACACCCGATGGCGAGATCGCCGAACACGTACGGGCACACGGTGACGGCGTCCACGACATCGCGTTCGCCGTGGACGACGTCGAATCGGCCTGGCGCGAGACCACGAGCCGGGGAGCGGTCTCTGCCATGTCCCCGGCCGAGATCGACGGTGGCGAGGACGGCGTGCTACGGCGCGCTTCGATCCACACGTACGGCGAGGTGCTCCACTCGTTCGTCGATCGATCGGGCTTCGGGGGCGTGTTCGCCCCGGGCTATCGAAAGGTCAAGGCCCCGGCGCGGGCGGCGAGCGGGCTGTCCCTGCTCGAAGTCGACCACTGCGTCGGGAACGTTGGGCTCGGGCAGATGGACCAGTTCGTCGACTTCTACCGGGACGTGCTCGGTTTTGCCCAGCTGATCCATTACGACGACAAGGTGATCCACACCGACTATTCGGCACTGATGTCCAAGGTCATGACCAACGGCAACGGGCGGATCAAGTTCCCCATCAATGAGCCGGCCACGGGCAAGAAAAAGAGCCAGATCCAGGAATATCTGGACTGGTATCGCTCGCCCGGCTGCCAGCACATCGCGATGCGCACCGAGGACATCGTGGGGACGGTGCGACAGCTCCGTGACAACGGGATCGAGTTCCTCGGCCTCCCGCACGAGTACTACGCGACGCTCGCGGATCGTGTCGGAGATGTGGGCGTGCCGATCGACACGCTCGAGGAGCTCGGGATCGAGGCTGACCGGGACGAGGAGGGCTATCTCCTCCAGATCTTCACCCGACCGGTCCAGGATCGCCCCACCTTCTTCTTCGAGATCATCGAGCGGCACGGCTCGCGCGGCTTTGGTGTCGGCAACTTCAAGGCGCTCTTTGAAGCCATCGAACGCGAACAGGAGAAGCGCGGGAACCTGTGAACCAGGCTGTCGTCCCGGCAACGTGGCGGACCCACGTCACGTGCGTGGACCTGAGCCTGCGGCTCTGTCGCGTCGCGACCTGCCGGCTCGAGCTGCCACTGCGGCGATCGGCGTACTGCTCTGATCGGCACGCACGCGAGTTCGAGCGAAACCACCTGTGGTTCGCGGCCCGACGAGTGGCCCGGCGACGAGCGGGCTACGCGTGCGAACGCTGCGGGTTCCGCCCGAAGGACATCCGGCGCGACCCCGCAGCGCGAAAACGATACGCGCGACACGAGCTACGGCTCGAGGTCAATCACGTGATGCCGCTTGCCGGCGCCTATCGACTGGTCAATTGTTCCAATCACCAGGTGAACCTGGAGGTCCTTTGTCACGCGTGCCACGCGGTCGTTACCGCCGTCGCGCGCAGGTCGCCGACCGTCGCCCCGGCAACGGCCGGCGCCTGAGCGCAAAGCATTCGGATGACGTGACCCGGGTCAGCGGGCGGGACCGAACCGCAGCGAGTCCACGATCGATTGGGCCGCCGCCACGCTTGACGCGAACGAGGTTTCGGCGACCGGTCCAATAAGCTCGACGATGATCGTTTCGCCTCGGACATCCAGCACGATCCAGCGAACACGTTGATCCGGGTTGTACACGATCGCCCGGCCCGGCGGCTCGCCCGTATCGGTGAGCATCAGGACCACGGGAACGAAGGGGTCGATGTCCGGGCACATCCGGTCCCAGCTCGCGGCCGTCACGAAATCGATCGATTGACCCTGGAAGCCGTCGAGCTCTGCCGGCACGGGGTCCGATGAGACGAGGCCCGCATGGGTCTGGACCGCGGTGATGAAGTCCTGGACCGAGGAACCGACGTCGGCCTTTGCGACCGGGCCGCACGACTCGGTCTGCTCGGCGATGGCGTTCATGCCCAAGACCTCAATGTTGGCGCCCAGCCCACTGGGCATTTCGAGGCCGTAGGTTCGTGGGATGTCGCGAATGTTCACCCAGCCGTCCGGCGTCGTGAAGGAGAGGTCGAGCAAGAAATTCGTCGCCTCATGCTCATCGGCGGCCAGCGGCCCGGCGCAGCCGGTTGTGCCGCCGTGGCATTCGAATGCGGCGGCCGAGGGCGATGCAATTGAGGGCGATGCACTCGACGGCGTCGACGCGGCGGGCGCTGCGCTTGGGCCCGGCGGGCCAACATTGCCCCGCGACGTCAGGCCGACGACGGCCACGAGACCGACGACGGCAACGAGGAGGGCCGCGGCGATGGCGGCATATGGCTTCGGAATGATGGTCACGGTGGTGGTATCCCTCCAGTGGAGGTGCCACGCGGGTCGCTGGGACTGATGCTCAATTCGATCGGCCACCACATCAAGGACACGATCCGGGGCAGCGTTCGGGCCGTCCCGGAACCAGGTGTCGAGGACGCGTTCGATGTCTCGCTGGTTTGTCATGCGGGGCGACCTTCAATGATCGAGCTTCGAGCGTCCGCCTCCAGGGCGGCGCGCATGGCACGGTGGGCGTGATGCAGTCGTGAGCGGGCGGTGCCCGCCGGGATGCCAAGCGTTTCGGCGATCTCGGATGGGGCGTACCCGAGGTAGTGATGGAGCACGAGGATCGCCCGCTGTTCGGGCGGTAGCCGCCGAAAGCCGCGATCGAGCAGGTCCCGATCGGCGACGGTCAGCAGGTCATCCGGTCCCGCCGGTCCGTCGACTGGCAGGACGCGAAGCTGCGCAGTCCGGCGGCGCTCACGCGTCGCCTGGGCCAGGCAGACATGGATCAGCAGGCGTTGGAGCCACGCATCGAACCGGTCCGGATCGCGGAGTCCTCGCAGGTCACGCCAGGCGATCACCAGCGCGTCCTGCAGGGCATCCTCGGCCCGGTCGATGTCGCGGAGGATCCGCTGGGCGATCGCAAAGAGGCGGTCGCTCCGAACGCGGATCAGGTCGACATAGGCCTCCCGATCTCCGTTCCGTGCTGCCTCGATGAGATCCCGATCCACCGGTTCCGCCTCTCCGGCACCCGTTGAGGATGCCTTCCGACTCTACTGGTAGGTTCGGTAGGTCTTGCGTTCAATCCTGGATCGACAGTCGTTGTCCGAGGCATGTCCGGAGGGTCCCCCTCCGTGTCTACAATCCGCGCAGCACGCCAAACCGGCCCGTTGGAGGTGGCAATGGAGATCTATCCCTGGGTGATCCTGCTGCACATCATCGGCGCGTTCATGTTCGCGGCGTCGCATGGCGTCGCGGTGTGGATGACGATGGTGCTCTCGCGTGAGCGCGATCGAACCCGGATCGCCGCGCTGCTGGACTTGTCGTCGGCGAGTCTCGGTGGGCTCTACGTGGGCCTCGTCCTGCTCCTGGTTGGCGGCATCTGGGGCGGGCTGATCGGCAACTGGTTCGGATCGCTCTGGATCTGGGTCGCCCTCGGGTTGCTTATCGCGATCGCCGTGATCATGTACATCGTGGCGACTCCCTATTTCCGCTCGCTCCGGGACGCCATCGGGATCAAGTCGCAATACGGCCCCAAGGACGCCCCCGATCCGGTGCCGTTGCCCGACGCGGAATTGATCGCCCTCGCGGCTCGGAGTCCGGTCGCAGTCCTGTCCGTGGTCGGCATCGGCGGTCTCGTCCTCATCCTGTGGCTGATGGTCGTGAAGCCGTTCTGAGCGACGGCTCGTGAGGATCGCGCATATCCGCGAACGCCACGGGCCGACGGGCGCCCCTTGGCGCCTGGCCGCCGCGATCGATGCCGTCGACAGCCCGAGACAATGGCTTGACCTCGAGGTGGCGCGTCGTCGGGCGGTGGCGGGCGATCCGCGTCTCGCGCACAACTCGGTCCTCCATCGACTGCCGATGACGACGCTCGACGATCACCTGGTCCGAGGGATGAGGGTCGACGCGCTTCGCGAGCTGGTTGAGGGCTTCGCGGCGAGGAATGAAGAGGACGACGCCATCCTGGCTGCGGCGGACCTCGCATTCGGCCCACCCGTCCTGCGGCCGCCAACCATTCGCGACTTCTACGCCTTCGAGGGTCACGTCCGCACGATGTGGGAACGCCGTGGTGGCGAGGTTCCGGAGACCTGGTTCCGACTGCCGGTCTTCTACTTCAGCAATGTCTCCGAGATCCGCGGCCCGGACGATCCCGTCTGGTGCCCGGCGGCGTCGGTCGAGCTCGACTACGAGCTGGAGGTCGCCGCGCTCATCGACACGCCCGCGGTCAACCTCGATCCGGCACGAGCAGAGGAGGCGATCGGCGGGTTCACGATCTTCAACGACTGGTCGGCTCGGGACCTGCAACGCGAGGAAACCACCGTCCGGCTCGGGCCGGCCAAGGGCAAGGACTTTGCCAGCTCATTCGGGCCGTACCTGGTCACGCCCGACGAGCTCGGCGACGCCCGCCGCGCCGAGGGCTACGACCTCACGATGACGGCAACGGTCAACGACACCGAAACGAGCCGCGGCCGTTGGTCGGATGTGCAGTTCTCGTTCGCGGACATGGTCGCCCGGGCGTCCGCGGACGCGCGACTTCGACCCGGCGACCTGCTCGGCAGCGGGACCGTCGGCGGTGGCTGCCTCCTCGAAGTTCGCGAGGCGACGCTCGGCCGGTACCTGGAACCGGGGGACGCCGTGGCGCTGACCGTCGAACGGCTGGGGACCCTCCGTAACCCGGTGGTTGCGCGACCCGGTTGACCCCGTCGGGCTCACGCCCACCACCGAAGTTGGCTACGGTTCGATGATGCAGTCGAGTCTCACGATCGAACCGATGACGGCCAAGGACTGGCCGGAGGTTCGGCAGATCTACGAGGAAGGGATCGCCACGGGCGTCGCGACGTTCGAGCGGACAGCGCCCGACTGGAGCCACTTCGATCGATCCCACCGTCACGACTGCCGGCTTGTCGCGCGCGACAACCCCGGGGGGCCAGTCCTTGGCTGGACCGCGCTCAGTGCCTACTCCTCGAGACGGGTGTATGCGGGTGTCGTTTGGGAAAGCGTCTACGTGGCGGCCAGCGCCCGAGGGCGAGGGGTGGGTCGCGCACTCCTCGAGACCTTGATCACGGAGTCCGAAGGCGTCGGATTGTGGACGTTGATTGCCGGCGTCCAGGCCGAGAACGTGGCCAGCCTGGCACTGCACGAGGCGGTGGGCTTCCGTCGGGTCGGCGTCCAGGTCGCCGTCGGCAAGGATCCGACGGGCCGCTGGCGGGACGTCGTCCTGCTCGAGCGACGAAGCGCCACCGTCGGGCTCGCCTGACCCGCGCGCCGAGACGGGCTATCCGAGGTCAGTCGACGAGGCCGAGTCGCGCGGCGACGGTCGCCGCCTCGGTCCGACTGGCAACCCCGAGCTTGCCCAGGATGTTCGACACGTGGACGCCGGCCGTGCTCTCACTGATGAATAGCGTCTCGGCGATCCGACGGTTGGTGAAGCCCTCGTAGACGAGCGCAAGCACCTCGCGCTCCCGGGTGGTCAGGCCGAGTTCGTCGGCTGCGGTCTCTTCGACTGCCTCGATCGGTGTCTCGGCCATCGTCAGGTCGATCCGCGCTCTCCGGCCGAGCGCCTCGATCCAGCCCACGAGCGGGGCTGCCGACAAGGCCGTCGCGCCAGCGTGCGCCGTCCGCAGAATGGCCTCCGCCTCTCGTCGACCCGCCGGCGTCCCGAGGAGCGATTCCGCATGCCGGTATCGCACGTAGGCGGTCAGCCAGACGTCGCCGGTTGACACCAGCGCGCGTTCCGCCGCCGACCAGGCTGCGGGATCAGCGGCACCGGCCGCACGCTTCGCCTCCGCGGCCGCCACGGCGACATATCCACCGAGTCGACCGCCGTAGACGTGCCGGTCAGGAGCAGCCGCGGCGAGCGTCGCGATCAGCTCCGCGTGGCCGGCGGCCTCTGCTGCAGCGCGTTCCGCGCGAGCCGAATCCCGATGCGCCCGGGCGGACTCGGCCAGGTCGGCCTGTGCCCGCGAGGCGATTGTCAGCAACGGGCCGAGGTAGTAACGGTCATCCGTGCGCTGCAGCTGCTGCAGACCGCTCGCCGCGGCGGCGACGGCGTCCTCGAGCCGGCCCGCCATGATGGCGAGCTCGACCACGCCGACATAGATCGGGCCCTTGAACTGCGCCTCGGTGAGCGGGTCGACAAGGGATCGTCCCTCGATAAGCAACCGTTCGGCCACGTCGATCCGACCACGCCGCGCGTAGAACCGGCCGGCGATCGTGATCGTGCCGATGTGATTGACGCCAACGGCATCGCTCGTCAGAAGATCGTCCAGGATCGCCTCGGCTTCGTCCCACCGGCCGAGCTCCAATGCCGCGTCTGCGGCATTGCCCGAGATGAACCGGCCATACCCCGCTGCCGCGCCGACCGATCGAGCCCACGCGACCCCAGCCATCGCGATGTCGAAGCTGTCCTGCGCCCGCCCGGCGATCAGGAGGACCGAGCTCAGATTCGCGTACGAGCGGCCGAGGTCGTCATACGCATCGGTGATGGAGCGCGTCTGCTCGAACGCTTCGTACAGGTACGCCAGCCCCTCATCCGAGTGACCCGTCAGCACGGTGCTCACACCGAGCGTATTGCGCGCGTGCGCCTCGGCCATCGGTGACGCCGCCAATCGAGCGAGCACGATCGCGGCATTCGCGACCACGATCGCGGTCGTGTGGTTACCCCGGAGCATGTGGGCACCCGCCAGCGCAGCCACGACCCGAGCCCGAACGGGGGTGGGTTCCGAACCCTCGAGCGCTGCCGCCGTCGACTCGAGGATGGCGAGCCCGTCGTCCATCGCGCCCGATACCCATGATGCCCGCGCCAGCCGCTCATTGGCCCCGGCCCAGCGTTCGGGCTCGCGGTCGCGGTCGATCAAGCTCACGGAGACCCGGGCGAAGTCCATCGCGCGGTCGGGTCGTCCCGTCAGCATCGCCGCGAGGCTGGCCTCGTGATGGAGCGCTGCGGCGTCGACCCCGTCCGGCCGGTCGTCTGCGGGCACGGCGTCCCAGAGATCGATCGCCCGCTCGTAGGCGGTCATCGAAGCCGAGAACGCATACGTCGACGCCGCGGCGCGTGCCGACCCGACCCAGGCTCGCAGCGCCCGAACGGGCTCGTGGGCGGCAGTCGCATGGTGGGCCAGCGCGGACAGGAGGCTTGCGCCCTCGGCACCGTCCGGCGCTGGCCGGGCGTCGAGGACCGCTGCGTAGGCCGCGTGGAGCCGCCGCCGCTCCGAAGGCAGCAGGTCATCGTAGACAGCCTCCGCGAGGAGCGCGTGCCGGAACCGATAGGCGTCGATGTCCATCGAGGTGTCGGTCACGATGATCTGGCTTGCGAGGGCCTCACGAAGCGGTCGCTCGAGCTCGCTCTCGGGAACACCAGCGACGGCCGCAAGCAGCTCGGCACGCACGCGACGACCGGCCACGGCGGCGATCCCAAGGACCCGTTGGGCCTCCTCCGACAGCGTCGTGACGCGCGTCAGCAGGACGTCTCGGAGCGTCTGCGGCAGGCTGTCTCGGTGTTCTTCCGCGCCTGACGCGAGGAGCTCCTCCACGAAGAACGGGTTGCCTTCGGCACGGCGCTCGACGCTGTCGACCAGACCGGCGGGTGGCGCGTGGTCGAGGATCGAGGCCATCTGCGCCTCCAGCTCCGCCCGCCCGAACCGCATCAGCTCGACGCGCTCGACCCTAGGCAGACGCTCCATCTCCGATAGCCAGGGCCGGAGCGGATGGCGACGGTGGAGCTCGTCCGTGCGATACGTCCCGATCACGACCAGTCGTTCGGTCCGCGCGTTTCGCGCGAGAAACGAGGTGACATCGCGGGTGGACCCGTCAGCCCAGTGGAGGTCCTCCAGGATCAGGACGACGGGCCGGCGTTCGCCAAGCGCGCGCAGGAGTGCCAAGAGACCCTCGAAGATCCGGGCCTGGATCCATTCGGGACGGTCGAACGTGCCAACGTCCGCGCTGGCGGCCGACCCGAGCTCCGGGACCAGGCGGCCGAGCTCGGCGGTCGCCGGTGAGCGCAGCTCCTCGATGGTGCCGAGGCCGTCCGCCTCATCACTCGCAAGGATCGCCGGAAGCCGGCGAAGGGCTTCGACGATCGGTGCAAAGGGCAGGCCGCCCCCGTCGCCCATGGAGACGCAGCCGCCCTCGAGGACGAGCATGCCCGTGTCGATGGCGCGTGCCGAAACCTCTGCCACGAGCCGCGACTTCCCGATCCCGGCGTCTCCGCCGATGAGGATCGTGGTCGCCGTGCCTTCGGCGGCGCGATCGAGCGCCTCGGTCAGGGTTGTCAGCTCGCGGTGACGGCCAATGAACAGGGGGCTCGAGACGCGTGTCGCCACGCGCTTCATGGTACGTGAGCCCTGTTGCTGGATCGGTCGGCGTGTCTTCGTGGAACGGATCAGGCGAAGGTGGGTGCGCCGGCGAGCCGGCGGAGCAGGGTCTGGAGTCGGCGCGCGGTCGGCATCGGGTCTTCCCGGCGAAGCTCGGAGCCCCGGGTCAGGCGTCGGCTGGCGGCCTCGGAAAGAAGCTCTGACTGGTGGTAATTGGCGGCTGACTGGAGGTCGAATTCGGAAGCCATTGGTGGGTCCTTTCGGGTCTGGCGTTCGGGACGCTGGACTGGTTTGTTGATGTCCCTACCGTAGGTTCCGGGCACGTCCGTGCCATCAGGCGATCTCTTGATCTTTCGTGGGCCGGCGCCTTTATTTCGCCCACCATTCCGAGCCCGACCCTTTAGGTGCACGCCACACCAAGGCGGTGATTGAACGTTTAGAGGCGGACGTCCGCCTATAGGCTATGAACGGCTACGCAACTGGTCCGCGAAACAGAGGCGCGATCCGTGAACCCTGAGCAGTCAGCTCTGGTGTCGAGAGCGCGATCTGGCCAGCGCGAGGCGTTCGACATGCTCGCGACCACCGTCGTCGATCGGCTCTACGCGGTCGCGCGCCTCGTCCTTCGCGACTCCGATCGGGCGGAGGACGCGGTCCAGGAGACCCTCGTCCGTTGCTGGCGAGACCTGCCGGCATTGCGCGACGTCGAGAAGTTCGACGCCTGGCTCCGTCGCCTCCTGATGCGCGCGATCACCGACGAATTTCGCCGAGCACGCAGTCATCGGGCGTCGATCGCAGTGCTCCGCATCGAGCCGTCGATGCGCGACGCCTCCGAGGACCTGGTCGTGCGCGAGCAGCTCGATACCGGCTTCCGCCGGCTGTCCGTGGAGCACCGCGCGATCGTCGTCCTTCGCCTGTACCTGGGCCTGTCCATCGAGGAATTGGCTCTTGCTCTTGGGATCCCTGTCGGGACCGCAAAGTCCCGGCTGCACTACGCGACGGATGCCATGCGTCTCGCGCTCGAGGCGGATGCACGGCCATCGGCGAGGGAGGTCAGCGCATGAATGCCGGGCCCGACATCGAGCGCCTGATCGTCAGCTGGCTGGCGGAGGAATCGCCCGGGCGCGCGCCCGATCGAATCCTCGAAGCGGCCGGACGAGTCATCGATCGGACACATCAGCGGCGCTTCGTCGTCGCCTGGAGGAACCCCATGCACGTCACTCTTCGCGGCCTGGCTGCCGCGGCGGCGGTCGGCGCCGTCTTCATTGGCGGCGCCCTGTTCGCCCTGCGCGGGACACCGTCCGCCGGGGTTGGCGGAGCCCCGTCGGCAACCGAGGCGCCGGCATCGGCATCGCCATCACCGTCACCGAGCGCCACCGGGCCGCTCACGGCCTGTGGGATCCTGACATCGGATGAGGTCATGGACACGGTCGGCGATCGAGGTCTCGGCGCGCGTCCCTCCGAATCGGGAACAGGGACCGAGACGACGTGTCTCTTTAGCGACGGCGGTGAGAACGTCGTCCTGCGCTTGACCTACACCACCTCGGGTGGACGGGTCGCATTCGAGTCCGCCCAGAGCAAGGCCGGCGTTCAGATCGTGACTGGCGTTGGCGCCGATGCCGTCTTTGACCCGGGAACGGGCACGCTGTACGTGGCGAAGGCGGACGCTCTGGTCGCGCTGCGAGCCGGCAGCGCCGCAGAGACGCCCGAGTTGCGACTCTCAAACATCAGACCGCTAGGGGAGCTCGTGGCGCAGCGAATGTAAGCCTCGCTCGTTCGGACCTAGACTGGCCTCCTCGACGAGGAGGCCAGTCTTCATGTACTACGTCGCCCGCGGCAGCATTCCCCAGCAGCGACATACGCAGCATCGCGACCCCGACGGCAACCTCTACGCCGAGGAGCTCTTCGGTGTCGAGGGGTTCACCGGCCGCAGCTCGCTCCTCTACCACCTGACTCCGCCCACGCAGACGTACCGGATCGAGCCGGTCAGTCGGGTTGCACTCGAGGCCGCCGACGATGGGCTCCATCGCCATCGCCTGACGAAGACCGGCGGTGTGCCCATCAGTGGTGACGTGATCTCGGGCCGGATCCCGCTCTATTTCAACAACGACGTGGTGTTCGGGATCGTGCGACCTGCCGGACCGATGCCGGAGGGCCTGTTCTACCGAAACGGTGTCGCCGACGAGATGCTCTTCGTCCACGAGGGAAGCGGAGTGTGCGACACCAACTTCGGGCCGCTCCCGTACGGACCGGGCGACTACCTGGTCCTCCCGATCGGGACCACGTGGCGCCTGGAACCCGATGCCGGATCCCCACATCGGATCCTGTATCTCGAGGCGCCATCCGAGATCGAGCCGCCAAAGCGATATCGCAACGACTACGGCCAGCTGCTGGAACATTCGCCCTACAGCCAGCGCGACCTGCATGCGCCCGAGTTTGCCGAGCCCCGCGCCGACGAAGGCGACTTCGTGATCCACGTCCGATCGACAGACCGGATCACGGCCTACCACTACCGCCACCACCCGTTCGACGTGGTCGGCTGGGACGGCTATCTGTGGCCGTTCCGGTTCAACATCGGCGACTTCCAGCCGATCACGGGGCGGGTCCACCAGCCGCCGCCGGTCCACCAGACGTTCCAGGCTCGGAACTTCGTCGTGTGCTCATTCGTGCCGCGCAAGTTCGACTACCACCCGCTGGCTATCCCGGCACCGTACAACCACTCGAACATCAACAGCGACGAGGTCATCTACTACGTAGCCGGCAATTTCATGAGCCGCCGCGGCGTGGACATCGCGTCGTTCACGCTCCACCCGGCCGGGATCCCGCACGGGCCGCACCCGGGAACGGCGGAAGCTTCCATCGGCCGTGAGGCGACCGAGGAGTTGGCGGTGATGGTGGACACGTTCCACCCGCTCAAGATCACGCGCCAGGCAGCCGAGCTCGACGACCCGGCCTATCCGTACAGCTGGCTACCGCCGGAGGACGCCGCCGGCGAAGCCGACGAGCTCAGCCGCCGCGGCCCGGAGGCGTTCCCCGATTGAGGTAGCGAGCCGGGTCGAGCCGGCGCTGTTATCGACGGCACGGCGTTGGGCAGGATCGCCAGGCGTGCTCGGACGGGTGCTCAGTCATAGCGTGTATATGTCCTATCCCCCGCCCAGTCGGCTCGGAAGGGGCACGCGTCGGTCCCGACAGGCTCGAGGTGCAGCTTGTCGCCCTCGATCGACCATCGGTAGGTGCCACTGCCTGGGCACGCGATGCTGCCCGAGAACGTGATCTCGTCCCCTTCCACTTCGATTCGCCCACTACCGCCACCCAGCCAAGTTTGCGTGTATTCCGTCGCCGTAAAGGCGAGAATGGCGACGCCGGGCTCGATCACGGCCCGCCAACGTCCCTGGAGCGGGGCGGGAGCGGGCAGGGCTGGCGTCGACGAAGGTGCCTTCGTGGGCGCGGTCGTCGGGGCGATGGTCGGTGCGGCAGATGTTGGCGTCGGGGCCACGGTTGCCGGTGGTGGGGAGGCCGTCCCCGCCCCTGGCCCGGAGCAGCCGGCGACCGACTGCGCCACGACGGCCATGAGCACCAGAATGAATACGCGCATGACGTCGCCTCCGAAGTCCAGGTGACGGTATTCGGCCTGCGTGGCCTAGCCGTCAGCTAGGCTTGATGATTCCGTTGTAGGTTCCGACGGGGCCAACCGCTGTGTCGATCACCACGGCCGACTGCCTGAGAACGCCGTGCATGCCGGCGAGCTCGCCGGTCGCCCCGACCACGACGGCCGTTCCCCGGACGTTGAGGCTTGTGTCCGATGAACCATTGAGGTTGAACGTCACCGTGCCAGGCACGCCGTTCACTGTCCCGGTGAACGTTTCGATATCGTGGAAGTTGGCGGTCCCATTGGGGTGGAAGGTGAGCGTTCCGTGCAGGACTGATGTCCCGCTGAAGGTTCCGGTGTACAGGACCGTCGTGGTCAGGTTGATAATGGTGTTACCTCCCGCGAATTCGGACGCTGTTGAAGGTCGCCGATGTCGTGGTCATGGTGCCGCTCGCCGTCTCTGGTGCGGCTGCTGCCGCGCCAGCGGGCGTGAGTAGGACTGCGATTGCGACGACTGAAACGGCGAGTAGGCGAAGTCTCGGGATCATGGTTGTGCCTCTCCTTTCCATCGTTCATTTCCTCTCGGTTTCTCGGATCCACGTGCGCTCTATAGCTCCGTCACCTCCTCCCGTAACGCGAGCCGAAGCCCGCGGGAACGGGGCCCGGCACCGGCTCGACCGCGACCGACTCCACGACGCGCTCGAACCGGATGGCGGCCCGCTCCCCCGCCTCGCGCACGGTGTCAACGGACCCGGCGATAGAGACGTGGAAGACCGCGTCGTCGCCTGGGACGAAGAGCGCGCGCACGTATTCCATCGAGTCTCCCTACCTCCCTCGGTGCCTGATCAGACCTAGCTGCTGTGTTCGAATGTCTCGAGCACGTGATCCAGGACCGCGCGCCCGGTCGCTGCGTCCTCGGCAATCGCGCTGCTCTCGATGGTGTAGACGCGCTCAGCGATCACGAAGAGCACGATCTCGGTCGCAAATCCGGACAGGCAGGTGGCGCTTCGCCGCTCCCCGGTCGTGCCCCCGATCGAGATCTCGATCGGGTCGCTTGCGTCGCAGCCGGCGGTCAGCTGCGTCACGTTGCGCTCCATCCAGTCGGCAATGGACGCTCGTGCCGGTTGGAACACCGAGACGATGAGGTATGGCGTCCGAAGGACCGGCTCGTCCCAACGGTCCGCGAACTGTGCATCCTCGCCTGGGAAGAGGTTGTCGGGAAGGTCATCGACAGGGAAGGAATGCACCCAGCCGGCCGGCACCTCCACCCGGTACCGGAAGCGCGCCGATGTAAAGGTTTTCCAGGCGTTCGGCGACGCCGATGCGCCGGGGGTAGCGGACGGCGCGACTGTCGGAGCGGCCGACGGTAATCGTGAGGCCGCCGGCGGCGGACCAAGGACACCCTCGTTGCCAGGCGAGAGGAGGTAGAACGCCCCTCCGGCGACGATGACGATGGCAGCCGAGGCAACCGCGAGCCGTGCGAACGGATTCATGATGTTTCGCCACCAGGGCACGTCCCGGACGCGCCGGGTCTGATGGGTTGATCGGAGGCCGACGGCGATCGCGCGCCGGGTCGCCTCCGGGAGCTGCGTAGGCCCTTCCTCGAGCCAGGCAGAAAGGATCGCGTCAGGGTCGCGCGGCGACATCGAGTTCGTCATGCCAGTCGTGCCTCCGTGGATTCGATCTGGCTGTCGGCGACGATCGCCGCGCGCAGGGATCGGGTCGCGTGATGCAAGCGGGACTTCACGGTGCCGAGCGGTACGCCGACGATGCCGGCGACCTCGGCCAGGGGAAGGCCCGTGTGGTGGTGCAGGACGAAGACCGCCCGATGCTCCGGTGTCAACCGGGCAAACGCGCGATCGAGGGCGTCCCGGTCGTCGACCGAGACGATCGGATCCGGTCCGCTCGGTCCGTCGACCGGCAGAACGCGCATCCGCGACACCCATCGCCGATGCCGTCGCAACTCCTCGTAACAGGCATTCACCAGGAGCCGGTACAACCACGGCGAGAAGCGGTCGGGATCGCGCAGCCGCGGGAGCTCCCGCCAGGCGAGGAGGAATGCCTGCTGGACCGCGTCCTGCGCACGCTCGGCGTCCCGGAGGATCCGGTAGGCGATCGCGTAGCAGGTGTCGCCGTCGAGGTCGACCAGCTCAGAGAAGGCGACATCGTCGCCATCGCGCGCTCGTTCGACCAGCCTCGTCCGCATGGGCGGGTGCTCCCGTGGCGCCCAATCGGGCGCTTCATTCAATACTGATGATCCGACCGCCCGATTGGTTCATCCACGGTTGTTGCGCGCCGGAACCGGACCACGGGGCGTGCCGGACCGGGACGACCGAGGCATTCCCACCGGTCAGCATCACCGGCACGATGTCGGCAATGACTGACCACCTCCGCTTCGGTCGACCGGTGACGGCCGTCCTCGCGGCCATCCTCGTTGGCGCCGCGCTCGCCAGGCCAGCGGTCGCCGTCGCGATCGACACGGATCGAGATGGCCTGACGAACACGTTCGAACGCTGGCATTCGTTGACCGACCCCCGTCGTGTCGACACGGACAGCGACGGTCTGTGGGATGGCCGCGAGAACCCCGATCGCGATGGGCTGAGCAACCGGGCGGAGCAGAACCTGGGGACGAAGCCGCGCGTGGCGGACACCGATCGCGACGGCTGGACGGATGGCGTCGAGTACCGCGCCGGCACGGATCCGCGATCAGCGGCGAGCCGGCCGAAGGGGCCGAAACCCACAGCCGACCCCCACACCGACGCCCACGCCGAGCGGCACGCCCACGCCGAGCCCAACACCGACGCCGGCTGCGACGCCCAGCCCGACGCCGCCGACGGGCGGCGCCCCGACGCTGCCAGGCGCGCCGAACTGCCCCGTGTTTCCGGCGTCCAACGTCTGGAACGCGAGGATCGACGGCCGGTCCGTCGCCCCGGATTCGGCCACCCTGATCACGACCATCGGCCTGGATCGTGGCCTGCACATGGACTTCGGTTCGTACGCCGGCTACGGGATCCCGTACAACATCGTGACGTCGACCACGCCGCGTTCCACCGTGACCTTCGACTACGACGACGAGTCCGACCACGTCGGCTACCCGATCCCGACCAGCCCGAAGATCGAGGGCGGCTCGGATCGACACATCCTGATGGTCGACAAGGACGCATGCCGGCTCTACGAGCTCTTCGCCGCGCGACAGGAGGGTGGGGGATGGGCGGCCGGGAGTGGCGCGACCTGGGACCTGCGCTCGAACGCCCTCCGACCAGCTGGCTGGACCAGCGCGGACGCCGCCGGTCTGCCGATCCTCCCCGGACTCGTGCGATACGACGAGGTTGCCGCCGGCGCGATCCTCCACGCCCTCCGGTTCACGGTCCCACAGACCCGTCGCGCCTACATCTACCCCGCTCGCCACTACGCGAGCTCGTCCACGTCGCTCTCGCTGCCTCCGATGGGGCTGCGGGTTCGTCTCAAGTCGTCATTTGACACCGCCGGGTTGTCGCCGACGGCGAGGATCATCGCCGAAGCCTTGAAGCGCTACGGGATGATCCTCGCCGACAATGGCTCGCCCTGGTACATCACCGGGGTCAGCGACCCGCGATTTGACGACGACATCCTCCACGAGCTGGACGTCATCACCGGACGTGACCTCGAGGTCGTCGACACGACCGGGCTGGTCAACGGGTCCTGATCGCATAGCGCGCGCGGGCCGCGACCGCGCATCATTCGGTCATGAACGACCGAATGCCCAACGCGCCGGTTCCAGGGTTCACCGACCTGCGCCATCGGATCCACGCCGGCGAGACGCTCTTCGGCTCGTTCGTGATCCTAGGGTCACCGATCGCCGCCGAATTGCTGGCCCGGGTCGGCTTTGACTGGCTGATCATCGATCTCGAGCACGGGGCTGGCACCGAAACGGATCTCCTCGCGAGCCTCCTCGCGGTCTCGACAACGCCGACCACACCGCTGGTCCGACCACAATCGGCGGAACGCCTGCGGATCGGTCGTGCCCTCGACCACGGCGCCCACGGGTTGATGATCCCGCGCGTGGATGTGCCCGCCCAGGCACAGGAAGCGATCTCGTTCATGCGATTCCCGCCGGACGGCGTCCGCGGACTGGCGCTCTCGACCCGGGGTGCCGGCCTCGGTGAGCGTCGGCACGCCGACGTCCGCGGGATCAATGAGCACATCATCGGGATCATCCAGATCGAGTCGCCGAGCGCGGTCGAGCATGCTGACCAAATCGCAGCGATCGACGGCGCCGACGTCCTCTTCGTCGGACCGGCCGACCTGTCCCACGGGCTGGGCATCCCGGGCCAGTTCGACCACCCCGACTACCTCGCGGCGCTCGAGCGGGTCGTCGCCGCATCGAACGCCCATGGCAAGGCGACCGGGATCCTCCTCCGCGACGAGACCGCATTGCCCCGCCACCTCGAGCTCGGGTTCCGGTTCATCGGGCTCGGCTCGGACGCCGCGTTCATCGCGGACGGCGCGCGAGCCTTGGTGCAAGCCGCTCGGAGCTGATGCTGGGCGGACGACGGGGGACGATCGACGCCGGGACGAGCGGATTCCCGGAGGCCGACCGTTTGCCTTAGCGAACCGCGGTCGCTGCCTGGGCGAGGTGGTCCTCGAGCCAGGTGCTCCCACTGAAGTGCCGGTACTGCTCGGCGCGCAACCGATCGGCGAGCCGACCAGGCGGCAGGACGACATCGTCATATCGCAGCACGGCGTCCTTCGGGATGTCGCGCACGAGGGTGCAGCCCTCCACCAGGCCCTCCGGGAGATATCGCCCGTCGCTCATCTCCGCCGTGTTGACGGCTTCCCCATAGGTCATGTACCCGCCGTATTCGTCGAGCGTCTCGCCTGCCTTGAGGTCCCGCTTGGCACAGGCGCACACCTCGACGACGGGTCCGCCAAGTGGCGGGGCCACGTTGTCCTTGAACAGGACGACGCGCGCGATCGCGTTCGGAACCTCGAAATGGACCAGGTGGTACGGGGTCCAGAACGGATAGAGGGGTCCGTCGCCCATCTTGTAGAGCTTGAGGTAATGCTGCTGCTTGGGATCCGGGTGCTCGGCGAGGCAGAAGACCTTCACGCCCTGGGGACCGACCGTGTAGTCGATGACGCCGCCGAGCTCGCGGACCTGGTCCACGTCGTACAGCTCGGGCAGCTTCATGACGTCGTCATCGAACACGCGACCGCGTGACATGCCGCGCTGCAGCACCTTGAACCCGGTCGCATTCGCGACGATTGCCTGCTCGAAGCTGATCTTCGAGCCGTCGGCAAAGCTCGTGACCATGTACGGGTTCTGCCCCCACTGCTCGGCCCAACCCTGCTGCGTCGTGGGGTTCCGGTAGCGGTCCTGCAGGCCCTTGACGTTGCCCAACACCCGTGGGATCAGGCCGAGGCCGCGTACCCAGCGATACAGGTTCAGCTCGACCCCCGGCTCGTCGCCTTCGCAAGCCGAAAGGATCACGCTGTGGCGGTCCGCGTACAGCTGGAGGATCGGCCCGATCGTCGCGTCGATCTCCGCGTTCATGAGCACGACGTGTTTGCCGTGGGCGAACGCCTCGAGGACCACCTGGGCGCCAAATTCGACCGATCCCGTGACGTCACACAGGACATCGATGCCATCGGCGCGGGCCAGCAGCATCGCGTCGTCCGTGACGGCGGGTCGTCCGGCCGCGATCGCATCCTCGAGCGCCGAAACGGTATCGACCGTGGCGATCTCGTCCAGGCCTGCGTACCGGTAGACGTCTCGGGCGCGATCGACCTTTCGGTTCGAGATGGCCACCAGCCGCATTCCTGTGACGGAGTTGACGATCTGATTGGTGAGGCCCTGGCCCATGAACCCGGCCCCGATCAGCCCGACCCGGATGGGCCGTCCCTCGTCCTCGCGTGCCTGGAGGGCGCGATCGACGATGATCATCGACCGATCCCGGCGGCCATGCGGCGCTTGACCTCGGGCTCCACTTCGTCCAGCAACCGCCAGCGAGCATCCTTGTCGCTGATCTCGGCGACCGGCAACGGCCACGTCAGGCCAAGGCGCGGATCGTCGTGAGCGAGCCCACCTTCGTCCTCGGGCGAGTAGAACTCGCCGACCATGTAGGTCGTCTCGGTGTCGTCTGCAAGGACCTGGTAGCCGTGCGCGAACCGCCGCGGCACGTAGATGCCTCGGCGGTTGTCCTCGGTCAGCTCGACGCTCGTGTGCTCGAGGTAGGTCGGGGACTCGGGCCGCAGGTCGACGATGATGTCGACAATTGCGCCGCGTGTGCAGCGGACGTACTTCGTCTCCGCGGTTGGCGGGTACTGGAAGTGCATCCCGCGAAGGGTCCCGCGGCGGCGGCTGAACGCGACGTTGGCCTGCGCGATGACGGGCTCCAGCCCATGGTCCTCGAACTCGTGCTGACAGAACATCCGGGCGAAAAAGCCCCGATCGTCCTCGCGCAATTCGAGATCGATGATGAAGGCCCCGGCGAGGGGCGTCTCGGTGAGGATCATGCCGTCATCCTACCGTCCGCCGCCGCGGGTAGGCCTTCACCGCACTCGGTCGCGGTGCCACGGGTCAACGGCAGCCGGCCAGGCGACCGAGTCCGCGGGACCGCTCACTCGTGCGCGATCGACTCACTCGTCCGCGACCCGGACCGCAGGCGCGCGAGCTCGCCCCGACGCGGGCCCGGTCTGCGCGATCAGCACGCCACCAAGGATCAGCGCCCCGCCGAGGAGCTGGATCGGTGTCAGGGAAACGCTGAACAGGATCGCCGCCAGGACGATCGTCCAGATCGGCTCGACGGTGCTGATCAGGGCCGCCTGGGCTGCCCCGATGCGCTGCGTCCCGGCGTAGAACGTCTGGATCGCAACAAAGGTTGACAGCACGCCGACGCCGATCATCCCGAACCAGGCCTCGGACGGGATTTCAGCCGGCAAGACCGGCCGGTTGCCGACGATAGCCGCGCCCCAATAGACCGTTGCCGTGGCGGTCATCATCAACGCCGTGGCCGCGGCGACCGAGGCACCGTCCCCGGCCTGGTCTCCGACCGAATCCTCGCGCTCGCCGGACAGGCGTGCGGCGAGGACGATCCAGACCGAATAGATGATCGGTGATGCCACCACCAGGAGCAGTCCGCCAAGCGGCGGGGTGTCGGCCGGGTCGATGCCGCCGAGCGAGAGCGCGACGCCGATGAGTGCGACACCGAGCGCAACCCACGCGCGCCGACCCTCCAACCGTCGGCCAAATCGGATCGAAAGCACCGCGACCAGGGCGGGATAGACGAACACGATCAACGCCGCAAGGGACGGCGATACCGTTTCGAGCCCCGCGTAGTACGTGCCGGAGTTGCCCACGTACAGGACGCCGAGGGCGACCGTCACCACGACGGTCCGACGCCCGAGTCGCCGCAGACCGTGCCGACGGTCCGCGGACAGCAGCAGCCATCCCCAGGTCAACCCGGCCCCGAACAGGAATCGCCAGGCCGACAGGACGAGCCAGTCGACACCTGCGCCATAGACGGGTTGGGCGAACAAGGATCCGGACCCGAACCCGGCGGCAGATACCAGGATCAGGACGATCCCGGTCAGGCGTCGGCGGTCCATCCTCGCGAGGCTACAGCCCCACGCCGACGTCCGCCCGATCACCGGGGCCAGCGATCTCGCCCGGATCGATGACGCACTACACTGGCCGCGTGAGCGACATCACCGAATCCGCTGTCGCGCGCCGCGTTCCTTCCCTGACCGAAGAGCGATTGCGCGTGCTGAGCCGCCGCCAACCCGTGACGGTCGCCCCAGGAACGCCGCTGGCCGAGTGCATCCGGGCAATCCAGCGGACCGGGACAGGCGATTCGGTCTTCGTGTGCGAACCAGGCGGCCGGCTCACGGGCGTCCTGACCGAGCGCGACATCTTTGCCCGTCTCGTTGGCACCAAGGTCGATCTTGGCCAGCCGGTCGAACGGCTGATGACGACCGAACCGCGCACCCTGGACCTCGATGACACGATCCGTGACGCGATCGTGCTGATGCAGACAGGGCGCTATCGCAACGTTCCAGTCGTCGACGAGGACGGTCTTCTCGTCGCCGTCGTCCGCCAGTCCGACATCATCAAGTACCTCGCGGAGTCCTTTCCCGAAGAGCTCCTCAACCTCCCCCCTCGGCCACACCAGCGCATGCGGGCGGCAGAAGGCGGATGACCACCACCACGGAGCCCGAGCTCAGCCCGGACATCCAGGAGCTCGAGCGCGTCACGATCCGGTTTGCGGGCGATTCCGGCGACGGCATGCAGCTCACCGGTACCCAGTTCACCCGCACGGCCGCGGTGTTTGGGAACGACATCAGCACGCTCCCCGACTTCCCGGCCGAGATCCGCGCACCGGCCGGCTCACTGCCCGGTGTGTCCGGGTTCCAGATCAGCTTCTCCTCGTCGGAGATCCACACGCCGGGTGACCAGCCGGACGTGCTCGTGGCCATGAACCCGGCCGCGCTGAAGACGAACATCGGCGATCTGCCCGCGGGTGGTGCGCTGATCGTGAACAGCGACGCGTTCAGCCAGGCCAACCTGAACAAGGCCGCGTACGCCAGCAATCCGCTCACGGACGGCTCGCTCAAGGCCTTCACGGTGTTCGAGGTCCCCATCTCGACGCTCAACGAGCGCTCGCTCGACGGGCTGGACATGACCAGCAAGCAGAAGGACCTGACCAAGAACTTCTTTGCCCTCGGTCTGATGTTCTGGCTGTACGAGCGGTCGATGGATCCGACGCTCGGCTGGATCGATTCCAAGTTCGGCGCCCGGCCGGTCGTCGCGGACGCGAACAAGCGAGCCCTGAAGGCCGGCTACGCCTTTGGCGAGACGACCGAGGCGTTCCACACCCATTACCGGGTCAAGCCGGCCAAGCTGGACCCGGGCACCTACCGAAACATCACCGGAAACGAGGCTGCGGCCCTTGGGTTCGTGACGGCTTCGCGCCTCGCCGATCGCCAGCTGTTCTACGGCAGCTACCCGATCACGCCGGCGTCGGACATCCTGCATCAGCTCTCGGGCTACAAGGCGTTCGGCGTCAAGACCTTCCAGGCGGAGGACGAGATCGCGGCGATCGGTGCCGCCATCGGCGCGTCGTACGGCGGTGCCCTCGGGATGACCGCTTCATCGGGACCCGGGATCGCGCTCAAGACCGAAGCCATGGGGCTCGCGGTCATGGTCGAGCTGCCGCTCGTCGTGATCGACGTCCAGCGCGCCGGGCCGTCGACCGGGATGCCCACCAAGAACGAGCAGGCGGACCTGCTCCAGGTCATGTTCGGGCGCAACTCGGACTCCCCGTTGCCGATCGTTGCTCCGGCAACACCCGGCGAGTGCTTCGACCTCGCGATCGAGGCGTGCCGCCTCGCACTCAAGTACATGACGCCGGTGGTATTCCTCTCCGACGCGTTCCTGGCCACCGGATCGGAACCATGGCGAGTCCCCTCGCTCGGCGACCTGCCCCGCATCGACGTGGCCAATGCCACCGATCCGGCGACCTATCGCCCGTACCAGCGCGATCCGGTAACCCTCGCCCGACCGTGGGCCGTCCCCGGCACGCCCGGGCTGGAACACCGGATTGGCGGTCTCGAAAAGGCCGACGTCACCGGCAACGTCAGCTACGACCCGGACAACCACCACCGGATGCAGCTGCTGCGAGCGGCCAAGGTCGCAGGCATTGCCGACGACATCCCGCCGCTCGAGGTCTTCGGACCCGAGAGCGGTGACCTGCTGATCCTCGGCTGGGGCTCCACGTATGGCGCGATCCGATCGGCCGTCGAACGGCTGACCGGGGAGGGTCGGTCGGTGGCGCATGCGCACCTTCGACATCTCAACCCCTTCCCGGCCAATACGGAGGCGGTCCTCCGAAGCTATCGGCGGGTGCTGATCCCCGAGGTCAATCTCGGGCAGCTCTCGATGCTGATCCGGGCTCGCTACCTGATCGATGCGATCGGGTACAACCGGGTCCGCGGCAAGCCATTCCGTATCGCAGAGATCGCCGAGGAGGCCGAGCGCCTCCTCGCGGAGAACCAATCATGACCGACAGCAACGGCCATTCGGCCGCCACCGTACCCGCGCAGCCGGCGCTCAGCCCCGAGAACGCCGAGATCATCAAGCTGACCCGCAAGGACTTCGTGTCCGACCAGGAGGTCCGGTGGTGCCCGGGTTGTGGCGACTACTCGATCCTGGCCCAGACCCAGAAGGTCATGCCGGATTTCGGATACGCCCGCGAGAACATCGTGTTCATCTCCGGGATCGGCTGCTCCGGGCGGTTGCCGTACTACATGAACACCTACGGGTTCCACACGATCCACGGCCGGGCGCCGACCCTGGCGACCGGGCTCAAGGCGGCCCGCCCCGACTTGATGGTGTGGGTCATCACCGGCGATGGCGACGCCCTGTCGATCGGGGGCAATCACGTCCTGCATTCGATGCGCCGGAACGTGGACATCAACCTCGTCATGTTCAACAACCGGATCTACGGGCTGACCAAGGGTCAGGCCTCACCGACGTCGGAATTCGGCAAGCGGACCAAGTCCACGCCGGCCGGCACGATCGACACGCCGATCATGCCGCTCACGGTGGCCCTGGCGGCCGAGGCCTCGTTCGTGGCCCGCTCGGTCGACACGCACACGGAGCATCTCCAGGGCACGCTCGAGCGATCGGGCCGGCACAAGGGCTCGTCGTTCGTCGAGGTCCTGCAGAACTGCAACATCTTCAATGACGGCGCCTGGCGCGACTTCACCGATCGAGAAGTTCGCGAGGATCGGATGCTCGTCCTCGAGCACGGCAAGCCGATGATCTTTGGCAAGGACCGTGACAAGGGGATCCGCCTGAACGGCCTGCACCCCGAGGTTGTCACGATCGGCGAGAACGGCATCACGGAAGCCGACCTGCTGGTGCACGACGAGCGGGCCGAAGAGCCCTATCTCGCGCTGATGCTGTCGCGCATGTTCTGGCCCGACTACCCGGTGCCGGTAGGCGTCCTGCGAGCCGTCTCTCGACCGACCCACGACCAGTTGATCGAAGACCAGCTCACGGCCGCCGTCGCAAAGAGTGGCGCGGGCGATCTCGAGAAGTTGCTGTATGGCGGAGAGACGTGGACAGTCGAGTAGAGGAGCTGGATCCAGACCGCACGGTCATGACCTGCCCGGTCTGCGGATACGAGAACCTCAAGGGTGGCGACGAGGTGTGCGTCAACTGCGGCGCCGATCTGGCGGGGCACGACATTCCGCAATCGGCCCTGTCGTTCCAGAGCCAGCTCCTCGGCGAACACCTCACCGATCTGGGCGCGCCTGCGCCGCTGACGGTCGGACCGGACACCCCGGTGGACACCGCGATCGCACGCATGCAGGACACCGAGACCGACTGCGTCCTCGTCACCGTGGACGACCGCCTGGTCGGCATCTTCACCGACCGCGATGCCGTGGTGAAGGCGGCCGGCAAACACCTGGACGCCTTCCACGTGCGCGACTTCATGACCCCCGATCCTGTCGTCCTGCGATCCGACGATCCCATCGCACTCGCGATCCACAAGATGGCCGTCGGCGGGTTCCGCCACATCCCGATCATCGAGGATGGCCGTCCCACGGGTGTCGTCACCGCTCGGGACGTGTTCCACCATCTCGCGGAGACCCTGCGCTGACCACCCGGGTTGCCATCCTCGCCCAGGACCTGATCTGGCAGGACCGTCTGGCGCGGACCGTGGAGGGGGTGGGGGCGCAATCGGCACGCGCAGGAACCGCCCCCGAGTTCGATCGGGCGCTCGAGGGCGCCGACTTTGCGATCGTGGACCTGACCGCACGTGCCTACGATCCGCTCGTCGCCATCGAACGCGGCGTCTCTGCCGGCGTCCGCGTGCTCGCGGTCGGGCAGCACGACGACCTCGACCTGCGCAAGCGCGCACTCGCCCGGGGGGCGGAACGGGTCCTCGCCTATCGCAAGCTGTTCGAGGACGGGCCTGCAACGATCGAGGCGTGGATGGCCCGCGCGGTGGCCGGGGCATGACGACGGCCGAGCGGCCGACGATCCCCGCGAGCCGGTTCACCTGGCGTATCGGCGAGGCGCGCCGGTTGGCCGGGGAAGCCGGCGTCGAGGCGATCCTCATCGGGGTGGGCGCGGATCTGCGATACCTGGCCGGCTATCCGGCGATGGGCCTCGAGCGGCTGACGATGCTCGTCGTGCCCGCCGGTGGACCTGCCGCCCTCGTCGTCCCCCGTCTGGAGGCTGCGCCCGCGGGCCTGTGTCCGCCGGCTGCCACCGGCGACCTTGCCGTGGTGACCTGGGAGGAGGGTGGTGACGCGTACGCGCTGGTTGCCGACCTGCTTCGTGAACGAAGCGATGGCGCGTCGGGTAGCGATCGCCGGATCTCCGTTTCGGACGACCTCCCCGCGCGACACACCCTGCCACTCCAGGATCGGCTCCAGGAGGCCACGTTCTCGCTCGCGTCCGCGATCCTGCGCGAGCTGCGGATGATCAAGGACGCCGACGAAGTCGAGCTGCTGAGACTCGCCGCCCACGCCGCCGATCGGGTGGTGGCCCAGATCGCCGCAGGGCGCCTGGTCGGGCGGACCGAGGCCGACGTAGCGGACGAGGTCCGGAGCCGGCTTGTCGCCGAGGGTCATGACGAGGCGATGTTTGCGATCGTGGCCTCCGGACCCAATTCCTCGTCGCCGCATCACGAGGCGTCGGATCGCGTCATCGGTGCCGGCGAACCGATCGTGCTCGACATCGGTGGGGTCCTCGGGGGCTATTGCTCGGACATCACGCGGACCTTGTGGGTCACCGGCGGCGATCCTGGACGGGGACCGGACGAGCGGTACCGGCACCTCTTCAACGTGCTTGAAGGCGCCCAGGCGGCGGCTCGCGCGGCGGTTCGGCCGGGCGTCGCTTGTGAGGAGATCGACGCGACCGCGCGCCGACGGATCGACGCGGAAGGTTACGGCGAAGCGTTCTTCCACCGCACCGGTCACGGGATCGGGATGGATGGTCACGAGGAGCCGTACATCATCGGGGGCAACGCCGAGCCCTTGCGGCCGGGCATGGCGTTCTCGGTCGAACCCGGGATCTACTTTCCGGGTGAATACGGCGCGAGGATCGAGGACATCGTGGCGTGCGGTCCCGACGGCCCGATCGAGCTCAACGAGGCACCTCGCTCGCTCTACGTCGTCGAGGGCTGACCGAGCGGTCGCAGGCGCCCTCAGGCTCCGGTCCGGCGGGCTGCGGTATCATCAGGCGACGGGATGCGCCCGATGTAGCCCGTCAAGTCGTCCGAGACCGCATGACCACCTTCAAACGGCGCCGGTTCGGCGTCGCTCTCGCCTTCCGGGACCTCGTTCCCGACGCAGCCGGTCGATGAGCCGGCGACACCGCGGCCGACCGCATCACCACGCGCCCGCCGGTGGCGACGTGCTGCGCCGTGGATCCGGTCCTGAGCCGTCTGCGCCGACGGGCCCTGAGTCGAATGTGCCACGCACGGCTGCGGCCGCACCGCCGCGAACCGCGAGCCTGACGGGCCAGCGCGGGTCCGGGCCGCCCCCACTTCGGCCGCCGCATGAGCATGGCGAGGCGGAAGCGGCCATGGCGGCGCCGCTCGATACCAACCCCACCGATCTGTCCACGGCGACCGGTGACCTTCATGCCGCGGCGGTCGAGACCGCTCGCTCCAGCGGCCCGAACGTTGTTGGGGCGCCCATCTCGCCGACCCGCCCACCCGCCCAGGCGCAGAACGGCGAACGCAACGGGCAATGCACGGCACCCCAGCTCCGTCGCTTTATCAAGAGCCGGCCGTACGTGCCCATGCACGAGCTCCGGCGCCGCTTCGCCATCAATGGCGAAGACGACGACGTCACGCCAGTCAGGATGAGCCCGGGCTGGATCTACGTGGGCCTCCCGACGCACGAAGGCCATCTGCTCGGCGACCTTCTCCGGACCGGCGAGATCGGCTACGAGCTCTCGCTCGACCCGCGGACGCCGATCGTGATCGGCGTCTACCCGATGCGGCCAATCCCGCGCACCTGAGCGACTGTCCGGTGCGCGACCGCACCACTGTCAGGTTGTTGACTTGACACCAACTTGAGCGTGTCGCACGCTGCGATTGGTACGTTGGTCATGGGCGGGGCCTGTGAATCAGTACATTCGTACCCAATAGCAGATCAGGGCTTGAGCCGAGCCGAATTCCGCATGCGTGTTTCGGGAAGGTCGCTGTCATTCGGTCGAGCTTGCTGAAGAACGATGCCGACGTCACCGCCGGCCAGGAGGGCCTCGTGAACCGCGCTCAAACTTTCCGAAAGCTGGTCGTCCTGTCGACCGCGGTCTCCCTTGCACTTTCCATTCTCGGA
The DNA here is from genome assembly GCA_963731865.1 of uncultured Chloroflexia bacterium. GTDB lineage: Bacteria > Chloroflexota > Limnocylindria > Limnocylindrales > CSP1-4 > SPCO01. The sequence goes on along the minus strand of CAVSXG010000002.1, from coordinate 1,710,353 downwards.
ACCGGCGCGGCCATCGCCGCGGACAGCCGCATCCTGTACGTGGGGACCGGGCCACTGCCGGCCGGGAACGGCGTGCTGACACCGTCAACGGTGACCCAGGGCGGCACCACGAGGATCGACATCACCGTCCTCAGCGGCGACAACCAGAGCATCGCCCACACGAATCTGTTCTTCCCCAAGGTCGGAACCACCCTGGCGCCTGGCCTGACCGTTTCGTACGTGTTCGGACCGAATGCGAGCTCCTGCTCGCCGACGGGCGCGGTGACGACCGGCGCTACGAGCGTCCAGTGCGACTTCGGCAGCCTTGCTGCGGGTGGCAGCCGCACCGTCTCGATCCTCGTCGATGTCGCGGCCGGCTTCTCGGCAACGGGTGAGCTGTTCACGGCGAACGTCGAGACGAACAACGAAAACGGGTCCAACAGCCAGGTCTTCGCGGCCACCTCGGGCGCGTTCGCGGTCGACCCATCCACCAACGATGACCTCGGCACCTACGCCAAGCCTGGCCACGCGACCCGCAGACCGTTCGGGACCACCGGGGCCCGGGGCTCGCCAACAAGCTGACCACCGCGGTGACGTTCAAGACCAACAGCGGCGAATGGCAACCTCGTCAGATCGCCGAGGAATCAGGGACAGAGGTGGACTACGTCTGCCCGGACGGCCTGACCTGTCAGCCCGATGCGACGACCGTGGACATCGACGACGGCAATGGCGACTACAGCGCGAGCCCGTACCTGACCTGGACGCTGACGGCTCTCGTGCCCAAGACGTTCACCCTGTCGAAGGCGTTCGTGGCCCACTATCCGACCGGCGCAACGGCGTCTGACTGGCAGCTCTTCTGGAGCTCGAGGTCGGACAAGTGCAGCGGCGCAACCCCGCGGCCCGCAGGGGCACTGCATTGTCTCGGCGACGCTCTCCAAGGCCGACAAGGTGACCGGTCTTGCGACGCTCGAGATCAAGGTCCTGACCGACCACAACGGCGGGATGCGCTACTAGGCGCTCGCCGGCTCCGTGAGGGTATCGAGGCGGCGGCGCGCCGCCTCGGCCAGGACCAGATCACCCTTTTGCTCGTAGAACGCGAGGGCCTCCCGAATGGCAGGCCCTCGCTCTCGTTCGTAGCCGGCGAGCCGTAGGGTTTCGTCCAGGTCGAGCAATGCGTCGGCCCGCAGCTCGATGTCGACGGTGGTCGCCGCGAGCTCGACCGCCTCCCGGGCTAGTGCCACGCCGTCCGCCGCGTTGCCGGAGCCGGCGAGGTACCTCGCCTCGACCGTTCGCCAGGCGACCTGGCTGAGGATGTCGTCGTCATCGGCGAGGTCCCGCGCGATGCGAGCGAACCGCGAAGCCTCGTCGAACCGTCCCTGCGCCCAGACGGCCTGCCCAAGCAGGGCCGCGACCGTCGATCGGAAGTACGTCTCGCCCATCGCCTCGAGGATCTCGTAGTCGCGGGCGAGCTCCCGTTCCGCCGCCGCCGGCTCGTTCGCAAGCATCTCCACCCGGGAAGCCTCCAGCGACGTCGACGCGGCCATGGAGGTCGGCCCGAGCTCGGCGACGATCTCCCGGCTTCGTTCGTACATCTCCCGGGCAAGGTCGAAGCGGCGCTCCATCGCATGCAGCTGGGCCATCACGCCCAGCAGGATGGCCTCTGCGATGCGATTGGTCTGCACGAGATCCACGTACGCCTGGGACTGGACCAGCGCCTCGGCCGCCGGCGTCGTGCCATGGAGGGTCGAATACGTGTAGTCGAGGACGCCGCGGGCCGTGAATCGGGCGTCGCCCGCGGCCGAGGCGATCGCGACGACCTGTTCGGCCGCCTCGGAAGCGCGGTCGTAGCGACCGGACGTGCCGTCGATCACGCTGATCAGATGCCAGGCACGGGCCAGCCCGCCCGTATCCCCGGCTTGTTCGAACTCGGCGATCGCGCCCTTGATCCTGTCAATCGCGACCTTCGTGTCACCGACGGACCCACTCGTGCCGAGCCCGAGCTGATATCGAACCAGGGCGGCACGGGCCCGGACTCGTCTGTCGTCCACGCCCTCGATCGCGCTGTTGGCCGTGGCCAACGCGCCCTCGGCTTCATCGAACTTGCCCAGTTCGATCAGCGCCTCGGCGCTCTCGAGGAGCAGCTCCGTTCGCAGGTCGTCCCCCTCCGGCAAGACATCGGACGCGCGACCGAGGAGGTTCGAGGCGGCCGCCGCGTCGCCGCGTCCGAACGCTCGACGACCGGCCGAGGCCAGCTTGGTGGCGGCACGCCGGCCAAGCGCCCTCGAGGTGGCGTCGAGGGAGCCAAGCTCGCTCTTGTAGCGCCAGGCCTGTTCCAGGTGGAAGCCCAGGATCTCCTCGAATTCGAGCTCGCGGCCTCGCTCCCGGTTGATGGGTTCCGCCCAGTCAACGAAACGTTCGTGCAGGTCGGCACGAGTTCGCTTGAGCAGGCTCCGATAGGCCTCGTCCTTGATCACCGCGTGCCCGAATCGATAGAAATCGGATTCGGACACGACGGGTCGGACCAGCTGCTTTGCGGTCAGCGTCGCGAGACGGCCCGGGACTTCGTCAACGGCGTCCTCGGAAACGAGGTTGGCCACCGCCTCGAGGGCGAACCCCATGCCGATCACCGAGGCGGGGTCGACGACCTGGCGTTCCTCCGAGCGCAAGGCGTCGAGACGGGCCGCGACGAGGGCCTGGATGGTCGGCGGGATATCGATCGCACCCGACGTGGTTGCCGCGACCCAGGTATCGCCCTCCTGTCGGATGGCTCCGGTCTCGATGAGCATCGCGGCGATCTGTTCGACATAGAGCGGGTTGCCTTCGGCGGCGCTGGTGATCCGCTCGCGCACCGGCCCTTCGAGCCCTCCCAGCAGTCGGGCGACGATGCTGTCGGCCTCGTCGGCCGACAGCGGGTCGAGGATCATCTGGTTGTACTCGTGCGCCTCGGCCCACTCCGTGCGGGTCTCGAGGAGCTCGCGCCGGGCCGTGGTCAGCAACAGGATCGGCGAACCGGTGACGCTCTCGAGCATGTGATCGAGGAGCTCGAGAAACGTGGGAGCGGCAACGTGGATGTCGTCCACGATCGCCACGAGCGGCCGCCGGCTCGCGATGGCCTCGAGAAGCTTGCGGATGCCCCAGAAGAGCTCGGGCACCGGAAACGGGGTCGTGGACAGGCCAACCGCGGCCGCAACCCGCTCGACCACCATCACCGCGTCTTCCTCGGAATTGATCGTCCCTCGGGCAATGTCCGTGATCTTGGCGAGAGCCAGCTCGCGGGGGTCTTCGTCGGCGATCTCGGCGGCACCGCGGACGATCTCGTAGATCGGCCAGAACGTGACACCGTCGCCGTAGGGCAGGCAGCGTCCGCGCAGGACCTGCGATCGATCCCGTTGCGCCGCTCGTCCGGCGAACTCCCGTACCAGGCGCGACTTGCCAACCCCTGCGTCACCAACCACGGTGACGAGCTCGCACGACCGCGTCGCGGAGACCTCGACAAGCATGGTCTCGAGTCGCGTCAGTTCGGTCTCGCGCCCAACGAAGGGAGTCGTGGGATCCGCTCGCTCGCTGGGGCGTTGTCCGACGCCCAGCAGCCGGTACGCCGGGACTGGCTCGGTCTTGCCCTTCAAGGTCAACGGCGGGATCGGCTCGACCTCGATCTGGTCCCGGGCGAGCCGGTAGGTCAGATCGCCGAGGATGACCTCCTGCGGCCCGGCTGCCTGTTCCAGGCGAGCCGCGGTGTTGACCGCGTCGCCGGTCACGAGGCGCTGCCCGAGGCTCGCGTCCCCGGCGATGACCTCACCGCTGTTGACGCCGATGTGGTTCTTGAGCTCGAGCCCCCACTCGCGCAGGAAGGCCTCGTTGAGTGCCGGCATGGCGGCCTGCATCGCGGCGGCGCCACGGACGGCCCGGACGGCGTCGTCCTCGTGCCGGACCGGCAGGCCGAAGACCGCCATCACGGCGTCCCCGATGAACTTCTCGACGGTCCCCCCGTGCTGCTCGAGGGCGCCCCGCATGACGTCGAAATAGCGGGACATGACGTCCCTGAGGGCCTCGGGGCTTGGTCGCGAGCCGTCCAGCGTCGTTGGTTTTGGATCGGCAAAGACGATCGTGACCGTCTTGCGACTCTCGTGGAAGACGCTCGAGAAGGCAAGCGACGACCCGCACATGCCGCACAGCTGGAAGGTCTCGGGGTTTTCCTGACCGCAGGATGAACAGAGACGCATCCCGGCGGCGATGCTGTCGGAATGCGCCTGGCCTGCCTCCGCCCGCTCGACCACGGAGACGAGCCGGTACGCCGGCACGATGGTCGTCGTGCCCTTGATGACGACCGGGTCGGCCGGTTCGACCGTGACGGATTCCTGCACCAGGTCGTAGGTCGACCCCGCGATCAGGACCTCGAGCGGCGGCGCGTTCTGCTCCATCGCCGACGACGCCTGCATCGTGTCGCCGGTGAGGACGTGCTGCCCCAGGCTGGCCTCCCCAAAGACCACGATCCCGGTGGCGACGCCGGTCCGCACGATGAGGCGAACCCCCCACTTCTCCTCGAGCTGGTCGTTCAGGCTGGTCAGGACGCGCTGGGTTTCGCCGGCGGCCTCAACGGCGCGCAGGGCATCGTCATCGTGGCGGACGGGCAGCCCGAAGACGGCGATGATCGCGTCACCGATGATCTTCTCGATGATCCCGCCATGCGAGCGAAAGACCGCCTGCATCTCGTCGAAGTAGAGCGTCAGGACCTCGCGCAGGGTCTCGGGGTCGAGCCGTTCGCCGAGCGCGGTCGATCCCTTCAGGTCCGAGGTGACCACGGTCGCGAAGCGCTGGACGTCCTCGCTGGACGTGGGCGCCGGGCAGCGGCGTGCCGCACATCCCGCACCGGCGAAATGTCGCACCGACTTCGGCGCCGCAGGATGGACAGGTCGTTGCCTCCATGCACCGGAGTCTAGCGACCCGCTGGCGGACGCCCGCGATCGCGCGCGCGGTCGCGTCCGCCGCGTACGATGATGGCCATGGTGCGTACCCCGAGCCCTGACCCGATTGCCCGCAACGCGCTCGCCGCCTGCCGGCTCTTCGCCGGGCTCGATGAGCGGACGATGGACCTGCTCACGGCGGCCCTGCGATCGCGACGCTATCGGCGTGATGAGGTGATCTTCCACGCGGACGATCCCGGTGATTCGCTCTACATCGTGGCGACCGGCTCCGTGAAGATCACCCTCAGCGCCGACGATGGCACGGAACCGGCGATCCTCACCACGGTCGGCCCGGGCGGGTTCTTCGGCGAGCTCGCCTTGCTCGATGGCGCTCCGCGATCGGCGACGGCCGTGGCCATGGACGCGGTCGAGACGATGGTCTTGCGGCGCGAAGCCTTCGATCGGCTCGTCGATTCCGAGCGCGGCCTGAGGCGGGCGCTCCTGACCAGCCTCGCGACGGAGATCCGGCGGCTGACCGCCCAGGTGGAGGACCTGCATTTCCTTGACCTCCCCGGCCGGCTGGCACGGCACCTCCTCCGCGAGGTCAACATGGACGGCGAGCGTGCCGGCACCGACGAGGTTCGGTTGCCGTGGCCGTACACGCAGGGCGAGCTGGCGGGCATGATCGGCGGGTCACGTCAATCGGTGAACCGGCTCCTCGCCGACTTCGTGGCGCAGGGCCTCCTCAGGTTCGAAGGTGACGACCTGGTGATCCCGGACCCACGACGCCTGGCCGCCTCCGCACGTCGATGAACGATCGGGCTCGTGCCGCGGCGCTCGATGCGCTCGTGGCCGTGGCCACCCGGCTGGCGGCCGCCGAGCGACTCGCACCGCCTGCCGGGGAGCCGGCACTGCGCGCGATCGCCGATGCGGGCGCCGCCGCGCTCCACGTGACCGCGGCGTCGATCGCGCTCCATGACGCACCAACCAACCGACTCGTCTTCCGGGCTGCGGCCGGACCGCAAGGGGAGGGCGTGGTCGGGCTGGCCATCGCGTCGCATGAGGGGATTGCCGGCTACGTCTTCTCCACCGGTCAGCCGCTGGCCATTGCCGACGTGGCCACGGATCCGCGGTTTGGGCGCGAGACGGCCGAACGAACCGGCTACGTGCCCCGCTCGCTGCTCGCCGTTCCGCTCGTCGATGGCGAAGGTGTCGTCGGGGTCATGGAATGGCTCGACCGAATGGACGGCAACCCGTTCGATCTCGTCGACCTCGAGGTCGCCACGCGGGTTGCCGCAGCGGCCACCGCCACCGCCCGTGCGACCCGGCTGGAGCACGATGCGGGCCGGCTGCTCGTTGGTGCGCTCGGGGCACTCGCTCGCGAGACGGATCCACCGCAGACGGACGCGGTCGAGGCGATCGTCGCGGAGATCGCCGACGGCCTCGCCGACGACGACCCGCTCTGGCGGCTTGCCGATCGGATCGGCCAGCTGCGCGACGCCGATCCGGACGACCTCGACCTGGCCGTCGCCTGGCTCGACGCGTTGCTCGATCGGACGCGGCGACGTGGCCGGGTGTCGCGCCGTCAGCGGTCCTGAGTCGAAGGCGCTCGCATGACCGAACGCGGCCTTCCGGCCTGGTCCGAGGCCTTCGCGGGTTCGGCCCGCACGCGGCTCCTGCGCGATCGACCGTTGGGCACGATGGACCGGGGCACCGTCTTCGGCGACAGCGACGGCCGTGGCGTCACGGTTGCGATCATCGATTCCGGGGTCGAAGTCGATCATCCCGCCCTTGGCGGGCGGGTCATCCGGAGCCTGCGCGTGGACTCAGGGAGCAGCGGGCCGCGTGTCGTCGACGACCCGGGCGCGACGGATCTCGTCGGGCACGGTACCGCCTGCGCCGGGATCATCCACGGCATCGCGCCGGCTGCGGCGCTGGTGTCCATTCGTGTGCTTGGTGCGGACAACCGAGCCGGCGGGCCGGCGTTTGCCGCCGCGCTCGAGTGGGCGATCGAGGAAGGCTTCGGGGTGATCAACCTGAGCCTGTCGTCGCGTAGCGAAGCCATGGCCGAGCGCTTCCACGAGCTCGCCGACCAGGCGTATTTCGCGAATACCCTGCTGGTTGCAGCCGCCAACAACGTGGTCGGCGCGTCGTATCCGTCGTTGTTCGCGGCGGTCGTCTCCGTCGCGGCGCACGACGCCGGCGATCCCGACACCTGGTTCTACAACCCGGACCCGCCGGTCGAGTTTGGGGCGCACGGGCTCGATGTCGATGTGGCATGGCGCGGTGGCACGCGGATTCGCGCCACCGGCAACTCCTTCGCGGCGCCGCATCTCGCCGGTCGGGCGGCCCTGATCCGGTCACGCCACCCGGACGCAAGCCCGTTCGAGGTCAAGGCGATGCTCGCGGCTACGGCCTCCGAACCACGACCGTAGTGGGCGGACCAGACGCAAAGACACCGCCCGGCTGGGCGGTGTCTGGCTATTCGGTAGAACCGAGTCAGCGAACCTTGTCGGGCCCCTGCTCGTCCTCGCCATCGCTCGGCAGGAGCTCGCCGCCGTGGGTAGGCGTGCGCGGGCTGAAATCGATCGGTGGTGCCGGGTTCGTCCAGCCATGACCCTCAACATCGGTTTCGTCGATGAACCTGGCTTCACCGGGTCCCACGACGCTCTCCTTGGGGAGCCGGATTTGCTTGTTCGTCATTGCCCTCACCCCTTCCCGCTTCAGGGATGTGGACCCCTGATGTCCGTACCATAGCCCGCCGCGTCCGTTCTGCCGAGCCATTGCCCGACGATCGCGATGTCCGCTAGCTGACACCCTCGCCTTCGCCGTAGGTTCGATGGAGCGTGTCGACGGACGGTCGCGGTGTCCGCAGGTCGCGCAGCGATGCCTGATCCACGCCCGCGAGCCGTGGCAGGTCCGCCGACTCCGTCCGCAGGAGCCGGGTGGTGATGGTGGTGTGGATCAGCTTCTGGATCTCGGGCACGATCATCGTCGCCCGCAGCGTTTCCGCCGGGACTTCCAGGAGCGTGGCGTCCGAGTCCGCGATGACGTCGGCTGTCCGGGCGCTGCCGGTGAGCGCCGCGATCTCGCCAAAGAAGTCGCCGGCCCCCATGGTCGAGAGGCCGCGATAGCCGTCGCCAGTCGGGATGCCCGCGGCCGCCGAACCGTCGAGGATGAAGTACGCCGACGAGGCAAGGTCGCCGTGCTGCACGATCTGGGTTCCGGCCGGGATCTCGCGGATGGTCGCGTTCCGGACGAACGCCGCCCGCTGCTCGGGCGTGAGCAGCGCGAGCGGACCGATCCGGGCTGCCAGCCGGTCGAAGTCGGCGAGGGTGGCCGATCGCACCGGGAAGGTCGCAAGGCCGGGTGACGCCCCGGCAGCGGCGAGCCGCGCGCCAGCCGCTCGCCACGTGGCGATGCCGAGGCCGGGCGCGACCAGGGCGAACAGCCCCGACCCGATCACCAGGACCGACGAGAAGATGATCATCAGGCGGATGTCGATGATGTCCGCGAGCCCTGCCCCGGCCATGCCGAACAGGAAGATGACGTCGCGCATGACGTAGAACGCCGAGAAGACCCGGCCGCGCATCTCGCGGGGCGTGTTGCGCTGCAGCAGGGTCGACCGCGCCACGGACGATGGGGAGTTGAAGAAGCCCGAGATCGTCACGAGGAGAATCGCGATGGGGACCGACGTGGCGGTCCCATACAGGATGCCCGAGATGCCCATCGCGAACATGGCCACGGCGAGCCATGCCGGCTCGGGCAGGATGCGACCGAACCTGGCCATGAAGAACGAGCCGACGACGAAGCCGACCGAGGTCAGGCCTTCCTGCAATCCGTACTCGAACTCGGTAGCGCCAAGCACCTTGATCGACATCGGCAACAAGAGGACGTTCCACAGGCCGAACGCAAAGAACATGAGGGCCCCGACCCCGAACAGCGATCGGATGATCTGCGTCCCCCACAGGACCGCGAAGCCCTCCTTCAGGTTCGCCACGACGACCGCGACGCTCGCGTCTTCTTCCGGCTTGGGCATCGGGTACCGCCCCATCAGGGCGATGCACGCCGCCGAGAAGAGGAACGTGCCGGCATCGATGATGAACGCCCAGTACAGGTCGACCGTGCTGGCGAGCAGACCCGCCGCGGCGAAGCCAATCGCCGTGGAGCCGAACGACGCGATCGACAGGAACGAGTTGGCGGACAGCAGTTCTTCGTCACTCGCCATCTCCGGGATCAGGCTGTCATGCGCCGGATCGAAGAATTGCTTGACCCCGGCGTTGATCAGGAGCAGGGCGTACAGCCCAACCACGGCGATCGCCTCGATCCCGATGACGAACGCAATCATGGTGACGATGACCGACTGGATCAGGCAGGTCACGATCAGGATCCGCTTGCGGTCGTGGCGGTCCACGTACACGCCGGCGAGCAGGCCGACGAGGAGGCTTGGGAATGCCGTTGCCATCAGGGTCAGGCCGACGGCCAGGGCCGATTCGGTCTCGCGGTAGACCCAGATGCCGGCCGCAAGGTCGGTCAGGGACGAACCCGCGGTCGAAACGAGCTGGGCCAGCCAGAGCAGGCTGAAGTCGCGCTTGCGAAAGACCGCGAACATGGATGGGGCGGCTGCCGCAGCGGTCATCGAGCCTCCAGGCGGTCGAATGGGTGACTGGCGCGGTGACGGTGGCGCGAGTCTAGCCCTCTCTCGGGAGGACCGTGACCCCTTCCCGCAGCAGGAGATCCTGCTTGTTCTGCAGTCGGTGCGTCTGATCGCCCCAACGGTCGCCGCCCCAACCGCCGAGGGTTCCGTCGGACGCGATCACGCGGTGGCACGGGACCATGAACACGATCGGGTTCCGACCGAGGGCGCCACCCACGGCCCGGGACGCGCGTGGTGCGCCGATCCGGCGCGCGATCTCGCCGTAGCTTGCAGTCTGGCCCCAGGGGATCCCGGTCACGGCCTCGAGGACGTGCTGGTCCCAGGTCGGTCGGTCGGCGAGATCGATTGGAGGATGGTCCGTGGTCGGTTGACCAGACAGGAACGACTCCACCCACCGGGCGGCGTTTGCAAGGTGCTGCTCCCGGCTGGCCCTCGAGCGCACGGTTGCGACGCGTTCCACGGGGCCACCCAGGCGTCGGACGACGGACGACTCGAACGCCTCTTCAGTGGTCAACCACTCGATCGCGACCACGCCGCGGTCGGTGGCGGCGATGTAGACCGGACCCCAACGCCCGGCGAGGGAGGTCGTGACCGCGACGGGCTCGTCCATCCACCCGAGTGTGACGCAGGCCAGGCCGGGAGGCCACTCCCTTGCCAGACGCACCCGTACACTCGCGAACATGCACGACCACACGGGGCACGCCTCGCATTCCGACGTGTCGGCCTCGACCGCGCCCGACCCACGCGACTTCCCGGGGCCGTTTCGCCACCGCCTGGAGATCGTCGTGCGCTTCGCGGACACGGACGCGATGGGGCACGTGAACAATGCCAAGTACCTGACCTACTGCGAGATCGCGCGGATCCAGTACTGGACCGACATTACCGGTGAGCCCATCGCGCTGGGAACGGAGGGCGCCGAGAGCCTGATCCTGGCCGAGGCCCGGATCACCTACCGGGCGCCGGCCTTCCACGGCGAAGTCGTGACAGTCGAGACGCGCGCAACCCGCATCGGGCGGTCGTCGTTCACCCTGGAGCATCGTCTGCTTGCCTGTATCAAGGGCGATGAGCCACGGCTCGTTGCGGTGAGCGAGTCGATCCTGGTGCGCTACGACTATGCGTCGGCGAAGCCGGTGGCCCTGTCGGAGTCACACGTCGCCGCCATCGAGACGTACGAGGGCCGTTCGCTTCGCTCGACGGGTTAGTCGACGACCCGTCGGAAGACCGCGACCGCGTTCTGGCCGCCAAAGCCGAACCCGTTGACGGCCACGGTCTCGACCCGCGTCGTTCGAGCCGTGAGCGGCACGTAATCGAGGTCGCACTCGGGGTCGGGTGTCGTCAGGTTCGCGGTTGGCGGGATGACCCCGTCGCGGATGGCCCCGATCGCGGCCAACGCCGAGGCGATGCCGGCGGCCCCGACCAGGTGGCCGATCATCGATTTGGGAGAGCTGATCGCCACCTTGTAGGCATGGCTCCCATATGCCGCCTTGATCGCGCGAGTCTCGGTCGCGTCGTTGAGCTGGGTCGCGGTCCCGTGCGCAACGATGTAGTCGATCTCGTCCGGGGCGACACCCGCATGCTTGAGGGCGAGCGTCATCGCCCTCGTCTGGCCGCGGCCGGTGGGCTCCGGTGCGCTGATGTGGAAGGCGTCGGCCGTCAGCGCCCCGCCGAGGACCTCCACGATCGGGGTCGCGCCCCGCGCCCGGGCATGGGTCAACGATTCGACGACAACCACGCCCGCGCCCTCGCCGAGGACGAACCCGTCACGGGTGCCGTCAAACGGCCGGGACGCCGTCTCGGGTGAGTCGTTCCGCTTGGACAGCGCGGTCATGTTCGCGAGCGCGGCCACTCCCATCGGCCAGACCGGCGCCTCGGATCCGCCGGTCAGGACCACGTCGCATTCGCCGGTCTGGATCAGGCGGAGCGCGTCGTGGAACGCGATGACCGAGGTCGCGCAGGCAGCCACCTGCGTGATGACCGGTCCGCACAGGCCGAATTCCATCGACAACATGCACGCGGCCATCGAACCCGACAACGCCGGGACCGCGAACGGACTCACGAATCGGGGTCCCTTGGCGTCATGGACGTGCGTGCCGTCGATGATTTGCTCGATCCCGCCGCCGCCGGTATTCACGACCACGCCGACCCGATCGCGCTGCTCCGGGCTCATCGCCCCGAAGTCGATCCCGGAGTCCCGGACGGCTTCCTTGCCGGCACCCATCGCAAGGTGGATGAATCGGCTCATCCGACGGGCCATCTTTGCGTCCATGACGGTCGTCGGGTCGAAGCCGATGACTTCGGCGGCGATGCGCACCTCGTGGGCTGACGCGTCGAAGCTCTGGATCGTCCGCGTGCCGGTGACGCCCGCCTGGAGGTTGCTCCAGTAAGTCGGGAAATCGTTGCCGATCGGCATGATCGCCCCGAGGCCGGTCACGACCGCACGACGCGCGGGATCCTGTTCAGGCAATTGGTTCCTCGTGGCCGGGCAGGCGGGCGTGGGCTGGGCTGTGTCCCCGGCAGGTCAGGCGGCGATTGTACCGGTCGGCACCGTGGCTACCGTCCGCTCCATGGTCGACACCGGTTTGAATGCAGCACGTCGTGATCGGCCAGGAAAACTCGATCCGTTTGACTATCTCCCTTGGGTGATCGCGCCGGCGGCGCACGGGTGCGGCGTAAGCGTGAGGTGAGCCCCAGATGATGGCCTCCTGGTTGACTGGCGCATGCCATACGACCTTCGCGAGCAACCGATCCCGATCGAGAACGTGATCCTGCACCTCGGTGTCGAGCTTCGGGGCATGAGACTGCAGCGCCTGGCCACCCAACGTGGACTGGGTGAGCGGAGTGGCGTCAGTCAGGGCGTAATCTCCATGATCGAGAACGGGCTTGCCGAAGGCGTCCGCCTCGAGGTGCTGGCACGCATCGCCGCCGCGCTTAAAGTCGACCTTCTCCTGCGCCCGTGCCCGCACGAGCCCGGCACCGGTCGCCTGGTGCCGACTGGCCGGAGCCGGCGGCTGCGCGGCGCCACCCGCGTCCCGGGTTCGCGGCGCCTCGAGCCGGGGCATTCCTGGAAGACTCCTCCATGGTGAGGGCCAGGACGCCTTCGGAGACCGCCCGGTCCCGGTGCGGATCTCGGTCCCGGTGTGGATATCGCCCAAGGGAGATGGTCGATGAGGGTCGTGTCGGCGCGCCAGGCGGCCCTCAGTCCCCGTCGTAGCGCTTGAAGATGACCGCGCCGTTGTGGCCGCCGAGGCCGATGTTGTTGGAGAGGGCGTAGCGGATCGGGAGCGAAGAGGTCTCCGCTACGACCCACACGTCGCAATCGGGATCCGGGTCGCGGTAGTTGATCGTCGCGGGTGCGCACTGTTCGGCCACGGACTTGACCGTCGCGAAGGCCTCGAACGCACCGGCTGCGCCCATCATGTGCCCGGTCATCGACTTGGTGGCGCTGATCGCGAGGCTCTTGGCTGACGCGCTCGCGCGCGCCCCGAACACGGTTCGAATGGCCTCTGCTTCGCGCTTGTCGCCGAGCGGGGTCGACGTCCCGTGCGGGTTGATCAGGTCGACTTCGTCGGCCGGCACGCCGCGGCGATCGAGCGCCATCTTCATCGCCCGTGCCGCGCCGATCCCGGCCTCGATGGGCTGGATCATGTCCCAGCCATCCGCGGCCGAGCCATACCCGACGACCTCGGCGTAGATCCGCGCTCCCCGGGCCTTGGCGATCTCGAGGTCCTCGAGAAATAGCGATCCCGCGCCCTCCCCCAGGACGAACCCGTCCCGGGTCAGGTCGAACGGCCGTGACACCGTCTCCGGGGCCTCCCCGGGGCGGGGCATGCCCATCCCGCGCATGTTCGAGAACCCGGCGTGCCCGACCTCGAGCAGTGGCGCTTCCGTCGAGCCACTGATCACCGCGATGCAGTCGCCGCGACGGATCGCCTCGGCCGCCTCGCCCACGTTATGGGTCCCCGTTGCACATGCCGACACGATGCAGACGTTGTGGCCGATGGCGCCGGTCTCAATGGCGATCATCCCCGAGCAGCTGTCGGTCAGTGCGTTGGCGATGAAGGTCGGACTGACACTCCTCGGGCCGCGCTCGTGCAGGGTCGCGTAGTTGTCGATCATGAGGGTCTGGCCGCCCGCGCCGGAGCCGAAGATGACGCCGACCTCGGTCCGGTTCTCGTCGGTCAACTCGAAGCCCGAATCGGCGAGTGCCTGTTTGGCTGCCGCAACCCCGAAATGGAGGCTCGACTCGCTCCGACGGGCGGCCTTGGCATCCATCCACTCGGAGGCCGTGAAGTCCCGGACTTCGCCTGCCAGCTTTGCCTCGTACGGCGTCGTGTCGAACTTGGTGATCGGTCCCAGCCCGGACACGCCGTTGACCAGGTTCGCCCAGGCGGTCGCCGTGTCGTTGCCGACGGGGCTGATCACGCCAAGGCCGGTGACGACGACGCGGCGGTCGTAGTCGGGTTTGCGCACTAGGTCTCTCCTTCTGGGCTCTAAACGTGGCAGGTGGTGGTCATGCGGGCACGGACGCCAGCGCGAGCAGCCGTTCGGCTGACGCCGGGTCGTCCGCCGGGATGACCTCCACGTCCGGGGCGATTCGCTTGATGAGTCCGGTCAGCACACGCCCGGGGCCGACCTCGACAAACGTGGTGACGCCGTCGGCGACCATGCGCTCGACGATGCGGATCCAGTCGACACCCGTCGTGAGGTGTTCGACGAGCTCGGTTCGGCAGGCCTCGGCAGTCTCGATCGGGCGGGCATCGGCGTTGGCCAGGAGCGCCGGCGCGGGGTCGTTGAACGCAATGCCCGCAAGTGCGGCGCGCATGCCGTCGGCCGCCTCGGTCATCAACGGCGAGTGTGCCGCGACGGAGACTGGAAGGACGATGGCGCGCTTGGCACCGAGCGTTCGCGCAAGCTCGGCGCCGGCTTCGACCGCCGAACGGACGCCCGAGACGACGACCTGGCCCGGCGCGTTTCGATTGGCGACGACGAATGTGCCTTCGCTCGAGGCCCCGGCGACGAGTTCCGGGAGTCGGGCATCGTCCAGCCCGATCAGCGCCGCCATTGCTCCGTCCCGGCCCTGGCCGGAAGCCTGCATCAACCGGCCACGTTCACGAACGAGGCGAACCCCGTCCTCGATCGAAAGGGCGCCCGCCGCGACCAGCGCGGAGTACTGGCCCATCGAATGCCCGGCCGCGAATGCAGGGCTCGGGGCAGCAACGCCCGCCGCCGCCCACCGTTCGCGGAGTGCCTCGAGGATGGCGATCGAGGTCGCCAGGAGCGCCGGCTGGGCATTCTCGGTCAGGTCGAGGCGTTCGGCCGGGCCGTCCCAGGCCAGGCTGCTGATCGAGACACCGAGCGCGCGGTCCGCGGCAGCGAAGACACTCGCAGCGGCGGGGGAGGCGTCCGCGAGCGCTCGACCCATCCCGACCGACTGCGAGCCCTGGCCGGGAAAGACGAAGGCAAGCTGCGACATGATCACCAGCCTAGGGCTTGAGGATCGCGACACGCGGAACTCGCGTGCATGGTTGCATACGTTCCTGATCGTCCGTACGCTTATCCAGTGTCCACTGAACGCACCGTGTCACGTCCAGCCAGTCGCCCAGCGCCAGCCCGTTCGATCGCGCGTCGGTTCGAGGCCGATCTCTCGGCGCCAGTCCTCGCGGCCGGGAACCGCCTCCCCAACGTCCGCCAGATCAGCGAGCGCGTGGCGATGGGCCGAGCGCTCTGGCGGGAGCTGGTCATCGGCTTTGCCGGTCAGCTCGGGGAGCTGCGTCTCGGGTTCACCCAGCTCGCCGGTCTGTACGTCCTGGCCGATGGCAGCACGCTGACCGTCGGTGAGCTTGCCGAGGCCATCGGACGATCACCATCCGCGACGAGTCGGCTCGTGGACGGACTGGTTCGACGACGCCTCGTGGAGCGGCAAGAGGAACCGGAGGATCGACGGCAGCGGACGCTCCGATTGACCCCCCGCGGGCACGCCATCCTGCGCGTCGTGGACCGTGCGAGGGCGGACCAGTTCCTGCGGGCCGTCCGGCCACTGCCGACAGCGGAGCGGGCGATCGTCGCGATGGGTGTTGCCGCGCTTGCCACGCATGCGATCTCGCGACGAGGCCGGCTGATCAGGACGCCCCGGGAGTAACCCGCGGACCTGCGCTCTAGCGATGGCGCACAATCCCGTCAATCACCGCCGAAAGGGAGGACCACCTTGTACGGTCGAATCGCGGAAGCGACGCTAATGATCGAGCACCGGCACAGTGACGGCTCCTGGGGCAGGTTCGAACGTGCGCATCACGACGCCGCGGCCCACGACCCGGAGCGGGACTGGGCGAAGGGCAAGATCGTCTATTCCTGTACCACCTGCGACGAGCTCATCCGGGTCGAAATGCCGCACGACGAACCCGGCTCCGACAAGGATCGGAGCTGACGCCGCGGGTCGCTCGGCCCGCTAGCCCCGCCCTGAGCGACGCGCGAGCGCCAGACCGCCGCCGACAAGCCCGAGAACGACGAGCGCTCCCGCGATCACGATCGGAACCGGGTCCACGGCCGCTGCGGGGGTGCCAGGTTCCGGGAGCGCAGACGCCTCTGGTGACGGCGCTTCGACGCTCGCGGATGGCGCCACCGACGCGCTCGCCGAAGCGGACGCGGTCGCCGTCGCCGAGGCGGCTGCCGTCGCCGTGGCTTCCGCGCTCGGAGCGGGCGTCGGTGCCGTCGTCGGTGCTTCCGTTGGGGCTGCCGTGGCGGTCGGTCGTGCCGTCGGGCGCGCGGTCGGGCGCGCTGTGGGCCGTGCCGTCGGGCGGGCGGTCGGCTGTGCCGTCGGCTTGACGGTCGGCTTGGGTGTCGGCGGTGGTGTGGCTGCCGGACCGGTGACCACGATCGTGCCGAACATCTGCTCGGGGTGGATCGCGCAGAAATAGGCGAACGTGCCGGCACTGGTCATGGTGACCTGGAACGAATCGCCGGGGCTCTTGACGCCCGAGTCGAACCAGCCATCGGCGGCACCCGGCGCGCCTGATGTGACGGTGTGCGGGTCGCCGGCGAACGTCCAGCGGACCACGTCACCAACCGCGGCGGTGCGCGTCTCCGGGTCGAACCGGTAGTTCAGGGCGGCGACAGTCAGCGTGTCCGCGCTGGCGGAGCCGAGCGTGATCAGCAGCAGGGGGAGGACCGCAATGCTCGCCAGGACGAACTCGCCGGGCCAGTCTGCGAGCGCTCGTGGGATATGTCATCGAGGGGTCATACGTCATCGCAACGTCCTGCGGATGTATTGCATCGAATCTGAAACCGGTTCGCCACGAATGTCGTAGCCATCAGTGCGGCTCCCGCCGTTCCCCGCGGTCCATGTCCCGGTAGAGAGAGGAAGACGCCCATGCAACGTTCACGAGTCGCCATCGTCGCCGCGGTCCTGGCCCTCATGGCCCTGCCGGGAGCCGTGGCCGCGGTCGATCCCACCCAGCCCGCCTACGGCGGTCCAATGAACGGCGCCCAGGAGAACCCGGCGGTCGCAACGGCCGCGACCGGCCAGGGCACCGCCGTGATCAGCGCCGATGGCAGCACGATCACCTACATCGTCACCTACAGCGGGCTGTCGGGGACGGTCAACGCCGCCCACATCCACACCGGGCGCCATGGGCGTCAACGGCGGCGTCATCCTGCCACTGACCCCCGGTCCGAGCCCGATGGTCGGCACGCTCACCGCCGCCAACTTCACGGCGTCAGGAGCGGTCACTACGTACGCCCAGGCCGTGGCCGCGATCCGTGCCGGGACGACCTACTTCAACCTCCACACCACGGCCAATCCGGGTGGCGAGATCCGCGGGCAGATCGTGGCCGCCGGTGACGCCTACTTCGCCGATCTCAACGGCGCGCAGGAAAACCCAGCAGTCGCGACCGCGGCAACCGGCAAGGGCATTGCCGTCATCAGTGCGGATGCCAGCACGGTTACCTACCTCGTGACCTACAGCGGCCTGTCCGGCGCCGTCAATGCTGCCCACATCCATACGGGTGCGGTCGGATCCAACGGTGGCGTGATCCTGCCCCTGGTCCCGGGCGCGAGCCCGATGACCGGGGCCCTGACCTCGGCCAACTTCACCGCGTCCGGCGCGGTCACCTCGTTCGCCCAGGCCGTCGCCGCCATCCGCGCCGGCACGACCTACTTCAACCTTCACACCACCGCCAACCCGGGCGGCGAGATCCGTGGCCAGATCGGCGTGACGGTCGCCCCGGCCCCGACACCGACCCCGGCGCCGACGGTGGCCCCCGCCCCGACGGCACAGCCGCCGGCACCGACGGTGCCGCCGACGACGCGCCATCGATCCTGTGACCCCCGCGGGAGACCTCGGGATCGCCGGAACGATCACCCTTGCCGGGCTCCTGGCCGCTGCCGGGACGCTCCTCTGGATCGGACGCCGACGGTCGTCCCGGCAGGACTGACAACCGACCGGTTCGCCAACGCTTCTGCGGCTGCCCTCAGCCGCAGAAGCGGCGGACGACGTCGTACAACACCGGGAGGCCCCATCGGAGTGCCTCCACCGAGACCCGTTCGTCGACCCCGTGGAAGCGCTCGAGGAAGCGCTCCTCGGGGTCGAGCATGAGCGGAGAGAAGCCATACGTCGGCACGTTCAGGCGGCTCGTGAACTTGGCATCCGTGGCGAACGGGACCATGGCGGCAAGCGGGATCCCGTCCGGATCGTGATCGAGGATCGTCTGGACGAGCAGGTCGAACAACGGCCCTTCCGCCGGCGACTCCACCGGCGCGCCGAACACGATCAGGTCCACCTCGCAGGCGGCCGCCAGATCCGGCCCCAGGCGCTCGATCAGGATCGCCCGCATGTCCGGTTCGGTCGTCCCGGGCAGGACCCGGCAGTCGACGACGACCTCCGCGTCGCCCGGAATGACGTTGTATTTCACGCCCGCGGCGATCACGTTTGGACTCAACGTGTCCCGGAGCAGGGCACGCAGCGCGCGGGCGTGCATCGGGTCGCACGCGGCCGCCTGCGCCTCCGCGCGCTCCGGCGCCTCTGACGCGAGCCCCTGCAGGATCGTGGCCACCTCCCCGGGCAGCGCCGCGGCCGCCTCCTCGAGGAAGCGCCGCATGACCGGCGTGAGCCTGGTCGGTCCAGGCACCGCGAGGCGTCGGACGACCTCGGCCGCGAGCACCGACCGCGTTGTCGTCGCGGGGCATCGATCCATGCCCCCACGTGCCGCGAACGGCGATCCGATATGCGGCGTAGCCCTTCTCGGCGACCTGGATCGGGTACAGGCGGCGCCCCGCGACCGTCGTGGCCACGCCTCCGCATTCATTGAGCGCCCCGGCCGCCTGGAGCCAGTCCGGGCGGTGCTCGGCGATCCACCGGGCGCCGGCCGCCGCGCCCGCCTCCTCGTCCGCAGTGCACGTGAACAGGACATCCCGCCGGAGGCCGGGGATCGGATCGCTCGCGGGGTCCCGGCCGGCGGCGCGGGCAGCGTTCGTGAGGAGTCGGACCACGCCGAGCTCCATGGCGACCATGCCCTTCATGTCGACGGCACCACGCCCGTACACGTACCCGTCGGCGAGGTCCGCGGCGAACGGATCGTGGCTCCAACGGTCCGCCGGCGCCGGAACGACATCGAGGTGTGAAAGGAGCAGGAGCGGCTCGCCGCCCGTGCCGTCGCCGCGGAGTCGCGCATGCACCGATCCCCGCCCCGGGACCGGTTCGAGCACCTCCGGGGCGAGCCCGGCATCGCGGAGGAGATCGGCGACGAGGTTGGCGGCCACGAGCTCCTGGTCCGCCGCTCCAGGGACCGGTGGATTGATCGACGGGATCCGGATCAGGGCTCGGGTGGTCTCCACGAGCCGATCCGTCGCCTCCTGCCAGGTCGCGTCGTCGAGCGCCCGCGATGGCATTGCCGCGTCGATGGTCACAAGCGGCCGGCCTGGAGGATCGCGATGGCGAATCCCGACCACGAACCCACCAAAGACGAGGATGAGCACCATGATCAGCAGGAGCCGTACGTAGAAGCGCTCCTCGCGGCGGCCGGTCTCCGGGTCCGGATCGCGACCCCCGGCGATGTACGGCGCCGCAAGCCCGCGGGCCCGGGCATGCTGGGCGCGGACCGAGTCGTACGCTTCGGGATCGGGCGGGAGCGGCGCCGGCTTTGGTGCGGGCTCGGTCATGGTCGATCGTCAGCTTGCCCGGGAGTTGGCGTCGAGGCTCGCGATCATGCGCGGCCCGGTCGTGACCGCACCGTTCGAGGCGGAGCCGACCAGGGCCGCGTACTTGGCCATCACCCCGGTCCGGTAGCGGCTGGCGGGCGGCGTCCAGCGCTCGAAGCGACGCGCGATCTCGGCCGCGGGGACGTCGAGGTCGAGCGCCTTGCGATCGACGTCGATGACGATCCGGTCGCCCTCCTCGACGATCGCGATCGGGCCACCGAGCGCGGCCTCGGGCGCGACGTGGCCGATCATCAGGCCATGCGTTCCGCCCGAGAATCGGCCGTCGGTCAGTAGCGCCACGGCATCGCCGAGACCTTCCCCGACGAGGGCGGCCGTGACCTGCAGCATCTCCTGCATCCCGGGTCCGCCGACGGGGCCTTCGTACCGGATCACGACCACGTCGCCGGGCTTGATCCGCTGGCTGCGGACCGCGTCGTAACAGGCGGCCTCCGAGTCGAAGACGCGGGCCGGACCTTCGAACAGACGACGTTCGTGGCCGGCGAGCTTGACGACGCAGCCCTCCGGCGCCAGTGACCCGCGCAGGATCGCGAGACCGCCGGTTGGCTTGAGCGGCGTCTCGATCGGCACCACGACCTGTTGCCCGGGGGTTTCGATCACGCGCTCGGCGATCTCGGCGATCGTCAGCCCGTCGACGGTGGCCGCATCGCCGTGGAGCAGGCCGGGTTGCTTGAGCAGCTCGCGCATCACCAGCCCGACCCCGCCCGCCTCGAACATGTCGGTGGCGGTGAAGCGCCCACCAGGGCGCATGTCGCCGATCAACGGGGTGCGGTCCGCGATGGCCCCGAACTCGTCGATGTCGAGCGGGATGCCGTACTCGTGGGCGATCGCCAGGAGGTGCAGCACGCCGTTGGTCGAGCCGCCGGTGGCCGCCACGCTGGCGATCCCGTTCTCGAGGGCCTTCCGGGTCACGATCGAGGACGGCCGCACGTCCCGTCGCACGAGATCCATGACCAGCTCACCGGTCCGGTGGGCGGCTGCCTCCTTGTCCGGGTCCTCGGCCGGGATCCCGTTGAGCCCCGATGGAGACAGGCCGATGAACTCCATCACCGTGCTCATCGTGTTGGCCGTGTACTGGCCGGCACAGGCTCCGGCACCAGGGCAGGCGACGTTCTCGATCTCGTAGAGCTCGTCGAGCGTGATCTTTCCCGCCCGGTACGCGCCGATCGCCTCGTAGACGGTCACCACCGTGGCGTTGCGTTCGCCCTTGTACACGCCCGGGTAGATCGTCCCGCTGTAGAGGACCACCCCCGGGACGTCCATCCGGCCCAGGGCCATCGCCGCGCCCGGCACGGTCTTGTCGCAGGCGACGATGCACACGACCCCGTCAAACAACTGCCCACGAACAACGAGCTCGATCGAATCGGCGACCACCTCGCGGCTGATCAACGAGGTCTTCATCCCCTCGGTGCCCATGGTGACGCCGTCACTGATCGAGATCGTGTTGAACTCCATCGGCGTGCCACCGGCCGAGCGGACGCCCGCCTTGACGAACTCGGCGAGCCGGCGCTGGTTCAGGTTGCACGGCATCGTCTCGATCCAGGTCGTGGCGACCCCGATCAGGGGCTTGGCCAGGTCCTCGTCCGTGAACCCGACCGCCTTGAGCATCGCTCGTGCGCCAGCCCGGTCCGGGCCATCGGTGATCGCGGCGGAATGCCGCTTGGCTGGATCGCTGGCAGTGGGCGCGTCGGGCATCGGACCGGGTCTCCTGGTGGGGGCGGGCTCCGGGATCGGTCCCGGCCCTTTTCAGACTACAGCGAGTCGACCGGTCGCCTGGTCCCGCGGCGGCGCGAGCTCAGCCGATCCGCTCCTCGACGATCTGGTCAGCCATGATCCGAACGCTGCTGTGCCCGGTCACGGCCGCGAGGAATGGGGCTCGCCCCAATGCGTACGCGGCGACCGGGCCGATTGCCCGGACCGTGGCCGTTCTCGGAACGTCGCGGAGCAGCGAGATCTCGCCTACGCCAGCGCCCGGCCCCAGGCTCCGAAGATGATCTCCTCCCTGGCTGACCTCGACCTCGCCGCTCGCCACGATCAGGTAGCGGTCGCCGCCTTCACCCTCGCGGATCAGCACCGCCCCGTCCTCGAATTCGACGGGTTCGAGCACCGCCGCGAGCTCCTCGACCACTGACAGGGAGAGCAATCCGAGCAGGGGATCGCCCCGCAGCAGCCGCGATTGTGCCTCGTAAGAGACCGCTTGCGACTCCGATCGTTGCAAGGCACGGATGGTGGCCGCGGCGGCGATCGGCAGGATGGCGCCCGTGATCAGGAGGCTGGTCCGGATCCCGAGCCAGGCCACGAGAAGGGATGCGACGACGCCGCCGATCGCGGCCGACGCGGCTGCGCCGCTATCAAGCAGGCCCATCAGGCCGACCCGCGCCTCGTTTGGGCTCGATCGCTGCAACAGCGTGAACGCGGTGACATCGAGGATCGCGTTGCTCAACCCGACGATGGCCAGCAGGCCGATGGCGACCAGGGGATCTACGACGATGCCGAGCACCGCGATCGGCAAGCCCCACATCGCGAGCGAGAGCGCGAACGTCGAGCTGAACAGCGTACGGCCGGTCAGGCTCAACGCCACGATCGCCCCGAGAAAGCCGCCCGCGCCAATCGCCGCGTTGAGGGCACCGACACCCGGCTCGCCCATCCCGAGCAGTTCGATCGCGGCCACGACCAGCAGGACGGTCAGCATGCCGCGGACTAGCGTCTGCAGCCACGCATCGAGCAGGATGAGTCGAACCGCGGGTGTCCGACGCACGATCCGGATCCCGGCCGTGAGACCGGCGCGCACGTTTGGGGCGACGGCCGCGGTCCGGATCATCGGCACGTGCATCGACCCGATCGCCACGACCGCGCCGGCCATGAGCAGGGCGGTCGCCGCCAGCGCGCCCACCGGCCCCGACGTCGCGAGCAGCACGCCTGCGATCGCCGGCCCGATGAGTGTCCCGAGTCCCTCGGCCGCGCTCGATGCGATGTTGGATGCGACGAGCTCGCCGGGCGTGCGTGCGAGCCACGGAAGCACGCTCATGTGGAGTGGCCTCGTGAGACCACCGAAGCCCGCTTCCATCCCGGCGAGCAGGAACAGGAGTGGGAGGTTGCCCCCGAGCAGCATCACGACGAATGTCAGCGCGATCGCGATCGTCCGACCGAGATTCACCGCCAGCAGGACCCGATCAGGCCGCCAGCGCGTCGCGGGCACACCGGCGAACGGCGCGACGAGGGTGGGGGGCAGGTATCGAACGATCCCCAGCAGGCCCGCGGCGATGGCGCCGCCCGACTGGTAGGCGACGACGAGGGTCACGACCAGGTAGGCGTAGGTGCCCCCGTTCGCCGCCAGCCAGCCAGCTTCGATGCGCCCGAGGTCGCGGTTCGCCAGGACCGATCGAATGGCGATCGTCTCGGCGAGCAATCGATCGCGACGCGATCCCACGAACGCATGGTAGTCGCCGCGTCAGTCCACGCAGTTCCCTGTGTCCACGGCGGCACCACGCCCGAACGCCGGGCACGATCGCCGCGCGCAACGACGGTCGGCGTGAGCGCATAGCCGACATCGGGGTTGGTGCGAGCCTCGGCGAAGACGATCCCGCCGACCGTGCCGTCAGCGAGTACGAAGGGCCCACCGCTGTCGCCGCGTTCGATGGCTGCGTGCAGCTCCAGGATCTCGCGGCGAACCTGGTCCTGTCCGTAGATGTCGTGGCCAGTCGCGGGATACCGACCGGCGACCGCAGCCGCCAGGACCATCAGCTGCCCACCGTTGGGGAACCCGAGCGTCGCGCCGACCGTGCCCCGGATTGGATCGGTGGTGGCGAACGGGAGCGCCCGGAGACCAAGACTCGTGACGTGCAGCAACGCGATATCGAGATCCGGGTCGAAGAGGACCGGGACCGCGTCGTAGAGCCGGCCATCGATCGTCGCGACGCGGATCCCGGTTTCGCTGGCCCCGGCGATGACATGGGCGTTGGTCAGGACGTAGTCCGTGCGGACCACGAACCCCGTGCCAAGCGACGAGAGCCCGCAGGTCGCGGCGGCCACTTTGACCGTGCTTGCGGCCGAGCCTGCGGCGATCGCCTGCGCGGCTGCGTCGCCAGGGAGCTCGACCGGGGGAGCGGGGACGGGCTCGAAGCCGACGAACACATCGGGCAGACCCGACGCGTCGAGCCACGTCCGGAGCTCAACCGCAAACTCCGTCGGCGGCGGCAGGACCGAGGTCATGGTCCGGATCACGGTCGACGTGCCCGCTGCCTCGGCGAACCTGGGGAGCGGCCCTTCCGAGAGCAGTCCGCCGGTCAGCCACACGATCAGGAGGGCCTGAACGCCGCCCAGCGTCGCACCGGCGATTCGATCGGCGCTCGACAGCAGGCCCGTGCCGAGACCGTTCAGCGCCCAGCGTCCGCCCGCGGCGCCGACCGATTCACCGAGACCGACTGCCCCGACGAGCCCGCCGAGGACCAGCCAGGGTCGGACCGTCGGATCGACGCCGGACAAGGGCCCGGCAAGGGCGGGCAGGCCCACCACGGCCAGGGCACCGCCGGCGATGGCACCAAGCAGGCCGCCGATCTGGGGGATGGCTCCGGACCGGGCACCGAGGATCAGGCCCACGATCACCAGGAGCACCGCGAGCAGGTCGAGGGGGTTCACGCCCCGATCGTCGCACAGGCACGCGCCACCCGCCGCCGACGTCGTATGTCGTCAGCGTTGGTACTGCCCCGAACTCAGTCGACGACCACCTCGATCGGGGCGGCGCCACCGGTCTTGTCCGTGATGGCGTAGGTGCCGGGCTCGAGCTCGCCTAGCTCGACGATGGCGTGTTTCTGCATGGCGATCTCGATGCAGGCCATGTCGCCCGGTCCGTGGCCCTCGCGCAGGGTGATGGCGAACCCGTGGTCGCCGCGCTCGACGAGGATGGTGTCCAGGACGTAGCACGGTTCCACCCCGCTGGTGAACGTGATCCCGAGGGTGACCGAACGCCCGTCGACGACCGTTTCGAGCAACTCGGCGGAGATGTCGTGGACGTCCAGCTGACCAGGCCTGGGGATCGTCAGCTCGCCGCCGCCGACGGGTGGCGGATCGCCGATGGGCTCTGCCGGGGTGGCGGTTGGCGTGCCAGCGCCGCTGGTCGCTGGTGCGGCTACACCGGGTTCGCTTGCCGAGCCCGCGCCGCACGCCCCAACGGCCAGCACGGCCACGAGCAGCAAGGCGTCGAGACGAAGGGGAAAGATGTTCTTCACGGTGGGGCTGACGCCTCGAATGGTGGCTCGGTTCCCGCCATCGGGTCGGTCATTCGCTCCGGGGCATCGGCAGGGATCGGCACCCGACTGGCCAGCCGCGAGGTCTCAGCCCGCACCCGCGAGCGTGTCCACACGCGCGGGGTGCGTCGATTCCCAGGCGGTGATGGCCGGATCCTTCGCCAGCAGGTAGCCGAGCTCGTCGGTGCCGGCGAGGATCATCTGCTTGGCGAACGGATCGATGTCGAAGTCGATCGTCGTGCCGTCGGGCAGGAGGACGCCCTGTTCGGCAAGGTCGACCGTCAGCTCGGCATCCGGGTCGCGGGCGAGGAGCTCGAAGAGTCGCGCATGCGTCGCAGCGTCGACCACGATGGGCAGCACGCCGTTCTTCAGGCTGTTGCTGCGAAAGATGTCCGCATAGGACGTGGACAGGATCGCGCGGATTCCCCATGACGTGAGGGCCCATGGCGCGTGCTCGCGAGAGGAACCGGCCCCGAAGTTGTCGCCCACGAGGAGGATCCGGCGGCCGGTCATGCCCGGTTGGTCGAGCACGAATCGGGGCTCCTTCAGCGAGCCGTCCTCGTTGAACCGCCAGTCACGGAACAATCCCTCGGCCAACCCCAGCTTGTCCGTGACCTTGAGATAGCGCGCCGGGATGATCTGGTCCGTGTCGACGTTCTCCGCGGGCAGCGGCACGACCTTGCTTGTGAAGACGCTGAATGGCTCAGCCACGCTCAGCGACCCCCGACCGCGGCCAACGTTTCGATGCCGGGCAGCCGGCGCGGGTCGGCCACGACGCCGGCGATCGCACTTGCCGCGGCGGTCAGGGGCGAGGCAAGGAACGTCCGCCCGCCCTTGCCCTGGCGTCCCTCGAAGTTTCGGTTGCTGGTGCTGACGGCGTACTGGCCGGGTGTCAGCTGGTCGCCATTCATGGCGATGCACATGGAGCAGCCGGCTTCGCGCCAGTCCGCCCCGGCCGCCTTGAAGATCTCGGCCAGGCCCTCGCGTTCGGCCTCCCGCTTGACTTCATCGGAGCCTGGGACGACGAGGAGCCGGACCCCGTCGGCGATGTGGCGGTCCTTGAGGACGCTCGCCGCGAGCCGCAGGTCGCTGATCCGGCCGTTGGTGCAGCTGCCGACAAAGACGACATCCACCTTCTGTCCGAGGATCGGCTGTCCGGGCTGGAGGTCCATGTATTCGAGGGCGTGCTCCAGGGCGCGACGCTGCCCCGGGTCGGCCTGGTCTTCCGGGCGTGGGACGGTGCTGCTGATCGGGATGCCCATGCCGGGGTTCGTCCCATAGGTGACCATCGGCTCGAGCGTGTCGGCATCGATCGTGATCGCCTTGTCATAGACCGCGCCCTCGTCCGTGGGGAGGGTTCGCCAGCGTGCGACCGCGTCATCCCAGGCGGCGCCCTGCGGCGCGTGTTTGCGGCCGTGGAGGTACTCGAACGTGGTGTCGTCCGGGGCCACGAGCCCGGCGCGGGCGCCACCCTCGATGCTCATGTTGCAGACGGTCATCCGCTGGTCCATGGTCAGGCCCCGGATCGCCTCGCCCGTGTACTCGAAGACGTGCCCGGTGCCGCCGCCGACCCCGATCCGCGAGATGAGGTTCAGGATGATGTCCTTGGCGCTGACCCCCGGCGTCAGGCGGCCATCGACGCGGACCTCGTAGGTCCTGGGGTCGCGCTGGAGGAGGGTCTGGGTGGCCAGGACCATCTCCACCTCGCTGGTCCCGATCCCGAACGCCAACGCTCCGAACGCACCATGGGTGCTCGTGTGCGAGTCGCCGCAGACGATGGTCATGCCCGGCTGGGTCAGGCCAAGCTGCGGCCCGATCACGTGGACGATCCCCTGCGCGGGATCGCCGATCCCGTGGACCGGGACGCCGAACTCCGCGCAGTTGTCGTCCAGCTGGCGGATCTGCGCCGCGGCCATCGCATCGACGATCGGCAGCCGCCGGTCCGTCGTGGGGACGGAGTGATCCGCGGTGGCAACGGTTTGGCCCGGGCGACGTACGTTCAAGCCGCGGGCACGAAGACCGGAGAAGGCCTGCGGACTCGTGACCTCGTGGACCAGGTGGAGGTCGACGGCAAGGACGGCGGGGGCGCCCGGGTCCTGCGAGACGACGTGGTCGTCCCAGATCTTCTCGACGATGGTTCGCGGTCGGTCATGCGGCGGCTCGCGGCTGTGGCGTCTGGTGGATCGGCGGAGGGTACCTACCAGAGGTCGCAGAGCGTCGGCTTCGTCCGGGCAGGCCGTCGCCTTGACCAGCATGCCCGCCGCAATCAGGCGAGGCTCGAGCACGCCGCCGGAGCGCCGGCCGGCCGAACAGGAAGCCCTGGCCCATCTCGCAACCCAGCAGGCGAAGCACACGGAGCTGTTCCTCGGTCTCGATCCCCTCGGCGACGATCGGAAGGCCGAGCGAGCGGCCGAGCGCGATGATCGCCCGAGCGAACGCCCACGTTTCGGCATCATCCGACTCGCCGGGGCTCACCAGAGCTCGCGCGCGATCTTGAGGTCTGTCGACCGGGAACCGGCGCAGATAGGCGAGCGACGAGTACCCCGTCCCGAAGTCGTCCATGGCGATCCTGACGCCGAGCTGGCGCAAGGCATCGAGGGTCACGATCGTCGCCTGGGCATCGCGGAACATGGCGGTCTCGGTCATCTCGAGGGTCAGCAGGTCGGATCGATGCCCGAGTCGCGGATCTCGCCGATGACCTCGTCGATGAACCCCGGGTGCTGCAGCTGAAATGGGCGACAGGTTGACGCTACAGGCCCAGGTGTTCCAGGCCCGGGCGGCGATGCCATTCGACGACCTGGCGGACCGCGGTCTGGAGCACGAACCGGCCGAGGGCCAGGATCGTGTTGTTCTCCTCGGCCAGCGGGATGAACTCCGTCGGGTCGATCGGCTCCGCGACTGGATGGTTCCAGCGCACGAGCGCTTCGACACCGACGATGCGCCCGTCCGCCGAGCGCGACGATCGGCTGGTAGTGGACCCGTCAGGTCGCCCCGGCTGATGCTCTGGCCGAGGTCCGCAGTCAGCGCGTGACGCTCGACGATCGAGCTGTGCATCCGTGGGTCGAACACCTCGACGCGGCGTTTGCCGTGCGCCTTCGCCCGGTACATCGCCACGTCCGCGTTGCGCAGGATCTCGTCGATCGGCCTGGTCGCCGCGGCCCGCGCTGATGCCGGCGCTGCAGCCAACGATGACGTCCGTGTCCCTGGATGCGGAACGGCAGCTCGAGGGCGGTGATGATCCGGCGAGTCATCGCCAAGGCCTCATCGACCGTCGAGCCCTCCGCCGGCAGCAACGCGAACTCGTCGCCACCAAAGCGGGCGATGAGGTCGCCGGGTCGGAGCTGTTCGCCGATCCGTTCGGCCACCGCGATCAGGAGCTGGTCCCCGGCCGCGTGGCCGAGCGTGTCGTTGACGATCTTGAAGTCGTCGAGGTCGAGGAAGACGACGATCGGGCGAGAGCTGGTTGCGGACGCCGCCATGATCCGGCAGCTGACCTCCTCGACAAACGCCGGCCGGTTGGCGAGGCCCGTGAGCGAGTCGTGGAAGGCCTGGTGGCGGAGCTGCTCCTTGAGGAGCGAGAGCTCGTGAAGCGATTGCTCGAGCTGGCCATTCTCGAGCGCGATCGCCGCCTGGTTGGCGACGGTCTCGAGCAGGCGCAGGTCGTCCTTGTCGAAATGGCTGCCTTCGCCAAGCCGGTTGATGATCGTCAGCGCCCCAAGCACGCCCTTTTCGCCGACGAGCGGGCCGATCATCGCCTCGCGGACATGCTGATGCTCGGCGGTCCAGCCCCGTCCGGGGAGGGCGCTGAACGCATGCGGTTCGACCGCCGTTCGAATCCGAACCGAGTCGGTCACCGGGATGTTGACCGGGACCATGGTCTCCTGGCCGTCGAGTCCACCCGAGGAGCTGCGCAGTGCGGCGTCGACGGACGGATCGGGGAACAGCACTAGCTCGGCGCGTTCCGCCCGGAACATTCGCCGGGCGTGCTCGAGGAGCGCGCCGATCGCAGAATCCAGTTCCGGCGCGTAATGGAGGAGCCGGCTGGATTCGTACAGCAGCTCGAGGCGTTCGTGCTTCTCGCGTTCACCCATGTAGGCGCGGTAGGCCGCGAACACGATCGCCGTCGGCACCGCCAGCAGGACGGCAGAGCGCGGATCGAACCAGAGAACCATGACCGCGAGCGTGGCCAGGCTCGTGTTGGCCATCGCCACCATCTCCGAGAAGCTCAGCATGCGGGGCAACTGTCGCCATTGCGGGGCGCCGCCTGACAGCGAGATGGCCGTCGCCACCAGCGTGGCCTCGATCGCGCTTGTTGCGGCGGCCGCCACGAACGCGGCGACCCATTCCTGCGGGCCGGGCGGCGTCGCGAGTGTCGCGATTGCGTGAAAGAGCGTCAGGGCGACGACCCCGGCAAGGGCGAACTGGGCCAGGTTGAACGCGCTCTTCAGGAGCGACTGGCTTCGATCTGCGAGGAGGGCGTGCCCCGGTGCCGATCAGCAACGCCAGCAGGTAGTCGGTTGGGGTGAGAAAGAACAGCCCGAGGATGCCCGGTAGCTCGCTGAGCGAGAACGAGTGCCGTTCCCGGAGGAAATGGACTTCGACGACGTTCGTTTCACCGAAGTAGAAGGCGAGTGCGGCCAACGGCCAGGGGATCAGAAACGGTGCCGGCAGGCCCTGCAGGTTGCGGACGACCGCCAGGTACAGGATCGTCGCCACGAGCGCGATGAGGACGGTGAAACCGCGAATGCGGAGCGCGGGCGTCAGCCAGACAGGCACCGTGAACCCTGAGCCGACGGCTTCGGGGATGGTCGCGAGGCTGATCGGGGGGAGCTGTTCCCCGGCGGGTGACGACATGGGACCTGCGCTACACGAGTGCTTGTCGTATGCGCAGAGTGTCACCCAGCGTGACCGCCGCGGGACTAGCCCAAACGTCCTATGACTACCCCGGACCTCAGCGCTCAGCCGCACAAGAAAGGGAGCGGTCCACGTTGGACCGCTCCGATGAGTCCGGGTCTCGACCGACTAGCGATCGAGGCGGCTCAGTTCCAGCGATGGCCGGCCTCGGGGCCGGGTCGCAGCGTTTCGGTTGAGGAGTTGTGGGTCATCCCCGCGAACAAGGTGTTCACGGCTAGTTCCACTTAACTCCCGCGCCGAGGGTCAGGGCCATCGTCGCCAGAAGCGACAACGCCACAGTGAAGCGCGCCAGGATCGCCTTCACAACACCACCTCATAAGGTTGGTTTCTGCGATGGCCGCCGGCAACCGGGCGGTCTCCCGGGGAGATCCCTGGCTTTGCGTCTCCGTCTCGCGACGGGTTTGCCCTGGACGGTTGGGTCATCGAGGAACGAACGCCGTTCC
This sequence comes from uncultured Chloroflexia bacterium, assembly GCA_963731865.1. Classification (GTDB taxonomy): domain Bacteria; phylum Chloroflexota; class Limnocylindria; order Limnocylindrales; family CSP1-4; genus SPCO01. The sequence goes on along the minus strand of CAVSXG010000002.1, from coordinate 1,680,000 downwards.
TGACCGTACATTCGTTGGGGCGCGCCCCCGGGACGATAGCCCGGTAGTACTGGTACGCCAAGCTTCAAGGGTCATTGCCCGGTAGCACCACGCCCCGGCCCGACGGGCCGGTCAGGAGGCGGCGATTGACTCCGCCGCTTCGATCGACCCCACGCGTGCTGCGACGCGCGACACCAGCGGTCCGCGACCATGCATCGCGGCAACGATTGCGATCGCGGCGCCGACGCCGATCAGGATGTCCCCGACGCTGAACACGTTGGCCATCGGCACCCACGCGGGCATGGTGAAGATGTCGGTCAGCGGACCAAGGACGACGTCCGTGCGCGGGACGCTGTTCGAGTACCCCTCCTTGGGCAGCCGTCCCATGGCGGCGAGCGCATCCGGACTGACCGGCATGTATCCGCCATTGGCGAGGATGGCGATCATGTTCGACGCGCCACCCGCGAGGACGGCTAGCGAGACCCGGGTATGGCGAGGTTTGCGGCCACGGCCCCAAGGACCACCACGTTCGATGCCAGGTAGACGAGGGCGGCGAGTCGCCCAGCGGTTCCCGATCGGTGTCGAGAACAGCAGCACCTGGCTCACCATGCCGAGGGCGATCAGGACGCCCCATTTGATCCGAAGATCGCCCAAGTCGCGTGGGCGAGCCGCCGCTCACGATACCGACGACCAGCCCGGCCAGGACCGCATACAGGATGAACACAGACACATCGTGGCCGACCAGGGTCCGCCCGTGGAGGGGCCCATAGGTCCCATGCGCGCCAGTACGTCGGTGTTCGTTCGCGTGCAAGTTCGTCCGGCTATAAAACGGTGCACGGGGGCAGCACATCCATCAAGGAGCTCGACATCAGCGACGACGCGCCGGGCAACATGCCGGCAGCCGACGTGATCAAGGGCGGGGCCACCAACCTCCGCCTCGTCCGACTGCGCCTGTTTCTCGCCCTGATCACGATGTTCGTCATCCCGATCGCGATCACCGCCCCGGTCCTGTACGGCCAGGCGCGGGGCGAAGGCGCCTCGCTGGTGCTCCCGACGCTGATGATCATCGGCCTCGCGGCTGCGCTCGGCCTCCTCACCGTCTGGCTCGCGCACCGGGTCCTCGAACCCGCCGAACGACTTGAATCCGCCCTCCGCTCCCTCGAGGGCGCGTACGACCAGGCGCGGTCCGAGGCGCTGATGGACGGGCTGACCGGGCTCGGCAACCATCGCGCGTTCCAGGAAGAGATCGACCGCCAGTGGTCCTCTGCCACCCGCTACAACCGCCCACTCGCGCTCGTCCTGCTCGACCTCGACGAGTTCAAGCAGATCAACGATTCCGACGGGCATTCCGGCGGCGACCTGGTCCTCCGGCGGATCGGATCCGTCATCAACGCCAGCCTCCGTCGATCGGACCGGGCCTTCCGGGTCGGGGGCGACGAGTTCGCCATCATCCTGCCCGACACCGACGCCGATGGCGCCTATGTCGTCACCCGCCGCCTCCTCGCCACCTGTCTTGAAGGCGGCAATCGGCGCTCGAGCGCTCCCGCGTTGTCATTCTCCGCGGGGATCAGCGCGATCCCTGGCGCCGCTCGGGATCGGGAGGCGCTCTACACCCACGCCGATGCCGCCCTGTACTGGGGCAAGCGCCACGGCCGGACCTGCGTGACCGTGTTCGATCGCGAGCGGCACGAGGGCGCGGCGACCGATCACAAGCCGGCTGAGCTCTCTGGCCTCGTCGCCCGTGTCGCCGAGACGGGTGCCATCCGGGCGGTCTTCCAGCCGATCTATGACCTGACCACGGGCGCACCGCGCGGGTTCGAGGGGCTCGTCCGGCCCCTCCCCAACAGCGGGTTCAATGATCCGGGCACGATGTTCGCCGCCGCCGAGGCGACCGGGCGGACGGCAGAGCTCGACATCGCATGTCTCAACGCGGTCATGGAGGCTGCGTCCCGGCTTCGTCTGCCGGGGTCGCTAACGGTGAACCTCTCCCCGCGCACCCTCGAGATGGACGAATTCAGCATCCACACGTTCCTCCGGATGATCGTCCGGCACGGGCTCGATCCACGCCGGATCGTCCTCGAGCTGACCGAACGCGAGGCCGTCGAGGACATCGACCGGCTGCGCAGCGCGGTCGAAGCCTGCCGTGTCGCCGGGATCCGGGTCGCCGCCGACGATGTCGGGGCGGGAAACGCCGGTCTTCGCCTCCTGAGCCAGCTTCGATTCGACATCGTCAAGATCGATCTCTCGCTCGTCCAGGGCGGATCCGGCCAGGACCAGTCCCTCGAGATCGTTCGGACCCTGCGCGACCTCGCCGACCGCTGGGGGGCGCTGGTAGTGGCTGAAGGGATCGAGACCGCCGCGCAGCTCGAAGTCGTCCGATCGCTTGGGATCGGGGCGGGGCAGGGCTACCTCCTCGGCCGCCCGGCGGAGTCGCCGCCAACCACGCCGATCAACATCGATGAGCTGATCCGCGGCTCCGATTGGCTGATGGACGGTCTCCGCCCGGTGCCTGTCTGAACCAGGTTCGATCGCCAAGCACGGCCAGAGGCACCGCCAGGCGGTTGACGAGGGGCCGATCCCTGCTAGACTTCCCGAATTCCGCGGGTCGCCCTGCGGACGTACGATCAGTGGAGGCCCCCTTGGGCTGGATGGATCGGGGAGATCGTCGTTCCGTCGCCGTGATGATCACGGCGGATGGTCGCCGCGTCCACGTTCCGATCGAGCCTGCCAGCCTTGCCGACGTATCCCTCCTCGAGCTTCTTCGCTCGCTTCCGGGGCTTGATGGCCTTCTTGGGCTCATTACCGGCTCCCGGCGAGACCGAGGATCACGGAGGGGCGAGCGCCACTAGCTCGACCATCAGCTGATTTCCTACGGACCCTCGCCGGACGGCGAGGGTCTTTCGTTTTCCGCTACCAGTCGAACCACCACGGAGGACCAGGGCCATGACCATCACCAAGGGCGACCCGGCCCAGCCGCTACGGACTGTCGAGGGCGCGGTCGGGCGCGCGGCGACAACCAGCCCGGCCCGACGGAGCCACGTGCCCAACGCGGGCAGCGCCGACGCGGCGGCGGTCGAACGCGCCCGGAAGTCGATGCTCCACGAGGCACGCGACCTCAAGCGAACGCGGATCGGGGCCGACGTGGTGTGCGAGGCCCTGTTGCGCCAGGGTGTGGACGTCTTCTTCAGCTACCCGGGCGGGGTGATCCTGCCGCTCTACGACGTTCTGGGTGACTATCCCGAGCTGCGCCACGTCCTGGTCCGTCATGAGCAGGGTGGGGCACATGCGGCGGACGGCTACGCGCGCGTCACGGGCCGGGTTGGCGTGTGCATGGGCACCTCCGGCCCGGGTGCGACGAACCTCGTGACCGGGATCGGGACCGCGCTGCTCGACTCCGTTCCGATGGTCGCCATCACCGGGAACGTGCCGAGCGCCCTGATCGGCAAGGATGCCTTCCAGGAAATCGACATCAACGGCATCACGTTGCCGATGACCAAGCACAACTACCTGGTCCGCGACGCGGATGACCTCCCCCGCGTGATCGCCGAGGCGTTCCATATCGCTCGGACCGGTCGGCCGGGCCCGGTGCACATCGATATCACGAAGGACGCGCTGCAGCAGGAGACCCGGGCCGAGCATCCGACCGAGGCCGACGTCATCGCCGGGTTGCCCGGGTTCCGGCCAAATCTCGACGGTCACGGCCGGCAGCTCAAGCTGGCCGCCACCGAGATCGCCGACGCGAAGCGGCCGGTGATCCTGGCCGGCCACGGCGTGCTGCATGCCGAGGCCTGGGACGACCTGCTCGCGTTTGCCGAGAAGACCCAGATCCCGGTTGCGTGGACCCTGCTTGGCATCGGGGCCATCGACGAACGGCATCCGCTGGCCTACGGCTTCATGGGGATGCACGGCTGGAAACACGTCAACCGGGCGATCCAGAGTGCGGACCTGCTGATCGCGATCGGGATGCGCTTCGACGACCGGGTTACCGGCAACGTCCGGACCTACGCGCCGTATGCGCGGATCATCCACGTGGACATCGACCCGGCCGAGATCGGCAAGAACGTGGCGGTCGAAGTGCCCATCGTCGGAGATGCGGGTCGCGTCCTCCGGGCGCTGATCCCGATGGTCCATGCCGTCGAGCCGGTTGCGCGGGCCGACTACTTCAGCCAGCTGGCGGACTGGAAGGCCGATTCGGTCGCGTCGAGCTGGCATGGCTCGGGCGCCTGGCGCGACGGCGTCCTGTCTGCCGACTACGTCATCGAGCGGATCGGCGAGCTCACCGACCACGAGGCGACCTACATCGCCGACGTCGGACAGAACCAGATGTGGCTCGCCCGCTATACGGGGTTCCGGCATCCGAACACGCACGTCAGCTCGGGCGGCCTGGGGACGATGGGGTTCTCCGTGCCAGCGGCCATGGGCGCCGCGCTCGGCGCACCCGATCGTGAGACCTGGGCGATCACCGGCGACGGCGGGTTCCAGATGACCTTCCAGGAGCTGATGACCCTGGTCGCCGATCACATCCCGGTCAAGATCGCGTTGCTCGACAACAAGAAGCTCGGGATGATCCGCCAGTGGCAGGAGATCATCTACGCGGGCAACTACCACTCGGCCAACCTGCCGGGCCCGGATTTCGCCAAGCTCGCCGATGCGTTCGGGATCCAGGCCTTCCGGGCACGGACCCCCGCCGAGGTCGATCCCGCGATCAAGGCCGCGCAGGCCGTCGACGGACCGGCGCTCGTCTGGTTCGAGATCGCCGAGGAGCAGAACGTCTTCCCGATGATGCCCGCCGGCAAGGGCCTGTCCGACCTGATCGAGAAGTGGGGCGGGGCGGACGAATGAGCGGTGACCCGAGCTCGAACGGGAAGGCGTCGGGCACGCCGGGCCAGCACCCGTCGCCCGCCCACAGCGCACCGCCACCCCGGGCGCTGCCGGGCGGTGGCGAGACTCGCCGTCACGTCCTGGTCGCAGTCGTCCTCAACAAGCCCGGTGTCCTGAACCGCGTCTCGAGCCTGATGCGCGCTCGCAACTTCAACATCGATTCGCTCGCGGTGAGCCACACGGACCGGGAGGACGTGAGCCGGATGACGATCACCCTGCACGGCGACGACGTTGCCGTCGAGCAGGCCGCCAAACAGCTCTACCGTCTGATCGATGTGCTCAAGGTCCAGGACGTCACGTCCGAGCCCACCATCCAGCAGGAGCTGGCCCTGATCAAGATCCGGGCGACGGACGCCAATCGGGCGGAGGTCCTCAAGCTCGTCGAGTTGTCGCGGGGGGGAGTCGTCGACCTCGCCGACGGATCCGTGATCGTGGAAGCGACGGGCACCGAAACCGAGATCGACGCGTTCGTCGCCCTCGTCCGGAACTACGGCATCAAGGAGTTGGTCCGCACCGGTGCGGTCGTCATGGCCCGAGGGTCGGGGTCAATCGAGGAGGCAATCAAGCGATGACAGCCCGGATGTACTACGACAACGATGCCGACCCTGCGGCACTGGCCGGTCAGACGGTCGCGATCATCGGGTATGGCAGCCAGGGCCACGCCCACGCGCTGAATCTCCACGAGTCGGGCGTGGACGTGGTCGTGGGGCTGGCGCCCGGCTCGAAGAGCCGCCCGCTGGCCGAGGAGGCCGGGCTCCGGGTCATGGACGTGGCGGACGCGGTCAAGCTCGCCGACGTCGTCATGATCCTCGTCCCCGACACCGCCCAGAAGGCCGTCTACGACACCGAGATCGCGCCGAACCTCCGCCAGGGCAGCTGCTGATGTTCGCCCACGGCTTCAACATCCACTTCGGGCGGATCGATCCACCGGGCATCGTTGACGTCGGGATGATCGCGCCAAAAGGCCCGGGACACCTGCTTCGCTCCGTGTACCAGGCCGGCGGCGGCGTCCCGGCACTGTTCGCCGTCCATCGCGACCAGACGGGAACGGCGCGCGCCCGCGTCCTCGCGTACGGCCGGGCGATCGGTTCGACGCGGGCAGGGGTTCTCGAGACGACGTTCGCGGAGGAGACCGAGACCGACCTGTTCGGCGAGCAGTCCGTCCTCTGTGGCGGGACGGCGGCCCTGGTCAAGATGGCCTTCGAGACGCTCGTCGAGGCCGGCTACCAGCCAGAGCTTGCCTACTTCGAGACGATGCATGAGCTCAAGCTGATCGTCGATCTGCTGTATCGCGGCGGGCTCAACTTCATGCGCTTCAGCGTCAGCGACACGGCCGAATATGGCGACTACGTCAGCGGCCCCCGGATCATCGACGAACGCGTCCGCACCACGATGCGCGACGTCCTCAAGGAGATCCAGGACGGCTCGTTCGCGAGCCGCTGGGTCGCGGAGAGCGATTCCGGCCGGGCCGAGTTCACCCGTCTCCGTGAGGCCGATCGTGACCACCAGATCGAGCAGGTCGGTGCCCGGTTGCGTGCCCAGATGCCGTTCCTCAACCCGGTTGAGGTGCAGGCCGGTCAGGTCCAGGCAGCCGCGAGCACACCCGGGGCATCGCGATGAGCCCATCCCGGAGCTCCGCGGTACCCAGGCCCGCCGGGCCGTTCGTGCCCGCGGGCAGCGTCCGCATCTTCGATACGACCCTGCGCGACGGGGAGCAGGCACCGGGCGCCGGGCTGACCGCCGCCGAGAAGCTCGAGGTGGCCCGCCAGCTGGCGCGGCTCAAGGTCGACGTGATCGAGGCCGGCTTCCCGGCCGCGTCGCCGGGTGACTACGAGGCGGTCCGTCGGATCGCCCAGGAGACCCGCGGCGGGATCGCCGTCGCCGCGCTGGCCCGCTGCAAGGACGGCGACCCACAGCGAGCGATCGAGGCGATCAAGGTTGCCGAGCGGCCACACCTGCACGTGTTCATCGCTACGAGCGACATCCACCTCAAGCACAAGCTGCGGATCGACCGCGGCTACGGCGCTGGCGGAGGCGGTCCGCTGGGTTCGCCACGGGCGCCAGGAGCTCGGTCGCGACGCCGAGATCGAGTTCTCGGCCGAGGACGCCTCGCGCACGGATCCCGAGTTCCTGATGCAGATCTACGAGGCCGTAGTCGAGGCCGGCGCCTCCACGGTGAATATCCCGGACACCGTCGGATACGCGATCCCGGCCGAGTTCGGCGACCTGACGAAGCGGGTCGTCGCGCTCGTCGGCGGGCAGGCGACGATCAGCGTGCACTGCCACAACGACCTTGGCCTCGCCACGGCCAACACGATGGCGGCCGTCCAGGCCGGCGCGCGACAGGTGGAGGTGACCATCAACGGGCTCGGCGAACGCGCGGGCAACGCCTCACTCGAGGAGGTGGTGATGGCGCTGCGGACGCGCCCCACCCAGTTCCCGGATCTCGGGTCCGGCGTAGTTACCGAACAGCTCACCGCCGCGAGCCGGCTGGTCAGCTACCTCACCGGGTTCGCGATCCAGCCCAACAAGGCGATCGTGGGCGGCAACGCGTTCGCGCACGAGTCGGGGATCCACCAGGACGGGGTGATCAAGAACCCGCTGACCTACGAGATCATGACCCCGCAGTCGGTCGGGCTGACCGGCAGCCAGCTGACCATCGGCAAGCTGTCCGGGCGGCGCGGGCTGCAAGGCAAGCTCAGGGAGCTCGGGCACGAGCTCGAGGGCGAGGCGCTCGACGAGATCTATCGGCAGGCGGTGGCCCTCGCCGACGCCAAGAAGGAGGTCACTGACGCCGACCTGCTCGCGCTCGTCGAGCAGCGCGCCTCGGAGGTCCCGGCCTCGGTCGCGCTGATCGGCTGGAGCGTCACGTCCTCGCATGGCGGGAAGGCGACCGGCACCGTCACGTTGTCGATCGGAAACGAGGAGCGGACCGCCGAGACCACGGGCAACGGCCCGGTCAACGCGCTGTTCGGTGCCGTGGACACCGCGATCCAGCCGGTCCTCGGCTGGCATCCCGTGCTCACCGAATACGAGATCAAGGCGGTCAGTGCGGGCGAGGACGCGCAGGGCCAGTCGCTCGTCCGCTGCCGTCGCTCGTCGGACGAGGGTCCGGGGGCACTCGTGGTCACCGGCCACGGGTTATCGACCAACATCATCGAGGCCTCGCTCGATGCGTACATCGTGGCCGTCAACAAGCTCCACGGTGCGGAGATCAACGGCGTCAGCGCCGGGTTCGTCTCGCCTCGTCAGCGCGAAGGCCTTCGGTGAGCGACCGAATGCGCTACCGGATCGCCACGATCCCGGGCGACGGGGTCGGACCCGAGGTTGTCGCCGCGGCGCGACGGGTGCTGGACGCGGCGGCGGAGCGGTTTGGGTTCGACATCGAGTGGTCCGAGCATCTCGCGGGCGGGATCGCCATCGACACCTATGGCATCCCGATCCGGGACGAGGACATTGCCGCTGTCGGCGCCGCCGACGCGATCCTGCTGGGAGCCTGCGGCGGGCCGAAATGGGACAACCCGAAAGCCACGGTTCGCCCGGAACAGGCGCTGTTCAAGCTGCGCGGTGTGCTGCAGCTGTTCGCCAACCTGCGTCCGGTGACCATTCACCCTCGAATCGGGCTGGCGTCGCCGGTCCGCGCCGAACTGCTCGCCGGCGTGGACATGCTGATCATCCGCGAGCTGACGGGCGGGCTCTACTTTGGCGACCGAACGGAGGCCGACCGGGCGGCCGGCCATCGGCAGGCCACCGACACGCTGCCGTACACAGAGGCCGAGATCCTTCGTGTCGTCCGGCTCGGGTTCGAGCTGGCGCGCACCCGGCGGGGCCGACTGACCAGTGTCGACAAGGCCAATGTCCTCGCGACGTCGCGACTGTGGCGAACGATCGTCGAGGACGTGCGGCCGGAGTACCCCGACGTCGAGGTCAGCCACCAGCTGGTCGATTCGTGCGCGATGCTGCTGATCAAGCAACCGGCCTGGTTCGACGTCCTCGTGACCGAGAACCTCTTTGGCGACATCCTCTCGGACGAGGCCGGCGTCCTTGCGGGCTCGCTGGGGATGTTGCCGTCGGCGTCGCTCGGCGAGCGAAAGACCGAGCACGGGACGTTCGGCCTGTACGAGCCGATCCACGGCACCGCCCCCGGACATTGCCGGCCAGGACAAGGCGAACCCGATCGGGACGATCCTGTCGGCGGCGATGCTCCTGCGCATCTCGCTCGGACGCGACGACGCGGCCACCGCCGTGGAGGCGGCCGTGACCGCGACGCTCGATGCCGGCTGGCGAACCGGCGATATCGCCGCGGCCGGCGCGCCAGACGAACAGCTCCAGGTCGTCGGAACTATCGCGTTCGCCGATGCGGTCATCGCGGCCTTGGCGGCCGGCGCCGTGGTGGGCGTGCCGGCATGACCGACCGGAGCCGCGACGTCGTCGACGTCCCGGTCATTCTGTACGACACGACTCTGCGGGACGGCACGCAGGGCGAGAACATCACGCTGTCCCTTGCCGACAAGCTGCGGATCGCGCGAATGCTCGACGAATTCGGGATGCCCTACATCGAGGGCGGCTGGCCGGGCTCGAACCCAAAGGACATCGAGTTCTTCGCGGCCGCCCGCACCATGCGCTGGGAGCGCGCGAAGCTCGCCGCGTTCGGGATGACCCGCCACCGCTCGAACAAGCCCGGTGACGACCCGAACCTGCGCGAGCTGGTCGCGGCAGAGACCCCGGTCGTCACGATCTTTGGCAAGAGCTGGCTGCTCCACGTGACCGAGGTCCTGGGCGCGACGGCCGCCGAGAACCTGGACATGATCGCGGACTCGGTGGGGTTCGTGGTCGATCGAGGGCGTGAGGCGATCTACGACGCCGAGCACTTCTTCGACGGCTACAAGAACGATCCGCGGATACGCGCTCGATACGCTCCGGGCCGCCCGACAGGCGGGCGCCCGGACCCTTGTCCTGTGCGACACGAACGGCGGGACGCTGACCGACGAGCTCGTCCACATCACCACCGACGTTCGAGCCGCGATCGAGGAGCGATCCGGACGCGCCCGTGGTGACCTGGGGGATCCACACGCACAACGACGCGGATCTCGCCGTGGCCAACGCAATGGCGGCCGTTGCGAATGGCGTGCGGCACGTCCAGGCGACCATCAACGGGTATGGCGAACGCGCCGGCAACGCGAACATGGTCAGCATCCTGGCCAATCTCGCGCTCAAGACGCCTCACACGCTGGTGCCGTCGGGCGGCGGCGACCTGTCCGGCCTGACCGAGCTGTCGCGCTCCATCGCGGAGATCGCCAACCAGACACCCAACGACTACCAGCCGTATGTCGGTCGCTCGGCCTTTGCCCACAAGGGCGGCGTCCACGGCGCGGCGGTCGCGAAGGTCGAGCGGAGCTACCAGCACATCGATCCGACGGCCGTCGGCAATGCCGGCCGACTGGTGGTCTCGGAGCTCGGTGGCCGCGCCAACATCTCGATCCGCGCCGAACAGCTCGGTCACCAGCTCGAGGGCGTCATCGATCCTCGCGAGCTCTCCACGCTGATCAAGGAGCTCGAGGCAGACGGGCTCGCGTTCGAGGGTGCCGAGGCAAGCTTCGAGCTGCTGATCCGCCGCCACTCCGCCGACTACCGGGCGCCGTTCCGGATCGTCGATTACACATGCCTGATCGAGCAGCGTGATGGTCGCGAGCTCCTCGCCGAGGCGACCGTGAAGGTCGAGGTCGACGGGGAAACGCTGCACACGGCGGCAGACGGCAACGGCCCGGTCAACGCGCTCGATGCAGCGCTGCGCAAGGCGTTGCGCGCGTTCTACCCGCATCTCGACGAGGTCCACCTGGTCGACTACAAGGTGCGCATCCTCGACGGCGGCGCCGCCACGGCGGCGCGAACCAGGGTGATCATCGACTCGATGGACGGCGCCCGGACGTGGTCGACCATGGGCAGCGACACGAACATCATCGCCGCCTCCGCCTCGGCCCTTGCCGATTCATTCGAGTACGCGATCTGGAAGTCGGGCTCGGAGCTCCGACGCCGCGACGAGCGTCATTTCACGACCGCGCGATCCCACGACGCCGGGAGCGCGGCACCCGCAGCACACGGCGCGACGGCCACGCCACGGAGGTGATGAGACGATGACTGGCGCGAGCGAGTCGCCAACCGAGGCGACCCTGCACCTGGCCCGCTGGACGGTCACGTCCGGCAGCAATGCCCGAAGCCGCGGCGCGGTGGTCATCACCGCAGGCGACAAGGAGTGGCGCGCGTCGGCCGAGGGGAACGGCGCCATCGATGCGCTGTATCGGGCGGTCGACAAGGCGCTGCATGGCGTGCTGACGGGGCACCCGCGGTTGCTTGCCTACGACATCCACGCATTGGGCGAGGGAACGGACACCATCGGCGCGGTGAGCGTGCGGATCGCGCCACCGGACATGTCCGGCGAACGGGGGAGCGGCGAATACCGCGGGGAGGCTCGTGGCCCGAACATCATCGCGGCCTCGATCGAGGCTTACATCCTCGCCCTCAACGAGATGCTCGCGGAGGCGCACTGGTCGGGCGCGACCGATGCCGCGGCGAGTCGCCGGCGGGTGCCAGTGTCCGCGGGCAAGGCGCGCGAGCAGCGCGCCGACCTCGACGAGGACGAGGGTCAGCACGACACGGTGTCCTGGTTCGAGCGGTAGCCGCGGCGGCAAAGGGCCGTTGACAACTGACACAGGTCCTGCCAGGCGCCAGTACTTCGGGCTGGGGGCCAACGGACGGGTCCAAGGGTACGGTCTGACCGTTATCGCACCCATGTCATCGGGGTCCTGTCTTGAAGAACGTCCGAACGATCCGCGGTCAGGCGGTCGTCGAGTTCGCGATCATCGTGCCGGTCCTGCTCGCCCTGGTCGGCGCGACGGCGGACTTTGCGCGCGTCTATTCCTCGTGGATCTCCATGCATTCGGCGACGCGCGCCGCAGCTGAATACCTGGCCACCAACCCGGACAAGGACGTCACCTCGGCCAATGCCGGGACGACCGCCGCCGGGGTCATCAACATGAGGTCGCCGGCCTTGGCGCCTTCAGCAGCGTCACGACGCTCACGTGCGCAGCCCCCGAAGTTCAGGTCACCTACTCTTCGAATGCCACCGCGACCGGGGCCTCGTCCAAGTATCCCCTCGGTCGGGCTGTCATCGGCACCTGTGCACCCTTCCACACGTTGTTCAACTACCCGTTCATCACCCAGGACGGCGCGTGGGTCCTCAGTTCCACCGCGACGTTCGAGGTCCTGCAAAACCGATGAACGGAAGGCGGCTCCCCCGTGGTCAGGCCCTCGTCGAATTCGCGCTGATCGTCCCCTTGTTCCTGGCGATGATCTTTGCCATCTTCGACTTTGGACGGGTCATCTGGGCGAACGACGCGGTCGGCAACGCGGCGCGTGAGGCGGCTCGATACGCCATCGTCCACGGTGGATCGAAGAGCAATACGTGTCCGGTCGGACCGCCCACCCCGGATGTGACCGTGGTGCCGCCGGCCAGCGCGAGTTGTCCGTACCCGTCGCCATCCGTGCAGTCGATCGTCAACGTCGCCAACTCCTTCTCGGTGGCCGGCGGTGCGCCGATCGTCGTTGAGGTGTGCTACGGCAAGGGCTGTTCCGGGAACGTCAGCACCGACACGAACCGCCGTGGCGCCCTGGTCACGGTCACCGTGTCGAGCACGGTCGGCATCCTCACCGGCCGGCTGCTGGGTCACGAATCGTTCGCCGTTTCCGCCAAGAGCACGATGCTGGTGAACCACTGATGCATGCACGAGCGGCTTCGGCTGCCAAACGAGGCCGGCGTCGTCGCGAGGAAGGTGGCCAGGTCCTCCCATTCTTTGCGCTTGCGCTCACTGCCATCATCGCCATGGCGGCGCTGCTCTTTACCGGAGCCAATGCCCTCGTCGTTCGGAGATCGCTCCAGAATGCAGGTGACGCCGCGGCGCTGGCCGCGGCGAACCTCATCCAGGCCCGCACGCTGACCAAGACGGGTAGCGGGTGCAGCCCGGTGGCAAATCCGAATCCTGGCGCCCCGTGGCCGGACCTCGTGACGGCGGCCGCGGACCAGTGTCGCCGATCAACAATCCCGGGTTCGACCCGGCGAACGTGTCCGTCTCATGTCCAGCGGGCAGGGACAATTTCGCCGTCCAGGTCGATCTCCTGAGCACCGGCGCATCGATCTTCGGCGGCGGAGCCCACCGCGTCGCGACGACCAGCCAGGCGTACAACGGGCTCGTCATTGGCTCGAACTACTCGGTCGTCACCCTTGATCCGTACCACGCCAGCGGCTGGCCCAGCGGACGGAAAGGGTGCCCGGCCGTCCTGATCTCGGGTGGCCCGACCGTCGTCCTGGACGGCTCCCTCCAGATCAACTCTTCATGTCCGTCCACGGACTCTGGCGGCGCGCTCGGGACCAACGGCAATGCCGCAAGTCTCACGCTGAACAACGGCGCGCTGATCCGCATGAAGGGGACCTACGACCCCGGACCCCTGACGATCTCGCCGGCACCCTTGACGGGCCAGCCGGTGATCGCCGATCCCCTCGGTACCCTCGATCCGATCGACTACAACCGGCTTCCGGTTCGATCGGCCTCCAAGCTGACGATCAACGGCACGTCACAGGTGCTGTTGCCGGGCGTCTACGAGGGTGGCATCGAGCTCAAGAGCTCGGCGATCGCGTTTCTCCGACCCGGCGTGTTCGTCATCCGGAACGGAGAGCTCAAGATTGGCGCTCAGTCGTCCATCTTCACGATCCCGACGACCTTGAGCTCGACCAGTGCCTCGACGTGGCAAACGGATTGTCCGCCATCGTCGGCCACGAGCCATACCTGCGGGGCCCTCATCCTCAACACCGGGATGACTGCCGCGAGTGACTCGATCGACGTCGCCGCCGGTGCCACCTTGAAGATGCGAGCCTACGACGCTGTGGCAGACGTTTCGGGGTCGGCCCCGGCGAACCCCGACCAGTACACCGGCCTCCTCATCTGGCAGGACGGCAACCCGCCGGCCACGAGCAGCTGGGAGCAGCCCGTCATTTCGTTGTCGGGCGGTGGCAGCGTCGACATCAGCGGGACAGTGTACGCACCGCAGGCCCTGCGTCAGGATGGGCGGAAACTCGGGGGGCAGCGGTGGTGGCCCCGTCGACCTCACGCTGCAGTTCATCACCTACGACCTCGAGTTCCACGGGAACACAGCCTTCCACTTCTATTATGTCGAGGCTGATTTCGCCCGCCCGACCGACTACGGGCTCATCAACTAGGCGTTCCGCGACCTGACGGTGGCGCGCACCGATCCACGGGCACCGGCTCGTCGGTAGACTCCTCGGCAGATGCCTACCCAGCTGCCGATCGTCTATGCCGGGGAACCCGGCGCCTTTGCCGAGGATGCCGTCCTGGCCGCGTTCGGTGATGTCGACCGCCAACCACTAGGCGCATTCCGCGAGGTCTTCGAAGCGGTCACGCGGGGCGCCGCCGCTGCCGGCGTCGTTCCGATCGAGAACGTGATCAACGGTACCGTCCGCGAGAACTACGACCTCCTGCTCGAGCACGAGCTCCAGATCGTCGGCGAGGTCGTCGTGCCCGTTCGGTTGTGCCTCGCGGCCCTGCCCGGACAGCGGATCGAGGCCATCGAGCGCGTGTATTCCCATATCCAGGCCCTCGGCCAGGCGGAGGCCTACCTCCGCACGCGACAGTGGCAGCTCCTGACGACGTACAACACGGCGGGCGCCGGCAAGGCGATCGCGGACCGCGCCGAACTAGGTGCGGCAGCCGTCCTGTCGCCAAGGGCGGCTGCGCTGTTCGGGCTGGAGATCCTGGCCGACGAGATTGGCGACCTGCCGGGCAACCGGACCCGGTTCGTGGTGCTCGCTCGGCTCGGTGACGTGGTTCCGCTTCTCGCGGTCGATCCCGAAGCGCGGCGTCGGACGACGCTCGTTCTCGCGGTCCGGAACGAACCCGGCACGTTGCTCGCCGTCCTCAGCGTGTTTGCCAAGCATGGCCTGAACATGAGCAAACTCGAATCGCGCCCCAGCCGGGAGCGTGCCTGGGAGTACGTGTTCTGGGTCGACCTCGACGCCGATGATGCCCAGCCGGGCACGCAGGCGGCCCTGAACGCGCTCGTCCCGGTCACGACGATGGTCCGCGTACTTGGGAGCTACCCGAAGGCGCAGGAGTCCTGACTGCCCCCCGCCGAGCCGAACCTCGTCTGGCTCAGATCGCGCTGGCGCAGGCGCGACACTTGGTCGCCCCTGCCGCGTTGTCCTCCATGCAGAAGGGACAGCTCTTGACCTCGGGCGGTGTCTCTTCCCTGATGAACATCTTGGAGATCTGCCACACCACGAACGCGATCACGATGAACGCGATGATCGAGTTGAGGAAGGTCCCGTAGCGGATCGCCACCTCGGTTGCCGGGTCGCCGCCCGCGGCCGCCTTGAGCACGATCTTGAGCTGGCTGAAATCGACGCCGCCGAGGGCCATCCCGATCGGCGGCATGATGATGTCGTTGACCAGCGAGTTGACGACCGTGCCAAGCGCACCGCCGATGATGACGCCGATCGCCAGTGCCAGGGCATTGGTCTTGAGCAGGAATCCCTTGAACTCGGAAACCATGTGTCCTCCTTGGTGGTTGCCCATGCGAGTGCTCGACCGGTGTCTAGTGCTCGACCACCTTGGACAGGTTGTTCGCCTGCGCGATCCAGTCGGCCACGGTCTCCTCGGACGGCAGTCGACGGCTCCAATCCGGGCGGGCCGCAGCGACCTCCTGGAAGGTGATGGCCAGGTTCGCGGCATTCCGATTCGCGAGCTCGGCCGGGAAATCGACGCCCGCCGCCTCGAGCAGGTCCGAATACTCCGATCCCACGCCATTGATCCGATAGAGGTCGACGTGGTTGACCCACTCCAGGATGAGCATCGCGCTGATCCCGGTCGCATCCGCGAGTGCCTGCCGGCCGGATGGCTTGGCGCCCCGCTCCAGCAGCTGTTCCGTGGTCGAGACACCGGCGGCGGACAGGCTGGCCGCGTGCACGGGACCGATGCCCTCGACATCGACAATGTTCATCGCCCTGCCTCCCTCGAGCGACCCACGCCGGACCGCGAGTAGCCGATGATACGCTTCCACCCGAGCCCAACCACCAATGAACCGCGCCCCGGAGGAGTCGATGGATCAGGCATTCCGCGACGCGATGACGGAGGGGTACTCCCTCGCGGAACCGGGCATCGTGATCGGCAGCCCGATGCATGGCGGTGAGCCCTTCAACGACGCCCGCATCCAGGTCGCCATGAGCATGCTCAACCGCCATGGCCTGATCGCGGGAGCCACCGGGACCGGCAAGACCAAGACGTTGCAGCTGATGGCCGGCCAGCTTTCGAAGGCCGGGATCCCGGTCTTCATCGCCGACATCAAGGGCGATCTCACCGGTCTGGCCGCGCCCGGCGATGCGACCAATCCCAAGCTGGTCGAACGCGTCGCGTCTCTCGGATGGACCTACCAACCCTCCGGCCATCCGGTGGAGTTCCTGTCACTCTCGGGGGCGCTGGGCGCGCAGGTCCGGGCCACCGTCCACTCGTTCGGACCACTGCTGCTAGGCAAGGTCCTCGATCTCAACGAAACCCAGACATCGATCCTGGCCTTGGTCTTCAAGTATTGCGACGACCATGACCTGCCCCTGCTTGACCTCAAGGACCTCGCGACGACCCTCAAATTCCTGGCATCAGACGAGGGCAAGCCGATTCTCGAGGAATACGGCGGGATGTCGAGCGCCTCCGTCGGCGTGCTCCTGCGCTCAATGGTCGTCCTCGAGCAGGAAGGCGCCGACGTCTTCTTCGGCGAACCCGAATTCGAGGTCGAGGACCTCCTGCGCGTCACGCCCGAAGGCGAGGGCGTGGTCAGCATCCTCGAGCTGTCCGACGTGATGGACAAGCCGCGGCTCTTCAGCACGTTCATGCTCTGGATGCTGGCCCAGCTTTACGAGACCTTGCCGGAGGCCGGCGATCTCCCCAAGCCCAAGCTGTGCTTCTTCTTCGACGAGGCGCACCTGCTCTTCGACGACGCGTCCGAGGCCCTGATGGACCAGGTCGAGCGAACGGCTCGATTGATCCGCTCCAAGGGCGTCGGGGTCTATTTCGTGACCCAGGCGCCGACGGACGTGCCCTCGTCCGTGCTGGCCCAGCTTGGCAACCGGGTCCAGCACGCCCTCCGCGCCTACACCCCCGATGATGCGGACGCGCTCCGAAAGGCCGCCAGGACGTTCCCGATGACCGCGTTCTACGACGTCGAACGAACGATCACGTCGCTCGGGACCGGCGAAGCGCTGGTGACCGTCCTGTCGCCGCGGGGTGTGCCCACACCGCTCGCCGCGACCCGCCTCCTCGCGCCCGATTCGCTGATGGCTCCGATCGATGAGGTCCAGTTCCGTGGACGCCTGGCTACCAGCCCATTCCTCGCCAAGTACGGCACGACCATCGATCGCGAAAGCGCGCACGAACGAATCACGGGGCGGATCGCGACCGCGCGCGCCGCGGCGGCCGAGGCCGCGGTCCGCGATCGGCTGGAGCCGACCACGGCAGACGGCCTCAACACGATGACCCCGGCCCAGCAGAAGCGAGAGATCAACCGGCAAGCCCGGGCAATGGAGGCCGCGAGGCGGGCAGCGGAGCGCGAACGCGCGGCGCAGGCGCGCGCCGAGCGCGAGGCGGCCAAGGCACGTCAGCGCTCCGTGGACAACGCCATCCGGACCGGCGGCAAGATCGCCTCTTCTCGCCTGGGCCAGGACATCCTTCGCGGCGTGTTTGGGACGCTCTTCGGCGGCGGTCGAGGTCGCTGAGGGGCGGGGATGCCCGCGGGCGATCGCGCTATTCGATGACGAGGTCCTTTGGCAGGTCATCGGCCGACGGGTAGGCCGGTCGTAGTCCTGCGAGGGTGTCGGCCAGGATGGTCGAGACCGCAAGGTCGCGGAACCACTTGTGATTGGCCGGGATCACGTACCACGGCGCACCCGTCGTCGACGTCTTCGTGAGGGCGTCCTCGAACGCGGCCTGGTACGCGTCCCAGTGCTTGCGCTCCTCGAGGTCGCCCATGGAGAACTTCCAGCGCTTTGTCGGGTCGTCGTAGCGCGCCTGGAAGCGCTCCCGTTGCTCGTCGCGATCGATCGAGAGGAAGAACTTGACGATCGTCGTCCCGGTCTCGGTCAACAGGCGTTCGAACTCGTTGATCTGGTCGTACCGCGACGACCAGATCCGCTCCGGGACCAGCTCGTGGACACGGACGATCAGGACCTCCTCGTAGTGGGACCGGTTGAAGATGCCGATCTCGCCCTTTTTCGGGACCCGTTGATGGACCCGCCAGAGATAGTCATGGGCGAGCTCCTCGGCGGAGGGCACCTTGAACGAGCTGACCGGGCAACCCTGCGGATTGAAGGCCGTCATGACCTTCTTGATCACGCCATCCTTGCCCGCGCTGTCGATGCCCTGGAGGACGACCAGGACGGACCGGGTCGCCTCCGCCCACAGTCGGTCCTGCAGGTCGCTCAACCGCTTGAGCTCCGCGGCGGTGGCGGTCACCGCTGTCGCTTTCTCGTAGCCAAGCGTTTCGCCCGGATCCAGATCGGCGAGGTGGACTCGCGTCCCCGGTTTGACCCTCAGGCGCGATCGAATGTTCGTCACCGGCGTATCGTCGCACGACGGCGTGCCGTTTCGCCTCGAGCGAGCCGCCCAGCCAGAGGAGTCGATGGCAATGCTGCATCCATCCACCCGGGCCCGGCTGCGACATCCGGTCAACGTTGCCCTCGATTCGGACCTGCCGTTGGGAGCGCGCATCGCCGACCGCGTGACGCGGTTCATCGGCAGCTGGGCATTCCTCGTCCTTCAGACGATCCTGGTCGCGATCTGGATCGCGGGGAACGTCATCCTCCTGTTCCGGTTCGACCCGTACCCGTTCATCCTGCTGAACCTGGCCTTCTCCACGCAGGCCGCCTACGCCGCGCCGCTCATCCTGCTGGCGGGCAATCGCGCCTCCGAGCGGGACCGGATGACCCTGGAGCATGCCGCCGACCAGGCCGACGTCGAGGAACGGCAGAACGAGGAACTACTCACCGGCAATCGCAAGATCCTCGAGCGCGTTGAGACCCTGGAGCACGCGATCCTCGCGCTGGAACAGCAGATCAAGGCGGCGGTTGAGCGAATCGATTGAGATGATCCGGCGCCAGCCGGATATGAAGAGAGGGCGACCTTTCGGTCACCCTCTCTTGCTGACGCTGGACTACTTTTGGCTCACTTCGGGCCTTCGGAGTCCTTCTTGGTGCCTTCGATGCACAGGTGGCTGAGGCCGTACCACTTGCCGTTGTTCGGATTGAGCGGCGAATGGAGGCCCTCGGCCGACTCGACGGCGGGCGCAAACAGGTACCAGTGGTAGTTCGGGCCACCCTTGACCACGATGGAATCGATCTCCGCGCCACTCGTGGTGAAGTTGAACGTCGGGCCCATGGCCGTCTGGACGACGGTGATCGTGATCGTGCCGCCATCGGGCAGGTTGTAGGTGCCGTTGGAGACCGGATCAATCTTCAGTGCGCCCGCGGGACACTGGTAGTTGCCGGCGATCGTCCCGCCTGTTGGCGTCGGGACCGCAGCGACAACGCTCGATGCGGCAAAGACGGCCAGCAGCGCGACAGCTGCGAATGATGCCGAGACTCGCTTGAACATGGGCATTGCCCCTCCATCCCCGGAACGCTTGATAGATGGGGCTCGGTTGCCCCGGCCGTAGTTTCCGGTAATCAGACCGGCTTGTACAGGACTTATGTACCAATCCGCGACAGGACCGTTGACGTCAGGCAACGTCGACGTTTGTCCATACCCCAACTACGGAAGCGGCCCTTCTTCAACGACCGTGGCGATGCGCAAGCCGTCCGCCTGGGTCCCCAGGTCGAACAGGACCCATGTCTCATTGTTGGACTCGTTCGTCTCCTCGAACTCATCGTTGGGATCGGCGATCTCGCGGATCCGGTAGCGGCCATCTGCGAATCCCGTGACATCGATGCGCTCGTCCATCAGGCGCCACGGATACTTGTCGCCCCACCCGATCGAGAGCCCCATGCGGACCCGCGTATCGAGGGTTCCGGCGCAACCCCTGGACCCCCAGTGTTGCTCCCTTGGCGCGTCCGCCAGTGCAAGGCGATAGCCATCGGTGTCGAAGAAGCAGAAGCCCTGTTTCACCAGTTTGCCCAGGATCTCTCCGTCGACCGTCTCGATCTGGTGGACCTCGACCTGCTTGACATGCCAGTGGTTATGGCCGTCGCCGCCGTAGATCAGGCTGCCGCCCGTGGGTCTCGATGAGTAGCCACCGGACTTCTCCTTGATCCACTGCTCGACCGCCCAATCCTCGGAACCGAGCCACTGCCGACGGGCGCGAACGATCAGCTCGCCGTCGCCGATGTTGACGATGGTTGCGCCAAAGCGGAGATGCTCCGTCCCGATCGAGGTCGTGGCGATGGCGATGTCTTCGATTGGTCCCATCGCGAGATCGGGCAGGAGCGGATCAATCCGGGCGACAAGGGGGCCCGGCGCGTCGTCCCGCGCAAACACGCCGAATGACCACGCCATCAGGATCGAAACGCCCAACGCGGCCGCGATCGTGATGGGCAGCGCGAGCCGGTCCCGCCAGCGATTCATCGGTGGTTTCGGCCGGATGGGAGCGTCTCCAGGGTTGACACCCGCGGAGTATCGCATCAGCCATCTGTCGTGGTACTGCACGCGCACTGGGCAACGATCGCGTCAACCGTAGAATGGACACAAACGGCGACCAGGGACCCAGGAGATCCAGATGACCATCACCGGAATCGCGACGGCGCATCCGATCTTCCTCGCTGGTCGCTGGGTCGAGTCGCCCGACACCTTGATCGTCGACAATCCGGCGGATCCGCAGACACCCGCCGGCGCGACGTTCAACGCGACGGAGGCGCAATACGAGGAAGCCGTCGACGCCGCGGTGGCCGCGTTCGAGGTCACCCGACGCCTACCCGCCTACGAGCGCGGCCGGATCCTGCGCGAGATCAGCGCGGGCATCAAGGCCCGGCGAGAGGAGCTCGGACGGCTGATCGCGCTCGAGGCCGGCAAGCCGATCCGCGACGCGCTCGTCGAGGTCGACCGGGCCACGCTGACCTTCCGGCTCGGGGCCGAGGAAGCGGAGCGGATGACCGGGGAGTTGATCCCGCTCGACCTGATGCCCGCGTCGAAAGACCGGATCGGGATCACCCGCCGCTTCCCGATCGGTCCGATTGCCGCGCATCAGTCCGTTCAACTTCCCGCTCAACCTGGCCGCCCACAAGGTCGCTCCGGCGATCGCCTCGGGCAACCCGATCGTGCTCAAGCCGCCATCCAAGGACCCGCTCACGATGCTGACCGTGGGAGAGATCATCGAGGCGGCCGGGGCGCCGGCTGGGTCGGTCTCGATCCTGCCGATGACCCGCGAGCTGGGCGACCGGATGGTCGCGGACGAGCGGTTCAAGCTGCTGACCTTCACCGGCAGCCCCTCGGTTGGCTGGCGGATGAAGGAGCGAGCTGGCAAGAAGAAGGTCGTGCTCGAGCTCGGTGGCAACGCGGGCGTGATCGTCGACAAGACCGCCGATCTCGACTGGGCGGTCAAGCGCTGCCTGGTCGGGGCGTTCAGCTACGCGGGACAGGTCTGCATCAGCGTCCAGCGGATGGTCATCCACGAGGACATCTGGGACACGTTCATGGATCGCTTCGTCCATGGTGCCGGCGGGCTCAAGCTCGGTGACCCGCTCGACTCGACGACCGACCTCGGGCCGATGGTCGATGCCACGGCCGCCGGACGGACCCAGCGCTGGGTGGACGAGGCGGTGGCGATGGGCGGCAAGCTGTTGCTCGGCGGCAAGGCCGACGGGACGTATTTCCCGCCGACGGTCCTGACCGACGTCCCGCTCTCGGCGCAGGTCTGCTCGAACGAGGCGTTCGCGCCGCTGGTCGTCGCCTTCCCGTTCCGCGACCTCGACGACGCGATCGGCCTGGTCAACGACTCCATGTTCGGGTTGCAGACAGGCGTGTTCACGAACGATCTCGCGGGCGCCTTGAAGGCGTTTGCGGAGCTCGAGGTCGGTGGCGTGATCGTCAACGACGTGCCGACCTATCGGATCGACCACATGCCCTACGGCGGGGTCAAGGACTCGGGGTTGGGTCGTGAGGGGCTGCGCTGGGCGATCGAGGACATGACCGAGATCCGGATCATGGTGCTGGCCCAGCCGCAGTAGGTGGTCGGAGGTCCGTCCCGAGGTCCGCGACGTCGCGGGCGAACCGGCGTTCGCGGGGCGCATCCTTGGGCCATGGATTTCACCCTCACGGGGACGCAGCTCGAGCTGCAGGCGCGTGCCCGGGCGTTCGTGAAGGACGTGTTGCAGCCTCGCGAGGCGGAATTCGAGCGCTCACACGGCCGGGTTCCTCGCGACTGGGGCAATCCGATCCGCGCGGCCGCGATCGCTGCGGGCCTGCATGGTGGGTCGTTCCCGCGGGAGCTGGGTGGACAGGGCTGGACCGTCCTGGAGCAGGTCCTCGTCCACGAGCAGCTTGGCCAGTCGACCGGCGGGCTCTGGTCGTACATCCCGGGCGCATACAACGTCCTCATCCACGCCGATGCGACCCAGCGACGCCGATACCTCGACCCGAGCCTTCGCGGCGAGCGGTCGGGCAGCTACGCGATCACCGAGGACGCGGCCGGCTCCGACGCTCGAAACCTCAAGGCGACGGCGGTCCGGGACGCCGCCACCGGTGACTACGTGCTCAACGGCGAGAAGTGGTTCGTCACGGGGCCGGACGACACCGATTTCATGATCTTCCACTGCCTCGTCGTGGAGGCGGACACCCGCCTGCCGACGTTGTTCCTGGTCGACTACGACACTCCTGGCGTCGTCATGCGCCACGACCCCGACTACACCCACACGTTCGCCGACCGGCACCCGCAGTTCGTGCTCACGGACGTCCGCGTCGCCAGCCTCTGCGATCCTCGGAGGGATCGGGCGGGCAGACGAGCTGACCAACGAGTGGTTCGTGGAGGAGCGGATCCACATCGGTGCCCGATGTGCCGGGGCGATGGAGCGCCTGCTCGACCTTGCGGTCGACTGGGCCACGGAACGCGTCCAGTTCGGCGAGCGGATCTACGATTTCCAGGGCGTCAGCTTCCCGCTCGCCGACTCCGCCGCCGATGCGGCAGCCGCCCGTCTCCTGACGCGCCAATGCGCCTGGCTCGCAGATAGCGGCGCCGAACGCGAAGCTCGTCCACGCCAAGGCGTCACTGGCCAAGCTGTTTGCCTCCGAGGCCGCATGGCGCTGCGCCGACCGGGTCGTCCAGGTGTTCGGCGGCCGCGGCTACATGCGCGAGTTCGCGCCGGAACGATTCCTGCGCGAGCTCCGGGTCGACCGGATCTGGGAGGGCACGTCGGAGATCCAGCGGCTGATCATTGCCCGGTCGCTCGAGAAGCGCGGCGTGGCGCGGGTCGTCGGATGACCGCCCGGGGACATCGCGACCGCGACGGCGGGGACGATCGATCTGCGTCCGCTGTTCGCGCCACGGAGCATCGCGGTCGTCGGCGCGTCACCGCGGTCCTGGATCGCGGAAACGGTCCGCGACAACCTGCGGGTCATGGAGCAGCGCGACGCGCTGCCATTTCGTCAACCCCAAGTACGACGAGCTGTACGGCCAACCCTGCTACCCGTCGCTCGAGGCCCTCCCCGAACGTCCGGACGTCGCGATCGTGGCGCTCAACCCGTTGCGGGCGGCCTCGGTGACCCAGGCCGCCGCGGATGCCGGCATCCCGGCGGTGATCATTCCCGGCGGCGGAGTCGTGGAAGGCGGCGAGGCGGCCGCGGTCGATGCAGGCCGATGTCGCGCGGATCGCCCGGGAGCATGGCCTCGCGCTCGTCGGGTCCCAACTGCATGGGCGTGATCGACCTGACGGCCAACGCCGCGACGTACATCGGCGACGTCTCGCCTCCACCTGCCACGCGGTGGCGTTGCCGGGATCGCCCAATCGGGCTCGGTCACCGACGCGTTCGTCCATTCCGGGTCGCGCGTCGGGTTCTCGCGGATCATCAGTTGCGGTTCGGAGGTCGTGCTCGACATCTGCGACTACCTCGCCTACTGCCTCGACGATCCCGAGACGACATCGGTGATCCTGTTCGTCGAAGGCTTCAAGCGACCCGAGCGGTTCCTCGCCCTGGCCGACCGCGCGCTGGGCCTCGGCAAGCCGATCATGGCCGTCAAGGTCGGTCGGAGCCAGCAGGCGCAGGTCGCCGCCATCGCCCATTCCGGATCGCTCGCCGGCGAGGCGCGGGTCACCGACGCCGCGCTCGACGCGGCCGGCGTGATCCGCTGCGGGGACCTCGACGAGCTGCTCGAGACCGCCGAGCTCGTCGAGGGCATGCGACGGACCGGGCGTCGCGTTGGCCGGGGACGGACCGGCGTCGTGACCGTGTCGACCGGCGAGGGATCGCTCATCGCCGATCTCGCGCCCATCACCGGGGTCGACCTGCCGACGATCCCGCCGGAGGCTCGATCGCGGATCCTCGAGGCCCTGCCGACGATGGGCTACATCGGCAACCCGCTCGACCCGTGGGGCGCGGCGGATCCGCCGACGGCATACGGCGTCGCGTTCGAGGCGCTGGCCGACAGCGGCGCGTACGACGTGCTGGTCCTCGTCCACGATTTCCCATACCGCTCGGCACCGTCGGAGGTCGCGACCGCGAACGACGTCACCCTCCAGCTCCTCGCCGCGACCCGCGACCGGCCATCGATCCTGCCGGTCTACGTCTCGCTGACGTCGGGCGAGCCGCCACCCGAGACCAAGGCCGTGCTCGACGAGCTCGGCGCCGGCGCGCCGCTGCTTCGAGGCGCGATCGAGTCGTTCCGGGCGATCGCCTCGGTCGCGCGCTGGGAGTCCTGGCGCGAGCGGCGGGGGATCGCGGGTCCATGGCGTGCAGGATGGCCGGCGTTGGCCGCCGGGCTCGTGTCGTATGGCGCTGACCAGCCCGCTGGAGCACCGTTCGGCGAGCCGGCAGCGGTCGCGTTGTCGGAGCTCGAGAGCCTCGACCTGTTGCGCGACGCCGGTCTGGCCGTCGTGGACGCGGTCGCCGCCCCCGACGCGGACGCGGCGGTGATGGCCGCCGGGGGGCTCGGCAGCGACGTAGCCCTGAAGCTGGACGTGGCCGGGCTCGCGCACAAGAGCGATATCGGCGGGGTGGCCCTCGGGCTCCGCGGCGACGATGCGGTGCGGGCAGCCGCCACCAGGCTGCTGGACATCGGCGCACGCGATGGCCGGAGCGTTCGGGGCCTCCTGGTCGACGCCGATGATCCAGGGCGTCGAGCTGATCGTCGGCCTTCGGCGCGATCCCCAGTTCGGCCCGATCGTCCTGGTGGGGTTCGGCGGCATCCTGGCCGAGGTGCTCGACGACGTTGCCATCCGGCTTGCGCCGCTGGACCACGACTCGGCGCGAGGCGATGCTCGACGACCTGCGTGGCGCGGCCGTGCTCCGACGGCGTCCGGGGCCGGCCGCCGGTCGACCGCGACGCGATCGCGTCGATGCTGGTCGTGCTCGGGCGGCTCGGCGTGGACCGGCCCGATATCCTCGAGGTCGACCTCAATCCGGTGATGGCCTCGGCGACCGGGGCGACTCGCCGTTGATGCCCTCGTCGTCGTCTCCGGGCCTGCCGATGGCTGACGAGCCGTCCTGCTCACCGAGCCCACGCCGTGGGGCGTCCGGCTGACCCTCAACCGGCCGGCCAAGCTCAACGCCCTGAACGGGGATCTCGTCGCGGCGCTGGACGCGGCGATCGAGACCGCGACGGCCGACCCCGACGTGCGCGTCATCGTGATCGCCGGTGCGGGCCGGGCCTTCTCGGCCGGCTACGACCTGACCGAGGAGGCCGCGGGCGCGATCGCCGGGCCCCGTCGCCTGGCGCGACGCGCTTGCCGTCGACGTCGCCGCGACGCTTGCGGATCCTCGACTGCCCGAAGCCGGTCATCGCCCAGGTCCATGGCTACGCGCTGGCCGGCGGGCTGGAGCTGGCGATGGCCTGCGACCTGGTCGTCGCCGCCGAGGGCACGAAGCTCGGCGAGCCGGAGATCCGCTACGGCTCGGCTCCGGTGACGCTCCTGATGCCCTACCTGATCGGCCAGAAGAAGACGCGCGAGCTGCTGCTCACCGGCGACCTGATCGACGCCGTCGAGGCGGAGCGGATCGGACTGATCAACCGGGTGGTCCCGGCCGACCGGCTGGCCGCCGAGGTGGACGCCCTGGCCGACCGCCTGGCCCGCACGCCACCCGAGGTGATGGGCCCGACCAAGCTGATGCTCAACCGGGCGATGGACGCTGCGGGTTTCCGGATGGCCGTCGAGGCCGGACTCGACCTGGGGGCGATCGTCAACGCGGCCGACACACCCGAGCAGCGCGAGTGGGACGCGATCGTCCGCCGCGAGGGGCTCAAGGCGGCCCTGGCCTGGCGCGACCGGCGCTACGACGAGCGCCTCGCGGAGAGCGGCCGGGGCGGACCCGGGTCCACCGACAGCTGAGGGATCAGCCCGCCCGCTCCCTGACTACACTCCGTTCGTGACGAAAACCGGTCGAGCCAAGCGGACCGCCGCCAGCCTGATCGTCGAGTGCCTCGAGGCCGAGGATTGCCGGTGGGTCTTCTCCGTGCCCGGCGAGGAGACGATGGCCGTCCTCGACGCGTTGTCGCGTTCCGAAACGGTGCGACACGTGACGACCCGCCACGAGCAGGGTGCCGCGTTCATGGCCGACGTCCACGGCCGGCTCACCGGCCGGCCCGCGGTCGCCCTTGCGACCCTGGGACCCGGCGCCACCAACCTCCTGACCGGGGTCGCCGACGCGTTCCTCGACCGGGCGCCGATGGTCGCGATCACCGGGCAGGCCTCGTCCGACAAGCTCCACAAGGAGGCCCACCAGGTCGTCGACATCGTCCGCATGTTCGAGCCGGTGACCAAGTGGAACACCCGGATCGAGCGGGTCGACGCGGTACCCGAGATCATGCGCAAGGCGTTCCGCGTCGCGACGCTCGAGAAGCCGGGCCCCACCCACATCGAGCTGCCGGAGGATCTCGCGGCCGCGCCACTCGTCGACGACGACGTCCAACCGCTGATCCCGGGGCACGCCTACTTCCCGGAGCCCACCGACGAGGCCATCGCGCACGCCGGGCGGCTCCTCGCCGAGTCGGAACGGCCGATCATCCTCGCCGGCAACGGCGTGCTTCGGCGAGAGGCGCGTCGCCCGAGTTGCGCGCGTTTGCCCGCGGGCTGCACGTGCCGGTCGCCGTCACGTTCATGGGCAAGGGCGCGATGGACGATCGGTCGCACCTGTCCCTGATGGCGGTCGGCCTGCAGGCGCGCGACCACGTCCTGTCCGGGTTCGACCGGGCGGACCTCGTCGTCTCCGTGGGCTACGACCCGGTCGAGTACGGTCCGGCGCTCTGGAACCCTGGCCGCACCCACCGGATCGTCCACATCGACACCCAACCCGCCGAGGTCGATGCCGCCTACCGTCCCGAGGTCGAGCTCATCGGCGACATCGAGGGATCGTTGCGCCGGCTTCTCGCCGAGGTCCAGCCACACGGCATCGGTGGCCGCGACGCCACCGCACGCCACGAGGCCCGCGAGATCCTCGTCCACGCCGATCTCCGGACGTCGCTTCTCGAGGACCTGCGAGCGTACGAGGCTGACGATGGCTGGCCGATCAAGCCGCAGCGCGCGATCGCCGACCTGCGCCGGGCGCTTGGCCCGTCCGACATCGTCGTGTCCGACGTCGGCGCCCACAAGATCTGGGTCGCGCGGCTGTACCAGGCGTACGAGCCGAACACCGTGATCATCTCGAACGGGTTGGCGGCGATGGGGATCTCGTTGCCGGGCGCCATCGCGGCCAAGCTGGT
The DNA here is from genome assembly GCA_963731865.1 of uncultured Chloroflexia bacterium. Lineage (GTDB taxonomy): Bacteria > Chloroflexota > Limnocylindria > Limnocylindrales > CSP1-4 > SPCO01. The sequence goes on along the minus strand of CAVSXG010000002.1, from coordinate 1,652,190 downwards.
CCACCCGGATCGGCGCGTCGTCGCCCTGTGCGGCGATGGCGGCTTCCTGATGAATAGCCAGGAGCTCGAGACGGCCAAGCGGATCGGGGCCAACGTGACGGTCGTCATCTGGCGCGACGACGGCTACGGCCTGATCGACTGGAAACAGCGCAACGAGTTCGGGCAGCCATTTGGCGTGGCCTTTGGCAACCCGGATTTCGTCGAGTACGCCCGATCGTTCGGGATCGCCGGGTTCCGCCCGGAATCGAGCGCCGATCTCTATCCGACCCTGATGCGAGCCCTCGAGACGGACGGCCCGTCGGTCGTTGAGGTCCCGATCGACTACCGCGAGAACCTGCGCCTGACCGAGCACCTCGGGGCGCTCTCGGGGTCCGGGTAGAGACGGACGCGGGGGCATCTGGCCGCCAGTGAGCGGCCTGCCCGCTGTCGTATGGTTCGAGGCGTGACCACCGCACCTCCGAGGCGGCTGCGGCCCCGCTGGCGTGCCGCCCTGGCGGTGAGCGTCGCCCTGGTATGCGTGGCCGCGGCGATCACGCTCGTCGGGCTCAGGGCCTCCGGTCCGCGGCCGCCCCCGCTCGCTTCTCCAATCGATCCGCGATACCCGGACATGGGCATGGCGCCGTTGAGCAGCATCCTCGTGGGAACTGACGACGATGGGCGCGTATTCCTTCGATTTTCCGCCACCCTCGTCAATGTCGGAGACGGTCCGCTGATCGTGGCCGCGCATCGGAGCTTCCCGTTCCGGGACGACTGGACCGTTGTGCAACGCATCGACGACGTGACCGGGGGCTACAGCGAGCGCCCAATGGACGCAAGGTTGATCTTTGGCGGGGATGGGCACGATCACTGGCACATCGTGAGTGCCGAGGCGCATCAGCTCGAGACACTCGCCGGCGAGGTCGTCGGTGGCCTCGTGAAGTCGGGCTTCTGCTTCTTCGACAACGTCGACTATCGATCGTCATTGCCTGGGTCACCCGGAGCGGCGGTGCACTCCGCTGCCGAGTGCGGAACGCAATTCGATCGGGACATCGCCATGGGGATCTCGATTGGGTGGGGCGATGAATACCAGTGGTATCTGCTGGACCAGACGATCGAGATCACCGGCGTGCCCGATGGCCGCTACCGCCTCCGCGCCGTCGCCGACCCGATCGACCAGGTCGAGGAACGCGACGAGACCAACAACGACACGTGGACGATCGTCAACCTTTCGACCGTCGACGGTCATCGCCAGGTCGACCTGGTCGAACAGGGACCGGCGGCCTGACCGGGGGCGCCGTTGGTCGCGGGGAAGCTATCGGCGCGGTCGGGGCAGCGTGATCCGATCGCCCGCGAGCACCTTGCTCGGATCGGTGATCTGCGGATTTCGCGCGAGGACCTCGTCGTAGGGGATGCCGAACCAGTTGGCCACGCTGACCAGGTTGTCGCCGCGACGAACCACGTAGACGTAGCAGTCCGGCGCGGCGGGACACGGCGTCAGGACCGCCATCCGGTCACTGGAGGCATCCCCGGTCGTCGGGCCCGTCGGCTCCGGCTGCGGGGCCGGCTCCGGCATCGGGGTGGGTGGAGTCGTGGTCGGTGAGGCGCTGGGGCTCGAACTCGGGGCCACAACGGCGGCAGGCGCGGAGGCGTGAGGGCTGGCGCTCACACGTTCGGTCGTCGGTCCGTCCGTCGCGGCCGCCGAGGCCGACGGCACGGCGGCGGTGACAGCCGATGGAACCGCCGTCACCCCGAGCACCTCGCCGGCCGGTGGCGGGCTCTGCGGCTGGCTCACTGCAAGAACTACGGTCAGGCCCGCGCCGAGCAGGACGAGCATGGCCGAGGCATCTCGCCAGAGACGGCGGCGACGCTCGGAGACCGCGGTTCGCTCGGAGCGACGTGGCGCCCGATGTCGACGCCTGTGCGTGGCGATCGGTCGAGGTCGTGGAGGCGGCGAAGGATCCGATCCTTCGACGTCCGATCGAGCGTCGGGATCGCCGCCATACGCCTCGAGGCGGTAGAGGACGACGGCGACGATCGCCAGGGCCGCGACGATCAGCAGCGGGAGGGTCGACGATCCCATTCCGACCCGTGGACGTCTCCGCGCGGCGCCGTGGTGTCTATCGCCGCCTCGCTCGTCTCGTCAGAAACAGGCCGAGGCAGCCCGTGGCGACGAGGGAGAAGACGAATCCCCATGAAACGACGGCCGGTGCCCCAACGATCGTGGCTCGGGCATCGCTATCGGTGGGCGGTGCGCCCGGTTCCGCGCCAGTCCCCGACGAATTTGCAGGCTCCGGGGTAGCCGGAGGCGGCGTGGCGCCAGCAGCCAGCACGGTGTAGGTGACCTCGGCGTTACAGGCCGATCCCGATGTCGCCTGGACTGTCGACACGCCGATGTCGAGGCCTTCCGGGGTAAAGGCAAACTGCAGCGCTCCCGTCCCGTCGCTCTGGACCGTGAACTCGTCGGACGCGCCGCCCTGGAGCTTGAGGCTGATATCGACCGCCGCCGATGCCGGGAATCCGGCGCCATCGATCGTGATCTGGGTCCCCACGTTCACGTAGGCGGGAGCGCTCAGCGTGCAGTCGGCCGCCGCCGTTGGTGCCGCCAAGCTCGCCGCGAGAAGGTTTGCAAGGACCGTCAAGCCCGCGAGAAGCCGAGCCCGTCTGGCATCCATCAATCGTCCCTCCTCCGGGTACAGACGCCACCCGCCGGCTCCGATCCGCACCGCCGGGCCCCGACGTCGATGATACGGCGCGAGCCCTTCCGGTGAAACCGTCTATCCTCGCGGCGCCCGGCGGCCCTCGCCGGGACCACGGTCACGGCCACAGGGGATCGAGAGGAGGCTCCATGCGGGCAGGTGTCACCGGCGGTGCCGGCTTCATCGGCCATCACCTCGTCGCCGGCCTCCTCGAGCGCGGCGACCAGGTGAGCGTCGTTGACGACCTCTCGACCGGATCGAGCGCGCGTCTCGCGGCATTTGGCGATCGCGTCGCCCTGACGGAGGGGAGCATCCTCGACCCGCTCGCGCTCGACGCGGCGTTCGTTGGCTGCGACGTGATCTTTCATCACGCGGCGATTGCGTCCGTGGCGCAGTCGTTGACGCATCCGCGCCTCGTCAACGAGGTGAACGCGAACGGCACGATCGAGGTCATGCTCGCGGCGGCTCGCCACAACGTGCGCCGTGTGGTGTTTGCCGGGTCCTCCGCCGTGTACGGGGTCCCGGAGCACCTTCCCTGTACGGAGCGCCAGCGTCCCGATCCGGTGTCCCCGTATGGCGTGAGCAAGCTCGCCGCGGAGCACCTGGTCCACTCCCTCGGCGCGTTGCATGGCGTCGAGACGACGGTGCTGCGCTACTTCAACGTCTATGGCCCCGGCCAGGATCCGGCGGCCGAGTACGCGGCGGTCGTCCCGCGCTTCATCGCCGCGGTCCTGGCCGGCGAGCGGCCGATCATCAATGGCTCGTCGGACATCTCCCGCGACTTCGTGTTCATCTCGGACGTCGTCGGGGCCAACCTGCTCGCTGCGCGAGAGACAAGCCCCACCGGTCTGACCTGCAACATTGCCAGCGGCGTGCAAACCAGCCTCAGGCAGCTGCTCGACGCCGTCGCCGAGGCGACCGGCCGTACTGTCGATCCGTTGTTTGGCCCGGCGAGACCCGGTGACATCGTGCACTCCGTCGCCGATATCGCAGTCGCCCAACGAGAGCTCGGCTATGCGGCGCTGGTTCCCCTCGGCGCCGGGATCGCGAGATCGGTCGAGTTCTTCCTGGCGAATCGGACCGCCTGAGCGACTGGTGGACGGGAAACGAGCCCTCGATGTCTGCCTCGGGTCGATTGCCATGGTGGCAGCGGCCCCGATCCTGGCTGCGTCCCTGGTAGCGATGCGGCTCAGCGGCGACCGTGGCCCGTTCCTGTACCGGGCATCGCGGGTCGGGGAGCACGGCAACGGCTTTACCGTGCTCAAGATCCGGACGATGGCAGCCGGCTCCCACGGCGCCGGGATCACCGGCCCCGGCGACCCAAGGATCACGCGATTGGGGCGGTTCCTGCGGCGCTATCGGCTCGATGAGCTCCCGCAGCTCGTCAATGTCCTGCGGGGTCAGATGTCCCTTGTCGGCCCTCGACCCGAGGACCCCAGGTTCGTCGACTGGTCGGATCCAGTGCATACGCGGGTGTTCACCGCCAAGCCGGGGATCACGGGGCTTGCGCAACTCGCCTTCCATGACGAGGCCCAGCGCCTGGGAGGTGCCGACATCGAGGAACGCTACCGGCGCGAGATCCTGCCGGCCAAGCTCCGCCTGGACGTCGAGTACCTGGACTGTCGCTCGACCCTCCTCGATCTGCGAATCCTCGCGAGGACCGCCCGGACGCTCCTTCGCTGACCAGCTCGTGCGTTGCCTTTGACGCGCTCGGGTAGACTCGTGCCTGGTCGCGGGTCACGAACCCGTCACGGCGCGGCTGACGCAGGGGACGTCGCGTCTCGAGAGCTACCCTACGAGCACCGCGGCACGGGAGATACGTTTGCGACACGGGCACGTCGTCGCCGCCCAACTCCGCCGGTTCCCGATCGCGTTTGCCGTCGTCCTCGCGCTGGTCGCGACGATCGCCTCGCCGTCGGCGACCCGGAGCATCGCCGTCGCCGCGGCGGCTGCCGGTCCACTCGCGACGATCGTCGTCGGTCCGGTCGGAACGAGGACGTCCGATTACATCGCCGAAGCGAAACGGTTGGCGACCGAGCTGAAGGCGTCCGGCGCCACCGTCCGGACGGTCTACAGCCCGAATGCCACCTGGTCGCGGGTGACGACCGCAGCTCGCGGCGCCAACCTGCTCGTATACCTCGGCCATGGCCGCGGACACCCCGGCCCGTACGGTGCGTTTGCCGCTCGGACGATGAATGGACTCGCCCTCAATCGTGTTGCTGGAAGCGGGCACGCGAACGTCCGTCACTACGGTGAGTACTACCTGCGGGCGTCGATTCGCCTGGCGCCGGGCGCGGTCGTCATCCTGAACCGGGTCCCATACGCGGCAGGCAGCTCCGAGCCGGGCCGAGCCAATCCGACGCGAGCCGCCGCCACCCGACGGGCCGATGGGTATGCCGCCGGGTTCCTTCGCGCCGGCGCCTCGGCGGTCTTTGCGACCGACCACTCCCCGGGTTCCATTGTCCGCGACTTGATGGGCTCCGACGGGTCGATGCAGAGCATCTTCTGGCGCTCGCCATGGACCTCCACTCGTTACGACTCCGCGTTCGGTTCGTCCCGGACGCCCGGCTCGCGCGGCATCCTGGCGCCCTATGGCGCCGGCCGCTACTACCAGTCCATCGTGGGGGAGCTCACCTGGACGACGTCAAGCTGGCGTCAGACCTGGACCACGCCGCCCTCGTCGCCCACCCCGACGACCAACAAGACGGTGCGGGTCAGTACGGTGCCCGCGTTGCTCAGCGCGCTGGCCAACGACAGCGTCGACGAGATCGTCGTGGCCGATGGCACCTACCGGGTCAGCCCGGCCGGCAAGCAACGGACCAATTCGCTGTGGATCGGCCGGCGCTTCGCCGCCCGGACCCGGCCGGTCACGGTCCGCGCGGAGACCCGCGGCGGGGTGACCTTTGACGGAGCCGGGGCGACCTCGTTTGGCGGGCTGTGGTTCGCCGATGGCGCCCATCACCAGACCTGGGACGGCTTCGTCTTCGCCAATGGCCAGCCAACCTCGACCGGGGTGATCATGTTCGGCGAGGGCGGCGGCGGGGCACCCCACCACATCACCCTGCGCCACGTCACCATCGCGGCCAGCTGTACCGGGGCGGCGACCAGCGCCACCGCGCCCAACACCGACCACGCGATCTACGTCAGCCAGGCGATCGGTGGTCCGCACGACCTGCGCTTCGACGACGTGACCGTCGACGGGACGGGCGGCCTGGCCAGTGCCTTCCACTTTTATCACTCGGACGCGACCCAGCAGAACGCCTGGAACGTGACCATCCGGCGGCTCCGGGTCATCGGCACCCAGCAGGCGATCATGCTCTGGGACCGGACCCTCCACGACATCACCGTCGACGGCGCGGTGATCACCGACGCGCTGCGGCATGCGGTCACCTACGAACGGCCAGGGCAGGACATCGTCCTCCAGAACATCACGTCAACGGGATCGGGCCGTTCCGGCTTCTACAGCACCCTGGGCTCCGCTCCACCGGGGATCACCTTCCTCAACAACGCGTTCGATTGAGGCAGCGGCTGGGCGGCCGCGTCGCTCACGTACAGGCCCGGTAGGTCGCGCAACCTCTACCATCGAAGCGTGGAATCAGGGCACCAAGCCGCCGGCATGATGTCGGCGCAGGGGGATCACATCAGCTCCCCAACCGTTCTCGTCGTGGCCGAAGGGGGCGATGCAGGCGGGATCGGCCGCTATTGCGTCGACCTGGCCGAACTGATGGGCGAGCGTGCCCGACTGGTCTGCCTCTGCGTGGACCCGTGTCCCGATGAGCGCGCGTGCTGGCTCGCCGCCGAATCCGCGAAGCGCGACATTCCGCTCATGCGGGTCCACATGCCCGCCAAGGCATGGCGGGCCGGATTGGCCGGCCTCGTTGCCGCCTGGAAGCTCCATGGGCGCCCGATCGTCCACGTGAACGGCCGACGGGGGAATGCGATTGCCATGGTCGCCCGTCTCGTGGTGCCGGGCTTCCGCTACGTCACGACGGTGCACGGGGTCCTGGGGCTGCATGACCGACGCAACGCGATCTATCGGGTCGTTGACCTAGCCGCCGGTCGATTGGCCACCGCGGTCATCGCCGTGAGTGCTGATACGAGGCGTCGATTGCTCAAGGCAGGAACGCCCGATACGCGGATCGTCGTCGTGCCCAATGGGCTGGCGGCGACCGAGTTGGCCGCCCTCCGAGCCGTCGCCGCGCGCAGGGAGCCCAGGGGCGATGGAATTGGTGGCCGCGGCCAACCGCTTCGCGTCGGTTTTCTCGGGCGGCTCAGTCCGGAGAAGGGGACGCGCGAGTTGATCGAGGCGTGTCAGCGCCTTCACGGCTCGAACGCACCGGTGACCGTCGCGATCGCCGGTGATGGGCCTGACCTCGAGTGGATGGTGCGCCAGTCCGGGCCGATGGTCGATCAGGGGTTCCTGCAATTCGTTGGCGAGGTACGGGACGTCCCAGCATTTCTCGGCGCCGTGGATGTGCTCGCGATGCCTTCGCACAATGAAGGCATGCCATACGTCCTGCTGGAAGCCATGGCCGCGGGTTGTGCCGTGGTCGCCTTCGACGTCGGAGGGATTGGCGAGGTCATCCGGACCGAATTCGCTCGGGATCCTCGTACCCCCACGCGATGTCGACGGCTTGGTGACGGCCCTTCGACGCCTCGCCGACGAGCCCGCGACGACCGCCGTCATCGGGCGGAACGCGGCCGCGGCCATGGAGGCCGAGTACGCCCTTGACCGTCGACTTCCTCGTCTCGCCCAGGCGTACGGTGTGAGCGTCGAGCAGATCCAGACCGCTGGGCATGGACCAGTGCGGGGCATCGTGGACTGATGCGGGTGCTCGTCGTCGATCTCCTCTGCAACACGCCGTATCACTGCGCCGCCCTGACGAGGGCGCTGAGCGAAGCCGGGCACACCGCCGAGCTGGCCAGCCCGCGCTTCTACCTCGAGCCGGCCTACATGGACAGCTGCCCCAGGCCGGCGTGGATCCATGACCTCGTAGTGCACGCCAGCCACCCGCGGCCCCTCAGGCTGGCGGTCAGGGCGCTCGAGGCATCGTTGAACTTCGCCCGACTCCTGATCCGGATCCGGGCCAGGGCATACGACGTCGTCCACGTCCAGTGGGTCCCGTTCGAGGGTCGATCGTCTCCGTTCATGCGGATCCTGCGCGCCTGGTGCGACCGGTCCGGGACGCTCCTCGTGTTCACCGCGCACAACGCCGTCCCCCACGATCGGGCCAGCGTCGACCTGGCGGCGATCAAGCGCGACCTGGACCGCTCTCATCTCGTGGTAGCCCACTCCGCGCACGTCGCGGAGGAGCTCAAGACCGAGATCCGGACGACCTCGCCGATCGCCGTGCTCCCGCTTGGACCGCAATTCACGGATCAGCAGCTACCCCCGCGGGACGCAGCCTTCCAACGCCTGGGCAACCCGCCGCGACCGATCGTCCTGTTCCAGGGGCTGATCCGGCCATACAAGGGCCTGGACCTCCTGCTGGACGCCTGGCCCGAGGTGGCCGAAGTGTTCCCGACGGCGACCCTCTATGTCGTGGGCAAGCTCGCCGATCGAGCTTCCGGTGAACCGTTGCAACGCCCGTTGTCGCCGAATGTGCGCGTCGTGGTTCGGTACGTGTCGGTCGCCGAACTGCTCGATTACTACGCCGTCGCCGACGTCGTCGTCTTCCCGTACCACCGCATTTCCCAGTCGGCCGCCCTGATGACCGCGGCAGGACTCGGCCGCCCGACCGTGGTGACCCCGATCGCCGGCCTCCAGGAGGGGGTCGAGGGGCTCCGATCGGCGACCGTCGCGGACGACGTCAGCCCGTCTGCCATCGCTCGTGCATTGATCGCCAGCCTTGCCGGCCGCGAGGAGCTGGCAACTGCCGCGGAGAGCGATCGCCTCGCGATCGCCAGCTCGCCGATAGGGTGGCCATCGGTGGCTAGGATGACCGCGGACGCCTACGACGCGAGCCGGAGACGCCTCGGGTTCACGGACCGGCCCCTGTGACCTCGGTGGGCCCGTCCGCGACGCTCGTCCGAGACCGGTAGGCAAGGCCGGCGGCAAGGCCCACCACCAGCCACAGCTCCTTGTGGTTGCCCAGGACATCCAGGAACAACGACAGCAGCAGGAGCGACGCCAGTGCGGCCTGGACCGTCGACGCGTCGGGCTCCCAGCCGCGGCGAAGCACGAGCGGGCCCAGGAACAACCCGACGAGGAGCAGGCCGAGCGGTCCCAGCTCCACGATCATCCCAACGACGAGGTTGTGCGGAGCAGCCCCGGACAACGTGTAGAACCCAACGCCCGAGGCCCGCACCACATCGGCCGTATAGGCAACCGGGAAGTTCGCGTACCCCACGCCGAGCACCGGATGTGCGCCATAGATCGTCGCCGCTACCGACCAGATATCGGTGCGCCCGGCGCCCCCCGTGGACAGTGCGCTGCCGATGCGTTCGACCGACAGGGCGGCGATCCCGGGAACCTGCAGCGCGAGGACCCCGAGTACCACCGTGGCAACGATGGCGGCAACACGACGTCGTGGCGGCAGGTTGGGCAGCACAAAGATCGGCATCACGATCGCGACCGCCAGCCACGCGCCACGCGTCCCCGAGATCAGGATCCCGAGCGTGGTCACGAACGCGATCGCACCGCCGAGGATCCGTCGATCACGGTTGAACAGCTCGTATGCGCCGAACACGAGCGCAGGTAGCAGCGTTGCGGCGAACTGCGCCGGGTTCTGCCCCTCGAGGGCGGCCGTGCGGGCGTCGGTCGTCAGATATGACCCGATGCCGATGATGGCGGTGACCGCGGCCGCGATGCTGTAGACCCACAGGATCGGCCGAACGATCTCGGGCCGATGGACGACGAAGTCGGCAATCAGGAGCGCGATGACAAAGAGCTGGACCAGCGTGATGAGCTGGTTCGCGGCGATGCCGGGATCGATCGACCAGCCAATGCTCACCAGGGCCCATGCGAGGAATGCCCAGCCCGCGGTCGGCATTGCGCCCAACGCGAGACGCCCCATCCGTGGGACCCCGTACGTCACCGCGAACAGGATGCCGGCGAATCGACTGACGGTTCCGATGCCATCGATCAGGAGAACGCCCTCGATCGGGATGAGCGCGGCGAACGCGGCGAGACCGAGGATCGGCCACCGCAGGCTGACGGCGACGGTCACCGCCAGGACCCCCGCACCGAGGGCAAACGGCAACACATGGAGCCGCGTCGCCAGCGCCACGGCCGCCGCCAGGCCGACGAAGCCGGTCAGGACGATGAGCCCGGCGACCCGCTGACCGACATGGAGCATGCCGTCGACGCGGGAAATCGCCGCGTTCACCGCTCACCGCCCGCCGCGTGCCGTGCACCGACGGCGATCGCGTCCAGCGAGCGCGCCAGCTGCTCGGCGAGTACGGCCCGGTCGAACCGGCCGTCGGGATCGGCGGGACCGTCCGGCGCGGGCAGCGTGAGCAGCCGCTCGATGGCTCGCTCAACGTCCGCGGCGTCCGGATCGCACGCCACCCCCCAGTCAAGATCTTCGAGGATCTTCCTCGAGTCCCCGTGCGGGAGCATCGCCAGGATCTGCAGGTTCTGCCCGATGTAGTCGAAGAGCTTGCCGCCGATGAACAGACCCATCCCCGGTCCCGAACCGAGCAGGATGAGTGCCGCATCGGCCGCGTCCAGTGCGGCCAGGGCGTCCCGACGGGGCACGAAGCCGCGCAGCGACATCACGCCCCGCAGTCGCCTGGTCATGTGACGGTCGGCTATGGCCTGACAGGGTTCCGAGACGAACCCGTAGAACGAGAGCTCGAGGCGGTCGCGTAGCTCGGGACGGTGCTCGATCAGGTTGCCGACGCCCTGCAGGAAGGTTTCGAGCTCGTCGGGCCGGTCGAGCGTGCCCGTGTAGACGATCCGGAATCGACCGTCCTCGACCTTTGGTCCGCGTTCCCGCAACTGCTCGCTCCGGTCGTAGCCGCTCGTGATCGTCACCATCTCGGGAGCGTCCGGGTACCGCGTTCGGTAGAGATGGGTGATCCCTTGCGAGAGGCCGATCACGCGGTCGGCGGACCCGACGATCCACCGCTCGATCTTGACCTGCAGGCGCCGGTGGAGCCACGGAAGCTGCGGGACCAGCGTGTTGCCCAGCCACGGATCCCGGAACTCGGCGATCCACGGCAACCCGGTCCAGCGCTTGAGCAGACCGGCGACGATGTGTGCCGAGATCGGCGAAGAGGTCGAGTAGATCGCGTCGAACGGGGTCGCTCGGTGCGCCCTGACCGCGGCAATGAGGGCAAAGGGGATCCAGCCAACCTGGTCGTCCGGGAAGAACAGCTTGTGGCGGATCCGCTCCAGCCGCCCCGGTTCGACGATGGGCGCCTCGGTCGGCCCCGGGCGACCCGCGACGGGCCGACTATCGGCGGAGCGCATCCCGACCCGAAATCCGCCGGATCAGGCGACCGACGCCGCCAAGCAGGTCGACCACGAACGGCCGGATGTGCCCCGCCTCGAGCGAGAGCGTCCGGATCACCCTCGTTCCATCCGGGATGATTGCGAGCGCGCTTGGATCCTTGAGGTGATACGAGGCGTTCCGCGGCGTCAACACGACCGGTTGCCACCCGTGCTCGGGCAGGTACTGCACAGTGCGGGCATTCCTGGACATGGAGATGCCGCCAACTGGGGGGAAGAAGTACAGCACCATGAGGACGGATCGCGGCGCCGACTCCCCGTTGTTACCCAGCGGGCCTGTCTCGATGTGGTCCAGAACCGGTTTTGTTGCCATTCGCTCCCCAGCGTCAGCCCTGAAATCGCTCGGAGTGTACCGGCTGAGCTCGCGAGATAGCCTGCGGCAGGGCCGGCGTGTCGGATCATTCCGAACGCAACGGCGTTCCCAGTCATCGAAGGACGTACCCTTGGCGCTCCACCACCCAATCCACGATCCGAGCTGATGCAAGTGCGATCTCGCCGGTCGGCGCGTCCTTCGCTGCTCCGCGCGCTGCCGTTTCTCGTGTTACCGCTGCTGGTCCTGGGCGTGATCTGGCAACCCGAGATCGCGCATTTCAGTGCGCCGCAGGCGTCGATTGACGTATCCATGGTGGAGTCCGGTCGCCAGCAACCTGACAACGGCGTGCTGGAGGAGCTCCGGTCGTTCTCCGTGCTGCCGGTCAAGGGACGCACAGGCGATCTCGAGGTGTCGATCGCCGACGGGATCCTCGACGGCCGCCTCGAGCTCCCGGACCTGCCCGCTGGCGCGATCAGCCCCGGGTTCTCGGCGGACGACCTGGACCGGCTCCCGGCGGCTCTCCAGCTCTGGTACGCAGGGTTCGCGGTGCCCGATTTCCTGCTCGCCGCATTCGCGGAGACGGGTCGCGAGGAGTTCTTCACGGCAGCGGGGGCGTTCATCGCCGCCTGGGATCGGTACGAACGAGGTTCGTGGCTGCCCAGGGGCCTGCTATGGAACGACCACGCCATCAGCGCCCGAGTGGGCGTCCTCGCGGAGTTCTGGCGCGTCTACCGATCGCGTCCGGACTACCAGCCCGACGCTGGAAGCGCCATTCTCGAGCAGGCCGCCAGGTATGGGTTCTTCCTGTCGAACCCGGAGCACTTCACGTTCTCGACCAATCACGGCCTGATGCAGAACCTTGGGCTGCTCGAGCTCAGCCTCGCCTTCCCGAGCCTTCCCGATGCCGACCGCTACCACCGGATCGCGATCGAGCGGCTGGGTGAGCAGCTCGCGTTCCTGGTCGACGACGCCGGGTTCATCCGCGAAAACTCCGCCGGGTACCAGGCGTTCGATCTCCACATCCTGGGCATGGCCTTCCGATCGATGACCTTGCTGGGGGACCCCGTGCCGGAGGCGTGGTCGCGACGATATGTGGCCGGGCTGGACGTCCTGGCCCATCTGCTGCGGCCAGATGGCACGCTCCCGGTGACGGGCGATACGGATGGGGGAGCGCTCGTCGACTTTCCACTGGTGACGGAGATCGATGCTGCCGGGCAAGCCTCCGCGCTCGACCCGTTTGACCCGCCGCGACCCGATCAACACCTGACCCTCGACGCCGGCGCCGGGTACTGGATTGCCTGGGATGGCCTCGAGGACGCGCCGGAGGGCTCGGCGAGCCAGACCGTGGTCACCTGGACGAGCCCGCCGTCGCCCGCCCACAAGCACGCGGATGAGCTGTCCGTGCTGCTCTGGTCCGAAGGGGTTTCCTGGCTCACAAGCGTCGGCTACTGGCCATACGAACAGGCCGGTCGGACCACGGCCGAGTCCTGGGATGGAGCGAACGCGCCCACCTTGCCAACGAACCCACGACGAGCCAGCGAGTGACCGAGCTACTGGGCTCCGGGACCGACGCCGGTCTCGCGGCCGTCGACCTTGAGCGCATGGGGCCGGGCGACTACCGTGCCCGGCGGCAGGTGGTGCGGGTCGGACAGGATGCCTGGATCGTCCTGGACTTCGTTTCCGGCGCGGGGGCGAACGGAACGCGGACCGTGTGGACCACCGCGTCAGATGTCGAGCTCCGACTGTTGGATCGCCACGGTGCGTACGCCCTCGTGACGCCGGACGCTTCCGCGCGGATCGATCTCATCGGATCCCCGGGCAACGCGTACGAAACCTACCGGGGCGTCACCGTGCCGCTGCTCGGCTGGCAGGTCGTGGACGGGACTCCGCTGCCGGCTCCAGCAATCGTTGCCAATCAGCCAGGAAGCGAATCGTGGCTTGTCGCCGTGGTTTCGCGATCGACTGGTGCGTCGGGGGACGGACAGACCGGTGCACCCGAGGTGACCACGATGTCGTCCCCTGAGGATTGGGCATTGACCGTACCGACGAGGGACGGGCCCCTTGCCGTTGGCCGATCTGGCGACGCCATCACGGCGACGCCCGCCGATCCGATGGAGGCGATCGGCGGCAACGGTTCGGCTGGCCGCCGGCCCGGCCGACCCCGGCGCCGAGGTCGCCCGAAGCGCCTTCGCCTCGATGGCGACCGACTACCCAGCGTGGCGATCCCTTACGTCGCGACGGCTGACGCTGACCCTGCTGATCCCGGGTCTGATCGTCGCGCAGGAACTCACCCTCCTGCTGGCGGCGCTATGGAGGCCGAGGGCGTACTGGCCGCTTCGCGCCTTGAGCGTCGTGGCCTGGCTCGCCGTCGCGCTCTGGCTCGGTGCAGTCTTCCTGCAGCCATGGGAGGTCATCACGGTCGGCTAGGCACCCACGATGCGGCCCGGCCTGGACCGCAGGAGCGGCTCAGTGGAACGAGTCGTTGACGAAGGTGACGCCGGGCGGCGATGGCCCGAGCGAGCTGTGGAACCCCTTGCCCGAGCCCGAGCCGGTCGAGCTGATGTTTGACAGCAGGATCTCGCTTGCCCCTGGCGCCTCGAACCGGACGGCGACATTGAGCGCGTCGGTGATCACCGCGCCGTCGACGGTGATGTCGTGGAGGGTCCGGTCCCAGAGCATGATCGCCTGCTGGGTGCCGATGACCCGGAGCCGCCGGATGGTCACGTTCCAGGCGTTCTGCTGGGTCGCGTCCGAGTGATAAAAGTGGAAGGCACTGGCCAGGCCGCCCGTCCCGTCGACGGTCACGTCGTCGAAGCGCAGGTCGTGCGGACCACCGATCGCCTGGCTGACGTAGATCGCGTGGTCGGTGTTGGGCGCGGTGGCGCTGGTCGCCGCCCCGGTACAGCTGGCCGCGATGGTGACGTGGCGCAGGGTGATGTGGTGGGGTGCCCCGCCGCCGCCCTCGCCGAACATGATCACCCCGGTCGAGGTTGGCTGGCCATTGGCGAAGACGAAGCCGTCCCAGGTCTGGTGATGGGCGCCATCGGCGAACCACAGCCCGCCAAACGAGGTCGCCCCGGCTCCGTCAAAGGTCACCCCGCCGCGGGTCTCCGCGCGGACCGTGACCGGCCGGGTCCGGGCGGCGAAGCGCCGGCCGATCCACAGCGAATTGGTCCGTTGCTTGCCGGCCGGGCTGACCCGGTAGGTGCCATCGGCCACGACGATCTCGTCGACGCTGTCGTTGGCCAGCGCGCTGAGCAACGCGGGCACCGTACTGACCCGCACCGTCTTGTTGGTCGTCGGGGTGGGCGACGAGGAGCGGCGTCGGAGCTGACGCGATCGTGGTGACCGGGGCCGGTGTGGAAACCACCGTCGTGGCGACCAGGCCGACGACCGCACAGGCCGGCCGCGATGACGGCCACGTTGCCTGGGCGACGAGGCCCGTTCGTCGAGAGGCGTTCCCGCCGGGCCATGACCCAGCCAAATGCCCCCCCAGCGAGGATCCCGATCGTCAAGCCCGTCATGTTGTCGATGACGTCGCCGCTCTGGCATTCCCGACCGAGTCGGACCATGACGAGCTGCACGATCTCGATCGCGATCGGAAGGGCGAATGCCACTGGGACCAGAAGCCGAAGTGCTCGAGACGAGGGCAACAACCCGACGACAACGCCAAGCGGAACGAACAGGAGGATGTTGAGGAGGATTTCACCGGGCCAGAACAACTGGGTTCGCGTAGGCAGGGCAAACCGGGTCAGGTCGCAGGTGCCTGTGCCGAGAAGACCGTTGGCGATCGCGGCGTAACTGGGCGCGAGGGTCGCCGAGAGGACGATGCCGAGGAACAGGACCAGGGCCAGACCCAGGCCATCGGTCAGTCCCGAACCATTGCCCGACTCGCCGACCCAGGACAAGGCACAGCGACCGCGGCGAAGAGGACACCGGGCACGAACCCGGGGTACAGACCCAGGATGTCCCCGATGTCGCCCGGGATCACCCGACCGCCTCTGCGCTGCTGGTACGCACGGTCAGACGCGGATCAGGTGTCGCGGGGTGCGTCAGACGAGCGCGCGGCGCGCCGCCGTGAGGACCGTTTGCAGGCCGTCGACCACCCGTTCGACGTCCGCCTCGGACATCCCGGGCCAGAGCGGCAGGGAGATGGCGCGCTCGTACTCGGCGGCCGCGACCGGCATGTCCTGCGGCCTGTAGCCCCAGCGTCGGCGGTAGTACGGGTGGAGATGGAGCGGGATGAAGTGGACGCTCGTGCCGATGCCGAGCGCCTTGAGCCCGTCGATCACCTGCGCCGCGATCGATCGCCATGCGGTCGAGCTGCCAGACGCACGATGTACAGATGCCAGGCGTGGGATCCGTCGACGCGTCGGGCGGGAGCTCGATCAGCTCGTCAAGCCCCGCGGCACGCGAAGCCGCTCCGTAGGCGGCCGCAAGCTCCTGGCGCGCCGCGAGCAGCTCGTCGGCCCGGTCCAGCTGGACGAGTGCCGAGCGCGGCAGCGATGTCGGTCATGTTGTACTTGTAGCCAGCCTCCTCGATCTCGTAGTACCAGGAGCCGCTGGCCGTATAGCGGTTCCATGCATCGCGGCTGATGCCGTGCAGGGACATCACCCGTGGCGCGGTCCGCGATCGCCTCGTCCTCCGTCACGAGCATGCCGCCCTCGCCGGTCGTGATCGTCTTGGTCGCGTAGAAGGAGTACGCGCCGGCCCGTCCGACGGTTCCGACGTACGGTCCGCCGGGACCACCGACCCGGCTACGGAAACGCGTGGGCGGCGTCCTCCACGACGGCGATGCCTCGCGGCTCGAGCAGCTCGACGAGCGCCGTGATCTCGACCGGCAGGCCGGCGACGTGCACCGCGATTGACGGCGCGGGTCCGTGGGGTCACCGCCGCGAGCATCGCCTCGGGGGTCGCGTTGAGCGTTCGCCGGTCGATGTCGACCAGAACCGGCCGCGCCCCCAGGTATGCGACGACCTCGGCGGATCGCGGCGAAGGTCCAGGTCGGCACGATGACCTCATCGTCGGGTCCGACACCGATCGCCTCGAGAGCGAGGTGGAGGGCGGCCGTCGCCGAGTTCAAGGCGACCGCATGCGTGACGCCGACCCGCTCGGCAAACCGGCGCTCGAACTCCTTGACGCGCGCCCCCGTCGTCAGCCAGCCCGAGTCGAGGACCTCGAGCACGGCCGCCTTCTCGCGATCCGTGATCGACGGCCGGGCAAACGGAAGGAACTCGGTCGAATCCACGCGGGTCATCTCACCTTCGACAGGCAGGGAGTCCAGGTCACTCCGAACGGCGGCGCCGGTCGGCGGACACGAACCCTACGGCAACTTCGCCCTCGTTGCCAGCAAGCTGATGCGCGCGCGCAACGTCGCAAGCGTGGCGTTCGGTTGACGCGTTGTAGCGCGTGCTCGATGATCCGCGGGACTGACGCGGCCCGGGCGATGGCTTGTATCGCCCCTGGCGCTGTGCCACGCCAATGAGACTGGAGCTCCGTGGATCTTCGCCGCCTCATCACGGTCTTTCGAGCGTGGCTTCCCCTGATCGCCGCCGCCACCGTCGTGGCCGGTGCCGTGGCCTTCATCGTCAGCAGCATCCAACCAAAGATCTACGAGGCAAAGGCGACGCTGATCGTCGGCCAGTCCCTGTCCGCGGCAAACCCTGATTACAACCAGCTCCTCGTTGCCGCGGGGCTCTCAACCACCTATGCGGCCATCGCCGAGACGCGCCCGATCCTCGAGAACGTGATCGAGAACCTCGGGCTGGAGGACACGACGAAGGACCTCTCGGATCGGGTCCGCATCGACGTCCCACGCGACAGTACGTTGCTCACGATTTCGGCGGAGGACACCGATCCCGAGCGTGCAGCGGCGATCGCGAACGAGCTCGGCGCTCAGCTGATCGCCGCGTCGCCGGCCATCCGGGGCCGGGAAGCGGAGCTGCAGGAGGCGATCGACCGCGACCTCGCCGCGACGCAGGTGTCCATCGAGCAGACACAGGCGCAGATCCAGGAGCTCTCCGCGATCGAGAACCGAACACCGGCGGAGACAGCCGAGCTCCAGTCCCTCGAGGGACGGCTGATCAGCCTGCGATCGACGTTCGCATCCCTGTTGCCGCTGTCGACCGGCAGTGCGTCGAACGTCCTGACCGTCGTCGAACCCGCCGACGCACCGTCTGAACCTGTCTCGCCGCTCGTCCTGCTCAACACCCTGCTCGCCGCGGCCCTCGGGCTGCTGGCGGTCGCCGGCGTCGCCTTCGTATCGGAGCAGCTGGATGACTTCGATCAGGGATCCGGAGACCCTCCGAAGCGTCACGAGCCTGAGCAACCTCGGCGGGATCGCCCAGATGCGCGGCGACCGGGGGAGGAGCGAGATCTACCGCATGGTCACGCTGCTCGTATCCGCGCTCGATCAGCGCGGAGGCGTATCGCGCTCTCCGCGTCAACGTCGAGTTCGCGTCCGTTGACGCCCCGGTCCAGACGATCCTGGTGACGAGCGCGGCGCCCGGGCGAGGGCAAGTCCATCACGTCCGCGAACCTGGCGGTCGTCTTCGCCCAGGCTGGACGTCGCGTCCTGCTCGTGGATGCGGACCTTCGGTGGCCGTCGATCCATCGATACTTCGACCTGCCCAACACGCAGGGCCTCACCACGCTGTTGCGCGGTGAGTCAGAGAACGTGGATGCCATCGCGCAGCCAACCGAGCAGCCCAACCTCAGGGTTCTCCTGACCGGCCCGCTGCCACCAAATCCGGCAGAACAGCTGGGTTCGCACCGGATGCAGACCGTGCTGACGATGCTTCGGCAGAGTCGCCGATATCGTGATCTTCGACAGCCCGCCGCTCCTCGCCGTGGCCGACGCCGCCGTGCTGAGCGCCTTCGCGGATGGAACGCTCCTGGTCATCGACGCGGCACACAGCCGCCGCCGCCAGGTGGTGCTCGCCAGTACCGCGCTCGCGCGGGCCGGAGCCAATACGCTCGGCGTGGTGCTCAACCGCGTCGCAACGACCGACTCGTTCCATTACGCCGGCCGCTATGGCGAGCCCGAGGTCGACTCGCCGGCCAACGAGGTGCCGAAGACGGGCGCGCCCGAGTACCCGGGCCGGTCGGCGACCACCTCCGGCGGACACTGATCAAAGCCTCCGCCCTCGGGCGAGATGCGACATGAGCACTCCACACCTGCTGATCCTGAGCCAGTACTGGCCGCCGGAAATGGGCGCGCCGCAGGGACGCCTCGCCGAGCTCGGTGAAGGCCTGATCGACCGCGGTTGGTCCGTGGAGGCACTGACCGCCCTCCCGAATTACCCGACTGGGGAGATCTTCCACGGATACGATCCCCTCCGGACAACGGTTGAATTCGTCGGTCGGATCCGGACGATCCGGGTGCCGCTCTTGCCGGCGAAGGGCGGGTTCGCGAAGCGACTCCTCTCGTACTCTTTCGTTTGCGATCGCCGCGGCAGCGATCGGCCCCCTGCATATCGAGCCGCCCGACCTGATCCTGGTCGAGTCGCCTCCGCTCTTCCTTGGCCCAGCGGCCCTGTACCTCAGCGCTCGGCTCAGTGCTCCGTATGTCTTCAACGTCAGCGATCTGTGGCCGGAGTCGGCGATCCGGCTGGGGGTCGTCCGGGCCGGATTGGCGACGCGCATCGCGGAGATGCTCGAGTACGTCCTCTACCGCAAGGCGGCCGCGGTCACCGGGCAATCCGAGGAGATCCTTTCGTTCGTTGGCGAGCGCGCCCAGGGGGCGCCGCGTTTCCTGGTCACCAATGGCGTCGAGGCGCGCCGGTTCGGAACCGATTGTGCCGATAGTGACGCCCGAGCCATCGTGGGCGATGCTCCAGGGCCGATCTTCATGTACGCGGGGTTGCTCGGGCTCGCGCAGGGACTGGACCAGATCCTCGATCTCGCGCGCGACCTTCCTCCGGACGTTCCAGGTCGCTTCGTCCTTGTCGGGGACGGTCCCGTGCGTGACCACATCGCCGACCGCATCCATGTCGAAGGGTTGTCCGACCGCGTCAGGCTGGTCCCGCCCAGCCCCGCGAACGTGTGCCCGCGCTGCTTGCCTGTGCCGATGCCGCGGTCATTCCACTCGGCATGACGATCGTGGGGGCCGTGCCATCCAAGATCTATGAGGCCATGGCGGCGTCATTGCCGATCCTGCTGGTCGCGGACGGAGAGGCGGCGCGTCGGGTCGAGACCGCGGGCGCGGGCCTGGCAGTGTCGCCGGGTGCACCGGACGCCCTCCGCGAGGCGTTCACTCGCCTTGCCACGGATGCGGCATTGCGCGCCAGGTTTGGTGCGGCCGGCCGGCTCGCCGCCGAGACGACCTACGAACGCGGCGCCATCGCATCCCGCCTGGACGGGTTCCTCCGTTCGCTCCTGCCAACGGCCAATCGGTGACCGCCGAGACGAGTCGGGCGGCCACGTTCACCGGCAGGGTCGCCGTGCTGTTCGGGACCCAGCTGTTCGGGACCGGGATCACGATCGTCAACGGGATCCTGCTTGCACGGCTCCTGGGACCCGAGGCACGGGGCGACTACGCCCTGCTGATCCTGGTGCCCTCAACCGCCGTTGCGCTGACCCTGATCGGCATGCCCCAGGCCTTCGGGTTCTTCTCCGCCCGAGGCCACACCAGGGGGATCGTCGCCAAGTCCCTCGGGATGACCGTGGTCCTGTCGACGGTCGCGTTCGTCGCCGCCCTGGTACTCCTGCCATTCCTCGTTGGAACGGTCCTCAAAGGCGTCGGCATCGAGCAGGTCCTTTTCGCGTTTCTGGCCGTGCCGCTCGCGTTGAGCACGATCTTTAACACCGGGATCGTGATGGGCCGACAGGCGGTGCGCTGGAAGGCGGCCGTCAGCATCGCGATGCCCCTCGCGACCCTTGTGCTGCTGGTCGTGATTCTCGGCGGACTGGGCCCGTCCGTGAACGGCGCTGTCGCGGTGTACCTGCTGGCCGCACTGGTGGGAGCGGTGGGGATTCCTCATGGGCGCTCGAAGGGTCAGCGCAGCCAATACACCCGGTGAGCCAGTCTCGTATCGCCAGCTGCTCGGATACGGCCTGCCGATGTACCCGGCCAGCCTTGCCGTGTTCCTCAATTACCGCGTGGACGTGTACCTGATCGCATGGCTGATCGCCGATCCGTCGGCGCCGCTGGGCTACTACGCGATGGCCGTGGCGCTCGCGGAACTCGTCTTCTTCTTCCCTGACGCCGTGTCGGTCCTGTTCTTCCCGCATGTCGCCGGATCGTTGCGCGACGACGCCGATCGGCAGGTGGCGATGGTCTCGCGGGTGACCCTCCTCATCGCAGGCGGGGTCGCCCTCGCCCTGGTCCCGGCAGCGTTCGTGATCTTCAGCGTGTTCCTGCCGGCATTCGGGCCGTCGATGGAGCCACTCCTGGTGGTCCTGCCGGGCGTCGTCGCCCTGAGTGCAGCGAAGGTCGTGGGTGGGTACATGATCGGGATTGCCAGACCCGGCACCGTCAGCTATGTCAGCGTCGCGACCTTCGCCGTCAACATCGTCGCCAATCTGCTGCTCATCCCGCGATTTGGGATTGTCGGCGCGGCCGCTGGGTCCCTCGTCTCGTACACGTTCTCGGCGGCCCTCATCATCGCGATCGCCGCGCGAATCACCCGCGCGCCGATGGCGAGTTTCTGGATCCCACGGGTTAGCGACGTGCGCTACGTCGCGGCGACGACTTTTGCGCTGCTTCGTCGCGTGGTCGACGGAATCTCAACGCGCCCGGAAGCCTCGGGGCCTGATCCGGGCTCGGGGTCTCCGGGCATCTGTCACGGCCGCACCTCGCTCAGGCCGACGGTCGAGGCTCAGATCGCCACCACGCAGCCAGCTCGTTCGGGGTCGTGAGCCACGCGTCCGACGAGAAGGACGACAGCATTCGGAACGCGACCGTCGCCCAGCCTTCGTACGAGAATTCGGTCGCAGAAGGCGCGCTCGTGCCAGTCGACATTGAATACCCCGCCAGCACGCGCGGTTCGCGCTCGAAGCTGTTCTACGCTGTCTGTCGCGGCATCGGGATCGAGCCGCAGGAACTCGAACAGGTGCCCGTCCATGAGGGGCACGTCGGGATCTCGACAAGGGGGACGAGCCGATCCCCGGTCGTTGAGACCGGGAAATAAGGCAGGGCTCGTGCCCGCCCGAAAGCCCGGGTGATCGCGCCAGGCGATCGAGCAGTCGTACCGGTACCCAGCGTCGACGTGGCGCTCAAAGGTTGTCGACGGTGAGCGCCAGTCCAGGCTCCAGTAGTGATGCCGAAGTCCAGTGGACGGGACGGCCGATGGCCGCCTCCAGGGCGAGGCGCTCGCTTCGCAGGCCCTCGCCGTTCTCGGCCGCGTGGATCCCCGCGTGCGTACCAAGCTCCCAGCCCGCGTCGGCAAGGGTTCGCAGGTGTTCCAGCGCGGGTGACGATCGATGACGTACACGGGATCGCGAGGATGGCGTGGGACCTCGGAGCGGACGTACAGGAAGAACGCGGAACGTGCGTCGATCGCCCGTTCCGCCTCGGCCCAGCCGGCAAAGCCGAAGTAGGGGTCGGGTCGGCGCCGGATCGTCGATGACAATCCCGCGACAAAGGCACGTGCTTCCGGTCCGGAGCGACGAGTGACCGCTTTCGCGATCGCCTTTGCCAGTTCGGTCGGCTGTTGGAGGCGTGGGCCGTCTGCGTCATGGGTCACCAGCACCGCGTACCGCCGATCCCCCGGCCAGCGGGCGACCCTGTCAGGAAGCGCGATCTCCCATCGCCTCGAGCGCTCGAATTCAACAGCTCGGCATGCCATTCGGCGAACGGCTCCTCGATCGCCGCCCGCCTTGATGCCGGGAGCGCCGCTGTAAGGAATGCGCCGTTGGCGGTGCGGCTTCCGAGGGGGACCTGCGACTCGTCCGCGAGGGCCAGCAGGCGCCACGTCGAGCCGATCAGGTCCGGGATGCCGCCGTCAGCGCGCGCCTTGGGTAGCCAGCAGGGCAGGCCATCAACGTTTCGCGTGCCATGCACCACGCCCGGGTCATAGGTCTCGCCCCAGAATGGAATCCGCAAGCGGGAGCTGTCGGGGGCATCCTCGGAGCCGCCGTACTGGATGTCCGTTTCGTCGGGCTCCGATAGCACGAGCCGGACGCCGATCGACGTCCCCAGGAAATCCAGCGAGATCAGGGCCTGTCTGAACACGGATGGCGGGACCCGCGACACGTCGACACGCAGCGTGGGCACCTGGCTCAAGGGCGATTCTCCGCGGGCACACGCCCGTCGACGACCTCCTCGAGGTATCCGCTCAGGACGCCCACACTCCGCGTTCGATCGTATTTCTCGACGGCCAGACGGCGCGCATTGGACCCCATCTCTATGCGAATGGACGCGTCCAGCAGGGTCGTGATCGCTCCACGGAGCGCGTCCGGGTCACCGGCCGCCGAGCTGATGCCGGCCCGGGCGGCATCGACGATCTCCGGCCGCATCACCGTCGGCGGAGACGACCACGGGTCGTCCTGCCGCGAGGCCCTCGACCAGCTTTGTCGGCAGCGAGTGTCGGTTCAGGAGCCCGGGCCGCAGCATCACGAGGATGGCGTCTGCCGCGGCGAGGACGCCGGGTACAGCTGCCGCCGGGACAGACCCGGCGAACCGAATGTGCTGCAGGCCTCGGGCGGCGACCTCGCCGGCGAGCCGGTCGTGGTCGAAGCCTTCACCCACGATGTGGAGGATCACGCCGGCCGCGGCGAGCGGCTCCACGGCGGCAATCAGGGTGTCGACGCCCTGGGCGAGTCCAACGGACCCGACGTAGATCGAGGGTGAGCGGGGCCTCCGGCCAGCCCAATGCAGCGCGAGCCGACGCGGGTGTCCGATCCGGCTCGAACCGGTCGACGTCGACACCGTTGAGCAGGAGTCGCACCCGGCCGTTCGCGGCGGGGTGTCGGTCCAGGCGGCGGACGAGCCCCGGAGAGACCGTGGTGATCATGGACGCATTCCGATACGCCGTGCTCTCGATCGCCCTCGCCACCCGGATCAGTTGGCGGTTCCGCAGCGCCCGCATCTGGATCGGGTAGTCCGGCCATGGGTCGGCGACATGGAAGAGGTATCGCGCGCCATACGCGCGGCGATAGAGCGAGGCGGTCAGGCCAAGGAAGAGCGGTGGGGATTCGACCACCACGACGTCCGCGTGTTTGGCCGTGCCGCTGGCCATCGCCGACGCCACCGCGAAGCTGAGCTGGTCGATGGAGCGGTCGATCAGGCCCCGGTTCGGCCGGACGATGACCGGGACCCGTACGACGCGGATCCCGTCGAGCCACTCTCGCTGAACCCGCCACGGCGCGTACCCCAGCCGCGTCGAGCCACCCGGGTAATGCGGAGGGCCGGTGAGCACGGTCACCTCATGTCCCAGCCGCTGGAGGCCGAGGGCGGTTTCGCGGAGGCGTGTCTGCGGCGCGCCCACCTCGGGCGGGAAGTAGTGCGTCAGGATCAGCACCCGCATGCGATGGCTCCGTCAACGCCAGCGCCCGCGTCCGCCCGGCGCGCTGGCTCGAGTTCATCCACGTGCGTCTTCCCCTTGTTGCCGGCGGCAAGCCTTGAGGCCCCCCCGCGCTCATCGCCTGGCCCGGGGCATTATCGCGCCGCTCCGCACAACAAATGGCACCAAAATGCCCCCTGCGGTATGCACGTGGAGTGCACGACCGATCAGGGGGCATATCCGACGACGGTCGGAGGCTGCCTGGTCAGGACGGAGGACCCGGGGGGTGACGGCCGCCCGGCCTCAGTCAGCGGAACAGGCTATCGATAAAGGTGACGGCCGAGGGGGCCGAACCGAGGGAAGAATAGAAGCCAGCCTGGCCGCTGCCGGTCGAGGTGACGCGGCGGAAGGTGACGCTGGTACCGCGCTCGTATGAGACGGCGAACTTCGTCGCGCCGGTGATCGTGGTGTCCTCGATCACGACGTTCCGGGTCGTCGATGCCCAGAGCATGATTGCCTGGTAGGTGCCCTTCACCGTCATGTTTCGGACGGTGACGTTGTAGGCGTTGGTGTCGTGATAGAAGTGCAGCGCGGTGTCGATGCCGCCTGTGCCGTCGACGTTCAGGCCGTCGATCAGGATGTCGTGCGGGCTGTTCGAGCTGATGTAGACCGCGTGGTCGCCGGCGCCCGTCGAGGGAGAGGTGACCGAGGGCCGGATCGTGATGTTCTTGAGGGTGATGTGGTGTGTCGGCGCAGTGCCGCCCTCACCGAAGACGATGACGCCGGTCTGGGTCGGGATGCCGTTTGCGAAGACGAAGCCCTGCCAGGTCTGGTCGTGGGCGCCGCCATTGAACCAGAGGCCGCCGAAGTACGTGGCGCCGCCGCCGTCGAAGACCACGCCACCGTTCGTTTCGGCGCGGACGGTGATCGGTCGGGTTCGGCTCGCGAAGTTGGAGCCGATCCAGAGCGAGTCGGACCGCTGGCTCCCGGCCGTGCTCACGTGGTAGATGCCGTTGGCGACGACAATCTCGTCGAGGTTGTTATTGGCGAGCGCTGAGAGCAGCGCAGTGATTGACGTGACCCGAAGGGACGTGCCGCTCGAAGGCGTGGGCGTTGGAGCGGGCGTGGGCGTCGGGACCGGCGTCGGGATGGGCGTCGGTGCGGGCGTCGGAGCGGGCGTCGGGGTCGCGACAGGGGTCGGCACCGGCGTCGGAGCGGGCGTGGGCGTCGCGACCGGCGTCGGGACCGGCGTCGCGACAGGAGTCGGCGTCGGCGTGGGTGCCGGGGTCGCCGTGGGCTTGGGCGTCGGGGTGGCGACAGGGGTCGGCGTTGGCGTTGGCGTCGGCGTCGGGGTCGTCACGATTACGGTCACGAACGCGAGCGAGGCAACGGCCGCGTCGGATCCCTTCCGGCCCTTCTGCTGCGCAGAGGCGCTGATCGTGTGTTCGCCAGCCTGTGCGGTCGCGGGGATCGTGACCGTGGTCGAGAAGTTGGAGTCCGAGCCGGTCCTGACGCTGACGAAGCCAGCCCCGTCCCATGACAGCTGGATCCATTCGCGCTCTGGCAGACCCTGCCCGGCGACCACGACCTGGCTACCGGCGGTGACGACACCCGAAACGGTCAGCGACGCTGAAGCCGCGCTAACGACGAGCATCGGCACGATCAGGGCCGGGACCAGGAGAATGATCGGGAGCGTCGCCAGCCAGTTACGAACGCGACTGTGGCGCTTGGAGGGGGGAGCGGCGTTGGTCTGTTTCGTGGCGGCAGAGCCCTCGTTGGTCCACCGCGATCCATCCCAATACATCGATGTCGTCTCCGTTCGGCAACCCGGCTGGCTACAAGAGCTCCGTGGCTTTGCGGCCCCGCCTCACGGCGGGTGTGCTATTTCGTGGAAACCCCCCGATCGGGGCGGTCCGCCACCTTTACGCGTTGTTCTATGGGGACCTTAGGTGGGACAGGGGGAGGAATCCCCCCGTCAACCGTACCGACGTGCTCGGCGATCGGCCTAGTACGTTCTGGGCCCATTGGGCCCGGGCGCATCGGCCGGGCGTTCCGGGGCTGCCGCTCCCATCGCTATGATGGCCCCCGCCCGGCCGGAATCTGGGCTCCCTCGAGAGGTTCGCGGCATGGGTTCGACGCCAACGCTGACGGTCGGAGTGCCCGTCTACAACATGGGCACGTACCTGGAAGCGGCGGTCGAGTCGATCCTGTCCCAGTCCTTCACGGACCTCGAGGTGATCATCTCGGACAACGCGAGCACCGACGCCACCGAGACGATCGGGCGAGCGCTGGCGTCCCGGGATTCCCGGGTGATCTACCGCCGCAATCCACGCAATATCGGGCTGGCCGGCAACTTCAACCTGCTCGTCCCTTTGGCACGTGGCCGGCTGTTCAAGTGGGCCGCCGCCGACGACGAGCTCCGACCGTCGTACCTCGAACGGTGCGTTGCCGCGTTCACGGAGGATCCCGCCGTCGCCTTGGCCTATTCGCGATCCGACTTTGTTGATGGCGATGGCAACCGGCTTGACCTTGACGACGAGGGCTGGCAGCTCACGTCGGCCGACCCGGCCGATCGGCTTCGGAAGGCGATCCTGGCTGGCGGCTTTGTGAACGCCGTCCTGGGTGTCATCCGGACGGATGCCCTTCGGCAGACCCGGCTGCTCCCACGGTACGCAGGCGGTGACTTCCGGCTGATGGCCGAGCTGTCGGTCCTCGGGACGTTCGTCGAGATCCCGGACGTGCTGTACGTTCGTCGGATCCACGGCGCCTCATCGAAGGGCAATGCCGGGGACGCGACGTGGCTTCGCCGGTACATGAGCGGGTCGCGGGGCGGCGTTCGCGCCGCGTACTGGCGGCTTTGCCTGGACCGAGCTGGAATCGTCGTTCGCGCGCCGATCCCCATGACGCGCAAGGTGGTCATCCTGGGCCGGCTTGCACGGCTGATGCGCTATCACTGGCGACGCCTGGGAGGGGAACTGGCCGACCTGGCCCGGCGGCCAACCTGAGTTGCGCTATTGCCCTGCGGCCTTGAACGTCGCGACCTGCATCAGCCACGCGCCGGTCGTGTTCTGGGTGGCCGTTGCGTTGTAGCTCCCGATCGTGGTCACGTTGCGATCTTCCGCGATATCGGCGTCGGGCGACGTGATGATCCGTTTGGTGAACCCGGCACCCGCCGATTTGAACGATCGCGCGGTCATCCCGGCACCGAATACGAGCTCGGCCGGGGCGGTCGTCGTTACCACCGGGCTGCTCGCGAGGGTCGCGGTGCCGGTTCCCGCAGCGGTCTTGTCAAATGGGTTGACCGCATCAAGCCCCGAATACTCCAGGATCCGGATGTCGGCCCACGGGACCGCGGTGTTGAACGTCACGGTGACCACGTTCGAACCCGCTGAGGCCGACACGATGTTCTTCGCGTAGTAGATTGCCTGGCTGAGACCGGTCCCTCGCGCCGTCGGCGCGGCGACCTGGTAGGCATTGCCGGCGCTGTCGGTCACGGACGTGATGTTCGACGTGGCGTCGTTCCAGCCAATGGCCAGCACGTTCAGGTTGCCGGCCGACTGAGCGGCGGTAAAGGCAACCGTAACCGTGCTCTGGGGCTGGGGCGGTACGGCCGCATTGACCTGGACGAACGTTGGCGTAGCCGGCGTCAAGGACGGGGTGAAGGTCGCGATGTACGCCGCCGGGATGGCGGGCGCCACGATCGTGTGCTGCTGGCTTCCGCCATCCGACCACAAGGCGAAGGTGTAGCCCAGTGGTCCGACGACCTGCGAGGGGGCGTTGATCGTGTAGTTGAACCCGATCAGGGCGTCGTGGACGAACGGCGTCACCCGGGCGATGCCGTCGAGGTACAGCGTCAACCCGACCGGAACCGTCGCGAAGCTCAGGGCCACCTTCTGCGGATAGATCGTGACCGACCGGGTGTCCGTCAGGCCGCTCGAATCCGTGACGGTCAGCGTGATCCGGTACCGGGTGTTCCCGCTGAAATCGTGTCCCGACGTGGGGATCGTGAAGGTGCCGCTCTTGCTCCCGACCTGAGGGGTGCCTGGATGGACATGACCGTCGTGCAGGAAGTCGATCGTCCAGGTGAAGGCGCTCGCCGGCAGGGTGCCATCGGTCGGGTCGCTCGCGTCACCGCTGTAGGCGATCACGTCGCCGGCCCTGAAGGTTGCCCCATCCAGGCGGCGAGAGAATCGTCGCGGTCGGCAGGTCGCCGACAGAGATCGTGATGGGCTGCGAGAGGGTCGTGTTGACGCTATCGGAGACGGCGAGCCGGGCGCTGTACACGCCGCCTTGGGCATAGGTATGGACCGGGTTCGCCGACGTTGAGGTCGTGTTGTCCCCGAATGTCCACAGGTACGTGATGGGCAGTCCCTCGGGGTCGGAGGACCCGGCGCTGGAGAAACTCACGTCGAGCGGCGCGGGACCCGATGTTGGATTGGCCGTTGCCGACGCGATGGGCGGCTGGTTCGACCCCACGTAGCGGATCCGCCGGATCTTGCTGATCCCCGTCTCGTTGGTGGTATCGGAGAACCCGAGGTCGACGTAGTACAGGGCTCCGTCCGGACCTTCCGAGAGGGCGACGATGTCACCGCTCGGACCATCCGGGGCGCCATTGGCGGGTTCGAAGTTCGATACGCCGTTGACGTTCCCGCTCGTGTCGAAGGTGAGGCGCTTGATCCAGTTCTGGGCGTAGTCCGCAAAGAAGAAGCTGCCCTGGTACGAGCTCGGGAACTGGCTGCCGCGATACACGAAACCGGCCACGATGCAGGCGTCGCGGCCATCGTGCGTGTACGAGTAGATCGGGCTGACGCACGGGGCCACGCAGGGTCCCTCGGAATTGGGCCAGCCGTAGTTGGCGCCGCGCACGGCGAGGTCCAGTTCCTCGAAGGCCGTGGACGAGACGTTGCCACCGACGTCACCGATGAACAGGCGATCCGTCGGAGCGTCGTAATACGTTCGGAAGGGGTTCCTGAGGCCCAGGGCCCAGATCGAATCCCAGTTCGGCCCGGCTCCGTCGTAGAAGGGTCCGTCGGTCGGGACCGTTCCATCGGCGTTGATCCGATGGAGCTTCCCGCGCGGGCTCGTGAGGTCCTGCGAGACGGCGGGCGTGAAGTGCTCGCCCGTCGTGAAGTAGAGCTTCCCGTCGCCCGCGAAGGTGAGCGCGCCGCCGTGATGCTCATCGCTGGGATTGAGCGGGTCCTGGTAGAGCACCAGCTCGCTCCCGGCGACCGTTCCGGTGAGGGTCGCGTTCGCCGTGAACCGCGACACGCGATCCCGGTTGGGCGTTCCGGCCGTGTAGCTCAGGTAGTAGAAGCGATTGGTGGAGAAGGCAGGGTCCAGGACGAGGTCGTAGATGCCCTGCTGGACGCCAGAGGAACCGATGTTCGTGATCGTCAGGAACGGCGTCGGATCGGCCTGCGTGTACGGAGGGGGAAGGACCCGGATCGTGCCCTGCAGTTCGACCACGAGCATTCGCCCGTCCGGAAGGAACTCGATCGTCGTCGGCAGGGCGAACCCGGTCGCGAGGGTGTCGTTCACGAAGTCCTGGGCCGGTGGTGTCCCGGGCACGACCGGGGTGGCCATGTCGGTCCCGATCTGGGCGGCAGTGAGGGCGATGTTGTAGACCCGGACGTCGTCGATCAGGCCGTTGAAGTACTGGCCATAGATGCTGTCACCGCCAATCTGGAGCGCGCCGGTCGAGGTCGTGATGCGACCCGGTCTTGGGCGTGCTCGCCACCTGGCTGCCGTTGACGAACAGGCGCACGGCCGAGCCGTCGTAGGTCGCGGCCAGGTGGGTGTAGGTGGTGGTCGACAGGGTCGAGGTGCCGAACGCCTGGCCCTGGCTCCCGCCGATGATCGCGCCGACCGCCGGCCTGCCCGACGAGGTCGTGGTGCCCATCAGGTAGTAGTTGTCGTTGCCTTTCATGATCACGTCGCGCCACGCGCTCGTGACCGTGGTCGGCCGGACCCACGCCTCGAGGGTCATGGCGCTCGTGAGCTGGAGGCTCGCCGCGTTGGGGATGTTCACCCGCGCCGAGGTGCCGTTGAAGCTGAGCGCGTTGCCGTACTTGCCGGAGGTCGACCAGGCTCGTGTTCAGGAGCGTGCCCGTGTTGCCGTTGCCCGACGCGTCGGCCACCGACGAGCCCGCGCCCTCCTCGAAGTTGTAGGCGGCAACGAGCCCGGGCGGGCTGGCACCGCCCGACTGGGTGGTGGCCGTCGCGACGTTCGAATAGCCTCCGAGGTTGCCGGCGCCGTCCGTGGCCCGCACCCGGTAGCTGTAGGACGTGCTCGCCGTGAGACCGGGGTCGCTGAATGAGACGGCGTTTACCGTCCCGACCTCGGCGAACGAGGCGCAACCGGCGCCCTGGCAACGCTCGACCAGGTAGTTCGTGACCCCGACGTTGTCGGTGGCAGCCGTCCAGGCGAGGTTGATCTGACTCGAACTGACGGCGGTCGCGCTGAGTCCCGTCGGCGCTGTCGGCGCCTGCGTGTCAGTGGTCCCGGGCACGACCGGGGTGGCCATGTCGGTCCCGATCTGGGCGGCAGTGAGGGCGATGTTGTAGACCCGGACGTCGTCGATCAGGCCGTTGAAGTACTGGCCATAGATGCTGTCACCGCCAATCTGGAGCGCGCCGGTCGAGGTCGTGATGCGACCCGGTCTTGGGCGTGCTCGCCACCTGGCTGCCGTTGACGAACAGGCGCACGGCCGAGCCGTCGTAGGTCGCGGCCAGGTGGGTGTAGGTGGTGGTCGACAGGGTCGAGGTGCCGAACGCCTGGCCCTGGCTCCCGCCGATGATCGCGCCGACCGCCGGCCTGCCCGACGAGGTCGTGGTGCCCATCAGGTAGTAGTTGTCGTTGCCTTTCATGATCACGTCGCGCCACGCGCTCGTGACCGTGGTCGGCCGCACCCACGCCTCGAGGGTCATGGCGCTCGTGAGCTGGAGGCTCGCCGCGTTGGGGATGTTCACCCGCGCCGAGGTGCCGTTGAAGCTGAGCGCGTTGCCGTACTTGCCGGAGGTCGACCAGCTCGTGTTCAGGAGCGTGCCTGTGTTGCCATTGCCCGACGCGTCGGCCACCGACGAGCCCGCGCCCTCCTCGAAGTTGTAGGCGGCAACGAGCCCGGGCACGGCAGCCTGCGTTGGCGCCGGAATGGAAGCAACAAGCGTGGTCGCTGCAATGGCGGCCACAAGCCGCTTCACCAAGTCTGGGTGTTTTGATCGCTGCACAGCCGTGCCCGTCCCCTGCTCGGTTTCGTCGGTCCCAGACGAAACCGTGCGCACAATCCCGGCGCTATTCGGACGCACAATGACGCCAGGCAGCAATTGAGTCAATCCCGCAGCCACCTCGCATCGTTGATGCTCGGTGCGTCGAGGCCCCGGCTCTCGGCACCTCGCCCATGCGATGATGCGCCGGTGCCCCTGCCCGACCGTGTCCCCTCGCCCGCCTGAGCCGCGATGAAGGTCGTCCTCTTCTGCGGCGGTCGCGGGCTGCGCCTGCGCGAACATTCGGAGGCCATCCCCAAGCCCATGGTCCAGATCGGCTACCGGCCGATCCTGTGGCACGTCATGCGCTACTACGCCCACTACGGTTACCGCGACTTCATCCTGTGCCTGGGCTATCGGGCCGACGCGATCAAGGACTACTTCCTGCACTACAGCGAGGCCGTCTCCAACGACTTCGTGCTGTCCGAGGGCGGGCGCCAGATCGAGCTCCTGGGCTCGGACATCGAGGACTGGCGGATCACCTTCGCCGACACCGGACTCGATACGACCATCGGCGAACGGTTGCGCCGGGTGCGTCACCTGCTCGAGGACGAGGAGATGTTCCTGGCCAACTACGGCGACACCCTGACCGACGCACCCCTCGACTCGCTCGTGGAGCGCTTCCGGGCGGATACGGCCACCGCGGCCATTCTCTCGGTCCGACCGTCGTACTCCTACTCGTTCCACATGGTCGAAACAGATGCCGGCGGCCGTGCCACGGCGCTTCGGGACGTGGCGTCGGCCGACCTCCGGATCAGCGGTGGCAGCTACCTGTTCCGGCCCGGGATCCTCGACCAGCTCGGCAGTGGGGAAGATCTGCTCGATGCACCGTTCGCCGCGCTGGCCGCCGCGGGAGAGCTGGCCGCATACCCCTACGACGGCTTCTGGATCGCCCTCGACACGCTCAAGGAGCTCGATCTCCTGCAGCGCCTCGAGGCCCAGGACGCGGCGCCCTGGGCGGTCTGGCGCGGCGCGTCCCAGCCGGTCGAGACGGTCTGAGCGGATCCTCCGTGCCCGGTTCCGTAGTCCACCTGGTCGGCGCTCGTCCGAACTTCATGAAGGCGGCGCCAGTCCTGCGTGCCCTTGGGGACCTGGGCGTGCCCCAGCGGCTGGTCCACACGGGCCAGCACTACAGCGACGCATTGTCCGACGTGTTCTTCCGCGAGCTCGACCTCCCGGAGCCCGACTTGAACCTCGGCGTGGGATCCGGTTCGCATGCCGCCCAGACCGCTGCGACGATGACCGCGCTCGCAACCGCGCTGCCGGACCTGGATCCGTCGCTGCTGGTTCTCTACGGTGACGTCAACAGCACCCTGGCCGGCGCCCTCGTGGCAGCCAAGCTGGGCATGCCGATCGCGCACGTCGAGGCCGGACTCCGAAGCTTCGATCGTTCGATGCCCGAGGAGGTCAACCGGGTCGTCGTCGACATCCTTGCGGACCTCCTGTTCGTGACCAGTCCCGAGGCGATCACGAACCTCACCAACGAGGGCGTCCAATCCGGGCGGATCCACTTCGTCGGGAACCCGATGATCGACACGTTGCTGCGCCTGCGCGATCAGTTCGATGCGCTCGCTGCCCGCGCTCGATTTGGCCTGCCCGAACGGTACGGGGTGGTCACACTCCATCGACCCGCCAACGTCGATACGGTCGAGGCCGCTCGCGAGGCCGTCGACTCGATCGTTGCCGTCAGCCGGGAGCTTCCGCTCGTGATCCCACTCCATCCCCGCGGGCGGGCGACGCTCGAGGCGGCAGGTCTCGTGGACGGCCCGTCCGTGGTGATCGTCGAGCCCATCGGCTATCTCGACTTCATGTCCCTCGTCAGCGGGGCGGCGCTCGTGATCACCGACTCAGGCGGGATCCAGGAAGAGACGACCATCCTCGGCGTGCCCTGCCTCACCCTCCGGCCGAACACCGAACGGCCGATCACGATCACGAACGGGACGAACCGCCTGGTCACGGCGGCGGACCTGCCGAGGGTGGCCGCCGCGTCCCTGTCGGGCGAGATCCGGCAGCCGACGGAGCCGCCACCGCTCTGGGATGGACAGGCCGGTCCTCGAATCGCCGCCGTCGTTGCGGAGTGGCTGGACTAGACCTCCGCGGGTACGCCGGGTCGAAAGCGAAGATCCGGCTGGAGCGAGCCATCGGCGAGGCGCTCCTGGATCCGGGCAATCCGCTGGAACCTGGGACCTTCGACCTCGTAGTGGCTCAGCCCCGTATCCACGAACGCCTTGGCCAGTTCGGCTGCGCCGCGCCGCGCATCCCACGCCGCCTCGAAGCCGACGGCCTCCGAGAAGCGATTGCCTCGAACCCGGTAATTGCGGACGTCTGGCGATGCGTCGGCCGCGATCTCGACCTCGCAGCCGGGGACGGTTTCGGCGACGATCCTGGCCAGATCCCGGACCTGGTAGTTCTCGGCCGTGGACACGACGTTGAAGGCTCGACCGCCGACGACCTCGGCCGGCGCATCGAGTGCCAGCAGGAAGGCCTGCGCGATATCGCGGATGTGGACGATCGGTCGCCACGGTGTGCCGTCGCTCTTGAGTCGGACGGCCCCCGTCGTGTGGGCCCACGCAACGAGGTTGTTCAGCACCACGTCGCAGCGCAGGCGTGGGGAGACCCCGTAGGCGGTCGCATTGCGGAGCGAAACGACAACGTACGAGGAGCTGGCGAGCCCAGCGAGGTCGCGCTCGGTCCTGACCTTCGACTCACCGTAGGCGGTGACGGGACGGAGCTCCGAGTCTTCGTCCATGAACGCACCACCCGCCGCACCGTAGTTGCTGCACGACGAGGAGAACAGGAAGCGCCGTACGCCGGCGTCGCGGGCGAGGCGTGCCAGGCGAACCCCGGCCTCGTGGTTGATGTCGTAGGTCAGCGTCGCATCGAGATCCGAGAGCGGGTCGTTGGACAACGCCGCGAGATGGACGATCGCATCGATCCCGTCGAGGTGGTCAACGGCGACGTCACGGAGGTCGACGCCCAGATCAGGAACCACCGACATTGCGGCCGGGTCACCGAACGTGCAGCCGCGGTACAGATCGCTGTCGAGGCCAACCACCTCGTGGCCGGCCGCCTCGAAGATCGGCACGAGGACCGCACCGATGTATCCCCGATGGCCGGTCACCAGAACACGCATGTGGACCCCCTCTGTCTGGACGCTGTCGTCATGTAGGACGCGGTCGTCAGACTACTAGCTTCCGGCAGACAAACGCCTCAGCCAGCCCGTCCGGCGCGCGACTCTCGATGCCGCGCAGGCGAAGGATCGCCCGCAGGGTGTCCTCGGTGAACCAGGTCCGGCCGTGCTGGGAGACGAATACCTCGAGCACGTGCGCGACCTTGCCGTCCGACTGTGCCCTGGTCAATGGGACGTAGAGATTGGCCATGCCGAGATCGCCGTCCCATTTCGGGATCTCGTATTCGAGCACGACCGCGCGGCGGAAGAGCTGTGGCACGAGCTCGGCCAGGTGACGGTGATCCTGGTGGGCATCGTCGCGACGGGGTGACAGGACGAGGTCAGGATCCGAGTCGGCGTGGACGGCGAGTGCCTCCTTGGCGGCGGGGCCGAGGTAGGGGAGGTACCCGTCCCGGAGCGTCCCCAGGTCCACGACCGATCGGGCGACGCCAGCGAGCAGCCGCTCGGCACTTGCACGGGATTCGTCGTTCCGGGCGGCGTCGGGCGCGGCCAGGACCAGCCAGGTCACCTCGGCATCGGGCCGTTCGGCAACGAGGCGGGCGATGGTACCCCCGGCGCCGATCTCGGCATCATCGGCGTGCGCGCTCGTGACCAGGATTCGTGGCCCCCGATCGCGCGGCAGACCCAGTCGATCGGTCAGTGGCGTCATGCCGGTCTCCGATCCTGGGGCCCTGCGTCAGCCGCGATCCAGGGAGCTCGGCCGCTGGCGGCGAGCGCCTCGAGCTCCTCGAGGTCGCGCAGGGTATCGAGGGGGCCCCAGAACCCGTCGTATTGCTCGGCGTGGAGCCGCCCGGCGGCGATGAGCCGGGCAAACGGCGCCTCGACGAGCTCGTCGCCAGGCTCCATGACATCGAAGATCTCGCGACGGAGCATGAAATAGCCGCCGTTGATCCAGATGTCGGAGTCAGCGACGCGGAGCAACGCTTGCACGCGGTCCCGCTCGCCGGTCTTCAGGACGCGAAACGGGTAACTGGAGGGACGAACGGCGAGAAAGGACGCCACCGCGTCCGATGCCCGGAAGCGCTCGACGAGCGAGTCGAGGGGTGCGTCGGTCAGGGTGTCGCCGTAGTTGGCCAGGAACATGTCCTCGTCCTCGAGCAGGTGGCGCACCCGGCGCAACCGTTCGCCGATGGTCGTATCGAGTCCGGTGTCGGCGAAGGTGATCCGCCAGTCCTCGATGTCCGAGCCCAGGAGCTCGATCTGGCGCCCGCCCTCGGACAGCACGAAGTCGTTGGACACGGCCTCGCTGTAGTGCAGGAAGTAGTCCTTGATCGCGTCGGCCCGATAGCCCAGGCACAGGATGAAGTCGCGGTAACCGTAGTGGGCGTAGTAGCGCATGACGTGCCACAGGATCGGCCGGTAGCCGATCTGGACCATGGGCTTGGGGATGGCCTCCGAATGCTCGCGCAGGCGCAGCCCGCGACCGCCGCAGAAGAGGACGACCTTCATCGCGGCTCAGGCGGGCGAGGGGACACGGTCGGGCAGGGGCACCGGCGCATCATCGCATGGGCGAGGTGGCCGTTACGCCGTTGCGATCCGGCATGCCGAATGGCTGATGCTGCGGTGGGCATCTGGGGGCCATCCTGCAATGGGTATCGCAAGGCGGGGGCAGTACAAACACGTCGACACCTAGGAGGCTCCCCGCGGTGCATGCAGGCACCTGCTCTTGCAGCGCAACCCCCAGAAGTACTAGTCGGGCGCGAACCATTCGGCTACGCTATCGACCTCGGGGCTTGGCGCTTTTATCTCGGATCTTGTCAACTCATTTTTCGCCCTGGGACACACGTTCGAACGCTTCATCGCAGGTCCGGCGTGGCTTGTCGCTTGTCTGGCCAACTGCTCAGCCTGACAGGGACAACCCAGCGACAGGCTCGATTGGGGCAATCGAATACAGGGGGTTACATTGACCGTACGCCGTTCCGCCCGGCCCCCGACGTTTCAGCCGCCTGCCCTCCCCACGATTCGGACGGACGCAGGCATTCTCCACCGGCCCGATTACCTGCGGCTAAACCGCCCGATGGTCGCGCATCTTGCCGCGCGCTTGCGCGGCCGGCACCTGCTCGTCATCGATCTCCTGGCGATCGTCGTTGCTGCATACGTCGCCCTGGCGTTCCGCTACGACGCGCTGCTCACCGTCGAGGTGATCGGCGCATACCTGCCCATCCTGGCCATCCTCCTGCTTGCCCGTCTCGTCGCGAACATGCGGTTCGGCCTGTACAGCCGCGGCTGGCGGTTCGCCAGCGTCCCTGATCTTGCGCGGATCGTCGCGGCTACGCTGGTGGGAACCGCGATTGCGTTCGTCGCGGTCTATGCGATCACGTTCCTGTTTGGCGGAGCGCTGACGACCGGCTTCCCGCGCTCGTTCTGGGCGGGCGAGATGGTCCTCACGATGGCAGCGCTTGGCAGCACCCGCTTCGGGATCCGTGCCGCATCAGAGTGGATGCCGAGCTCCGGTCCGATCGCCGTTGTCGATCGCCGGCGCGACGCTGTTCTACGGCGCGGGACGCACGGGCACATTGATGGTCAAGTCAGCACAGCGGAAGCCCGAGGCAGGCGTCGTCCCCGTCGGGTTCCTCGACGACGACCCGAACCTTGCCGGGCGGTCTTGTCGCCAACCTCCGCGTCTACGGCGGCCTCCAGGGCCTGGCAAAGGCCGTGGACGCGACTGGCGCCCAGGCGGTCCTGATCACGATGCCGAGTGCGTCCGGAAGCCAGATCCGCCAGGTCGTCGACGCGGCCCTGGCCCTCGGCCTCGAGGTGCGCACCGTGCCGTCCATGAATGACTTGCTGGACGGCACGATGGACGCCTATCGCGTCCGCCGCGTGCAGGTCGCCGACCTGCTGCGCCGCCCGACCGGCAACACGCACTCGACGGCGGTCTACGACACGCTGCGCGACAAGACCGTGGTCATCACGGGCGCCGGTGGCTCGATCGGTTCCGAGCTCGCGCGCCAGGTCTTCTCCATCGGACCGCGACGTCTCGTCCTCGTCGATCGGGCGGAGAGCGCCCTCTACCTGGTCCAGCGCGACCTCGAGACTCGCCGTGCCCACGGGCTGGGCCGAGGCGAGGTCCGCGCGCACCTTGCGAACGTCGCCAGCCGAGCGGCCATGGATCGCCTGATCGCCACGGAGACGCCGGACGTCATCTTCCACGCGGCCGCCTACAAGCACGTGCCGATGATGGAGGAGCACCCCTCCGACGCCGTCTACGTCAACATCGGCGGGACGCTGTCGCTGCTCGACGCGGCCGTCGCGGCCGGGGTCGATCGGTTCGTCCTCGTCTCGACCGACAAGGCCGTCCGACCGTCCAACGTCATGGGCGCCAGCAAGCGCGTCGCCGAGATGCTCGTGGCCGATGCCGCCCGCCGCACGGGCAAGGCCTATGTCTCGGTCCGCTTCGGGAACGTGCTTGGCTCCACCGGGAGCGTCGTGCCGATCTTCCAGGAGCAGCTCGAGAAGAGCGAGCCGCTGTCGATCACGCACCCGGAGATGACCCGCTACTTCATGACCATCCCCGAGGCGTCGTGGCTGATCCTCGATGCGGCCGCGCTCGGCACCAATGGCGACCTGTTCGTGCTCGACATGGGCGAGCCGATCCGGATCGTCGACCTTGCCCGTGACCTCGTGCGCCTGGCCGGACGAGATCCCGACACGCAGCCGATGGATATCGTCGGGATCCGGCCCGGCGAGAAGCTCCACGAGGAGCTCTTCTACGACGCCGAACGGGTCGAGCCGACCGCGGTTCCCAAGGTCCTCAAGGCCGTCTCCGAGCGCCCACCGGCGACCCTGCGGGACGATGTCCGAAGCCTGCTGGCACTCGCGACCGGCGCGCAGGAGGAGTACCTCCGGGAGACCCTGCTCGCCTATGTCACCCGTACGACGGCGGCGCGCGACGCCGCCGCCGAGGACCGTGCCCGCGAGCCGATCCCGTTCAGGATCGAGGGGGACGATCGGGCTAATGTGGCCACTGCGACCGGTTGAGTAGGATTCCGGGCATCGCGGGCGCCAATCCTCGGCCTTACCCGTCGAACGCCGGAGGACTCGTGACGCAGGACCGCTGCGTGGCCGTCATCGGACTCGGTTACACCGGGCTGCCGCTGGCGATCGCATTTGTCGAAGCTGGGCTCGCAGGTCGAGGGCATTGACGCCTATGCCGGTCGGGTGGCCGAACTCAACGCCCGCTCGTCACCGATCGACGACATTTCGAACGAGCGGCTGTCGGCTGCGCTCGACGCCGGTCTCCGGGTGGTCTTGCCTGGCGATGCGCGGGCATCGGAAGCCGACGCGATCTTCGTGTGCGTTCCAACGCCGATCACCCCGACCAAGGACCCCGACCTCACCCCGGTCCTCGCGGCCGCGTCGTTCATTCGCGACCACCTTCGACAGGGTCAGCTCATCGTGCTCCAGTCGACGACCTTTCCCGGCACCACGACGGGCGCGTTCCGCGAGCTGATCGAGGAGACCGGGCTGAAGGCCGGCCTCGACTTCGACCTTGCCTACGCGCCGGAGCGGGTCAACCCCGGCGACCCCGCGAGTGCGGCCAAGGAGGTTCCGCGCCTGGTCGGTGCCACCACGACAGCTGGGACGACCCGGGCCGCGGCCCTGCTGGCGAACATCAACGACCGCGTCGTCGAGCTGTCGTCGCCGGACGCGGCCGAGCTTGCCAAGCTGCTCGAGAACGTCTTCCGCAACATCAACATCGCGTTCGTCAACCAGCTGGCGCTCCTGTGCGAGCGGATGGATCTGGACGTCTGGGAGGTCATCTCGGCAGCGGCGACCAAGCCCTTCGGGTTCATGAAGTTCACGCCCGGACCGGGCGTCGGCGGGCATTGCATCCCGGTCGATCCGTACTACCTGGCATGGCGCGCCCGCGAGTTCGACTTCATCGACCGGTTCATCGAGACCGCCGCCGACATCAACTTCGCGATGCCCCGCCACGTCGTCGACCTGGTCGGCGAGGCGCTGAACGATCGCAGCCTGGCGCTCAAGAGTGCCAAGGTGGGCGTGCTGGGCGTGGCGTTCAAGGCCAACATCCAGGACGCTCGCAACTCGCCGGCCGCCGACGTGCTCGCCGGTCTGGCCGAGCGAGGGGCCGTCGTCCAGTTCCACGACCCGCACGTCCCGACCTTCCGCGACGGCGCGGGTGTCGTTCGCGAAAACACGGACCTTGACAGCCTGCTCGGCTGGGCCGACGCGATCGTCGTCGTGACCGCCCACGCGGCGATCGACTGGGCCACCGTGTATGAGCGGGCGGACCTCGTCGTCGATACCGTGGACAGCTCTCGCGGCCACGCGACGCGGCCCCGGCAGGTGCTACGCCTAGGTGCCGGCTGGTCGTCCCGGGACTGACGGTTCGTCAAGCCAGGCGCGGCTTGAGAGGCTGAGACTCGTACCCGCGTGGAGGGGCCTTGCGGCGCCGGTCCCCGATGGTGTTGGTGAACCCGAATCCGACGGTGCTGCTCCACCGCCCGGCCGGAATGGTCCGACCCCGATCGCGAGCGCGATGCCGATCACGACGATGATGCTCAGCACGAATGCGATCCGCTCCGGTCCGAAGAGGGCGGCAAGCTGGCGTCCCGCGGGCGCGGAATCGAACCCGCTCATGAAGCGGCGTCCTCCGACGAGGCGCGGATCGTCCTGGCGAGGTCCTCGAGACCTGCGCCGGCCACGGACATGAACGCGAGGACGAGGCCCGATCGTGTCTGCTCGTTGATCACGAGGCGGCCTTCGACGGCGCTGACCTTGATGTCGGCGACGGGACGTTCGAGCGCGACCTTCTTGTCGTCGATGTCGATCGGACCGAGGACCTGGAAGCGCTGTTCCTGGATGGCGATGGCGTAGCGTCGACCGGGTTCGAGGCGCGCCGTTCCGGTGACGTAGGTGGCGGTCGCGAGCACGCGAGTGGCCGGACCGGTCTCGGTGGCTTCGGGTGGCCGCGGGCGAGCGGACCGCGCGACGACGACCGAGGGAGCCCCGTCGTTGCCGTTGGTGGAGCGGGTTGGCGGGGGTGGCGTTGGAAGGGCGAAGGGCGGTCGCACGGTGACGGCCGGGGCCTCGCGCGGTGACGTCGGTCCGACCTCGGGTACCGGCGACTCACGGGTCGCTTCTGCCGCGGGCGCCGGAGTGGCGACTGCTGGGGCGACACGCGGCGAGGGCGTGGATCGAAGGACGAACGGGCGCGGGATCTCACGGTTTGGTGCGTCGGGGCGCGTTGCCGCCACGTCCGGGCGCGCGGGCTCCACAGCGGATACCGCGGGCTCAACGTCCGGGGGCGCTGGCGCCTGTTCAGGTCGCCCTGTCGCCGCAACGGAGCGTGGGGCCGTTGCCGGCCCAGGTTGCGGCGCCATCCGGGGTCCCCTGATCGACGTAGACGGCACGGTATTGACGTTTTCGCGACACCAGAGGCAGGTCGTCAGCCATCCAACCGTCGGCATGTGACAGGTCTGGCAGTGCCCGTGCGGCGCGACCCACAGCAGGACGAGCGCCACTGGCCCGAGGATCACACCGTACGTCGCCCAGAGCGGTACCAACCGGTCGCGACGGCGGGCGAGCCACCCGGCGGCGAACCCGAACCAGGCCACCCAGAGGATGGCCGCAAGGATGACGAATGGCTGGATCAGCGGTCCTCCCAGGTGGGCGGCGCGGCCGTATCCAAAGTGTCGATAGTCATACGTCCCACTAGCGACGAACGCGTCAGATCATACCGGCCAGTTTGTCGCGTCCCGTGACGCGGCGGTGCACGTTCGCACCACCAGGTGTCGCCTACACGACAGCGCGAGGGTCATGTGTGCGACAAACCCAGGTTCTGTCGTTTTCGGACCGTCATTTGGGTATTGACGCCGGTACTTTCGTACTGCTACACCATGCCTCCCAATCGGGATCGCAGCGCCGGGGGGCGCGCCTCGGTCGGGGCAAGAGGGATAGAGGAGAAATCGTGATCGGCGGCTCGTCCCGCCCCGATCAAACATAGCCCAGGCACCAACGCTTCCGGGGGCGGAAGGGTCGGACCATTGTCATTTGGGTCGGGATCGTCAGGCCTGGTGTGGCCGTGTCCCGTCATGTCTTCCACGACCAGCCGGTCCTCGAGACCGGGCAGGAGCCCCCACGCCCTGAACGTGGGGGCTTCCGTCTGTCTCGCACTTACACCGCAAATGGGAAGAGATCGGCACAGCGAGAGGAGGGTCGATGAGGAGGGCTAGACCAGGACTGGTCGCGTTGCCCTAGTTGCGCGATCAGGAAGCGCGCACTCATCGGAAATGGGAGGGAGCACTGTAATGAGCGGTCCCTGTTGTAAGGAGAGGAACCTATCGTGTTAAGCCGAGCGATCTACAAGAAGCAACGAGGCCGACGCCCACTCGCGGCCCTGGCCATCATGTCCATCGTGGCGGGCCTGCTCGTCAGCAGCGGCGTCGCCCTGGCGGTCCACGACGAGGACTTCCAGCTCGATGGCAACTGTGCTCGATCGACGCTAGCGGCACCGCAGCCCTTCGACTGGGACAACTTCTTCAACTCCGCTGGCGCGGAACTCGCGCTGCCGGCGAATTTACCGCCTCGGGCTTCGACCGGGACTTCGTCACCGAACACCAATGGCACGTACAACACCTCGGACGGGTCGACGTTCGCGACGGGCTCGAAGGACACCCTGAACATCACACCCGGCTGGCAGTGCGGCTACAGCGCCAACGTCAACAGCAAGACCGACATCTCGAACGCCTACGCGGCCGAGTACGTTGACCCGGTACTGGCGACGAGATCCTGTACTTCGGACTCGAGCGCAACGCCAACACGGGCGATGGCAACGTCGGTTTCTGGTTCCTTCAGGACGGTACCGTCGCCTGCGAGGCGACGGCAACGAGCGGCAACGTCGCATTCACCGGGAACCACCAGGACGGCGACCTGCTCGTCGTGTCGGAGTTCTCGAACGGCGGCGCGATCTCAACCATCAACGCCTACGAGTGGGTCGGCGGCGCCGGCGGCGCGCTCGATCCGGACGCGGTCGCTTCGGGCGCGAGCTGCGCCACTGCCTCGGGCGGGATGCCATCTGCGCGCGGGTCAACACGGGCACCATTACGACCCCGTGGCTCACAGCCAACAGAGGACGGCGCCGGGGATTCCCTGCGCGTGTCCGAGTTGTTCGAGGCCGGTCTCAACCTGACCGATTTCGGCTTCGGCGGGTCGTGCTTCAGCACGTTCACGGGCGTCACGCGTTCGTCGACGTCCCTCACGGCAACGATCTTCGACTACTCGCTCGGCACGCTCGGCGATTGCACTTCCGGCATCGATACGACGCCGAGCACAGGCTCCGACGCGCTGGTCGCTCCCGGCACCAGCGTTCGTGACAATGGCCGATCACCGTCACCGGGATCAACGGCACCTTCGGCGGCACGGTCAGCTTCTACCTGTGCGGACCGACGACGGGTAGTGCATACGTCCTCTGCGAGACTGGCGGCACCGTGGTGAACGGCACCGAGGCTGGCGCTCTCAACGCACCCGTGGCCGTGAACGGGAACGCGGGAACGGCGACGGTCCAATCGTCACCGATTGTCGTGAACACCCCGGGTCGCTACTGCTGGCGCGCCGTCTACACCGGCGACGCTTCCAAGAGCGTCCCTGGCTCGAGCGACTTCACAGTCGACGAGTGCTTCAGGGTTGCCGACACATCGTCGACCACGACTGCTCAGAACTGGCTCCCGAACGACTCCGCGACGATCACGTCGGGTGCCGGAACGGCGCTGGCGGGCAACGCGGTCTTCACCCTTTACGACGGTGCCATCGACTGCGCGGCTCCTGGGACTGCAACGGTTCTTTACGGACCGGA
Source organism: uncultured Chloroflexia bacterium (assembly GCA_963731865.1). GTDB lineage: Bacteria > Chloroflexota > Limnocylindria > Limnocylindrales > CSP1-4 > SPCO01. The sequence goes on along the minus strand of CAVSXG010000002.1, from coordinate 1,609,032 downwards.
GTCCAGGCCTGTGAGTGGCGCGTCACCACAGACGGTGAGCACGACAAACACCGCCACGACGATCGTTGCGGGCAACGCCAGGACGGTGACCTGGAGAGTGGTCTTCACGAGCACAGATCCCAATGTGGGGTCCGCAGCAGCGAAGTGCGAGACCACGATCATCACCATCAACAACTGAGCCAGGCCTGATCCTGCGAGGGATCCGAGGCTCTCCATAAGACGAGAAGGCCCCGACATACGTCGGGGCCTTCTTGCTAGATCTGGTGACCTGTTTGGAGCTAGCCGTCGACATCGGACCGTGCTATCGGCCCCGCCGCTCGTCCAGGCCGAATACGACGTCATCGAGTGAACGCGCGAGGTGGGCCTTCGGAACGCCCTGTGGGACGAGCGTGCGGCCCTGGTACGGAGCTCAGGCGAACTCACGGCTCGCTCGTGACGCTTGTCGAGCCGGTCCCGGATCCATTTCGATGGATGCCGATGATAGCCCGGCATTCGTCTCATCCAGCGCAGTCATGGTGCTCAGCGTCACCACTTAGTGTCGGCTAGGCGACACCTGATCTGTCATCCACGAGACAGAACGACAATTCGCATCGCCGCATGGCCGAAATGGTATTGACGCCAGTACTTTCGTACTGCTACACTATGCCTCCCAATCGGGATCGCAGCGCCGGGGGGCGCGCCTCGGTCGGGGCAAGAGGGATAGAGGAGAAATCGTGATCGGCGGCCTGTCTCGCCCCATCAAACATAGCCCAGGCACCAACGCTTCCGGGCGGAAGGGTCGGACCATTGTCATTTGGGTCGGGATCGTCAGGCCTGGTGTGGCCGTGTCCCGTCATGTCTTCCACGACTAGCCGGTCCTCGAGATCGGGCAGGAGCCCACGCCCTGAACGTGGGGGCTTCCGTCTGTCTCGCGCACGCGTCGTTTCCACCACATCAATCAAGAGGACGAGACAGGAGGGTCAATGGGGAGGACTAAGGGAGGTCTGGTCGGTCCACATGGGGACGTGCGGCCAGGGAGCGCGCAGTCATCCGGCATCAGTAGGAGCACCGCATTGAGCGGTTGTTGTAAGGAGAGGAACCTCATCGTGTTAAGCCGAGCGATTTACAAGAAGCAGCGAGGCCGACGCCCACTGGCGGCCCTGGCCATCATGTCCATCGTGGCGGGCCTGCTCGTCAGCAGCGGCGTCGCCCTGGCGGTTCACGACGAGGACTTCCAGCTCGATGGCAACGTGCTCGATGACGCAGCGGCACCGCAGCCCTTCGACTGGGAGAACTTCTTCAACTCCGCTGGCGCGGAACTCGCGCTGCCGGCGAACTTCACCGCCTCGGGCTTCGACCGGGACTTCGTCACGAACACCAATGGCACGTACAACACCTCGGACGGGTCGACGTTCGCGACGGGCTCGAAGGACACCCTGAACATCACACCCGGCTGGCAGTGCGGCTACAGCGCCAACGTCAACAGCAAGACCGACATCTCGAACGCCTACGCGGCCGAGTACGTTGACCCGGTCACTGGCGACGAGATCCTGTACTTCGGACTCGAGCGCAACGCCAACACGGGCGATGGCAACGTCGGTTTCTGGTTCCTTCAGGACGGTACCGTCGCCTGCGAGGCGACGGCAACGAGCGGCAACGTCGCATTCACCGGGAACCACCAGGACGGCGACCTGCTCGTCGTGTCGGAGTTCTCGAACGGCGGCGCGATCTCAACCATCAACGCCTACGAGTGGGTCGGCGGCGCCGGCGGCGCGCTCGATCCGGACGCGGTCGCTTCGGGCGCGAGCTGCGCCACTGCCTCGGGCGGGGATGCCATCTGCGCGCGGGTCAACACGGGCACCATTACGACCCCGTGGCTCACAGCCAACAAGCAGGACGGCGCCGGGCATTCCCTGCGCGTGTCCGAGTTGTTCGAGGCCGGTCTCAACCTGACCGATTTTGGCTTCGGCGGGTCGTGCTTCAGCACGTTCACGGGCGTCACGCGTTCGTCGACGTCCCTCACGGCAACGATCTTCGACTACTCGCTCGGCACGCTCGGCGATTGCGACTCGTCGACGGTTACCCAGGCGAAGGACGGCAGCGGGGCCAACCTCACCTCCGCCACAATCCCCGCAACTGGCACGCTCGCCGTTAAGGACACCGCGACCGTCGATGTCTCGGGTGTCAACACCTTCGATGCGACCGTCACGTTCTACCTCTGCGGCCCGAGCACGACCCTGATCTCGACCTGCTCAACGTCGGGTCTTCAGATCGGATCGCCCGTCGCGATCACGGCGAATGGCTCGGTCGACTCTGCGACCGCCCAGCTGACCTCGGCCGGCTACTACTGCTGGCACGCGGTGTTCTCCGGCGACGGCGACATCCCGGGGTCAGCGGACGACGGCACGAACGAGTGCTTCCTCGTCAACCCGCGCCAGCCCACACTCGCGACTCAGGCCACGACTGGGCCGGTCAACTTTGGCTCTAAGATCTCCGACACGGTGACGTTGTCCAACACGGCCAACAAGCCGGGTAGCGGGACCACGATCGACGTTGCCCGGGTGGCGTCGCCACCGGCGAATCACTCTGACGGTCTTCGGACCGGATAGCTGTGCCGCGACCGCCGTGGCGTACGGCCCCGTGACCCTTGCGGCGAACGGGAACAACGCTGTCGGTGGCGCGAACACGACCTTCGAGTTCCAGCCCTCGGCACCTGGCGAGTACGTTTTCGTGGCGTCCTACGCGGTGATTCTCCGAACACCCTCGGGGTCGCGGCGATCGCATGCGCCAGCCAGCCGAGCAACGAGAAGGTGACGTGCCGGACGATCCCGACGTCCATCTCCTCGACGCAGAGCGTCTACCCGAATGACTCTGCGACGATCGGCTCGACTGTCGGGAACCTGGCGGCGGGTGGCACGGTACAGTTCCGGCTGTTCGACAGCCTCGCCAACTGCACGAACGGAGCTGCTCAGCAGACCGTCGGCCAGGGTGGCCTGTTGTACAAGCAGAGCTTCACGCCCGTTGGCGGCGCCGCCACCGAGGCATTCTCTACGACCAACACAGGTACTGCCGTCAGCGCCGATTCGACGATTGCCTGGCGCGTGACGTATACGCCTGCGGCGGGTGACACCGCCCACACCGGGCGACAAAGTGCGTGCACCGAAACCACCGCTCTGGACTTCACCAACGACGCGGGGCCGGGAACGCTGTTCCCGTAAGAGCCCTCGTCTCGAATGAAGAGGCCCCGCCACCGGCGGGGCCTCTTCATGTTCATGGCCTGCGCAACGCGAAGGCGACCAGAGCCTCGACGTGCGAATCCCGTCGTGGCAAGCAGCGAGCCGGCGGGCGTCGTGAGCATGGCCGTGCAGTCGGCCGCGCCGCTCGCCACATTCGGCGAGAGCAGGCCGAGGACGCTGTCATCGTGCGAGCGCTTGAAATAGCCTCGGAGCTTTGCGCCACGAGCTCGCCGCCCAGGTAGCAGGCAAGAGGGACCAACGGCTCCGGTCGTCAAACCCGTGGACGCATGAAACGGATCCGGGCGCCGTGCTCGCCCCCGGTGTGTCGGTCGTTCGTCGAAGCAAGCGAAGAGCCCCGGCTGTCGCCGGGGCTCTTCGGATTCCGGGGGTGGGCCGCGTCGCGCCATCGGCGAAGACGTGCCTAGGGGTAGACGTGGAAGGTCGTGGTCGCCAGGACGGAGCCGTCAGGCTTCGTGAGAGCTTAGCGGTGCAGTCGGCATCACCGCTCGTCCACATCTGCGAGTACAGGCCGAACACGCCGTCGTCGAGTGACCGCTCGAAGTAGCCCTCGAAGCCTTGGGCGACTAGCGTGCCACCCTGGTAGCAGTACAGCCTGACCCAGGGCTCGGTGGTCGACGCAGTCGACACGTTGAAGCGGATCCAGTCGCCGTGGTTAACGGCGCTATCCGTCGAGTCGATCAGCACGGGAGCGCTGATCGTGCCTGTGCCGCCGGTGCCGCCGCCTGGCTTGCCCTTACCGCCGCCAGCGGCTGGCTTGCCGGCGAAGACGGAGCCGGCCATCAGGCCGACCGTGAGGGTGGCGATCAGGGTCGCCCGGACGACCCTCTTGGTGCGGGTGTGGGAATTCTGCAAGCGCATGTATCGGACCTCCTAAAGGTCGGCATGTGCGAGGCTTCCCTGAAAGCGCCGCGGGTTCGGGAGCCCGGCTGGCTGGACGGCTGTGTCCAGTCCCGTGGCTTTGCGTCCCCGGCTCACACCGGGTTTGCCTTTGTCGTTTCCGGCGCGACCACGTGTCACGATCCGGGCGGCATGGGCGTGAGGGGTCTACGATGCCGTCGCGCCTTGGCTGCTGGGGGACAACCTAGGCAGTTCGTGGCGACGCATCAATGACGGAATGGTACCAGCCAGCCGCAAACCCGGCGTTGCAACTCCATGCCGTCACGAGCGCAAAGGGCCGTTTGGCCCCCCGGGAAGTCATGGGACCCGGTGTATCCGAACACCGGGTCCCACAACGTTGTGACTCTCGTCGATCGAGTCGACGACGTCTCGATTACGGGGTCAACGAGAGGGAATTTGAGGCCGGTCCGAGGTTCCCGGCCGCGTCATAGGCGCGGACGAAATAGGTGACCCCTGTCGGCCTGCCGGGCAGGGTTTCGACGTAGGTCGTTCCCGCCGTTGACCCGACCTGGGTCCCGTTGCGGTAGATCCGGTACCCCGTCACGCCGACGTTGTCGGTGCTGGCGCCCCAGGACAGGGCGACCTTCTTCTTGCTGATCGATCCACCGAGGTTCGATGGTGCAGTCGGTGCGACGGTGTCCGTCGGCGGTGTTGGCGACGGCGTCGGCGTCGGTGTTGGAACCGGCGTTGGCGAGGGCGTCGGGGTGGGCGCAGGCGTCGGCGTCGGTGTCGGCGCTGGTCGGTGTGGCGTCGGTGCGGGGCCGCCAAACCCGATCCGGACGATCGCTCCCGTCGCCGAGACGCTCAGCGTGGTGATCGGTCACCCCGGTCAGCGGGTCCACGATCGTGGCTCCGACTGGCACCGGGGCATCCGAGAAGCTCGTGGTCCCCGGCGTGGCGTCCACGAGCTGCGACTGGATCCGCGTCGTGTACCCGGGTGCGATGCGCACGCTGACGCCGTTGACCACCGGCGCACTCGTCGCGAAGGTGTCGAACGCCCCGTACGGTCGCCTGAACTCGAGCGTGAGGTAGCTGTTGGTGGCGCGCAGGATCCGCAGGGACTGGACCCCAGTCGCATCGAGCCCACCGATCGGCTTCAGCGTGTAGTCACCGGCCGTCGTCACGGTCTGCGTGTTGGCGGCCTGGAGCCATCCGAAGTTTCCGCGCGAGAAGTTCGTGTGGGCGTACTGGCTCGCCGCGCCCATGACGGTGAACGGGTCGCCGTATTCGCTCGAAGTGCAGTTGGCCCCATTCGACGCCATGGATACCCGGACGCCGCTGACGATGCAGTTGAGCGTGCTCGCGTGATGGGTCCCGAAGTTGTGTCCGAGCTCGTGTGCCATCACGCGCAGGCCCATGGCGCCCGGCCCGTTGAGCCAGGACAGTCGGCCAGGCAATTGGGCGAGACCGGACCAGCCACAGCTGGTTGCGTTCGGGAAGGCGTAGACGACGTGGTCGTAGGTACTCAGGTTCACGCCATTGGCCGCGGCCACGGTGTTGGCCGACGACGCCCAGTTGCTCGTGGCGCAGCCGTCGTCCGTGTCGGGGATCGCGTACCAGCCAAAGACGTCGCCGGTCAGCGTCAACTGACCCCATGACGTCTCCGCGTAATACGCAGCCACGGAGTTGGTGTTGGTGAATGCGACGCCGGCGGCCTGAGCCGGTGTGTACGGCTGGGTCGTGTTGTCCGAGAAGGTGATCAGGACGATGGCGATCCGCTTGGTGCTCGCGGCGAGCAGGGTCGAGGAGGACGCGGCCGCGACCTGCTCGGTGCCGCCCGCCGCGACGAGGAACCGCTTGCCCTGCCCCGTCCCACGCACCCGGACACGGGCGCCGTTGGAGGCGTCGGCCGGCGGCTCGCCCGAGAAGATGAGCTCGGTCTCTCCGGCCGCATTGGTCAGGAAATAGGCATGCCCGCTGATCCTGTTGTTGGCGAAGTCGTCGCCGTGGCGGATGCTCAGCACACCCTCGCGGGTCTCGGTGGCCGCGGCTGCGCCCGGTTGACCCGCCCGTGCGCCGGCGGTAAGTCCGCTGATCCCTGCGAGCAAGGCGACGATGACGGCGAGCAGCAATCCCTCGGCAACAGCCGAGGTTCGCTGGCGTGCGAATGCGTGCATGACACTCCAATCTGGTAGCGGCAACCCGGCCGGCTGACCGCGTCGGTCAGTCCCGTGGCTTTGCGTCCCCAGGTCGCCCTGGGTTTGCCCTGATCGATACCAGCCGCCATGGAGCGTGCTGGCCAGCCTCCCCCGTCGACTGACGGAGCTGCATCACAACCGTACGCGCGGGACGAGCATCTGCCAATGGCCGGATCGTCATTGGGCGCCGCCAGGTGGGGCATCCACACCCCATCAGACTGATCAGGAGGTTCGCCGGGCGTGCGGGGACGCCAACCTTGACGCCTGCGGCTAGGGGAGGATCCGGAAACGTCCCCCGCCGAGCGGTCGCAACACGTCGAAGTGGCGCCGATCGAGCGTCACGATCGTTCGGGTCCGGTAACGAGCGGCCAGGATCACGTTCGAGGCGTCGGCGACGCCGATCTTCTGGTCTGCATACCGCTCAATCACGGCGCGAGCCTGGTCGAGCGCCACGACGTCGATCGCGGGCAGATCCCAGGCACCGCCGGTCAGCTCGCCCAGGACGGCAAGCTCGGCCGCCACGCCGAGCCGAGATCCCACGAGGTAGTCGAGCTCCGCGACCACGTACGGCGACACGACGAGTGGCTCCGTGGCACCGCCGAGGACTGCCGAGACCGCTCGATGATCGGGCTCGTCGGTGTCGAAGAAGGCCAGGAGCGCGCTCGTGTCGACGATCACCGCTCGCCGAACCCCGACAGGTGGTCGTCCGCCTCGCGCGCAATCGGCGCGCCGCTTGCGAAGAGACCACCCCGTGGTTGTGGTCGATCGGCGCCGACCGCGTTGCGGATGGAGTTCCGGATGACCTCCGCCTCGGACAGGCCACGCTGTCGGGCGATACGCCTGATTGCCGACCTGAGCTCGGGCGGGAGGTACACCGTGGTCTTGTCCATGCCACGTATGGTACCACCGCTGGCACCAGCGGCAACGCGCATCTTCAGCGGATGCTGCCGCCGGGCTGCGGGGCGTGCACCTCGACGTCAGCGAGCCCTCGGGCGGCGAGCTCGCCTCGCAGCTGGTCCGGCGTCCCGGCCAGGACCGGGAACGTCCCGTAGTGGATCGGGATCACGTGCCGCACCCCGAGCAGTTCCGCGGCAAGCGCGGCTTCCCGGGGACCCATCGTGAAATGGCCGCCGATCGGCAGGACCGCCAGCTCCGGCTTCCAGAGCTCGCCGATCAGGCGCATGTCGCCGAACACGGCCGTGTCACCGGCGAAATAGAAGCGGAAGCCGTTCTCGACCTCGACGACGAAGCCCACGGGGTCACCCAGGTAGAGCGTCGTCTCGCCACCCGGATGCCAGTCGCCAGCCGAGTGATCGGCGTGGACCATCGTGACCTTGATTCCGGCCGCGGTGACCGTGCCGCCCTTGTTCATCCCGATCGCCGCGTCCTTGCCGCCGGGCAGCCGGCGGGCGAGCCACAGGCTCATCTCGTGGATGCATGGCCACGCGGGGCGAAGCCGGCTGGCGAGCGCAACGGCGTCGCCCATGTGGTCGTCGTGGCCATGGGTGACGAGCAGCAGGTCGCATTGGTCGATCGAGTCGGCCGACCGTGGGCTGTTCGGGTTCGCGGAAGTAGGGATCGAACAGGATGACCTTGCCACCTGGCGTCCGGACTTCATAGACGCTGTGGCCGTACCAGGTGAACGTCGTGTCGCGATCGAGCCCCATCGATGGCACCTCCGGAGTGGATCGTAGCAACGCCGCTACACTCGCGCCGTGCCGGCAACCCAGATCGCCCAGAACCTCGCGTTCATCAACTGGACCGTGTTGACGGGGCTCGCGCTGGGTTCGTACGCCGCTGTCGTCGCTCCTGCGCCGTCGGACGTCGGTGACCCGTGGCTACCTCGGCGTTCACGACGCTCTGCGCTGTCGGCTTTGGCCTGCTGGCCTGGGCATCGGACGGCGCGCTGCCGGGCACCCTCGGCGACTCACCGGTCGTCGTGGATCCGACCTGGGATGGACCGCGACGCGCGGCCCTGGCGGTCTTCTGCATCCTCGGCGCGGCGTCGCTTGTGGCCGGACGGGTCGCGCCGATCGCGGCCGTGGGCGAGCGAAGGTCGGCGCGCTCGTGGCGGCGGGTGCAGTCCTGGTGTTCGGGTCGCTGGCCTGGGGCGGGGCGTCGTTGGGCGGCGTCGGCCTGCTCGCCCAGCTCCTCGTCGTCAGCGCGGCCACGGGTGGGGTGTTCGCGGCGATGATCCTGGGCCATTGGTACCTGGTGACGCCAAAGCTGCCCGAAGCTCCGCTCATCCTGCTGGCGCGCGTGCTCCTTGCCGTGGTCGCGATCCAGGTCATCCTGTTCTGGGCCTGGACGGCGACCGGGGCGGGGCCCGCGGGTGGCGCACCGTTCACGGCGCTCGTCGGTCCCTGGGCGCTGTTCGTCTGGCTGCGCCTGATCGTGGGCCTCGTGTTTCCATTGATCGTGTCCTGGGCGTCGGTCCAGACGGCGCGCTCGCGATCGATGGAGTCGGCGACCGGGTTGCTGTACATCAACGTCGGGTCGATCGCGGCCGGGACGATCCTGGCCGCCGGTCTCTATTTCGGTGCTGGATTGCTGGTATGAGGAGCTGAACGTGGCCAAGGATGACGAGAGCTGGATCCCCGGTCGGGTCGATGTCGACTGGATCGAATCGAAGTCGCAGCCGCTCCCTCCGGCGCTCGCGGCGATCGAGACGGCGGCGCAACCCGAGGACATCCCGATCGTCAGCCGCGACGCCGGTCGGGCGCTGTCGGTGCTCGCGGCTGGACGGCGCCGGATCGTCGAGGTCGGCACCGCGTACGGGTTCTCGACGCTCTGGCTGGCGCTCGGCCAGCCGACCGATGGCACGATCGTCACGATCGACCCGGATCGCTCGCGGACCGATCTCGCACGCGGCTGGTGGCGTGAGGCCGGGATCCCCGACGGACAGATCACGGTCGTCAACGCGCCGGCGCTCGATGCGTTCGCGGCCGGTGATCCCGCGCTCGCCGGGCCCTTCGACCTCGCCTTCATCGACGCCCTCAAGCCCGAGTACCAGGCGTACCTCGAGGCGCTCGATCCCGCGGCTGGCCCCGCACGCTCTGGTCATCGCCGACAACGTCCTGTGGAGCGGCCGCGTGTCCGGGGCGCGCCCGGCGGACGCCGGGGACGCGCGACACCGACGCGCTCCGCGCGTTCGATACGGCGCTCCTGGCCGATCCCCGGTTCAACGCCACGATCCTGCCCCTCGGCGACGGGCTGCTCGTCGCGTCCTTGCGCGGCTGACCGGACGCCATGGCCCTGGCCGTCAGGATCCGGCTGTTCGCGATCCAGCGTGAGCTGGCGGGGACGCGCGAGATCCACCTGGACCTGCCCGACGGCTCGGACGTGGAGGCGGCCTGGAGCGCGCTCGTCGACCCGCCACCCGATCCTCGCGCCCGGACGACCCTCGTTGCGCTTTGCCCGGAACGGCGACTACGCGGACCCGACGACGCTCCTCGCCGACGGCGACGAGGTGGCGATGATCCCGCCGGTGTCCGGCGGGGCCGACGAGACAGGCGGCCGTGACGCGCCGGGGCAACGCGTCGCGATCATCGAGCTCCGGGAGGCGCCGTTCACCGCGGCGATCCTCGGGGAACTTGCCGACCGGCTCGCGACTCCCGGAGGACGGGGCGTTCGTGGGCTTCCTGGGCCGGACCCGCTCGACGCCGGGCACACCCGCTCCCGGCCAGGAAGCCGAGGCGGCCCGGCACGCCGGTCGGCTGGTCGAGTCGCTCGAGTACGAGACGCACGACACGATGGCCCTTGCGGTGCTCACGGCCATCGCCGACGAGATCGCCGACCGGTTCGGCGTCGAACGCGTGGCCATCGTCCACCGCACCGGGGAGGTGCCACTGGGCGAACCGTCGATCGCGGTCGGGGCCGCCGCGCCGCATCGTGATGCCGCCTTCTCCGCCGCGCGCTACGCCATCGATGAGACGAAGGCCCGCGCCCCGATCTGGAAGGCCGAACGTTTCGCCGATGGGCATGTCTGGATCGGCCACCAGGCCCGGACCGGCCCTGCGCCGGCGATCAAGGAGGACGGATGAAGGTCTACATCAGCGTCGACATGGAGGGGATCGCCGGGGTCAACCACCCGGACCCGACGGACCAGAAGCATGCCCGCTACCCGGCCGCCGTCGAGCTGATGATCGGCGAGACCAACGCCGCAATCGAGGGCGCGCTGGCCGCTGGCGCCACGGAGATCCTGGTCAACGACAGCCACGGCGACATGTACAACCTGCTGCCCGACCGGATCCACCCTGCCGCGCACATGCTCCAGGGGCAGAAGCCGTGGTCGATGGTGGCAGGCGCCGGGCCGGATGCCGGATTCGAGGTTGCCCTGTTCGTCGGGTATCACGCCCGAGCCGGGCACCCGACCGGGACGATCGCCCACACCTACTCGGATGCCCCCGTCGAGACTCGACTGGATGGCCGGCCGACCGGCGAGTACGGGCTGAACGCCCTTGCGCTCGGGGCGTGGGGCGTCCCCGTCGGCCTGGTCGCTGGTGACGACGCGCTCGCGGCCGAGGTCGAACCGTGGCTGCCGTGGGCCGAGCGGGTTGTGGTCAAGGAGGCGGCCGGCGGGCGCGCCGCGACATCGCCCCACCCATCGGTGGCCGCGGACCTGCTCCGGGCGGGTGCCGAGCGTGCCGTCCGCCGTGCGGCCGCCGGGGAGCTGCAACTCCTTCGGGTCGGCCCGCCGGTCGTGATCGAGGTGGACTTTGCCCGCGGCGTCGATGCCGATTTCGCCGCCATCGTGCCCGGTGCGGAACGGGTCGGCGACCGGGGCGTCCGGTTCAGCGCCGAGGATCCGATCGTTGCGTACCGGGGCTTCCTTGCCGGGAATCGACTGGCCGGCGCAATCGGCTGACCTCGGCCGGGGTCTGCCGGGCCATACTGTCGCGATGTCGTCCCCACCAACCGCCCGCCCACGCCCGCGCGACCTCGGCGTTGTCATCGGGCGTTTGCCACCCGGTCCGACCGATTCGATCGTCGACGTGGCCAACGTGCGGGTCGGGCACCAGACGGTCTGGCGCGACGAGCCGATGCCACCGGACGGACGCGGGATCGCGCGGACCGGGGTAACGGCTATCGTGCCGTTCAGCGTCGGCGAGCTCTTCAGCACGCGCGTGCCCGCCGGCGCGGCGGTGCTCAACGGCGCCGGCGAGGCCATCGGGATCACCACCATTCGGGAGTGGGGGATGCTCGAGGCCCCGATCTTCCTCACGAGCTCGATGGCCATCGGACGGGTCTATGACGCAGCAGTCGCCACGTTGGTCGATCTTGACGATCGAGCCGGCGATCGACGACGCGCTGATGCCGATCGTGAGCGAATGCGACGACGGCTGGCTCAACACCTCGCGTCGCGTCCAGGTCGACGAGGCGGACGTCCGCGCGGCGCTGAGCGGGGCCGTGGGCGCCGAGGCCGGGCCGGCCGCTGGTGGCGCGATCGGAGCGGGCACGGGCATGTCGTGCTTCGAGCTCAAGGGTGGGATCGGGACCGCCTCGCGACTGGTCGAGCCGATCGATCGCCGCGCGTCGTGGGCAACCCCGGAACGTCGTCGCGCGAGCGCGAAGGGCCCGACGTACACGGTCGGGGCCCTGGCGTTGACCAACTTCGGGCGGATCGAACGCCTGACCATCGATGGGGTTCGTGTCGGCGAGACGCTGGTGAGCGAAGGATGGCCCGATGCCGGCGTCCGGCGCGACCGTGAGCGCGGCAGCTGCATCGTCGTGGTCGCGACCGACGCTCCGTTGCTTGGGCCGGCCCTGGAGCGGCTGGCCCGACGGGCCGGACTGGGCCTCGCGCGGACGGGCTCGATCGCCGGACACGGGTCAGGCGATATCTTCCTCGCGTTCTCGACGGCGGTGCGGATCCCGCGCGGCAGCGGCGGCGCGCTGTGGAACGTCGAGCTCGTCGACGACGAATACCTCGATCCGTTCTTTGGGGCGGTCGTGGATGCCACCGAGGCGGCCGTCGTCGATTCGCTGTTCCGGGCCGATACCGTCGAGGGTCGTGACGGCCATGTCGTGCCGGGGCTCCCGGTCGAGCGCACCCTCGAGCTCCTCGCCGCGGCGGGTCGGCTGGCCTCGTGAACGACCCCTGGGGCGATCTCGACCGACTCCTCGACCGCGCCGAGGCGCTGGCGGGAGCCTGGGGCGGGCGTGCCGCGGCGTCGACGACCACTGGTCAGGAACGCGCGATCCTGCGGCTCTTCGGCGTTTCCGGGCTCGACACCGGCGGCCGACCGCTGGCCGGCACGACCGTGGACCGCTGGCTGGCGGACCACCCCGGTGGCCTGGGCTCCGGGATTGCCCTTCCGTTCGCGATGGCGCTGCTCGAGTACGACCTCGATCCGCAGCAGCTCGCCCTCGATGTCGCCTCCGGCGCCGTCGATCTCGCGCTCGAGACCGCGTTGCTGCGCGAGCCGGACCGACGCGCCGTCGCAGAGGCCGAGGCAAGCCGTCTCGGCGAGGCCGCGATCGCGCGGATCGACGCCCAGCGCACCGCTCGCCTCGAGACGATCGCGATGCTCGGCGAAGCGCCGCGACCGTGGCTCGCCGCCACGCTTCACCAACCGGATGAAGACGCGGCGCTCGAGGAGGCGTCGGCGCTGATCGATGCGGGCGTCGACCTCATCCGGATCGAGGTCCCGATCGGACGCGAGCTCGCCGCGCGGCTGAGCGCCGCCGGTCGCGAGGTCCCCGAATGGCACCCGCGCGAAGGCGCCCGAAGCGCGCCCGGTCGTGAGCTCGCGGACCCGGCCCCGATCGGCAGTCAGCGGGCGCTGGCCGGGCTCAGGCTGGCCGTCGATCGTGCCGCCGCCGAGCGCGGCAGCTACGTGCGCATGGCCACGGTCGTCCCGGCGCTCGGTGCGCCGGAGGGCGCCGTCGTTGCCGGGTTCGAGCGGATCGATCTCATCGCGTCCGACGCCATCGAGGAGATCGTCGCCGACGGCGTCGAGCCTGACCGCGCGCTCGCCGATCATGCCTTCGCCCATCGGCTGGCCGGTCGCGCCGGCACCTCGATCGTCGTTGGGCCGGGACCGTTGGTGGTCGCCCCGGATCTGACTGCTGGTCAGCCGTCGGATCCGGCCACTCGCGCTGGTCGGACGCTCGCGTTGCAGCTCGTGGGGGTTGCCCTCGCCCGCCGCGACGGCCTGCCGGTCGAGCAGATTGTCGTCGGGGCGTTGCCGCCCTGGGTCGCGGATGAACCGGCACCGGCCAGTCGTGCGATCGCGGAGGTCGCCCTCCGGCGTGCGCTCTTCGGGAACCATCCGTTCGCCTTTGTCGAGCCGCCAGGCGGGCAGACCAGCGCTTCGATGTGGCCCTACGTCCACGCGGCTGCGGCGGTCCGGGCCGGCGATGTCTCGTTCGTCCTTCGCCACTTCGAGCCGGCCGACGAGGATCCGGGCGTCGTCGAGGGGCTTCGCCACGGCTCGACGGTTGCCGCGGATGTCGCCGCGTCGCACCGAACCCGGTGCGCTGACCGGGCTGGCGCTCGAGCATGCTCGCGGCATGGTCAGGACCGCCATGGCCACCCTCGACGAGCTGGCCGAACACGGTTGGCGCTCCGTCGCGGGCGATGGCATCGGGGCCGGCCGATCATCGCCCCGGGGCCAGGACGCGGTCGCCGAGCGGAGCGAGGCCTTCGACCCGTTCGCATCCCTCCGCGCACGCGGCTGACGTCGCGCGGACGATCAGGGGACTAGCCGCCGGAGACCGCCGGGATCACGTGCACCCGCGCCTCGGCGCTCACCGGTGTTGCGAGGTCGGCCGGCGACCCGTCCACGAAGACGTTGATGTGGGGCCGAAGCCGCGGTCCGGCCTCCACCAGCCGATCGCGCATCCCTGGGACGGCCACGTCCAGGGCGGCCAACAGCTCGTCCACGGACCGGCCGGCCACGTCGTTTCGCCGCTCTGCGCCGGGGAAGAGGGCGAGGAGCGAACGCGGCAGGAGGACCGTCGCCACCGGCCTCAGCCCTCGAGCACGACGGCCTCGACCGACCAGATCTCGGGCAGCGTGTCGGTGATCATCCGCCAGGAGTCCCCGTCATCGCTGCTGTGCCAGAGCTGGCCGGTGCTGGTCCCGAACGTCACGCCGACCGGGTCGAGGGTGTCGCGCGCCATCGCCTCGCGCAGGACGGACAGGAAGGCGTCCTTCCTGGGCAGGCCGTCGTCGAGCCGGGTCCAGGTCGCGCCGCGGTCCTTCGTCCGCCAGGTGGCGGTGTGGCCGTCCGGCATGAACCGGCCGTCCTCGGGCGTGCTGAGCGGGATCACCCAGCAGGTATCCGGGTCCCTCGGGTGGGCGACCATCGCAAAACCGAAGTCGGTTGGCAGCTCGCCGGTGATCTCCTGCCAGGTCTCGGAGCCGTCATCGGACCGGTAGACGCCGCAGTGGTTCCGCTGGTAGAGCGTGTCGGGCTGGCCGGCCGCCATCGCGAACTTGTGGACACACTGACCGGTCTCCGGGAACCGGTTCTCCGGGTTGAACTCGGCCCGGACGCCGACATTGCGGGGCTCCCACGAGGCGCCGGCATCCCGCGTCTCGAACACGCCGACCGCCGAGATCCCGACCCAGGTCCTGGTCGTGTCGGTCGGATGCGGAATGATCGTGTGGAGGATGAGACCGCCCGCGCCGGGGCCCCAGGTCGGCCGCGTTCGGTGGTTGGTCAGGCCCTCGACGTGTTGCCAGGTTGACCCGGCGTCGTCACTCCGGAAGAGCCCGGCTGGCTCGACGCCGGCGAGCAGGCCGCCATCCGGCGTGGCCGCGAGCGACCAGACCGTCGTGATCGGCTCGGCCTGGTCACCGTACGTAAGCCCCTTCGAGGAATGCGTCCACGTGGCCCCGAGATCCTCGGATCGCCAGACCGCTGGCCCGTACCAGGGACTGCCGGCCGCGGCGAGGATCGCACCGCTTCCGGGCTCGACGATCAGGTCGTGAACCGGCCAGCCTTCGCAGAGCGGACCTCGAAGCGACCATTCGCGTCGCTCGGCATCACTCTCGAAGATGAACGCACCCTTCTTGGTGCCAACAAGGAGCAGGACTCGGTTCGACATGTTCGATCTCCTGTTCGCTCAGCCACCCGCCTTGAACGGGTAGACGACCCACGCGGCGGTCGTCTCGCTCATCGGCTGGGCACCCCGACGCCCGCGGCCGTCGCCCGGATCGCGTCGAGCGAGCCAGGGTTGTCCAGGCCGGACAGGTCGCCCGGATCGAGCCCCAGCCAGGCCGCCCGGATCACGCGGCGCATGACCTTCCCGGATCGTGTCTTGGGGAGCGCCGCCACGGCCGCAACTCGTTCCGGCTTGAGCGGCTTGCCCAGCTGACTGGCCACGGTCGCAGCAATGGACGCGGTCACGTCTGGATCGCCAACGAGCCCCGGGCGCAGCACCACCAGGACGACGACGACCTCGCCCTTGATCTCGTGGGGGACGCCGATCGCCGCCGCTTCGAGCACCGCCGGATGGGAAACCGCCGCGCTTTCGACCTCGGCCGGCCCGACCCGTTTGCCGGCGACCTTGAGCGTGTCGTCGCTGCGGCCATGGATGTACCAGAAGCCGTCGGCATCGATGCTGGCCCAGTCGCCGTGGACCCAGGTGCCCGGGATCCGGGACCAGTAGGTCGCCTCGTAGCGGCCCTCGGTGTCGCCCCAGAAGCCCCGGGTCATGCCCGGCATCGGGGCGCGGATGACAAGCTCGCCGACCGCGCCGCGGACCGGCCGCCCGGTGTCATCGACGACGTCCGCCGCGGTCCCGATGCACGGTCCCGAGAACGACGCCGGCTTGATCGGCCCGAGCACGTTGCCACTGACGATCCCGCCCGAGACCTCCGTGCCGCCGGAGTAGTTGATGATCGGGCAGCGCCCCTCGCCGACCACCCGGAAATACCACCACCAGGGATCGGGGTTCCACGGCTCGCCGGTCGAGCCCAGGACCCGCAACGACGATCGATCGTGACCGCGAACCGGGTCCTCGCCATGCGCCATCAGCGCCCGGATGACGGTGGGCGACAGCCCGAGGTGGGTGACCCGATGCCGGGCCACGATCGACCAGAGCCGGTCGGGTCCCGGGAAGTCGGGCGCGCCTTCGTACAGGACCAGCCGGGCGCCGAGCAGCAGTGACCCGGAGATCGCCCACGGACCCATCATCCAGCCGAGATCGGTGAACCAGAAGAGCGTGTCGCCGCGGCCAAGGTCGAACTGGTGGGCGAGGTCCTGCGCGCCCTTGATCGGGAACCCGCCGTGGACGTGGACCGCGCCCTTGGGCTTCCCGGTTGTGCCCGAGGTGTAGATGAGCATGTACGGCGTCTCGGGATCGGTGTCGCCCGGGGGTGCGTCCTCGCCGACCGCCGTGGCTGGCTCGTCCCACCAGGTGTCGCGGCCGTCCGTCCACGGCGTCTCGACCCGGTCGCCGGCCCGCTTGACCACGACGACACGACGGACCGAGGGCGCCGTCGCGACCGCCGCATCGGCGGTGGCCTTGAGCGGTACCCACGATCCGCGCCGGAGGAACCCGTCCGCCGTGATCAGCACGGAGGCTTCGCAGTCGTTCAGGCGGGCGGCAATCGCCGGCGCCGCGTACCCGGAGAAGATCGGCGTGTAGATCGCCTGGAGGCGCCCAAGCGCGAGAACCGCGACCACGGTCTCCACGAGCATCGGGAGCAGGATCCCGACCCGGTCGCCTGGCCGCACCCCAAGTCCCGCGAGGCGTCGCGCAGCCGCTTCGACATCGGTGTTCAGCTCGCGGTTGCTGAGCTGCCGGATCGCGCCATCCTCGCCCTCCCAGGCGAGCGCCCCGCCGTCGGGATCGCGCCTGGCTCGTGGTTCGGTGGCCGCCCGGGCGTAATTGAAGCTGGCGCCACCCCACCAACGCGCCCATGCCGGGCCACGGGTCGCATCGAGCACCTGCGTCGGCGCCCGATCCCAGGCGATCTCGAGGTTCTCGGCCGCCGCCCCCCAGAACCAGCCCGGGTCGGCTACCGCCCGCGCCTGCAGGGCGTCGAGCGAGGGCTCACCAGTGGATCGCAGGAAGCGGGCGATCGACGAATCATGGCGCAGCTCGGGTGTCGGCCGCCACGCAACGTCGTCGCCGTCGCGCCCGAAGATCGGCCACTCGTCCGCCATCGCCCAAAGGGTACGGCAGCGCCTGCGCCGGCACTGGCGCCGGCGGTGCAGTTGTCGGGGAGCGACCGCCGCCATCGCTGACTGCTATTCGGAGATGTGGTCCGCCCAGCGATGCGCCGGCTCGTAACCGAGTAGCCGGCGAGCACGATCGATCGCGAGCAGCGTCTCGCGACCCTCGACCGGTCGCCGAAGCGGCACGCCCGGGAAAACCTCGGCCATCAGATCGGCGCTTGGGCGGGTCATGACGGTGTCCGCTGCTGCGACGATGCAGATCTCCGACCCGCCGATCTCCTTCTCCAGGCCGAGCCGAGCCGCCGTGGCCACGTCGCGCGCGTCGACGTACCCCCACAGGTTCCATTTCCGCAGCCGCGCGTCGTCCCAGTACGAGGGGAACAGCTTGTAGTCCTCGGGCTCCATGATGTTCGAGATCCGCAGACCGACGAACCCGATCCCGGTCCGTCGCGCGAACTGCGTCGCCATCGCCTCGCCGACGAGCTTGGACAACGAATAGGACGACTCGGGGCGAGGCTCGATGGTCTCGTCGATTGGCGCGAACTGCGGCGGCTGTGTCGAACGGCAGGCCGAGGACGGTCTCGCTCGAGGCCCACACCACGCGCTTGAGATGGTGCATCTCGGCGGCGGCGAAGACGTTGTAGGTCGACATCGCGTTGATCCGGAACGTCTCGCCGGTCGGTTTGATCTCGGGCGCCGGAATCGCGGCGAAATGGACGACCGCGTCGGCCCCGCTGAGGGCGTCGAGCGTCTGGCCGAGATCGGTCAGATCGGCGACCAGGCACTGGCCGTGCGGGCTGCCGTCGTGACGTGCGTCCACGTTCAGGACGTCGTGACCCGCGTCGCGAAGGTCGCGCACGACCCACTTGCCGCCCTTGCCCGTCCCGCCCGTGACCACGATCCGCATCGACTCGACCTCCCCGCCAAGTATGCGGGCCTCAGTCGGCGAATGCGGCCTCCAGAACCGGATCGCGGCCCTCGGCGTAGTCCTCCCAGGTGATCTCCACCGGCACGTCCGGGGTCAGCGCCAGGCGATCGTCACCCGGGGCGCGCTCGTGGTAGCGACCCGAGATCAGGACCACGACCTTGCTGTGGGGCAGGGTCACGACGTCGACGTCCCCGTAGATGTTGAGACCACCGCCGGGGGCCTCGCCGACCAGCCTGATCCCGGCTCCCTCAGGCCCGACCATGACGTCGGTGATGAAGTTGCCCGCGGCAGAGAACGTGGATCGCCCCGCGATGATCGCGACGCGGCCGGGTCGTTCCTTCGCCAACGCCTCGATTGCCCTGCGGACGTCGCCGAAGGTGTTGTTGTCGCCGCCCGGGTTGTTCCGCATGTCGAGCGCAATCGGCAGATCGGGCTGGGCGGCCGCAGCGGCTCGGATATCCGCCGCGAATTGCCCGATCCTGCCGCCCGCGTCGTCGACCCGGACAACATTGTTATAGGCGGCGTAGATCCCGGCGGGGATCTCCGCCGAGTCGGCCAGGGTCTCCAACCAGAATGCCTCTGTGCGACGCCGCAGGTATGGCGGGCCAGCCTCGTCGGGCGGGAGGCCGGTCGGGAATTCGATGCCGTACGCGCCCGTGACCCAGGCGAAGAACTCCTGCATCGGCAACGGATCCGTGACCAGCTCGCGCGTGGATCCGTCGGTCAGCTCGAAGGTGAGGCCCGGATCACCGGGTGCCCGCAACCCGAGGACATCGAGGATCTCCGGCACCAAGAGGTGCATCGGCAGGTTGGCGCGGAGGTTCGATGGGTTATCGCGGGGCACGAGCGGCTCGACGGCCGCGCTCGCGGTTTCGACGTCTGCGCCGCCCACCCGGATCAGGCGCGCGCCGATCAGGTCGCGATCAGGCTCGGTCGCCGCGACGACGCGGAGGCCGTCGGGGAAGTCCCACAACCAGACTGGCCAGGCGTGGAGCAACGTACCCGGCTGTGCCAGCGCCCAGGCACCCGAGTGCCCGTCGCGGTCACGATGGCCCATCAGGTCCATCACGGCGACGACGAATTCCGTGTCGCTCATCGTGTCGACCCGCGTCTCGATCGCCGCCACCCGGTCGAGGAATGCGTCGACGCTCTCGTCCAGGAATGGGTTCGGATGGACGGTCTCGAGCCGTTCGAGGAGGAACGCGAGATCCGACCGCCGGCCAGTGGGATCCGGTGGCGCGCTTTGTGGTTCGCTGGATCCGGGAGTCTCAATAGCGACCGATGGCATCGCCGCGCTGGGCGCGCCCGACTCCACGTCCGGCCCTGCCCCGCAGCCGGCGACCAGGAGCGAAAGCAGCGCGACGATGGCGACGTGACGGCGAGCTCGACGGCGCATTGGTTCTCCAACGGCGATGCCGAAGGATACTACGAGCTCGAACTATCAGGATAGGGGTTGGTCTTCATCCTCGGTTTGCGCCGCCAGGGTGTCCGTCGCGCGCTCGATCGCTTCGCCCAGCGCGACCAGGACGGCACGGATCTCCTCGGCCGGCCGATCCAGGCTCGCGTCGAGTGCGAAGTGCGCACGGGAAAACGATGGGTTGATGCGTCGGACCACCGCCCGGCCGCGGTCGGTCAGCACCACGCGGACGGATCGCCCGTCCCGGGGGTTGGGGATCCGCCGGGCGTCCCCACGGGCCAACATCGCGCCGAGATAGGTGGACAGGGTGGACGGCGGCACCCCGAGCATCGAGGCGAGCTCGGACGGCGTTCGCGGCCCGGCCTCGAGCATCAGGCTGTAGACCGCGTATTCGGCCGGCCGGATGCCCGTTCCCTCGAGGGCGCGATCGAGGTAGGCGCCCAGGCGCTGGCTGACCGCGAAAACTTCAAACGACAGCGAGATCCGTCGTTCCGGGCGGCTTGGCTCCCGTCCTTCGGCATGCGCTGCCGGCGCCGCGACCGGCGATGGGTCTCCCGGATCGAGATCTGGCATTCGCGAAGTCTACGACCCGTTCGCGCCCTCTCAGAAGGCTTGAAGAATCGATCGCGAGACTCGATCTCGAGGGTCGTCGATCGGCGGCCGATTGGCACCGCGGACGTCGCGGCAGTAGCGGAGATCACGAATGACCGAACCGGATCAGGTCGAGTTCCACGAGCGCGTCGCCGTTTCAGACAGACGACCGGGCGCGCAATCCCTCCCTGCGCGAGCCGGAATCCTGGCCGGGACGGCGGCGCTCGTCGTCATCGGCGCCGTGGCGGCGATGGGCGCATCACCCGCGACTCCGTCGACGGGAGGCGAGGCGAACGTGCTCACCGCAGTCGATACGCAGACCGGCACAAACGTCGCCGAGCCATTCGCAAATGGCTTCCGCGGCGGATTTGGGCGCGGCGGCTTCCACGAGATCACGATCGCGGCCATCAACGGCTCGAGCCTTTCGCTCGAAACCGCGGATGGCTGGACGCGGACGATCACCGTTGGAAGCGCGACCACGTTCACCAAGGCAGGCGAGACGATCACGCTCGCCGATCTCGCTGTTGGTGACCAGATCGGCTTCAACCAGGAACGCCAGACCGACGGGAGCTACACCATTACGGCCATCAAGGTCGTCCTGCCGGCCATCGGTGGTGAGGTGACCGCGGTTGCCGGCAACACCATCACGGTGACCGGCAAGGACGGAACCACCGGCACGATCCACGTCGATGGCGACACGACGTACGAGGTCGACGGCACCACCGGCAAGGCGTTGTCCGATATCAGCGTCGGCTCGTTCGTGGTCGCCGAGGGCACATTGCGCGCCGACGGCTCGCTCGATGCCGACCGGGTCCACAGCGGCATGCGCGGCTTCCGGGATGGGCATCAGGGCCCGGGCTGGCGCGTCGACAAGCTGGACCCCGCCGCCACCCCGACCCCGACGGAGTCCTCCAGCGCGTCCTGACCCCCAGGCTCGACACGACCAGACGGCGCGGCGCCCGCAAGGCCCGCGTCGTCTGGATTCTCACGTTGTTTTCAGGTTCCGGCGTTGAGATGGAGGGAGGTCGCCAATCCCGCGGCCACCACGATCGGAGTCCCCCGATGTTCTCGCATCACGACACGCCAGATCCTGACAGTGCCGCTACAGTCCCGCCTTCCCGCCGCCCGGGTCGTCTCGGGTCCGTGATCGCCGTATCGCTCCTGTCCGCGGTCCTGGCCGCCGGCGGGACGGCGGCTGCTTGTGACCGGCCCCCTCGCCCCTTCCGTCGCTCCATCAAGCACGTCGCCGGCGACGCCAGGAGCGGTGGCGGCGGTTGCGGACTCGGGCAACACCGGTGGCATCGAGACGGCCGACCTCACCGACGTCGTCGCTGCCGTTCGCGATTCGGTCGTCACCATCACGTCGGAGGGCTTCTCCTCCCGTGGCTTCAACCAGATCCCGTCGACCGGTGTCGGCTCGGGCATCGTCCTCACCGGCAACGGCTACATCCTGACCAACCGACACGTGGTCGAGAACAGCCAGGCGCTGACCGTGGAGCTCGCGGATGGGCGGCAATTCGACGCCGACGTCATCTCCACCTCGGAAGATCACGACCTGGCGCTGATCAAGATCGATGCCACCGGCCTTTCCCCGGCCGTGATCGGCAACTCGGACGCCCTCGAGGTCGGGCAGACCGCCATCGCGATCGGAAGCCCGCTTGGCACGTTCACCGAAACGGTGACCCGCGGGATCATCTCCGGCACCGGACGGACGATCACTGTCTCGGATGAGTCGACCGGTCGCCCGGTGACGATGACCGGCCTGCTCCAGACAGATGCCGCGATCAACCCCGGCAACAGCGGCGGACCACTGCTGGACGCTTCGGGTGCCGTGATCGGCATCAACACGGCCGTATCGTCGGAAGCCGAAGGACTCGGGTTCGCGATCCCGATCTCGGCGGCCGCCTCGCTGATCAAGGGGGCGACAGGGGTCACGAGCTAACCGCGGCCCCGGCCGAAAACGCGTCTTCCCGGCCATCTCCCTTGGGCGATCTGATAACCCAAGGGCGATGGTCGAAGGATGTTCTGGCTGGACTTGATGCATTCGAGCTGCATCACGTTGGAAGGGTCTCGTTCTGCTGCCGAGGCGCGGGGGGATCAGCCGGCGGCAGGCCCGGCTGCCGGCAGATGGACCACGAACCGGGCGCCGCCTTCGGTCCGGTTGGCGACCTCGATCCGACCGCCGTGGCGGCTCACGATCCATGATGCGATCGCCAGCCCAAGCCCGGTTCCACCGCCCGGCGCCCCCTGGGCCCGGTAGAACCGCTCGAATACGTGCGGCAGATCCTCCGGCCGGATGCCGGGGCCGTCATCCTCGACCACCAACGCGGCCCCGCTGCCGTCGGCCCGCACCTGGACGGCAACGCGGCCGTCGGTCGGGGAGTGGCGAATGGCGTTGTCGACCAGGATCATCACGAGCTGGCGGAGGCGCGCCGGGTCGCCCGCGATGACGGCTGGCTGCGGGTCGACCTCGACGCGGATACCGCGATCGGTCGCCGGCTTGCTGAGCGCGGAGGCGCCGTCGGCGGCGACATCGCCCAGGTCGAGCGGCACGCGATCGAGCTCCACGGCCCCCGAATCGGAGCGGGCCAGGAGCAGCAGGTCTTCGACCATCGAGGTCATGTGCGTGATCTCGTCGTCGATGTCCTCGAGCGCAGTGCCGACAGTGGCAACCGGCTCGGTCTTGTGGCGGAGCAGGTAATCGACGCTGCTCCGGATCACGGTCAGCGGCGTGCGCAGCTCATGGCTGGCATCGGCGGCGAATTCGCGCTGGCGTCGGAGCGCGCTGCGCTGGTTGGCCAGCGATTCCCGGATCGGGACCAGCGCGCGGCGAGCGTAGATCGTGCCGAAGCCAAAGGCCACAACAAGCACGACCAGTCCGCCCACGATCAGCACCGCGAGCATCGTCTCGAGCGTCCGTTGCTCCGAGGTCCGATCCTGGATGACCTGGACCGTGTAGGTCTGGCCGTCGACATCGACCGTCTCGGTCAGGATGCGGACCGGCGTGCCCTCGAGCGATGCCGTCCGGATGTCGTGGCCCGTCCCCGCGGCGGCCGACACCGCATCCTGGTATGGCAGACCAGGTGGCGGATGTGGGACACGAGGCCCCGTGACGACCGCTCCGTTCGGGTCCACGATCAGCGCATAGGTCCCCGAACCACCACCACCGAAGATGAACCCGTATCGGGACTCGTCCTGTGGATCGGGCTTTTCACCACGGATCTGGTTCATCCGGGCATCGAGCTGGGCAATCCCCGAGTTTGCGAGGGACCCGGCTACGGCCGCATAGAGGACGACGGCCAGGCCGATCAGCACGAGCAGGGTCGTTCCGCCACTCCACAGGACCAGGTTGCGGCGGACGCCTCGGATGAGACGCCCGTCGGCGGCTTCGGCGGCCAGTTCGGGGGCGGTGGTCTCGAACGCGGTTTGGATCCCGTCAGGCATCGGCCAGACGATAGCCGACCCCGCGGACGGTCTCGATCTGCCTGCCCGCGGAGCCGAGCTTGTCTCGCAGGTAATGGATGTATGCGTCGACCGCGTTGGGCGTCACCGCGACGCTGAACGGCCACGCCTGGTCGAGCAGCTGGTCGCGCGACAACGTCTGGCCCTGGTGCCGAAGCAGGCACTCGAGGAGGGAGAACTCGCGCGGGCTCAGGTCGATCGTGCGCCCCTCGAGCGTGACTCGCCGCGCGGTCTCCTCGAGCACGATCGGGCCTGCGACAAGCTTGGGCTCGGGTCGCCGCGTTCCCGCCCCTCGCCGGCCGAGGGCACGGAGGCGAGCGGCAAGCTCCTCGTAGGCGAACGGCTTGACGAGGTAGTCGTCCGCGCCCGCGTCGAGCCCAGTCACGCGGTCGCCGACCGTGTCGCGCGCAGTCAGCATCAGGATCGCGACCTCCGAGCCGGCCGCCCGGATCGCCCGTGCGACCTCCAGCCCGGGGATATCAGGCAGGCCGACATCGAGCACGATCACGTCGATGCCGTTGGCCGCCTCCGCAATCTCGATGCCGTCCCGTCCGGTCGTGGCCGTCTCGACCACGTGACGGTCCTCCTCGAGCAGGCGTCGCAGCAGGCGGACGAGGCGCGGATCGTCCTCGATGACCAGGAGATGCATCGTTTGAGCCTACGCCCCGAACCATGAGAGGCGCATGAGAAACCAGGCCGGTGCCACCGCCCGCAAGTGGTCAGCTCACGGCTGATCCACGGCCACATCGGTGACGTTATCCGTCTCCGCTTCTGCCTCGTTGACGGTCTCCGCGATCAAGTCGGCATACATCTGCGCGCCCTCGGGTCGAGGGTGATAACCGTCCTTCCAGAACAGGTCTGGCCGATCGGTCGTGGCGTCATACCAGTCGACCATCCTGGCATTGGGGTACTTCGCAACGCCGCTCTCGATGACCCGGTTGTTGTGCGCCTCCCAGTCGCGCGGCACGCGTAGATTGACCCAGACGACGAGCGGCACCTCGCTGAGTGCATCCATGGCGGCGTCAAACTGACCGGCGCGGAAGGGACCGTTATTGCCGAGTTGGACGATCACGGTGTCCGCCAGCTTGCCGGCCGCGGCTCGCTCCTCGAGAAGCTCGATGCCTTCGTTGATGTGCCGGCCCACCGCGGCGTCCACCCGGACCGGGCCGAGATCGTGCGCCATCTCCTCCGCGCCCTGGATCATCACGGACTCGCCAAACGCCAGGATGCTTCGGCTCGGCGTCGGACGCGGGGTTGGTTTGGCGGTAGCGCAGGCGATGCCGCGGTCCCGACCGTGCGCTCGTTCGAACCACCGAGTCCTGCGCCGCGCGGCGCGCTGTCCTCCGTCGGCCGAACGTCGCCGGGTCGATTCGGTGCGCCGCCCGTCGAGGCCGGCGCTAACGCTGTCGCCAGACCGCCTCCGGTGGGTGGCGGCGTGGGCGGTTGATCGTTGGCACGCGCGTCGGGGTCGACCACGAGCGCATCGATCGACGCTGTCTCCATCCCGGGAGGCGGAACCGGTGGCGTGGCCATCGCGACGGACACGAGGACCACGGACAGCACCGCGGCGAGACCGCCGGCGACCGGGGCCGCGGGCCAGCGGCGAACCGGCATCTGTGCGATCGAGCGCGGGCGATCGGACCCAGCGCCAAAGCCGGCCCAGCGCACCCCCGCGGATCGGCATCTCCACGTAGCGGTACGAGATCTCACGCCGCGAGTGCCGTCAGGGCCAGGCGGATCGCAAGCGTTGCCGGCGCCTCGAACGGCACGTCGAGGCCAGGGCGCGTCAGCGCAAAGATCGGCCAATGCCACAGGTAAATCGAATACGACCGGGTTCCCATCCAGCGCAAGGGGGGCATGTCCAGCAGGCGCCCGACGTGCGCCCTGGGGTGGACGGCGGCGGCGATGACGACCGCGGTCAGCACCGCCAGGGCGGCGAGTCCGCCCTGGTAGAGCCATGGCTCGAATGCGCTGGCAAGCGCAAAGAACGCACCGAGCCCGGCCAATGCGACGACCGCGACGGCGTCGAGCGCCCAGCCGAGCCTGGCGCTGCCCCAGCGGCCAACGCTCGCCGCCCTGGCCAGCAGTCGACGCCGCTGGCGGCGACTCAGCCCCGGACGGAGGCTGGGCAGCGACGGCACGGGCGGTACCCAGACGAACGCGAGGGCCGCGCCAAGCAGCAACCCGGTGAGACGGGTGTCCGTGCCGTAGTAGACCCGTGACGGATCGTTCGCCGGGTCGAACTGGAGGGCCATCCAGACCGCCGACGCGGCAGCGCCCAGGAGGGTCAACGCGAGCGCCGCACGGCGTCCGACAAGGAGGAACGAACCCAGCACCAGCGGCCACACGAGATAGAACTGTTCCTCGATCGCGAGCGACCAGAGATGGACGAAGAGGGACGGGCGCCCGATCGACTCGAAGTACGACTGGTCACCGGCGATGAGGTGCCAGTTGGTCGCGTACGCGACAGCCGCGATGCGCGTCACCGCGCAATCGAGCGAGCTCCTCGGGCACGACCAGTACGGCGAACGCGAGCGTCGCGGCAAGGAGGAAGAAGAGCGCCGGCAGCAGCCGGCGCGCCCGACGGAGCCAGAAGCCGACCGGATCGATCCGACCGGTCGCCCGGTGCTCCGCCAGCAGGATGGCCGTGATCAGGAAGCCGCTCAGGACGAAGAAGACCTCGACGCCCAGGAAGCCACCGGGCAGTCCGCCGAGACCGGCGTGATAGATGACCACGGCGAGGACGGCGACGGCACGGAGCCCATCGAGACCGCGAAGGTGTCCGGGGGAACGCGGGTCAGCCTCGAACGGCGGTCGTCCGGAGGCGGTCGGGGCGGCGTCCGTTGGGACCGGAACCGTCTTCGGCATTGTTCCTGCGGCGTGGTCGCGTGGCGGGTCCGAACGCTCCCCGGCGACGAACGGTCCGGGTGAACGCCGGCAGGTCGTCATCGTATCGCGTCGGGCGGCCCATCGCCCGCCTTCACCGGAATCAGGTGCCGGCGGGCACCTCCCGCGCGGCGACCAGCTCGTCGAGGACGGCCCGCACGAGCCCGAGGCGCTCCCGATCGACCGGAACCGGATCGAGCCGCTGGCCCGTCGCGCTGCCCCACCGTGCGGCGATCTCAGCCGCCGCCTCGCCGCGGAGGACGGCCGTCGCCTGGACGGCCGCCCCAACGGCAACGAGCTCTGCCGCCTCGGGGACCTGGATCGCGCGACCCGTCAACCGACCGACGACCTCGCACCACGTTCGGCCGCGTGCCCCGCCGCCGACCAGCATCAAGGGAGCGGTTGGGTCGAGACCGCCGACCGTGTCACCGATCGCATCGAACGCGACGAGCAATGACGCCACCGCGCCTTCATAGGCAGCCATCAGGATCTGCTGTGGCGTCGTGGCGTGGCGGAGGCCGTGGATCGTCCCACTCGCCAGCGGCAGGTTGGGCGTCCGTTCGCCATCGAGGTAGGGGAGCACGACAACCGAACCCGCCGGTTGGACGTCGTCGCGATCGAGCCCGAGCCAGGCCGCCACGCGGTCGACCGCCTGCGTGCAATTCAGGGTGGCGGCCAGCGGCAGGAACCGTCCGGTGGCGTCGGCAAAGCCGGCCACGATGCCCGACGCGTCCGCGGCGGGGCGTTCGGAGACGGCGAAGATCGTGCCCGACGTCCCAAGGCTCATGGCCGCCTGCCCGACCGATAGCCCCAGGCCAAGCGCGGCCGCCATGTTGTCGCCGGTGCCGGGGCCGACCACGGTTCCTGGCTGCAGGCCCAGCTCGGCTGCCGCCCCGGCCGTCACGGTGCCCGCGACCTCGTTCGGGCCAACGATCGTCGGGAGGTGTTCCGGCGGCAGTTCGACGCCTGTGAGCCCCAGGATCTCGGCGAGGTATTGGCCGCTGACAGGCGACCACCAGCCCGTGCCCGAGGCGTCCCCTCGATCGGTCGTTCCGAGACCGGTCAGGCGTTCGGTCAGGAAGTCGTGCGGCAGCCGGACCGCCGCGACGGACCGCGCAAGGTCGGGTTCCGTCCGGCGGAGCCACGCCCACTTGCACACCGTGAAGGAGGCGACCGGTCGCAGACCCGTCAACGTCGCCCACTGGTTCGGGCCGAGCAGCCGGGTGAGTCGTTCCGCATCCTCGGCGGGTCGTGTGTCGTTCCAGAGGGTCGCGGGCCGGAGTGGCGCACCGGCCGCATCGAGGACGACCAGGCCGTGTTGCTGGCCACCGATGGCGATCGCTCCGACCTCACCGGCCCGGCCGGTGGCCGCCAAGGCGTCCCGAAGGGCCGACCACCATGAGCGCGGATCGGTTTCGCGCGCGCCGTTTGTGCCCGTGACGACGTGCGCGGCCTGTCCCTGGGCCACGATCCGGCCATCGTCCGGATCCACGATGACGACCTTGGTCGCCTGGGTCGAGCTGTCGACACCGGCCACCAAGGACCCGACCACTACCGACCTCCGCTAGAACGCCGTCGGGAAGCCAATCCACTGCCCTTCGCCGATGGCCCCGTAGAGCACCGCGATCTCGCCGGTCGTCGCGTTGTACACCGTGAGGGATGCCCGCCACTGCTGGTTCTCGTTTCCATCGGCGTCGTATCCGGCAGCACCGGCGGCGTACACGAATCGACCGTCGGCTGATACGGCCAGCGACGTCAGGAGCGCGCGCGGTTCCCAGTGGTCGAGCAGCTCGAGGCTGTCGGCGTCGAACACCCAGATCCCGGTCGATTTGGCGGCGTTGCCCGTCCCTGCCGTGACCCCCGCGACGTACAAGCGGGTACCATCCGCCGAGCGCACGAGACCCGGCTCAATGCCGAACCAGCCACGGCCGGATGGTTCGCGATCGCCGATCACCGATGAATCCTCGACAATGCCTTCGCTGGCCCGTCCTGTGTCTATGTCAACCCGGCTGATGCGATGCCGGAATGCGTCCCACAGGTAGACCGATCGTCGCCCGGGATCGACCAGCGGGGTTGTCGCCGAGCCGTCTGCGCTCGCGGCACCGATCGGCCAATCGCCGAGTGACGCGCCGGCCGTCGTCAGGCGTCGGATGGACCAGAACGAGTCCCCAACCGGAGGCGTCGCAGCAGGACCACACACCTGGACGACCAGATCGGCATCAACGAACGTCGGCCGGCCCATGCACCATCGTTCGGGGACGAGGCTGGCTTCCGTAGGCAACGGCATCGGTTCCCCGGACGTGCCATCGCGGATGGGCACGAACCACTCGACATTGCGGCTCAGCCACTGGTCGCCGCGCACCTCGGAGCGCGAAACCGTCACGAGTACCGACTCGCCATCAGGGGCGGCCGCGACCATGTTGGCCCAGGCATACACGCCATCGGGGACGGTGCCGTTGATGCGTGGTGAGGCGGTAGGTCGTGATTCCTCGAGGTCGACCGGGAACGTATCAATGACGTCGCTGTCGAGGAGGTCGCCGGTCTCGCCGTCGACAACGTGCAGCTCGACGGTCCAGACCGGTGGCCGGCGGACTATCGAAACGACGAACAGACGGTCACCCGCCGCGTTCCTGGCGGCGGTCACGTTGAACCCCTCCGTCATGTCGGGGACGGCCACCACATCGTCGAGCGACACCAGGTCCCGCTCCACGAGCCGTTGACCAGATTGGTCGAACCGCCCGAATTGCAGGCCGATCGGGGGGGTGGAGGAGTTCACGCCGCCCGCCCGGACCACGCAGACGCACACGAACGCATCGTCGTCTGCCCACATGATGTCCTCGTACGAACGGCCGAACGAGCGCAGGGTCCCGGTTCCGAGATCAAGGATCTCCTGGCCATTTCCGGAAATCAGGCGACGCTCCGTGGGTTGCTCGGTCCCGTTGATCTCCAGTGATGGGAGTGGCGTCGCCAGGGGCGTCCGCGTCGGTCTCGGGCGCCGCGTGGGCGTTGGCGAGACGCTCGGGCTCGAGGAGGCGATCACCGCGGCCGCCGAGCTCGATGGATTGCCCCTGTCGAACGAGGTGCCGAGGAGCAGGCCGACCACCACGAACCCGACCAGGCCGATCGCGATCAGGTGGACCGATCGGCCGCTCCAGCTGTCGGAGCGCGCGACCACCGGCTGCAGGCGCAGCGGGACCTCGACATCCTGCTCGATGGTGGGTTCTGTCATTGGTGCGATTAGACCATGCGCAGGCCCACCACCTAGCTCGTGGGCGACGCCGTGCTCTCGCGGATGATCAGCTCGGTGGCCAGCTCGACGCGGGTCTGGGATGGCTGCTCGCCGTTGGCCAGCCGCAGAACAAGGCGCGCGGCCGCCATCGCCATCTGTGCCAGTGGTTGACGGACGGTGGTGAGAGGCGGACCCACCCATGCCGCGACGGGCAGGTCGTCAAAGCCGACAACGCTGAGATCCTCGGGGATATGCAGTCGCGCTTCGCGAGCGGCCTGGTAGACGCCCAGCGCCTGGAGATCATTGCCGGCGAAGATCGCGGTTGGTGGATGGGGCAGCCGGAGCAGGGCGCGGCCCTCGGTCGTCCCCTCCTGGACATGGAAGTTGCCGTACCGGATCAACGCGGGATCGATGGGCACGCCGGCCTCGTCCATGGCCGCGCGATACCCGTCGAGGCGGGCGCGGCTGCACATGACATTCTCGGGGCCGCTGATCACGCCGATCCGGCGGTGGCCGAGCGCCAACAGGTGCCGGGTTGCGGTCAGTCCGCCACTCCAGTTCGTGGCCCCGATCGACGGTGTGTCGTGCAGTGGCTCACCGGTCGGATCGACGACCACCAGCGGGCACGCCCCGTGACTTGAGGAGCGCCCGCTGGCCCTCGCTGAGGTCCGACAGGACGGCGATGACCCCTGTTGGTCGTCGGGCCAGCACGCCTTCCAGCCAGCTGCGGCCTGGCGTGCGCCGACCCTGCATCTCGGACAGCACCACGGCCAGGTCGTTCTCCCGGGCGACAGCCTCGACACCCATGATGATCTCGAGGGCCCAATCGCTCTCGAGCTCGTGGAAGATCACCTCGAGGAGCGGCGCCGGGCGTACGGACTTGTGCGACCGCTCGTACCCGTGCTCCCGGATGGCGGCTTCGACCCGTTGCGCTGGTCTCCGCCGACACGTCCGCCCGACCGTTGATCACCTTGGAGACAGTGGGCGCTGACACACCGGCTAGCGCCGCGATGTGCGCGATGGTGGTCCGGCTACGCGATCCGCGTCGCGGCAGGGCTGGGACGGTGCTCATCGCTTCAGTCTACCGAAAGTTTCGGTTGTGAAAGAAGATTGAATAGGTGACTTGACGGGACCGGAGACGCCAGCCTAGAGTCCTGATCTCGAAAGCAGTCGCGTGCGCGAGCGAAACTTTCGAACAAGAGGAGCTCCGACGTGGACCAATCGTTGATCGGCATACCCGCGACTCGGCGCGCCCCAGGCGATCTCGTTCCGTCAGGCGACTCCTCCCCTGCGCGGCGCGAGATCGCCCGCCGGGTCGGAGGCGCGTAGCAGAACGCGAGGACCGTCGATCCCCATTCGAGGAGGAGGATGAGACATGAGCGGAGGACCAGCCGTGTCAACCCATCGGCGCCTGTTCGGGCTCCTGGCCGTGATGGCCCTGGTGCTCGCCGCGTGCAGCGGCGGCGGGACCGCCAGCCCGAGCGCCGCAGCGGAATCGGCCGCGGCCAGCGAGGCCGCCCCGAGCGAAGCCGCCTCGGAAGCAGCCGCGGAGCCCGTCACCATCGAGCTCTACGACCTGCACATCAATGAGCCAGGCAAGACGCTGATCGCGGACATCATCGCCGAGTACGAAACCGCCCACCCCAACGTCACGATCGAGCCGACCATCCTCGAGAACGAGGCGCTCAAGGCCAAGATCGCGACCGAGATGCAGGCCGGCAACCCACCCGACCTCTTCCAGTCGTGGGGCGGTGGCGTTCTCGCCCAGCAGCAGGAAGCCGGCATGGTCCGAGCCATCGACGACGAGATCGCCGACTGGAAGGACACGATGAATGCCGCCGCCATGAGCATCTACCAGGTCGGCGGCAAGCAATACGGCATCCCCTACAACTTCGGGCTCGTTGGCTTCTGGTACAACCAGGACCTGTTCGAGCAAGCTGGCATCAGCGCGCCGCCTGCGACGTGGAGTGAGTTCCTCGACGCCGTCGGCAAGCTCAAGGCCGCCGGCATCACGCCGATCGCCGTCGGGGCCGGCGACAAGTGGCCGGCCATGTTCTGGTGGGCCTACCTCTCGCTTCGTGCGGGCGGACAGCCGGCCCTCGAAGAGGCCATTGCCACGGGCGACTGGACCGGCGACGCGTTCGTCACCGCCGGCACCGAGCTCAAGAAGCTGATCGACCTCGAGCCGTTCCAGGAATCCTTCCTCGCGGCGACCTATCCGCAGCAGGCCGCGACGGTCGGCAACGGCAAGGCCGCCATGGAGCTGATGGGCCAGTGGGCCCCTGGCGTGGAGAAGGACAACAGCGAATCGAAGGAAGGCATCGGCGACGCGCTCGGCTGGTTCGGGTTCCCGGGCCTCGAAGGCGGCGCCGGCGCCGCGACGGACGTGTTCGGCGGCGCGGACGGCTTCGCGGTCGGTCGCGACGCACCGCCCGAAGCGGTCGACTTCCTGAAGTTCTTCGTGAGCCTGGATGTGGCCAACCGTTTCGCGAGCCTGAACGACGGCACCCTGCCGCCGACCAACGGCGCCGAAAAGGCAGTGACCGATCCCTTCCTCACGACGGTGCTCCAGAAGCGCGCCGAATCGAGCTTTGCGCAGCTCTATCTCGACCAGGCGACCACCCCTGAGCTGGGCGCCGCCATCAACGACGCGATCCAGGGCCTCTTCGCGGGCACGCTTGACCCCGGAGCAGGTCAGCCAGGCCATCACGGACGCGGCCGCAGCCGCCACCTGATCCACCACGGTCGAGCGACCTGAGCGGGCCGGTTCCACGCCGGCCCGCTCGATTATCGTGGAGGTGATGTGACGGCAGCCGTTCGCAGCAGGCCCAGTCCCGGTCGCGGGTCCGCGAAACGGATCACGATCGCGCTGTTCCTGCTGCCGGCGCTCGCCCTGTACGGCGTGCTCGTCCTGCTGCCGATCATCCAGGCCGCCTACTACAGCCTGTTCAAGTGGAACGGCCTGAAACCCCTCACCGACTTCGTCGGCCTCGCCAACTACGAAAAGGCGCTGTCCGACCCGGTCTTCATCGGTGCGGTCTCACACAACATCCTGATCATCGTCCTGTCGCTCGCCCTGCAAATCCCGTTTGCGCTCGGGCTGGCGTTGATGCTCAACCGCCGGTTCCGCGGACGCGCGGTCATGCGGCTGATCTTCTTCGCGCCATACGTGATCTCCGGGGTCATCACCGGGATCGTGTTCCAGTTGATCCTGCTGCCGGACGGCCTGGCCGACCGGGCCCTCGAGGGCGCCGGGCTCGGGGCGTTCGTCCAGGGCTGGCTGGCCGACCCCTCGATCGTGATGCTCACGATGTTCTTCATCATCACGTGGAAGTACTTCGGGTTCCACATGATCCTGTTGCTTGCCGGTCTGCAGGGCATCCCGCGAGAGCTGGAGGAGGCCGCGGCCATCGACGGGGCCAGTCGCTGGCAAACGACCCGGCGGATCACCCTGCCCCTCCTCGGCCCGACGCTCCGGGTCTCGGTGTTCCTGTCGATGATCGGCGCCCTCCAGGTGTTCGACCTGATCTGGGTGACCACGCGTGGCGGTCCCGTCAACGCGTCGAACACGATGGCGACGTACATGATCGACTGGGGGTTCCGGCGAACGCAGCTGGGGTATGGCAGCGCCGCGGCGGTCATCCTGTTCCTGATGGCGCTGGCGGTCGCCCTGGTCTACCAACGGAAGGTGCTTCGCCGCGATGTCGAAGGTGCCTTGACCACGGGGCCCGGTTGACGTGGCGACGACAACGGCCCGGGCCGCCCCACGGATGACCACGTTCCGCCTACGCCTCGCCGCTGCCGGTACGGTCCGATGGGCCGTGATGCTGCTCGTCGCGGCCGCGGTCATCGTGCCCGTGGCATTCGCCGTGATCGGTGGCTTCCGGACCACCGGCGAGCTGCAGAACAACCCGGCCGCCCTTCCCAGCTCGTGGTTCCCGACGAACTACATCGAGGTGCTGACG
This sequence comes from uncultured Chloroflexia bacterium, assembly GCA_963731865.1. Classification (GTDB taxonomy): domain Bacteria; phylum Chloroflexota; class Limnocylindria; order Limnocylindrales; family CSP1-4; genus SPCO01. The sequence continues at coordinate 1,575,148 of CAVSXG010000002.1, read as the reverse complement.
GGGGACGCGTACTGGACGGAGCTCTGGAACAGCCTCGCTGATCGCCGCGATCACCACGACGGTGCTGGTCGTCGTCACCTCCCTGGCGGCGTTCGCCTTCGCCCGGATCGCACTTTCGCGGTCGGGAGGCGTTGTACACCCTGTTCGTGCTGGGGCTCCTGTTCCCGTCCGCGGTGGCGATCCTGCCGCTGTACATCCTGATCCGCGGCCTTGGCCTGCTGGACAACCCGCTTGGCGTGGCGCTGCCGCAGGCGGCGTTCCAGGTGCCATTGACGATCGTGATCCTGCGGCCGTTCTTCCGGAGCATTCCGACCGAGCTGGAGGACGCCGCCAGGATCGATGGCTGCAGCATGTTCGGGTTCTTCTGGCGGATCCTGCTACCGCTTTCACGCCCGGCACTGGCCACCGTGTCGGTCCTCGCCGTCGTCCTGTCCTGGAACGAGTTCCTGCTGCCGCTGATCATTCTCAGCGGGCAGGATCAGTGGACGCTGCCGCTCGGGGTCATGAACTTCTCCACGGAGTACACCTCGGACATCGCTCGGGTCCTGGCGTTCACGACACTGGCGATGATCCCGGCACTCGCCTTCTACGTGCTCGCCGAACGGCAAATCGTCGGCGGCCTGACGTCCGGGTCGGTGAAGGGCTGATGGCCACGATCGCGGCGGTCTATCGCGATGCGAGTCCCCCGATCGAGGAGCGCGTCGCCGACCTGCTCGCCCGCATGACGATCGAGGAGAAGGTCGCCCAACTCGGGTCGGTCTGGGCATTCGAGATCGTCGAGGCCGGGACGCTCGACGCGGACCGCGCGCGAGCGCGAATCCTGGCAAACGGCGTCGGACAGGTCACCCGGCTCGCCGGGGCGACCAACCTCGTCATGCCGGGCGTGGCCGCGGTCGCCAACGAGATCCAGGATTTCCTCGTCGAGGAAACCCGACTGGGGATCCCTGCAATCGTCCACGAGGAGTCACTCCATGGCCTCCTGTCCCGCGATGCTCCCGTGTTCCAGCAGTCGATCGGAGCGGCCGCGGCGTGGGACACGGCCCTCGTCGAGCGATGGCGACCACGATCCGGCGTCGGATGCGCATGACCGGCGCGCGCCATGCCCTCGCCCCGGTGCTCGACCTGACCCGGGATCCGCGCTGGGGACGGATCGAGGAGACCTACGGCGAGGACCCGTATCTAGCGGCCGAGCTCGGGTGTGCCTTCATCCGCGGCATGCAGGGCCCGTCCCTGGCCGACGGCGTGCTCGCCACCGGGAAGCACATGGTCGGACACGGGATGGCCGAGGGCGGCCTCAACCAGGCGCCGGTACACGTTGGGCCGCGCGAGCTCCGCGACGAGCAGCTGTTCCCATTCGAGGCCGCAGTCCGCGAGGCCGGCCTGGCCAGCATCATGCCCGCCTATTGCGACGTCGACGGGCTGCCGTGCCACGCGTCGCATGAATTGCTGACCGGGATCCTCCGCGATGAATGGGGGTTCGACGGGATCGTCGCCTCGGACTACGTTGCGCTCCAGATGCTGTCGACCCAGCACCAGCTCACCAAGGATCTTTCGGTCGTCGCGGCGGCTGCCCTGCGGGCCGGGGTCGATGCCGAGCTTCCCAACACGGTCGTCTTTGGTGAGCCGTTGATCGCGGCCATACGCGACGGTCGGGTCGACGAAGGCCTGATCGACTGCACGGTCGGCCGCGTGCTGCGGATGAAGTTCCGGCTCGGGTCTCTTCGAACGCCCGTATGTCGACCCGCGTCGCCGGCCGAGCTGACGGCGTTCGATCGCGGACGAGACCCGGATCGCGGGCGAGCTCGCCGCTCGCTCGCTCGTGCTCGTCGAGAACGACGGGATCCTGCCGCTTGACCCAGTGCCCGGGCAGGTCGCGGTCATCGGGCCGATCGCGACAGCGCCCGCGAGCTGCTCGGCGACTACGCCCATCTGCTGCACATGGAGACGCTCCGCGAGATGCGCGGGCGGGAGAATGCCTTCGGGTTTCCCCTGACCGACGAGATCGTCCCGGACGACGAGCTTGCCGGGCGGCAGACGATCCTTGACGCGATCAACGAGCGAATGCCAGGTGCGCGGGTGCGGCACACCCAGGGCACCGGGATCAGCGAGGGTTCCGACGAGGACATCGCCGCGGCCGTCGAGCTGGCACGGTCCAGCGATGTCGCGATCCTCGTACTGGGCGAGCGGTCCGGCCTGACCGACGACGCCACGACGGGCGAATTCCGTGACCGCCTCGACCTTGGCCTCATCGGCCGCCAGCAGGAGCTGCTCGAGGCGGTTGTGGCAACCGGGACACCAGTGGTCCTGGTAGTGGTCAGCGGGCGTCCGCTCGCGCTCGAGTGGGCCGCTCGCCACTGCGCCGCGATCCTCCTCGGCGTGGGTCCCCGGCGAGGCCGGGCCGGGGGCCATCGCGGACGCCATCACGGGCGCGGCCAACCCGGGTGGAAAGTTGCCGGTGTCGGTGCCTCGCCACGTCGGCCAGGTGCCGTTGTCCTATCGGCACCACCCGACCGGTGGTCGCTCGAACCCAAAGGGTGACTACGTCGATGGCCCGGCGGCGCCGCTCTGGCCGTTCGGGTTTGGGCGTTCGTACACGACCTTTGACCTGGCTGATCTCGAGCTGGACCGCGCGTTGCTGCCAACGGACGGGTCAATCGATGTCGTCGTCCGGGTGTCCGTCCGTAATACCGGCGATCGTCACGGCGAGGAGGTCGTGCAGCTCTACGCGCGCGACGAGGAGGCAACGGTCGCGCGACCCGTACTCGAGCTGCGAGGGTTCCGGCGGGTGAGCCTCGCGCCAGGCGAGCGGCGGACGGTGTCGTTCCGGCTCTCCGCCGAACAATTCGCGTACGTCGGCGCGGACTACCGGCGAGTCATCGAGCCGGGAACGATCCGCCTGTTCGCCGGCCGCTCATCGACGGACCTGGCACTGACCGCGGATCTCGAGTTGATCGGTCCCACCCTCGAGCTCGTGTCGCGTCATCGGTATCTGACCGAGACGACCCTCGACTGACGCCTGGGCGCGATCGGTCAGACAGTCCAGGCCGCCAAGGCCGACCCGCCAACGGTCAGCCGGTTGGCCGCCGCGTTGACGTGCGGTTAACGTTGAGGTCGTACCGTCGCCGCAAACCGGCGACCGTCTGCAAGCGAGGGACCGAATGCCTGTGACCGCGGATCTGCTGCATCTCGTGCCGCTCTTCAGTGGCCTGACCGATCGTTCCTTCGAGACGATCGCGAACCTGGCCTCGGAGACCGACTACGCGGTCGGCGACCACGTCGTCCGGCAGGGCAACCCTGGCGACGCGTTCATCATCATCGTGACCGGCCGCGCACGCGTGGATCGAGACGGAAAGACGTTGCGGGAGCTCGGCCCGGGCGACTTCCTCGGCGAGATCTCGCTGATCGACGGCAGCCCTCGAACCGCGACGGTCACGGCGCTCGACCCGATCCACGCCTTTGTTATCCAGCGCGAGGGCTTCCTCGACCTGATCGACCGGATCCCGGTCTTCCGTCACGAGGTCTTGAACTGCCTCACGCAGCGCATCCGTGCGTCCGTCGCGGACCCCCTTGGGTAGCGATCGCCAGGTCGGCTAGGTCGCCGCGAGCGCCTGTGTCACGAGCGCCTGCGCCTCGTCGATGAGCCGTTCGAGATGCGGCACACCGAGGAAGCTCTCCGCGTAGATCTTGTAGACATCCTCGGTGCCCGACGGTCGGGCGGCGAACCAGCCGTGCTCGGCGGTGACCTTGAGTCCGCCGATCGGGGCACCGTTGCCCGGAGCGCTGGTGAGAACCCCCGTGAGCGGCTCACCCGCGAGCTCGGTCGCCGTGACCCGCTCGGGTGACAACGCACCGAGCGCCGTTTTCTGGGCGGGCGTCGCCGGGGCATCGATCCGTCGATAAACCGGCGATCCAAACCGCTCGGTCAGCTGCCGATACGTCACGCCCGGATCGCGTCCCGTCCGAGCGGTGAGCTCTGCGGCCAGTAGGCACGCGATGATCCCGTCCTTGTCGGTCGTCCAGACCGTGCCGTCGCGGCGGAGGAATGACGCGCCGGCACTCTCCTCGCCACCAAACCCGAGCTCGCCGGCGAGCAGCCCATCGACAAACCACTTGAACCCGACCGGCACCTCGAGCAGCCGCCGCCCGAGATCCGCGGCGACCCGATCGAGCATGCCGCTCGAGACCAGCGTCTTCCCCACCGCGACGTCGTCGGACCAGGCCCGACCGCCACCGAACAGATAGGCAACCGACGCGGACAGGAAGTGGTTGGGATTGAGCAGGCCGGCGCCGGGGGTCACGATCCCGTGCCGATCGGCGTCCGTGTCGTTTCCGAACGCGACATCGAATCGATCGCGGAGCTCCACGAGGCGGGCCATCGCGTGCGGCGACGAGGGATCCATCCGGATCCGGCCGTCCCAGTCGGTCGTCATGAACCCGAACTGCGGATCGACGCGATCGTTCGTGACGGTCAGGTCGAGCCTGTAGCGCTCGGCGATCGCCGGCCAGTAGGCGACGCTCGCGCCGCCGAGTGGATCGACGCCCAATCGAAGCCCTGACGCCCGGATGGCCGCCATGTCGATGACGGCGTCGAGGTCGCCCACGTACGAGTCGACGAAATCGTGGCTGGTCGCACCCGCGCGGGCCCGTTCGAATGGGACGCGCCGGATCGCCTCGATCCCGGATCCGAGCAGGCCATTCGCCTCCCGACCGATCCAGCCGGTCACGTCGGTGTCGGCCGGGCCGCCGTTTGGTGGGTTGTACTTGAACCCGCCGTCTTCCGGCGGGTTGTGGGACGGGGTGACGACGATGCCGTCGGCGAGATGGTCGTGCCGGTCCCGGTTGTGGACGAGGATCGCGTGCGAGATCACCGGCGTCGGCGTGTAGCCGTCCGCGGAATCCACGCGGACGTCGACGTCGTGCGCCGCGAGCACCTCGAGCGCCGACCGGAACGCGGGTTCCGAGAGCGCGTGCGTGTCGCGCCCGATGAACAGAGGACCGTCCGTGCCCTGCGCCCGCCGGTAGCGGCAGATCGCCTCGGTCGTCGCCAGGATGTGCGCCTCGTTGAAGGCCGTATTGAAGGCCGAGCCGCGATGTCCCGAGGTGCCAAAGGCAACCCGTTGGGTCGGCTCGGCAGCGTCCGGGACGAGCTCGTAATAGGCTCGGATCAGGCGATCGACGTCGACCAGGATCGATGGGTCGGCGGGTTGCCCGGCCCGCTCGGCCAGCGTCATGGGATCAAGCGTCTTCGTTGGCCGCACGGTTCGACCGCCTCGGCGACCGGCTCCGCCGCCACGTGGCTCGCCTCGACGATCGTGGGGCTCCCGTCGCGATCCTTCCACCGCGTCTGGAGCTCGATCGGTCCACTCTCGCCAACCAGGCGAAGCATGGCGACGTACCCGGACCCACCGACTTCGACGGATTTCGACCGTCGCCTCGCTCAGCGGCAGCGGGAGAATGCCGACGATCTGCCCGAAGTTGGCCTGAAGTTCGCGGCTGAGCGCGTCGACCGCGCGGGTCATGTCTCCGTCGAGGAGCGCGGCGCACCACGATTCGGCGTGTTCGCGGACGATTTGTGCATCCATGAGCTGTCCTCCGAGGTGTTGTGGTTCCCCTCAGGAGGCTCCGAGTCTAGCGCGACGTCGGCCAGGCGGTGGCGGTCAGGCGCGAACCCACCCCATGGGCCCAATGGCCCAAATCCGGGGTTATTCCCTGGATGCGTCGATCCGCGACATGGCCGCAAGCACCTCCGACGCGTCCCGCAGGTCGGCCGTTCCGAAACCCTCCGTGAACGTGGCATGGATCGGGCCAAGCAGGCGCTCCGCAGCGTCCGACCTCCCTCGAGCCAGCTCGAGCCGGGCGAGCCTCGTCGCCGCTCGGAGCTGGGCGGTCCGGGCGTTGAGCTCGCCGGCGCGGTCGAACGCACGCTGATACCACGGCTCGCCCGCGAAACCAGCGCCGTCATCGTCCCCGGCGAGCGCCGACTGGAGGTCGCCCTTCAGGATCCACAGCTCGGGGAGCAGCGTCGCCCCCCCGCCCGGGCTCATGAAGTCGATCGCCGTGTCGATCGACGCAATGCCGTCAGCGGGTCGTCCGGCGTGGTGGCTTGCGCCCGCCGACACGAAGAGCAGCATTGACCAGAACACCGGTGGCGAACGCATGCCCTGGTACAGGTCCATGCCTCGTCGGATGTTTGCCAGGCCTTCATCGAAGTGATCGAGCCCGACCTGCGCGGCGCCAAGCAGCGAGCCTCCCGCCGCTGTCCAGATCCGGAAGTCGTACTCGTCGGAGATCTCGAGCAGGCTCTGGGCGCGATCGAGCGCGACGTCCGGCTCCCGTCGCCACAGGTGGATCAGACCGGAGTGAAATCGCGCGAACGCCGAGGTGAATGGGTGGTCCAGCTCCGCCGCGAGCGCCATCGCGGCGTTCACACGTTCAACCGCCTGATCCGGAAAGCCCATGAGCCACAGGGTGAAGGCGGAGGTCGTCAGGCAGGCGACGCGCGGATCGTTCCCCACGCCGGCACTCCCGGAGCGCGCTGGGAGCCGAGGAAACAGCGCAATCGCCTGATCCAGGTGGTCGAGGCCGGCCCCCAGATCGGTGAGGAACATCAGCGTCGTCCCCACGACCAGGTGCCCGTCGATCAGCATCCTCGGATCGTTCTCGCGTTCGGCGAGCGCCAGGACCTCCCGACCCAGCGGCACCACCTTGTCGAACTCAGCGCGGAAGTCGTACAGGCTGACCAGGCCTCGGAGCACGGCGAATTGCTGGCGCGCATCGGTGCCGCGTTCGAACAGGTCCACCGCGCTGGCCAGGGCGTCCTCGGCTTCGGGGGTGTAGCCCTTTGTCGCGATCAGCGCCCGGGCCAGGCTCGTTCGCAGCGCGATCTCCTGGCCGACGCGTTCGGGTGAGGACGTGGCGGAGGCGAGGACCTCGAGCAGGTCGGTGGTCAGGGCAACCGTGTCGAGGTACCAGCCGCGCGCGTCGTTGAGGATCAGCAGGCAGTCAGCGAGCTTCTCCAGCTGCTCGAGATCCCCTTCGGCCACCCAGTGGCGCCACGAAATCCGGAGGTTCTCGACCTCGGCCGCGATCTGGGCGAGTGCCGCCTCGCGTGCATCCCCGATAAGCTCTCGACGGAATCGCTGCGCGAGGTCCGCATAGAACGCGGCATGGCTCCGTCGGGCAGTCGTGGCATCCTCGGGACGCTGGTCGAGCCGGTCCACCGCGTAGGCGCGGATCGTCTCGAGCATCGCGACGCGGGGTTCACCGTCGGTCTCGATTTGCCGAACGAGGCTCTTCTCGATCAGCCCGGTCAGCCGGTCGAGCACATCGCCGGCGTCGTCGGACGCCGCTGCTTCGCGTGCCACCGCCTCGACCGCGGGGATCCCCGCGTCGGCGAAGACCGCGAGCAGCTCGAAGAGGCGTTGTTCCGCCTCGTCCAGGAGCTCGTAGCTCCACGCGATCGTGGCGCGGAGTGTCTGCTGTCGCTCCGGCAGGTCTCGCGGGCCGCTTCTCAGCAGGGCGAGCCGGTCGCCAAGCCGGTCACGCAGCGCATCCGGCGACAGGAGTCCCAACCGGGCGGCGGCAAGCTCGATCGCGAGGGGGAGGCCGTCGAGACGGCGGCAGATCTCGACGACCGACGATGCGTTTTCGTCCGTGAGCCGAAAGGCCGGTCGAACGGCCCGGGCACGATCGACAAACAGCTGAATGGCCTCGAACTGCTCCAGCCGATCAGCCGACGGCGACGCGAGGTCGACCGGCGGCAGCCCCAGCGGCGGAACGTGGTAGACGTGTTCGGCCCGCACCCGCAACGGTTCGCGGCTCGTTACGAGTGCCTTCACGTCGGGGCAGTCACCCAGCCATTCGCCGACCAGCCGGGCGGCCTCCGTGACCTGCTCGAAGTTGTCGAGCACCAGGAGCATCCGCCGACCTCGGATGTGGGCACGCAACGCGTCCTCGAGCGGCCGCTCGGAGACTTCGCCGAGTCCGAGCGCCCGGGCGACCGCGATCGTGACGGCGCCGGAATCACGAGCACTCGACAGATCCACGAAGGTCACGCCATCCGGGAACGTCGGGCCGACACGCTCCGCGGCGCGGATCGCCAGCGTGGTCTTGCCCGTGCCGCCCGGCCCGGTCAGGGTGAGCAGTCGCACCTCCGGATCGCCGAGTCTCGCCTCGATCTCCCCTAGCTCCTCCTCGCGACCCACGAACGGCGCGGCCCGGGTTGGCAGGTTGCCGGTCTCACGACGCAAGGTCGCGAGCGGCGGGAACGTGGACTCGAGCTCCGGATGGAGAAGCTGGAACAGGTGCTCGGCGCGGCCGAGATCCCGGAGGCGATGCTCACCGAGGTCAAGCAGGCTGGCGTCGGCGGGGAGGCTTTCGCCGGCAATCGTGGCCGTGGAGTCCGAGAGGAGGATCTGACCGCCGTGGCCCGCGGCCATCGTCCGGGCGGTGCGGTTGACCGTGGGTCCGAAGTAGTCGCCGCCACGCTGGTCGGCCTGACCCGTATGCACGCCCATGCGGACGCGGAGGGGCACCGTCGGGGCCCAGGGCTCGGCGGCGAGTTGCCGCTGCGCGGACAGGCTCGCCTCGACGGCCTCGTCCGGGCGCTCGAACACCGCCATGAGGCCGTCCCCGGTCGTCTTGACCACCTTGCCCCGGGACGACTCGATTGCCGCGCGAAGGATCAGGTCATGGCGCTGGAGCGCCTCCCGCATCTCATCGGGGTGTTGTTCCCAGAGACGGGTGCTGCCCTCGACGTCCGTGAACAAGAAGGTGATCGTTCCCGCCAGTGCGACTTCCACGCGAGGATCATCCCACCTGCGCCCTGTTTCGGGCTCGCTGGTAGTCGCTGCCTAGTGCCGGGGCACGTCGGTGAACGGACCCTCGACCTCGGTGAAGTTCGGTCCCGACCCGGTGTACGGCGCATCGAAGCCGGACGAGAACAGCGAGATCACCTCGTCGGGGTCTGCGCATGTGTCGGTCAATGCCAGGTCGAGCCACGCCCGGCACGGGGCCTCCCAGACCGCCCAGATGGCAAAGCGTCCCTCGGGCAGACCCTCGGCAAAGTCGTGCACGAACCACTCGCACGTCGCCGGACCGGTCTGGGTCTCGTAGGTCGGACCGCAGCGCTCGCTGGTCCCGCGCACGACATAGTCGGAGGTGTAGCGGTAGGTCGTCTCCTGCCCGCCGTTCATGCCCGTGACGTACAGCACGACATCGAAGCCATCCCCGAGCGGCTCCGGCCCGTTGTTGATGAACCCTTCGCGGACGTGGAACGGGCGGCCGGCCGTCCAGACGCCCGAGCCCAGCTCCGGGTTCTGGGGGTCCATCCAGTGGGCGTCGCGGAAGCACTCGGGCCAGCAGAACTCGAACAGGAAGTCGAGCCGGTCCGGGTTGGGCATGTCGTTGATCGTGCCCAGCGGCAGCGGTCCGCCGCCGTCGTCGCCAGGTCGTGCTCCGGCGATGTCAGGAAGCGGCGTGCCACCGGTCGGCAGGGCCGCCGCGTCGTTGACCGGTCGAGGCGCCGGCGGGGCGTCTGACGTGGTGTCTGACGTGGCGTCTGACGTGGGCAGGTTCGGCGTTGGGGGTGGAAGTGGCGTCGCGCTCTGCTCTCCGAGTTCGGCCGCGACACCTTGGGGCTGGCCACCACCACCCTGGCCCAAGAGCGAGGTTCCGGTGACGAGCGTCACTGCGCCAATCAGCAGAATGGCAGCCAGACTGCCCGACATGCCGATCCCGCGGACCTGCACTCGCGAGGGTGTCGAACGATGTTCGGGCGCTTCGTTCAAGGGAGGCACCGCTGAGCCGAGGCTTGTGGACGCGGCTGACTCTAGCGTGCCGAGCCACCGCCGAAAAGAGTCAAGTGGCCCGCTTGCGGACATCAGCGGTTGTGTCGACATCTCGCTGCGCATGTGTTCCGGGGTCGTGCCAAACTGAAACGCTCGTTGCAGCGGGGAAGGCCGCAAGCTCTGGACGATGGATCCAATAGTTGTCGTTATCGCTGGCGTCCTTGGTCCACTGCTGGTATTCGGCTTGCGTGGCCTGCGTAAGCAGCTCGGACGCGGCATTGGATTCAGTTGGCGTTCGCCTCACAAAGAACCGGTCGCAGGTCCTTTCGTCGTCAGCCAGGTTCGAATATCCCCGCGATTGGTCGAGATCCCACCGCTCGTGTCCCTACCGGTCACGTCACTCGCCGGGTTGCCGATTAGCCGCCCGGTCCTCGAAGGTTGGCGAGCAGGACGCAAGCGGCGCAAGGGCGTAGCGTGGCGCAGGGTGGTCCAGCGGATCGTTTCGGACGAATGCCCTACATGCCCAGAGAACCGGGCGCGGCATCGTAACTACTGCCGCGAATGCGGTCGCCGGCTAACACCATTCTTCGCGGAATACGGCGCTCCGCTGGCCCACCGGGAGTACAAACCGGACGGGTCTGAACCGGACGAGACGGCAGGCGTGGACGAAGGCGCTTCGTCCGAGGAGGCCAAACGGGAACTGGTGGGCGGAGGATCGCGCTAAAGCTGCGCCCCGCGTACCGCAGCTGGTTTGAGCGTGATCCGCGGCGTCTCAACCGCAAGCACAAACCGGGATGTTGGAGCGGGAGACGAAGTTCGAACCCGCGACATTCAGCTTGGGAAGTCCAAGCGTCTGTGCGGCCAGCTCTGAGCGCAAAATAAGGGAGAGCGAAGCCCGCTAGGGTGTCATGCCGGTCGACGGCTTCGCGCGAGGGTTTGTGGCCGCGAAGATGGCCATCGAGCCAACAGTCCCGAGCTCGACTCGCTCGAACGATGCCTCGAGGATCTTGCCGAGGCCCTCCTCGGTGTCACCGAGGTTGTCGAAGGTGCCTCGCCGGTTGTTGGCCCGCAGAATGCTCCGCGATAACCAGGTATGTCGCCCGGAGAGCCCGAGGATCGATGCACCGAAGAGGACGCCCGTCGGAGCGAGGACGGCGGCCACGTTGGCGACGGCAGCAGCCTTGCGCGGGAGCGGTCCTGGCAGGCAATGGAGCACGCCGTTGAGCGCGGCGGAGTCGAATGGCCCGCGGACGGGAAGTGGCTTGCAGACGTCGGCTTCCATGGTCGTGATGTCCAGGTGCCGCAACCGCCGGGATGCATGATCGAGGACGTGCGCGTTGGGGTCGAGGAGGGTGACGGGGCTGCCGTCAGGGATGCCCGCTCGTTCCAGGAAGTAGCCCGTACCGGGACCCACGTCGAGGTGCCGATGGCCGAGGTGCCGCCGGTACCCCTCCGCGAGGCGAGTCGTCGGACATCGCCACCCGACTGGCGTGAAGAACCCAAGGATCAGCGGGTCGTAGACCTTGAGGCAGATCGGGGTGTACTCACGCTGGCCCTCGTAGGCTGGGTAGGGCACGGTCAAGGCTGTTGACCGCGGCAGCTCGCAAAGTCGTGAGCGTTGTAGCCTGAGCATGGACGGGCGAGCAAACGGGTTGCCTCGAGCATCGCGCCGGGGCAACGGCGCGGCGCCGCCTTGACGATGGACAGGGGAGCACGTGGAGCGGGGAGAGCGGTCCCGGTCGCCGATTCGGGCAGATGCGCCGGCAGGCGAGCGCTACTTGCTGATCGCTGACATCTCCGGTTACACGGGCTTCATGGCTGGCGTCGAGGTCGCGCACGGGGTCGATTTCAGCGCGGGCGTCCCGGCCGCCTATTCGATACTTGGTGCCCTTCTAGCCTCCGTCATCGAGGGCCTGGAGCCCGATTTCGCCGTCGTCAAGCTTGAGGGCGATGCCGTCTTCGCGGCTGCTCCGGCGGCAAGGCTCGACGGCCAAGGCGAGCGGGTTTTCGATCAAGTCACGAGCATGTACCGGGGGTTTGTCGACAGTCGGACACGAGCCATCCCGTCGAGCGACCACGTCTGCACGGCGTGTCCCGCCGTCGCGCACCTCGATCTCAAGGTGGTGCTTCATCGGGGTCACACGGTGCGCCAGACGGTCGGGGCGGGCAGCGACCTCCTCGGCCCGGCCGTGACGGTCGCGCACCGGCTCCTCAAGAACACCATCAGGGAGCGGATCGGCTTTCGTCCGTACCTGTTCCTGACGGGCGCCGCGGCAACGGCCCTCGGCGTGCCGACGGTTGGCCTCGCGCATCGCGAGGAGTACCAGGATGTGGGGCGGATCCAGGGCCGCATCCTGGAAATCGGTGAACCGGTAAACGAGGTCGTCCCGCCCTGATGGAGGAGCGCGGTCGCTGACGCCTCCTGCCGATGGCTATGCTGACGGGAACGCGACGGTTGGTCATGATCCGTCGCCATCGGTGTCGGAGGGAGGCCGATGATCGCTCGGCTGCGGCGGCCGAGCCTGCCGGGTCTCGCGCGAGGCCTTGCGGCGATCGTCGTCGTCCTGATCGCCTTGTTGGTGCGGCTCCAAGCCGTCGATCGGCTGCCCATCGACTTCGACGAGGACGACTACCTGCCGGCTGGGCAGATCTACGCGACCGGGCTCCGGGACGGGGACCTGGGGATCATTCTTCGCGAGAACTACCGGCCTGAACACCCGCCGCTGACCAAGCTCGTGACCGGTCTGGCGCTCCTGCGTCTCGAGTCCGTGCCCGAGATCCCGGACCGACCAACGACGGCCGATCCAGCGGAATCGCTCCCCGAACCGCACCTCACCGTGGCGCGGATCGTCCAGGCGATCGAGGGCACGGTCGGGGTAGGAGCTCTCGCGATCGTCAGCCCGCTGGCAGGGTTCTACCTGGCGATCCATAGCTGGACGATCAAGTACACGAGCCAGGTGATGCTGGAGGCGTTGCCGGCCGCGATGTCGATGATTGCCGTGCTCGCGTACATCCGTTCGGGAAGAGGAGCAGTCCATCCCCGACCGCCTGGTGGGCGATCGCGCCGGCGGCTCGCCTGGTTGGGCCTGTCTGGCCTTGCGTTCGGGCTCGCTTGCGCCTCCAAGTACCCGTACGGCATCGTCGGGCTGGCGATCCTGGCCGACTGGGCATGGTCCACCCGGTCGTTGAGGGACTCCGCCCCGGAAGGTCGAGATGACCCAGCCGGGCGCTGGGACGCCGCCGCCACGTGGATACGCCCGATGGCCCTGTGGGTCCTCGCCGCGGTCGTCGTGTTCCTGCTCGCGGACCCGTACCTGTGGCCGGATCCGATCGGGCGGCTGGGGTCGTCCCTGACGTACCACCTCGGTTACGCCGGTTCCGAGGCCGTCACCGAGACCGGGTGGCCGAGCTGGCAGGCGCTCGTCTGGCTGTTCGGGTCGGTGCCCTTCCACGACCCGGGGACGTTCGTCGTGACGCTCGATGTCGTGATCACCGCACTCGCCGTCATCGGCTTTCGGCGGCTATGGGCTCGCCAGCGAGTGCTCGCGTTGTGGTTCGTGCTGGCCGGCGTGTTCCTGCTCGTGTGGCCGACCAAGTGGCCGCAGTACCTGGTGCTGATCACCGCGCCGCTCGCTGCGGCGGCCGGTCATGGCACGTGGATTGTCGTGATCGAGCCAGTCCGAAGGCGTGTCATCGCCTGGCGGCAGGGACAGTCGGTCGGTGCTTCCCGCGCGGCCACACCGTCCCCGATTGCTGTGACGCAACGGGTCCGTCGGGGCACGGTCGAATTGGGGCGAGCGCTGCCGTGGCTGGCCCCGGGTCTGCTGGGCATCGCGGTCCTGTGCTTCCTGCCGCTCTTGTTCGAAGGCGCGATGTCGGTCACGGATTTCTCGCGCTCGTCGATCCGCGACGGGATCAATGGCGGCGTGCTACGCGAGGCCGTGGGCGGGCTGACTGGTTCGATTCCGGCTCGAGCGTTCGACCTCGACGCGGCCGGGCGCGAAGTTCATTACGTCGGGCCGGACCTGCTGGCCGCGTTCACGGGAGGGGTGTGGCTCGGTGGCAACACGTCCGCCATGTTCCCGGCCTTCTCCTTCCTCTGGATGATCCTGTCGGTCGGGCTCCAGGCTGCCGTTGGGATCGCGATCGCATACGTGCTCGAGCGACCCGGGGTCCGGTTCCGGGTCTTCTGGCGAACGTTGTTCATCCTGCCCTGGGCCATTCCGGAGTTCGCCGGTGCGATCGCCTGGCGAACGATCATCGACCCGAACAGCGGCTGGGTTGCCTTGCTACTCGATTCCCCGTTCGCCTGGCCCGACAGCCCGGACGTCTCGCTCCTGGTGCTGCTCCTGGTGGCGACCTGGATGGGTTGGCCGCTGATGATGCTCGTCGCGATCGCCGGGCTCAGGACGATCCCCCGATCGGTCGTCGACGCGGCCAGGCTTGACGGCGCCGGTGGCTTCGCCCGGTTCCGGCGGATCACGCTGCCGCTCCTGCTGCCGCTACTGGGGCCCGCTCTCGTCATCCGTGCCGTCGCCGCGTTCAACCAGTTCTATCTCTTCTACGTGCTCCGTGCGCCCGACCCGACGATCACCAGCGCCACGTTCTCCTATTACGTCTTCGATTCGGGGGGCGGACCCGGACTCTTCGCCGTGTCGGCCGCCATCAACGTCCTGACCCTGATCGCCCTCGCCGTCGTGGTCATCTGGTTCCTGCGCTGGCGCGATCGCGCCGAACGCGTGGCGCTCTGGTAACCGCGATGCGACCGCTCAAGTTTCGCGATCAACTCGTCACACAGGCGGCCCTCGTCCTGGTCGGGGCGTTTGTCCTCATTCCGATCTGGGCGCTCCTCGTCCTGGCGACGGATGCCAAGATCCTGTCCCTCCCGTTCCAGTTCGAGCTGTTCCCGGCGGTGCCGACCCTGGACCGATTTGTCGAAGCCTGGACGCGGCCGAACCATTCACTCGACTTTCTCGGGTTGCTGCGCAACAGCCTGTTCGTGTCAGGCATGTCCGCCCTCGTCGCCCTCGTATTCGGCGCGTCGGCGGCCTACGCCTTCGCCAGGCTGCGTTTTCCGGGTCGTCGGAGCGGCCTCTTCGTGGTCCTGATCGGGGCGTTCCTGCCGCCCATCGCGTTTGCCACGCCGCTCTTCGTCCTGTTCGTCGGGCTCGACAACGCGGTCCCGTATCTCCGCGAGATCGGCTTCCGAGGGTCGACCATCACCCTCGCCATCCTGTACGCCTCGTTCAGTCTGCCGCTGGCCATCTGGTTGATGCGTGCCGCGTTCTGGGTGATCCCCACCGAACTGGAGGAAGCCGCATTCGTGGATGGCGCCGGGCGCCTTCGGACGTTCCTCCGGATCAGCCTGCCGATCGCCGCTCCTTCGATCCTGGTCGCGGCACTAGTGGCCTTCCTGGTCGGCTACTCGGAGTTCGCGATCGCCTGGCTCTTCTCGCAGAGCGAGCGAAACTTCACGCTCGCGATGGTCCTCGCCGCCGGGCAAGGCGGCGTGTTCGAGGCGTACTGGGCTCAGACCGCCGCGCACACGCTGCTGATGACCGTCCCCGTGGTCGTCATCTTCCTCTCCCTTCAGCGGTTGCTCCTGAAGGGATCGCTGGTCGGCTCCGCGAGCGACTGACCACGCTGGGGAAAATGGAGCGGGAGACGGGATTACACGCGACATTCTGCTGGGGAAGTCCTTTAGCGCTTGTCGCCGCTGACGCCCCAATTGAACTTGTTGCGACGAGACCCAGTACTTTTGGCTAAGCCCGGTGCCTGTACGCACCAACTTGTGCCCCCACACGAGGCCGAAACACGTTCTTCTACCCAATACCTCTGGTACTTTAGTAAGTCCGGCGCCACCGCAAGCGTCGAACCAAATACTGCTCCGCTCTTTGGGAACGGACCGAGCGCGCGCGGTCGGATCTCAGAACTCTCGTCCCCCCTGAGGCTCGTCGTACCCGCGAAACGATTCGAATCCAGTCGGCGGCGCGTGGAGGGGACCGTGCCCAGTCTCATACTCCCAGCGTCGAACGACCGCGTGGCGCCTCGTTGCGTTGTTGCAGGCTGTTCTTCTTGTCGGTTCGACTCTTGTCTGGACTGCCGCCGTCGGAGCTGCCGGCACGCCGCAGCCCTCGACCTCGGGCAGCGCCGGGGCGTACGTCTCGTTCGGCATCCGGCCAAGCTGGATCTGCCGCAGTTCACGATCGAGACCTGGTTCAAGCGGACCGGGAACCGGCGTCGCGAGCACGACCGGCACCGGCGGGATCACAAACTTCGTTCCGCTCCTGACCAAGGGCCGCGGCGAGGCCGAGGGCTCGAACGTCGACGCCAACTGGTTCCTCGGCATCAATACCGTCGGGCAACGTGATCGCGGCCGACTTCGAGGCCATCGACGACCGCCGACCCCGACCGGTCAGAACCACCCGATCATCGGCACAACCGCCATCACCAACAACGTGTGGCATCATGCCGCCGCCACCTTCGATGGGACCACCTGGCGCCGTCTATCTCGACGGCATCCTGGAGGCGAGCGTCACCCCCGGCCGGCCACCCGCGCTCCGACTCGATCCAGGGTGTGGCGCTGGGCGCCATGCTCAAGTCGACCGGCGCGTGCACCAACTGCCGGTCGTCTTCCAGGGGTCCTTGACGAGGCGCGGGTCTGGAGCGTCGCCCGCACGCCAGGCCCAGATCCAGGCCACCAAGAACTCCGAGCTCACCTCGGGCACCAACCTCGTCGCCCGCTGGGGCCTCGACGAAGCTTCCGGCACGTTGGTGGTGACTCCATCGCCCCCACGGCCAACGGCACGATCACCGGCACCGGCTCCGCCCGGACTCGGGCTTCAACGAACACCCTCGGTGGCCGCCGCCGATTCATACGCGACGCCACAGAGCACTGCCAAGGTCGTAGTCGCGCCGGGCATCCTTGCGAACGACACCGATCCGAACCAATTCGCTGACGGCGATCCTCGTGACCGACGTGATTCACGGCACCCTGGCCTTGGCCGCCGACGGTGGCTTCACCTACACCCCGACGATTGGCTACAACGGCCCAGACACATTCACGTACAAGGCCAACGACGGGACGAACGACTCGAACACCGTCGCGGTCTCGTTGGCGGTCGGTAATCTCGCCCTCGACCTCGGGAGCGCCGGGGCGTACGTCTCGTTCGGCGATCCGGCCAAGCTGGATCTGCCGCAGTTCACGATCGAGACCTGGTTCAAGCGGACGGGAACCGGCGTCGCGAGCACGACCGGCACCGGCGGGATCACAAACTTCGTGCCGCTTCTGACCCACGGTGCGGCCAGGCCGAGGGCTCGAATGTCGACGTCAACTGGTTCCTGGGCATCAATACCGCGGGCAACGTGATCGCGGCCGACTTCGAGGCCATCGACGACCCGGCCGACCCGACTCCGGCTCAGAACCACCCGATCAGCGGCACCACCGCCATCACCAACAACGTGTGGCACCACGCCGCCGCCACCTTCGACGGCACCACCTGGCGCCGTCTATCTCGACGGCAACCTCGAGGCGAGCGTCAGCCGCCGGCCGTGCACCCGCGCTCCGACTCGATCCAGCGTGTCGCGCTGGGCGCCATGCCATTCCACCGGCCGCGTCACGCCGACTGCCGGTCGTCTTCGCGGGGGTCCTCGACGAGGCGCGGGTCTGGAACGTCGGCCGCACGCCAGGCCCAGATCCAGGCCACCAAGAACACCGAGATCACCTCGGGCACCAACCTCATCGGCCGCTGGGGCCTCAACGAGGGCATCCGGCACGTCGGTCGGTGACTCCATCGCCCCCACGGCCAACGGCACGATCACCGGTACCGGCTACCGCCTGGGTCCCGGGCTTCGTCCCGCCGCCACCCGGCAACTCGGCGCCGGCAGCTCCGACGCTCAACGCACCGGCCAACGCCGCTACCGGGATCGGCACGTCGCCGACCCTCGACGTCGGCCTGTCCGATCCCGACAGCGACCCGCTGACGGTGACCTACTTCGGCCGCCCCTTCGCGAGTGGCATCTTCACCCAGATCGCCCAGCACACCGCGATCGCCTCGGGCACCAGCGACAGTGCCATCTGGTCGAGCCTGGCCGACGGCCAGAAGTTCGAGTGGTACGTCACCGTCAGTGACGGCAGCCTGACCACGACCGGTCCGACCTGGACCTTCAGCACCAGCCCGGGCACCGACCCGGTGTTCGTCGGCGCCGGCGACATCGCCGACTGCGGGCGGCCCCAGGACGAGGCCACGGCCGCCGTCATCGGCGCGATCGAGGGCACCATCTGGACGGCCGGCGACAACGTCTACCCGACCGGCACTGCCGCGAACTTCACCAACTGCTACGAGCCCAGCTGGGGCGGCGCGATCAAGGCCCGCACCCGGCCGGTCCCGGGCAACCACGACTGGGGTACCGGCGTGCTCGACAGCCTCACCGGCTACTTCGGGTACTACGGGGCGAGCGCGAACGCGGGCGGGACGAGCTACTACAGCTACGACATCGCGGGCAGCAACTGGCACGTCGTCAACCTCGACAGCGAGTGCCAGCTGGTGCCCGGTGGCTGTGCCGACGAATCGCCCCAGGAGGACTGGCTCGAGCTCGACCTCGCCGCCAACAGTGGCGAGAACGTCATCGCGATCTGGCACAAGCCGCGCTACAGCTCGGGCGTCACCAACTATGAGGCGATGCAGCCGCTGTACGACGACCTGTACGCGCGCGGGCGTCGACCTCCTGCTCTCGGGCCACGACCACATCTACGAGCGGTTCGCGCCGATCAAGTCCGGCGCCACGCTCGCGAGTCCGCCCGTCGCCGACCCGACCTACGGCATCCACCAGTTCACGGTCGGTACCGGCGGTGCCGCTGCGCAGACCTGCGGCGTCGGCACTCGACACAAGCGAGGTGCTGCAACAACACGCTACGGCGTCCTGAAGCTGACCCTCCACGCCACCACCTACGACTGGAAGTTCCTGCCGATCGCCGGCAGCACCTTCACCGATTCGGGCACCGGATCAGTGCATGCCGCACCCCCGGTTCCCAACTCGGCGCCGGCGGCTGTCGGCGACACGTACACGACGCCGGAAGACACCGCACTCAATATCGCCGCGCCGGGCGTTCTCGGGCAACGACAGCGATGCCGACCTGGACCCGATGACGGCGGTCCTCGATGCAGACGTCAGCCATGGGTCGCTGACGCTCGACGCCGACGGCAGCTTCCTCTATGCCCCGACCAACGGCTACAGCGGGGCCGACAGTTTCACGTACCACGCCAACGACGGCACGCTCGACTCGAACGTCGTCACGGTGTCGATCGGGGTCGGCAACAATGCCCTCGAGCTCGGTGGAGCCTCATATGTCCTGTTCGGCGACCCGGCCAAGCTCGACCTTGCCCAGTTCACGATCGAGACCTGGTTCAAATGGGACGGAACCGGGACATCGAACACCACAGGGAGTGACGGGATTCCCAACCTGATCCCGCTCCTCACGCACGGTGCCCCGCAGGCTGACGACTCGAATGTCGATGCCAACTGGATCCTCGGCATCAACACCGTCGGGAACGTGATCGCGGCCGACTTCGAAGCCATCGACGACCCGGCCCCAACCGGTCAGAACAATCCGATCAGCGGGACGACCGAGATCACCGTGGACGTTTGGCACCACGCCGCAGCGACCTTCAATGGGACCACCTGGGCCGTCTACCTCGACGGCAACCTCCAGGCGAGCACCAACCCCGGCGTGCACCCGCGCTCGGACTCGATCCAGAGGGTCGCTCTGGGCGCAATGGTCACCTCCACTGGCACGGTTCTCGGGCGCTTCGGGGGCGTGATCGACGAGGCTCGTGTCTGGGACCATGCCCGCACGGGTTCCGAGATCCTGGCCTCGAAGAACAGCGAGCTCACCGGTGGTACAGGCATGGTGGCGCGCTGGGGCCTCAATGAGGCGTTCGGCACCACCGTCATGGACTCGGTCACCTCTCCCACAGCCGCCGTTGGCACAATCGTTGGCGGCGCGCAATGCCACCTGGGTCGCCGGGCTTCGTCCCGCCGCCACCCGGCAACTCGGCGCCGGACGCTCCGACGCTCAACGCACCGGCCAACGCCGCCACCGGGATCGGCACCTCGCCGACCCTCGACGTCGGCCTGTCCGATCCCGACAGCGACCCGCTGACGGTGACCTACTTCGGCCGCCCCTTCGCGAGCGGCATCTTCACCCAGATCGCCCAGCACACCGCGATCGCCTCGGGCACCAGCGACAGCGCCTCTGGTCGAGCCTGGCCGACGGCCAGAAGTTCGAGTGGTATGTCACCGTCAGTGACGGCAGCCTGACCACGACCGGTCCGACCTGGACCTTCAGCACCAGCCCGGGCACCGACCCGGTGTTCGTCGGCGCCGGCGACATCGCCGACTGCGGGCGGCCCCAGGACGAGGCCACGGCCGCCGTCATCGGCGCGATCGAGGGCACCATCTGGACGGCCGGCGACAACGTCTACCCGACCGGCACCGCCGCCAACTTCACCAACTGCTACGAGCCCAGCTGGGGCGGCGCGATCAAGGCCCGCACCCGGCCGGTCCCGGGCAACCACGACTGGGGTACCGGCGTGCTCGACAGCCTCACCGGCTACTTCGGGTACTACGGGGCGAGCGCGAACGCGGGCGGGACGAGCTACTACAGCTACGACATCGCGGGCAGCAACTGGCACGTCGTCAACCTCGACAGCGAGTGCCAGCTCGTGCCCGGTGGCTGTGCCGACGAATCGCCCCAGGAGGACTGGCTCGAGCTCGACCTCGCCGCCAACAGTGGCGAGAACGTCATCGCGATCTGGCACAAGCCGCGCTACAGCTCGGGCGTCACCAACTATGAGGCGATGCAGCCGCTGTGGGACGACCTGTACGCGGCGGGCGTCGACATTCTCCTCGTCGGGCACGACCACATCTACGAGCGGTTCGAGCCGATCAAGTCCGGCGCCACGCTCTCGAGTCCGCCCGTCGCCGACCCGACCTACGGCATTCACCAGTTCACGGTGGGTACCGGCGGTGCCGCTGCGCAGACCTGCGGGTCGGTACTCGACACAAGCGAGGCGTGCAACAACAGCTACGGCGTCCTGAAGCTGACCCTCCACGCCACCACCTACGACTGGAAGTTCCTGCCGGTCGACGGCAGCACCTTCACCGATTCAGGCACCGGATCAGTGCATGCCGCACCACCGGTTCCCAACTCGGCGCCGGCGACCCCGACGCTCAACGCTCCGCTCAACGCGGCCAACGGGATCGGCGCCTCGCCGACCCTCGACGTCGGCCTGTC
Organism: uncultured Chloroflexia bacterium; assembly: GCA_963731865.1. Classification (GTDB taxonomy): domain Bacteria; phylum Chloroflexota; class Limnocylindria; order Limnocylindrales; family CSP1-4; genus SPCO01. Next base: position 1,554,064 of record CAVSXG010000002.1, on the reverse strand, counting down.
CGATCCCGACAACGATCCGCTGACGGTGACCTACTTCGGGCGCCCGTTCGCGAGCGGTGTCTTCAGCCAGCTCGCCCAGCACACGGGCATCGCGTCGGGCACGAATGACACGGCGCTCTGGTCGAGCCTGGCCGACGGCCAGAAGTTCGAGTGGTACGTCACTGTCAGCGACGGCAGCCTGACCACCACCGGTCCGACCTGGACGTTCAGCACTAGCCCGGGCAGCGACCCGGTGTTCGTCGGGACCGGCGACATTGCTTCGTGCGATGTGACGGAGGACACCGCGACCGGAAACCTCATCGACGGGATCCAGGGCACCATCTTCACCACAGGGGACAACGTCTACGACTTCGGCACCGCCGCCGAGTTCGCGAGCTGCTACGCCTCGACCCCGTGGGGCAGCCCGTCGATCAAGGGCCGCACCCGGCCGGTCCCCGGCAACCACGACTGGGGCACGGGCGGCCCGGAGTCCCTGGCAGATTACTTTGCCTATTTTGGCGCGAACGCGACCGACTCGAACGGCAAGAGCTACTACAGCTACGACATCGCTGGCAGCAACTGGCACATCGTCAACCTCGACTCCGAGTGCCAGCTCGTGCCCGGCGGCTGTGGTGTCGGCTCGCCCCAGGAACTGTGGCTGAAGGCGGATCTGGCCGCCAACAGTGGCAAGAACGTCATCGCACTCTGGCACAAGCCGCGATACAGCTCTGGGTCCACGGACTACCAGGCGCTTCAGCCGTTGTGGGACGCCATCTATGCCGCCGGCGTGGACATCCTGCTCGACGGGCATGACCATATCTACGAGCGCACCGCGCCGATGAAGTCGGGTGCGGCGCTCGCGGATCCGCCCGTCGCAGACCCGACCTACGGCATCCGCCAGTTCACGGTTGGCACCGGCGGTGAGGCGCACCACGGCCTGGGCACATCCCTCCCGACCAGCGTGGTGAGCAACGACGAGACATTCGGCATTCTCAAGCTCACCCTCCACGCCACCACCTACGATTGGGTCTTCCTGCCGATCGCCGGCAGCACGTTCACCGATTCGGGAAGCGGGTCCGTGCACGACGCACCGCCTGCGGCCAATACCGTGCCCGGCGCACCGACCATCGGCACCGCCACGCCCGGCAACAGCCAGGCGACGGTCACCTGGTCGGCACCAGCGTCCAACGGCGGCAGCGCCATCACCGGCTACGTCGTGACGCCCTACATCGGGGCGACGGCGCAGACCGCGACCACCGTGGGCAACGTGCTCACGACCCCCATCACCGGACTGACCAACGGCACCACCTACACCTTCCGGGTCGCCGCCATCAACAGCGTCGGCACCGGCAGCCAGTCGGCCAACTCGAATGCGGTCACGCCCGGCGACCGTGCCCGGCGCACCGACCATCGGCACCGCCACGCCCGGCAACGGCCAGGCGACGGTCACCTGGTCGGCACCCGCGTCCAACGGCGGCAGTCGCCATCACCGGCTACGTCGTGACGCCCTACATCGGGGCGACGGCGCAGACCACGACCACCGTGGGCAACGTGCTCACGACCCCCATCACCGGGCTGACCAACGGCACCACCTACACCTTCCGGGTCGCCGCCATCAACAGCGTCGGCACCGGCAGCCCAGTCGGCCAACTCGAATGCGGTCACGCCCGGCGACCGTGCCCGGCGCACCGACCATCGGCACCGCCACGCCCGGCAACGCCCAGGCGACGGTCACCTGGTCGGCACCCGCGTCCAACGGCGGCAGCGCCATCACCGGCTACGTCGTGACGCCCTACATCGGGGCGACGGCGCAGACAGCGACCACCGTGGGCAACGTGCTCACGACCCCCATCACCGGGCTGACCAACGGCACCACCTACACGTTCCGGGTCGCCGCCATCAACAGCGTCGGCACCGGCAGCCAGTCGGCCAACTCCAATGCGGTCACGCCGACCCCGGTTGCCTTCCGCTCGGCTTCGTTCGCACAGGCCGGTGGAACCACGTCGCTCACGATCGGGAAGCCTACAGGCGTCCTGGCGGGCGACATCCTGATCGCAACGGTCACAGTCCTTGGGGTACCGACCATCACCGCGCCGACCGACTGGACGATGATCCAGACCACTACGAACGGATCGGCGCTGAAGCAGTCCACCTATTTCCATGTCGTGACGGGCAGCGAAGGAGCGGCGTTCTCCTGGACGTTCGCCACGTCGTCAGCGGCCGGCGGCATTACTGCCTATTCCGGCGTTGACGTCACAGCGCCGCCGCGGCCCGTTGACGCGTCGGGCGGTCAGCCGACCACAGGGTCGACGACCAACGTCGTGGCGCCGTCGATTGCCACGAACGTCACTGGCGACCTGCTGATCGGAGCCTTTGGGAGCGCGATCAACGCCACATTCTCCCCGCCCGCCGGAATGATTGAGCGAGGCGAGATCTCGTCCACAAAAGGCAAGAGCAAGGTGGCGATGGAGCTGACCGATCAAATTCTCGGTGCTCCTGGCTCTACGGGCACACGAACAGCCACGACCGACAAGGCCGCCATCGGTATCGGCCAGCTCTTCGCCCTTCGGCCATCTGGGTCGCAGGCTCCAGTGACGGTACCCGACGCCCCGACCGGCCTCGTCGCGACACGCGGGAACGAGACCGTCACGCTCTCATGGTCGGCGCCAACGCACGACGGCGGGTCGCAGATCACCGGGTACAACGTGTACCGCGGGACGACACCGGGCGGCGAAGGCACAGTCCCGTTCGCGACATCGACATCCACGGATTACACGGACAACGACGTGACGAATGGCGTCACGTACTACTACGTGATCCGAGCAGTCAACTCCATCGGAGCCGGTAGCCCATCAAGCGAAGTGTCGGGGACCCCTGCGACGGTTCCTGACGCGCCCGCGACCCTGACCGCGACCGGCGGGCAAGGGACCGTCCACCTTACCTGGACGGCCGCCAATAGTGGTGGATCACCGGTCACCAACTACAAGGTCTACCGCGCCACGTCGAGCGGCGCCGAGACCCTCCTGACGACGGTCGGAAACGTGACCTCGTGGGACGACCAGGTGTCCGCCGGCACGTACTACTACAGGGTGAGCGCAATGAACGCTGTCGGCGAAGGGGCGCTCTCCCACGAAGCGTTCGCGACAGCCACGCCTCCGCCAGCCCTCACGGTGCCGAGTGCGCCGCAGAACCTCTCCGCATCGCCTGCGAATGGCAAGGGCATCCAGATGAGTTGGGCCATCCCCGCTTCGAACGGGGGCAGTCCGATCACCGGCTATCGCGTGTACCGAGGGACAGCCAGCGGTGGGGAAACCTTGCTCACGACCGTCGGCAACGTAACGACCTTCAAGGACACGTCGACAACCCGGGGCGTGGTCTATTACTACAAGGTGGTCGCCGTCAACAGTGTTGGTGACAGCGCTTTTTCGAACGAGGCAAGTGCGACGGCCAAGTAGCGGCTCGTTCCGAAACAGGCTCGTGCGCGTCGCGGAACGTCGCCACGAGAGACCGCGCTGACCGATCGCGCCGAACGGCGGCCGCGCACGGGGTTCCGCGATGTCGTCCGGCCCCGCAGAAGGGGTGGAACAGGAGGAAGTGGAGCGGGAGACGGGGTTCGAACCCGCGACATTCAGCTTGGGAAGCTGACACTCTGCCAACTGAGTTACTCCCGCTCGGGAGGACGACATTCTACAGAACACGGAGCCAGCGCCTCAATGTCGTCTGCCTCCTGAAAGTGCCGCATGGGCGGCAGGGTCGGCGCGTCCCCGCGTCGGTTCAGGGCGCCGCCTTCTAGCTGGGCGACACAGTGGTGGCCACGCGGGGCTTCGGAGCTCATGGACCGTTCAATTCAAGGACAAGACTTCAACCGCGACTGCCGGCACAGTTCTCGACGAGGTTCGGGCGCGTAGAATGCGGCAGTCCGGCAGGATGATCGTGTCAGTGGTCCGCGGGAGGGGCCCCGAGACCCGGGCAGGCGCGGGAGAGCGGCGTGGCGACGATCCTCAGCGTGCACTCGTTTCGTGGTGGCACGGGGAAGTCGAACACGACCGCGAACCTCGCGGCGGTGCTTGCGGAACGCGGGATGCGGGTCGGGGTCATCGACACCGATATCCAGTCGCCCGGCATCCATGTCCTGTTCGGCCTCGATGGCGACGACGTCCACGCGTCGCTCAACGACTACCTGTGGCACGACACGCCGATCCGCGACGTAGCGATGGACGTGAGCAGCCGTGTCGGCCTGAAGAACGGCGGCCAGCTGTTCCTCATCCCCTCGAGCATGAAACCGGGCGAGATCACTCGGATCCTCCGCGAGGGCTACGACGCGCAGCGCCTGACGAGCGGGATCCGGGATTTCGTCAGCCAGCTCAAGCTCGACGTCCTGTTCATCGACACCCATCCGGGGCTCAACGAGGAGACGCTGCTTTCGCTCGTCATCTCCGACGGGCTCATCATCGTCATGCGGCCCGACAAGCAGGATTTCGAGGGAACCGGGATCACCGCCCGCGTCGCCAAGGAGCTCGAGGTCCCCCGGATCAGCATCGTCGTCAACAAGACGCCGACGGACTTCGATCCCGACGCCGTCGCTCGCCGCGTCACCGAGAGCTACGACTGCGAGGTCGCAGCCGTCCTCCCCCACTCCGACGACCTCATGCGCCTCGGCAGCGACGGCATCTTCGTCCTGCGCCATCCCGACCACGAGCTCAGCGCCAGGTATCGCGCGCTGGCGCAGCGGGTGATACCTCCCGAGCCGGCCTGAACCGTGGACCGCCCGATGTTCTCGCGCGACGAGATCCTCGGTGGCCTGCCGTCGCGGCGGGCGAGCACCCTGCTCGCCACGATCGAGGGAACGACCGTCCGGCTGGCGAAGGCCTCGCGGATCAATCGCGCCAGCTACATCGGCGAGCGGACCGCGGCGGAGCGCGAACATGAGTTCCTTGCCGCGCTCGCGAGCGGCGCCTCCCAGGCCAGGCCAGTGCCGATCACCGAGCTGGAGCGCTTCGCTCCTGAGTGGGCGGAGCAGGTGCCGGACGATCCGGGGGTCCGCGCTGCTGTCGCTCGGCTGCTCGCGGCGAAGCATCGGTTGCGCCGTGCCGATGTCCCCGGGCTGCGCGCCGCGCTGGGTCTCGACGAGACCGCGGTGATCGAGGCCTACCAGCGACTCCACGGCATGCCGATCTCGGCGATCTACGCTGCCCGCCTTCCGATACGGGACCGGCTCCGCTGGGCCCTGTCGCGGTTTGCCGCCCGTTTCGACCGCCTCTCGCCGTTCTGGATGGCCTACTTCCTGGCGATAACGGAGACCCTCGGCGAAGGGATCATGTCGATCCCGCTCGCTCTGGCCGGTCTGGGGCCCCTGCCCGGTGTGCTACTGCTCCTGGTTCTTGGCGCCGTCAACCTCATGACGATGGGTGCAATGACCGAGGCGGTCGTGCGTAACGGCAGCATGCGCTACGGAACGGCCTACTTCGGGCGCTTCGTGACCGAGCTCCTCGGACGCTTCCCGTCGTCGGTGCTCTCGATCGCCCTCGCGCTCTTCAATGTCGTGACGTTCTACGTCTACTTCCTCGGGTTCGGCTCGGTGTTGACCGGCGCGACCGGGATCCCGATGGGCGTCTGGATCCTTGTCCTGTTCGCGATCAACCTCGTCGTCCTGCGCAAGGAGACGCTCGACGACACGATCGCGTCGGCGGTCGTCATCGGGCTCGTCAATCTCGGACTTGTGGCTGCCATCACCGTCATCGCCCTCATCAACGTCGACCCCGCCAACCTCGGCTACGTCAACGTCCCGTTCCTAACGAGCGGGCCCGTCGATCTGGCCATCGTCGGACTCGTGTTTGGCGTCGTACTCGTAGCGTTCTTCGGTCACACCTCCGCCGCGAATGCATCGAAGCTCGTCCTGACCCTCGAGCCGAGCGGCCGGTCGCTCCTGCTGGGGAACCTCGCCGCGCTCGTGACGATCATTGCCCTGTACTGCGTCGCTACGATCGCGATCCTCGGTGTCCTGGGGCCCGAGCCGCTCGTGGGCATCCGCGGCACCGCGATCACGCCACTCGCCGACGCCATCGGTCCGGTCGTACACGTCGTCGGCTCCTTGTACGTCATCCTGGCGATCGGGATCGGCTCGTTGTACGTCACGCTCGGGATGTACAACCAGGTCATCGAGCTGCTGCCGAGGCCGACGGCCACCGGTGGCGGCTGGCTGACGAGGCTGTCACAAACGCGACGCGGGCGCCTTGCCGCGGGGTTCGCGCCCACGATCGCGCTCGTGATCGCCCTCGAGCTCATCGTGTTGGCTGGCCAGGACGATTTCGTTGGCCCGATCGCCATCGGCGGCGCCCTTGCCGTGCCCCTGATCACTGGGCTGTTTCCGCTGCTGCTCGTGCTCGCCGCGCGGCGGAAGGCGGAGTACGTTCCGGGTCGCGTGATCAGGATCCTCGGCCAGCCGGTCGTCGCGGCCGTCCTGCTCGGCCTGTTCATCGTCGCGCTACTGGCCCACGGGCTCGTAATCTGGGAGGGTCCCATCGAGCGGGCCGCGGCCATCGCGATGTCCGTGTTCTCGGTCGGGATCATCGTCTGGATCTGGCGCAGTGGCGCCTTCCGCCCGCGCGCCGTCGTCGAGTTGCGACGCGACCGCCGCTCGCGGCAGACGACGGTATCCGTGACGGCGGGCGGCACCGCGCTGACGCCGCCGCAGGCCGTGGACCCGAGCGCCGGCGCGATCGCGGCGTCCGTGCCGTCGGGGGCCTGGCGTGAGCTTCGCGTCTGGCCCCATGAGGTGTCCGACGACGGCTGGTCGACTGGGCTGTCCGCCGAGGTCGAGGTCCAGGAGAACGGGGCCACTGAGCGCATACGACTCGCGGCCTCGGATGATCCGCACGTGCTGCCCATCGGCGGCGCTGGGACGTCTATCTTGATCCATCTCGTGTCGGAGGAGCCGGCATGACGGTGGTCTGCGAACGCATCATGGACGCATGGGCTGCGGGGCGAGAAGGAGGGTGTTCGTGAGCGTGGGCTCGGCCGCGCGCCATGGTGCTGGCGCGACGACGCGCTTGATCGCATGGCTCGGCGTCATCGTGATCGTAGTGGCGGCCTGCGTGGGGACATCGGTTTCGCCTACACCGAGCGCCAATCCGACGACCGACAAGCTTGCCCAAATCCTGGCCCGCGGGACGCTCGTCGGCTACGCAGAGCTCGACTACCCACCGCAGTCGGTCCGGGTCGAGGGCGCAACGCGCGCGGACCCGACGAAGTGCCTGCCGAACCAGCTGACCGGGCCCGAGGTCACCGGCTTCGACATCGAGACGCACAAGCTCGTGGCGGCGGAGCTCGGCGTGGAGCCATGCTTCGTGTCGCCGCAGTTCAGCGAGGTCACCGCGGGGAGTTGGGCCGACCGCTGGGACATCGCCTACGCCTCCGGCGCGATCAACGCCCGGCGCATGGAGACGCTGTGGATGACGCAGCCCTACTACTACATCCCGCAGGTGTTCCTCGTCCCTGAGGACTCGCCCGCGCAGGTCCCTTCCGACCTCGACGGCAAGACGATCGGCACGTGCACGAGCTGCACGGTCGAGGCGTACCTGCAGGGCACGCTCGTCATACCGGGCGTCGAGCTGATCCAGAGGGTCAAGGACCCCGTCCTTGCCGGCTACGAGACGGAGTTTCCGGGAATCGACGAGCTCGCGGCGGGCAAGATCGATGCCTTCCTGACGGCGGAGCCGGTGGCAAGGCAGGCGATCGCCGAGGGTCGCGCCCTCCGGGTCCTCGAGGAGCCCGCCTTCTCGATGTACCCGAGCGGCTTCCTCGACAAGAGCTCGGGGCTGTCGGCGAAGGCCTTCTTCGATCGCGTCAATGAGATCATCCAGGCTGCCCACGCCGACGGTCGGATGAAGACGCTATCAATGGAGTGGTTCGAGACCGACTACACGACGCCCGCCGGTGAGTTCGACCTCTCACCGCTCGAGCAGAAGGTCAACTAGGTCGCTGTTGAACGCTCGTTCGACGCACGCCGCTCTCGCGGCCCTGGCCGTCGCGGCGGTCGCGAGCCTGGCTGCCTGCACCGGTTCGTCGCCCGGCGCGACGGCCACGTCCTCCATTGACCCGGCGCGGGACAAGCTCGCCCAGATCCGCGCCCGCGGCACAATCCTGCTGCCAGTCGACACGGCCTATCCGCCTGCGTCCTTCGCCGCGCGCCTTGCGCGGCGGCCGGCGGAGACCCAGTGCTCGCCTGACCAGCTCACCGGGGCCGAGGTGGACGGTTACGACGTGGCGACGGGCAAGCTCGTCGCCGAAGCGCTCGACGTCGAGCCGTGCTTCCTCACGCCGACGTGGACCGAGCTGCTGGCGGGCAGCTGGGGCGACCGCTGGGACGTGGCGTTCTCGTCGATCGGGATCACCCGCGAGCGGATGAACGCGCTCGTCTTCACGCGTCCTTACTACGGAACGCCCGAGCGGTTCTACGTCGCGGCGGGCTCGGCGGTCGAGCGGATGGAGGCGCTGAGCGGCCGGCGGATCGGGGTCTGCACGGGCTGCTTCGCCGACCTGTACCTGCAGAAGCGGCTCGACCTGCCAGGCGCCGGCGTCGAGTACGTCGTCGACTCCGCCGAGATCGTCGGCTACGCCGTTGAGCGCTCCGGGCTCCAGGACGTGGCCGACGGCAAGCTCGATGCGTTCCTCTGCCAGGAGACGGCAGGCCAGCAGGCGATCGACGAAGGACTCGGGTTGCGCGCAATCGAGCCCGCGGCCTACTCGGCGTTCCCGGCCGGAGCGCTCGATCGTGGTTCCGGTCTTGCCATCAAGCCGTTTCTCGACGAGCTCAATGGCATTCTCACCGCCGCACTCGACGACGGGACGCTGGGTGGACTCTCGATAACCTATTTCGGTCGCGACTACGCTGCACCTGCGGCGTCATTCGATCCGGAGTCAATCGGGCAGACGATACCGTGAAGGAGGGCACGTCGATGAGACCGATGCCGCGGTTCGTCGCGCCAGCATTCGCACTTCTGATCGCCGCGTGCTCGGGGCAGGTCTCGCAGGCGCCGAGCCTCAACGCGTCGACGGACAAGCTGGCCCAGGTCCGAGAACGGGGCACCCTCGTCCTGTGGACCGATCTCGAGTACCCGCCCCAGTCGTTCGCTGTCGAAGGGGCGACGCGCCTGGCCGAAACGAAGTGCTCACCGAACGAGAAGACCGCCGCGGAAGTCTCAGGCTACGACGCGGAGACGGGCAAGCTCGTCGCCGAGGCGCTCGGCGTCGAGCCGTGCTTCGTGGCCACGCCGTTCGATTCGATGATCGCTGGCTCCTGGGGCGACCGCTACGACGTCGCCTGGGGCTCCGGCGCCCTGACGGTCGACCGCATGGAGCGGCTGTACGTCACCCAGCCGTATTACTCAACCCCTGCCTCGTTCTTCGTCCGCGACGACTCACCGGTCACGAAACCGGCCGAGCTCGCCGGCAAGGAAATCGGCGCCTGTGCCGGCTGCACGCACGAGCTCTACCTGCGCCGAACCCTCGAGCTGCCTGGCGTCGAGATGGAGTGGCTTGTGGAGGACCCCCAGATCGTCACGTTCAACACCGAGGTCCCGGGCCTCGAAGCGGTGGTGGCCGGTGAGATCGATGCGTTCCTATGCAGCGCGACCGTCGGCCTCGCCGCGATCAAGGACGGCGCCCCGCTGCGCGAGCTTGACGAGGCGGCGTATTACACGCAGAAGACGGGCTACGTCGACCGCGACCTGACGCTCGACCCGGTGGCGTTCCTCGAGGCGATCGACGCCGCGATCGCGGCACTGCATCGCGACGGCACGCTGAAGGACCTCTCCATGGAGTTCTTCGGCGAAGACTTCGCCTCACCCGCGGCAGGGTTCGACCTAGACGCGCTGGGTCAGGTCGTCCCGTAGCCAGCCGATGGTGCTGACGAGCCGCGTCTTCGCGCCATTCCGCCGCAGCCTCCGGGCTCGGCTCGTCGGGTACTTCCTCGGCCTTTCGACGATCACCGTCCTCGTCGTCGGGGTCATCGTCTACTGGCGCGCGACGAGCGACCTCACGACCTCGGTCTACGAGCGGCTGGGCGCCGTCGCCGGCCTCAAGGCTGATGCCCTCGATCGCTTTGTCGATGAGCAGATCCGGAACGTCGTCTTCGTCGGTGTCATGCCCGGCGTCGGCGATGACGCTCGTGAGTTCCTCGACCCAGCCTCGCCGCCCACGGCACGGGATTTGGCGGAGATGCGGCTCCGCCAGCTCCTTGCCATCGTCGTCTCACAGACCGCTGACGCCGAGGAGATCCTCATCCTCGACCTCAACGGCACGATCCGGATGTCGACGCTCGCCGATCACGAGGGCCTTTCCCTCGCCGACGAGGGCTTCTTCATCACCGGCGCGTCCCATACGAACGTCCAGAACGCCTACCGCTCCAGCTTGACCGGACGACCGACGATCACCGTCGCGACGCCGCTCTTCGACCAGGACGGCAAGGGCCAGCGGGTCGCCATCATCACCGCGAACCTCAGTCTCCAGCGCGTCGACCGCATCGTGCTCGAGCGGACCGGCCTCGGCGCGACGGGCCGGGCGTACCTGGTCGGCGCCGACGGCGTGCTCATCCAGGGCACCGGCGGGGACGGCGGCTCGCTCCGATCGACGGCCGTCGAAGCGATCGTTGCCGGGCAGAGCGGCCGCGGCCTCTACACCGACCCGGATGGGGTACCCGTCATCGGCGTCTACGAATGGATCGCGGACCGCAACGCGGGCCTGATCGCGGAGATGAGCCAGGACGAGGCGTTCAGCCCGGCGCGCCAGCTCGCACTGGTCATTGGCATCGTCGGTTTGGGCTCCGCGATCCTCCTCGCCGCGGGAATCTGGGTCGTCGCCCGCCGCGTCACCCGGCCGATCCTGTCGCTGGCCGCGACGGCGAGCCGCGTTCGGGCCGGCGATCTCGAGGCGAAGTCCGGTGTGCGCTCGGAGGACGAGGTCGGGGTCCTGGCTACCGCGTTTGACGAGATGACAGCGGAGCTGCGCGAGAATGTCGTCACCCTCGAGCGGCGCGTCGATGAGCGGACCGAAGAGCTCACTTCGACCCTCAAGGCGCTCGGCGAGGCCGAGGAGCTCTACCGTTCGCTCGTGGAGGAGCTGCCGCTCGCGATCTTCATCGACAAACCCGACAAATCGAACACGTTGACGTACGCCAGCCCTCGGACGGCCGAGATCTTCAGCTATCCGATCGAGAAGTTCTACGAGGCGGACTTCTTCAACTCGATCATCCACCCCGACGATCGCGAGTCGATCGTCGCCTCGGTCGGCGGCAACCTCGAAGGCTCCAACCAGCGCTTCTCGCACGAGTACCGGGTCATGGCCGGCGACGGCCGAACGGTCTGGGTACGCGACGAGAGCTGGATCGTTCGCGATGCCGAGGGAAACCCGTTGCACATCCAGGGCTTCATGCTCGACATCACCGAGCAAACCCTGGCGGCAGCTGAGATCCGTCGCCAGAAGGCGTACTTCGAATTGCTCGTCGGGATCAGCCCGGTGGCGGTCGTCACGATGGATCGGAATGAGGTCGTTTCCGGATGGAATCCCGCTGCGGTCCGCTTGTTCGGTTACGCCGCGGACGAGGCCATCGGCCGGCATATCGACGACCTGCTGTTCGCGGCAGACCAGCGTGCTGAGGGCATCGCCGCGACGCGATTGGCCGACGAGATCGGGCGAGCGCAGCTGATCGGCCAACGGCGGCGCAAGGACGGAGACCTGGTTGACGTGGAGATCGTCCTGGTCCCTCTCGTCGTCGACGATGAGCACACGGGCTACTACGCGATATACCACGACATCACGGAGCTTGAGGCCGCACGCCGCGACGCCGATGCCGCGAACCAGGCGAAGAGCTCTTTCCTCGCGGCGATGAGCCACGAAATCAGGACGCCGATGAATGCCGTCATCGGCATGAGCGGTCTGCTGCTCGGAACGAAGCTGGACGAGGATCAGCGCGATTTCGCCGAGAGCATCAGCGTCTCCGGTGAGGCGCTGCTCACGATCATCAACGACATCCTCGATTTCTCGAAGATCGAAGCGGGCCGGTTCGAGCTCGAGGCGCTGCCGTTCGACCTCCGCAAGACCGTGGACGACGCGACCGGGCTCATCCGGCCGAACGCCGCGAAGAAGGGCCTCAAGCTCACTGTCAACCGAATCGGCGAGCCGCCGCCGCCGCTGCTCGGCGACGGCGGCCGGATCCGTCAGGTTCTGCTCAACCTGCTATCGAATGCGATCAAGTTCACCGAACAGGGCCGCGTCGAGCTGACCATGTCAACCACACCAGCGGAAGGTCGCTGGCAGGTCGAGATCTCGGTCACCGACACGGGCTCCGGGATCACCGAGGAGGGCATGAGCCGGCTCTTTCAGTCGTTCAGCCAGGCCGACGCCTCGATTGCTCGCCGCTACGGCGGCACCGGGCTCGGGCTTGCCATCAGCCGCCGCTTGGCAGAGCTCATGGGCGGGACCCTGACGGCCGCCAGCAGCGGCGTCCCGGGCGAGGGCAGCCGTTTCACGCTCGCGTTTTTCCTGGAGGCCGCCCCGGTCGGGGCTGTAGCGGCCGGCGCTGCGGAGCGAGAGGGTGGCGAAACCGTCGCAGCGTTCACCGCCAGCGGAGCGCTTCGCGTCCTCCTCGCGGAGGACAACCCGATGAACCAGAAGCTCGCCGTGCGCCTGCTCAAGAACCTGGGCCTGTCCGCGGATGTCGCCGGGAACGGGCTCGAGGCCGTCGAGGCAATCGGGCGGGAGCCGTACCACGTGATTCTCATGGACGTCCAGATGCCCGACATGGACGGTCTCGAGGCCACCCGACGGATCCGGGCCGCCGAACCGGCCATCCGGCCGTGGATCGTGGCGATGACGGCCAACGCCATGGAAGGTGACCGCGAGGCGTGCCTCGCCGCCGGTATGGACGACTACCTGACGAAACCGATACGCCCGGATCTGCTCGCGGCGGCGCTCGCGGCCGTTCCGGCCATCCCCGGTTTGGCGCAGGAGACGGCAACGTGATGGAACCAGGGCGGTCGGTGGACTCGGGCGCCCTGGACCGGCTGCTCGATATGACCGGCGGCGACCCCGCGTTTGTCGATGAGCTCATCCAGACCTACCTGGATGACGCGGTCGTACAGCTCGCGATGATGCGCGCGGCCGCCATCGCGGCGTCGGCCGCGGAGTTCGTCCGGCCCGCCCATTCGCTCAAGGGCAACAGTGCGAGCATGGGCGCCGAGCGACTCGTGGAGCTGTGTCGTCAGCTCGAGGCGGATGCTCGCTCCGGGGCGGTCGAGCGCGCCACTGAGCGAGTCGCGGCAGCGGCGGCGGAATTCGAACGGGTCCGAACGGAGCTCGCCGCGCTCCGGATGGCGAAGTGACGGCCAGCGCCGCCCGGGTCCTCGTCGTCGACGACGAGCGCCTCAATCGCATGCTGCTGCGGCGAGCCTTGGAAGCCGAGGGCTGGACCGTTGCCGAGGCGCCCGACGGTCGAACCGCCCTCGATGTCCTCCGGTCGGAGATGACCGACGTCGTGCTGCTCGACATCGTGATGCCGGAGCTCGACGGCTATGCAACGCTCGCGGCGATCAAGGCGAACCCGTCGCTTGACCACTTGCCCGTGATCATCATCTCCGGCGTCGACGAGCTCGACAGCGTTGTCCGCTGCATCGAGATGGGCGCGACGGACTACCTCACGAAGCCGTTCGAGCCGGCGATCCTGCGCGCTCGTCTGGCGTCATCGTTGGCTGCCAAGCGCCTGCGGGATCTCGAGCGCGAATACCTCGAGCAGGTCTCGAGGGTAACGGGCGCGGCAGAGGCGCTCGAGGCTGGGGGATTCGACCCTGGATCACTGGCGGACGTTGCCGCGCGCTCTGACGCGCTCGGCGTTCTTGCCCGCCGCTTCGCGCGCATGGCTGCTGAGGTCCGTGCCCGCGAAGAGCGCCTTCGCGCCGAGGTCCTCGAGCTTCGGATCGAAATCGATCAGGCCCGGCAAACTAAGCGAGTCTCCGAGATCACCGACACGGACTTCTTCAGGGACCTGCGCTCACGCGCCGCGACGCTGCGCCAGGAGGTGCGCGCTGAGGCCAGGCCGGATGATGAAGCCCGTGGGAGCGGTCCGTCGACGGACGAACGATCGGCTTAGATCGCCGATGGTGGCCGCTGCCGCTCATCGAAATCACCGACCGTTCGAAACCGTCCCCATGTCTCCTGTTGCATCTCACGTTGTCTGCACATACCTACTCGGCGCGGCTCTCCGGGTTTTGAGAGCTTGTCGAGCGATTCCGCCCTCGCCAAGACTCTCAAAGCCTTCGATCAGGCATGCTTCGGCAGGGTTTGTGGAACAGGAAATGCGGCCGGACGGTCCGCTTGGGAAGCAGACACTCTGCCACCTGAGTTACTCCCACTCGGGAGGGCGCTGATCGTAGCAGTGGGATGCGCGTGCGCCAATCGAAGGGCTAGGCTCTGCTCCGTTTGAGACGGCGCCAACTGCCGCAATACGACGTGCCCACGGATCGTGCCGGCATCGGATGTGCCCCCAGCCGTGGGTGATCGATCGCCGCGGGCGATCGTGCCGCCCGGTGTAGAAGGGCGGTTCGTGAAGCGATCAGCTCATACACGCTCGGCGAAATCGACACCTTGTTTGAGGCCGATGGGTTCTCCCTGCCCGCCGGGTTCGTCCCGACCCAGGGCTCGATGCGGAAGAGCGCCGTCGATGCGTACGTTTCGACGATCGACTTCGCTGACCCGTGACAATGCAGATGCCTACCTCGGGGTCGTCGACCGCCCCCTCGATGAGGTCTCGGACACGCAGCACCGAACCGGCCATCCGTGGGGCATTGAGGCCGCCGAACGCATCAAGCGCGAACTCAATCCTGCATCGACCGAAAGGGACGAACGCGGCCATCTCCGGCTCGCAAGGCGGCTACCGGCACGGGTCCATGGCCAGGCTGCGCACGCGTCCGGCCAAACTCGGAGTCCAGCGATATGACGCGCACCTCAGGGCGCTCGCCGAGGAACCGGCACACGATTTGCAGCATCTAGGTTGTCCAGCCTAGATTGCATCTCGTCGATTGGTTGGATTTTTGCTCAGCGCGGTGTTGGCTCGGCCGCTGAAGAGCAGATGATTGAGCATTCCATCCATTCGTGACCGGAGGTCGAGGGAGCCTCGTATGGGCGCAAGATTTGAGGGCCCGGCCAACACTCTGCCTTGTCGGCAGAATTAACCGGCTCTGCGTTTCGTGTACCCGCCGGTCTCCAGGTCGGTCGTTTTGTCAACGCGAGCACGTGACAGGCGAGCAGGTCCCTCCAACGAGGAGCTGGTGCCCCGCGGCGCTTATGCTCCTGCCATGAAGAGTGTCCGCGACCGCCACGCCGTCCAGATCGCGGGGGTCGAGAGCAGCCGGCCCATGCTGTTCGCTCAGGGATTTGGCTGCGATCAGACGATGTGGAGCAAGGTTGCACCGGCTTTCGAGCGCAGTTTCAAGGTCGTCACCTTCGACTACGTAGGCGCAGGGCGCTCCGACCGTTCCGCCTACGATCTGGCCCGGTACAGCAGCCTGGATGGCTATGCCCAGGACGTCCTGCAGATCTGCGCGGACCTCGGCCTAGAGGACGTCACGTTGGTCGGGCATTCGGTCAGCGCCATGATCGGGATATTGGCCTCTGTCGCCGAACCGGACGATTCCGCGACCTCATCCTCATCGCACCGTCGCCCCGATACCTCGACGACCTGCCGACGTATCGCGGCGGCTTCACTCGCGGAGACATCGACGGTCTGCTGGACATGATGGATCTGAATGCGCTTGGCTGGGCCTCGTTCCTCGCCCCGCTGGTGATGGCCAATCCCGAGCGGCCAGTTCTCACTGCGGAGCTTGAAGCATCATTCTGCTCGATCGACCCGGTCATGGCGCGGCAGTTCGCCGAGGTCACGTTCTTGTCGGACAACCGCCCCGACCTTCGTCGCGTCACTACGCCCTCGCTGATCGTCCAATGTGCGGAGGACGCTGTGGCTCCGCCGGAGGTGGGCGCATTCCTCGCGCGCGAGCTGCCCGGGAGCACGCTTCGCGTGATCGCCGCGACGGGTCACTGTCCCCACGTCAGCCACCCGGACCTCATCATCGACGCCATGGCGGAATATCTGAAGGTCACCACGAGGCACCAGGATGCCAGCCGGAGATAATCTCCTCGATACCGTGCCGGCCGGCGTGCTGGCGCTCGATGGGGATCTGCGAATCCGCGCCGCCAACGCGTACATGGGTCGAAGTCCTCGAGAGGGCACCGCCCGACCTGATTGGCCAGGTGCTCGAGAGCGTTCTCTCGGCTTCCTCTCGGATCCTCCTGCAGACGCATGTCGTGCCGATGCTCGCGAGTCGCGGGTACGTCGAGGAAGTCCTGCTCTCGCTGGAATCCTCGATCCCGGTTTTGTTCAATGCAATTCGGCTCGACGGCGACGCGATTGCGTACCGCGCCCTGATCGTCCCGATCCGAGCTCGCACTCGTTGGGAACAGGAACTCCTGGCCGCCACCCGCTCGCTAGCCGAGGAGCGAGCAGCGAGCCAACGGCTCGGAGTGGCCGTGGCCGAGAGCCACGGCAATGAGGAGCGTGCCCGGGAGTTCCGCGAGGCCTTCATCGGCATCGTGAGCCACGAGCTTCGAACGCCTATCACGACCATCTTCGGCATGAGTCAGGTGCTCCAGCGCCGTCATGCCTCTTTCGACGCCGCCGAGCTCGAGGAACACCTCGGTGACATCGCCGCGGAGGCCGACCGCCTCCGGACCCTTACAGAGGACATGTTGATCCTTAGCCGCGCCGAGGGGGGCGGCCTGCAGCTCGCGTCGGAGCCCGTCCTCCTCGGGCGACTCGTGGACTCCTCAGTCTCTGCACAACAGGCCCGGACGCCAGGGCAAAGCATCATCGTTGACGTAGCGGCGACCGACCGACCGGTGAATGCCGATGGCCTCTACGTCGAACAGGTCATCCGGAATCTTCTCAGCAACGCGACGAAGTATGGCGGCGAAACCGAGATCGCCATCACGGTCGAAGTTGACGGCGACGGCAGTGCGGTTCGCGTGCGAGATGGCGGTCCCGGGCTTGCTGGGCAGGACCCGGAGCGGCTCTTCGATCTGTTCTATCGATCAGACCGAGTTGCGCACACGACCGATGGTGCGGGCATTGGGCTGTTTGTCTGCCGTGCACTCATCGAGGCCATGGCAGGCCGTGTCTGGGCTGCCGATCGCATGGACACGCGCGGCGCCGAGTTCGGCTTCTGGCTTCCAGCCATTGCGGATGATGGGGGCTGAGTTCCGCCGCGCCCAGTAGTCAGCTGAGTTGGGTCCCGCTCGGAGGCCACCATGACGCGCCCGCATGGTACTTGTCGATCTTGATCGGTCCCGGCACGGGCTGACCGGCAAGGCCGCTCGTCCGTCGGGTCCACAGGGCGGCCCAGACCAACGGAACTTGGATCTGCAGGCGCGCCCACGCCGCGACCACGTGGAGGCGTGACGAGGCGGGGCTCGGCGGCGGCCGCGACGGCAAACGCCTCGTTCCCGGGAAAGATTGCGAGCAAGAGGAGCGCGCTGGCGCGACTCGCCCAACGAGCGCCAAAGAGAAGCCCACCGGCACACGCGAGTTCCGCGACCCCCTGGCAATGATGATCGCGTCCCGGGCCGGCAATCCACCGGGAACCAACGGCAGGAAGCGTTCTGGTACCAGGAGGTGGAGCGTCCCATTGGCGATGAACAACCCAGCCAGGCCAGTGTAACAGTGGGACGCCGTAGGGTCGACCAGCCCGGCGGAGGGCGGGTCCTGGCCTGGCCGTCGCGGTCCTGGGTCAAGCGGTGGTCACCGACTTGCGAAGATCGGCGCTGCCATCCCCGTCCTCCGTCCACCAGTCGGCGTGCTCGGCGTCGAGGCGGATCAACGCAACGTCCTCATCGTCCGGCCCGTTCGGAAACCAGCGCTCCAGCTCCGGAAGCCAGTATTCCTTCTTGAGTTCGAGATCGGTTTCGATCGTCGCGCGACCGCTGACGGAGACGAAGGTGTATCCCTCGTCTACGCGGTACGCCGCAACGGCCGACGGGTCCGCCCGAAGCTCTGCGACGAGACGCCCGGCTCTCGGAGCGAAGAACCATGATCGGCCGTCCCACTCGACCTGGCCGTTGTTTGACATAGGTCGGGCGTGGATTTGGCCGCCCTCCCCACGGGTTGCGAGGATACAGATGTCGATCTCGCTGATGACGGCGGCGACCTGCGCAATGGCCTCGCGGCTGGAAGGGTTGGTCATGACGGATGGTCCTCAAAGTGATGGTGGAACCCCAGCCTGAACCACCGAGCCCCACAGAGTGCTCGCAACCGCTGCAGGCCACGCTGCAGGATCATCGCACCGCGTGTATTTCGACCGACCGCGATCGAGGTCGTGATGTCGGACGCGATGCTTTCGCTCGATCCGATCACCGTCAAGGCCGGCCAAGCCGTCACGTTCGTGGTCCGGAACGAGGAACCGATCGTCCACGAGTTCGGGGCGGGACCGAAGAACAGCAGGCTGACCACGCGACAGGATGGCCGAAGGGGGCAAAGCGGGCATGTACGCCACGCTCGTCGTGGTCGATTGACCCCCGGGCCAAAGATCCGGGCGGTCAAGGCCAAGGCCCGGATCTGGCGACTGCGTTACCCGACCGACTGCGGCGGCCGGAGCCGCGTCCAATCACCCCGAGGTGTCGGCCTGCTCCACGGTCCCACGCCAACCGCCGGTCGCGGCGGAACGCTCCTCGATGTATTCCTTGAACCGCTCGAGATCGCCGGACACCATGCGCGCGGGAACGCCAACCGCGTCGCCGACCTTCTCGACGACGCCTGGGGTGCCACGTCCATCGTCAGGGTGATCCGCGTCAACTGATCGTCGAGCCGGTGGAAGTCCACCGCACCGCCGTTGTCGGCGCCGGTCGTCGACTTCCAGGCGACCCTTTGGTCCGGTTCCTGCTGGGTGATCTCCGCGTCCCACTCCTTGCGGATCCCGCCGATCTTGGCGATCCAATGGAGGTTCGTGTCGTCGATCTGCTCAACGGACTCGACGCCGTTCATAAAGCGGGGGAACTCTTCAAACTGGGTCCACTGGTCGTAGGCAACCCGCACGGGCACCTTCACGTCAATCGATTCCTCGATCTTGGACATGGGTTCTCTCCTCACGCATTCGGTATCGGACTGAGCCGCGATGCGGCGACGTGATCCAGCATGGGACGCGGCTCGGGCCAGCGTCCGCAAGGGCCGCCGGTATCCGATTGCAGGTGCGTGTCATTCGGGCGATCGGCGGCTGGACTCGCGATGACATGTTGACCCGACCTCCGATTAGGCGTTTTGGGTGCACGGGCGCCGACGCGATCACCAGCGGGGGCTTCTTGACCCAGCTCGCGCTCCGCGCTTTCGCGGCTCGCGAAGGCCACGCGCGAGTCCCGCAACAGAGAACGCCGCCTCAATTGCGGAGATCTGCAGCCGTCTCGACGGCCTGCAGCTTGGCATCGATCTCGCAGCCGCAAGAGTCCACGTCATTGGGGTGGGAGGTATCCGAGACCGACTGGCACGGCGGCTCGGATTGCCGGCATTGCCCGCCCGGACGGACTCACCTAACGATGCCGCAGGCGTTCGTCGGCGGAGCTGACGTCGCGCGTTGCTTCCAACAACACTCGACGTGCCGTCTCGAGTCGGTCGAGCGGCTTGAGTCCATGATCCGCCACCTCGCGCTCCACTTCCGACGCGACCTCGCGCCGCAATCGCGCGGCCCAGCGCCGCCCAATCCAGCCAGCGTGGAGACCTAGAAATCTTGCCAGGAGGTAGCCGACCAGCAATGACGCGGCGAGGGCGACCAGCGGCATGGGGACCCGCCCGATGACTGGTAAATCGGCCGAATCGACTGCAGGGCGAGCGAGGAGCCAGACAATCATCCAACCGACCGACAGCGCAATGGCCGCCGTGGCCAGCGTCTGCAGGAAACCGATCCCCGTCCATACGTGGCTCGAGGGTGGGGTCCGATCGTGCCGAGCGACCGCACGATCCACCGCTGCCTCCAGGTTGCGTCGCAGTTGGACCGGTTCGACGGCTGCCGCCAGCGCGGGCCGAACGCCTGGGGCGGCCGCCCGAATCGGCTCGGCCAGCGCCAGCCGGAGCGACTCGACCGCAGGTGTCATGCGTCCCCGGTCGCGCCAGCGGACAAGGAATGCGTCCGGATCGGCAACTTGGGCTTCCCTCCCGGACAGTCGGTAGATCAGTGACGTCAGGGTGCCGATTGGCCCCGTGCCACGGCGCCGTGCCTGTGCTCGCGTGGCGGCGACTGCCTGGCGTTGCAACCCCGGCAGGTCGATGGCCCGAAGCATCGCTGCCGTGACGGCGCCGATTGCAGTTCGGCGGGCGTCCGAGATTTAGGAACGGCTCAGCTGGTCCGGCCGGGTCGATGCCGGCCTCGCGAGCCAGTCCCTTGGCGTGGGCCGCAATGGTGGCCGCCACGCGAGCGCGCACCACAATCTTGCTTTCGACTCCCTCGGCGAGCCACTCAGAAAACGCACGAATACCCTCCGACCCACCCGTCGCTGACACCGCGATGATCGGAACGGTCGGATCATCGCGCCCACTGCGGCCCGCCAACCCATGGCGGACATCCCCCTCCAGGTCGAGACGTACCCGCGCGACGTCGTCCCCGCTCAGCCGGTCCGCCTTGTTGACCACGATCGCCTGCCGAGCCAGCCTCGTCAGCCACCGTCGTAGGAAATCGTCGTACAGGACTGTGTCGTGGTACTTCTCCGGGTCGGTGATCCACGCCACGGCGTCTACCTTGGGTAGCACCTGCTCGACCACCTCTCTGTGTGCGGTGGCCACCGAATCCATGTCCGGTAGGTCCAGGATCGCGACCGAACCCCAGCGCGCCTCGTCGTGCTCGCGCACGTCGGTCACCTCCAGCCAAGCCAGCAGGCCAGTCAGGTCGTCGCGTGCCGCGCGCGGGGCCCACGCGACAGGGTGGGCCGTCGTCGGGCGGAGGGCCGAGGCGGGACTCACTGGCGACCCCGCGAGGGCATTCAGGAGGCTGGATTTGCCGACCCCCGTACCGCCAACGAGCGCCAGCACGTAGACATCGGAGGGAAAGCCGAGACGACCGAGTGCTTCCGCGAGGACGACCCGAACCTGTTCCGTGGGCAGGCCAAGGTCCTCGGCGGCGCCCGCAGCGTCGGCGAAGCGATTGAGCGAGCGCTGCAGCTCGTCCTGTCCACCTTGGTCGATTGAGGTCACCAATCAGCGTCCCAGCAGGCAATGCGCGGAGATCGGCCACGGCTGCGCGCAGGTCGCTCGCCAGCTCCGCCAACTGACCCGCCGGCGTAACCAGTCGCTCGAACCGCCGGCGCTCCTCCTCGAAGGTTTGGGTCAGGGCCGCATCCAGCCGCCGCCGGGCAGAGTCGATCAACTCGACCATGGCGGCCTCGCCGAACAACGCCGCGAGGAGTTTGTGGTTGAGGAAGGCCGTCGCGGCCGCGACACCGACCTCGGCGCCTGTCAGGCCCCCGGTGTGCACGAAGGTTGCCAGCATCACCCCAGTCCCGAGTGCGTTGACGCCGATCGAGGCCCCGCGCGCGAGCTCGCGCTTCGGTCGGCCCGTGGCCGCAATGCCCGTGGTGATCCCCTCGATCCAGCCATCCAGGCGCGAGCGCAGACGGTCGTCGAAGCCTGTGCTGGTGCCCCACAGCGTCGGGTCCGCGGCGATGTCGTCTCGGACCGAGGGATCGTCTGACCACGCGACCGCCACCAATCGGGCGGCCTCCGCTGCCTCCGACCGTGCGACTGCGAGCAGATCCTCCGTGGTCGCCGCCTGCACCTCCGAAACGGGAGCGGTTGCGGGTCGGAAGATCGCGGCGATCGCGCCGCGGACCCGACCGATCCCCTGCGAGAAGAAGCGCGTGATCTGGTCAGCGCCGACGAACTGCTGCCAATGACGGAGCGCCTCTTCGCGCAGGAAACGTTCCGCGGCCAAGCTCCGAGCGCAGATCCTCGAGCCTCCGGTCGAAAACGTGGGTCGAACGTGCGACGGAGCGCCTCGACATCGATATCCTCGTGCTCACAGTCATCGGCCACCCGATCGAGCAACTCCCCGAGTCCCGCGAGTGATCCCATGAGCGCACGGGCGGCCAAGGCAGCTCGTGCCTCGCGGTCGTTGCGCAGGTGGGCGATCGTTCGCTCGATCGGTGCGAGCGCTGCCGGTCGGACAGACTCCCCGCCAGGTTCTACTTCCCCTTCGACGATGCCGAGAACGTCAATGCCCGCTCCGTCAGCGTCGTTGGTCGGGCGTCGGAGGATCGAACCTCGCTCGCCGGTGCGCGCGCCATGCCACCGCCGCCGAGCGCATCGCTCAAGCCCGCCTCCACAAGCAGACGGCGGACGTCCCGGATGACCTCGCCGCGGTCCGCCGCATCGGGCGGCATGCGATTCACGATGAACGTCAGCGGCAGCCCGCGTTGGCGGATGCGCTCGAGAACGGACCATGGAACCTGGTCGGCATAGCGCGTTGCCGTCGTCACGAACAGGCACAGGTCCGCGGCTTCTACGAAGCGGTCGGCAAGATTGCGGTTTGCATGCTCGATCGAGTCAATGTCCGGTGCATCCACAAGTGCCAAACCAGGCTCGATCGTCTCGTCCTCGATCAGGTTCATGTGGTCGAGCGGGACGCCCTTGAGCGTCCCATCGAGCAGCGGTTCACGATCGTCCGGATGGACGAGGAGGACCGCCACCCGCGTCGTGGGGCGTAGGACCCCTGTGCGGCTTGCAGGACGTCCGGCGAGCGTGTTGAACACGGTGCTCCTCGCCCGCGCCTGTCGGCCCGAGATCAGGATCACCAGCGGCGCGTCCAGGCTATTGGTTCGGACCCGCACGTGGCTGGCGAGATGGTCGGCGAGCTGCTTGGCACGGCCGCCGGCCGAGGAGTGAGCGCGGTTGCGTTGCGATTTTGCGTTCGGCGAGAGACTCGAGTCGGGCCACCTGGACTCGGAGACGGTCGGGCGCGGGGTCGGTCACAAGGGACGCGTCCAGAAGTACCATCGACGCAGTCGGCTTTGTTGGGCATGTCCCAAGCCCTCGCCGCGCGATCCAGTCCCGTTGTGGCGGTCATCTTGCCTCGCGCATCCCCTACTAGCTGGTCCGTCGATACGGCAGCAACAGAGAGCGAGCCTGCGACAAATCGGCGAAGCGTTTGAACACGTCCGCGGCCGACGCTCAAAGCCGGTTTCGCTGCGAAATGTCTGCGTCGACGTTCGTGGCTCGAAAATCGCGCCACCTGCGGCAATCACCGCGCGGGCAGCCCAGCCTCCTCGGCCGCCGGCGACTCGCTGTCGGTGCGCGGGGTGATGTCGCCTTCGGGCGCGACTTCGGTCGGTTCCCGCCGCAGGTCGGAAGCGACTTCGCGGCCCTTCGTCGCCAGCCGCCCACTCATCTCCTCGGTCTTCTCGGCGGCCTTATGGGCAATCGGACCAGCTGCGTCGGCCGCTTTAGCGGCGAGCTCGGCCGCCCGGGCGGCGATCTCCCGAAGGACCGGCGCTGCATACGTGGTGAGGCTCTCGATGATCGCCTCAAGTTGAACGATCGCGGGTTCACGCCCCGTCTGGGAGGGGCTGGGCTTCGTCGCCCGCTGGCCCCAACCGGTGGTGTCGGGCGTCGTGGCCTCGTCCGTAGTTTGATCTTCAAAAACTCGTCGATCGTTCATAGGTAGCACTCCTTCGCGCCCGATGCCGCCAACTTGCTTTTGCGATCGTAGGCTGCACGGTGTCACGGGAGGCACATGGCCAGAATAAAATCACGTTGCACATTCGCGGCTGCCGGTCGTTGTCGGGTCCGATTCGGAGGAACGGCGTCGAGGGGCGGCGGGACGACACCACCTTGTCCGAGGTGCCCACCCTGCGGGACGGTCGCGTCTGCAACTGCTTCCCGAGAACGCCGACGCCAAGCCAAACTGACTGACGAGGCGAGGGATCTGTATCTAAGGGCCGTGATGGCTGGGGTGCCACCCGAAGTGGCCCGGCCCCGGCGATGGGCGGCGAGCCACCCCTGAAATGAGACCCGCTAGCCGGAATTCGTGCAGGAAGGGGGTCTCAATTGGGGACTGGCAGGTGGCCTCCGGCCTCGACCTGGTCTGGCAAATGGGCCGGTCGGACTGCTTGGGGAGCAGACACTCTGCCAGCTGAGTTACTCCCGCTCGGGAGGCCGCCATTCTAGCGGAGGTGTGGGTCGCACGGCCGGCCGAGACCAGAACACGGTGTGCAGGCCTGTGACGCCGAAATGGCGCCATACAGTCGAACGCCTCGAGGAGCTGATGCGCGTACGCCCGCCTTCGTACGGCTGGTGGCGTCGGCATCGAGGTCGGCGATGAGGTCAGTCCGGATGTCGGGTGTCAATGTCGTCGGGCATAGGTCACCGACCATACGGTTGGCCACGACACCGGTTTCGCCGAGGCCCATCTTCTGGGGGCGTTGTGGTAGACGGCCTGTCAAGGCAATCAGCGGTGAGGCTCGGCCTGGCGCCGGCTTCGACCGCCGGTGTCGCGCGGAAGGCAGTCAATCAGTGCAACCGCAAGCGTCTCTGAAATGACCGGCCGATGATCATGTCCGCACCTTCAGGAGAACTGACCATGCCGGACCAGCAGGACCGGAAGAAAGGCCAACTCAGGGACGTCTCCGATCGGCTCCTCCGTGAGATGGAAGAGCTCACGGAACTTGAACGAGAAAAGCGAGCGGAGCCTATCTCGTCCCCCCAGTTCAATCGACTGGCCCGTGTCATCGAGATCAAGAGCCGCGACATTTGGGAATTGGCCGCCGACGAGCGAGCATTTGGCGAACAGATCGAGGGAGGCGAGCCGGATGCGGTCGACGACGTAGAGCCGGGCGGCCCTGGCCACTGACCCGTAAGAACCTGGTGGCCCTGCAACGCGCGCGGTGTGATACTCGGTCAACGCCCGCCGAACGAGGTCGGCGACATCATCGGCTTCGGCCGGTTTGCCCGGGCGGATGTTCAGCGTTCTTCCACGACCCACGGGGCGCAGGGGACCGTACCGTGCCCAGCATTGCTGGCCCTGCGTTGCGTGAGGGTGGTCGAGTCACGGCACGATGACGCGCAACGCGCGCGGTCGCGTTACGAACTCGACCGGCGTCGTCCCGAGGTCCCGATGGTCTGCGCGGGCCGGCAGGGGATGCCGTGTCGTCACCCGCACCCGCCTGAAACGAAACGTCGAGATTCGCGGCGAATACTGACGACGTCCGAACGTGATGGAGGCGAGATGGCGCAACAGCTCCCACTTGGAGAATCCACGAAAGACCCGGATATCGAACAGGCCATCGTCGAGCCGAGCCTCCGGCGCAACCGTCATGCCGGCTCCCGTGTACGGCCCATTGGAGATCGTGACCATCAGCGCTCGGGTGCGAACCAGGCCGCGATCGAGGTGCAACACCATCCGGGCGGGGCGGTACCGCAAAGCCACCCATAGCGTTCGGGGGATCGACCGCCAGTGCGGCTCGTTGACCCGGGTAGCTCCCGGAAGATGGCCGCGTTCAATCCAATTGAGTCACTTTCGTAGAACGCCGAACATTCCAGCGGCGAGCAGCGGCAGACGTGTTCGAACGGCGGTCATCGAGGGCACCGTACGCCTCGATCGCGCTTGCGGCGTGCCCTGCTGGGCGCGCAGGAGCCGATTTCCCGGCCCTGCCTCGTTGGCAGATGCGACGCCAATCGTTGTTGGGTGGTTAAGACGCTCCCGTTTGGCACGATCCAATCGGTCCGCGCGCCCGCCTGTTCACAAGGTCCTCACGAAGTAGGGTCAAGTCTTGGCGCGCTGCACCCGTTACCCCGGAAGCTGTTGGGTGGCGATCACGCTCGCGACGCAGTCGGCGCCACGAGCGACGATCGGATCAGCTGGTGAGTCGATCCGATCGCCGGCTGCCCGTCCCACGGGCCGGGTAATGCTGCCTTGGAGTTGCGACGGAGGCGGATCCTCAGATCGGGCCCCCGCCGGTCCGGGTGCGCCCTCTGATCGCGTTATAGCCGACGACGGCGATGATGGCGCCGATCACAGCGACAACGATCGTCGTGACGTTGATGCCGGTCGTGTAGTCCGCGCCGCCGCTGATGATCCCGGCGAGAAAACCGCCGACCAGGCCGCCGACGATGCCGAGGACGATGTGGCCGATGACGCCCAGGCTCTCATCGCCCTTGACCAGAAAACCGGCGAGGTAGCCGGCGACCGCTCCGACGACCAGCCACGAGATGATTCCCATTTCCAACTCCGTTCTTCCCTTGGGATGACGCCCTCGAGGTCCAGCTCCATGCCGGCGCGTGCCTCGAAATAGCGCGACGTCGGCCATGTTTACGGTCCGCGGTCGGCCCGGGCAATACGTCGGATACCTTACCCGCGCTCTGGCGTGCGGACTGGCGCCCTTCCATCCGGCCCGAGCGCTTGCGAGGGACCACGCGCGAGCCGTCACACGCTTGCAAGTCATCGGCTCGAACGCGCAGTCGGTGCGGATAGATCTCGGCCATACGGTCCCTCCTGCCAAGCCGTCGGAGGATTGCCCGATGCCAACGACCGAGATCTCTGACTGGGGAGACGCTGTTTTCCTGGCGAGCGGTGAAACGGCAACAACGACGCGACGTTCAGGCGCCGATCCTGCTTCGACGGCCAGCTTAGCCGGCCTGCGCACCCGCATTGCATGCCAGAGGAAAGGATCCGACTGATGACCGAGGACATGCCCCTGAAGCCCGGATGGAATGGCCAGCCGGGAGCACCAAAGGATCCACCGCCAGAGAACGTTGTTGCGGATGACGACGGCAACCCCAGATGGACCGACGGTCCGTTCGGGCCGGAATGGCTGACCGAGCCTGAGTCCTGACAGAGGCGAGGGCCGGCATTGCAACCAGCCCGGTTGACGGCCATTCAGAGACAGGAGAGCACCATGGCGCAGAAACCAAATCCCGACGATCAACTCCTGCAACCTGACCGCATAATCGGACCGGACGGCACGCGCGGCGACGGTCGCCCCACGGGCACGGACGAGGAGCCCAATCCGGCAGGCTCCGAGGTCAACAACTTCCCGACGGAAGCTCCCGAGGAGGAAGGCGAGACGCCCCCGACCGAGCATGCGCCCGGAGCCGATCTATAGAATGACTCGCCGATATGGGGCTGCCCAACGAGCCTCGTCGGCCGACTCCGAACTGTTGAGTCCTCCGCCGCTCTCATGCTCGTTCCGGATGGTCCGTCGGATCAGCTCCGCGAAGGTTCAGCGCCCCTGACTCGTCGCTTCGGTGACAACCGCGTTTCAACGCCCTGGAAGTGGCGTCGGCCAGAGTCGCGACATATGGAACCCGGGCACCGGATGGTGGGCGCGAGCGAGGTATTGGAGCGACACGATCCGACCATCCTTGGCCGTGAGCCAAAACTGGCCTTCCTGGCGGCCATCCGCGAGGAATTGACGCCATTGTCCTGGTGTCGTCTCACGCAAATCCGGAGCGGCAAGGTCCTCGACGCGGAGCCCGATCAAATCGTTCGGCTCGTACCCAAGAATCATCGTGATCCCGCTAGTCGCGGCGATGTAAACATGGTCGTCGCCCGCAACCAGCATGAACTCGCCCGAGTCTCGTGGGACCGCTGCATCCTGGTAGGCCACCCACGCCCGGACGACCGCCTCGGCCGCAAGGCGGACGTCGTCCGGCGAAGCCTGGCGCTCCCACTCGCGCTCAGCGGCGCGCCACTCGGCTAGCAGGGTCGAGATCGAAGCCGTAGCCATGGATACCTAGCGAACGCCTCCGCCCACGGTCGCGGGCTCCCGCGCCCTCGGGTGTCGGTGTCCGTATGGCCGCCTCCGCACTCGGCTCCTCGTCGCGCTCATGGTGTCGCTCCCGATGCGCTTATCGCTCGTACAGCTGCGGTCCTTGACCCTGGTTAGCGTGTTCCTCCGCCGACCAACTCCCGGTCCTGAGGCTCGGCAGAAGCTCCCGGGTCCACCGCTGTCGGTTCGTCGGGCTCCGACACGTCCGGTTCGTACTTTCGCTGGGCATCCGCGGCCAATTGGCGCATGGTGATCCTGGGGTCGTACAGGTCAAAGCCCCAAGGCTCGGGACGTTCAGTCCGCATGGCAGCCTCCCCGTCGGCGTCGTCAACGCGCCCAGGGCGGTCGCTTCCGGTGCGATGGAAGCTGGACTCGTCGGTGGGCGACTGAGCCGATGTGCAGTCAGTGTCTCACTGCCGTCCAGCCCGAGACGCCTACGGGTTCTGCTTCCGCTGGAGACCAAAGCCTCTCCGTAGCCTTGCGCCCAGGCCGTAGCCAGCCCGGCGATGAGGATCGCCGGACCACCGCGGATCACGAGCCACTCAAAGGGGGACGCTGCTTGCGCGAGCGCGAACGCGGTTTCTGGGTCCTCGGCCTTGCTTGCTCGACAAAGCAGGATCCAGCGCCCGATCAGCCCGGCAACGAAGCGCAGCGACGATGACCAGGTCGCTGCCTGGGGAGCCGTTGGTGAACAATGCCAGACGCCCTCATCGAATGGCACGAGCAGTCCCGGGTGGCAGTCTCTCCTTTCGAGACACAGCGGCACGGCCCGGTCGTGGATCCCGGCGCAGGGTTCCTGGGTTGGCCTTCGGGCAATCGTCCTCGACCCACGACTCAACATCGGCCGGCCCTGCCATGGTCGAGCCGAAAGCAGCGGATACCGCCCAGGCGCCCGCTCGGACGTCATTGGTGTGCGCTTCGAAGTCCTCCATGGCCGGGCTCTGCCAATCCGGGGCGTCCCTGTCGAGCTCCCACACGCGATCGGCGGAGTTGACGATCCAATCATCGGAAAGGGCCGATGGTGAAGCCGTATTCGCTTGACGTGTAGATCGTCCACCTCGCGGTGATGTCGGATGCGATTCCATCGCGCGGGTGGAGAGTTCACTCATTCCGACCAGATGGATGTCCTGGAAGCGCAGTAACCGACTGTGTGGTGTGTCCGAGGGTGGAGTTCGAGCGAAGGCGCCGGCTTCGACCGCCGGTGTCGCGCGGAAGGCAGTCAATCAGTGCAACCGCAAGCGTCTCTGAAATGACCGGCCGATGATCATGTCCGCACCTTCAGGAGAACTGACCATGCCGGACCAGCAGGACCGGAAGAAAGGCCAACTCAGGGACGTCTCCGATCGGCTCCTCCGTGAGATGGAAGAGCTCACGGAACTTGAACGAGAAAAGCGAGCGGAGCCTATCTCGTCCCCCCAGTTCAATCGACTGGCCCGTGTCATCGAGATCAAGAGCCGCGACATTTGGGAATTGGCCGCCGACGAGCGAGCATTTGGCGAACAGATCGAGGGAGGCGAGCCGGATGCGGTCGACGACGTAGAGCCGGGCGGCCCTGGCCACTGACCCGTAAGAACCTGGTGGCCCTGCAACGCGCGCCGGATACGGTAGGCCACGAGGCACCCTCAGCCGGTCAGACGCAACGCGACCCATGAGTTCGGCGCGGTCATCGACAGGACGAGCGACGAACCCGGATACGCGTCAACCAACGGCTTGGCGGCGGTGGGCGTACCCCGACGGGATGCTCTACATCGCCACAGCGGGTTGTGGATCAGAATGGCGGTCATCCCGGTGGCAGTCAGTGCGCTTTTGGGCGCGCTCGGCGTCTTCAGCGTATCGGCGGCACCACCGGTGGGGACGGACGCCAGTGAGGTGTCTCACTGGAACCAGGTCGCGGCGACCACGCTCGTCGCGTTTCCTGGGCCGAACGGCGGTGCGCCGCCCGCATTCCAGATCAACATGGGCATGGTGCAGGGCGCCGTGTACGACGCGGTCAACGCGATCGGGCGGAAGCAGCATCAGCCTTACCTGCTCAACAGGCGGGCCGGTGCGAGGGCGTCGATCGACGCCGCTGTAGCAACGGCTGCCTACGACGTGCTCTCCGAACTCGTCTCGACGGCACCGGAGCGGGCGCCATTTCCCGGTCGCGCGGGACCTCCTGGAAACGCTCTCGGCCATGCACGCAGCCTCGCTCGCTGCCATCGACGACGGCGCCTTCAAGAACCAGGGCATCGCGATCGGACACGCGGCGGCAGATGCGATGATCGACGCGAGAGAGGGCGACGGGCGGTTCGGGCCGTCTCCGTGGACGTCGAACCCCGCTGCCGGACACTGGCAGCCGCTCCTCAACGCGATGGGGCAGCCCATCCTCGACCCGACCCCGTGGGCGGGCAACGTGCGGCCGTTCTTCATCCAGAGCTCGGATCAGTTCCAAAGCGTGCCGCCGCCTGAACTCGACAGCCAGCAGTGGGCGGATGAGTACAACGAAGTCAAGAGGCTCGGCAGGGCCACCGGCTCGACCCGGACTGACGACCAGACGTACATCGCCAGGTCGTGGCAAAGCGCCCCCGTTCTGAGTTGGAACGAAGTCGCCCGCCAGCTCATCGACCGGACCGGTCTCGACGCCGCCGACAGCGCGAGGCTCCTCGCGCTGCAGAACCTGAGCGCGGCAGACGCGGCGATCAACTGCTGGAACGACAAGTACCACTTCGACTTCTGGCGCCCTTGGAACGCGATCCCACGAGGGGCCGACGACTTCCGTGCCGACACGGACCCCGACGCCGCCTGGACGGCGCTCCTCACCGCGCCGTATCCCGAGTGGGTCTCGGGGCACAACTGCCTCGACGCAGCACACACCAGCGTGCTACGGACGTTCTTCGGCGACGACCCCGTGGGCGGGCCGTTCCAGATCACCAGCACCTTCGTAAATCCCGGAGGGCCTGCTGTGCGGTCATTCGACACGTTCACGCAGCCACTGGAGGAGCTCATCGAGGCACGCATCTGGGCGGGCCTCCACTACCGCAGCGCCGACGTGGAGGGCCAGCGGCTCGGGCGGAACGTCGCCAGCTTCGCGATGGCGAATTACCTCCAGCCGGTCGGCCACTGACCTTCGCCAGGTGGCCCCGTCATAACGAGAAGGCCCGCATCATGCGGGCCTTCTCCACGTCAAAAGGCCGACACCGCCCGGTACCTGGCCAGCTCGCTGCTTCAGAGGATGTGGCGGTACTGGATGAAGCCAGGCCGGTCAGCGAGAGTGTCGTACAGAGCGCGCGCGGTCGCGTTCGAGTCCTGCGTGAGCCAATAAACCCGGCTCGCACCTGCGACTTTTGCGCGATCGTAGACCGCGTCGATCAGGGCTCGTCCAGCGCCCTGCCCTCTGGCTTCGGGCACGGTGAACAGATCCTGCAGGTAGCAATAATCCCCGGTCGTCCAGGTAGAGCGATGGAACAGGTAGTGCACGATCCCGACGAGCGTGCCGTTCAGGAAGGCGCCGAGCACGTGCATCGGCTCGGCGGGGTCGTGCAGCCGGCTCCAGGTCGTGTCCGTGACCTCGCGCGTGACCGCCGACTGGTAGAAGGCCAGATAGCCCTCCCAGAGCGGTTCCCAGGAACGGCGCTCGTTCGGCCGTAGTGGGCGGATTCCAATTCGCGGCTTCATCTCAGTCATCTCCTCGACGCTGCTCTACCGCTCGACGGGCATCGTGGCGGCATCGGCAACACGCACCTACCGGCGCTCCGGAGTCATGACCTCATAGTGGCTGGCCGTCCAATCGACCAGGCGATGCGCGTGGCGAGTCGCAATGGGCTGATGAACGTTGCCGCCGGTCGCTTCCTGCAGCGTTGGCCAATCAGGCCACAGCGAGAGCGTGACGAACGAGTCGGATCCTGTCCGTGCGAGGTACAGGGCCGTGGGACCGCGACGCGATGCTCGGTCGGCGATCATGCCGGCCATCGCTTCCTTCGCGTAGACATCGAGCTCACCAGCCCGGACGGTCCCCTCGGCGAGGCGTAGCACGCGTGGCTCACCGTCCGACTCGACCCGGTCACCGAAGTCGAGTTGGCATGTCAGCAGGGTGCGATCCGCACTGCCGCCGAGGAGCTCCGGATGGAACGGCGACGCTTCGACGTCCTCGCCGAGCGCGCTGGCCAATGCGTCGAAATTCACCCAGAGCGAGGCGACGATCCGATCGTCTGGAGTGGAATGGCCGCGTCGTCCGGCGAAGGCCTCGATGATGCCCGGCAGGTCGAGCAGATCCGGGAGGAGCACCCCGCGCAGGTCGGCGTCGAATTCCGGCTTCGTCGGTGTGAATCGGAGGACGCGCAGGACTCTCGAGTCGGCCACGCTCACCTCACGCCAACAACCCTCGAAAGGCGGAGCATAGCTTTCCGACGAGGGTGATTTGGCTGCACTGGCTCGGTCGACTGGTCGACACTCGTACCTGTCAGGAGTGCGGTACCGGCCATTGAACCAGCGACAGTGAGCCAGGCCTTTGCTGGTCGCGGATCGCGAGGCCGTGCTCCACGGCAACGATGGGCCGCCGACCATGGTCAAGCGCGGCTGCGACGGTGGTTGCCAAGCCGAGGTCCAGTGCGACCGTGAACGGACGACCAAGGTCGTCAACGCCGTATCCGACAGGCCCATCGCCACGAAGAAAAACGGCCTTGATCTCGACGATGTACGCGCCCATGGCATCAGAATCGCTCATGGAACCGCCGCCATGCACTAAGTGCGGTGACCTATTGCCCACCCCACCGCTTGACACGGCTCGGCTGGGCGGACCTCCCCCGAGTGAATCGTCCCGGTCCTCACGCGTGGGGTCAATGTCTTTGTCCACCGTTCAGTGGGTTTCACGACGCATTTGCTCGAGGCGTCCACCGCCAATCCACCTCGAGGCGCAGCACGCTTCGCCCGAGCGGCGACGTGGCGCCTGGCCTGCGCAGTCAGGCTGAGCTCGCGGTGATGCGATCGCGGAGATCCGGCCCCCGCCTGTGAACGTTTATGAAAGTGGTTGCCTACACCCAGGGAGGACAGAGGTATGTCGATCCGCTTGACCGCGTCGGTCGGAGGCGCCCTCCTGCTCGGGCTCGTCCTCGCGACCGCCACGCTCGCCGCGCCAGCGCGCGGCCCGAAGCCGAAGCCGACACCAACGCCGACGCCGACACCGACGCCCACGGCGACGGGACCCTCGACGCCGACCAACCTCCGTATCACTGCGTCCACGGACACGAGCGTGTCGCTCGCATGGGACGCCGCGTCGTCGAGCTCGAGCACATGGTGGTACTGCGTCCAGAACAACCTCTCCGGGTGCATCCGGGTCGACCCACCACGAACGACGATGACCTGGCCCAACCTCATGCCAAACCGAACCTTCTCGTTCACGGTCTACGCGATCAGCTCGAATGGCAAACGCTCGGGCAACAGCAACGCCGTGACGTTCACGACGCCGCCCGACACGACGGCGCCGTCGCCAGCGCCGGTCCTCTCGGCGACGCTCGTCACGCCGGCGCGGATCTCGGTGTCGTGGACCGCATCGACGGACAACACCAGCCAGGTCTGGCACACGCTCCTCATCGACGGTGCAGAGGAGTTCCGCGACTACATCGGGCTACGGTCGTGGACGGAGTTCTACGTCGAGCCCGGCTCGACGCACACGCTGCAGGTCACGGCGCGAGACGCCTCCGGCAACGTGGCCGCGAGCAACGTCCTGACGGTGACGACGCCCGCGAAGACCGACTTCACGCCACCGTCGGCACCCACGAACCTCCATCTGACGTTCCAGAGCAGCCCGCCGGAGGCCTGGCTTGCGTGGACCGCGTCGACGGATGACACCGACCCGCAGAGCCTGATCCTCTACGAGACGTGGCTCAACGGCGTCCTGGTCCAGGACGGCGTCGTGGGTGGCACGTCGACAGTCACGTACTGCCGCGATACCGCCCCGATGGAGATCGTGCTCCGCGCCGTGGACTCGTCCGGCAACCGCTCCGGACCGAGCAACGCGATTCTGTTCTCCTGCGTCTGAAGGGCCCTCACCCACCTGTCGTAGTTTCCTCTGCATACTGCAGGCTAGCGTGCCAGCCGCGGAGGGAAAGGCGATGACGCCGATTGAGGGCAGGTCGCAGAAGTCGAGTCTCGAGGATTTCCCGCGGTATCCGCTCTTGTTCGGGCCGTCGCCGATCCAGCGGCTCGATCGGTTGACCCGACATCTCGGCGGCGCCACGGTTTGGGCGAAGCGCGAAGACTGCAACTCGGGCCTGGCCTTCGGCGGGAACAAGGCGCGGAAGCTCGAATACCTCGTGGCCGACGCGCTCACCCAGGGCTGCGACACGCTCGTCTCGATCGGTGGCGTCCAGTCGAACCACACCAGACAGGTTGCGGCCGCGGCTGCGGTAGCAGGCCTCAAGTGCGTGCTGGTGCAGGAGAGCTGGGTCGACTGGCCCGACGTGACGTACGACCGCGTTGGCAACATCCTGCTGAGCCGGCTCATGGGCGCGGACGTGCGGCTGGTGAAGGCGGGGTTCGGGATCGGTTTCAAGGAGAGCTGGGAGCGGGCGCTCGCGGAGATCGAGGCCGCCGGCGGCAAGCCGTACGCGATTCCCGCCGGAGCATCCGACCACCCACTTGGCGGTCTCGGGTTCGCGTCATGGGCCCGCGAGGTGGAGGCCCAGGAGCGCGAGCTCGGGGTGTACTTCGATACCGTCATCGTCTGCTCGGTCACGGGCTCCAGCCAAGCGGGCATGATCGCCGGCTTCGCCGATGGACCGAGGGCAGACGGGAGCCAGGCGCCGGCACGGCGGATCCTCGGCATCGATGCCTCCGCCAAGCCGGCCGAGACACACGCGCAGGTCGCACGGATCGCACGATTCACGGCGAAGGCGATCGGGCTGGGGCGCGACCTGCGCGACGACGAGATCGTGCTCGACGAGCGCTATCACGCCGGGACGTACGGCATCCCCGACTCGACCACGCTCGAGGCGATGCGGCTGTCTGCACGCCTAGAAGCGATGATCACGGACCCGGTCTACGAAGGAAAGTCGATGGCGGGCTTGATCGACCTGGTCAGCCGAGTCGAGATCGAACGAACGTCAAACGTGCTGTACGCACACCTCGGGGGGCAGCCCGCCCTCAACGCGTACGCCTCGTTGTTCAGCTAGGTCGCCAAGAGCACGATTCCAAACGTCGAGACGAGCACGCCCCGAGGACCCGAATCCCCATCGTTGTGTTCGGTCTCGACAAGGATGGGGATCGCTGAGGCCAAACTCTGGGTACTTCTCCCGATGCGGGCCGGGCGAGGTTGGTCGAGTCTGAGCCCTGACCAACGGCCTCTTCCTGAGCCAGGAGCGCGACATGAACCACTACGCAGCCGAACAACTGACGCGTCAGCGGCACGATCAATTTGCGCAAGAAGTCCGTGGCGATCACCTGATGCGAGCCGCATCGGACGCCAACACGTTCGCCAAGGCGATCGTCGTCCGATCACCCAAGTGGGACATCAGCGGCATGATCAAAACGATCCGGCGACGCGCGTTCGCGGTCCTCTTGAACGTCTTGTCCGGGATTCGAATGAAGACAATCGGGCGATTGAAGACCATCGGGTGATCCGGACAACCCCCGGCTATGACCCCGATCGACCCTCCCATAATGGCCATGTGGTCAGCCGCGTCTCGAGCCCTGTTTTCGTCGGCCGCCAGGCGGAGCTCGATCGTGTTGAGGGACTCCTCGAGCGTGCCAGCCGCGGCCGTACGGGGCTCCTTCTCGTCGCCGGTGAGGCGGGCGTCGGAAAGACCCGTTTTGTCCAGGAGGTCACCCGTCGAGCACAGGAGCGCGGCGAGATCGTGCTCACGGGTGCGTGTGTCGAGTTCGCGGGATCGGGGTTGCCTTTTGCGCCGCTCACGCAGGCGCTGCGGACGCTTGCGGCCGGTCGTTCTCGGGACGCGCTGAACGAGCTCCTGGGCCCCGCTCGCCCCGAGCTCGGCGAGACTCTTGCCCAACCTGGACGCGGGGCTCGCGCGCGTGGAAGACCATCCGATTGGGGGCGGCTCGGCGCAGTCGCGTCTTTTCGAGGGGTTCCTCGGACTCCTGGGACGGTTCGCCCAGGGGGGCTTGCTCATCTTCGTGGTCGAAGACGTGCATTGGGCCGATCCTTCCACCCTCGACCTTATCGCCTACCTGGCTCGCAACAGCTCTGACGCCAGGCTCGTGCTGCTCGCGACCTTCCGAACCGACGAGCTCCACCGTCGGCACCCGTTGCTTCGATACCTTGGCGAGCTCGAGCGAGGGCGCGGCATGGAGCGGATCGACCTTGCGCGGTTCGACCGACGAGAGCTCGCCGAGCAAATTCGGGCCATACGAGACAGTCCCCTGGATTCGGGATTGATCGATGAGATCCATGCCCGGTCCGAAGGGAACCCGTTCCTCTCCGAGGAGCTGCTGGCCCTGGATGCGCCAGGGCAGGCACTCCCGGCGGTCGTGCGCGATGTCTTGATGGCACGAGTGGCGACGCTGAGCGAATCGACCCAGGAATTGCTTCGCAATGCGTCGGCGTCGGGTCCGCGGGTGTCGACGCACCTGCTTTCGCACGTGGCCGGCCGCGACGAAGCGGATTTCGTCCCGAACCTTCGCGAGGCGGTTGAGCGACACATCCTCGTTCCGGTCGAATCCGGAGCCGAGGAAGCGTTCAGATTCCGCCATTCGCTTCTACAGGAGGCTGTCTACGGGGAACTGCTGCCGGGCGAACGGGCCCGTCTTCACGGCCGATTTGCGCAGGCGCTTGGCGAGCTCGATCACCCGACGAAGGACGGGGATGCGGCGGAGCTCGCGTATCACTGGTATGCCGCGCACAACTTGCCGCGCGCGCTCGAGGCATCGGTCGGGGCGGGAGCACATGCGGAGCGCAGCAACGCGCTCGCCGATGCGCACGGACATTTCGAGCGGGCGCTCGAGCTTTGGGACCAGGTTGAGGACGCGCCGTCACGGACCGGTCTGGACCGGATCGGGCTGCTGGAGCTTGCGGCGCGAACGGCAGCAGAGACGATGCCCCAGCGGGCGGTCGCCCTAATGCAGCAGGCGGTCAGCCTGGCGGAGGGCGCCGTCGAGCCAACTCGTCAAGGTCTCCTCAAGCAACGACTGGGTCGCTACCTATGGAATTTCGGCGACGGAGTCGGCGCTCTCGAGGCGTGCCGGGAGGCGGTCAAACTCGTACCCTCGAAACCACCAAGCGTGGCGCGGGCCCAGGTCACCGCCAGCCTTGGCCAGATTCTGGCAGTCGAGGCATACCTGGACGAAGCCAGCCGGTGTGCGAGGAAGCCGTCGCTGTCGCCCGTCGAATGGGTGCGACAGCGCTCGAGGGCCATGCCCTCAACTCGCTTGGCATCGTGACGCTGTACCTCGGCGATCACGACGCCGCGATCGCGAAGTTGCGCGAGGCGCTCGAGATCGGCTTACGGATCAACAGCGTCGATGATGTTGGACGCGCCTACGCGAACCTTGTCGATGCCATGAACAACAGCGCGCATCTTGCGGAAGCAGTCACCGTTGCTGAAGAGGGCTTCGCGTACGCCCAGGATCACGGAATGGCGCACAGCTACGGCGTGCCCTGTCTTTGCGAGGGCGCTTCCGCGCTCCAGCGGTTGGGACGCTGGGCTGACGCACTTGGCTTGATCGAACAGGCGCTCCCGTATGAAGTACCCGGCGTCGCGCAGATCTTCATCCAGGAGCGATTGGCGTTGCTGGATGTGGGCCAGGGAAGGTTCAGCGAGAGCGGCGGGGCGCCTCGAACGGTTGCGTCCACTGATCGAGCGAACGGTCGAGGCGCAGTGGGTGGCCCCCTTCGCCGAAGCGAGCGCAGAGCTGGCGATCTGGATTGGCCGGCCTATCGATGCACGTGGAGCGATCACGGAGGCATTCCAGCGCCTGCCGAGTGACAAGCCCGGCTATGTCTCCCGGATAGGGCCGTTGTACGGACTTGCCTTGCGGGCGGAGGCGGACCTGGCGACCTTGGCGCGCGCGCGTCACAAGGACGAGGAACTCGGCGAATCGAGCGTGATCGCTCGACGGTACCTCGGCACACTGCGCTCCCTCCATGCCACCGTCGCCGGCAGCCTGCCGAACTTCCTCACCCAGGCTGACGCTTACCTGGCGGTCTGCGAGGCGGAATCTGCCCGCCTTGACGGGACGAGCGACCCCGAATTGTGGGCAGCGGCGGCGGATGCATTCGGCCGGATCCCGATGGCTTACCCGCGCGCCTATTCGCTGTTCCGTCAAGGGGAGTCCGCGGCGAAGGCTGGGGCTCGCGCGACGGCCATTGGCCCACTGCGCGAAGCGCATGGCATCGCCCAGGCACTGGGTGCCGCGCCGCTGGCAAAAGAGGTCGAACGCCTGGCCGGACATGGGCGTCTGAACCTCGGCGGTCAGCCCGCGACGCCTCCATCGAGCCCGGACCTGGTCGTGTCCCTCGGGCTCACGACGCGCGAGCTCGAGGTCCTGCAACTCGTGGCTCTTGGTCGGACCAACCGCCAGATTGCCGAAGAGCTGTTCATCACGGAGAAGACCGCCGGCCACCATGTATCGAACATCCTCGCGAAGCTGGGCGCCCGCGGCCGGACCGAGGCCGCGGCTGTCGCCCAGCGTCTGGGCCTGGCAGCTCGATCGATCGACCACGGCGGACGCGGATAGCTGATGCCTGGGGCCTCATGGGAGTCGCGGTCCGGGCGAGCGATCCTTTGGCAAGATCACCGGCGGGTCGCGAGGATCTCTCCGTGAGGGACGACAAAGACCCCGTCGGGTTGGTTCGCCCAGTTCCGCCAGGCAGCCGCGATTGCCTGAAGCTCATCAACGGTCGTGAGCCCGTACGCGAGCGACTGCTCGCCGAAACCGGATTGCATGACTCGATCGGCCCACAACGATCCCCACCACGCGCGACTCTCCGTGTCGGCGAACGTCCATGTGGAGGTCGATACGACGATCTCGCGGTAACCCGCAGCCTGGACCCAGCCGAGCAGGTGGCGGCCCGCATCCGCCTCGGCCCCGTTGCGTCTTGTGAGCTGGTGATAGAGCTCCAGCCACCGATCGAGGAGAGGGTCGGCCGGCGCCCAGTTGAAGCCGCCGTAGTCACTGTCGCGAATGGCAAGCACCCCGCCGGGTCGCAGGACGCGGCGCATCTCGATGAGCGCCTCGATC
This sequence comes from uncultured Chloroflexia bacterium, assembly GCA_963731865.1. GTDB lineage: Bacteria > Chloroflexota > Limnocylindria > Limnocylindrales > CSP1-4 > SPCO01. The sequence goes on along the minus strand of CAVSXG010000002.1, from coordinate 1,515,073 downwards.
GGTCGACCGAGGTGTTGGAGTACCTGGTGCGCGTGCACGACATCGAATGACGCGTCTCGGAAATCGAGGTCATACACGTCGCCGATCGCAAACGTGACGTTGTCCGGAGCCGTCGCTGGGTCCGCGGCGTCGACCCGGTCGATCCCGACGACCCGCCCCGGCGCCACGCGAGCGGCGAGGTCGATGGTGATGGTTCCCGGACCGCAGCCGACGTCCAGGAGGTCGAGCCCTGGCCGCAGCGACGGAAGGAGGTATCCGCACGAGTTCTCCGCGGTTCTCGCTCGGTGGCTTCGCAGAACGGACTCGTGATGCCCGTGCGAATACGTGTCGCCCATCCTCCTATCGTCGTTGATCGACGGGTAGGAGATCTACCGCCGCGGCCGGGTGGCTTCAACCGGCCATCGGACGCAGGAACTCCTCCATGCGAGCGGAAGCCACCTCGCCGAGGGCGACGGCTTCCGCGGCCGCTCGACTCGACCTGCCAGACAGCCGCCAGATGATCATCCGCAAGATCGACCGCGGGCTTGGAGGGATGTGTCCCAGTTGTCGCATCATTCCGAGGTCGTCCCGACGGGCGAGGTGATGAACCACCTCGCCGTCGCGCAGCTCGTGTCGGTGGATCTGCTCAACGCTGAATGTGCGTCCCGTCGGCGGGAAGACGGCACTTGCATGGCCCTCGGCAAACAGCACGAGCGGCCCGGTCTGGCGACCAGAGAACGTGACGCGGGAAATAACGACATTTCCGTCGACGAGCCGCTCCATCTCGTCAAAGGCGATCTCCGAGAACGCCGACCGCAGCCAGGCTCCCGTCACCGCAAGTCCAACGGGCCCACCGCGGCCCGCCGCCGGTGCTTCGTCCAGGGCTTCGCGGTTCTGCCAGTCCGGCGAAACGGCTCGCCTGGCGAATTCCAGGTCACCGCCGGCGATTGAGTTGTACTGGTCCATGATCGGATCGTAGCCGGGGGAGAGGTGCGATCCGTGGGCCCGCATCGGACCAGATTCCGACTTGCCCAGGCGACCCACAGGTTGGTCCGATGAAATGACCATGAGGGAACCTCTTGCTACACTCTGGTAACTATAGTGGAACTATGCTTAACCAAGCCGTACAATAGCAAGCAGGATGACCAACGTCAAAGGCTCGAGAATCACGCATCGTCAACGGCAGGCGCTGGAGACCCGCTCTCGCGTGGTGACTGCGGCCCGTCACCTCTTCGAGGCCCGAGGCTACGCCACGACAACGATCCAGGCCATTGCCGAAGAAGCGGGGGTTGCCGTGCCGACGGTGTACGACGCCTTCGGCTCCAAGCGCGGCATCCTCGAAGCCGCTCGTATCGAGATGCTCGCCGAATCCGAGGTCTCGACGCTGATGGCCGAGGCGATCCAGGAGCCCGACCCTGGCCGCAAGCTCGATCTTGCCGCCCGCTGGAACCGGCAGCAGATGGAACGTTCGTCAGACGTCATCCGTGCCTTCCGGGAAGGCTCGCGATTTGACCCAGATGTCGCGGCCGACCACCGGCGAATTCTCGACAACCGTAGCCGCAACATGAAGCGGTTCATCGAGAGCATGGCGCCATCGCTTGCACCCGGGATGTCGACACAGCGAGCGACAGACCTGCTCTGGTCCTTCAGCAACGAGGAGCTGTATCGCGAGCTCGTGGGCCAGCGGGGCTGGTCACCCGATCAGTTCGAGCGTTGGTGGGCAGAGATCCTTCGAGACCAGCTCCTGGGCGAGCACACGACCTGTCCCAGCCGGCCCGGGCCTTGATCACCGCACGACTCTGGCTGGCCGCGCGGGATTGCTTCGGCGCCCTACAGCGCGTTCGCCTCCATCATTGCCTTGAGATTGTTGACGTCCCTTTGAAAGGCTCGCTGGAAGATCGCCATCAGGGGCCGGCTGAATGGCTTCACAACTCCACCAGGTTCCATCTCCCAGCGCCAGTCGATGCGCGTGCCGCCGGCGACCGGGGTCAACGTGTACTTCGTTCGCCCACTTCCTCCCCATGACGCGCTAATCAGCCGCAGCGCGAGCACCCTGTTCGGCTCGAGTTCAGTGACCTCCATCACGCTCTCCATGGTCCGGCCGAACAAGCCCTTCACCACGGCTCGCCGGCGGCTGCCCACGCCGGGGCCTGGAGTGAGAAGCTCGCCTTTGATCGCGTTGGCGGCCCACCGCGGCGCCAGAGCTGGGTCGGTCAAGACCGCGAACACGTCCTCCACGGGACGTGCGATCGTGACGCTGACATCGGCATTCGCCATCGCGAAAGCTCCTCTCGGTGCGCCGCCCGGGCGGCAGGCCGTCTCAACCTGAATGTCGCCTCACGCCGAATTCGGTCACTGACCCTGCAGGCCAAGTCGATTGGCGCCGTTTGTCTCGCTCGCAGGATGCAGCGGACGCGCGGGACCGGACTGACCGAGTATGACCGAAAGCTACTTCCGGTCTTTCGCGAAACCCTCTCGCTGGGCCTCCCGGAAGGCGTCGCCGGCCTCAGCTTCGATGGCATCGGCCTCGCGAACGCCCTCACCGGTGCGCTTGACGTCTTCCTTCGCGTCTGCGTATACCCGCTGCGCCGCCTCGGATGCCTGGGCCGCAGCCTCAGATGCCAGATCCGACGCCTCCTTGGCGCGGTCGACTGCTTCGGCTGCGCCCGCGACGGCGGCTTGGGCAGAACTTGCTGCAGCCTTTGAGGCGTCGGCAGATTTCAACAGCAAGGCCCGCGGACTCGGCTGCCGACCTCGCGGTCTTGCCGAGGCGTTCCGCCGCCCGCCAATCGGCCAGCAGCTCCTGTGCCGACGGATTTGGTTTCGTCGAGCCCATGTCGCACCTCGTCGATCGGCCCCCAACCGTACACCATGGCCCTACTTTGGCCATCGCTGTTGCCGCCGCTTCCCGCTCTCCATCTTCGAGATGCTCACGTCGACCCGCACGTCCGAACGTGTCGGGGTTCTTCGTGGCATTCACCCAGCGCACCCATTCCCAACGCGCCATCGGGGTGATGTCGTCCCACAGGTCCTGGATCCTCTGCGGCGCAGATGCCAGGGCGGTCGCAAGATCCTGTGGAACGCTCGGCTCCGGCCATTCCCTGGTCACTGCGATGCTGAGCGTCGCCAGGTCGCCCGCGCCAACGCCGGCAGCCCGTTTCAGTGCCTCAGCGACCCGCATCCAGTGGCCAGACGCTCCGTCCGGTTCCAGCACGGTTTGAAACGCCTCGCCGTTGATCGTCCCGTTGACGGCCACCTGTCCGCGCGAGGGCAGTTGCTTGCTCGCGGCGTCAGGCAGCCGAATGGCGTCCGCCACGCCTTGCGCCGCCGACGACAATGCTCGTCATCGATTGGCGATCCGCCGGTGATCGGCCCAAGGTAGCCGTGGCAATTGGGAGCGTTCGAATTGGGCTCGCGCAGCGACGTCACTCATGCATTTCGATGTCCCCTCGCCGTGGTGCTCGCGCTGGCAATGATGTGCCAATCGACGGGCCCGGTCACGGCCACGGACGTCTCAAGCGGGCCGGTGTTTCGCGGCACGTTCAGCTGGACGACTCCGCAACTCGTGAGCCTGCCGCCTGCGGCCAACGGCTTTCTGGGGGTTGCCTCGTTCCGCGGCAGGTTCATCGCGATCGGACGCAATCGTCTTGCTTCGACAAGCTCCGATGGCGCGACATGGGTCAGTCATCCGCTGCCAGGGCTCACCGCGGACTTGATTGACGCCGAAATCGCTGCCGGAGCGGACCGGGTCGTGATCCTCGGCCAAGGCGTTGGCTGGGTATCGACCGATGGCGATTCCTGGGCGTCCGCTTCAGTTCCGCCGCTCGGGACCTCACACCCGACCGCGATCGCCGCACATGGCGACGGGTTTGTTGCGCTCGGGGTCGCGGAGGGCGGACGACGAGCGTCGGCATGGGCAACCAATGACGGCTCAGTCTGGTCGCCGATCGCCGATCAGGCCGCCTTCGATCACTTCTGCCCCCGCGCGGCGACGACCGCGCCAACCGGACGGATCGTTGCGGTGGGAGACGACTGCTACCCGTACCTGGCTCGACCCGCGGCTGCGATTTCGGACGACGGAGGGCTCACCTGGGTTCGTGCACGTGCGCAGACGACGTTGTCTGAGCAGGGCCTGCTTTCGTCGATCGTCCCAGGGTCGTCAGGTCTCGTTGCGGTGGGTTCGATCACCCGGGATGTGTTCCCGGGCTGGCCTCAAGGCGTGGCCATGTTTGTCTCGAGCGACGGCCTTGCCTGGCGACGCGTTGGCTATTTCGCGGGTACCGAAGGCGGACACAACACGCCGGTGATCAATGCAGTCCCGGGTGGCTTTCTCGTTGTCGCCCAAGGCACGGCCGATACGCGAGCGTTCGTATCCACCAACGGTACGCAGTGGACGACCACCGCGTCGCTCCCGGCAACGCCCCACGCGCAGAACGGAGACTTCGCCGATGTGATGTACGGCGTCGCCGTGTCCGCGACCACGGTCGTTGCCGTTGGCACAACGGACCACGTGCTCTTTGTGGACGAGTCGGTCCTTCGCGCGTTCACGCTCGTTGGCGCGTTGACGTCGCGCCCCGCCGCGACTGGTCCGATCCCGGTGCCTCCCGCCATTCCGATTCCGCGTGCGACACCCGTGCCGCCGCAGCCGACATTCCCCGGCTCGATCAGCTGGGAGGTGCGGGCACTCCCGGTCGACGTGCCGCCGGGAGCGGCCGTCTCGTACTCGACCGTGCGCGATGTCGCTCGCTGGCGAGGCGGATATGCAGCGATCGGCGAGGTCAGGTTCGAATCTCTGGTCGATGGTTCGTTCATCCCCGGATCGGAGGTGGTCTGGACGTCACCCGATGGGCGAACCTGGACCGAGCATCAGCTCCCGCCGGACTGCGTGAACGGGCGAGCTATCGCCGCCACCGGAACGGCGATCGCGGTGGCCGGCGACACTGCCATCTGTCGCTCACCCGACGGTACGAAGTGGACCCGCGCGACAGACGTGCCGCATGCCATCAAGGGCTTCACGGACCTGATCACGAGCACGTCCGGGTTCGTGCTCGCGATGGCGTATCCGCAGTCGGGATCCGTTCACGTCAAGGTCTGGCGGTCGGCGGACGGCCTCCACTGGCGCACCGCAGGACATCCAGCTGCCCTCAAGGACCTCAAGCCACAGGCGCTGGCGTCCGGCGCCCCGGGCGTCGTCGTGGTTGGTCGGCGATACGCACTGGGCGCCGGGTATGCAGGCGTTTACGTGCCGGTAAGGTCGCGGGATGCCATCACGTGGTCGAGGGGCATTCGGCAACGAGCGTTTGAGCCCGCCTCGCTCGAGGCCGAAGGCGCGTCGACGATCGGAGGTGGCCCGGGCTACCTCGCGGCCGGCGCATACCAGCCCAGGTCCAGGGTTGGTGCCGCCGTGTGGACATCGATTGATGGCTTGGCGTGGAAGCGCGCGTTCGTCGTGATGCCCGCCTCGGGGTTCGTCGAGTTCGATGGGATCGCTCGGGTCGGGCCGGGTTACGCCGTTGCGGGCCTGCTTGCGCCGCCCTCACAGGAAGATCCCTCGCGGCCGACGCTCTGGCTGTCGCCCGACGGGAGCCGCTGGCGGACCGGTGTCAGCCTCCCCATTCCTGCCGACGGGCCCGCAGGCTGGGTTGACGTCGCTGGTCTGGCTGGCGGCAGCGCAAGCCTGGTGGCGGTAGGCAACCGGTACGACGACCGGAACGCCAGCTATGCGCACGTCTGGACTGGAAGGTACAGAACGCGATAGCGGGCGCCCTTGCGCCGCCTGTGGACCTAGACCCTGAGACCTCGGAAGGACGTCCGAAGGTCTGCAACCAGGAGCGCTGGCTCCTCGAGCGACGGGAAGTGGCCGCCCTCGTCATGCTCGAACCAGTTCGGGTTCGCGCCATCCGGGTTGAGCGCTGCGCTGACGATCCCAAACGGATCGCCACCGAAGACCGAGAACGCGGTCGGGATGACCGGACCCGGGCTCCAGTCCTGGGCCGCGTTCATGCTGTTGTAGATGAAATGCGCCGCCGAGGCGCCGGAGCGGGTGAACCAGTACAGGCTCACATTGGTCAGCAGCGTGTCGCGTGAAATGGCTTCTTCCGGCAACGCCTTCGAAGGGTTCGTCCACTCCTTGAACTTCTCCACGATCCAGGCCAGCTGGAAGACCGGCGAATCGGTGACGGCGTATGCAACAGTCTGCGGTCGCGTCGAGGTGAGCTTCAGGTACCCGGTCCCGCCGTCCGCATCGGATCGAAGCCGATCGAGATAGGCGCGCTCTTCATCGGATCCGGCCTCCTCGGTCGGGGGCAGGAAGCCGAGATAGGCGAACGCGTGGACATCGGTCGCGATGTGGCTGCCGATCACCGCGTCTGGCGCAAACCTCGCCAGGTCGCCGACGATCCCGCCACCGATGTCATACCCGTGGGCCCCGTACCGTTCGTAGCCGAGCCGGGTCATCAGCTGGGTGAACGCCCCGGCAGTGCGCTTCTGCTGCCAGCCCGGCCCGCTGACCGGGACCGAGAAGCCAAAGCCCGGGATCGACGGGACGACCACGTCGAACGCATCGGCCGGGTCGCCGCCGTGAGCGCGCGGGTCGGTCAGCGGACCGATCAGGTCGATGAAGTCGACGATCGAGCCCGGGTAACCGTGCCCGAGGATGAGGGGCATCGCACCCGGCTCCGGCGACCGGACGTGGATGAAATGGATCGTCTGGCCGTCGATCTCGGTCGTGAACTGGGGATAGCCGTTGAGCGTTGCCTCCTGGGCACGCCAGTCGAAGTCCGTCGCCCAATACCTCGCCAAATCGGCGAGGTATTCGCGGGGCATGCCCCGCTCCCAGCTCGTGGTTGGCGGCTGTTCCGAGAGACGTGCTCCGAGCAAACGCGCTCGAAGGTCGGCGAGATCGACTTCGGGGATGTCGATGCGAAATGGTCGAAGCCTCGTGTCGTCTGTCATCTGTAGCTTCGTCGTCTCGACGGTCACGACCACTTGGACATCCTCCGTTCGATATGACAGAATACTGTCGATGTCCAAACTACCAACACGACAGCACGTTGTCAAAGCCGGCGCAGCAGACAAGGACGCGACGGGCGGCGAAGCGCTGAGCGAACTCGTCGCATTGGTCTTCCGCCTCGATGGGTTGCTCAAGGCAGCCGGGGACGCGCTTGCCGAACCCGCCGGTCAGACGACCGCCCGTTGGAGGATCCTGGCGACAGTGGAGAGCGGGCCGATGACGGTGGCCCAGATCGCCGCCGACTGGTGGCTGGCTCGTCAGAGCGTGCAGCGCGTCGCCGACCTCCTCGCCCACGATGGCCTCGTCACCTACGAGGAGAACCCGGCACACCGGCGCGCTCAGCTCGTGCGGATCACCCCAAAGGGACTGTCGGCGCTGCACCGCATCCGTGATGTACAGCGCGATTGGGCGAGCACCGTGGCGGACCGCGTCGGGACGAAGGACTTGCAACGGGCGGACCAGATACTGGCTCGCGTCATCGAGGCGGTGACTGACCCCGCGGCCGGTCGATGACCAGGCGACGCGTGCCTCGATGGTCGGAACTCAAGCCATACCTGCGAACCGGTCCGGTTCGCCTCAATCCCACGGACCGTCGGCTAGCCTCCGCGGCGACCATCTGGGACCTCCGTCAAGTCGCGCGTCGGCATGTTCCGCGCGCGGTGTTCGACTACGTAGACGGGGCCGCCGAGACCGAAACGAGCCTGCGGCGCTCGCGCGAGGCGTTTGCTCGCGTCGAATTCGTCCCCAGTGTCCTGCAGGACGTGTCCGCGGTCGATGCGTCGACCACTATCCTCGGGCGCCCATCCGCACTGCCGATCGTGTTCGCCCCAACGGGGTTCACGAGACTCATGAACCACGAAGGCGAGCCGGCGGTCGCGCGGGTCGCCGGACACCTGGGCATCCCGTATGCCCTGTCAACGCTCGGCACGACGTCGCCAGAGGACGTCGCCCTCGGGGCACCCGAGACGAACAAGTGGTTCCAGCTCTACCTGTGGAATGATCGGGACGCGGGCATCGAGCTGGTGCGCCGCGCCCGCGCGGCGGGGTTCACGGCCCTCGTGCTGACGGTTGACACACCGGTCGCCGGCGCCCGCCTGCGTGACGTCCACAACGGGTTCACCATCCCGCCGATGCTCTCGGTCCGCACCCTGTTCGACATCGCGCTGCATCCCGGATGGTGGTTCAACCTCCTCACGACGGAGCCGCTCCGGTTCGCCGCGTTCTCCGAGACGCAGGGCACCGTGGCGGACCTGATCAATCGGGTGTTCGACCCGACCATCACGATCGCCGACCTGGGCTGGCTTCGCGATGCCTGGGACGGCCCGATCGTGATCAAGGGCGTCCAGACCATCGACGACGCGAAGGCGGTCATCGATGCCGGAGCCGACGCGATCGTGATCTCCAACCACGGCGGGCGACAGCTTGACCGGGCGCCGACCCCCTCGAACAGCTGCCGGGGATCGCCGCGGCGGTCGGCGACCGGGCCGAGGTGTACGTCGACGGCGGGATTCTCAACGGGGCGGACGTGGTGGCGGCGGTCGCCATGGGTGCCCGGGCCGCATGCGTGGGCCGCGCGTATCTGTACGGCCTCATGGCCGGTGGCGAGCGCGGCGTGGCGCGAGCCGGCGAGCTGCTCCGGAAGGAGACGGTCCGGACGATGCAGCTTCTTGGCGCGCCCAACGTGGCCGGGCTGGCCGGGCGGGCAAGGTTGCGCACATATTGACCGAGGGCCGTGGGCCTGGCGCTGATCGTGTGCGGCGAGTTACCGAATTGGCGTCGATGCGCCGACCCGGCTCGGGTCCGCGACGGCCGGATTTGTCATGACGATCGAGTGCCGCCCTGGGCCAAGTAGCGGCTGGCCGTCGCACTGGACGCCGTCAACCGAAATCCTCGAGTTGACCGTGACTGGCGGTCGGAACGTCCCATCCGTCCCAGGCGGAAGCTGGACGTCCAGGATGAGGTCGCTCTCGGCGTCGGAATGCCACTCGATCGATACCCGCCCGTACGCGGATTCGATCGATCCTTTCGCCCACGTGAGACCAACGGATGGCCGCGGCGCGATGTTCACATGCCGGTATCCCGGGCGATCAGTGACGGGGGCAAGCCCTGCAACGTTCCGATAGATCCAGTCGACGACGGCGCCGTACGCGTAGTGATTGAAGGAGAGCATCTGTCCATCACCGCCGTTCGGATCGATGGGGTTGGCCGCCATCGTTCCCGGGTGGATCGATCCATCCGGCAGGATCGCGTCCCATCGCTCCCACGCTGTCGTCGCACCATGCTCTACCTGGTAGAGCCACGAGGGCGGATCGCGACGAAGCAGCATGAGATATGCCTCGTCGTAGTAGCCCATGTCAGAGAGGGCAGGGAGCACGAGCGGCGTGCCCAGGAAGCCGGTTGCCACCGCTCCGCCGGCTGCGCGGACGAGGGTTGCCAGAGCCACTCCGACCCGGCCCCGATCGCGCTCCGGCGCGATCCCTAGTCGCAACGCGACGGCGCAACCGGTCTGTGTCGTGACGGCGTGGTCGGCAAAGGCCTGCCAGGTCCGCCGTTCGACGTCCTGGGCAAGCGCCCGGTATCGCTTGGCTTCCGCGGAATCGCCCGCGAGGTGTGCCGCGTCGGCGACAAGGCTCGCGCTCCTCGCGAAGTAGGCGTTCGCCAGGTAGCGGGGATCCGCCTTCGATTCCCAGGGTCGATCGGATGGCGCGTTAGGGTCAAGCCAATCACCGAATTGCGGGCTCTCGGGAAGGAGACCATCGGGACCGCGGCGCCGCTCGAGCGAGCCGACCCAGCGTCGCATGCTTCCCAGCTGTCGCTCGACGACCTGCTTGTCGCCAAAAGACTCGTACACGGCCCAGGGCACGATCGCCGCGGCATCCGCCCAGCCGGCGCGGCCGAAGCGCATCGGGCCGTCAAGCACGACATCAGGCACGACGCTCGACACGCCCAGGTCGTCATCCTGGTCGAGTTCAAGGTCGCGCAGCCAGCTTTGCCAGAATGCCGCCGTATCGAACAGCGTCGACGCCGTCGACGCAAAGGCCTGGGCGTCGCCCGTCCAGCCCAGTCGCTCATCACGCTGCGGGCAGTCAGTGGGAACCGATACGAAGTTGCCCCGCTGCGACCAGACGATGTTCTCGTGGAATCGATTGAGCGTCGGATCTGAGCATTCGAACGAGCTCCGGGCGGGGGTGTCGCTGCTGATCGCGACCATCTCGGCCCCAAGGATCTCCGCCGTCGTTTCAACTTCCGCGTACCGGAACCCGTGAAACGTGAATGCCGGCTCGAGTCTCGTCACCGCACTGTCGGCCAGGATGAACGTATCGGTGGCGCGCGCTGAGCGAAGCGACTTCGTGTGCAGCGAACCGTCTGGTTCAAGGACCTCCGCATGGCGCACGACGACACGGTCCCCAGGGGCACCGCGGACGGTCAGCCGGACGAAGCCCGCGAGATTCTGGCCGCCATCGAGCATCGTGGCTCCCCCTCGTTCGGACCGGGACACGGCGCGGACGGCAATCGGTCGCACGGGCGGAGCGACTCGCGGCTCGATCGTGATCGGATCGAACGGGACCACCGCTGCACGAGCCCACCCGGTCGTGTCGTAGCCGGGCATGTCCCACCCCGGTCGCTGCTTTCGGAGGTCGACCGTCGAGCCGTCGTAGATGTCGGCCGAGAGGTATTCGGCCGTCGCCACCCGCCACGTCTCGTCGGTCGCGATGACCTCCGTCCTGCCGTCGCTGAACGAAAGCTCGAGCTGCGCGATCAAGGCGATCTCCGACCCGTAGCGGCATCGACCGCCGTCAAGGTCCCAGCCCAGTCGTCCGCGGTACCACCCATCGGCCAATGTCGCGGATACGACGTTCGAGCCGTGCCGGAGCATCGCGGCCACGTCGTAGGTGTCCGCGAGGAGGCGATACCGGTACGTGGTCCAACCCGGCGAGAAGACGTCCTCCGACACAAGCTGACCGTTGATCGATACGCGATGGAGACCAAGCGCCGTGACATGGAGCCGTGCCTCCAAGACCTCGCTCTCGACGCTGAATTCCCGACGGAGGATTGGCAATGGCGCCGGACCGGCCGCGCCAGGGTCGGACGGAAGCGTGATCGCCTGGGCGTGCCAGTCTCCGGGCTCCAACAGCCCTGCCTCCACCCGGACTGGCGTACTCCAACCGGACCACCCTTCGTCCGTCTGAATTCTGAGGCGGTAGTGTCGGACCTCACGGCTTCTGAGCGGTGGTCCAGGAGCCGGGGCGCCCACCTGGAATGGGCTCACGACGCTCCCCGACGTCCATCGCTCGCCATCGAATTCCTGCGTGGGCGACGCTTGGACCTCATACGCGACCTGCGCGGACGAGGCCGGGCTGTCGATGCGCCACGACAGCGCTACCGGTTCTCGGCCCGCGACCAGGACGCCGTCTGCGAGCGGTTGGCGAAATGCCACCTTGATGGCCGAGGCAGCAGCCCCATCGGCCGGTTGCTCGGTGGTTGTCACCCCTTCACGGCGCCGGTCGCCATTCCGGACACGATCTGGCGCTGGAAGAAGAGGAACATGATCAGCGGCGGGATCGTGATCAGCAACACGTCGGCGAACAGCAGGTGCCAGCGGGTATTGAACTGGCTCTGGAAGTTGAAGAGCGTCAGCTGCACGGTCGCATTCTCGGTCCCGGGAAGGAAGTAGAGCGGGTTGACGAAGTCGTTGTAGACGGCGATCGACGCGACCACGATGACGGTGATCATGGCGGGCCGCAGAAGCGGGAAGATGACATGTCGGAAGAGTTGCGAGGGTGAGGCGCCGTCGATGATCGCCGCCTCGTCCAGCTCACGCGGGATGTTCGCTGTGAACGTCCTGAAGATGACGACAGAGAACGGCAACAGGAACCCGATCTCCGCGAGGATCAGGCCCGGCAGCGTCTTGAACAGGCCGATCGCCTGGAGGACGTAGATCGTGGGCACCACAGCGGGCGGAATGATCAGGCCAGCAAGCATCAGCGCGCTGACTGCCGAGCCGAGTCGATCCCGACGTCGCTGGAGTACGTAACCGACCATCGCCGCGAAGAGAACGATCAGCGTGACCGAACCCACGGTCACGATCAAGCTGTTCCGCATCGCCGTCACCATCAGGTCGTTCCGTGCTCCGATGACCTCGAGGAGGTTGTCGACCAACAACCACTCGGTTGGCATCGTGAACTCGAGCTTTGCAGCGTCGGCCTGGTTCTTTGCAGCAGTCACGAGGATGAACAGGAACGGGATCACGAAGACCACGCCCGCGACCGCCAGTGCGATGACGTCAACCCACCATGCGCGCAGCAGTCGGCCGACCATCAGAGCTCGATTTCCCTGCGCGAGAAGAAGCGCAACAGCGGGTAGACGAGAAGCGTGACCACGATGAAGAGGATCACGTTCCCAGCCGTCGCCAGCCCGTAGAAACCTGCCTGGTACTGCTTGTAGATCGTCGACGTGAGAACGTCCGTCGAGAAGCCCGGCCCGCCCCTGGTCATGGTCCAGATCAGATCGAACGTCCTCAGGCCACTGATGAAGGACAGGAGAATGACCGTGAAGGTCGCATTCCGGCTCAAGGGCAGAATGATGTGGCGGAACTTCACCCACGCTCCGCCCTCGAGCCTGGCGGCGTCGACGTACTCCTCCGGGATCGACAGGATCCCGGCGATGAAGATCACGAGTGCGATCCCGACCCCTTTCCAGACATCGACGACCGCGACTGAAAGCAGGGCGAGGTCCGGGTTGGTGAGCCACTTGGGTCCGTCGATCCCGACCGCTTCGAGGGTCGTGTTGATCAGCCCATCCGAGGGATGCATCAGGACGGCGAACGTGATGCCCACCGCGACCGTGCTGACCAGAACCGGGAAAAAGATGATCCCCCGCATCAGCGTCCGAAGTCGGATCCGTGAGGTCACGAGGACCGCCAACAGCAGGCCGATCACGACCTTCAGGCCACTGGTGGTCACCGCGTACACAAACGTGTTCTTGAGACCGTTCGCCAGCGAAGGCTCCTGAAAGAACCGGACGAAGTTGTTGAAGCCGATGAATTCGGTTTCAAACAGTGTCCAGCGCGTCAGGCTGTAATAGAAGGAGAGCAGCGTCGGCGCGACGAAGATCACGCCGAACACCACCAGCGCTGGAATGTAGAACCAGTACGGGTAGGCGCTGCCTGCCCAGGCTCGCGTCCGCACGGAGCCAAGAGCGACCGCGGCAGAGGGGGCCAGTCCGGGCGGACCGGCCCCCTGCTCATGCTCCTTGCGGAGGACGCCCACCTACCTCACCAACCGGGGAGCCCCAGCTGTTCGGCTTGCTTCGCGACGTCCTGGTCGTAGAGATCGGCCCCTTCCTCGGCGGTGTTGAGGCCGGAACCGACCGCCACCGTGATCTGCTCGAGTGCAGGGCCCTTGATCGGCGACAGGAACTCGAGCGCCGGGAGCGACAGGCCCCCGTCGATGTACGGCTGGATGTCCTTGATCGCCCCGGGCACGTCGTCCGGAAGCGACGAACCCTTGATCATGTACGGACCCGACGGAGCAACGCCGGCAGTCATCGCCTCTGTCCCTTCGACGGATGCGATGAAGGCAAGAAATTGCTTGGCTGCGTCGATGTTCGAGCTGGTCTTGGGGATGTAGGTGGCCGCGGGCATCCAGATCGTGGCGCCGTTCTTCGCCGCGTCGTCGCCCGGCTGTGCGAAGAAGCCGACATCCTCGAGCTGGTCGGGGAAGTTCTCCGCGATCGTGCCAACGCCGAAGGTGAGCATCGGATAGTGCGCGATCTCGCCCGTCGCAAGCATCTCCAGGCCGTCTTCGAACTTGTCGGCCCCGAAGTCCTCTTGCCACCACTCTTTCTGGAATGCCTCTTCCAGGCGCTTGAACCCGGCCAGCGCCGCCGGCGTGTCCGAGTAGTGTGCCTCGTTCGCCGTGTACTGCTCCGCGAAGTCCGGCACTTCGGCAAGCACGTTGTAGTTGTTCGCGAGGACGAAGAGCTGCGAGGTCCACGTGTCCCCGAACGTCCCACCGACTGGAGCGATGCCGGCGGCCTTGATCGCCTCGTTGTTGGCGGCGAACTCTGTCCAGGTCTTCGGGATTTCCAGACCCAGATCGGCGTAGATCTTCTTGTTGTAGAGGATGCCGCCGCCGAGCGATCCCTCGGTCGGCACTCCGAAGATCGCGTCGCCCGCGGAAACCGTCGGCAGGTAGGACTCGACGATGTTCGCGATGAACGGCTCTCCCGAGATGTCGACGAGGGTCTCCGACGGGTTGAGCGCCTGCAGGAGTGAGCCCGAGTTGTAGTAGAAGATGTCGCTCATCTCCCCGGTTGCGAGTCGGGTCTTGACCAGGTTGTCGCCCTCGGTGCCCCCAGGATGGGTCTCGACCTCGATCGTGACCTCGGGGTGGAGCGCCGTGTAGGCGTCGATCAGGCCGGCAATCCGCGCGGTGGTCACCGCGTTGTCGTCCGTGTAGAACGAAAGCGTTACCGGCTCGGCCGCCGCGCTGGCGCTCGCCTCTACGGGCGCGCTGGCTGCGGCACTCGCTTCGGCCGACGCCGGCGGCGTCTGCGACGATCCGCCAAATCCGCCGGAGCAGCCGGCGACCATCAACGCAGCGACGGTCGCGATGGACGCGCCTCGCATGCCTCGCAATGCGGTCATGTGCTCTCCTCGCTGGCGCGGGCGCGCCGTCTGACGACGGCGGGCGCAGGACGGTGAGTCCGGTCGCGCGCCGGTCACGATGGCCGACGGCGCCAGCGAGAAGTTGTCTCGAATTGACCTTTTCTTGTCTGATCTTGCACGGCGTCGAACGCGTCAGGAGGCCGCCGGGTTCGATGTTGCGAGGTCGTGGATGCGCACGCCGTCGGACCGATTCCGCATTCGATAGGCGCGAGGACTCATGCCGAAGCTGTCCCGGAACCGGCGCGAGAAATGCGATGGATCGGGCCACCCGATTGCAGCGCCGACCGACGCGATCGAGGCGTCCGTCGTGGCGAGCATGCCCGCGGCTCGCTCCGCTCGGCGGCGTGCCAGATAGTGCATGGGTGGCATCCCGACGGATCGCCTGAACGCCCTCACGAGGTGAAAGGGTCCGACATAGAGAGCCGCACTCAACTCGGCGAGCGTCCACGGGTAGTCGATGGCTTGCTCGAGGATGTCGCGTGCCGCCGTGACGATGGCTGGCGCCGCGGCAACCTCGTCGGGTTCGGTGTTGGCCGGGCGCTTGGCACCGGCCACGACGTCGAGGGCGATCAGGAGCTGCGCGATTTCGCGGGCTCTTGTCCGTCGCTCTGGGGGCGTCGCCTGGAGCACGCCCAGGGCCTCCGTCACCGTGGCCAGCTCCGCCGATGTCAGCTGCCGAATCGCGATCGATCGACCGGACCGGTGCGATGACATCCCTGCGGGGTTGAACAATGTCCGAAGGCGGCTATCGAGATATGCCCATGCGAGCTCGAGGTCCCCGAGTTCAGCGCGGAAGAAGCAATTCAGGACGTGCACGTCCTTGCACGCGTCGTATTCGTGGGGAACCCCGGGTGGGACAAAGATCACCGTCCCCTGCCGGAAGGGGATGATGCCCCTCGGATTGATGTGGGTACCGGATCCCGACTGCACGATCCCGAGCTCGAAGAAGGTGTGGTCGTGCCACGGCACCGCACGGTAGTGGCGGGCCGCAAAGAACCCCACCACCGAAGAGGGAGCGATGAACTGGTTGGCGGAGTAGCGAACCGTGTGGTCGTGGCTCGTCATCGGACCCACTCGCTGGCGTCGTTCCACCTGGCCGTTGCCGGATCGAGACGATAGGCGTTTCCGGAGCGCAATGTCAAAACGAGACTTCAGCGGCGTCGGCTTCGGCCGTCGCAGGTTCGTGACGGACACGAAAAGACGCCGCCGGTCTGTTGACCGGCGGCGTCTGAGCAACGGGCGACGTTACCGCGACTCGGTTTCCATCACCGACAGGATGTTGCCCGACGGATCGCGGAACCAGGCGATGCTCGGGCCTTGCTTCTCGTCCCGGGCGACGCCCTTCGGATCGGTCTGGATCCCGTTCTCGCCGTTGTAGTGCTCCATCTTGATGCCGGCATCAATCAGCCCGTCGACGGCTTCGTCAACGTTGCGAACCTCGAGGTTCAGCACGGTGAAGACGGCCGGCTGGTGATCCGGCTTCGGATAGACGAGCACCTTTCCGCCCTGCCCCCGGATCTCGAGGACCCCCATCGCGTCCTTGCGGACGTTCAAGCCCAGCTTCGTTCCGTAGAACTCATGGGCCTTGTCGAGATCCTTCACGGCAAAGCTCGGCACGATTGGGGCATCCCGCAGGACGCTCTTGAGATCGATCATCGTCGTTGTGGTCTGTGGCATGGGGACCTCCCCGGCTCATGCGCCCGTTCTGGGCACGCAGACGCACAGGTTCCCATCGGCCGCCCAACAATGGCCTAAAGGCTGGCTCCCTCAACCGACAACGGCGTTGCAGATGTTCGGCGCCTCGTAACGGCGCCCACGGTCCGCTACGACGCCCGGGCGATCTCGGTCTCCCGGCGAGGGCCTCTATGTCAAAGCGATCGCAAAGGGTCGAGGTTGGCCCCCTTGCGTCGTCCTGTACTGGTCCTGCTCTTCCAGCGCCGCGCACGGTATCGTCGGGTGCCTAATCGCAGCGGTGCGCCCCGCGCTGACGATCGGAGGAAAACGATGGCGGAAGCCAAGACCACCAAGGCAGGAAGGCGCGAGTGGGTCGGCTTGGCGGTCCTCGCGCTCGCCGCGCTCGTCTACGTGATGGACCTCACGGTCCTCCACCTGGCGGTGCCGGCGATCAGCCAGGACCTCCACCCGAGCAGCACCCAGCTCCTGTGGATCATCGACATCTACGGGTTCACGGTCGCCGGGTTCCTGGTGACGATGGGCGCGCTCGGCGACCGCGTCGGGCGTCGCAAGCTGCTCCTGGTCGGTGCCGCCGCGTTCGGCCTGATCTCGATCCTGTCCGCCATCTCGGTCAGCGCGGAAATGCTCATCGTCAGCCGCGCGCTGCTCGGGATCGCCGGCGCGACGATCGCCCCCTCGACCCTGTCGCTCATCTTCAACATGTTCCAGGACCCGGGTGAGCGGGCGAGAGCGATTGCCATCTGGATTTCGGCCTTTTCCGCCGGGAGTGCCATCGGTCCGATCGTTGGCGGCGTCCTCCTCGAGTACTTCTGGTGGGGCTCTGTCTTCCTGATCGCGCTGCCGGTGATGGGCCTGTTGCTCGTCCTCGGGCCGATCGTCTTGCCCGAATATCGCGACCCGAAGGCGGGACGGCTCGACCTCGTGAGCGCGTTCATGTCACTGGTCGCGGTGCTCGCCCTCGTCTTTGGGCTCAAGCAGATCGCCCAGGATGGAGTCGGGGCTTTGCCGGTGGCCGCGATCGTGGTCGGACTCGTCGTCGGGGCCCTTTGGGTCCGACGCCAGCGGACGTCAGCCGACCCGATGATCGACTTGAGCCTGTTCCGGATCAAGGCGTTCAACTCGTCGCTCGTCGTCAATTTCCTGACGATCTTCGTGGCGATCGGGTACTTCCTCTTCGTCGCCCAATACCTGCAACTCGTGCTCGGGCTGTCCCCGTTCGTGGCGGGGCTGTGCTCGGTGCCGTCCGCGATCGGCTTCATCGTCGGGTCCAACGTCGCGGCGCCCCTCGTTCGCCGCACCCGGCCGGCAAACGTCATGGGCGCGGCGCTGGTGACCGCGTCGATAGGGCTGGTCCTGCTCACACAGGTCGGCGTCGCGAACAGCCTCGCGGTCGTCATCGTGGCCTCGGTCGTCATCGCGCTTGGCCTCGCACCGGTGCTGACCCTGACGACCGATCTCATCGTGGGCTCGGCTCCACCGGAGCGGGCCGGCGCGGCATCGGGGATCTCGGAGACAGCGGTCGAGCTCGGTGGCGCGCTCGGGATCTCCGTCCTGGGCAGCCTCGGCGTGGCGATCTATCGAAGCGACCTGGCCAACCTGCCGGCCGCCCTGCCGGCGGAAGCCGCGACCTCGGCCCGGGACACGCTGGGTGGCGCGGTCCAGGTCGCGGCCTCGCTTCCGGACTCGCTTGGCATGGCGGTCCTTGACGTGTCCCGCGGTGCCTTTGTCCAGGCGATGCAGGTTGCTGCCACGATCTCGGCGGTCGTGGCCGTTGCCGTCGCATTGTTCGCGTTGACCGCGCTCCGGCACGTCCAGCCAGGAACAACCGAGGACGCCGAACAGGCGAGGCCGAATCCTGAAACGGACTGCTTCGGTCGAACCCGGGGATGCGTTCCCGCGACCGTCAACGAGTCGCAGGCCGCGTAACTGCCTAACGAACCGCCGTTTCGAAGCGGCTCAGCAGTGCTTGACCGTGGGTCGAGGACTGACCGGGTGACCGTCGCCACCGCGCTCCCGAATGCGGGCGCATCCGGCATCTCCCTTATCGTCTACCGAATTAGTAGACAATCTATGGGCGAACCGCTAGAGTTCGCCTCCTGATGACGTCCCAGCTCCGCTCCATGTGCGCGTGTCAGTGTCGCCGGCGAGTGTCGGCCGAGCGTGCGCGTGTGGGCGTCGAGACGAACGCCACCCGCTGACCGCAGTCGGCCGGCCTCGCAGGTCACGCTCCCTGCGCGAGCCCGGTCCGTCACGGCCCTGACTCTCCCGATCCGCCGGAACTGCGGACCGCTCGCGCCTCGCCCCGGAGACGAGGTTCGAAACGCAGATGTCCATCAGCGCTCCAGACCATCCATCGCAGGCGCCGCCAGACCCAGCAACCCGCCATCGACCGAAGGCCCTGACCAACAGTGCCTTCGACGTCGACTTCACCAGGGTCGCGCGCGCCTTTGCGCTGGATCGTGCCAAGCGCGACAACCGTGACGTGCGCGACCGGCGCGACGGTGCTGGTCGTCACCCCGGTCGCCATCTCGTGGTTCGTGACGTTTCCATCTGGGTCGGTGCCGGCGAGGTGCTCGCCGTCCTCGGTGCCAGCGGCTGCGGCAAGTCGACGCTCCTGCGGATCACGGCCGGGCTGGACACGCCGACGTCCGGCACCGTCCGGATCGACGGTTCGCCGGTCGCCGGCGTCGACGCCGCGCTGCGCGTTCGCCTTCCAGGAGCCGCGGCTGCTGCCGTGGCGGACCTTGTCGGCGAATGTCGCGCTCGGCCTGCCGCACGGGACGCCACGGCGACGAGGGCACCGATCGCGTCGCGACGTTGCTCGACCTCGTCGGGCTGACCGCCTTCGCCGACCATCGACCGCGCGAGGTGTCGGGCGGCATGGCCCAGCGGACGTCGCTCGCGCGGGCGCTCGCCCGGAACCCGGGCGTGCTGCTGCTCGACGAGCCGTTCGCGTCGCTCGACGCCCTGACCCGGCTTCGCATGCAGGACCTCCTGCTCGAGGTCCACGCCGCGGCGCCGACGACCGTCCTGCTCGTGACCCACGACGTCGACGAAGCGCTCCAGCTCGCCGACCGCGTCGTCCTGCTCGGCGAGGAACCGGGCGTCGAGGGCGCGACGATCCGCCAGGTCGCTCACCGTCCCCGGCGAGCGCCCACGCGACCGCGGCTCGGCGGAGCTCGCCGAGCTGCGGGCCGACCCTGCTCGCCGGTCTCGGCATCGACCGGCACACCCGGACCACATCCACCACCCACTGACCGAAAGGACCGATCCATCGCCATGAATACCAGACGACCCGCCGCCGCACTGCTTGCCATCGCCATCAGCACCGCGCTGCTGGCCGGGTGCAGCGCGGCCGGCTGCTCCGGTCTGCCGACGTCACCCAGGGCGGCACCCTCAACATCGACTTCGCCACCTACAACCCGCTCAGCCTGGTCATCAAGCAGCAGGGCTGGCTCGAGGCCGAGCTCGGCAAGCAGGGGATCACCGTCAACTGGGTCAAGTCCGCCGGCTCGAACAAGGCCAACGAGGCGCTGCGCGCCGCCGCCATCGACGTCGGCTCCACGGCCGGGTCCGCGGCGCTGCTGGCCCGCTCGAACGGCTCGCCGATCCAGGTCATCGACATCTACTCGCAGCCGGAATGGGCGGCCCTCGTCGTGCCGGCCGGGTCGCCGATCACGACCGTCGCCGACCTCAAGGGCAAGAAGATCGCCGCGACCAAGGGCACCGACCCGTACTTCTTCCTGCTCCAGTCGCTCGAGGAAGCCGGGCTCAGCGCGAGGACGTGACCGTCGAGGTCCTCCAGCACGCCGACGGCTGGGCGGCCCTCCAGAACGGCTCGGTCGACGCGTGGGCCGGGCCTCGATCCGATCATGGCCGGCGCGGAGGCGGCCGGCGCGACGCTGCTCTACCGCAACGTCGGCGTTCAACAGCTACGGCTTCCTGAACGCGACGGAGTCGTTCCTCACCGAGCGACCGGACGTCGCGCAGGCCGTCGTCGATGCCTACGAGCAGGCGCGCGCGTGGGCCCAGGAGCACCCCGAGGAGACGGCGGAGATCCTCAGCCGAGGAGGCCGGGCTCGACATCGCGGTCGCCACCAAGGTGATCACCGAGCGCTCGAACCTGGACGTGGACCCGGTGCCGGGCGACGCGCAGCGCGCCGTCCTCGCGAAGATCGGCCCGATCTTCGTCGAGTCGGGCGACGTCCCGGACCAGGCCAAGATCGACGCGGCCCTGGCGAGCCTGATCAACGACACGTTCGTGAAGCAGGCCAACGCGAGCCGCTTCGAATGACCCGCTCCTCGGCGCTCGGACGCGGAGCTCCTGCCCGCGCGGGAGCTCCCGGCGCCGTTTCGTCCGAGACACTCGACCTCGGCACCGCTCGGGCGGTCGCCGGGGTCGACGGGCGTCTCGCGGCGTGGGTCGTCCGGAGTTGCCCGCCTCGCCGGGCGAGCCATCCTGCCATTGGCGCTCCTCGCGCTCTGGCAGCTGACCACCTCGCTCGGCGTGTTCACCGTCGTCCAGCTGCCGTCGCCGCGATTGGTGCTCGCCGCGGCGGTCGAGCTCATCGGGCGCGGGTCCCTCGGCCAGTTCGTCGCCGTCTCGACCCAGCGCGTGCTCATCGGCTTCGCGATCGGCGCGTCGCTCGGGCTTGCTGCTCGGCGCCGTGACCGGCCTCGGCCGGTCCTGGGACACGTTCTTCGGGTCGACCCTCGGCGCGATCCGGGCCGTCCCGTCGCTCGCCTGGGTGCCGCTGCTGATCCTGTGGCTCAAGATCGGCGAGGAGTCGAAGATCACGCTGATCGCGATCGGGGCGTTCTTCCCCGTCTACACGACCGTCGTCGGCGGCGCTTCGGCACGTCGATCGCCAGCTGGTCGAGGCCGGCCGGGCGTTCGGGCTGCGCGGCGTCCGGCTGTTCACGACCGTCCAGCTCCCGGCCGTCCTGCCGTCGGTGATCTCGGGGCTGCGGCTCGCCCTCGCCCAGTCGTGGCTGTTCCTCGTGGCGGCCGAGCTGATCGCCTCGTCGAGCGGGCTTGGGCTTCCTGCTCGTCGACTCGCAGAACAACGGCCGCGTCGACCGGATCCTCCTGGCGATCATCCTGCTCGCGCTCCTCGGCAAGACGACCGATGCCGCGATCGGCCTCTTCGAGCGATGGGCGAGCCGGCGGTGGACCTGATCGTGCCTGCCACCGCCACGAAGGCAACCAACCGAACGGCGGCCGCCGATGCGTGTGCCGTGCCGGGTAGCGGCCCGGCCTACCCCGACGCGCTCCTGCTCCGGATCTACCGGGAGACGCGGACGATCGCCATGGTCGGGGCGTCGCCGAACTGGAACCGGCCGAGCTACTTCGTGATGCGCTACCTGCAGCGCAAGGGCTTCCGGGTCATCCCGGTCAACCCGCGGGCGCTCGACGCGCCGATCCTGGGCGAACGGGTCTACCCGGACCTCGAGTCGATCGACGTCCCGGTGGACGTCGTCGACGTCTTTCGCCGGCCCGAGGAGACGCCGGCGATCGCGCAGATCGGCCGCAGCGATCGGCGCCAAGGTGCTGTGGCTCCAGCTCGGGATCCGCAACGACGAGGCCGCGACCATCGCCGGGCTCGCCGGACTGACCACGATCCAGGACCGCTGCATGAAGATCGAGTACGGGCGCCTCGGCGGCGAGCTCGCCTGGAACGGGATCAACACAAGGATGATCTCGAGCCGGCGCCGGCGGCTCCTCGGATGACGACGTCGGAACGCGAGACTGCTGACGAAGCGGCGCTCGAGGCTGCCCCACCACCAGCGCCGATCGATGAGACCTACGGCTTCGCCACACGGGCAGTCCACGCGGGCGCACGACCCGACCCGGTCAGCGGCTCGCGCAACGTGCCGATCCACCAGACCACGTCCTACGTGTTCGACGACGTCGATCACGCCGCGGCCCTGTTCAACCTCCAGACCTTCGGCTACATCTACTCGCGCCTCACCAACCCGACCGTCGCGGCGCTCGAGGAACGGATCGCCGCGCTCGAGGGTGGTCGCGGGGCGGTGGCCGCAGCGTCGGGCCACGCGGCACAGCTCCTCGCCTTCTACACCCTCCTCGAACCCGGCGATGACATCGTTGCCGCGCGCCAGCTCTATGGCGGGTCGCTGACCCAGTTCCGGCACACGTTCCGGCGCCTCGGATGGGGCGCCGAGTTCGTCGACGTCAGCGATCCAGCCGCGTTTCGGCGGGCCATCGGTCCGCGGACGAAGGCGCTGTTCGTCGAATCGCTCTCGAACCCGGGTGGCGTGGTCGCCGACCTCGAGGCCCTCGCCGACGTCGCGCATGAGGCGTCCATCCCGCTGGTCGTCGACAACACGATGGCAACGCCGTTCCTGTGCCGCCCGTTCGAATGGGGCGCGGACCTGGTGGTCCATTCGCTGACCAAGTTCCTGTCCGGACACGGGACGTCGATGGGTGGGGTGGTGGTCGAGTCCGGCCGGTTCGACTGGGCCGGCAGCGGCAAGTTCCCGTTCCTCGCCGGTCCCGACCCCGGGTATCACGGTCTCGATTTCATCGAGACGTTTGGTGACTTCGGGTTCTCGATGAAGGCACGTGCCGTGGCGCTGCGCGACCTCGGCCCGGCCCTCTCGCCGACCAACGCCTTCCTGATCCTGACCGGCGTCGAGACCCTGCCGTTGCGTATCGAACGGCACGTCGCGAACGCCGGGGCGATCGCCCGGTTCCTCGAGGCGCATCCGGCCGTGGCGTGGGTGTCGTACGCCGGGTTGCCATCGAGCCCATGGCACGAACTGGCGCGCCGCTACCTCCCGCGCGGACCGGGCTCGGTCTTCACGGTCGGGTTGAAAGGCGGCTACGACGCCGGCGTTCGGGCCGTCGAATCGGTCGAGCTCTGGTCCCACCTGGCCAACGTCGGTGACACCCGGAGCCTGATCCTGCACCCGGCCTCGACCACTCACCGCCAGCTCGCGGACGACGAGCGGCTGGCCGCTGGCGCGGGCCCGGACGTGGTTCGCCTGTCGGTCGGGCATCGAGTCGGTGGAGGACCTGATCGCGGACCTCGCCCAGGCGATCGGCTTCGAGGCGGGCAAACCGTAACCGAGGGACGCGGGCCTTCCGCGATTGGTCGGCGCGATGACGCCACCCGCGAGCCTCCCCGGCCGGGCACACTTGCGGCGTGACCCCGTTGACGGATGGTGCCGCGTATCGGCTGCCGCGAACCGTCACGCCATCGCGGTACGACCTCGAGCTGCGGCTGGACCCGGCCTTCTCGACGTTCGACGGCACGGTGGACATCGCGGTCACCGCCCACCAGCCGGTCGATGAGATCGTCCTCAATGCAAACCGTCTGACGGATATCGCTGCGACGGTTCGAACCGCTGACGGCACGACGATCGAGGTATCCGCGGTGACGCTGGATGCCGAAGCCGAGCGCCTGCACCTGCGACTCGCCGGCGAGCTGCCAGCCGGCGCCCACTCGATCCGGATCACGTTCCGGGCACAGATGCGCGACGACATGGAAGGGATCTATCGCTCGACGTACCGGGACGACGCCGGCGAGGAGCAGGTCGTCATCACCTCCCACTTCGAGGCAACGGCCGCCCGACGCAGCTTCCCGTGCTGGGACGAGCCGGACCTGAAGGCGTCGTTCGCGTTGACCGTCGTGGTGCCCGACGGACTCGTCGTGCTGACCAACACGCCGGAGATCCATCGTGAGCACGCCGAACCTGGCTTCACCTCGGTGCGGTTCGCGCCCTCGATGATCATGTCGACGTACCTGGTCTGCGTGGTCGTCGGGCCGTTGGCGCTCACGCCTCCGCTGGATGCTCGAGGCGTCCCCGTCCGCGTCGCGTGCCGCCCGGAGCGACTTCCGCTCGCGGGGTATGCGAATGACGTCGCGGTCTATGCGCTCGACTGGTTTGCCGACTATTTCGATATCGTCTATCCGGAAGAGAAGCTGGACCAGGCCGGCATCCCCGACTTTGGCCAGGGCGCCATGGAGAACGTGGGGCTGGTCACCTACCGCGAGACCCTCCTGCTCCTCGATCCGGCCACGGCAACCCACAACGAGCGAGTTGGCGTCGCCGAGACCATCGCGCACGAGCTCGCCCACATGTGGTTCGGCGACCTGGTCACGATGCGTTGGTGGAACGGGATTTGGCTCAACGAGGCCTTCGCCACCTTCATGGCGTACCTGTGCATCGACGCCATGGAGCCGTCCTGGCGAGTCTTTGACGGCTTCCAGCGCCTGCGGTCGATCGCATTCGACGTCGACAGTCTCGCGACCACTCGTCCCGTGGAGTTCCCGGTCGAGTCGCCGGATGATGCGAACGGGATGTTCGACGCGCTCACGTACTACAAGGGCGGGGCCGTGCTTCGCATGATCGAGCAGTGGCTCGGTCCCGAAGTCTTCCGCGCCGGCATCCGGCACTATCTGTCGACCCACGCCTACGGCAATACCGAGACGCATGACCTGTGGGACGCGCTCGAGGCCGAGAGCGGTCAGCCGGTTCGCCGGATCATGGACGCCTGGATCTTCCAGCCGGGCTACCCGGCCGTCGAGGTCCGCCGGGACGGCAACGCGATCCGGCTCGACGCCCATCGGTTCGCGCCCTCGCTTCCGCCAGATGCGTCGACCTGGCCAGTGCCGTTGATCGTGCGGCAGGTCCTGCCCGATCGCGTGCTCGTGGAGCGCGTCCTGGTCGAGGCGGGCGGGTTGACGCACCCGCTGGCGCACCCGGACGCGTTCGTGATCGTGAATAGCGGTTCCGTGGCGTACGTGCGGACCTTCTACGACGATGAGCTCCGTGCCCGATTGGTCGCACGCGCCGAGTCGGATCTCACCCCGGGCGAGCGCTACAGCCTTGTCGAGGACTGTTGGGCGGGCGTCGTGGCGGCTGAACTACCGGTCGGGTCGTTCCTCGACCTCGTTTCGGGGTTCGCGTTCGAAACGGCTCCTCCGGTCTGGCACGCCATGATCACCGGCTTGGCGCTGTGCGATCGGTTCATCGACGGAGAGCCGCGTGAACGCTTCCGCGAGTTCGTCCGCGACCTCGTCCGACCAGCGCTGGAGCGATTGGGGCTCGACCCGCGCGACACCGACAGCGACCTCGATCGTGCGCTCCGCGGTGACCTGATCCGGGCCCTGGGTGTCCTCGGCAACGATCCCGCGATGCAGGCCACGGCTCGCGAGCTGGAAGCGCGCTCGCGAACGGGTGTGGTCGAGCCTGCGGTCGCGGCTGCCGCGGTCGACGTCGTGGCGTTCGTGGGCGGGCCGGCGGAATTCGACAGCTTCCTGGCGCGTATCGACGAGGCCGGGACCCCGCAGGAACAGGATCGGTATCGCTACGCGCTCGCGGGATTCCGCGACCCTGTCCTGATGCGGCGGACATTGGAGCTGGCGGACTCGGATGCGATCCGATCGCAGGACGCGCCGTTTGTGCTGGCTCGCACGCTCAGGAACCGGGATCTCGGGAAGATGGCCTGGCAGTTCGTGCGTGACCGCTGGCCGGAGCTGATCGCGCGGTTCGCCCCGTCCAACGTGATCTTCCTGGTGTATGGCATCTCGTCGCTCACGGGGCCGGACGAGGTGGCCGACATCCAGGACTTCTACCTGGAGAACGACATCCCGCAGAACCGCCAGACGCTGATCCAGGTTCTCGAGCAGCAACGATTGCTCGGGGAGCTTCGAAACCGCGCCGGCCCCGAGCTCAGGGCACGCTTCGGCGACGCCGATCGATGATCGTCAGGCGGCGGGCGGGATGTTCTGGTTCAGGTGGAACAGGTTTTCCGGGTCGTACCGGGCCTTGATCTCGGCCAGCCGGTTCCACGTGCCGTCGGGGTAGGCGTCGTGGATCCGCGCCTCGCCCTCGTTGCCGACGAAGTTGACGTAGGCGCCCTGGTCATCCTGGCGAATCCCCGCCGCGAACCGATCGACCCACGCCTCGTTTGCGTCCTTCTCCTCGGGTGACCCGTACAGGGCCGCGACATTCACCATGATCCGGCTCTTCCGGTGCGCGAACGCGGTGGCGTCGTTGGCCACGCGGGCCATGGCGCCACCGAGGACTCGCAGCTGGGCGACGGCCATCATCGCGTTCGAGGCCTTGATGTGCTCGAGGATGGTCTCGGCAACAGCTTCATCGACACGGTCGAGGAACAACGTCCTGGCAGCCGCCAGGGGGTGATAGCTGTCGTCCTCCGGCGGATAGATCTCCGGGTACGGCATCGGCCGGACCATGTCGGCGAGCGGTGTTCCAAGGGCACGAAGGGGTGCGATGGCGCGCTGCCCGGACTCCGCGTCGCCCGCGTAACAGATCAGCGCCATGATCGCGAGCTTGCCGTGATGTTCCTCGGCCAGGAAGGGCATCGGCGGTGCGGGCATGACGTTGGCGATCGTCGACAATTCCTCGGGAGCCGCCTCCGCCGCCGCGATAAAACCGGCGATCGTTTCGGGCGTGGCGGGGAGCAGGAGCATGCCCCCGACGATCGACGGCACCTCCTCCAGCTCGAACTGGAACTTCGTGATGACCCCGAAGTTGCCGCCGCCACCGCGGATGGCCCAGAACAGGTCGGGCTCGTGCCGGGAATCCACCTGCCGGATCTCGCCGTCGGCCGTCACGATCTCCGCCGCGAGCAGGGCGTCGATTGACATGCCGAACTTGCGCACGAGATAGCCGATCCCGCCGCCCGTGGTGATACCGCCCAGCCCGACGGACCCCGTGTCGCCAAAACCGGTCGCGAGACCGTGCTCCGCGGCGGCGGTCGAGTATTCCCCGGCGGTCAGCCCGGCACCGGCCCAGGCGGTGTGTCCCGGGACGTCGATGTCGAGTGACTTGAGATCGCGGAGGTCGATCACGATGCCGCCCTCCGTGGTGCTGTGGGCAGCGGCGCTGTGCCCACCGCTCCGGACCGCGAGCTCCAGCCCGGTCTCCTTCGCGACCGCGATGACGCGAGCCACGTCCGAGGCGTCGGCGACCCGGACCATCACGGCGGGATGGCGATCCACGCCACCCATGACGATGGTTCGGGCAGCGTCGTAGTCGGCGTCATCGGGTCCGATGACCCGACCGGCGATGTCGGCTCGAAGCTGCGGGATGAGGTCGGCGGGACGGGTCGGCGAAGTCTGCACGACGGGCTCCTTTTCTGGGGAGTCGGTTGAGCTGGATCTGGAACGGGCGTCCCGACAATCAGGATCCGCGGCTCGTCAGTAGAGACCCGAGGCGTTGCCTGAACTCATCGGTCCGGGGGACGCGCGCCACATGCGGGCGTGTTGGAAAAGGATACGACCCGACCGCCGATCGCTTGGAGGGCCACGCCGCGCGAACCGGATGGGTCCAGGGCAGGTCAGCAGGGCGCCGCGCACGTGGACGATCCGGATGGCGTCCCAGGCGGTGGTCAGTCGCTCCGCGGTGCTGTCAGGCGTCCTTGCCCTTGCTGGTGACGTCGAAGAACACGGCGCCGAGCAGGACGAGCGCCTTGATCGCGAACTGGTAGTCGATCGGGATGCTCATCACGCCCATGCCGATGTTCAGGACACCGAAGAACAGGGCGCCGATGACGGCCCCGGCCACCGTGCCAATGCCGCCGTACATCGAGGCGCCACCGACGAACGTCGCGGCAATGACGTCGAGCTCGAAGCCGTAGCCAGCTTTTGGGGTCGCCGAATTGAACCGCGCGGCGATGATCAGCCCACCGAGCGCCGCGAGGACGCCCATGTTCACGAACGTCAGGAACACCATCAGCCGGCTGTTGACGCCGGACAGCATGGCCGCCTTGGCGTTGCCACCCACGGCGTAGATCCGTCGACCGATCACCGTCCGCAGGGTCAGGAACATGTAGACGCCGACGAGGATAAAGGCGATCAGCGCCACCATCGGCAGGCCGTTGTAGCCGGAGATCCGGTAGGCGAGGAACATGACCCCGACCGTGATCAGGATGTTGCGAAGGGCGAACAGGCTCGTCGGGGAGACCGAGAACCCGTAGCGGAGCTGTTCGCGACGCGACCGGAGGCCCATGACGGCAACCGCGACGCTGAGCAGGGCGCCCATCAGCAGTGTCGAGAGGTGCAGCGCTCCGCCGCCAAACGGGAGTGGGACGGGTCCGAGCACGATTTCGGTGGCCCCGAACGGGTCGGGGACCGTGCCGATGAACTCGGGGAAGAAGCCCGACGCGATCGCCCGGAAGCTTTCGTCGAATGGGCCGATCGGCTGGCCGCCGAGCATCCACAGGGTCAGGCCGCGGAAGAGCAGCATGCCCGCGAGCGTGACGATGAACGACGGGACGCCGAGGTAGGCGATCCAGAAGCCCTGCCAGACACCGATCAGCCCGCCGAGCAGCAACGTCCCGATGACCGCAATGACCGGGTCGAGGCCCAGGCTGGTCATCATCACGGCGGCGACCGCGCCCGTGAATGCCGCCACGGAGCCGACGGACAGGTCGATGTGTCCGATGACGATCACGAGCAGCATCCCCAGGACCATCACCATGATGTAGCCGTTCTGCAGGAAGATGTTCGTGACGTTGAGCGACTTGAGCATCACGCCGTTGGTCGTGAACTGAAAGAAGATCAGGCCCAGGACCAGCGCCGCGAGCATGCCGAACTGGCGGACGTTGCCAAGCGCCAGGCGCATCAGGCCCCGCAGCGACAGGTCCGCGGCGGGGATTGCCGGGGTCTCCACCGGTGTCGGGGTAACGGTCTCTTGTACGCTCACAGCACGACTTCCTCAGCACCGGCTCGCGCGAGCCGCATGACCGCCTTCAGGATCGATTCCTGCGAGGCCTCACTTGTTGGCATCTCGGCGGCGATCCGCCCGTATGCCATGACGTAGATGCGGTCGGTCACGCCGAGCACCTCGGGGAGCTCGGACGAGATGAGGATGATCGCTTTCCCCTCGGCCGCCAAGCGGTTGATGATGGTGTAGATCTCGTATTTCGCCCCGACGTCGATGCCGCGGGTCGGCTCGTCGAGGATGAGCACGTCGGGGTTGGCGAACAGCCACTTGGACAGCACGACCTTCTGCTGGTTGCCGCCCGACAGGTTCACCGCCTTCTGGCGCACGCTGGGGGTCTTGATGCTCAATTGGTCGCGGTAGTCGTTGGCGACGGTGATTTCCTTTGGCCCGCTGATCACCCCGCGGGTCGACACGCCATCGAGGTTGGCAAGGGTGATATTCGACTTGACCTCGTTGATGAGGATCAGCCCGTAGGTCTTGCGATCCTCGGTCACATACGCGATGCCGTTCTTGACCGCCTTGGGGATCGTGCTGACGTCGATCGGGCGACCGTCCTTGATCACGGTTCCATCGACGAACTTGCCCCACGATCGACCGAACACGCTCATGGCGAACTCGGTCCGCCCGGCACCCATCAGCCCGGCGATGCCGACCACCTCGCCGGCCCGCACGTTGATGCTGACGTCGTCGATGACCATCCGGTCGTCGTAGATCGGATGCGCGACCTTCCAGTTCTTGACCTCGAACACGACATCGCCGATCTGCGCATCGCGCGGCGGGAAGCGGTGGGTCAGGTCGCGCCCGACCATGCCGCGGATCATCCGGTCCTCGGTCGTGCTGCCGGCCTTGGCATCGAGCGACTCGATGACCGCGCCATCGCGGAGGATCGTGATCGTGTCGGCGACGGCCTCGACCTCCTTGAGCTTGTGCGAGATGAGGACGCACGCGATGCCCTGGGATCGGAATTCGCGGAGGAGGTTCAGGAGCTTCTGGCTGTCGGCCTCGTTGAGGCTCGATGTCGGTTCGTCGAGGATCAGCAGGTTGACCTTCTTCGAGAGGGCCTTGGCGATCTCGACGAGCTGTTGCTTCCCGACGCCGATCCTGCGGACCAGGGTGTCCGGCGACTCATCGAGGCCCACCTTCTTGAGCAGCTCGCGAGCTCGCATGTGCGAGGGGCCCCACTGGATGACCCCACGGGCCGTCTGCTCGTTGGCCAGGAAGATGTTCTCGGTGATCGAGAGGTGGGGGACGAGCGCGAGCTCCTGGTGGATGATGACGATCCCCACCCGCTCGCTTTCGTGGATGTTATGGAAGCGGCACTCGTTGCCTTCGTACAGGATCTCCCCTGAGTAGGAGCCGTACGGGTAGACCCCGGAAAGCACCTTCATCAGGGTCGACTTTCCGGCGCCGTTCTCGCCAACGAGGGCATGGATCTCGCCGCGGCGGACCCGGAACGACACGTCGTCGAGCGCCTTGACGCCCGGGAACGTCTTGGTGATGCCGCGCATCTCGAGCAGGACGTCGTCCACGTGACCGCTCATTTCTTTCGTCATGGCTGCGACGGATTGGGCGGGTGTGCGGGGTTTGGGCCGCCGCACACCCGATTGTGCCGTACGACTAGCCGTCGATGTCGGCCTGGGTGTAGTACCCGGTGTCGACGAGCTCCTTGACGACGTTGTCCTTGGTGACCGAGACGACGGGGAGGAGATAGGACGGGACGGTCTTGACACCGTTCTCGTACGTCTCCGTGTCGTTGACCTCGACGGTCTCGCCCTTGAGGAACTGGTCAACCATCTTGGCAACCTGCGCGGCAAGCGTCCGGGTGTCCTTGAACACGGTCGACGTCTGCTCCCCGGCGAGGATCGACTTGACCGACGGGAGCTCGGCGTCCTGCCCTGTGACGACCGGGGCCGGCTTGTCGGCGGTGTAATACCCGACCTGCTTCAGCGAGGCGATGATGCCCCGGCTGATGCCGTCGTAGGGCGAGAGGACGGCGTCGACTCGCTTGTCGGTGTAGTGCGTGGAGAGGATGTTGTCCATCCGGGCCTGGGCGGCAGCGCCGTCCCAGCGGAGCGTCCCGACCTGGTCGGGGAACTCGGTTTCACCGGACACGACGACGAGCTTGCCGCTGTCGATCAGCGGCTGGAGGATCGACATCGCGCCGTTGAAGAAGAACCCGGCGTTGTTGTCGTCAGGCGACCCGGCGAACAGCTCGATGTTGAACGGGCCCGCGGCGTTGTTGAGATCCAGGGAGTCCACGATCGAACCGGCCTGGGCGACGCCGACGTCGAAGTTGTCGAATGCGGCGTAGTAATCGACGTTGGGGCTGTTGCGGATCAGGCGGTCATAGGCGAAGACCTTGATCCCGGCATCGGCTGCCTTCTGGAGGGTGTCCGTCAAAGTCGTGCCGTCAATGGCGGCAATGACGAGCACCTTGGCGCCCTTTGTGATCATGTTCTCGACCTGGGAGACCTGGGTCGGGATGTCGTCCTCTGCGTACTGGAGGTCGGTCGTGTAGCCGAGCTCGGTGAGCGACTTCACGAGGTTGTCGCCGTCCGCGATCCAGCGGGCGGACGACTTGGTCGGCATGGCGATGCCGACGAGGCCACCGGCGCCCGGGGCGGCCGACGTGCCAGCGCTCGCGCCGCCACCTGTGCTGCTGCATGCGCCGACCACGAACAGGCCGGCGATGGCCAGGGTCAGGAGTCTCTTCATTCGGGTGCTTCGCTCCTCAATGGAGGGCCTGCCGTGGCCCGGGTCCTGAGCCTCGCTCGCTGGGTTGCGGTTCGCTCGGCGCCGTGCCGTCCTCCGACCGCGCGCGCCTCGGGGAGACGCACCGTCCATTGCCGTCGAGGCTCGTTAGCGTTCCCGTGAACGTTAACGGGGCGCATCGTAACGGCGCGCCACCGGCGCCGTCAAGGGCCGATTGGGTGTCAAATTCGCAGGGACCAGCCGGGTTCGAGCGAGTGGCGTCCGACGCGGTCGCCCGCGTGCTCAGAGACCGCGCGCCAGCAGGTAGTAGAGGTCGTTCCAGCGCAGCCGGTCGCGGAACGATCCGAGCTCCGTCGTCTCGTCGATCGCGAGGAACTCGATCCCGGACATCGCCGCGAAGTCCGCGAGGTGTTCGGTCGTGACCGCGAACCCGAGGCTCGTGTGATGCGAGCCCCCGGCATGGATCCAGAGCGGCGGCATTGGTCGCCAGGTCGGGTCGCGGTCGCCACATGGCCCGGGCAACGGGCAGGCGCGGAAGCGGCTGGAGCGGGGCAACCACGTCGACCACCGACGCGACCATCCGGAACCGCTGGCCCATGTCCGTGATGGACGCGGCGACGGCGGTGCCCGGATGGGCGTCGAAGACCAGGCGGACGGGATCGGCCTTGCCGCCGATCGAGAGCGGATGGATCTCGAGCTTTGGCCGGCCGGCCGCGATCGACTCGCAGACCTCGAGCATGTGCGCGCCGAGGACCACGTCACCTGCGCCATCGAAGTGGTAGGTGTAGTCCTCCATGAACGACACGCCGCCGGGCAGACCGGCGCTCATGACCTTCATCGCCCGAACCATGGCGGCCGTCTTCCAGTCGCCCTCGGCGCCGAAGCCGTACCCGTCGCGCATCAATCGCTGGACGGCCAGACCAGGCAGCTGGGTCAGGCCGTGCAGATCCTCGAACGTCGTCGTGAAGGCGCCGAAGCCGCCGTCGGACAGGAAGCGTCGCAGCCCGAGCTCGATCCGGGCGCCATCGCGCAAGGCCTCGGCGCGGTCGCCGCCCGGCCGGAGGGGCGCCACGACATCGTATTCGTCGAGATAGGTGGCGACGAGCTTGTCGACCTCGATCGGGTGAGGCCTCGTCGACCGCGGCGACGAGGTCGCCGACGCCATAGCCGTTGATGCTGAACCCCAGGCGCCGTTGGGCCTCGACCTTGTCGCCATCGGTGACGGCGACCTCGCGCATGTTCTCGCCAAAGCGCGCGATCTTGAGGCCTTCCCAGTCATGCCTGGCGCACGCCGCCCGAGTCCAGGCCCCGATGCGCTCCTGGACCTCCGGGTCACCCCAGTGGCCGACGACTACCTTGCGTTCGAGGCGCATCCGGGCCGCGATGAACCCGAACTCGCGGTCGCCGTGGGCCGCCTGGTGCAGGTTCATGAAGTCCATGTCGATCCCGTCCCAGGGGATCTCGCGGTTGTACTGGGTGTGGAGGTGGAGCAGTGGCCGCTGGAGGCTCCGCAGGCCGGCGATCCACATCTTGGCCGGCGAGAACGTGTGCATCCACGTCACGAGTCCGACGCAGTTGGGCGATGCGTTGGCCTCCATCACCAGGGCGCGGATCTCGTCGGAGCCCGTGAGGACCGGCTTGATGACGACCCGGGCAGGGATCGCCGGAGCGGCGTCCAGCCCGGCCGCGATCTCGCTCGAATCACGGGCGACCGTGGCGAGGGTTTCCGGTCCGTAGAGGTGCTGGCTGCCGGTGACGAACCAGACTTCGGATGTCGCGAGATCGAGCACGTCGAGCTCCTTGGCTTGGCGGATGGCGGCTATTCGCGGGTTGGCGATTGGCCGTAGGCCGTCGTGTAGCGGCGATGGAGCCGCTCGACCACGTCCTCGTCGAGGACCTCGGGTGTTCCGAGCTGGAGCGCTGCCCAGACCGTGGCTGCGATGTCCTCGACCATGACCGCGGCCTTGACCGCGGCCTCGGCCGACGGGCCGACCGTGAACACGCCGTGGTTCTGCAGCAGGATTGCGGGCGAGCTGCCGATGCCCTCGACGACGAGCTGACCGATCGAGTCATCACCGATGAAGGCGAACCCGGCGCACGGGATCTCGCCGCCGAATTCGTCTGCCTGGGCGGTCAGGTAGACCGGGATGGGCCGGCCGACGGCCGCGAACGCCGTGGCGTACCGCGAATGGGTATGGACGACACCGGTGATGTCCGGCCGGTGGCGATAGATGTAGAGATGGCTCGCTGCGTCCGAGGATGGCGCGAGATCGCCCTCGACGACCGCGCCGTCGAGATCGAGGACGACCATCGAGGCCGCCGTGAGGTCCGCGTAGCGCACGCCCGAAGGCTTGATGGCGACGAGGCCGCTGTCAGGATCGCGGGCGCTGACGTTCCCGCCGGTCCAGGCCACGAGGTTGTTTGCCGGTAGCTCGGCGTGGAGCCGGACGAGCTCTTCGCGGAGCGCTTCGAGCCGCACCGTCAGGCCTCGACGAGCGTACGGTCGGCCAGGGCCTGCGCGCGCAAGCCGCGGAGCGTCTTCATGACGTCGTTCTCGCCACGGCCGAAGTAGTCGTGCAGCCGGACGTACTCGCGGTAGAGGACGTCGTAGGTCGCCGCGTTGTCGGGGTTGGGCTCATAGACCTCGTCCTTGAGCCGCGCCATTGCCCGGGCCGCGTCCTGGATCGTGGCGTGCCCGCCCGCCGCAGCCCCGGCGGCGACCGCGCCGAACATCGCCGATCCGAGCGCGGGCGTCTGGTCCGACGCGCTCAGCCGGAACGGACGGCCCGTGACGTCGGCGTAGATCTGCATGATCAGCGGGCTCTTCTCGGCCAGCCCACCGCAGGCGACGATCTCGCGGATCGGGACGCCGTGGGCCTCGAACGTCTCGATGATCACGCGGGTGCCGTAGGCCGTCGCCTCGATCAGCGCCCGGTAGATCTCCTCGGGCACCGTGGCGAGCGTGGCCCCGATGAGCAGCCCGCCAAGCTCGGCATCGACGAGCACCGACCGGTTGCCGTTCCACCAGTCGAGCGCGAGCAGGCCGGATTGGCCGACCCGCAGGCGCGCAGCCTTCTCCTGGAGGAGGCTGTGGAGGTCGATGCCACGCGCGCGCGCCTCGTCGCCATAGGCCGCCGGCACGGCGTTCTCGACGAACCAGCTGAAGTGGTCGCCGACGCAGGACTGTCCGGCCTCGTATCCGAACAAGCCGGGAATGACGCCGTCCTCGACGAAGCCGCACATGCCGGGAACGGCCCGCTCCTCGGCCGACATGACGATGTGGCAGGTGGACGTGCCCATGATCATGACCATGCGCCCCGGCTCCACGACGGTCGATGCCGGCGCCGCGACGTGGGCGTCGACGTTGGCGATCGCCACCGCGGTCCCGGGAAGGAGCCCGGTCCATGCCGCCGCCTCATCCGAGATGCCACCGGCGCGTTCGCCCATGGGTCGGACATCGCGGGTCATCTTCTCGTCGATCACGTCGCCCAGGCGCGGATCCAGGGCGGCGAAGTAGCTCCGATCGGGGAACCCGTCGCGCCTCGACCACATCGCCTTGTAGCCCGCCGTGCAGGCGTTGCGCGTCTCCGTGCCGGTCAGGCGCCAGACGACCCAGTCGGCCGCTTCGATGAGCCGGTCGGCAGCCCCGTAGATCTCGGGCGCCTCGTCGAGGATCTGCAGGGCCTTTGAGAAGAACCACTCGGACGAGATCCGGCCGCCATAGCGATCGAGCCACGGTTGGCCCGTCTCGCGGGCCGTCTCGTTGATCCGATCCGCTTCTGGCTGCGCGGCATGGTGCTTCCAGAGCTTCACCCAGGCATGGGGGTTGGCGCGATGCTCGGGGACGAGGCACAGCGGCGTGCCGTCCGCGGTCGTTGGCAACATCGTGCAGGCGGTGAAGTCGATTCCGATACCGATGACCGCCGCCGGATCCACGCCGGCCCCCCGCAGGACCGCCGGGACCGCCTCCTTGAAGACGCGCAGGTAATCCTCGGGGTCCTGCAGGGCCCAATCCGGGCCGAGCCGGACGTCGCGATCGTCGATCGGGAGTCGCTCGTCGATCACGCCATTGCGGTACGGCGAGACGGCCGTCGCCACCTGGCGTCCGTCGGCCACGTCCACGAGGACCGCGCGGCCCGATTCGGTCCCGAAGTCGACGCCGATCGCGTAGCGGCTCACGCTTGCTCCCTGCGAGTACGATTTCCGTTAGCGTTCCCGCTAACGTTCACGATGTACGATAACCTATCAAACGCGCGAGCCAGCGACAAGCCGCCCGCACACCGAGGGAGTCGGGACCATGCCTCGTCAGCACAGGGTCACGATCCGGGAGATCGCCCGGATGTGCGGCGTGTCCATGCAGACCGTATCGCGCGTCATCAACAACCGTCCGGACGTTTCGCCAGCCACACGACAGGCGGTGGAGGCCGCGATCGCCGCCGTCGGGTTCCAGCCCAGCGCGGTCGCGCGGAGCCTGGTCCAGCGACGGTCGCAGACGCTCGGGGTGATCGCGACCGGTCTGAACCTCGTTGGCGTCTCGCAGACACTCAACGGGATCACCGAGGAGAGCCAGGGGGCCGACTACGCGCTGCTCCTCAAGGTGCTCGCCACCGACGAGATCGAGGGTGTCACGGAAGCGATCGACTTCCTCGTGGCGCACCGGGTCGAAGGGCTGATCATCTTCAACCCGCCCAACGTGGAAACCAGCGTATCCGCGCTCCAGGCGGAGGTACCCACGGCGCGGCCACCCATCGTCGTGCTCAAGTCCGAGCCGTCGACGTCGTTCTCGACGATCTCGGTCGACAATTTTGGCGGCGCACGCATGGCGACCGAGCACCTCCTCGCCCTCGGCCGCACCAGGATCGGGCACATCGCGGGGCCGACGAGTTGGCGAGAGGCACGGGATCGCACCCATGGCTGGCGAACCGCGCTGGCCGACGCCGGCATCGAACCGGGACCGATCGCTGCGGGCGATTGGTCGTCGGCAAGCGGAGAAGCGGCGGCACGCGAGCTGCTGGGACGAACCGTCGACCTGGATGCCGTGTTCGTCGCCAACGACCAGATGGCGCTCGGCCTGCTCCACGTGGCCCACGAACGCGGGATCGCCATCCCCGAACAGATCGCCATCGTCGGCTTCGACGGGCTCGACGAGGGCTCCCAGTTCACCCCGTCGCTCACGACGATCGGCCAGCCGCTCCTCGAACTCGGCAGGCTTGCGGTCAGGGAGCTGCTCTCGACCATCGAGATGGAGCCGGGACAGGCGGAGGTCCGAAACCTGACGCTTGCCACGGAGCTCATCGTGCGCGACAGCGCGCCGATGGCGGACCCGCAATACGCCGAGCGCGTGTCCACGGGCTAGAGCCGGCGCCAGCTCTTTGCCACCCCTGTGGGCGGCTGACGACAGCCCCGGGTCCGGATGCAAAACGGACCCCGCGCCGCGTCCTGCTATGGTGCCGACGTGGCAGTCGACCTCCTCATTCCTGGACGTGGCGACGAGGTCCCGGAGCGCCAGCCGATCGTCGCCAGATGGCTCGGCCGGATCGCCTACCGCGAGGCGCATGCCCTCCAGAAACGGCTCGTCGAGGATCGTGCGGCCGATCGGATCCCGGACCAGCTGCTGCTCCTCGAACATCCCGCGGTCCTGACGCTTGGTCGCAACTCGGACCCGGCACACATCCTCGCGGCGCCCGAGCAGCTCGCGGCCCGCGGGATCGAAGTGGTCCAGGCGGAGCGCGGCGGAGAGGTCACGTATCACGGTCCCGGGCAACTCGTGGCCTACCCGATCGTGGCCCTCGCGAGACGGGGACTGCTGATCCGGCCGTTCGTTCGCGCGCTCGAGGCCGCCCTCGTGGAGACCTGCCGCGCGTGCGACGTCACTGCCGCCCGTCGCGACGGCCATCCCGGCTGCTGGTGCGGGGTCGACGGCCCGGCGCCGCGCAAGATCGGGGCGCTGGGGCTGCGCGTGGAACGCGGCGTGACCTACCACGGGATCGCCCTCAACGTCACGGTCGACCTCGCCGATTTCGACCTTATCGACCCGTGCGGGATGCCCGGTGTGGCGTCCACGTCGATCGCCGCCGAGCGTGGCGACACGACCACGGCGCCGACGACGGCGTCGGTCGAGCGGGTCGGCGAGATCTTCGCGCGAGCCTTCAGCGACGCGATCGGCGCCCTACTCGAGGCGGGCTGAGCATGTCGGCCGGCCTGTTCGAGCTCCGCAAGGATCCGATCACGGGTTGGTGGGTCGCCACGGTGGTGGATCGGGCGTTCGACCGCGACCGTTTTGCCCGAGCCGCCGAGACGATCGACGATCACGTGTTCGGTTGCGCCAATTGCTCGACTCCCGAGGGGACCGGCGTCCGCATCCGGATGCTGAAGGACTTCGCGTTCCATGTCGTCGGGACGGGCGAGGACGCGCGCGAGCTCGATCGGGGGATTGCCCAGGTTGCGCTGGCAGAGGCTCGTGCGACCGGCAGTTGGCGGACGATCCTCGCCCCGCCACGGGAGCATCGCGCGCTCCACGCGGTCGGCAACGAGCTGATCGAGGCGCTCCTGGTGCAGGCCAGGGACGCGGTGGCTGCGGCGCGGACCACCGGGCAGACGGACTACCTGCAGGTGGTCCAGAACTGGGGGGCCCAGGCCGGCGCCCGGACGAATCACCTCTGTCTCGACCTGTACGACCTGCCGCAGATCCCGCACCGCGTCGCCGAGGAGATGGGCGGCGCAGCCCGGTTCGTCATCCGCGAGGGCGAGTGTCCGTTCTGCCGCCTTGTCCGCGAGGAACCGCGGCACGTGGACCGGCTGGTCTGGGAGGATGCGTCAAGCGTGGCGTTCGCCCCGTATGCCTCGCGCTCGGCGTTCGAAGTCTGGATCGTGCCGCGGGCGCACCAGGCCGACTTCGGTCAGGCCGGGCAACCGGACATCGCCGCCACCGCGGAAGCGCTCCGCCAGGTGTTCGCCCGTCTGGCGAGCAGCCTCGACGGACCGCCGTACAACCTCGTGCTCCACAGCGCGCCATTGCGTGAGCAGGTTGACGCGACGTACCACTGGCACTGGGAGATCCATCCGCGCCTCCGGGAGATCGCCGGGCTCGAGCTCGGCACCGGCCTGCCGGTCAACCCGGTGTCGCCGGAGGACGCCGTCGAGGAGCTTCTCTCGGGACTCGAGCTGGCGGGTGGTGGCACGGGTTGAGCCGTCGCGGGCCCGCGATCGGGCGTCACATGCCGAGGCGCCCCGTCGTCAATGGGCCGACGAGCGCGCGCCGTCCCCTCGTGAGCGTGCTCGGTGACATCATCCGCCCGGAGTACTTGTGGTCGCCGATCTGCCCTTCGCTGACCTTCGCGAATCCCTCGGCCGCCCAGTCCACCCGTCCGCGAGGTGTCGCCATGAGCGACGTCTGGGATCGCGACGAGGCCGCCATCTTCGTCGAGACGCTCTTCGGCCGGCACCACGCCGAGATCTACGCATACCTGCTGCGGATGCTTCGTGACTCCGAGCTGGCCGCCGACCTGACCCAGGACGCATTCATCAAGGCCTACCGCAACTACGAGACGCTCGAGAAACCCGACAACGCCCGCGCCTGGCTCTACCAGATCGCGCATCGGGTCGCCCTCGACGAGATCCGACGCCGCAAGATCATCCGGTTCCTGCCGTGGACCGGCGAATCGCCGGGGTCCGCGCCGTCCGCCGAGCATCTGGTCATGGACGCCCATCTGTCCGCCGACATGCAGCGCGCCCTCGCCCGGATCCCCGAACGTCAGCGTGCCGCGCTCCTGCTCGCCGAGCTGCACGACCTGACCGGACTCGAGCTCGCCGCGGCCCTCGGTGTCAGCCACGTCGCCGCCCGGGCGCTCCTGACCCGCGCCCGGGAGAGCCTTCGACAGGCGCTCGCGTCGGAGCGTGCCGCCGAGGCATCGCCGGCGACCCCATCGCAGGAAACGCGATGAGCCCACGGAACCGGTTCGGGCGGTTTGGCAATGTCCGGCGACGGCCCGACGCCTGGGCATCGCCACATGACCGCGCCCGGGCCCGCGCGGCCGAGCGGCTCGACGCATCGCTGGCAGCGACCGAGACCCAGTGGCTCGAAACGCACCTGGCCGGCTGCGGGGCGTGTCGCGCGGCAGCCGAGGCGTACGCCGCGGACCGCGTCCTGCTGCGCCAGCTCCGCGACGAACAACCCGAACCGCCCCGCGACCTGTGGGCCCGGACGGCGGCCAGCATCGAGGGTGAAGCCGACGCCCACCCGAGCGTTCGCCGGCCCCCGGCGTCGCGGCGAGGAACGTCGTTGCCGGCACTGAGCGCCCTGTCCGGTCTGGCGGTCGTCGGCGTGGTCGTCGTGGCGACCGCCATCTCGGGCGGTCTCATCGGTCCGACTGGTCGCGACGACGTCGCGGCCAGTCCGTCGATCGCCCTTGCCAGCCTGGCGATCCCACCGGAGCCGACCGGGATCGCCGTTGGAGCCGGGAAGGTCCATTGGCTTGGCGCGGACACGGACGGCGCGTTTGCCTACAACGTCGCCGACATCGATGTCGTCTGTCCGCTCGATCGGCAACCCGACTGTCCCCAGATCCTCGACGGGCATGCCAAGCGCGTTACGCTGACTGCCACGCCCAGGTTCGTCTTCCAGTCGCCGATCGACGACCAGGCCGTGGTCATGGGTACCGACGCCAACGGTGCCGACGCGGTGATCGTCGTGGCCCTGCCGACACCGGATCCGACCCCCGAGCCATCGTCCGTGACGGATCCCCTGGCCAGCGGGATCGTGGACGAGCCGACGGCGACGCCGGCATCGTCGCCTCCGGACACGATGGCGCCAACCCCATCCCCGTCCTCGACGCTCGTCGTGTCAGTGAGCGAACTCCCGGCGGTGTCGCCCTCGGACCTGCTGCCGGCCGGTCTGGTCTCGGCCAGTCCGTCCGGGTCGGACGTCGCAAGCCCGCAGCCCAGCGAGGGGACGGCCATCGCGATCATCACCGACGTGACCGTTGTCGGGCGCGCGGCCGCCTATTCGCCCGATGGCATGTGGTTTGCGTTCAGTGCCCGCCCGGCCGACGGTTCGGCCGGCCCGGACATCTACGTCTGGCATGTTGGCGATCTCCAGGCCCGCCCGATCACGACCGATCATGCCAGTGTCTTTGCCTCGTGGATCGGCGGCGCGGTCCTCGGCAGCCGGATCGTCGCCATGCCGCCGGTCGAGCCGGTGGATGGTCTCCCGACCGAGAGCGGGGTGATCCCGCCGGTGGAAGCGCCGACACCCACCGAGGTCGCGTCCGCCAACGACCCCAGCCAGTCGCCGGGCCAGTCGCCCGCGCCCGACCCGTCGGCGTCGGCTACACCGGTTCCCGAAGTGATGCCCCAGGCGTTTCTCGTCGACCCATGGACCAACGCGGCGATCACCCTGATCGATGGGGAGTGGCAACCCACCGTCGACCCGACCGGGCTGGCCGTTGTGGCATGGCAGGGAACCGTCTCCGTCGGGGCCGATGGGCTGACCACGACGCCAGCCACCGGCAACCTCGTGGTCCATCCATTCCACGGCCCGATCGGGACCGAGGATCCACTCGGCTCGCCGGATGCCTCGCTGGCACCCGGGGTCTCGCCGACCGTCACCCCGGAACCGTCCGTGGCGTTGTCAGCATCGCCGGATCCGTTCGCGTCGGCGTCACTCGATCCGCTTGCATCGCCCTCACCCGCGATCTTGCTGGATTTCCCTGCCCAGATCGTCGCCAGCGGCCCGATCGCCGACTTCGATGCCCGCTGGGATGACACCGGCTCCTGGCTCGCGATCTGGATCGCCGATCCCATCGACCCGGCGCTGGGTCGGCTGAGCCTCCTCCATTTCGATCCGACGACCGGCTTGATCGACCGCCCGGAAGGCGCGCCACAGGACGTGACGGCGCTGCCGGGCTTTTCGATCGGGTTCGGCCGCCTGGCCTGGGCGAGTCCGCCGGGTCAGGGTGGCGAAGGCAGCCGGATCCAGATCGCGGCCTGGACCGACGGCCTGGTCGGCGCCGTAGAGAGCATCCCGGTAGAAGGCGCCATCGTCGTCCAATAGCCCGGTGCGCCATGGCGGCGCATCGCGGCGTTGCCCCTTCGTTCGTTCGCTCACGCACATGAAGTGCGCTCGCTCGCTCTCTCGCGGGGCGCCTTGCCCTGCACCACCCTGGCGCGCCGGGCGATCCTGTGTCGTGTCGGGCGATGCCGTGCCAGTCCGCGCGACATGGGCGTGCAGCGCGGGATGATCCGTCGTAGAGTCAGCGATCTCGTGCGGCCCAGCAGGTTGGTCGTAGGGTCGGTGCTCATCGCCGCCCTCGCCCTGGTCGCGCTTCCGGGTCTCGCCGGTTCACGGGTCCCCAGCCCGCTCGAACCCATCCCGGCCAGCGCATTCCAGCCGCTCTCGGTCTCAGCGGACAGCGCGCGATCGACGGTCCAGATCGATCCGCTCGACGCTGCCTACGATTCGGCGGGCGCGATCACGGCGGACGCGTCGTTCATCGAGCCGGGTGCGGCGCCGCAGACCGGACCAACCGCGCGGGCCACGCTCAACCAGCCCGAGAGCGGCGCAGCGTCCGTCCGCAAGCCGCCGCGCTACGAGCTCACCGGGACGGCAACGTTCTATGACAACGGCACGACGGCGATGCGCCTGCCGCGGGGCACGGTGGTGATCATCTGCGGCGACGGTGGGTGCGTCGAGCGCGTGGTCAACGACTACGGGCCGGTCAAGAAGTCGCGCATCGTTGACCTCTACCGCGCGGACTTTTTCGACGTCTGCGGTTGCCCCTGGTGGTCGGGCACGTCCACGGTGACCGTCTCGGTCTACTGACCTCGCCCGACCCGGCGCGGTATCCTTGCCGCCGACCCTTCGACCACGGTCCCGTGAGGCCGCAAGGAAGGCCCAGTGAGGCCGGGAAGGAGCGATGAGCGGCCGCCAGATCATGACCGCGGACGAGATCCGCCGCGCGACGACCCGTCTGTCCCACGAGATCGTCGAGAAGCAGGCAGGAACGTCCGGTCTCGTGCTCATCGGCATCCAGCGCCGCGGTGTGCCCCTGGCGCGCCGGATTGCCGCCGCGATCCTCGAGCACGAAGGCGCCGACATCCCGGTCGGTGCGCTCGACATCACGTTCTATCGCGACGACCTCTCGATGGTCGCCCAGCAGCCGGTGGTCAAGGGGACGGAGCTGCCGTCGGCGATCGACGGCCGGACGATCGTGCTCGTCGACGACGTGCTCTACACCGGCCGGACGATCCGGGCCGCGATGGACGCCCTCGTCGACTTCGGACGTCCGCAGGCGATCCGGCTGGCCGTGCTCGTCGATCGCGGGCACCGCGAGCTCCCGATCCGGGCCGATCACGTCGGCAAGAACGTGCCGACGTCACGGGAGGAGATCGTCCGGGTCCATCTCGAGGAGATCGATGGCGAGGACGAGGTCGAGATCGAGCGTCTCGTCCCGGTGCCGGCGGCGGCTGAGCCCGTCGGGTGAG
The DNA here is from genome assembly GCA_963731865.1 of uncultured Chloroflexia bacterium. Classification (GTDB taxonomy): domain Bacteria; phylum Chloroflexota; class Limnocylindria; order Limnocylindrales; family CSP1-4; genus SPCO01. Next base: position 1,471,805 of record CAVSXG010000002.1, on the reverse strand, counting down.
CCTGGTGGTCGAGCCGGCGGACGGATCGGTGGCAGTCCCGTCGGTCGACGCCGCTCCCGAGAGCCAGGCGGTGGCCTGGCGACATCGACACCTCCTCGACGTCGATCGGCTGTCCGGTGCCGAGCTGGAGCTCGTCATGCGCACCACGGATGCGATGCGCGAGGTCCTCGCGCGGCCGATCGCCAAGGTGCCGGCGCTGCGCGGCCGCCAGGTCACGATCCTGTTCTACGAGGCGTCAACGCGGACGCGGGTGTCGTTCGAGGTTGCCGCCAAGAACCTGTCGGCGGACGTCGTCAACATCGCCGCGGCCAGCTCGTCCGTCTCCAAAGGCGAGTCCCTTGTCGACACGGTCCGGACCGTTGAGGCCCTCGGCGCGCACATGCTCGTGATCCGACACGCGGTCTCCGGGGCCCCGTACCTGGCGGCCGAGGTGTTCGGCGGGTCCGTGCTCAACGGCGGTGACGGCGCCCACGCCCATCCGACCCAGGCGCTCCTCGACCTGTACACGATGCGCGAGCGGCTGGGCGGCGGGGCGCTCGCCGGGTTGGCCGGGCGCAAGGTCGTGATCCTCGGCGACGTGCTCCACTCGCGAGTTGCCCATTCCAACATTTGGACACTGACCGCAGCGGGGGCAGACCTCTGGCTGTGCGGTCCGCCGACGCTGCTGCGCGGGTTCGAGGCCTGGGCCGGACGCGGCGCCGCTGCCGGACGCCGATTCCACGTCACGAGCTCAATCGACGAGGCACTGCGCGACGCCGACGTGGTGATGGCCCTGCGGATCCAGCGCGAACGCATGGCCGCGGGCCTGTTCCCGTCCCTGCGGGAATACGCGGCCCGGTACGGGTTGACCCGTGAGCGGCTGGCGCTGGCACGACCGGGCGCGCTCGTCATGCATCCGGGTCCGATGAACGAAGGTGTCGAAATTGCACCGGACGTGGCTGCCGGCGTCCAGTCCGTCATCACCGACCAGGTCACCAACGGCGTGGCTGTCCGGATGGCCGTCCTCTACCTGCTGGCGGGAACGGGGGCGAGCTCGTGAGCGCGCCGTCGGTCGATCTCGAGATCAGCCGCGCGTGGCTGGTGGATCCGGCGATCGGTCGGGAGGGCGCCGGCGAGATCGTTGTTCGGGGCGGCATCCTCGAAGCCGTCACCTGGCTCGAGGGTGCCGATGCGGACGGCATCGGCCCGGACGGCGTGGTCGTCGCCCCGGGCTTCATCGACCTGCACACGCATCTCCGAGAGCCCGGAAACGAGGACGCGGAGACCATCGCATCGGGGCTTGCCGCCGCGGCCCACGGCGGGTTCACGACCGTCTGCGCCATGCCAAATACCGAGCCGGCGCTCGACGAACCGGGCGTCCTCGCCCGGATCCGGGCGGCCGCCGACGCCTCGGGTTCGCCCGTCGAGCTTCTCGCGCACGGGGCGATCACGGTCGGACGGGCAGGGGAGCAGCTGGCGGCACTCGGGGAGTTGGCCGACGCCGGCGTCGTCGGCTTCTCGGAGGATGGCCTGCCCACCCGGTCGGCGCCGATCCTGCGTGCGGCGTTGGCCTACGCCGGCGCACTCGGGCTCCCGATCGTGGAGCATGCCGAGGACGCCACCCAGACCGAGGGCGCCGAGGCCAACGACGGGTTCACGTCGACCGTGCTCGGGCTTCGTGGCTGGCCGGTCGCCGCGGAGTTCACCGCCGTGTCGCGGGCCATCGCCCTCCTCGCGGACGCCCGAGCCGATGTCTGGACCGCGAGGCTCCATCTCACACACGTCTCCACCGGGGTCTCGCTCGAGCTCATCCGGCTGGCCAAGGCGCGTGGGCTGCCCGTGTCGTGCGACGTGACCCCGCACCACCTGGCGATGAGCGACGAGTGGGTCGCCGGGGCACGTCGTTGGGCGTGGGAGGCCGTCGACGCCAAGGGATTCGCACGGGACCCGTGGGCCGATGACGCCCTCTCGGCCGGACCGTTCAACACGTCGTTGCGGGTCAACCCGCCGCTCCGCTGCGCGGAGGACGCCATTGCCTGCCTGGCTGCCCTCGCAAACGGCACCGCGGATGCCATCGCGACCGACCACGCGCCGCACCGAGAGGTCGACAAGACCGTGGAATTCGGTGCGGCCGTCAACGGGATCAGCGGGCTCGAGACCGCCCTCGGCGTGGTGCTCGCCGCCGTCGATGCAGATCGGCTGCCGTTGCTCCGCGCGATCGAGGCACTGACCACGGGACCCGCGGGCGTGCTCGGTGGCCGGGTACGACGCGGATCGCCCGGGCTCGTCGAAGGCGCGCCGGCGGACCTCGTGGTATTCGATCGCTCGGACTCGTGGACGGTGACCGCTGACGCGCTGCTGTCGCGCGGCAAGAACACGCCGCTCCTCGGGATGGACCTTCGGGGACGTGTGCTCCTCACCGTTGCCGCTGGTCGGATGGCCTACCAAGCGCCGGACGCCTGACGGCCCTGACTGCCGGGACGCCGACCCTGTCGCGTACCCTAGCCCGATGCCGGAACCGTCCCTCAACAGCGACTACGAACGGCGCGCCTTCTGGCAGGCGACCATGCCCGACCTGCCGTCGCGTGCCGGCCGGCCGCTCCCGGATTCGGTCGATGTCGTGGTCGTCGGTGGCGGGTATACCGGGATCAATGCGGCGCGCGAACTGGCCCGGCGCGGGGTGGCGGTCACGCTCATCGAGGCACGGACGCTCGGGTATGGCGCCTCGACTCGGAATGGTGGGATCGTCCACCCCGGCTACAAGTGGGGACCGCGCGAGCTGGTCGAGCGCTACGGAGCGGATACCGGCCGGGCGCTCTACCAGGAGACGCTCGACGGGTACGCCACCGTCAAGCGGCTGATCGCCGAAGAAGCGATCGACTGCGACTTCCGCGAGTGCGGTCATCTCGAGCTCGCCTATGCCCCGTCCCACGTTCGCGAACTCGAACACGCGCAGTCGAGCCTGGCATCGATGGGCTTCCCCACGACGATGATCCCGCGTGACCGGATCCGTGACGAGATCGGCTCGGATGCCTACTTCGGCGCGCTTGCCGTTCCCAACAGCGGGCTGCTCCATCCAGGTCGGTACTTCGCCGGGCTCGTGTCGGCTGCCGAGCGCGCCGGCGCGGACCTGCACGAAGGCGTTCGCGCCCGCTCGATCCGCCGCGGGGCCGATGGCAGGTTCACGGTGGACACGGAACGCGGCACGATCCTGGCCCGTGACGTTTTCGTCGGCACCAATGGCTACACCGACGGCGCCGTGCCGTCGCTGCGTCGGCGGGTCATCCCGATCGGGAGCTACATCATCGCCAGCGAGCCGCTTCCCGAGGCGCTGGCGCACGAGCTTTCACCCAGGGGCCGGTCGTTCTTCGATACCAAGAACTTCCTGTACTACTGGCACGTGTCGGCAGATCGCCGGATGGTGTTTGGTGGTCGGGCCAGCTTCCTGCCCACTTCGATCGACCGGACGGCGGCGATCCTCCACAAGGGCCTGCTCGAGGTGCACCCACAGCTCCACGGGTACCGGATCGACTACGCCTGGGGTGGCAACGTCGGCTTCACCTTCGATCGGATGCCCCACGTCGGACGGACCGCTCAGGGGATCGCCTATGCGATGGGTTGCTGCGGGACCGGCGTCGCCCTGATGACCCACCTCGGGACGAGGGCCGGCGAGTGGCTCGCGGGCGGCGAGGCGCCGGTCCTCTCGCGCCTCAAGTTCCCGCTCGTGCCGGCGCCATACGAAGGTCGCCCGTGGTTCCTGCCGTTTGCCGGCGAGTGGTTCCGGCTCCAGGATCGGCTGGCGGCCCGCTCGCGCCCGTCATGAGGGTCGGGTTCCGGACGTCGCCGCAGAATGTGTCCTGGTCGGCCCTCGAGGACGCCTGGGGAGAGGCTGGCCGTCACGACGTCTTCGAATCCGCGTGGATGAACGACCACCTCGGCCTGCCCGGTCGGGACCGGGGTGGATCGAGCTTCGAGCCGCTCACGGCCCTTGCCGCCCTGGCCCACCTCGTCCCGGGCAAGACGATCGGGCAGACCGTGCTGTCCGCCACGTTCCGCCACCCGGCGATCCTGGCACGCCAGGCGTTGACGCTCGATCACATCACTGGCGGCCGGTATGTGCTGGGCATCGGCGCCGGCTGGCACGACTGGGAGCACAAGGCGTTCGGGATCGAGCTCCCGTCGATTGGTGAGCGCCTGACCCGACTCGAGGCCCAGGTCCGGATCATCCGGACGTTGTTCAGCGAAGCGGCCCAGTCGGAGCCCGGCGTCAGGGTTGAGGCGCCACCGTACCGGCTCGACGGCGCCACCCAGGAGCCGCCGCCGATCCGGCCCGGCGGTCCGGCGATCTGGCTTGGTGGTCAGGGTCCGCGCGGCCTGCGGATGGCCGCCCGGATCGCCGACGGCTGGAACTACGCGTCCAATCTCGACGGGACCCTGGATGGGTTCATCGAACGCCGCGACATCCTCCTGGGGGAATGCGCGGCGATTGGTCGCGACCCGGCCGAGGTCGAGTTGTCGGTCCAGGTGATCATCCCGCCCGATGGCGAGCCGCGACGCGTCGCCACGGAGGCCGCGATCGCGTACGGACGAGCCGGTGCCGTCGCACATCCTGCTGACGACGCTCGGCAAGGAGGGCGCCGACGGGATCCGCCGCCTCGCCACCGAGGTGGCCGTGCCGATCCGGGAAGCCTTCAGCTGAGGGACGCGCCCAACGACATTGACCGACCATTTCCCTTGGGAGATATCGTCCAAGGGAGATGGTCAGCGGATGTCAGACGCGGCCAGGGCTTTCCGTTCCGAGCGACCGGAGCGTCTCCAACAGGTGGTCGATGTCGTCTTCGGTCGAGAGGTAGTTGACGATCCCGGCGCGCAGCCAGGTGGCGCCGCGGAGCCTCGTCGTGGTCAGCCAGCCATCGCCGGATCGCTCGAGCGCCGCCTGGAGCGCGTCCTGGTGGGCATCGAGCTCGGCGGGGGGCCTCGCCAGCGCCGCGTCCCGGCCACCAGGGAGGTGGCGGAAGCACACGACGGAGAGCTCGGGCACCTCGGGGATCGCCTCGAAGTCGTCGGCCTCGGAGCAGCGACGCGCCAGGTGCGCGGCCAGGTCGTCGTTCGCCTCGATCAGGCGGCCGAAGCCCAAGGTCCCGAGATGCTTCCACGACATCCAGAGCTTGAGCGCGCGCCAGCGCCGCGTGCCCTCGAAGCCCAGCTTGTAGAAGTTGAGCTGCTCGCCATGGTCGCCATGCCCGTCGTCGGTGGCGGCGCCGGTTCCTGTCGCCGCGCCGCCGGCTCCTGGCGTTTCACCGCCGCGGTAGTACTCGGGGCTCCGACCACCAAACGTGATCCCGAGGTACCGACCGTCGCGGACGACCAGCCCGCCGATGTCGTACGCCTGGAAGAACCATTTGTGCGGGTCGACCGTGATCGAGTCGGCGCGCTCGAGATCCGGGACGCGTCTCCCGTCGCGTTCCGACAGCCGTGCCGCGCCGCCATACGCCGCGTCCACGTGGAGCCACAGGTCCTCGGCCGCGGCCACGTCGGCGAGCTCGCCGATGGCATCGACCGAACCCGTGTTGGTCGATCCAGCGACGGCCGCGATGGCAAACGGCGTCAGCCCGGCCGCGCGATCTCGAGCGACCGCGGCGGCCACGCCCGCACCGCGCAAACGGAACCGGTCGTCCGACGGGATCACCACGAGCGTCTCGGGCGGGAAGCCGAGCTCGTCGAGGGACCGGGCGATCGAGAAGTGGGTCTGGTCCGAGGTGTAGACGCGGACGTTCTCGAGCAGGGCGCCCCGTGGCGGTCGCCCCGCACCCAGCAGTCGCCCGAGGTGAACGTCACGGGCCAGGGCCATGCCCATGAAGTTCGCCATCACGCCGCCCGACGTGAGAAGCCCGAACGAACCGGGGGGGAAGCCGACGAGGTCGCACAGCCAGCGAACGACGTCCTCCTCGACGAACGCGGCGAGCGGTCCCGCGTGCCAGACGTCGACGCCCTGGTTGGCCATCTGGGTCAGGAGCTCGCCCATGATCGAGATGGGCAGCGGGGGAGGCGTGAAATAACCGAACTGCCGCGGGTGCTGGGCATTCATCAACCCGCCGGCGATCCGTGACGCGAACTCATCGAGGATCGTTGCCGCGGGTGCGGGCTCGCTGGGCGCCGCGGCGGGTTCGTTGCGCTCCCCGAAGTAGGCCCGTCGGAGGGCCGAGTAACTGGCCGGATCACCCATCGCCCGATGGACGGCGGTGCCGTACAGGAAGTCGAGCGCGACCCGCCACGTCGCGTCGCCGAGTCGCTCCATGGCCGCGCGCGACGCAGTCTCGTCGCGATAGCCGATCAGCTCGGGCTCCGGGTGCCAGTCGAACCTGGCCAGATAGGCGTCGAGGTCGACGGGCGCGGTCGGATGATCGGTCGAATGGTGGGTCACGAACTGATGGTAGCGTTCCGCCGATGACCGACGAGACCACCCGCGACTGGCTCGAATCGCATCTGCGCGACCTGGGCGAGCCATACGAGCTGTTCCCGTGCGACCCGGACCTTGCCGACACGGCCGCGTTCTGCGCGGCCTATGGGTTCGATCCCGAGGATTCCGCGAACACGATCGTGGTCATCGGCAAGTCGGACCCGCCGCGGTTCGCGGCCTGCGTGACGCTTGCGCCGTATCGGCTGGACGTCAATCGCACCGTCCGCGACCGGCTGGGCACGCGGAAGGCCTCGTTCGCACCGGCCGAGGAGACCGCCGCGCTGACCGGAATGCAGATCGGCGGCGTCACCGTGTTCGGGTTGCCCCCGGATCTGCCGATCTGGGTCGATGCCCGGGTGATGACCCGGGACCACATCGTGCTTGGCGGCGGATCGCGATCCTGGAAGGTGATCGCCAGCCCGGCGATCCTTCGAGCGTTGCCGGGAATCCAGGTCGTCGAAGGCCTCGCCACGGATCCACGCGCGTCCTGAGGCCGCGTCCCGTATCGTTCCGACCCGTGACCAGCGACCCATCGGATCCCGGCGCCGACCCGACCCCGCCGCGCCGTCCGCGATCGACCGGGCCCGTCCAGTACCGCGGCGGTGACCTCGAACCGGCGCGCGGCCCGGGTCTCGGCTGTTTCCGCTTCCAGCTCGTGGTCCTGGCGATCTTCATCGTGCTGGCGCCGCTCAGCGTTAGCTGGGGATGGCCGGAGGCCGTGAGCGCGGCGCTGTTGATCGCGGTGATCGTCCTCCTGCTCGTCACCGGCCAGACGATCATCTTTCTCCTGCGCCTCGTGGCCGCCGACCGTCGAGGACGCCGCCGCCCGCTCGCGAGCGCGACCCCGACCGTGGGAGAGCTCGAGGATGCCGGGCAACCCGCGGCCGCCGCCACCGACCCGACCGAGCCCGAGGGGCCCGTGCGACAATAGCCTGCGGGTGAGCCGCGGCCCATGGGCCTCGTGCCGCCCTTCGTTCGCCCAGGAGGACCGCGCAACGTGCCCGTGCTTGCGACCTACTTCAGCGTTCGCCGCGGCCGCGACCCGTTCTTCAAGTTCTTCATGCGGACGATCTTCCCGAAGCAGGTGAAGGAGTACGAGGAGAGGTTCGGTATCCGCTTCATCGGCTGGTTCAACGTGGCGCACGGCTGGGACTTCGACAACGTGATCCTGCTGGACCTGCCTGACTACGCCACCCTCGACAAGCTGGAGGCGAACGAGGCGGTCCGCACACTCGGCCATCGGGCCGGGGAGTGGATCTTCGAGCGCCACCACTCGATGTTCCTGCGCGAACGCATGGGCCCCGACCTCGAGTACCACCCGTAGACTTTCCCGACAGCACGGAGGCGATCACAGATGGATAGCCACAACGACCTGCTCGGGGAGCTCGCGGGCGACGCCGCCCTCGAACGCGCGGACTTCATCCGCCAATCCGCCGAGCAGCTTCGCAAGTTCCTCGATCATCACCGCGACCGAATCGCGTCGATCGGCGGCCTCACGCTGATCGACGAGGAGCCGGACTACCTGTCGGTGGCGCCCGACATGACCTTTCGCAGCCGAAGCCGCTACCTCGACGACACGACCGGTGAATGGGTCAGCGAGACCGAGGTGATCGAGTCCACCTCCGAGCTGGTCGAGCTGTACAACCCGGCCGACATCTACGCAGCGTTCACGGAGGCCTCGCGCGAAGCCGCCGGGCTGCCGGCCGAACCGACGGCGGAAGGCGATCTCTACGAAACGGCCGGGATCGCGCCCGAGGAGACGGTCACGCTGGGCGAGGATCCGTATGCGGCTGCGGCAGACTCGTGGGCAGCCGGGCAGCCGATCTCGCTCACCGAGGACGACGACGAGTCCGCGGCACGCCGGCTCTACGATCTCGCCCTCGAGTACCAGGAGCGGAGCCAGCGCAACGAAGCGCGCCTGCTCGAGGACTTCGAGTCGGCGTCGGCCGGGTTGATCTCGGTGATCGGCGACCTCGTGATCGTCGATGACGACGACGAACGCCTGATGCTCACCGCGGCAGGCACGTTCAAGGCCGAAGTGATCCCCGAGGATTCCGAGGAAGCCTGGCGCACCCTCGATGGGGCCGACGAGCTGGTCGAGTTCTACGATCCGACGGACGTGTTCGGTGACCTCGCCGACGCCCTGGCCGAGGCCTTCCCAACGGTGGCGCCCGATCTCGATCGGGCCGCACCTGCGGCGGCGGGCGAGGCCGATGGCGCCGATGGCGCAGACGCCACGGCGGCCGTCGAGACCGACGAGGACGAACCGACCGCGTGACGATGCGGCTGGCAGCGGCGGAGCTCGTCGACAGTCGCGAGATTCTGCCGGGTCAGTGGCTGCAGGCCTATCACGCCCCCGAGCTCGCGGTCGGATCCCGCGCGGGCCAATTCGTCCACGTCCGTACGGGCGACTTCTCCGGAATGGTCCTGCGCCGCCCGTTCTCCCTCAACACCGCCGACCCGGCCACGGGCATCGTGACGATCCATTTCCGGGTCATCGGCCGCGGAACCGAGTGGTTCACGCGGCTGCGGCCGGGCGATCGGATCGACCTGCTCGGACCGCTTGGCCGCCCATTCGAGGTCAATCCGCGGAGCCAGCACCTGCTCCTCGTCGCGGGTGGTCTAGGGATGGCCGGTGTCCGGATGCTGGCGGACGAAGGGATCCGCGCCGGCCGCCAGGTGACGTTGCTGTTCGGCGCCGCGTCGGCGCGCGAGGTCTATCCATCGTCGCTGCTCCCCGACGAGCTCGAGTACGTCGTGGCGACGGATGACGGGTCGCTCGGTCATCACGGCTTCGTGACCGACCTCGTGCCGGACTACGAGGCGTGGGCGGACCAGGCGTTCGCCTGCGGCCCGGCCCCAATGCTCGCCGCGCTGGCCGGTCTTGCCGCGGGTCGGCGCGGTCGGCTGGGCGTGGCCAAGCTCGGTCGGCGACGAGGCGGCGGCAAGGTCGACCCGGTTGGATCGCCCGCCGCACGCCGCAAGGCGTTTCTCCAGGTGTCGATGGAACAGAACATGGGCTGCGCCGTCGGAGCGTGCCTCGGTTGCGTCGTGATGAGCACGACGGGGACACCGCAACGGGTCTGCCGCGAGGGCCCGGTCTTCGCGGCCGACGAGCTGGCCTGGGAGGGCGCCTGGTGAAGACCCGTCGCCGCGCCGTGACGGTCCGGCTCGGCCGGCCGGGTCGGCTCGCCGCGGCCCGTGGACGCACCGAACCCGAGCCGTCGTCGCGCTCCGGCCCGGCGCCGGCGCGCGTGTCGCGGCCCGCGCCCCGGCCCGCCCCGCGATCGTGGCCATTCCGGCGAGCGAGGTCGACCTGTCCGTGGACCTCGGGCGCGGCCTGGTGCTCCCGAACCCGATCATGGTCGCGTCCGGGACGTTCGGTTACGGCGTCGAATACGGCGACGTGGTCGACGTCGACCGGCTCGGCGGGATCTGCTGCAAGGGCACGACGCTCAAGTCCCGGATCGGCAACCCGACACCTCGCGTCACCGAGACACCCGGCGGCATGCTCAACTCGATCGGCCTCCAGAACCCGGGCGTGGATGCGGTGATCGAGAAGTACGCCGCCGCATGGACGACCTGGAAGACGCCGGTCCTCGTCAACGTCGCCGGCGAGTCGGTCCATGACTACGTCGAGGTCGCCCGCCGACTCGACGGGGTGCCCGGGGTGGCCGGGATCGAGCTCAATATCAGTTGCCCCAACGTGGGCAAGGGCGGCCTCCAGTTCGCCATCGATGCGAGCGCTGCGGGCGAGGTCACCGCGGCCGTGCGACGGGCGACCGACCTCCCGCTCCTGGTCAAGCTCTCGCCCAACGTGGCTGACATCCGCCCCATCGCGCGGGCCATCGCCGACGCCGGCGCCGATGCCCTGACCGCGATCAACACCCTGTCGGGTATTGCCGTCGGCCCGAGCCGGAAGCGGCCGCTTCTTGGCAACATCTATGGCGGTCTCAGCGGGCCGGCGATCAAGCCTGTCGCGCTCCGGATCGTGTACGAAGCCGCGCAGGTCGTCCAGATCCCGGTCGTGGCGATCGGGGGGATCACCGAGCTCGCGGACGTCCTGGACTTCTTCGCGGTCGGGGCGGTCGCGGTCCAGGTTGGAACAGCGATCTTCGCCGACCCGACCCTGCCGGTGCGGCTGGTGGACGAGCTCGGCGAGACGTGCGGGCGGCTCGGCATGGATTCGTATCGGGACCTGATCGGGACGGCGCTCCCGGCGAAGACCGGCCAGCCGTCCGCCAAGGGTGTCGAATATCGGCCCTGACCCAACGGGACTCCCTCGTCAAGGCCCGACGGCCGGCCCCGCGTAGACTTGGATGGTGACCACTGTCCGACCGGCCCTCGATGCCGCTGCCCGCAATGCAATCGCGTCCCGGACCGAGGCGCTGTTTCGGCGCTCCGGGGCCTTCCGCGATGGCCATTTCCAGCTCAAGAGTGGCCGTCACGGGGACGCGTACGTCGAGAAGTTCCAGGTGCTCCAGGACCCGGCCGCGACGAGCGAGCTCTGTGCGTTGTTCGCCGCCCACGCCCGGGGGGAGACGGGGCAACCCTGGTCGACCTTGTCGCGGGCCCGACGACCGGTGGCGTGATCCTCGCGTTCGAGACGGCACGCCAGCTGGGGGTCCGATCGATCTTCGCCGAGGAAGTCCGGGCTGACGACGGCGCGGTCCGACGCGAGTTCCGGCGTGGGTTCCGGATCGAGCCGGGAGAGCGAGTGCTCCTGGTCGACGACATCCTGACAACCGGCGGGTCGCTACGAGCGATGCTCCCGGCCGTGGAGATCGCCGGCGGCGTGATCGTCGAATGTCTCGTGCTTGTCGATCGGAGCGGCGGTCGCGAGACGTTGACGTCGCCTTCGACCGGACGCACGTATCCCCTGAGATCGCTCTGGCGGCTCGACCTGCCAACCTGGGAGCCCGGTCCTGCGAGCTGCCCGTTGTGCGCGGCCGATGTCCCGATCCACACCCCCGGGAGCAGCGGCACCGGGACCTCGACCGCCAGCGCCTGACCCAGCCATGGATCGGCGGACCCGTGCCCTGTTCGCGCTCGCGCTGATCGCTGTCGTCGTGGGGGTCGGTGGCGTAGCGCTTCTCTCGGGTGACGGACAGCCCAGCCCATCCGCCGCCGACCAGTCGGTCAGGGGCGTGATCGTCGGGATCGAGTCGGAAGGCCTCGATCGCATCCGGTCGTTCGAGCTTCGAACAGACGATGGCCAGACCCTGGCATTCGACATCGGCGTGCTCGAGACGGCCGGGGCGTTCCCACCGGGCCACCTCGCGGAGCACCAGGCCACGGCCCAACCTGTCCGCGTCTGGTACGAGCGACAGGGCGACGCCAACGTCGCGGTGCGTCTCGAGGACGCGCCCTAGCGGATCAGCCCGCTGCGGTGATCGCCGCGAGCGCGGCGTCGAGCTCGGCATCGGACACGATGAGCTCGTAGGAGCCGCGCACGATGCCGGCCCGGTCGACCGCGAAGATCCACGGTTCGGTCAGGAGACCCCACGCGTTCGTGGTGTCCGTGGCCTGGAGGGCGCCGTTGGCGTCGAGCAGGGGCTGGAGCTGGCCATCGACGACCTCGAGCTGGTATGGCTCGACGTTGATGAACGTGACGTCGGGATGTGCCGCGGCCACCGGCTTGAGCCGGTCGAGCGTCGGCCCGCATTGCGCGCTCGTGCAGAACTTGGGCGTGGCAAACACCAGGACGAAGGGCTTGTGCGCCGCGAGCGCGTCGGCCACCGACGTCGAGTAGAAGGCCGCGACGGGGTCCGCGTCGGTGGAGATCTGCGCAAGGTCCCCACCCACGTCGTCCAGCGTCGGCGTATCGGATGCCGGCGCTGGGTCGCCCACCGCGACCGTCGGGGAGGTGTCATGGACCTCGAATGTCAGACGGACAGTCTCGGAAGCCGAGCCAGGCGCCTCCGTCGTGAACTCGACGCCCCACACCCCGGCCTCTGGCAGGTCGACGTCGAGGACGTACATGCCGCGCTCGTCCTGGATCGTCCAGATAAACGCGCCGTCCGCCGTGGCCGCGACGGTGTTCGGGTCGCGGCCGAGGTTGTAGAACGCGACCTTCGCCGTTCGATCCGGCGCGCTCTTGACCGTGTTCGAGGCATCGAGGTAGAGGAACAGGATCCTGGCCCGCCCACAGGCCACGTAGTTCGTGACAAGCACCGGGATCAGCGTCGGGGTGGTTTCGGGCGGACCCCAGGCAGATGTGTCGGACGGGGTCGGCGCGGTCGCACAGGTGGCCGTCGCCGCCGAACCTGACGGGGTGGCGGCCGATGGCGAGACCACGGCACCGGACGGGCCGGACCCACCAGCGCACGCCATGACGAGGCTCGCGATCAGGACGATCGCCGCACAGGGGCCGACGAGGGGTCGGGGGCGTGGCATGGCCACAGGGTAGCGTCCGGGCGCATCGGACGCCTCCGGTCGGGCGGGTCGCTCGCGCTAGAATGACGCCCCGTGAACCGCTTCCAGAAGCTCGCCCTGCTCACCCTTGCCAGCGCGCTCGCGCTGGTCACGATCGGGGTGATCGTCCGGGTGACCGATTCCGGGCTCGGCTGCCCGGACTGGCCGTTCTGTTATGGCCAGGTGTTGCCGCCGGCGGACGACCCAAAGGCCTGGATCGAGTGGATCCATCGCACCGTGGCCGCGGTGATCGGGTTCGAGATTCTCGGGTTGGCATTCCTCGCCGTGCGCGACCATCGCGGACGGAGGTCGATCCTGTGGCCAACCCTCGCCGCGGTGGCGCTTGTCGGGTTCCAGGCCTGGCTCGGCCGCGAGACCGTGCGGCTGGGTAACAGTGGCGAGTCGGTCACCGCGCACCTGGCGGCGGCATTGCTGCTCGTCGGCCTGCTCGTCTATCTCGCCGTGCGTTCGGCCTATCCGGCGAAGCTTGTGACCGGACCGGCAAGCCAGCGGTTCACGCTCCTCGCCGCCTTTGGGGCGGCCGTGACCTTCGCCCTGCTGTTGTTCGGGTCGCAGGTGACCGCGACCGATTCCGGACTCGTCTTCCCCGACTGGCCGTTGATGGGTGGTTCGCTCGTTCCGCCGCTCACGGACGCGACGACGGCCCACGTGCTGCATCGCTGGGTGGCCGCGCTTGTTGGCCTGATCGTGCTCGGGATCGCCGTGGTGGCTTCGCGGACACAGCGCGATCGGCCCACCGTCGTTCGGCTCGCGGTCGGCTCGGCCGTCCTCTTCGCCATCCAGATCGCGATCGGCGGCGCCCAGGTGCTCACCCGGCTCGAGCCATGGACGCAGACCCTCCACCTCGCGCTTGGCGCCGTGATCTGGGCGATGCTCGCGGGTCTGACGGCCACGAGCTGGTACTCCTCGCGCGTGGCCAGCGCGGCCAGCGTCGGCGACGAGCCCGGTTACTCCTCGGGCGCGCGCACCACCGGCGATACCGTCCGCGCCTACATCGCGCTGACCAAACCCCGGATCATCGAGCTCCTGCTCGTGACGACCGTTCCGGCGATGGTGCTCGCGACGCGCGACCTGCCCGGGGCAACCGCCGGCGTCGACTGGGCCAGCTGGGTCGGGCTGGTCTTCTGGACGATGCTCGGCGGCACGCTCGCGGCGGGCAGCGCCAACGCCATCAACTGCTACCTCGATCGCGACATCGACCTGCTGATGACCCGCACGCGACGCCGGCCACTTCCAGCGCACCAGGTCGATCCGGAGCGGGCGGTCCTGTTCGGGCTCGTCCTGGGCGTGATCTCGTTCGTGGTGATGGCCTGGTTCGTCAACCTCGTCGCCGCGTTCCTGACACTGCTGGCGATCGCGTTCTACGTCGTCGTCTACACCATCCTGCTCAAGCGATCCACGCCCCAGAACATCGTCATCGGGGGCGCCGCGGGTGCCCTCCCACCGGTGATCGGGTGGGCCGCCGTGACCGGTGATGTCGGCATGCCCGCGGTGCTGCTGTTCGCGCTCGTCTTCTACTGGACCCCGCCGCACTTCTGGGCGTTGTCGTTGCGGATCCGCAAGGACTACGCGGCCGCCGGCGTGCCGATGCTCCCCGTGGTGAAGGGGATTGCCGAAACGACGCGCCAGATCGGGCTCTACACCGTCCTGATGGTCGCGATCTCGCTCGTGCTCTGGGCCGTCGCGCGGATGGGCGCGATCTACCTCGTGGCCGCCATCACGCTCGGGGCGATCTTCCTGTGGCAGGCCTACGGCCTGTGGCGCCGCGGGGCCTCCGAGGAGGCCTCGACCGCCGGGGCGATCCGTCTCTACCGCTATTCGATCAGCTATCTGAGCCTGCTCTTCGCGGCGGTCGCCATCGACGCCCTGGTGGTCATTCCCGTCTGACGCCGCGTCGGGCACGCGTGGCTGTCACCATGACGCGGATGGAGATCCGTTTCCTCGGCGGTGCGACGACCGTTACCGGTTCGCAGTTCCTGCTCAGCACCGAGCGGGCGCGCGTCCTGATCGATTGCGGCATGTTCCAGGGCAGCCCAAACGAATCGATCCGGAACCGGATCCCGTTCGCGTTCGAGCCCGGGGATCTCGACGCCGTCCTCCTGACGCATGCCCACCTCGACCATTGCGGCCTGCTCCCGCTCCTGGTCAAGCACGGTTTCAAGGGTCCGATCCGGGCCACGCCCGCCACGATCGAGCTGGCCAGCCTGGTCCTGATGGATTCGGGTCGGTTGCACGAGGAGTTCGCCAAGCGCGAGGCCCGCTGGGAGCGTCGCCATCCGGACGAGGTCGAGGCCGATGACCGCAAGGAGGCGGTGGCGTACGAGGCGGCGCTCGAGCTCGCGGCCTCCGGCGAGGGATCCGCGAACGACCCGGCCGCGGGCGCCTGGCCACGCGATCCCGAGGCCGAGCTGCGGGCACAACCGCCGCACCTCGACATCGACCTCGATGTGCCCCTGTACACGGCGGACGACGCCGAGCGGACCCTGGCGCACTTTCGGCCCCTCCGATACGGCGAGGAGATCGAGGTCGCGCCGGGTGTCCAGGCCACGTTCGTCGATGCCGGCCACATCCTGGGCTCGGCCATCATCCGGCTGCGCGTGTCGGACCGCGACGGCGGCGAGGAGCGGATCATCGTCTGCTCGGGCGACCTGGGACGGCCCGGGACGCCGATCCTGCGGGATCCGACGACCATGACCGACGCCGACTACGTGCTCGTCGAGTCGACCTATGGCGGGCGCGAGCACGAACCCGGCGACGAGGCGATCCGCATCCTTGCCGAGACGATCCGACTCGTCGCGGAATCGGACGGCGTGCTGCTCGTGCCCTCGTTCGCGATCGGGCGGACGCAGGAGGTCGTCTGGCAGCTCGATCGACTGATCGAACGGGGCGAGATCCCGCTCCTGCCGCTCTACCTCGATTCACCCATGGCGTCCAAGGCGTCCGACATCTATCGGCGGCACCCGGACGACTACGACGAGGAGACCGCGAAGCTGCTGCGCGAGGGGGCGACGCCGCTCGACTACCCCAACCAGATCATCACCAATGACGCCAGTGACTCCAAGGCGATCGCGCACGCGCCGCGGCCGTACCTGATCGTCGCCTCCAACGGGATGCTGACCGGTGGACGGGTGGTCAGCCACCTGCGCAACCTGATCGAGGACCCGAGCGCCATCATCCTGTTCGTCGGCTACCAGGGCGAGGGGACGCTCGGTGCCCACCTCCAGGCGGGTGCGCAGGAGGTGAAGCTCGACGGCCAGCCCCGACGCGTCCGCTGCCAGGTGCGCTCGATCAGCGGCTTCTCCGCCCACGCCGACGAGCACGAGCTGCTCGACTGGCTGGGCAAGTTTGCGGAGGGGAAGCGGCCCGGCGATCCGGGGTATCCCCGTCGCGTCTTCCTGGTCCACGGCGACCCCGAGGCGCAGGTCGCGCTCGAACCAAAGGTGCGGGACCTTGGCTTCGCGACCCACGTCCCGCACTGGCATGAGCGGGTGATCCTCGACTGACCGTTGCTGGGCGGCAACAGGAAGATGGTCCGCCCCGTTGATTCAGGTTCGGGACCTCTGGTACAGTACTTATGGCCTCATTCCGGGGGAAATCGGCCTGATGCCCGGTAGCGGAGACTTCCGTTACCGGGCATCACCCTGTCCGGCCCCCGATGCCCTCCCGTGGCTGGCGCGTGGCGCGCCGGGAGCGCACGATGGGACGACACGGCGCATCAGGCGCAACGTGGAAGGCATTGGAATCCCCATGCCGGACCATCGGGTGCGCGTCGGCACGAAGGAGCGAGGATGCGTCCCAGCCTGAACATCCTGAGCGAGGAGCTCATCGCCCGGATCGTCGACGAAGCCAAGCGGGTGCTGGCCGAGGTCGGCATGGAGATCCGGGGCAAGGAGATGCGCCGCCGACTCCTCGAGCATGGCCTGCCGCTGGATCATTCCGGCGACCGCGTGTTGTTCCCCCGCGACATCGTGGAACGGGCGATCGCCGATGCCCCAGCCTCGTTCGTGCTGTACGACCGCGCCGGGGAACCCCATGCCGACCTGGGTGGCGACCGCGTCCATTTCGTGCCTGGATCGTCCGGCCTGAAGGTGCTCGATCACCGCACGGGCGAGACGCGCCTTGCCAACTCGACCGACTTCGTCGAGTACGTGCGCCTCGCCGATGGGCTGCCGAACATCCCGTACCTGGCCACGGCCTTCTCGACGAACAACGACATCGAAGCAGGGGTGTCCGACGCGTGGCGGCTCTACATGACCCTCACGAATTCAAACAAGCCGGTCGTGTCGGGCGCCTTCACGGAACATGGCGTGCCGCGCATGGTCGAGATGATGCAGTTGTTCCGCCACGATCGCGCCGACCTCATCGCCCGGCCGATGTCCATCTTCACGATCACTGCCACCGGCAACTTCCGCTACAGCGAGGACTCCTGCCAGAACATGATCGACTGCGTCGAGGCGGGGATCGCGGTCGAGATCGTCCCGGTCACGCTGATGGGCCTGATCGCCCCGGTGACCACGGTCGGCGCGACGGTATTCCATACGGTCGATGTGCTGGCCGGGATCACGATGGCCCAGGTGATCCGGCCGGGGGCGCCGGTCCTGTTCGGGGGTGCCCCGGCGACGTTCCACATGAAGATCGCGAGCTCACCGATGTCGGCCATCGAGGCGCTCCAGCTCGACGCCGCCTATGTCGCCGTCGCGAAGTCGCTGGAGCTGCCAACCCAGTCGTACATGGCGCTGTCCGATGGACCGATCCTTGATGCGCAGGCCGGCGCGGAGACCTTCGGGAGCGCCCTGATCGCCGCCCTTGCCGGGGTCAACTCCGTGTCGGGCCCGGGCATGCTCGACTTCCTGCTCGTCTTCAGCCTGCCCAAGCTCGTGTTCGACGACGAGATGTGCGGTCAGGCCCTGCGCTTCGTGCGCGAGATCGAGCCACACGACGACCTGCCGACCACCGAACTCATTCGCCAGCTGATGGCCGACCAGCACCTGATCATGGCCGACCACACGATGCGCCACTGGCCCGAAGAGCTCTATCTGCCGAGCTCGATCGTCGACCGCGACAACCGCGAGAACTGGGTGAAGCTGGGGGCCAAGGACGCCTATCAGCGGGCGATCGACGAGGTCGAACGACGGCTCGCCGCGTATCACCAGCTGGAGACAGACCCCGCGATCGACGCGGAGCTGCGTCGGATCATCCGGTCGGGGCTCGTCGACCAGGGGGAGCTGCCGGAGATCCCGGTCGCGCCGGAGCCCGTCGACCTCGTCGAGGCGAGCGCCGGTCGACGCCACAACCGCCGCCGAGAGCAACGTCAACCCGTTCCGGAGGACCCGAGGACATGACCAGCCCGACAGCGACGCCCGCCACGTCCGAATCGTCGACGCTCTACTTCGGACCGTGGTATCGCCGCTCGCCGTTCTTCGAGAAGACGCTGGCCGCCGGCTGCTCCGCCTACGACATCTACAACCACATGTACCTGCCGGGCTACTACGCGGACCCGGTCGAGGAGTACTGGGCGCTCCTGGAGGGCGTCACGATCTGGGACGTCGCGGTCGAGCGGATCGTGGAGATCACGGGTCGGGATGCCTCGGCATTCACCAACATGTTGACCTGCCGTGACCTGACCAGGTGTGCCGTCGGCCAGGGCAAGTACGTGCTGATCACGGCGGAAGACGGCGGCATCGTCAATGACCCGGTCCTGCTCCGGGTGGAAGCCGACCGCTGGTGGCTCGCCCTTGCCGACTCGGATGCCGGGCTTTGGGCGCGTGGCCTCGCGGTCAACTCCGGGATGGACGTCAAGGTTCGCGAGCCCGAGGTCTACCCGCTCCAGGTGCAGGGCCCGAAGTCGAAGGACGTGATGGCGTCCCTGTTCGGCCCGGCCGTCCTCGACATCAAGTACTACTGGACGCTCACCACCGAGCTCGACGGGATCCCGGTCGTCATCAGCCGCACGGGCTGGACGGGCGAGGTGGGGTACGAGATCTACCTTCGCGATCCGTCGCGCGGCGGCGAGCTGTGGGACCGGATCATGGCGGCCGGCCGGCCGCACGACATCCGCCCGATCGCCCCGTGCGAGGCGCGCCGGATCGAGGCCGGCATCTTCAACTACGGCTCCGACATGACCATCGACAACAACCCCTTCGAGATCATGGGCCTGGAGCGATTGGTGGAGCCCCAGGAAGCCGACTACGTCGGCAAGGAGGCGCTCGAGGCGATCCGCGCTCGCGGCGTCGATCGCAAGCTCGTCGGACTCGAGGTCGACGGCGACGCGTTGCCGTTCGAGCTGTCGCGCAAGTGCGCCGCCCTCCATCGGGGCGAAGCGGTCGGGACCGTCACGGACCTCATCTGGTCGCCTCGCCTTCGCAAGAACATCGGCTACGTGTGGATGCCGATCGGTCTGTCCCGGCCGGGCGTCCCGCTCGAGATCGAGGCGCCGGATGGTGGCCGTTGGGCAGCTCGAACCGCAACGATCCCGTTCATCGATCCTCGCAAGGACATCCCCAAGTCGTGATTGGAGCCCGAGCATGACCACGCATCCCATGTCGCCGCTCACGCAGGCCGAGATCGCCTCGGTCCGCCGACCGTACCGGGCGGCCTCGCTACTCCCCGGCAAGGCCTACCACGACCCGGCCATCCACGACTTCGAGCGGAACGAGTGGTTCCGACGGGATTGGATCGTCGTCGGTCGGGAAGAGGACGCCGCCGACCCCGGCACGTACTTCCTGGCAACCGTCGATGACGAGCCCTTGCTGATCGCGCGCGGCCGCGATGGCACGTTGCGTGCCTTCTACAACGTCTGCCGCCATCGCGGCACGGCGGTCGTCGAGGACCAGTGCGGGAGCGCCGTCCGGTTCCAATGCCCCTACCACGCATGGATCTACGACCTCGAAGGCAAGCTGGTCCGTGCCAAGCACACGGACGACCTCGAGGAGTTCGAGTTCGAGGACTTCGGTCTCGTCTCCGTTCGCCTCGAGACCTGGCAGGGATTCGTCTTCGTGAACCTCTCGCCGGAGGCCCCGCCCCTCGTCGACTGGCTGGGCGACCTGCCCCCGCACCTCGCGCGGTTCGACTTCTCGCGGCTGCGCGTGGCGCACACCGTGACCTACGAAGTCGACGCCAACTGGAAGTTCATCGCCGAGAACTACAGCGAGTGCTACCACTGCCCGGGCATCCATCCGCAGCTCAACAAGTTGACGCCGTATGACCTCGGCGGCGATTTCGCGCCCGAGGGACCGTGGCAGGGCGGCTGGATGGAGCTCGTCGACAACGCCGAGACGATGGCGATCGACGGCGGGCACCGCGGTGGCCGGCCGGCCATGTTCGGGATCACGCCGCTCGATGAGCGTCGCATCTACTACTACCTCGTCTGGCCGCTGACCTTCCTGTCGATCCACCCCGACTACCTGCTGGTCCATCGGCTGGAGCCGGCTGGCGCCGGCCACACACGGGTTGTCTGCCAGTGGCTGTTCGAGCCCGCGACGATCGCTGCGCCGGGCTTCGACCCGTCCGACGCGATCGCGTTCTGGGACCTGACCAACCGCCAGGATTGGCACGTCTGCGAGCTGCAGCAGCGCGGAACCCGATCAAAGAGCTGGGTTGCTGGTCGGTATTCGAACCAGGAGCCGAGCGTCCATGCGTTTGACCTGATGGCCGTCGATCGATACGCCAATGACGGCATCAACTCGGCCCGAACGGTTCGCCTGCGCTACGACGTCCCGCCGCCCGTGGACGGCGAGTTCGCGGAGGGCGGCATCGCCGCGGTGCGCCTGCCACGCGGCGAAGGACGGACGAACGAGACGAACGGTCATGCCGGGGAGCAGCGATCGCGATCTTCCACTCGAACCGCGGCGCGATCAAAGGCGAGCTCTCGCGACTGACCGCGGGCGGCTGTGGTCAGGCGGGCTCGTCCGTCCTGCCCGCCATGCCCGGCGCCTCGCCTCGGAACGCTCCAAGGCGCCATGCCACCAGGATCGCGATCGCCGTCCCGGCGACGACGATCGTCGAGATCGCGTTGATCTCCGGGGTGACCCCGAACTTGACCTTGCTGTAGATGTACAGCGGCAGGGTCGAGCTGCCGACGCCGGCGTTGAACGTCGTGACGACGTAGTCGTCGAAGCTGAGCGAGAAGGCGAGGAGCGCCCCGGCGAGAACGGCCGGCAGCGATCAGCGGCAGGGTCACGTACCGGAACGCGCCCCAGGCCGACGCTCCCGAGGTCGCGGGCCGCCTCCTCGAGCGCCGGGTTCATGTTCGCCGCCCGCGCCCGGACGACGACCGCCACGTACGAGATGCAGAACGTGGCGTGGGCGATCGGACAGCTGCCCCACCGACCCGCGGCCATCGAACAGCTGCAGGAAGAACAGCAGCAGCGACAGGCCCATCACGATCTCGGGCGTGACCATCGGGACGAGCAGGAGCGTCTCGGTGGCGCCGCGTCCGCGGAACCGGAGCCTGGCCAGCCCGAGGCCCAAGCAGCGATCCGAGCACGGTGGAGACGACGACGGCGATCGCCGCCACCTGGAGGGTCACGCCGAGCGCGTCGAGCAGCTCGTCATTCGAGAACAGCGTCGGATACCAGTCGAGCGTGAACCCCTGCCAGGCCAGGCCGCGCTTCGCGCTGTTGAACGAGAACACGATCAGCACGACGACCGGGGCAAACAGGAAGCCGTACACCGCCATCGCGAACGCGGTCAGCAGCGGGTTGCGTTCGCGGCTCATCCGCCCACCACCTCGCGTCGAAGGGTCCGCAGGGCAAGCAGCGTCCCGCCAAGGGTCACGATCATCAGGATGAACCCGAGGGCGGCACCGTACGGCCAGTCACGGCCCTCGAGGAACAGCTCCTGGATGTTCTTGGCGATCGTGGTGGTCTGCGGTCCGCCCAGGAGGTCGGGCGTCACGAAGTCGCCGATCGCCGGGATGAAGGTGAGGAGCGACGCGGCGACGATGCCCGGGCATCGTCAGCGGCAGCGTCACGTGCAGGAACACCGCCCGACCCGACGCGTACAGGTCGCGCCCGGCGGCGAGCAGGTTCGCGTCGAGCCGGTCGATCGACACGAACAGCGGCAGGATCGCGAATGGCAGGAACCCGTAGGTCATGCCCAGGATCACCGACACGTCCGTGTTCATCAGGATCAGCGGCTGGCTGGTCAGCCCGATGGCCTGGAGCAGCGTGTTCAGCACGCCGTTGTCGCGCAGGATGATCATCCAGGAGTAGGTCCGGATCAGGTAGCTCGTCCAGAACGGGAGCATCACCAGGATCAGCAGGAGCGCCTTGCCGGCCCGCCGTAGCGCGAGATCCAGTAGGCGATCGGGTAGCCGATGGCGAGCGACAGGATCGTCGTGATCGCCGCATACCGGATCGAGTTGAGGAACGTCGGCAGGAAGATCGGGTCGAAGGCCCGCGCGTAGTTGTCGAGGCTCGGGCTGGACAGGTCGACCCGATCCAGGGCATCCCGCTGGCCCAGGCTGACGACGAAGATGATCCCGAGCGGGATCACGAAGAACAGGGTCAGCCAGGCGACCCCGGGCAGAACCAGTGCCGTGCCCCGCAGCCGGCCAGGCGCCGGCCAGGCCGGTCCGCCGGTGCGGCGACCTGCGATGGCTGCCGGCGGCGGCCTCGCCGCTCACGCGTCGATCAACGTCCGCTCGATCCGCGTGGCCGGCCTACGCCCGCAGCTCCTGCCAGCGGCTTGAGGTATTCGTCACGCAGCGCGCCGTCGAGGTTGAGCAGCTCCTCGAGCTTGTCGACGATCTGCTGGTCCGGGTTGATCGTCGGGTCGTCGAGGATCTCCGGGAGGATGAACTCCTTGGCCGCGGCGTTCGGGCCCATGTAGTAGATGAGGTTGGTGTTGGCGGCGCTGTTCTGGGCGTCGAGGAGATGGTTGATGAACAGGTGCGCGGCGATCGGGTGCGGTGCGCCGGAGAACACGGCGACCGTGTCGGAGCCCTTCACGCCGCCCTCTTCGGGGATGTAGTAGAGGACGTTCTCGTTGACCTCCTGGATCGCGTACCGGTCGGCGCCCCAGATGTGGCCGATCCAGACGTCGCCCGATGTCATCGTCGCGATCGTGTCGGTCGAGTAGGTCCGGACCAGCGGCTTCTGCTCCTTGAGCAGTGCCAGCGCCTCGTCGAGCTCGTTGGTCAATGGCGTGTTGGCCGAATAGCCGAGCTGGATCAGCGCCAGGCCGAAGACCTCCTGGAAGTCGTCGAGCATCGAGATGTGCTGGGCACAGCGCGGATCCCAGAGCGCCTTCGAGCTGGTCAGCTCCTCCGTGATCATGCGCCGAGTCGTAGCCGATGCCCGTCGTCCACCACATGTAGGGCACGGAGTAGCGTGTTGCCCGGGTCGTAGCCCGGATCGGACCACTCCGCGCCGAGGTTGACGATGTTCGGCACGAGGCGTCCTGTCGAGCTCGACGATCGCGCCCTTCTCGATGAACGACGGGACGTCGACCGAGATCGGGAAGCTCAGGTCGTAGCCGCCGCCATCGTCGCCCAGCTTCGCGTACGCCTCCTCGGTGTTCGAGAAGAAGCTCTGGGTGACCCGGGTGCCGTACTTCGCCTCGAACGACTCGATGACCTCGTCCGCGAGATAGTCCGTCCAGTTGTAGATGAACAGCTCGCCTTCGGGCGTCGGCGCGGCCGGACGCCGTCGGCGCGGCGCCGCCGAGGCCGCCGCGGGCGTCGCGCCGGCAGGAGCCGG
Source organism: uncultured Chloroflexia bacterium (assembly GCA_963731865.1). Taxonomy (GTDB): domain Bacteria; phylum Chloroflexota; class Limnocylindria; order Limnocylindrales; family CSP1-4; genus SPCO01. The sequence continues at coordinate 1,448,231 of CAVSXG010000002.1, read as the reverse complement.
CGTCCCGGTCGCCTGCTGAGCACCGCACCGCTCGTACAGGCGGCGATCACCGGCGCGAGCGCGGCCGCCGAACCGACCTTGGCCATCCGCTCGAGGAGGTCGCGCCGGCTGATCCGTCGCTCGACCATGTACCGGAAGAGCGCCTTCTCGAGGTCGATGCTCGAACCGTCGTATCGGTCGTTCATGCGTGGGCCTCCTCCAGCGATTGGCTCGGTCGGATGGGTGCCGAGGATCAGGGCCTCGGACGGCGACCAGCTGACGTCGACGGCGCCACCGACGGGCAGCCGCTCCCCGGTCTTCGGGGCAAGGGCGGTCAGGGCCAGTCCGCCAGCTGTGCGGACGATGTACTGGACGTTGCCGCCCGAGGTAGGCCACCTGCTCGATCGGTGGCGGCCAGTGGCGCGGATCCTGTTGCGGTCCCGTCGGCGGCTGACGAGCGACGACCGATTCGGGCCGGATGCTGAGCTCGACCGGCGTCGCCTGTCGGCGAGCCGCGTGCCCGGCGACGACACAGTGTTCGCCCGATTCGAGGCGGACACGGTCCAGCGTCGCCGCTCCGTCGACTCGACCGAACCGGTCGAGCAGGTTCGTCGTGCCGATGAAGTCGGCCACGAACCGCGTCCGGGGCCGTTCGTAGAGCTCCTCCGGCGTCCCCAGCTGCTCGACCCGGCCGCGGTTCATGACCGCGATCCGGTCGCTCATCGTGAGCGCCTCTTCCTGGTCGTGGGTGACGTAGACGAACGTGATCCCGACCTCGGCCTGGACGCGTTTCAGCTCGACCTGGAGCTGCTTGCGGAGCTTGAGGTCCAGTGCGCCCAGCGGCTCGTCGAGGAGCAACACGTTCGGCCGGTTGACGAGCGCGCGCGCCAGCGCGACGCGCTGCTGCTGGCCACCGGACAGCTGGTTGGGCTTCCGCCGCTCATAGCCGCCGAGGCGCACGAGGTCCAGCGCCTCGGCCACGCGTCGCGTGACCTCGGAGCCGCTCGACGTTCCGCCGCCGGAGCCCGAACGCGATGTTGTCCCCGACATCGAGATGCGGGAACAGCGCGTAGTTCTGGAAGACCATGTTGACGGGCCGCTTGTCGGGCGGATCGTTGGTCACGTCGCGACCGCGGAGCAGGACGCGGCCAGCCGGTCGGGAGCTCGAACCCGCCGATCATCCGGAGCGTGGTCGTCTTGCCGCAACCGGACGGCCCAAGCAGGGAAAAGAACTCGCCGCCGACGACTCGACGCGAGACGCCATCCACCGCCCGGACCTCGCGGAAATGCTTCTCCAGGTTCTGCAGCTGGATCTCGGGAGACGTCGGGTCCGGCTGGGCCGTCATGGGAGGGCGAGCCTACGCGCGGCCTCGCGACGCGACGAGGTGCGTCCCGTGGTCCGGGACGTGGTGCGCGCGAGACGTCGTGCGCGGACGCACGTCCCATCGACCGGTCAGGCCGGCGTGCGATCCAGTGCGGCAGCCCGTGCCGACTTCGAAGCCGGGCATGCCCCGGTCAACCATCTCGTCCGATGCGGTCAACGAGATCCGGAACCAGCCAGGCGCCTCGACCACCGTCCCCGGCAGGACCAGGACGCCGTGGTCGGCCAGCAGCTCGCCGAACGCCATGTCGTCATCGATCGGTGCCTGGGCCATGACGTAGAACGTGCCCTCTGGGTTGGTCGTCGCGTAGCCCATTTCGCGCAGCGCGCGACCACGCGGTCGCGCCGGCGTTCCATCGCCTCGACATCGATCGACAGGTCGTCGAGGTCCTCGATCGCGTGCTGCAGCAGCGCGTTCGGGAAAGACCAGCCGCTCGCGATCTGGGCGGTGAAGATCGTCCCGGCGAAGGCGCTCACGGTCGGGCATCGCGGGCGGCGTGGCGATGTACCCGATCCGCATGCCTGGCGCCAGCAGCGTCTTGCCAAACGAGTAGTTGACGATGGTCGCCGGGTACACCTCCGCCGGGCTGTGGAACTCGCCGACCGTCGAACACGATCCGGTTGTACGGCTCGTCGGACATGAGATAGACCGTGCGCCCGTTGCGCTCACTGGCCTCGGCCAGGACGTCGGCGACCGCCTTGAGCGATTCGGGCGGGTAGATCCGCCCGGTCGGATTGTGCGGCGTGTTGACCAGGACAGCCCTTGTCCGCGGCGTGATCGCCGCGGCGATCGCGGAGGCGTCGAGATCGAAGCCTGGCGGCTCCAGCGCGCACGCGCACTGGCTCGCCACCGCCCGCCAGGATCAGGATCTCGTAGAAGAACCAGGGCGGCGAGAGAAACACGACCTCGTCACCCGGGTCGAGGATCGCTCGCAACGTGACCGCGATCGCGGCGAACCCGCCGTTGGTCATCGCCATGTCCGCGGGATCCCAGTCCAGACCGGTGCGTTCCGACAGCGAGCGGGCCACGGCTTGCCTGGCTCAGGGGCTCGCTCATCTTGTAGGCGAACCAGTCCTTGTCCTGGGGTGGCAGCGCCCGCGCGAGCGCATCCACGTACGCCGGCGATGGGCATGTCCTGCGGGTTTCCGACCGCGAAGTTGGCGATGCCGGGTTCGCCGCTGCGCGCCCAGATCGGGCCGTCGAAGAACCGGCTGAACGGGGCGATGCTCGCCCGTAATCGATCGATCTGGCGGACCTTGGTTGCCATCATCGTCCCTTCGGTTTCGTTCTGGCTGCGATCCGGGCCAAGGCGCCCTCCCACCCGGCGTCGAACGGCTTGCCGGGCTCGTCGAGATCGATGCTCAGGGGAGCATGATCGGACGGGATCGGCGGACCCTTGCGCGCTTCGCGGTCGATCTCCGCGGCCACGACGCGACTGGCCACCGGCTTCGTGACGAGCAGGTGGTCGATCCGCATCCCGAGGTTCTTGTGGAAATTGCCGGCCCGGTAGTCCCACCAGCTGAAGCGACCTGGCGTCTGTCTCGCGGAGCCGGTAGGCGTCGACCAGTCCCCAGTCGAGCAGCGCCCGGAATGCCTCGCGTTCGGGCTCCGACACATGGGTCCCGCCGTGCACGGCCCGTGCGTCCCACACGTCGTCATCGGTCGGCGCGATGTTGAAATCGCCACCGAGGATCATCGGCTCGGTGGTCTTGCGTTCATCGGCCAGCCAGCGAGACAGGCGCTCGAACCACTCGAGCTTGCCGGTGTAGAACGGTGAATCGACGACCCGGCCGTTGGGCGCGTAGATCGGTCACGATCCGGATCCCGTCGACCGTGGCCGCGAGCATCCGGGCTTCGTCAAAGGGGTTGAAGTCTTCCTCGCGTGAAGTCGCGCGCCGAACCCGGACCCGAATCGCGCACGGGGCCGTCCCCGAAGTTCGTGACGACATCCCCGACCGACAGGCCCTTGCGGGTCGCGATGCCAACCCCGTTCCAACGCCCCTCCCCGTGGTGCAGGAGGTCGTAGCCGAGCATCTCGAAGGCCATGACCGGCGCATCGACGTCGGTCAGCTTGGTCTCCTGGATCATCAGGATGTCGGGCGCAGCGCGCTCCAACCACCGTTCGACCGCCTCCTGGCGGGCCTTGAGGGAGTTGACGTTCCAGGTGGCGACACGCATCGGCCGCGCCTCAGTACCGACGGCCGCGCTGGCGCGCGAGGTCGAACGTGGCCGTGTCGGCGACGGCCATCACCGCCATCGTTCCGGCCTGCACCGGATCGGACACGACGAGATCGACGTGCTCGGTGATCGAACCCACCATGTTGAGCGCGATGATCGGGATCCCGACGGCGCGCAGCTCGTCTGCGGCGACGCTGATGTCGCCGCCCATGATCGACCCGGCGAGGACCAGGAGCCGGGCGCGGGGCAGGTCCGCCACGGCCCGCACGGCTGCCGCGATATGCGCCTCGCCGACCAGCGGGATCGTGTCGACGCTGATCCGTTCGCCGCGCAGGTTGTGCCGGTCAGCCTCGCTCACGGCGCCAAGCGCGACCTGTGCCACCTGTGCGCCGCCGCCGACGACGATCACGCGTTTGCCGAACACCGACCCGAGCGCCCGGGTCGGGTGGATCGAGCGGACGTCGGGGAGCCCGGCGATCCCCGCGACCAGCGCCTCCTGGGCGACGCCCTCGACCTCGAGCTCGATCTCGGTGAGCGGCGGGTCGCCATCGATCTGGCGGACCGTGGCGAGTGCCCGGATCCGGCCTCCGAGGGCGCTGACGGTCGTGGTGACCGCGGTGACGGCCTCGGCCCGGTCGACAATGTCGAACCGGATCGCCGCGGTCGCGACGGCCTTCTGCCGGGGCATCAGCCCAGCGAGCCGCGGGGGGCCGCGCCGGGCCGGAGATCGTTGACGGAGAGCCCGCCGGCGTCCACCCCGCCGGTCGGATCGTGCTCCTCGAAGGGCAACGCGAGCGTCGTAAACGTCTCGCGGGTCGCGTCCGCGTCCGAGGTCGTGAGCATGAGTGCACCGTCGGTGTCCTCGGCCACGCCGACGATGCCCGTGATGTTGATCCCGCGCTCGCCGAGCGCGGCGGCGACGCGCGCGAGGGAGCCCGGTCGATCGTCGAGCTTGACCGTGAACCAGACCGTCACGCGGGGCACCTCCTGTCGCTTCGATGGTACCCGCTGCCTCCGATCGCGCGCTCCGACGGTACGCTCTGGTCGTGCACGCGATCACCGTCGATGAACGTCGCGCGCGGCTGGCGGTTCGGCACCACGTGGCGCCGAGCGAACGTGTCTCCACGGTGCTCCAGACCGCCCGCGATCTCGTCTGTCTTCACGCCTCGGACCCGGCCACCGTGTATGTCTCCGCGCGCGCCCGGCTGACGGACGGGACGATCGACGCTGTCGACCGGGCGCTCTACGAGGACCGCGAACTGGTCCGGATGCTGGCGATGCGTCGGACGATGTTCGTGATCCCGGTCGATGAGGCCGCGACCTTCCACTCGGCCGCCTCGCTTGCCGTCGCGCGGACCGAGCGACGCCGGACCGAACAGATCGTCGCCATGCTCGGCGTCCGGGACGTGAAGAAGTGGATCCGGAACGTGGAACGGGCGACGTTGTCGGCGCTTGGGGAGCGAGGGGAGGCGACCGCGCGCGAGATCGCGCAGGATGTCCCGGCCCTGCGCAAGCAGACCGTGATCAACGCCGGCAAGCCGTACGAGGCAAAACTCGGGATGGCGGGCCGCATCCTGCTCCAGCTCGCCGTCGATGGGCGGATCGTGCGGGGTCGCCCGATGGGCTCATGGATCAGCAGCCAGTACCGGTGGTCGACGATCGAACGCTGGCTTGGCCACCCCTTCGAACCGGTGCCGGTGGACGAGGCGCGGGCCACTCTCGTTTCCCGCTGGCTCGCGCGGTTTGGCCCGGGAACCGAGGCCGATATCCGTTGGTGGACCGGATGGACCGCCGGTATCGTACGCAAGGCCATCGCCGAGATCGGCGCGGTCGAGGTCGACCTCGATGGCGCGACCGGGTACGTGCTCGCGGGCGACGAACTCGATACCAGCCCGGTTCCGGACCATTGGGTCGCGCTCCTGCCGAGCCTCGATCCGACCACGATGGGATGGAAGGAGCGCGACTGGTACCTCGGTCCGCACCGGCCGGTCCTCTTCGACTCGAATGGCAATGCTGGCCCGACGATCTGGGTCGACGGCCGGATCGTCGGTGGCTGGGCGGTCCGACCGGAGGGCGAGGTGGTGACCAGGCTCCTGGAGGACGTCGGTCGCGAGACCGAGCGCGCCGTGTCCAGGGAGGCGGCCGCGGTCAGCGAGTGGTATGGGTCCGTCCAGCACGTCCCGCGGTTCCCGGCACCGCTCTACCGGGAGCTTGTCGGCTGATGCCGTCGGCGACGATCCAGGTCTTTGGCTCGGAGCGCGACCAGGCGACCCGCGCCGCGCTGCGCTTCTTCAAGGAGCGGCGTGTGGAGATCTCGTTCGTGGACCTGCGCAAGCGGCCGATCGCGCCGGGGGAGTTGCGCCGGTTTGTCGAGCGGTTGGGCGCACCTGCCCTGCTCGATCCCGCGAGCCCGGCCTACCGGGCCGCGGGGCTCGGCTATCTCAGCATGGACCAGGCGGGGATCGTGAGCCGGGTGCTGGCAGATCCATCGCTGCTCCGCCTGCCGCTCGTGCGCCACGGCAATGACGTCACGGTCGGGCGGGCCGAGGCGACCTGGAGCGCGTGGCTCAGGTCGGCCGGCGCTTCCTGAGCGTCGTCCAGCCAAGCAGGGCGCCACCGACCACGAGCACGACACCCGCGACCGCCCAGCGAGGGTCGCCGACCATGAAGCTCGATCCGCGGAGCAGACCGACGCCCTGGCCGATCCAGACGACATCCGATGACGGCCAACCCGACCGCCACGATCCCGCGAGTGCGCACCGGCACCTCCCCGGTGGCATCCTAGACCCATGCCACAGAAACGGCCGCCAACCCGTCGAGCCGGCCGGACCTCGGTCACGCCAAAGGCCAGCGCGATGCTCCAGGGCGACGCCGCGGCTACCGAGGACGAACGGCTGCTCGAGCGGCGTCCGACCCCGGCGTTCCTCGACACGGACCCGTGGCGGGCGCTCCGAATCCTTTCGGAATTCGTGGAAGGCTTCGACGCGATGGCCAAGGTTGGCCCCGCAGTGACCATCTTCGGGTCCGCGCGAACGACACCGGATGCACCGCTCTACAAGCTCGCGCGGACGATCGGTCGCCGGGTAGCAGAGGCCGGCTACGCGGTCATCACCGGCGGCGGCCCGGGTTCGATGGAGGCGGCAAATCGGGGATGCCGCGAGGGTGGGGGACTATCGGTCGGCTGCAACATCGAGCTGCCGCACGAGCAGGGACTCAACGCCTACGTCGACCTCGGGATCGAGTTCCGGTACTTCTTCGCCCGCAAGGTCATGTTCGTCAAGTACGCCGACGCCTTCGTGATCCTGCCGGGTGGGTTTGGCACGCTGGACGAGCTGTTCGAAGCGCTCACGCTGATCCAGACGCGCAAGGTGCGCAACTTCCCGGTTGTCCTCGTCGGGTCGTCGTACTGGGGCGGCCTGGTGGACTGGATCCGCGGCACGCTCGTGGCCAACGGCGCGATCGACGAAGCGGACATGGCCCTGCTCCAGGTGACCGACGACCCCGACGAGGTAGTGCGGATCATTCGGGCGTTCACGGCTGCCGAGGACCGGACGACGGAGCCTGCGGGCGGCTGAGATCAGTCCGGCGCGTCGCCCGCGATCGGTGGCAACGCGACCTCGATCCGATCATCGACGATCCGGACCGGGTAAAAGCGCAGGCGGCGGACGCGGGTGAACCGGCGCGCCTCGGCCTTCTTGCCGGGCGGGTCGGTCTTGGTTCGCCGCCCGCGGGCGACCAGGTCGGGTGATACCGGCCGTCCGAGTCGAGACCGCCGGTTGTCGGCATCTGGACGACATCACCGGTGGCCAGGTCGAACCGACCCTCATGGAGAGGACACGCGACAACGCATTCGTCTAGCACGCCGATGGACAGCGGGGCGCTCATGTGGGGACAACGATCGTCCGTGGCGACGATGCCGACGGGCGTGTGCGCGAGCAGGATGTCGAGGTCGCCACGCGTGATGCGACGCATTGCCCCGGCGGGGAGGTCCACGACCGCAAGCGCGGTCTCGAATGACGCGTCCGTGGTGCCCAGGGCCTGGAGGTCCGCCGGTACGGGGCGGTCGGGGTTCATCGCTCGCATCCTACGCGCGAACACGAACGACGGCCCGCGTGGCCCCAAAAGTGACAAATGGTCGCCAGGCGAGCACTGGACACGGGAACGAGTGGGTCTCCGGCGTGGTGACCCAGTTTCACGCTCACGAATCCACGCCGCCATCTGGCGTGCCTGACTAACGCTCGCCAGGCGAACGAATGTCACGAATTGAGTGTCGAACGCTCCCGTGAAGGTCATTTGGCAAGAAACGCCAGACGGCGCCAGGCACGAACCTGCGCCCCCAGCCATCGCCCAGACGTGAGGGCACGCACACGAACGAGGGACCCGGTGGGTCCACCTGGATCCCAGGGGCCGTCGAGCGAGAGAAGGAGCGAGGATCAGTCGACCGAGGGCGAACCGATCAGCGGTCGGGCCGGTGGCGCGTCGCCTGCAACTGCCGCCGGTGCGCCGGCTGCCGCTGGTGTGGCCGCTGGCGCCGGTGCTTCACCGGTGTGCGTGCGGAGCGGGATCTCCTTGAGGAACAGCGCGGTCCCGGCGGCGAGAATGGTGGTGATCACGCCGAGCTGGAAGGCCGTGGTCACCCCGATCGTGAAGGCCCGATGGATCCCGTCGACGATTGCCGGGATCATGGGCTGAACGGTCGCCCGGAGCGCCTCCGGAACGGTGGCAAGGATCTGCGCGCCAAGGTCGCCCCCAACCCCGACGAGGTTGTCCAGGGCGCTCGTGCCGGCCCCGGCGAACTGGTCGACGGCCTGGGCAGGGACGCCGGCCGCCGTCAGCTGACCGGGCAGCTCCTCGATCAGGCGCGATCCGAAGATCGTGCCGGTGACCGCGAGCCCGACCGAGCCGCCGATCTGGCGAAAGAACGTCAGGTTGCTCGTCGCCACACCAAGCTGTCTGAACGGCACCGCGTTCTGGACGACGATCGTGTAGACGGACAGGGTTGGTCCGATGCCTGCGCCGGTGATGAACATCCACAGCCAGAGCGTGGTGATGTCGGTGTCCGCCGTGAGCTGGGTCATCAGGAGGATCCCGACGGTCATCAGCGTCAGGCCGACCAGGATGATCGGCTTGTACCGGCCGGTCCTCGAGACGAGGATGCCGGACAGGATCGAGCTGCCGATCAGACCGATGAGCAATGGGAAGATCTGGTAGCCCGACTCGGTCGCGCTCGACCCGTTGACGAACTGGAACCAGCGCGGCAGGAAGATGATCGCGCCGAAGAACCCGAAGCTGACCAGGAACGTCGACAGCAATGATGCCGTGTAGGTCCGGTTCCGGAACATGTCGAGCGGGATGATCGGCTCCTTGGCCCGGGCCTCGATGACCAGGAACAGGGCGCCGAGGACGGCGGAGATGGCGATCAGGCCACCAACCGCGAAGTCGGTCCACTCGCCGGCCTGCTTGTTGGTCAGGCCGACCAGGAGCGCGCTGATCGCAACGATGAACACACCTGCACCCGCAAAGTCGAAGTTGCGGGTCGCGCCAGCCCGCTTGATCGTCGGCAGGAGCCGAGCCAGGACGACGAGGCTGACGATGCCGACCGGGATGTTGACGTAGAAGATCCAGTGCCAGCTGACGTTGTCGGTCAGCAGCCCGCCAAGCGCGGGGCCGATGATGAACGAGATGCCAAACACGGCACCGAACAGGCCCTGGTACCGACCACGCTCGGCCGGCGTGTACAGGTCGCCGATCACGGCAAGCGCGATCGGGAAGAGCGCCCCGGCGCCGATGCCCTGGATCCCGCGGAACAGGATCAGCATCGCCATGTTCTGCGACAGGCCCGAGAGTGCCGAACCGACGAGGAAGATCGTGACCCCGATCATCATGATCGGCTTGCGACCGTACAGGTCCGACAGCTTGCCGTAGAACGGCACGGTCACCGTCGACGTCAGCAGGTAGATCGTGACGACCCAGGTGTAGTACTCGTTGCCACCCAGGTCGGTGACGATGCGCGGGAGCGCAGTCCCCACGATGGTCTGGTCGAGCGCGCCGAGAAAGAGCGCGAGAAGGACGGCACCGAGGATCTCGAGCTTGGCCCTGGGACTCAAACCGAGGGCCGGGTCGTCGGCGAGCGTCGGCTGACGCGAACCGGCTTCAGCCGGGAACGATTCCATGACGAGCTAATCCCTTCCGTGCAGGTGGGTTGGGTGGTTTTTGCCCCGCATGGTCGACCCCGATCGTGGAGTCATCGTGGAGGCGGGGTGGCGATTCGGCATCGAATTCGACGGTCGAATTCGACGGCTTCGCGCAATGCGGCGATTGCGTGGCCGACGCCACGCAATTGGGATGGCGGGAGACGATCGAGCACCGATCGCAGGAGCTCGTCGCTCAGGGCGTCGACCTCACCGAGCATCCGCTCGCCGTCCGGCGTCACGCGGACCATGACCACTCGTCGGTCCGTTGGTACGCGGTCCCGCGAGATGTAGCCGCGCTCTTCGAGGCGGTCGATCAGACCGGTCGCGTTGGACAGCGACACGTTCAACCAGTCGGCGAGATGGCTCATGGTCATCTCCCCGGTCCGCTGGAGCGTGTACATGATGTGGAGCTGGGCCATGCTCACGCCGAGACGAAGCAGTCGTTCGCTCGAGGCGCACTTGAGTTGGCCCATGGTCGCCCGGAAATCGGCGATGATGGCGCCGGCCGGGTCCGCTCGAGGGACCGCCGGGGCAGGTTGCGAGACGGTGTTCGATAGTTCGTGTCACACGAATTATCATAGTCACGCAAACTATTCTGTCAACATCAATGATTGATGTCGCACGCAGGAGTGACGATGCGCTTCGCGATCCAGATCGAGCCCCAGCAGGGCATGACCTACGGCGATCACGTCGCCATCGCCAAGCGCGCGGAGGCGAACGGCCTCGAGACGCTCTTCCGTTCGGATCACTACTCGAGCTTCCCGGGTCCGACCGGCATGCCCACCACGGACGCGTGGGCCGTCCTCGCCGGACTGGCCCGTGACACGGACCGGATCGGCCTGGGCACCCTCGTCTCACCGGTCACGTTTCGTCACCCCGGCAACTTCGCCAAGGTCGCCACCACCGTTGACGAGATGAGCGGCGGCCGGCTCGAGGTTGGTGTCGGCGCGGGCTGGAACGATCTCGAGCATCGCCAGCTCGGGCTGGCGTTCCCACCGATCAAGGAACGTGCCGACCTGCTCGAGGATCAGCTGGCGATCCTCCACGGCCTGTGGGGGGAACCCGACGGCTGGTCCTATGAAGGCAAGGTGGTGTCCGTCGCGGACGCGGACTTCAAGCCAAAGCCGGTCGATGTCCCCGGCCGACCACGGACGCCGATCGGTGGGGCACGGCCGCGGATCCTGGTCGGGAGCGGCGGGTCCCCCAGGTCCTATCGGTTGGGGGCTCGGTACGCGGACGAGTACAACGTCTCGTCGGCCGACAGCCCCGAACTGGTGCGCGGGATCTTCGCTGAGCTCGACGCGGCGTGCGAGGCGATCGGCCGGGATCCGGCAACGCTGACCCGGTCGGCCATGATCGGCGTGCTCATCGGTCGCGACGACGCGGAGGTCCGCGAACGGTTCGATGAGATGACGCGGATCCTCGGTGACGACGCCGATGCCGACTGGCTCGCCGAGCGCGAGAAGCGCTGGATCGTTGGAACGCCGGATCGGGCCCGCGACACGGTCCGGGCGTTCGCCGCCGCGGGCGTCGAGCGGATCATGCTCCAGGACTTCAATCCGTGGGACCTGGATATGGTCGACGTGATCGGCGACGTGCTCGTGGGTCAGGTCTGACCCGTCCGCGACTACCGCTGCGGGTTCAGCCGCCGGCGGCTTCGGCTGCGCGCTTGTAGGTCTCGTCTTCGCGGCGGATCAGGTCCGGGTTCCTTCCGCGGGCGCGCGCGATCCGCTCGGTCAATAGCTGCAGCGCGGTCGCCGTAGCCATCAAGGCCGCGACAGGAGCGGGTAGGGTCTCGTCATCGGGGACGAGCATGCGGCCCGCCGGCGTCAGCGCGGGATCGAGCTCCGGATCGAGCCCTTCGGCCAGGATCGTGGCCGATCGAAGGCCAATAACCTTCGCCGCGGCAAGCGCCTGGGTGGCCCGCGCCAGTCGCTCGGAGCGACCGGACCGATCCGCCAGGATCAGGACGAGTGCCGTATCGGGGCCGGTCGCCGGCAGGTGGCCGTGGAGGAACGTTTCGAGATCCCGATAGGCCGATGGCAGCCACGAAGCCTCCTCGACCTTGAGGGCCATTTCGCGACCGGCGGCTCGGTCAGCGCCCGAGGCAATCACGAGCAAATGGGCCGCCGAGGAGAAGTGGCTGGCGATCCGGGTGGCTTCGTCGGGATCCATCGCGCCTGCCCCAAGCAGCGCGGCAATCGCGTCGCCGTCGAGGGAATTGCCGGCAACGCGGGCTGCGACCACGGCGCCCGCCACCATCGGGCTGACATAGCCGACGGAGTGACACCAGCTCTGATCCAGCTCACCGGTCTCGATCGACGATGTCCGCGAATTCGCCGGCTGGGGACCGACCGCTCACCGTCACGACCGCCGTTTGCGCGCCGGCCGTTCTGGACGCACGCAAGGCGGCGTTGGTCGCACTCGTCCCGCCCTCATGGGACACGCCGATGACGAGGCCGTGCGCGGGCGGATCCTGGGCCAGCTCGAATGCCTGCTCGTTGAGCACGATCGCATTCGGCGCACCCACCGTTTGAAGCGCGGCACGGAGGATCTCGACCATCCCCATCGCCGCGGTCTCGGAGGTGCCGCAGCCGGTGACGACGATCGGCGCCCCGGCGGTCGCGGTCGAGCGGACCGCCTCGGCCAGCCTGGCGACCGCTGCGTCGCCGACAAGACGCCCGACGATGCGCCGCGCCACCGCCGGTTCGGCAGCGATCATGTCGGTCAGGTGGTACGGCGGCCCGTCGCGCCAGGACGGCGGCTGGGCATAGCCCCATGGCTCGGGCGGACCTGGCAATTTGGCGGCTGGATCGAACGGCTCGGCGGTCATCTCTGGCTCCCTGGCAGGCCCCGAGGATAGGCTGCGGCCGGAACGGGTGGTTCGGCGGTTCGCGGCACGCGACAGGCGGAAACGCGGGTATGGCCGCGACGCGTCACCATTGCTGGGGCAATCATCGTCGGGGCAGCACGGCTCGGAGGTTCGGGATGCAGGTTGGTCTGATGGCGCCGCAGGGGTGGAAGGGCGAGTACGACGGCTGGGGGGCCGCCGACGCCTGGGCACGCACCGTCGAGCTCGCCCAGCATGCCGAAGCGCTCGGCTTCGAGTCCCTCTGGGTGTTCGATCACTTCCACACGGTCCCGGCGCCTTCCGACGAGATCACGTTCGAGTCGTTCTCCGTCCTCTCGGCGCTTGCCATGGCCACCGAGCGCGTCCGGCTGGGGCATATGGTCGTCTGCACCGGCTTTCGCAATCCGGCGCTCACCGCCAAGCTGTCGTCGACGATCGACGTCATCAGCGGCGGGCGGTTCGAGCTCGGGATCGGCGCCGGCTGGAAGGAAGAAGAGTGGCGCGCCTACGGGTACGGTTTCCCGACGCTCGGTGAGCGCATCGCCGCGCTTGGCGACCACCTCGAGGTCATCCACGCCATGTTTCGGCCCGCGCGAGCGAGCTACGAGGGTCGATTTGCCCACGTGCGCCGCGCGATCAACGTCCCGAAGGGCCTCCAGGAGCCGCGGATCCCGATCATCGTCGGCGGCAACGGCGAACGCGTGATCGCGGGCTACGCGATCCGCTACGCCGACGAGCTCAACTGGGTCTTCCTCTCCGCGGAGGAGTGCGCCGAGCGACTGGTGTCGGTTCGGGCGCGATGTGAGGCCGAGGGCCGCGATCCGTCGACGCTTCGGTTCTCTCTGTACACGCGCGACGAGGAAATGCGGGACCCAGGGCAGGCGCGGGTCGATGTCCTGGGGAGCCTGCTGGAGATCGGGCTCGATCGGATCATCTGTTTCCCAGGTCGTTGGACACCCACACTGGAGGCCCAGGAACGGTTTGCCGAGGATTGCCTGGCGGCAGGGATCGTCCTCGCACCAACCGAGGGATCAGTCGCGCCCGAACGGCTCGAGGACGCCCGCGCCGTCTGACGGCTGGCGAGCCGGAAGGCGTCCGATCCGTCCGCGGGGCGCATACCGGAACCACGCGCGACCCACCAGGAGATCGACGGGCACCGGGCCAAAGCGCCGCGAGTCGATGGAGCCGCCAAAGCCCGCCGCGGCCGTCTCCTCCGCCGTCGCGTCGCCAACGAGCCACGCCTCGTCCTCGGCAAGCTCGAGATAGCCATCGGCGAACGGCACGCGTTCGCCCGGCCCCGCGGCGACCCGCTTGATCGCGAGCGTCTCGCCATCGGGCTCGCGGAAGAGCACGACACTGCCGCGCCGGGGCCAGCGGACGATCGTCGGGTCGACGAGCAACCAGTCGCCCGGTTCGATCGCAGGGCGCATGCTCGCCTCGACGACGGCGACCCGCCACGGTCCCCGGAAACGGCGAAGCCCCGCCGATCGACGGGGCTTCCGGGTCGCCAAGAAATCGGTCAGGCCGGGCGGCCCGCGACTCGAGTCTTCTCGAGCCCGCCGGTTGCCTTCCAGGCGGCATCGATGTCGTTGATCGCGTCGAGCAGCTTCTGGCCGTCGGCGGGATCGACCGAGGCCTTGACCTTGGACGCGGCCTTGGCGGCGTTCCAGAACAGCTCGTGGAGGTTCGGGACCTTTTCGAGGTGCTCCGGCTTGAAATAGTCGTGCCACAACACGTCGAGGTGGTGCTTGACGAGCTCGGCGCGCTCTTCCTTGATCCCGACCGCGCGCGATCGGAAGGTCTCGTCCGAGTTTGCCTGGTACTTCTCCATGATCCTGAAGCACGATTCGGCTTCGATCCGGGCCTGCTCGGGGTCGTAGACGCCGCACGGCAGGTCGCAATGGGCGTGGGCGATGGCGTTGGGGGCCAGCCACTGGGTCAGTCGAGACATGGGACTCCTTCGGGCACTGGAGGTGAGTTTCACCGTCGTCTCTGCGTGGCCTGAAGTGTCCGAGCCGGCGCGGGGGCTGTCAAACGCCTCGATTACGGCTCCGCGGCTCCCTGCCGTGGGGCGTCGCCGTGCGTCGACGGGAGGCCCAGGGCCAGCGCCCAAAGGAGCAGGAGCGTCGATGTCAGGCCGACGGCTTGCGGGAGCGAGACCGCGAACGCCAGTGGCGGGTTGATCACAGCGATGAAGACACCAGCCAGCCACTCACCGACAGTCGCGAACAGTCCGCTCGCAACGACCAGCCACCAAGCCGACCTGGGTCGTCTCTCAGAGCGCGCGCCGTCAACGGCGGTGAGGGTCAGGGCTGTCATGGCAACGACCGAAGCAATGCCAAGGACGGAGCCGATGCCCATGTTTGCGGTGGCCATGGAGATACCGAACAATTCGATCGTCTGGGCCGTCGATGCCAGCCTCCCGATGGCCGACAGAACAGCGAGGCTCCACATGGCGACAGCGAGCCGCCGCGAGCCCCGCGACACGCCAGGCCCCAGCGACCGATGGAGGGTGAGCCAGATGAGTGCGATCCCGACGACGTTGAGCGCCGTTCCCAAGTAGCCAAGGGCAATGAGTGCCCAGCCGATGTGGCTTGGGGGGCCGGGCAACAGCAGACCGGCCCCCCAAGCCACGCTGAAGGCGACGGATTCGAGCGTTCCGACGAGCACGCCGGCAGCCATGAGCACGACGGCGGCGGCCAGCGGCCGGTTCGCGGTCCAGGCGTCCGGCCGCCGGCCGAACACCGCGGCACCCAGCAACAGACTGGCGACATTGGTCGCGAGCACGAGCGGTCGCAATGCCCACAGTTCGGCCGGGAGCAAGTCGATTGGCAGACCGACTGCCGCGAGCGCTGCGATGGCGGCCGCACCTGTGACGAACAACCAGGCCGGGCCTCGAGCAACGTCGGTGAGGCTGAGGCCACGAGGCGATTCGCTCGCGATGTCCTCGACCGCCGGGGGCAGATCCACGGCGCTAGCGTCGGGGAACGTGCCATGCCGGTCAAGGCGTCGAAGGCCGGGTTCGAAGTCCGCCGGCACGAATACGCGGGTATCATCGCGGCGATGAGCGAGCGAGGGCTCCCCACCGTGGACAGCGCTCCCGCCTGTCCGTTCGTGGCGTTCGAGGACGATCGCGAAGCCCGCGCCACGAGCCCCGACCATCGCCATCGCTGTTACGCCGAATTGGTTCCATCGCCACGCGCGGCCGCACACCAGGAGGCCTACTGCCTCTCGAGCGCGTTCCCCGTCTGTCCGACCTTCCAGGACTGGGCACGCCGCGAGGCTGCGCATGCTCGGGGAGAAGGCGACCGACCTCGTCCGGCCCTGACCGCACAGCCCGAGACCGACGACGCTCGCGATGTACGCCGGGGCGATGAGCCGGACACGGATGCCGAGGATGCCGGCGAGACCCGCCCCGCCGGACCCGGCGATCTTCCGATCCGGCGCAATCCCCCTCGGGACTGGGCGGCGCCACCGCCGTGGGCGCCCGGGGGCGTCGGGACGGGGGGCTCGACACGACGGCCCGCCGCCGGCGACCGGTCCGCGACGCCGGACTTCCTCGCGGGTCGCGGCGACGAGAGCCGCGGTCTGGCGGGCTCGCGCGGCCGATCGGCTGGTCAGCCCCGCGGCGGAAACGCCTGGGCAAGGGTCACTGTACGACCCACGCGGGGCGTCCGATCCCGACGAGGAGCTTGCCGGCCTGGTGAGCGGGCGACGACCGGTCGACCGTCCGGCTCCGGATTACAGCCCGCCAACCCGCGCCCATCGACCGAGTGTGAGCTCCACCCGGACCCGCGACCGCGACCGGGAACGGGAGCGGGAACGCGAAGCGATCGTCGGCCCATCCTGGGAGCGCGCCCGCCGGTTCGAGGCATATCCGACGATCCGCTCCCGTACCGGGTTGTCGGCGCCGCCGCGCCTGGCGGTGCTCGCGGGGGCACTGGTGATCGCGGCCGTGGCGCTCTTCTTCCTGCCGGCGCTCCTGGGCGTTGGCGGCGGTGGTGACGACGACCGACCGAGCCCGAGCCCGAGCACGAGCGAGGCCGTCCCCAGCGCGAGCGTCGAGCCAACGGCGCCGCCGGCCCCTTCGTCGGAGGTCTACCTCGTCAAGGCCGGAGACACGATGTCGAAGATCGCGGCCGCGTTTGGCCTGACGCTCGAGGAGTTGTGCGCGGCCAATGTCGAGGCGATCCCGGACTGCGACAAGATCGCCGTCGGCGACGAGGTAATCATCCCGGCCAAGGCGCCGGAGGAGTTCACGGAACCCTCGGCCGCACCCTCCTGACGTCGCGAGGGTTGTGCGGACCGCGCGAACCTAGCGCGGGGCGATGTTGATCGCGGTGATCTTGCCCGCTTCCACCCGGAACGTGGCGTCGATGTGCTGGCTCTGCGCGCCCGGCCTCACTACCAGCAGGTCCGCCTCATAGGTGTTGCCGGTATCGCGGATCTCGCCAGGGATCATCTTCAGGCCCTGATCACCGCGCAGGAACCAGCCCCCGACGCGCTCGACTCCCCGGAGTGTCTGAACGCTGTCGCCGACGTGGACGCGCATCTCCGCCTTCTCGTCCATGAGGGCCACCGCGGCCTCGCGATCGCCCGCGTTGAGCTTCTCGAAGAAGTCTTCCATCGTCTCGACAGCACCCATGGGCGGAGTGTACCGTCGGCCGCCCGGGACCGCCGACCATCGGGTCTCGCGCGACGCTGCCTGGGCTGGTGCGGGGTGTCGGGCTAGAACCCGCCGCCCGAGCCGCCCCCGCCACCGCCCGACGAACCGCCGCTGAACCCGCCGCCGCTCCCGCCCGAGGACGACGGCGAGTTGCCGATCGTCCCGAGGGCCGACATCATGCCGCCGAGGTCCGGCACGCCGAATTCGAGAAGAGACCGCCACCGCTGCCTGTGGCCGTCGCCGCCGTCAACGGTGCTCCCGCTCGAGCCCTGGTACCACGCCGGGAAGTAGGGGACGAAGCCGCTCGTGGCTGCCCACGCTGGACGTCCTCGAGGCTGCGCGAGAGGACGCCTTCGATTTCGTCCTGGAGCCCGAGTGCGGTGCCCCAGACCACGGCCTGGTCCGGCGTGTCGAGCCAGTCCAGCCCCGCCTCGTCGACGACCTGCTGCATCGAGCGTGCCTGGGCCATCGTCTTCTGGAGCGTCCGCCGATAGGCGGCGAGCATCGCCCGGATCATCGCGCCGGGCATCGTGACCGCAGGCATGCCCCTGGCGAAGACAGCGACGACGATGCCGCCGGCGATCGCTCCGCCGCCGACCAGCACGAGACCGGAGATCGGCATGCTGGCGCCGACGATCACGGCGACGACGCCGGCGGCGATGGCCAGCGACGCCCTTCGGACCACCCAGCGGCCCATGACCTTGCTCGGCTTCCTCCTTGAACCAGCCGCGGCGCCACGACGTGTGCCTCGAGCGCCGTGTCGAAGTCGGCGACGTGCGTGCCGAACTTGGGCAGCTCGTCGGGCGTGATGTAGGCGCCGTCCGCGCCGCTCCCGAGCGACTCGCAGATGCCGGAGGGCGACGTCCTCGGCCGGACCCGGTCGGGCGGCGCGCGTTGCGCGCACGCTGCGCTTCCAGCTCGGGTCTCGCCCGGCGGCGGCGCGACGTCGATCGCCGACCTTCTTGCCGAACCCGAGGATCCCGCCATCCTCGCGGAAGCTGATCAGGCCCCGGCTGGCGAGGTCGAGCATCGCGGTCGTCAGCGCCCGCCGCGACGTGCCCGCCGTCCATGACCATCGCCCCGGAGGCGGCGGTCAGGTCGGGTGGCGGCGCCGGCATCAGGATCGACGGGTCGTCGAGGTAGACCGGGTCCTTGCCGAACCGCCGCCAGTTGACGAACGCCCAGCCGGCGAGACCCATGAACGCGACGGGCGCACCGACCAGCCCGAGCACGGCGTTGACCTGGCGCGCCGTCTGGAGCTGGGCGGCGTGTTCGGCGGTCGCCGCCGCGTCGATCTTCTCGAGCGCGACCGCCGAGCGCGCCATCGAAGTCGGCCTCCAGGAGCAGCGGCAGCATGTCGTTGTCGAAGATCGCCTGGCGCTCGCTGTTCGTCAGGTACGCGGCCTCGAACCCGGGCGCGGCATAGAGCTGGACCTGGCCGTGCTCCAGGCTCGGATCGAGGTCGAAGAAGATGACCAGCCCGTCGTCGAACCCGGCTCGACCGATGCCCCACTGGTCGATCAGCGCTCGCGCGCGGGCCTCCGTCTCGCCCGGTCGAGATGTCGTAGTACGCCGGTGTCCTGGGTGTAGACGACGACCTCGGCGCCGGTCCGCGCCTCGATCGTGTCGATGACCGATTCCGCCGCCACGATGGCGTCGGCGCTCAGGATCCCGGCGTAGTCGTACACCGCGCGGTCGATCTCGGGTTCGGGGTAGGGCGGACCGGGCGGCGGACCCTCCGAGACCGGGCACGCCGCCCGAGCTCAGAGCCGGCGCCGCGGATCGAGCGTTGCCATGATGATCCTGGGCGAGCGCGACGAGGACCGCGTCGTCCGAGGTCGCCCGCTGCGAGGAGCGGCACCATGTCGTCGTCACGAAGATCGCCTGCAGCTCGTCGGTGGAGAGGTAGGACGCCGCGAAGCCGGAGCCGGCGTAGAGCTGGACCTGGCCGTGCTCGAGCGCTCGGGTCGAGGTCGAACAGGATGACCAGGCCGTCGTTGATGCCCGCCCGGCCGACGCCCCACTCGTCCATCAGGGCGGCCGCGTCGGCCTCGGCCTCCTCGGGGGTGATGCCGTCGCGACCCAGGCTGCCTGCGTGTAGACGACGACCTCGGCCTTGGTCTGCGCCTCGATCGCGTCGATGATCTGTTCGGCCTGCACGATCGTGCTCGCGTCGAAGACGCCCGCGTAGTCGTAGACCGCCTGGCCGTCGACCGGCTCCGGGAACGGCGGGCCGGCCGGGGGCGGCGGACGGGTCCGCGGCCGACACACCGCCGACCGCCATGGTCAGCAGCCACGCGAGTGCACCACACGGCGCGCAGGCTGCCGGCGACGCGCCGTCATGCGCGCGACGCCCTGACGCGCGCCCGCAGCCGGCGAACCAGCTCGGCGGCCTGCTCGTATCGTCCGAAGCTCGGCATGATGTAGGTCCCCGCGACGCGCCCGCCGACCTCGTCGAGCAGCGTCGAGGGTCATCTCCAGGCCGACCTCCGCGCCGCGATCGCCCGCGTCGCGCAGCGCGACCCGGACCGCGTCCGGGATCGTGATCCCGGGCACCTCGTTGTGGAGGAACTCCGCATGCCGGGAGCTCTGCAACGGCAGGACGCCGAGCAGCAGCGGGCACCGGGAACCCGGCCGGCCCGAACCGCCGGTCGGCCTCGCGTGAGCATCGCCTCGACCTGGGCGAGGTCGTAGAGCGGCTGGGTCATGATCAGGTGGGCGCCGCCCGCCAGCTTGCGCTCGAGGCGGTCCCACTCGGTCGCGCCGTCCGCCGCCGTCGGGTCCAGGGCGCAGGCGATCGTGAACCCGGCCGGCTTGGCCGATCGGGCTGCCGGCGGCGTCCTCGCCGCGGTTGAGCCGGGCGAGGATCTCGACGAGGCCGATCGAGTCGACGTCCCAGACCCCGGTCCCGGCCGGGTAGTCGCCGACGCGCGGCGGATCGCCGGTCAGGGCCAGGATGTCGCGGACGCCCAGGGCGTGGGCGCCCAGCAGCTCCGACTCGAGGGCCATGAGGTTCCGGTCGCGGGTCGTGACGTGGACGATGCACTCGAGGTCCAGGTCGTGCTGGATGCCGAACGCGACGGCCAGCGCGCCCATCCGGACGCGGGCCATGGCCGAGTCGCTGACGTTGACGAAGTCCACGCCGGCCGCCTGGAGGAGCCGGGCCGCCTCGATCGTTCGCTCGATCCGGACCGATCGCGGCGGATCGATCTCGACGGAGATGACGTAGCGCGCGCCGCGAGCGCCCGCGCCAGCGCGGTTGGTGGCGGCGGCTCGTCGGTCGGCGCCCGCGGGTACCGTCGCGGCTCGGATGCGACCGGCGCGGCCGGATGCGCGGTGACGTCTGGCGCGGTGCCGTGGCGCGGCTCGCGGCGCGTCGATGCGCGCCGTGGCTCCGAGCGCATCGAGGGCGCCGGCGCATCGCCGCGATGTGCTCCGGCGTGGTCCCGCAGCAGCCACCCACGATCGCGGCGCCGGCGGCGAGGAAGCGCGGCACGATCCCGCCCATGTAGGCCGGGCTGGCGGCGTAGACGAACTGGCCCTCGATCCGCTGCGGCAGACCGGCATTCGGCAGGATCGAACGTGGCACGCGCCGTCGCTCGCCGGCGCCGTCGCCATCGCCTCGAGCGCCTCGGCGCAGGCCTCCGGCCCACCGCCGCAGTTGACCCCGACGACGTCGGCGCCGGCAGAGACCAGCGCGGCCGCCGCGACGGCTCGGCGGGGTGCCGTCGGGCAGCTGGAGCTCTTCGCCGAAGGTGAGCTGCGCGACGATCGGGAGGTCGGCGGCTCGGCGCGCCTCCTCGATCGCGAGCGAGGAGGTGCGGCAGCAGCGAGAACGTCTCGAAGATGAACAGGTCGACGCCGCCCTCGAGGAGGCCGTCGACCTGTTCGCGGACGGCGGCCCGGACCTCGGCATCGGGCAGGTGCAGCAGCTCGCGAGTCGGCGCGCCCAGCGGCCCGATCGAGCCCGGCGACCCAGGCCTCGCGCCCGGAGACGTCGCGCGCCTCGCGGGCGAGCTGGGCACCGCGTCGGTTGAGCGCCGGCCGGCACGATCGCGCCATCCCGAAGGCGGCGAGCCGGACCCGGTTGGCGCCGAACGTGGCCGTCTCGATCAGCTCTGCGCCCGCGTCGAGGTACTCGCGGTGGATCGGCGCTGATCAGCTCCGGACGGCTGGCGACGAGCTCGTCGAGGTTGGCCCGCTGCGGCACGCCGCGCGAGTACAGCAGCGTGCCCATGGCCCCGTCGGCGAGGAGCGGTCCGGCGGCGAGCCGCGCGCGGAACCGATCGCGCTCGTTCATGGCTTCACCATAGCGGACAGTCCCGTCAGGCAGGCGGCACCGCTGCGCCGGCGCCCAAGCGTCAGGCGCACCAGTCCGGATCGAGGAGGACCTGGGCCGGTCGTGCGCGACCGTTGTACGTCGACGACTGCGACGCCGCGTACGCGCCGGCGTCGGCGATCGCCGACGAGGTCGCCGCGACGAAGCGGCGGGAGGTCGTGGACGCCGAGCGAATCGGTCGACTCGCAGATCGGGCCCTTCGACGCGCGCCGGTTCGCGACTCGCCCGGGCTCGTCGACCGACCGGCCGAGGCTCGTCAGCGCCGTGATCGGGTGCCGGGCGCCGTAGAGCGCCGGTCGGATCAGCTCGGTCATGCCGGCGTCGAGGACGACCTGGCGTCCACCGCGCTCGCGGACGTGCAGCACGCGGGCCACCAGCCAGCCGGCGCGGGCCACCAGGTAGCGTCCCGGTTCGACGGCGAGCCGGGTCGGTCGACGATCCGCCGGGATGCCGCATCGAGCAGCGGCGGCAGCTCGCGGGCGAACCGTGCCGGGATCGGGCGCGGGCGTCGACGCGTCGAAGACCGGGAACCCGCCCCCGACGTCGAGCGTGTCGAACGTCGTCGATCGAGCCGCGCCACAACGCCGTGACCGCGAGCGCCCGGCGAACCGCGTCGCGCCACGCATCGACCGCGCCGAGCTGCGAGCCGACATGCAGGTGGATGCCGCGCGGACGCAGCGGGCCGTCCGGACCGCCGCCCGCCTCGATCGCTTCGCCCAGCTCCGTCTCCGTCATCCCGAACTTCGACGCGCCAGCGCCAACGGCCAGGCCCTCGAGCGTCTCCGGGGACGACGTCCGGGTTCAGCCGGTACAGGACATCGAGCCGCGGCCCACCGCCCCGGCGAACGATCGCGGCCAGGGCCGCGGCTTCCTCGGGCGATTCGATGGCGACCCAGCGCAGCGGCTGGCCATCGCGCGCGGCACGCGCCGCCGCCCGGAGGTCGGCTGGTGTCTTGCCGATACCTTCGAGCGTGATCCGCTCGTTCGGCAGACCGGCGCGCGGTCGCGGCCGCCCACTCGCCGCGCGAGACGACATTGGCCCCAAACCCGTGCGCCGCAACCGCGGCGATGACCGCCGGCACGTCGTTTGCCTTGACCGAATACTGGCGGAGCCAGGGGTCCGGGAAAGGCGGTCGCGGACCTCGGCCGCGGCCGTCGGCCAGGAGCGCCAGGTCCGTGACGTAGAGCGGCGTCCCGAACCGCCGCGCCGCTCGACGGAGCGCGCCCGGATCAGTCGGGAACGACAAGCCGCGACGGCGGTGCCGACCAGGCTCAGGACGACCGACCCGATCACGGCAGCGACGATCGTGTCCGCGGTGAGCAGGTCCGGCGGGAAGTCGCCGACCGTGAGGTTGAACCCGGCGGAGTCGGCGATCAGGGCCGTGACGAGGAACAGGGCCGCGTTCACCAGGAACCCGACGAGGCCCATCGTCATGAGGCTGATCGGGATCGCCAGCGTCTTGACGACCGGACCGATGAGCGCCGTTGACGAGCCGAAGATGACCGCCAGGACGATCAGTCCGACCAGCTCGCCGTCGTAGCTCACGAACTGCGGCAGGAATGTCGTCAGCACATAGAAGGCGAGGGCCGTGATGGCCG
The DNA here is from genome assembly GCA_963731865.1 of uncultured Chloroflexia bacterium. GTDB lineage: Bacteria > Chloroflexota > Limnocylindria > Limnocylindrales > CSP1-4 > SPCO01. Next base: position 1,425,043 of record CAVSXG010000002.1, on the reverse strand, counting down.
TCCCGATGATGAACCCCTTCACGGCGAACCCTCCGTCCCTGGCTTGTGGTGATGCTGCCCCCGCAGGCTGCCTGACGGGAGCGTACTCCGCCGGCGACGACCGCGTGCCCGACCCCCTGTGTGCCGACTGCTCCGATCCGGACGCCCGTCAGTCCCGCCTGGCGGCGAGGTTCGCTTGCAGGCCCGCCTTGACCGCCGGCCACTCGTCGGCGAGGACACTGAAGTAGGCGGAGTCGCGGATCGACCCATCGGGCATGATCATGTGGGCGCGCAGGACTCCTTCGAACGTCGCACCGATCCCGGCAAGGGCCGCGCGAGAGCCCTCGTTCTTTGCGTGGGTCTTGAACTCGACGCGGTTGGCCCCGAGCGTCTCGAAGGCGTACGTGAGCTGGAGCAGCTTGGCCTCGCGGTTGGCGCCGGTCCGCTGGAACGCGGTTGCCACCCAGGTCCAGCCGATCTCGAGTCGGCGGTGTTCCGGCACGATGGACAGGAAGCGGCTGCTGCCGATCGCGCGCCCGGACTCGCGGTCGACGGTGGCGAAGGGCTGTTCCGTCCCGGCTGCCGCGTTGGCGAGTGCGGCGTCGAACCACTCGCGAAGTCCCGCCTCGTCCTGGGGGCGCGCGATGGTCCAGCGCCACAGGGCGGGATCGAACGCGACCAGCAGCAGGTCCTCGAGGTGCCGTGGAGCGAGCGGCTCCATGCGGACGATGGACCCCTCCAGCGTGACCGGTTCAACCCAGGGGTTCGTTGGCACCTCGGAATGGTAGCCCGGATAGACTCGGGCTCATGACCGACCTCCAGGGCCGCGTCGATGCCTTCCTGACCGAGTTCTTCCGGATCAACCCGACATGGGCGACCGATATCGGTGCCCATGCCCACGACGACAAATGGCCGGACCTGACGGAGCGGGGCCGTCAGGAGCGGCTGGCCTTCATCGACCGCTGGCTCGCGACGTTTCGGGGCGATGACGGAGCTCGAGGGCGACGATGCCGTCGACCGCGACCTCCTGATAGGCGAGCTCGAGGCCGCGCGGTTCTCCGAGACGGAGCTCCGCGAGGAGACGTGGAACCCCCTTGAGTTCATCTACCTGCTCGGTGGCGGCCTGTTCTCGTTGCTGGCGCGCGACTTCGCGCCGCTCGATGTGCGCCTGGCGTCCGTGGCCGGACGGCTCGAACGCCTGCCCGAGGTCGTCGATGCGGCGAAGGCCGCCCTGGTTGGTCATGCCGGTCGCCCGGTCGGGCGGTTCCAGACGGAGACCGCGCTCAAGCAGTTGCCCGGGATCGAGGAGCTGATCGCGGACGCGCTCCGCGCGGTCGAGGGTTCGAGCGATCCTGGCGTGACGACGGTGGCACCCCGGTTGGCCGCGGCGGCCGCCACGGCCCGCGCCGCGATTGCCGCGTTCGAGACGCATCTGCGCGAGGTGGTCCTGCCCGCCAGCGACGGCGAGGGACGCCTTGGGCCTGAGCTCTTTGCCGCCAAGATGCGCCACACGATGCGGTCCGAGGCGCTCACCCCGGAGCGGCTCCTGGCCGCTGCGGAACGCGACTACGACACGGTGCGGGCCGAGCTGGTCCGGATCGCCCGCGAGATGTGGCCGGCCTGGTGCGGCGATCGGCCCCTCCCGGACGACGAGGGTACGACCGTGCGCGCCGTCCTCGATGCGGTCGCGGTCGAGCACCCGAAGGCGGACCAGCTCCTGGACTTCTGCCGCGAGGAGAACCGGCGGATCGAGGCGTTCTGCCGCGAACACGACCTCATCGGCCTCGCCGACGAGCCGCTCGAGATCCGCTGGACACCGACCTTCATGCGGGCGTTTGGCGGTGCGATGCTCCACTCGCCGGGTCCCCTCGACAAGGGCCAGAAGGCCTTCTTCTCGATCACCCCGACACCCGACGACTGGACCGACGAGCAACGGGAGTCGTACCTGCGCGAGGACAACAACCGGATGCTCCGCCTGCTCACCATCCACGAGGCGGTGCCGGGCCACTACCTGCAGGGCGTGTACGCGAACCGGTCCCCATCGATCGTGCGATCGATCTTTGGCAGCGGCGTGTTCGCCGAGGGTTGGGCCGTCTACGTCACCCAGGTGATGATGGACGTGGGCTACGGGGCGGACGATCCGGCGCTGCTGCTGACCCATTGGAAGTTCTACCTGCGGGCCATCACGAACGCGATCATCGACGCGCGGATCCACACGAAGGGCATGACCGCGGAGGAAGCCGTCAAGCTCATGGTCGAGGGTGGGTTCCAGGAGGAGTCCGAAGCTCGCGCCAAGTTCGACCGCGCACGCCTGTCCTCGACCCAGCTGACGACCTACTACGCGGGTTCCGTGGAGATGTGGGACATCGAGCGTGCGGTCCGCAAGCGCGCGGCCGTGGCGGCGGGCGATCCCCGAGGAGCCGACGCCGTCCCCGAGCAACGGGTCGTGGGCGGGCTCGGTGACACGCCCGGCTTCGTCTACCGGCAGCATCTCGAGTCGGTCATCGGACACGGCTCGCCGCCGACGTCATTGCTCAGGCGGATCCTGCTCGGCGAAACGGCCTAGGTCGGATCGGCTCGTTTGGTACGCACCCGCGGCACTTTCGGTTGGTCGGCACGCGGTGGCTCGAGCGAAGCGCGCAAGCGGTCCACGCGATAGCCGGCCGCCTCGGCTGCCGCCGACAGTCGTGACACCAGTGTCGCACGCGATCCTCGCCCAGCCCCGCGACCGGTTCCGGTGCGAGCACCACCTCCGGCAGACGGTGGCTCCGTCGCGTCGTCGATCGCGTCAAGTCGCACGGCCCACTCGAGCATCCGCGCGAACGCGTCCCGGTCGAGATATTCCACGCCCTGCCAAGTGTTGAGCCCGATGGCCGTCCGGACCACGTCTCGCGCCAGCCATTGCTCGAGCATCCGGGCATCCGCGGTTCGTGCCGGGCCACGGACGCTCGACGGGCGGGGGAGCGTCAGCAGGACCCGGACCAGGTCGGCGACGGACCAGGCCTCGCCCTCGTCGAGACCCGCTTCGTGCAGACCCGCCGCCAGCGGACCGGGCAGTCGCAGCTCGTCGTACCAGGCCCGACTCGTTGAGGCGACATCGGCACCGGCAGCAAGCTCGCCCGTGCGCGACAGCGCAAGCCAGACGAGGAGGGCTGCTCGGTCCTTCACGTCGATCGGTCGATCCGCGTGGCCAAAGACTCGTTCCGTCCGCGCCCGCGTGGTCCGGGCGACACCGTCGGGATCGCCGGTGATCCCGGTGGCCGCCGCTACTGCCGAGAGGAACGCCGCGTACCGACGCTCGAGCTCGTCGAGCTGCTTCGCGGTGGCTGCGCCATCCAGGACTGCCCGAACCTCCCCGCCGGCAAAGATGGCACGGAATGGCCGATGCACGGGTTCGAGCTGGAGCTCGCGCATCGCGTCGTCGAGCGAGGGGACCTCGGTCAGCCCGAGCCGCGCCGCCAGTCGCGCCCACTGGCCCGCGCTGCCGTCCCTGACCTCGCGAAATTCCCAGTAGACCCGGACCGCGTACGCGTCCAGCGCCAGGTGGAGCCCATGCTCCCAGATCGCCCGGCACGATCGGATCGATTCGAGCCCCGTCCGCGAATCGCGAAAGATCACGAACGCACCGGCTTCATTTGGCAGACCCAGTCCTTCTGCCAGGGAGCGACGCACCAGTCGTTTGGTGCCGTCCGCGCCCTTGACCGCGTACGCCGCCGAGTCACGGATCGAGCCGCTGGTCGAGGCGAACTGGTCGTGATAGACGACGAGCGATCGCTGGGGTCCCGATCCGTTCGAATACGCGAGGACATGTTCGTCCACGCCACCGCCGTCGGTCGCGAAGTCGTAGAGCAGGAAGTCGTGTGCCTCGGCGAACCACGCGCGTCGATGGAGCAGCGGGAAGATCTCGCGCTCGTGTCGCGTGACGAGGTCGAGGTCGGGCCGTTCATCGAGCGTCGCCCGCCGGAACTCCATGCCGTATTTCTCGCCAAACCCCTGGACCTGGCCGTGGCCCAGCATGGGCAGCCCGGGCAGGGTCGCCAGCACGGTGGCCACGCCAAAGTACTTGTCGCCCTTGCCGAACTGCTCGAGCGCCGTCTTCTCGTCGGGGTTGCTCATGAAATTGACGTAGCGCTTGAGGATCTCGGGATCGAACTCGATCGTCTCCCGGATCACCTTGCGGTAGCCCGCGCCGTCCTCGTCGCGGAGCATGTGCATGAACGCGCTGTTGTAGACGCGATGCATCCCGAGGGTCCGGACGAAGTAGCCCTCGAGGAGCCAGAACGCCTCGGCCAGCAGCAGCGTGCCCGGGATCTCGACGGCCACCCGATCGACCACCTCCCGCCAGAATTCGGCCGGCATCCTGGCGTCGAACTCGCGCTTGGGGATCGCGTGTTCGGCGCGTGACGGGATCCCGCCGCCGGCCCCGGGCTCGGGCCACCAGAGCCGCTCGATGTGCTTCTTGGCAAGGACCATCGCGGCGTCGAACCGGATGATCGGGAACCGCCGCGCGACGTCCAGGATCGTCTGGATGACCTGCTCGCGAACCCCCGGATCGAGGAAGTTGAGCTGGGCGGTGTCGTTCCACGGAAAGCTCGTGCCGTCGTTGCCGTGGTAGACGTACCGGACATCGTCGGACCACCGGTCGAAACGCTTGAAGACGACGGCGGCGTCGCTGTCGTCCCAGTAGTGATCCTCGAGGACGATACCGACGCGCTCATCGCTCGAGAGGTCCGCGCCGCTGAACGAGTACGCCGGGTACGGCGGCTCGGGCAACGAGAGGAACCATTCCGGATGATCGATCACCCAGCGTGAATCGATGCCCATATGGTTCGGGACCATGTCGCTGGCGAGCCGGATCCCGCGGGCGGCCGCGCGGTCGCGAAGCTGGGCGTACGCGCCCTCGCCGCCAAGGTCGGCGGCGATCCGGTAGTCGTCGAGCGAGTAGGCGGACGCGACCGCCTCGGCATTGCCACGCATCCGCTTGATCCGCTCAGACGCCGGGGATCGCTCCCAGAGACCGATCAGCCACAGCCCGGTGACTCCCCACCGGGCCAGCGTGTCCAGCTCCTCGTCGGGGATGGCGTCCAGCGTCGCGACCGTGCGCCCGTAGGTTCGCGACAACTGGTCGAGCCAGACGTACGTGCTCTTGGCCATGAGCACGACCCTGGGCATCCAGGCCGAATCCGACGAGAACGCCTCGGGCTCATCCGCGGCGCCCGCAAACGACGGGCCTTCGGTCTTCCCCGGCGGGCCGCCCCCACCAAACCTGAGGTGGAGCGCGTGTTCCTCTTCGGCCATGAGGCCGATGGCCAGGTCGAGCCGGCTGAGGAGGTCCTCGAGGGCTGTCCCGAGCAGGGGGCCCCAGCGGGCGCGGATGAACCGGAGCTGACCCGCGAGCGACGTTGGTGCGTGACGGGCTGGTTCCCGCATGAGCTCGATCAGGGACATCCCCTCGACGTCGCTTGGCGGCCCGGCCGCGAAGATCGACTCGAGTCCCGCGATCGCCTCGTCATACCGTGTGTCCCGGGCGAGCGGCCGATCATCGACGAGCTCGAGCAGCGGACCGATCGCCGGGTTCTCGTTCGAGATCCGGGTCAGGAGCAGCTCTTCGAGGCGGTGGGCCGCCGGCTCTGGTTCCGGGCCGGGACCCGGAAACTCCTGTCCGAACCGCTCGAGGAGCCGGGTCGCATCCGGCCCGAGGGTCGCCTGGAGATCCGCGAGCGCCCTCGTGATGGCGCCGGCCGACTGCCGCTCCTCGTACCGAGCAATCAGCACGTGACCGATCTCGTGGAGGAGCCCGAGCGCCGCGATCTCGCCCGCGTAGACGGGCGGCGAGCCGGGTTCGCGCTCGTCGTTCATCCTTGCCGCGAGCGAGCGGATCCCGGCGAGGTCAGCCAGGATCAGGTCACCCCGGCTCCCGAACAGCTGTCGCGTGACCGCGTACCGCTCGCGTGGCTCGCGCCGGACGTGGAAGTCGCGCATCACCCGAGCATCGTACGCGCCGACTGACTCGCGGCGGAGCTTGCCCGGGCCGGCGTCGCGACCGGGCGGGGGCAGGGCGGCGTTGGCGCGTCAGACGGGGACGGGGACGGGCTCTACGCGCCGGATGCTCGCGGCGTGCTCGATCGACCGACGCAGCAGCTCGAGGCCGGACGGATCGAAGTCGTACGTCCACTTGCGGATTCGTTCGGGCCGCGAGAACGACGCATCGAGGCCGACGCTCAGCGCTTCGCGCGACATGAGGATGAGGTCCGCGGTGCGGTCGATCACCTCGAGGTCGTCCGGGGTGGCGATGAGGGCCGAGACGATCTCGACACCTCGATTACCGGCGATCGCGAGCGTCTCACGGATGTTGTCGGCGCCTCGATCGGATGCGCAGACCACCCCGACACGCGAGCCGTTCGGCAACTCGGCGACCTCGTGGACGAGCTCGAGGTACCCCGGCCCGACGAGCATCGCAACGACCGGCACGCGACCGGCGACCAGGACCTGGGCCTCGTCGGCGTGGAACGTCGTCGTGGCCACGATGTCGTAGTGGAAGCGCTCCAACCGGTCGGGCAGGTCGTCGAGGAGGGCGCCCTCGGCCTCGATCCCCGGGAACGCGTCGACGAGCCGTTCCGCGTCGTAGCCGGCATCCGCATTGGTGCACTCGGCGAAGAGGACCCGGACGAGCGGTCCGGGGCGTTTGCGTTCCGTGGCCGCGGCAAACGTGGCGGCCGCCAGCTCGTCCGCGGTGAACCCGGCATGGGCAGCGCGTCGCAGCATCTCGGCCACGATGCCTGCCAGCGCCTCCGTGCCGCGCCGTTCCGGTGGGCGGTCCGTAACGTGGGTCCCCGCGCCGTGACGGCTGGTCACGTACCCCGCGTCGGCGAGTCGGCGATAGACGGCCCGGATGGTGTTCGGGTTGACGCGCAGGGCGGCGCCGAGCTCGCGGACGGGCGCCAGCCGGGCGCCCGGCAGGAGCCGGCCCGAGTCGATCTGGTACGCGATCTGCCAGAAGATCTGGGTCGAGATCGGGACGTCCGAATCGCGCTCCACGTCGAGGGCACTCGCACCCGTTCCGCCGATGGTAACTGGTACTTGTTCGTCTGTTGACATAGCGCGCTAGTCCAATGTACTTTGCATTTGGGCCCGATTTGGCCTAGTTGACTATAACAATGCAGGTGAATCCCGATGCTCGGGCTTTTGATCCTCGGTGTCCTTACCGTCCTCTCCATTATCTCCCTGGTGTACGGCGTCGATAGCCGCGATGGATCGCTGGATCCTCGCCGCCCGATCTATCCCGTGGGGCTCCGCTAACCCCGACTCCAGGCATCTCGTCGCACGTCCCCTCCGTTCATAGCCCCGGTGCGCAGGCCGGGGCTCTGAACGGATTTTTGTTCACCGCAGGGGCGCCCGACGCGGGCGCTGCCTGCCGCCGACGCGGGCGCTGCCTGCCGCCGACGCGGGCGCTGCCTGCCGCCGACGCTCGAGGCCGAGGACACCGTTCGTGTCAGGCGCTCCTCAGGCGGGCGTTCGTCACGCGATACGTGCCAGATGTCCGCAGAGAGGAGCGTTTGGCGTGATTTCGCCCAGGCGGTTGTCGATGCGACGCTCGTGATCGTCGCGAGACCCATCAAGAGTCTCGAAGGCCCATGACGAGTGCTCACCTGGAGAGCAGTTGGCGCGAACCCCGGATCCGTTCGGCCCCGGCCGCGGCTCACGCGCCGACGGTCACCGGGTCGGGCGCACCAATCTCGTCGACCGCGCGATCGTGCGCGGTGGCCACTCGCTGACCGACCACGATGGTCGTCGACGCCCCGGCCGCGACCGCGATGGGCCAGGAGAGAAGCAGTCCGGATCCCTGGTAGACGCGTTCGAACCCGCCCTCGGAGTTCGACACGGTCTCGACGGGGGCCCACCAGGCCGTCGCCGGTCGCGACACGCTCGTGGTGACCGCGATCCCGATGTAGTCGTTGCCCTGGCCAAACTCGCCGACGTCGGTCGCGACGCCGCGACCGTCATGCGCGGTGCGCTCGCCATCGATCTCCCACCAGGCTGAGGGATTTCCGCCTCCGCCGAGCATGGTCAACGTCCATTCGAGCGCGAGGCGCCCATCGAGGGCGCGGTCGGACCGGTTCTCGATCGTGACCGCGAGGTCGAGGGTGGGCGAGCGGCGGTCGCCACCGAGCTGGAGCTCCTTGACGACGCGGATCGGCACCGGCCCGCTGTCCGTGGCGACGGTCGCGGAACGCGTTGTGACCAGGCGATTTGGCTCGAGCATGTCGATCTCGAAGGCCCCATCGACCGCGTCGCCGAGCTCGATCGCCCCTCCATTCGCCCACGCATCGGGATCCGCGTCGGCGGCCAGGAACCGCACGAGCCCGGAGCGTCGCTCGTACGGGTCGTACCAGAGCTGGTCGGCGAGCCCCGCCTCCTTGGTCGTCACGATGTCGTGGATCGACGCGGGCACCGTGGATTGGGTGGCGGCCGCGGACGCGATCCGCGTCGCTTCGTGCTGGCGAAGGGTCTCGTGATAGGCCTCGGGTCGACGCCGGAGCACGGCTCCGAGGGCGTGCCGGACCGGCCGGATATCCCAGCTGCCGATCCCCGCGCCCGAGGTCAGGTCCACCGTGACCACCTGGCCCGGGCCCGCCAGACGAACATCGTCCTGGCCATCCATGTCGAGATCGCGGCGCTCGGCCGAGACCAGTGTTCCCGCCGCGGTGTCCGCCAGGTCCTCGGCGGCGATCAGGTGCTCGTAGGTGGCGAGACGCATGTGGCTGATGTAGATCCCGCCAAAGAGCCCGTGCCAGTAACAGTCGTTGGACTGGCCGCGGTAGAGGTGGTCGGTGGCGAGGTCACGGACGGGGCCGATGGCCATTGCCTCCACCTTGTCGGACGTCCGCAGCATCTGCTTGTGGAGGTCGTTGATCTCGCGGTACTTGATCTGGAAGTTCCGCCAGAACGCGCCACGCAGCCAGCGTGCCTCGGGCCGGTCCGCCGCCTGGGCCGCGTGGAGCACGGACGCGAAGACACGACTCTCATCGGGGGGCAGCGCCCACTCGCCCATTTCCGCATACGAGCCGGTGGGGATGTAGACACGCCCGATCGGACGGTGCCCGGCGAGCCAGGCCGACGGCGTCGTGGTCGCCAGCCAGTCCGCATTGGCCTCGAGCGCCTCGAAGAAGCGGGCCACCCAGCGGCCCTCTCCCCAGCAGTGCTGCCAGGTGGTCGGCCACGCCCCGAACTTCTCGCCGTCGTCGCCCATCATCCCGACGCGGTCGCCGTCCTCGGTCGCGTGCGATCGCAGATAGCCGATGACGTCCTCGACATCGCGAAATGGAATGCGATAGCGGAGGCCCTGCTCGGTGCCGAAGACCGTCAGGAGGCGGCCCTGGTCCTCCGTCGTGTAGGGACCCCAGAGGTCCTCCTCGGGGATCGCCGCTGCCCGGAAGTGGGCGTCATCGAGGACCGTCCAGTCGTACCCGCCGGCCGCCAGCGAGGTGGGCAGGTCCGGCTCCCAGACCCGCTCTGCGAGCCAGGCGCCGCCGGGCCGGTGGCCAAACAGCGCCTCCAGCTCGTCACCCATGCGGCGTAGCTGTCCGATCCTGTCGCGCTCCGGGAGCGAGGCAAGGACGGGCTCGTAGTAGCCACCGCCCAGGATCTCGATCTGCTCACGCGCCACCAGGGCGCGGAGCCGGTCGATGAACTCGGGTCGCTCGTCGCGCAGCCATTCGAGCAGCGGCCCGGTGTAGTGGAGCGAGAGTCGCACGCCCGGGTGCTGCTCGAGCGCTTCGAGCATGGGCAGGTACGCCTTCTCGTAGACCTCGGCGAAGACCCACCCGAAGTTGCCGACGGGCTGGTGGTTGTGGATCGCAAGCGCGAGCGAGATGCGCGGAGCCATCGCGCGCCTAGCCGGCTTCGGTCAGAAGCGGCGCTCGCTCGGTCTTGATGACCGGCACGCCGGCCGCCGGGAGGTAGAGCTGTTCCGTGTACTCGTGCAGCATCCGCGTCGTCGAGAACTGCCAGAGCGCCGTGGCCATGGCCCGGCGCATCACCGCCAGCCAGCGCTGCGGGATGCCGTCCGCGTCGGCGTCGTAGTACCTCGGCACGATCTCGTCCTCGAGCAGGCGGTACAGGTCGAGCGCGTCATGCCAGTCCTGCGCGGATTCGTCGGGCAGCACCTCTCGACCGCCGATCGCCCAGCCGTTGTCGCCGTCGAAGCCCTCGTCCCACCAACCGTCGAGCACGCTGACATTTGGGACGCCGTTCTGCGCCGCCTTCATGCCCGAGGTGCCCGACGCCTCGAGCGGACGGCGCGGGTTGTTGAGCCAGAGATCCACGCCCTGCACGAGGAAACGACCGACCCGCATGTCGTAGTCCTCGAGGATGAAGACCCGGCGGCGGAGCTGCGGCGAGCGCGATCGCTGGAAGATCTCCTGGATGACCTTCTGGCCGGGTCGGTCGGCCGGGTGGGCCTTGCCGGCGAAGACGATCTGGACCGGCCGTCCCTCGTCCCACAACATCCGGGCAAGGCGATCGACGTCGCTGAACAGCAGTCCGGCACGCTTGTACGTCGCGAACCGCCGTGCGAAGCCGATCGTCAGGATGTCCGGGTCGAGCGCGTCCTCCAGCTCCGCGAGCACGCCGGGCGCCTCGCCATGGCGGGCGAACTGGCTGCGCAGGCGACCGCGCGCGAAGATTGCGAGCTCGCGCTTCTGTCGCAGGTGGGCTTCCCACAGCTCGCGCGACGGGATCCGCTCGAGTCGTTCCCAGAACCGGCCTGCGTCGGACGACGGATCAAGGTCGTCGAGGTCTGCGCCGAGGGATTGGAGGAGCTGGACGATCGGATGCCCGACCCATGTCGGGCCGTGCACGCCGTTGGTGATGCCGAGGATCGGTCGATCGACGACGTTGTGCCAGGTGCCATTGGCGGTCTGGGCATGCAGCTGGCTGACGGCGTTCGAGCCGTTGGTCAGCCGCAGCGAGAACGCCGTCATGTCGAACTGGCCAGGGTCGCCATCGACGCCGAGGCCGAGCTCCAGCACGCGGTCGACGGGCACGCCCCCGCCATCGAGGATCGGCCCGGCCAGTCGCCGGACAAGGTCCACGTCGAACCGCTCGTTGCCGGCCGAGACCGGGGTGTGGATGGTGAACACGCTGTTCCGACGGATCGTCTTCCAGGCCGCGTCGAGGGCCATCCCACCGGCCACGTATTCGCGCGCCCGTTCGGCAAGGAGCAGCGCCGAATGGCCTTCGTTGAGATGCCAGGCGGCCGGCTGCAGATCCAGTGCCCGAAGGGCGCGGACGCCGCCGATGCCCAGGACGATCTCCTGGTGCAGGCGCATCTCGCGGCCGCGGACGTACAGGATGTTGGTGATCGGGCGGTCGGAATCCGCGTTCTCCGGCCGGTCGGTGTCGAGCAGGAGCACCGGCACCCGTCCGACCTGGGCCAGCCACACGGCCACGGACACCTCGCGACCGGGGAGCTCCACGGTGATCGTCAGCGGCAGTCCCGACGCATCCTGGACCCGGCTCAGCGGCAGGCGGCTGAGGTCGTAGTCGGGGTAGTTGTGCTCCTGGTGACCGTCGGCATCGATCGATTGCCGGAAATAGCCCTTCCGGTACAGGAGGCCGACCCCGATCGCGGGGAGCGCCATGTCACTCGCGGTCTTCATGTGATCGCCCGCGAGCACGCCCAGACCCCCCGAGTAGATGCCGAGCGACTCCTGGAGCCCGTATTCCGCGCAGAAGTAGGCGATCGGGCCGGCGAGCCGGCCGCCGTACTTGCGCTGGAACCAGTGGTCCGAGCCGTTGGCCATGTACTGGTCGAACGCCGCGAGGGCGTCGTGGTACTCGGCAAGGAACTTCTCGTCGCCCAGGAGCCGCGACCACTCCGTCGGGCCGCTGATCACCGGGATCGGATTGCGGTACCGCGTCCACGCCGTTCGGTCGATCAGGCTCCACAGGTTGCGGGTCTGTGGGTGCCACGCCCAGTGAAGGTTGTAGGCCAGCCGCCGCAGGCCCTCGAGACGGGGCGGCAGCGCGAAGCTGGCAGCAGGAATGGAGGGGACTCGGACGGGGTCCATGCGCGCTGCATCATACCGGACGACATTGGTCATGTGAACCGGTTTAGTCGATCAGCAATGGCCTGCCGCTGCACGGGCGCACCGGGCGCGACGACAGCGGCCGGGTACGATGGCGGTCATGCCGCTGCGTGTCGCGTTCCTTGCCGCGGAGTGCGAACCGTGGGCCAAGACCGGCGGTCTGGCCGACGTCGTCGACGCGCTGGCGCGCGCGCTGGGGCGGCTGCCCGACGACCCGATCGCCGGACCCGTCGATGTCTTCCTGCCCCGCTACCGCACGGTTCCCGGAACCGGTCGCCATCGAGCGCACGACGGTCCTCGATGTCCCGGATCCTCGAGCGCCGTCGGGTCACACGCCGGTCGCCGTGATCGACGTCCCGGCCGGTGGCTATCGGCTGCGCCTGATCGACGTGCCGGCGGCCTTCGATCGCGAGGGGTTCTACGGGGACGCGAACGGCGACTACGCGGACAACGCGTGGCGGTTCGGGCTGTTCTGCCGGGCCGCGCTCGAGGCGCTTCGCGCCGATGACACGCCCCTCGACGTCCTCCACCTGCACGATTGGCACACCGGCCCGGCGGCCATCTTCCGCGATGCCTGGTACGCCGACGACCCGATCCTCGGGCGTGCCGCGATCCTGATCACGCTGCACAACCTTGCCTACCACGGCTGGACGCCGCTATCGAGCGTGGGCCAGCTCGGCCTCACGCCGGGCGATGGGATCCTCCCGCGGAATGCCGACGGCATCGACCTCCTGCGTGCGGGCATCGAGCGAGCCGAACTGGTCAACACGGTGTCCCCGGGGTTCGCGAGGGAGGCCCTGACCCCGGCATTCGGGATGGGTCTGGACGCCACGCTGCGCGAGATGGGCGATCGGTTCCTGGGGATCCTCAACGGGTTGGACACCGCGGTCTGGGATCCGGCGACCGACGCGGACCTTGCCGCGCCATACGCCCGGGGCGATCTCGCGGGCAAGGCGGCTTGCCGGGCCGACCTGCTCACCCGGATCGGCTTCGAGCCGGAGGATCCGGGGGCCGTCGTCGGCATGATCGGCCGGCTGGACCCGCAAAAGGGGTTCGATCTGCTGTCCGACGCGGCGCCGACGCTGCTCGAGCACGGAGTTCGGCTCGTGGTCCAGGGCAGTGGCGATCCCGCACAGGCAGCGCCCTTCCGGGCGCTCGCGGCGGCCAACCCGGAGCGGATCGCGCTGATCGAGCGGTTCGACCGCGCGATGGCCCGCCGGATCTATGCCGGAGCCGATTTCTTCGCGATGCCATCGCGGTTCGAGCCGTGCGGGCAGGGGCAGATGATCGCGCTGCGGTACGGCACGCCGCCGATCGTCAGCCGGACGGGAGGACTCGCCGACACGGTCGTGGACGAGCCGACGAACCCTGGACGCGGCACCGGCTTCTCATTCCCGAGCCCGACCGTCGAGGGGTTGATTGGAGCGTGCCTGGCGGCCGACGAGCTCCGACGGGCGGGCGGGATCGCGTGGGCGAGTCTGATCGATCGTGGCATGGCCGTCGACTTCGACTGGGCGACGGGGTCGGCGCCGCGGTACCTCGATGCCTATCGACGGGCCGCGGCCATCCGGGCCGACGGGCGTTCAGCCGAGGACGCGTAGGAGAGCGCTGGTTATCTCGATCGGATGCGTCCGCTGTGGCGCGTGCGGTGCGCCAGGCAAGGTGATCACGTGGTCGGCACCGAGCAAGGCTTCGAACGCACCCACGCGGTCGTCCGGCATGAAGCCACCGGCGGCCGGGTCCGCGCGAATGAGCCAGGTCGGAATGCCGGTTCTCGCCGGGTCGGCGAGGTCCGCCAGACCACCGTCCCAGTCGCCGTTGTCGAGGAGCACGGCCCGGGCCGCGTCCACGTCGAGCTGGATCAACGCTTCCGCCTTCGCCTCGACGTCGCCCGTCGACCAGGCGGGATTGGCGCGCCGGAGCCGCTCGATCGTCTCGGCAAGGTCGCCATGCGGCTGCTCGGAAGGATCGTTGGCCATTTGCGAGATGACGGCGTACGTGACAGCGGCCGGATCAACCAGCACGAGCGTCGCCGGCCGGATCCCGGCGCGTGGCAGCGCGGCCGCGGTCAGGGCGCCCCAGCTGTGGCCGACGATCTGGAGTGCCGGTTGGTCGAGCCCGGCGGCTCGGATCCAGGCGGCGAGATCAGCCGCGTTGTCCGCGAATTGATGATGCCCCATCCAGTGGCCGGTCAATCCGTGACCTGGCAGATCGACCGCGACCACGTGCCGGCCGGTCGCCGCGAGCGCGGGCCCGACGCGCCACCAGATCCGCGCCGATGCCGTTACGCCGTGGATCAGGACGAGCGGTCGACCGGTCCGACGAGCCCCATTCGATCGCCGAGAACGGGATGCCCGCGGCCTCGGTCGTTGTCCGGGTGCCCGGATCGGGCGCATCGACGCCAGGACTGCCGCAACCGCGGGCGGAAGGTCGGGACGGGCCGCAGTCAACTGAGCGCCTCGTGAGCGGGGATCGGGGATCGTCCCGGACCGTAGCACAGCGCCGGCTTCGGCGACCCGTAGAATCGAGCCTCACTCCAACGGAGGCTTTGATGGCCAAGCAGTTCGTCGTCCAGTTGAAGAACGAGCCCGGCGCCATGGCCAGCCTGGCCGAAGGTCTCGCTGCCCGCGGCGTCGACCTCCGGGCGATCGGTGGCGGGAGCATGGGCAACAGTGGCCACGTGATCATGACCACTGCCGATGACGAGACGGCCAGGACGGTGCTCGAGGAGGGCGGCTACGTCTACATCGAGGGCGAATCGATCCTTGCCGAAGTGGACGACAAGCCGGGCGGGATGGCGCGCCTGGCGCGCGCCCTTGCCGATGCAGGCGTGAACATCGAGGGCCACCTGTTCCTCGGTCGCTGGGGCGATCGGGCGATGTTCACCTTCGTTGTGGACAAGCCCGACGTGGCACGCCCGATCCTCGAACGCAAGGGCTGACCGGCAAGCCGAACGCCCGTTCTGGTCGGATCGGGTATGCTGTAGGCCTTCGTGCTCGATACGGCGCTCCGGTCAGCGCCGCGGTCTCCACCGTCCGACCCCGATTTCACCTTACGCCCAGACCGGGCCCCGCCAAGGCGGGAGGGCCCCGTCAGGAGCGTTTTCCTCATGTCATTTGATCGTCTCGGGCTGTCGCCCGAGCTCCTCCGTGCCGTTGCCAAACAGGGCTACACGGAGCCAACACCCGTCCAGACCGAATCGATCCCGCTCGTGCTCGCCGGTCGCGACGTGCTCGCCGGGGCCCAGACCGGGACCGGCAAGACGGCTGCGTTCGTCCTGCCCATGGTGCAGCGCCTGCATGCGTCCCGGCCCGCCGGTCCCCGGATGATCCGGGCCCTCATCCTGACCCCGACCCGCGAGCTCGCGCTCCAGGTCGAAGAGAGCGTCCGGACCTACGGCGCCCAGAACCCGATCAAGTCAACGACCATCTACGGCGGGGTGGGCTTTGATCCCCAGGTCCGGCACCTCCGAGCCGGGCCAGAGATCGTCGTGGCCACTCCGGGCCGATTGCTCGACCACGTGAGCCAGCGAACGATCGATCTGCGGCATGTCGAGATCCTCGTCCTCGACGAGGCCGACCGGATGCTGGATATGGGGTTCATTCGCGACATCCGCAAGGTGATCGCGCTCCTGCCGCCACGCCGCCAGAACCTGCTCTTCTCGGCCACCTTCTCGGACGAGATCCGGCGGCTCGCCGACGGCCTCCTGCATGAGCCCGCCTTTGTCCAGGTCGCGCCGCGCAACAAGGCGACGGACCTCGTCACGCAGGTCGTCCATCCGGTCGATCGCGAACGCAAGCGCGAGCTGCTGAGCCACCTGATCAAGACCGGCAAGATCGACCAGGCGCTTGTCTTCACTCGCACGAAGCACGGGGCCAACCGCCTGGCCACCCAGCTCGAGCATGAAGGCATCAAGGCGACCGCCATCCACGGCAACAAGAGCCAGCCGCAGCGCGTTCGAGCGCTGGCCGACTTCAAGGCCGGCCGGTTCACGGTGCTCGTGGCAACCGAGGTCGCGTCGCGCGGGCTCGACATCGACGCGCTGCCCCACGTCGTGAACTTCGAGCTCCCGATGGTCCCCGAGGACTACGTCCACCGCATCGGCCGGACCGGTCGCGCGGGTGTTGACGGGGACGCCGTGTCGCTCGTCTGTATCGACGAAGCACGACTGCTCCGCGACATCGAGCAGGTGCTCGGCCACCCGATCCCGAGCGAAGTCATTGAAGGCTTCGAGCCCGATCCGCGGATCCGACCCGAGCCGATCCTCCGTGGCGGTCTGGGCGGCGTCCGTCCAGGCGGTCATCGATCTGCCGTTGGGATCCGGCAGGCGAGCGGGCACGCGGCCTCCGCACCTCGTCACGCCGGCGCGCCACGACACGCCGGCGCCCCACGACACGAGGGTGCCCCCCGATACGCCGCGGCCCCGCGACACGAGGGTGCCCCCCGACACGCCGGCCAAACGCGACCCGGTTCGTGGCCGGGCGCGCGACCCCAGCGTCCGGTCGATCGTCCACGGCACGGGGACCATCCGGCCGCCGCCGGACCCAACCGGAACGCCGCCCGGCTATTCCGAGGCCGGCCGCGGGTTCGCCGGCCCGCGTCGACCGGGACAGGGGATCGGCAATGCCCAACCCGTTCGCCAGGGCTACGGCCCGCGCCCGGAGCCATGGGTCGGCAACCGGGGTCCTGCCAATGGCGACCAGCGTCATCCCCAGCGGTCCAACGGTCGATCGCGGACGGCCGGACCCGGCATCATCCTGCCGGGCGAGCGTCTGTCACGTAACGGAGGCCGGCCAGGGGGCTGACGTTCCTCTGCCTCAGGGGAACCGCAACGTCCGCAGCAGATCCGGGAAGTCGTCCGTCAGCACGGGCCCCGGGATCGGGCGCGTCCAGCCGAGCGGAACGAGCCCTTCGATATCCTCGGGGGCACCAGCGACGACCCAGATCGACGAACGCGCCCCAAGCCCTTCGGGGGTGGGTGGATCTGCGACATATCGCTTGGCAAGCGCATCCAGGCCGATCGAGCGCGCCGTCGACCCGACGGCAGGATCGAGATCGTAGTACCGGTTGGACAGGTGGAACGCCAACACGCCACCAGGTCGCAAGACCCCCCGATAGACGGCCATGGCCTCCTCCGTCAGCAGGTGTGAGGGCACCGCGTCGGACGAGAAGGCATCCAGGATCAGCAGGTCGAACGACGCGGCCGGCTGGTCGATGAGCGACAGCCGGGCATCGCCGAGGATCACGGTCGGCGGCGAGGCGGCATTCTCGAGATACGTGAAGTACTCGGGGTCGCGAGCGAGGTCGATGACCGCCTGGTCGATCTCGTAGAACGTGATGGTGTCGTTCGGTCGCAGGTAGGCCGCCACCGTCCCGACGCCCAGGCCGACCGCGCCGATCGCCGCGCCGTCCGGCAGCCGTGCCTCGAGCTGATCGACGATCTCGCCGAGTGGTCCGGCCTTGACGTAATAGGTCGTCGGCTCGGACCGGCGATCGTCGCGGAACTGCAGCCCGTGAAGGGTGGTGCCCGAGAACTCGGAGCGGGCGAGCCCGAAATACGACGAGCGCACGTCGATGACGCCAAAGAACGTCCGAACCTGGACAAAGGGGTTGGGCGAGTTGAGCGCTACGGTCACGATGATGGCCGCGGCAGTGGCGCCCGCCAGGATCCGCGGCGACCGGGCCGCCGCGATCACCACGGCGCCCAAGGCGAAGATAAGGGCGATGGTCCCGGCCATGGGCGCATCGTCGAGAACGACAAGGACCAGTAGCACGCTGGCAATCACGAGGTACGGCGCCAGGCGGATGGCGGCCGACCGGATTTCCCGGACGAGATCGAACGGATCCGCGCCCCGAGTGCCGCCGAGCGTCAACGCGAGGACGGCGAGCCCGGCCACCAGCAGCACCGGGTACTCGTAGATGTCGTTGAAGACGAGCGGCGCGACGAGCGCCACGAACCCGGTTGCCAGCAAGCCACCGGCCGACAGGATCAGGTAGAAGCGAGTCAGATGGGCCTCATCCGGTCGGTCCAGCGCAAGACGCCCGTGCAGGGCGATGGCCAGAACGGCGTAGGACGCGAGGAGGAAGAGGAGCAGGACGACGACCGGCCAGCCACCCGGCACGACGTAGGAGATCCACATCAGCGTCGCTGCCGCGGGCACGAGTCGCTCAACGGCCGGGAGGATCCGCCGGCCGCGCTCCGAGAAGGCGACGACGAGACTGACCAGGTAGATCGCCAGCGGTCCGACCCACAGGAGGGGCGCCGAGATGAGGTCGATCGCAAGGTGCGTCGTCGTTGCCGAGAGGAGCCCAGCCGGGACCGCCGCCGCGAGGAGCCAGTACAGCTGCCGCCTGACCGTCAAGGGCGGTGCGGCTCGCGACCGGGGGCCGATCCGGCCCGGGCGCCGAACGCCGACCGCTGACCACGACCGCAGTGAGCAGCGCCACCAACCCGATCAGCAGGACGATCACGAATCCGCGCTGCACGGACAGCGGGAGGAACGGCTCGATGACGATCGGGTAGGCGAGCAGGCCGGCAAGGCTGGCGGCATTTGATGCCGCGTAGAGCCACCAGGGATCGCCGCCACGTCCCGCGAACCATGCGGACAACAAGGGGCTGGTCGTTGCCAGGAGGAAGATCGCCGGGCCCGAGATCAGACCAAGGGCGAGGAGGACATTGAGCGCTTCGGGCAGCTGCGGGTTACGCAGCCCGCCGAGGTCGACCGGCGCGGCAAGGGTCGCGGCGACCACGATGAGGGCGAGACCCAGGTGGACGATGCCGCCGAGCCGCCGTCCGAGCCGGGTGACGACGACATGCGCGTACAGGTACCCAGCGAACAGCACGCCAGTGAAGAAGCAGAGCGCCGTGGTCCAGACCGCGGGCGAGCCACCGAAGATCGGCAGCACGAGGCGCCCGGCAAGGAGCTCGAGGCTGAACAGGAGAAATGCCGACAACGCGATCGACGCGATGAACAGCGGCCGGGCGCGGATCGCGTTGGTCGGCGCCGGCGGCTCCGCGTCCTCGTTGATCGAAGCCGCGCTCGCGGTCGCCCGGCGGCGTCTGCTCATCGCGGGGGATGGTACGCGAACCAACCAGCCTGGCCCGAACGTATCCAAAACAAAACACATGTTCTATAATCGACCAGTGACGGCACGAGCCAGTCAGAGGTCCGCGAATGTCGCGTATTACGGTCGAAACCGAGCGCGGGAGATCGAACGCGTCCGAGCCCGTCAGGACTCGACGGTTGCGTTTCTGCGCGACCTTCGAGATCGGGCGTGCGCCGATTGCAGCGGGAGACTCGCCGCCCATCAGATGGACTTCGACCATCGCGACCCATCACAAAAGGCGTTCCGCCTGACGGTTGGTGCGGCCATGCTTAGACCCAGGCACCTCCTCATGGATGAAGCCCGAAAGTGCGACGTCGTATGCGCCAACTGCCATCGTGTACGTACCTGGATGGCGCACCGCGAACGTGAGACAGGAACCGGGACTTCGCGATATCTCGACCGCAGAAGGGCAGCCTGGAGATCCCAGGCCGCCCTACTGGATCGCCTCCGGGATGTGCCCTGTGCCGACTGCGCCGGCCGGTTCCGCCCCTGTGCCATGGACTTCGACCATCGCGATCCAGGTACCAAGCGCTACACGGTGACGCGAATGATCGGCCGCGCCGGAACTGACCGAATCTTGGCCGAGGTGGCCAAATGCGATATCGTCTGTGCGAACTGCCATCGGCTCCGAACGTTCGACCGGAGAGTGGCGGGTCACCAGGCGCGGGAGTAGCTCAGTTGGTGGAGCGGCAGCCTTCCAAGCTGCATGTCGCGGGTTCGAGTCCCGTCTCCCGCTCCAATTCCCCTCGCCCAATGGGAATCACGCGAGCGCGCCATTCCCCGCCATCCGTCATGGGCCGATCGGGTGGTACCGACACGAATGTGCACGCGCCACGCTTGCTGGCATGCGATCGCTTCGGGGGGTCCGGGCCGTACGCGTTCTTGGGCCGGCCAAACGCCGTCTCCTGACGGATCCGCACGTCCTGCTCGGGATCGCCATCTCGATCTCGGCCACGATCATCGAGATCCGCCGAATCGGGCGTCACCGCGGTCGCGGTTGCCCTGGCCGGCCTTGGCTACGTGATCCTGCAGCTCTTCCTCGCCTCGCACCGCCGCCTGCTTCGACCGATTGCGCGGCTCCTGTTCGCGCTCGGCTTCCTGTTCGGGATCGCCTTCGCAAGCGGCCCCGCCCACGCCGTACCCCTCTCGCTGCTCACGTTGCCGATCGTTGCCATGGCGGCCCGATACGGTCGTCGCGAAGCCGCGACCCTGGGTTTCGCGGCCTTCAGCCTGCCCCTGATCCCTGCGCTCGCCGGGCTCGAATCGACTCCGGTGGCCCTCGGTCGCGGTTCGGCCTTCGTCGCCACGATCATTCTCCTTGCCGTTGGAACGCGCGTGACCGTCGAGACGATGGAGGCGGCCGCCCGCCGTGTTCGCACGTCGATCGCACGCGAGCGCCGACGGGCACGACAGATGGACGGCGTGGAGGCCGTGGGTCGACTCCTGGCCCAAGACCCCTCGCCCGACTCGCTCGACCAGGTGATGGACCTGCTCGTGCGCCGCTTTGGCTACACCCTCGTCTCGATCTACCTCAAGGATGACGACGGGTCATTCGTCCTGGGCGCACAGCGTGGCTACGACCGGGTCCTCGAGCGGTTCGACGGCACGAGCGGTGTCGTCGGCCGTGTGATTCGGACGGGCGAGGTCCAGCTCATCCGCGACGTCACCCAGGATCCCGACTACCGCGTGGCAAACGACGACGTGCGGAGCGAGATCAGTGCGCCACTGTTTGCCGGCGGCGAGCTGATCGGCGTGCTGAACCTCGAGGACCCTCGGATCGGAGGCCTGGACGAGACGGACCGATCCACGCTCGTCCTCATCGCCGAGCGGCTCGCGGGCGCGATCGCCCTCGGTCGCGATCGTCGCGCGATCACCGAGCGGGCTGAACGGTTCGTTGCGCTCGCCGAGTGCGCACGACGGATCAACGCGTCGCTGGATCCGATCGAGGTCTATCCGCGGATCTGCGAGGCCGTCTCGGCGGTGATTCCGAGCGACGTGGCCGTCCTGACGTTGCGGGACGAAGCCCTCGGCGACTACCGGATCGCCGCGCTGAGCGGCACCGACGCGCGGTACGTCGGGGTCCGGATTGTCGAGGGAGAGGGGATGGCCGGCATCGCGATCGCCGAGCGGCGCGTCGTGATTGACGGTCACTTCGACCGATCGCGCTACCCGGCCGTCGTCCGGCTGGCCGAGCCGGACGGCGCGGTGGCATCGCTCGCCGTTCCCTTGCTACGCGACGATGTCGTCATCGGCGCCATCTCCTTCGTTCGGACGGACCTGTCGAAGCCGTACACGGCGATGGATCTCGAGGTCGCGCCGATCGTGGCTGGCCAGGCCGCGCTCGCGATCTCGAACGCATGGCTGCATGCGCAGGTCGCGGACGCCGCCGTGCGCGATTCGCTGACGGGGCTTGCCAACCGGCGACACCTCGATCTGTCGCTGATTCGGTTGTCCGCCGCTCGGGAACGTCTGCCCATCGAGGACCGCCGGCCGTTATCGGCGATCCTGTTCGATCTCGACCACTTTGGCGACTTCAACAAGCGACACGGGCACAAGGTCGGCGACGCCGTCCTCCGAACGTTTGGCTCGATGCTGACCGCCCGCTTCCGGGCCAGCGACATCGTCGCGCGATATGGTGGCGAAGAGTTCCTCGTCGTCCTGGACGGCGCCAGCCTCGACGAGGCACGGCGAGCCGCCGAGGATGTCAGGGCATCGTTCGCCGCCGCCACGATCGACGCGCCAACCGGCGCCTTGACCGCGACGGTGTCCGCCGGATGCAGCGCGATCGGTCCGAGTGTGACCTCGGTCAACCGGTTGCTCGAGGTCGCCGACGTCGCCCTGCAGATGGCAAAGCGCGGTGGCCGCAATCAGGTCGTCGCGGCCTGATCCACGACCGGGGCATCGGCGACCGCTGCTGCTTCGAACCCGAGGTGTCGCGCCAGGAACGCTCGTCGGTCGCGGACGATCGCGGGTAGTCGCATGTCGTGGCCCGTGTCGTACCACGCCAGCTCGCTGCCTTCGGGCGCCGCACGGTGGAGCTCGTGGCCGGTCATCGGCGCGATGAAGAAATCGCGCTCGGCAAACTGGCTGAACACCGCCGCCGGGCCGCTGTCGCCGATGCGCTCGATCGGATCGAGCGGACGGAGCACCCGCAGATAGTCGATCCGATCATCGGCGATCGGCCAGAACCGCAGGAACCAGTCCCCCCACCGCGGCGTCGCGGCCACCACGACGAGGGCGCGCAACCGCGTCTCGTCGGCCGCGGCAAGGGCCGCCAGCATCCCTCCGAAATCGTGACCGACCACGGCCAGGCGCGTCGCGTCGACCTCCGGCCGTGCCGCAAGGAGATCGAGACCGGCGCGCAGCCGGGCGACCTCGGCCCGGATCTCCGTGACGTCCGCGGCGGCATGGCCAGGCGCGATCTGCCACGGAAATCGACCCTGCGGCAGCAGCGACACCACCCCGGCGGCGGCCAGGTCGGCCGCCTCGTCCAGGTACTGCGTCCGGTTGCCGTCGGGCGCCTCGCTGTCAAACCAGTGCCACAGCAGGAGCCCGGGGCCGCGATCCATCCGGGCGCGCGCGTCGCGTTCTGTTGACGCCGCCGGGCGGACCAGGTAGGCCTCCACATCCTCGCCATCGGGTCCGGCGTACGTGAGGTCATCGACCACGGCCGACCCGCGTTCCGTCGTCCCGAGCACGCGGATCTCGCTCATGCCTCGCCTCCGTGGTCCGCCAGCCACGTCATGGTCGCAGATGCGGCGGTCGGGTCGCCGGACCCCAGGCAGGCACCACTTGACCTGCCCCGGTGTCGTCGCTTAGATTCTCATAACAAGCGTACTTGCGTTTCCATTGAATGCCCGCTTGCCACGGAATTGAACGGCACCAAACGCCCAGAACGAGGAGCCCTCACGGATGACTGCAGCGTTCTTTATCGCCCTGCGTGAGGGTCTCGAGGCCGCCCTGATCGTCGGCATCATTGCCGCGTACCTGGTCAAGATCGAGCGACGCGACGTGTTGCCGGGCGTGTGGGCCGGCGTCGGAGTCGCGCTCGCATTGTCCCTGGGCGTCGGGATCGTCGTCGTGGCCACGATCGGCCGGCTGCCGCTCGCGGTCCAGGAGGGCATCGAGGGTCTGGCCGCCGTCATCGCGGTCGCCGTCCTCGGCTGGATGCTGTTCTGGATGCGCCGTCAGGGCCGGGCCATCAAGGGGGATCTTGAACGCGGCGTCGATCATGCCCTTGCCGCCGGTTCGACCGTTGCCCTCGCCGGTCTGGCGTTCGTGGCGGTTGCGCGCGAAGGGCTTGAAACGGTGCTCTTCCTGTTCGCAATCGGCACGTCGAGCGGACCTGCGTTGCAGACGCTGGTCGCCGCCCTGGCGGGGCTCGCCGTCGCGGTCGCGATCGGCTGGGCGATCTTCGCGGCCGGCATCCGGATCGATCTCCGGCGTTTCTTCACGATCACCGGCGTAGTGCTGATCTTCGTCTCCGCCGGGCTGCTCGCCTTCGCGGTCCACGAATTCGGCGAGGCCGGGTTGATCGCCAACACGGGCGCCGCCTTTGATCTCGGGTCCGTCCTCCCGGAGAGTAGCCCGCTCGGTGCGCTGCTCGCGGGTCTGTTTGGCTATCGGTCCTCGCCAACCCCGTTGGAGGTCATCGTGTACGTCGCCTACCTGGTCCCGGTCCTCTACCTGTTTGTCTGGGGGGGTCGGACCAGGACGGTCGGGACCGCGGCCGCGGCGACCGTCACATTGACCCTCGCGCTCGTGCTCGCCGCATGTGGCGGCGCTGGCGCCCCGGCAACGTCGGGCGCAGTGGCCTCTGCGGCCGCCGGGACCGTCAAGGTCGCCGCGTCCGAGTACAAGTTCGATCCGGCGACGCTGACCGTGTCTGCCGGGTCCATCACCTTCGAGGTCACCAACAACGGGACCGAGGAGCACGAGTTCGAGGTGTTCAAGGGCGAGACCGTTGTCGACGAGATCGAAGGCCTCGTCCCGGGGCTGACGCGGACGCTGCCGGTGACCCTGGAAGCGGGGGAGTACACGTACGTCTGCAAGCTCGCCGGACACGACCTCGCCGGCATGACCGGCACGCTGACGGTCACGGGAGGCTGATCAGAAGGGCAGCGATGCCCCGAGGTCCGGAAGGCTCGCGTCGAGGCCGGCCAGGAAGATCGCGCCAAGGACCAGGCTGAAGACGCCGGCCACCGCCCCGAACGCGACGTAGACGCGCTCGCGGGTCTGGCTCGAAACGAACCCGACCGAGCTCACGAGCACGATCGCGAAGTTCGAGATCAGCAGCCCGACGACGAAGGCCAGGAGCATCGGGACGCCGAGCCCCGCACTCGAGGCGCCACCGACCGCAGCGATCAGCAGGACCTGGCTGCCAGTCTCGGCGCCGATCCCGTGGATCATCCCGACGCCGAAGGAGGTCCTCGCCCCGTACGAGCTCATCTCGAGTGGCTCGACGTGCTCGTGCCCATGTAATCGAGCCTGGAAGCGACGCCAGCCGTAGCGAACCCCGTCGAACACGAGCATCCAGCGGCTGCGCAATCGGAATGTCTCGCCGGCTCGCGCGTAGCGGTAGATCGAGTACATCACCCACAACCCGAGCGCCAGCAGCGTCAGGCCGACGACGCGGCCCATGATCGGATCGAGCCAGTCGGGGAGCAGCGCGCCAAAGCTGAGGGCCGCCAGCCCGAGAACGACGACCACGGCGCCATGACCCAACGCGTAGAGGGTACCGAGCCGGATCGCGTCGGACTGGCCCGCGAGGAGGCTGGCCCGGGGAACCGTCGACGTCGCGGCGATGGCGGGTGCCAGCGTCGCCGCCCCAGGCCCGGCATCGTGCGCTCGAACCTCGCGCGCGCCGCCGTGGCCGTGGCTGTGCCCGATGATTCCGTGATGCTGCTCGACGTGGGCGGCCTCGGCCATGTGCGCCGACGCGGTGGTGCTGGTGATGTCGGTGATCGCCGCGATGTGATCCCAGTCGATCCCGTGGCGGATCCCCAGGAACAGGCCCGTGAGGAGCACGCCGACGCCGACGGCCGGTGTCGTGGTCGCGGCGATGAAGGGTTCGATCACGCTGGGCCCTCGCTGGTCTCTCGCCAGCCTACGAGACGAGGCTCGATATTGCAACGTGTGGCAACTACGAGAACAATCGTCGGTCGTTGTATCCTTCGCACGATGTCGGCAAACGGTTCATACGATCGCGATGACGCCGCGGACTGGTCGGGCGTCCGCGAGCAGCTCCGGGCCCGAGGCCTGCGCTGGACACCGCAGCGTCGGACGCTCATCGACGTCCTGTCCCGCGCGGACGGTCACGTCACGGGCGCTGAACTGATCGAACGCTGCCGCAGGATCGACCCGACGACGATCCCCTCGACGGTCTACCGGACGCTCGACGTCCTCGAAGAGCTCGGGATGCTGCGGCACAGCCATGGCGCCGACGGACGGGAGGAGTTCCACGTCCAGCCGATGGCCACCCACGGCCACCTCCACTGCCGCTCGTGCGGCACGACCTGGGAGGTCCCGGCCGACGAGGCGTCGGCCATCGTCGAGACGATGCAACGGCGCCGCGGGTTCGCGGTGGACCTGAGCCATCTCTCGATCGGCGGGCAGTGCGCCGGCTGTTCGGCGTCGGGTCAGTCCCCGGTCGGAACGCCCATGATGCTGAAGCCACCGTCCACGTAGAGCGTCTCGCCGGTCACGGCGCTCGCGAGATCGGAGCAGAGGTACACGGCACTTCGCCCGACGTCTTCGGGGGTGATGTTGGCGCGCAACGGCGCGACATCCGCGAAGCCGCCGTACATCTTCTTGAAGCCGGAGATCCCCGCTGACGCCAGCGTCCGCACCGGCCCCGCGCTGATCGCGTTGACCCGGACGCCGTCCGGCCCGAGATCGGCGGCAAGGTAGCGAACGGACGCCTCCAATGCGGCCTTGGCCACGCCCATCACGTTGTAGTTGGCGACGACCTTCTCGGCCCCGTAGTACGACAGCGTCAGGATCGCCGAACCGCGGTGGAGAAGCGGTCGGGCCTCTCGTGCCAGCGCGACGAGGGAGTACGCCGAGACGTCGAGGGCCAACGCAAACCCATCCCGCGAGGTCCCGATGAACCCGCCGTCGAGGTCCTCGCGTTTCGCAAAGGCGAGGGCGTGGACAAGGATGTCGAGCGATTCGTGGGTCGCCGCCCAGCGCTCGAACACGGTCCGGATCTGCTCGTCCGACTGGACATCGCACGGCTCGACGAAGGTCGAGCCGATCGACTCGGCAAGCGGGCGGACCCGCCGATCGACGAGGCTCTCGACGGAGGAGAAGCCAACCTCCGCGCCCTCGTCGTGCAGCGCCCGGGCAATGCCCCAGGCGATCGAGTGATCGTTCGCGACGCCGAAGATCAGCGCGTTTCGGCCATCGAGCAGCCCCATCGAATGCCTCCTTCGGTCCCCGGGGCAGCATACCCGCGCGATCCGTCTACCCTACGGCGATGCGCACCCTGGATCCTGCCGCCCTGCGCGACGCGATGGCCGGCGTGCGTGCGCTGCTCCTCGACCTCGACGGCGTGATCGTGGTCGCCGGTGGCGCAGTCGCCGGCTCGGTGGAGGCGATCGCCGAGCTGGAACGTCGCCGCACCCCGTACCGGATCGTGACCAATACGTCACTGGTCAGCCGCGCCACGCTGTCGCGGTACGCCGCGCGCCTCGGCAACGCCATTCCGCCCGAGCGATTCCAGTCCGCGCTCTCGGCGTCAGCCGCGTTTGCCGCCCGGACCTTTCCCGGCAAACCGCTGTACGTGATCGCATCGGCCGATGCCCTGACCGAGTTCGCGGGCCAGCACCTGCTCCCCCACGACGCGGCGGACGAGCCTGGTGCGCATGCCGCAGCGGTCATCGTGGGCGACTCCCCCGAGGAGTTGACCCACGCCAACCTCAACCGCGCCTTCCGGCTTGTCCGCAACGGCGCCCGGTTGATCGGCATGCACCGCAACGCATGGTGGCTCACGCCCGAAGGACCCACCCTCGATTCAGGGGCGTACGTGACCGGACTGGAGTTCGCGGCCGGCGTCCGGGCGCAGATCGTCGGCAAACCCGCCCCGACCTTCTTCTCGATCGCGATCGAGGCGCTCCGGGCCGATGCGACAGCGGGTGGCGGTCGACTCCGGCGCTCCGAGATCGCGATGGTCGGCGACGACATCCGGACCGATGTGCTGGCCGGCCAGCGCGCCGGTCTCCGCGGGGTCTTCGTCCTGACCGGGAAACACCAGCTCGACGACCTTGGCCGGCGCCCCGGGCATGGTCGTGGCGGACGGGAACCGCATGCCATCGCTCCGTCGCTGGCGGAGGTCGTGGCCGCGCTAGACTGAGCGCCCAACCGTCTCCGATCCGCCACGAGGCCACGCCGCCATGACCACCGAATCAGCACCGCGTCTCAAGATCACCTACGCGACCCTGCGCGCCGACAACGAGGAGCTTCACGCCCAGTTCGAAGCGGCCCTCGGCACCGCCCGGACGACGATCGGCGCCTACAGCCGCAACTACGTCGACGGCGCCTGGCGCGACGGGGACGGGACGTTCGAGGTCCGCTCGCCGATCGATCGCGACGTGGTGTTGGGCACCTTCGCGCGTGGGACCGCGACCGACGTCGACGAGGCTGTGGCAGCGGCCCGCCGCGCGCAGCCGGCATGGGCGGCGGTCCCCTGGCGAGAGCGTGTCGCGATCGTGAAGCGGGCGGGGGACCTGATCAGCGAGCGCCTGATGGCGTACTCCGCGCTGATGGCCATCGAGGTCGGCAAGAACCGGATCGAGGCCCTCGGTGAGGTCGAGGAGTCGGCCGACCTGCTGCGCTACTACGCGTCCACGATGGAGGCGAACGACGGGTACGACCACGCGATGGACAACCTCGGCGACGCCGCGGTCCATACCCGGTCGATCCTTCGGCCGCATGGCGTGTTCGCCGTCATCAGCCCGTTCAACTTCCCGATGGCCCTCGCGGCCGGCCCGACCGGCGCGGCCCTGCTCGGCGGGAATACCGTCGTCTTCAAGCCGTCGACCGCGTCACCGCTTTCGGCGGTCAAGCTGCTCGAGGCGTATATCGACGCGGGCGTCCCGGCTGGAGCCGTCAACCTGGTGATGGGACCGGGCGAGACCGTCGGTCAGACACTCCAGGATCACCCGGGCGTCGATGGCATCGTGTTCACAGGCTCGTACGACGTCGGGATGCGCCTGTTCCACTCGTTCTCGAAGACATGGCCGCGCCCCTGCATCGTCGAGATGGGCGGCAAGAACCCGGCCATCGTCTCGCGGCGCGCCGACCTGGACGAAGCGGCCGAGGGGATCATGCGCAGCGCGTTCGGGTTTGGCGGACAGAAGTGCTCGGCCAATTCCAGGGTCTACGTGGAACGGCCGGTGCACGACGAGCTGGTCCGGCTGCTGGTCGAGAAGACCGAGGCGCTCACCGTCGGCGATCCGCTCGTCCGCTCGAACTGGATTGGCCCGATCATCGACGATCGGGCCGTCGAACGGCACCAGGCGGCCGTGTCCGAGGCGCGTCGCGATGGCACGGTCTTCGTCGGTGGCGAGCGGTTGACGGACGACGGGATGGAGCGGGGGTTCTACGTCGAGCCGACCGTCGTCGGCAACCTGCCCGCGTCGCATCGCCTTTTCCGCGATGAGTTGTTCGCGCCGCTCACGGCTGTGGCGGCAGTCGATTCACTCGACGAGGCACTGACGCTGGCCAACGACTCCACCTACGGTCTCACGGCCGGCGTCTATACCGAGGATCCCGCTGAAGTCCAGCAATTCCTCGACCGGGTGCACGCCGGTGTCCTGTACGTCAACCGCCGGGCGGGTGCGACGACGGGTGCCTGGCCGGGCGTCCAGGCGTTTGGTGGCTGGAAGGGGAGCGGGTCGACCGGCAAGGCCGGCCTGTCGATGTATTACGTCGCCCAGTTCATGCGCGAGCAGAGCCACACGATCGTTGATTGACGCCGCGGGAACCGCGGCTATGAAGCCTCGGCTTCGGCGGGCACGATCTCGAGGATTGCCGGAAGGACGGACACCTCGGACGTGGTCGCGACGCGGTTTCGACCGTTCGCCTTCGCGACGTAGAGGGCGCTGTCGGCGGCCCGTAGCAGGCTGACCCGGTCCGACCCGTCGGTCGGCGCGATCGCGACTCCCAGGGAGGCCGTGATCCGGCCGGTGAGCCCTGGCCCGAGCGACAGGACCGCCTGCTCGACGCGGCCGCGGATCCGTTCCGCGACCTCGAGTGCTTCGTCGCGGCCCAGACCGCGAAGATGGATGGCGAATTCCTCGCCGCCGTAGCGCGCGGCGGTATCCCCGTCGCGGACGGAGGAACGGAGGATGCCTGCAAAGGCGCGGAGCGCCTCGTCACCCGCCGGATGGCCGTAGCGGTCATTGAACTGCTTGAAGTGGTCGAGGTCGAGCAGGAGGATCGCCTCGGGCGCGTCAGCGGGTCGAGTGGCGAGAACGGCCTCGACGGCGTCGTCAAACGCGCGGATGTTCGGAAGCCCGGTGCGTGCATCGGTGTTGGCCATCCCCTGGAGCGCCCGAACCAGGCGTCGATTGCCGATCGACAGGGCGGCGTGCTCGGCGATCCGGCTCAGGGTGGCACGCAGGTCGACCGGCATGGCGTCGACGGCGGCCCAATGGAGGTGCACCGCGCCGACGG
Source organism: uncultured Chloroflexia bacterium (assembly GCA_963731865.1). Classification (GTDB taxonomy): domain Bacteria; phylum Chloroflexota; class Limnocylindria; order Limnocylindrales; family CSP1-4; genus SPCO01. Next base: position 1,395,191 of record CAVSXG010000002.1, on the reverse strand, counting down.
TCTCGCCGAGTGCGCTCAGCGGCAGGCAGACCACGGTGCCTTGCTCGACGGTCTGGATGGGACATTGCACGGCCAGTGGACGAGACACGTTTGGTGTGACGTATAGGCTCCCGCGGCGCACGCCTGGGCAGTTGTCGAGCATCCGGAGCGCAAGCAACTCGGCGGTCGGCTCCCCATGCGTCGCTTCGGGGACGGCCCGATCCCTCGAGCGGTTTGCGACGTGCACCACGGCCGATTTCGGGATGCACGAGCTCATCGATCGCCGTCAGCAGCGCCTTGGAGACTTGCGCGTCCGTTTCGGTGAAGGCCGTCAACTCGGTAAAGAAGTTCAGGATGTTGGAGTGCTGGACAGCCGTTTCAGCGGTCTGCTGGCCGGCGACGATCCTTCGGCGCATGCGCTCGAGCGCGGCCCCGAGGTCCCCGATCTCGTCCCGTCGACCGGCGACGAATGGCGCGTCCTCCCCTTGCTCCACGCGCCGAGCCGTCGACACAAGCGTGCGGAGCGGTTTCGAGATCCAATCGCGAGTCAGTTTCACCGCGATGGCCAGCCCGATCAGGATGGCCACGACACCCACGAGGTACATCACGAGTCGCATGACGGTGACCGTGGAAACCTGTTCGGTCAGGTCCTCGTCGGGCTCGATCATCAACGCATTGAGCGCGGTCGACTGGGCGCGAACCTGGTCGAACTGCCCCTTCCCGGCCTCCTGCCGGATCGATGACCTTGCGCTCGTGAGTCGGTCGAACCGAACGTCATCGATCGTGGGGACGGCGTAGACGGCGCGCCATTCGGTCATCGCCTGTCGAACCCGGTCGAAGCCCTGGTCGATCGCGTCGACGCTATCGAGGGTCCCCTCGATCGATTCGTATGCCAGCTGTTCGGCCGCCGCTCCGTTGTAGTACTGGTCAAGGTAGAGGTCATTCCCGGTCAACAGGTAGCCGCTGACCGCGGTCTCCTGCTCGCCGAGGGACTGTGCCAGTCGCGCGTACGCCGCCGACGCCTGGAGCGAGAAGCTCGTCGAGTGCTTCAGCTCATCGAGCAGGGTGCTGGTCGCGACGAACGGCACGGTCATCGCGACGATCGCCATCAGGCTCATCGCCGCCAGAACCACGAGCAGTCGCAATCGGACAGTCATACAGGGCAGGGTGTCGCGCCACGCGCGCGGGACCCAGCACCCAATGGTCAGGGGCCGTCCTCATTCAGTACGGTCGGCGAAGGGCCGATCTGGCTCAGGACGGGCCCTGTTCGGATCCTTCGAGATGCCTGCGCGTCGCGACCTCGTCGTGGCCACGCGTGGCTTTACCCATGGACCGCGGATCCCGAGCCAGCTCATCCTTGCCGGTCGCGTCGCGTTCGGGTGGATCGTCCGCCGCAACCCGGGTCTGATCACCGCCCTGGCGTGGCGTCCAGTTCGCGGCCTGTTCCTTCTTTTCGTTCCGCTTTGGTTCGTTGGCACCCGTGCCGGCGCGGTGACCGTAGCGGGTATCGCCCGTCTGGTTAGGCATGCCGTCACGCTGGCACGGACGCGACGTTCGCCGGGTCACTGGGTGTCTGGGAACCCTTGCATTCGGCCGACAAGTCCTCCGCTATACTCGCCGCGCCATATTCACTCTGCATATTCGTTATGCATTCAGCCATGAGGTGGACCTTGTCCGCGGCCCCGTCGCGCATCACCGGAGACCGACCGGTACCCGATATCGTCACCGAGCTGCCGGGGCCAAAAGCGCGAGCGCACGTGGCCTATGACGAGACCTGGACGTCCCCAAGCCTGCCTCGCGCCTACCCCATCGTCCCGGTCCGTGGTGAGGGTCTGACGGTCGAGGACATCGATGGCAACCTGTTCCTCGATTTCGCGGCCGGTATCGCCGTCAACTCGACCGGCCACTCGCATCCGCGGGTCGTCGCCGCGATCAAGGAGCAGGCCGCCGAGCTGATCCATTTCAGCGCGTCGGACTTCTACCTGCCGATCTATCCGCAGGTGTGCCAGGAGCTTGCCCGGATCGCCCCGATCTCCGGCCGGGTCCGCACCTACCTCGGGAATTCGGGGACGGAGGTCGTGGAAGCGGCGATCAAGCTCGCCCGCTTCGCCACGAAACGGCCATACGTCGTGGCCTTCCTCGGCGCCTTCCACGGGCGCACGTACGGCTCGGTCTCGCTGACGGCTTCGAAGGCGAAGTACCACGCCGGGTTCGGTCCGCTCCTGCCCGGGGTGTACCACGCGCCGTATGGTCGCGTCGAGGACCTGCGCTGGTTCGAGGAGGTCCTCTTCGACAAGCTGGCGCCCGCCAACGAGGTCGCGGCGATCATCGTCGAGCCGATCCAGGGCGAGGGCGGGTATGTCGTGCCCGAGGATGGGTTCCTCCAGGGGCTCCGACAGATCTGTGACGAGCACGGGATCCTCCTGATCGCCGACGAGATCCAATCCGGCGCGGGTCGTACGGGGCGGATGTGGGCGGTGGAGCACTGGGGCGTGGAGCCGGACATCCTGCTGACGGCGAAGGGGATCGCCTCCGGGATGACGCTCGGGGCCCTGATCGCGCGGGCGGAGCTGCTCGAGACCTGGGGGCCGGGCGCGCACGGCTCGACCTACGGCGGTAACCCGGTGGCCTGCGCCGCCGCCCTCGCCACGATCGAATTACTGGAGTCAGGACTGGTGGCCAACGCGGCCGCGCGTGGCGACCAGGCCCTGGTCGGGCTGGCGCGGTTGCGTGCGCGATTTCCCTCGCTCATCACCGATGTCCGTGGCAAGGGGTTGATGCTCGGGATCGAGTTCGATACGCCGGTCCACGCGGAGGAGGTCCAGTGGGAGGCCTTTCAACAGGGCCTTCTCGTCCTCGAATGCGGCAAGTCGAGCGTGCGCCTGTCCCCGGCCCTCACCGTCAGCGAGGCCGAGATGGTCACAGGCCTGCGCCTCTTCTCGTCGGCTGTGGCGGCGGTCGCCGGCGATCATGGCGCGATCCTCGAGGCCGCGACGTTGGCGGGCGCCATCAACGAAGTGGAAGAGGCGGTCTGACCCGATTCGTACCTCCGTCGGCGGTTCCTGCCCGATACTCTCGTCGTGAGCCCCACGTCCAAGGTCGCCAACATGCGCGACGCGATCGCCGAGCTGGTGCGCGACGGCGACACGGTGGCGATCGAGGGGTTCACCCACCTGATCTCATTTGCCGCCGGGCACGAGATCATCCGGCAGCGGCGACGGGACCTGACGCTCGCCAGGCTCACGCCCGACCTGATCTACGACCAGATGATTGCGGCCGGCGTGGCGCGCAAGCTCGTCTTCTCGTGGCTGGGCAACCCCGGGGTTGGCGGCCTCGGGGCGATCCGCCGTCGGATCGAGGGCGAGATCGCGGCCGAGCCCCTCGAGATCGAGGAATACAGCCACTTCGGGATGGTCGGGCGCTATACGGCGGGAGCGATGAACCTGCCGTTCTTTCCGCTGCGCAGCTACTTCGAGACCGATCTTCCCGTGGCCAACCCGCTGATCCGGCCGGTCGCCTCGCCCTACGGCGATGGCACGGTGTACGCCGTGCCGCCGTTGCGTCCCGACGTGACGATCGTCCACGCGCAGCGCGCCTCGGCCGGTGGCGATACCCAGGTCTGGGGTCTTCTGGGCTGTCAGAAGGAAGCGGCGTTCGCGGCGGAACGCGTCATCGTCGTGGTCGAGGAGCTCGTCGACGAGGCCGTCATTCGCGCGGACCCCAACCGGACGATCATCCCGGGGCTGATCGTGGATGCGGTCGTCGTCGAGCCCTGGGGCGCCCATCCCTCCTACGTCCAGGGCGCCTACGACCGGGACAACCGCTTCTATCTCGATTGGGACCCCATCTCCCGCGATGAGGCGGCGACGCAGGCCTGGCTGCGCGACTGGGTCCACGGCGTGGACGACCGCTCGGGCTACCTCGAGAAGCTCGGCGCCGAGCGGATCGCTTCGCTCCGACCGAGCGGCAGTGCCCCGTCCGGGCTCATCGACTACGGGCAGTACACGTGACCGGGACGAATGGCACGACCGAGCCGTTGATGATCCTCGTCGCCGGCCCGTACCGGTCGGGAACGGGCGGCGACCCGGTGCGGATCCAGGCCAATGTCGACGCCATGACCGCGGCGTCGCTCGCGCTCTTCCAGCGCGGCCACCTCCCGGTGATGGGTGAGTGGTTCGCCCTGCCGCTGATCGAGGCCGCGGAAACCGCCGGGATCTACCCGGATGCGGACGCGGAGATCTTCCATCCGGTGGCGGAGCGGGTGCTGGCGCGCTGCAATGGTTGTCTTCGGATCGGCGGGGCGTCCGAGGGTGCGGACCGGATGGTCCGGGTGGCCAGGGAGCTCGGCAAGGCCGTCTACACGGACATCGGGCAGGTCCCGTGACGGACGTGGCCGGCTTCTCGAAGTCCGAGATGATGATCGTGGCGGCGGCCCGTGCGCTCGCCGAGCCAGCGGGTCTGTTTCGTCGGCGTCGGGTTGCCCAACATCGCCGTCAACCTGGCCAAGCGGACGATCGCCCCGGATCTCGAGCTCGTCTATGAGGCCGGCGTATTTGGCGCCCGGCCAGCCCGTCTGCCCCTCTCGATCGGTGACCCGACGATCGTCACCGGGGCCACCGCCGTCATGAGCATGGTCGAGCTCTTTGGCTACTACCTCCAGCGAGGCCTGATCGACGTCGGCTTCCTCGGCGCGGCGCAGATCGACCGGTTTGGCAACATCAACACGACGGTCATCGGGGACTACGCGCACCCGACGACGCGGCTGCCCGGGTCTGGCGGCGCGTGCGAGATCGCGATCAACGCGCGCGAGGTCTTCGTGATCATGCGCCAGAGCAAGCGCAGCTTCGTCCAGACGATCGACTTCCGGACGTCGCCTGGCAACCTGGGTGGGGCGGGGGAGGCGGAGCGGATCCGGCGCGAGGGCGGGTGGCTCGGCCGTGGCCCCACCGTCGTCGTCACGGACCTCGGGATCTACCACTTCGACGAACGCGGCGAGATGCGTCTCGACTCGCTCCACCCGGGCTCGACGATCGAGGCCGTGCGGGAGACGATCGGTTGGGACGTGGCGGTCTCGCCTGCCCTGGCCGAGACGCCGGCACCGACCGTCGAAGAGCTGCGCCTGATCCGCGAGGAGCTCGACCCGGGCGGCGTCTACACGAAGTAGCGGCGCGCCCTGGAAGCCCTAGCCCTTGGTGAAGTTGACCGCGAACTCGAGCGCGCCCTCGTCCGCGATCGAGATGATGAACCCGCCGACATTGGGTGCAACGATCTCGAAGTCGGCCAGCGCGAAGGTGATCGAGCCCGCGACCTGGATCGTGCCATCGACCAGGCGCGCCTGCGCCGGGATCGACACGCGCTTCGTGACGCCGTGCAGCTCGAGGTCACCAGCGAGCGTGAGGTCCGTGGCCGTGCCCTCGACAGCGCTCGTCGGGATCTCGACCGGCTCGGTGATGGTGAAGGTCGCGGTCGGGTAGGTATCGGTCTGCAGGCCCTCGGTCCGCAGGCGGTTGTCGCGCCGATCCTCGTCGGACGCGATCGTGGTGGTGTCGACGGTGAGCGAACCGGCGACGAGGGTTGTCGTCGAACCGTCGCTCTCGAGCGTGATCGAGCCCGTGACGTCCGAGGTGCGCCCGACCGCGTCGCTCTCGGCGGACAGGGAGGCCAGCTGTTCGCGGACGCGGTACCCGGCCTGACTGTCGCCGCCGACCGTCCACGTGCCGGCGAGATCGCCCTCGGTGCCCGACGCGGTCGACGCCGCGGCGCTCGTGGAGGTACTGGCCGTCGGGTCGGCGGACGTGGCCTCGGGCTCGCCCGATGGCAGGGTCAGAGGCGCGACGCTGTCGCCACTGAGCACCTGGTCGTAGGCGATGTAGCCACCGACACCCACGGCAAGCACGAGGGCGACACCGGCAATCAGGAGACGTGATCGGGTCATCTGGGACTCTCCGCTGGGCGAGACCGCTCGATCCCGTCACGCGTAGCGTCCCATCGTTTCCTGAGAAGCGCCTGAGAACCGCTCAGCACTGGGCACTGACCCTACCCCGGCAATCCTCAGTCCATCGTTTCGGCGATCCGGATCGCTTCCTCCCGGCCGAGTGACGTTTCCAGGCGATAGGTGATCGGGCCGTCCGCCCAGATCAGGACGTCGCCCACCCAGCGTCGAGCGTCGTCGACGAAGCCATCCGGGCCCTCCCAGAAGAGGAAGTGTTCGTCACCGCTGAGCCAATAACCCCGTGAATCGCCGACACGCACCGGTGCCACCACGGTGCCGGCGTCAATCAACTTCCTGAACGAGCCGTCCTCCATCACGCCCCGGAACTGGCTGACGAGAAGTCCGATGTCACGCTCCTTCGTGGCCGGCAGGGCCTCGCTTGGAGCCCAGAGCAACGTGACCTGGCCGCCCTTGCGCTCATCGATCCATGCCGCGTCCGGCGTACCGATCCCGGCGGCGCCTGGCATCCGGACGCCGAACCCGGCACGTTCGTCGAGCGCCGCCGGATCGGCTGGATCAAGCGCTTCCCCGAGACGCAGGGATGCACCCAGCACCGCGGGACCAGGGGAGCCTGCCGCTGGGCTGGCCGGCGCCAGGCTTGGGATCGAGCTTGGTGGCGCCCCACCGAGGATCAGGCGCAATCCGGGCAGTCCGAGTCCGACAGCCCCCGCGATCGCGGCGACGGCGAGCAGCGCGATGAGCGCGAGGACCAGGGCGCGCCGCGCCGGCCGTCCGCTCCGGCCGCCAAGGCGCAGCGAACGCTGCCACGGCCATCGGTCGTGCGCGGGAATCGGCATCGTCTCGACCCGGACGCGGACCGCCGTCGCGAGATCGGGCTCGCCGGCCCGGCCCGCGGCCGGCCAGTCGATCGCCGGCGTCAGGCCGCGGAGGGCCGATTCGAGCTCGGTCGCGGGCATCAGGTGCAGCATTCGATCAGCCATCGGTCGGCCCACCTCTGGCTGGCCCGGCTCCGGCCGGCCCGGCTCCGGCCGGCCCGGCTCCGGCCGGCCCACCTTCGAGCTCGGCGAGCACGCCACGGAGGCGAACGAGCGCCCGCGATGTCCGCGATTTGACCGTGCCGGTTGCCAGGCCGAGCGTCTCGGCGGTCTCGGCCTCGGACAGCTCGAGCAGGTACCGGGCGCCAATCACCTCGCGGTCCTCATCGCGAAGGCGGGCGAGCGCGGCAAGAAGGGTGCGGCGCGTCTCTGCGGCAAGCACCTCCGTTTCGGGCGAGCTGGCAACTGCGTCGCGCGGCGCCACGGCCGAGGCACGTTCAGCGAGACCGGCGCGTCGTGACGCGGATCGACGCCGGTTGCGACCCTCGTTGGCGACGATCCTGAGCAGCCAGGGTCGGACCGGCGACCCCTCGCGAAACCGCCCGAGCGCGGCGTAGGCCTTGACGAAGGCGTCCTGAACAGCATCGGCGGCATCGGCCTCCGGGGCGACGAGATAGGCGGTCCGCAAGGCAACGTCCTGATAGCGGCGCACGAGCTCCTCGTACGCCCGGACATCGCCGGTTCGTGCGCGGCTGATCAGTTCGGCGTCTTCCAGGTGGGACCTCCGCTGTCAACCGTACCTCGTACACCGGCCGGAACGAACCGGTTCCGGATGCCCGTCCCGGGAAGAAGGGCCACATGGACCGGACGCGGCCGGGCGAGGTCCGTAGACTCGGATCATGCGTGTCGTGTCCGCCGAAGAGGCCGTCGCCGGGATCGAGTCCGGTCAACAGATCTACCTTCACTGCGCCGCGGCGACGCCGTCCGTCCTGCTGGATGCGCTCGTCGCTCGCGCCGCGGACCTCGAGGATGTCCGCGTCGTCCACCTCCATTGCGAGGGTCCCGGTCCACACCTGCAGCCCGAGATGGCCGCCCACTTCCGCCATCGCGCGCTGTTCATCGGCCCGAATGCCCGCGCGGCGATCGAAGCTGGACGGGCGGAGTACATCCCCGTCTTCCTGTCCGACGTTCCGCTGCTCTTCGACAGCGGGATGCTCCCGCTCGATGCCGTCCTCGTCAACGCGACCCCACCCGACTGCGCACGGGTTCTGCTCGCTCGGCACGTCCGTGGAGGCGATGCATGCCGCCATCCGGGCCGCGCGGACGGTGATCGTCCAGTTCAACCGGGGCATGCCCCGAACGCTTGGCGACAGCTTCATCCACGTATCGCAGATCGACCTCGCCATCGAATGCGACGTGCCGCCATATGAACATCCGGTTGGGGTCATCGGCGACACGGAGCGACGGATCGGCGAACACGTCGCCGAGCTGATCCCGGACGGATCGACCATCCAGCTCGGCATCGGCGCCATCCCGGCAGCCGTTGCCCTCGCGCTGCGCGACAAACGCGACCTGGGCGTCCATACCGAGATGTTCACCGACTCCATCGTCGACCTCGTCGAGGCCGGCGTGATCACCGGTGCCCGGAAGGAACGCAACCGGGGCAAGATCGTGACCGCGTTCATGATGGGAACGAGACGCCTGTACGACTTCGTCAACGACAACCCGATGGTCGAGATGCGACCGGTTGACTTCACGAACGACACGCACGTCATCCGATCCTTCCGCCGGATGGCCGCGATCAACTCGGCGATCGAGGTCGACCTGACCGGGCAGGTCGTGGCCGATTCGATCGGGCACCGCCTCTACAGCGGGGTTGGTGGCCAGATGGACTTCATCCGGGGGGCAGGCCTGGCCACGGAAGGCAAGGCGTTCATTGCATCTGCCGTCCACCGCCGCCGGCGGCCGGCATTCGCGGATTGTCGCGTCGCTCAAGGAAGGCGCGGGTGTCGTCACGACCCGGGCACACGTACGGACGGTGGTCACCGAGTGGGGCGTGGCCGAGCTGTTCGGGCGGAGCCTGCGCGAACGGGCGCAGGCGCTCATCGCCATCGCCCATCCGGACTTCCGCGATCAGCTCACGGCCCAGGCACGAGCGCGCCACCTGGTCTAGCGGGCCGGCGGCCGCCAGGGCGCGTATGCGGGTCGGGCAGGGGGGTTGCGGTGGACGCCGGGCGTCCCCTCCGATGTCCACCGTGTCTCGATCCTAGGCCGGCCCCGGGTGGGTCGGGGAGGACCAAATGGCCCATAGTTTTGGGCCCATTTGGTGTCATCACGCGCCTGCCCATCCCGGGTCGAAGGCCTCGTCCGCTACGATGCCCGGCGTGAGCACCGGTCGCGTCTTTCGCCGAACCGCGTCGCCCGATCCGCCTGTCGCCGTGGAAGCGCACGGCTCCACGATCCTCGACGCGGATGGGCGTGAGTACCTCGATGCGGCTGGTGGCGCCGTCGTCGTCAACATTGGTCATGGCCGGGCCGAAGTCGCATCGGTCATGGCCGCCCAGGCAGGGCGGCTCGCCTATGCCCATGGCAGTGTCTTTACGAACGAACCGCTCGAGGCATACGCGGCCGCCGTCGGGCGGCATCTGCCCCTCGACGGCCCGGCGATCTACCCGGTCTCGGGTGGCTCCGAGGCGGTCGAGACCGCCCTCAAGCTGGCCCGCGCCTACCACCTCGCTCGCGGCGAGACCGACCGCTGGATCGTGTTCTCGCGCTGGGGCAGCTACCACGGCAACACGCTCGGCGCGCTCGACCTCTCCGGTCGGAAGCCGTTGCGCCGACCCTACGAGAGCTGGCTCGGCCGGTTCCGTCATGTCTCCGCCGCCTACCCGTACCGGGCCGGTCTGCCCGGCTCGGATGCCCTTGGATCGGCTGATGAGCTGGCCACGGAGCTGGACCGGGCATTCGAGGCCGCGGGACCGGGTACCGTGGCCGCGTTCGTCGCGGAGCCGATCGTTGGCGCGACCCTCGGCGCCGTCGTCCCACCGGACGGCTACTGGACCGCGATCGCCGAGACGTGCCGCCGCCACGGCGTGCTGCTGGTCGCCGATGAGGTGATGACCGGCTTTGGCCGAACCGGGCGCTGGTTCGGGCTCGATCACTGGGGCGTCCGGCCGGATCTCCTCGTCGCCGCCAAGGGCGCGACGTCGGGCTACTGGCCGTTTGGGTTCGTGGCCGCCTCGGATGCGGTCCACGGCACCGTGACCGGGGGCCACGGCTTCGTCCACGGGTTTACCTATTCGCATGGTCCGGTGGCCGCGGCGGTGGCCGGCGAGGTGTTGCGGATCCTCGAGCGCGAGGACCTCGTCGCCGCCAGCGCCTCCAAGGGCGAGCGGCTGCTCGCCGGCCTGCGCGCGCGCCTCGAGCGTCATCCGCACGTTGGCGAGATCCGGGGTCGCGGGCTGCTCGTCGGCGTGGAGCTCGTCGCGGACCGCGCCACGCGGGCGCCATTTCCCCGGACGTCACGGATCACGGAGGCCGTCGTCGGGGCCGCTCGCGAGCGAGGCCTTCTTGTCTATTCGGGAACGGGCAACGCCAACGGCGTGGACGGGGACACGATCCTGATCGGACCGCCGTTCGTCATCACTGCGGCCGAGCTCGACCAGGTCGTCGATCGGCTTGCCGAAGCCATCCAAACGGTCGCCGTCGCCGACCCGGTGGCGTAGCGCGATCCGCCGGCGACGGGGGTCAGCCCGGCGTGGCCGCCTCCGCCTCGTCGACACGGGTGTGGTAGGCGAGTGCCAGCACTGCGGGCAGGACCGGCGCCCACAGCAGGTTGCCGACGAACGACGCGGCGATGTACGCGGCAAAGCCGATCGGCACCGAATCCGTCGACACGCCCATCGTGATCCCCACGAAGGCGGCCACGAGCCCAACGCTGATCGCGTGCATGAGCAGGATCCCGGCCATCGCGAGCGCCAATCGGGAACGGATGCCACGCGACAGCTCGGCCGACCGGACGAGCGCGGACCCGACCCCGATCGGTTCGGCGACAACGGCCGGGATGTAGAGCGCCCAGCGGACCGCGACGATCACGATGAGCAAGGTGACCACGGTGCCAAGGACACTCAGCAGGCTCGCGAGGAGAACGCTTCTCGGCGAGCCCGGCACGCCGGCCCACGCCTGGAAGTCCGCCGAGGTCTGGAGCAGGATCGGTACCCACGACACGACCAGCCAACCGACGACCAGCACCACGATCGGCTTGATCAGGGCGCTGCGCGCCGCGATCAGCCGGAACGCCTCGACGGCGGACATCGTTCGCCCACGTGCGGCGGCCAGGGCGACCGCGGCCAGCGCGGACGTCCCGATCAGGCCAACCGCGACGCCGAGCGCGCCGGTCGCCGCGGACAGCGCCGCCATGTCAGGCGCCGGCACGAGGATGTCCCGGAGTCGATCCTCGAACTCGCCCTGGAGCGCCCAGGGATCGGCGCGGTAGGCCGCTGGATTCGCGTTGACCAGGGCGAGGTACTCGCCGAAATGCTGTGACGACCCCCTCGACGAACCCGAGCGCAATGACGAAGCTCGGGATGGCCAGGAGGTCGCGGATCGTTTCGGGGATGGCGGCCACGAGCAGGAACCGCCGGGGTGTCGCTCGATACAGCCGCCAGGCACGACGGATGAGCTGGCCCGGTCCAAGGGCGTCAGCCTCTGGTGCCCCCGACCAGAACGTTCGGGGCGGTCCATCGCCCGGTGGCGTTGGGCGCTCCCAACCGCTCACCGGCGCCGGACGCCGCGACCCGCATCCCGGAGCAGCAGCGCCGCCCCCAGGGTGACCAGGAGGACCGGCACGATCAGGCTGGCACCGGTGGGGCTGCTGATCGCGACCAGGCCGACAAGGGCAAGCAGACCGCCAAACCAGACCTGCCAGCCCCAACCGCCACCCGATGCCGCCCGGACCGCCGCGATGAACAGGAACGCGACGCCGAGGCTGAACGTGCCGAGCCCGTCGGCCTCGATGCCCAGGGCGTTGAGCACGCCGGGCGCTGCCATGGCGGTGATGATCGCGCCGGCGTAGAGCGAGCCCGTTCCGCGATCGATCGCCCACTTGACCAGGAACGCCAGCCCGATGGCAAGCACAAATACCGAGCTGACCGATTCGAACTCCGGATAGATCTGCTGCACCAGCAGGAGTCCACCGAAGACGAGCAGGAAGATCCCGACCCACGGCAGGCCGGGACGCCGACTACCCTCGGGTCCCCATTCCCAGTGATAGACGCGAGCGTCGCCAATGCCCGGCGGCCGGCCGCCGCGATCGGGGCCGAGCCGTGTCACTGGGTCGTTGCGGTCGTCCACGCGCCCTCCACTTGGTCAGTATCCACGCCGTGGATCGATCGGATTGAGCAGGGGTTCGCCGGCCAGGTATCGCCGGACGTTCTCGATCACGAGGTCGTCGCGAAACCGCGAGGTCGCCCCCGAGACGTGCGGGGTGATCGTCACGTTTGGGGCGTCCCACAGCGGATGGTCCGGCGGCAGCGGTTCCTCGCTCACGACGTCGAGCACGGCCCCGGCCAGCCGGCCGCCACGGAGGGCATCGAGCAGGGCGTCCTCGTCGACCAGTCCGCCACGCGACACGTTGATCAGCCAGGCCGTGTTGGGCATGGCCCCCAGGACCGTCCGCCCGATGCTGTGTCGAGACTCGCGGGTCAAGGGCATGGTAAGGACGAGGTAGTCGGCGGCGGCGGCGACCTCTGCGAGCGACTCCAGCCCGACGATGCGCTCAGGGATCGTGCCCTCCGGATCGCCGGTGCCGGCGACCCGATATGACGGATCCTCGCGGATCTCCGGTCGGGGCTTGACCGCGAGGATCCGGAGCCCGATCGCGGCCAATTGCCGCGCCACCTCACGCCCGATGGACCCGTAGCCGACGAGGACCGCCGTCTGACCCCGGACGACGGTCGCCAGGGGCTCCTGCTCGTCTGGCCAGAAGTGTGCCGTCTGGCCCGCCGCCCAGGTTGCCACGGGCTGGTTGATCCGCAGGATGGCGCCGGTGACGTATTCCCCGATGGGGACGGCAAAGACGCCCCGGGCGTTGGTGACCTGGATGCCCCGGTCCCACGGCGGATCGTCCGCAAGATGGTCGACGCCGGCCGAGGCAACCTGCAGCCAGCGCAAGCCTGGCACCCTGGCGAGATCGGACGGCGCGCCCCGCCCAAAGATCGCCTCGACGTCCGGGTCGTCCAGCCGGTTGATATCGAACGCTGGGTCGCCACTGACGTCGACCACCTCGAGGGCCGGCGAGAGGGCGCGGAGCCGCTCGACGCTTTCGGGACGCAGGGCCGTGGTCAGCAGGAGGCGCATCGCGCCACCTTACCGCCGACCTCGGCTAGGCGCCGGGTGCCTTTGGCTGGACCTGCCCGAGCGTCGTCGTGGCCGGGATCACGACCGGCTCGTCGTCCTCGACGTGGCTGAAGCCCAGCCGGTCGACGAGCCGTCCAAGGATCCCGGGCGCCCACCAGTTCCAGCGGCCCATCAGTCGCATGGTCGCCGGCACCAGCAGGACCCGGATGATCGTCGCGTCGACCGCGACGGCGATCGCCATGCCCACGCCGATGCTCTTGATCGTGATGACCTCGGCGAGGGCAAACGCCGCGAAGACCGTGATCATGATCAGGGCGGCACCCGTGATCACGCCGGCGGTCCTGGCGAGCCCTTCTGCGACGGAGGCCCGATTGTCGCCCGTCCGACGGTAGGCCTCCTGGATCCGCGAGAGGAGGAGGACCTCGTAATCCATCGACAGGCCGAAGATCACGCTGAACATGATGATCGGGTTGCCGGCGATGGTGTACCCAAGCGGTTCGAACGCAAGGACATTCGAGAGGTTGCCGTCCTGGAAGATCCAGACGAGCGCGCCAAAGCTCGCGCTGATCGACAGCAGGGTCATGATCACGGCCTTGACCGGGATGATCAGCGAGCCAAAGAGCAGGAACAGGATCGCGCCGCTCGCGAGCAGGGTCAGCCCCACCGCCCATGGCGCTCGTTCGCCCTGGGAGACCAGGAAGTCGTGGGCGGTCGCGGCGCTGCCGCCGACCTGGGTCGTGATCCCGTTGCCGGGGTCGGTGTCGCGGATGATCGGGACGAGGTCCGTGGCGTCCGGTTTGGCCGGCGGGATCGGGCTGATCGCATCCAGCCGCACGGTGGAGCCGCGAACGTAGCGGTCGAGCAGGGCATCGAGCCCGGGTGGGCGCTGCCCGTCGGGCAGGGCATAGAGCGCCGCCACCTCGTCTGGCGTCAGCGGCAAACCAGTCTGTGGGTTGGTGATCGCATACGGGCTCTCGACCCGGTCGATCCCGTCCAGCTCGGTCAGCTGCGCGGCGAAATCGGTCAGGAAGGCAATGTTCGCGGCATCCGTCGGCGAGCCTTGCACGTCGGCGAGGATCACGATGGGCGTCGTTTCGCCCGGCGCGAACTCCGTCTGGAGGGCGACATAGGCATCCCGGCTCTCGACGCCCGCTGGATAGATCTCCGCCCCGGGCACGCCCTGCTCGAGGCGCAGGACGGGCGCTCCCGCGATGAGCAGGACCGCGAGGGTCGGGATCAGGACCGTGATCGGGCGTCGCATGACCCCGTGGGCGAGCCGCTCCCAGCGTGACTCGCGTGCCGGCGCCGGGAGATCCGAGACCGTCCGGAACCGGCGAACCAGCCCACCCAGGGACAAGGCGTTGACCCGCGATCCGAGCATGCCGAGCACGGCCGGCAGGAACGTCAGGGCAAAGACCACCGAGCACAGCACGACGAGCGCGCCGGCGATGCCGATCGATCGAATGGCCGGCGCCTCGAACAGCAGGAGACCGGACAGGCCGATCGCAACGGCGATGCCGCTGAACGCGACCGCCTTGCCGGCAGTGGCGATCGAGCGTTCCACGGCTTCGGCAACGGTGCGGCCCCGGCGCAGCTCCTCGCGGTAGCGACTCACGATGAACAACGAATAGTCGATCGCCAGGGCGAGTCCGAGCATCGTGGCGATGTTGAGCACGAAGATGCTCATCTCCACCTGTTGCGCGACGAGATAGATGAGAGCGAGGCTGCTCGGGATCGCCAGGCCGGCGACGAACAGCGGCATGCCGGCGGCGACGACAGAGGCAAACACGAGGATCAGGACGAGGGCCGCGATCGGCAGCGAGACGACCTCGGCCTTCTGGAGATCCTCCTCGGACTGCACCGCCGAGTCCTTCGTGATCGGCCCGTAGCCGGTCATCCAGTACTGGTAGCCGGCCGGTGGCTTGATGGCGGCCCTGATGTCGTCGACGACCGCCACGGAGTCTTCGTCGGTCAGGTCGAGCTGGATCACGACGTACGCCGCGTCACCCGCCCTGCTGATGAACCGCGCATCGCCGGTCTCGGCATACCCGATGACACCGGTCACGTCCGGATCCGCAGCGAGGCCCGCCACGGCAGTATCGATCGCATCCTGGAAAGCGGGGGACGTGGCGTCGGCACCGGGCGCATCGGCCCGGAACAGGGCGATCACGGCGCTCTTGCCGGCGCCGAACTCGGTGTCGAGCCTGGCGGCCACCTCGGCCGATTCGGAGGTTGCGTCGAGCCAGCCGCCCGAGCTCAGGACCGACGACGTCTGCGTGGCAAGGCCGGCCGCGGCGATCGCGACGACGAGAGCGATGAGCGCCATCGGGCGGCGGAAGCGATAGACGAAGGCGCCCCAGCGGCTGAACATCGGCATCCTCTCGATGGCGGTTCGAACATGGGAAAAATAGAGAATACTCATTCGTTTTGTCAACCATTGACGGTTGCAACGATCGCGGGCCACGGGTAGATTGATGAAGCGACCGTTCGTTTTCAGGAGCCCAATGCCCCGCGTTACCGCCGCCCATGAACAAGAAGTCCGAGACCGGATCGTCACGGCGGCCGTCCGCGTCTTCAGCGACAAGGGCTTTCACAGCTCGACCATCGCGGATGTCTGCCGCGAGAGCGGGTTGTCCGTGGGCGCGATCTACACCTACTTCTCCAGCAAGGAAGAGCTGTTCCGACAGAGCTGCGATCTGATCGCCGCCCGGGGATTGGACGAGCTTGCCGAGCGACTCGTCCATGCCACCACGACCGCCGAGCGGATGACGATCGCGATCGGGCTGTACATCGAGACGATCGATGAATACACCGGCGCACCCGGCCAGATCTCGTTGCTCCAGGCCTGGGCGGAAGCGGAACGCGAACCGAGTGTCCGGGCGATGCTCGCCGCACGCCGCGAGCGGCTGGTCGGAGCGGGCCAGTTCCTGATCCGGCAGGGGATGGCGAGCGGGGAACTCCCGTCGTGGCTGGACGTCGACGCCGTCACCCGGGCCTTCCTCGGACTGCTCGACGGGCTGCTCCTCCAGCGCGTCGAAGCGGGGGACGCCTACCGGCCGGCCGACCTGCAGCGTCGCGCCGGCGCGATGCTCGAACTCCTTCTGGCCAGCGCCGGCTCGCCCCGACCGGATGTCTCCGCAGCCCGTCCCGGCGGGTGCCGTGGAAGCCTCGGGGACCGTCTCGACCGCGTAGCATCGCGCCATGGCGTACGTCCAGACCGTGCTCGGCCCGGTCGAGCCCGGCTTGCTCGGCTTTACCCTGCCCCATGAGCACACCCAGATCGCCTTGTGGCACATCGACGGCCGGTGGGACTACTGGCAGCTGACTCGCGATCAACCGGTGATCGTCGATGAGCTCGCCAAATTCCGCGATGCCGGGGGCAGCGCGCTGGTCGACCTGACGCTGCCGGGGGTCGGTCGCGACCCGGCCTGGCTTCGCGAGATCGCCGACGCGAGCGGTCTCCACGTCGTCATGGGTTGCGGCTGGTATCGAACCGCGTATTACCCGCCCGAAGCCCGGATCGACCGGCGCTCCGTCGACGACCTGGCCGACGAGCTTGTCGCCGAGTTCGCCGATGGGGTGGGCGACTCTGGAGTCCGGCCGGGGATCATCGGCGAGATCGGCACGGACAAGCCGTGGGTCTCACCCAGCGAGGAACGGGTCCATCGTGCGGCCGCCCGGGCCAGCGCACGGACCGGCATGGCCATCACGACCCACGCGGTGCTGTCGCCGGTCGGCCTCGATCAGCTGCGGATCTTCGAAGAGGAACGGGCCGACCTCTCCCGGGTCGTCATCGGTCACGCTGATTCCTACCCCGTGCTCGACCACTGCGTCGAAGTGATCCGCCGCGGGGCCAACCTCGAGTTCGACTTCCTGGGGATGTCGTTCAACGCGACTGAACGCCACGGCGAGGGTCGGATCGTGGAGCTCGTCTGCGACCTCTTGTCGCGCGGGCACGCGGACCGGATCCTGCTCAGCCAGGACGTGTGCCATGACTCGCAGCTGACCCGCTACGACGGGAACGGCTATACGTATCTCGCCGTGTCGTTTCTTCCTCGTCTGCGCAGCGGCCGGCGTGTCCGACGCCGAGATCGAGACGATGACCGTCCTCAACCCCCGGCGGCTGCTGACCATCGACACCTAGGTTTCGAGGGTCGCCTCGACGGTGATCGTCACGTTGCCGATGATCGCCCGGCTGATCGGGCAGCCGGTCCTCGTCACCTCGGCGGCCGCGTTGAAATCCTCGGCAGAGATCCCGGGCACGCGACCGCGGACCGTCAGGGCGCTCGACACGACACTCCAGCCCGCCTCGACCTTGTCGAACGTGACCTCGGCAGCGACGTCGAGGCGCTCCGGCGGTGTGCCGCCGCGGACCAGGTTGCCGGACAGCGCCATGGCGAAGCACGCTGAGTGCGCCGCCGCCAGGAGCTCTTCGGGGCTGGTTTTCCCATCGGCGGATTCGGTCCTGGCCGACCAGGTCACGGGGAGATCGGCAAAGACGCTCGACGTCATGGCGCTGACGGCGCCTGATCCGGTCGAAAGTGGGCCGGACCACGTTGCTTCGGCTCGGCGGATCGCAGCCATGTGGACGCTCCTTTTGGTTGGTTCGGCGGAATCGTCCCACACGACGCCGGGTTGCGTCACCGGCGCACGCGCGGCGGAGATGGCCCGTATGGGCCCATGGGAGCGGTACCAACGCGCCACCGCGACCCTGACCCATAGCCCATACCCCCGGCTCGCCGATCCCGCGAGGATCAACCCATGCCCACCGCCGTCCGCCGTCTTGCCTCGCTTCTCCTCGCGGGCCTGATCCTCGCGTCCGTTGCCGGCCCGGCCGCGGCTGCCCTCCCGGTGTTCGATCTCACGACACTGGTCCAGGCCGAGACGGCGATTGCCACCCAGGTCAACGACCAGCGCAAGGCCCAGGGCCTTGTCGCACTGCAGGTCGATCCGGCCGTCGTGGCCATCGCTCGCCAACGGGCGGAGACCCTGGCCGCCACCGATGTCCTGAGCCATACGAACCCCGATGGCAGCGATGTCTTCGACCAGATCGTCGCGGCGGGCATTCCCTGGTTCGGCGCCGGCGAGGTGATCGTCTGGAACAGCTGGCCGGCCCCGACCGACTCGGCGACGCAGGCCGTGACCGCCTGGTTCGGATCCGCGCCGCACGCCACGATCCTGTTGTCGACCGATTTCAACTACGCCGGCTTTGGCGCCGCGGTCTCGCCGGTCAGCGGCCGGCGTTACTACGCCGGGGTGGTGGTCAAGCGAACCGATCGGACCGCCGCCTGGGCCAAGCCTGGAACCACGTCGCGGCAGGTCGTCGACTCGACCCGCGCGAAGGTGACCGTCCGATGGACCGGTGGTGACCCGCGGCTCCAGGTCCTGACCGCGGGCCTGCGCGATTACGAAGTGCAGCGGCACGTGGTCGGCGGGACCTGGCGCTCCCTGGGCTACCGGACGACCAACAGCGTGACCGAGACGCTGCCTCGCGCCCGGACCTACGAATACCGGATCCGGGCCCGCGACAAGGTCGGCAACCGCAGCGCGTGGGTGCTCATCACCGTCTCGGTCTGAGCGCCCCGCCCCGGCCGAGCCGCTTGCGGATCGCCGCAACGAGCCGCCGTTCACCTACGCCAGGCGCAACGGCGATACGCGTCGCACCGTTGAACCGGGCGTGTGCCTCGAGCGCGCGCCGATTGCCGTCGCGTCGAGCGAGCCCCAGGATCCCGGATTCCGCGAGGGCCTCGAGGATCGCACGGACCTGGTTGGTCGGGCGCCAGTACCAGTCGATCGCGGCCCTGGGCGCGACGTCGGCCGCCGCCAACGGACCCGTCCGTCGGATCCGATCGAGCAGCTCTTCGACCAGCGGCGCGTGGACCGTGAACGTGGTCGTCTCGTGCCCGGCTCGCTCCCTGTCCCAGGCCAACCGGTGCAAGGGCAGCTCATCCGTCGGCAGCAACGAGAGGCCCTTGTTGTACGCCTCGAACAGGGCGCGATCGCGATACAGCAGGTCGTCTGTCCAGACTCGCCGGTAGCCATCGATCCGGGCAGCCAGGACGAGGTCATGATTGCGACCCGTGACATCGATCGGGTCGAACTGGAGCGAACCCAGCCGCTCCACGACCCGCATCACCGACGCGGGCTCGGCCGGCAACGCGCGCGGAGGCGCCAACAGGTGTCGCATGGCGAGGAATCCCGTGCGGTCGCACGGTCGAGCGGCTGGGCCACGGGCATCGCGAGATGGTAGGGGAGCGACCGTTTCCCGGTCCGAAAGCGCGCAACCAGGCCGGCTGCAACGTTCCCGCCACGGCTCGGCATGGGTTCCGACACGTCCATTCGGAGGTCCCGGGGTATCCTTGACGCTCACAAGTCGTACGGCGGAGGCAATCCCATGCCCGAATTCACGCTCAAGGAGGTCCGCCTGCCGGAGCTCCATCTCCCGGAGGTCAAGCGAGACGACATCGTCCGGTCCCTGTCCGGTGTCCGCTTGCCCGATGTCGATCTCGCCAAGGCAGGCAACGTCCGAATCAAGGTCCCGACCGTCAACCTGACGGCGTCCGACATCGGCAAGCTTGTTGCCACCGGCGCCGCCGTTGCGCGGTTTGCCCAGCCAGCATCGAAGCGACGGCGATGGCTGGGTAGCGCGTTTGGTCGCCCCTCAGCCGGGCCGGTCGCTCGCCTGATCAAGCCACGGAAGAGCCGCTCACGCTGGCCGATCGTGGTGGTCGCACTCGCGGCCGTCGTTGTTGCTGCCTGGGCGCTGCTGCGTCGCCCCGCGGTCCGGCAGCGCGTGGACGAGCTGACGCGGGACGCTCGCGAACGCTTCGAGATCATGCGGGCTGATGCAGGCGGGCTCGATGTCGAGACCGACGAGCTCGCTGTGACGGCCGGTTTCGAGGCCGTGCCGTCGGGTGAGGCCGAAGGCTTTGTCAACGCCACCGAGGATGCGGGTCCCGGGACCCCGACGTCGATGGATGAGGCGCCCTCCTTCGAGGAGGCCGGCAAGCCCGGCTGATCGTCACCGCGCTCGCTTGTCGAGCGACCAGTTCGGAGCGTCACCGACCTCTACACTCTCGCGGTGCTGCCCGGTCCTGAACCTGCCACGCCTGCGTGAGTCGATCGCGCTTGATGGCGGCGCGGATTTTCGGAATCGGGACCTTCGCCGCCTCTTCGCCGCATTCCTGGCGTTCAACGCCGCCGAGTACGCGACATGGGTCGCCATCCTCCTCTACGCGTATGAAATGACGGGGCCCGGGTCAGTCGGGCTCGTTGCCGTGGTCATGCTGGCACCGGCGGCACTCGTCGCCCCGGCGGCGGCGAGCCTCGGGGACCGATATCCCCGCGAGAGGGTGCTCACGGCGGGCTACCTCGCCTATGGCGTCGGTCTGGCCGTTACCGCGGCCGTGATGGTTGCTGGCCTGCCTGGTCTCGTTGTGTATCCGGTCGCCGCCCTCGGTAGTGCGGCGCTCGTCGTCGGTCGACCGACCCAGTCGGCGTTGCTCCCGGGGTTGTGCCAGACACCCGACGAGCTGACATCAGCGAATGGGGCGGCGGGCATCGTCGAAGGCACCGGGATCATCCTCGGGCCACTTGCCGCAGCGGCCATCCTCACCCAGGCCGGCCCGGCGGCGGTCATTGCCGTCTTCGCGCTGATTGCCCTGGGCGGCGCCGCGCTGACCTCGCGACTCCGTGCGCACCCGGCCTCTGACATGCTCCCGCTCGTCGAACCGGACGCCGCCAGCGCCGGCGCACCCGCCCCGACCGACGGGATGATCCCGGGACTGCGGGTCGTGCTTACCGACCCCGACGCTCGCCTCGTTGTCGGGCTGATGTCCGCTCGCATGCTGATGATCGGTGCCGCGGACGTCCTGTTCGTGCTGATGGCGATCGAGCTGCTGGGCATGGGCGAGCCCGGCGTTGGCTTGCTCAATGCGGCGCTCGGTGCCGGGATGATCGCGGGTGGCGCGACCGCATTCGTGCTTGTCGGTCGCGGACGGCTGGCCAGCGTCGCCGCCGCAGGCGCGTGCCTGTGGGGCCTCACGCTCGGCCTCTCGGGCTGGCTGGCATCACCGCTCGCGGCCGGCATGCTGATCATCGCCGGCGGCGCAGGTCTTGCCATCGTCGACGTGGCGGGCCGGACCATCCTGCAGCGCTCCGTGCGCGATGGCGTCCTGGCGGGCGTTTTCGGCATCCAGGAGGGGCTCGCGATGGCGGCGCTTGCGGTTGGCTCGCTGCTGGTGCCGGCGTTGACCGCGGTGTTGGGGCTGACGGGCGCCATCCTCGTGACGGCTGCGCTCCTGCCCTTGATGGTGGGGTTGGCGTGGCCGCACCTTGTTGCGCTCGACGCGCGCACTCCGGTACCCGCGCAAGCGCTTGCGTTGCTCCGCCGCGTCGCGTTATTCGAACCGCTGCCCGCCCCCAATCTCGAAGCGATCGCGCGGCGAGTCACGTGGCTGTCGGTCGATTCCGGCACCGTCCTGATCCGGGAAGGTGATGTCGGCGACCAGTTCTACGTGCTCGCAAGCGGCGCGGTCGCGGTCCATCGCCAGAGTCGTCATCTGCGCGACCTCACGCAACCCGGCGACGGATTTGGCGAGATCGCGCTGCTCCGCGACGTTCCACGAACGGCGACCGTGACCGCGAGCGTCGAATCAGTGCTGGTTGCCCTGGACAGACGGTCGTTCCTTGCCGCCGTCACAGGGAACCCCAATGCCCTTGCCCGGGCCGACTCGATGGTCGATGCCGCGACGATGTGAACGTTCACGTCGCGGTCGTGGCGTTTGATGCCCGCCGGCCGCAACATCCCGCCGCCAGCGTGTCAACGTGGGCCGTCACGAGGGTCGTGGCAGGGGCCTTGCCAAGCGGTCATTGCGGACGCAATGATTGGCCATCAGGCACCGATCAGGGGGAGGGTTTGTGAAGGCGCATCGCCCAGCGCCAGCGAGCGCGGACGCGGAGGCCGCCAGTCAGGCAGGCGCCGGACTATCGGTCGCCGTCCTCGACGCCTCCCCCAACCCGATCGTCGCCGTCGATACGCTTGGCCGGATCACCTACCTGAACCGTCAGGCGGAGATTACCTTCGGGTACGAACGGGACGAGCTGCACGACGAACCGATCGAACGCCTCCTGCCCGAGGGTCTGGCGGCTCGTCACGTCGTGCACAGGGATCGCCTCCTCGCCCACCCGATGGGACGCCCCCACGGGATCGGGCTTGAGCTGACGGGACGTCGGAAGGACGGAAGCGTGTTTCCCGTGGAGATCGGCCTCACCCCGGTGACCCTGGCAGAGGGACTGCGGGTCTTCGCGACCGTCGTCGACATCACCGCCCGAAAGGCGGCCGAGAATCAGCTCCTGGAGACCCAGAAGCTGGAATTGATCGGCCGGCTCGCCGGTGGGATCGCCCATGACTTCAACAACGTCCTCTTCGCGATCAAGGGCTATGCGGAACTCCTCACCGAGGACCTGTCGCCGGAGCGGCGGGATCAGCTCGATGTCGATGAGGCCCTCCGGAGCGTCGAGGCGATCGGCGATGCCGCGACCCGCGCTGCGACGCTCACCGCACAGCTCCTTGCCTTCAGCCGCCGACAGATGGTCCGGCCGGAGATCGTCGACGTCAACGAACTGCTCGCGAACGTCGAGCCTATGCTTCGCCGGCTCGTCGGCGAGGGGGTGCGCCTTGCCGTCAATCCAGTGCAGGGTGCCGGCCGAGTACGCATGGATCCCGGCCAACTCGATCAGATCCTGTCCAACCTCGTGGTGAACGCGCGGGACGCGATGCCGGATGGCGGCACCGTCACGATCGAGTCGGGCACCGTCGAGCTCGGTGACGCGCTCGCCCTCGGTTACCCCGAGGTCGTCCCGGGCTCGTTCGTCGTCCTGTCCGTGACCGATACCGGCCTGGGCATCGCCCCCGAGACGCGGGAGCACATCTTCGAGCCGTTCTTCTCGACCAAGGAGCATGGGCACGGGACAGGGTTTGGCCTGGCAACCACGTACGGGATCGTGCGGCAGTCGGGCGGGCAGATCCGGATCGACTCGGAGCCCGGAATGGGTTCGTCCTTCAAGCTGTACTTCCCACGGGTGGACGATCCGGTTGATGTCGTGCGGCCGCGCCAGATGGACGGGTTCCAGACCGGCTCCGGGAGCGTCATGGTGGTCGAGGACGAGTCCACGGTTCGCGAGCTCACGTCGGTCGTGCTGCGCCGGGCTGGCTACGCCGTGACGGCCGTGAGCGACGGAGCGGATGCCATGGCCCGCCTGGACGACCAGCCCGCCTCGATCGACGTCCTGGTCACCGACGTGATCATGCCCGGGATGTCCGGCATCGATCTCGCCGAACGAGTGATCGAGCGGTTCCCGGCTGCTGGAATCGTGCTGCTGTCGGGCTACAACCCCGAGACGCTCGACCTCGATCGGGTGGTCCGGCGTGGTGGGATCTTCCTGGCCAAACCAGTCACCTCGGCCGACTTGCTCGACGCCGTCGAGCGGTCACCGGGCCGGCGCGCCGGACCCGACGTCGGATCCTGATGACCGTGCCGGAGCCGTCCGGGGTCGTCCTGGTCGTTGACGACCAGGAGGATCTCCGGCGCCTCCTGGTCCTGGCGCTCCGACGAAATGGCCTCGACGTGCGCGAGGCGCCCAACGGCGAAGCGGCGATGGCCCTCCTCGAGACCACGCCGGTAGACGTCCTTGTGATCGACATCGGGCTACCGGGCATGTCCGGTATCGATGTTGTCCGGGCGCTCCGCCAGCGGTCCGACACCGCGACCCTGCCGATCCTGCTCATGACGGGCTCGGGGACCGATGTGAGCGTGATCGAGGGTCTCGACGCGGGAGCTGACGACTTCCTGGCCAAGCCGGTCCGGCTCGACGAGCTGGTCGCACGAGTCCGCGCCCACCTCCGGAGCCGAGCCGCGTGGTCGGGAATCGTCGAGGACGAGCTTCGCGTTCGAGCCAATGTGGTCGGCGCGCTGTCGCGGATGGCGCTGTCATCGGACCCGGAATCGGCCGCCGAAGCGGTGGTCGGGGAGCTCGCCCGGCGCACGGAGAGCGCGTTCATCGAGGTGCTGCAGCTGACGTCGGGCGATCGCCTCCAGCCACTCGCCACCTACGGCGTTGCCTCGGGTGTCGTACGCGGTGGCCCATCGGCAGAGCCGAGACGAGCACGGTTCCTTCACGAGAAGGCACGCGACGGGCCCTGGGTCGAGCGGCCGGATCGCACCCTGACCGACCATGACAGCCCGATCTGGAGCGTCGGCCTGGGATTGATCTCGGGTGCGCCGATCTACTTCAACCAGACGCTCGTCGGGGTCCTGCTCATCGGCGTCTCGGCGGAGGAGGCGAGCACCTTTCACGACCGCCCCGCGAAGTTGATGGCGGCGGCCATCGACTACGCGAGCATCCTGACGGCCGTGGCTGGCTCGGCGCTGGCCGACCGCCGGGAGATCGGGGCCGAGGAAGCGCGGCTCCAGCAGGTCCTCGAAGCGGACGCATTCCATGTCGTGTTCCAGCCCATCGTGGACCTCGAGACGCGGGCGATCGTGGGCTACGAGGCCTTGACGCGCTTCGGGGACGGCACGCCGCCCGATATCCGGTTTGCGGATGCCGCGAGGCTGGGACTCGGCGACGATTTCGAGCTCGCGGCGATCCTCAAGGCGATCGATGCGGCGGTCAAGCTTCCAGCCGACGCGTTCCTGTCACTCAACGTCTCACCCGCCGTGGTGCTCGTCTCCGGTGAGCGCCTTCGTGCCCAGCTGGAGCGCACGACCCGGCAGATCGTGCTGGAGCTGACCGAACACGCGCCAATCTCCGATTACACGGACCTTCGGCAGGCGATCGAGCGACTCGCGCCGGTGCAGGTCGCCGTCGATGACGCTGGTGCGGGGTACGCCAGCCTGCGGCACATCCTCGAGCTCCGGCCGGCCTACGCCAAGCTGGACATCAGCCTCGTCCGGGGGATCGACCAGGACGAGCTCCGACAGGCGATGGCCGCGGGAATCCAGTACTACGCGCTTCGGACCGGGTGTCGCCTCGTGGCCGAGGGCGTCGAGACGGACGAGGAGGCCAATGTGCTGATGTCCCTCGGCGTGGACCTCGCGCAGGGCTATCTCTTTGGCCGCCCCGAGCGGCTCGGCGACTAACCGCGCACGGGTGTCGCTCGCGCGGCCTGCTATGGTGGGTCCGTGGCCAAGCGACATCAGCGTTTCGCCCTCCTTGACGTGACCTTCGCGGGCGCGAGCCTGCCCTCGGCGACGATGGACTGCTGGGAGGACTCGACAGGCCACTCGCAGTGGAGCGCACGCGTGGTGACGCGTACCGGCCCGATCCTCGACGAGGGCGAACTTGCGGGCCGCACGGCCGACGGTCGAACCATTACCGGGCATGCCCTCGTGGCGGGTCGGCAGGTCGGCGCGGGAGGCAGGCGCGAGACGATGATCGAGTTCCACGGATCGGGCGATCTCCACGGCCTGGACGGCACCCAGGCCTGACCTCGCTCCGGGCGTCGTTGACGCTTTGGTCGGTAATCCCGATAATTCAACTCGGAATTAACCTGTGCATGGCCACTGGCGCAAACTGCGCCTCGAACGGGCCGCTGCGTGAACGACCGGAGACCCGATGACCGCCACTCGCGAGATCGTCACTGACAAGCGCGACCAGTTCGCCTTCCACGACGACATTGCGTACCTGCGTGAAACCAAGCGCGGACTGACCCGGGCGACGGTCGAGGAAATCAGCGCGTTCAAGGAAGAGCCGGACTGGATGCTCCAGTACCGCCTCCGCGCGTACGAGCACTTCCTCAAGCGTCCCATCCCGACCTGGACGGACGGTCTCGACAAGATCAACTTCGACAACATCGTCTATTACCGAAAGCCGTCCGAACGCGAAGAGAAGTCGTGGGACGACGTGCCTGACCAGATCAAGGCGACGTTCGAACGGCTCGGGATCCCCGAGGCGGAGCGCAAGTTCCTCGCCGGCGTGGGCGCCCAGTACGACAGCGAGGTCGTCTACCACTCCGTCAAGGAGGAGCTGTCCAAGCTCGGCGTCGTGTTCATGGGGACCGACCAGGCGCTCAAGGAATACCCGGACATCTTCCGCAAGTACTTCGGCACGGTCGTGCCCGCCGAGGACAACAAGTTCTCGGCCCTCAACGCGGCCGTCTGGTCGGGCGGCTCATTCGTCTACGTCCCCAAGGGCGTCGAGGTCCCGCTCCCGCTCCAGGCCTACTTCCGGATCAACGGCGAGAACACCGGGCAGTTCGAGCGGACGCTGATCGTCGTCGACGAGGGGGCCAAGGTCCACTACATCGAGGGCTGCACGGCGCCGATCTATGCCACCGAATCCCTTCACGTGGCGGTCGTGGAGGTCGTGGCGCTGCCGGGCTCCAAGGTCCGGTACACGACCATCCAGAACTGGTCGAACGACGTGTACAACCTCGTGACCAAACGAGCGCACGCCTACGAGAACTCGACGGTCGAATGGATCGACGCCAACACGGGTTCGCGCAAGACGGTCAAGTTCCCGGCGATCTACCTGCGCGGCGAGGGCGCGACGGCGGACATCATCAGCGTCGCCGTCGCGGGCAAGGGCCAGCACCAGGACACGGGCGCGAAGGCCGTCCACCTGGCGCCAAACACCCGCTCGCGGATCGTGTCCAAGTCCGTCTCGAAGGACGGCGGTCGGGCGAGCTACCGGGGCCATCTCAAGGTGTCCCCGGGCGCCACCAATGTCGTGGCCAGCGTTCGATGCGACGCGCTGATGCTCGACGACATCAGCCGCAGCGACACCTACCCGTACATCGACATCCAGGAAGATGACACGTCGATGACCCACGAGGCGACCGTGGGCAAGGTGAGCGCGGAGCAGGTCTTCTACCTGATGAGCCGCGGGCTGACCGAGAACGAGGCGACCAACCTGATCGTCCAGGGCTTCCTGGAGGTCTTCACCAAGGAACTGCCGATGGAGTACGCCATCGAGTTCAACCGCCTGGTGAAGCTCGAGATGGAGGGGTCGCTGGGATGACGGTCGAGCCTTCAACGGCGCCCGTCGCCCGCCCTCGCCCGGTTCGCCGGGCACCAACCGATCTCCCATTCACCTTCGCCGACCAGGCCCTCGTCGACGCCCTCGCCAGCGACCGCGCCGAGCCGGAGTGGCTCCGTGCCGAGCGGATCGCCGCCCTCGAGGCCTTCGAGGCGCTGCCGATCGAACCGAACCAGCTCTACACGACCTATCTCGACCTCCGCAACGCCGAGCTCGCGACCGCCCGCCCGTACATCCGAACCGCGACTGCGCCAAACCCGATCGCCTCGACCAGGCTCCCCGAGGGTGTCGCCGGGCTGATCGACATTCGCGAGGAGGGCGTCGCCGGTCTGGTGCTCGAACCCGCGGCGATCGCCGCCGGCGTGATCCTGGAGACGTTCGGGGCCGCGCTCGCCCGCGACCCGGCTGGACTCCGCGCCCAGCTCGAAGGCGGTGGCGGCCTGCCGACCGACGACAAGCTTGCCGCGCTCGCCCGCGGCTTCTGGAGCCAGGGCATCCACCTGCACATCCCGGCTGGCGTACGCCTGGAGCGACCCATCGTCATGCGCTGGTCGGTCGGGGTGGCCGATCGCGCCCTCATCGGGCGAACCCTGATCAGCCTCGGTGACGGGGCGGAAGCGTCGATCCTCGAGGAGCTCGGACCATCCGGCATCATCCCGCGCGATGCGGGGCAGTCATTGCTTGCGGGCACGCTCGAGGTGACACTCGGTCGCGACGCACGGCTCGAGATCGCCAGTCTGCAGGAGCTGCCGCCCACGACGATTGCCATCCAGCACCGGCACGCGGTGATCGGGGAGGGCGCGACCCTGCATTGGGCGCTCGCCCAGCTCGGCTCGCGGCTCGTTCGGAGCCGGGTCGACAATCGCCTCGAGGGCGATCGCAGCTCGGTCGAACAGGTCGAGATCGTGTTCGGCGGGGAGGATCAACTCTTCGACCTGACGTCCTACACCCGTCACATCGGACGCGACACCACCGGCAACCTGCTCTCGAAGGGCGCGCTGCTCGACAAGGCGCGCTCGTTCATGAAGGGCATGATCGTGATCGATCGGAGCGCGATCGGGACGGACAGCTTCCTCGGCGAGTTCGGCATGAACCTCTCGAAGCAGACGCGATCGGTGGCGATCCCGTCGCTCGAGATCGACCAGCCCGACTGTCGCCGTGCGGCGCATTCGAGCTCGGTCGGGCCGATCGACGAGACCCAGCTCTTCTACCTCGAGAGCCGCGGGATCCCGGCCGACGAAGCGCGCAAGTTCATCGTGCTCGGCTTCCTCGAGCCGGTCGTGGCGCGGGTTCCGCTGGCGAACGCCCGTGACCGGCTGCGCGATCGCCTCGAGGAGAAATGGGATGCGGGCACGGGTGCCGGAGCCACCGCCGCAGCGTGAGACGCATCGACCTCCTCGGTATCGATGAGGTCCCCGACGGCACGATGAAGATGGCCTGGGTGGACGGGACCGACCAGGTCCTCGTGGTCAACACCGGGGGCGAGCTGTCCGCGGTCCAGGGGATCTGCAGCCACGAGTACTTCGAGCTGGACAAGGGCTTCCTGACCGCCGGGACGTTGACCTGCGCGCTGCACCTCTCGAGGTTCGACCTGTCGAGTGGCGAGCCCCTCGATCCACCGGCCGAGGCTCCACTGGCGGTCTACCCGGTCGTCGTGGAGGAGGGCCGGATCCTGATCGAAGTCCCGGACGGACCCCTGGAAGTCAATGAATGAAGCCCCCGCTGATCGGGCGTCCCTGAGGGGGCGCATTGCGATGCTTCGTCGGACGCCACGTCGGCCAGTCGGTCAATCGTGCCAAATGCAACTGAGGAGAGCACTCGTCAGGCGATCCTGGTCCGCCGGCCAGCGTCGACCCTTGTGGCACGCTCAGTGACGCCTTCGACTTGGGCGAAGTCGTGCCAAATGCACGCCTGCTGGGCATGAGCCGCGAACGCTCTGCCGTGTGCCCGCCTGAGGTCCATCTGACACGAATACGGCGAGGCCTCGGCTCCGGGCTGTTACCACTCGGACCAGTCGGCGACCATGGCATCGGCCCCGGTGACCATGCCCGGCTTCGGCGGGCGTTCGTGGGCCAGGCTGAAGCGCTCTTCACCGGGCTCCAGGGCAGCCCCGCCCAACCGCCCCACGAGGTGACGCCCGATCACCGGGCCGTGCTTGAACCCGTGTCCTGACCCGCCGCCGACCAGCCAGACGTTGTCAAACGCGGGATGGCGGTCGATGACGAAGTGCGTGTCGGGGGTCGTTTCGTACTGGCAGACGCGCGTTTCCACCACCGGTGCATCGGTGAGGTCGGGGAACCGCTTCGAAAGGTAGCGCCGCGCCAGTCGCACGGACTCGGGATCCACGATCCGTTCGCCGTGGGACGGGTCGAAAACCGGGCCATACCGGTCGGGTGCGAGCTTCATGCCACGTCCGTCGGTCGCCGGGATGCCATAGAACGCCGCGTCGACGTCCGCCCAGCAGGGCATCCGATCGGCGCCGAACCGGCCGTCACCCGCGGGCGGGCCGATGAACACGACATCCTGCTTGGTGACACGGATGAGGTTGCCGGCGACGTCGGGGAACAGGCGAGGCAGCCATGGGCCGGCCGCGAACACGAAGTCGTCCGCCGCATGCCGGTAGCCGTCCTGCATGACGATGTCGAGCAGACGCCGACCTTCCTGTCGCCCGACGCCCGCCAGGCCCAGCTCGAACCGACCACCCTCGACCACGAACTGGCGCGCCACTCCCGCGACCCCGAGTCGAGCCATCAATAGCCCGGCTTCGGGCTCGAAGACGGCGAAGGACAGGTCGTCCGTCCGGAGCTGGGGCCACCGCGCGTCGAGCTCGACGGGGTTCAGCCGCTCGACCGGGATCCCTAGCCCTTGCAGCGTCGACTCGGACGCGGCTTCGAACCCGTCCTCGGCCCGCGCGAACCACAGCGCGCCAGCCTGGACGAAGAGCTGTTCGCCGCGGCTCCGCCCAAGCTCGATCCACGCATCACGAGCCTGCCTCGACCAGCGGCTGTAGAACGGATCCGCACCGTGTGCGCTGCGGATGATCCGCGTCTCGTCGCCCGACGTCGCCCGGGAGTGGCCGGCCCCAAAGGCGTCGACCAGCGTGGTTCTCCGACCGTCGCGACGGGCCAGCAGCGCCGTCCAGGCGCCCATCACGCCGGCACCGACGACGACGAGGTCCGTTCCGCTCGGTGTGCCCGATGGCGTCATGTCGTGAGTTTGAGGGCGAGCCCGGCACTCTGCTCGCGGGATGCGCGACCCGGAACCGTCCTGGTACCCGGAGGCTTCAGCGCGCCAGCTCCATCCCCAGTCCCAGCTCCCTCGCCCGCCGCACGATGGCGTCGGCGAAGACAAGGTCCGCCAGGCCAACGCCGAGATGGCTGACCACGACCCGTCCGGACGACGGTCGAGCGGTTTTGGCAAGGATCGCCTCGCCGAGCGTCGCGGTCGGCTCGGGATACCCCTCGAACAGCCCGGCAGCCCGGTTGGCGAGGAACTGTTCGCGATGGTCGACAAGGAACAACCCCGCGTCACGCGCCACATCGGCCGCGCAATACGTCGCGTAGTCCACCGCCACCACCGTCGCATCCGGTGCCAGCCAGTCGTTCGTCATGACCTGGCGAACAGGCCCGAAGGAAGCCGCCGTGACGACGACATCGACATCGGTGACGGCCGCGCGCGCGTCCGGCGCGACCGTGGCGGAAGCAATGCCATCGACCTCCCGCGCCTCGGCCGCGAGGCCTGCCGCCCGCTCCGGATGGCGGTCGAAAACCACGAGCGCCACACCTGGCAGGACATGGCCGATGACCAGCAGATGGCTCCGGCCCTGGACGCCCGCCCCGATCAGTGCCGCGCGTGGCGCGCGGTCGAGGGGCGGAGCAAACCATCGAATCGCGACGCCGGAGACGGCGGCGGTCCGCGCTGCGGTGATCGGTCCGCCGTCGAGGATTGCGATCGGCAGCCCTGTCTCCGGGTCGTTGAGGATCACCAGCGCGTTGATCGCCGGGAGGGCGAGGGCATTGTTCGTGGCGAACCCGGCGACCCACTTCATCCCGACCAGGTCGTCGTGTCCGCCGGGATCGGTGGCACGAAGGTATGCGGGCATGGCATGGGCAAAGGACCCGGCGGGTCGTGGGTGCACCCCGATCTTGGATGGCAGCTCGGCATCGGCCACCAGCGCGGTCAGGGTCCGCTCGGCGAGCCCGAGTCTCGCCTCGAGCGTTGGCATCGCGGCCACCACATCATCGGCCGCGTAATAGCGCAGCGGTGGCGTATCGGCACGGTGCATCGCCCGCGAGTCTACGCGGCCGGTGGGAACCTGGTGAGCGTGCCGGGGGACGAAATCCCGCACGGACGACGACGTCGGGTAGGCTAGCGCCTCGCTGGCCATTGAGCGTTGCCAGGTCGCATCACTGAACCCGGAGATCGATCGATCCGTGAAACCGATCCGCACGGCGAGGCGTAGCAGGTGACAGAGGGACGAGGGGCTCCCTCCGACGACACCGCGCTCGTTCGCGAGCTGGTGCGTGGGTCGGAGACAGCCCTGTCGACACTCTACGATCGGTATGGCGATGCGATCTTCGCATCGGCATACCGGCTGACCGCTGATCGAGGGATCGCCGAGGAGGTTGTGCAGGAAACGTTCCTGACCTTGTGGAACCGCGCCGAGCTGTTCGACCCGACAGCTGGTTCGCTTCCGGCATGGCTGCATGCCATCGGCCGGAATCGCGCCGTCGATCGCCTCCGCGCGGCTGGACGGCGTCCTCGTTTGGTTGGCGTTGTCATCGGCGGCCATGCCCGATGAGAGCGAGACGCAGGGTCTGGAGCGGGCCATGGCCAGTGGCACGGTCGTGGCTGGAGCGGCGCAGCCACCTGGACCCGAAGAGGCGGCCGACGCGGCAGGGCTGCGGGAGGCCATTCGGGCGGCGATGACGACAATGCCCGACCAGGAGCGAACGGTGATCCTCCTGGCGTACCAGGAGGAACTGTCACAGACCGAGATCGCCGACCGGCTCGATTGGCCGCTCGGGACCGTCAAGACCCGGACGCGGCGGGCGCTGCTGCGGCTGCGCGAGGCACTGGGCGGGGAGTTCGGGCCGTCCGGCGGAATTGTCAGATGTGCCGGTGTCAACCGGCAAGGACCGATAGGACACGATGGATCACGACGCAACGCGCGAACAGCTCGAACTCGCGGCCGCCGAACCGGGCGGTCTGGACCGGCTGATGGCCGGCGACACGCCGGCGGCGCAAGCCGTCGCGGCGCACCTCGCCGGCTGTCCGGCATGCGCCGACGAGCTCGCCAGGCTCGATCGCGCGGCGCGGGTCATCAGCCAGGTGGTCCGCGAGCAGCCACCGGCCGACCTGCGTGACCGAACGCTGGCGGCGGTCCGGTCGAATGGCGTCCAGCGCGGCGTCGCCGTCGGCTCGTCACCGGCGCTGGCCCCGATTGACGCCGCGGCGGGCGGTTCTTCGCGACGCCCTGGCCCGAGTCGAGGCCGGTCTGTGCTCGGGTGGGTGGCCGCGATCGCCGCGATCACGCTCATTTCCGTCATCGCGACCTCGACCATCGTGGGCGCCCGTGTAGACGAGCGACTGGCGGCGCAGGCCAACGAGATCGAGGCGCTCGAGCAGGTAACCCTCGCGACGCTCGAGGTGACGGCCCAGCCAGACGTCCGGCGCGTTGCCCTGGCTGGAACGGACGCGACCGGGAGCCTTGTCTATTCCCCTTCGACCACGGAGCTGTCGTCGTGGCGATCGGGTTGGCGCCACCGCCCGCGGGCCAGGAGTACCGCTGCTGGGTCGAACTGGGCGGCGACCGAGATGGCGTCGGGAAGATGTTCTTCAGCGACGACCTGGCCTACTGGATCGGGCCTGTCGGTGCGGTCGCGGGCCTCGTCGAGAATGCGACGTTCGGGGTCACGCTGGTCAGCCTCGATGGCTCGACCGACAACCAGGACGTCATGGAGGGCGATCTCTAGGGTTCGGAGGCTTGCTCCGGCTGGTCGTCCGTGGCAACCGGCTCCGCTCGGTCCGGGATCGACTCGCCCGCCGCCGCTTCGTCCTCGACGGCGTTTCGTCCACCGGGTCGGGCGGGGGTGCCCCCAGGTAGGCGCGATGCAGGAGCAGCGCCTGCTCGGCGGCCTCGGGGACTGACGTCGTAGCCGTCCTCGGCCAGGATCGCCGAGAGCCAGGCGGCCTCGCGTGGCAACTCCTGGCGCATCGATCTCGGCTTCGCGGCGACGGCCGTCCATCATGACGACCCAGGCCAGCCCGGCTCCCACGACGAGCCCGACGATCAGCAGCCACACGTTGAACTCGGCGTTCACTGCGGGCGAGTATAGGGAGCCTGCCCGCTACACTTCGGCGGATGCTCGACTTCCTCCCCAACCCGATCGCGTTCCAGATCGGGCCGCTCACCGTGTACTGGTACGGGATCGGGTATGCGGTTGGCCTGGCCGTTGCCTACCAGATCCTCGTTCGCCTCGCGCGCCGCGCCGGCGAGGACCCCGAGGTCGTCGGCAACGGCATGATCGTGATCGCGATCGCCGCGCTGATCGGTGGACGGCTCTACCACGTGATCGACCAGTGGGCGCTCTACCAGGACGACCTCCTCAAGATCGTGCTGCCGCCATACACCGGCCTCGGGGTCTACGGCGGGATCGTCACCGGGCTCATCGCCGTCGTCGCCTACACCCGATGGAAGGGCCTGCCGTTCTGGCGCTGGGCGGACATCATCGCCCCCGCCCTGTTTGCGATGCAGGCCGTCGCGCGGTGGGGGAACTTCTTCAACCAGGAGCTCTACGGCCCGCCGACGACGCTGCCGTGGGGCATCCCGATCGATTGCGCCCACCGGATCGCGGCGTATGCCTGCGAGTCGTTTCCCGTTCGAGACCACCCGCTTCCATCCGCTCTTCCTGTACGAATCACTGTCCGGAGTGCTTGGCGCGATCGTGCTCATCTGGCTCGGCTTCCGGCTCCGCCGCTGGCTCCGACCTGGCGACCTGATCCTGATCTTCTTCGCCTGGTACGGCATCGTCCGGTTCGCGCTGGAGACAATGCGCGCAGGACAACTGGATCTTCTTCGGCATCCCCACCGCGCAGATCGTGTCACTCCTGTTCATTGTTCCGTCGGTTGCCGCGCTGGTCTGGCGACACCGACCGGGTCACCCCGGCGATGACCCGCCCAGCCGTCCGGCGGGCGCCACGTGGGGCGCGATCGGCAGTGAGGCGGAGCTCGATGAGGACGATGCCGACGACTGGTCTGAAGGCGATGGGCCAGGCGACGAGCGCGACGAGGACGAGCCCGTCGACGTCCTCATCTGAGTGATCCGGCGATGACCGATCCGGAGGGTCCTCGCGACACCCCTCGTCGGCCGCCACCAGGGCGCATTGCGCCCGAAGCGCTCGCGGCCGCGCGCGGCGGCGCCCGAGAGGGGCTCGTCTGGCTTGGCCGGACCCCCGAGTCAAGGGCCTCCCTCGGGTATCGGCTGGTCCGGCTGCTCGCCCGGTTCATCCTGTTCGGTGTGTTCCGGTTCCGGATCCGTACCGACGGCAGGGCAATCTGCCCCGGGGCGGCTACCTGCTGGTCGCGGCGGCCCATCGGGGCTGGATGGATCCATTCGTCGTGATCCACGCGATCCCGGTCGAGCCGCGGGCATGGTTCCTGGGCAGCGGGCCGTCCACGTTCTCGTCGCGCTGGCGAGAGCGGCTGGTCCACGCCGTCGGTGGGCTCCTTCCGGTCTGGCGCGGCGGTCTCGGCATCGACCAGCACGTCGAGTCTGCCCGTGCCGTCGTGGCCAATGGCGGTGTGTTCGTCCAGATGCCGGAGGGGACGGTGAGTGGCCCGCCCGGCCGGATCGGGGCGTTCCGGACGGGCTGGGCGGTCATCGCGCTTCGGACTGATGCGCCGATCGTGCCGCTGGCCATGGCCGGGACCGACGAGCTCTACCTCGGCCGGCGGATGGCGTCGCGGGTGCTCCCGGTCACG
The DNA here is from genome assembly GCA_963731865.1 of uncultured Chloroflexia bacterium. GTDB lineage: Bacteria > Chloroflexota > Limnocylindria > Limnocylindrales > CSP1-4 > SPCO01. Next base: position 1,360,063 of record CAVSXG010000002.1, on the reverse strand, counting down.
TCGGCCCGGGAGCTTGCCGGGTCTGGGGCGTGACGCCGGCGTTGCCAGTGCCCGGGTCGCGCGAGGAGCTCGACGTCGCCCGCCGGATGAGCGAGGCGCTTGCCGCGATCCTCGGACCGGCGGTGGAGGCGCTCCAGCCGTGGACCGTCGATCCGCCCGAGCGACCGTCGACGGCTGCGCCGCCGTCTGACCTGGCTCCTCCTTCGACCCGGCCGACTCGACCGCGACGCCTGAGCCGGGTCTGCCCGGTAAGCACCCGTTGGTGGAGGGTGCGCGCCCGTATACTCGGCCGCGATGCAGTACGCCGAATCGATCCTCGACCTGGTCGGGGAGACGCCGCTTGTCCGGATCAGCCGACTGACGCGCGACCTTGGTCCGGCCGAGCGCCAGCCCCTGCTGCTGGCCAAGCTCGAGATGCTCAACCCCGGCGGATCGGTCAAGGATCGGATCGGCCTGCCGATGATCGAGGCCGCGGAGCGGGCCGGACTGCTCAAGCCGGGCGGCACGATCATCGAGCCGACGTCGGGCAACACGGGCCACGGCCTGGCCATCGCTGCGGCGCTCAAGGGCTATCGCTGCATCTTCGTGATGGCCGACAAGCAGTCGTCCGAGAAGCAGCAGCTGCTCCGGGCCTACGGCGCCGAGGTCGTCCTCTGCCCGACGAATGTCGCGCCCGAATCGCCCGAGAGCTACTACTCCGTGGCCGCGCGGCTGGCGCGCGACATCCCGGGCGCGTTCAAGCCCGACCAGTACTGGAACATGGAGAACCCGATGGCCCACGAACGGACCACCGGCCCCGAGATCTGGCAGCAGACCGACGGCCGGATCACGCACCTCGTGGCCAGCGTCGGGACCGGCGGCACGATCTCGGGGGCGGCCCGGGCACTGCGCGAGCACAACCCGAAGATCCAGGTCATCGGCGCCGACCCCGAGGGCAGCGTCCTGTCGGGTGACACGGCGCGACCGTACCTGACCGAAGGCGTCGGCGAGGACTTCTTCCCGGGCACCTACGACGCGTCGATGATCGATCGATGGGTCAGGGTCAGCGACCGCGACGCGTTCGCGATGGCCCGGCGGCTGACGCGCGAGGAGGGCATCCTGTCGGGCGGATCGTGCGGGACCGCGCTCGTGGCCGCTCGGGAGGTCGTCCGCGAGCTGACCGCGACGGATGGCGGCAGCGACGCGGTCGTTGTCGTCCTGCTGCCCGACGGCGGGCGGAACTACCTGTCCAAGCTCTACAACGACGAATGGATGCGGGTGAATGGCCTGCTCGCCACGACCGGCGCCGTGGTCCGGGTTGGCGACCTCCTGGCCGACCGCCACCACGCACCCGGAGCTGCCCGACGTCGTCGTCGCGCGGACCACCGACCGCGTCGGCGCCGCGATCGATCTGCTCCAGCTGTACGGGATCAGCCAGCTGCCGGTGTCCGAGCAGGCCGACGGCGACGCCCTGGAGGGGATCGTCGGTTCGGTCAGCGAAAAGGGCCTCCTCGACCGTGCCTACCGGAACCCGGACGTCGTCGAGCGGACCGTCGGCGAGGTGATGGATCGGCCGCTTCCGACCCTTGGCGTCGAGGCCTCCCTCGACGACGCGTTCACCCTGCTCTCCGGCGGGGTGACCGGGCTCCTGGCGGTCCGGGGAGACCATCCCGCCGGGGTCGTCACGAAGCTCGACCTGCTCGAGTTCCTCGCCCACCGGCCGTCCGGTCCGAACTGACGGCGGCCCTCGGGAGATCGCTCAGACCACGTCGACCGCCAGGCTGACTGCCTGGGCCCGCGATCCCGCGCCCAGCTTGCCCATGGCATTCGACAGGATGCGGGCGACGGTCGGACGGCCAAGCCCCATTCGCCGGGCGATCTCGGCGTTCGTCAGCCCCTGACCGACAAGCCCGAGCAGCTCGCGCTCACGCCGAGTCAGACCCGTGCCGCCCGTTGCCGCGGCTGACGTTCGACCGCGGGAACGCGGACGCCCGCCTGTCGCATTGAACGCCGAATCCTTACAGCGGCGACCTCGTGGTCGCTTGCGATGGCGGCCTCCAGGGCCGCTCGCCAGACGTCGTTCCATCAAGGACAAATCGCCGGCGCGACGGAGCGCCTCACCCTCTGCCCATTGGCAGAACAGGCGCCCGTGGCGCGTTGAACGCCCATCCACTGCGTCGCGGCCGCCGCGAACTGGATGGCGGCCGCGGCGGCGTCCCCGGCGTGCAGGAGCCGGAGGCCCTCGACCTCGAACGATGCACCCGCCTGCGCCGGCGCCGGAGAATGCCGGTCACCGGCGAGCGGCGGTCGGCCAGAATCGAATTGTGCCCACGAGCGGGTGAGCTGCGGCAAGCGTATGGCCGCCGTAGATCGGCGACGGGATGGCGAGCGACGTCATCGACGAGGGCGATGGCGCGGTCCGGTTGCCCGCCCCACAGAGCGAGGTCGGCCTGGGTCGCCAGGAGCAGTCCACGTCCCACGAAGTCAGCCCCAACTCCTTGACTCGAGCGCATCGAGACGCTCGCGTTTCGTTGAGCTGGCCCATGAGGCCCAGCGCTCGAGCCCGGTAGATTTCGGCTGTATGCCGCGATCGCGGTGGTGCCGGCATCTCGAGCAGCTCGTCCGCCCGTGCCACCGCGTCGCGCGGTCGACCGGCCAGGAGGCTGGCCTGGACCGACTCCGCCTTCAGCTCGATCGCGGTACCGGCGACGCCGGCATCGTCGAACCTGGGCGCGAGTCCATCGACAAACGTAGCGCGGCGTCCGCCCCCTGCCAGATCAACAGCGCGAAGTTCACTACCCGAGCGAGATCGGCGGCCGACGCATACGCGCGATTTGCGATGGCACCATCGATCGCGCCAAGGAGATACGGGATGTCGACCGGCAGCGTGGCCATCACGTGCATCGACTCGAGGATCGCGCGCACCTGGCCGTACGCCTCGCCTGGCGTGGACTGGCTCGCCAGCAGCGCGTGAAGATCGGCGATGGCGTCCTGGATCCGGCCATCGACATTGACCATGAACGCCGCGCGTTCGATCGCGAGGTGCGCCGCGGCGAGGCTGGACGGATCGATGCCTGCCGAGTCGGCCCGCTCGAGCACTCGGCGTGCGTCGGGATGCCGACCCAGCGAGAACAGCGCGTGCCCGAGCATCGCATCGCGCTCCGCACACGCTTCTGGGTTGCCCACGCCATCATCCCCCTCGAGGACGCTGACGACCGACTGCCAGTCCGATACGGCCGACAAGGCGGCCGCCGCCACGAGCGACGGCCCGAGCCCGGCACCGGGTGGCGCGGTCCGGGCGATCACCTCGAGCAAGCCGGCCCGGGTCGTCGGATCCACGATCGCGGGCAGTGCCGCCATCGCCGCGGAGGCTGCCGCCTGCGGTTGACCCGCGAGGACCAGGTGGCGCGCAACCTCGAGCGGTTCGTCGATGAGCGTGGCGGCTCGCGCGTGGCGGTCCTCGCGGTCGGCGGGTCCGAGCTCAGCCCGGATCGCCTCGGCAATGAGGGCATGGCGCACCTCGATCCGTCCGTCGCGCTCGACCAGGATCCCGGCACGCAGTGGTGCGTCCACCGTGGCGCCGAGACGCGCCCGTTCGACGGGCAGATCCACGACCGCCAGCACTTCGACGAGACGGCGCGCCTCCGCCGGGAGGGCGGTCAGCCCCCGGGCAATCGAGCGACGCACGACGCCGGACGGCTCGCCACGGATCGCGATCTCCTCGAGGACCAGCGGGTTCCCGCCGGCCCGGGCAACGATTCGCGCGACCTCCGCGGCACCGAGCCCGGGGCGATGGCGGAGCACGATCGTGCTCGCCGCATCCTTCGCCAGTCCGGGGAGGGAGAGCCGCTCGAGGCTGAGCTCGTCGGCGAACCCCGTCGCGGCATCGCTCCCGGCATCGCCGGAGCGAATCGCCACGATGATTCCGATGCGGCCCCGCAGCAGGCGGAGGGCGGCGATCGACGCGCGATCCACCCACTGGAGGTCGTCGACGAACAGGACATCGGGTCCGACGTGTCGCTCGACCGTCGCCGCAGCGGTGGCCGCGTCCCCGGCCAGCGGCACCTCGATCGCGCGACGCAGCGCCAGGTAGGGCGTCTCCGCCAGCGTGGCGAAGCCACCGCCCTCGAACAGCCGGACACCCGCGGTCGCCGCAGCCGCCCGAATGAGGCTGGTCTTCCCGATCCCGGGCTCGCCGATGACCGCCATCGCCGGGTCGGCCGTCAGCGACGCGATCAACCGGTCAAGCTCGTCGTTCCGACCGACGATTCCCGCTGTCATCGCCTCCATCGGCGCATGGTGCGCGGTCGGCTGCCGCCCGGCAACGGATTCCTGCGCGCTGAGAGTCAGTCGGTGCCGACGCTCCGGTCGAGGAGCCATCCCAGGCGACGGGCTCGTGCGACCGCCTCGGTCGTGCGTTTCGCGCCGAGCGCATGACGGCCCATTGCCAGTCGCCGGTCAGCCGTTCGCCGGGAAATGCCGAGGGTCGCGGCCGCCTCCCCGAGGGACTGCCCCTCCGCGAGAAGCCCCAGGATCGCGCGTGCCTCGGGTGCGATGTCCGGCGCAGCCCCGGCCCGACCCATTCGGTGGTCCACCGGCCCTAGCCGCCGGAGGTCGTCGATGAGGCGATCGACGGTATCGCGGGAGGCGAGCACCCGGGCGACCAGGCCCTGCCCGGCAAGGGCCGCCACGAGCGCTGCGGCAGCATCGGCCGCGGTGTGGATGGTTCCAAAGCGGACGATCCGTCCTTCCCGGTGCGGCGGTCCGAAGCCTGGCTCCATGCGCCATCCGGCACCCTCGAGCTCGTGCACGACGACTCGCAGATCGAGCTCCGAACCATCGACGACGACGATTGGTTTCATCGTCCGTGCATCGTGCCATGCGCCGACTGCACCGAGGGCGTTTCCGCGTCACTTGGCGCAAGTGGACGATGACGGTCCGACAACGACGGCAGCGGATTGGGCGGCACATTCCGATGCGCCGGGATCACCGCCCTGGGAATGGACACGGCGACGATCGACGCCAGCGGCACGTTCAGCGCAGACCGCTGATCCCGGCCGCCCGACGCGCAGCCGCGGCCTACAGCCAGGGCAGCGGCAGCTCGATCGGCAGCAGCGCGTTGAGCAGCAGGCCCAGCGTGAACAGGCCACCCGCCCGACGGGTGTGGATGAACGCGTAGCCAACGAACCACAGCGGCCAGCCGCGCTCCGGGTAGCCGGGTGGCGGACCGGCCGGCTTTGGCTGTTCGAATACCTTGAGCACCGTCAGCAGGCGCGGGATCCCGAGCACTACGAGAAGGATCCACGGCCCGACGATGCCGGCCAGGACGATCAGCAGCGTCAGCGGGTAGAACAGGATCATCAGCCAGGCGCCCACGGTCCGGGCCCGGGACTCGCCAAGGATGACCGGCAAGGTTCGGACGCCGAGCCTGGTGTCCGCGACGATCTTGTCGATGTGCTTGCCAAAGAGCACCGACGTGACGATGAGCGCGTAGGGGATGGAGACGAGCAGCACCCAGGGCTCGATCGTGCCCGTTGCCGCCAGGAACGTGCCGCCGACCATCAGCGGACCCCAAACGAGGAACACGCCTGGTTCGCCCAGCCCGTGGTGCTTGAGCCGGATGGGCGGAGCGACGTAGAAGACGGACACGAACAGGCCGGCCAGCGCGAAGGCGATGATCAGGGGACCGCGCACGGCGGTGAGGTAGAGCATGATCGCGGCGCCGATCCCGTTGACGATCAGGATCGCGGCCGCGAGTTGCCGGCGAGACACCCAGCCAGACAGGATCGGGTGTGGCGCGTAGAGCGCCCGGACATAGTCGTCCGTGTCGATCCCCTGCGAGCTGTCGAAGTAGTCGTTGATCATGTTGTTGGCGGCGTGCGCCAGCACCAGGCCGACGACCGCGATCAGGAACAGCCCCCAATCGACGGGGGCGCCGCCGCTCGTTCGCGCGGCTTCCACGGCCAGCAACCCGCCGATCAGGCCGGACCAGATCGTCATCGGGAAGACCGCCGCCCGGGTGATCACGAGCCATTTGCCGACTGTGTCCAGCGGACGATGCTGGGGCGGGTTGGCGGTCTCGAGGATCTCCTTCCAGGCGAGGAGGCGCTCGCGAACCGAGACGGGTTCGATGGCGGCGGCAGGGGTCTCGGCGGCGGTGCTCATCGGGCTCCTCGAAGGTCTGGAAACGTGCGTCACGAATGTATCAGGTTACCCATGGATGCGCATGCGGATGGGACGCGGATGACCCGGGATGCGACCATTGCCCGATGGACGTCCCGCCAATTCGCACCGCCCGATTCGAGCTCGTCTCGATGTCGATGCGGTTCATGCGCCTGTTGCTCGCCCGCGACATCGATGGCGCGGCGGCCGAGATCGGGGCGGCAGTACCTGCGGGGTTGCCCGATCAGCTCGACAACTTCCTCCAGTTCCGGATCGCGGACCTGGAGGGCAATCCCGAAGCCCAGCCGTGGCTCGGGCGGGCGATCGTCCTGACCGAGCCCGACGGGACGCCGCCGGATCATCGGGTCTGCCGGGTTCCACGAACCACCCAACGCCGATGGGCGGGTCGAGATCGGCTACCGCGTGGAGGCTGCCCATCGTCGGCAGGGCGTCGCGACGGAGGTCGTCCGCGCCCTCCTCGATTGGGCGGCCACTGAGCACGGCGTCCAACGATTCCGCGCGTCGGTTTCCCCGGACAACGTTCCTTCACTGGCGACGATCAGGAAATTCGGCTTCCACCAGGTCGGCGTCCAGATCGACGACATCGATGGCGAGGAGCTGGTGTTCGATCTCGACGGCTGGACTGTCACGTCCTGACCGCCCGGATGCCATGATGCGGCGATGCGCGAACCTGACGCGACCGATCCAGTCGACAGCTTTGACACGCTCGCGGTGCACGCCGGTGCCGAACCCGACGAGCTGACCGGCGCGGTTGCACCGCCGATCTACCAGACATCGACCTATGCCCAGGACTCGGTTGGCCAGCCGCGACGCGGGTACGAGTACGCGCGATCGCAGAACCCGACCCGCGAGCGCCTCGAGCGTGCCGTGGCCATTCTCGAGGGCGGAACGCACGGGATCGCGTTTGCCTCGGGCTCGGCGGCGACGGCTGCGATCGCGGATCTGGCCGAGCCTGGCGAAGAGATCGTCGTCGGGGACGACGTCTACGGTGGGACCTATCGCTACCTCGAGCGCGTCCATCGCCCGCACGGCGTCGATGCTCACTACGTCGATCTCGCGTCAGGCCAGGATGCGCTCTGGGAGGCCCTCTCCGAGCGAACCCGCCTCGTCTGGTTCGAGACGCCAACGAACCCGTTGCTCAAGCTCGTCGACATCGCCGCGTCGGCCTCGGTCGTGCGCGAGCGGGTGGCGGCGGGCGGCCGCAAGCCGCTGATCGTCGTCGATAACACCTTTGCGTCGCCGGCGATCCAGCGGCCACTGACCCTGGGCGCCGACATCGTGTTCCACAGCGCGACAAAGTACCTGGCTGGTCACTCCGACACGATCCTGGGGATCGCCGTCACGACCGATGACGCCATCGCCGAGCGACTGCGCTTCCTCCAGAACGCGATGGGCGGCGTGCCCGGTCCACTCGACTGCTTCCTCGTCCTTCGCGGGCTTCGGACGCTGCACCTTCGGGTCGAACGCAGCAGCGCCAGCGCCGCGGCGATCGCTCGCTTCCTGGCCGGGCGCGCCGACGTGTCCGGCGTGAGCTATCCGGGGCTGGAGACGAGTTCCCAGGCGCCGAGCGGCGCCTCGCTGATCGGATCGCAGATGCGCCTGGGCGGCGGCATGGTCTCGTTCGTGCCGGCCGCCGGGGGTCGCCACGGGCGGACGCCGGCGGAGCGGGCGAGCGCGATCGCCGAGCGGACGAGGCTGTTCACACTCGCGGAGTCGCTCGGCGGGGTCGAATCGCTGATCGAGGTCCCGGCGGCGATGACCCATATGTCCGTTGCCGGTTCACCGCTCGAAGTCGACCCGGCGCTCGTCCGATTGTCGGTGGGGATCGAGGCGGTCGACGACCTCCTGGCCGATCTCCGCCAGACGCTGGACCAGGCGTAGCGGCAGGATCCGGGCGAGTGTCCGGCTTTCCCGGCCTTTCGACGCGGCCGAACCGGCCGGTTTGCGGCCGCTTTCCCAGGGCTGAGTCGATGGACTTCTGATCGTGTCAAATGATCCTCAGGCGACCATTCGTCACGGCCAGGTCGGCCCGAACGGGGACAGCCACGCTCGATGCCTTCTCCAACTCGAGACAGATGCTCAGCTGGGGGCCAATTGACCGAAATCGACTGACTTTTGCTCGCGTGGAGAGCATCTGTCACAGACCTCGTCCCGGGCCCGGGCAGATTGCCGCTTGCCGGAGACTCGGCGGACTACCGCCCATGCCTCCAGGCGGGGCCGGGCTGCCAGCAGCCGAACAACCGGTCAGCCACCGGCCATCGCGGGCAGCAGCAGGAGCGTGTCGCCGTCGGTCACGGCCGTATCGAGCGCGTCCAGGTGCCGGACGTCGGTGTCGTTCAGGAACGCGTTGACGAACCGGTTGAGGTCACCGTCGGGCGCCAGGAGCTGCGCACCCAGGGCCGGGTAGGCGGCCACCAGACCGGTGACGACCTCCCGCACGGTCGCGCCCGGCGACCTCGACCTGTTTGGCCCCGCCCGTCGAGGTTCGAAGTGTCGGCGGGATCCGCACGGTGCTCATGCCGCACTGCCATCGAGCCACCGCTCGAAGGCCCGCAGGCTCGGTCGGATCGACGGAGCCAGACCGGGTTGCCCGGGGCGGGCCACGCCACCGCCACGACCGAGATCGCGGGCCTCGGGTGTCTTGAGCCCGTTGCCCGTGACCAGCGCGACTACCTCGTCACCGGGTCGGATGATCCCGCGACGGCGAGCCGCCGCGGCTGCGGCAAGCGTCACGCCGCCGGCGGTTTCAGGGTAGATCCCCTCGAGCCGCGCCACGTCACGGATGGCCTCAGCAGTCGTGACGTCCTCGATCGCCTCGATCGAGCCGCCTGTCTCGTTCGCCAGCTCGACGGCATAGCGTCCGTCCGCCGGGTTCCCGATGGCCAAAGACCGGACAAAGGTGTCCGGCTGGCGAACCGGCTCGATCACGTCCGTGCCAGCCGCCCATGCCGTCGCCACCGGAGCGCAGCCGGCCGCCTGGCCACCAACGAAGCGGATCGGTCGCCGCTCGATGAGCCCGAGCTCGACGAGCTCCTCGAACCCACGGGCCACGCGCGTGAACATGGCACCGGACGCGACCGGGGCGACGATGACATCGGGTGAGCGCCAGCCGAGTGCCTCGGCGATCTCAAACGCGAGCGTCTTGGACCCCTCCGCGTAGAAGGGCCGGAGGTTGACGTTGACGAAGCCCCATCCCGTCTCGTCCGCGAGCTCCAGGCAGAGGCGGTTGACGTCGTCATAGGTGCCCTCGATCGGGACGACGGTTGCGCCGTAGGCAACGGCATGGTCGATCTTGGCCGGCTCGAGGTCGGCCGGGATGAACACGTACGCGGGCAAACCCAGGGCAGCGGCGGCGGCCGCCGTGGCGCCGGCCAGGTTTCCGGTCGAGGCGCAGGCGAGGGCTTCCACGCCGAAGTCGACCGCCCGTGCCGCGGCAACGGCCACGGCTCGATCCTTGAAGCTCAACGACGGGTTCCGGGTATCGTCCTTGATCCACAGGCGCTCGAGCCCAAGCAAGGGTGCGAGCCGGTCCGCGGCCAGCAGCGGCGTCGAGCCCACTGGCAAGCTGCGCCTGGGCGGTGCGTCCACTGGCAGCAGCTCGAGATAGCGCCAGATCCCGGGCGCGCGGGACGCGATCGCGTCCCGGGTCAGGGTTCGCGCGGCGATCGCGTAGTCGTATTCGACCTCGAGCGGTCCAAAACAGGCGGGACAGACGTACGACAGGCCAATCGGCTCGGGGCGTCGACAGCCGCGACAGCGCATCCCGACGATCCGCGTTGGCAGGGTCGGGGCGGGGACTGGCAGGACATCGATGGCCATGGCTGGACTCCGGGCTGGCGAGCGCCTCGGAACCGGCACGGACGAAGACCGCCTAGAGAGTCGAAGGGGTCTCCGAAGGGAGTTCCCTTATCTCGCAGGAAGACCTGCCCGGAATTGGCACCTTGCCGGCTTCGCACCGGTAGGTTGTCGTGGCTTCAACGGGCCGGTCCCTCTGCCACTCTTGATAAGAACTCTTCGGTTGTACGCGAATGCTAGGGGCGGCGCCTCCCCGCTGTCAACGGCGCCGCCCCGTATTGGGGGTGTCGGTTCGGTTACATCCGGTCGCCGGCTACAGCCGTCCCGCCGCAAGCACGCCGATCTGCTTGGAGGCCTCGATGCCCTCTTCCTCCGACATGTCCGCGCCGCCCGAGATGCTGATCACGAGAAGCGAGCCACCCTTGAGCACCATCAAGCCGGTGTTCTGGACGATGGCGGCCTTGTCGCCGATGCCGTTGACCACGACCGTCGATGGATCGACCGTGAATGCGTCGTACAGCGCGCTGGCCTGAACCGTCGTCAGCGACCATGCCGTCAGCGGATCTCCGCTGTCGCTCTCCACGATGCAGTTGTCAGGCGGTCCCGGGAACACGGTCATCTTGACCGAGGCCACCGCAAAGATCCCGGCTACTTCCTCGCCTGTGACGAGCTCGCAGACACCGGCCGCCGCGCCTCCTCCACCGCCGCCTGCCGGCGCTTCGGAGGCTGGGGCGGCAACCGACGCTTCGGCGCTGGGCTGACCACCGCCGGCTCCTCCGTCGGCTGGGGCGCTCGCTTCGGGGGTGGGCGCCGCGGTCGCCGGGGCGGCCGTGGGGCCGGTTGCCCCACCGCCTCCACACGCGACGACGACCAACATGGCTCCGAGCCCGAACCCGACCAATCCATTGCGCATCGTGGTGACCTCAAGCGTGGCGGGGAGCCCACACGCTCCGCCGTTCAAGCGCAGCCTGCTGATCCGTGGCGCCGCCCGTCATCGTCCAGTTGCGCCACTCCGCCATCGATTTCAGTGTTGCGTCCGGACGATCTCGTCGCAACCATCCCGCAACCTTGGCGTGGTAGCATCTGACCACTGCGACTGCGGAAGCCGACTCCTGCAAGCCCTTGGGCCTGCATCACGCGCGGCCGGTCGATCCGATCGTGATCGCCCGCGTCCGAGGAGTCCGAGTCCATGGCCACCACCACACCTACCCGTGCCGCGTCCCGCCCGCTGCTGGGTCGCTCGGCCCGGAGGAACCTCCCGACCGCCGAGCTGTACGAGGACGCAGTCCGTCGCGGCGAAGGGCTGATCGCGGCTGACGGTCCGCTGGTGGTCCGCACCGGCAAGCACACCGGCCGATCGCCACAGGACAAGTTCATCGTCCGCGAGCCGGGGTCGGAGGGCAAGATCTGGTGGGGCGCGGTCAATCGGCCGATCAGCGAGGCGCACTACGAGCGTCTCCGGGCACGATTGATCGAGTACGCGGCGACCCGCGACCTGTACAGCCAGGACTGCTTCATCGGCGCGGCACCGGCCCATCGACGGTCGCTCCGCGTCTACACCGAGACGGCCTGGGCGAGCATCTTCGCTCGCAACCTGTTCCGCCGGCCGACGCGCAGCCCAGCTCGCCGAGTTCAGCCCGAATTTCACGATCATCTGCGTGCCCTCGTTCCAGGCCGACCCGGAAACCGAGGGGACCCGGACCGGCACCGCGATCCTGGTCCACCTGGGCCGGATGGAGGTGATCATCGTCGGCACCGAATACGCCGGCGAGATCAAGAAGTCCGCGTTCACGGTGATGAACTACCTGATGCCCGATGAGGGCGTCCTGCCGATGCATTCGGCAATCAACGTGGGCGCCGACGGGGACGCCGCGGTCTTCTTCGGGTTGTCGGGGACCGGCAAGACGACCCTCTCGGCCGACCCGCTGCGGTCACTCGTTGGCGACGATGAGCACGGCTGGGGTGACGGGCCTGACCTTCAACTTCGAGGGCGGCTGCTACGCCAAGACGATCCGCCTCTCCCCGATGTACGAGCCGGACATCTTCCAGACCACGCGCCGCTTCGGGACGATCCTCGAGAACGTGGATCTCGATCCCGGTCACCCGCGAGCTCGATCTCGATTCGGAGCGGTTCACCGAGAACACCCGCGGCGCCTACCCGATCGAGTTCATCGGCAACGCGGACGAGACCGGGATCGCGGGCACGCCACGCGCGGTCATCTTCCTGACCGCCGACGCGTTCGGGATCCTGCCACCGATCTCGAAGCTGACCCGCGAACAGGCCGCCTACCACTTCATCAGCGGGTACACCGCCAAGCTCGCCGGCACCGAGGTCGGGATCAAGGAACCGAACGCGACCTTCTCGGCCTGCTTCGGGGCGCCGTTCATGCCCCGTCACCCGGGCGAATATGCCGCACATGCTGATGGGCCACCTCGAGCGCGAAAAGGTCCCGGTCTGGCTGGTCAACACCGGTTGGACGGGCGGTCCGTACGGGACCGGTGAACGGATGAACATCGCCCACACTCGCTCGATCGTCCGGGCGGCCCTCGATGGCGCGCTTGCCAGGGTGCCGACGCGGACGGACCCTGTCTTCGGGTTCGAGGTGCCGACGACGCTGCCCGGACGTTCCGGACCGGTTCCTGGACCCGCGGGCGACGTGGGCGGACCCGATCGCCTACGACCGGATGGCCGCCAAGCTCGCCCGGATGTTCATCGACAACTTCGAGGCCTTTGCCGACGGCGTCGGCGAGGCGGTTCGCACCGCAGGACCTCGCGCCGACTGATCGCCGCTGTCCGCCCGGGCAACAGTCGCTCGGCTCCGACCCATCGGGGTCGCTCGCCTAGAATGTGGCGACCCAACGGACGTGAAAGGAGCTCCCTTCCGCATGGCTCGTCACAAGGTCACCGTCATCGGCGCCGGCAACGTCGGCGCCACGTGTGCCCAGCGGATCGCCGAGGCCGGGCTGGCGGACGTGGTGCTCGTCGATATCGTCGAGGGCCTGCCGCAGGGCAAGGGGCTCGACCTAGCCGAGTCAGCGCCGGTGGTCGGTCATGACGCGCGGATCACCGGCACGAACGACTACGCCGATACGGCCGGCAGCGACATCATCGTGGTGACCTCCGGTCTCGCCCGGCAGCCGGGCATGAGTCGCGACGACCTGCTCGCCAAGAACGCCGGAATCGTTCGCTCCGTCGTCGAACAGGCGGCCCGGCACTCGCCCGACGCCGTACTGATCGTGGTGACCAATCCCCTCGATGCGATGTGCCACGTCGCGATGGGGGCATCGGGGTTCCCGCGAGAACGCGTGATCGGCATGGCCGGCGTCCTGGACTCGGCGCGGTTCCGGACGTTCATCGCGGAGGAGCTCGGGGTCAGCGTCGCGGACACGCACGCGTTCGTGCTGGGCGGCCACGGCGACACGATGGTCCCGCTGGCGCGGTATTCCACGGTTGCCGGCGTGCCGATCACGGAGCTGCTGCCGCCCGATCGCGTGAAGGCGCTCGAGGAGCGGACGGCGAATGGCGGCGCGGAAGTGGTCGCGCTGCTCAAGACCGGTTCGGCCTTCTACGCACCTGCGGCATCGGTGTTCGCCATGGTCGAGTCGATCCTCCACGACCGCAAGCGGGTGCTGCCCTGCGCTGTCCTGCTCGAGGGCGAGTTCAAGACGAACGGGCTGTTCGTGGGCGTGCCGGTCGTGCTCGGAGCTCGCGGTATGGAGCGCATCGTCGAGATCACCCTGACCGCGGACGAGCAGGCGGCATTCGACAAGTCGGCGGCAGCCGTGCGGGAGCTGGTCGACAAGCTCGCCTGACCGGGCTCGGGTCGTCCCCGCGCGCTTCGATACACTCCCGGCACCGTGCTGCTCGCAACGCTCACTTTCGATTTCGATGCGCTCCTGCGCCTGTCGGACGGGCTCGTCGTGCGCTGGCAGACCGTCGCGCTCGTCGCGATCGTGGCCGTCGGGCTGATCGTCACCGGGCTTATCGCGCGACGCGAAGGGCTGCGCGCCGGACGATCTGCTGTTCATCGCCGTCGCGACAGTGCCGGGCGCGCTCCTCGGTGGTCGCCTCGGCTACGTCCTCCTCCATCTCGACTACTACGGCGCCAACCGCACCGCTGTCTTCGATCCCGGGCAGGGGTCGCTCGAGCTGGGTCTCGCGGTCGTCGGCGGGGCCCTGTCGGGTTCGTATGTCGCCGCGCTCCTGGGCGCGCCGCTCGGGCACTGGATGCGGACGACGGCCCTCCCGCTCCTGCTCGTGCTCGGTGCCGGAAAGCTGGCGATGGTGCTTGGCGGGTCGGGGCAGGGCCAGCCGATCAACCTTTCCTGGTCGACCGCCTACGTCGGGCAGGGCCCCTGGGGCTCCCTCGCCCCCGACGGTGCCCTCGCATCCCGCGCAGGCATATGAGGGCCTTGCCACGCTCGCGCTGCTCGTCTTGCTCACCGTCGCCCGGATGGCCGGCGCCTTCCGGGTGCGCGACGGCCGGCTGTTCTTCGTGGCGATCGGGGGCTGGGCCGCCATCCGTGCGATCGCCTCGCTCACATGGCGCGATCCGACCGTGCTCGCGGGGTTGAATGCCGCAGGGCTGTTCGCCCTCGCCCTCGCCATCGGTGCCGGGCTTGTGTACCTGACCACCGTCCGACGACGCCGGGGCGTCGGGCGCCACGACCGGCGACGATGGCCGCGACGTGACGTGGGCCGACCCGGAGGCTCGTCCGCGCTTCTAGCCGGCGGCGACGGTGGCGTCCCCGACCTGGCTCGGTGGCCGGCGACGAAGCCGGAGAGTATCGTTGTCTCGTCACTGGATCACGATTCGCGCTCGCCACGGCGGGCGCTTCCCACGAAGAGGTCTCCTCATGACACAGGTCGCAGAACCGGGCGTTTCGACCTCGAGCGCCGCGCCCACGGAACGGATCAGCCACTGGATCGGCGGACAGATCGTCGCCGGCAAGTCCGGGCGTGAGGGGTCGGTCTTCAATCCCGCCACCGGGCAGGTCGCCCGGTACGTCGACTTCGCGACCCCGGACGAGGTCGGCGCAGCCGTCGCGGCGGCCAAGGCCGCCTTTCCGGCCTGGCGAGCGACGTCGCTGTCCAAGCGGACCGACATCATGTTCAAGATCCGGAACCTGGTCGAGGCCCACCGTCATGAGCTCGCCGGCCACCTGACCGCCGAACACGGCAAGGTCCCGAGTGACGCGCTCGGCGAGATCGCGAGGGGCCTCGAGAACCTCGAATTCGCGTGCTCGATCCCGAACCTGCTCAAGGGCGGGTTCAGCGAGCAGGCAAGCACAGGCGTGGACGTCTACCAGATCCGCCAGCCGCTCGGCGTCGTGGCCGGCATCACGCCGTTCAACTTCCCGGCGATGGTCCCGATGTGGATGTTCGCCACGGCGATCGCGACGGGCAACACGTTCATCCTCAAGCCGTCCGAGAAGGATCCATCGGCGTCGAACTTCCTGGCCCAGCTGCTCCACGAGGCGGGCGTCCCGGACGGGGTCTTCAACGTCGTGCACGGTGACAAGGTCGCGGTCGATGCCATCCTCGCGCACCCCGATATCGCCGCCGTCAGCTTCGTCGGCTCGACGCCGATCGCCCGCTATATCTACGAGACGGGCACCAAGGCGGGCAAACGGGTCCAGGCGCTGGGTGGCGCCAAGAACCACATGATCGTCCTGCCCGATGCCGACATCGACATGGCCGCCGACGCCGCGATCTCCGCCGGCTACGGGTCTGCGGGTGAGCGCTGCATGGCCATCGCCACCGTCGTCGCGGTGGGTTCGGTCGCGGATCCGCTCGTCGCAGCAATCAAGGCACGACTGCCGAGGGTCAAGGTGGGTCCCGGCAGCGATCCCGAAATCGGAGATGGGTCCGCTCGTCACCCAGGTGCACCGCGACAAGGTCGCGTCCTACCTCGACTCGGGCAAGGCGCAGGGTGCGACCGTCGTCGCGGACGGGCGCGAGCATCCCCTGTACAAGGAGTCCGAGGGCTTCTTCCTCGGCGTCTCGCTGATCGACAACGTGACGCCTTCGATGGATGCCTATCGCGACGAGATCTTCGGCCCCGTCCTGACCGTCGTCCGGGTTAAGACCTATGACGAGGCGGTCAAGCTGGTCAACGACAATCCGTATGGCAACGGGACGGCGATCTTCACCCGTGACGGCGGCGCGGCGCGCCAATTCCAGTTCGAGGTCCAGGCCGGGATGGTCGGGATCAACGTGCCCATCCCAGTCCCGGTCGCGTACTACAGCTTTGGCGGCTGGAAGAACTCGCTCTTCGGCGACCTGCACATGTACGGCCCCGAAGGCATCCAGTTCTACACGCGGGCCAAGATCGTGACCGCACGCTGGCCGGATCCGGGTACGAGCAGGATCGATCTCGGGTTCCCGCGCACGCGGTAGGTCTGTTCCTCCGGAACGCCCCAGTTCAGCCGGCGGACCGTGTGGGCCGCCGTCGAACGCCGAGCAGTCGCCGGCCGACGGCAACGATCGTGATGTCGTCGGCCGGAAGCATGCCCGCCTGGAACCGTTCGACCGATCCCCGGATCAATTCGACGACGTCCGCCGCGGAGCCGCCGCGAGCCGACTCGATCGCCTCGAACAACCGCGCATCCTCGAACCGGTCACCGTTCCTCGACTGAGCGTCTGTCACCCCGTCCGTGTAGAAGACGACGATGTCGCCGTGGGCGAGGTCGGTCACGGACTCTGCCAGGTCGAGCGACGGAAACGCGCCGAGCAGCGACCCTGATCCCTCGATCGCGGCGATCGGGGAGCCGTCGCGCCGGACGATCAGGGGCGATTCGTGACCGGCGTTGGCCAGGCGCAGCCGTCCTGTCGAGATCGTCAGCGATCCACACAGCGCGGTGATGAACAGGGCCGACCGCCGCTCGAGCAACACCCGGTTGGTCCTCGCGAGGGCGTCGGCTGGCCCGCTTGCGTTGTCAACGGCAGCATGGATGAGCGGACGGGCGAACGCCATCAGCAATGCCGCCGCCATGCCCTTGCCGGTGACGTCGGCGATCACGACGCTGAGCGGCCGCCCGCGCCGGATCTGACGAAAGACATCGAAGAAGTCGCCGCCCACCTGATGCGCCTGCTCGTAGTAGCAGGCCAGGTCGTAGCCCGGCACCTCTGGCCCAACCAGGCCGACAAAACTCCGCTGGAGCTGTCGACCCAGCGCCAGCTCGCCATCGATCAGCCTCGCGGCTGCAATGTCCGCGATCCCGCCACGACCGACGGTGTGCGCGATCCCCAGGGCCACGGCCAGCGAGCCGATGCTGGCCTGGGCCAGGGGCGACGTCGCCAGCGGTCCCCAGGCGACGACCCGTCCGCCGGCGAATGGTCCGGCCGCGATATCGCGGGCGATGACCGTACCGGGCACGGCATCGTGCGTGGTGCCGGCCAGGATCCTGCCGGCGGCGTCCTCGATGACGATGGCCAGCTCGTCGGTCAGCTCGAGGTAGGGAGCGAGGATCGCCTCTGCGCCTGGACCGCCGGCGCCGGGCGCCGGATGATCGGGCATCCGGCCCTCAGAACGCGGCGAGCGCGGTCGCCCGGTCCGGGTGGATGTTGAAGAGCCGCGTGAGACCGGTCCGGGTGAGCACGCGCTCGACCGGGGCCTGCGCGCCGCACAGCTGGACCTCGGTCTGCGTTCCACCTCCGGACACGTCGACTCCGAGCGAGTGGAGTGCTCCCCAGCCCGCCTCCGGATCAGGCGGGGCTTCTCCGTGCATCAGCCGAAGGACCGAGTGGAGGGCGACAAGGCCGGAACTGGCCATGAACCGGAGGTCCGTCATGTCGAGCAGGAGATGCCGCGTGCCCGCGTCGTAGAGCTGGCGGGTCGTCTCGATGAGCTCGTTGAAATTTGAGGCGTCGAGCTCACCCGAGAGGGCGATGATCGTGACCGGGACACGCGCGGCCGCCTGCTCGATGGTGGTCTCCAGGGCCATCTACCGGTCCTCCTTCCCGTTCCGATCGAACTTCCGCACCAGGGTCAGTATGTTGCCCCCTCCGGGGCGCGGCTGGTAGGTCATTTCATCAACGCACAGCCGGGCGAGCAGGACGCCCATGCCACCGGGTCGGCGTTCGGCGGGGTGGACCGAGAGGTCCGGGTCGGGGACGGTCGTCGGATCGAAGGGTGGGGCATCGTCGGCGATCGTGACCATGAACCGGTCATCGCGCGTCGTGGCCGCGACCTCCACCCAACCCGGCGCTCCCCCGTACCCGTGGATGATGGCGTTGGTGGCCGCCTCGTCGACGGCCTGGACCATGTCCGCCGTGCACGATTCTGTGGCGCTTGCCTCGTTCGCCGCGGCGCGGACCAGGTCGCGGACCTCCCATAGCCGTCCCAGGTCCGCCGGAATGCGGAGGGAGTGCGTCGCGGGTTGCGCGCCTTCAGTTGCGTCGGGCATGGTCCGCGCCACCGCGTGCAATGAACCGGCCGTGGCCCTTGCGACCGGTGAACGTCCCGTCACGCACGATCACGGTGCCGCGTGACAGGACCACGTCGCTGCCGCCCTGGACCTCGCGACCCTCGTAGCATGAGTAATCGACGTCCATGTGGTGGCTGGCCGCGGAGATCGTCCGCCGCCGATTGGGGTCGTAGATCACGAGGTCGGCGTCGGAGCCCACCGCGATCGCGCCCTTGCGCGGGTACATCCCGAATAGCTTGGCCGGCGCGGTCGAGATGATCTCCACCCAGCGCTCCTTCGAGATCCGTCCGGCCACGACGCCACCGTCATGGAGCAGGTCCACGCGATCCTCAACACCGGGCAGGCCGTTGGGGACCTTGCGGAAGTCATCCCGGCCAAGCTCCTTCTGGCCATGGAAGTCGAACGGGCAGTGATCGGTCGCGACAAGCTGGAGATCGTCCTTGACGAGGCCGCTCCACAGGTCGTCCCAGTGATCCTTTGGCCGGAGCGGCGGCGAACAGACGAACTTGGCGCCCTCGAACCCGTGGCCGAGGTCGTCGAGCGACAGGAACAGGTACTGCGGGCAGGTCTCGGCGAAGACGCGCGACCCGCGGTCCCTTGCGGAACGAACCTCGGCCAGGGCCTCGCGGGCGGACAGGTGGACGATGTAGACCGGCACGTCGGCCGCTTCCGCGAGGCGGATCACGCGGTTGGTGGCCTCGCCCTCGAAGATCGCCTTGCGTGCGAGGCCATGGCCAATTGGATCGGTCGTGCCCGCGGCCACCGTCTGCGCCGCCACGACGTCGATCGCCATCCCGTTTTCCGCGTGCATCATGATCAGGCCGCCATTCCTTGCGGTCTGCTGCATCGCCCGGAAGATCGCCCCGTCATCGCTGTAGAAGACCCCCGGGTAAGCAGTGAACAGCTTGAAGTCCGGCACCCCTTCGGCCACGAGCGTGTCCATCTCGGCAAGCGTCGCGTCGTTGACGTCGCTCATGATCATGTGGAAGCCGTAATCGGCGACCGCGTTGCCTTCTGCCTTGGCGTGCCAGGCATCGAGGCCCTCGCGCAGCGACGCACCCCTCGACTGGACGGCGAAGTCGACCACGCTGGTCGTGCCGCCAAAGGCGGCTGCGCGCGTGCCCGTCTCGAAGGTGTCCTTGGCAAACGTGCCGCCGAACGGCAGCTCCATGTGGGTGTGCACGTCGATCCCGCCCGGGATCACGTACTTCCCGCCGGCGTCGATGGTCTCGTCTGCCGTCACGCTCCCGCCGGCCGGATCACGACCGATCTGCGCGATCGTCTCGCCGTCGATCAGGACGTCGGCCACGTACGAGCCGTCGGCCGTCACGACGGTTCCGTTGGTGATCAGCGTGCGCATCCGATCCTCCTCCACGAGGCACCGCGGCCCGGATGGTCATTGTGGCGGATCGGCGGCAGATCTGGCCGGCTTCAGGCCCCTGGTCGCGCCTCGCGCTCGGCCGCTGTCTGTGGCTCGAGCTCCCACTTGATCCCCGGCGATGGCGCGGGCACATCGGGATGCGCGGCTCGCTCGTCGAGGATGGTGCGGACCCGACGAACGAGCGTGTCCATCCCAAACGGCTTGGCCAGCACGTGCGCGGCCAGCCCTGGCAGGCCATGGAAGGCCGTGACATCGGACGCGTAGCCCGAGATGTACAGGATCGGCATCTGTGGTCTGGAGGCACCGAGCGCGGCGGCGAGCTCGGGCCCGCTGATGCCCGGCAGGACGACATCCGTGATCAGCAGATCGATCGGCTCGGCGAAGTAGCCGCGAACGCGCTCCAACGCCTCCTCGCCGCTCGAAACCGCGGTGATGTGATAGCCGAGTCGCGAAAGGGCGCGCTCGATGAAGTCGCGGACGCCGTCTTCGTCGTCCACCACGAGGAGCCACTCGCCGCCGCGCGGGAGCGGCTCGACGGTGCGTGGCTCGGGCGCTGCCGCGACGACGCTGACGGCGGGGAGCCGCACCGTGAACGTGGTGCCGTCGGGTCCGCTCTCGGCCCGGATCGATCCACCGGACTGGGCCAGGATCCCGTGTGCGGTCGCCAGCCAGAGGTTGCCGTCGGCCACGGCTTTTCCGCTGGAGTGAAACGGTTCGAAGATCCGGTCCAGCTCCTCGTCCGGGATGGACGCGCCATCGTCATGCACGAGGAGCACGACATCCGTGGTCCCGGCGGCCGACGTCCCCGGTCGCGTCGTGAGCGTGATCTTGCCCCCGGCGCGGAGCCGCTCCTTCGATGCTGCTACCAGTCCGACGAGGACGTGGTCGAGCTGGTCGGGATCGACCTCGATGTCGGGGATCTGCGGATCGAGCTCGAGATCGATCGTCGTCGAGCGCCCGGCGACTTCGCCGAGCAGACGGATGGACGAGGCGATCGCCTGGTTCAGGTCGATCGGGCGGGGTGTCAGGACCTGGTCGCCACTCAATGCCAGGAGTTGGTGCGCGACCTCCGCCGCGCGTTCGGTTGCCCTGCGGACCGCCTCAGCCGAGCGCCCGGTGCGGGGATTGTCGGCGAGATCCTCGAGCACGAGCGACGCGTGCCCCTGGATCGCGGTCACGAGATCCACAAGCTCGCGGGCGATCCCGCGGGCGAGTCGGCTCGCCACCTCGAGGCGTTCCGCTCGCTGGCTTTCGGCCACGAACCGGGCCCGCTCTCCGATGTCTCGGGCAATCGACGATGCGCCCACCACCCGACCATCGTGTGTCCGGATCGGCGAGACGGTCAGGGAGACGTCGATGATCCGCCCGTCCTTCGTCCGGCGGGTGGTCTCGAGGCGCTCGATCCGTTCGCCCTTGGCGACCGTTTCGAGGATCGTCTCGACCTCACCCTTGCGCTCGGGCGGGACGAGCATGTTGACCGGCTGGCCGATGGCATCGGCCGCGTCGTAGCCGTAGATCCGCTCGGCGGCCGCGTTCCAGTACAGAATCTTGCCGTCAAGACCCTGGGCCATGATGGCGTCTTCCGCCGAATCGACGATGGCGGCGAGAAATGCCGCGGAATCGCCAGGATTGACGAATCCACCATCCGTTGTCATCCCATCACCTCCGAGCGCCCCAACGCGCGTTGGCCGACGGTCGACTCCTCCATAGAGCCGCGCCAACAGCTGGTCGAGCGTCCCACTTCGACCATCTGTTCGACGTGATCCTACGACAGGACGTCAATCGCACCACACCGCCCCCATCCGTACCGGCCGGAAGCCGATGACGCTTCAGCTACTTCGATGGCCTGCGCGCATCGCCGGAATCACGTCGCGGCCATAGCGCTCGAGCTGCTCCTCCTCGTCTCCGTTCATCAGGTAGACGTTGAACTGGTCGACGCCCGCCGCCTCGAGTTCGCGCAGCTTGGCAACGTGGTCGGACGCCTCGCCGAGCACGCAGAACCGATCGGTCACCTCGTCACCGACAAACGTGGCATTCGACGAGCCGACCTCCGCGTGATGGAGGTAGTCGTACCCGGAGCGATCGCGGATGTAGCCCGTCAGGCTCGCCGGGAGCTGTTCGCGCGGGTACTTGTTGACGAGGTCGACGACGTGGTTGGACACGAGTGCCGGGAACCATCGGGTTCGCTCGCGGCCGATCTCGATGGGACCGACGAATGCAGCAGCCGCAGCCTGGATCTTGACCGATGACGGCTCGCGCCCAGCGGCGACTGCCGCCTCGCGCGCCTGGCTCACGAACCACCGGATGAGGTCCGGATCCGCGAGCTGGAGGATCAGGCCGTCGGCCACCTTCCCGGTCATCGCCAGGGCCATCGGCCCGTAGCCGGCGACCCAGACCGGCAACGTCCACGGACCGGTCCACGTGAACTTGAGCTGGGCGCCCTCGTATTCGACCGGCCGGCCCTCGACCAGCGCCTTGATGACGTGGATCGCCTCTTCCAGGGTCGCCATGGTGGTCGGTGGCTTCCCGAGCACGCGTCGAGCGGAATCGCCGCGGCCGATGCCCAGGTCCATTCGACCGCCCGATACCTCGTCGAGGACAGCCAGGGCGGAGGCCGTGACGGTCGGCTCGCGGGTGGCGGGATTGGTCACGCAGGTGCCTAGACGCATGGTCGTGGTGGCCCCCGCCATCAGGGTCAGGAGCACGTACGCCTCGCGCCACAGGACGTGCGAGTCGAACAGCCACCCGTACTCGAAGCCCGCGGCCTCGGCCTGTCGGGTCAGCGCCAGCGTGCGCTCGATCGTGTGGTCTGGCTTGAGCGTGAAGCCGAACTGCATCGGTCCGAGTGCCTCCCGTGCCGTCAGGGTCGGGAGCGTAGCACCCCGAGAACCCCTCGGGCGGTCGCCCGGTGGATCAGACGATCACGCGGCGGATCGTGCGGGCCGCCTGGTCTTGTCCGGCAAGGGCAGCGTCAGGGCCATGCCGGCGATCGTCTCGGCCGCGACCGGCCGGCCCAGGAGGTATCCCTGGCCGTAGCGACAGCCCAGGTCCCGTAGCGCGCGCCATTGCTCGACAGTCTCGATCCCTTCGCCGGTGGCCCCGATACCCAACGCTCCGGCGAACGCGACGGCAGCCGAGACGATGGCCGTCTCCTCGCGCTGCAAACCCAATGCGGCCACGAAGGATCGATCGATCTTCAGCCCATCGATCGGCAGCCGGCGAAAGGAGCCGAGTGATGAGTAGCCCGTGCCGAAGTCATCGATCGTGACGCTGACGCCGAGTGCCCGGAGCCTGGCAAGGCGTTCGATCGCCCCGGCGTCCTCGAGCTCCATCCCCTCGGTGATCTCGATCCGGAGGGCGTCCGCGGGCAGGTCGGCGTCGCGAAGCGAGCCGACGACGTCCGTGACCAGTTCGGATCGCAGCAGCTCCCGCGGCGACATGTTGACGGAGATGCCGATTGAGGCGAACTCGGGGCGGGCCAGCCGCCAGGCGGTTAGCTGCCGGCATGCGGTCGCCATGACGAATGCGCCGATCGGGACGATCAGCCCGGTCTGCTCGGCGAGCGGGATGAAGTCGTTTGGAGGGACGAGACCACGCTCCGGGTGCTGCCAGCGAACCAGCGCTTCGAGCTCCGTCACAACGCCGGTCGACAACTCGACGATGGGCTGGTAGTGCACGACGAGCTCGCCGTCGCTGATCGCTCGGCGCAAGTCGGTCTCGAGCTCGAGCCGCTGCCACGCCCTGGCGTTCATCGTCGGATCGAAGGTCGCATGACGACCCTTGCCCTTGCCCTTGGCCTCGTAGAGCGCCGTGTCGGCACTGCGGAGCAGGTCATCCGGATCGTTTGCCGTCGCGTCACCCAACACGATGCCGATGCTGGCGCCGATCACCACGTCGTGACCCTCGAGGTGGAAGGGCGCGACCAGGCCGCCGAGGATCCGGTCCGCTACACGGCGGGCCTCGGCGGCGTCCTCGATTGTCTCGAGGAGCACGGTGAACTCGTCGCCGCCGAGGCGGGCGGCGGTGTCCCCCGGCCTGATCGCCGCGGCGATGCGCTCGCCAACCCCGACGAGCAACGCGTCACCGATTCGATGGCCCAGGGTGTCGTTGATGACCTTGAAGTCGTCGAGATCGATGAACAACACGGCTGTGCGGCGCCCTGCGGGTCCGGCGACCGGCCGGCTGGCCCGCCGCAGGGCATGATCGAGACGATCCCGAAACAGCGCCCGGTTGGGCATCCCGGTCAGTGAATCATGGAGCGCCTGATGGGCGAGCTCTTCCTCGAGCCGCTTGAGGTCGGAGATGTCCCGGACGATCACGGATGCGCCGCCAGGGTCGTCGGACGATCCCGGCAGCGGCGAATAGGTCAGCGACAGGTCGATCCTGCCGCCGCTCGGGTCCAACAGGTCGATCTCGTAGCGCTCGACCGGTTCGCCCAGGGCGACAGTTGCGAGGTGCCTGGCGATCTCCTCGCGCCGCCCGGCCGCGAAGAGGTCTGCCATCGGGCGTCCTGCGGCGAGATTCGCCTGTACACCAAAGGTCCGCTCGGCGGCTTCGTTCCACGTGGCGACCCGTCCCTCGTGATCGACCGACAGGATGGCGTCCTCGGCCGACTCCACGATCGAGGCGAGCTCGGCGCTTGTCTGGACGGCCATCGCGAGGCGACGATTGGTTTGCGCGAGCCGCCGAGCGAACGCCGCTGTGAGCACGACGATCAGCGCGGCCAGTGGTCCGAGCGTCACGAGCAGGTCCAACTGGGCGGCGCGAACCGCGGCGAACAGCTCATGTTCTGCGCTGACTGACACGACGAACGCTTGCTCGCCGAGGATCGGCCTGGCTGCGAAGCGTACCGGTCCGGTCTCGTCCGTGAACCGGCCCGAGGGGATGGTGCCCGAGATGATTCCCTCGATGGCGGTCTTCCACGCTCGGCCACCCAGCGCGTTCGCGGGCGGAAAATCCCCGCTGTTGGGGTCGGTGGAGAGGCCCGCTGCCTCGCGGAAGGAGGCGATCCGTGGGTGGTTCAGGAGGTGGCCGGTCCGATCGATGGTGAACGAATAACCGGTCGTGCCGAAGGGCGCCGAGATCGCGTCCGCCATCGCGGCAATAGGCAGCTCCAGGTGGAGTATCCCGATGGTCGTCCCGTCGCGGACGATCGGCGTCGCCAGCCCAAAGACCCACCGCCCCGAATCAGGCGAGACGTACGGCGACGTCCGGAAGTTCTCGTCATCGGGCAGGCCGAGCGTTGGGTAGAACGCCGGGTTGTTCACGCTTTCGTCAGGTGACAGATCCGCGACCGCAGCAACATGGCCACCGTTGAAGCGAGACACCTCGAGGCCATCGGAGCGGATCAGGCAGATCTCGTCGACCCTGTACCGCTGGCCCATGTACGTCAGGGCGCTCTCGACCCGCGCACGGTCGAGGGCGTCGACGGGACCGCTGCCGTTTGCCAGCGCGTCACCAAAGATCACGTTGCGGCTGGCCAGGCGAAGATCGCGGGTCGCCTCCGCCACCACTTCGTCGAGGGTCGCCGCCTGCGTCGCGGCATACGCGTCGAGATCGCGGAGCGCTTCCTGGGTGGTCTCCCCCGTCAGTCGGACGACGATCACAGCACCGGCAAGCAGCGACAGGGCGATGGCAGCCGAGATGAGCGCCGGCAGCGGGAGTACTCGCAAGGCCGCGAGACGGCTTCGGGCGCTCGTCACGATCGTCTGGCTACGGGTCATGCGCGAAACAATGCGCGCAGGCCGGGTCCGTAGGGGTCCCCTATAGGTCAGGGAGCGGTCCGTGATAGTCCGGGGTATTGAGGCTTCATCAGGTGTGGGCGTCGGGCGTCAAATGGCTCGGCCGTCCTCCTCCAGACGGCCGAGCCGGATGGGATGGTAGCCGTTCGCGACCAGGTCCGCTAGCCGTTCAGGAAGGCATCGAAACCGGCCTGATCAGGGTCGCGTGAGATCCGCGTAGGCGTCCGGGCGGCGGTCCCGGAAGAACTGCCAGGTGTTGCGGACCTCCTGGATCAGGTCGAGGTCCAGGTCGCGGACGACGAGCTCCTCGTCATGGGCGCTGGCCACGTCGCCGACGAACTGCCCGCGCGGGTTGACGAAGTAGCTCTGGCCGTAGAAGTCGTCGTCGCCGATCTCCTTCTCGATGCCCACGCGGTTGATCGTCCCGACGTAGTAGCCGTTGGCCACGGCGTGGCTCGGTTGCTCGATCCGCCAGAGGTACTCGGACAGTCCTCGCGACGTGGCGGACGGGATCAATACGATCTCGGCGCCATTCAGGCCCAGGGCCCGCGCTCCCTCCGGGAAGTGGCGGTCATAGCAGATGTATACGCCCACCTTGCCAACGGCGGTCTCGAAGACGGGGTAGCCCATGTTCCCGGGTCGGAAGTAGAACTTCTCCCAGAAGCCCTTCACGTGCGGGATATGGGTCTTGCGGTATTTGCCCAGGTAGGTGCCATCGGAATCGATGACCGCGGCCGTGTTGTAGTAGATCCCCGAGGCCTTGTCGTCTTCCTCGTACATCGGGGCCACGACGACCATGCCGGTCTGCTTGGCGAGGTCCTGCATCCGCTTCGTCGTCGGCCCGTCGGGGATCAGCTCGGTGTAGCTGTAGTACTGCGCGTCCTGGACCTGGCAGAAATACGGCCCGTAGAACAGCTCCTGGAAGAGGACGAACTGGGCGCCCTGCTTGGCCGCCTCGTGGGCGCGTTCTTCGTGCTTCTGGATCATCGATTCCTTGTCGCCGGTCCAGCTTGCCTGGACGAGCGCGCCGCGGACGGTTCGGGGCATCGGAAGGGCACCTCGCACGGGTGGTTCGGATGGTCGAAGAGAGGGCAGGGTACACCTCCGATCGTCGGCGCCGCCAGCGGTTGCAACGCGTCTGACAGGGGCGGTGAGGCGGACGCTGGCACACACCGTCAGTGCCACCTCGCATGCTCGCTCGATGGGACTCGCCGTCGATCGCTCGACACCCGTTCCGGTGGTACCTGCGCCGGTCACCGTGTGGCGGGGCCGGCATGCCTCGCGCGCCGCCTGGATCGGTCTGGCGGGGTTCGGCGCGACGTTCGCGCTGGTCAAGGCCAGGCTCAGCGACGCCCTTGACCTGGCGACGACGCTCAAGTTCCAGCGGCGCTCGCATCACGTTGTGGAAGGCGTCATGCGCGCCGTGTCGTGGCCAGGCTTCCCGCCACAGAGTCGAATGATCCCGGCGGTGATCACCACCGGCCTGGTCATTGGCCGGCTCCGTCTCGAAGCCGCCTGTTTCGTCCTCGCCTGGGGGACGGCGCTACTTGCGACCGGTGCGAAGTCGCTCATGAACCGACCACGACCCGTCGCTGGCAAGGACTTGCGGGTCGTGGCGGCGCCGCTCGGTGGCTCGAGTTTCCCGAGCGGACATGTGCTCACCTACGTCGGCGTGTACGGCTTCCTTGCCTATCTGCTGTTCGTCCTGCTCCCGAACGGTCCCGGACGACGGTTTGGGATCGCCAGCCTGCTCGGCCTCGTCGGCCTGGTCGGTCCGAGCCGCATCCAGCAGGGCCATCACTGGATGACCGATGTCGTGGCCTCGTACCTGCTCGGAACGAGCTATCTGATCGGGGTTGCTGCCCTGTACCGGCGGGTCAAGGCGCGTTCGACGTGGGTCGACGCGTGATCGAAACCGGTGTCGCCAGTCAACCTGCGGCGCAGGAACCCAGGCGGCGCGTCCGCGTCATCCGCAACAACGCGGCGGGCTCCAAGGGTGGGATCCCGGTCAGCGGTTGTTCTCCGGAGGAGCTGCGCGAGGTGCTCACGAAACATGGACTTGGGAACGACGTGATCGAGACCGCGGACGAAGCCCAGGCAACCGCGGCGGTACGCAGAGGCGGTCGCCGACGGAATTGATGTGATCGTTGCCGCTGGTGGCGACGGCACGGTGGCTCTCGTCGCCAACGAACTCCTGGGTTCGGACGCGACGGCTGGGGATCCTGCCCCTGGGCAGCGTCATGAACGTGGCGCGCTCGTTGGGCATTCCCCGCGACATCGACGCCGCGGCGGCCATCCTGGCCCGCGGCCAGACGACCCGGATCGACATCGGCGAGGCGGCCGGCACGCCGTTCTATGGTGGCGGGTCAGTCGGTCTCAACGCGGCGATCTTTCGGGAAGCGGACCATTTCGACGATCCGGACTGGCTGTCCATCGCGCGCACCATCTGGGTCGCAATCCGGTACCGGCCATCGCGAATGGTCCTCCGGCTCGACGATCGGCTCGTCCGGACGCGTGCGCTGATGGTCGCGATCTCGAATGGCCCGTACACGGGCGCCGGAATGACCGTGGCGCCCGATGCGCGGCTCAATGACGGCCTGTTCGACGTTCGCGTGTTCCGCGGATTCTCGAAGTGGGAGCTTGTCCGGCACCTCGCCTCGATCGCCTTTGGGCGCCGGCGGTATGCGCCGACGGATCTCGACCTACCGCTCGAAACGGGTCAGGGTCACCAGCGCTCGGCCGCTGCCGGTTCGGGCTGATCAGTGCGACCTCGGCTGGACGCCCGTGGAGTTCGCCACGCGACCAGCCGCATTGCGAGTGATCGTTCGCGGCGACTCGCCCTTGGTGGACCCGGCGCTGATGGCAGACCCCGATCAGTCGGGGAGGACCTCCGGTCGGCGTCGCATGAACCACTCCGTGAACTCGCGACAACGCCCTTCGTCGTCGAACCGGCAGACGAAGACATTGGCGAACTCGCGATCGACCTCGGAGCGGTCGTCCGTCAGGTAGCGCGTCCGTCCATGGGCGACAAACGTGTCCCCGTCGACGGCGAGGACCTCGTAGTCGGCCTCCCAGGTGCCCGGTTCGTCCGGGTCGGTCAACCAGGCGGCAACGACGGCCGGACGGCCGACGACGGCTTCACTGAACGGGTCGAAGGCGTAGCGGACATCGAGGCTGAACAGGTCGCCGATCGCGACCGGATCGTTCAGCCGCCAGGCATCGACGTAGCGCACGAGCCAGGAATGGAAGCCGGCGTGGTCCATGAACACCTCCTGACCGAGGTCGTCGGGTCACACTAGCACCAGTCCGAACCGTTGCCTCGATGCGATGGTCCGCGCCGTTGCCTGGATCGTGCCTGGAGTGACTCGATGACCGACACCGCCGAGCTGCTGACCCGAACGCGCGATCTCGCAGTCGCCTACCTGGAGACGCTCCCGCATCGTCCGGTGGGTGGACCAGTGGACCTCCCGGCGCTTCGCGAGGCGTTGGGCGGCGCGCTTCCGGAGACGGGCGCCGATCCGCGCCAGGTCGTCGAGTGGCTTGCCGCGGCCGCCGACCCGGGACTCGTCGGCAGCGCCGGTCCGCGGTACTTCGGGTTCGTGATCGGCGGCAGCCTGCCGGCAGCGCTCGCCACCGACTGGCTCGTTTCCAGCTGGGACCAGAACGGCGTTCGTCTACGTCGTCATCCCCGGCCGCAGCCGTGGCCGAGGAGATCGCCGGCGGCGTGGCTCGTGGAGCTGCTCGGGCTGCCGGCGGGAACCACTGTTGGCTTTGTCACCGGGGTGACGATGGCCAATTTCAGCGCCCTCGCCGCCGCCCGCCACAGCGTCCTGGCGCGCGCCGGCTGGGACGTCGAGCGGGATGGGCTCCAGGGCGCGCCGCCGGTGACCGTGCGTCACGCACGACGGGACCCACGCCACCGTCTATGCCTCGCTGCAGATGCTCGGCCTTGGCCGGGAAGGCGAACGAGTTCGGCGGATCGCCGCTGACGCCCTCGGGCCGTATGCGCCCCGACGCCCTTCGCGAGGCGCTCGCAACTATCGACGGACCGGTCATCGTCTGCAGCCAGGCGGGCAACGTGAACACCGGCGCGTTCGATCCCCTCGCCGAGCTGATCCCGATCGCGCGCGAGCGGGGCGCCTGGGTCCACGTCGACGGCGCATTCGGGATCTGGGCGGCCGCGGTGCCATCGATGCGCGACCGGATCGCGGTCACGACCAGGCGGATTCGTGGTCGACGGACGCGCACAAGTGGCTCAATGTGCCGTACGACTCGGGTCTCGTCTTCATCCGCGACGCTGCCGCGCACCAGGCCGCGATGACCTTTGGTGCCGCCTACTACGTCGTGGCGGCGAGCGGCGAGCGCGACCCATTCAACTGGGTGCCCGAGTCGTCGCGGAGGGCGCGAGGCTTCACCGTCCTCGCGGCCCTGCGCTCCCTGGGTCGCGCGGGGCTCGCCGACCTGATCGAGGGCAACTGCGCGCTGGCCCGGCGGATGGCGGCAAGCCTGGCCGTGGGTCCGGGGGTGAGGATCCTCAACGCCGTCGACCTCAACCAGGTACTCGTCCGCTTCGACGGTCCCGCAGACGACGAGGACGGCTCCGAGGGGGACGCACGGACGCGAGCGGTGATCGATGCCGTGCAGCGCGACGGAACCTGCTGGCTGGGTGGCACCACCTGGCAGGGCCGTGCCGCCATGCGCGTCTCGGTATCGGGTTGGCAGACGACGGAGTAGGATATCGACGTGTCCGCTGCGGCCATCCTGCGCTGCCTCGCAACCGTCGACGGTGCGGCCCGCGCAACCTGACCCGGTAGCGGACCCGCTGCACGTCCGGCCCCAGCGCCGTTGTGCTGTAATGGCGCACCAGCGACGCCGGAATCCTCCATCGTCGGCTCGGGGCTCGAACCTGATCCGCGGCGCAGCCGCGCTCGTCTTCCGAGGTGAACCATGGCCACAACGACCGCTGCGGGCTCGATGACGAGCGAGGAGATCGCGCGCCTGTCGCGCGAGCACACGTTCTTCTCGTGGTCCATCCAGGGCGCGCTCGACCCGATCGCCATCGACCGGGCCGAGGGCGTCTACCTCTACACGCCCGAGGGCAAGCGCATCCTCGACTTCAACAGCCAACTGATGTCGGTGAACATCGGCCACGGCGACCGCCGGGTGATCGACGCGATCACCGAACAGGCGCTCAAGCTGCAGTACGTCCAGCCGGCGTTCGCCACGGAGATCCGGGCGCGGCTCGGCGCGAAGCTTGCCGAGATCCTGCCCGGGCGACCTCGACAAGGTCTTCTTTACGCTCGGGGGTGCGGAGGCCATCGAGAACGCGATCAAGCTCGCGCGTCATTTCACCGGTCGCTACAAGGTCCTCGCCCGGTATCGCTCCTACCACGGGGCAACGTTCGGGGCGATGACGCTGACCGGCGACCCGCGTCGCTGGCCGAACGAGCCGGGTCTCGTCGGGGTCGTGCGCTACCCCGACACGCATCGCTGGGGAGAGGCGGAACCACGACCCGTGGCCGAAAGCCTGCAGGGGCTCGAGGACGTCATCCGCTACGAAGGTCCGCACACGATCGCCGCGATCTTCCTGGAGACGATCGTGGGGACCAACGGAATCCTGATCCCACCGGACGGCTATATCCAGGGCGTCCGCGAGATCTGCGACCGCAACAACATCCTGATGGTCGCGGACGAGGTGATGGCCGGGTTCGGACGGACCGGCAAGTGGTTTGCGGTCGACCACTGGGGCGTCACCCCCGACCTGATGACCATGGCCAAGGGTCTGACAAGCTCGTATCTGCCCCTCGGCGCAGTGGCCATGAACCACGAGGTCGCCGAGAAGATGGACGCCATGTTCTACTCCGGTGGCCTGACCTACAGCAGCCACCCGGTCAGCCTGGCCGCGGCCCTCGCCACGATCCGGGTGTACGAGGAAGACGGGCTGATCGAGAATGCCGCTCGACTTGACTCCGTGATGCGCGACCACCATCGGCGCCTGGCCGACCGGCACCCGAGCGTCGGCGCAACCCGCAACCTCGGCCTGTTCGGGATCCTCGACCTCGTCCGAAGCCGCGATCCATGGACACCCATTACGCCCTTCAACGGGACATCGGACGAGATGAAGGCGATCGGCAAGTTCTTCCGCGACAACGGCTTGTACACGATGGTGATCAACAACTCGATCCACACGAACCCGCCGCTGTGCATCACCGAGGAACAGCTGGCGGAGGGGTTCGAGATCGTCGATCGAGCCCTCGACATCGCGGACCAGGCGGTGACCGGCTAGCCCATGGCGACCGCCGGCCCGATGGACGTGCGAGCGCGGTTCAGGCCGGGCGCGGCGGCAGCGACCGCGGACGCCGCTGGGTCCAATCACACCCGTCGACGGCGGATCCTGACGTTCGTTGCCTTCGGGGTGCTCATCCTGCTGGCCTGGGAGGTCGTCAAGGTGCTCGGCGGCGTGCCATGGCGCTTTGCGAACGTGTTCGGGACGGGCCTGTCGATCGACCACAACCCGCCGTTCCGCTGGGGCTTTGCCAACGACCTCAACCTGCCCCACTGGTTCAGCATCATTGGCTCGATGGCCGCCCCGGTCCAGCGCAACGCCGACCAGTCGCTTGGCCAGTTCCTTGCCGGGGCCGCGTTCTACACGTGGCGGGAGGCGTTCATCGGCTTCCTCGTCGGGGCGCTGCTGGGACTCGTCCTGGCCACGATCTTCGTCCATTCCCGGCTGCTCGAACGGGCGATCGTCCCGTACGTGGTCGCCAGCCAGACGATCCCGATCGTCGCGCTCGCACCCATGATCGTGTACGCCTTTGGTCCGAACGTGACGTCGGTCGTGGTCATCGCCACGTACCTGACCTTCTTTCCGGTCACGATCGCCATGATCCGCGGGTTGCGCGCGCCCGATCCCCGCGCCCTCGAGCTGATGCGCTCCTACGCCGCGGGACGCTGGGCGACGTACCGGAAGGTGCGCCTACCCGCATCCCTTCCGTACCTGTTCACCGCCCTGAAAATCGCGGCCACGGCCTCCATCGTTGGGGCGATCATCGGCGAGGGCCCGGGCGGCATCCCCGACGGGCTCGGTCGCGCGATCATCAACTTCAACCAGCAGTACATCACCGGGCCGGAGAAGCTGTGGGCCGCCATCCTCGTCTCGTCCATCCTGGGCATCTCGTTCTTCCTGTTGATCCGCGTGGCTGAGCTGGTCGTCCTGCGCGGGCGACCCGGCGCGGCCGAGGGGTGAACCCGATGGAGCCAACCGGCGCGACCGATGCGGTCGTCCGGATCGCGGGCGTCGCCAAGACGTTCCAGACCGGGACCGCCGTGACCACGGCCCTGGAGGGGATCGACCTGGAGATCCGCCGGGGCGAGTTCGTCTCGCTCATCGGACCATCCGGCTGCGGCAAATCGACGCTGCTGCGGGTCATCGGCGATCTCGTTGCGCCAACGAGCGGCACGGTGACGGTCAACGACAAGCCGGCCTCGCGTGCGCGGCGCGATCGGGACTACGGCATGGTCTTCCAGGCGCCGGTCCTGTTCGACTGGCGGTCGGTCGAGGACAACGTCAAGCTGCCCCTCGAGCTGATGGGCTACGACGGGGCTCGTCGGACGGCGCGGGCCCGCGAGATGCTCGACCTCGTCGAGCTCGGCGACTTCCTCCACCACCACCCGTACCAACTCTCGGGCGGGATGCAGCAGCGGGTCGCGATCGCCCGCGCGCTCGCGTTCGAACCGTCGATCCTGCTGATGGACGAGCCCTTCGGCGCCCTCGACGAGATGACCCGGGAGCGGATGAACCAGGAGGTCCTGCGGATCTGGGAGCGGACCGGGATCACCATCGTGTTCGTCACCCACTCGATCCCGGAGGCCGTCTTCCTCTCGTCCCGCGTCGTGGTGATGAGCGCCCGGCCGGGGCGCATCACGGACCTGATCGAGGTGGACCTGCCCCGGCCACGCGACGTGGAGACGCGCGAGCAACGCCGCTACTTCGAGCTGGTCACCGCGGTCCGGGAGGCGCTTCGGCGGGGCGGCGCAGACGCGGCGACCGCGGAGTCGGCGGTGGACGAGATCGCCTCGATCGACCGCACGATCGCCGAAGGAGGGATCGGGTGACCTCGGCGGCCGCGGCCCGCCCCGGCCGAAGCCAGGGCGGACCAGGACCCGGCGCCGGCGCCCGGCTGGCGCAGCGTGTCTGGTACTACCTGCCGGCGATCGCGGTGTTCGTCGGCACGATCGGGTTGTGGGAGCTCGTGGTCCGCAACATCGACCTGCGCGGTCTGCCCCTGCCCGCCCCGAGCGCGATCCTGACCGCACTCGGGGATAACTGGGCATCCGGTCGGTGGCCGCTTGGCAAGGCCGCGGCCGCGACGTTGTTCGAGGCGATCGGCGGTCTCGCGGTCGGGACGTCGCTCGGGGTCATCGTCGCCTTTGCGACCGCCCGGTTCGCGACCGCACGCGAGATCCTGTTGCCGCTTGCCGTTGCCGCCAGCGCGGTCCCGATCATCGCGTTCGCGCCGCTCATGAACAACTGGTTCGGCGTCCTGAACCCGTTGTCCAAGATGATGATCGTCGCCGTCCTCGTCTTCTTCCCCGTCGTGGTCAACGTGACCCGCGGTCTCACCCAGGTCGAGCCCGCGGCCCTCGAGCTCCTGCGCTCGTATGCCGCGTCGGAGTGGACGGTGCTGCGCGTCCTGCGCCTGCCGAACGCCTTGCCATACTTCTTCACCGCACTCAAGATCGGCACCACGTTGAGCCTCATCGGGGCCATCGTCGGCGAATACTTCGGAGGATCGAGCGAGGTTCTCGGTCGGGTGGTCGTCCAGAGCGCGAGCGCGTTGCGCTTTGACGTGACCTGGGCGGCGATCATCCTCGCGGCCGTCACCGGGATCGTGCTGTACCTGGTGACCGTGGCCATCGAACGAGCGGTCATTCCCTGGCACGCCTCGGTGCGCAGCCAGGAGCCATAGAAAGGACGTCCCGGTGGGAAACGCCGGGCGTCGGCAGTGTCGGGGCCACCGAAGCTGGCCCCGAATGAGGAGGAGCGCACATGGTTCGAACCAGGAGGTTCCTGGCGCTGGCAGCCGTCGCCAGCTTCGCCCTTGGTGCCTGTAGCGCCGGCGGCGCGGCGAGCACGGCACCGAGCGCGGCGCCCAGCGGGGCCGCCGCACTCGACGAGGTCCGTCTCCAGCTCCAGTGGGCGCCGCAGGCGCAGTTCGCCGGCTACTTCGCCGCCGTCGAGCAGGGCTTCTTCGAAGCCAACGGGCTCGACGTCACGATCATCGACGGCGGACCCGAGGTCATCCCGCAGCAGGCCGGCTCCGCGGCCGACGGCCCCGAGTTCACGATCAGCTGGGTCCCCAAGGTGCTCGAGGCGCGCGAGGGCAACCCGGCCTCTGACCTCGTCAACATCGCCCAGATCTTCCAGCGCTCGGGCACGCTGTCCGTGTCGTGGAAGGACTCGAACATCACGGGTCCCGCCGACTTCGCCGGCAAGAAGGTCGGCGTCTGGGACTTTGGCAATGAGTTCGAGGTCACGGCCGGCGCCAAGAAGGCCGGGCTCGAGCAGGGCACCGACTACGAGAAGGTCATCCAGCCGTTCGACATGACGCTGCTGTTGTCACGGCAGATCGATGTCGCCGAGGCGATGATCTACAACGAGTACGCCCAGGTCCTCGAGACCAAGAACCCCGAGACCGGCAACCTCTACCAGCCCACCGACCTCAACGTGATCAACTGGAACGACGAGGGCGTGGCCATGCTCCAGGACGCGTTGTTCGCACGCGCGTCGTGGCTCGCGGAGGCCGGCAACGAGGACATCGCGACGCGGTTCCTCAAGGCCTCGTTCCAGGGCTGGATCTACTGCCGGACCAACCCGGCCGACTGCATCCAGTACACCGTCAACGCCGGGTCCACCCTCGGCACCGGCCACCAGACCTGGATGATGAACGAGATCAACGCCCTGGTCTGGCCGTCGCCGAACGGCATCGGGATCCTTGACCCCGCCGCCTGGCAGCAGACGGTCGACGTCTCGCTCGAGGCCGGGATCATCAAGGCCGCACCACCGGCCGAGGCAGCCCGGGGCGATCTGGCCACCGCCGCCCTGGCAGGCATCACGGACGACAGCAAGGGTGCCGACTTCCAGAAGGGCGTCGTGGAGGTGACCGAAGGCGGCAACTAGTCGCCATTGAGCGCCTCGCGAAACAACGGGCCGGCCGTCGTGGGCCGGCCCGTTTCATTCCTGACCCTGAGGGGTACTACCGGGCGGTGTTGCTCGGCACCGGGCGCCACCTACGATCGACTGCGTGAATGACGTTTTCCCCGGCTCCGCCGTGCCCGAGGCAACCGAACCGGTCATGGACACCGAACCCCACCGGCGTGGGGCCGAACGTTCCATCGCCGACGACGTCGACCGCCATCTGTCGCGACTCGTTCCCGCCGCGTTCCTCGTGGCCGGTTCCGAGGCGGCGTTTGGGGCCGTCGCCGGTGAACCGGCCCTGCTCGGCGCGGCGGCGTTGACCGCGGGCTTCGGGTTCGTGATCGTAGTCGCCGCGCTCCTCTCCAAGGTCGGGCGCGCGGCGGCGGTGCCGGTGATGCTCGCCCTGAGCGTCTATCTCCTCGGGTTGGCCGGCGCGATCTTCATCCCGGGCAGCGCCCACGTCTCGGCGCTCCTGCCGATCCTGTCCGTCGTCCTGCTCATGCCGGGTCGGAGCGCAAGGAGCGCCGTCGCCCTGGTCGGGATCGCGGTCGTCGGCAGTCTCCTTGCCCTGTTGGGCGGCGATCTCCCCAAGGCGCTCCCGCCCATGCGCGAACCCGTCGCTACGCTGTTCGAGTACGGCGCGCTCGTTGGCGTCACGCTGCTCATCCTTGTCGCATTGACGGACTTCGCCGTGGCCGCCAGGAACTCCACGGACCGACTGCGCCGAGCGCTTCGTGCGGAGGAGGCCGCCTTCGCCGAGCGAACCGCGATCGTGGCATCGCTCGGCCGCCTCGAGCGCAGAGCCACGATCGAGGCGACGGCCGAGATGATCGTGGCCGCCCTGAAACAGCTTCCGCAGATCGACATTGCGGGCGTCTTCCGGTGCGACGACCACCAGGTGGAAGTCCTGGCCATGCTCGGCCCGGCAGGCTTCCCGGCGCGGACCGGCGACTACCTGCCCGAAGCGCGGGCGCGGCATCTGCTCGATCGAATGACGGCCGGTCCCTGGGCCGAACTGTGGTCGAGACCCTGGCCTCCGGGGGATACGGAGAAGCGGTCACGAAGACCGGGATCAAGGGGCTGGCGTACGCGCCCTTCTTCGACGGAGACCGGATCGTCGGCGCCGTCGCGATCGGCACGCAATCGCAGTCGCATGCCCAACACCTGCTGGCCGACCTGCCTGCGGTCGCCGAATTCGCGGCCACGACCTCCATCCTGCTGACCCCGATGCTGCGGGAGCGCGCCGAGACGCTGGTCGCGCGACAGGCCATCGAGCGGATCATCGCCGAGGACTCGTTTCACCCCGTCTTCCAGCCGGTCGTCGAGCTGGCCAGCGGGCGAACCGTCGGGTTCGAGGCACTCACGCGCTTTGACGATGGCCGGCGGCCTGACCTCGTGTTCGCCGACGCGGCCCGCGCGGGCGTCGGGTTCGAGCTCGAGCTCAAGACCCTCGAAGCGGCAATTTCGGCCGCCCACAGGCTCCCGCCAGGCAACTGGCTGAGCCTCAATGTCTCGCCGAGCTTGCTCGTCGGCGCGGCGGGGCTCGATGCGATCCTCGCCTGTCGTGACCGTCCGGCAGTGCTCGAGGTGACGGAGCACGTGGCGATCGACGACTATCGCGCCGTGCGCTCGGCCATCGACCGGCTGGGCCCTGACGTTCGCACGGCCGTGGACGACGCGGGGGCCGGCATCGCGAACTTCAGCCACCTCGTCGAGCTTCGCCCGGGCATCGTCAAGATCGATGCTGGTCTGATCCGCGACCTCGATACGGACCTGGCGCGTCAGGCCGTCCTCGTCGGCCTCGTGCACTTTGCAGCAACGGCTGGTTGCGAGGTCATCGCCGAGGGCATCGAGACCGAGCCCGAGCGCACCACGGCCCAGGCGCTCGGCGTGACCCACGGGCAGGGCTACCTGTTTGCGCGTCCCAGTCCCGTCGCGGCCTTCGAAGGCGCATCGATCGGCGCCCTCCACACACCACCGACAGTCGGCCCGCCTCGGCGCCATGCACCGGCAACACCGCCGCTACCGGACGCCTGGCCACTCCTGAGGCCCCGTTCCCGCCGGGCGACCGACGCTGCCGTTGCCGGCCTGGCCCTGTCTCGCCCTCAGCCCGACTTGCCCGTCCCGAACTGACGGTCGCCCGCGTCGCCGAGACCCGGCTGGATGTAGCCGCGGTCGTTGAGACCGCGGTCGAGCGCCGCGCAGTGGATCTCGACATCCGGATGCGCCGACGTGACTGCCTCCACGCCTTCGGGGGCGGCGATCAGGTTGACCAGCTTGATCCTGACCGGCTTGACCGCACCCCATTTCTTGAGGACCTCGATCGCAGCCGTCGCCGATCCACCGGTCGCCAGCATCGGGTCGAGGATCAGGCAGAGATCCACGGTCGCGGAGTCCGGCAGCTTGTTGTAGTACTCGACGGGTCGGAGCGTCCGTTCGTCTCGGAACAACCCGAGATGCCACACCTGCGCCGTGGGCATGAGCTCCAGCATCGCATCGACCATGCCGAGCCCGGCCCGAAGGATGGGGATCAGCCCGATCCGTTCGCCGAGTTCATGCGCCGTCATCGCTTCCATCGGCGTCCGGATGTCGCGGGCTCGCACCCCGACATCGGCCAGTGCTTCGTAGCCGAGTAGCCAGGACAGCTCGCGGACGACCTCGCGAAACTTCTTTGGCTCGGTCTTCTCGTCACGCAGGATGGCCAGCTTGTGGAGGATGGCCGGGTGCCGCGAAACATGCAGGGTTGGGGCGGGCACGCAACACCTCCGGGCGTCGGGATCGACCATGGCCGACAAATGGCCGACGAATTGGGCGGTCGACCGTGCCATCGTAGCAATCGCCGCGGTATCCTCGCGGTCCACGATCCGAGCGCGCGCCCGCGACCGTCGTCCGATACGCGGAGATTCATCGACCTTGTCCGTCTCGGCCAGCCCGGCCATTCCACGCGCCAAACGCCCGGCCGCCACACGTGGATCCCGCGCCCGGGGAGCGGCACCCGTCCTGGTTCGGCAGGTCCGCAACGGGATCGAGGAGAGCGTCCACCGCGGCGACATCGTGGAGGTCGACGCATCCGGTCGACTGATCCGCCAGCTTGGCGACCCGGACCGGATCGTCACCCTGCGATCGACCGTCAAGCCATTCGGGGCGCTCGCCATCGTCGAGGCAGGCGGCGTGAGCGCGTTCGACCTCGAACCGACCGAGATCGCGATCCTCGCCAGCTCGCATTCGGGTGAGGACCTCCACGTCCGGACCCTGCAGAGCGTCTACCGCAGAACCGGCGTCAGCCAGGCACTGCTGGCCTGCGGCGCCGAAGGGATGCCGCTCGACGCGTTGACCGCGGCCCGGCTGGCCCGCGACGGCGAGAAGGCCGGACCAATCCGCCACATGTGTTCCGGGCAGCACACCGTCTCGCTGCTCCTCAGCCGGCTGAAGGGCTGGGACCCGACCGATTACTGGAAGCCCGGCCATCCCTCGCAGGTCGCCTACCGCGGGGCCGTGGCCCGGGCGTTTGGCGTCCCCGCGGGCAGGCTCCAGACCGCGATTGATGGCTGCGGGCTCGAGACGTACGCGTTTCCCCTCCACGAGGTTGCCCGCGCCTACGCGATGCTGGCCGACCCGACGGCCATCCCGGCGAGCGATCCGCGGAGCGAGCTCGCCGAAGGACTGGCCGTGATCCGCGACGCGATGCTCGCTCACCCGGACATGGTCGGCGGACGGCACGACCGGCTGGACACCTCGCTGATGAAGGCAGTGCCCGGCCGACTGGTGAGCAAGGCCGGAATGGAGGCACTGCGCGGTCTCGCGATCCTCGCGGGTCCACGCACTGGAACCCACGAGGACGGGCCATCCGGGATGGCCGTCAAGATCGAGGATGGCGACGGGTTCGACCGCGGGACGTGGGCGGCGTCGGTGGAGGCGCTGCGGCAGGCCGGGATCCTGGACGGCGGCGCGCTCCGTGATCTCGCCCGCTACCACCGGCCGGTGACCCTCGATCCCCATGGCCGGGCGGCCGCCGAGGCGATCCCCGACTTCGACCTCGCGCCGGTTGGTGAGCGGATCGGCTGACCGATCCTGGCCAGACGGCCGGAACGGGTGACCCGAGCGACCCGCTGCGCATGCCATTCGAGCCCGACCCCTACCGAACCCTGGGCCTGGCCCGTGGCGCCACGCTCGACGAGGTCAAGCGCGCCTACCGCCGGCTGGCGAAGGCAAACCATCCGGATGCCGCAGGACCGTCGGCCCTCACTCGGTTCCTGGCGATCCAGGCCGCATACGATGCGATCGCCAGTCCGGCGGGCTCGGCCGGCGCTCCAGAGCGCGGCCAGCAGCCCGCGCCCCGGCGGCCGACGCCTCGGGACCCGGAGAGCGGACGCCGAGCCGGTTCGGAGTCCGGGGCGCGACCGCGCTCCGCGCCACCCACCGGCGCCGCGGGTTCCGGCCCGAACCGACCCCGGGGGACCGGCGCCGGACCGGCCGCCACCGGGACGGGTCGGGGCGGTCCGGACCACGATGATCCGCGCGGCCGCAGACGAGGCAAGGCGACACTGGGCTCGACCTCGTACGACGGCGCGGACAGCGGACCGTTCGAGCCAGACTGGGGTGGGGCGAGCTGGTACGGGACGACCAGCGGCACCTACTGGACGATCAACCCCAAGGAATACGCCGATCCCCGCAAACACGGACCCGAATACCAGGCGCGGGCGCGACGGGCATCCGGCCCTCGCGGCGACCATTCGGAGGGGGGCGAGGCCGGGCCCGACCCCGATGCCGCCCCGATGCACACGACCGAATCGTGGTGGGCATCGACGGCGGGTCCCGAAGACGCCACGGATCCCGGGCAGGATCCGATCGGGACCGCCGGCACGACCGACGCCGAGCCGGAGCCAGCCGCACGCCGGTGGAGGGCGGCGGCGTCGCGCCCAGGGGATCCCGCCCCGGACCCCGCCAGGGCGGCGGTCGATCTCGGTCGCGCACTGACGGATCCGCGTTCGGGTGGGCTCCGCGGCCGAGTCCTTCGGGCCATGCTTGGCTGGGTCCCGATCGCGCTCGGGATCGGCTGGGTCGTGGGCGAGATCACCGGTTGCGGGCGGTTCGCGGCCACGTGCGACCCATCGGTGGCACCGCTGACCGCGGTCGGGCAGGGGATCGTCCTGGCAGCGCTTCTCCTCGTGCCCGAGATCGCGGCGATCACCGCGGGAGCGGCGATCGTCCTGCTGCTGGCCGCCGTTGGCGCGACGCTGATCCTGTCGGCGACGGGCGCGGCAGCGGACGAGACATCGCGCCGAGCCGCGCTCGGGGCGCTGCTCCTGATGGCCTGGTTGAGCGGTCTTGCGATCGCGGTCTTCCGCCGCCTGCGCTTCGGCCGTGAGGCCTCACGTCCCGTATCCTGAGGTCGTGCCTCGACATCACGATCCGCGCGACTTGTCGGCCGCTGCCCAGGAGTACCTCCTCGCGCTTCGGGTCATGGCTGGCGCCGAGGATGCCGGTCGGGTCAATGCGTCGCAGATCGCCCGGCATCTCGGTGTCACGACCCAGGCCGCAAGCGAGATGTTTCGCCGGCTCGTCGGGGAAGGACTCGTTGTCCATGCCGAGGGTCGCAATCTCCACCTGAGCCCCGCCGGCCGGGCGGTCGCGGATGCCATCTTCCGGCGCCACGCCCTCCTCGAGTGGCTGCTTACGGCGGTGGTTGGCCTCGGATGGGCGGAATCGGACGAGGAGGCGATGCGTCTGCAGGGCGCCATCTCGCCGCGTGTCGAAGCCAGGCTCGACGAGATGCTCGGGCACCCCGAAACCTGTCCCCACGGGAACCCGATCGACGCCGAGACGGCGCGTCGACGCCCGGCCGGCGTGCCGCTCAGCCAGGTCGAGGCCGGGCAAGCCGCGACGATCTACCGGATCACCGAGGAGGCCGAGGAGGACGCGGGCCTCCTCTCGTATCTCGAGGCACGCGCGTTGACACCGGGCGCCCCGATCACCGTGCTGGCGAGGAGCGAATCCCTCGATTCGCTCACGCTCGACGGCCCGCGGGGTCGGGCGACCCTGGGGCTCCGACCCGCATCGCTCGTCCGGATCCTGCCCGGGACCGCGGACCCGGCGTTGTTCCACAAGGTGCCTGCCGCGGCCGCGGCGTCGCGCCAGTGACGACCGACGCGAGGGCGCCACGCGTCCGGATCGCCCCGAGCCCGACCGGCCCGCTGCACATCGGCACGGCGCGAACCGCGCTGTACAACTACCTGCATGCCCGCCATACGGGCGGCACGTTCATCCTCCGGCTCGAGGATACGGACCAGGCTCGAGGCTCTCTTGCCTACGAAAAGGACATTCTCGATGGGCTCCACTGGCTGGGGCTCGGCTGGGACGAGGGGCCCGAGGTCGCAGGCGAGGCCGCACGAGGCCCGCACGCCCCATACCGGCAGATGGAGCGACTTCCGACATACGCGGCCGCCGCGGAACGGATGCTTGCCGCGGACCAGGCATACCCGTGCTACTGCACGCCCGAGCAGCTCGACACCGATCGCAAGGCTCAGGAGCTAGGTAAACAGGCGCCGCGATACGTCGGACGCTGTGCCAACCTGACTCGCGGGGAGCGGGCAGCGCGCGAAGCCGAGGGCCAGCGCGGAGCGCTCAGGTTCCGGGTCGGCGAGGGGGTCATCGCCTTCGACGACATCGTGCGTGGGCGGGTCGAGATCGACGTCTCGAACCTCGGCGGGGACTTCGTCATCGTTCGTGCCGATGGTTCGCCGCTCTACAACTTCACGGTCGTCGTCGACGACGCCGCCATGGACATCAGCCATGTCATTCGGGGCGAGGACCACCTGTCGAACACGCCCAAGCAGATCCTGATGTTCCGCGCCCTTGGGTACGCGGAACCGCGGTTCGCGCACCTCCCGCTGATCCTCAATCCGGATCGCACGAAGATGAGCAAGCGCAAGACGCAGACCGCGGTGTCGGACTACATCGCCGAGGGGTTCATTCGCGAGGCGCTGGTCAACTACCTGGCTCTTCTCGGCTGGGCAACCGGGACGGAGGAGGAGGTCCTCTCGCTCGACGAGATCGCCCAGCGGTTCGAGCTCGACGCCGTCCACAAGGGCGGCGCCGTCTTCGACCGTGAGCGGCTCGAGTGGTTGAACGGCCAGTGGATCCGCCGCCTCGATCCGGACGAGTTGATCGAGCGGCTGCGGCCGTTCGTGGAGGCCGACCTGCGGGCCGGCCGGATCGACCGCATGCCCCCCGACGACGAGCTTCGGGCGCTCCTGCCCGTTGTCCAGGACCGGCTCCCGACGCTTGGCGCGGTCGGAGACCTGGTCGGGTTCCTGTGGGTCGAGGAGTTGGCCGTCGACGCCGCAACGCTCGTGCCCAAGCGCTGGGACGCAGCGACGACCCGTGAAGGACTTGCTGCCGCCCGGGCAACCATCGAGACGGTCGGCGAGGTGACCTTCGAGGCAGACGAGCTGGAACCGCCCCTCCGCGCGTTGGCCGAGGCCCGCGGCTGGAAGGCCGGGGACCTGTTCATGGCCATCCGGGTCGCGGTCACGGGTCGGACCGCGACGCCTCCCTTGTTCGACACCCTGGTCGCGCTCGGGCGCGAACGGGTTCTGCATCGGCTCGATCGCGCCATTGCGGTTCTGGATCGACCCTGAACGCCGGGTATATGTCACTTTCTGTCAAGTTTGTGCGCCATGCTGACGGTGTCCCAATCGAAACCGGGACGAGCACGGAGAAACGGCATGGACGCCCT
Organism: uncultured Chloroflexia bacterium; assembly: GCA_963731865.1. GTDB lineage: Bacteria > Chloroflexota > Limnocylindria > Limnocylindrales > CSP1-4 > SPCO01. The sequence goes on along the minus strand of CAVSXG010000002.1, from coordinate 1,316,618 downwards.
GATCACCCTCATCGCACTCGTCGCACCGTGGTCGCTCCTCGCGATCTTCGCGGCGCGCCACGGCGCCGATTCGCGCGAACCCATGACGGATGACCACCGCCGCTGAGGAGGCAACACCGTTGACCAGTGACGACGTCCAGCGCTGGCTGGATCGCTACATCGCAGCCTGGCGGTCATACGACCCCGGAGCCATCGGCGACCTGTTCGGCGAGGACGCGACGTATCGCTACTACCCGTACGACGAGGAGCCGGTGACCGGCCGGGATGCCATCGTGGCGAAGTGGGTCGAAGACCCCGACGAGTCCGGCACGTGGGAAGCCTGGTACAAGCCCTACGCGGTCGAAGGCGACCGAGCCGTTGCCGTCGGGGAGAGCCGGTACACCAATCCGGACGGCTCGCTGCATGATCTCTACTACAACGTGTTTACGCTGCAGTTCGGCGGAGACGGCCGCTGCGTCGACTTTGTCGAGTACTTCGTGGCCCTGCCCGACAAGATGAAGGCGTCGAAGGCCTGACGTCCCGGGCGGTGCCAACGCCGTGTTAACACGGCTGACTATCCTTGGACTCGAATGGCACGCACGATCCTCGTCGTCGACGACGAGCCGACCCTTCGCGAGACGCTCGTTGACGCGCTCGAGGCCGACGGCTTCCGGGTCGTCGCGGCCGCTGACGGCCGGGAGGCGCTGACCAAGTTCCGAGCCGAGCGACCGGACCTGGTCCTGCTCGACCTGATGTTGCCCGAGCTCTCCGGGATCGAGGTCTGCCGGATCATCCGAGCCGAATCCGGCGTGCCGATCGTGATGCTGACGGCCAAAGACTCGGAGCTGGACAAGGTCGTCGGTCTCGAGCTCGGGGCCGACGACTACGTCACCAAGCCATTCAGCCTGCGCGAGCTCTCGGCCCGGATCCGGGCACTCTTTCGGCGTTCGGAGCAGGCGGTAGCGATCGACGGTCCACCCGCGGTCATCGATCTCGGCGCGGTCCAGGCCGATCTGGCCGGCCATCGCCTGTTGCGCGACGGCGAGGTGCTGCCCATCAAGCCAAAGGCGTTCGAATTGCTGGCGTTCCTGATCCGTCACCCGGGCCAGGTGTTCACGCGCGACCAGCTGCTCGAGCACGTCTGGGGCTATGACTACGGGGGCGAGACGCGCACGGTCGATGTCCACGTACATTGGCTGCGCAGTCGCATCGAGCGCGACCCGGGCACCCCGGCGTTCATCCACACCGTGCGTGGCGTGGGATACGTCTTCCGCCGACCCACGTAGCGACGAGCGAGCGTTGACGCCGCGATAAGCGCCCGTTGATCTTCGGGATCCAATGTACCGACCATGCCGATGGTCGCCCGCCTGCCCGGACCCCACCACCCAGCCGTGTCGCGCTCCGGCGACGAGTCGAGCATCGGTCATCTTTCTCCGCTCGAGGTCCTCCTCCCTTCGAGCGGTGCCCTCGCTCCCGCCCCAGCGCCGGCGCCCCACCGGGCGCTGGCGCTGGACGCGCTCCGCCTCCGTCGCGGCCTGCGCGACCTGGACCGCCGCCCGGCGCGCTGGGCCGATGCCGCCTTCGGCCGCGAGGTCGAGCTAGTCCGCTGCCACCTCGCCCCGTTGCGCAACCGCCGGAGCCTGACGGCGTCCTTCAGTCGGGAGGCATTCCAGACGCTGGACGTCGACGGCTCGCGTCCCGGGCCGCTCGGCCCGATCCGGGCTGCCTACGCGATCCGCTGGCTCGAGCTCGGAAGCGGTGCCCGCCTGCCCGCCTGGGCGACCCTCCTGGCCAAGGAACCGTCGATCGGCTGATCGAGCTGCGTCAGCTCGCCTTGTGGTTCATCCGCTCGATCGCCTCGACGGCATCCTCGGCCGCGTCGATCGTGTCCTCGAAGGCGGTATACAGGTCGCGCCACTTGATCACGTCGAGGGGATCGCCGCGATCGCGGAACAGCTTCGCCATGGCGGCACGCGACAGACCGTCTGCCTCGTGCTCGAGGTCGTGAACGGCCTTGAAATGCGGCTCGAGCCCCTTCAGCCCATCGAGCCCGCGAAGCGCGGCGAGGAGTTCGACCGCCTGCTCCGCGATGATCGCCGCGAGACGGCGCGCCTCGTCGGTCGGTCGAGTGACGTTATAGATGACGAAGGTCTCCGCGATCGCCTGGATGCCGTCGAGCACGTCGTCGAGCCGGACGGTCAGCTCGTGGATGTCCTCCCGATCGAACGGCGTGACGAACGCGTCCTCCAGCCGGCGGTTGATCTCGCGGTCGATCTCGTCACCGGCCTTCTCGAGGCCCTGGATTTCGGTGACGCGCTCGTCGAGGCGATCGAACCGGTCGACCATCTCGCGCAATCGGTCTCCGGCACGCTCCAGGATCTCGCCGTCCTCCACGAAGAGGTGGAAGAACTTGACGTCCTTTGGCAGCAGGCGAAACGTCATCGAGGGGCCTCCGGTCGGCGTTCGAGCGATGGACTCAAGCGAGTCCCGCGACGTTGAGCAGGAACCAGGCGAGCGCGGCGACGGTCGCGGCGGCCGGGATCGTCACCACCCAGGCAACGAGGATATTCCTGGCCACGCCCCAGCGGACGCCACGTGGCCCGCGGCTCGATCCGACACCCATGATCGCGCTCGAAATGACGTGTGTCGTCGACACCGGGATCCCGAAATGGGCCGTCGTGAACAGGATGGTTGCGGCCGTGGTCTCGGCCGCGAACCCATGGACGGGCTCGAGGTCGGCGACACGGTGGCCCATCGTTCGCATGATGCGCCACCCGCCGATAGCCGTCCCGAGCGACAACGCCGTCGCGGCGAGCACGATCACCCACGTCGGGACCGTGACGTCCGGGATGACTCCGGCCGAGAACAGGGCGAGGGTCACGATGCCCATCGTCTTCTGGGCGTCGTTTGAACCGTGCGAAAACGCCATGAACCCGGCCGATAGAACCTGAAGCCGTTTGAAGACTCGTCCAAGAGGCCGACGGCTGACCTTCCGGAAGACCCAGTAGATCAGGATCATCAGCCCGAACGCCCCGACGAATCCGAAGAGCGGAGACACGACCATCGGGACCAGCACCTTGCCGACGATCCCGCTCAGGTTGAAGGCGCCGACCCCCGAGGCGACGAGCGTCGAGCCGAGCAGGCCCCCGATCAGCGCGTGGCTGCTCGAGCTTGGGAGGCCGAGCCACCACGTCAGGAGGTTCCAGGCGATGGCGCCCAGGAGGGCGGCCATGACCACGGCCTGGGTGGTTGTCTGCTCCTCGACGAGCCCCGACCCGATCGTCTTTGCGACGGCCGTACCGGCGAATGCGCCGATGAAATTGAAGGCAGTGGCCATGACGATGGCCTGGCGGGGATGGAGCGCCCGGGTCGCTACGGATGTCGCGATGGCGTTGGCGGTGTCGTGGAACCCGTTGATGTAGTCGAATGCAACGGCGAGGACGACCACCGCGACCAACATCAGGGTGACGCCTTCCATGCGTTGTGGATGGTAGCCGCGAGCGGCGTGGCGCATCGGCCGGCCGTCTCACCGTGCCGGCCCGGCTATCCTTCGCGGATGCGTCTGTCAAACCTCTTCTTCACGACCCTGCGCGACGACCCCGCCGACGCGGAGATGCCGTCGCACCGCCTGCTGGTCCGGGCGGGGTATGTCCGCCAGCTCGGATCGGGCATCTATTCGCTGCTGCCCCTCGGCAAGCGCGTCAGCGACCGCGTCGAGCAGATCATCCGCGAGGAGCAGGACCGGATCGGCGGCCAGGAGATGGAGATGCCGGTCGTCCACCCGGCCGACATCTGGAAGGCGAGCGGCCGGTACCAGTCGATCGGGTCGGAGCTGGCGCGGTTCAAGGACCGGAACGGGCGCGACATGGTCCTCGCGTTTACCCACGAGGAGGTCGTTGGCATCCTGCTGGCCGACATCGTCCGGTCCTACCGCCAGCTACCGATGATGGTCTACCACTTCCAGACGAAGTTCCGCGACGAGCCCCGGTCGCGCGGCGGCCTGATCCGCGTCCGCGAGTTCGTCATGAAGGATGCCTACAGCTGCGATCGCGATGAAGCCGGCCTTGACGCGAGCTACGACGCGCAACACGGTGCCTATACCCGCACGTTCGAGCGACTCGGGCTCGAGACGGTCGCCGTGGCGTCCGACGTCGGGGTCATGGGCGGCTCGCAGGCGCACGAATTCATGGTCCTCAACCCCGCGGGTGAGGACGTGCTCGTGCTGTGCGAGGCCTGCGGCTACGCCGCCAACCGGCAGGTCGCGATCGTGCCCAAGCCGGATCCCGCGGCCGAGGAGCCGCTGCCCCTCGAGGAAGTCGCCACTCCGGGAGCGACGACCATCGCCTCGCTCGCGGCCTTCCTCGGCATCGAGGCTGCGCGCACGGCCAAGGCCGCCTTCTTCGTGACGGGCGACGGCCGGCTCGTGACGGCCATCGTGCGTGGCGACCACGAGGTCAACGAAACCAAGCTCGGAAAAGCGGCGAAGGCGGTCGGTGGCATCCGGCCGGCGACCGTCGAGGAGATCCGGGCGGCCGGGATGGAGCCGGGCTACGGATCGCCGATCGGGGCGCGGAACACGACCGTCGTCGTCGACGAGCTCGTCGCGAAGTCGCCGAACCTCGTCGCGGGCGCGAACCGCGAGGGCTTCCACTACCGGAACGTCAACGTCGGCCGGGACTTCGCGGCCGACGTCATCACCGACATCACCAACGCCCAGGAGGGCGACCCCTGCCCGACGTGCGGGTCGCCGGTCATCCTCCGCAACGGGATCGAGGTCGGCAACATCTTCAAGCTCGGGACGAAGTTCACCGACGCCGCCGGCGCGACGTACCTCGGCGAGGACGGCGCGGCGCATCCCATCGTCATGGGCTCGTACGGGATCGGGATCGGGCGGAACGTTGCCTGCATCGTCGAGGAGCACCACGACGAGAAGGGCATCGTCTGGCCGGCCGAGGTCGCCCCGTACCCCGCGCACCTGGTGTCGATCGGCACGGCACGGGAACCCCAGGTGAACGAGGTCGCCGAGCGGCTCCACGCATACTCGATCGAGGCCGGGCGGGAGATCCTCTGGGATGACCGCGACGAGTCGCCGGGCGTCAAGTTCACCGACGCCGAGCTGCTCGGGATGCCCTGGATCCTGACCGTCAGCCCGCGCTCGCTTGCCGCGGGCGGGGTCGAGGTCACCGAGCGGGCCACCGGCGAGCGCGGCACCCGTTCGATCGAGGACGTCGAGTCCCTGATCGCCGGCTGACGTCGCCGGACACGATCGCCCGACTAGCCCGTTGCCGGCGGTTCCTCGGCTGAGACATCCCCGGTTGTCCCGTCGAGGGCGATCACGTGGTCGCCGAAGTCCGGGATGGTGTCGATCAGCTCGGCGGACGTGACCGCCGTCCCGGAGAGGATCTCGCCTTCATCGATCCGCCCTATAACGAATGAGACGCCGGGCGGGATCGATGCCGAGATCGAGATCTCGTTGATGCGATACGGCGACTTCTTCTCACGCAACGAGGCGTTGGCCTTCTCCTGCAGCGAGGTCGCCTTGATGATCAGCTCGGCCAGCGTGCTCGGGTCGATCTTTTCGATGACCGTGGCCATACCCTTGCGGGCCTGGCCCATGGCGTCCTTGGCCTGCTTGCCGAGGCGTTCATGCATCGCGGGATCCGACGCCCGCTGGCCGACCTCCGTGGCCTTGGTTCGCGCGGTTTCGGCAGCGTGCTGCGCGCTCTCCGCCGCAGCCTCGGCCGCCTCGCGTGCTCGTTGGAGGAAGCTCATTCGCGGAGTCTAGCGAGCGATCCGCGGGCGGACCACTACGATTTCGACGATGCCACCCCGCCAGGCGCTGCCCAGCGACGACCTCTATGCCCGGCTCGAGCTGCCCACCAACGCCACGCCCGAGGCGATCGAGATCGCCTGGCGGGCGCTGCTCCGGCGCCATCACCCTGATGTCGCCGGGCCGGCGGGACTCGAGCAATCCAAGCGGATCAACGTTGCCCACGACTGGTTGAGCGACCCGGGCCTTCGAACCCGGTATGACCGGGAACGGGGCCTGGGGGACGGCGGCCGCACTCGCCGCGGCCCGTCATGGCCGGACGGCCACGACTTCAGGCCCGCCCGACCCGCCGCACCCCGCCCGCGCCGGCCGGAGGAAGTCGTCGAGCGATTCCTCGAACGAGTGGCGACGTTGAACGCGGACGATCTCGATCGAATGGCGATGGCCGACCCGGCGCCCATCGCGTTCGGCGCCACGATCCGACGCTTCCTCCCCGAAGATCGCGCGGCAGCTCTCGAGGCGCTCGAGGCCGAGATCGACCGGCGCCTCCCACCCGCCGCCCTCGCGCTGCACAGCGTTCGCGACACCGTGTACGCCTACGCGGCCGAGCTCGTTCTCGCGCCGTTCCTCGACGCACTCCTGAGTGAGCCCTTCCGGGAACGCACGCGCGAGCGCCTGTGCCGTGGCTGGGAGATGGCCGTCGACCAGCCGCGATACGGGCCCAACGGCGAGGCTGTCCGGGGCTTGATCCGGCGTCTCCGCGCGCTGGACTCGCGGGGCGTCGCGGATCTGGCCAAACACGGCGCACGGGACCGGCTCGGCGACGATCCGTGGCCGCCCGGCACATCGCCCGATGACGACGAGGTCCTGCGCGTCTCATCGGCCCTCGCCTCGCGAGATGCTGCCGCTGCCATCATTGCCCCAGACCTCGATCGCAGGGTGGTTGAGCGGGCAAGACGGACGGCCGCCCGGATTGCCCACCTCCTGGTCCTTCGCCACGCGTTCGTGCCGTCGGTCTTCGATGCCATGACCGCGGTCTGGCGGCCTGCGCTCGTCGCCAACGAAGCGCGCGGTCCCGCAGTCCGTGGGTCCTCGCGGGGCTGACCACTCGAACGAACCGGATCGTCCCTGTGCGATGCTCGCGCTGTGGAACCATGGCTGGTCGCAATCGGGACATTGATCGCGCTGGCGGCCGTCCTGGCCTCGGCGATCCGTACGCGTCGGGTGGTGTCCAGGGTCCGCGCCATCGCCGGGGTATCGCCTGGCGCCGACGCGGTCGACGCCGTCTCCGCGCTGCGATCGCAGAACAACGCGCTCGAGGCGGACCTGGCCGCCGACAGCCACGATCATGACCTCCTGATCGAGGCGCTCGCCCAGGGCGTGGTTTCGGTCGACCAACGGCTCCGGATCGTGGGCGCGAACAGCACGGCGCACACGTTCCTTGGCCGTCCCCCCGGCGCGGTCATCGGTCGAAGCCTGATCGAGGCCTTCCTCGACGTCCAGGTCGAGGCAATCGCACAGGCGGCGATGGACCAGGGCACGTCGACAGGCGAGATCGGGCGCTCCGAGGCTGACGGTCGGCGGTTGCTCGTCCGGGCGAGGAGGTCGTCGTCGGGTGGCGCCTGGCTCATCCTCGAGGACGTCTCGGAGCTGCGTCGGCTCCAGCAGATCCGCACGGAGTTCATCGACAACCTGTCGCACGAGCTCCGCACGCCCTTGACGACGGTGAGCCTGCTCGCCGAGACGCTGACCCGGGATGCGCGTGCGGCCGGGTCAGCGATCCCGGCAAAGATGCGCGACCGGATCGGAAAGATCGAAGTCGAGACCGGCCACCTGGTCCAGATGGTCAGCGAGCTGCTCGATCTGTCGCGGATCGAAAGCGGCGGGACCCTGCAGGTTGTCGATCTCGTTGACATGGGCCAGGTCGCGACGGAGTCGACCGAACGGCTGCGGCTCTTCGCCGACCGCCAGGGCGTGGCGCTCCGGGTCGAGGTGCCGCCAACCCTCCCACCCGTCCTCGGAGACGCAGCCCGGCTCGCGCAGGTCTACGTCAACCTGCTCCACAACGCGGTGAAGTTCAGCCCCGACGGCGGGGATGTCACGGTCACGGTTGCCCTCGACCAGGGGCGGCTCGTCAGCGCCGTCACGGATCACGGGGTGGGCATCCCGCCGGCGGCGCAGGCCCGGATCTTCGAACGCTTCTACAAGGTCGACCGTGCCCGTGTTCGTGGTGAGACAGGTGGCACCGGCCTTGGGCTCGCCATCGCCCGCCACATCATCGAGCAGCATGGTGGGACGATCTGGGTGGAGTCGGTCGAAGGTGCCGGATCGGTCTTCCGCTTCGCGCTCCCGTTGGCCGAGCCGTGATGCCTCGAACCCTGCGCCTGGCGCATCGCGGCGACTGGCGACGGGCCCCCGAGAACACGCTGGCCGCGTTCCAGGCGGCCCTCGCGATCCCGGGATGTGACGGGATCGAGTTTGATGTCCGCGTCGCGGCCGACGGCGTTCCGGTCGTGTATCACGACGTGACCCTGGCGCGCGTCCACGGCCGGCGCGAGCGCGTCGATGCCCTCCGGTCGCGAGGTCCTCGTCGATCTTGGGATCCCGACCCTGGACGACGTCCTGCGCGCGGTCGGCCGGCGCCCATTCCTCGATGTCGAGCTCAAGGTCGATGCCGGCCTCGCCGGCGTGGAGATCCTGGCCGCCGGTCGCGGACCCGAGTTGCACAACGCGGTCGTGTCTTCGTTCGACCGCGCAGCCCTTGAAGGCGTCGGCCGTCGCGCGCCTGCGTGGGCCCGCTGGCTCAACACGAAGCAGCTTGACGCAGCGACGATCGCGGATGCGCTCTCCCTGGGGTGCCGCGGGGTGTCCGTCGAGTGGCACGCGCTCGATGCGGAGGCAATCGAGCGGGGTCGAGCGGCCGGGCTCGACATCGCGGCCTGGACCATCCGGCGGCGGGCGACCTCGGATCGACTCACCAGGCTTGGCGTCGTTGCCGTTTGTGTCGAGGGCGCCGCGCTCGACGGTTGAGCGGGGGCTGTTCTCCGGAACACGTTGCTCGCAGGTCCCTCTCCGGCGCCTATGCTCGACAAACCAGACTGAGGAGACCAGCGTGGCAGGCCGGGTGGATCGGGCGGACCTTGTCGTCATCGGTGCTGGCACGATCGGCGGCTGGGCGTCCGTCTTCGCGACTGAGGCCGGGGCCGGGCGGGTCATCGCCCTCGAACGCGGATTGGCCGGGATGGGCGCATCGTCCCGCGCCGCCGGCATCGTCCGCGCGCAGGGCGGGACGCCGGCAACTGTCGCACTCGGCCGCTGGTCGATCGAGTTCTACAACGCACAGGCGGCCACGTACGGCACCGATTCGGGCTTTCGCGAGCTCGGGTATCTCATCCTGGCCGTCACCGAGGCCGATGAACGCGCTGGACGAGAACGCGTCGCGATGCAACGCGCCAACGGGCTCGACGTCGCCTGGCTCGAGGCATCGGCCGCAGCCGCCACCGCGGTAACGCTCTCGCCTGACGGTCACCGCGGCGGCAGCTACGTCGCGACCGACGGGGCGATCGACCCGCCGCGGAACGTCCGGGCCTATTCGCTGGCGATGCAGGCAGCCGGCGTGGAGCTCCGCGAACGAACGACGTTCACGGCCCTGCGAACGGAGCCATCCGCCGGGGGCGGCTCAGGCCGCGTCGTCGCCGTCGAGACCGACCGCGGGACGATCGAGACCGACCGGGTCCTGCTGACGGGTGGCCCAACCCTGCGTGGCGTCGGCCAGGCGGCGGGTCTGCGGATCCCGGCTGGGGCCGCCCGTCACACGGTCGCGGTCCTCGAGCCGCACCCCGAGTTCGACGTCCCGCGCATGCCGATGGTCTTCGACATCGGCGCCGGGCTGTACTGGCGGCTCGAGGAGGGCGGGCTCCTGTTTGGCTGGAGCGACCCGGACGAGCAGCCGGGCGAGGCGCGCTTGATCGACTGGGCGGCCTACGACCGGGCCCGCGCCCGGCTGGCGAGCTTCGTGCCGATCACGCGAGAGCTCGGGCTCCGCCGGATCTGGGCGGCCACGATCGATTACACGCCGGATCACCTGCCGATCATCGGTCCGGCGCTGACCCCGGCTGGCACGGCGATCGAGGGCGTCACGATCGCGTCCGCCGGTGGTCACGGGATGATGTGGGGCCCGGGAGTGGCTCGCGTCGCGGCGGATCTCGTCGTCCACGGCGCCACCGACCTGACCGACGTGTCCGACCTGGGTCTCGACCGCTTCGACGCCCAGGGCCGAAGCCGGCTGGCGAGCGACCCGATCGCGCTCCCGTTCCCGGTCAGCGCCGAATAGTCGAAGGCCCGGCCGACTGGCCGGGCCTCATCTTTGGAACTGGTTCGCTCAGCAGCAGCCGGTGCCGCCGCAGCATCCGTCACCCAGGACGGTCAGGCCGGGCAGGGGAGCCGGGAGGCTGACCGGGTGGACCGATGCGGTTGTCCAGCCGGCCGGCTTTGTGGCCCGGATGATCGCGCTGTGAAGGCCTTCGCCAACGGGGTGGGTCGCCGTGACCGAGATGTCGACGAGTCCGGCGGCCTCGAGACCGGCCTGGTACTCGGCGAATGAGAGCGCGCCTGCGATGCACCCCACGAAGCTGCCCCGCTCGGCACGTTCCCCGGGGCTCAGGTTGTCCTCGGCGACCACGTCGCTCACGCCCATCCGCCCACCCGGACGGAGCACGCGAGCGATTTCTGCGAGTACCGCCGCCTTGTCGGTCGAGAGGTTGATGACGCAATTGCTGATGACGACGTCAACCGACCCTTCCTCGAGCGGGATCGCTTCCATCCGGCCCTTGCGGAATTCGACGTTCGTGGCTCCTGCCTCTGCCGCGTTGCGACGCGCAAGCTCGAGCATCTCGTCGGTCATGTCGAGTCCAAACGCGAACCCGCTCTGGCCGACGCGCTTGGCGGACAGCAGCACGTCGATGCCACCCCCGGACCCGAGATCGAGCACGATCTCGCCCAGCTTGAGTTCGGCGACGGCGGTCGGATTGCCGCAGCCCAGGCTCGCGAGCACCGCCGCGTCGGGCAGGTTGGCCCGGTCGAGCTCGCTGTAGAGCAGCTCGCCAAAGGCGGCCTCACCCGACGGGCCACAACAGCTGGCCGCTGCTTCGGACGGCTTCGGATCCCGCTCGAGCACGGCCCGGGCGGCATCCGCGTACCTCGCGCGGACCTCCTCGACGATTGGGTCGGTGGCGGTCAATTCGGTGGTGGTCATCGGGATCCTCGTTTCTGGCCGCCGTCAGGCGGGGACGCAGCAGGTCGCTGGCGTTGATGGTTGCCGTCGGGCTGGCGGACAGCAGTGCAGGCCGGCCGAACCGGGTGGACAGGCGCGTGAACGGCGAGCTCGATCGCGCGCTCTCGCGGTGTGCGTCCCGAAGGGCCGTGAGATGGCTGAGACGGCGAGGGTCCGGTGGGTCCAGTCGAGCGCCGCTGGCGATCATCCAGCTGGCGAAGGTCTCGGCTCGTTCGTCCTTATCGTACATGGTGCTCTAGGTCTCCCTGGTGGCTCGGAGGTTATTGATGATTGTCAATATGACCGATGTATCGATACTTGTCAATATCGAAGTTTGCCGATATTCTGGCTGCATGACCCGAACCCGAACCACCAGCCTGGACCCCGAAGTCCGGCTGCTTGCCGCCCTCGCGGATCCAACCCGCCTCGCCATCGTCCGCCAGCTCGCGCAGGACGTCGAAACGTGCGCCTGCGATTTCACCTCGTGCTGTGATGTCGGGCAGCCAACCGTCTCGCATCACCTGCGCGTCCTCCGCGAGGCCGGGGTCGTGACGTCGGAGCGGCGCGGCCAGTGGATCTTCTACAGGCTGGCCCCCGAGACCGCGGAGCGGCTTGGCGCCGTCGCCCGGACCCTGATCCCGGGTGGCCTGGTCACGGTCGGTGACCTCGTCGCCCGGCGGCAGACCACCAAGGCTTCGCGGGTCAACGTGACGGCCGCATCGCAGGCCTGACGGACGCTCGACGAGACGAAGACTCGCCCGGTCAGCGATCCGGCTTGAGCAGATCGGGCGGCACCAGCCAGCGCAGCGTGCCGCCGCCCGGCTGGAGCGGACGGTCGACATCGATCCGCGCCAGGGCACCCTTTCGCATCGGAACGCGGGCGGCGCCGCACAGGATCGCGACGAGGTCGGTGAAGTCCGGGTCGTGACCCACGATGACCGGCCGGCCAGGATCGCCCGCGTCGCGCAGGATCGCTTCGAGGGTGCCGATCCCGACCTCACCGCCAAGCCGGTCATCTTCACCGACCGGCAACCCCAACCGCTCGGCGACGAGTTTCGCGGTCTGCGAAGCCCGGAGCCTTGGGCGAGGTGATGATCGCGTCGGACTGAAAGCCAATCCCGGCCAGGAAGCGCCCCAGCCGATCGGCCTGCTTCTCGCCCTTGTCCGACAGTGGGCGGCGCTCGTCGGGTCCGTCCCAGCCGCCCGGATCGCCCGCGTGGGCATGGCGCAGCAGATAGAGCTCCATCATCCCGAGAGGGTAGCCGCTCACCCGGCCGTCGGCGTAGACGCAGCCTCCCGGCGGTCGCGTTGCTCCCGAAGCGCAAGCGCGATGAACTGGCTGATGCGCTCCCCGAGCTGCACGAACACGCGGCGGAAGACCGCGAGACGTTCCTCGTCGGCGCCCGTCGCTTCGGCGGGGTCCTCGTAACCCCAGTGGAGCGACTCGTGGACTCCTGGGAAGACGGGGCAGACCTGGCGGGCCTCGTCGCACACGGTGACGACATAGTCGAACCGCTGGCCGAGGTATTCGGTCACGGATTTCGAGCGCGCCCACGACGCATCGATCCCGGCATCGGCCAGGACCCGGAGCGTCAATGGGTTGACGCCGCGGGGCTCCGTGCCCGCGCTGTGGACCTCGAAGGCGTCGCCACCCTTGTGCCGGACGAGTGCCTCGGCCATGACGCTCCGGGCCGAGTTGCCGGTGCAGACGAAGAGGACACGGATCGGCCGATCCGTCACGGGTTGAGGTCCTCGACGTCGCCCGTGACCAGGTAGACCACGTCCTCGGCGATGTTCGTCGCCCGGTCGCCGATCCGCTCGAGGTAATGCGACGCGATGATGATCCGGGTCCCGCGTTCGACGTTGGCGGGGTCCCGGCGCATCAGCTCGAGCACCTGGTCGAAGGTCGCGTGATACAGGCGATCGATTTCGTCATCCTCGACCGCGACCTGGCGCGCTGCGACCGCATCCGCGTCGACGAGAGCACGGAGCACGCCGTGGACGAGGACGGCGCCTCGCTCGGCCATCTCGGGCAGATGGACATACCCGTCGAGGGGCGGCTCGGGCGCCAGTTTCATGGTCTGCTTCGCGAGCGACGAGGCATGGTCGCCGATCCGCTCGAGCTCGTAGGTCACATGGTCGAGGGTCAGCAGGTAGCGCAGGTCCCGCGCCACCGGCTGCTGGGTGGCGATCGTCACGGCGATCAGGCGTGATACGCCGCGCTGTGCCTCGTTGACGATCGCGTCGCCCTTGATCACGTCAAGGGCAAGAGCCGTGTCATGCGTCGTCAAGGCCCTGCTTGCCTCGCGGATCGCACCCTCGACGAGCGTACCCATGCGCAGGACGGAGTCCCGGATCAGCTGCTCCTCGCGGTCGAGGGGTTCACGTGCGGCAGGATGGCTCGTGGTGGGCTTCTCGTTCGAGGAAGCGCCGCTGATGAGCTGGTCGATCTGCGCGTCCATGGCGGTCTCCCCGAGTGGCTGGTCAGTCATGGTTCCCGGCTCTTCTACCCAAACCGTCCGGACACGTAGTCCTCGGTCAGTTGGTTCCTGGGATTCGTGAAGATGCCCACCGTCTCGCCTTGCTCGACCACGTACCCGGCCCGGTCGTCACCCATGGTCATGAACACGGTCGTGTCGGAGGCGCGGGCCGCCTGCTGCATGTTGTGCGTGACGATGACGATCGTGTATTCCTTCTTGAGCTCGGACATGAGCTCCTCGATCTGGAGCGTGGACCGAGGATCCAGCGCGGAGCAGGGTTCGTCCATCAGGATCACTTCGGGATTCACGGCGATGGTCCGGGCGATGCACAGGCGCTGCTGCTGTCCCCCCGACAGCGCCAGGCCCGACTGCTTGAGCTTGTCCTTGACGTCATCCCACAGGGCCGCCCGACGCAGACTCTGCTCGACCAGGTCATTGAGATTGCCCTTGTAGCCGTTGATCTTGGGACCAAACGCCACGTTCTCCCAGACGGTCTTGGGGAAGGGGTTTGGCTTCTGGAAGACCATGCCCACCCGCCGGCGAACTGCGACCGGATCGACCGACTTTGCGCCCAGGTCCTGGCCATCGAGAAGGATCCGGCCCTCCGAGCGGTATGAGGGAACAAGGTCATTCATTCGATTGATCGTCCGCAGGAGCGTGGACTTCCCGCAGCCGGACGGTCCGATGAGGGCCGTGATCGCATGCTTGGCGACCTTGATGTCCACGTTGCGAACGGCCCGGAACGAGCCGTAGTAGCACGACACGTCCTGTAGTTCGATGGCGTAGCGGCGCTCGTCCGTGGCGGCATCGACGTCGCGAGGCATCGCCGCGATGCGGATGGACCGACCCCCGCCGTCGGAGGTCGATTCCTGCACGGGCGCCTCCGAGAGCTGCGTTTGCAACGTGTTCTCCTCTACCACTGGATGTGCCTGGAGAGGCGGGCTCGGACGATCAGGGCAAGGGCGTTGAGCACGAGCATCAAGCCCAGGATGACGATGATCGCGGCGGCGGAAATCGACGCGAAATCATCCTGTGGCCGCTTGGCCCAATCGAAGATCTGCAGGGGGAGCACCGTGTAAGCCCCCGACACCGGGTTGGGCAGGAACGTCACAAAGCCCACGCCGCCGATCATCAGCAATGGCGCCGCCTCGCCGATCGCACGAGCCATCGCCAGGATGATGCCGGTCATGATGCTCGGCGCCGCCGCCGGGAGGACCGAGCGGCGGACCATTTGCCAGCGCGTCGCCCCCAGGGCATAGGCCCCCTCGCGCTGCGCGTTGGGTACGGCCTTGATCGCCTCGATGGAGGCGATGATCACGATCGGCAGGATCAACAACGTCAACGTCAGCGCCGCGGCGATCACCGTCCGCCCGAGCTGGAGGAATTGGACGAACAGCGCCAGCCCGAGGATTCCGTAGATGATCGATGGCACGCCGGCAAGGTTGCTGATGTTGGTCTGGAGGAGTCGGTTCGCCCGCGTGTCGCGTGCGTACTCGGTGAAGTAGATCGCTGCGGAGACACCGATCGGGAAGGTCAGAAGACCAACGATCAAGCTGATCTCGAGCGAGCCAACGAGGGCCGGCAGGATCCCGGCGTTGCCCGGACGCCGCGAGGGAACCCCGGTCAGGAAGTCGACGTTCAGCCAGGGCAGACCACGGATCAGGATGTCGGCAAGGAGAATGATCAGGGCCAGGAGGAGGATCCCGATCGCGGCGAGACAGGCGCCGTAGAAGATCGTTCCAGTCAGCTTTCGGCGGGCAAGCCCCGAGTCGAAGGCCTGCCCGAGCGGGGCGTTGGCGGGCGCCGCGTCGGCCGTCATCAATACACCGTCCGGAAGCGGCGGACGACCCAGCTGCTGATCAGGTTGAGGATCAGGGTCATGGCGAACAGCGTCGCGCCCACCGCGAAGAGCGACTTGAAGGTGATCGATCCCTGGGCCGTCTCGCCGATCGCAATCTGGGCGATGAAGCTCGTCATCGTCTGGACGCTTTCCGTGGGATCCAGCGAGAGCTGCGGCTTGTCCCCACCCGCCAGCGACACGGCCATGGTCTCGCCGACCGCACGGCTCATGGCCAGGATGATCGAAGCCATCACTCCCGATATCGCCGCCGGCAGGACGACCTTGCGGACGACCTCGAACTTGGTTGCACCCATCGCGTAGGCCCCTTCACGCATCCCCCGCGGAACGGCCCGCATCGAATCCTCGGAGATCGAAGCGATCAGGGGCGTGACCAGCAGGCCGACCACGATCCCGGCCGACAAGGCCGAGAAGGTCCCGATGTTCTGTTTCCCCAGGAGGGGCTGCAGGACCTGGGGCGCCAGGAAGTTGATGGCGAAGAAGCCGAAGACGATGGTCGGGATCCCGGCGATCATCTCCAGGAGGGGCTTCACGATGTTGCGAACCCTGGGCGTTGCGTAGTCGGCCAGGAGGATCGCCGCAAGCAGGCCGAGCGGAACGGCCACGAGCATCGCAATCCCGGCGATCAGCACGGTGCCGGAGATCAATGGCCAGATCCCGAAGGCGTATGGCTGGATCGCGCCCGACCACCTCGTCCCGGTGAAGAAGTCGAGCGGACTGATCTCCGTGAAGAACTCGAACGTCTGGAAGGCAAGGACCAGGATGAGCCCTGCCGTCGTCAGGACACCAAGTGCGGCCGAGGCAAAGAGTGCGACTTCGATGACGCGTTCGGAGCGCGGGCGGCGATGGGTCAGCGAGATGGGCGGTGCGGCCATGGCGTGTCCTTGCCTCTCGATCCGATCGACCTATTGTGGCGGCTCGTCGGGAATGGGAACGGAGGAGGAAGGTATTCCGGTGGGTGCATCAGCCGCCGACGGCGGCCGCCCATTCGTCCTTCTCCGCCTGAAGGAGGTCGTCTGGAAGGGCCACGTAGCCGACTTCGGACGAGAGCGCCTGGCGAGTTGTCGAGATAGAAGTCAACGAACGCCTTCAGCTCTGGTCGCTCCTTTGCCTTGCCGACATCCGGATAGATGAACAGCGGTCGGCTGAGCGGGGCATAACTGTTGGTGTTGATCGTCTCCTCCGTAGGCGCGACGCAACCGTCGCCGCCATCGACCTCGACGGCCTTGACCTTGTCGCTGTTCTCGACGAAGTACGCGTAGCCGAAGAACGCGATGGCGTTGACGTCGCCCGAGACGCCGGTCACGAGCACGTTGTCGTCCTCTGACGGGGTGGCGAACTGCGTCGCCGCATCGACCTCGCCGTTGATCACTTCCGTGAAGTAGTCGAACGTGCCGGAGTCCGCGCCAGGCATGAACCGGTTCACCGGCTCGGCCGGGAAGTCGGCACGGACGTCGCTCCACTTGAGGTCCTGCGGCGAGTCGGGGCCGTAGATCTTTGCAAGCTCCTCGACAGTGAGGCAGGTGGCGAAGGTGTTTTCCGGATTGACCACGACGGTCAGGCCGTCGATCGCGACCTGGAGCTCGACGTATTCGATGCTGTTTGCCGTGCAGGCGAGTCCCTCGCCTTCGTCCTCGGCCTTGATCGGGCGGGAGGCGTCGTTGATGTCCGTGTCGCCGACGCAGAAGAGCTTGAACCCGCCGCCCGTGCCCGAGAAGGCCGCCGTGACCTGGACGCCGCTGTTGGCGACCTGGAATTCCTCGGCGACCGCCTCGGTGATCGGGTAGACGGTGCTCGAACCGTCGATGGTCACCGTGCCGCTGAGGTTCGGCGGGCGCCTCGGATGCGCCGCTTCGCTCGCGCCCGCGGACGCTCGCCGACGCCACGCGTCGCCGCGCCACTACCTGAGCAGGCGCCGAGGGCGATGGTCGCCAGCAGAGCAAGGGCACCGAGACGCTTAGCGTCCTTGATCGTCACTCGATGGTCCTCCTGATGACCGCGTCTCGCGGTCCCGCTTCGTGGGCATCGACTCCCGGTCTTCCGCTCGAACCCTGGGCTCTCGGGATCAACGTCGGTTTGCCGTCGGGTTAAGGCTCTGTTAACGGTGCATCGAGCACGTGGATCCGATCGGCGCGGACTTCTTGCCGCACGTGGCAGACTTGGCGATCTGACGAGGGCGCAGATGCACCCGTGACAGGAGGCGAGGAATGGCCAAGCGCCGCGGGTCCGGCAAGAAGCAGGGGTCCAAGGACACGCTCATCGATGCGATGACGCAACTCGTGAGCGAGGCGACGAACGCGGTAGGGCCAGCCTCCAGGCGAGCCCGGAAGGAGCTCAACAAGCTCGAGAAGCGTCTCAGGGCCGCCCGGGCCACCGAGACAAAGCGCCTCGCGCAACTGGCCGCGGCCCAGGGATCCAAGGGGCGCAAGGCCGTCGCAAAGCGCTCGAGACAGGCCGGCAAGGCCGCCCAGGAGGTCGCGGTATCGCTGGCAACCTGGCCGGTGTGGCTGCATCCATCGCCGGAAGCGCCGCGGGCTCGGTCGGGAGCAAGGTCGGTGCGGCCGCCCGCGAAGTTGGCGCAGCCGCTGCGCAGGCCGTCGAGTCCGTCTCACCGGTCAAGGCCCCTGCCGCGAAGGTTCCGGCGAAACGGATGGCATCCCGTTCGGCCGCGAGGGGCGCGACAGCTGCGAAGGTCTCGACGGCCAAGGCCTCGACGCGTCGCGCGTCGACCGCCCAAGGCGTCAACGACGGCCAAGCGAGCGCCCGCGGCGCGCAAGCCACCGACGAAGGCGACCGTCTCGTCGGGCGCGCCATCGAAGGCCGCGGCGCCCGCGTCGAGCTCGACCGCCACGGCGCGCAAGCCCACCGCGACGCGGAAACCGGCCGCCAGCACCCGGAAGCCAACGACGACCCGGAAACCGGCCGCCGACACCCGGAAGCCCCCATCGACCACAAAGGCTCACGACCGCCCGGAAGCCTGCAGCGACCCCGAAGCCGGCGACGCGCCGGCGTACCGCCTCCGCCCCGTCAGCCGACGCGGGCGACAGCCAGGGCTGATCCGGTCGACGATCGGTCGCCGCCCGCTAATCCGCCCGGCGAGGCGGTCGTCGGCGCATCGGTCGACCTCGGCTCGAACTCCGTCCACCTCCTCGTCGCGTCGTTGAGCGGGCACCGTTTGACGCCGCTCGTCGACGAGTCGGTCTTCCTGGGCCTGGGCTCTGCCGTGGCCGAGCGTGGCTACCTGGGGCGAGACGCCCGCGCGGCGCTGACGGCCGACCTGGAGCGGTATGCCGCCATGGCGACGAGCCTTGGTGCCAGCGCGACCACGTTCATCGGCACGGAGCCGATCCGACGAGCGGCCGATGCCTCGGTCATCGTCCGCGACGTGATGGCCGTGACCCGAGTGCCGCTGCACGTCCTCTCTCACGAGGAGGAGGCATACCTCACGATCATCGGCGTGACCGCGGGTCAGCCGGTCACCCACGAGACGCTGGTCGTCGACATCGGCGGAGGCAGCACCGAGTTCTGCGTCGTGGACGCCACGCGGCGGCCACGGGCCAATGGCCTGCGACTGGGATCTGCACGCCTGACCGATCGACATGTCAGGAACGACCCGCCGCGACGCGACGAGATCGACGCCATGCGCGAGGCAGCGCTCGACGCCGTCCGTGCGGCGCCGTCGGCGAATCCCGTCGAGATCGTGGCGGTCGGTGGCACGGCGTCCAACCTGCTCAAGGTCGTCCCCGCAATGGCCTCGGACGGGGTGCTGACGACGATCGCATCGCTGAGGGCCTGCAGCTTCTCGCGTCCATGCCCGCGACCGAGGCGATCGAGCGATACGGCCTCAACCCGGTCCGGGCCCGAATCATGCCCGCGGGTGCGGTCATCCTGGACGCGATCCTCGAGCGATACGAGGTGTCGGCGGTGCGGGTTTCCGATGCCGGACTTCGGGAAGGGACGATCCTCGCCGTCAGCCATGCCGGTCCGGCGTGGCGGGACCAACTCCCGGACCTGGCCCACGGCTGGCGAGTCTGATCCGCGTGTTCGCGGCGGCCCCGGACTACAGCCCGGCGACGACCCGACCGAGGGCCCGGCGGAAGCCGATACCGGCCACGCCCCGCCACGTCGGTCCGACCGACCGTCGAAGCCTGGCGATCTCGCGCTCCCGGCTGACGAGGTAGCGCCCGATCGCCGCGCTCTCGATGCCCGACAAGTCGCCGGCATGCTCGACGAGGAACGTCCGCGCCATGGACGCGGCGACGTCGGCGTCGTTGAGCAGCCCAAGATGGTCCTGGAGGGCGGTCACTTTCGCGATCAGCGGGGCCGAATCGTCGCCGAGCGCCTCGCGGACGAATTCCAGTGAGTACCGCAGCCACTTGCCGGCGATCCGCAACTCGTGCAGCGTCTCGACGTCCGCCCAGCGCAGCGCGGACTCGTACCCGCGGACCTGCTCGTACGCCGTCCAGATCCGTGACGCCGTCGTGTCACGGATCCGATGGGGCTGCGTCGGGCCCGACTGGCAGGACCAGCGCACCCTCGGTGCGCACGAAGTCCCGGTAGTCGTCCAGCCATCTGGCGTAGCCGTCCGAGTCGAGCTCGCGGATGAGCAGGACGCGGGCGTCGTCCCGATGGGTCCGCCAGTCCGCCAGGAGCGGTTCCATCGCGCGCTGCTCGGTGACCGGCAGATCAGCGCGGTACATGTCGGCTGCCTCGAGCAGCACGTCGAGATCTCGAACCGCTCCGAGTCGTGCCGCCACGTCGCGCAACCCGGTCCGATAGCGCTTCGTGCGTCCCGGCCGGAAGGCGGCACCGAAGACGCGCCACGCCGCCCGCTGGCGTCGCGTCGCGACGCGCATGGCATGCACGTCCTCGAGGTCATGACCCGACCGGACGCCCGCCTCGCGGGCGATCATCCGGGCGAGGTGGAAGCGCATCACCTTGCGACCCGCCTCGGCGACATGGTCGTCGGCGGTCACGCCCGGTGTCTTGCCGACCACCAGCCCTCGATCAGGGGCAATGACCGCCTCGAGCACCTCCGCGACGACGTCGGACGTTGTCGGAACGACCTCATGGCGTTCGGGTGCAGGGGGTGGCTCCTCGGCGGTCGGGCGGTTCGATCGGTCTGGAGCGCGTCGGCCGTTTGTCGAGACGGAACCATCGCGTGTCGAGGTTTGGCTCCGGGTCTTCAGAACTTCCAGGGCGGCCTCGAGCTTGCTGCCGGTGGAGACCGTCAGTGCCGGATCCCGATCGAACACTTCGGCGATGGCCCCGAGCCGTTCCTCCG
Source organism: uncultured Chloroflexia bacterium (assembly GCA_963731865.1). Classification (GTDB taxonomy): domain Bacteria; phylum Chloroflexota; class Limnocylindria; order Limnocylindrales; family CSP1-4; genus SPCO01. Next base: position 1,295,975 of record CAVSXG010000002.1, on the reverse strand, counting down.
AGCCCTTGACAAGCTCGGCCTCGAGCTCGACGAAGCGGTCCACGACCCGCGAGCGAGCGACGACATCGACCTCATCGAGGCTCAGCTCAACCCTGGTGTCACCGTCCCGAACCATTCGCTTCCGGCGGAGCTGACGGATCGTCACGACCTCGACGAGCGGCGCGTCTCCGGCCAGCTCGAGGACGAGCGAGCGGGCGTCTGAGGCGGGCCATTCGTGCGGCCCCGCGGTTCGGTCGGCCGGGCCCTCGAGCTCCTCGCGTCGCACCGATCCGCCCGGGCCATCGGTCCTCGCGAGTGCCTTGACCGAAACGATGGTGCCTCGTCCACTCTGGCGAATGCGGACCGCGAATCCGGCTCGCGCGAGCGCACCGTCGGCCGTATCGACGTAGCGATCCTCGAACTGTGACGCGCGCGCGGCCGATCCGCCTGTGAAGCCGCCGACTGCCTCCGCGACCAGGTACCGTTCCGCGGCCCCGAGGTCCGTCGACCCGGTACTTGAGCTCGACCTCGATCGGCCGCCCGATCTCCTGGCTCATGCCCGCGGATCCAGCGACCCGGCGCCGGCGCCGGGGCGATGCGGCGTCGTGGCGACCTGGCTGCGGTCCAGGGCGTCCTCCTTGAGCACCTCGAACGTATCCACCGTGCCCGCGCGACCCAGGAGCGTCTCCGTTCGGACCCAGGTCGCGTCGGGCTGGAGCTGCCACGATCGCCGATCGTCGGCGAGCATCACGTCGACGATCGAGCTCGAGCCGTGCGCGCGCGTCGGTATCCTCGACCGGGGCGACGGCCTCGATCCGCCGATCGAGGTTGCGATCCATCAGGTCGGCCGAGCCGATGTACCACTCGCGGTCGCCGCCGTTCTCGAACCCCCAGATCCGCGAGTGCTCCAGGAACTCACCGATGATCGAGCGAACCCGGATCCGTTCGGAGACTCCCGGCAGCCCAGGCTGGATCGAGCAGGCCCCGCGAATGATCATCTCGATATCGACGCCGGCCTGGGCGGCCTCGTACAGCGCCTCGATCACGGCAACGTCCACGATCGCGTTGAGCTTGAGGACGATCCGACCCCCCGTGCCGGCCGCGACATGTCCCACCTCGCGCTCGACGAGGTCCAGGAACCGCGACCGCAGGCTGTGGGGCGCAACGAGGATCCGCCGGAACGCACGCTGTCGCGACAGGCCGGTCAACACGTTGAACAGGTCGGTGATGTCCGCCCCGATCTCGGGGCGGCAGGTGAGCAGGCCGAGATCCGTATACGTTCGCGCCGTCCTGTGGTTGTAGTTCCCGGTCCCGATATGGACGTAGCGACGCAGGCCCGAGCCCTCGCGACGGACCACGAGCGCCGTCTTGGAATGGGTCTTGAGCCCGACCAGCCCGTAGACCACGTGGGCGCCGGCGCGCTCGAGCTTGCGCGCCCAGACGATGTTGGCCTCCTCGTCGAAGCTGGCCTTGATCTCGACGAGGACCACGACCTGTTTGCCTCGTTCGGCGGCGCGGATGAGCGCCTGAAGGATCGGGGAGTCGCCGGTCGTCCGGTACAGCGTCTGCTTGATGCTCAGGACGTCGGGGTCGTCGGCGGCCTGGGTGATGAACCGCTCCACCGACGCGCCGAAGGATTCGTACGGATGATGGATCAGCACGTCGCCCGCCCGGATCGCGGCGAAGACGTCCGCCGGCTCGTCCTCGTCGGGTGGCATCAGCCGCGGCGGCGTGACCGGGGTCCAGGTCGCAGGCTTCAGGTCCGGTCGATCCAGGTCGGCAATCGCCCATAACCCGGTCAGGTCGAGCATGCCGCTGATCTCGTAGCAGTCGGCTCCGTCGAGCCCGAGGCCCCGCAGGAGGAGGCGCACGTGTCGTCGCCGGCATGGAGCGTTCCACCTCGAGCCTGACCGCCTCGCCAAACCGGCGCCGGCGGAGCTCTTCCTCGATCGCAAGCAGGAGATCGTCGGCCTCGTCCTCCTCGAGCGCCAGGTCCGCGTTGCGGGTGACCCGGAAGAGATGGTGCTCCTCGACCTCCATGCCGCTGAACAGGGCATCGAGGTTGGCCTCGATCACCTGGTCGATCAGGACGAAGTGCGACGGCTCCACCTCGAGCAGGCGCGGCAGGATCTGCGGGACCTTGACCCGGGCGAACCGCCGCTCGCCCGGTGTCCGGGTCGCGCAGCCCGACCGCGATCGAAAGGCTGAGCGTGGAGATGTACGGGAAACGGATGTCCCGGGTCGACGGCGAGCGGTGTCAGGACCGGGAAGATCTCGTCGAAGAACCGCTGGCGCAGCGCGTCGTGGTGCTCGGGGATGGCCGAATAGTCGACCAGCTCGATCCCCTCCGCCATGAGGGCGCGGCGAACCGACACGTAGATCGCGGAATGGTCGGCGACGAGGTCCAGGACCCGCTCGCGGGCGGCCGCCAGCTGCTCCTCCGCGGTGCGGCCGTCGGGCGACCGGGCCGACCTTGCCGGCCTCGACCTGCTGGCGCAGACCGGCGATCCGGACCTGGAAGAACTCGTCGAGGTTGCCGGCGAAGATGGCCAGGAACTTGACGCGTTCGAGGAGGGCGTTGCGTTCGTCACGCGCCTCGAACAGGACCCGCGCGTTGAACTCGAGCCAGGAAAGCTCGCGGTTCAGGTACGGGAACGGCGCCTTGGGTCGGGGCGCACGGCGCGGCCGTGGCGCGATCGCCTGGGGCCGGGCGGCAGCGCCGGGTTCGATGGCGGCCATCGTTGACGAGCGGGCTCCTGGAGATATGCGGTCGCAATGGGCGACCGGGCCGGCGAGGATAGCACGCTCAGGTCAACGATCCGGACCGGCTAACGGGTTCTTCGGCGTGATGCCACTCGAATGCATCACCGCCCGCCGACCTGATGCAGGCGACGTGCATCACGCAGGGAAGGCCTCTCATCGCGCAAGCACGATCGGACCCGAGTCAACCCTCCGCGCGGTACCGCCGCTCGCCGGTCTGCGGGATCATGCGTGCTCCTCGTGGTGCGTGGCGGATTCGGTTCCGCCGGCAGCGGCGCCGCGACGAGCCGCGCAGTCGGGACACGGACAGCGGTCGCGCAACAGGGCGTACGTGTAATAGCCGGTGTGGTGGCCGTCACCCCAGGTCGGCGCGATCGCGTAGCCACCGACCAGGGCCACGTCCACCAGCCGGGTCTGCTCATCACTCAGCGTGGGGCCGCTATCGAGCCAGCCGGGCATGCCCGCCTCGCCCCGGCAGAACGCGCATGGACAGAGCCAGCGCAAGGTCACCGTGTCGTAGACGGTCTGGTGCCCGTCGGGCCAGCCAAGCTCGAGGCGACCGGCCGCCCGGTCGGCGTGGATGGACGATGGAGCGGCCTGGCCGATCGCCGGCATCGGACGGATCATGCCGTCGATCGTACGCCGTCCGCCCCGCAGCTGGTGCGCACGATCACCGGCTCAGAGCTGGCTTGCGTGAAACGGGGCTATGCTCGGCCGTGTGAGCCTGCAGATCGACCACGTCACGAAGCGGTTCGGCGCGACCGTTGCGCTCGACCGGCTGGCGTTTGACGTGCCCGAGGGCGAGGTCTTCGGGTTCCTCGGGGCGAATGGCGCGGGCAAGACGACGACCATGCGGATCTGTCTCGGGATCGTCGCTCCTGATGCCGGCGAGATCCGCTGGAAGGGACGGCCCGTGGCCGACCTGCCGCGGCGGACCTGGGGCTACCTCCCCGAGGAGCGCGGTCTCTATCCGCGGATGAGCGTGCTCGATCAGCTCGTGTACTACGCGTCCCTGTACGGCGAGACCCCCGAGCGAGCCCGCCGCGAGGCGCTGAGCTGGCTTGCCCGCTTCAGGATCCCGGAGTACGCCAATCGCCGGGCCGAGGAGCTGTCCAAGGGCAACCAGCAGAAGGTCCAGTTCATCGCGGCCATCCTCCACGCTCCGGAGGTCCTGCTGATGGACGAGCCGTTTACGGGGCTCGATCCGATCAACCTTGTGCTCCTGCGCGAGGCGTTCATGGAGCTGCGCGACCGTGGCCGGACGCTCATCTTCTCGACCCACCAGATGGAAGTGGCCGAGGCAATGTGCGAATCGGTGGCGATCGTCGACCACGGGCGACTGGTTGCCGGCGGGCCGCTGCGCGACCTCAAGCGCGCCAGCGGCCGCCAGTGGATCCGGCTGGTCGTCGACGGCCCGATCCCGGCTCCGCACTGGCTCGATGCGCTTCCCGGCGTGGATGTCGTGCGCCGCGACGCGACGGGCGCGGAGCTGGAGCTCGTCCCCGGCATCGAGCCCGGATCGATCCTGGCCGATGTCCTCGCCCGAGGGGTCACGATCAGCCACTTCGAGGTCGCGGAGCCCAGCCTGGAAGCCCTGTTCATCGAGCTCGTCGGCCACCCGGCCGACGAGGAGGCTGCAGTTCCAGCCATGCAGGGGTCCGCGTCCGGGCCGGCGCCCAGCTCGGCACCTGCAGGCGGGCCGGCCTGATGGCTCGCCACGACCCTCTTTTGCCCAATGCCGCGATCATCGCCCGGCGCGAATACCGGGACCGGGTCCGCGGTCCGCTGTATCTGGCCTCGACCGTCGTCCTGATGCTCCTCGCCTTGCTCGTTGCCCTCGCCCCGATCGCTATCCGTTACTTCGATCGCCACACCGTCAGCCACGTGGGAGTGGTGTCGAGCGACCCACAGCTCGCGAGCCAGGCCCTTGCGGTCGCGGACAGCCTGCTCAACGTCAACGATCCGGATGTCGCGGCCGGATCGGCGGAGCGCCAATACCAGGTCGACGTCATTGGCGACCCGGCAGCGGCCGAGGGCGATCTTCGCCGCGGCGCGTTGAGTGCCCTACTCACCGTCGAGCGGACGGTCACCGGCGGCCTCGACGTCGTCTTTACCACGAACGGTCCACCGGACGTCACGCGTCTCCAGCTCTTCCAGATCGTGTCATTCGGCTTGGGGGTCCTCGACTGGAACTCGCGGCGGCCGGCCGACGCCCAGGGCGAGCCGTTCATCCCCGCCACGTTTGAATCGCGGGCGCTCAGCGGTGCCGCGCAGGATGGCCGTGCCCTCGATCCGGCCCAGACCGCCAGTCGCGGGTTCCTTGGCGTCGTGTTCGTTGTCCTGTTGTTCATGACCGTGGTGATCTACGGCATGTGGGTGGCCACAGGCGTCGCCGCCGAGAAGAGCAGCCGCGTCATGGAGCTCATGATCAGCGCGGCATCGCCGCGCCAGATGCTGGCTGGCAAAGTTGTCGGGATCGGGGCGGCCGGTCTGACCCAGTACGTCGCGATCTCCCTGCCGGCCCTCGGCGTCCTCGTGTTCCAGGACCGCATCGCGGCGGCGGTCCTCGGTCCGACCTGGGCAACGGGCGCACCGCTCGTTGGCCTCACGCCCACGCTCCTGGTCGGGTACGCGCTGTTCTTCCTGCTCGGCTTCACGCTGTTTGCCCTGATCTATGCCGCCATGGGCTCGTTCGTCAGCCGACCGGACGACCTCCAGACCTTGTCACTCCCGCTCAGCCTTCTGGCGGTCGTCGGTTATCTGTCCGCGATTGCCGCCCTGAGCGGCGGGGCCGGCCCATGGATCACGTTCGCGTCGTTCGTCCCGCCATTCAGCCCGTTCGTAATGCTTGGGCGGCTGCTGGTCGCAGCGGTCCAGCCGTGGGAGCTCGCGCTCTCGATTGGGCTGCTCGTCGGCGCGATCGGGGTCGTGGCGGTCGTGGCTACCCGGATGTACGCGGCGGGGGTGCTGTTGTACGGGCAGCGGCCTGGGCTCCGAGGCTTCGTTGCGGCCGCCCGACGAGCGGGCTGACACCACGACGCGCGCCGGTTGCTGGTGCGTGCGCGCACCGGTCGTCGCCCCGCGCCCCAACTAAACGCCGACTAAACGCGGCCTACCAGTTGACACCGGCCGCCGGCCCCGGGCATGCTGGCCGGTACCAAGCCTAAACCGGTTTAGGCCGCGTCGGCAACGGAGCCGGAAGCCGATCCAGCACCCCAAGGGATCGGTCGTGCTCGCGCGCCGCCGCGGCGTCGTGCCCCACCGGAGGTCGGTCGATGCGTCATCCAGCACGCCCCGTTGCTCAGCGGCCGCCTGGCCGATCCGAAGCACCGAAGGACGACCCGGCGAGCCCGACTGCTGGCCATGGCCGGCATCGTCGGCTTGCTCGCGGCCCTACTGCCGGGCGGCACGATCGCTCCGGTCCTGGCGAACCACACATCGTCGCCGACCGCGGTGACCGTTGCCGGCAGCCTGCAGTCGGAGCTCGGGTGCCCGGGCGATTGGCAGCCGGAGTGCGCGCTGACGCAGCTCACCTACGACACTGCGGACACCATCTGGCAGGGCACGTTCGCCGTCCCGCAGGGGAGCTGGGAGTACAAGGCCGCCCTGAACAGCACCTGGACCGAGAGTTACGGGCTCAACACGGGGCCCGACAACATCCCGTTGAGCGTGGCCGACGCAAGCCCGACGAAGTTCTATTACGACCACACGACCCACTGGGCGACCAGCAACCGGAATTCGGCGATCGCGACGGTCGCCGGGAGCTTCCAGGGCGAGCTCGGGTGCCCGGGCGACTGGCAGCCCGATTGCCTGCGATCGTGGCTCCAGGACCCGGACGGCGATGGGGTCTACACCTTCGTCTCGGATGACGTCCCAGTCGGTTCGTATGCCCTGAAGGTCGCGCTCAACGAGGCCTGGGACACGAGCTACCCGGGGACCGACCAGCCATTCACCATCGCCAATCCCGGTGACACCCTAACGGTCACCTTCAACGCCGCGACCACCACCGTCACCGTGGACGTGGCCCCAACGGGAACCCCCGATCCGGTCGACGCCGCGCTCGCTCGCCACAGCCTTCGCGAGGAGCTGACGGACGAGGTCTTCTACTTCGTCATGCCCGATCGGTTCGACAACGGCGACGCGACGAATGACCAGGGTGGCCTGTCAGGCGACAAGCTGACGACCGGTCTGGACCCGACCGACAAGGGCTTCTATCACGGCGGCGACATCGCCGGCCTTCTCGATCGGCTCGATTACATCGACAACCTCGGGACCACCGCAATCTGGATGACGCCGCTCGTTCAAGAACCGCCCGGTCCAGGGCAGCGGAGCCAACGCCTCCGCCGGATACCACGGGTATTGGATCACGGACTTCACCCAGCTCGACCCGCACTTCGGCACCAACGCCGAGCTCGCGTCGTTCGTCACCGCCGCCCACGCGCGCGGGATCAAGGTGTTCTTCGACATCATCACCAACCACACGGCGGACGTGATCGACTACGAAGAGGGCCAGTACAGCTACCGCGACAAGGCCACGTATCCCTACGTGGACGCCGACGGCATCGAATTCGACGATCGCGACTACGCGGGTACCGACACGTTCCCGCCGCTGGATCTCGACAGCTTCCCGTACAGCCCGGTCTTCCGGACCACGGCCGACGAGACGGTCAAGTCGCCGGCCTGGCTCAACAACCCGATCTACTACCACAACCGGGGTGACTCGTCGTTCGTCGGCGAGAACTCGAACTACGGCGATTTCTTCGGTCTGGACGACCTCTTCACCGAGCAGCCGGCCGTCGTCGACGGGATGACCGCCATCTACAAGACCTGGGTCACTGACGTCGGCATCGACGGCTATCGGATCGACACCGCGAAGCACGTCAACATCGAGTTCTGGCAGGAGTTCTCGCCCGAGCTGCAAGCTCATGCGGCCACGCTCGGCAACGACGACTTCTTCATGTTCGGCGAGGTCTTCGATTCGAACCCGCAGTTCATGTCGACGTACACGACCGAGGGCAAGCTCCAGGCGACGCTCGACTTCGGGTTCCAGGCGAGGGCCCAAGCCTTTGCTGCGTTCTCGTCGCCGACCGACGAGCTGCGCGACTTGTTCGCGCTCGACGACTGGTACACCGACGCCGATTCGAACGCGTACAGCCTCCCGACGTTCCTGGGCAACCACGACATTGGCCGAATCGGCCGGTTCGTGGCGACGGCCAACCCCGGCGCGAGCGACGCCGAGCTGCTCGCGCGCGACGAGCTCGCCCACACGCTGATGTACCTCGTCCGCGGCATGCCCGTCGTCTACTACGGCGACGAGCAGGGCTTCACGGGCGACGGCGGCGACAAGGACGCGCGGCAGGACATGATGCCAAGCCTGGTCGCCTCGTATAACGATGACGACCTGATCGGCACGGCCGCGACGACGGCCGACGCCAACTTCGACGAGACGCATCCGATATACGCGGAGCTGTCGGCGCTCGCCGCACTCAAGGCGGCCAACCCGGCGCTCCAGCACGGCGCGCAGGTCCACCGCTACTCGACGGGCGCGGCTGGGATCTACGCGTTCAGCCGAATCGATCCCGTCGAAGGGATCGAATACGTGGTCGCCCTCAACAACAGCGAGACCGCGAAGACCCAGGCCATCCAGACGTACGGCGCGGCGTCGTTCACCGGCATCTGGCCGGCGCGGCGGCGGCACGCTGACGACGAATGGCTCCGGGCAGCTGAGTCTGACCGTGCCGCCACTGTCGGCGGTCGTGTTCAAGGCCGACGCTGCGCTTGGGTCCGATACCTCTGCGCCGGCTGTCACGATCGTGGCGCCCGAAGAAGGTTCGGATGTGACCGGTCGCGTCGAGATCGGCGCGACGTTGTCCGATCCCGAGTTCGCCGAGGTCACGTTCGCGGTCAAGGCCGGCGACGCGACCGACTGGACGCTCAATCGGCACCGACGACAACGCGCCGTACCGCGTCTACTTCGACGTTGGATCGCTCGCAGCCGGCACGCCGCTCCAGTTCAAGGCGGTCGTCCTCGACGCATCCGGCAACATCAAGTCCGACACCGGCACGGCCGTGGTCGGCGAGGTCGAGCCACCGGGCGGTGGCGGCGGCACGCCGGACTACGCGGTGGTCCACTACCTGCGACCCGGCGGCGACTACGACGGCTGGGGCTTCCATTTCTGGGGTGACATCGACCAGACGGTGGACTGGACGAACCCCGTCCCGCTCGACGGCGAGGACGACTATGGTCCGTTCGCCTGGGTCAAGCTGCTCCCGAATGCCCAGAGCGTCGGCTTCATCCCGCACATGGGCGACACAAAGGATCCCGGCCCCGATCGGTTCTTCAACCCGTCGGAGAACCCGGAGATCTGGCTCAAGCAGGGCGACCTGACGGTCTATACGTCACAGGCCCAGGCGCAAGGCTTCGTGGACATCCGCTACCAGCGACCCGATGGCAACTACACGGGCTGGGGTCTCCACCTGTGGGGCGATGCCATCGCCGACGGCGTGGCCACCGAGTGGACGACGCCGCGCCTGCCCGACGAGATCGACGACTACGGTGCCCACTGGATCGTGCCGATCAAGCCGGGCGAGGCCGCCGGCCAACCTGCCGGTCAACTTCATCATCCACAACGGCGACGAGAAGGACCCGGGTCCGCGACCAGAGCCTCATCCCGAGCGCGGACCCCGCGGTCTGGATCCAGTCCGGTGACGAGACCATCCATCCGTCGCGTGGCTCCGCCGAGGACTTCGCGGTGATCCACTACCACCGCGCCGACGGCGACTACGGCGACCCCTCGTCGTCCAACTACCTGGATTTCTGGGGCGTGCACACGTGGGCCGGTCATCTCGACCCCGACCCCGAGTGGACCGTCCCCGATCAAGCCCGCGGGCACTGACCGGTTCGGACCATTCTTCAAGCTGGACCTCGACGCCGGCGCCACCGAGCTCGCGTACATCCTCCATCGCGGCGACGACAAAGGACCCGGGGCCGGACCAGTTCCTCGATCTCCTCGAGGTCGGGCACGAGGTCTGGTACCTCTCTGGCCACGTGGATAGCGACGGACAACGCGAAGTACCTCCTCCCGGTCCAGGCCGGCGGCGGTCTCGACGCCAACCTCGCCCAGCAGAAGGCCCATTGGCTGACCGCCGACACGATCGCCTGGAACATCGAGCCCCTGCCAGGCGGCGACTACGCCCTCCATTCGGCCCAGCACGGCGGTCTGGCCGTCGAGAGCGGCGCGATCACCGGTGGCCAATCGATCCCGCTCAGCCGGATCCCCGGCGGCCTGTCGGACGAGCTCAAGGCCAAATGGCCTCATCTCGCCTACGTACCAGGCGTTCCGGATCGTCTCCGCCGACCTGGCGGCCGCACGAGGCGGCGCTGACCGGGCAGCTGGCCGTCTCCGCGTCCGACGATACGGGCGCCCTCCGGATCGCGACCGGGGTCCAGATCCCGGGTGTGCTCGATGACCTGTATCCGTACGACGGCGACCTGGGCGTGTCCTGGGCCGGCGCCGTGCCGACGATCCGCCTGTGGGCGCCCACCGCGAAGTCGGTCGTGCTCAAGCGCTTCGCCGATGCGACGACCGCTACAGCGACTGACGTCGCGATGGCGCGCGACGACGCCACCGGCGTCTGGTCGGTCACCGGCACGCGCCGCCTGGAAGAACCAGTACTACCTCTACGACGTGGAGGTGTTCGCACCCTCGACAGGCAATGTCGAGCACAACGTCGTCACCGACCCGTATTCGTTCGCGCTCGCCACGAATTCGACGCGAACACAGATCGTCGATCTCGACGACGCCGCGCTCGCGCCTTCCGGCTGGAGCACGGTAGCCAAGCCGCCTCTCGCGCGGCCCGAGGACATCTCGCTGTACGAGCTCCATGTCCGCGACTTCTCGATCAACGATGCGACGGTGCCGGCCGCCGAACGTGGCACCTACAAGGCATTCACCCGGACGGGCTCGGCCGGCATGCAGCACCTGGCGCAGCTCGCCGACGCCGGCCTGACCCACGTCCACCTGCTGCCGGTCTTCGACATTGCCACGATCAACGAGAACCGCGCCGAGCAGCTCACACCGCCGTGCGACCTCGCGTCGCTACGGTCCGGCCTCGCCCGAGCAGCAGGCCTGCATCGAGGAGGTCCGCGGCCAGGATGGCTTCAACTGGGGCTACGACCCATGGCACTACACGACGCCTGAAGGCTCCTACGCGACGAACCCGAATGGCTCCGCACGCACCACCGAGTTCCGCTCGATGGTCCAGTCGCTCAACGGAGCCGGGCTCCGTGTCGTGATGGACGTCGTCTACAACCACACCAACGCCGCCGGCCAGGCCGAGAAATCGGTTCTTGACCGGATCGTCCCCGGCTACTACCACCGCCTCCTCGAGGACGGCGCCGTCGCCAACTCGACGTGCTGCGCGAACACGGCGACCGAGCACGCGATGATGGAGAAGCTGATGGTCGACTCGATCGTCACGTGGGCGCGCGAGTACAAGGTCGACGGCTTCCGTTTCGACCTGATGGGCCATCACTCCCGGGCCAACATGCTCGCCGTTCGCGCGGCGCTCGACGAGCTGACGCTCGCCACAGACGGCGTCGACGGCTCGAAGATCTACGTCTATGGCGAAGGATGGAACTTCGGCGAGGTGGCCAACAACGCCCGCTTCGTCCAGGCCACCCAGCTCGAGATGGACGGGACCGGCATCGGCACGTTCAACGACCGGCTGCGCGACGCCGTCCGCGGCGGTGGGCCGTTCGATGGCGACCACCGTCAGAACCAGGGCTTCGGCTCGGGCCTGTTCACCGACCCGAACGAATTCCAGACCATGTCGCCCGCCGACCAGAAGGCGCGGCTCCTCCTGCTCCAGGACCAGATCAAGGTCGGCCTGACCGGCAACCTCAAGGACTTCGAGTTCGTCGACCGGACGGGCGCGGTGGTCACGGGTGCCCAGGTCGACTACAACGGGTCACCCGTTGGCTACACGAGCGACCCGCAGGAAGCCATCACCTACGTCGAGGCACACGACAACGAGACGCTCTTCGACATCCTCGCCTACAAGCTGCCGCAGGGCACCTCTCGGGAGCAGCGGGCGCGGGCACAGATCGTGGCGCTCTCGACCGTTGCGCTCGGCCAGGGCGTGCCGTTCTTCCATGCCGGCACGGAGCTCCTTCGCTCCAAGTCCCTTGACAAGAACTCGTTCGACTCGGGCGACTGGTTCAACCGCATCTTCTTCGACGGCAGCGCCAACAACTTCGGGGTGGGTCTGCCGCGCGAGTCCGACAACGGCGGCGCGTGGCCGATCATCGGGCCCATCCTCGAGAACGCCGGCATCCGGCCGACGTCCACCAACATCGCCTGGACGGATGCGCGCCTCCGCGAGCTGCTCGAGATCAGGGCCTCGTCCAGGCTCTTCCGGCTCGGCTCGGCCGCCGAGATCCATGCGCGGCTCACCTTTGCCAACAATGGGCCCAACCAGATCCCCGGCTTGATCGTGATGCGGATCTCGGACGCGGTCGGTGCCAATCTCGATCCAGATGCTCGGTCGGTGGTCGTGCTGTTCAACGCATCCGACACGTCACAGACCATCACGCTGGCCGACACGGCCCGCAAGCACTTCCGGCTCCACAAGGTCCAGCGGACGTCAGAGGACGTAACGGTCACGCTGTCCAAGTTCAAGCAGAACACGGGCTCGTTCACCGTTCCGGCGCGCACGACGGCCGTCTTCGTCGAAGCTCAGTAGGCCGGCCGGCTAGCCGTCCTCGAGCGGTAGCCGGCTGATCAACGCCAGGACGGGGGCGGCCGCCGTCCCCTCCGGCGCCCCGGACTCGGCTTCGGGCTGCGGCCCGGTCGCTGGCTGCGTGCCCGGCGTCGCGGCCACATACCGCCAGAGCCTGCTCCGCACCCCGGCCAGGTACGGGCTCGCCCGCTGGCGGGCGAGCACGCCTGCGATGCCCTGCGCAACGGCCGCCTCGAAGAGGGCGATGCCCTCCGTGGCGATCGCCGGGACGGCGACCACCTCGTCGCCCGGTCGGAGCACGCGACGAAGGGCCTCTCGCCGCCGGACGAGCGGCTGGGACAGCAGCGATCGGCCATCGAGGTGAAGGAGGTCGAAGGCAAGGAACGCCGTCGCCCGGCCGTTTTCGCCAGCCAGGCGTTTGGCGAGCTCGGCCGCGTCGGCACGCCCCGACGCGTCGACGACCACCAGCTCGCCGTCCAGGATCGCCGAACGTGCCGCGACCCTGACGGCCAGGCCCGCGAGCTCCGGGAGGCGGTCGGTCAGGTCTCTTCCGTCCGCGTCCGTGATCCGGACGGCGCCGTCTCCCGGTCGCTCCGACGGTCCAATCATCACGAGGGCTCGTTCGCCGCCCCACCACGGCTCGAACAGGTGCTCGTCCGAATCGAAGGGCGCGGGAAGGGGCCGCGGGAGCATCGGCCGCAGGTCCGGGAGCTCGGGCAGGTGATCCGCATCGAGGCGCAGCGAGAGCTGGTCGGCCATCGTGGGACCGATGGTAGCCCGCTAGACTGGTGCCGTCCCCTTGCTGAGGAGCCCGAGTTTGCCGCGTCCCCCTCGCCCGGACGACCTGTATCGACTGCGCATCGCGACCCAGCCGCGGTTGTCTCCGGACGGCCGGCTGGCGGTGGTCACGTTGCAGACCGTCGCGCGCGGCTACGACGGATATCGCCGGGCGCTCTGGGCCGTTCCCACGGACGGGTCGGCCGAGGCACGACAGCTGACGATCGGCGCTCGCCACGATGAACATCCGCGCTTCTCGCCGGACGGCCAGACCCTGGCCTTCCTGTCCGATCGTCGGACTCTCACGGAGGAGGAGCCGAATCGGGCTGCCGTCGACGGCAAGGAACGCGAGGACCTGACCCAGGTCCACCTCCTGCCACTCGACGCTGGCGAAGCTCGTCGCCTCACGGACCTGCCACGGGGTGTCAGGGCCTTCGAGTGGTCGCCAGATGGGTCTCGACTCGTCGTGACCAGCATCTCCGTCGGGGCGACACCGGCCGAGGATTCCCGGCTCCGAGGGAGGCGGTCCGTATCATCCACCGCCGCGGCACGGGCTTTGGGCACGCCACCACCGTCCGACTACCGCTTCGTTGACCGGCTCGACTACCTGTTCAACGGCACCGGGTTCGTCGATGACCGCGTGGTGCACCTGTGGGTCGTCGATGTCGCGACCGGCGAGGCACGGCGACTCACCGACGGGCCCGTCTCGGACCAGGAGCCTGCCTGGGCACCGGACGGCCGGCGGATCGCCTTCAGCGCCAATCGCCGCCGGGATCCGGATCTCGTCGGACGGTCCGATATCCACGTGGTGGACGTGGAAACGCGTGTCGTGACCGCGATCACGAGGGGCCCACGTTCTGTGTTCGCGGCGCCCACGTGGCTGCCTGACGGCCGCACGATTGCCGCACTCGGGCACCGTCTCGAAGGCCGCGCCGGAAGCCGCAACGACATCTGGCTGTTTGCCGCGGATGGCTCCGACGCGACGCCGACCGGCGGCCGGAACCTGTCCGCGAAGCACGACCTGATGCCCCGGGCGAATGGCACCAGCGACGTGACCATCGGCGAGGAGACCCCGATCGTGGTCTCCGGCGATGGGCGCTGGATCGAGTTCAGTGCCCCGATCGCCGGCTCGTACGAGTTGTGGCGGATCGGTGTAGCCGACGGGCGCCTCCAGCGGCTGACCGAGGGGCGTCAGTACATCTCGAACTGGCACGCGGTGCCCCATCGCGGTGGTGGCCTGCGCACCGCCTTTCTCCGCTCGAGTGCGACCGAGCCGGCGGATCTGTGGCTGCTCGAGGCTCCCGCGGGGCCCTCACGACCGGCCGAACCGCGCCGCCTGACCGACTTCAACGCGGCGGTTCTGGCCGAGCTCGAGCTTCGCGACCCCATCGAACGGCACGCGCAGGTCGACGGCCGCGACATCCAGGGTTGGTTCATTCCCGCCGGCCGGGGCGCGCGACCCCTGGTCGTCGAGATCCATGGCGGCCCGCACACCCTGTACGGCTGGGCGCTGCTCTGGGAGTTCCAGGTCCTCGCCGCGGCCGGGATCGGCGTCTTCTATTGCAACCCGCGCGGCTCCGAAGGGTATGGCCAGGACTTCAACGATGCGAACCACCGTGACTGGGGCGACGGTCCGATGCGTGACGTGCTCGCGGGCGTGGATTCGCTGGTCGCGGACGGCCTCGCCGATCCGGAGCGGCTCGGCGTGACCGGTGGCTCGTACGGCGGCTACCTGACCAACTGGATCGTCGGCCACGACCAGCGGTTCCGGGCGGCCATGACCTGCCGATGCGTCAGCGACATGAACATGCTGTTCCTGACCGGGGATATCAGCGGCGGCGACTGGGCCCGCCATCGGGTTCGATGCGACGCCATGGGACGATCCCGAGTACTTCCGCGAGATCTCGCCGATCACCTACGCGTCGGAGATCCGGACACCGCTGCTGATCCAGCACTCGGAGCGGGACCTGCGCACGACGATCGGACAGGCCGAGGCGCTGTTCACCGTCCTTCGATCACTCCGCCGGCCGGTCCGGCTGCTGCGGGTGCCGGAGGAGACCCACGAGCTGACGCGTTCCGGCACGCCATTCCGGCGAGTCGAGAACCTGCGGGTCGTGGTGGACTGGTTCCGCCACTTCCTGGTCGATGGCAAGCGTGGCATGCCGCCGCTCCCCAGGGTTCGCGGCGGACGCTAGCACGGTGGACATCGCCGTTGACCGGCCGGATCATGGCCGCGCATGACCGACTTGATCATCGGGAGGGACGCAGAGCTCGCCGCCGTCGAGGCGTTCCTCGATCGCCCAGTTGAGGGACTGCGGGCGCTGGTGCTGGAAGGCGGTGCCGGGATCGGGAAGTCCACGATCTGGCAGGCTGGCGTCGCGGCGGCTGGCAAACGCTCCTTCCGGGTCCTGGTGTCGCGTCCGGCCGAGGCCGAACGAACGCTCCCGTATGTCGTCCTGGGCGATCTGTTCGCCCAGGCAGAATCGGGGGACCTGGACAAGCTGGAAAACCCCAGGCGGCGGGCATTCGAGTCGGCCCTGCTCCGCGCCGAGGCTGATCTCCCGGTCGACCCGCGCGCGCTCGGCGTCGCGATCGTCACGCTCATGATGACGTTTTCGGGAACGCGACCGCTGGTGCTCGCGATCGACGACGACCAGTGGATGGACGCATCGTCGGCCGCCACGCTGGGCTTCGCCCTCCGGCGATCGCGTGATCAGCCGGTCCTGATTCTCGTCTCGCGGCGCGTCGGTGATGTTGCGGCGGCGACCGCAGAGGAGTGGATGGGCGGGGCGGAGATCATCCGGCTCCGTGTCGGCGAACTGAGCGTCGGGGCCATCCAGGCCCTGGTACGCGACCGACTTGACGTCTCATTCCCGAGGCCGACGCTCCTGCGGCTCCATGAGGCGTCAGGCGGCAATCCCTTCTACGCGCTCGAGCTGGCCCGCGCGCGGACGATGGACCCGACGCGTGACTTGATCGCCCCGTTTGCTGTACCACCAACATTGGAACGACTGGTTGCGGCGCGTCTCGACTCACTCGATGCGTCGACCAGCCGGGCAATACTGCTCATCGCGGCCCATGGCCGCATGCCGATCGGCACGCTTCACGCGCTCGAGGTCCCGAGCAGCCTGCTGGAACCTGCATTGGACGCGAGGGTCATCGAGAGCGCTCGCGACGTCGTTTCGTTCTCGCACCCGTTGTTGGCCTCCGCGATCTATCAGAGGACCTCTGGCGCGGAACGACGAGCGGCGCATCTGCGGCTGGCAACAGCGCTCGATGATCCGGTTGATCGCGGTCGGCACCTCGCGCTGGCCTCCGACGAGCCGAACAATTCGCTCGCCGCGTCATTGGAGTCGGCCGCGCTCGTGGCTCGAGATCGCGGAATGCCCCTGGCCGCCGCCGAGCTCGCGGAGCATTCGACACGATTCACGCCGACCGATGCCCCCGGGGATCGACACCGCCGCGCGATCGCAGCCGCCCGCGCCCACATGGAGGCCGGGGAAGGGGGTCGGGCCCGCACGCTCGCTGCCGAGGTGGTGGCCCGGGCGTCAGCAGGCGCTCAGCGAGCGGAGGGACTCGTCCTTGAATCGGAACTGGAAGATGTCGGGCCCGCCGTGGCTCTCCTGGAGGAAGCCCTGATCGAGGCCGCTGGTATTCCAGCACTCGAGGCCGCGATCCATGCGGGCCTGGCCGATGCCGGCAGGGCGACGAAGGGAAGCGCGTGGGCTGAGCACCATGCCCGGGAAGCTCTACAGCTTGCCGAGCGGCTCGAGGACGGGGCGCTCCGAGCGAGGGCGCTCGCAATGCTGGCGCAAAGCGACTTCGAGCACGGCGTTTCACAGGCGTTCGAGCATGTGGAACAGGCGCATCTTCTCGCAACGTCGCTCGCCGATCCCAATCGAGTGAGCTGGGCTGACGAGATGATGGGTCTTGCCTTGACATTCTCGGGCGACTACGAACGAGCCCGCGAATGGTTGCTGAGCGTATTCGGCTACTGGCGTGACCGCGACGAACAGGTGCGCTCGGTGCTGACCTGGCTGCTCGCACTGGCGGAGGTATGGGCAGGAAGGTGGAGCTCGGCGAGTGAGTACGCCGCCCAGGTCCGAGACATCAGCCTGCAATACGGCGAAGCCCCAACGGACCACCTATCGCCGGCCTTGATCGCCCTGCACCGCGGCCAGATCGAGGCTGCGAGGGATCACTCGCAGCGCGCCTTGTCACTCGCCGAGGGGCACCTGCTCCCGCAACATATCGCCATTCTTGGTGTTTGCGACCTGTGGAGCGGAAGCCCGGCGGCCGCGGTTGTGAATTTCATCGAAGCCGAACAGACGGCGGACCTCCGAGGATGGCACGAGCCCAACATGCGTTGGTGGCGCGCCGAATACGCCGAGGCGCTCCTCCAGGTCGGCCGGCTTGACGACGCTACGCGGCTGGTCCTCGAATGGGAGACGGCGGCCGCCCGACTCGGCCGCCAGCGTGTGCTCGCCCAGGCCGTTCGGATACGCGGACTGATTGCTGCCGCGCTCGGCGATGTGCCAACCGCATTAGCCCTGCTGGAGAAGGCCGCCGACAGGCATGAGTCCGCGGGCGACCCGTTCAACTGCGGTCGAGCACTCCTTGCCCTGGGCGGAGTCAGGCTGCGCGCCCGCCAGAAGCGGACGGCTCGCGAGGCCCTGGAGGCTGCGATCACCCGGTTCGAAGCGCTCGGCGCGACCGGCTGGGCCGCTACCGCCCGCGGCGAGCTCGCTCGGGTTGGCGGGCGGGAGCGGATCGAGGGCCTGAGCCCATCCGAGATGCGCGTCGCCGAGCTCGTCGCCGAGGGCCGCACCAACCGCGAGATCGCCGCCGCGCTGTTCCTCGGCGAACGCACCGTGGCGGGTCATCTGACTCATGTCTACGCCAAGCTCGGGATCCGCTCGCGGACCGAGCTTGCGCGGCATCTGCGTCCAAGCTCGGAGCGATTCGCGGAAAAGCCGAGCAAAGTCGCGACATCCTGACCTTTGCTGAGCATTTTCGCGCACGTACGGTGCGGCAATGCCGAGTTACCTCGTTGAGACATTTCTTGCCCGTGGTGCCGCCGGCGAACGCCACACGCGAGATAGGCAAGCGAGCTCGGCCGCTGAGACGCTGACGCGGGAAGGAACGAGCGTCCGTTTCAGGGGATCCATCCACGTTCCCGAAGACGAACTTTGCTTCTTCACCTTCGAGGCTCCGTCCGGCAGAGAGGCGGCGATCGTCGCCCAGCGGGCCGGTCTGGAGCCCCTCCGGGTGGTGGAGGCCGTCGCAACAACGGCCGATACAGACAAGGAGTAGACCCATGTCGTACCTCTTCCGCCCGCGCGACCTGAGCGTATGTCCGAAGAAGCGAAACACCGTGGCGCTGGTGGGAACGGCCCTCGCGCTTCTCCTGGCCCCCGCATCCGCCCTGGGCCTTCCGCGGGATCCGAACACGACCGCGGTCACTCAGTATTGCGACGGTTCGGCCGTCGCGATCGTGTTCATCCACCCGGGTGGTGCCGGCACGGCACTCTGGGACATCACGGCGGAGGATGTGACCAACGGCCCGAACCACCTGATCAAGGAAGTTAGTGGGGAGGTCTTCAAGGACGACGTCCTCATCGGAACATTCCTCCGTTCGTTCGGCAACAAGACCGGGCAAGGGGAACCGATCAGGTGCGAGTTCACGGAGAACTTCCGCTTCCCCGATGGGAGCGCCGGTCGTGTCGAGGCGGTGTCGTTCCACACGCTGAAGTAGGAGCCCCCACGGTGCTTCCTCACCTTCGAAGCGCGTTCCGGCGGCGAGGCCGCGATCGTCGCCGTGAGGGCCGGTCCGAAGCCCATCCGCGTGGCGGAAAACTTTTCAACAACTCCCCATATGGAAAGGAGCAGACACATGCGCGCTCGAATGAGATTTGCGGTCCTGATCGCGATCGTTGGCGTTGCAGCCCTCGGTGGCAATGTGCTGGCGACCTCGGCGGGCCAGGATCAGCTCGCGGAAGTGCGGCAGGTCACGGCCCAGTTCCACAGGATCGAGGCCGCGATCGAAGCCGGGTACGAGCTCGGGTACGTGAACGGCGCCGGGAACCGGATCATCACCGGTTGCATCGCGCATCCGACGGCTGGGATCATGGGCTACCACTACTTCAACAAGGCCCTGATCGACGATCTCGTCGTCGATCCAATGAGGCCCGAGGGCCTGGTTTACACGTCGGGACCGGAAGGGCAACGCAGGCTCGTGGCCGTCGAATACGTCGTCCCGGGTAGTGGGTCCAATCCTCCCGGTGTATCTGCGCCGCCCACCGTCCTTGGAAGGGAGATGCACATTCTTGTTCCGGCCGTCGGCTTCTACATCCAGCACTTCTGGGTCTGGAGTCACAACCCGGCAGGAATGTTCGTGGACTGGAACCCTGAGCTCACCTGCCCTTAGCCAGCGTGTCCGATCCGGCGACTGGGGTGACGGCTGGCGCTCTGGTGCCGGCCGTTCCCCAACGACGCCTGATCGCGCAGCTGTCAGGCCGAATTCCGAATTCGGCGTGTGCAGCGCGGAGTATCGTTCCCTTCGGGGTCCACAATGACGTCACCGGTTGCTGGGGCAGATCATGAACGGCCAATTCCTTGGCGCCATCGTCTGCGTTGTCGTGATCGGTTCGTCCTGTGAAAGCGCAATACCGACGAAGCACCCTGATGCAGTCGCGGCGCCAGATGCGACCAGTGGCAGTTCAGCGGGTACAGATCCGAATCTGGCCGCCAGGCAGGTCCTCAGGGTTGTCATTGCCGGTGAGCCTGCCACGCTCGATCCCGCATTAGCCGCGGGCCCGGAGGTCGCGGTGATCCGCGCCCTTCAGCGGCCGCTGGTCGACTTCGGCGCAGATTCCCGGCTTGTGCCGGCTTTGGCCGAATCATGGGACATATCCGCCGACGCCCGTACCCTGACCTTCAAGCTCCGCGACGCGAGATACAGCAACGGCGACCAGATCGTTGCCGGTGACCTCGTCAACAGCTGGAGGCGCCTGGCCGATCCGCGCACCGCGGCCCCGTATGCGTACGTTATCGGCGAGGTCGTCGGCGGCGCCGAGCTGCTGGACCTGGCAGGTGAGAGCCTCCCGGGCGACGCCCAGATCGAGGCGGCACTTGCGAAGCTGGGCGTCGAGGCGCCGGATGACCGGACGTTCATCGTCCACCTTGACAGGCCGGCCACGTATTTCCTCTCGGCGATGACCTTGTGGGTCTTCGGTCCTCTCCAGGAATCGTGGATACGCGGCCAGGATGCAACCGAGCCGGCAGCGTACGTGAGCTCCGGCCCGTTCATGCTCGACACCTGGAACCACGACACGGAGATCATCCTGAAGCCGAATCCGTACTGGTACGGCGACGTCAGGCCGACGTTGACCGAGATCAAGATGTCGATGATCGGCGAGCCGGCCCAGGCGCAGGCCGCCTACGAAGCCGGCGAGATCGACCTGGTGGTCACGCCAAACGAGGACGTCCGGCGTGTCCAGGACGACCCGGTTCTCTCATCCGAATACCTGGAGCTCCCGGCGCTCGCAATCAACTACTACGCCTTCAACAATTTCCAGGATCCCACGGTCGTCTCGTTCAGGGAACCCGGGCCCACGGCCAACAAGAACTTTCGGATCGCTTTGATCCAGGCGATCGACAAGGATGCCCTGGTCTTGACGACGCACGGGGGGCTCGGTCGTGTCGCGAACAGCGTCATCATGCCGGGCATCCCGGGCCACCAGCCCGATCTCAATCCGTACCCGCACGATCTCGACTCGGCTCGTGCGCACATGGACCTCGCGCTGACCGACATGGGCGTCCGCTCGGCCGGCGAGCTCGGGAAGCTGCGGTTCGGATTTGGATCCGGCCTCGGCCGCGAACCCCAGGTCGCCTTCCTCGTTGAGGCCTGGCGGCGGGCCTTCGGCCTTGAAACCGAGCAGTTCGTGAGTGACCCCAGCGCATTCGTCGCTGAACGCAGGCGCGGGACATTTGACATATCGTCCGCGGTCTGGGTCGCCGATTATCCGCACGCGAACAACCAGCTCAGCGGGCTCTTCACGTGCCAAGCCTCGAACAACGTTGCCCAATACTGCAACCCGGAGTTCGACGCTCTGGTCGCGAGCGGCGCAGCCGAACCCGACCAAGACAAACAGCTCGACATCTTTGAGGGGGCGCAGACCCTCCTCGTCGAGGACGCGGCGTTCTTGCCGATCGTGTTCCCGGTGATCCCGTACGAAGTCAAGCCGTACGTTTCAGGGCTCACCGTCACGCCACTCGATGGGACAGCCCCCGGCTCGTGGTTCTACGAGACGATCCAGATCGTCAATCCGTAGCGGCGGCTCGGTCCCCGAAATTCGCCCGGACCGGGTGTATCCTCTCCGTCCCATGACGGCCACTCGACGACCCGACAGCCTCGCCCGTGAGCGTGCCCACGAGCTGATCCAGGCGTGGGACGGGCGTCCCGGTCCGCTCGGCAACCTCCTTGGTCGCGTCACGGCTGTCGACCAGGTTGGCGTCGAGATGCGGGTTGAGGCGCTGAAGCGCCGATCGATCAAGAAGGCGTCCAAACTCTGGGCGCTCAACCTCTCGGTCTCGATGATGGACCTGACCACGCTCGAGGGGAAGGACACCCCCGGCAAGATCCGGGCCCTCTCGGTCAAGGCGATGCGGCCACAGCCGGGCGACGCGAGCATCCCGTCCGTCGCTGCGTTGTGCGTCTACCCGGCCATGATCGCCGAGGCAAAGGCGACGCTGCGCGGCTCGACGGTCAAGGTCGCCAGCGTTGCTACCGGCTTCCCGTCGGGTCAGACGTTCCGCGACATCAAGATCGCCGAGACCCGCGCGGCCGTCGAGGCCGGCGCCGACGAGATCGACATGGTGATCGACCGCGGCGCGTTCCTGGCCGGCGACTACCTGACCGTCTTCGAGGAGATCGTGGAGGTCAAGGAGGCCTGCGCCGACAAGCACCTCAAGGTGATCCTCGAGACCGGCGAGCTCGAGACGTACGACAACGTGCGTCGCGCGAGCGTCCTGGCGATGGCCGCCGGTGCTGACTTCATCAAGACCTCGACAGGGAAGGTCACGCCGGCAGCCACCTTGCCCGTGACACTGGTGATGCTCGAGGCGATCCGCGACTTCGAGCGGTCAACGGGTCGCCAGGTCGGGATGAAGCCGGCCGGTGGGATCCGCTTTGCCAAGGAGGCAATCCAGTACCTGGTCGTGCTCTACGAGACACTCGGCCCACGCTGGATGTCGCCGGACTGGTTCCGGTTTGGGGCGTCTTCGCTGCTCAACGACGTGCTGATGCAGATCGAGTACCAACGAACCGGCCGCTACCAGGACCCGGACGACTTCACGCTCGACTGAGGGCGTGGCGCTGCCGTCACCTTACACTGACCTTTACGTCAACGTCAAGGTTGTGGTAGCATCGGGGGGTGACCCACCTCGCCGAGACCCGGCTGCTGCGTATCAATGAGGCGGCGGCGGAGGCCGGGCTGACGACGCGTGCGATCCGCTATTACGAGGAATTGGGCCTCCTCGAGCCTGCGGCGCGTTCGGGTGGCGATTACCGGCTCTACGACCAGTCGGACCTCGAGCGCCTGCAGTTCATCCGGAGCCTCCGCGACGACGCGGGGTTCTCGCTGGGCCAGATCCGCCAGCTGCTCGAGGACGAGGACGCCCGCGAACGCAATCGGGAGCGGCTCCGCGAGACGCAGGACCCGGCGGAGCGACGAGCGATCCTTGCCGATGCGCTGGCCCGGGTCGATCGGCAGATCGAGATCCTCGAGTCCAAGGCTGCCCGACTCTCGACCATGATCGACGAGGCCCGGACGCGCCGGCTGCACCTCGACGGGCATCTCACCGAGGTCGATGGCGGGCCGTCGCCCCATCCCGAACGCGCTGACGATGGGGGGGCACCACGATGATCGGGCGCGACGCGTTCTCCCGCGAACGCCTGCTTGGTTCTGACGCGGTCACCGCGTTCCACCACCGGAACTACCGGCTGTTCTTCGCGGGCCAGCTCACGTCGCTGATCGGCACCTGGATGCAGCAGGTCGCCCAGGCGTGGCTGGTCCTGCAGCTCACGGGCGACCCGTTCTGGCTCGGTGTCGTGGCCACCGCCCAGTTCCTGCCGGTCATGGTCCTGGGGCTCTTCGGGGGCGTCCTCGCGGACGCACTGCCAAAGCGAAAGGTTCTCCTGGTCGCCCAGGTGGCGATGATGATCCTCGCCTTCGCACTCGCGGCGCTCGTGATCACCGGTGTCGTCGAGGTCTGGATGATCGTGCTGCTGGCGTTCCTGCTCGGGATCACCAACGCCATCGACATGCCGGCCCGCCAGGCGTTCGCCGTGGAGCTCGTCGGGCGCGACCACGTCGGCAATGCCGTCGCGCTCAACTCCGCAATGTTCAACGCCGCGCGGGTCGTGGGGCCGGCCGCGGCCGGGTTGTCGATTGGGGCCTTCGGGATTGCCGCTGCGTTCGTTCTCAATGGCCTGAGCTTTGTCGCGGTGATCGTCGGCCTGTGGCTCATCGACGAGCACGAACTCCAGCTTTCCACGCGCATCGATCGCCCGACGTCGGCGCGAGCCGTCGTGGCCAACCTCGCGGAGGGCCTCGACTACGTCCGTCGGACGCCGGTCGTGCTCCTCGCCGTCACCACCGTCGGCGTCGTGGCCACGGTGGGCATGAACTGGAACGTGCTGCTCCCGGCATTTGCGCAGGAAGACCTGGCCAGTGACGCCGCTGGCTTCGGCTTCCTGATGGCCGCATCCGGCATCGGGTCCGTGCTCGCGGCGGTACGGCTCGTCATGGGTCGGCCCCGGCCGACGCGCCTCGCGACCGGCGCCCTGCTCCTGGGCATCGCGACGATCTTCCTTGCCGGATCGCGGGTCTTTCCGGTATCGCTCGGCTTGATGGTCCTCGTCGGGTTTGGCTCGATCCTGATGGCCGCCACGGGCAACACGACGATCCAGCTCGCCGTCCCGGACCACCTCCGCGGCCGCGTGATGAGCGTCTACACGACGGTCTTCTCCGCCTCGGTTCCGATCGGCGGCATCGCGTTTGGCGCGATCGCCTCCAATTTCGGGCCGCCGGTGGCGATCGGTGTCGGGGGAATCCTGACGGTCATCGTAGGCCTTGGGGCCCTCGCCTGGGGTCATCGCGGTGCCTTCACGATCCCGACGACGGCACCACTGTCCGCCGGCTCGACTGCGCTCGTGTCTCGCCGAGGGGTGCCGCGCCCTCGCTGAGCCACGATCGGACGACGCGTGGCTGCAGGTGAGGGTTGGGCTCAGCCCTCGACGGACCCGAGAACGAGCGCGGCGTTCAGACCGCCAAAACCGAATGACGTCGAGAGCGTGCGGCCGTAGACCCCCTCCCGGCCTTCCCGTAGCAGCCCCGGCAGCAGCGTCTCGATTTCGGGATCCGCCTCGACCAGGTTGACCGAGGCCGGCGCCCAGCCGTCGCGGATGGTCAGGGCGCAGATCGCCGCTTCGATCGCGCCTGACGCGCCCAGCGGATGGCCGTAGAGCGCCTTCGTACCGCTGACGGCGACGGTGCTGGCTCGAGCGCCGAGCGCCATCGCGATCGCGCGAGCCTCCGCGACGTCACCTAGCGGGGTCGACGAGGCGTGCGCGTTGACGTAGTCGATCGCCACCGGATCGACACTCGCGTCCGCAAGCGCGATGCTTGCCGCCCGTGCCGCCTCGCGCCCATCGGCCCGCGGCTGGACCATGTGATACGCATCCGAGGTCGCGCCGTAGCCCAGGAGCTCGGCAAAGGGCGTGGCGCCGCGCCTCGCGGCCGTGTCTGCGTCCTCGAGGGTCAGCAGCGCGGCACCTTCGCCCATGACGAAACCGTCCCGCTCGTGGTCGAACGGTCGCGCTGCGTGCCCGGGGTCATCGTTGCGGCCGGCCGACAGCGCGCGGATGATGTCGAACGCACCGAACGCCAATGGGCTCAGGGGGATCTCGACGCCTCCGGCGATCGCCGCATCGACTCGACCCTCGCGCAGGTCGCCGAGGGCCTCGCCGAGCGCCACCGCCCCGGACGCGCACGAGTTCGCCGTCGAGAGGATCGGGCCGCGGACGTCGAGCGCGATCCCGAGATTGGCCGGGGCCGCTCCGCCAAAGACAGCGAGCGCGAGGTTGGGTGCCACCTGGCGGATGCCGCGCTGGAGGTAGCGCGTGTGCTGGTCCTCGGCGTAGGCGATCCCACCGAGCGCCGAGCCGAGGTAGATCCCGATCCGCTCCGGTGCGGCCGCGCCGTTCTGACCCGGGGTCAACCCCGCGTCGTCGAGCGCGAGACGCCCGGCCACGAGCCCGAACTGGCTGAACCGGTCGAGCTGCCGCGCGGTCTTTGGCGGCATCCAGGCGAGCGGATCGAAGTCGTCGACCTGCGCAGCCACCTGGCTCCGGAACGGGCTCGGGTCGAACCGGTCGATCCGTTTGACCGGGGATCGGGCGGCCCGCAGTCCCGCCCGGAACGCGTCCACGCCCGTGCCGATCGGCGTGATCAGGCCGATCCCGGTAATCCAGATCCGTCGACGCTCGCTCACAACGGTTCTTTCGTCACCGGACCACCATCGGACTCCGGAGGTGCGTCGTCCACCTCCACCACCGCTTCCGCGATCGCCTTGAACGTGGCGAGCGTCCGGCCGGCGATTGGCCTCGTGAACCAGCGGTCGACGAACGCGGCGAATCCAGGCACGCGCGGCCGGAAGTCGTGGTCGATCGAAACGCGGCAACCGCCCGGGAGCGGCTCGATGCGCCACGTCACGTCCATGCCCCTTGTCGCGCCGGCGACGTGGATGAACCGGAGGCGCAGCGTCTCAGCGTCGTTCCAGGTCCGCGAGCGCCAGGTTACGGGAAGCCCGATGCCCAGGACGGCGATCAATGGCCGTCGCGCCACGAAATCGATGATCAGGGCCCCGTCCGGCCGGCGCTCGACGACGCGGGATCGTGCGTAGTGCGGCAACAGCTGCTCCCACGCCTCGGCCTTGCTTGCGATGCGGAACACCGTGGCAGCCGGCGCGCTGACGTCGATCGAAATCGTGCTGTGCACGAGATCAGGGCGCCAGCAGCGCGACGAGGTATCGCGGATCCAGCGCCCGGCCAGCGGGAACGAGGTCGCCCATCACCAGGCCCATCGTCGCACGGACGGTGGCTCGGGACGCCACGCGGCGGGCCGCGTACTCGAACAGGCGGGGCCGGGCGAGGAACGCCTGGACCAGCGACGAAACTGCGTCCTTGGCCACGAAGCGCCGGCGCATCTGCCGGTCGTAGGCGGCGAGGGCGTCCCGGCGACCGATCCCCGTGGCAAGGATGGCCCGGCTCGCGAGGTCCGCGGACACCAGCGCACGATGGAGGCCCTCCCCAGTGAACGGATCGAGGAACCCGGCGGCGTCTCCGACGAGGAGCCACCCCGAGCCAGCCCGCCGCGTGACCCGATGACCAAGCGGCGAGGCGCCCTCGATCGTGTCGCACCGCCGGCCAAGGCGCCACGCGGCGGGGTCACCGGCGATGCCCGGAATGGCCTCCACGATGGCGCTCGTGACCGCGGTCGCTCCATCGCGACGAAGGATCGGCCGCCAGGAGTCGCCCAGCACGATCCCGATGTTCACCCGGTCACCCGGCACCGGGGCGATCCCGACGTACCCATCGTCGAACAGGCGCATCCGGGCGTCGCGGACCATCGCACCGGAGCGATCCTCGAGGTGGTAGGTCAGCCCGACCCTCGATCCGAGCCATACCGGGCGTGCAACACCGGCCGAGCGAGCGACGACAGACCGCGGGCCATCGGCGCCGACGACGATCGATGCCGCCAGTCTGCGTGTCCCGCCGGTCGGATCCCGCACGGTCAACGTGCCGGTCGCAACGTCGACGTCGGCCACGGCAGCTCCGCGCCGCACCTCGGCGCCGTTGGCCCGTGCGAGATCGAGCAGCATGGGATCGAGCGACGCTCGATCGAACCCGACCGCCGATCCGCCGCCGCGTTCGGCGCCATAGGTCAACCGGAATGACGTGCCAGCCGTCTCGACGCGCATCGCCGGGACCGGGCGTGCCACCGCTCGAAGCCCTGGCTCCTCCAGCCCAGCCTCGCGCAACGCGATCACCGCCGCGGGAGACGCGAACACGCCGCTTGCCCGCCATCGCCACTGCGGCGCCCGTTCCAGGACGACCACGTCCCGCCCCGCGGCGGCCAACCGCGCGGCGAGGACCGCGCCGGCTGGTCCGCCACCCACGACCGCAACGTCGATCCGCTCCACGCTCGTCATGGATCGCCGGCTCCATGCGGATCAGCCGCACCGATGTCGTCGAGGCGATCCGGCGAGTCCACGAGAGCCGCGATCGCATACCGCTGTCCGAAGGCCGCCCGGACGGTCCGGACCGGGATCAGCCCGGCCGACCGCAGCAACGCGACCATCTCCGGCGCCCGGTATGCCCGGCGGACCGACAACGGGGCGTCGTGCCGGGTCATCCGGTTGCCGGTCAACAGGTGGCCGATCAGCCACGCACCGAGCCAGCCGAGGCGGCTCCGATCGAGGTCGTTGACCACGACGCCGAGCCGTGCGACCCGGCGCATTTCGCGCAGCAGGACGACCGCGTCACCCGCCTCCAGGTGATGGAGGACCAGGGACGCATGCGCCACATCGAATGAGCGATCCGGGTACTTGAGGCTCCGCCCGTCGCCGACGTGGAGTTCCAGTCCGTCCGTCATTGCAATCTCCGGTCTGCCGCGGACCGCCGCGGCGAGGACCTCGGGTCGCGAGTCCACGCCGACCACGCGGAGACGACGGCCGCGCCGACGTGCCCGGGCGATCAGGTCGAGCGGGATGTCTGCGCCCCCGGTGCCGACATCGAGGAGCGACAGGTCGTCCCGATGCGCCGCTAGCGCCTCGATCGCCATCGCGCTGAGCCGCCCGCCGCCAAGGCGTTGGTTGATCCGGCCAAGGTCGCGAAGGTTGCCCCCTAACGCAGCCGGGTCATCCAGCGGTCCGTCGAGGAGCTCGACGGCATTGGTGCGGCGCTCCATCAGGGTGGCGGTCCTCGGTCGTACCGGCCACTCGAGCGAGGGCGGCATCGCCCGCAGGCTACACGACGCGAACCGTACGATGGCGTCCATGATCGTCGTGGCCGGTGAGGCGCTGATCGATCGCGTGGTCCGCGCCGACGGAACGACGATCGATCACCCGGGTGGGGGGCCGTTCAACACGGCGAGAACGATCGCCCGGCTCGAGGTGCCGGTTGCGTTTCTCGGAAGCCTGTCGACCGACGCCTCCGGTGCCGTGCTCCGTGACGCGCTGGCCTCGGATGGCGTCGACCTGTCGCTGGCGACCTTCACCGATGCGGCCACCACATTGGCCGTCGCCAGGATCGATGCGAGTGGGTCCGCGTCGTACATGTTCGAGACGCTGGGCACGTCCGCGACGCAGCTTCCGGTCGCGGCAATCCGCTCGGCCCTCGCCGCTCGACCCGCGGCGTTCCATCTCGGGACGCTCGGCCTCGTGCTCGAGCCGCTGGCCACCGGGCTTGCTGACACGGTTGCCGACATCGCCCCGGAGACCTTCGTGATGGTCGACCCAAACTGCCGCCCGTCGGTCATCGCCGATCGGGACGTGTACCTGGCTCGATTGCTCCGGGTGGTTGGTCGTGCCGATGTCGTCAAGGCCAGCCGCGAAGACCTCGATTTCCTCTGGCCGGGTCTGCCGACGAGCCTGGCAGCACATCGGTTGCTGACCGCCGGGCCACTCGCCGTGGTCGTGACCGATGGTGCCCGGCCCGTCGAGTGGTTCACCCCCGAATGGCAGGCCGATCTCGACGTTCCGCCCGTCACGGTCGTCGATACGATCGGGGCCGGTGACGCGTTTGGCGGGGGCTTCCTGGCGCGTTGGGTCGACAACGGGCTCCACCGCGCCCACCTGCTGGACCAGGCGGCGGTCCGTGACGCCGTCGCGGTCGCGGTCGAGGTCTCGGCCCTGACCTGCGGCCGGCCGGGGGCGGATCCACCACGACGTGACGAGGTTGCCTGGACGAGGTAGCCCCTCGCGTGGGTCCGCGGGTTCCCGGAGTGCCGGTGACATAATGGCCATCATGGCCACCGAGACCGACTCGCGCGTCGTACCGGCGGGGGATCGCTCCCCCTCGAGCTGGGGGCTGGGCGACGGTCAGGCGATCCCCTGGGAATACGCGCCGGCGCCCGAATCGAGCGAGATCGTCACGCTCAAGGAGCGGTACGGCCTGTTCATCGATGGACGCGAGATCGCGGCCTCGGACGGCGGCACGTTTGCCTCGGTCAACCCGGCAACGGAGCTGACGCTCGCCCATGTCGCCAAGGCGACGGCCGGTGACGCTGACAAGGCGGTCAAGGCGGCGCGCCGCGCCCAGACGCGGCGCTGGGGCAACCTGTCGGGCAAGGAACGCGCGAAGTACCTGTTCCGGATCGCGCGGATCCTCCAGGAACGCTCCCGCGAGTTCGCCGTTCTCGAGTCGATGGATTCGGGCAAGCCGATCAAGGAGAGCCGCGACGTCGACGTCCCGCTCGCAGCGGCGCACTTCTGGTACTACGCGGGCTGGGCCGACAAGCTCGACTATGCGTTCCCGGGACGGATCGCCCGGCCGCTCGGGGTCGCCGCCCAGATCATCCCCTGGAACTTCCCGCTGCTCATGCTCTCCTGGAAGATCGCCCCGGCGCTCGCAGCCGGGAACACGGTCGTCCTCAAGCCGGCTTCGACGACGCCGCTCTCGGCACTCCTCTTCGCCGATGTCTGCCGGCAGGCGGACCTGCCGCCCGGCGTGGTTAACATCATCACGGGGCCGGGCGAGATCGGGATGTCCCTGGTCACCCATCCGGGCGTGGACAAGGTCGCATTCACCGGCTCGACCGACATCGGCAAGCGGATCGCCCGTGGCGTGGCTGGGACGGACAAGGCGCTGACCCTCGAGCTCGGCGGCAAGGCCGCCAACATCGTGTTCGACGATGCGCCGCTGGATCAGGCGGTGGAGGGGATCGTCAACGGCATCTACTTCAACCAGGGCGAGGTCTGCTGCGCCGGCTCGCGGCTGCTCGCACAGGAATTGATCGTCGAGCCGCTGATCGTCAAGTTGAAGGATCGCCTGTCGACGATCCGGGTCGGCGACCCGCTCGACAAGAACACCGATGTCGGCGCGATCAACTCGAAGAGCCAGCTCGAGAAGATCACCGAACTCGTCGCGTCCGGGGTGGCGGAGGGAGCGGAGCTCTACCAGCCGGCCTGTGACCTGCCCGACCGCGGCTATTTCTTCCGCCCGACGCTGTTCACCAACGTCGCGCAGAGCCACCGGATCGCCCGCGAGGAGATCTTCGGGCCCGTCCTGTCCGTGTTGACGTTCCGGACGCCCGGACGAGGCGATCGAGAAGGCCAACAACACGGTCTACGGGTTGTCCGCGGGCGTCTGGACGGACAAGGGCTCACGGATCCTCGAGATGGTCTCGCGGCTCAAGGCCGGTGTCGTCTGGGCGAACACGTTCAATCGCTTTGACCCGACGTCGCCGTTCGGTGGCTACAAGGAGTCGGGCTTCGGGCGCGAGGGCGGGCTGCATGGCCTCCTCGCCTACGTCCGGCTCGAGGATCGCTGATGGCCACGCCGCCACGACGCGCGTCGTCGCCCGCGCGGACCGGCCGGTCGCGCGCCGTGGCCGCGCGAGCCGGCAGCGCCGCCATTGCCGCCACGCCGGCGCGTCTGGAGGTCCGCAAGACCTACAAGCTGTACATCGGCGGCGCGTTCCCGCGGACGGAGAGCGGGCGTTCCTACCTCGTGTCTGCGGCCGACGGCACGCCCATCGCGAACGCCTGCCGGGCCTCGCGCAAGGACCTTCGCGATGCCGTTCGCGCCGCGCGCACGGCGTTCGAGGGGTGGTCGGCCAAGACCGCGATGAACCGGGGGCAGGTCCTTTATCGCGTCGCCGAGCTGATGGAAGGTCGCCGCGAGCAGTTCGTCGCCGAGGTCTCCGCCGCCGAGGGCCTCTCGCCGGCGGCGGCTCGCGTGGTCGTCGACCGCGCCATCGATCGCTGGGTCTGGTACGCCGGCTGGGCGGACAAGATCGGCCAGGTGCTGGGGTCGTCCAACCCGGTGGCCGCGCCCTACTTCAACTTCACGATCCCCGAGCCGACGGGCGTCGTGGGCATCGTCGCTCCAGAAACCTCGTCGCTGCTTGGACTCGTCAGCCGGCTGGCGCCACCCCTCGTCACGGGTAATACCGTCGTCCTTCTGGCCAGCGAGCTCCGGCCGCTGCCCGCCGTGACGCTGACCGAGGTGCTGGCCACGTCGGACGTGCCAGGTGGCGTGGTGAACGTGCTGACCGGTCGCAAGAAGGAGCTCATCCCGGTCCTCGCGGCGCACTCGGATGTCGATGCGCTCGACACGTGGGGGGTCCCGGACGCCCTCCGAGTCGAGGTCGAGCAGAGTGCCGCGGAGGACATCAAGCGCCTGCTTCGCCGGCCCACCACGGTCAATGAGGCGCGCTTCGACTGGCTGGACGATCGTCTCGCCGAGCGGCCCGAATGGATCGCCGCCTTCCTCGAGATGAAGACGGTCTGGCATCCGATCGGAGGCTGACAAGATGGCCGTCGGGATCGGGGGTGGTCGCCCACGCGGGCGTCCACCCGGAGCAGCCTCGGAACGCGGAGCGGTCGAGCGGCGCGTCTTTGTCCACGCCTCGCCAAGGACCGTCTGGGCGACGCTCCACGATCCCGTGGCAACCAGCGCCCTCTTTCCCGAGCTGCGCCTTGGTCCCGCCGCGCCGATCTGGCCCGCGGCCGCGACGACCCGTTCTGCGCGGGCGAGACTGGGCCTGCTGCGCGACCTGGCGCGGGTCGAGAGCCTGGAGGCACGACCGGATGCCAGGTTCCGGTTGCGCGTGACTGCCTCGGGCTTTGACAGCGAGTGGAGCTGGCGACTTGAGCCGGTTGCCGGCGGGACCCGGGTCATCCACGCCGCCAGCTTCGAGCCATTTGATCGCTGGACCGGGATCCTTGTGCGGTTTGGTCGTGCGTCGCTCGGCAGCCGGGTGGAGGCGCACCTTCGAGCGCTCAAGGAGCGAGCAGAGACCGCCGAGCGAGGGAGCAACCCGGCAACGTGAGCGACGCCGAACCCGGGCCCGGGTCCGAGCGGCTCCAGTCCAGGGGTCAGGCGCCCGCCGACGGGCAGACCGATCCCACGATCGTCCCGTTCGTCGGGTTGCGTCGCAACGCGCGCGCCCTTGCCGGCGGCTTCCTGCTCCTGATCGTAGTCGGGTTCCTCCTGCCGGACCTGAGCCCGCCACCGACCGAACCACCGGCCGTCGAGCTCCTCCGCGGGCGGATCGTCGAGTTCCTGCCGCCGGGCGATGACATCACGGCGCCGGACGTCCGGATCCAGATCCTCGCCGGACCACAGCGCGGCGAAACCGTGGACGGGGTGCTCCAGGGTCCGTCCGGACAGGAGGACCTGCCGCGGTATGACGTCGGCGACGAAGTGATCGTGAATGCATCCCTCGAACCGGACAACGTGTTCATCTCGGTGGCCGACCTGTATCGGGTGCCGGTCCTTGGCCTGCTGCTGGGCGTGTTCGCCGTGGCCGTGACCGTGGTCGGAGGATGGCGGGGCGTCCGCTCCCTGATCGCGCTCGCCCTGACGCTCGCCGTTATCGTGAAGATCGTTGTCCCCCTGATCCTCGCCGGCTGGGACCCGGCCCTCGTCGCGATCGTGGCCGCAACCGGAGTCACGATCACGACCTTTCTCCTGACCGAGGGTGCCCGGCGGCAGACGATCGCGGCCGCTCTCGGCACGTTCGGGGCCCTGGCGCTGACCGCGCTGCTTGCCGTCGGCTTTGACGCCCTCGCCCGGTTCACCGAGCTGCGGGGCTCGGAAGACGCGACCTATCTCCAGGCCATCGGCATCACGGACATCGATCTCGGTGGGTTGATCCTGGCGGCGATCATCTTCGGCGCGCTGGGCATCCTGGATGACGTGACCGTCACGCAGGCGGCAATCGTGACCGAACTCCACAAGGCAAACCCGGGCCTTCGCGGTCTCGGGCTCGCTCGCCGGGCGATGAACGTGGGCCGGTCGCACATCGCAGCGACCGTGAACACGCTCGTGCTTGCCTACGTCGGGGCATCGTTGCCGTTGCTCGTCCTGTTCGCCGCGGGTCGCCAGGACCCTCTGCTCACCGCATCGACGGAGGCGGTCGCGGTCGAGGTCGTGCGGGCGATCGTGGGCAGCATCGGGATCGTCGCCGCGGTCCCGCTGACGACGGCGATCGGCGTGGCACTCATCGACCGCCATCTCCCATTGCTGCCCGCGGAGCACCGCCTGGCTCGAGGTTGGGACGACTAGGTGGATCCGTTTGTCATCGGCCTCGTCGCGGTCGCGGCCGTCCTGCATGTTGCCTGGAACGTGCGCCTCAAGACGGCCGGTGATCCGCTCCGCGCCGCCACCATCGGCATGCTCGCGGCGTCGCTCGGGATCGTGCCGGCGGGCATCGCGGCGTGGTGGGCGGCCGGCGCGTCCCCGCTTCCACTCGAGGGGGTAATCCTTGGCATCGCGTCCGGGATCGTCGAGGCCGTCTACTTCATCTTTCTCGCGGCGGCCTACCGACGCGGCGACTTGTCTGTCGTATATCCGATCGCGCGCGGGACTGCACCGCTCATCGCCGTCGTCGTCGGCGTCACGCTCCTCGGCGAGCGGCTGGGCGTTGCGGGGTCGGCCGGCGTCGTCGCGTTGCTCGCCGGGTTTCTCTGGCTGCAGCGCCCGTGGCGTGCGCTTGGGCTGGCCAGGGACCGGGCGCAGGGACGCGCAGCCGATGGGGTCCGCGTGCCGCCGCGGCGCGGCGTCGACACGGCCGTCCTTTTCGCCCTTGCCACCGGAGTCACGATTGCCATGTACAGCGCGATCGACCGCGTCGGCACGCGTCTCATTTCGCCCCTGCCGTACGCCGCCATCCTGTGGGTGACGTGTTCCATCCTCCTGGTCCTGTGGATCGCCTTCGCGACCGGCGGCCGGCTCCTTCGCGACGGACCCGCGGCGACCCGGCACGCAGCCATTGGCGGCTGGCTGACGCTGATTGCCTACCTGTGCATCCTGACGGCCCTGAGTGTCGCGCCGCTATCGGGCGTGGCACCTCTTCGCGAGTCCGCGACGGTCTTCGCCGCCGCCTGGGGTTCCGTCCGGATGGGCGAGGCGGCCGATCGCGGTGAGGTCGGCCGGCGTGTCGGGGCATCGGCGCTGATCGTGGGGGGTGCGCTGCTTCTGGCGACCGGCGGCTGAGCCTGGGCGGGGCCGCCATGCTGGAACGCGCCTTGTGTCGCATACTTGCAACATCAGCTGGCGCGCTCGGCCGCATCCCCGACATTCCCGTCAGCTGACCGAAACGTCCCCCAGCGTTTCGCGCTTGCGGCCGTCCGTCCCGAGCGCCTCCCTGGGTGACGCATAGCCATCGTCGCCACCTGCGTGGCGTCCGGTAGACACGGAGGCATGAGTTTTGAGGGGTTTGAAAAACGACACGCAGCAGGTGTCCATGGATCGGCGTTCATCGTCGTTCTTCGCAAGAACCGCCCTGGTCGTGACCGTCGTCCTCGGGTTCGGCGCAATGACCGTCACTCCAAACAAATACGAACCGCAGGGTTCCACTTCGACGTCCTACATTGCGGGTTCCGAGCCAGCGGGTGCTCGAGCCGACACTTCGCCCCGCGTCGACACCGCCCAGGATGTCCCGGTCGAGGAGGCCATCCTCCAGGAGACCTCCACGGGCCTCGCCTACACCGGCGAATGGTCCACGGCAGCACACTCGGCCTACCTTGGCGGGCAGGCGACCTGGTCTACGCAGAAGGGCGCCACGGCACGCGTGACCTTCAACGGGGTCGGCATCTCCTGGATCGGACCGGTCGGTCCGACCCGCGGCAAAGCTCGGATCTACGTCGACGATCGGTATGTGAAGACGGTCGATACATACGCGGCGCAGTTCGATCCGTCGCGCGTCCTTTTCTCGACCACCTACACGACCGAGAAGCCCAGGACCCTGAAGGTCGTAGTGTTCGGGACCAGGGGCCATCCGATGGTTGCCATCGATGCGCTCGTCGTCCGTACCCTGGCGCGAGCCGCCGCGGAGCCGCCTCCGGTTCCAGCGACGAACCCCACGCCCGCGCCCACGACGACACCGACGCCCGCGGGCGCGTCCAGCCCGACACCGACTCCTGCGGCCACGCCCCGACCCACAGCGACGCCACTACCGACACCGCTCGCGAGCCCGACACCCTCGTCCGTGGCCCTCCCGACTCCGGCTCCCCCGACCGGCTCGTCGGTCGGCTCGTCGGTCAAGGTGACGACGATCCCGGCGCTCCTCACCGCGCTTGCCAACAACGCCATCACCGACATCGTCGTTGCCAACGGCACCTATCGCGTGAGCCCGGCCGGTGGCCAGAGGACGGACTCTCTGTGGATTGCAGGGCGCTACGCCAGCCGGACCAACCCAGTGACCGTCCGCGCCGAGACCCGGGGCGGCGTGACCTTCGACGGCGGCGGCGCGACGAGCTTCGGTGGCCTCGCCTTCGAGGCGGGCGCCCATCATCAGACCTGGGACGGCTTCACGTTTGCCAATGGCGCCGCGACCAATACCGGGGTGGTGATGTTCGGCGGATTCGCCGGGCTCGCCGCGCCCCACCACATCACGTTGCGCAACATCACGTTCCTGGGTTCCTGCACCGGTCGGGCGACGGGTGCGACCGGGAACGCGACCGACCACGCCATCTACGTCGCTCACTCCGTTGGTGGCGCCCACGATCTCCTGTTCGAGGACATCAACGTGGATGGCTCCGGCTACCTTGCCAGCGCCATGCACTTCTATCACTCCGACAGCGCCAACGTGAATGCGTGGAACGTCACGGTCCGGCGCTTGACCGTGAACCGGACCCAGCAGGCGATTATCCTCTGGGACGCCACGATCGAGAACGTCACGATCGATGGGGCGACGATCACGAACGCCCTCTACGCCGCCGTTCGATACGAGCGTCCGGGAGAGGGCATTGCGCTCCGGAACATCACCTCGACCGGATCGGGGCATCACGGGTTCTACAGCTCGCTGGGGAGCAGTCCGCCCGGCGTCACGTTCTACGGCAACTCGTTTAACTGAAGTGTGGACGTAGCCGGCGCCGAGGCGACCGTGGCAACGCTGCCTAGGTCGCCTCTACGGGCGGTGGCACTCGACCATAGAGGCGGCGTCGACCGTATGGGCTGTTGACCAACGCGACGCCGCCGACCACCAGCGCTGTTCCGATCAGAAGCCGGATGTCCACGGGTTCGGCGAGCACAAGGAAACCAAGGACGATGCCGACGACCGGGATCTCGTACGCCACCATCGTGGTCCGTGTGGCGCCCCACGCGGCGAACAGCCGGAACACGGCGAGGTAGGCGAGCCCCGAGCCGACGATCCCGAGCCAGAGGATCGAGAAGATCGCCTCCTGGTCGGGCCTGGCCTCCCAGGGACGCTCGGTCAGGAGCGCGATGGCTCCGGACACGACGAGCGCGAAGGACACCTGGAATACCGCGGGGATCAGCGGAGGCACACCCCGCATGTTCCGCCGCGCGTAGACCGCGCCGATGGCGTAGCTGAACGCCGCGCCAAGCAAGGCGATCTCGCCCGACAGGTCTGCGTTCCCGACCGACAGGTCCCGGCTGGTCAGGATGACCACCCCGACGAATCCGACAAGGAGGCCGATGACGCCGTTGACCCGGATCGGCTCGTCATGCAGGAAAAATGGCGCGATCACGATCGCGAACAACGGAACAGGCGCGGTCAGGATGGCCGCCAACGATGAGTCGACCGACTGCTCGGCCCACGTGATCAGCGCGAACGGGACCACGATGTTGACGAGACCCATCACGAACAGGTGCCCGTAGATCCGGGGCTCCCGCGGAAGCGCCTGCCGGGTCGCCAGGACCACCGCCCAGAGCAAGACGGCGCCGACGGCCAGCCGGAGGGCGACGAGGGTGAAGGTCCCAAAGTCGTCGACCGCGAGCTTGATGAAGAGGTAGCTGGACCCCCACATGAACCCCAGCGCGAGGAACAGCAACCAAAGGGTCCGGGACGCACGTTCAGCCATGGTCAGATGATAGTCGCGCTTGGCCTACGGCCATAGGCCAACGTGCCGCTGAAACTTAGCGCCAGCGGGTCAGGATCGCCTCGCGATCGAAGAGCCTGACGCCGAGCCGCAGACCGCCCAGGCTGACCACCAGGATCAACGCGGCCATCAGCGCATACCCCGCTGCCCCGACGAGGATCGTCGCGGTCGCCTGGACGAGCGTCACGGCGATGATCGGCACGATGATCACCCCACCGACCTGCTGGGCGACCCGTGGATCGTTGACCCGCGAGCTCACGATCACGCCCGCGACGACCGACGACAGGCCCACCGCCGGACCGAGCAGGATGACGCCGGCGAGCCAGCTCGGATCGGTGACGACGCCAAACAGGTTGGGACCGTAGACCACGGAGGCAAGGGCGACGAAGACCACGTACGTGAGCCAGCCCGCGAGCAACCCGGGGATGAGCGCGGCGATGGCCTTGCCGGCGAGCAGCTCCACCGTTCGGATCGGCGTCGCGAGCAGCGGCTCGAGCGTTCGTGCCTGTTTCTCCCCGATGATCGAGAACGTCGAGATCGAGAGCGGGATGTAGGCCGGCATCAACAGGAAGAACGCCAGGAATTGCTGGACCGCGAAGGCACCGGCGAGCTCGGCGGCACTGAAGCCGGCCCATTCCGGGCGCTGTCCGAGGACCTGGGCGGCAAAATCCGCGGGGAGCTGGTTGTCGCCGAGGAGACCTGCGAGGCCGATCGGCGTGATGGTCAGGACGATCGGTGGCACCAGGATCGTCGCCAGGAGCCCACGATTCCGGCGCATCTCGGCCCACTCGCGCCACAGGATCGTGGCCACGACCGATCGGCGCATCAGGCG
Organism: uncultured Chloroflexia bacterium; assembly: GCA_963731865.1. Taxonomy (GTDB): domain Bacteria; phylum Chloroflexota; class Limnocylindria; order Limnocylindrales; family CSP1-4; genus SPCO01. The sequence goes on along the minus strand of CAVSXG010000002.1, from coordinate 1,257,751 downwards.
GCCTCGCCGCGTTCGGGGCGGACGCCCATCACTTCGAAGTAGGCCTCCTCCAGGGTCGTCGCCCGTTCGCGAACCTCGAGGATCTCGGCACCGACCCCGATCAGGGCGCGGATCAATGACGGCGTCGCGTCGCGCGGCGCCATCGCCGACGCGACGAGCCGTCGGCCGTCTGCGGTGACACCCGAAACGCCTTCCACGGACCGGGCCGCCGCCAGCAGCGCCGCCCCTGGTTCGTCGGCCAACGTGACCTCGACGCCGCGCCCGCCGCCGGTATCGCGCAGCTCCTCCGGGGAGGCGATCCGCAGGAGCCCGCCGCGCACGAAGGCGATCCGGTCGCACAGTCGATTGGCCTCGTCGAGGTTGTGGGTCGCCAGCACGATCGTTCGACCGGATCGCCGAAGCGCCTCGATGGCTTCGCGGACGATAAACGCGGCCTCCGGGTCGAGCGCCGCGGTCGGCTCGTCGAGGAAGACGACCGCCGGTTCGTGGAGCAGCGCCCTGGCGATTGCAAGCTTCTGCTTCATGCCCTTGCTGAACGTCCCGGCGGGCTCGTCTCGCCGATCCCAGAGTGAGAAGAGCCGCAGGTATCGCTCGATCCGTTCGGAGCGCGTCGTGGCATCGAGCCCGTACAGCCGCCCGAAGAAATCGAGGTTGCCGCTCGCCGACAGCTTCTCGTACAGCCCGGGTGTCTCGGTCAGGATCCCGACCCGTGCGCGGACGCCTTCGGGCGCGGTCACCACGTCGAAGCCGTCCACCGTTGCCCGACCTTCGCTCGGTTCGATGAGCGCGGTCAGCATCCGGACCGTCGTGGTCTTGCCGGCTCCGTTCGGTCCGAGGAGGCCGAGGACCTCCCCGGAGCGGACCTCGAGATCCATACCCCGGACGGCCCAGGTCGTGCCGAACCGTCGGCCGAGACCGACGGTTCGGATCGTCACCGGATCAGCGTCACCCACCGAACAAGTCTGACCGATGCAGACACGAGGGGGCGGCGCGGCTGCGACAATTGCCGCATGACGTCTGCCTGGACGACGCCCGAACTGACCGGGCTGGGCCGCGTGCCGATGCACAGCGTCCCGCACGCGGACCGGCTCCCGCTCGACGGTCCGTGGCGGTTCCAGCTGTTGTCCGACCCGCGTCAACCGGTCGCGGCGGAGTGGGGCGAGGCAGCGGTCCCGAGCCTGTGGACCATGTCCGATACCTGGGACCTGCCCCACTACACCAATGTCCAGATGCCGTTCGCGGGTCTGCCGCCGTCCATCCCTGAACGCAACCCGACCGGGGTCTACGAGCGCGACTTCGAGATTCCGGCGAAGTGGGCGGACCGGCGCATCGTGCTCCATGTCGGCGCCGCGGAGAGCGTGCTGATCGTGGAGCTCAATGGCGCGCCGATCGGCGTTGCCAAGGACTCGCATCTGGCGTCCGAGTTCGACCTGACCGACCATGTCCGGGCGGGTTCGAACACCCTTCGTCTCGTCGTCGTCAAGTGGTCCGACGCGACCTACATCGAGGACCAGGACCAGTGGTGGCATGGCGGGATCAGCCGTCCGGTCTTCCTGTACGCGACCGGTCGAGTCCATCTCGTCGACATCCGGGCGATCGCGGGACTTGGGGACGACCTCGCGACCGGCACGCTCGAGCTGACCGTGGCGGCCAGTTTCCTCGGCGTGGATCCGGAGCCTGGCTGGAGGATCGAGGCGGATCTCCCCGCGTTCGGATTGTCGGGGGCTGGGGACGCTCCTCTTGCCGCCGGTCCGGACTGGCCGTCCGACCCGGCCGAGAAGGATCTGCTCCGACGCCACACCGCGGGCGGACCGCTGTCCGATCTCGAAGCCGCGGAGCGATGGCCGGCCCTCGACCGTCGGCTCGAACCACCGCTCGCCGGCGAAGTCCGGCTCCGGTTCGAGGTCCCGGGCGTCGACGCCTGGTCCGCCGAGCGCCCATCACTCCATGACCTCCACGTCCGATTCCGGTCGCCCGGTGGCGAGGTCGTCGAGGAGGCGCACCTGCGGATCGGCTTCCGGCGCGTGGAGATCGCGAACCTGGACCTTCTCGTCAACGGCGCGCGTGTCTTCCTGCGCGGCGTCAACCGGCACGACTTCGACCAGCACACGGGACGCGTCATCTCGGTCGAGGCGATGCGTGCCGATCTCGTCCAGATGAAGCAGTTCGGCTTCAACGCCGTTCGGACGTCGCACTACCCCAACGATCCGGCATTCCTCGATCTCGCCGACGAGCTTGGGCTGTATGTCATCGACGAGGCGGACATCGAGTCGCACCAGTTCCAGAGCACCCTCTGCGACGACTCGCGCTATCTCAACCAGTGGGTCAGCCGGGTGTCGCGGATGGCCGAGCGCGACAAGAACCATCCCTCCGTCATCCTCTGGTCGCTTGGCAACGAGTCCGGGTATGGCGCGAATCACGATGCCGCGGCCGCGTGGCTCCGCCGGTATGACCCGTCGCGGCCGATCCACTACGAGGGTGCCATCCGGTTCGACTGGACCGGCGACCAGGGCGCGAGCGACGTGACGTGCCCCATGTATCCCGAGATCGGCGCGATCGTCGAGCACGCTCGATCGGGCCTCCAGCGACACCCGCTGATCATGTGCGAGTACTCGCACGCGATGGGCAACAGCAACGGCACCCTGGCCGAGTACTGGGACGCGATCGAGTCCACGCCGGGGCTCCAGGGCGGGTTCATCTGGGAGTGGTGGGACCACGGTCTGGTCCAGACCCTTCCCGACGGCACGCGGCGGTGGGCGTACGGCGGCGACTTCGGCGAGTCGCCGCACGACGGCAACTTCGTGGCCGATGGCCTGAACTGGCCGGACCGCCGACCCAAGCCGGCGATGTGGGAAGCCAGGGCTCTGAACGCGCCGGTCGCGATCTCGCTCGCGGACGACGGCCTGCGCGTGACCAACCGGCAGCATTTCATCGGCCTGGACTGGCTCACGGCGAGCTGGGAGCTTGCCGTCGATGGCGAGCCGATCGCAACCGGGACGCTCGACCTGCCAACGGTCGGCCCAGGGCAGACAGCGACCGTGGCCCTCGCCCGCTGGCCGGCCGATCGCCCACCCGGCGAAGCATTCCTGACGACCCGCTGGTCGACGGTGCGAGCGGCGGCGTGGGCGCCGGCCGGCTTCGAGGTGGCCGCGCTCCAGCTGCCCGTCCGCCCACAAGACGAGACGCCTCCCGGGCTTCCCGGGCCGGATGGCGCTGCAGAGGCGCCGATCGACGACGCCGGGAATCTCGTGCATCCGGCATTCGCCACGGCGCCTGCCCTCGCGCTCTGGCGTGCGCCGACAGACAACGACCGGATCGGCGGAATGGCCGCGGATTGGGAGCGCCTCGGGCTCGACCGCCTTGATCGCCAGCTCGTCTCGATCGATCGCAACGGGCCGCGCGCGACCGTCGTCGACGAGGTCACGACGGCGATCGGTATCCGGATCCGGCACGAGCGGACCGTGACCGTCCTCGACGGCGGGGCGATCCGTGTCGACGAAATGGTCGAGATCCCGCCGGAGCTGACCGACCTGCCGCGCGTCGGGACGGTCCTCGAGGTCGTGCCGGGCCTCGAGCACCTCACCTGGTTTGGCAGCGGCCCGCACGAGACGTACCCGGATCGCAAACGTGGCGGCCTCATAGGCCGGTGGCAGTCGACGGTCACCGATGCCGCGACCAACTACATCCGTCCGCAGGAAAACGGCGGCCGCGCCGACGTCCGATGGCTGTCTCTCGCCCGCGCCGACGGGACCGGGATCCAAATTGACCTGGCGTTTCCGGCACAGGTCTCGGCCACGCATCATCGAGCCGGCGACCTGGCGGTGGCCACGCACGATGTCGAGCTGGTGGGGTGTCCAGAGACGATCGTGCATCTCGACGCCGCGCACCGCGGGCTCGGGACGGCCAGCTGTGGTCCCGACACGCTCCCGGCATACCTGGTCGGGGCCGGCACCTACCGCTGGACCTGGATCCTCGAATCGCTGGGGACCTGACCGTGCCGATCGAGTGGCGCGAGGATGACCGCCAGTTCCATCTCCACAACGATCGGATCAGCCTGATCCTCCGTGTCTATGAGGACGGGAGTCTTGGGCACCTGCATCTCGGCGCCCGCCTGCCCGCGGGGGGCTCGTACCGTCACCTGGGGCCCGATCCGTTCGACGGGTTCGCCAACCGCGTCGGCCATGCCGTCCCGTTGGCATATCCAACCTCGGGCACCGGCGACTTCGGGGTCCCGGCGATCGTCGTTGCGGCGGCCGACGGGTCCACGGCACTCGCGCTCGGCTATCGCTCGCATCGGATCATGAGTGGCAAGCCGGCCCTCGACGGCCTGCCATCGACCTACACGGAGGACGACGCCGAGGCGGATACCCTCGAGATCACGCTTGGCGACGAGCCCGCCGGTATCGAAGTCGATGTCCGGTTCACCCTGTTCCGCGACCGGGCCGTGATCGCGCGGAGTGCCTCGATCCGAAATGCGGGGGCGTCCGCGGTCGAGCTCGACTGCGCGATGAGCCTGGCGCTGGATCTCCCGGACGCGGATTGGCACATGGTCGGGCTCGCCGGATCATGGGCACGTGAGCGTCACGTCGTCGAACGAGGGCTGGTGCCCGGTCGCCAATCCATCTCCAGCACGCGGGGGGCTTCCGGACACCAGCACAACCCGTTCATCGCGCTGCGACGACCCACGACCGACGAACGTCATGGCGAGGCCTTCGGGTTCAACCTCGTCTACTCGGGCAACTTCCTCGCCGAGGCCGAAGTGGGCCCGTACGGCACCACCCGGGTCCGGCTGGGGATCGAGCCGTCAACGTTCAGGTGGCGACTGGGTCCCGGCACGGCATTCACCACGCCCGAGGCCGTCGTTGCCTGGTCCGACGCCGGGTTGGGCGGCCTTTCGGACGTGTTCCACCGGTTGTTCCGCAAGCGCCTGGCACGGGGTACCTGGCGCGACCGCCCGCGCCCCGTCCTGATCAACAACTGGGAGGCTACCTACTTCGAGTTCGACGCCGATCGCCTCGTCGCGATCGCAACGACGGCGCGCGATCTCGGCGTCGAGCTGTTCGTCCTCGATGACGGCTGGTTCGGCGCCCGCGACGACGACACGACCTCGCTCGGGGACTGGTTCGTGGATCGGCGCAAGCTCCCCGATGGCATCGAGGGCGTCGCGCGCCGGATCACCGATCTCGGGATCGGGTTCGGCCTGTGGATCGAGCCGGAGATGGTCAGCCCGAAGAGCCGGCTGTTCGAGGCCCATCCCGATTGGGCGATCGGCATCCCCGGGCGACCTTGGACCGAAAGCCGCCAGCAGCTCGTCCTGGACCTGTCGCGCCCCGAGGTCGTCGACCATCTCGAGGCGGTCCTGGCGGAGGTCCTTGGGAGCGCCCCGATCTCGTACGTCAAGTGGGACATGAACCGCAATATCACCGAGCCCTGGAGCGCCTCGCTCCCGGCCGATCGCCAGGGTGAGTTCTTCCACCGCTACATCCTCGGCGTGTACGACCTGTACCGACGGCTCACGACGCGTTTCCCGGACATCCTGTTCGAGTCGTGTGCGGGTGGCGGCGGCCGCTTCGACGCCGGGCTGCTGGCGTTTGCGCCCCAGGGCTGGACCAGTGACGGGACCGATGCGGTGGAGCGACTCCGAATCCAGTGGGGGACGTCCCTGGCCTACCCGCTCAGCTCGATGGCCGCCCATGTCTCGGCCGTGCCAAACCACCAGGTGGGTCGGGTCACGCCGTTGGCCACCCGGGCGGCCGTGGCGTTCTTTGGGGTGTTTGGCTACGAGCTCGATCCAACCGTGCTCGATGACGATGAGCGAGCCGCGATCGCCGACCAGATCGCGTTCTATCGCGGCTATCGCGAGCTCTTCCAGCGCGGGCAGTTCATCCGGCTGGTGAGCCCGTTCGAGGGTGAGCGCGATCGGGTCGGTTGGATGGTCGTATCCGACGATCGGCGACGGGCCGTCGTCGGGACCTACCGGATCCTCGGCGTACCGGACCCTGGGCCAGAGCGGCTCAGGCTCGCCGAGCTGGATCCCGACACCACGTACGACGTGACTACGTGGCCGGCGATCGCCGATCGGCTGAGTCGGGCGAACACGGGCGAGCGCAGCGGGGCGGAGCTCATGCACGCGGGCCTCGTGCTCGACCTGGGGCGCGGGGAGACCGTCGTTCGCGGCGATTTCTGGGCGCAGCTCTTCGTCCTCGAGGCGATCCCGCCCAGGACCTGACGCCTACCCCTTGGTTGCGCCCAATGAGAGGCCGCTGATGAAGTGGCGCTGGAGGGCGAGGAACACGAGGATCGTCGGGATCGCTGCCAGGAGCGCGCCGGCGGCGAGCAGGTTCGTGTCAGTGAAGAACTGGCCCTGGAGATTGTTCAATGCAGAGGTGATCGGGCGTCGATCACCGTCCTTCAGGAGCATCAGGCCCCAGAAGAAGTCGTTGTAGATGAAGGTGAACTCCAGGGTCGCAAGTGCCGCGAGTGCCGGCCGACACAGGGGCATGATCACGGCACCCCAGATCCGCAGCACGCTTGCCCCGTCGACGAGGGCGGCTTCTGTCATCTCCCTCGAAAGCGTCTTCATGTAGTTGCTGAGCACGAACACGCAGAAGCCGGTCTGGAAGACGACATTGATCAGGATCAGGCCGAAGTACTGGTTGTAGAGCAGGTCGTTGTCGCTGAGGGGCGGTGGGATGCCGTGGAGGCCCGTGTACAGCTTGTACAGCGGCACGATGATCACCTGCGCCGGGAGCAGGTTGCCGGCCGTGAAGATCAGCAGCGTCAGGAGATTGAACCGCCAGCTGAAGCTCGACACGGCAAACGCCACCATCGAGGCGATGATCAGCGTCAGGATGACCGCGGGGATGGTCACGATCAGCGTGCTCAGGTAGTGCTGGGCGAACCCGCCGCGGCCCCATGCTTCGATGAAGTTGTCGAAGTTGAGGGTCTCTGGCATCGAGATGTAGCCGTTCGCCTGCGTGTCGGAGAATGGCCGCAGCGCGGTATAGATGCCCCAGACGAGCGGGAACAGCCAGACGATCGACATCGCCGTCAGGAAGCCGTACAGCGCGAGCCGGCGCGGCGGCATCCGGCGGCGGTGGACCTCCGCCACCTTCCCCGGGCTGGGCGCGGCCACGGCCGTCATCGCCGCTCCTCCCGGAGCATCCGGGTGAGGAATGCCACGATTGGCACCAGCGAGATCACCAGGAGCACGACCGCGATCGCCGAGCCGAAGCCCAGCCGGTTCAATTCGCTGATCGCGTTGTTGGTAATCAGGGTGGAAAGCAGCTCGAGCCCGTTCTTGCCGCGATTGATGATGTAGGCGATGTCGAACGCGCGCAGGGCCTCGATCGTCGTGATGACCACGATCACGACGTTGATCGGCATCATGACCGGGAAGACGACCCGGAAGAAGGTCTGTCGCTCGTTCGCGCCATCGACCTTCGCCGCCTCGCGCAGCGCAGGGTCGAACGCCTTCAGCCCGGCCAGGTAGAGGACCATGATGTAGCCGACGTGACGCCAGGTGGTGGCGATCAACGCGGCCCACAGGTTCAGGTCCGGGTTGCCGTACCAGTCGATCAGGTTGTCGTTGGCGGTACGTCCGATCAGGTTGTTGATGAAGCCCTGCTCGGGTGCGTACTGGAGCTTCCAGATGATGCCGATGACGGCGAGCGACAGCACGACCGGGATGTAGAACACCGTCTGGTAGAAGCGAGTGCCCCGGATCTGGCGATCCAGCAGGACCGCGAAGAACATGCCGATGGGCGTTGCGATGAACATGAGCCAGGCCAGCCAGATCAGGTTGTGCTGGAGCGCCGGCCAGAAGAATGGGTAGGCCGTGAACAGGCTTTCGTAGTTCTTGAGGCCGAGGAATTTGGTGGGTTCCTCGAACGGCAGCCCGATCCCGTTCCAGTTGGTCAGGGAGATGAGGAACGAGACGATCGTCGGGCCCCAGATGAAGATCAAATCGAGGACCAGGGGGATCCCGACCATGAGTCCGAGGACGACCTTGTCTCGACCGGTCAGGACGGTATACCGGCGCCGGACACGACTCGCGATGACGGTCGCCCCCGCCCCTCCGGTTGCGCCGGCGGTGGCGGGGGCGATCGGTTCGGTTGCGCGATCAGCCACGGTCTCGAGAGTCTAACGAGGCCGTATGGCCGAGGCTAGAGCGTGTCCCAGAAGCTCTGGATCTGACCGAGGAACGCATCCAGGTCCTGGTCGGGGTCCTGGATGAACTGGAGAAGGAAGGCCTGCATGCCGTTCGGGCCCGCGAAGTTCGGGTTGGTGTCGCGGTCGAGGAACTGGGTGATCCGCTGTGCGCCGCCGATCAGCTCAGCAGCTTTCTTCTGGAGCGGCGTGTAGCCGCTCGTATCGGCGTTTTTCGAGGCCGCGATGTTGCCCGGGTCCGCCGTGACCCAGGTGACCTGCGTCTCGGGCTGCGCCAGGAACTCCATGTACGCCTTGGCGGCATCGAGATTCTCGCCGAGGGTCGGTGAATTGGCGGCAACCATGAACCCGTCGATCGGCGCGTCGAGCGCCTTCTCGGCATCGAACTCGGTGCCGAAATTCGGGTACGGGAAGAAGTCGAGATCATCGAGCTCGGCCTGTCCGGCCTCCTGGAACTGCTGCGAGACGAACATCCCGAGCAGGTACATCCCGGCCTTCTTCTGGACCAGCGCCTGGGCCGCGTCCTGCCAGGTCCGCCCCGCGGCACCTTCCTGGTAGAAGGGCAGGAGCTCCTTCCAGACCTCGAACACCGCCTTCGTTCGGGCGTCGGTCCACTTCTCCGTGCCGGCCATCAGGCCGACGTGGAAGTCGTAGCCGTTCTGGCGGAGATTGATGATGTCGAACGTGCCCATCGCCGGCCAGCCATCCGAGTCGCCGAAGGCCATCGGGACCAGGCCGTCCGCCTGCATCTTGGTGGCGAGCGCCTTGAACTCTTCGAGGTTCGCCGGTGGCGTGTAGCCGTTCGCCTCGAAGACACTCTTCCGATAGAAGACGGCCCACGGGTAGTTGTAGATCGGGATGAAGTACTGCTTGCCGTCGTCGCCGGTGGAGCCAACCTTGAACGCATCGCTGTAGTTGCCAGCCGACCTTGGCCCATACGTCGCTGATGTCGGTCGCGAGGCCCTGCGCGGCGAAGAACCGCATCCGGAAGCCGGAGAACCAGGTGAAGACGTCGTCCGGCGTGCCCTGCAGGTACGAGCTGATCTGGTCCTGGAAGGTCCCGTGATCAACGGTGTTGATCTTGACCGCGATGCCCGTCTGCTCGGTGAACGTGTCCGTGATGTCCTGGAGCACGCCCATCGGCACGGCGTCCGAAGCATTCGATCCGAGCGAGATCGAGCCTGACGCGACCGCGCTCTCGGCGGCGGACGGGGCCGCGCTCGCTCCGGCGCTCGCGGCGGTGCTCGCGGCCGGGGCGCTCGAGGTGCCCGCGTTGCTGCACGCGGCGATGATCGCCGGGACGCTCACGAGGCCAGCCGTGCCGGCGATACCCTTGAGAACGGTCCGTCTCGAGACGGCCTTAACCGGAATGGGATCAGCCATGGCGTACTCCTCCTCGATGAGATGCCCGACAAAATCCGACAGGACCAACCAGATTGTCGGGATGCACCCAACCAATGTCAAGAGAACGCAAGAGTTCGGACGCCATGAATGTTGAATAACGTTGACTTTCTCGCGGTTGGGCGGCAATCTTGTTCGTCAGATGAGGGATGAACCGGGTGTCCACGACCAGGCCGTCAAACGATCGGCGTCGGGTGCGCTGATGCTGGCGCGACAGCGGCAGGCGTTCATCCTCGATCGGGTTCGGGAGGACGGGGCCGTGCGCGTGGCCGAGCTGGTCCGCGCCCTTGGCGTGTCCGACATGACGGTTCGGCGCGACCTCGAGGTCCTCCACGATCGCGGCCTGCTCGAGAAGGTGCACGGCGGTGCCACCTTGCTCGAGGGGACCGCACTGTTCGAGCCCGGGTTCGCGGCCAAATCCGCCTTGCAGCAGCGGGAGAAGGACGCGATCGCGGACTCCGCCGTCACCCTGGTCGAGCCCGGGATGGCCATCGCCGTATCCGCCGGGACGACGACCTATGCGCTCGCTCAGCGTCTGGCGTATGTCTCCGGGCTCACGGTCGTGACGAACTCCATCCCGGTCGCCGACGTGCTGCACCAGAGTGGCCAGAGCGACCAGACGATCATCCTGACCGGCGGTGTGCGGACGCCGTCAGACGCCCTGGCCGGGCCGTTCGCGGTGGCTGCGCTTCGGACGATCCACGTCGATCTCGTGTTCATGGGCGTCCACGGCATGGATCTGCGGTCGGGCTTCACGTGTCCAAACCTCCTCGAAGCCGATACCGACCGCGCCCTCATCGAGGCCGGCCGTCGCCTTGTCGTCGTGGCCGATCATTCGAAGTGGGGCGTGATCGGGATCAGCTCGATCGCCAGGCTCGACCAGGCGGACGTCCTGATCACCGATTCGGCCCTCGACGCGGAGGCGCGCTCCACCCTGTCCGCCGCGGTCCGCGAGCTCGTCGTCGTGGATGCCGCTCCGGCCCCCGTCCTCGAGGTGGCCCGTGCCCAGTGAGCCAGTATCGGGCGGTGGCTCGCTGCAGCACCTCGCCACGGAGCCCCACCGGCGCTACAACGCCCTGACCGATGAGTGGGTCCTTGTGTCGGCGGGTCGCGGACGTCGTCCGTGGCTTGGAGCGGAGGAGCCCGAACCGGAGGTCGAGGGCGTTGCCTACGACCCGGACTGCTACCTCTGCCCGGGCAACCCGCGAGCCAACGGCGATGTCAATCCAGCGTACGCGGACACCTTCGTCTTCACCAATGACTTCTCCGCCCTCCGACCGGAGACCTCCACGGCGACGTTCGACGACGGCCTGCTCCGTGCGGAGGGGGAGCGCGGTCTGTGTCGCGTCGTCTGCTTCTCGCCGCGCCATGACCTGACACTTGGGCGGATGACCCCCGAGGCCGTTCGCCGGGTCATCGACCTCTGGGCGGAACAGACCGAAGACCTGGGCGCCACGCACCGCTGGGTCCAGGTGTTCGAGAACCGCGGCGAGGCGATGGGCGCGTCCAACCCGCATCCCCACGGCCAGGTCTGGGCGGGAACGGCGCTGCCCAACGAAGGCGCGCGCGAGCTGGCAGCCCAGCGGACCTATCGGGACCGCACTGGGCGCCGCCTCCTCCTCGACTATGTCGAGCGCGAGTCCCTCGGCGAGCGCGTGGTCACCGAGACGGATGAGTGGCTCGCGGTCGTACCCTTCTGGGCCGCATGGCCATTCGAGACACTGGTGGTCCCGAAGCGGCCTGCTAGCCGGCTATCCGGGCTGGACAGCGGCGCACGCGACGACCTCGCCGGCGTCCTGCACGACTTGCTCGGACGGTACGACGGCCTGTTCCGGCGGCCGTTCCCATATTCGATGGGCTGGCACCAGGCGCCGTTTGGTGACGACGACACCGACGCCTGGCAGGTTCACGCCCACTTCTATCCGCCCCTGCTCTTCGAGAAGGTCCGCAAGTTCATGGTCGGTTACGAACTCCTCGCCGAGACGCAACGCGACCTGACCGCGGAGGACGCCGCGGCACGGCTCCGTACGGTCGACGTCACGGCGTCGGCCGGATCCGTGGTCGCCGAGACGGTCGACGCCCAACCGAACCCGGTCTGACCAGGGGCGAGCCGATGAGATCGATGGTCTTCGTCGGCGTGGGCGAGATGGCGATGGTGGACCGGCCGGATCGGTCGCCCGGCCCGGGCGAGGTCCTGGTCGCGGTCCGCGCATCGGGGATCTGCGGGTCCGACGTCCACGGCTACCTGGGTTTCACCGGGCGTCGTCAGCCCGGGACGGTCATGGGTCACGAGGCCGCTGGCGAGATCATTGCGGTCGGCCCAGAGGTCCAGGATCGTGCCGTTGGTGAGCGGGTTGCGCTTCGATCGATCCTCGGCTGCGGGCGCTGCGACCTGTGTCAGCGCGGCCAATCCAACGTGTGCGAGCAGCGGCGCGGTCTCGGGATGCAGTTCGACGGCGCCTACGCAGATCGGATGGTCGTGCCGGCCGTCCTCGCCGTGCCGATCCCGGATGCGCTGAGCTACGAACGCGCTGCCCTCGTCGAGCCCTTCGCGGTTGCGCTCCACGCCGTTGCCATCACGCCGCTCGCACGAGGCGATGACGTGGTCATCGTCGGGGCCGGCCCGATCGGCCTGCTGACGCTCCTCGAGGTCCGCCGTCGAGGTGCCCGTTCCGTGACCATCACGGATCGGAGCGCGCATCGCCTGGCGATGGCCACGCTCGCTCGGGGCCGACCTGGCGATTGACGTGAGCGCGGCAGATCCGGTTGCGGCGGTCCGATCGGCGACGGGCGGTCGGGGTGCGGACGTCGTGTTCGAGGCGGTCGGGATCACCGCGACCGTGGCGCAGTCGCTTGCCGCGGTCCGAACGGCCGGGCACGTGACGTGGATCGGCAACTCTGCGCCGATCGTTGAGCTGCCGATGCAGGACATGGTCACCCGCGAGTTGACGCTGCGTGGCTCGTACACCTTCGCCGCCGAGTTCGAGGACGCGATCGAGCTGATCGCGACTGGCCAGGTGGACGTCGAGCCCCTGATCGAGCTGACCGCCCCGCTCGATGATGGGCCGGACCTGTTCCGACGCCTGGGCGAGGGTGCCCTGGAGGCGGTCAAGGTGGTCCTCCTGCCCGGCGCCGGATGACCATCCGGTTCGGGATCGTCGGGCCCGGCAAGGTCGCCCAGCTCCACGCGAACGCCCTGGCCCGGATCCCGGGCGCCGAGCTGGCCGCGGTCGTGGGCCGGAACGAGACGCGCGCGACCGCGCTCGCTGCCCCGCACAACGCGCGGGTCGATCCCAGCCTCGAAGCCTTGATCGATCGCGGTGGCGTTGATGCGGTCATCCTGTGCACCCCGCACCCGCTGCACGCCGCCGCGGCGATCACCGCTGCGAGCGCCGGCCTCCATGTCGTTGTCGAGAAGCCGATGGCGCTCGACCCGGCCGACGCCGAGCGCATGCTCGCGGCAGCCGCGAAGGCCGGGGTCGTCCTGTCCGTGATCAGCCAGCGTCGCTGGTACGAGGCCGCGCTCCGGGTCAAGGACGCGATCGACAGGGGGCAGATCGGCGCGCCGGCGCTTGCCACCGTCGAGGTGCTCGGATGGCGTGGCCCCGAGTACTTCGCGATGGATGCGTGGCGAGGAACGGCGGCCGGCGAAGGTGGCGGCGTCCTGGTCAACCAGGCGGTTCACCAGCTCGACCTTGTCACGTGGTTGCTCGGTCCCGCGCTCGAGATCGATGGCTGGGTGGGCAATGTCAATCACCCCGAGATCGAAGTCGAGGACAGCGCGGTGGCGATGGTGCGGTTTGCAAACGGCACTCGGGCCGCGATCATCGCCAGCAACTCGCAGCGCCCCGGGCTGTACGCGCGGATCCACGTCCACGGAACGAGCGGCGCTTCAGTCGGGGTGGAGACCGACGGCGGATCCATCTTCGTCGCCGGGTTATCCGTGCCAACAATCGCCCGCAACGACCTGTGGACGATCCCCGGCGAGGAGGACCGCCCCGACGCCTGGTCCCGGGCCGATCGCGCCGCCCTCGCGGATGTCGATATCGCGAGCCACTACCACGAGCTCCAGCTGCGCGACGTCGTGGAGGCGATTCGTGACGGGCGTGCGCCGGCCGTGACCGGCGAGGACGGCCTGCGCACGGTGGACCTGATGGCGGGCATCTACCGCGCGGCCCAGGAAGGACGCCGGGTGCAGCTACCGGTACGGGAGCCGCACGAGGCCTGACCGGGCGCCGGGCCTTCTGGGTACGATGGTCACGGGGATTCCTGCAGGAGGAGGTCGGCATGCGGTTGTGGGGCGGCCGGTTCACGGAGCCGAGCGACCAGCGCATGATCGACTTCACGCGCTCGATCGAGGTCGACGCGCGCGCTCGCCGCCGACGACATCACGGGCTCGATCGCGCACGTGCACGGGCTCGGGCGGGCCGGGATCCTGACCGACGCCGAGGTCGACGAGCTCGTTGCCGGGCTGACGGCGCTCGCTGGAGACGTGGCGGCCGGAAGTCTCGCCTGGGATCCGGAGCTGGAGGACGTCCATCTCAATCTTGAAGCGGCCCTGGCCGAGAAAGTCGGGCCGCTGGCGGGCAAGCTCCACACGGGCCGCTCCCGCAACGACCAGGTCGCCACTGACCTGCGCCTCTGGACGCGTCGCGCGATCGACGACCTCGACGGGGCGCTCGTCGCGTTCGAGCGATCGCTCCTCAGCCTCGCCGAGCGCGAGGGGACGGCGGTGCTCCCAGGCACGACCCACATCCAGCCCGCCCAGCCGGTGCTGTTCGCCCATCACCTCCTGGCCTATGTCGAGATGGCCGAACGAGACCGGGGCCGGCTGGCCGACGCCCGTCGGCGGGTCAACGTGTCGCCACTCGGCGCGGGCGCGCTTGCCGGGGCGGGATACCCACTCGATCGCGACGCGGTGGCCACCGAGCTCGGCTTCGACGGCGTGACCGCGAACTCGCTCGACGCCGTGTCCGACCGCGACTTCGTCGTGGAGACGCTCGCCGCCGTCGCGCTCGGGATGGTGCATCTCAGTCGACTTGCGGAGGAGCTGACGTGGTGGTCCAACCCACGATTTGGCTTCGTGCAGGTGTCCGATGCGTTCTCCACGGGAAGCTCGATCATGCCCAACAAGAAGAACCCGGACCCCGCCGAGCTGGTCCGGGGCCGCGCCGCCCGCGTCATCGGGGAGCTGACCGGGTCGCTCGCGCTGCTCAAGGGCCTGCCGCTGAGCTATCAGCGGGATCTCCAGGAAGACAAGGCGCCGCTCTTCGATGCGGTGGCCGTGTTCGGCGCATCGCTCGGGATCCTCAGCGGCCTTCTCGACACGCTGGCGATTGACGCGGAACGTATGCGCGACGCGGCCGCGGAAGGGTTCACGACCGCCACGGCTGTGGCCGACGCCCTCGTCCGGCGCGGGGTTCCGTTCCGGGCCGCTCATCACATCGTCGGCTCGCTCGTGGCACAGGCGGAGGAGGCTGCCGTGGGGCTCGACGCGATCCCCGACGGGATGGTCGGGATGGCCCTCGCCGCGGCCGGCGATGAAACGGCGAGGTCGCTCGCTTCCGAAGCGGGGATAGGCGACGCGATCCGGGCTGCGGCCGGGATCGACGGTGCGCTCGAGAGCTGCGACGTGATCGGCGGCACGGCGCCGCGCCGCGTCGCAGCGGCGCTCGCGGCCGCGAGGCGCCAGGTCGGGTAAACCCTCGCCAAATCAGTCGCCCGCCTCGTGGGCATCGGTCGTTTTCGGGGAGCTCATCGGTCGGCTGCCCGATGACCGAGACCGCACCTCCGACGAGTCTAGTCGTATTGGTAGCCAGGGCATGGACCCCGGTCCAATGGACGGAGGTGTCGGATGGCGAAGTTCATGGACGTACACAGCGGCTTCGTGGGGGTGACGCCGCAGCAGCTCAAGGAGGCGCACGAGCGCGACCTCGCCATCGAGAAGGATGAGGGCGTGCATTTCGAGCATGCCTGGCTCGACCCCGAGATCGGCAAGGTCTTCTGCCTGTCAAGCGCCCCGACAAAGGAGGCCGTCATGCGCATCCATGATCGCGCCGGCCATCCGACCGCCGAGGTCTACCAGCTCACCGTGGAGGTGGCGTGACATGACACCCACGACGACATTCAACCGCAATCGGCCGGCGTCTCGCTGGTCGCTCCTCGTTGGTCTGGCGATCCTCATCCTCACACTGTCGGGGATTCCCACGGCAGCAGCATCCGGCGGGCAGTCGGACGTGGCAAGCGCCAGAGTGGCGACAGCACGCTTCCACGACCTGAGCGCCGCTGACGCCGCCGGGTATTCGGCGCTCGTCGCCGATCTCGCCGGCATCACGTGCATCGAGTCGGGGGCTGGTGGGATGGGTCTCCACTACCTGAACCCTGCCCTGGCCTCGGAATTGTTCGATGCCGCGGCTGTCCCGGCGATCGATGCTTCAACGCCGGAGCTCCTCGTCTACGCGCCCGGTCCCAGCGGCGAGGTGCGCCTGGTCGCTCTCGAGTACCTGACGCTCAAGGCCAGCTGGGACGCCAACCACGCGGCGCCACCGACGCTCTTCGGTCAGCCGTTCGACGTCACCCTCGCTGGCAACCGGTACGGACTGCCGGATTTCTACAGCCTGCACGCGTGGATCTGGAACCCGAACCCGACGGACCTGTTCGCCCCGTACAACCCCAACGTTTCCTGCTAGCTGGAAGGGCGGAACCACCGATGCGACGCACGTTGATCTCCGGGCTGCTCTGTCTTCTGGCTGCGCTGCCCGTCTCGACCGCCTCCGCACAGGGCGTCAGCCCTGCACAGCTGCAACGGGCCGGCTGGAGTTGCCTGCTGCCGCCGCCCGAGTTCAACCCCAATGTCCATTGCGCTCCACCCGGACAGTTGGAAGGCGTCATCTCCGGCGAGGCGGCGGCCGCGACGTTTCTTGCGTTCGCCACGATCGACCTCGACGCAACCGACGCGATGCTGCTCGGCACGGAGCGGATGATCCGAGCGGACCTGTTCCACGGCCAGGCCTGCCCCACCGATCCACCAACCTTCGAGTACAGCTGGCTCTACCCACGGTTCGGATGGGATTACTACATCTGCCACACATTCGACAGCCCCTGGTAAGCCACCGTCGGGCTGATCCGTTCCGGCGACGGCTGACGTCAACGACGTCAGCCGTCAGCGCGAGGCGATTACGCCCGGTCGGGAATCGGGCACCCCCGCGGCAGGATGGGCAACCGTGGCGACCCACGTGGCGATCTCCGCGCGGCGCGCGACGCCAAGCTTGGCCAGGATGTGCTCGACATGGGCGCTGGCCGTCTTTGGCGCGATCGCCAGCTCGCCGGCAATCTCCGCGTTGGTCAAGCCCGAGGCAATCAGCCGCGCGACCTCGAATTCTCGCGCCGTCAGCGGTCGCCATGGCTCGTCGAAGGACCCGTGGCGGTGTGCGATCTCCAGGAGCTCGTCGATCCGGGAGATGAGCGGCGTGCTCTCGAGGCTCGTCGCCGTATCGCGTGCCGCCGCCAGATGCGAGGCGGCCTCGCCATAGCGGCTCATTCGCAGCAGGCAGCTTGCGAGGTCGACGCGGGCCCAGGTCGATTCCCAGATCCGGCCGCGCTCCTCCCAGCCGCCGATCGCCGCTTCCAGTGACTCGCGTGCCGTGGTCAGCGATCCGGTCGCCAAGCGGACAAGCCCATCGGCGTGACTGAGCGCCGGCCCGGCGATGGACTCCCAGCCGGCGAGATACTCGCGCACGCGGGCCACCCACCGCTCGGCGTCATCCGGCCGGCGGGCGGCGATCAGGCTCCGGGTTCCGGTCACGACGAACGGGATGAACAAGCGCGCGCTCACCCTTCGAGCTCGGCGATCGACCAGCCCTCCTCGCAGCGCGCAATGGCGGCATCCGTGTCGCCCGCCAGGAGGTCGGTCTCGGCGAGGGCCCACAGCGGCGTCAGGATGAACTGGACCTCGCCCATCCGACGCCCGGCGGCCAGCGACTCCTCGAGCCAGCGCCGGGCCTCGTCCGGGCGGCCGCGGCCCAGCGCGACCAGACCGATCACGTCGAGTGAGCCGATGACGCCGCGCCGGCAGCCGCGATCGACGAGCTCCTGGCGCGCTCGCTCGTCGGCCGCATCCCAACGGCCAGCAGCCCAGTCGAGGATCGCGGCGGTCGTCGACATCATCTGGCGGCAGTGAGACTGTTCGATCGCGTCGGCGTACTGGAGGCCTTCACGCAAGGCCAGCTCGGCCGACCGGGCGTCCATGATCCGGGCCGCCAGGATCGCCAGGTTGCGATAGCCGTCGACGCCCACCGACTCGAAGCCGGCGTCGCGCGCCTCGCGGGCCGCCCGCATGCCGTCGCTCAGGCCGGTTTCGTAGCGGCCGTCGACGACGTCGATCCTGGCCAGCAGTAGATCAGTCTCGAGGACGGTTTCTCGGTCGCTGACAGACTCGGCGAGCTCGCGCGCCGCGAGGGCATCGGTCCGCGCCGCCCGCATGTCCGAGCCAAAGAACCAGAAGCTGCCCCGGAAGCTCAGGAGGGAGGCACGGAGCTTTTCGCGCTCCGCCGTGGCCGGCAGGCCGGCGATCTCGTCAAGTGCCTGGTCGACATAGGCCCGGATCTCGTCGTTCGGTGCCCCGTCGCGCACCGCCATTGTGGAAATCGAGATCAGCATGCCGGCGGCGTCGAGCGGACGGCCGGCTTCCAGGTAGAGCTCCCGCGCCTGCGCGGAGGCGGTCGCACAATCTTCGTTGCGCTCGATCGCCCCGGCCGCGTCGGCGAACCGCTCGTAGAGTTCTGCCCGATCGCCGGCGGATAAGCCAGCGGGCATGTTGTCGAGCGCCCGTCGGTACAGCTCGTAGGCCTCATGACGGGCCGAAATCCTGCTTGCCGCCTCGGCGGCCGTCTTCGCCGCCCGGAACGCCTGGTTGCGGAGACCAGCTCGCTCGTAGTGCCGGGACGCATGGACGATGCTCGACGCCTCCAGGGTCATGACGAACTCGGCCGCCTGGGCGTGGAAGCGCCGAAGCTGCGAGGGCGGCACGGAGCCGTAGATCGCGTCTCGCAGGAGCTGGTGGCGGAAGTCGTAGTAGCCCTCGTCGATGTAGTTGAACGGACGAAGGATCGCCGCCTGGACAAGCTCCTCGATCGGCGGCTCGAGCTCCGCAAGCGGCCGATCGATGATCCCGGCGAGGACGTCCGGGCTGAAGCAGCGCCCGATGACGGCACCCGCGCGGGCGACCGACCGTGCCTCGGGCGAGAGCCGCGCGAGCCGGGCCAGGACGGCATCGCCGATGGTGTCCGGGACGTGAGCGTCGCGGATCCGGAGGCCGTCGGTCCGGGCGTCGTCGTCGAGGGCGGCAAGAAGCTCCTCGATGTGCAACGGGATCCCGTTCGTCCGCTCATGGACCGCCTCGACCACCTCGCGCGGTGCCGGGAGCTCGCCGCCCAGGATCAGCGTCGTGGCGATCCCGGTCTCTTCGAGCGTGAGTGGTCGCAGCCGAACCTCCTCGGCATGTCGTTGGCTGAGGAGGCGTGCGCGCCACTCGCGATGGATCGTGTCGGGCGGGAACTCGTCGGCGCGATAGTCGGCGAGCAGGAAGAGCGGCCGGTCGGCCGCATGCCTGGCGAGCTCGCCGATCACCTCCAGGCTGAGTTCGTCCGTCCAGTGGAGGTCCTGGAAGACGAGCAAGGTGGGCCGGTCGATCGCCTCCAGGATCAGGTCGGCCGCGGACCGGACCATCAGCCGGCGCGACCCAAGCGCATCGCCGTCGTGCCGGCCGTCGATCGCGAGGAGATCGTCTGACATGCTGCCGAAGGCGGTGTCGCCTCGCATGCCCGCTGCCATTTCGCGGATGGACGCCAGTGGGACCTGGCAATCCTGCGGCGCGACTGCCCCACCAGCGACTCTGAGGCCCGCCGCTTCGGCCTTCCGGATCGTCGCCCGGATCAGTCGAGTCTTGCCGAGCCCAGCCTGACCGGCCAGGAACAGCGTCTGGCCCCGGCCGTGCGCCGCCTCGGCGATCAGCTGGTCCACCTGCTCGAGCAGGTCGTCGCGCCCAACGATGATTGGGCAGAGCACGGGCCGGATGCGGCTCATTCGGGGAGTCTACGCAGCTTCGTCCAGACGCCACCGGTCGAATGACCGATCGCCCCCGAGTTCGGTCACGTTACGATCTTTTTGCACGGGAGGCAACATGGTTCAACGAATACGCTGGGGCATTCTCGGCACGGGCGACATCAACAAGAAGGTGCTTCGCGGGGCGCGCCTGTCGAGCGAGGTCGAGGTCGTGGCCGTGGCCAGCCGCGACGCGGATCGTGCCGCCGCCTTTGCGGCCGAGCACGGGATCCCGCGCAGCTTTGGCACATACGAGGCGATGCTCGACGATCCGGACATCGACGCCGTCTACATCTGCGTCCCGAACTCGCTCCACCACCCGTGGACGATGGCGGCCCTGGCCGCCGGAAAGCACGTCCTGTGCGAGAAGCCGTACACGCGCCGACCCGACGAGGTGACGATGGCCTTCGATGCCGCCGATCGCGCCGGGCTCGTCCTGATGGAGGCGTTCATGTGGCGGCACACCCGCCAGACAGCGCGCCTCCTCGAGCTCCTGCCGCGGATCGGCGGCTCCAGACCATCCGCGCGACCTTCTCGTTCGTCGCTGGAGAACCCGGCCAACATCCGGCTCGGGCCGACCTCGACGGCGGGTCATTGATGGACGTTGGCTGCTACTGCGTCAGTGGGGCGCGGCTGCTGGCGGGGGAGGAGCCCGCATCCGTGTACGGGACACAGGAGGTCGGGCCGTCCGGCGTGGACCTGCGGTTCACCGGGTGTCCTGCAGTTCCCGTCGCGGCGTCGTGGCGCGAGTTCACGTCGGGGTTCACCACCGACCACGAGGGTCTCGAGGCGATCGGCACGGAGGGCTCCATCCGACTGCCAGATCCGTGGCACAACGTACGGGGTGAGTTCTACGTTCAACGACGAGGAGATCCGCCTCGACCCGGGCAACCCGTACCAGGACGAGCTGGAGAACGTCAGCGCCGCCATTCGTGGCGAGGTCGATCCGAGGCTTGGTCGCGACGATGCGCTCGGGCAGGCCCGAACCATCGCCGCCCTCTATGAATTGGCCGACAAGGGCGCGCCAGTCAGGCTCTGAGGCCGTCAGTCCGTGTGGAATACCTCGGCGATCGTCGTCCACCAGCTCCCGGGTTGTCGATCCGCGAGCGGCTGCTGCATTGCTTCCGTTTGCGTCCACCATTCCTTGATCACGGGATCGGCTGCCATGCCGGCCATGTCGGCAGCGTAGTCGTCGCCCACGTACTCGAACGAGGCGAACAGCCGGGTTCCGTGCCGATAGATCGTGTAGTTCCGGATATTGGCCCGGTGAATGGCCGCCAGGACGCCGGGCCAGGGGGTGGCATGCAGGCGCTCGTAGTCGTCGATCCGTTCTGGACGCACGTCGATCACCTGACCAACGCGCCTCATGTTGACTCGCCAGAGACGGGCGACGCACGCCACGCCGCGCCGCCTGGAAACGCGTACTGCTCGAGCGAACCTGCGGTCATCTGGGCGCTGTATCCAGGCAGGGTCGGGACCTGGTACCGACCGTCGCGGATCACGACAGGATCGAGGAAGTGCTCGTGGAGGTGGTCGACGTACTCGATCATTCGCCCGTCCAGGGAGCCTGACACGCAGACGTAGTCGAAGATCGACAGGTGCTGGACGAGCTCGCATAGGCCCACGCCGCCGGCGTGCGGACAGACCGGAACCCCGAATTTGGCCGCCAGCAGCAGGACCGCCACGACCTCGTTCACGCCACCCAGGCGACAGGCATCGATCTGGCAGATGCCGATCGCGCCGCGCCTGCAGGAACTGCTTGAACATGACGCGGTTGTGGACGTGTTCGCCGGTGGCGACCAGGATCGGCGCGACCGCGCGAGCGATCGTCGCGTGGCCCAGGATGTCGTCGGGGCTCGTCGGCTCCTCGATCCAGTACGGGTCGAACGGCGCAAGCGCCCGCATCCAGTCGATCGCCTCGTCGACGTTCCAGCGCTGGTTGGCGTCGACGGCCATCATGCGATCCGGACCGATCTCCTCGCGGACGATCCGGGCCCGACGGATGTCGTCGTTCAGGTCGGCGCCCACCTTGAGCTTGAACCGCATCCAGCCCTCTGCGAGGGCCTCCCGACACAGGCGACGGATCTTGGCATCGTCGTAGCCAAGCCATCCAACCGACGTGGTGTACGCCGGGTAGCCGTCTCGGCGGAGCTCGGCCTCGCGATCCGCCTTTGTTGGGGCCAGCCGCGTCAGGAGCTCGAGTGCCTCCTCGGGCGTCAGGGCGTCGGCAATGTACCGAAAGTCGACGAGGCCAACGACCTCGGCTGGTGACATCTCGACAAGGAGCTGCCAGAGCGGCTTGCCCAACGTCTTCGCCCAGAGATCCCAGACCGCGTTGACGACCGCCGCCGTGGCGAGGTGGATGACGCCCTTCTCGGGCCCGATCCAGCGCAGCTGGCTGTCGCCGACGAGCGTCCGCCAGAAGGCGCCCATGTCGGCGAACAGCTCGTCCGTAGACCGACCGATGACCAGCGGCCGCAGGGCTCCAACGGCCGCGACCACCACTTCCGTACCCCGACCGATCGTGAACGTGAGGCCATGGCCCTCGAGCCCGTCGGCGGCATCGGTATGGACCACGACGTACGCGGCGGAGTAGTCGGGATCGGGGTTCATGGCATCGGACCCGTCGAGTTCCCGTGACGTGGGGAACCGGATGTCCATGACCTGGAGCTCCGTGATTACGGCCATCGGCTAGCCCTTGACCGCGCCGATGAGGATGCCCCGCGAGATGTACCGCTCGAGGAGCACGGCCATCACGACCACCGGCGTGATCATGATCAGGATGAGCACGGACATCGCCCACCACTGCGGGCCGCGAGTCGCATTCTGGGCGGCCACCTGGAGCGGCATGGTCTGGGCTTCGGCGCTGGTCAGGACCAGGGCGATCAGGAACTCGTTCCAGGCGAAGATCAGCACGATCAGGAAGGTCGCCACGAGGCCGGGTACGGCGATCGGAAGGACGATCGACCGGACGATGCGATAGATCGACGCCCCGTCCACCGCCGCCGACTCCTCGAGCTCGCGCGGCAACGAGGCGAAGTAGTCGCGCATCAGCCAGATGACGATCGGGATGTTCGTCGCGACGTAGGTGATGATGAGGGCGGCGACGTTGTCGAGCAGGCCGATCTGCTGGTACAGGACGTACAGCGGAATGGCCACGGCGATGGGCGGCAGGATCCGCTGCGAGATGAGCCAGAAGGCGATGTCGCTGTTGCCCAACGCACGGGTGAACCGCCTGCCGATTGCCTGCGCCAGGATCGCGAAGATCGCGACGGCGGAGGCGGCCGCGAGGATCGGCGGGGCCCCGAGCGCGGTCGCGATGAATGCGAATGCGACGGACCCGATCCCCAGCCCGATGATCCCGATTCGCGGTCGATAGGTGAACCGGACGAGCGCATACGCGGCGAACGAGCCAAGGACGAGCGCGATGATAGAGCTCGATAGCCCCACGATGACCGTGTTGGTGTACGGCCGAATCGTGTCGTTGCCCAGCTCAACGAGGATGTATCGCCAGGCATCCAGTGTCGGCTGGAAGTCGACGAACGGGATGTAGAAGGGACCCTTGTCGACGTCGTATGGCGTCTTGAACGAGGTGACGAAGAGCCAGTAGATCGGGAACAGCACCACGAATGCCCAGAAGAGGAGCAGCAGGAACGCGCCGAGCTTGGCCGGCGGTGACAGGTCCGTGACGGATCTGCGGGCAAACGGGTTGGTCATGCGAGGTCCGTCACCCGTCGGCGGACGAAGCTGACATATACGGTGGCCACGACCGAGACGAGGATCAGCAGGAGGTACGCGATCGCCGCCGAGCGCCCAAGGTTGAGCGTCGTCCAGTCGATATAGGCCTGGAGCGTGAGCGATTGGGTCGCCGTACCGGGGCCGCCGCCGAGCAGGATATTCGGCATGTCGATGATCTTGAACCCTTCGATCAGCCGGATCAGGACGATCGTGGTGGACACCGGCAGGATGGCCGGAACCGTGATGTGGCGGAAGATCTGCCATCGGCCCGCGCCATCGACCAGGGCAGCCTCACGGACCTCCTGGTCCAGGCCCTCCAGCGCCGCGAGCAGGACGATGAACACGAATGGCGTCCACTGCCACGTGTCGCCGATGATGACCGCCGCCCGTGCCAGCCACGGGTCCGTGACCCAGGTGAAGTCCCGCAGTCCGAGGGCCACCCAGATCGGCTCCAGCGGGCCCTTCGATGTGTCGGTCATCATCAGGAACATGTAGCCCACGCCGACCGGCGTGATCGTGAGTGGGATGAGGAAGGTGATCCGGAAGAACCGGCGCCAGGGCACCTGCTGGACCGCCAGGATCGCCAGCCCCAGGCCCAGACCGTACTGGAGCAGGATCCCTGCGAACACGAAGATCAGGGTCACGACAAGGGCGCCGGGGCGCCCGCCGTCGCTGACCAGCGTCTGAACGAGGATCCAGACGGACCCGACAAGGAGGACGCCGCCCACGAGGCGGAGGACGAGTCCGACGGGACGCACCCGCCCGCTGCGCGCGGCGCGGGTCCAGGCAAGAGCCGAGAGCGCGAGCGTCATGAGGACGATCGCCCAGCCGAGTGGGGAAGGTGGCTTCAGGACCCCCAGGAAGTGCGACCGCTCGAGACCGAACAGCAGCTGCTCGTAGTTCGAGAAGCCGATCAGCTTGAGGTCGACACCACCCTGGTGGAAGGCCAGCTTCGAGAGCGACAGCGCAACCGAAGCGACAAGCGGAAAGATGGACAGGACCAGGATCAGCAGGACGGTCGGCCAGATGAACAACCATCTGGCCGCACCGTCAGATCGCCACGCGTCGAGGGTGGAGGTGGCTCGACGCGTGGCTCGGGTCCGGAGCTTCGATCCGGTCAGGACCGGCCCTCCGGCTTGTGTTTCGAACGGCTTATCGCTGGACGCCAAGACTGGCGACGTAGGCGGCGAGTTGGCTGTCGCGTCCGGCCTCGTCGGAGATGGCATTCCAGCCGTCCGCTATGGCTTGCTCGGCACCGGCGGCGTCGAGCTCTCCGGCCAGGTATTGGGCGAGCGCCGTATCCAGGACGTCCTGTTGGTACCGCTTGGTCAGCGGGATCCGCAGGTCCAGCACCATGTTCGGGCTCTGCAGGCTCGACTTGATGGCGCCGAGGTACTCGTTTGCCGCTGCCTCGCTCAGACCGGCATCGATCCATGGCTGGATGTTCTCAAAATGCGATGTGCGGTACGGGTTGTAGCCGGTCTTGCCCATGGTCACGTCGATGCCCGAGATCGCCGGCGAGCTCATGTATGACAGGAAGTCGTAGACCGCATCCTGCTGCTCCGGCGGAGCGGCTGCGTTGACGGCACCCGACCAACCACCAAACGAGGCGAACGGGGCGTAGTTCACGCCATCGATGGCATTCGGGCAGGTCGTCGCGTCACAAGGGACCAGCTTCCCGGTGGAGCGATCGAGGACTTCCTTCCAACCCGGTGTGATGGTGGCGCCGGACTTGTCCTGGACGTAGGTGCCCGGCGCAAGGGTGCCGATGTCGCCCCAGTCCATCGTGAGGGCGCAGCGACCGGTCGTGAACAGGCCTCGAGATCCGCCGACATCCTGGTTCAGCTCATCGGGTGGGCCGAACTCGGTCGTCTTCGCATAGGTCTCGAGCGCCTTGGTCATCGCCTCGTTCTGGCCAAACAGCGGGTTCATGTTGGACGTGTCGAAGAACGCGCCGTCACCTGTGCCCTTGCCCTGGAGCAGGCCGCCGGCCAGGGAGATGATCCACCAGTAGCTCTGGGCGCCCTTCTTCTTGGCGATGCATGAACCGTAGTCGGGCTCGCCGTCGGCGTTGAGGTCCTGGCCCTGGTATTTCGCGGCCACGGTGAGGTAGTCATCCCAGGTCGCGGGCGGCGTGACGCCGTCCTTCTCGAGGATGTCCTTGCGGTAATAGACCATGTGGAAGTCGCCGTCGAGCGGGATCGTATAGACCTTCCCGTTGTAGGTCGCGTTGAAATCCCGGAAGAAGGGGCCGACGTCCTGCCAGTCCAGCTGCGCGTCGTTGTTGACCCGTTCGGTGAGGTCAAGCAAGTATCCCGGGCCTACGAAGTCGCCCATCCACTGCGGATCGAAGACGTAGGCGTCGAACGCGTTCGTGCCGGTCGAGGCGTCGAGCAGGGCCTTGTCATAGATCGTCTGGAACCCGACGGCGACCACATTGACGTGTCCGCCGGTCAGTTGCTCCCAATCCGGTGCGCGCCGCTGCAGCGGCTCGGCGACCTGCGGACCGTTGAAGGTCAGGATGTTGACATTGATCCCGGCGAACTTGGTGCCCTTCGGGCCCGGCGCCGCTGTCTCCGGAGCACCCAATTCCGCGGCGCTGGACGCCGCCGGGGGATTGCTCGCGGGCGAGTCGCTCGGGGTGGAAGTTTGACACGCGGCGACGACGAGAATCAAAGCGATCGCTGGCGCGATCGTTCGGTACCGCGACACTGGATCCCTCCTCTTGACCCGTTCACGAGTGTCCAACATACTGAACACACGGCGGTGGGCTGGACAGTAGCGCAGGGTAGCGCCCGAGTCAAGATGCGGGACGACAGCCAGCATATTGGCCGCGACGTCGAATTGGGAGGGAGCGTGAGCGCGAGGGAACAGCTTGAGGTCGCGGAGTCGGCCCATGACCTTCGTGGTTCGGTAGAGCCGCCGTCGCTCGATTCGGAGTCACTCGCCCCGGCAGTGACGAGGGCGGCCGCGATCCTCGATCTTCTGGCTGTCGATGCTGCCGTGGCGTTGGGTCCGAGCGAGCTTGCCCGGAGGCTTGGCCTGCCGAAATCGTCGATCGCCAACATCTGCGCCGCCCTCGCGGACGTGGGGTTGGTCAGGCGGGTCGGGACGGGCTTCGCGCTGGGGCGCAAGCTCGCGGAGCTGGGCGGCGCCTATCTGAGTGCCGTCGACCTGATCCAGGAGTTCTACGAGGCGTGCCGGGAGCTGCGGACCGGCTCCGAGGAAACCGTCCAGCTCGCCGTGCTCGATGGACTGGAAATGACCTACCTGGCGCGGCACGATGGCCGACAACCCGTTCGACTGACATCCCAGATCGGGCGCCGCCTGCCGGCGACCTCGACGGCCACTGGCAAGGCTGCGCTGGCGGCGCTGACCGACCCGGAGCTGGAACGGCGGCTGGCCGGCATCACCGTCCTGCCCGCGTTCACCGCGAACTCCCATCGGAGTGTCGGCGAGGTGATGCGCGATCTCGTGGACGTACGAAGCCGGGGCTATGCGATCGACGACGAGGAAACCGTCGAAGGCGTGGTCTGCTACGGCATCGCCATCCCGGGTCGGCAACCCGGTGAGGGACCCCACGCGGCAAGCATCACGCTCCTGAAGGCCAGGGCGACGACCGAGCGCGTCCCGGCGCTGGTGGCCGACCTTCGGCAGTTGTCGGAACAGTTGTCCGACCCGCTCCGCAAGCTGGATCGCCCCGCAACCGGCTGATTGGGGGATTGGGATGCGCAAGCCGTCGCGGTCATCCCCAAAGCGATCAGGGCGAAGTGCCGAGCCGGTAGACCGCGACCGCGGTATCGCCAAAGACGCGAGCTTGCTCCGCGTCGCTGAGGCCGGCGAGTAGTTCGCGGGCGACCTGGTGGACCTCCTCGTACGTCGCCGCCAGCAGGCAGACGGGCCAGTCGGAGCCAAAGATGAGCCGTCCCGGCCCGAACACGCCGATCACATGGTCGACGAATGGGCGGATGTCGTCGGGCCGCCAGGTGGCCCAGTCGGCCTCCGTAACGAGGCCGGACACCTTGCAGCTGACGTTTTCGAGCTCGCCGAAGGGAGCGAGCAGGTCCGCCCACGGCTGCATCTGCACGTCGCGGATCGGTGGCTTGGCGAGATGGTCGATTACGAAACGGACATCGGGAAGGGCACGGACGACATCCAGGGCTGCCGGCAGCTCGCGGCTGCGGACGAGAAGCTCATAGGCCAGGCCGGCATCGCCGACCGCTTCGAGACCACGACGGACCCGCGGGTCAAGCAGCCATTCGGGATCGGGCTCATCGTGCACCTGGTGACGGATCCCCACGAGTCGAGCGCCCACCGGCGTGTCCTGGATCGATGCGATGGCGTCGGCGACGCCGGCATCCGTCAGGTCCACCCAGCCGACGACGCCAGCCACGAACGGGCTGCTCGAGGCAATCGCCAGGAACTCGTGAGTCTCCTCCACGCTCGAGCGCGTCTGGACAACGATCGTCCGCTCGATGCCCGTCTTCGCCAGAAGCGGCGCCAGGTCCTCGGGACCGAACCGCCGCCGGATCGAGCCAAGCTCGTCGGTCATCCACGGGTAGTCGGCGAACGCCGGGTCCCAGAAATGGTGATGGGCGTCGACGATCACGACCGCGGCTCAACCAGGTGTCGGGGCGTCGGACGAGATGAGCGCCTCGCCCTTCAGGTCGATCCACAACGCCGGCGGGATGGTCTCGCGCATCAGGGCAGGGTAGTCCTCGAGATGGTCAATGCTGCGCACGCCAGCCACGAGGGCCACGACCGCGGGATGCGCCAGCGGGAACTGGATCGCCGCGGCTTTCAACGTCGTGCCGTGCCGGCCGCAAACCGTCTCCAGCCGACGCGCACGGTCGATCGCGCTGGGTGGCGCCGGCCGGTAGTCGAGCCTCGGCGCACGTTGCGTCCCCGCGAGAAGCCCGCTGTTCATCACGCCCGCGATGAGCACGGCGATGCCGCGATCGAGGCACAGTGGGAGCAGCTCCGTCAGGCCGTCCTGGTCGAATAGCGTGTACCTGCCGGCGAGCATGAACACGTCGAACTCGCCTTCTCGAGCGAACCGGGCCAGCATGGCGGACTGGTTCATGCCGGCTCCAATGGCACCGATCGTGCCCTGTTCCCTGAGCCTGTGGAGCGCTGGATACGCCTGTCCGATTGCGGCAGCCCAGTGCCTGTCTGGATCGTGGATCAGCGCGATGTCAATCCGATCGAGACCCAGCCGCTCCAGGCTTTCCTCGATGGAGCGCTGGACCCCATCGCCTGAGTAGTCGAACACCGGCCGGACCGCTCCGCTGCCGGCATAGAACGCGTCCTCCCGCCCATCAAGCGCCTGTCGATCGACGTCGGCGTCATCGGAGATCTGATCGAGGGGCCGGATCAATCGCCCCACCTTGGTCGACAGGACGAACGAGTCGCGCGGCCGGCCGGCAAGCACGTGACCCATGCGGCGCTCGGACGCGCCGTAGCCATACAGCGGCGCCGTATCGAAGTACCGAATGCCCAGGGTCCAGGCTCGCTCTACCGTCGCGAGGGCATCAGCATCGGCGACGGCATCGAACAGACCCCCGAGGGAGGCACCGCCCAGCCCGAGACGGGTGACCGACACCGTCGAATCACCGATCTGGCGACGCTCAGTGGGATCGAATGCCATCGACGGATTCCCTCGGCGCGGGCTTGTTGACGGCGGGACGGATCATATCGTATCGTCCACTCCATCGTCCATTGGACAGAATGCTGAACAATAGGGAGTGCCCGGGTGCACCTGATCAGCTGTCGTACGGCCCCGGGCGAGACCGTTGGCATCGTCGCCGGGGATCGATGGTTGCCCGTGACCGAACTGGTCCCCGATGGTCCGACGACGATGATGGAACTGCTCGCCGCCGGTCATGGCGCGTTGTTGACCCTGGCGAAGGCCGGCACGCCGGAGCGTATCCTCGCCGACGGCCGTTCGACCGCTGACCTGGACCTCCTGGCTCCAGTACCACGACCCGGCAAGGTCGTTGCCATTGGCCGAAACTACAAGGCGCATGCTGAGGAGGAAGGTGTCCAGCCGCCCGACGCTCCCTTGATCTTCGCCAAGTGGCCCAGCGCCGTCGTGGGGTCGGGAGCCGGGATTCGCTGGGATCCCGCCCTGACATCGCAGGTTGACTACGAGGCGGAGCTTGCCGTCGTGATCGGTCGTCGGGCTCGTCACGTGGCGGAAACGGATGCCCTCGCATACGTGGCCGGCTACACCTGCCTCAACGACGTTTCCGCGCGTGACATCCAGTTCGGGGACGGGCAGTGGGTCCGCGGCAAGTCGCTCGACACGTTCTGTCCGATGGGTCCGGCGCTGGTCACGACCGACGAGATCCCCGACCCGCAGGCGCTCTCGATCTGCTGCACCGTGGGCGACGAGCTCGTGCAGGAAGCCAATACTTCCCAGATGTACTTCAGCGTTGCCGAGATCGTGAGCTACTGCTCTCGAGCATTCACCCTGGAGCCGGGTGACGTGCTCGCCACGGGAACCCCGTCGGGCGTCGGTGTGTTTCGCGACCCACCACGGTTCCTGGCAGATGGCGATACCGTGACCGTGGAGATCGAACGCATCGGCCGCCTCGAAAACCGCTGCGTGTTCGAACGGACCGGCGACGCGGCATGAGCCAGCGCGCTGAGGAACGCTTCCTCGTCACTGGTGCGCTGGGCTGCATCGGGGCGTGGACGGTCCGGGCCCTCGTTCGCGAGGGCATACCGGTGGTCGCCTTCGATCTCGGCCGGAACCACCGACGTCTCGACCAGATCATGACCGCCGACGAGCTCGGACAGGTCGAATTCGTCGCCGGCGACATCACGGATCTGGCTGCCGTCGAGACGGCCCTCGATGCGCATCGGATCACCAACGTGATCCACCTGGCGGCTCTGCAGGTACCCTTCTGCCGCGCCGACCCGCCCCTGGGCGCACTCGTCAACGTCGTCGGGACGGTCAATCTTTTCGAGGCCGTCAAACGGCGTCTCGACCGGATGGCTCCCCTGGTGTACACGAGCTCGATGGGCGCATATTCGGCGGGTGACGCAGACCCGATCACGGGCCGCCTGCACGAGGGGGCCGATGGCCACCCGACCACGCACTATGGTGTCTACAAGGTGGCCAACGAGGGTACCGCCAGGATCTACGCCCTCGACAACGATCTCGCGAGCATCGGCTTCCGCCCGATGACGGTCTACGGCGCCGGGCGTGACCAGGGCATGACCAGCGGCCCGACGGTGGCCGTCGCGGCGGCCGTCCTTGGTGTGCCGTTCACGATCACGTTCGGCAGCCGCACCGTCTACCAGTACGCTGAGGACGTAGCGCTTACCCTGATCATTGCCAGTCGAAGTTCGATGGAGGGGGCCCACGTCTTCAATCTCGGTGGTCATGGCGTCGACATGCCAACGTGGATCGAGATGATCGAGTCGGTCGTGCCTGAAGCCGCCGGCCTGATCACCCACGCCTCCGTGGAGCTGCCGTTCCCTGCCGAGATCGACCATGCCGGTCTGGCTGCCTTGGGCGATGTGCCGGTCACGCCGGTTCGCGACGGAATCGAAGCGACCGTCGCGGTCTTCCGTCGGCTCGCGGAGGCGGGCCGGCTGGATGGCGCCGAGCAGGGCGTCGCCCCAACGCCCGTCGGACGACCCTGACCGCGAGCGGGTGCCCGTCTACCGACCGGGTCTTGGATAAGACGTCATGAGCCCGGCGCTCGAGGCGGATCTGGTCATCGTTGGTGGCGGGATCGTCGGGTTGGCCACCGGGCTCCAACTCCTTGCCGCCCACCCAGGACTTCGGATCGCGATCCTGGAGAAGGAGACCGAGCTCGCGACCCATCAGTCGGGGCACAACAGTGGGGTCCTGCACGCCGGGTTGTACTACGCGCCCGGCTCGCTCAAGGCGACACTCTGTCGTGAAGGCAAGGTCGAGATGGAGGCCTTCGCGGAGCGCCACGGCATCCCGATCGAGCGCTGCGGCAAGCTCGTCGTGGCGCTCGACGAATGCGAGTTGCCGAGGTTCGAGTCGCTCAAGGACCGGGCGATCGCCAATGGCGTTCCAGGGCTGGAAGACGTCGGTCGCGAGCGGATCGCGGAGCTCGAGCCACATGCCGCAGGGATCCGGGCGCTGTGGAGCCCGTTCACCGGCGATCATCGACTTCCGACGGGTCGCGCTGGCCATGGCCGACGACTCTGCGCGCGCAGGGGCGTCGAGATCCACCTCGGCCGGCGGGTCACGGGGATCCGCGAGTCATCCGGCGGAGGTCGTGGTCGACACCACGTCGCGGCCCGCATCGTGGCCCGCCATCTCGTCGTCTGCGCCGGCCTTCACGCCGATCGCCTTGCAGCCATGGCCGGCTCGA
The DNA here is from genome assembly GCA_963731865.1 of uncultured Chloroflexia bacterium. GTDB lineage: Bacteria > Chloroflexota > Limnocylindria > Limnocylindrales > CSP1-4 > SPCO01. Next base: position 1,225,982 of record CAVSXG010000002.1, on the reverse strand, counting down.
CGGATGCGCCCCGGATCGTCCCGTTCCGCGGCGACTACTACACGCTGACGCCCGATGCCCGGCCAGCTCGCCCGGGGGCTGATCTACCCGGTGCCCGGATCCGCGGTTCCCGTTCCTCGGCGTCCACTTCACGAAGCGGATCGACGGCGCGGTCTGGGCGGGTCCGAACGCGGTGCTCGCCTTTGCCCGCGAGGGATATCGGCGACGCGATATCAACGTTCGCGACCTCGCCGGGACGCTCGCGTATCGGGGGTTCCGGCGGCTGGCCGCGCGCTACCTGCGAACCGGCCTCGCCGAGATGTGGCGGGACTGGTGGAAGCCGGCGTTCGTCCGCGAGCTCCAGCGCTACGTCCCCGAGATCCGTGCCGACCAGCTGTCTTTGGCCCATCGGGCGTGCGCGCCCAGGCCCTCGCGAGCGACGGCTCGCTCGTCGACGACTTCAGCCTTGGCGGTTCTGGGCGGATCCTGCACGTCCAGAACGCCCCGTCGCCGGCGCGCCACGAGCTCGCTGGCGATCGGCCGGACGCTGGCCGCGACGGCCACCGAGCGTTTCGGACTGGGCTGAGTCGCGTACCATCGCGGGCACTGCTCGGAGGCCCGCATGCTGACGCCAGATACGCATCCGCCAGGCGCCCAAGGCGTTACTCCACGACCATCTCGATGGTGGCCTTCGACCGCCCGACGATCGTCGATCTCGCCGCCGAATACGGCTATGACGACCTGCCGACCCGCGACCCGGACGAGCTGGCGGCCTGGATGCGGAGAGGCGCCGATCGGAAGTCGCTCGAGCTCTATCTCGAGACGTTCGCCCACACGGTCGGCGTCATGCAGGAACGCGACGCGATCATCCGCGTCGCCGCCGAATGTGCCGAAGACCTCGCCGCGGATGGCGTGGTGTATGCCGAGGTCCGCTACGCCCCGGAGCTCTCGACCGAGCGCGGGCTGACGCTCGACGAGGTGGTCGACGCCAATCTCGAGGGGTTCATGCTCGGGTCGGCGCGCGCGGCAGAGTCCGGACGCGCGATCGTCATGAAGATGCTCGTCACGGCGATGCGCCAGGCCGCCCGCTCGGTCGAGGTTGCCGAGTGCGCCGTTCGCTGGCGGGATGCCGGTGTCGTCGGGTTCGACATCGCTGGACCCGAGAAGGGCTACCGACCGACCCGCCATCTCGACGCGTTCGAGTACATCCGCAGCGAGAACTTCCACATCACGATCCACGCCGGCGAGTCGTTCGGGTCCGCCGTCCATCTGGGAGGCGCTCCAGTTCTGCGGGGCGGAGCGGCTCGGGCACGGTGTCCGGATCGTCGACGACATCACGACGCGCCCGGACGGCTCGGTCGAGCTTGGCCGGCTGGCGGCGTTCGTGCGCGACCGCCGGATCCCGCTCGAGATGTGCCCGACGTCGAACGTCCACACCGGCGCCGCGGCGTCGGTCCGCGAGCACCCGATTGACCTGCTGCGGCGGCTCCGCTACCGGGTCACGGTCAACACGGACAACCGGTTGATGAGCGGCGTGACGTTGTCGAGCGAATTCGCGGCTCTCGAGGAGGCGTTCGGGATCGGTCTCGGCGAGATGGAATGGCTGACGATCAATGCGCTCAAGAGTGCCTTCGCCCCGTTCGACGAGCGCCTGCGGCTGATCAACGAGGTCGTCAAGCCCGGCTATGCGCACCTTCGAGCGGAGCAGACCCGCGTGGTGGTGTAGGGCCCGAGCTCCCGCGAGAGCCGCTATCCGGCCGGCAGCGCCACCACGAACCGGCTGCCCCCGAACCCGTTGGGCTCGAGGAAGACCCGGCCGCCCATCGCGTCCATCAGCCGACGAGCGGCAAACAGCCCGATCCCGGAACCGCGACTCCGACCGCGGCCGTTGATCCGGACGAACGGCTCGAAGACGCTCTCCCAGTCCTCGATCGGGACGCCCGGACCGTCGTCCGTGACGTAGACCTGGATCTCGTCGCCGAGCTGCCAGGCGCCGATGCTGACGCCCTTCGTCCGTTGGCGCGTACTTGGATTCGTTCTCCAGCAGCTGCTCGAGCACCTGGCGGAAGCGCGCCTCGTCGCCGATCGCGGTCAGCGGCGCGGCTCGGGGGATCCCAGCGGATGGGGTGCGGCCGAAGGAGCAGCCGAAGCGTCTCGACGGTCTCGCCGACCGACGCCACCGCATCGAACGGCGCCCGCGAGAGCCCGGTCAGCCCCTCGCCGCGAACCGAGGCGAGGATCGAATCGACCTGGCGATCCAGCCGCGCGAGCTGGTCCGACGCCGCGTCGCGCCATTCGCCGGCGCCGTCGGTTCGGCCCGCCTGCGCCGCCTCGGCCAGCAGGTCGACGTAGACCCGTACGACCGACAACGGCGTCCGCAGCTCGTGCGTGACGACGGACAGGAGCTCCGCCCGGGCGGCGTCGAGTGCGGTCAGCTGGACCAGCCGCGCCTCGACCTCGGCCGTCAGCCGGCCCTTCTCGACGATCCCCGCGAGCAGGCCGCGATCGTCTGCAGGAACGCGATCTCGTCCGGGCGGAACTCGCGCACGCTCGGTGGCCTGGACGTTGAGCGACGCCCAACCACGTTCTCGTGCCAGACGAGCGGCACGGACAACATCGCGTGGAGCCCCTCGATGTCGAACCCGCGGACCCACGAGAAGCGCGGATCGCGGTGTCACGTCCGGGACGGCGATCGGCTGTCGGCCTGCCGCGACGCGCCCGGTGATCCCTTCGCCGAACGCGAGGCTGACCCGTCCGACCTGGGTCCGGTCGAGGCCGTTCGTCGCGGCCAGCGTCAACCGCGTTCGGTCGCGGTCGGCCAGGTAGAACGAGCAGACCTCGACGCCCATGGCCGCGGTCGTCCGGTCGACGATCGTCCGCATCAGCTCGTCCCAGTCGCGAGCGAGCGTGGCGAGCTGGGCGATCTCGTGCAGGAACGCGAGCTCGTGGAGCCGGCGCTCCTCGGGTCGTGCGCGCGGTTCGGGATCGAGCTCGCGATGCCGACTGCGATCGATGGCACGATCCGGTGGGCTCAGACAGCGGCGGGCTCCGGATCGGTGACCTTGGTCGGCAGGTCGGCGAGGAGCGGATCCGTCCAGGTCCAGGCCGCGCCGTGGTGCTTGCCGACCGCCCCGTGCCGCGCCGCCTCGACGCGCAGCGGCAGCCCGAAGATCTCGATGAACCCGACCGCCGACGCATGGTCGAACGCATCGCCCTCGTCGTACGTCGCGAGCGACTTGTCGTACAGCGAGAGCGGCGAGCGCCGGCCGACGACGACGGCGCTGCCGTGATCGAGCCGCACCCGGACCTCGCCCGACACGACTCGCTGCGACGACGCCACGTACGCCCGCAGGTCGCGCGACAGGGCGCTGAACCAGAGGCCGTCGTAGATCAGCCGGGCCAGCTCGTCGGCGACCAGACGGTCGAACCGCAAGCGTGTCGCGGCGAGAGCGTCAGGCCTTCGAGCGCGCGATGGGCCGCGTGGAGGATCGTCGCGGCCGGCGCTTCGTAGATCTCGCGGCTCTTGATCCCGACCAGGCGGTCCTCGACGTGGTCGATCCGGCCGACGCCGTGCGCTCCGCCAAGCGTGTGGAGCCGCTCGACCAGCTCGACCGGCGGCGAGCCGCTCGCCATCGAGACCGACCGGGATCCCGCCCTCGAACTCGATCAGGACCTCGACCGGGTCGGGGGCGTCGCGACGGCGCGACCGTCCATTCGTAGGCGTCGGCCGGTGGCGTGACCCAGGGGTCCTCGAGGACGCCGGTCTCGCACGACCGGCCCCACAGGTTGACGTCGATCGAGTAGGGCGACGCCTTCGTGATCGGGATCTCGATCCCGCGCTCGGCGGCGTAGTCGATCTCCTGGTCGCGGGTCAGGCCCATCCCGACCCGCATCGGCGCGATCACCTCGAGCCCGGGATCGAGGGCGTGGGTCGCGACGTCGAACCGGACCTGGTCGTTGCCCTTGCCGGTGCAGCCGTGGGCCACGGCGTCGGCGCCTTCGCGCTTGGCGACCTCGACGAGGAGCTGGGCGATCAGCGGCCGGGCCAGCGCCGTGGCGAGCGGATAGGCGCCCTGGTAGAGCGCGTTGGCCTGCAGGTGCGGCCACACGAAATCGGTCACGAACCGCTCGCGGGCGTCGACGACGTACGCGCGTGAGGCGCCGGCGGAGATGGCCCGGCCCTCGACCCCCTCGCGGAGCGATCCGCCGCCGAGGTCGACCGTCAGCGTGACCACTTCGACGTCGTACTGCTCCCTGAGCCACGCGACGGCGACCGACGTGTCGAGACCACCCGAATAGGCGAGAACGACCTTGTTCACGAGCTTCTGTGCCTCCGGATCAGCGGATGGAGTGAGCGTCGGATGGGTGTCGGGCGCTCGGCGAGTCCGGCGGGCCGGGCGCGCCGAGGCGCGGAACCGCTGGAGCCAGCGCTCCAGCCGGGCCTCGTCGGCGAACAGGACGAGGAGCGTATTGTCGCCCGCGAGCGTGCCCTCCTGCTCGTGCGAGCGTCGATTCGTCGATCGCCTGGGCGATGACGCTGGCGGTGCCGGGCGAACCGGTCAGCACGAGGGTCAGGCCGCTCCGGCCGATGCGAACCGGGATGTCCGCCGAGGATGCGGCGCAGACGCTCGTCCGATGCGGGGCGTCGACCGCGCAGGTCCGTCGGGGACGACGTAGACGTGACCGTCGGTCGCGGGCGGCCTTGTGCAGGCCGAGCTCGGCGATGTCGCGGGACACGGTCGCCTGGGTGACCGCGAACCCCTGCTCGATGAGCGCGTCCACGACCTCGCGCTGGCTGCTCAGCGGGCGTTCGAGCACGAGCTGGCGGATCGCGCGCTGGCGGAGGCGCTTGAGCTCGTGGCCGGTGTTCACGGCGCGCGGCGTCCCGATCATGCGACGCCTGCGCGGGTCATGCGACGCCCGCCGGAGCCACACGGCTCGCCATGATCCGGGTGCCGAAGGTCGGATCGGTGAGGGCACGCTCGAGGGCCTGCGGCGCGGACGAGTCGGCGATGATCGCCTCGGCGCCCTCCCAGCCGAGCGCCGCCAGCGCCGCCCGGACCTTGGGCACCATGCCGCCGGCGATCACGCCGGACTCGATGAGCGCCTCGGCCTCGCCGACGGTCAGCGCGTCGAGGCGCCGGCCCGAGGCGTCGCGCACGCCGTCGACGTCGGTCAGCAGGACGAGCTGCCGGGCACCGAGCCCGGCCGCGATCCCGGCGGCGGCGTCGTCGGCATTGACGTTGCAGACGATGCCGTCGGCGTCGCGGGCGAGCGGCGCGACCACCGGCACCTGGCCGCCGACGAGGATCGCGTCGAGGAGGTCGCGTCGGAGCCCGACGACGCTGGCCACGAGCCCGAGCTGCGGGATCCGCTCGGCGACGAGCAGGCCGCCATCGACCCCGGACAGGCCCGACCGCGTCGACGCCGAGGTCGCGCAACCCGGCGACCAGCTCGCTGTTGACGACGCCGCGCAGGACCGCCGCGGCCACCTCGAGCGACTGTGCGTCGGTCACCCGGAGGCCACCCTCGAACCGGCTGGGCACGCCGAGCCGCTCGAGCCATTCGGTGATCCGCTTGCCGCCGCCGTGGACGAGCACGACCGGGCGCCGCCGGGCGATCGCCGCGACCTCGTCGAGCACCTGGCGCTGATCGGCGATCGTCGTCCCGCCCAGCTTGACGACGAGGATCTCGCTCATGTCGTGTACTCGGAGTTCTCGATGACGTAGGTCTCGGTCAGGTCGCAGCCGAAGGCTTCGCCGCGCCCGCTCCCGAGACCAAGGTCGAGGGCGATCACGACCTCCGGCGCCTCCATCGCGGCGCGCGCCGCGGCCCGATCGAACGCGACCGGGCCACCCGCGGCTCCATCGAAGACGAGGTGGCCGGCGATCCAGATCCGGAGCCGGCCGGGGTCGAGCACGGCCGGGTGTCCCGGCTCGTCGCGGCGGCGTCGGCCGGAGTCGAGCCCGGCCGCCTCCAGGACCGGCCGCCGAGGCCAGGACGGCATTGCCCGCGGCGCCCGCGATCCGGCCCCAGTTCGGGTCGCGGCCGTGCGCCGCGGCCTTGACGAGGCTCGACGACACGACGGCTCGAGCGACCGCCCGGGCATCGGCGTCGTCGCGTGCGCCGGTGACCACGGCCGTGATCAGCGTCGTGGCGCCTTCGCCATCGGCCGCCTGCTGGCGGGCCAGGTCGCGCGCGACCGCCTCGATCGCGGCGCCGAGCGCCGCGCGCCGCGGCTGTCCCGGGCTCGACCGGCGCGGCGCCGCGATGCGCCCGAGGCCAGCAGGAAGACCGTGTCGTTCGTGCTCGTGTCGCCATCGACCGAGAGCTGGTTCCAGGTCCGCGCGGCCGCCGGGCGCAGGAGGCCCCAGAGCGTCTCGGGCGCGGCCGCCGCGTCGGTCAGGATGACCGAGAGCATCGTCGCCATCTGGGGATGGATCATCCCCACGCCCTTGGCGATCCCGCTGACGGTCACCGTCGCCGCGGACGCCGTCGTCGCCCGGCAGGGCCACGGTCGGTGGTCGCGGTCTTGGTCACCGAATCCGTCGTGCGCAGGGCTTCGGCGGCCGCCTGGCAGCCCGGCGTCGTCCGACCTGAGCCGCGGGACGAGGCGTCGCGAGCCCCGTGGCCACGCGATCGAGCGGCAGGCGGGTCCCGATGATCCCCGTCGAGAGGTGCAGCGTTCGCTCGATCGCCGCGCCCGTCGCCGTCGGCCAGCAGGCGGGCGATCTCGAGCTGGTCGGCATCGCCCGCCGGTCCGGTCGCGGCGTTGGCGCTCCCGCTCGTCGAGATGATCGCCTCGGCCCAGCCAAACCCACCCCGGGCGTCGCCGGACGTGGCCGCGAGGTGGGCACGCGACAGGCGGACGGGCGCGGCCGCGAACGTGTTCGGCGTGAAGACCGCGGCCGCGGCCGCCGGACCGTCCGGTGGTGGCGATGACCGCCAGGTCGGGGCGACCGGACGCCTTGATCCCGGCCGCCAGCCCACCGGCCTTGAAGCCGGCAGGCAGGGCGGCATGTCGCTCGACCGGTGGGAGGTCCGGCGAGGACGTCGGGATTGGGACGTGCGAGATGGTGGTCATGGCACGAGCGGCAGCTGCTCGAGCCCGGTCGTCTCGGGCAGGCCGTGGACGAGGTTGAACGCCTGGACCGCCTGGCCAGCCGCCCCCTTGACCAGGTTGTCCTCGACGCCGATGGCCAGGATCCGGTTGGTCCGCTCGTCGCGACGGACGTGGACCAGGACCTGGTTGCTGCCGGTCACGTGCTTGGTGGCCGGTGGCGTCGACACGACCGTCACGAACGGCTCGTCGGCGTACGCCGCGGCATACAGCTCGTCGAGCTCGCCCTGCGTGACCGGTCGGGTCGGCCGGACGTGGCAGGCGGACAGGATGCCGCGGGTCATCGGGATGAGGTGGGGCAGGAAGTCGACGGCGATGATCCCGGGGTTCGCGCCCGGATCGAGGCCATCGCGGGCGGTGATCGTGGCGAGCTCCTGCTCGATCTCGGCGACGTGGCGGTGCCCGCCGATGCCGTACGCCTTGACGCTCTCGTTGACCTCGCCGAAATGGAGCTCGGGCTTGGCCTCGCGGCCGGCGCCCGAGACCCCGCTCTTGGCATCGACGACGAGATCGCCGATCAGGCCGGCCCGGGCGAGCGGCGCCAGCGCCAGCAGGGTCGCGGTCGGGTAGCAGCCGGGTGCGCCGACGATGGCGACCGGGGCGTCGACCAGCGCCTCGAGCTCCGCGCGGTGCAGCTCGGGGAGCCCGTAGACCGCGGCGTCGAGCAGATCGGGTCGGGGATGCTCGAAGCCGTACCAGCGCGGATAGTCGGATGGATCGCGCAGCCGGAAGTCGGGACCCTGGTCGATGATCGCGGTCCCTGCCGCGACCAGGTCGGGGACCAGCTCCGCGGCCGCGCCATGCGGCAGGGCGAGGAAGACCGCGTCCGCGGGCGGGAGCTCGGAGTGGACGGTCAGGCCGGTCCCGGCCAGGTGCGGGTGAATACCGGCGATCGGGTCGTGGTCGCGGCTGCGACCGGCCAGGCCGACGAGGGCGACGTTGGGGTGTCGGGCCAGGAGCCGGATCAGCTCCGCGCCCACGTAGCCGGTGGCGCCGATGATCCCGACCCGGATCCGACGCGGTCCGCCGTCCGGGTCGACGCCGCGCACGGATCGAGGCAGTACGGCGGTTGCGGCGGGGGTCTCGATGGCAGTCACAGCATGACTATACACTCGGGCTGCATAGTCATGCAACCATTCCACGACGGCCGAAACGTGGGTCCTGAATACCCACTAGATTGGTCGGAGTTGCATGGTATGCTCCGAGTCTTCGCCGCCCACGTCACCGCACGAGGATCGCCCCCAATGCCGAGTGCCATCCCGACTGCCGCCGAGGCCCGTCTCCCGAAGGCGCGCATGATCGACCCGCGTGGCCATCGGTTTGGGGCCGGCGTGTCCGCGGGCCTCCTGGTCGTGGCATTCGTGGCCAACGCTGCCCTGGCTGGTCGCCCTCGCGCTCGCGTCCATCAGCGTCAGTGCGGCGTTTGGCCTCCGCTGGTCGATCTACGGCGCGCTCTGGCGCAGGATCGTCCGGGTCGGTCGGGCTCCCGCCGACGACGCCCGGAGCACGAATACCCACCGCGCTTTGCCCAGACGCTTGGCAGCGTGGCGCTGATCCTGTCGCTCATCGCGTTTGCCGTGGGCGCGACGCCCGCTGGGCTGGTTGTTTGCCTTTGCCGTGGCGGGACTGCAATCGCTGCTGGCCGTGACCGGCTATTGCCTGGGCTGCCGGCTCTATTTCCTGCGTTGGTGGGTGCCCGACCTCGTCACCCGGATCTGGACCGGCGGCGCGGCTCGGCTGTCGCCGGTACCCGCTGGCCAGGATCCGATCAGCTACCGCTGACCATCAGCGCTGGTCGACGAGCACGTCCGGCCTGGCATAGGGTCCCGTCGCGATCACTTCGCCTTCGGCCTCGAAGGCAGCAACCCCCGTCGAGTGGATCAGGTAGCGGTGGTGGACGACCGTCGCGCCGGCCGAGATCATCGCGCTGACCGGGCAATACTTCGTCGCCGAGAGCTCGATCGATCGCCGGATCGCCGCTACCGAGAGCCCGGGGCCAGTCATCTCGTGGACCACATCGATCTCGGTGAAGACCTGCGGGTACTCCGTGCGCTGGTCGCCTCGCACGTGGACGAGGTAGGACTCCACCCGCTGGCGCTTCTTGCGCGCGATGGAGATGACGTCCATCGCGGTGCAGGCCCCGAGCGCCACGAGGACGGTCTCGACCGGGCTGAGGAAGCCCCGTTCGGCCTCGCCAAAGTCGATGGTGCGACCCGTTCCCGTGATCGATCGGAAGTCGAGCTCGCCGACGTGTTCGAGCGTCGCCGTCCGGATGGTGCTCACCGGGCGTCCGCCGGTACGGGCTCCGTGGGTTCGGTCGATTCGCCGAGGAACTGTTCGCGATACAGCCGGGCGTAGAGCCCGCCTTGCGCGATGAGCTCGCGGTGCGTCCCGCGCTCGACGATCCGGCCGCGGTCGTAGACGAGGATCCGGTCTGCCCGCAGGATCGTCGACAGCCGGTGCGCGATGGCGATGGTCGTGCGGCCCTCCATCAGGCGCTCGAAGGCCGCCTGGATCAACCGCTCCGAGACGGTGTCGAGAGCCGACGTGGCCTCGTCCAGGATCAGGATCCGGGGGTCCTTGAGCAGCACGCGCGCGATGGCGATGCGCTGCTTCTCGCCACCCGACAGCTTGTACCCACGTTCACCAACGATGGTGTCGAGACCCTGCGGCAGCTCGCCGATGCGGTCCCAGATCGCCGCGGCCCGGCTGGCCGCCTCGAGCTCCGCGTCGGTCGCTTCGGGGCGGGCATACAGCAGGTTCGCGCGCACCGACGCGTGGAAGAGGTAGGTCTCCTGGGTCACCACGCCGACGATGTCACCCAGGGAGCTGAGCTTGATCCGTCGGACGTCGACGTCGTCGATTTCCACCGCGCCACGATCGACGTCGTACAGCCTCGGGATGAGATAGGTCGTCGTCGTCTTGCCCGATCCCGACGGCCCGACGAGCGCGACGAGCTCGCCGGCCTCCGCCTCGAACGAGATCCCTTCGAGGCCAAAGGTCGGGACCATCTCGATGCTTGGGATCGAGGCCGTTTCCGCGATGACCTGGGCGGCAGGTTCGGCGGTCGAGGCGTCCGGGGCGGCGTTCGCCGCAACAGCATCCGCCATCGCATCGTGCGCCCGGCTGGAGGGGACCGCCGCGGTGGGGTAGTGGAACCAGACATCGCGGAACTCGAGCCTGCCGCGCATCCGGGTGCGGTCCATCGCCACGGCGTCGGGCGCATCGACGATCTCTGGATCCATCTCGAGGTACTCGAAGATACGGTCAAAGAGCGCGAGCGCTCCCTGGATCTCGACCTGGACGCTGAGCAGTTGCCCGAGTGGAAAGTAGAGCCGGCTCTGGAGCGTCGTGAACGCGACGATGTCGCCGATCGTCGGCGCGGAGGGATCGTTGTTGATCGCGAGGTAGCCGGCCAGCCAGTACACGAAGGCCGGCGTGATGCTGAAGATCGTGCCGATGATCATGAAGAACCACCGACCCACCATGGCCTGGCGAATCTGGAGACCCGCAAGCACCTGGTTGATGCTGCGGAATCGGCGGACCGCGTTGTCCTGCTGGCCGAACGTCTTCGAGAGCAGGATGCCCGACACGGACAGCGTCTCCTGGGTCATCGCGCTCATCTCGGCGAGCGACTTCTGGGTCTCCTCGCTGACTTCCCGGCGGACCTTGCCAACGCGATAGGTCAGGTACAGGAAGAACGGCGTGAGCCCGAGTGACAGGAATGTCAGGCGCCAGTCGATGATGAACATGGCGATGACGGTGCTGATCGCGACCGCGAGGTTGCTCGTGACCGAGCTTGCCGTGTCGGTCACTACGGACTGGACGCCGCCCACGTCGTTGGCCAGCCGGCTCTGGATCTCGCCCGTCCTCGTCTCGGTGAAGAACCGCAACGGCATCCGCTGGAGGTGCGCGTAGAGCGCGCCGCGGAGGTCCTGCATCACGTTCTGGCCGATCACGTTGTTGAGGTAGGCCTGCCCGACACCGATCAGCCCCGACACGATCGGCAGGGCGATCATCAAGCCGACGTAGAGGTTGAGGAGCCCGAAATCGAGCCGCGGGATCGCCTCGTCGATCAGGAGCTTGAGCAGGATCGGGTTGATGAGTCCGATAAAGCTCGTCGCCAGGATCGCCACAAGGACGACCACGACCTGCGCTCGGTAGGGTCGGAAGAACGCCACGATCCGGGCAACGGTTCGTCCACGCCGTTCCCTGGGCACGGGCTCGAAGTCCCGCGACGCACCACCGAAGTGTCCGCCTCGACCAAACATCAGGTTGTCCTCGACCGCGGCGAAAAGGATCCTGCGCCGCAGATGCCGCTCGAATGCATCACTCCGTGGTCCGAGTCGTGTGTGACATTCTCGAGCCGCGCCACATGTCCGTCATCGACGTTGGGCGCTAGATGCGCAACCTGCGCAACCTGCCGAGATATGCGCGACGCGCGAGACATCAGCGACAGGTGCGGCATGCTCGCCGTCGACCAGGCGCGTGATGCATGCGAGTTGCATCTGAAGAGAGGGGTCTCTTTCGTCGCGAGCGTGCGAATCGAACTGGATGCGCCGCGGGTGAGCGCCCGTCGCCATCGTTTGACGATGACCTGGGATTCGTTCGATGTGGAGCGTCTCGACGGGCGGACGCGGCACGGATTCGACCTCATCGGCCAATTGGTGCGCCGGCGCCGTCAAGGACTCGGGCTCTCGCAGCGTCAACTCGAGCGCTTGAGCGGTGTCGACCAGACCGTGATCAGCCGCCTCGAGAACGGGACGTTGGGCGGCCTTCGGTGGTCGCGCTTCGCTCGCCTCGTTGGTGCGCTCGGAGGATTGGGTGAGGGTGATCCGTAAGGATCCGGTCAGTTCGAATAGGTCGATCAAGGGGCCGCGGCCTCCGGCACCTTCGCCACGACCACGATCGTGGATCGCCGCGATGGCATCGCGCTCGTGACGAGGTCACCGAGCAGCCCGAGCGCGAAGGTCGGCCAGCGGCGCCCCCACGCACGAGCCAGGTGCCCCACGGTCGTCAGCCGGATCTCGGAGAACCCGGCCGCCACGAGGGCTGCCCGGATGGCTGCCGGGTCGTTGCAGGCGCCGACGAGCGGATGGGCGTCGGCAGCGGTCGCCTTGACCAGTGGCTGCAGGCGTCGCCGGGGACCGTCGGGCAGTCCGAGGTACGCCGCCACGAAGGGATGCCGGCGGTTCACGGTCGTGATCACCAGGGTGCCCCCGGGCCGGATCCAGCGGCGGAGGTTGGCCATGGCGCCCGCTGGATCGGCGAAATGTTCGACCGTGAAACTCGACAGGACGAGATCGAATGACCCCTCCGGGAAGCCGTCGGTCGAGGCGCACAGGTCCACGATCGCGAACTCGTCGAGATGGGAGAGCGGCACCGATGGCGCATGGATGTCCGCGCCGACGAGCCGGTCGATCCGCGGACGGAACGCCCGGAGGGCCGATACGCGACCGCATCCCGCGTCGAGCGCCGTGACGGTGCCCGGCGATCGGTGTTCGGCGGACGCGATCGCATCATCGAGCGCGCGATGGACGAGTGTTCCAACGGGCGGGTCGATCCCGAGCCTGGGCAGAAGGGCGAAGCGCCCCGCCTCGGTCACCCCTACCAGGCGGTGGAGGTCGCGGCCTCCGTGATGCCCTGCGCCTCCAGCCAGCGCTCGGCATCGATCGCCGCCTTGCAGCCGTCCCCGGCGGCGGTCACGGCCTGGCGGTAGCGGTGGTCGTGGACGTCGCCTGCGATGAAGACGCCATCAATTTTCGAACCCGTTTCGTCATGCACGATCAGGTACCCGGCCTTGTCGACATCGAGCCAGTCGCGGAAGGCTTCGGTATTCGGCTTGTAGCCGATGGCGATGAACAGGCCCTCGATCGGCATCGTGCGCACCTCACCAGTGTTGGTGTCGGAGAGGCGAAGCCCGTCGACCTTGGCATCACCCAGGACCTCTTCCACGGCCGTATTCGGGTGGATCTCGATCTTGGGGTGGGCGCGGGCGCGGTCGATCATGATCTTCGACGCCCGGAAGGTGTCGCGCCGATGGAGCAGGTGGACCTTGGTGGCGAACCGGGTCAGGTAGGTCGCCTCCTCGAAGGCCGTGTCGCCGCCACCCACCACGGCAATCTCGCGATCACGAAAAAAGAACCCGTCGCACGTGGCGCAGGCGGACACCCCTCGACCCCGCAGCCGCGTCTCGCTGTCCAGCCCGAGCCAGAGCGCCGAGGCGCCCGTGGCGATGATCACGGCCTGCGCCCGGTACTCCGTCCCTCGGGCCCAGATCCGGAACGGCCGGCTCGAGAAATCGACCCGATCGATATCGACATCCACCAGGCGCGCACCGACGCGCTCCGCCTGGCCACGCATGGCGGCCATCAGGTCCGGGCCCTGGATCGGCTCCACGAACCCGGGGTAGTTCTCGACATCACTGGTCAGCATCAGCTGTCCGCCGGGAGCCGACCCCGCGAGCACAACGGGCTCCAGGTTCGCCCGAGCCGCGTAGATCGCGGCGGTCAGCCCAGCCGGCCCGGACCCGACGATGACCACCTTGGCGTCGACCCGGCTCTCGCCGCTCCGAATCGTGGATGGGCCGCCCCCGGCCGTCGTCGCTTCGCCATCGGGGTCGACGATCGAGATGCTGAATCCGCCGAACGGGTTGGGGGTCCCGTTGCCGTTGGTGCTGTCGGTCATTGCGGCTATCGTACCACGATCCAGATACTCCCTGGGGGTATCGTCACAGTGCGGCGAGGTGCGGGATGACGTCCCGCCCGAAGGCCTCGAGACGTGCTGGTTCGTGAACTGCCTTGAGGTCGACGATGACGTGCTGTGCGCCCGCGTCGGCCAGATCGCCAAAGCGTTCGACGACCTCCGCCGCGGGCTCACCGCTCCCGCCACCAATGGCCAGGCGGACATCCTGGAGTGTCGATCGTTCGATCTCGTTGGGATCGCGACCCACGGCCGCGCAGTGGGCGTCGAGGATCGCGTACTTGCGAGCGATCGCCTCGGGGCGTCCGAACACGTTGCAGGCATCCGCGTACTCGGCGACGAGGCGGAGGGTCTTTCGTTCGCCGCCGCCACCGACCATGATCGGGATCCGGGGTCGCGAGATCGCCTGCGGGGAGTTCAGCAGTCGCTCGGCCTCGTAGTGACGCCCGTGGAACGCGCCCTCACTGCCGCGCTCACCCTCGAACATCGCCCCCGCGATGACCAGTGTCTCCTCGAGGAGCTCGAACCGCACGCCGAGCGGCGGGAACGGGAAGGCGAGCGCCCGCGACTCCTCGGCATTCCACGCGGCCCCGATCCCGAGCCAGGCTCGACCGCCCGACAGCACGTCGAGGGTCGTCGTGGCCTTGACCCACAACCCGGGATGGCGGTAGTGCACGCCGCCGACCATCAGCCCCAGACGAGCACGCGAGGAATGGGCGGCCATGAACCCGAGCGCGGTCATGCCCTCGAGCATCGGCTCCTCGGTCCGGCCGTTGCCGCGGATCTGGAAGAAATGGTCCATGACCCAGATCGAGTCGAACCCGACATCGTCCGCCCCCCGAACGATCCGCGCGAGCGTGGGTCCGATCGCCTCGGGACCGCCCGGCCAGGTGAACGAGCTGATCTGGAGGCCGACCTTCATGTTGCGCAGCGTACTTCTTTCGGCCGATCTGGCCCCCGGGCCGGTCAGCGGAACAGGTCGGTCGCCGCGGGCATCAAGGCGTCCCGGATCGAGCCTTCGCCGCGCTCGAACGCCGCACCCCGGACGATCGCCACGGGCCGCCCGGTGGTCTTGCCAAAGGCAAGCTCCGCGGCGGAGGCGAGCTCGTCAGCGACGGCCCGGACCGTGGACCGCATGATCCTTCCGTCGGCATCGGGGCTGCCGCGCAGGTCCTCGAGGGGATGCAGCCCGGACACGCCGATGGCCACGTCCATGATCCCCCAGCGCCACGGTCGGCCAAACGAGTCCGAGACGATCACCGGCACGTCCACGCCAAAGCGGGTCCTGATGTCGCCCCGGATGCGGGCAGCCGACGCGTCCGGATCGACGGGCAGCAGGGTGACCACCGAGCCCGA
Source organism: uncultured Chloroflexia bacterium (assembly GCA_963731865.1). Taxonomy (GTDB): domain Bacteria; phylum Chloroflexota; class Limnocylindria; order Limnocylindrales; family CSP1-4; genus SPCO01. Next base: position 1,210,825 of record CAVSXG010000002.1, on the reverse strand, counting down.
CGCCGGACCGACATTCGACGCGTCCACGCCACCGTTTGCGCAGATGAACCCGTGCGGGGTCTCCGTGATGACGACGCCGTTCTCCATGCGCACGATGCGCACGGCCTGGTCCAGCACGACCTGGACCTGTCGTGCGTCGCGGTCGAAGCGACGAGCGAACTCCTTCGCGCGCGTTCCCGGTGTCACCGTGGACAGGTCGACGACGGCACCCTCGGCCTTGGACACGATCTTCTGGGTGACGACGAGCACGTCGCGCTCGGTGAGGGGCGCCACCCCGGCCGTTCGGTCGATCGCGTCGCCGATCAGACGGCCAAGGTCGTCGCCCCCGTTGATCTCCGGGATCCCATCGAGCGCGATGATCTGCACGGCGCCATCAGCCGGCACCGACACGCTCCGGCGCCATCGAGTCGACCAGGACCAGGTCCGCGGGGGTGTCGAGATCGAAGGTCAGCGGGCCGTCGACCTCGACGTAGGTCGCGCCGGCCGCCGCGGCGGCCTCGCGATGCGCGCGCCGGCTATCGGCTCCGAAGTGGAAGTCGATGACAGCTGGCGGCCGGAGGGCGAGCACGTTCGTCCCGCTGCCGTGTCGGTCGGGGACCAGCACGACAGCCGGTTCCTGGCCGCCCGGGACGACGGATTCCAGGACCGCGTTGAACGCTTCGACGGTGACAAACGGCAGGTCGATCGGCAGGACGGCCACCACCTCCGCACCTCCGGCGACGACATCCTCGCGCGCCTCGTCCAGCCCGGCGTTCAATCCGCTCGAGCGCTGCCGAAGCGTTCGAGCCCCGAGCGTCGCCGCCCGCGCCAACACGTCGGGATCGGGGCTGATCACGAGGACGTCGGCCAGGAGGTCGACCTCGAGCGCCGTCGCGACGGTCCTGGTGAGCAGCCGCTCGGCAAGGTCCTGGCGTTCTTCGGCGTCCAGCGCGCCACCGAGCCGCGACTTGGCGGCTTCGAGCGGGGCGACCGGGATGATCGCGGCGATCCGGGGGTGGGTCATGACGGGGCTGCGAACTCCATGACGGCTCGGGCGAGCCGGGTCTTGCCCGCATCATCCGCCATGATCGTGTCCGTGACGAGCGTTCGAAGCCCGAGGGCCTCGATCTCCGGCTCGAGGGCGGTGTCGACCACGTCGAGGACGAACCCGGTGAGCAGGTCCGCGACGAGCGTCGCGACCGTCAGGGCGCTCGATTCGTGGCCGAGCGACCGCATCATCCGATCGGCCGGGCCCTTGAGGGCCTTGCCGCCCACGATCCCGCTCACGGCCACGACAGGAATGCCACGCGCTCTTGCCGTGACGATCCGGTCGCGCAGCCCGGGCACCGCGAGGATCGGACCGATCGACACGAACGGGTTTGACGGGCCGATCACCAGGACCTCCGCGGCCTCGAATGCAGCCGCGACCGCGCCGGTCAGCCGTGCTTGCTCGATCCCGGCGTAGCGGATCTCGTGAACCTCGGGAGCCTGGTGGCGATGGACGAAGTACTCCTGGAAGTCGAGCCACCCGTCATCGGTCCGCACCTGCGTCCGAACGGGCTCGTCGGCCATCGGCAGGATTGAAGTCGCGAGACCCCTGGCGGCCTGGAGTCCGAGAACTGTGTCGGTCAGGGTCGCTCCCCGACGGAGCCTGGCGCCGCGTGCGATGTGTGTCGCGAAGTCATGATCGCCAAGACGGAACCAGCCTTCCTCACCGTATCGCTCGAGCTCGTCCATCACGGTCCATGTCTCGCCGCTGATGCCCCAGCCGCGCGTGACGTCGAACCGGCCATCGAGCATGTACAGGATCGCGTCGTGATCGGGCATCACGAGGAGCCCGTGGCGTTCGGTATCGTCGCCAGTGTTGACGACCACCGTGAGGTCGCCGGGGGGCAGCGCGAGCTGAAGTCCGTGGGCAAGCTTCGCGCCCCCGGTTCCGCCAGCGAGGGCGACGACCCTCACGTGCCGAGGCGCTCCTGTACCTCGGTCATTCGATCGATCGTCTCGCGGTCGTACGGCCCCGGCATTCGGACGATCACGGTCTCGAACCCCATCTCCTGGTACGGCCGGATCTGGTCGGCAGCTTCCGCCGGTGAGCAGGCCAGGACCGGACCCGGACCCGCATCGGGGGCCCCGTTCGCGGCGAGCAGCGTCTGGTATGTGGCCTCGGCGACCGTCGAATCATCGCGCAGGATCGTCGGGAAGCTGACGGTCTTCTCGATCCCGGTGATATCGCGACCGACGTCGCTGCAGTGCTCGGCCAGGATGTCCAGCTTGCCCTGGACCTCCTCGACCGTCCCGGACGTGTTCCAGGCATCGGCGCGCCGGGCAACGGTCCGGAGCGTCTTGCGCGGTCCGGATCCTCCGACAAGGATCGGCAGGTGGGCCTGGACCGGTCGCGGCTGATTGATAGCGTCCGTCATCGGGTACGCCGGTCCGTCATGACTGAACCGCTCCCCGTCGAGCAGGCGGCGCATCAGCATGACCGCCTCGTCGAGCCGGTCGAGGCGTTCGCCAAAGCCCGATCCGAACGGGATGCCGTATGCCTCGTGCTCGCGCTCGAACCAGGCGCCCCCGATCCCGAGCACGGCACGGCCGTTCGAGAGGTGATCGAGCGTCGTCGCGAGCTTGGCCGTATGTCCCGGATATCGGAACGTGTTCGCGCCGACCATCAGGCCCAGCCGAACCCGCGAGGTCAGCGGGCCGAGGCCCATTAGCACGCTCCAGCCTTCGAAGATGGGCTGCTCCCAGGGACCGAAGATCGCCATGAGGTGGTCCCATGTCCAGATCGAATCCCAGCCCGCCTCCTCCGCCGCGAGCGCCGCGTCGCGGAACGCCGGCCAGGTCGTCTGCTGCGACCAGAGCTGCAAGCCGAACCGCATCAGTCGAAGTGCCTCGTCGACGCTCAGCACGATGGAACCGGAAGCTGATCCGCGGCTGTTGTTCGAACTGGCGGTGGATCAGCCGCTCCGCCTTCTCCGGATCGTCGGCGTGGTACCGACGGGCCATCCCGGCGATGTCGGCCTGTGCGGTGGGCTGGTCGTCGACGGTCGTGACCAGGCCGATCAGGCCGATCCAGCGGTAGCCATCGACACCGTCCGTGACCGCGAACGACAGGCGCGGATCGCGCAGGAGGTTCGACGGCCAGCGTCGCCCGACCTTGCTGTTGAGCACGATCTCGTCGCCACTCAGGGTGTACCAGACGACCGCCTGTCGTGGCGTCCCGTCGGGATCGTTCGTGGCGATGGTTGCGAACTTCGTGTCGTCGATGAATTCGCGGATGTCGTCCGGAATGGCGATGAACCGGGACGTGCGGGTCGTGGTCGGGCTGTCGGTCACGCCCCGATGGTACGCGAGGGCCCCCTCAGGTGCGGCGGTAGCGGATCTCGTGGACGAGTTCAGGCGGCGCGCTCCTCGAGCAACCGCTCGCCGGCCCTGATTGCCAGGTCGAGCCGGTTCTCCGGCGGTGCGAGCGGGCACGCCCAGCGAGGATCGAAGGCACACGATGGCTGGAACGCGAAGTTGAAGTCGAGGGTCAACGTGCCCGTCTCGGGAGCGCCTCCCAGATCGGCGCTCTTCGCGCGCGTCCACGAGGTACCGTCCGGCACCGTAGGTCTCGGTGCCCATTGGTGGCGTCGCGGAACGGGATGAACAGGCCACCCGCATAGCCCGCCATCCAGAAGACGGATAGCCCGCGTGCCTCGCCAGCGAACGGGATGGTCACGCGCCCGACGCGGCTGAACGAGAGCGTATCGGCACCGCTGTTGGGCAGCTCGAGCGCGAAGGCGCCGGGTTGTGGCGGTGGCGCCGGTTCGACGGGCACGGTCAATGCGCATCGCGGGGTCGTACTCGAAGTGGGCGGCCCGGAACGTGGCCCGGGCGGCGACCGGAACGGGCGACTGCGGGTGCTCGCGGAAGAGGCGTTCGCGGACCTCCCGCCAGTGTCGATGGGCGACCGACGCGTCGGTCGCCGCAAGGGCGCGCACCTCCGCGTACAGCGCCGCGACTTGGCGGCGCCAGTCGGCGAGCCAGACTCGATCGTCGGCAGAGCCGTCGCCCTGCACCCAGTCGTCGACCATGACGCTCAGCGGTGCGGGTCGGACGATCAGCCAGGCGCCGACGGCGATCACCGCGATCGGCCAGAGCTGGTCCGCCTCGAGTCGTGGCAGCTCGAGACCGAGCGTCCGATCGGCGAAATACCAGAGCCCGACGCCGAGGATGACGCAGCCCGACGATGATCGAGCCGTAGCGCGGCCCATCGGTCGCCGGCGGCGCCGGCGAAGGCTCGGGTGGGATGGCCGGTGGCGGCGGTGATCGGAGCGGCTCGGGTCGGTCATGGCGGCTCCAGGGCGTGCGGACCACGTCACGCCAATCGTAGCCCGGGCCGCCTAGAATCGGACGCCTCGCCGGCTCGCCCGATCGGCGGCAGCTAGGACGGAGGCGCGGCGTGGCCGAAACGGCGGAGATCGGGGTATTCGGAGGGTCCGGCTTCTACTCGCTGCTCGACGACGTGCGCGAGGTGAAGGTGGACACGCCCTACGGCGCGCCATCGGATTCGGTCTTCCTGGCCGACGTGGACGGTCGACGCGTGGCGTTCATCCCGCGCCATGGCCGCCGGCACACCATCCCGCCGCACCGGATCAACTACCGGGCCAATGTCTGGGCGATGCGCTCGCTCGGGGTCAAGGCCGTGATCTCGCCGTGTGCCGCGGGATCGCTGCAGCTCGCGGTCAAGCCCGGCGACTTCGTGGTCTGCGACCAGTTCGTGGACCGGACGCATGGCCGGATCGACACGTTCTACGACGGCCCGATCGTCACCCACCTGTCGTCCGCGGACATCTACGACCCGGTCCTGCGCCGGCTCGCGATCGAGACGATCCGCGACCACGGCATCGAGGTCCACGAACGCGGCACGGTCGTCGTCATCGAGGGCCCGCGCTTCTCGACCAAGTCCGAGTCGAAGTGGTTCAGCGATGCCGGATGGGAAGTCATCAACATGAGCCAGTACCCGGAGGCGTGGCTCTGCCGCGAGCTCGGGATGGCCGTCGTCAACATCAGCCTGATCACCGACTACGACGCGGGCGTCCACGAGGGCACCGAAGCCGTCGACGCGATGAGCGTGCTCGAGGTCTTCCAGCAGAACGCCACCCGGATCCAGGCCGTCGTCCTCGACCTGATCGGCCGATTCCCGGCCGACCTCGAGGCCTGGGCGCCCGCGCGGCCCTCGCGCCGACCCGTGGCGACGGCCACGCGATGGCCGACGAGGACGTCCGCCTGTTCGAGACGGGCCTGTAGTGGCCGGCGATGCAACGGCCGGGCGGCCTGCCGATCGGGGTCTGCCTGCGGACGATCCGGGCCGAGCCGGGCTGGTGGCTGGAGAGCGCCCGCCGGCTCGATGCGGCGGGATACGCCGGCGTCTGGGCGTGGGACCACTTCATGGGCCAGGGCGACACGACCGTGCCGGTCGTCGAGGGCTGGACGATCCTGGCCATGGCCGCGGCGCACGACGCAGCGCCTGACCGTCGGACCGTTCGTGCTCAACGTCATGAACCGGCATCCGGCGGTCGTCGCCCGGATGGCGTCGACGCTCCAGATCGCGAGCGGCGGCCGCCTGATCCTCGGGATCGGGATCGGCGGCGCGCCGCGCGAGCACGCCGCCTACGGCATCGACTTCCCCGAGGCACCCGAACGGGTCGCCCGCCTCGAGGAGGCGATCGCCGTCATCCGCGCGTTGTGGACCGGCGGTCCGGTGACTCGCCCGTCGCCGTACTACCCGCTCGAGGACGCGCACGCCTTTCCCGTGCCGGACCCGCCGCCGCCGATCGTCATCGGCGGCGAGACGCGAACCGGAGCCCGCCTGGCCGCGCGGATCGGGGACGGCTGGAGCACGTTCGAGAACTTCGAGGAGCACCTCCCGATCTACCTCGAGGCGCTCGAGGCAAGCGGGTCGCCGGCGCGAGGACCAGCTGGTCATCGCCGGGTTCCAGGGCGAGTGGCTGAGCGACGAGACGCTCGCCGACAGCCCGTGGGTCACCGGCACCGCGCGAGACGTGGGATCGCTGGCACGAGGTCGGCGCCGACGGGGCCATCGTCCTCGCCCGAACGACCGAGGATGTCGACGCGCTGGTGGCCGCCACCGACCGCTGGTAGCGCGGCGCTGGCGTCACGACATCTACGTGTGTTCGTGGCACCATCACCGGGTGACCGCCCCGACGACCGCGTCCCCCGAGCTGACCCATGCCTGTGTCCGCTGCGGAGCGCCGGTCGCGCTCGACGTCGGGCTGTGCGAGGACTGCAATCCCCTCGGGCTGCGGGAGTATCTGCCGACCCAGGTCCACGGCATCGCCTTCATCGGCGTCACCGGTCGCGATCATCGCGCTGGCGCTGATCGCGCGCCTGGCCATCTCCGGGATCGGGCCGTTCGCGCCGGCGATCGCGGGTGTCGCGCCCGACGGCGACGCGCTGGCCGTCACGCTGACGTCACCAACGAGGGACGGAGCGCGGGTCGGACGACGTGCCGGCTCACCGATCCGCTCGATCGGAGTGGGGGCGGCGCCGGGTTCGTGCTCAGCCCGCAGATCGAGCCCGGCGAGACGCTGACCTTCACCAAACGGGTGACGGGTCTCGGATCGACCGTCCGCGAGCTGGTCGTCGAGTGCAGCGCGCCGTGACCGTCGCGCCCGAGTCGCCTCGCCAGGACCTCGCCGGGACCCGCGTCTGCGCTCGAGGACGAGCTCGCGTTCGGCCTGGAGCTTGCCCGGCGTGCCGGCGACGTCCTGATGGATCGCTACGAGCGGCTCGAGCAGATCGACTACAAGAGCGCCCGCGACGTGGTCACCGAGGCCGACCACCTGTCCGAGGCGATGATCGTCGAGGCGATCCAGGCCCGCTTCCCGGCGACGCGATCCTGGCCGAGGAGACCGGCGAGCACCGGGCCGTCGCCGGCGAGGCGCCGACGTCCGGGCCGCGGCCGCGTCTGGATCGTCGATCCGCTCGACGGGACCGTCAACTACGCCAATGGCATCCCCGTGTTCTGCGTCTCGATCGGGCTCGTCGTCGATGGCGTCCCGGCGGTCGGGGTCATCCTGGACCCCACGCGGGGCGACGCCGTTCGCGGCCACGCGACGACGGCCCGGCCACGCTCAACGGTCGGCCGGTCGCCGACGTCGGAGAAGGACAAGCTGTCCGACTTCGTGATCTCGATGGCGCTGTCCGGGCGAGCCGCGACGGTCGCGGGCCCGGAACGTCCGCCGCCAGATCCGGATCTCGCGGTCGATGGGCTCGGCGGCGCTGGCGCTGGCCTACGTGGCCAACGGCCGGTTCGATGCGTTCGTCCAGCAGGGCGGGCTGTCCGCCTGGGACGTCGCCGCGGCCGGTCTCATCGCCGAACGCGGCGGGGCGCGGGTGACCGCGATGGACGGCGGCCCGTGGTTCGACCTGCGCGCGCGGGCCGCGGTCGATCGGGATCCTGGCTGCGCCACCGGCCCATCACCGAGGCCCTGCTCGGGCTTGTCGGCGGCGCCGCGCTCCGGCGGCTAGCCGTCACCTAGGCTCGTCCTCGCCAGCGGTGTGGGCGCTCGGCCAGCCGCGATCAGGCCCCACTCCTCGCAGAACGCCTCCCATTCGGCCCGCGGGGCGCCGTCCCAGCGCAGCTCATCGACGTTCGTCTGCCGGATCGGGACGCCGTCCGCGGCGGTCCGCAGGCGGGCCAGGTCGCGATACAGCATCGCCTCGTCCCAGTGGGCCACCAGGTTCGATGCCAGCCCGATCGCCCGCGTCCCGCCGACGCCCGGCACCTCCCAGGCGCTGGCCTGGCGCGGGATGTCGTCGAGCGAGCCGTACCGCGCGAGCACCGCGGCCGCCGACTTGGCGCCCCAGCCGGGCAGCCCGGGATACCCGTCCGAGGAATCGCCGACGACGGCGAGGTAGTCCGGGATCGACGTCGGGCTCGACGCCCCACTTGGCCCGAACGCCGGCGTCGTCGTAGAACAACCGCGCGGCGGCGATCCCAGAGGACGATCCGCTCGTCCTCGACCAGCTGGGCCATGTCCTTGTCCGGCGTGCAGACGAGGATCCGCTCCACGCGCCGATCCTCGGCGAACCGAACGGCGGCTGCCGCGATCGCGTCGTCGGCCTCGAACTCGACCATCGGCCAGAGGACGATGCCGAGGGCTTCGACGGCCGCCTCCGCGATCGGGAACTGGGCGAGGAGCTCCGGCGGCATCCCGGCCGACGACTTGTAGCCGGGGAACAGGTCGTTGCGGAACGACTCGATCACCCGGTCCGTGGCGCAGCCGACATGGGTCGCGTCCTTTCGCGCAGCAGGAAGAGCAGCTGCTCGACGAGGCCCGACACGCCCGACAGCGGGATCCCGTCCCGCCCGAGGACCGGCGGCCGCGGCGCGAAATGCGCCCGGAAGAGCTCGTAGGTGGCGTCGACGAGGTGGACCTGCACGCGCCTAGACCACCGTTCGCCGGATCGTGACGCCGGCATCGCGCATCGCCTCGAGCGCGCGGTCGCCGTCGCCGGCGTCGAGGTCCACGGCAGCGCATGCGTCGATCAGGACGGTCGTCCCGTAGCCGAGCCGGGCGCCGTCGAGGGCCGTCGCCTTGACGCAGTAGTCGGTGGCGAGGCCGAGGACGACCACGCGCTCGATCGCTCGCTCCCGCAGGAGCCCGTCGAGCTCGGTCGGGTCGCTCGCCCGTCGTCGGATCACGCATCGTGAACCCGGAATAGCCATCCTCGCCGCCGGCGCCCTTGCGAACGCGCAGCGCATCGTCCGGGAGCTCGAGGTCCGGATGGAGCTCGGCGCCCCACGTCCCGCCCACGCAGTGGACCGGCCAGATGCCGCCGTCCTTGGCGAAGTGCGGGGTCGACGTCCGGGTGCCAGTCCTGCGTGGCGACGACGATGGCGCCCGCCGATCGTGGCACGACGGATCTCGCGGTTGATGCGCGGAATAACGTGCCACGCCGCCCAGCACGGACAGGCTCCCGGCCGGGTCGGCGAAATCGTTCTGGACATCGACGACGATCAGGGCCGCGTCGGGTTCATACCTCGCCATGGCCCGAGCCTACAGCACGGGCCGGTCGCGCCGTGGCAGCGCGGCGATCTACCCGATCAGGGCGGACCGCTCGTCGACCTTGGCTCGGTTCCGGGCACCGTCTCCGTCGGGGCTCGGCGGCTCGACGTCGAGCAGGTAGCCGATCCCCTGGAATGTCTTGATCCGGCCCGGCTCGCCGGGCTCGGAGCCCAGCTTGCGTCGGACGCGCGAGACCCAGACGCGCAGGTACTGGAGGTCGTCGCGGTATTCGGGACCCCAGACCTTGGTCAGGAGCTCGGTGTGCAGGACGACCTTGCCGGCGTTGGCGGCGAGGTGCTGAAGGAGCAGCCACTCGGTCCGGGAGAGCTGGACCAGCTCGCCGTTTCGCGTCACCATCCGCCGCTCGAGATCGATCTCGACGTCGTCGAACTTGAGGATGCCCGATCCGGGCTGCGCACCCGACGAGCGTCGCAGCACCGCCCGGACGCGGGCGGCGAGCTCGTCCGGATGGAACGGCTTGGCGATGTAGTCGTCGGCGCCAAGGTCGAGACCCTTGGCCTTGTCGGCGGTCGAGCCCTTCGCGGTCAGCAGGATGACGGCGACCGGGCGCCGTTCGCGCAGCTGGCGCATCACCTCGATGCCGTCGATGTCGGGCATGACGATGTCGAGCAGGACGATGTCCGGCCGGACCTCCTCGGCCTTGGCCAGGGCCTCCTCGCCGCTGCTGGCGGTGACGACCCGAAAGCCCTCCTCGCCGAGGGCGATCGATACGAGCTTGGTGATACGTGGCTCGTCATCGGCGACGAGCACGAGCGGCTGGGTGCTCACGTCCGCCTCCTTGGTGGAATGACATCGTCCCGGAACCGGTGGCAGCCATCATGCACCGCGCACCGAAGCCGGCTCACGCGCTACGTGAACCGGCTTGTGATCATTTCGCGAGCGAGCTCACGAAGGGGCTGGGATCTCGACGGATGGCAGGTTGACGTCGACGTTGATGTCCGGATTGCTGGTCGTGCCGCCACCCGGTCCGCCGAGCAGGAAGAACCAGATTCCGACCAGGACCAGGATGATCACGACCACCCCGAGGATGATCCCGCTCGAATTTGATCCTCCGCCGTCGGTGACGACGACGGTGTCTCTGGTATCGCGTTGCGTCATGTAGTTGGGCCTCCTTATGGGCACACAGCATGCTCGTGGAGGCCTCCCGTCCGTACGCCGCGAGTTGTAATACTCGTTGCAGGCATCTTGCATCGAAGGGCCCCACGACGGCCGCGACCATCCCGCAACGTCCGATCCGGGGCCGAATGGGCTACGCTGTTTGCCCCATGTATTTCGACGAATTCAAGCACCAGCTCCCGGACATCGACCCGGACGAAACCGAGGACTGGCTCGCGTCCCTCGACCAGGTCGTCGCCGAGGAAGGCGAAAGCCGCGCGCGTTTCATCATCTACAAGCTCCTCAAGCGGGCGCGCCAGCTCCAGGTCGGCTTGCCGCCGCTCACCCAGACCCGCTACATCAACACGATCAGCCCCGAGCAGGAGCCCACGTTCCCGGGGAACGAGGAGCTCGAGCGTCGCATCCGCCGGCTGATCCGCTGGAACGCGGTCGCGATGGTCCTGCGGGCCAACAACAAGTTCACCGGGATCGGCGGCCACCTCGCCACGTACGCGTCCGCGGCCACGCTCTATGAAGTCGGCTTCAACCACTTCTTCCGCGGCAAGGATGGGGAGGGGAGTGGCGACCAGATCTTCTACCAGGGCCACGCGGCACCGGGGATCTACGCCCGCGCGTTTCTGGAAGGCCGCTTGAGCGTCGACCAGCTCGATCATTTCCGCCGCGAGACCGTCCCGGGTGAGGGGCTCAGCTCGTATCCGCACCCGCGCCTGATGCCCGAGTTCTGGGAGTTCCCCACCGTCTCGATGGGCCTGGGACCGATCAGCGCGATCTACCAGGCTCGCTACAACCGCTATCTGCACAACCGCGGCCTGCTCGACACCTCGAAGTCCCGGGTCTGGGCGTTCCTGGGCGACGGCGAGACGGACGAGCCCGAATCGCTCGGTGCGCTGCACGTTGCCGCCCGGGAGGGCCTGGACAACCTCACCTTCGTCGTCAACTGCAACCTGCAACGCCTCGACGGCCCGGTGCGCGGCAACGGAAAGATCATCCAGGAGCTCGAGTCGGCGTTCCGGGGGGCCGGCTGGAACGTGATCAAGGTCGTCTGGGGCCGTGAATGGGACGAGCTGCTGGCCCGCGACGTCGACGGCCTGCTCGTCCAGCAGATGAACGAGACGCTCGATGGCGAGTTCCAGAAATATTCGGTCGCCGGCGGCGCATACATCCGGGAGCACTTCTTCGGACCGGACCCGCGGCTCCGCAAGATGGTCGAGCACCTCTCGGACGACGACCTGTCCAAGCTCCGCCGGGGCGGGCACGACTATCGCAAGGTCTACGCGGCCTACCGCGCCGCCGTCGAGCACAAGGGGGCACCCACGGTCATCCTCGCCCACACCGTGAAGGGCTGGACCCTGGGACCGGGCGTCGAGGCACGCAACATCACGCACCAGGCCAAGAAGCTCAACGAGGCCGAGCTCAAGATCTTCCGCGATCGCCTCGAGTTGCCGATCCCCGACGCCACGCTCAAGGAGGCGCCCTACTACCACCCGGGCGCGGACTCCGAGGAGATCCAGTACCTGCTCGAGCGTCGCCGGGTGCTCGATGGGCCGATCCCGCGCCGGGTCGTCCGGGCTCCAGCAATGCCGGCACCCGCGGCGGCCGTCGATGCCGAGTTCGCAGGCGGCAGCCAGACGCCGGTCTCGACCACGATGGTCTTTGCCCGGATCCTGCGCAACCTGATCCGCGACAAGGAGCTCGGCCCGCGGATCGTGCCGATCATCCCCGATGAGGCACGCACCTTCGGCATGGACCCGCTGTTCAAGGAGGTCGGGATCTACGCGGCCCTCGGCCAGCGCTACGAACCGGTCGATTCAGATCTCGTTCTGTCGTATCGCGAGGCCACCGACGGCCAGGTGCTGGAGGAGGGGATCACCGAGGCCGGCTCGATGGCGAGCTTCCAGGCGGCCGGCACCTCGTACGCGACCCACGGCCTGGCCACGATCCCGTTCTACATCTTCTACTCGATGTTCGGCTTCCAGCGGACCGGCGACCAGATGTGGGCGTTCGCCGACTCACGCGGCCGCGGCTTCCTGATGGGCGCGACCGCCGGCCGGACGACGCTCACGGGCGAGGGACTCCAGCACGACGACGGCCAGACCCAGATCATGGCGTCAACGATCCCGAACATCCGCGCCTACGACCCGGCCTTCGCGTACGAGCTCGCAGCGGTGATCCGTGACGGCATCGAACGGATGCACGGGGCGACACCCGAGGACGTCTTCTACTACGTCACGATCTACAACGAGAACTACGCCCAGCCGGCGAAGGCCGACGTCACCGACGAGGCGATCCTCCGCGGGATCTACCGATTTGCGGCGGCTCCCGATGTCGGTCGCGGGGCCCACGCCGCCCGACTCGTCGGCTCCGGCGCGATCCTGCAGCAGGTCCTCGCCGCGCGCGATCTGCTCGCCGAGAAGTTCGGCGTTGCCGCGGAGGTGTACAGCGCGCCTTCGTTCCAGCTGCTCCGCCGCGACGGTCTCGAGACCGAACGCTGGAACCGGCTGCACCCCGAAGCCAAGACCCCGCGGATCCCGTACGTCAGCCGGATCCTGCCGCACGAGGGCGGGCCGATCATCGCCGCGACGGACTGGATGAAAGCGCTGCCGGACATGGTCGCCCGCTGGCTCCCGCCACATTTCCTGCCGCTCGGAACCGATGGGTTTGGCCGCAGCGATACCCGCGAGAACCTCCGGGCGATGTTCGAGATCGACCCTCCGAGCATCGCGGCGGCCACCCTCGCCGAGCTCGCGCGATGCGGCGCGATCACCGGCGCAAAGGCCGCCAAGGCGATCCGCGACCTCGACATCGACCCAGAGAAAGTCGACGCCCTGGTCCTCTAGGGGCGCACGACGGGTCGCGAAGTCCCGGCCCGGCCGGACGGGCGCTTCCTGACAAATGTGCGGCAGGTGAACCTTGGGCGATCGCGATGCATCACAAGGCTGCCGAGGCGATCTGGTCGGCAGGAATGATGGTGTCCTGATCTGGCCGCTTACGGGACGTGGGCCGGCGTTCAGGGAACGTGGGCTCTCGCCACGACGAGTCGCGAAGTCCCCGGCCACTCTCCGTTCAGGCCCTCGTCATCCCCCTGCGGAGGATCACCCAGCTGAACACGAGCGTGCCGGCGGCGATGATCGCCAACACGCCATAGGCCCAGAACTGGGTCACCGCGCCACGCAGCATGATGTCCTGGATCAGGCGGATGGCATGCGTCACGGGCAACGCATACGCGAACCCGCGGACCGGCTCGGTGAACTCGGAGACGGACAGGACAAAGCCGCTGAAGAACACCGACGCGAGAAGCACGAGTAGCGACAACTGCACGGCCTGCCGTTCCGAATCGGAGATCACCGCGATGGCGAGCCCGAGACCGAGGGACGCGACCAGCACCAGCGCGATCGTCCCCGCCAGTGCTCCGAGGTCGCCGAGCATCGGCACCGCGAACCCGACCTGCAGCAACGCGACGGAGATGGCCGCGATCCCGCCGCCGACGAAGAGGTAGGCGAGGAGCTTGCCGATCAGGACCTCCCACGCATTCACCGGTGCGACGCGGTACATCTCGATGATGCCGCTCGTCCGTTCGCGAACGAGCGACAGCGCGACCAGGGTCACAGCGAGGTGCTGGAGGACCAGGGCCAGTACCGCCGGACCGTAGAACTCAACAACGCCGGGCGCGACCGGGGCAACGTTCTGTAGCTCGGCACGCGTTGGCTCGGCGACGACGGACAGCGGCGTCTCGCCGGTTTCGATCAGGCCCGCCTCAGCGGCGACACCTTCGCCCTCCTCGGCCGCCTGCCGGAGGATCTCCCGGTTTACGGCCCCGGCCAGGTTGTTGGCAAGGAACCCTGCGTAGTTGACCTGGACCGGGTCGACGGCGTTGATCTCCACCTCGAATACGGACTGCTCACCCGCTCGAAAGTTGGCGGCGGGATCCTCGGGGGCGACGATCACGAGATCGAGGGTGCCGTCCCCGAGCTGGGCATCGGCCGAGGCGCGGTCCTCAGCGATGGCTCGGATGTTGAATGCACCAGCCCCAAGCTCACGGTAGAGCTCGATGTCCGTGGGGAGACCCGATGACGGCGGAATGACGATCACCGTCTCGAGCGGTCGGCGCTCGCCGCTGTACCCGAGGCCAAAGAGGGCCATGATCAGGAATGGCCCAAACACCAAGCTGACCAAGGCACCCGGTCGACGCATGATCTCGACGATCTCCTTGCCAACCAGGGCGAGGAGACGGATGCCGAGGCTGGCGACGCCGCTCATGCGGACTTCGCCTCGTCTCGATCGTTTGACGACTCGCGCGATCCATTGTCGTTCTCGATCTCGCGCCTTCTCGCGCTCGACCAGGAGGGAGAAGACCTCGTCGAACGAGGGACGCTCCTCACGAGCCGACGCGACTTCACCGCCATGCTGCTCGACAGCGGCGACCAGGTCCGGCGTCGCGGCTCCCGCGTCATCCACGGTGATCCGCAGGCGGCGGGGGCCCAGCTGCCGGACGTCGCGCACGACGGGTAGCCCTTTCAGGACTTCGCCGTCGAAAAGGTTGGCGGTCTCGACATCGATGACATCACCGCCGATCGCGAGCCGGCGCAGGTCGTCGGGCGCGGCGAGCGCGATCAGGCGCCCCTCTGCGATGAGCCCGACCTGGTCGCACAACTCGGCTTCGTTGAGGTATTGCGTCGTGACGACGATGGTCCGTCCGTCTCGTCGGAGTCGGTGCAGCTCCCGCCAGACCCGTTCTCGCAACAACGGATCGAGTCCAGCCGTCGGTTCGTCGAGAAACAGCAGCGCCGGATCGTGGACGAGCGCGCAGGCAAGCTCGAGCCGCCGCTGCATCCCTCCCGAGAGGCGGCTCGCGCGTCGTCCTCGCACATCCCAGAGGTCGACGAGCTCGAGCGCCTCGCGGGTCCGGCGACGTCGGGATCGAAAGAGCATCCCGAAGAGCGAGGCGTTGAAATCGACATTTTCCTTGCAGGAAAGATCTGGGAACAGGGTCAGCGCCTGGGGCATGTACCCGATCCGCTGTCGGGTCTGCCGTCGAAAGGAGCGCGGGTTCTCGTCGAGGACCGTGACCGTGCCTGACGTGGGCTCGAGCGCCCCGGTCAGGAGCCTGATGGTGGTGGTCTTGCCCGCCCCCGATGGCCCGATGAGACCCAGGATCGTGCCGCTCTGGACGGTCAGGCTGATCGCATCTACGGCCAGCTGATCAGAGAATTTGACGGAAGCGTTGTCGATGACCACCGAGTTGGGCACCCCGTGCAGAGCCCGGGGTGCGCTGATCGACAACTCGACGGCTTGGGTGGCGTCCACATGCGGACTCTGAAGGCGCGCCGCTTGCGCCGGCCGCCGCAATGGAGGTCGCGACATGTCAGGCTCATCACAGCCTGCAACGGGCGTGCCACCGGCCAGCCAGTTGATGCAGTGCGACTGCTAGGAGCGCGACCGCACCGTTCGCAGATGACGACACAGTCCACGACCCGGAGGCATATTGCGGAGGCGACCGATCGCCCCGATCCGCGGCGCTCGGCACGGCTCGCCGGTCTTCGCTACTCCAACGATGATCAGCCCGGCATCACGCGGCATCGAGCCGGCCGCGGGTTCAGCTATCGCCATGCATCGCGTCGGCTTCTTCGCCACCGCCCAACACTGGCCCGAATCCGCGCGCTGGCGATCCCGCCGGCCTGGACCGATGTGTGGATCTGCCCCGATCCGAACGGGCACATCCAGGCGACGGGGCGCGACGCTCGGGGTCGAAAGCAATATCGCTACCACGCACGATGGCGATCGCGCCGCGACGACGCCAAGTTCGATCGCATCGTCGCGTTCGCGAAGCTCCTGCCCAGGATCCGTCGCCGGTGCGACCGCGACCTGGCACGCCGCTCGCTGTCCCGCGACAAGGTGCTGGCGGCGGTGGTCAGGCTGCTCGAGCTGACGCTCATCCGGGTCGGCAACGACGAATACGTACGGTTGAACCGGTCATTTGGCCTGACCACGCTTCGCGAGCGCCATGTCTCGGTCGACGGAGCTGCGATTCGTTTTCGATTTCGTGGGAAGTCCGGTCGGCGGCACGATGTGGACCTGCGGGATCGTCGCCTGGCCAACGTCATCCGACGCTGCCAGGAACTCCCGGGACAAGAGCTGTTCCAGTACCTGGATCCGGATGGCCAACCCCAGGACGTGACTTCGGACGACGTCAATGCCTATCTCCGGGACGCTTCAGGAGCGGACGTCACGACCCGGGATTTCAGGATCTGGTCCGGTACCGTCCTGGCCTATCGGGCGCTGTGCGAGCTCGATCCACCGGGCAACGCGAGGGCAGCGAGGCAGAACGTGCTCGAGGCGATCCGGGTCGTCGGCCGCCGGTCTCGGCAACACCGTGGCGGTCGCGCGTCATAGCTACGTTCACCCGGCGGTGGTTGTCGGGTACCTCGCGGGCCACATTCCACGCCTGCCGGCACAGCGGACGAACGGATCGCCTGGCGTGGCCTCGCTGGATCCGGCGGCGGAGGCGGCCGTGCTGAAGCTGCTCCAGCGACCACTCGCGAGAGACGCCCGACGCGGGTCGAACTGAGCGTCGCGTACTCGAACGCAAGGCATGCGCAACAGGTTCGGCGAGGAAGCGGGAGCGTCCGTCGGGTCATTCCGCTCACGATGACCGTGACGATGTCGGGAGGTGATGACGTGCAGACAACCGATGGGACCGCGCGCGACCGGGATCAATCCGGGGCAAGCCGCGCGTTTCAGGCGACTGACGACGATCGTCGATGACGCCACCTACGATCTGCTCCAGGCGCTGACCTCCAAGCTGGAAGCCATCGAGGCCTACGAGCAGTACGGTCTCGACGGAAACGAGGCGATCTTCCGCGACATGCTCGAGGACGAGCGGCGACATGCCGCCCGGCTCGTCGTTGCCCTGCGGGAGCGCCTCAACGCCGCTGCCTGAGCCCGCGTCTCGCAGCCGAGCCGGGCGTCAGTCAGGCGCCGGTCTCGCGAACCAGCGCCGACCGACGTAACGAAAAGCCGAACTCGGCACCACCGTCCGAGTCGGGCACGCGCCCAGCTCCGGCCGTTCATCGCCTGGATCAGGCGTGCAGCGACGAACAGCGCCAGGCCTCCACCTGAGAGCCCTGCGGCCGTGCCGCTCGGATCGATGAGGTCGCGGCGGTCATGTTCGTTTGGCTCCGGCCCCCGATCGAGGACACGCACGAGCACCTCGGTCGGCTCGACGTCCACGATCACCTCGATCGTCCCGCCCTCGGGTGAGTACCGGATGGCATTGTCGAGGAGATTCCGGACCACGTGGCCGATCAAGGCCCTCGTCGGCCTCGTCCGCTGCGGCGTCGCTCGGTCCCAGGTAGCGGATGTCCAGGTCGGGTTTCCGGGCGAGCTCGTTTTCCACGGCGTAGCCGATCATCCGGCCGATCGCGACCGGCTCGCGAGCAGGTCGGAGATCGCCACGTTCGGAGCGCAACAGGGCGACCAGGTCCTCGACGATCCGGAACAACCGTTCTGCCTCGGCGCCGACGTCCGCCGCGAGCGCACGCCAGTGCGCATTCGGCATCTCGCGGGTGGCCAGGATCTGGGCTCCGCCGTAGATCGTCGTGACCGGCGTCCGCAGCTCATGCGAGAGCACACCGAGGAAGGCCTCCTCGTCCAGGGTCCGGGGCAGGCCGATTCGGCGGAAATGCGGTCGCGCCCGATGACCGATCCGGATCGGCCGCCGAAGCGCGCTTCTCGACGGTTCGATCGCGCGACATCATGTCCTGATGATCCCGCCGGAGGGCTGGGCCAGTGTCAGCGTGCCGGGACACGGCGTTACGGCTGCGTCGCGCCTCACGCGAAGGAGCCCCGGCCATGTGGCCGGGGCTCCTTCGGAGGAATGGGGTGTCAGCGCTGGCCCATCTCGCGGCGGATGTCATCGCCCGCGTTGCCGACCTTGTCGGCCACGCTCTCGTCGCCATCCGAGCGCCGCCAGGCGGACTTGTCGTCGTCCACGCCCTCCTGGGTCTCACGGCGGATGTCGTCGCCGGCGTTGCCGAGCTCCTTGCGGATGTCGTCGCCGGCATTGCCGATCGCGTCGGCAACGCTCTCGCCGTCAGCCTTGCGCCATGTCTCCTTGGCCGTTTCTTCGCCTTCCCGATAGGTCTTCTTCATGTCGTCCACGGTTGGCCTCCTGGTTGGGATCGCACCACGGCGACCCAGTGGCATCAACGTAGGCGACCGGCGATCGCAGCCAGACTCCGGGCAGGGCGATCCCGCTATCAGTGCGATTGCAGCGCAGCGCGCTTGCGACGCGACGATGGCGGCGCTACAGGCCGCCGGGCCCATCATGACCGGCCGCGCCGTCCGATGCGCCGGACCGCTCGAGCATGGTCAACCCGAACATCGTCAGCGGGACGAGGGCGATGGCGACCAGGACCCGGTTCGCCCCGGCAACCAGCATGCCAACGACAACACCGAACGACAGGGCCGTTCCGAGTCGCAGCATCTCATCAGAGCTGGCGCGGATGCGACGGTTGGCATCGTCAAAGGCAGCGCGGGTCGTCGAGGCAGCGCCGGGGATCCTTGCCGAGGCATCGGCCGCGAGCGTGCTGGCCGTCGTCGCGGCATCAGCGACCGCATCGGTCACGACGGTTCGTGCGGTCTCCAAGCGCGAGGCCTGCCCCGTGCGGGCGGTCTTTCCAGTCGATTCCTTGACATCGGGATGCGTGGTGGTGGCCATGGCTCCTCCTTGGCCGTCCCGGCGACGCCGGTCCCGAAACGGCGACGGACGACCCGGTGAGGGGCCCGGGTCGTCCGTTGCGCTAAGCCCGGCATCGCGCCCCGTCACAAGCGCACCCAGGCGGAGAGATTCGATTTTGGTCTCGACGCCTCCCCAATCCCGGCGTCGTCAACAGGAGCAACGTACGGTTTTGGCCGATCGACCTCGCTAACGATCCGGCTTCAAGACCTTGCAAACGCATGTCGGCCGAGCATCGCCAGCTCGCCAAAACGAAGAACGCCCACTGGGCGGTGGGCGTTCGTTCGAAACGAGATGCCGGCGGTGCCGGCCCGGCTCAGACGGAGCGGACGCCCCCGCGACGGCCGGTGACCATGCCGACGACCCAGACGACGATCACGGCGCCGATGACCGCGGCGACGATCGAGCTGATGTCGAGCGCGCCGTCGATCGGGTCAACACCCGTGACCACACGAGCCAGGAAGCCGCCGACAACGGCGCCGACGATCCCGAGCACGATGTGTCCGATGACTCCCAGGCCCTCGTCGCCCTTGACGAGGAACCCGGCGAGGTACCCGGCGATGGCGCCGAGAACGATCCAGGAAATGATTCCCATTTGATCCTCCATCCGAAGCTGAACCCTTGGCTGCCCGCCGTCATGGCCCCGGACCTGGTACGGGCTGCCGGACGGCATCAATGTCGGGCCGCTCGCCAACGGATCTGACTACGCCGACATCGCCGTTCGTATCAACGAGATATCAGCGGGAGGCGCCTGCCCGTCCGGCGGCCGGCGGTCGGTGCCTCCACCTGCAATCCATCTGCGATGCCGTCGACCGGACCTCGTGTGCACTCGGGATGGTCGACGCTCGACGCTGGCGGCCCACGCAGACCCATGGAGGATCCACATCGATGATCAGGCCCATCGTCCGGGAAGCTCCGTTCGGAGCCTCACAATCTCGCGGCGGGGGCCGGCGCGATCTTGCGATGAACGTCCTCCAGTACGGAACCGCGATTGTCGCCATCGTGGCCGTCACGTTGCTCTCTGTCGTCCGCTGAGGGCGCCGGCCCAGATGATCCGCGCACGGTTATACGACGCCGACGGGAGCGATCGCGAAGTCCCGCTCGAATCTGGTCTGGCCGGGAGGATCAACGAGCGACAGTTGCTCTGGGTCGACCTGGTCGGCCGGGATCCCGAGGACCTCCAGGCCGTCGCCGCTGCCGTCGGAATCGGCGACAAGCTGCTCGCTCGCCTTGGCGAGGAGATTGGCCGCGCCGCCCTGACCCTGTACCCCGATCACATCCACCTCGTACTGAGGGTCCTCGAGGGCGATGGCGACACCGCGTCCGATCACGCCGCGACCCTCAACGTGATCGAGCTGGACCTCGTCGCGGGACACAACTGGGTGGTGACGGTCCACGAGGGCGACATGACGATCCTCGACCGAGTCGGCGAAGCCGCCTACAGCGACACCCAGTTCGGTGCGCTTGACGCGGCGGGCTTCCTGGCCGGCATCGTGGACGAGATGCTCACCTCGTACCTCGAGCTGGCCGAGGCGATCGAGCGCGAGATCGATCGCCTCGATGAGCGGGCGCTTCGCACCAGGCCACGGGACGACATCCTCGCCGGGATCGTGACCCTTCGCCGACGGATCGGCACGATCCGCCGAACGTTGACACCACACCGGCTCGCCTTCTCGGCGCTGGCCCGACCGGAGATGGAGCTGCACGACGAGCTCGGGCCGACCCTGGCCGGCCCTGAACGACCGGCTCGATCGGACGATCGACTCGATCGAGAACCTCCGTGATCTGCTCCTGGGGACCTACGACATCCACATGGGCCGGGCGGCCCACCACGCAAACGAGGTCATGAAACGCCTCACGCTGCTGTCCGCCGTGCTGCTGCCCGCTGTCGTGCTTGCCGGGATCATGGGCATGAACTTCAAGGTCGAGTTCTTTGACAACGCGAATGTCTTCTGGGTCGTCGTTGGCGCCATGCTGGTCTTCGGGATATCCATGCTCGCGGGGGCTCGGTGGCGAGGCTGGCTCTGACGCGCCTCGCTACTCGTTGAGCTCGGGCAACGCGAAGCCAAACTCGCTGCCCCCGGTCTCGCGCTGTGCCGCCCAGGTCCGTCCGCCCATCGCCGCGACGAGACGCGCGCACACGAACAGACCGATGCCCGCGCCGCCCGCCGTCGTGGCGGTCTTGGCCGATCGGTAGAAGAGCTCGAACAATCGCTCGCGCTCCTCGATCGGGAAGCCCGGTCCGTCGTCGAGGACGCGAACCATCACCTCGTCCTCGCCACGCACGGCCTGGACTTCCACGACCGAGTTGATCCCACCGTACTTCGCCGCATTCGAGAGCATGTTGCGTACGACCTGTTCCACGTAGGTGGGATCCGCGCTCACCGTGGGCAACCCTGGTTCGACCGACAGCGTGAAGGTGACGCCCGGCCAGCGCCCATCCTCGGATTCGACGACACGGGGGAGCAGCCGCTGCAGGAGGACCGGCTCCCAGCCGACCTCGCCGACCGCTTCCCCAAATCGATTGAGCGCGACCACGTCTTCGACGAGCCGCTGGAGTCGCTCTGCCTCCTCGTGGATGTCCCGGAAGATCCCTCGGCGCGTGTCCTCGTCGAGCGACGACGTCTCGCGGGCCAGGAGCTTGGCACCGCCGAAGATGGTCGTCACCGGCGTCCGGAGTTCGTGCGACAGGACGCCGATGAACGTCTCACGGACAGCCTCGCGACGACGCCCTTCGGTGACATCGCGCATGACGACGATGGTCGCCGGGGGCTGCGCCGGGGGTCGCCGACCCGCCAGTGACCGGATAGGTGGCAATCTCGATCCAGCGCTCCGGGCTGGCGGACGTTCGCAGCTCCACCGGGCCGCCCAGGACGCCGAGCGCCGGGGCGGATCCGTCCGGGTCCTGGAACTGGGCCAGGATGTCGGCGTAGGTGCGTTCCTCGATATCCGGGAAGATGTCTTCGCCGGCCGGGTTGGAGAGCGTGATCGTGCCGTCCGGCGCGCAGACGACGACGGCTTCGCCCATGGCCCGGATCACCGCATTCAGCTCGGCGGCGCGCGCGTGTTCCGCCTCGGCCAGACGCTGCAGGCGGATTTGTGTCTGGACGCGGCCGCGGATGTCCCGCGCGATCGCGAGGATCACCAGCCGCCCGCCCGGAAGCTGGACCGGCTGCAGCACCAGCTCGACGGCGATCGTGCTCCCGTCACCGCGCAGGTAATCGAGGCTGAGCGTTGCCGAGTCCGCGTGGCCGGAAACGATGCGTGGCAACCTGCGCCGCGATCCGATCGGCATCGGCCGGGCGGGCGAGCTCGCCGATGGGCAGGTCCTCGATCTGCTCACGAGAGCGGCCGAGGAGCTCCGTGGCGCCGCGGTTGGCCTCGGTGATCCGGAGCGTCTCCGGGTCGAAGACGAAGATCCCCTCATTGACCGTTTCGACGATCGTGGCCGGATCGACGGCCGGACCGATGACAGATGGATCGGCTTCGGGGTCCGCAGACGGGCTGTTGTCGGCGAGCGCCTCGGTCACGGGGTTCGATGTCTTCGCGCGCGGAGCGGTCGCATCGGATCGCCTTTGACTCGGGGTTGACGGTCCAATCGCTGGCCGACCCACGGGATCACGCATCGGATTGCCGATGGCCACCCAGACCCAGCGCAAGGCATTGCAAGGTCATCACAAATGACCTGACGGCTATACTCCGCATCCGAGCTTGTCGTGGCCAGGACGGCGTGAGGGACTGCTGCATGCACGTGACGCCGAGCGAGCTCCGCATTCTTCGTCAGGATCGCATCCAGATCCGTTTCGCGCTGCTCGGATCCATGGCCTATGCCGTCGCCGAACTGCCGGATGCAGGATCGAGCGGCACCGCGCTCGAGGAGCCGTGTTCGAAGCCCCACTGGGGCTTCGTCCTCGACGGCGACGTCGCCTTTTGATCGAGCGACGTGCGGCAGGTGATCCCACGTCGGGCAGCGCGTTCCACGTCCCGCCCGGGGGTGCGCCGCATCGATTCCAGGTCGAGGGTCGCGGCCCGGATCGCCGGCTTCGAACCGATCGACTCCGGTGATCGACACGAGTGACGAGGCGCTCGCCGCCCGTGGCTTCGAGGTGACCGAGGCAGTCGACGGGCCCGGCCGCGCGTCATCCCGGCGCCACGCTGCCGCGCTGCTGGAGCCAAGCAGATCGACGCCACGCCTGGCCGATGTCGTCGCTGGTGCTGACCCAGGCTCGGTTCGGACCGGGGAGCGGCTACACTGACCGACTGGTGCGACGCGCCCGCACTGGGGGCTCGTGACCTCGGGTCGCCTCGCGATCGAGTGGGAGGACGATATCGAGATCGTGGCCGCCGGCGACATCTACCACTGTCCGGCGGGTCCGCCCGGCCACCGCCTCGAGGCCGCGGATCCGGCGAGCATCATCGATCTCACGCCCATCGCCGCCGCCGCCAGGGCACGCGGCTCGCCCCTGGCGACGATGTAGCCGGCGAGAGCCGGAGCTCGGCATCGCCGAACCGGCACTCGATCGCGGTCGCCGGGCTCGGCTGACGCGGTCAGGCCCTCGAGTCCGCCGGACCGGCGCCGCGGCTTTCCCGGCGATCGTGCCCTCGGTGCCATCGTCCGCCTCGGCGTCGTCGAGCGCCTCGATCGCGGCCGGGTCCTGCACCACCGGCGTCTCCCGTGCCTGGAGCCGGGAGAGCACGATCTCGATGGCGGCCGCGATCGGGACCGCGATCAGGGCGCCGACCAGACCCACCGGCGGCGCCGCCGATCGAGCAGGCTGACGAGCATGAGGAACGGCGAGATCCCGATCGCGTTGCGCATGACCATCGGGACGAGGACGCTGCCCTCGACGAGCTGCAGGACGGCGTAGATGCCCGGCCACGATGAACGCGAGCTCCGGGGAGATGGTCGCGGCGACGAGGATGGCCGGGATCGCACCGAGCAACGGGCCCGACGATCGGGATCGCCTCGGCGATTGCCGCGATGAGCCCAGAAGCAACGCGCCGGGTACGCCGAGGAGGGTGTAGGCGACCCCGGTGCCAAGCCCGATCGCGCCCATCAGGATGAGCTGGCCGCGCACCCACGAGCCCGAGGCGGTCTCGATCTCGTTCCAGGCGCGTCCGCGCACCGGCGCGACGATTCGCGGGCAGGTAGGCCAGCGCGTAGCGCTGCCATCGGGCATGCTCGACGAGCCAGAAGTAGACGAGGGTCAGGACGGTCGCGAGCGCGAGGGCGGCCTCGGCGACGGCGGTCCCGACCTCGACGACGTCATCGGGATCCGGTGGCGGGCCGGGTTGGAAGTTGATGGCGACCGCATCGATCAGTGCCGTCAGGGCTCGGACAGCGCGACGGGACGAAGGTCGGCCGCCCGAGCCCTGAGGTCCGTCGAAGACGGGTGGCAACGAAACCAGGATCGCTGCGCCTGCCCGATTGCGCCGGGACCACGATCAGGGCAAACCCGATCACGCGCGAGAAGAACGCCAGGTAGACGGCAAGGATCGTGGCGCCACGACCCAGCGGGAGGCGGGCTCGAAGCCACAGGACCAGCGGCTCGAGGGCCGAGGCCAGCAGGATCGAGATGAAGACGAGAAGCAGGACCGCGGGCCGCGGCTGCGCGAGCACCAGCATCCCGATCGACGCGCGCGACCCCGACCGCCAGGCCCATGCCCCGGATCGCCCACCAGCAGTTCAACGCGCATCAGCTCCAGCATCGCCGCGGCGGTTCGGGACGACACGAGCATGCGACCCGGTCGAGGCGGTCGCGGCGAAGCGGTTGCGCGCGTGGCCTAGCGCGCGAACGTCTCGTCAGGTCGTTCGCTGTTACAGACGCGTCGCAGCGTCCGAGCTCAGCGGGGCACGACCACGATCCGGATCAGCTCGCCCGATCCGCGGTCCGTCGCGAGGACTGTCCCGTCCTCGTCGAGCTCGATGGCGCTGATCGCCCGCTCCGGTTTCGCCGACGATGGCCGCGTCCTGACGGTCCAGGTGCTCGCGTCGAGGACCCACAGGATGCCCGGAGCACGAGTCCGAGAAGACGTACCCGCCATTGAGCGCCGGTTGGTCGGGGTCGCGCACGACCACGCCACCGATGACGGCGCAGCCGAAGTCGTGACCGTACGCGGCAACCGGCAGCGTCAAACCCTCTGGTCGCACCCGGTCGCGTGGCTCGAAGCAGTCGAAACCCTCCATGCGGTTCCAGCCGAAATTGAGGCCGCCCTGACCTGCCGGCGCCACGTCGATCTCCTCCCAGGCACCCTGGCCGACGTCGCCGATCCAGAGGTTGCCGGTCTCGCGGTCGAAGCGTATCCGCCAGGGGTTGCGCAGACCGGTCAGCCAGATCTCGGGCTGCGCGTCGGCAGTGTCCAGGAACGGGTTGCCATCCGGGATCCGATACGCCCTGTCGGTGTCCGGCGGGCCATCGACGTCGATCCGGAGGATCTTCCCGAGAAGCGTGTCGAGCCGTTGGCCGTTCCCTTGCGGGTCGCCGCCCGAACCGCCGTCGCCGGTCGCGATGTACAGCATCCCATCCGGACCGAACACGACGCCGCCCCCGTTGTGGTTTGGAAACGGCTGGTCGAACTGGACCAGGACACGTTCGGAATCCGGGTCGGCCGAGTCGCCGGCCGCCCCGACCTGGTACTCGGCGACGACGGTGTTCCCGTCGAGGTCCGTGTAGTTCACGAACAGTCGCGGGTCGGCCGGGAAGTCAGGATGGAACGCCAAACCAAGCAGCCCGCGCTCGCCCCCGCTGCTGATCCGATCCCGGATGTCGAGGAGCGGCTCCGCCACGAGATCGCCATCCTGGATGGTCCGGATCAGCCCGGCCTGCTCGACGACGAAGACACGGCTGCTGCCGTCGCCCGGCGATGCGAGGTCGATCGGCTGATCCAGGCCGCCCACGACCGTCTCGGCCTCCAGCGCGACGAGCGCCGGGTCGAACGGCTCCCCATTCGTCGGCCGGGGGCGCCGTGTCATGCATCGACGGGCTGGTCATCTCGGATGGCTGCGTCGTGGGAGCGGAAGATGCCGGTTGCGTCGGTGCCGCCTGGCCGCACGCAGCAGCGATCGAGGCGAGCACGACGAGGGCCAGGGATCGCGCGCGACGATCCTGCGAGGCAACCATCGCCAGATGCTACCCGCGAACCGTGCAACGGGCCGTTGTGCCCGATCGTCAGGCGGTGCCGGTAGGCTGTCGTCCAAAACGATGGAGGACCCCGTGGACGCGTGGGAGCTGAGCGACATCGATCGCGAACGGAACGCAGAACGCCGGCTGTACCGGGAATTCCTGCGGGTCCCTGACCTGTCGGCGGGACTCTACGTGCTCGAGGCGGGAGCCACGGATCCCCAGTCGCCGCACCATGAGGACGAGCTGTACTACGTGGTGCGCGGGCGTGGCTCGATCACCGTTGGCGACGAGACCCGCGAGGTCACGACTGGCTCGCTGGTATTTGTCGCCGCGGCCGTCCCGCATCGGTTCCACGACATCGAGGAGCGCCTCGAGATCCTGGTGGTCTTCGGGCCGGCCGAGGATACGCGCGGCTGATCCGACGCGCTTCGGATTCAGCGGCCCTCGCGGCCTCGCCACGGCGTCGGCCAGGGCGAGCGCGAGCTCCGGGCCCCGACCGACCTCGTCGTGACGGAAGAACACGAAGACGTCATCGCCGGCCGCCAGGAATGGCTCCAGGCGTGCGGCCCAGGCCGTCGAGCTCGCCATCGTTGTAGTCATGGCGTCGGAGACGCAGGTACAGGAACGGGCCGGTCCGCCGGATCGTGGGCGGCTCGGGATCCTCCGGCAGGTCCGTCGTACATAACGCGGCCCCGATCCGCGCCAGCGCAGTCGAAGGTCTCGTCGACGTGCCATGACGCGTCCTGGAACTCCATGCGTCAGCGGCAAGTCCTCCGGCCACGCGGCCAGCAGGGACTGCGAGCCGCTCGTCGTTGCGAGCCACGCCATCGGGCACGCGGAACAGACACCGTGCCCAGCCGCTCGCCGAACGCCCGGTACGGCGCGGTGAGCCACGGCACGCTCTCGGTTGGATCGACCTGCAGTGCCCGGTACGAGCCGCCACGCTGCGCCTTGATCGAGAACCGGAAGTCGTCGGGCGTCGCCGCGAGCCAGCCGGCGATTGCTGCCGGGCTAGGGCTCCGATAGAACGTGTTGTTGAGCTCGACTGCGGTCAGCCGGCTTCGCGTAGTGCGCGAGGAGGCCGCGCCGCCCGGGAGCCCGGCCGGGTAGAACCGCGGAACCCAGCGCTGGATAGGCGAACCCGCTCGTCCCGACGCGAAGCCGGCCCGGCACGGCGGCTCAGCAGCCGCCGGTTCCGCGTCCGGTCGTCGATGGCCGCGCCGTCTCGGTGCCGTCCGGCCGACGCATCGGCCGGATTCGTAGCTCGACGGTCCGTCCCCGGCCTGACCGCGCGACCGCCGCCATCGTCCGTTCGATGGCGTCGAGGTCCGCTGTCATCGAGGACCGCCAGGAAGTGCTCGTCGACGCCCCGCAGGTGCGTCTGCGACGGCGGCCGCAGGCGCGCCAGCCCACGGTCGGTCAGGACGGCCTCGGCGCCTCGGGCATCGGCCAGGCATGCGCTCCGTTCCACCAGGCCGTCGTCGACCAGCCGATCGATCAGCCGCGTGACCCCGCTCTTGCTGAGGATGACCTCGTCGGCGAGCTGGCGCATCCGGATCCGCCGCTCGGGCGCCTGGGCGATCGTCAGGAGCGCGTCGTATTCGCCGATCGTGAGGTCGTGCTCGGCCCGCAGCTCCTCGTCGAGTCTCCGAACGACTCGTGCGTGGGCGAGCAGGAATGCGCGCCATGGCGCGAGCCGTGGGTCGCGGGACTCGAGCGGCCGCTCCACCGGCGGGGTCACGGTCATGACGACGAAGTCACCTTCGATACTTGTCGACGGTTGAAGCCGCAACGATACCCCGACCCGACCGGACCGGTCAGCGCCAGCTCTCGGGATCGAACAGGAAGAACGTGAGCTGTGACCAGGACTCGCCGATCGACGCCAGCCAGTCGCCAACATCTTCGTCGAGGGGTCGGCCGACCAGCTCGATGTGATCGGCCACCAGCGGTGGCTATCGGCCGACGGCGCGCCGGCTGCCGCTCCGAGGCTAGCCACGGCTTCCACGGCGCCACCGCCCACGAAATGCGGGACGCCGCCCTGGAGCCTGGCGATCGCCACGTAGCCGGCCACGTCCCCGAGCCTACCCCTTGATCGATCCGCCGCCAAGTCCCCACTTCGGCGCCCTATCCTTCGCCGATGGCGACCGCAATCACCGGGTATGGCGCGCAAAGCATGACGGCGCCGCTGCGAGACGTGCTCGTCAAGCGACCCGGGCCGGCCTTTGGCGCCGCATTCGATGCCCCTGCGCACGGGTTCCTTCATCGCGTCGACCTCGCCGCGGCCCAGCGTGAGCACGATGCGTTCGTCGAGACACTCGCGTCGCTCGGGCCCACGGTGCACGTGCTGGAGGACGAGACCGACAGCCCGGACCTCGTCTACCCGTTCGACCCATTGCTCGTGACCGACCGTGGCGCCGTCCCGCTCCGGCCGGGCAAGCCAGGCCGCCGATCTGAGCCAGCGACCCTCGAAACGTGGATGACGACCCACGGGATCCCGATCGTTGGATCGATCAACGCTCCCGGAACGATCGAGGGCGGCGATACGTTCTGGCTCCGGCCGGACCTCCTGTGCATCGGGCGGACGCTGCGCACGAACGACGAAGGCGCGCGCCAGCTCGCCGCGCTCGTGGGCGGGGATGCACGAATCTTCGATGTCCCGTACTGGCACGGACCGGTCGAGCTGATCCATCTCCTCTCGGTCGTGTCGCCGGTCGCGGATGACCTCGCCGTCGTCTACCTGCCACTCCTGCCGGTCGGCTTGTGGCAGGCCCTCCAGGAGCTCGGGATCCGGCTGATCGAGGTCCCCGACGAGGAGTTCCCGACGCTTGGTTGCAACGTCCTCGCGGTACGGCCAGGCGTGGTGATCATGGCCGAGGGCAATCGGCAGACGAGCGCCGCCCTGGCTGCCGCGGGTTGCGAGGTCCACACCTATTCAGCATTCGAGATCGGCATCAACGGTTCCGGTGGCCCGACGTGTCTGACCCGACCGATCTACCGGGAGGTGCAGCGTTGATCGATGCGGCACGACTTCTCGCCGACCTGCAGGCAATGATCCGCATCCCGAGCATCACGGGCTCGGAGGAGGCCGTCGCAGGATGGGCAGCCGCGGCGCTCCTCGAGCTGGGGCTCGCGGTCGAGACGATCCAGCCGGCGCTCGAGGACATCCGTGCGGATCCCGTGTGGCCCGGGGAGGAGATGCCACGGTCATCCCTGCCGGTCGTGATCGGTCGGGTTGGTCGGCCCGGAGCACGGCGGATCGTGCTGTCGGGTCATCTCGACGTGGTCCCGCCGGGCGACCTCACGACATGGACCGACGACCCGTGGTCGGCGCGCCTGCGGGATGGGAATGTCTACGGCCGGGGTGCGTGCGACATGAAGGGCGGCGTGGCCTCGATCCTCGCGGCGGTCCGGTCGCTCGGAGCGGCCGGCGACCTCGGACGCCTCTCGGGCGAGCTGATCGTCGCGTTCGTCCCCTCCGAGGAGGATGGCGGGCAGGGCACCCTGGCCGCGATCCGGGCTGGCGTCACCGGTGACGCGGCCATCATCACGGAGCCATCCGATCTTGACGTGGTGGTCGCCCACGCCGGCGCGATCACCTTCCGGCTGGTCGTGCCGGGCCGGGCGGCGCACGCCTCGAGGCGTCGCGAGGGCGTCTCCGCGCTCGACAACCTGTGGCTCCTTGCCCGCGCGCTCGAAGCCGACGAAACGCGTCGCAACGCCGCGGAGACCGATCCGCTGATGACCGCGCTCGGGCTGCCGTATCCGACGATCATCGGCATCGTCTCGGGCGGGGACTGGGCATCAACGGTGCTCGACCGCGTGACCGCGGATGGTCGGTATGGCGTGCGACTTGGCCAGTCGGAGACGGACGCCGCGGATGAGCTCCGGGCGTGCATCGATGCGGCATGCGACGCCGACGATTTCCTGCGCGACCACCGGGCAACGGTCGAGATCACCGGCGGACGCTTCGGGTCCGCCCGGGTCCCGTCCGATCACCCGCTGCCGGTCGGTCTCGCCGAGACGATCGAGACCGTGACGGGTCGGCGACCAACCCTCCTGGGTGAGCCGTACGGAGCCGACATGCGCCTCTTCGTCAATGTCGGCTCGACCCCCTGCGTGATCTTCGGGCCGGGCACCGTCAACGTGGCGCACGCGGCGGATGAGCACGTCCCGATCGCGCAGGTCGAGGATTGCGCGCGCGTGCTCGCCGAGTGGGTGCGCCGCGAGCTGCTGGCCTAGGTGTCGTTCCCGCTCACGTTGTTGACAAGTTCGAGCCCTCGTGCTCGGTATGGGGTTGTCAAAGCTCCATTCCGACGGAGGGCTCTCATGCTCCATCGTACGGCCAAGCTGACGCCGTTCGGCCGACGGCTCCTGGTCAATCGGATCGTGCTCGAGGGCTGGCCGGCGGCCACCGCGGCCGAGCAGCTCGGGGTCAGCCGGGCGACCGCCTACAAGTGGCTGCGGCGGTATCGGGCCGAGGGCGACGCCGGCCTCGAGGACCGCTCGGCGCGGCCGCACCATCGGCCTCGAGCGCTGCCCGATCGCGAGGTCCGCCGGATCCTCGTCGTCCGCCGCCGGCTGCGGGTCGGGCCACACCGTCTCGGTCCGATCCTGGGCCACTCGCGCTCGACCGTGTACGGCGTCCTCCGTCGCCACGGCGTGAGCCGCATGGCTCACGCTGACCGGTCACCGGCATTCCCGTCCGCTACGTCCGCGAACGACCAGGCGAGCTGATCCACGTCGACGTCCAGCGCCTGGGCCGCGTGCCGCCCGGCGGCGGCCATCGGATCCTCGCCGATGGCGACGCAGGACGCACGTACACGGTCGAGCGCGAGTGGCCCACGTCGCGATCGAGACCGAGACGGTGTGGCCCGTACGCCGCAGCCGGCGCGGACGACGCAGGATCCGGCAGCACGCTCAGCTTCATCGAGGACGCAGTCGCCTTCTAGGCCGATCACGTGCGTCCGCGCCGAGCGGTCCTCGATGACCGACGTCGCCCTCGGCCCGTATACCGCACTCAGCCAGCCTTGTAGCGCTGGTCGCCCGGCTGACCCCGCCACGTCTGGCTCGGCCGCAGGTGGCCCCCGAGCCAACGGCAGCTCGAGCATTCGATCGCGATCGACCAGCGAGCCGTCGGCCGAACGGCCGTCAGCTTCGGCCGTACGATGAGAGCATGACGACGCCGCTCCGTCTGGGTCGACGCTTCAATCGGCGACAACCCCATACCGAGCTCGAAGGCAAGTCTCCGCTATCGGTCCTCGTCAACAACGTCGAGCGAGAACGACACCTAGGCCGCGAGGACTCGACGTCGCGCGATCACCAGCCAGACCGGAACAATGACGAGGGCCGCACCCAAGAGGCCCAGGGTCGTGAACCCGGCCACGGCAACCACGACGCCGGAGCCGATGCTTGCGGCAGCGGACGAGCTCCAGATCAAGGTATCGGTCAGGCCCTGTAGTCGGGTCCGTTCGGCCATCTCCAATCCGTGCGTCAGCAGCGCGGACCCGGCGACGAAGCCCAGGTTCCAGCCGTAGCCAAGGAGGAAGAGGGCGAGGAAGAGGATGGGTCCACCGTCCGGAGGGGCGACCGCCGACAGAAGGGCGGCGACGGCGACGACGAGGAGGCCCGCGGTCACGATCGCTGCGCTGCCAAATCGGTCGGTCAAGCGCCCGGAGATCGGCGACAACGCGTACATCCCCAGGATGTGACCACTGATCACGAAGCCGACTGCCGCGAGGTCATGGCCGTGGTCGGCCATGTGGAGCGGCGTCATTGTCATGATCAGGACCATGACGGCCTGGCCGGCAATGAGCGCGATGATCACGATCGGGACGTGCGGACGCCGCAGGAGCGACTCGAGCGAGCTTTCACCAGGAGCGCGTGGCGGCCCCTCGAGACCTGAGCTGTCAGCCAGCTCGTAGGGATCGGGACGCAGCATCACGAACGACATGAGCGCGGCCGCACTCACGAACACGATCGGCAGGAGATACGCGCCGGCCAGCGCCGGGAGCCCGATGCCCTCACTCACCTCACCGGCCCACCCAACGAGGTTGGGTCCGAGCACCGCCCCAAACGTTGCGCCCCAGACGACGAGCCCGATCGCGGAGGCGCGGCGCTCAACCGGGTACAGGTCGGCCGCGGCGTACCGCGAAAGCAGGTTGGCGCTGTTGCCAAAGCCAACGAGCAGGATCCCGACCATGAAGAGCGGAAGCGATTTGCCGCCGATTGCCACCGTGGCCACCAACGCCCCGACGACCGCGACGAGATAGCCCAGCACGAGGCCGGTTCGGCGACCTCTCGAGACCATCAGGCGGGACAGCAGCGTCGCGCCGAAGGCGGCACCAAGGACCACGGCCGCCGACGGCGCTCCGCTCCAGAGCGTGGTGCCGGCGAGATCCTTCGCCACGATGGTGGCGACCGTGACCGCGGCAATGTGGCCAATGCTCCCCAGCGCGACACCGGCCATCAATGACAACAGCGATCGGCGCCGCAGGGCCGCCAGCTGGCTCGGGGCGAGGTCCACGGATCGGCGATCAGTCACGCTGCGCCGCCAACTCGACGAAGCGGCAGAAGGCGTTGGCCAGGCGCATCTGCTCGGGTGTTCGGGCGCGAACGCGCAGGAGGTCGGGCGACGCGGCGACGACCGCAACGCATCGGGCTCGCGAGGTGGCCACGTTGAGTCGGTGCCGGCTGTACAGGAAGTCCATACCTCGCGGGGCGAGCTCCGGGCTCGAGGTCGTCATCGAATAGATGCTGATTGGAGCCTCCTGTCCCTGGAACTTGTCCACCGTCCCGACGCGCGCGGCGTCGGGCAGCAGGCGGCGTATCGCCCCGACCTGGGCGTTGTACGGCGCCACGATCAGCATCTCGTCCCACGTGACCGGCTGGACCCGTCCTTGGTCGTCGACCCAGGTGGCCCCGCCGTCGACGAGCGAGCGCGCCACCCGTGCCACGGCCTCCGCCTCGATCGCCGATTCGTTGTCGTCGCCCTCGCTTGGAACCTCGAGCAGACGGGGACCGACACCCGCGAGCCGCCGATCCTCTGCCCGCAGCCTGCTGCACGTGGAGATGCGCCTTCGGTTCGAGTCGGTCGTCGTAGAAGACCTCGGACGTGAATGCGCACAACGCGGGATGGAGGCGCCAGGTGGTCTCAAGGAACAGGCCCTTTGACGGTCGGCATGGTGGCATCCTCGCCCAGCACGTGCGCGAGCGCGGACCGATCCGCACCAGGAGGATGGCTGCCTCGGAGCGGCTGGTCGAGCTGCTGCGGGTCGCCGAGTAGCACGAGGTTCTTGGCCGCCTGGCTCATCGCGAGGACGTTCGCGAGCGAGATCTGGCCGGCCTCGTCGACGAACAGCACGTCGACCGACCCGATCATCTTCGGCGACGCCCACAGCCAGCCAGTACCGGCCGCGAGGTTGGCGCGGCCATCGGACAGTCGCGACCGCCGCCTGACCAGGGTCGCTTGCGCGCGTCACCGCGATGTGGTCGACGATCGCGTCCGCATCGCCGCGCTGGACGGCGTCGGACCGCCACGCCCTCTTCCGCGGCGGCGGTCAGCACCGCCTTGAGGAGGTTGCCGATGACCTTGTGGCTCGTCCCGGTGATCCCGACGCGCCCGCCCGCGGCAAGCAGCGAGCAGATCATTCGGGCGCCGCTGTATGTCTTGCCCGAACCCGGCGGACCCTGGATGGCGAGGGTCGTCCGATCGAGTGCGAGGGCGAGCCGGCGCGCAGCGGCAAGGTCCGTCTCGCCGCTGGCTGCAAGCGCCCCGCCCTCTGGCCTGGCCGCATCGTGGCGGTAGCCGCAGCAGCAGGTCTCGTGGCTGCCCGATGACCCGGCCCCGCCCGTCGATCCGCGCGTGGCGACGCCCATTCGCCGAGCTCGAACAGGCGCGCCTGGTGTTCCGGGGTCGGGACCCACGGGAGCGGCACGATGGCCCGCGGATGGGCCGCGCGCACCTCCCGCCGGATGTCGATCGTGAGGGCCGCCGGATCGAGGTCGATGACGTCACCGACCGCCCAGTCGAACGGCTATTCCGCCCGGGTCGAGCTGCTTCCTGGGCCGGATCGAAGAGACGGTGCCGCGCCGAGGTCGTATTCCTGGGGCGGGAACGCTGTATCGCCAGGTCTGCTTGCCCTCTTCGCTCCGCGTCGATGGGTCCGATCGGCTCGAGGAGTCCGATCGGGTCGTCCTCGTCGACGAGCTGCTCGGGTGACAGGTCCATCAGCCGATGGAATTCCCACCACATCGACTTGTCCTCGCGTCGATGCCAGCCGAGCAGTTGCGCGAGCAGCCAGCGACCCTGCTCGCTCCGGGTCGCGGGTCGGCCGGATCGGCCGGGGCATCGGCCATCGAGCCGCCCGGCGAGGGCCTCGACCCGCGCCTGGGCCTCGCGTCAGCTCGGCCGGCAGCTGTTGCCTCGCGGGCTGCGGGTCGCGGGACCTCCTGCCCGGTCAGCTCGGCGAGCTCCGTCCGCCGCTCCTCGAGCCAGTCGCGGAGCTGGCGGTTGCTGACGACGTCGTCGCGGTTGTAGCGCTCGATCCGGTCGAGATGGGTCGACTCGGGACGTTCGCCTTCGCCGAGCTCGAGCCACTGTTCGAAGGCGACGATGCTCGATCCCGCGTCGCGCAGGTCGATCTCCCGAGTGAACCCGTAGAACTGCTCCATCTTCTTGATCGAGTAGCTCTCGACTGAGGCACGCAGCGACTGCCGAACAGCGCGCAGCAGGTCGACCATGACCCCCTCGCGGAGCAGTCGATCGACCTCCGCCTCGCGGGTGCCGTAGCGACCCATCAGGCGCTTCAGCGCCGTCGGCTCGTACGGGGCGTAGTGATAGACATGGAGCGTCGGGTCGCGCTCGAGGCGGTCCATGATGAAGTCGATCAGCTGCTCGAAGCCGCGCCGCTCACCGGCCGGCGAGAACTCGTCCGCGTCATCGCGTGACCAGATCGCCGTGAACGTGCCGTCCGTCTCGAGCATGCCGAAGAGGTAGTCGAGTCCGTCGTCCGCGCGCATACGGGTCGCCCTCGATGTCGAAGAAGAGGTCCCCGGGCGACGGCGGTGGCAGGCTGGCCAGCCCGCGCTCGGGCTCGATCTCGCGCCTCGGGCTCGGGCAGGAGGAGCTCGTATCGCGGCCACAGCTCGCGTCGGCCCTGGAGCTGGATCCGGGCCTGCTCGCGGACGCGCAGGAGCGCGCCCGCGCTCGTGCCTTCGAGGCGCGGCTCCATCGGCAGCGGCAGATCGCCCGAGCGCCTCGAGCGTCGCGACGCCGCGATCGATCAGGGCGCGTCGCTGCCGGCGCGGAGATGCCGGCCACGAGGCTGAGGTGATCGTCCGCGCGACGGCGCCGCGGCACATTCGGCGGCCCAGCGACAGACGTCGCAGTGCTCGACGGGCTCGGGATACGTGCCGGTCGGCGGGTTGGTCGGCGGCGGTCTCGTCGGCGAGCGTCCGCAGGAACCGGTCGCGTGCGCTCCGGTAGTAGGCCATGTAGTCATCGACCCGCAGCCGCTCGACGGCGCGCGCGCTCCCCCCGAGCGCGACGTGGAGCCATTCGGGCCGTGACCCCTGGATCCGTCTCGAGCTGGTCGACGTACGAGCAGATCTGGAGGATCGCGCTGGCCTTGACGTGGCGAGCGAGCTTGGTGTCGGCCACCTCGTAGTGGTACGGACCCCAGCGCGACGGACGTTCGGGCGGCCTCGCACCCGGAGCAGGAAGTCGGCGTGGCCGCGGAACGTGCCATCGAAGAACGTTGCCTGGTAGATCACGTCGGCGCCGGCGGCCATGGCCTCGATCGTCTTCGCGGCCGCCGCTCGAAGCTCCTCGCCGCGATCCGCGGCCGAGCCGTCGAGCTCGATCGTGACGGCCTCGCGACCCTGCGGCGCGGAGGTCGGCCAGGAACCGTCGCTTCGTGCTCGAACCCGCGCCGGCGGATGATGTCCAGCTCCGGATCGTCGCGGATCGGGCGCTTGACGAGGCCCGCCAGGGCCGCCCGCTCGAGCTGGGTCAGGTGTTCGCAGGCCAGGTAGGCGACGAGGTCCGTCGCCGAGTAGACGGGCTGGCCGTCGATCCGATCCATCCGGCCAACCGTAGCAGCGGACGCGCGTCACCTCGCCTGTCAGCCGGGCGCCACCAGTCGAGCCGCTCAGCCGACAGAGCGCCTCGACGGCCTCCGCGAAGACCGCGGTGTGGCGATCGACGTCCGCCGACGACGGTGGCCGGCGACATGAGCGCCATGTTGTGGAACGGGGTCATCAGGATCCGCCGGTTCATCGCCCAGAGGTGGAGGAACCGCTCCAGCTCCGGATCGGCGTGCGCCCATTGCTCCGCGCCGGTCCGAGGTGGATCCGCCATGAAGTGGTACTCGGCGCGGGCCCCCAGCCGGGTCACGTGCCAGGGCACGCCGGCCGCCGAGATGACGTCGCGGACACCCGCCTCCCAGCGTTCGGCGAGCGGGATCATCCGGTCGAAGGCCTCCGCGGTCAGGACCTCGCCGAGGGTTGCCCGGGTGGCCGCCAGCGACAGCGCGTAGCCCGCCAGCGTCCCGCCGATCCCGCCGACATCGGAATCCTCCACGGCGATCGAGCCGCGGATCCGGTCGGCGAGCTCGAGCGCTGAAGCCATAGGCCGCGGACGGGATCCCGCCACCGATCGTCTTGCCGATCACCAGCATGTCGGGTTCGAGACCCCACAGGCCGGTCGCCCCGGCCGGGCCGGCGCAGATGGTATGGGTCTCATCGATGATCAGGATGCGTGCCGGTGCGCCGGGTGATCTCGCGGACCGCTTCGAGGTAGCCGGGTTCGGGCAGCACGATCCCGACATTGGTCAGTGCGGGCTCGATCAGCACCGCCGCGACGTCGCCGATCCGCGAGCGCCGCCGCGAGGCCGTCGACGTCGTTGAACTCGACGACGCGGGTGGTCTGGGCCACGTCGACCTGCGGGCCGACGGAGCCGCGCACCGGGACGACCCGGCCCGGACTCGTCGAGGATCGCGATCGCCTCGTCGACGGACCCGTGGTAGCAATGGTCGTGGACGACGACCTTGGAGCGACCGCGTGATGTGGCGCGCGAGGCGGAGCGCCCAGCGATTGGCATCGGTCGCCGACAGCGCGAACTGCCACGACCCGACGCCGAACCGTCGGGTCAGCTCCTCGCCGACCCAGGCGGCATCCTCGGTCGGGAGCATGTGCGTGACGCCGCGGCGGAGCTGCCGTTCGACCGCGGCGATCGTCGGCGCCGGGCCGTGGCCGGCCATGGCGCCCGGTGTCGCCGAGGCAGAAGTCGACGTAGTCGTGCCCGTCGACGCATGCGAAATGGGCGCCGGCCGCGGTCTCGACGTACAGCGGGAATGGCCCTGCCCACTTGACCATCCAGGGCATCGGCACGCCGTCGAGCAGGCTGGCGCTCGGCGCGCGCGTGGAGCGCCGCCGAGCGCGGATGGTCGGCGGCGAACCGGGCAAGCTCGTCGGCCATCAGCCGGCCGAGGCGGGCTCGATCGAGGCTGACGGTGGGAGTCACGGAGCGTTCCTCGGGCGGTCGATGCTCGAGGAGGATGCCGCTCGCCGGGCGTCGCTGCGCGGCGATCCCGCGCCTCGCGACGTCGGTGGCTGGCGGGACGGTGCCGGTCAGTTGGTGCGGCGAACGTACCCGCAGATCGGGCAGCGTGCGACTCCGGTGGCGGAGTCGAGCTCGAGATAGCTCGCGCAGCCGTTGGTGGCGCAGTAGAGATGGGAAGCCGCCGACGCCCGGCGGCGAAGCCGGCGCATGGCCGAGGCTCGTCCGGTGACGGACGATTGGGTAGAACGTGACATCATGTTGGTCTGGTCTGTTGCTTTCTGGCGCGCCGTCATCGCGATATGGGCGATCGGCTGCGCGTCCGGGGCTCGCTCGTGCCGTTTCCTCGGCTTCCAAGCGAATGGTTGATGAACGTCGCGCGTCGTGACCGGGAGCGTGGATTGGACGCTCTAACCTGGCCGACGCGTCTGACGGGTTACTCTTCCAGTATGGGGCCTGGCACGCCGGGTCGTCAAACGAGATTGCGGTCTCTTCACCGAAGTTTGGTTGAATCCGCGCGACACACCGGGCAAACTCCGCCCGCGACGCGTTCGTCCGCGGCGCTGCGAATCAACGAGCAAGACACCTAGGAGGGTTGGCATGGATATCGGATCGGTTCGCGCGATCGAGGGTCGCGAGGTTTGGCCTCGCTGGATGGATCGGACTCGGCGTAGCGCTGGCTTCGGCGCCCGTGTCCTTGGCCCTCAACCCGGTCACGTTGACGACGCCGTATCCGGCCATCGAGGTCGCACCGGGCGCCAAGGTGAGCCTCGCGGTCCAGGTCGAGACCCAGGATGCCGGTCGCGTGGACCTGTCCCTTGACGGTGTTCCGGCCGACTGGACGGCCACGATCCGCGGTGGCGGGTTCCTCGTCAATGGCGTCTACTCGAATGGCTCCGATCCGACAGAGGTCACCGTCGACGTGTCGGTGCCGGAGGGCGCCACCGACGGCACCCAGCGGATCACACCTCGAGGCGCTCGAGCGATGGCTCGACGGCGTCGCTCCCGGTCGACATCCGGGTGACCCCGAACGCCGCGGGCGAAGTCACGCTGACGACCGACTTCCCGGAGCTCCAGGGATCGACCGACGCGAGCTTCAGCTTCACGCTCACGCTGCGCAATGACACGCCGGACGACCTGACGTTCGGCGTCGCGGCCACGGCACCACCGGGCTGGACCGCCGACGCGGAGATCACCTCGCAGGCACAGGCCGCGAGCGCGATCGTCGAGGCCGGATCCTCGACCTCGATCAAGGTGGACGTCCAGGCGCCGGAGGACGCGGCCGCCCAGACGTCTACCCGATCTCGGTCCAGGCCACGAGCGGTGACAAGACGGCCCAGGCGGAGCTCTCGGTGGAGATCACCGGCAGCTACGACCTGCAGCTCACGACACCGGATGGACGCCTGAGCGCGAACGCCTCGGCCGGCTCGCCGACCGACCTCTCGGTGGTCCTCAAGAACGGCGGGCACCGCCGACATCCCGGACGTGACGCTGTCCGCATCGACCCCGACCGGCTGGAGCGTCGAGTTCGAACCGGCGACCGGTGACCGTCCCGGCGGGTGGCGAGGTCCAGGTGACCGCGCACATGACCCCGTCAGGCAACGCGATCGCCGGGGACTACGTCGCCACCTTCAACGCCCGGTCGGACCTCGCCAATGCCGACGCCGAGATGCGCATCACGATCGAGACGTCGCTCCTGTGGGGTGTCGTCGGCGTCGGCCTGATCGCACTCGTGCTCGCCGGCCTGTGGTGGACGTTCCGCCGGTACGGCCGCCGATGACCGGTGTCGCCACGTCGACGCCAGTCGCTCGAGCCGCCAACGCCGAGCCGGTCATCCGGACTCGGGGCCTGACCAAGCGCTATGGCTCCCTGACCGCCGTCGACAGCCTGAACCTCGCCGTCTATCCGGGTGAGATCTTCGGCCTCCTCGGGCAGAACGGCGCCGGCAAGACCACGACCATCCTGATGCTGCTCGGGCTGACCGAGCCGACCAAGGGCGAGGCGCGGGTGATGGGCCTCGACCCCGCCCGCGAACCCCGACTGGTCAAGCGCCGCGTCGGGCTACCTGCCCGACGCGGTCGGCTTCTACGGCGGGCTGACCGGGCGCCAGAACCTGCGCTACACGGCCCGTCTCAACGGCCTGCGACGGAACGACGCGGAAACCGCGATCCAGGACGTGCTCGTCCAGGTCGGTCTCGATGATCGGGCCGACGACCAGGTCGAGACGTATTCGCGCGGCATGCGCCAGCGTCTCGGGATCGCTGATGCGCTCGTCAAGTCGCCCGACGTGCTGATCCTCGACGAGCCAACGACCGCGATCGACCCGCTTGGCGTCGTCGAGATCCTCGAGCTGCTGCGGACCCTCGTCCACGAGCGCGGACTCGCGATCCTCCTGTCCAGCCACCTCCTGACCCAGGTCCAGTCGGTGTGCGACCGGATCGGGATCTTCGCCGCCGGGAAGCTGGTCGGGCAGGGAACCGTTGACGAGCTCGCTGCGACGTTCGGCGACGGATCCGCCACGATCGAGGTCGGCCTCGAGCTGACCAACGCAGACGACATCGCTCGCGCCTCGCGGGTGCTCGGAGCCCTCCACGGGGTCGAGGCGGTCGAGCAGCCGATAGACGCGAAGGGCTCCTGGCGACTCGTCGTGCGACCGGCCGCCGCGGAGGGCGGTGTTCGGCAGCAGGTACTCGTCGCGGCCGTCGAACAGGGGCTCAGGCTAACCGCGATCCGGCCGATCGTGCCGTCGCTCGACGACATCTATCGATCCGCGGTCGTGCGAGGGGTGTCATGAGCATGGATGCGCGCGCCAAGCCGCGGCCAAGGATGAAGGCCAAGCCTCGGCCCAGGCCGGCCAGCGACCCGGGCGTTCCGAGCGCGGAGGTGCTCAAGCTCCGCGACACCCTGCCGCGCGCGGGCTGGCGCGTCGTGGCCGCCAAGGAGTTCGGTGATCACCTCCTGAGCGTGCGGTTCATCGTCCTCCTGCTCGTGCTCGGACTGACCGCCGTGATCCCGCTCTACTTCGCCGCCGGCCAGATCCGGGACGCCGCGCCCGATGCGAGTGGCGCCGCGGCTGTGTTCCTGTTCCTCTTTGCGCTCGGCGCCGACGAGATCCAGAACCAGAGCGTGTTCTCGTTCGTGGGGATCGTCGCGCCGCTGCTCGGGTTGGCCTTTGCCTTTGATGCCGTAAACGGCGAGCGATCCGAGGGGACGCTCCCGCGCCTGCTGGCCCAGCCGATCCATCGCGACGACGTGATCAATGGCAAGTTCGCCGCCGGCATCGCCGTGATCGGGATGGTGATCGTGTCGATCACGCTCGTGATTGCCGGCTTTGGCATGCTCCGGCTCGGGATCGTGCCGCACGGCCAGGAGATCCTGCGGCTCGTGGCCTGGGTCCTCGTGACATTCCTCTACGTGAGTGTCTGGCTCGCGTTTGGACTCCTGCTGTCCGTGGTCGTCCGTCGGGCAGCAACCGCGGCCCTGATCGGCTTCGGGGTCTGGCTCCTGCTGACGATCTTTGGCGGGCTGATCACGACGTTCATCGGTGGCCTGTTCACGCCTGCCGCCGATGCCTCGCCCGACGCGATCCTCGGGACCTACCAGGTCCAGCAGCTGATCTCGCGCCTGCTGCCGAACACCCTGTACAACGAAGTCTCGCTGGTCTTGCTCAATCCCTCGGTCACCCAGGTGAGCACGCCCGCGACCATCGACCAGTTCCAGCAGGCCCAGCAGCAGATCCCGACCCTGTTCTCGCTCGACCAGAGCCTCCTGCTCGTCTGGCCGCACGTCGTGGCCCTTGTCGCGCTGTCCGTCGTCTGCTTCGTCGGCGCGTACGTGTCGTTCATGCGCCAGGAGGTCCGGGCCTAAGGTCGGCGGGGTCAGCCTTCGCGGACCACGACCCCGATGATCTCCTCGCCATAGCGGTCGAGCTTGGTCGGTCCGACGCCGGGCACCCGCCTGAGCTCGGCGATGGACCGCGGCCGCGCCGCGGCGATCGCTTCGATCGTCGAATCGTGGAAGACGATGAACGCCGAGATCTCGTCCTGCTTCGCGCGCGCAGTGCGCCAGGCTCGGAGGGCGTTGGAGAGCGGTGACCGGTCGCTCGGGTCGACGCGGATCCGGGGTGCCTGCCCGTTGGTTGCGCCTGGGCGATCCGCACTCACCGTTGCCCACGTGCGGGACGCGGAGGGTGGCACCAGGCCATCCAGGAAGCGGGACCGGCTCCGTCGTGCCTCCTTTCCGTTGGCCCCGGTGCGTCGCGTGGCCCAGGACAGCCAGAGATGGCGCCTTGCCCGGGTGATGCCGACATACAGCAGCCGGCGCTCCTCCGCGAGCTCCGCGGCCTCCGTCGCCTGGCGGATCGGGAGCGTGCCTTCCTCGAGTGCCGGGAGGAAGACCGCGTCCCACTCGAGCCCCTTGGCCCGGTGATAGGTCAACAACTCCACGCCCGTGGGCGTCCCACCAGCCTCGATGGCGCTCCGCCGGTCGAGCTCGTCCAGAAACGCCGACGCATTGGCGGTCGGGTTCGTTCGGACGAGCGCTTCCGCCAGTTCGAGGAGGGTCACGACGGCTGCGTGCCGGTCCGCGGCGGGCCCGCTCTCGGGCGGTTGGTCGCGACGGACACCGAGTTGCCGCTCGAATGCCGTCGCGACGAGGTCGAGCAGCGGCGCCTCGATCGACGCGCGGCTCAGTGCCCGAACGACGGCGATCGCCCGGCGCACCTCCGGGCGCGCAAAGAACCCCTCGCCCCGGACGTGGAACCCGATTCCGGCAGCCCCGAACGCGCGCTCGATCGGAGGGAGCTGGGCGTTCGTCCGAACGAGCACCGCCATCTCGTCATAGGCGGTTCCGGCGCGCCCGAGCGCGCGGACCGAGGCGACCATGACCGCCAATTCGGTTTCATCGGTGAGAAAGCCGGCGATCGACGGTGCCGGTCCAGACGGGAGACTGGCGACGAGCCGCTTCGCTGGCCGTGGGGAGGAGCCGGGTGGCCGCTCGTCGAGTGCCGTGCGACCAGCGGCCAGCACGCGGTTCGCCAGACCGAGCACCTCGGGCGTCGAGCGGAAGTTTGTCTCGAGGGTCACGAGGCGGGCATGCGGGTATCGCGTCGCGAAGCCGATCAGGTAGTCACTGCTGGCGCCCGTGAACGAGTAGATGGTCTGGTCCTCGTCACCCACGACGGCGAGATCCTCGCGTCCCCCAAGCCAGGCATCCAGCAAACCGGCCTGGAGCGGGTTCGTGTCCTGGTACTCGTCCACCGAGAACCAGCGATACCGGTCGCGGACCTCGTCGGCGACAGCGTCGTTCGACTCGATCACGTCGATCGTCCGGGCGAGCATGTCCTCGAAGTCGATCAGACCGGCCCGCCCCAGCGCGGCGTCGTACCGCCGATAGACGTCCGCCATGAGGTCCGGCGGCAGCGGCGTGTCACGGTCGAGGGCCGTCGCCCGCGCCACGTACCCGTCCGGACGGATCCGTTGTGCCTTCGCCCACTCGATCTCCGCCGCGAGGTCTCGCACCTCGCGGAAGCGGTAGCCGCCCGGAAGTCTGGCCACGAACGGCACAAGGATCGGGATCTTTGACTCGACGACCCGCGGCAGGTCCCGGCCCTCGACCCGGGGCCAGAAGTGGCGGAGTTGCCGGAGCGCAGCAGCGTGGAACGTCGCCGCTGTGACGCCCGGGTGACCGAGGCCCGCCAGTCGCGTTCGCATCTCGCGGGCGGCCTTGTCCGTGAACGTGACGACCAGCACGTCGCGAGGGCGGACGACGCCGGTGGCCAGGGCATAGGCCACACGCCGAGCGATGACCCTGGTCTTGCCAGATCCGGCGCCGGCGAGGATGCACAGCGGACCCGTGGTCATCGTCACGGCCTCGCGCTGGGCGGGATCGAGGTCCAGGAGGAGATCGTCGGCGTCGCGCGCTGGCACGGGACCATCGTACCGGCGTCTGCTTCACCGTCGATCAACCCCCTCAGGCGACGCTCGCGAACGGTCGGCGCTGCGGATCGGGCTGGTTCCCGGTTTACACGCGCCGTATGCTCGTGACTCGACGCGGCCGGACGTCCCGTCCGCTTTGTGCATGAGGGAGGATCGATGGATCAGAGCGAACCGACCGGCGATCCAGGGACACCGACACCGCCAGCACCGCCGCCATCGACGGGCTGGGCCGCTCCGCCACCGCCGCCGGTGCAGACGGGTCCGGCAGGCTTCGTGTACGCCGACGTCCCGAATCGCGCGATCGCGTACATCATCGACGCCATCCTGGTCGCCATCATCGCCGGGGTCATCGGTGCGGTCCTCGGTGGGGTCGGGCTCTCGACCGGGACCTTCACGCCAGGCACGCTCAACTTCGAAGTCAACTACGTCGGCCTGATCGTTTCCGGGATCGTCGGCGCCGCGATCAGCGCGGCGTACTTCGTCTATACATGGACGAACATGCGAGGCACCCTCGGGATGAAGGCCCTCGGGATGCAGATCGGCAACGCCGGTGACGGCAAGACGCTGACCATGGACCAGGCAACCCGCCGCTGGCTCGTGATCGCGGCGCCGGGGATCCTCGCGCAGGTCTTCTTCGTCCTGCCGGCGCTTGGGTCGCTCATCGGCCTGATTGCCTTTGGCTGGTTCATCTACCTGCTCTGGACCACCTACAGCAGCCCGACGAAGCAG
Source organism: uncultured Chloroflexia bacterium (assembly GCA_963731865.1). Lineage (GTDB taxonomy): Bacteria > Chloroflexota > Limnocylindria > Limnocylindrales > CSP1-4 > SPCO01. The sequence goes on along the minus strand of CAVSXG010000002.1, from coordinate 1,166,548 downwards.
GGCTTCCACGACAAGTTCGCCAACACGATGGTGGTCAAGGCGGCCCGAACCGCCGGCTAACCGCAATCACCCCGAGGCTGCCCAGACGCCCCCGGCGCCGCCGGGGGCGTTGCCTTGCCCGCGACTAGAAGGGCGGCCACGGGATGGCCGGCCAGGTCGGTGAGGGGTACGGAAACGTGCCCGAGGCAAGGAGCGCGTCGGTCCGGCGGATCGTAGCCCGAACCTCCGTCCGCGAAACCAGCGATCGCAGCGTTGCGCCGAGCGGGCCGTCCAGCTCGAGCCTGATCCGGTGGAGGCCGTCGACCTCGTCGGGCGCCAGCGGCTGACCGCGCCAGCCCCAGAGGACCGTCCGAAGCTTTGGCACCGAGGAGAAGCAGACGCCATGGTCGACCCCATGGATCTGCCGGCCGCCATCGACGGCGAGAATGTGGCCACCCTTGCGATCGGTGTTGTTCATGACTGCGTCGAGCAGGGCCATCCGCCGGAGCCGCGGGTCGTCCTCGAGGATCATCGCCACCACGTCCACCTCGGGATCGGCTTCCACGAAGGACTGGACCATGCCCTCGCCAAACGGCCCATCGCGCAGGACCGATGGCGGCACGATTCCCCAGCCCGAGGCCTCCGAGACGTGCCAGGCAGCCACCTCGCGGCGCGCGAGGGTGCCGTCCGGGAAGTCGTTGAGTGGACGTTCGCCGAGGATCGGCTTGTAGACGGCCCGAAGCACCTTGATCGGCTCGGGATCTGGGCAGACGCGGGTCACCGTCACGACCATCGCGTTGTTCGACGAGCCCATGATCCGCCCGATGATCTCGATCTCGCCGTCACGAAGGACGTCAAGGGTCGTCGCGCGGTCCAGCACCGGATTGGTTAGTTGACGTAGTGGCCGTTGCGGCGCGGGCAGATGTGACCCTGCGGATCGAGCGGCATGCCGCACAGCGGACACGGCGGACGCCCCGACGCGACGACCCGGGCGGCTCGCGTGACGAAGGAGCGCGCCGCGGCGAGGCTGATCCGGACACGAAGCAGGTCCGGGCCGTCCTCGTCCTCGTCATCGTCGTCGTCAGGATCGATCGCCTCGCCGTCCTCGGACTGCGCCCGCGCCTCGACGAGGACCTTCTCCGCACCGCCGTCCCAGCCGAGCGTCAGCGAGCCGGCCCGGAACGCCTCATTGATCGGTTCGTCGAGCGGCCCGCTGTCGTCCGTGGGCTCGGTGGGCAGCAGCACGGCATCCGGGACACCCCGTCGCTCGAGCTCGGCAATGAGCTCGCCAAGCCGTTCCGCGAGCACCGCGACCTGAACCTTCTCCATGACCACGGAAACGACGCGCGGCCCCTCGCGGGCCTGGAGGAAGAACGTCCGATCCCCTGGCTGGCCGACCGTCCCGGCCACGAATTGCTCGGGTGGATCAAACAGATATCGTCGTCGCGGCATGCCCGGACTCTATACCGATTTCGGTTCCCTGAGGCCTACGCGACCTCGACCGAGACGGTGTGCCAGCCCCGGGCTCCGTCGGGCGCCGGCGGGGTGCGCAGGTCGGTCTGGGTTTCGCCCGAGCCGTCGGTCGCGCGCGCCTGGAGGACGTGCCGGCCGGGCGTCGCCGGCCAGTCGTAGACCCACTGGACCCACGTGGCGTCCGAGATCGGGGCCGACAGCCGGGCCTCCTGCCAGATCCCGTCGACCGCGACCTCGACTCGTGCGATCCCGCGATCCGGTGCCCAGGCGATGCCGGCGATCGGCACGGTCCCGCCGGAAACGCTACCGCGCGGCGTGTCGATCCGTGCCTGGGTGAGGATCGGCGCCTCCTTGGCCCAGCCGAGCGGCACCCAGTAGCCATCGAATGACTCGAGCGTGGTGAGCTCCAGCTCCTTGAGCCACTTGGTCGCAGACACGTAGCCATACAGACCCGGCACGATCAATCGGGCGGGGTAGCCATGGGCCGGCGGCAACGGCTCGTCGTTCATCTTCAGGGCGATCATCGGCTCGCGAGCCGGGTCCATGACCCAGGCGGTTGGCATGCCCGCGGTCCAGCCGTCCACGGACCGGCCAACCAGCTGCGTTGCCGATGACTGGACGCCCGCCAGGTCGAGCACCTCGCGCAAGCGCACGCCGGTCCACTTGGCGTTCCCGACGAGGTCGCCACCGACCTCGTTGCTGACGCACGCGATCGTCACGTACTGCTCGAACATGGGGAGCTCGATCAGCTCCGCCCAGGTGAGCACCGTTTCGCGGTCGACGAGCCCATGGATCCGGAGCGACCAGTCGTCTGTCTTGACGATCGGGGTGAGGAGTGCCGTGTCGATCTGGTAGAAGCGGTCGTTCGGGATCACGATCGGGGTCAGCCCCGCGATCGATGGCGCGAGATCGGCCTCGGCCGGCAGCGCCGGTGCCGTGACGGATGCGGGCGGGATGCCGGGCCCGGCACTGACGGGCGCGACCCGCTGGCGCTCCAGCAGCCTGCGTCCGATGATCCCCGCGGCGAACGCCCCAACACCGATGCCACCGGCGCGCACGAGGAAGGACCGGCGCGACCAATCGGGCATGACGGCGATGCGCTCGCGTTCGGCTGGCCTACCGAGCACCCCGCCGCGACCGAGCGACGAGGCGAGCAGCCAGTTGAGCAGCCACAAGCCGATCGTCACGGCGACGACGGCGGACACGATGGTGACTCCCGGGTTCGACAGCGGATCGCCCAGCGAAGCAAGGAACCCGATCGCCCCAAATGCCGCGAACCCGGCGGCGCCAAGCTCGAACCTTCGGCGTGCCAGCATGCCGAAGGCCGCGCCGATGCCGAGCGACGCCGTCACTACGACGATCTCGAGGGCCAGCTTGTCGTTGGTCCCGAACAACGCCACCACGAAATCCTTCGCCCCGGGTGGCTGCAGGTCGATGACGACCTGTCCAACGGCGGCGACCAGGGAGCTACTGGCGACGATGCCCGCGAGCAGCTCGGACACGCCCAGCGACGCACCAGCGGCAACGACGCCCGCGAGCGCGGCCGCGACATCGACCCGCCCGGACCATCGATCGAGCAACGCGCCGTCGGGGTTGCCGGTGGTCGAGCTCATGCGGGCATCATCGCCCGCGCGTGTGACGTTGTCGTGTCAGGCTCCCATCCGGGCCCACCGGCGCCCGTCGTGCTCCGAGACCAGGATTGGCACCTCGAACGCCCGGCTCAGCACCTCGTGGGTCAGGACGGCATCGATCGGACCGTGGGCGACGACCTGGCCCGCCCGCAGTACCAGGGCGTTCGAGAAGCCGGCGGGGATCTCCTCGACGTGGTGTGTCACCAGGACGATGGCCGCGGGCCGGTCGGCCTTGGCGAGCCGCGCGAGATCGCGCAGCAACGTTTCCCGGGCGCCGAGGTCGAGACTGGCGGCCGGTTCGTCGAGAAGCAGCAGGTCGGGATCCGGCATGAGCGCGCGGGCGATCGAGGTCCGTCGCCGCTCGCCCGCTGACAACGTCCCGAATCGATGGTCGGCGACGTGTGCAAGCCCGACTTCGCCGAGGAGCTCCCGCGCTCGGGTCCGGTCGGCGTCGCTGAACTCGTGCCACCAGGGCTCGGTCGCCGCGTACCGCGCGGTCATCACCAGGTCGAGCGCGGTCAGGTCTGCGCGGAGGACATCTTCGACCGCGCTGCTGGCCAGGCCGATCTGCTGTCGCAGCTCCCGCGCGTCGATCCGGCCGAATCGCAACCCGAACGCGTCCACGGTGCCGGTCGTCGGCCAGAGCGTGAGGCCGAGGATCGACAGCAGCGTCGTCTTGCCCGACCCGTTGGCCCCGACAACGGCCCATCGTTCGCCGGCCCGGATCGTGAGGTCAATTGGCCCGAGGATCGGCCGACCCGCGCGACGGACCAGCAGGTCGTGGACCTCGACGATCGGTTGGGCGGCCACGCGTGCGTCCGAGCCCGAGGCTCGGTGCCTCACGGTGCCGGCACGCCTCCGCTGACGGGCGGCGGCGCGGGGCTGCCCAGGGACACCGGCGATGCCTCGGCCGGCGTCGGCGTCGGTTCGGGTGTCGGCGGGGGTGTCGGTTCGGGTGTCGGCGGTGGTGTCGGTTCGGGTGTCGGCGGTGGTGTCGGTTCGGGTGTTGGTTCGACCGACGGAGCGGCGCTGTCCGACGGCGATGCCGATGGTTCCTCGGAGGCCGGCGGACATGGGAGCGGAACCGGTTCCGAACCCGAGGGCGACGGGACGACGAAGGATGGCACCAACCCTGTGCCCGGATCCGCCGTGGGCACGATGAAGCAGCTCGGCGATGGGCTCGGCGAGCCGCAACCGTCCCCACCGGAGATCGGGCCCCAGGTTGCCCCGTACGGCTGGAACCCGCGGTTGTAGAAATAGCTCGTTCGGGTGTTGTCGGGGCCACCCGCTGCGCCCGGCCCTCTCGCTGCTCGGCGCAACCAGTCGCGATCGCCATCGAGCCACGAGCTGAACCGCCCTTCGTACACGTTCGGGTGCATCAGGATTGCCTCACCACAGGTCGCCTCGGGCAGGGCGTCGCGCGGTTGCGTGTCCGCGATGAACCACTCGTTGACGGACGGCGAGCCCGACCGCGCCAGGAACCCGGTCCACGGGTCCACCGCGGCCTGGACCAGACCGTCAGGCGCTGTGAAGTCGGTGATCGGCCAGGCGGCACTGACCTCGGACAGGAAGCCCTGCCAGACGTACGTGGAGACCTCGATCGAGAAGAGCGGAGCCTCGGGCGTGGAGACGAGGCTGTTGTCGGAGTTCCCGTTCCAGACCCCGACGGCGAGGGCATACGCGCCGGCCGATCGTCCCTCCTCGCCCGGCGGCGCGATGTAGCCGTAGGCATTGAGGTCCTTGGCATCGTTGTTGGTGCCCGTCTTGAGGGTCGCCGGCCGCCGCCCGTCGGCGGTCTCGATCGAGAAGCGTCCCCAGAACGGGTTGATGGCCTCGTTGGTGTTCCCGGCGAGAATGTCGGTGACGATGTAGGCGGCCTGCGGGCTGACGACCTGGGTGCCTTCCGGCGGCACGTACGGATCGACGACGGGGTTTCCGTCGCCATCCTCGATCGACAGGATCGTGGTGTGGCCAATCGCGCGACCGCCGTTTGCGAGCGTCCCATAGGCAGTGACGAGGTCCACGGGCCGGACTTCCTGCACGCCGAGCGCGAGGGCCAGGCCAGCGTCCGTCTGGTCCACCGCGAAGTCCATCCCGAACTCCTGGGCCTTGGCAAAGACATGATCGGGGCCGTTGATGGCCATCGCCTTGACCGCGGGGATATTGAGTGAGAACTGGAGAGCGTCCCGGACGCGGACCGGACCCCGCTCCAGGAGGTCCGCGTCGTTTGGCGTGTACTCGCCGCCAAAGTCCGTCGCGACGTCCATCAGCAATGTGGCCGCGGTCAGCGACCGGTCGTCGATCCCGACCGCGTAGTTGAACGGCTTGAACGCGGAACCAGGTTGGCGGTAGCCCTTGCCGACCACGTCGTACTGGGGCTGGAACTCCGGCCTGGTGGACGTCGAGTAGTAGCTCGCGCTCCCGACATATGCGACGAGCTCACCCGTCTGGTAGTCGAGCGCGACGAGCGCTCCATTCCGCAGCGACTTGTCGCGCAGGTTCTCCATCCACGGCGCGACCTCGTCGAACCCGAGGTTCTCGGCGCTCTGCTGTGGATCCCGGGCATGCGGGACGATCGCCGCGCCGCGCACCCACTTCTCGGCCGTCCGCTGGAGCACCGTGTCGAGCGTGGTGATGACACGGAGGCCACCGAGGTTGAGGGCATCGCATGACGTCTCGCCAACCCCGCACAGCCGTTCGGCAAGCTCGTCGCGGACGGCCCACACGAAGTGCGGGGCGACCCAGCGGGGCGTGGTCTGGCTTGCAAGGACGACCTCGTCGTCCTTGGCGGCCTCGAATTCGGCGGCCGAGTACTGGTCGCCCGACATCGGGGTCCGGCCGGCCGCCAACAGGTCGAGGATGGCATTGCGGCGTTGGACGACCCGGGTGTCGTCGAGGACCACAAGCTGACTGCTGCCGGCGGGGCACTCGGCGCCTTCGGCGACCGTCTCGTCGCACCGTTCCGTGGCGTTGCGGACCAGGTCAAGGTTGGACGGCGACTGTGGCAACGCCGCGAGAATGGCGGCCTGGGCCGGCGTCAGCTCGTCGAGCTCGACCCCGAAGTAGCCATCCGCGGCCGCCTTGATCCCGTAGAGCTGGTTGCCGTAGTAGTTCTGGTTGAGGTAGGCGGTGATGATCGCGCGCTTGCCTCGCTCGCGGTCCTCGCCCTCGAAATACTGCGTCACCCGGATCGATTGGATGATCTCCTTGAGCTTGCGCTCGAAGGTCCGTCCTTCCTCCTGGACCAGGTCCGCCTCGAGCAGGCGCTGGCGGACGAGCTGCTGGGTGATGGTCGAGGCGCCTCGGCTGTTGCCACGCAGCGAATCGATCCCGGCCGCGACGATCGCCATCGGGTCGAAGCCCGCGTTCTCCCAGAACGTCTTGTCCTCGATCGCCGTAGTGGCGTCGAGGATCAGCGGCGGGATCTCTTCGAAGGTGACGATTTCCCGACGGGCGTCGCCAAAGCGCGCCAGCTCCCGGGTCCCGCGTCGATCGAGGATGACCGTCTCCTCGGGCAGGACGTACGTTTCCAGCGTGCTGGGGGGCGGAAGATTCGGGTCCGAGGCGAGGGCGGCGTAGACGCCGACGGCTGCGATCGCGCCGATCGCGCCGAGGCCGGCGAGGAACCCGAAGACGATGAGCGCGAACCAGCCCGCGTTCGTTGGCTGCGACCGCCCGGTTCGGCGAAGGCTGGCAGCGGGGCGACGGTAGGCGGGCTGCATGTGGGCCTAAGGATGCCGCAACATGGTTCGGAGCGACGTGGCCGCCTTCCGGCGACCTGCCGGACGCGAACCCCGCTCAGTCAAGTCGACCGGCCCCGGCCACGGCGCGGACTGGCAGGACCATCGGCGTCAGTCCCGTCCGGGCAGGGTAGTCACGCTCCACGGCCGCGCGAAGCGGCTCGATGGCGTCGGGCCGCGCGAGCGTGACCGTGCATCCGCCAAACCCGGCGCCGGTCATCCGTGTCGCTACCACGCCGGGCACGGCACGAGTGATCTCGACCATCGCGTCGAGCTCGGGTGAGCTGACCTCGAACAGGCTACGGAGCGACTCGTGGCTGGCCGCGAACAGGACGCCCACTGCCGCGAGATCGCCGGCCGCCAGTGCCTCCACCGTGTGGCCGACCCGCTCGTTCTCGGTGATGACGTGACGGGCCCGGCGGGCCTCGACCGGATCGAGCCGATGGCCCTCGCGGTCGAGCAGCTCGGGCGTCACGTCCCGCAAGCTCCGGATGGCCGGGTCCACGACCGCCAGCGCGGCGACCGCGGCTTCGCACTGGCTCCTGCGGATGTTGTACTCCGAGCGATCGAGCCGTCGGGCAGAGCCGGTGTGGCAGACCACGAGGGAGAGGTCGGACGGCAGGACGATGGGCCGCCAACCCGACGATCGACAGTCGAGCAGGAGCGCTGCGCCCTCGACGCCGCATGACTCGGCGAACTGGTCCATCAAGCCGCTCTGCACGCCGACGTACTGGTTCTCCGCGATCTGGCAGATCCGGGCGAGGTCGAAGCGATCGACACCCGCGGCCGCGTCGTCGAGCATCGCCCAGGCCGAGACGAGCTCGATGGCGGCCGATGATGAGAGGCCGGCATTCGGTGGGAGGGTGGAGGTGATCACGCCACGGAGTCCTGTGAGCGGCCTCCCTTCACGGCCCAGCGCCCACGCCACCCCAACGACGTAGTCGAGCCACGTGCCGGCCCTGGGCCGCGGCGCATCGAGATCGAACGCGTCGCGTTCGCCCGTATCGAGGCGGACCAGCCCAACGCGCCGATCGTCGGTTGGCAGGTAGGCGACGCGGATCTCGAGATCGATGGCCGCCGGCAGGACAAAGCCGTCGTTGTAGTCGGTGTGTTCCCCGATGAGGTTGACCCGCCCCGGCGCGCGGACGACACGGATCGCGTCTCGCTTCGACGCGAACGTCGGCTCCGACTCGATCAGGGAATCGCGGAGGGCCTCGGGCTCGAAGGCCGGGCTCAGGATGGCTCGGCCCGTATCAGCGGCCGGTCGCCTTGCTCATCGAGATCCATGTCGAGCGCCTCGTAGTGGTCGACCCCGAGGCGGTCGACCAGGTCCTCGGTGCCTGGTAACAATCGCGGTTTCGTGATCAGCGGTCCAGCCCAGCCATAGAGCGCAGCGGTGTCGCGCCATTCTTCGAACAGAAGGACATTCTCACCGTCGGCGTCGACTTGCCGCGCCAGCTTGACGTAGACCAACCCCGGCTGCTCGCGCAGGATGGGCAGTTGCTGGCGAAGCTTCGCGTTGAACGCGGCAGCATGATCGGACCGAACTCTCGCGGTCAGCACCCGGACGATCATCGGCTGATGGTACGGCAGCCGGAAGCGGGCCGAACCGCCACCCGGTCTTGTGATCGACAGTAGACTTGCCCCGCCGAGGGAACCGTCACGTTCGGCGAGGCCAATGTCTTGATCATCCGTATCAGCCGCGGACGTGTCCGCGCGGGCTCAGAGGCCGAGGTGTTCACGCGGTTGCGCGATGCGACCGAGGGAGCCGGCCGTCCCGAAGGGCTGAAAGCGCTCTTCATCGGGCGCCATCTGACCGCCGACGGCCTGGAGCTCATCGCGATCACCGCGTGGACCGACGTGGAGGCCCTGATCCGAGTCCTCGGCGACGGCTGGGAATCGCCAAAGTGGCTCGCCGGGATCGAGGACCTGGTCACCCACAGCACCGTGGAGCACTGGGAAACCGCCGTCGAGGACTTCGACTCGTTCATCGGCTTGCAGCCCAGTTCGCCCTGAGATCGTCGGCGGTCACGACCACAGGGTGATCCGGTGCGCGTTGCGCACGCGACGGCTGGCGCGGCAATCGCGTTGCAGGACCGACCTACTCGTCCTTCAAGGGTTCGAGCACGAACAGGGGGATCACCCTGGTGGTCTTGCGCTGATAGGTCGCGTAATAGCGGAACGCCTCCGTCACCAGCGTCCAGAGGCGATCGCGCTCGGCGCTTGGCACGTCCACCTCGCGTGCGCGCACCCCTCGCTCCTCGCGCCCAACGCCGATCGATGCCCTTGGGTCAGCGCGGAGGTTGCCGGCCCAGGCCGGGTCCGTTGGTCGGCCGGCCCACGACCCGACGATGACCAGGTTCTCGCCATCCTCGAAGGCATAGAGCGGGACGGATCTTGCCATCCCGGTCTTGCGCCCGGTCGTGGTGAGCGTGACGTTCACGATCGGGGGCGGCTAGTGGGCATCAGGGTCCCCATCCCGCGAGTCTAGCTCCGGAGACGCACGTTGCCGTCCCCTCCGGAGAGGCACACCACGTACAGTGTCGACCATGTCCCGTACCCGGCACGTACGGCTCGATCATCGATACGCTCCGCCACCTCGTGGGCGGCGACGTGTTCTACCTCGATGTGCTCCGCGGCGGTGAGCCGGAGCCATTCGACAAGCCACGGAGCGACATCGCGACCCTGCGCGCTGTGATGACAGCCCACGATCGGTCATGGCAGGAGCTCGTCGCAGGCGATCTCGACCCGGCGGCCGACGTCGTCGAGTACGAAGCTAACGGCTGGGAAACGCACGCCCCGCTCGGGATCCGGCTCTCCCAGGCCCTCTATCACGGGACCGATCATCGCAGCCAGGTCTGCACGGCGCTCACGTCGCTCGGCATCGAACCGCCGCCGATCGAGGCCTGGGACGTCGCCCGCGAGGACGGCCGCGTGTATTCGATCGAGTCGAAGCAATGACCGTGCTGCGGATGGACAACGTTCTCATCGTTGTCGACGACCTCAAGGCGGTGATCGCGTTCTTTGTCGAACTCGGTCTGGAGCTGGAGGGCGAAACGACGGTCGAGGGGCCCTGGGTCGACCGCATCGTCGGGCTCGACGGTGTCCGGAACGACATCGCGATGATGCGGACGCCCGACGGCCACGGCCGGCTCGAGTTGTGCAAGTTTCAGTCGCCCCTGGCCATCACTGGCGAACCGAATGCGCCGGTGAACACGCTGGGCATCCGTCGCATCATGTTCGCCGTTGACGACATCAACGAGGTTCTGGTCCGCCTGCAGGCCCAGGGCGCCGAACTCGTCGGCGAGGTGGTCCAGTACGAGGACCAGTACCTGCTCTGCTACGTCCGCGGCCCCGAAGGCATCATGGTCGCGCTGGCGCAGCAGCTCGGCTGACGCGTTCGAGGCAGGCAACGATCCCACCCGAGGGCGGGAGACTCGTTCAGCGGGGCAAGGGGTTCGGGCCGGTCGCCGTGACCAGCCGCTGCGGGACCCAGTCGTCGACGTGGTAGAAGCCGTCGAACGTCCTGCCCTCCAGCTCGACCGCCGCCCGCAGCGAGCGGCGGTGGAACTTCACGTGGGTGAAGTCCTCGAACAGGACGTAGTACGGCTCGTTCGCCGCGCTCTGGAACTGCTGGCCGGTCAGCGCTGCCCGGTGCTGGCGGGAGAAGGCGTCGACCTCCTCGCCGACGACCACGCCGAAGTGCTCCATGCCCATCTTGTAGACCCGCTGGTGGACGGGCGGGATGAGCTCGATCATCGGGACGACCTGGCCGTCGAGGACGCGGAGCGGCTCGGCGAGGATGATCAGGGAGATCGGCCGTCCGTTCCAGACGTTCTCGCGATTGGCGACCGCGTGCCGCTCGAGGAGGGTCCTGAGGTGGACGTACTGGTCCCACTCGGGGACGCGGACCGCCAGGTGGCTCAGCTCGTACGGCGCGATGTCGATGCCGCGCGCGACGAGGCGGTCGCGCTGCAGCGCCGTGAACGCGCGGTAGTCGCCGATGAGGTCCGCGATCGGGTCGGTCATCGGGGCATCTCCGGCGTCATCGTACGGGCGGCATCGCACCCGTGGAGCCACGTCGCGCGTACCATCGCCTGGACGTCCTCAACCGAGTCAAGAACGTCGCCACGTTAGGGCGCGATCCCGAAGGCCCGACCGATGCGAGCACTTGTTGCAGACAGCTCCGCTCCCGGCAAGGTCGCCTTTCGCGACGTTCCCGAGCCAGTGCCAGCGCCCGGTGAGGTGCTCGTGGACGTGCGGGCGTTTTCAATCAATCGGGGCGAGATGCGGATGCTTGGAACGGCTGCTGATGGCTGGCGTCCCGGATGGGACTTCGCCGGTACCCTGCTGTCCGACGTAGAGCATGGCCTGCGGGCCGGCGCCCGGGTAGTCGGGATCCGGCGGGGCGAGACCTGGGCTGAACACGTGGCGGTCCCAATCGATTGGATCGCCGAGCTGCCCGAAGGCGTCACGTTCGCCGAGGCCGCGGCGCTGCCAACGGCCGGTCTGGCAGCCCTGCGTATGCTCCGGATGGGACCGGCGATCCTTGGTCGCCGAGTCCTGGTGACGGGGGCCTCGGGTGGGGTCGGTCGATTTGCCATCCAGCTGGCTCACCTCGGTGGTGCTGAGGTGACGGCGTTGATCAGCAGCCGGTCGGCGCGGGCGGAGGGGCTTCGCCAGCTGGGTGCCGATGACGTCGTCTCCGAAATCGCCGAGCTCCAGGGTCGATTTCGACCTCATCCTCGAATCGGTGGGAGGCGAGACGCTCGGCCGACTCATGACCAGAGTCGACCCACAGGGGACGCTGGTCATGTTCGGCAACACCTCCGACGAACCGACGACGTTCAACGTCCGCGACGTATACAACGATGCTCTCGTCCGTCTCCAGGGATTCGAGTTGTTCTTCGGCAGCGATCCGTTCGGTCGCGATCTCGGCTACCTCGCCTCGCTGGTGGCGGAGCGCAAGCTCGATCCTCAACTCGGCGGCGAGCTTCCCTGGGAGGAGATCGCGGTGGCAATGGATCGGCTGCGGAATCGGGACGTCGCAGGGAAGGTCGCGCTGACGCTCGGTCGCTAGATCGGACCCGCGTCAGCCGGGCGGTTGGAGCGACGTCCCCGGCTTGGCAGGAGACGTCACTGCGGCTCGGCTCGCTAATCGACGTATTGGAGCGGCGTGACCACGAAGTCATCCGGCAGCTTACGCCCGTCTCGTGGTTGGGGCGATAGCCCCACGGGTTGTTCGAGAGGTAGGGCCCTGCTCCACCTGGCTGACTTCGCATCGAGTGGTTTGTGGATAACTCCCTTGCGCCGCGGTCCCTATCGGAGTAGACCCAAACCCCGATACGGAGAGCAGCCCAAGGAGGGCATGTCATGACAACGGAAGACAACAAGGCCAGCGGCCGTCGGTTCGTCGAGGAGGGCATCAATCGCGGCAACCTCGCCGTCATCGATGAGCTCACAGGCCCGAACTTCGTCAATCACTCGGCGCCTCCCGGCGTGCCGCCCGGCATCGAGGGGTCCAAGGCCTTTGTCTCGATGTTCCGGGCCGCCTTCCCCGACCTCCACTACACGATCGAAGACACCATTGCGGAGGGAGATCTCCTGGTCCAGCAAATCACGGGCCACGGAACGATGAAGGGCGACTTCCAGGGTATGCCAGCGTCGGGCAAAGAGGCCACTTGGTCTGAGATCTGGATCACGCGCCTCGCCGACGGCAAGGCGATCGAGACCTGGGGCGTCGTCGATCAGCTTGGGATGCTGGCGCAGCTCGGCTTCGCGCAGGCCCCCGGCCAGCCCGCGGGCGTCGCTGGGTAGGCCAAGGGTTCGGCAAGTCGGACTGAACCGCCCCGACGAGGGACGCTGGGCGCTCGAGCCAGGGGGTGTCCTGCCAGGGCAGCAGGACATCAGTTGGCAACGCTAGCCCTAGACGCGCGTTGCCATCCGCGTTCAGGGATGTCTAGTCCACGTACTGGAGCGGCGTGACCACGAAGTCGTCCGGCAGCTTCACGCCCGTCTCGTGGTTGGGGCAATAGCCCCACGGGTTCTTGTCGAGATACTGCTGGTGGTAGTCCTCGGCGTAGTAAAACGTGCCAGCGCGCGCGATCTCGGTCGTGATCTCGCCGTAGCCCGCCTTCGTCAGCATCGTCTGGAAGGCATCTCGAGACGCCTCGGCGGCGGCGCGCTGCTCGTCGTTCGTCGTGACGATGAGCGAGCGGTACTGCGTGCCCATGTCGTTGCCCTGGCGCATGCCCTGCGTGGGGTCGTGGGCCTCCCAGAACGTCTTGAGGAGCGCTTCGTAGGTGATCCGCGAAGGATCGAATGCGACCAGGACGACTTCGGCGTGGCCGGTACGCCCGGTGCGGACCTCCTCGTAGGTCGGGTTCAGGGTCGACCCGCCGGCATAACCGACAGCGGTGGTAACCACTCCGGGGAGCTGCCAGAACGCCTTCTCGTCACCCCAGAAGCAGCCCAAACCAAAGATCGCGGTCTGCGTGCCATCCGGCCAAGGGCCGGCGAGTGGCGTGCCAAGGATCCTGTGACGGCCGGGCGTCATGATTGGATCCGGTCGGCCGGGTAGGGCCTCGGCGGGTGAGGGAAGGGTCGATGAACGGGACGTGAAGAACTTCATGCCGGGAGTCTATCGCCGGCTCGTGACGCTGCCATGACATCGAATCGACGCATCGAAGAAACCCTGAGCACGATCGACGGCTGGGGCACACCGCACGCCGCCGCCGCCGTCCTCGGCTCGGCTGGCGTGCTCGCCACCCAAGGGGATCGCGATCATCGATTCCGGTGGGCCTCGGTCACCAAGCTCGTGACGGCCTGGAGCGTCCTCATCGCCGCCGAGCGCAAGCTGGTCGACCTCGACGAACCGGCGGGACCGCCGGATGCCACGGTCCGCCATCTGCTCGCCCACGTATCGGGTCTGCCGTTTGATGGGGACGCGGTCCTCGCCCGACCTGGCACCCGCCGGATCTACTCGAACACGGGCTACGACTTGCTTGGCAACCTGGTCGCCCAACGCGCCGGCGCGCCGTTCGAGACGGTGCTCGCCGACTGGGTCCTTGGCCCGCTCGGGATGACGGACGCCCGACTGGAGGGCCGTCCGTCGCAGGGCATGCAGGGCACCCTGGACGACCTGACCGCATTCGCAGGCGAGCTCCTGCGTCCGTCCCTCCTGCCGGCAGCCGTGGCGAATACCGCGACGACGGTCGCGTATCCGGGGCTCGCAGGCGTGGTTCCCGGGGTAGGGCGATTTGACGACTGCGCCTGGGGACTCGGCTTCGAGATCCACGATGCCAAGGAGCCGCACTGGATGGGCCGGCGCAACAGCCCGGAGGCCTATGGCCATTTCGGGGGCGCCGGCACGTTCCTGTGGATCGAGCCCGCGCGGGACATCGCACTCGCCGTCCTGACCGATCGCGAGTTTGGGCCGTGGGCCCTCGAGGCCTGGCCGGCCCTGAGCGATGCCGTGTTGCTGGCGCTCGACGGGTAGGGCCATCCCCGAGCGAACGCGGGGTCAGCGCACCTCGTCGAGGCGGATCGACGCCGAGCCCATGTCGCCCGAGGCCGCCAGGTAGTTGCGGCCGACCTTGGCCCGGCTGATCGCGAGGTAGTAGCGCCCGGCGGCAGGTGACGGCAGGACGAGGCGAGCCGGATCCGCCGCGGTCGAAGGGCCGCGAGCATCGTTGGCCTGTTGATCCGTCACGCCTTCCGAGATGAACGGATGTGTGCTCGCGAGCAGATCGAACCTCGAGTCATACAGGTACAGGTCGTAGGTGTTGCCGAGCTCCGCGGTATCCCAGGCGGTGAAGATCGGCCTCCGCCAGACCCGTCCCGAGATCCACCGGCTGGACGAGCCAGTCCGCGTTCGAGCCCGTCCCCGGCTGACCGACCGCTGAGGGCCAGAACGTGTCGGACTTGGCGAAGATGTCCCGCCCGGTGTCGATCGCGGCCGACGGACCGGGCGCGTTGCCGCGTGCCATGTTGGTGTCGTGCAGGGTGACCGACGCGAACACGGGGATCCGCAGGATCTGCCCGGCCGCCGGCGTTCCGTCCACGCCCGTGACGCCTGCGACATTGACGAGGACGACGCCGGTTCGCGTTCCCGCGGCCGCGCTCGCGGGCACCTTGAGCTTCATGGTCACGACCACGTCAGTCCCGCCTTTGACGGTCGTCGGCTTTGGCAGCGTGACCGTC
Organism: uncultured Chloroflexia bacterium; assembly: GCA_963731865.1. Lineage (GTDB taxonomy): Bacteria > Chloroflexota > Limnocylindria > Limnocylindrales > CSP1-4 > SPCO01. Next base: position 1,151,523 of record CAVSXG010000002.1, on the reverse strand, counting down.
CAGGCGGAGCTCCCACTCGTGGGTATGGCCTGACTTCCGTCCGATGGGTGGCCCGGACTGAATGCGAACGTCACCTTGGCCTGTGCTGCTCCCGGTGCGCTGTGGATGACGAACCGCTGCTCGACGGTCGATCCGGCGGCGATCGCGCCCACCTGCCACGTGCCCTGGAGATCGCGCGGCCCAGTGCCAGCCGACGCGCCGCTGCCTGATGCCGTGCTGTAGACGACCACGCCATCGCGCAGCGCGGCGATGGCATTCGCGATCTGCACCTTGCCGGCTCCCTCGGCGAGCGGCCCCACGTACGGATCCGAGGCTCCGTTGCGGACCTCGTACACAGTCGTGGACCCGATAACCGCCGCCGAGCGCGTCGATGAAGTCGCAGACACCGAAGGCGAGCGGATCGAGATCGGGCGGGCAGTCGGGCAGACCGCCCGCCAGGATGCTCAGGATCCAGCGCGATTCGAACAGGTCGCCGCGCGCGCCATTCATCATCGCCGCGCGCAGGAGGGTGCCCGGACCGGCGGTCAGCCCCGGCGATCCGCTCGAGCCGGCTGGATCGTTCGCGTAGCGCTGACGGTAGGCATCGAGCACGAGTGCGGCGGACCCCGCTGCGGCGGGCGCGGCCATCGACGTGCCCGATGCGGTGGCGTACAACGCGTCGCCTCGGGTCCCCGCGGTCTGATCGTTGCCGGCGAGCTGGGTTCCCGTGCTGGCCTGCGCGGACACGATGTCGTACCCGGGCGCGGCGAGATCGGGACGCAGCCAGACGTCGCCGGAGGGGCCACGCGACGAGAACGAGGAGATCGACGATGGCTGATCGCCGACACCGGCAGCGCAGGTGTTGCCACCACCGGGATGCCGCCAGCCGGCGCAGGTGTCGCCTGCCAGCGTGTCGTCGTGGTTGACGTCGTAGTCCTTGGAGGTCGCCGACACGCTGAGCGCCTGTGACGCCGACCCAGCCGCCTCCAGGGCGCTACCGATGTATGGCCCGCTGTTTCCGAGCGCCACGACGAACAACGTCCCGTACCGGACGGTCAGCCGGTTGAGCATCAGGCTGACGAGGTCGATGTCCGAGCCGCTATTGAGGCGATCCGGCCTGGCCTCCGACCCGAGGCTCATGTTCACGATGTCGGCACCAACCGCACAGCCCGTGAGGAGGTCCTCGGCCGGCATCGCGGCCCACTCCATCGCGGCGAGAAGGTCGCTGTTGATGCCGGCGCCCGCGTCGGTCAGCACCTTCCCCGCGGCCAGCTCGGCGCCGGGCGCGATGCCCGCGTACTTCCCGTCGTCAGTCGCGAACGGCGTTCCTTCGCCGGTCCCGGCGGCGATCCCTGCCACGTGGGTGCCGTGTCCGTGCCCGTCGGCTGCCCCCGGCCGGCAAAGGCCGCCGTTGAAGTCCCTGGCGGAGACGACCTTGGCGTCGTGGAGCAGTCCGGACCAGCCGCGGAAGTCGAGATCGTCGAGATCCGGGTGCAGCTGGTCGACCCCCGTATCGAGGATCGCGATCCGGACGCCTTCGCCCGTGATGCCCCGGCCCCACCACGTCGGCGCACCGACGTCGGCCGTCGTGCCTCTCGTCTGGTCGACCACGGGCTCGTCGGCCAGCGCAACGACGAGCTCGACGGGCGCGAGGCTGGTGACCCAAGGCAGCGCCGCGACCGAGAGGACCGCCGGCGCGTTCGAGGCGACCGCGACCAGGTCGATGGTCCGATAGCTGCGGAGGAGCCGAACACCAAGCCCACTGAGCGCCGCCTGGTGGACGCCGTCGAACGGTTCACTCAGCACGGCGAAGTAGGGGAGCTCGCCTGCGGCGTAGCTTGGGACGAGGCCCGGGATCCTCGGATCGAGGCTGGCGGCGCCGCTGACTAGTGCCGCGAGATCGCCGCGGAGCTTGGCCGCCGCATCGGCGGGCGTCGGCGTGGGCGTGGGCGTCGGGACTGGCGTGGGGGTCGGCGTCGGCCGCGGTTTGGCCGCCGCCACGGTGCCCGCGCCGATCGAGAGCGGACCGGTGCCGAGGAGGAGCCCGCAAACCAGCGTCAACGCGACCAGCGGGGCGAGGCGGCGGTCTGGGCGCACGGCCGGTCAGGCGGTCTGGGTTCGGCGGGTGACGTACGCGTCATAGGCCTGTTCGAACGTGAGCCCGTTCTCCCAGACCGTGGTGAAGGCAACCTTGAGGATCTGCGCCAGCGACGGGTGCTCGACCACCACGATGGTCAGCGCGTCACTGTCGGCAACGGGATCCTCCATCCCGAACATGACCGTCTGTTCATCGATAATCACGAGCTTGAGTGGCAGCCGCGTGACGAAGCGGGCATCTTCGCCGGCGTCGACGAACCTTCGGACCCCTTCGATCGTCTCTGGTTCGTCGAACACCGACGCCTCATAGACGCTGCGGGCAAGGTGGGACTGCGTGACCTCGAGGCCCTCCTCGTTCTCCTGGGGCGGTGTCGCGTAGGGCGGCTTGGTGAACACGAGGATTTCGCGCTTGACGCTGCGCTGGATCTCGGCGAAGCGCTCGTTGATGGCGCCGCGATCGCGCAGGACCTCGATGTACTCGAGCGGATCGGTGTGGGTCTGCCCCTTGCGGTATGCCGGCATCAGCTCTTCGACGATGGCCGCGCCTTCGAGCTCCATCGCTGACAGCTCGCGCCGCCGCGCGCCAAGCAGCCGCTCGATTGCGAGCTCCGGGGCGACCGCAGCGTATTTGGCGTGCGGACCGGGTCGCGAGGCTGCCAGCCCCTTCTGGACGAGCGTCTCGAGGACGTCGTAGATCCGTTGCCGGGGCAGGCCCGCCTGGCGGGCCACCTGCGCCGCGCTGAACGAGTCGCGGCGGACGAGGGCGGTGTAGGCCCGGGCCTCGTAGCTGGTCAGCCCGAGACGGGTCAGCTGGCTGATGAGCTCGGCGCCGTCCACTGGTGCACGATAGACAACCACACTACGTGGTGTCAAGGCGGATTCCGTGGCACACGTCCGGCGCCCGGTCCGGCGAGACACCCGATACCATCGAGGGGCATGGACTTCGGAATTTGCCTGCCGAACTTCCCCGATGGCGCGTCGCCAGAAGGCATCGACGCCGCCGCGGAGGTCGCCGAACGCCTCGGCTGGTCCGCCGCCTGGACCACGGACCACGTGCTCGTCCCGACCGACAGCATCGAGGACTACGGCCGCATCTACGACGCGATCCTGACCCTCGCCTGGGTCGGCGCCCGGCATCCCAGGGTTCGCCTCGCGACGAGCGTCATCGTCGTCCCCCAGCGCAACGCCGTCGTGCTCGCGAAGGAGCTCGCAACGCTCGATTCGTTGACCGATGGCCGCGTCATCGCGGGCGTCGGGGTCGGCTGGAACCAGGCCGAGTTCGCCAATCTCGGCATGAGCGAGCGGTTCGGGATCCGTGGCGCGTACCTGGACGAGACGATCCGGCTATGGCGTCACCTGTGGTCGGGATCGACGGAGCCATTCGCCGGCCGGTTCCACGCGATCGACGACTTTGCGTTCGCGCCGCTGCCGGCGCAGGGGGCCGCCTTGCCCATCGTGGTCGGCGGCCGCGCCGAGCGTGCCCTGCAGCGCGCAGGAACGCTCGGCGACGGGTATCACTCGAGCGTTTCGAGCCCCGCCCAGTACGGCGAGCGCGTCCCGATCATTCGGGCCGCCGCCGACGCCGCCGGTCGCCCGATGCCGTGGCTCTCGGCTCGCGTGCGCGTGGAATTCGACGCCGGGTCGAATGGCTATGCGATGCGGGGCTCGCCCGAAGACATGGCCGCCGAGGTGCGGAAGTTTGCCGACATCGGCGTCACGCATCTCGCGTTGTGGCTTGGGAGCACGGATCCAGGCGAGCTCGTGACCCGAGCCGAACGGTTCGAACGCGATGTGGTGCCCCTGATCGACGTCGGTCGGCCGGACTGACGACGGCGCAGACGACGTTTCATGTCGAAGGCCCCGGGTCGGACGTGACCCGGGGCCTGGGTGCTTCGCTGGCGGCCTTCCGGGACCGCACGGGTATTGAAGCTTTGGGTCAGCGGCTGTAGGCCTCGGTCAGCAGGTACTCGCCCAGCGCCTCCTTCGCCTTGGCCGGGTTGTCGGTCGCGAACGCGATGTGGACGTTGCCCTCGGACATCCCGGTCGGGATCGCCGCCTCGATGTTCACGCCGGCGGTGGCCAGCTTGCGGGTCACCATCCCGAGGCTCCCCGGCTTGTTCGCCAGTCCGGCGGTCACCAGCTCGACGGGGCGATGGGTCCAACCCCCGTCGGTGAGCGCGCGACGAGTGGCGGCCTCGTCGCTGGTGATGAGGGCGACGGACCCGGTGTCACCGCACGTCGCGCCGGTGAATCCGGTGATGTTGACGCCCTGACCGGCGATCGCCTCCGCGATGCTTGGCGAGCTCGCCGGGCTTGTTCTTGAGGTCCACGATGAAGGCATTCACGCGGGCACCTCCTTGGCCACACCAACCCCGGACGGCGATCTGGATGACCGTCGTGAGCGTGCTGGTGGTACCTAGATTTTACCCCCGATGTCACCCATCCCCAGCTGGCACATTGCCGTGCATGGTGCAGCGCCGCGCTCGATCTACATGAATCATGCGATGCCCCGAATATGACAACGCGCTCCTGTCACATGCGGACAGGACCCGGATCGTGCCCAAGGGCCGACGGGTGCCGTCCGGCTCAGGTAACGTCGTAGGTCAGCTCGAAGGTCGCCTGCGGTCCGGGCCCCGCCTTCCAGCGACCGGTCCCGTAGATGCCGGCCAGCTCCTCTGTTCCGGTGCCTGGGACCACCGTCCAGGTGCCCTTCGAGTGGACGCCGTCGTGCGATCCCACCGAGGTCAGGACGAACGTGCCGCGGCGTCCGCCAACGGCACCTTCGATCTCCTGCATGCCGACGAAATCCGCCGTGCGGTCGCCGCGGTAGCACATCAGCCACTGGATCCGGCCGGCGCCATCGATGCCGCCTGAGAACTCCTGGGTCCCGCCCGCCCTCGTCAGGCGCCCCGGACTTCGGTCCGAATACACGTCTTCGTGCCCCCCGGTGATCTTGAATTCGCCGGTCGCGCGTAACACGTTCGCTACCTCAAGCGATGGTTCGTCCCGACGCAGCATCCCCAATCTCGCATTGCAGCGATATAAACGACGGGGGCGTTCGTCGCACCGGTGTGATCCGCTTCGTCGCCCAGACGAGCCGTTGGGATGCTTGGGGTGCGACGATGTCGTCGTCGACAGCACGCTGGCCCGATGCCCATGCCCGAGCTCGCCGCCCCTGATTACAGCGTCGCGCGATTCGTCATCGAGCGCGGTCTCGCGTTCATCTACGTGATCGGGTTCTTCGTGGCGATCCGCCAATTCCCCGCGCTGTGCGGCGAGCGTGGTCTTGAGCCGGCGCGCTGGTTCCTGGCGCGAGCCCGCTTTCTCGACGCGCCGAGCCTGTTCCACTGGGGCTACTCGGACCGACGGCTGCTGGTCACGGCCTGGATCGGGGTAATGGTCTCGGCACTCCTCGTCCTCGGCCTGCCGCAACAGGCCCCGCTCCCAGTCACCATGGCGTCCTGGTTTGTCCTGTGGGTCCTCTACCAGTCGATCTCGAACATCGGCGGCACGTTCTACGGCTTCGGCTGGGAGTCGCTCCTGCTCGAGGCCGGGTTTCTGGCCATCTTCCTGGGCAATGACCAGGTTGCGCCGCCCTGGCTCGTGCTCCTGGCGTTCCGTTGGCTGGCCTTCCGGGTCGAGTTCGGGGCCGGGTTGATCAAGGTGCGGGGGGACCCCTGCTGGCGCGACCTGACGTGCATGACGTTCCATCACGAGACCCAACCGATGCCCAACCCGCTGTCCTGGTTCTTCCACCGCCTGCCGCGACCGCTTCACCGCCTGGAGGCCCTTGGCAACTTCGTGGCCCAGCTCGTCCTCCCATTTGGACTCTTCCTGCCACAGCCATTCGCGTCGATCGCGGCGATCCTGATGATCGCGACCCAGCTCTACCTCGTCGTCAGTGGTAACTACGCCTGGCTCAATTGGGTCACGATCCTGGCCATCGTCGCCGCCGTTGCAAATCCGGGATGGATCGCCGCGTCCGCGTTCGCGCCGGCGCCGGCCTGGTTCAACGTCGCCGTCGCCCTGCTGGTCGCCGCGATCGTGATCCTCAGCTGGTGGCCGGTTCGGAACATGGCCAGTCCACGCCAGGCGATGAACGCATCGTTCAACCCGTTCAGACTGGTGAACACGTACGGGGCGTTTGGCACGGTGAGTCGCGAGCGAATCGAGCTGGTAATCGAGGGCACGGACGAGGACGCGCCCGGTGCCGACGCGGCCTGGCGCGAATACGGGTTCAAGGGCAAGCCCGACGACCCAACGCGACTGTCGCCCCAGGTCGCGCCCTACCACCTCCGCCTCGACTGGCTGCTCTGGTTCATCCCATTGTCACCGCGCTATGGCGGCGACTGGTTCGTCCGGTTCGTGGGTCGGCTGCTCGAGGGCGATGCCCCGACGCTTCGGCTGCTCCGACGGAACCCGTTCCCCGAGGCCCCGCCACGATTCGTCCGCGCCCGCTTCTTCAGATACCGGTTCACGACGTGGCGCGAGCGACGAGCGACCGGCGCGTGGTGGGTTCGCGAGTACCAGGGCGACTACCTCCCGCCGGTCCGTCTCGACGATCTGCGCCGGGCTGGACTGTGATGGTTGCAGCCAAGGCTGCGGCGGTCGATGCGGTCGTCGTCGGCGGTGGCCCGAACGGGCTTGCGGCGGCGATCGAGATTGCGCGTGCCGGCCACTCGGTGACTCTGTACGAGGCGGCGGTCACAGTGGGCGGTGGCTCCCGATCGGCCGAGCTGACGCTCCCGGGATTCGTTCACGACGTCTGCAGCTCCATCCACGCGTTCGGACGGACGTCGCCGTTCTTCGCGGGCGTCGATATCGAGGCGCGGGGCGTCCGTTGGATCGATCCGCCGGCCGCCCTCGGCCATCCGCTCGACGATGGAACCGCGGTCATGGTGCGTGGGGGCGTCGAGCGGACCGCGGCTGGCCTTGGCAACGCCGCTGACGCCGTGGCCTACCGGCGATTATTCGACCCACTGGTCGACCACTGGGACACGACGCTCCCCGACCTGCTCGCCCCGTTCCACATTCCGCTGTCGCCAATGCGCGCGATGCGGATGGCGCGGTTCGGGTTGGACGGGATCCGATCGGCGACGAGTGTGACCAGACGGTTCCGCGGCGAACGGGCCAGAGCGCTCCTGGCGGGCGTGGCCGCGCATTCGATCCTCGGGCTGACCGAACCCGTCAGCGCGGCTGCCGGGATGGTCCTGCTCGCCGCCGCGCATGCCGATGGCTGGCCATTTCCGGAAGGCGGCGCCGGGCGTGTTCCGGATGCGCTGGCCGCCGAGCTCCGGGCACTCGGCGGAACGATCGAGGTGGAGAGTGCAATCGAGAGCTACGAGGACCTGCCCGAGCACCGCGTCGCGGTCTTCGACCTCGCACCCGGGCAGCTGGCCTCGATCGCCGGTGAGCGACTGCCCGAGGGCTATCGCGGCCAGCTCGGGCGATACCGACATGGGGCCGGCGTGTTCAAGCTCGATCTCGCGATCGACGGTGCGATCCCCTGGGCGGCTGCCGAGCTGGCCGAGGCAGGCACGATCCACCTGGGCGGCACCCTCGAGGAGATCGCCCGGTCCGAAGGGCAGGTCGCCAAGGCGCGCGAACCCGATCGGCCATACGTGTTGCTGACCCAGACGAGCCTGTTCGACCGGTCGCGCGCACCCGAGGGCCGCAACGCGATCTGGGCGTACTGCCATGTCCCCAACGGGTCGGTCGTCGACATGACCGAGCGAATCCTGGAGCAGATCGAGCGGTTCGCGCCCGGGTTCCGCGATCGAATCCTGGCGATCAGCCCGCGCGGTCCGGCCGATCTCCAGGCCTACAACGCCAACAACGTCGGCGGTGACATCGCCGGCGGGCGGATGGACCTCGGTCAGCTGTTCACCCGCCCGACACGACGGTTGATCGATCCGTACGCAACGCCGAACCGCTCGATCTTCCTTGGCTCGGCGTCCACGCCGCCAGGTGGTGGCGTCCATGGCATGTGCGGGTATCACGCCGCACACTCGGCGCTCCGCCAGCTGGGTTGACCGGACCGCGTATCGTGCCGGCTCAGACGTTGGTTACGACGTCGCATGAGGAGGAACGGATGATCGCCATCGCCCGATGGGCGCACCTGGTCTCGGCCTGGCTGTTTGCCGCCGGCGTCCTGCTACAGGGATACCTTGCCGGTGCCGCGCTGGCGCAGCTGGGTGGGAATGGTGATTTCGCCACGCACGTTGGGATCGGCTACACCTTGATGGGCCTCCTTGCGCTGGCGGTCCCGGTGTTCGCCCTCATCGGCCGGATGCCCCGAGCGCATGTTGGCTGGTCCGCGCTCCTGCTGGTTCTCTACATCGTGCAGACCGTGCTGCCGGTCCTCCGGTCGAGCTCGCCGGCGATCGCGGCACTTCATCCAGCCAACGCCATGATCATGCTGGTCCTGGCCGTGGTAGTTGCCGTGGCGGCTCGACGACAGCTCGGTGCCCCCACCGTCGCCTGAGCTCGCTCTGCACGATCCGGGACCGCCGCCGGCGGTTGAAACGGAGCCGCAAGCCGTCGGCCATCGAGGCTGGCGCCACTTGGGTGCCATCCATGAAACGGTTGTCCTCGGATTACGGCGCCCTCAAACGGCGTCGTCCCGAGACACCCCGCGAAGGAGGTCACCCGATGGCTGAGCTCGACACCAAAGATCGCGAGCGACTCAGCGACTCCCAGTTCGCCTACATCGATCGGGACGGCGAGGAACATCTGCCGATCAACGACGCCTCGCATGTCCGCAACGCGATGGCCCGGTTCAACCAGACCACGTTCCAGAGCAAGACGGCCAAGGAAGGCGCACGGCGCAAGATCCTGAAGGCCGCCGAGCGCTACGGCATCGAGGTCGACAAGGACGACAACATCCGCAAGCCGACGCGATCGCTGCGCGCGGCTTCGACGAAGGCGGGTCCGCGCGGGGGCCGGAAGACGAGCTGATCGACTCGCCCCGGGACCGGGTCGAACGCGCGGCGGCCAGCCGCCGCCGGGGCGGAAGTGGCCCGCCCGGCCCATTTCCTGCCAAAAGTAGGCTAGGTGCACCTTGGGCAGTACGGAACTGGTCACAAGCTGTCGGGTGCATGAATAGCCAGAAATGCACACCCGGGGCCACGCGAGGGTCTACGAGGCGATCGCATGAATATGCAACTGGCGCCCGCGCCGTCCGCGTGGAGACGTGTCCAGTGTTCACCACGGCCGCATCTGGCACGAACCTTCCGTCGGCCGCGGTGCCAGCAGGCCGCCGTCCGGGCTAGCTCGTCGTCGATCAGGTCTCTACGCCGACCTCGTCCCGGAAGCACCACAACCACGACTCGTCCGGTTCGATCGTGCGGATCACCGGATGATCCGACGTCCCGAAGTGGGCGGTTGCGTGGCGGTTCGGGCTCTCGTCGCAGCAGCCGACATGGCCACAGGTCATGCACTGGCGAAGGTGTACCCACCAGCCGCCGATCTTGAGGCAGTCCTCGCAACCGTCTCCGGGAATGATCTCGGGTGCATCGAGCGCCTCGACGAGATGTTCGCAGCTGTCCATGTGGGGCAGTGTGCCATCGGACGGTGGCGCGCGTGACGCGGCGGATCCCACCCGCATCCCGAGGACGCCCGCGGAGCGAGGTGCTCAGCGCACGGGGTTGGTCAGCAGGTCGTCGTACTCCCGGTGCCGTTTCAGGTACGCGGTGATGAACGGGCACTTCACGGTGACACGGAACCCGCGAGCCCGGATATCGTCCAGCACTCCCGCCGCCAGCCGACTGCCAAACCCCTTGCCTTCGAAGGCCGGGTCGACCTCCGTATGGAAGAGGATGACCCTGTCGCGTTCGACGCGCCGATACTCGCTGAACCCGACGATGTCATCCCCCACGCGCGCCTCATAGCGTTGCTGGGCGGGCACGTCCATGACGATCAGTTCGCCATCGGCAAGGTCGGTCAAGCCGGCCCGCCGTTGGAGTCGTGCGCGATCGGTGCCGCACCCGCGAGGGGCCCGTCGATGCCAGTCATGCCCTCGATCGTACGCCGATCGTGCGGGACCGGCGCTCGGTCGGTAGAGTGCAGCCTTCGTGACCAACGACGCCCAACGGGTTCAGCGAACCTACCTGCTGCTCACGCTACTGACGACGCTCGCGGCGTCGTTCATCTGGGGGATCAATACGCTCTTCCTGCTCGATGCCGGACTGAGCAATACCGAGGCGTTTGCGGCGAACGCGTTCTTCGCCGTCGGCCAGGTCATCTTCGAGGTGCCGACGGGCGTCGTCGCCGACACCCGAGGGCGGCGGTTCTCGTTCCTCCTGGGAGCCGGCACCCTCCTGCTCTCTACGCTGCTCTACCTCGTGATGTGGCAGGTCCACGCGCCGTTCGTCGGCTGGGCGATCGCCTCGATCCTCCTGGGCCTCGGCTTCACGTTCTTCTCTGGTGCGACCGAGGCGTGGCTCGTTGACGCCCTGGCCTTCACGAAGTTCACGGGCAACCTCGAATCGGTCTTTGGCAGAGCCCAGACTGTGGGCGGCATCGCGATGCTTGTCGGATCGGTCGCCGGTGGCGTGATCGCCCAGGCGAGCAGTCTCGGCGTGCCCTACCTGTTCCGCGCCGGGATGCTCGGCGTGACGCTCGTGATCGCGTGGTGGTTCATGCACGACCTTGGGTTCAGCCCGGCGCGGGATGCCAGCCCGATCGCCGCGGTCAGGAACGTGGTCCGGGGCGCCGTCGACGGTGGCTTGCGCAACCCGCCCGTGCGATGGCTGATGCTCGCATCGCCGTTCACGGTCGGCGTCAGCTTTTATGCGTTCTATGCCACGCAGCCGTATCTGCTCGAGCTCTATGGCGACAAGACTGCGTACGGGATCGCCGGGCTCGCTGCTGCGCTGATCGCGGGCGCCCAGATCGTGGGCGGCCTGCTTGTTTCGCGCGTGCGGCGTCTGTTCAGTCGACGAACCCACGCCCTGATCCTCGGTGGGATTCTCAACGTCGCGTTGTTGATCGCGATCGGCATGATCCAGCACTTCGCGGTTGCGCTCGTGCTGCTCGCGCTCTGGGCACTCATCTTTGCCTTCGAGATGCCCCTGCGCCAGGCCTTCATCAACGGCCTCATTCCGTCCGAGCAGCGTGCGACGGTCCTGTCCTTCGATTCCCTGCTTGGGTCGAGTGGCGGCGTCGTGGCACAGCCGGCCCTCGGCAGGGCCGCCGACGTCTTTGGGTACCCCGCGTCCTACGTCGTGTCGGGCGTCGTCCAGGCGTTGGCGATCCCGTTCGCCTTCCTGGCCCGGCGCGAAAACGCGTCGTCCGACCCGATCGACGACGGCCGCGAACCGGACGCTGCGCCGTCCGCCGCCTAAGCGAGCGTCATTGCCCGGTCGGGCGCCAGCAGGAACGGCGCCAGCCAGGCCGGGGTATTCGAGAACGGCAGGACGTCCGGGTGCAGCTCGATCCCGAGGGCGTCGCGCATGAACTCGCGACGGGCTCCGATGCGCGCCCAGGCTGCCGGAAATCGCGCGGCGAGCTCGTCGCGCAGGACCTGGTCCGCCAGCGCGATGCCATCCTCGATGTTCGTCGTGAAGTAGTCGGTCCCGGTCGCCGGGATGATGTCGACCTGGAACGCCATGCCGGAGCGCAGCTCGATCGGCGAGCCGGGCCAGATCGGCGAACTCACCCACTCGTCGAGAGAGATCTGGTGGCCCGGGTTGAGGAAGATGCCGAAGAACGGATCGCCCAGGTGACGATCGATGATGGCCTGGAGGGCGCCACCGGTCTGCCCGATGCGGATTGCGCCGTACCACTCGGCGACCGCTTCGAAATAGGGTCCGACCAGCCGGTCGACGTAGTCGGCGATCGCGGCCGGGAGCTCGCTCGCATCCTCGACGACGAACCCGGCACGGCAGTTGAGTGCGCCCCAGATCCCGAACGCGGTCGTGAACCGGTCCCCGCGATCGATCACCCGATCGCCCGGGCTGAGCAGCCCCAGCGAAGCACGAGGGCCACTGGACAGCATCAGGTGGCACGACAGCGGCGATCCGTCCCAGCCCAGGAGCCGAACGGCCTCACGTTCGGTCATCCCGGGCCGGAGCCCGAACACCAGGTCGCGGACGCCCTGCGAGGTCTGGCACGCCGCGTACTCGAACACGGCAAGCTGCTCGGGCTCGTTGATCACGCGGAGACCATTCGCGGGGTCGATAAGGAGGCCGGTGGCGTTGCTGACGGATCCCGTGGGGCCGGTCAGACCGCGCAGCTCGTCGACGATGTAGGCGGGAGCCTCGATCAGCTCGGGCCGGCCGTACGCCTTCCAGCCGATGACCCCGACGCGACCGCCGGGGCCGATGCCCTCCGATGACATGATCTCGGCAAGTGGCCGCGATCGATCGCGCGGCTGCCGGGGGAGGCTCAGGTCCTGGAACAGGTGACGACGCATCGGGACCGGGGCCGCCCCCGCCATCCCCCAGCATTCATTGCCGACGAGGATCGCGGGCTCGTAGTCGTCCGCGTTCCGCGCGCCCAGGATCAGGATCGCCTCCTCGAACCGTGGGTCGAACCCGGTCAACCAGGCGATCGTGGCACTGTGCTCGCGGTCGGCGTAGATCACGAGTACGTCAAAACCGGCGTCGCTTGCCCGCGCCCGGAGCCGCTCGACGCGCGCCAGATAGGTCGTCGGGGCGATCTCGGGCCGCTCGTCGGGCATCCCGAAGTCGGGCAGCGTCACGCGTGCGAGTCGAGCCTTGGTCATCCGCCGGTCTCCCTCACTGGGGTGAAGGCTGCCACAACCGAGGTTCGGTCGCGCCACGCTCGATGTCGGCGAACCGGTTCGCGTCAATCTCCATCCACGGGCCTGCTTCGCCATCCGGCCACAGGACGCGGACCTCGGCCGCATTGGCCGAACCAATGCCGAAATGGACCCAGCCGAGCTGGCCGCCCAGGTGGCCCCCGCCAACCGAAAGCTCCCGCCGGAGGATGGTCTCGCCGACCCGGACCTCGATCCATCCACCGATCGCGTCCCGGTTCGCGCCGAGCTGGGTGACTCGGAACGCCAGCCAGGACCCCATGTGGTCTGGTTGCTCCGCGTCACCCGAACCGACGTTCCGCCACACCTTGACCGCGTTGCCGTACCCGAGCGTCACCAGGTCCAGCAGGCCGTCGAGATTGAGATCGACCAGGGCGCCGCCGCGACCCCGCCCGAAATCGACGATCCCTGCGCCCATCGCCCCTTCCTTGAACGTCCCGTCGGCCTGGCCGAGGAGAAGGTTGCTGGGATCTCGCTGGGCAAAGTCCTCCATCTCGCTGACATTGCCCTTGGCGATGTACAGGTCAACGTACCCGTCGTTGTTCACGTCCTGGAACTCGGCATGCCAGGCCGTGGAGGGGAGCGGGTCGCCGCCGGTAAACGGTTCCGCTGCGTTTGCCCCGAGACTGAGGCCGATATCGCGGTAGGCGGGTGTATCCGGGCCTTCGGCCAGGGTCTGGAGCTTGTTCTCGCCCTGGTTGGTCAGAAAGACCTCCGGGTAGCCGTCCCCGGTCAGGTCGTGACTCGCGATCCCCATCCCCCAGATCTGTGCCTTGATCCAGCCATCCACGTCGGTGTAGAGCCGCGGCATCTGGCCGGCGTCGATGCGCCAGAGCTGTTCCTGGCCGTTGAGGTAGTCGTAGTAATGGCGGTCATTGCTGATCCGCAGGTCGCGTCGACCGGAGCGGTCCCAGTCGCTGAACAGCATCGACAGCGCGCAGTACCCGGGCTGAAGCGCGATTGGCGAGGTATACCCGCTGCCTTCGACGTCCGGCCGGAGGAGCTCGTTCTCGGCGCATCCACTGGTGGGCGCCCCCGCCGCATCGAGATTCCGGTAGCGACCGAGAGCCAGCGTCGGAAGGTTGGCGGATCCCTCCCACGTCGCACTGAACGCCGTCGTGAACGATGTGCCCCCGTCGAACCCCAGGGCTTCATTGGCACGCTCGAAGCGGCAGTCGCCGAGACCCCGAAGCAGCACGGTCTCGCCGATTCGCAGGACTGCCAGGTCGACCTGCCCGTCGCTCATCGATATCGATCGGATACGCCCCGGTTACCCCGGTGAGATCGGTGCCGGGATCCGAGCCGTGAACGAATGCAATGGCCGCTCCCACCTGACTGGTGTTGCGGTAGAGGGCGGCAGGTTGGGCACCGCCCGCGAGGTAGACGTCCTGCCGGCCGTCGTTGTCGCAGTCGAATGCCGCGACCCCGCCGCCCACCGCGAACTCGAATGCGCCGCCGTACGTATGGTCGATGCCGGAGGTGGTTGTTTCATCCACGAACCGGGGCGGACCCATCGCGGCTGTCACGCCCTGGAGTCGCGTGACCGCGAACCCGCCGATTGCGGCGCCGACCACGGCCACCGCCGCGATCCCGATGCCGATCAGAGCCCGTGGCCGCCTCACGACGACCGGCGGTCCGTCCGCGGCGGGCCGATCGGAGTTCCGACGAGCGCAACAGGCGCCGATCCGGCAGCCACATCAGCATGTGTCGATCTGCGCGTCACGTGCTCTCCTCCGAGGTGGACACGACCCGCACGCCGGCACTCGCCGAGCAGCCCTTCAAATCGCGTCGAAATGGTGCCCGGAAAGCATCGAAATGGGATCGGCAGGGTGGTAGCCTATCGCGACCAGCCGTCACGAGCGTGATGGGTCTTGGGAAGAGGAGAAGCCAACATGGTCCATCGGAGACTCGTTGCCCTCATGGGCGGCGTCCTGATCATCCTTGCCGCGTGTTCGAGCACCAGCACCGGCGGCAGCGCCGCCCCGGGGTCAGCCGCGACAACCGGCTGCGTGGTCGGCGTGTCCTGGAACAACTACTCCCAGGAACGCTGGAAGAAGGCCGACGAGCCGGCGATGCAGGCAGCCATTGCCGCTGCTGGTGGCAGCTACATCCGCGCGGACGCGAACGACAAGGCCGAGCAGCAGCTCACCGACATCGACAGCCTGATCAACCAGGGCGCGAAGGCGCTGATCATCCTCGCCAAGGACTCCGAGGCGATCAAGCCGGCCATCGCGAAGGCGACAACCGCCGGGATCCCGGTCATCGCCTATGACCGCCTGATCGAGGATCCAAACACGTTCTACATCACCTTCGACAATAAGAAGGTCGGGACGCTCATGGCCGAGACGCTCATGGGTCTCGTACCCGAGGGCAATTACGCGATCATCCTCGGCGCCGAGACGGACCCGAACTCGGCCTTCCTGCGCTCGGGCATGACCGAGGCCGGCATCCCGGAGCTCGGTGACACATCAGGCCCGATCAAGGTCGTGTTCGAGAAGAACACGGACAACTGGGACACCACGAACGCCCGCAACAACATGGAAGCGGCGCTCAACGAGAACAACAACGACATCCAGGCCGTGCTCTCGGAGAACGACAGCATGGCGACCGGTGTGGTTGCCGCCCTCGACGCCGTCGGCCTCAAGATCCCGGTCTCCGGCCAGGACGGCGACACCGCCGCGCTGAACCGGGTCGCCCTCGGGACCCAGGCCGTCTCGGTCTGGAAGAACGCATTCGCGCTCGGCACTACGGCCGGCAGTGTTGCCACGCAGCTCTGCGCGGGCACCGCGCTCAACGCCGTCAAGGCACCGGATGGCCTGCCGGCTGACGCCGCGCCGGCGTCCCTCAACGCCACCGCGTTCACCACGCCGGGCGGCAACACCGTCCAGTCGATCATCCTCACCCCGACGGCTGTCACCAAGGACAACGTGAAGGCGACCGTCGACGCCGGATGGGTGACCAAGGAAGCGGTGTGCGCCGGCGTACCGGCCGGTGGCCTGCCAGGCGTCTGCGACTGACCGACCACCCGATTCGAGCAACACGACCTGCCCCGCCACGCGGGGCAGGTCGCTTCCATTCGTGACCTAAACCGTTCGAGCGGCCAGGAGTCGACCTCATGACTGAAGCTGTCGGTTCTGCTCCGGATCAGCTGGCTGGGCGTCCGCGCACCAGCATCGCCGACCTCGTGCGGTTGACGGAGATCGACCTCCGCCTGTTTGGCATGGTGGTCGCGCTCGCGGCCATCCTGATCGGTTTCGGCATCACGACCGGCGGCCGGTTCCTCGAGCCGGTCAACCTGCTCACCCTGTCTGTCCAGGCCGCATCCGTCGCGATCATCGCCACCGGCATGGTCCTGGTCATCGTCTCGCGCAACATCGACCTGTCCGTCGGCTCGCTCGTCGGCGTCATCGGCATGACCTATGCGGTCCTGATGGCCGATGTCTTTCCGGAGACGATCGGTGTCAACCATCCAATCGGGTGGATCATCGCCCTCGTCATCGGTATCGGGCTCGGCGCCTTCATCGGCGGGTTCCAGGGCTTCCTGATTGCCTACGTCGGCGTCCCGTCGTTCGTGGTGACGCTCGGCGGACTGCTCGCCTTCCGCGGCGTCGTCTGGGTCCTCAGCGGTGGGACCACGGTCGCGCCGGTTGACGCCACCTTCGTCCTGCTCGGTGGAGGCCCGCAAGGCTCGCTGGGCGGGACCGTGAGCTGGATCCTGGGCGTCGTCATCTGCGTCGCTCTCGTGTTCCTGCTGTTCAACGCACGCCGGCAACGGCGCCGGTTCGGCTTTGCGCTCCGACCGATCTGGGCAGAGGTCCTGCTGGGCGTCCTCGGCTGCGGCTTTACGCTCGGTGCGGTCTACATCGCCAATAGCTATCACTGGCCGGCCGGTCTGGCGACCCAGTTCGCAACGGCCCGCGGCATCACCGAACCACCAGGCGGCTTGCAGATCGAGGCGGGCATCCCGTGGCCATTGGTCATCGTGATCGGGGTCGCACTCGTCATGACCTTTCTGGCCAAGCGACGTCGCTTTGGCCGCAACGTCTTCGCCTATGGCGGGAACCCCGACGCGGCCGAGCTGGCGGGTATCAACACCCGCTGGACGATCATGAAGACGTTCATCCTGATGGGCATCCTGTGCGCCATCAGCGCCGCGATCGCGTCGGCCCGTCTCAATGGCGGCACGCTGGACCTCGGCCAGGGCTACGAGCTCTACGTGATCGCCGCCGCCGTCATCGGTGGGACGTCCTTCGCGGGCGGGATCGGCACGATCCCCGGCGCCATTCTGGGCGCGATGGTCATGCAGTCGCTGGCGTACGGCCTGAGCTTCATGGGCATGGCATCGCCGATCCAGAACATCGTGGCAGGCATCGTGCTCGTGGCGGCAGTCGGCGCCGACGCCTGGAACCGAAGGCGGACGGCATGACAGCCCAGGAGGAGCGACCCGTGGCCGATCAGGCGCCGCTCGTCGAGATGCGCGATATCAACGTCGCGTTCGGTGGCGTCCACGCCGTGCGCGACGTGACCATCGACCTCAAGGCCGGTGAGGTCATCGGGCTCGTCGGCGGCAATGGCGCCGGCAAGTCGACGCTGATGCGCGTCCTGTCCGGTGCGCACCGAGCGGATTCCGGCGCAATCCTCATCAATGGGCAGCCCGTCGAGATCTCGAACCCGCGTGACGCGAAGACCCACGGAATCGAGACGATCTACCAGACCCTCGCGCTGGCCGACAACCTGGATGCGCCGGCGAACCTGTTCCTTGGTCGGGAGCTGGTATCGCGTCTCGGATCACTCGATGACGGGGCGATGGAAGATGCCACCCGCAAGGTCATGGCCCGGCTGAACCCGAACTTCAAGCGCTTCCTGATCCCCGTCAAGTCGTTGTCCGGCGGCCAGCGCCAGGCCGTCGCCATCGCCCGGGCGGTCCATTTCAATGCCCGGATCCTGATCATGGACGAACCGACTGCGGCACTCGGGCCGGCCGAGACCGAGCAGGTCCGGAGCCTGATCCGGCAGCTCAAGAACGAGGGCATCGGGATCTTCCTGATCAGCCACGACATCCATGACGTCTATGACCTGGCGGACCGGGTCAGCGTGATGTACCACGGCCGGATCGTCGGGACGGTCAACAAGGCCGACGTGACGACCGACGAGATCCTCGGGATGATCATCCTCGGCAAGCCGCCCGCCGAGGTCACCACCCAGGAGCTCGCCCAGCTCCGCGTTTGAGCACCGCAGCGCCGTCGCAAGGTACCAACCCGGCCGCGATGGGGATGACGGGGAGGGAGGAAGCGCGCGTGCCGGATCCGTTCTTCGCAGACGTCGCTGAGCCGATCCCGTTCGGCGGTCTGGACTCGAACGACCCGTTGTCGTTCAAGGTCTACCAGCCCGACCGCATCGTCCTGGGCAAGCGGATGGAGGATCACCTCCGCCCGGGGGTTTGCTTCTGGCACTCGTTCGCCTGGGCGGGCATCGACATGTTCGGTCTGGGCACGCTCGACCGCCCATGGCTGGCGGCCGCAGATGCGATGGAGGGGGCTCGCTGGAAGCTCGCCACCGCGTTCGAATTCTTCGCCAAGCTCGGCACCCCGTACTACTGTTTCCACGACCGTGACGTCGCTCCGGAAGGCGACCGCTTCGCGACGTTTCGCTCGAACCTCGACGCGCTCGCGGACGAGGCGGCCGGCTACCAGGAGCGGACGGGCGTCCGTCTCCTGTGGGGCACCGCCAACCTGTTCAGCCACCCGCGCTACCAGGGCGGCGCGGCGACCAACCCGGACCCGGAGGTCTTCGCGTACGCCGCGGCGCAGGTCAAGCACATGCTCGAGGTCACCAAGCGGCTGGGCGGCGAGAACTACGTCCTGTGGGGCGGACGCGAAGGCTACGACACGCTCCTCAACACGGACCTGCGACGCGAGGACAGCCAGCTGGCCCGGTTCCTGCATCTCGTCGCCGAGCACAAGCATCGGATCGGGTTCGACGGCCAGCTGTTGATCGAGCCAAAGCCGATGGAGCCGACCAAGCACCAGTACGACTACGACGTCCAGACGGTCCATGGCTTCCTCGTGCGCCACGGCCTGGAGGCGGAATACCGGGTCAACATAGAGGCCAACCACGCCACGCTCGCCGGGCACAGCTTCCATCACGAGGTGGCGTACGCGGCCGCGAATGGGATCCTGGGCAGCATCGACGCCAACCGCGGCGACCCCCAGAACGGCTGGGACACCGACCAGTTCCCGAACTCGGTCGAGGACCTCGCGCTGCCGCTGTACGAGATCCTGCGGGCCGGCGGGATCGGTCGCGGCGGCTTCAACTTCGATGCCAAGCTTCGCCGCCAGAGCACCCATCGCACGGACCTGTTCCACGCCCACATCGGGGGTCTGGACACGCTCGCCCGCGCGCTGCTCGTCGCCGCTGCCCTGGTCGAGGAGGGTGAACTCGCGGGGCTGAAGGACGGGCGCTATGCCGGCTGGGACGCGGACCTCGGCAAGGGGATCCTGGGCGGATCGCTGAGCCTGGCCGACCTCGAGGCGCGCGTGGCCGACGGGAGCATCGACCCGGCGCCCGTGTCAGGTCACCAGGAGCTGCTCGAGAACGTGGTCAACAGGGCGATCTGGTCGGCGGATCGCTCCGCGTAACGCCTGCCTGGGGCACGGCCCGGCGACGTCGGAGGGCGGCGCGAGCGTGCGGCGGATACGTCACAGTGTGCCCAGCCAGACGGCCCGGTCCATCGACCCAGGGAGGGCGGCCCGATGTCCACATTGGCCACCGACGAGCTGCTCAACGAGATCCAGGACCTGATCCGCGAACGCGAGCGAGAGGGCGTGGTCGGTCTCGCCGAACGGATCGGGCCGTCCGAGTGGGCGGCGCTCGTCCCGCAGCTCGATCCGGGGGAGATTGCGGTGCTCCTCCAGTGGCTGCCGGACGATGAAGTGCCGCAACTGCTCGAGGAGCTCGACCCGGCCGAGGCGGCCGCCATCCTTCGGAGCCTCTCGCAGGCCGAGGCCGCCACCCTGCTCGCCGGCATGGACCCGGACGACGCTGCGGACGTCGTTGACGAGCTGACCGAGCCTGAAGCCGAGGCGATCCTGATCCGCATGGCGCCCGATGAGGCCGCCGAGATCCGCGAGCTGGCCGACTTCCCGCCCGACAGCGCCGGCGGGATCATGACCCCCGAGTTCGTCGCGGTGTCACGCGACGCACACGCGGCCGAGGCGATCGCCGCGATCCGCCGGCTGGTGGACGAAGCCGAGACGGTCAACTACATCTACGTCATCGACGCGGAGCGCCGACTGCTCGGGGTGCTCTCGCTGTACCGCCTCCTGCTGAGCCCCGGGGAGACGCCGGTGAGCGAGCTGATGGCACCGACCACCGTGCGCGTTCGGGCCAGTGCCGACCAGGAGACCGCCGCGCGACTGCTCACCGAGCGAAACCTGCTGGCGATCCCGGTGGTCGACGACGACGATCGGCTCCTCGGGATCATCACGGAGGACGATGTCGCGGACGTCCTCGAGGCCGAGACTACCGAGGACATCGAACGGCTAGGCGGTTCGCAGCCGCTCAACGTTCCATACCGGCTGTCGAGCGTCCTCCTGCTCGTGCGCAAGCGCGTCGGCTGGCTGTTGCTGCTGTTCGTCGCCGCCGGATACACGGGCACGGTGCTCCAGACGTTCGAGCAGGAGCTGGCCGACGTCGTGGCCCTCAGCTTCTTCATTCCGCTCCTCATCGGGGCGGGCGGCAACATCGGGAGCCAGACCGTGACGCTGATCGTCCGGGCGATGGCGCTCAACGAGGTCGCCTTCCGCGACGTCGCCTGGGTTGCCTTCAAGGAGCTCCGGGTCGGACTGATCCTTGGCCTGATCCTTGCCGTCATCGGGTTCGCGCGCGCGGAGCTCCTCGGCGTGGGTTCGGATATCGGCATCGTCGTTTCGCTGACGATCCTCGCGATCTGCGTCTGGTCGGCGACCATCGCCGCCGTCCTCCCGCTCGTCCTGCGGCGGCTCGGCGTCGATCCTGCCGTGGTCTCGGCTCCGTTGATCACCACGCTCGTGGACGGGACCGGATTGATCATCTACTTCGAGATCGCCAAGCTCGTCCTGCGCGTCTAGGCGCCGCCTTGCGAACGCCCCGATACTGCTCGAATGGCAGGGGACGATTCGCTCAAGCGCCTCGGTGGCGGGCGCTGGGAGACACGCGACGGGCGGTTCGCGATCGAGCCGCAATCGGGCACCTGGGTCGTCGTCGACAACACCCAGACGGACGACCTTGGGTTGCCGCTCGTTCGCGGTCCCTTTGGCTCCCTGACCGCCGCGCGCGAGGCCATCGAGACAGGCGCGGACGACCGGTCCCGCGGAGTCGCCGCTCGCCGAGCGTCTCAAGCAGGCTCGATCGAGCCGAAGGCCAAGCCCGCCGAGCCGCGGTCGGGACCCGGCGGCGGATGCCACAAGGTCGACGCCGTCCCGGAAGGCGCCGAACCCGCGGAGCCGACCGGAACCCCCTGAACCCCCCGAGCCACGCTGGCTTCGCGACCTGGCTCCGCCCGATCGGGCAGGCGCGGTGCGCGCGAGCTGATCGACCGTCTCGTCAAGCTCGGTGATCGACGATCCGGAACCCATCGCCCGGGCAGAGGTCGTTCGGGACGAGCCGGCCGTGACGCGTACTCGCGCTGGAGCGAGCCATCCAGACCGCGATCGCTTCGACGAAGAGTCGCAGGTGGCGCCGGCCGCGCAGTCGTCAAGGTGATCCTCGATGGCAGGGATGCCAGCCTCGGCGTCCGCTGGCGCCTCGTCGACGAACGTGGCCGGCGGATCGCCGACCTGGATGTTCCCCGACTGACCATTCCTCGGGGAGCCTTGACTTTCAACGCGGGACTCTTGCCAGCGTTCGAGTCGAGCAAGGGGCCGCCGCCCATGAGACCTTGATCGCAAGCGCTCCGGGGAATCCGACGAGGAAAGCACGCCGCATTTGGGCGTGCTCGAAGCCTCACCGAACGCGATTATCGCGGTCGACGCCACAGGGCGGATCATCTACGCGAACCCCCAGGCGGAGGCGACCTTCGGGTACACACAAGCCGAGCTGTTGGGCCAGCCCGTGGAGTTGCTCATCCCGGAGCGCGTTGGGGAACGACACCTCGGCTATCGGGCCGCGTTCCTGGCACACCCAAACGCCCGACCAATGGGGATCGGAATGGACCTCGCCGGCCGTCGCAAGGATGAGTCCGAATTTCCGGTCGAGATCAGCCTCTCGCCGGTTGGGTTCGGGGAGTCCCGCGAAGTCTTTGCGACGGTGGTCGACATTACGGCCCGGAAAGCAGCCGAGCAAGGACTCGCCGAAAGCGAGCAACGCTTCCGGGCCGTGCTCGAGGCCTCGCCCAACCCGATCATCGCCGTCGACCCCGACGGCCGGATCATCTATGCCAATCCGAAGGTGGAGGCGACCTTCGGGTACACCCGCGACGAGCTCACCGGACGGCCTGTCGAGGTCCTCATCCCCGAGCGTGTCGGAATGCGGCACATTGGGCATCGAAGTGGGTTCCTGGCCCACCCGAATGCTCGCCCGATGGGGATCGGGATGGACCTCGCCGGCCGGCGCAAGGACGGGTCCGAGTTCCCGGTCGAGATCAGCCTTTCACCGGTGGTGACCGACGCCGGCACGGAGGTCTTTGCGACGGTTGTCGACATCACCGCCCGCAAGGCCGCCGAGACGCAACTGCTCCAGGCCCAGAAGCTGGAGTCGATCGGTCGGCTCGCCGGCGGGATCGCGCACGACTTCAACAACATGCTGTTCGCGATCCGTGGGTTTGGCGAGATGCTCATAGAAGACCTCGAGCCGGATCGCCGGTCGACCTTTGACCATGACGTGGCGCTTGAGAGCGTCAAGGCCATCACGGCGGCCGCCGACCGTGCGGCCGCGCTGACGCTGCAGCTCCTGGCCTTCAGCCGACGACAGGTCGTCATGCCGCAGACGATCGATCTCAACAAGTCCGTGCAGTCGATCGAGCCGATGTTGCGACGACTGATCGAGGAGCACATCCACCTCGAGGTGTCACTCGAGCCCGGGATCGGCATGATCCGGGCGGATCCCGGTCAGGTCGACCAGATCCTGTTGAACCTCGTGGTCAACGCGCGCGACGCGATGCCCGATGGCGGAACCGTGACGATCGCCACGCACGCGACGGCATTCGAGGAGCGCGACGCAACCGAACATTTCGAAGCGACACCGGGCAGCTACGTCCAGCTGGCCGTCAGCGACACCGGCGTTGGCATGGATCGCGAAACTCGCGAGCACGTCTTCGAGCCGTTCTTCACGACCAAGGACGTTGGCAAGGGGACCGGGCTTGGATTGGCGACGATCTACGGGATCGTCCACCAGCTGGGCGGGCACATCTGGCTTTACTCGGAACCAGGGCAGGGTTCGACCTTCAAGCTCTACTTCCCGTTGCACGAGGCGCTCGCCGAGGTAGTGGCACCCGTCCCGGAAGCGGTGACAATGCAACGATCGGGGACGGTCATGGTGGTCGAGGACGAGGCATCGGTCCGCGAGATGACGACCATGCTCCTCGAACGCGCTGGCTACCAGGTCATTGGCGTGGCCGATGGCGTCGCGGCATTGACCGAGATCTCCGAGGGCAGCCTCGTCATCGACGTCCTCGTGACCGATGTCGTCATGCCCCGGATGTCCGGCGTCAAGCTCGCCGAGCGCATGATTGCGCTCTATCCGTCGATCGGGCTTGTGCTCCTCTCCGGGTACCTGGCCGAGACGCTGGATCTCAGCTTTGTGATTTCGCGCGGCGCCAGGTTCGTCTCCAAGCCCGTCGCCTCGCGCGAATTCCTCAAGGCCGTCGACGAGGCGATGGCGGCCACGCTCAGCGCCCGCGCGACCGGGGCCTCGACCAACCTCGCGCCTCGATCTGGACGCGGCGTTTCCGATCGGTGACGATGCGATTACCGTAGCCGTCCGGTTACGGTCGGGGTGATGGAGGACACGATGGCCAACGGGAGCGGCACCAGGGAAGATCCGTGGGTCCTTAAGACACCACCGGGCACGTCCGAATACACGATGTATCGCGACGACGCCTCTGATCCACCGACGATCGTTTGCCAGGTTGGTGGGACAAAGCTGCTGTACGACGCGCGGGCCATCAACGATCTGCACGCCATGCTCAAGGCCCACGGCGACTGGATGCCGCTCGGCGGCACGGATGAGCAGAAGCCGGCACCCGACGGGACGGTCGAGTCGTGGGGTCGCTCCTCGGATAACCCGGTCGGTGGCTGGTACGGGCTCAAGAAGGGTCTTCGCGGACGGTTCGG
Organism: uncultured Chloroflexia bacterium; assembly: GCA_963731865.1. Classification (GTDB taxonomy): domain Bacteria; phylum Chloroflexota; class Limnocylindria; order Limnocylindrales; family CSP1-4; genus SPCO01. The sequence goes on along the minus strand of CAVSXG010000002.1, from coordinate 1,127,358 downwards.
GGTGTACATGCCGCCGTTGCTCGAAGCCCTTGGCCTGGCCGAGGTGACCCACGACGCCAAGGCCAACAAGATGCGGGCCATCTGAAAGCATCGATGCCTGCGTCGCTCGAGACCGGCGACCCGTTCGACGCGCTTGGCGACCCGAATCGCCGGGCGATCGTCGAACTGCTTGGGGCGGGCGAACGTTCGGTCCAGGAGCTCGCGGACGCGCTTCCGATCAGCCGTCCCGCGGTGTCGCGCCACCTGCGTTTGCGAGGGCCGATAACACCCAAGCGGATCGCCGCGCGTGTCTGCGGAGCGGATAGCGGCCCGCGGGTGTCGGGCTGTGTGGCCTGATCAAACCGTGACCTTCGCCTCTCCGCTGGCCGCCCAGGGACGATCACATTGCGTGGATATCGACCCGTGCGAACCGGGCGAGGCACATCGGGAGGTGTGACCATGACACGAGTCCTCGTCGTCCACCACGACCTGGACCTGGCAGGCCAGGAGGTCGACTCGCTTCGCCGGTTCGGGTACCAGGTGACCGAATGTGCCGGGCCGACGCGGAACGTCTGCCCGGTCCTCGCGGGACGCCCTTGTGACCTCGCGGAAGGCGCGGACGTCCTCGTCTACGACGTCTGGGCGAGTGGCGACGCCGAAGGGTCGCGCAAGCTCATCGAGAACATTCGCGACGTCCATCCGGACACGCCGGTTGTCCTGACGTCACCAGGCCTGGGCCTCATCTGGGAGGAGAGCGCGGGCCCCCACGCCGTAACCGAGCTCCTGGGGCAGCCGACCGGCGCGAGACTTCACGACGCGATCCAGATCGCCCTTGGCGGCACCGCGTCGCCGGAAACCTGATCCGCCCCAAACGCAGGCAGCGTGGATCGGATCGGTTCGGCCGCGGACGGCCGTTCCAAAGAGACGCCGCTCGTGCCCACTCACAGGACAGCCCTCTGGCTGCCGCCTGAGGCAGCGTCCGTAAAGTGGCCAAACGGCCCATCGACGGACTGGGCACGGTCGGTTACGATACCCCCCAGGAGTATGCAACGACGATGACCGCACCCACCCCCATCAAGATCGTCTCGTTCCCCGTCGAGGGGATGACCTGCGCGTCTTGCGTCAACCGGATCACGCGGTTCCTGCGCAAGGTCGACGGCGTCGAGGATGCAAACGTCAACCTCGCGTCCGAGACGGCGACCGTCCGGTTCGACCCTGCCATGGTGTCCGTGGACGATCTGGCGGGCGCGGTCGAGGCGGCCGGGTATGTCGCGCGGATCGAGCACGGGGGGCCAAGCAATCGCGAGGCCGACGTCGAGGAGGCCGCGGAGGCCCGGGGCGAGCGCGACGACGCGGCTGCCCGGCGCCTAACCTCGCTCCGCCGGCGCCTGATCGTTGCGGCGGTCCTCACGATCCCCATCCTTGGCGGCCTGGCGCGGATGACGGTTGCCCCAGGGCTCCCCTCCATCCTCACGGACCCGATCTTCCAGCTCGCGCTGGCGACGCCCGTGCAGTTCTGGGCCGGCTGGCCCTTCTACCTCGGCGCCTGGAAGGCGCTTCGGCATCGGTCGAGGACATGAACACGCTCATCGCGGTCGGTACGACGGCGGCCTATGCGTACTCGGTCGCGGCGATCGTCTTCCCTGACTTCTTCGAGGCCGCCGGCCTTGGGAGGGGGGAGGCCGGTCCACCGCTCTACTTCGACACCGCTGCCGCGATCATCACGCTGATCCTCCTCGGCCGCTTCCTCGAGGCCCGCGCCCGACTGCATACCTCTGATGCGATCCGCCGCCTGATCGGCCTCGCGCCGCGAACCGCTCGGGTCCTCCGCGACGGCACGGAGACTGACATCCAGATCGGCGAGGTGCGGGTCGGCGACCTCCTGCGCGTTCGACCAGGCGAATCGATCGCGGTCGACGGCGTCGTCGTCGACGGGGCATCCGGTGTCGACGAGAGCATGATCACCGGCGAGAGCCTGCCGGTCGGCAAGCGTACCGACGACCTTGTCACTCGGCGGCACGCTGAACACGACGGGGACGCTCACCTTCAGGGCCACGCGCGTTGGCGCGGATACCGTCCTCGCCCGGATCATCCGTCTCGTCTCCGAGGCCCAGGGCTCACGGGCACCGATCCAACGCCTCGCCGACGTCGTGACCGGTTACTTCGTGCCGGCCGTGCTCGGCCTCGCGGCATTGACGTTCGTCGTCTGGTTCGCGATCGGCCCCGCGCCGGCGTTCAACCTTGCCCTGCTCAACACCGTCGCGGTGCTGATCATTGCCTGCCCCTGCGCCCTCGGGCTCGCCACGCCGACGTCGATCATGGTCGGGACCGGCAAAGGCGCGGAAGCCGGCGTCCTGTTCCGCAATGCCGAGGCCCTCGAGCGGCTGGGCTCGGTGCGGTCGATCGTGCTCGACAAGACAGGCACGCTGACGGAAGGCAAGCCGCGAGTGACGAACGTGGTGCGGGTGTCGGGCGCCCCGACCGAGGACCAGATCCTTGCGCTCGTCGCGGCCGCCGAGCGTGGCTCCGAGCATCCACTGGCGGACGCGATCGTTCGCGACGCGGTCGAGGCCCGCGGCCTGGTCGTCCCCGACGGCGTCGGCCTTCGAGGCGATCGCCGGGGGCGGCATCCGGGCGACGGTGGATGGCGTCGCGGTCGTGGTCGGTCGGCCCGGGCTGCTGGAGTCCGCGAATATTCCCACCACCGAACTCGATGCAGCCGCGGAGGCACTGGCCGCCGACGGCAAGACACCCGTCTTCGCCGCCATCGATGGCCGCCTGGCCGCGGTCATCGCCGTCGCCGACACGCTCAAGGCGGGCTCGATGGAGGCGGTCGCCGAGCTCCGTCGGCTCGGTCTCGAGGTCGCGATGCTCACCGGCGACAACCGACGAACCGCCGAGGCGATCGCCCGAGCCGCCGGCATCGATCGGGTGATCGCCGACGTCCGACCCGAAGGCAAGGCGGCGGCGATCGCGGACCTCCAGTCCCAAGGGCGCGCCGTTGCGATGGTTGGCGATGGCGTCAACGATGCGCCGGCGCTCGCTTCGGCCGAGGTCGGCGTGGCCATGGGCACCGGCACGGACGTGGCGATGGAGTCCGCCGGGGTGACCCTGATGTCGGGCGACCTGCGTGGTCTGGTGACCGCCATCGCGCTGTCGCGGGCCACCATGCGCAACATCCGCCAGAACCTCTTCTGGGCGTTCGCCTACAACGTGGTCCTGATCCCGGTGGCGATGGGCGCCCTCTATCCGATCACCGGCATCCTGCTGGACCCGATCCTGGCGGCGGCCGCGATGGCGCTGTCATCGGTGACCGTGGTGTCGAACGCCCTGCGTCTGCGCCGCTTTCGGGCGCCTCGTCTCGCATCGACCGATCTCGTCGACCCCCTCGTCGCCCGGGCGACCACCGCCTGAGTTCCGACCCAAAACGGAGAACCCATGAACGCACGCCACATCACGGTGCCACCCGGCAAGACGAGGGAGCTGACGTACACCTTCGAGGCGCACGGCGAAACGCTTGCCGGATGTCACGAGGCAGGCCACTACCTCGGCGGCATGAAGGCCGCCGTCACGGTTACCCAGTGAAAGGAGAGATGCACCGATGACCGAGCAGAGCGCAACGTCGATCGATCCCGTCTGCGGCATGACCGTCGACACGCAAACCGCCCGTGCGGTGGGCCTTGTCGCCGAATACCACGGGGGGACCTACTTCTTCTGTGGCAAGGGTTGCCTCCTCGATTTCCGGGACGATCCAGAAACGGTCCTCGATCCGAACAACAAGCCCGCGATGTAGCGGGATCGCATCAAGCGAAGTGGACAACAGGTTGTAGCGTCTGCCAGGTGACGGTGACGCGAGCGATCCAGGGCACGACCCAAGGGCGTGTCCGCATCCTGGCCGCGAGCTAGATCACGCGCCCGCCGCTCCGCTTCGGGATCTCGATCACGCCGTTGGCGGACGCCCACGCGGCGCTCGTCGAGCAGGTCATGGTCGCCGAACGGGGCGGGCTCGACGTCGTCGGTATCCAGGATCATCCGTACCAGCGCCGGTTCCTGGACACGTTTGCCTTGATCGCCGACCTCCTGGCACGGACGTCGCGGCTGCGGTTCTTCCCGGACGTCGCCAACCTGGCGATGCGGGAGCCGACGATGCTGGCCAAGGCGGCAGTCTCGCTCGACGTCATGAGTGGAGGCCGGTTCGAGCTCGGGATCGGTGCCGGGGGTTTCTGGGATGCCGTTGCCGGGATGGGCGGACCGCGCCGAACGTCCCGTGAAGCCGTCGAAGCGCTCGAGGAAGCGATCCCGCTCATCCGCGCGGCCCTCGACGTTGGGCCGGAGAAGCGCGTCGTTCGCGGGGCCGGACCGTATTACCCGGTGCCCGGGTATCCCGCCGGCCCACCGCCCGCGCATCGGGTCGAGATCTGGGTGGGCGCCTATCGGCCGCGCGGCCTGCGGCTCATCGGTCGACTCGCGGACGGCTGGGTGCCGTCGTTTGGCTACATGGATCCCGACGCGTTCCGGGTCGCCTCGGCCCAGATCGATGACGCGGCGCGGGCGGCCGGGCGTGATCCGGGCGCCATCCGGCGGTTGTACAACTTCGGTGGTCAGATCACCGACGCCGCTTCCGCGGACGATCCGCTGATCGGCCCGGTCGACCGCTGGGTGGACACGCTGACCGAATGGGCCACCGAGCTCGGCGTCGATACGTTCGTCTTCTGGCCGTCCGACACCGAGACCACGTCGATCGAGCGCTTCGCGGCCGAGATCGTGCCGCGCGTTCGGGAGGCGGTCGATGCACGTGGCCGGTAGGACGACAGGTCATTTGGTCGCCACCGATGAGTTCCACTGCCATCCCGGGTCTAGTCGTTGAGCCCGCGGTCATGCGTGCCCGTGTCAGCGGCAACCGCGTGCAAGGAGGACAACCATGCTCCGCGTGAATGATGCGTATCCCGGGTTCTCGGTCGACGACATCCCCAAGGCGAAGGACTTCTACAGCCGGATCCTCGGGATGGAGGTCAACGAGGAGCACGGGATGCTCGGCCTGTCGATTGGCGGCGGCAAGCATGTGCTCGTCTACCCCAAGGACGACCACGTCCCTGCGACGTTCACAGTGCTTAATATCCCGGTTGACGACATCGACGCGGCCGTCGATGAGCTCGTCCGTGCCGGCGTTCAGTTCGAGCGATACGACATGACCGACGAGAAGGGGATCGCCCGTGGGATCGCGAGCGGCTACGGTCCGGACATCGCCTGGTTCAAGGATCCGGCCGGGAACATCCTGTCGGTCCTCAAGGACGCCTGATCACACGTCCGCGCCCCCGCTCCGATCTCTAGAACGAGGGATCGGCGGCGGTCAGCATCGCTCGGTGCATGGCCGGGTTCCCCCCGTAGGTGCGAAGCAGCCGCTCCAGCTCGTCGAGCGCCGCTGACACATCGTCCGAGGCGCTGTCGTGATGACCCTCGACCGTGACGAGGACGTGGGTCGTCCCCTCGCGGGCGGCGCTCTCGGCGCTCTGCCGCCAGCACCATCGCCGCGCGACCACGACATCGGCCTCATCCGCAAAGATCACTTCGCCGACCTCGGGGTGATCGGTTTCGCTCGATCCGAGGTCGGCCCACCGCTCGTCGCCGCGCGCCAGCCGAACCGCGATGCCGCCGCTGACCGTCGCCAGGTCGAAGACGGCTACGGGCAGCGCATGACGGATGGAGACCAGGTTCGCGAGATCGACGAGGGTCCCGATCGACGGCAGCTCGCCTTGCTTGGTGAGCCGGCGCAGGAGCGCCTCGGCCGCCGAGCGATACTGCGTCGGGTCGACGCCAAAGCCACGAAAGACGCGACGCCAGGCGGCGAGGGCCGGAAGCTCGCTCAGTGGGGTCTCGCCGACTCGCTGTCGAACCGACGACTGCTCCGCGGCAAACGCCACCGCGAGCTCTTTCGGTGTCGGTCCGTTCGCGACGCCTGTTGCATGGATGACGCCACCCACGATCCCCGGGAAGCGATCGACGATCGCGGGGTCGTATCGAAACACCGTCACGGCGCGAGTATCCCATGGAGCCTCGGCGGCGGCCTGGCGCCGGTATCCTCCGAACCGTGGCGTATCGATGAGCGAAACCCGCGATGACACGCTCCGCGAGATCCGCCGGGTCGGCATCATCGCGGTGTTGCGTGCGCCATCCGAGGACCTCGCGCTTCGGATGGTCGAGGCGCTGGTCGCCGGCGGGGTGACGGGGATCGAGATTACCTACAGCACGCCAAACGCGGCGGCCGTCGTCCGTGCCCTCGATGCGCGGCATGGTCCGAGTGTCGTCCTGGGGATGGGGACCTTGACTCGGGCAGAACAGGTGGACGAGGCTCGCACTGCGGGTGCCAGGTTCATCGTCAGCCCGCACACGAAGGCCGGTCTGGCGGAGGCGATGGTCGCGAGCGGTTTGGCCACGATGATCGGGGCCCTGTCACCGACCGAAGTCGAGGAGGCCCACGCCCGGGGCGCCGACATCGTAAAGATCTTCCCGGCCTCGCTCGTCGGCCCGTCGTACGTCAAGAGCCTGCGGGGCCCGTTCCCGGATATCCCGATGATGCCCAGCGGGGGCGTCACTGCGGCGAACCTCGGGGAGTGGCTCGCGGCAGGAGCGGTTGCCGTCAGCGCGGGCGGCGAGCTTTGTCCGGTCGAGTGGGCGAACGAGGGCCGCTTTGACGAGATCACGACCCGCGCCCGCGAGTTCATCGCGGCGTTCGCCCGTCACCGCTCGGCGGTCACGTAGGTTCGTCGCCAGGTCCTGCCGACGCTGCTTGGACCACCCGATTCGTGTCGAACTGGACCGGGACGGACCACGAACTGCACGGGTAAGGTCGACCCGAACCGAACCCTCGAAGGAGGCAACGATGGCGCTCCGGGCGGCAATCAGTGGCTTTGACGGTGAGCTGGTCGAGCCAGGTGACCCAACCTACGACTCCCAGCGCGAGATCTGGAACGCGATGGTCGATCGTCGCCCGGCCCTCATCGCGCGCTGCACCTCGACGAACGACGTCGCCGCCGCGATCCGGCACGGTCGGGAGGCAGGCCTGGAGATCGCCGTGAAGTGCGGCGGCCACGGGGTGCTCGGCCTGGCAGTGCCAGAGGGTGGCTTGATGCTCGACCTGTCGCCGATGGGTGAGGTCCGCGTCGATCCCGCGACGCGACGGGCGCGGGTCCAGGGCGGTGCCCTGCTCAGGACGCTCGACCGCGCGACCGAACCGCACGGGCTCGCGACCACGGCCGGCAACGTCTCGCACACCGGGTGTCGGTGGCCTGACGCTTGGCGGCGGGATGGGCTGGCTCGCCCGTCAGTTCGGCCTGGCGTGCGACAACGTCGAGGCCTACACCCTGGTGACGGCGGATGGGGCGACGGTCCGGGCGACCGCCACGGAGAACCCCGACCTGTTCTGGGGGTTGCGCGGTGGCGGTGGGAACTTCGGTGTTGTTACCGATTTCGAGTTCCGACTCCACCCGACCACCGGCGTGGCGCTCGTGGTGGACCGTTACTACGAGCCCGCGGAACCGGCCGCGATGGCGGCGCTGCAGGCCTGGCGCGAGCTCCTGCCGGACGCCCCGCGCGAGGCGACGCTGACGAGCGACACGATGACCGCGGGCGAGGCGCCGTTCCTGCCAAACCGACTCCACGGACGTCCAGTGGTCACCGCCGGCTTCGCATGGGTCGGCGACATGGCCGACGCTCGTCAGTATCTCGAGACATTCCGTGCGAACCTGCCCGAGCCCGTGGTCGAGCAAGTCGACGAGATGCGCTACACGGCGCTCCAGAGCATCGGGGACGAGCGCCACCACCATGGCCTTCGCCGGTATTCCGCAGGTCACTACATGACCGAGCTGAGCGACGGAGCGATCGAGGCCTATCTTGCGCGAGGAATCCCGCAGGGGGCCGCGGAGCCCACCTGGTCATTGATGCCCGGCGGGGGCTTCCAGGCGTATGGCGGCGCGATCGCGGACGTCGGCGAAGCGGAGTCCGCGTTCAGCCATCGCCAGACGCTCGTTGAGTTCTTTGCGGGCACGACCTGGTCGGACCCCGCCGAGGACACGGTTCGAATGACCGCCGCCCGAACATGGGCGGCCACGCTCGACCCCTACTCGAGCGGGGTCTACGTGAACGTCATCTCCGATCCGGGCGAGGGGGTTGGTCGGGCATACCACGCGATGCAGCTCACGCGCCTGGCCGAGCTCAAGCGCAAGTACGACCCGGAGAATGTCTTCCACCTGAACCAGAACATCCGACCCGCGTCGGCAGGCTGACCGACCCGGTCCAGCGTCGCTCGATCAGGGGCGCGCGGCGCCGGACGTGAGGAGCGTTGCGTCCTCGAAGGGCAGGAACCTGAGCCACGCACGCCCAATGACCGAGGCGATCGGGATCGGCCCGAACGTCCGGGAGTCGACCGACACGCTGCGGTGGTCGCCGAGCACGAAGAGGTATCCCGCCGGAATGCGCCACCGGGTGAGACGGCCGATGGCCAGTGTCGGTTCGCCACCGAACGTGTATGGCTCGTTGATGGCGCTCCCATCGACGAAAACTCGCCCAGCATCAATCGTCACGACCGCGCCCTCCGTGGCGATGACCCGCTTGATGACCGGCGCCGGAACGTGTGCTTCGGCGGGCGCGTCGAAGACGATGATGTCGCCCGGTTTGTACGGATCGAAGCGTGGCGTGAGCCGGTCGACCAGGAGCCGTTGGGCGGGTTCGAGCGTCGGTTCCATGCTCGTCTGCTCGACCGCGTAGGTCCGCCCGACAAAGGTCTGGAGCAGGACGAGCATGACCAAGGTCCCGATCAGCGTCTCGGCGAGCGCGACCGCCATCCGCGTGAGTCTGCTTCGCCGATCACCCGTATCGCTCACGGAACCTGCCCCCTGGCCGTGCGGATAGGTTGCGGTCCAACCAGGTCGAACCCTACTGCCTGCGTGCGATCCGTGTCGGGGCCCCCGAGCGCCCGCATCATTGGCTCGCGATGAAGAACTGGGCCGGCAATTTCGTGTATGGCGCTCGACATGTCCATGAGCCCCGCTCGATCGACGAGCTCCAGGGGATCGTCAGGGCTTCGTCGGCCCTCCGAGCGATCGGCTCGCGCCACTCGTTCAATGACATCGCGGACACGACCGGCGACCTGATCTCGCTGGCCGCGCTACCCCGAACGATCGAGATCGATCGAGCAGGGGAGACGGTGACAGTCGATGGAGGCACCCGCTACGGCGAGGTGAGCGCGGCGCTCCACGCCGCCGGGGGCGCGCTGCACAACCTCGCGTCGCTGCCGCACATCTCCGTCGCCGGAGCGTGCGCGACGGGGACCCACGGTTCCGGCGACGGCCACGGCAACCTTTCCACGGCGGTGCTGGCGATGGATGTCGTCCGGGCCGATGGCGAGATCGAGACGATCGACGCCACCGACGGCGATGGTCTTGCCGCCGCGGCGGTGTCTCTCGGCGCGCTCGGCGTGGTCACCCGGCTCACCCTTCGGACGCAGGCCGCGACGCTCGTACGCCAGGACGTGTACGAAGACCTCCCGGTCGACGCGTTCGTCGAGCACTTCGACGAGCTGGCATCGGCCGCCGACAGCGTCAGCTTCTTCACCGAATGGGACGCGAACCCCGTCATCGACCAGGTCTGGCTCAAGCGCCGGGTAACCGTGGGCGACCCATACGAGCCACCCGGGGACCTGTACGGGGCCATCCGCGCCACGGTCGAGCGCCATCCGATCCGTCGAATGACGGCCGAGGCCTGCACCCCGCAGCTGGGTGTTCCGGGACCATGGCACGAACGCCTGCCGCATTTCCGCATGGACCACACGCCCAGCAGTGGGGCCGAAATCCAGTCCGAGTACTTCGTCGGACGCGGAGATGCGATGGCTGCGTTCGCGGCTCTGCTGGCGCTACGCGACCGGCTCGCCGATCTGATCCAGGTGTCGGAGATCCGCACCGTCGCCGCCGACGATCTCTGGTTGAGCCCGGCGTCCGGACGCCCAACCGTTGCATTTCACTTCACGTGGAAGCCGGACACGGATGCGGTGAATGCAATCCTCCCCCTGGTGGAGCGCGTCCTCGCCCCGTACCAGCCTCGGCCGCATTGGGGCAAGGCGTTCACGATGGCTCCACCCGACGTTCGCGCCGGGTACCCACGCCTGCCGGCGTTTACGGAGTTCGCCAGGCGACTCGACCCGGACGGCACATTCCACAACGCATTCCTGCGACGATACGTGTTCACGGATCCCGACTGACCTCGTGGTTGCGACTCCAGTTTCAGGGCTTGGTGGTAGGGCGGTATACGGCCCCAAGGTACACACCGGCCAGCACGATCAAGCCTCCGGCCAAAAAGGATGGCTGGACGGGTTCCTGAAGGAACGTCGCGCCGAGGACGATTGCTACAAATGGGAACAGGAGGAAGGCATAGGACGTCGCCGACGCCGTCCAGCGCTCCAGGATGTACAGGACAAGGAGAAACACGGCGATGGATCCGGGGCCGATGAGGTAGGCCATGGCGACCCAGGTCTCGAGACGAGTCGGGACTACCAGTGCCTCGCCCGTGATCATCGCGACAACCCCGAGCAGGCCGGCGCCCAGGACCATGCCGACTGCATTCGCAGCGAACGGATCGCCCGGCGGAAACCGCTTGGCCACGACGCCCGACTCCGCCTGGCACAGCGCGGCCGCAACGAGCATCGCGAGCGAGAGGACCGGAACGTTAAGGCTGATCTGGTTGGCGGAGACAACGACGATCCCGACGGCCGCCAGGCTTGCACCGGCCAACGCGAGCAGCCGGGGCTGCTCGATTCCCTGCGCCGCCGCGAGCAGGACCGTGAGCAGGGGCACGATCGCGAGCATCAGCATGGTGGTCCCGGCCGGTGCGTCCCGGAGCGCCTGGTAGAGGAACGCGTAGGCGAGAGTAAATCCGAAGACGCCGAACAGGACCGTCCCGATCAAGTGCTCGCCGCGGAGAAACGGACGCCTCGTCACGACCACGTATCCAAGCAGCAAGAGCCCGGCGAGCGCGAACCTGATCGCTGCCGACCAGAACGGTCCCGATCTCCGCAGGGCGAATTCGACGCTGATCGCATTCGCGCCGGCGAAGACGACGAGGGCGAGGAATGCCGCAAGGACGACGCGATTTGGGCGGGACGTCACCAGCCACCTCCGGACCGCAGCCTACATCCCGCATCCCGAGCCGGAACGATACCGTTGACAGGGCGAGTTACAGGTCCCGATATCGGCGGAGTACCCGCTCCAGTTCTTCCGCCGTCAGGCCGCGTCCGAGTTGTCGCCGCGAGACTTCGTGGGCCATGGCCACGAAGTCGCTTCGTCGCCACGCCCGCATCCGCCGCCGCCACCGCCAGTCGTCCAGGGCGGCCTTGACTGTCTTGCCTCGTACGGTGCCAACGCCGATCATGGCTGGCCCTTCCGAAGTGCCAGCTGTGCATCGATCCAGCCGCGGCCTGCGTCCCAGAAATACTTGCTCTCTGGGCGAATGTTCTGGCGCTCAGCTTCGGCTTCCCAGGCGGCGCACCACTTCGCCGAAAGCTCCGCAGACATGCCACTCATGATCAGCGCGTGCCGCGTCGCGATCCGACTGGTCAGGGTGCCGTCTGAAGTCTTCCGCGAATTGAGCGCCATGGTCGGAGAACGGCTTCCGGGCCACGGTCGTTAGGAGTCGACTGCCATGGAACGAAAGTACCAGTGCGCGGGCGCACCAACCCAAACGCGATGGGCAACCGCGAACATCGGGATGGCGCTACCCCTGCCATGAAAGTGCACCGGCCCGTCTTCCCCAAGAGGACGGGCCGGTGCTTAGCGAAGCTCCAGCAGCGTCACCGACCGGAGGAGGCCAGACGGCTCGCGCCAGATGCTTCGTTCTGAAATGATCGCCACGATGGGCCTGTGCCTCAATGGCCCGAAAGTACCGGGTGTTCCGGGCCGTGGCCGCTAGTCCGAAATGTCGAACTCACCGCTGAGTGGAGGCACGGTATCTGACGCGACGACCACTTCGAATTGGTAGTGACCAGCCGGCAGTGGTTCACCCGAGAGAGTCGTGTGGATGCAGGGCGTCGGCTCGGCGAGGATCAGGGAACCGGCATATGACTCGACCTGGGTGCCATCGCGCAGGAGGCGAAAGGCCACTTCGGTACCGATGACCAATTCCGGGTTGAAGTCGACGGCGATGCGGATCGGCTCTCCGACGGTGAAGCTGCTCCTTCGTTCGTCGAGGTCGCATTCGGTCCCGCCTGTCCCGAACCCGAGCCGGCTAGCGCTGGATGGTCCGACGAGCACGAGGTAGATCGCGACGATCGCAGCGACGACCAGAACCAGGGATGCGGCGATCAGGACACCGCGGCGCCGAGACGCCCGATTTGGGGGTTCGGTAGCCGATTTCTGTGACTCCACCGTCGCGTTCCGCAGAATTCGACGTCGGCTCGTCCACCATGCCCCCTTTGGCGACAACCAGGGTTACCTTGCCGGGCGGAGTCCGTGAACGCCAGGTGTTCACCCAGCCCGGTCGGGAGAACGTAGCGCGCTCTACACCCGTTGGGAAGGGGAGTGGCTCAGCCGCGGCGTTGGCAGCCCGGCACGAGGACCTCGGCCGGTACCAGCAGGCGTCGCCCTCGAGTCGCTGGGCGAGTCATGACATTCGGGGTGGTACCGTGTGCTTCTCACCGACCAAGGGCGAGGACTCGTCGACGTTCAGAATCAGGTCGAGCCGTGCAGAATCAGGTCGAGCCGTGGACCCCAGGTCCCAGCCATTCCGGTGAGCAAAGCTTGACATTCACGAATGTCACCTGGTCGCAAGGTCAGGTCAGGATCGTGATCTCGTGGATCAACGCGCCCGAGAACCGGTAGATCAACACGGCGCGCAGCTCAATAGGCGAACCCGGTTTCGTGAAGCCTGTCACGCGCTCCTCGTCCACCACGAACGCGCCGAGCGCGATCCGGTTCGGAATGTCGTAGTGCTTGTCGGGGTTCTCGGCCATTGCGCTCGCGTAGCGAGCTCTGACCGCGTCGCTGCCGTCCATGAGCACCTGGCCGTCGGCATCCTTCACGACGACGTCCGGCGCGTAGTAGCTCAGGCAGCGATCCAGGTCGTGATCGTGGTACGCGTCGATCGCGGCTTGGACAGCATCTCCCGGTTCCATACGCACACTCCTGTCTCGGGCCTTCATGGACCCGTCCCGGTGATCGTACGACCCCGATGGTCCTCGTTGAGGTCGGGCTGAGCTTAGCGTCGTGCGGGACGCTATAACCGGGACCCGATCTGGGACCCAATCGTGTCGGCTGGGGTCATGTCAGGACGTGAACAGTCGGCCTGTTCACGAGGGAATTGGGGTGGCCTACGGGGCACGAACCCGTACCTTCGGAGCCACAACCCGAAGGTCACCCAAGGCGAGCGCACCCGTCCGGACTCGATATCAACAGCATCCACCGGAGCATCCACCGACATGCCGCGGGACGTCCGTAGGCTGCCGGATGGCGCCGCGATTCTGTCGTTGTTGATCGAGGATTGGCTGGCGAGGAAGGATTTCGAACCTTCGATCTCCTGATCCAGAGTCAGGCGCCTTACCGCTTGGCCACTCGCCAGTGGAGCGGGGGAGATGATACCGCAGGCGTCGGAGCCACCCGGCGGCCGGCCTCGCGCTCTCAGGGGAAGACCCTCTGCTACCCTGCCGTCCGTGGATTGCCGCCCGAGGGTGTGGGCGGGCCGCGCGACCACGCGTCGCCGCGCGACCCCGAGCAACCCGTCGAATCCGAATTGCCGCATTCGCCTGACGCCGTCGACCCGACGGCTTCGGAGCCGATTGCGCCTGTCCTCGACGAAACCCAGCGCGTCGCCTTGGCGCACGAGGGCGAACCGCTCAACGAGGAAGACGATGCCGAGCCTACGACGCCCCGCCGCCGAGCCCGAGCAGGTCCGGTCGCGGTATCCGGCGGCCATCCTCGATGCCCTGATCCCCGGGCTTGGGCCATCTGGTCGCCGGCCGCCGGGATCGCGCCCTCCTGTTCGTCTCGCCGCTGCTGGTCATGGTCGTCGCCGCCCTCTGGGTCCTGGCCACGACATCCGGTCCGCAGGCTCGCCGCGACGCTCCTCATCCGACGAGGTCATCTGGGGCCTGCTTGCCGCGCAGGCGCTTCTGCTCGCCTCGCGACTGATCGCCGTCGGGTCCAGCCTCTTCGACCCGGCGCTGCCCCGACCGGGCCGGCGCGACCTGCTCCGCGATCGCGCTCCTCCTGGCCTTCGTCATCGCGCCGCAGGCCTACGCGGGATACGCGACCGAGATCGCCCGCGAGGCCGCCGACCAGATCTTCGTCGAGCCCGTCGTGGTGGCGGCGCCGTCGAGCTCGCCGGCCCCGACCCGAGCTTCCTGGCGAGCGCGCCGCCGAGCGCCTCCGCCGTCCGCATCGGTCAGCCCCGACGGGCGAACGCATCACGGGCCTCCTCATCGGCGTCGACGCCGGTGTCGGCCGGAACACCTACCTGACCGACACGATGATCGTGGTCTCGCTCGACCTGGGCACCCGGACGGTGTCCATGCTCTCGATCCCTCGCGACATGGTCGACGTGCCACTGCCCGATGGGCGGACGTATCGCGACAAGGTGAACTCGCTCGTCTCGTACGCTCGTCGCAACCCGGCCGCGTTCCCGGGGTCCGACGGGACCGGGTTCGACGTGCTGATGGACGCGCTCAGCACCCTGCTCAACGTCCCGATCGACTACTACGCGACGGTCAACCTCGGCGGGTTCGTCCGGGTCGTGGACGACGCTGGGTGGCGTCAACGTCAACGTTGCGCGGGCCTTCTGCGACCCGTCCTACGACGAATACGGCTTCACCAGCGGCTTCTCGATCAAGGCCGGGCTGCATCACCTGAACGGCCAGCAGGCCCTCGCCTACGCCCGGGTCCGCAAGGCATCCGGCGAGAGCGACTTCACGCGCGCGGCGCGGCAGCAGGAGGTCATCTCGGGGATCCGCGACGCCATCGTCGGCGGCGGCTTCCTCAACGATCCGATCGGGCTTCTCGAGGCGATCGGCCAGACGGTCCAGACGAACGTGCCGCGCGACCTCCTGCCCGACCTCGCGGAGCTTGCCGGTGCGGTTGGCCGCGAGCAGACCTACCGGACCGTCGTCAACCATCCGCTCGTGCAGTCCGGGTTTGACGCCCGGGGCTCCATCCAGATCCCCGACGTCGACGGGATCCGCGCGCTGGCCGCATGCGCTGTTCCCGATCGATGGATCGCTCCCGGACGAGGACTACGCCATCGTGAAGCCCTCCGCGAGCGCCTCACCCGGCGCTCGCCGGCGCCTCGCCGACGGCGTCTCCGGCCGAGCCGTCCGGGAGCGGCGTCAGCGGCTGTGCCGCGGCACCGCGACCCAGGGCAACGCCGACGCCCAAGCCGACCGCGGAACCGACACCGACCCCGAGCCGTCGAGCCGACCCGATCACCGTCGGCCGACCCGGGCGTGACGCCGGACCCGTCCGCTCCGCCCGACCCAACCACCGGGCCAACCCCGGTCGCCCCTGCCGTGGAGCCGTACGCCGTCGGCGTGACGAGCCGGGCCGCCGACTCAGTCGCGCGAGCGCCTCGCGGAGGAACGCGGTCAGCTGGTCCCATTCGACCAGGAACGCGTCGTGGCCCTTGGTCGAGCTGATCTCGCGGTAGGCCGACTCGACACCCGCCGAGCTCGCAGCATCGACCAGCGCGCGGACCTGGCGCGGGCCGTACAGGATGTCGCCTTCGATCCCGATCCCGGTCAGCCCAACGCCGGCCTGGGCGAGTCGTGCGAGCGCGCCGTCGATCCCGCCGCGGTCCCGGCCGATGTCGTGGCTGTCCATCGCCCCGACCAGGATGCGGTAGGTCGCGGGATCGAACCGATCGACCAGCTTGTCGCCCTGGTGGTCGAGGTAGCTGACGATCGATGGCCGGCCGTCGTCCTCGATCGAGCCGCCGAACCGGTCGCCGAAATCCATCTCGCTCCGATACGTGGTCATCGCCAGCTGCCGGGCGAGCGACAGGCCGCCCAGCCCGAGGTGCTCGATCAGCTGGAGCTGCAGGTGGTTCCACGCGACCGCCATCGGTCCGATGGCGGCCGGCGCGGCGATCGGCGCGACGTGTCGGATCGCTCCTGGTCGGGCGAGGGCGACCTCGAGAGCGACCATGCCGCCAAGCGATCCACCGGTGGCGAGGGCCAGCTCATCGATCCCCGAGCGCGTCGAGCAGCGCGCCACTGCGCCGCGGCCTGGTCGACCACGCGTGACCGCCGGGAAGGCCGCGCCGTACGGACGGCCGGTCCGCGGGTGGAGCGAGCGTCGGCCCGGTCGTTCCGTATCGGCCGCCGAGCAGGTTGGCGCACAGCACGCCGATCCGGCCTGTATCGAGGGCCCGGCCCTCGCCGATCAGTGGCTCCCACCAGTCACCCGCGGCGTCGGCCGATCCGGTCAGCGCGTGGATCGACGAGGACCTGCGGCGCCTCGTCGGGCGGCGGGCCGTCGTGCCGGTAGGCGACGGTCACGTCGGGCAGCGTCGTGCCGCTCTGAAGGGTGAACGGCCCGAGCGACGCGGACTCGAGCCGGCCGGTCCCCGTCGGGAGACGGGCCGACCTGTCTGGGTGGTGCCTGGAGGGTCATCGACTGCGCTCGCGTCGCTGGTGTCGCTCGGACTGGATCGGTCGGTGGTCCTCGGCGGCTCGGCGGAATGGCCGTGGGTCGGCGCCTGGCCGGCGGTCACCCGTCGCGTCGTTCGGAGGAACAAAAAAGCCGCAGCTCCCTGTGGAGTCTGCAGCCCCGGGACCTCGTCTTCGGTCCCGCCTACCTCTCAGGTGCGCGAGACGTCAGACCCCATCCTCCGCACGGCGGGGCCGCCTGCGCATACACATGTTCGAGGAGTGGCGGGTGGTGCTCACGGTTCCGGGATGGTGCCGGATCGAGCCGCGCGGCCGTCAACCATTGCACCCAAACGCAACGTTGCGACTTTCCCGGCGCTCCTGACGTCGGCTCAGGGGATAATCGCCCGATGACGGAGACAGGACGCGAACCCGGCGGCGGCGTTGCGCCTCGATGACCGGTCGCGCTCGTGACCGGCGCGGGGCAGGGGATCGGGCGGGAAATTGCCCGCTCCCTGGCAGCGGCGGGGGCTCGGATCATCGTGGCGGATCGAAACCGTGACACCGGTGTCGCTGTGGCGGACGAACTCGGCGGCATGTTCGTCGAGCTCGACGTGACCGATTCGGCGGCCGTCCGGGCCGCCGTTGACTCGATCGTCGCCGACCTCGGGCGGATCGACATCCTCGTCAACAACGCCGGTATCGTCCGGAACACACCCGCGGAATTGACGAGCGACGACGAATGGCGCGCAATCCTCGGGGTGAACTGCGATGGCGTCTTCTGGTGCTGTCGAGAGGTGGGTCGGGTGATGCTCGAGGCCGGCACTGGGTCGATCGTCAACATCGCCTCGATGTCCGGCCTGGTCGTGAACCGGCCCCAGCCGCAGGCCGCCTACAACGTCTCGAAAGCCGCCGTGATCATGCTCACAAAGTCCCTCGCCGCGGAATGGGCAGGTCGTGGCGTTCGCGTGAACGCGATCGCCCCCGGGTACGTGGCGACCGATCTGACGCTCAAGGGGATGAGCAACGACGAGTGGCGGGAGGAGTGGCTACGGTCCACGCCATTGGGCCGCGTCGCGCAGCCCGCGGAGATCGCTCCGGCCGCGCTGTACCTCGCATCGGACGCGTCCAGCTACGTGACCGGGAGCGTGCTGGTGATCGACGGTGGGTACACGGCGTGGTAGGCGGGCGGTGACATGAGCGCCATCCCGGCGAGCTTCCGGGCATACGTTGCCGAGAAGGTCGACGATCGCGTCGATCGCGGCATCCGCGAGTTCGCCGAGGCGGACCTGCCGTCGGGGGAGGTCGAGATCCGGGTTGGCTGGTCGAGCGTCAATTACAAGGACGGGCTGGCCACTCGGCCGGACGGCAAGGTCGCCCGGATCAACCCGATCATCCCCGGCATCGACCTCGCCGGCGAGGTCATCGCCAGCAGTGATGCCACGTTCAGCCCTGGCGACGCCGTACTGGCGCATGGCTACGAGCTCGGCGTATCCCGTCACGGTGGCTTCAGCGAGTTCCAGCGGGTACCGGCAGGCTGGGTGGTGCCGCTGGCGCCGGGCCTGTCCCCGCGAGACGCGATGGCCATCGGCACGGCCGGGTACACCGCGGCGATGTCCGTCGTCGCCCTCGAGGACCATGGGCTCCAGCCGGACGCCGGGCCCGTGCTCGTGACCGGCGCCTCGGGCGGGGTGGGTGGCACGGCGCTCGCGATCCTTGCGGAGCGCGGGTACGAAGTCTGGGCGGCAACGGGCAAGCCCGACGAAGCGGCAAGGCTTCGAGCGCTTGGCGCGGCCGGGATCCTGTCGCGTGACGAGGTCACCGCGGAGGGTCGCCCACTCGACACGGAACGATGGGCCGGAGCCGTTGACGCGGTCGGGGGTGCGACCCTGCCGTACGTCCTGCGGACGCTTCGGCACGGCGCGGCCGTGGCGTCATCGGGGAATGCCGGCGGTGCCAGGCTGGAGACGACGGTCTTCCCGTTCATCCTGCGCGGGGTCGCACTGCTCGGCATGGATTCGGTGACGGTGCCGATTGCGCGGCGTCGGAAGTTGTGGGACCGCCTCGCGACGGATCTCCGACCGCGTGAGCTCGGTGCACATGTGACCGAGGTGCCGCTCGAAGATGTCGATGGCGCCCTTGACGCGATCGTCGAGGGCTCAGCCCGCGGCCGGTGGGTGGTCCGCGTCGGGGGGTAACGCGAGCAACCGCCGGTACAACGACTCGTACTCGTCGACCATCCTGCCCACCGAGAACCGCTCGAGGGCGGCTGCCTGGATCGCGGCTCGGTCGAGCTCGTCGATCCGGTCTTCGAGGAACGCGAGCTGCTGCGAATCGTCGCCCAGGAAGCCGTCGATCCCGTCACGCAGGATCTCGGGGATTGCCCCGGCTCGGCGGCCGAGGACGGGCGTCCCGCAGGCGAGCGCCTCGATCACCACCAGGCCAAAGGGCTCCGGCCAGGCCGACGGAACCAGCGATGCGCGACTCCCGGCAACGAGCTCGTCGCGTTCCTTCTCTGACAGCTCGCCGAGCACGGTCACGTCGGCGCGATCGAGGAGGGGGCGGATGACCGCGTCGTGGTAGTCCTTCTCGACCTGGCGGGTCGGTGTCTTGGACGCGACCATGAGGCGTCGTCCGGTCAACCGGGCCACCTCGATGGCGTCCGGGAACCCCTTTTCGGGTGACATCCGGCCGACGAAGCACAGATCCTCGCCCGGTACGGCAGGCCGAGGTGGCGGTCGGAAGCTGATGCCGTGATAGATCACCGTCCAGTCGACCTCGGGATGGACTCGGGCGTGGTCGCAGCTGACCGCGACCAGGCCGCGAATCGGCGGGCGGAAGGCGTCGCGCGTCCAGGCCATGTCGAGGCGCCCGTGGAACGTGATGGCCACCGGCACCCGGGCTCGCCGGGCGAGCTCGAGGCTCCAGCGGTCGATGTGGGCGTGGATGATGTCGAATTCGTCCTGATGGGCGAGCACAAGCTCCACGGTCCGCTCGAACGGGTCGCCAGGATCGTCCGCGAAGCCCATCGGGCGGAGGGCGCGAGGAACCGTGGCGATGTGGCGACCGGGCACGTTCGAATCGCCGCTGGCGAACGTCGTGACCTCGTGCCCTCGCCGATCGAGCTCGACGACCAGTTCTGCGACGATCCGCTCCGTCCCGCCATAGCCGATCGGCGGGACAGCCTCCAGGGGCGGTGCGACCTGGGCGATCCGGAGCGGCCGTCCCCCGTGCCCGTCCCGGGCGCTCAAAGCCTGACGACGACCTCGAGACCCGCGTCCTTGCGCAGGACCTCGGCGCTGGTCAGGCCGCGCCAGCGATGGAGCAGCAGGTCGCACGAGGCGTCACCGATCGTGATCCCACGCACGACGACCTTGGTCAGGCCAGCCGGCAGGATGGGACGGTCGAGGGTCAGCCGGTTGTTCGCGGCGTCCGCCTCGAGCCCGAGCATGGTCCGGATCAACATGAGGGCGGAACCTGCCGCCCACGCCTGCGGAGAGCAGGCGACGGGGTAGGCGATTGGGGAGCCGGTGGCTGCCCGGTCGAACCCGCAGAACAGCTCGGGCAACCGGAAGGCCGGGAAGTGTTGCGCGGCGGCGAGCATGCCGCTCGAGAGGTCGTCCGCGGCCTCGTCGAAGCCATACCGGCGGAGACCTGCCGCGGCGATTGCCGTGTCATGCGGCCAGACGGTCCCGGTGTGGTAGCCGATCGGGTTGTACCCAGGCTGGTCGGCCGCGTACGTCCGCAGGCCCCAGCCGGACACCATCGCGGTCGATCCGAGCGCCGCCGCGACGGCCGCGGCGTCCTCCGTCCTGACGATCCCGCTCCAGAGGGCATGCCCGGCATTCGAGCCCGCGCTGTCGACCGGTCGCTTGGCCGCATCGAGCGCCATCGCGATCGACCCGTCCGGCAGCCGGAAGTGTTCCGCGAAGCGCTTCTGGAGGTCGAGGGCCTCGCGCTCGAGCTTGTCGGCAAACCCGGACTCGCCGCGCCGCCGCGCGAGCCTGGCCATTCGGCGTTTGGCGTCGAACACGTAACCCTGGACCTCGGCCAGGGCGATGGGTGTCTCCGCCAGCGAACCATCGAGCCAGCGGATCGCGTCGGTCGAGTCCTTCCAGCCCTGGTTGCGCAGCCCGGTCTCCGCGCGCCGTTCGTATTCGACGAACCCATCGCCGTCTCGATCGCCCCACTTGTCGATCCAGTCGAGCGCGGCGAGGGCGTTTGGCCAGAGTCGATCAACGAGCCCGTCGTCGCCGGTCCAGTCGTGGGTCTCGCCGAGCAGGATCAGCCACAGCGGCGTCGCGTCGACCGACCCGTAGTACGGCGCAAACGGGAGCTCGCCGGTTCGACTCATCTCCCCGGTGCGCAGCTCGTGGAGGATCTTCCCGGGCTCGGCGTCACGCCACGCATCGACGGCGGTCGCCTGGCGCTTGCCGAGGATCTCCAGCGTCTGGACCGCGAGCCGGGGGGCGAAGGCGATCGACTGCATCGAGGTGATCAACGCGTCGCGGCCAAACAGGGTACTGAACCACGGCACGCCCGCCGCGATGAACCGATCGCCCGCCGGGTCTGTCGATTCGAGCAGGCACAGGTCGTCCAGCGAGCGGCGCACGACCTCGTTGATCAGCTCATGGTCGGTTTCGATGACCGCGTTCTTGCTGAGCCAGTCCGCATGGGCTCCAGCGGGGTCGAGGGCATCCGGATCGAGCGGAACGGTGGCCAGGGCGGGCTCGCGGGTCGGGCGCACGGTCCAGGAAATCTGGCGTCGTTCGCCCGGTTTCAACGGCTCGGCCCAGCGAGCGAGGACAGCCCCGCCACCGTCGTCGCGGGCCGGCTGGAGCATCGGCGCCGGGTCGAAGGTGATGTGGGATCGGACCGTCACGCCATCAAGCCCGGTGTAGCCGAAGACCACCTCTCCGTCGTCCGCCACCTCGATCGGGAGGAGTTCGCCGCGTGTCGGTCTGGCGTAGCCGCGGACTTCGAAGATGTCGGCGAAGTCGGCATCGAATTCGACCTCGACGTCGCAGTCGAAGGCGATCGGGCCGTGGTTCTGGACCTCGACGCGTTCGCGGTACGCATCGGAAATGGTGCGCTCGCGACCGATCGACACGGTCTGGCGGAGGATCCGCTCATCACCGCCCATCTTGTCGCCCGGATCCTTGCGGTACTCGGGATTCGTTGCCTGGACCACACCTCGCCAACTTCCGCCCGGGTCGGAGTGGAGGATCACGGGCCGTTCCCCGGCGATGTGCAGCACGCTGCACGAGAGGATCCGGGTGTCGCCGTCGTACAGGCCGAGCCCGCGGGAGTCGGGATGGATGTCCCCGAACCCGTCGGACAACAGGAACATGTCCAGGTGCTTGAGCACCTGGGCCGACCCGAGGTCGGTCGCCTTCACGATGGGACGCGGCCGGGCTGGAATCGTTCGAGCGGGCGCTCCCACGTCCGGCTCCACGAGACGTGTCACGGCATGAGTCTATGCCGAGACGTTGGCATCGTCATGGGAGACGGCTTCCCTGACGGGCCTGACCAATGGTCAGGTGAGCTCGCCTCGGAGCTGGGCGATCGCCCGCTTGAGCGGGACCCTGACGTCCTCGGGCGGGAACCCTGGAAACGGCGTGAGGGCGATCGCGGCCTCGAGGTCGAGCTCGCCTGCCTCCACCCGACGGGCGAGATCCGCGATCCCGGCGATCGCGGTCGCCTGCTCGATCGCGAAGGTGCGCCCCGCGTGATCGCCGTGACCCGGCACGACCATGCCGGTGACGAGCGCCGCGAGCGCGTCGGCCGTAGCCGGCCAATCGAGGGGGTAGGCGTCGTTGAAGAACGGGACGCTGCCACCCTCGATGAGGTCGCCCGCAAAGATCACCTCGGCATCCGGGACCGAGACGACGGCGTCGTGATCGGTGTGGCCACGACCGAGAAAGCGCAATTCCACAGCGCGCCCGCCGACGTCGATCGTTGCTTCCGTCTCGAAGACCTGGTCGGGCGGGTCGATCACGACTTCGGCGAGGTCGGCCGCCAGGCTCGGTTCATCGCGGGCGACGCGCGCCCGCCGCGTCTCGCCGGTCGCGGCCATGAACGGCGGACAACCGGCCTGCCCCCAGATCGTCGCCGGGCGGAAGACGTGGTTGCCAAAGGCATGATCGAAATGGCCGTGCGTGTCGACGACAGTCGTCACGGGGTCGGTGGTGAGCATTCGCAGGTCCGCCGCGATCTCCTGCGCCTGGACGTGCGTCGAGCGCGTGTCGATCAACAGCACGGCGCTTTCACCCAGGACCACGCCGATGTTCTGATCGTAGAACTCGTAGCGGCGCACGAATACGCGATCGCCGATCTCGACCCAGGTGGACACGTGGTCATGGTAGCGACGTCGAACGTCGCGTACGCTCGCGACATGCCATCGCTCGTCAGCCACGCCGCAACCGCAGACGGGACTGACCTGCTTGTTCGGCACTGGTCCGTGCGCGAGGGCGACGCGCCGTGGGCGACCGTCCTGCTCGTCCATGGCCTGGGCGAACATTCCGGGCGGTACGAACACGTTGGCGCGCAACTGGCGGGGGCCGGCCTCGACGTCCACGCGTTCGATCTGCGCGGCAACGGGGGATCGGGTGGGCGGCGTGGCCACGTGGATCATTGGTCGCAGCTCCACGACGACCTGGGGGAGCGCCTCGTGGCGATCCGGGAGGCGGCAGACGGGCGTCCGCTCGTCCTGTATGGCCACTCGATGGGCGGGCTCATCGTGCTCGGCTACTTGCTGACGGATCGGCCCAAGCCGGATCTCGTGGTGCTTACGTCGCCGGGCCTCGACTCAACGTTGCCTGCCTGGAAGAAGGCGCTGGCCGGCGTGCTCGGTCGGATCGCGCCGACCATCTCGATTGCCAACGCCATCGATGGGTCGACCCTGTCGCGCGACCCGAGCGTGGCCGACCGGGTCGCAGCCGACCAGGCGTGCGCTCGGACGAGCACGACTCGTTTCGGCGCGGAGGGCTTTGCCGAAGTGGCTCGCGTACGGCGCGAGTACGCCGGTCTCACGCTTCCAACGCTCGTCCTGCACGGTCTCGACGACGGCCTGGTCCCTGCCGCGGCATCAGAGATCCTTGCAACACTCCCGAACGTCGAGCGCCGAACCTATCCCGGCCTGCGTCACGAGCTCCACAATGAACCAGAAGGCCCCGCCATCCTCGACGAGGTCATCGCCTGGCTCCGCGAACACGTCCCACCACAAAGACCGTCTACCTAGTCGCGGCCGTCAGATCGCTCCAAGCGAAGGCGGAGGGGAGCAGCGGAGCGAGCGACCTGAAAGGGTCGTGAGCGAGCAGCGCAGCCGACAACGAACGCTTGGGGCGCAGATGGCGGCCGCCATAGTGCTAGATTCATAACGCAAACCGCCTCCGGGGAGCGCAGTGCGCTGAGAGTGTGGCAACGGCCACAGACCCGCGGAACCTGATCCGGTTCGTACCGGCGAAGGAAGCAGGCCCGTCGACTCGTTTGACGCCGTCCCCGCAAGCGGTACCGGCATGACTCGCGTCGAGGAGGTTCGGACCGATGAGCACAACGCTTGGCAATCCCGCGTTGACCGCGGCTCCGGACACCCGCTGGCGTACCCGCGACATCGTCATCGGGGCCGTGATCGGCGTCGCCTTTGGTGTGGTGTTCTGGGCGTGGGGGGTCATCTGGAGCGGGCCGCTCGACGTCCTGTTCGCGTTCGCCCCACCGCTCAAGGACCTTGGCTATGCGGTGTGGCTCGTGCCCGCCGTGCTCGCGCCCTTGATCATCCGCAAGCCCGGTGCGGCCCTATTCGCCGAGATGGTCGCGGCCGGTGTGTCGGCGTTCCTCGGCAGCGTCTGGGGCGTGGACACGCTCCTTTCCGGTTTCGTCCAGGGCGCGGCAGCCGAGCTCGTGTTCGCGTTCGCGCTGTACCGGCTGTGGTCCTTCCCCGTGCTGGCCGTCGCGGCCGTGGCGAGCGCCGCCGCGGCGTGGATCCACGATTGGGCCCTCTACTACGCCGAGGTCGACCCAGTCCTCCAGATCATCCGGGGCGTGGCGATGGGGATCTCGGCGATCGTGCTCGTCGCGGGCGGGGCGGTCGCGATCCACCGTTCGCTCAAGCGCGCCGGCGTCCTCGAGGGTTTCCCGGACTGACACCACCAGCGATCCGCGCGCGCGACCTGCGGGTCGTCCACCGAGGCACCGAGCGCCCAGCGCTCCAGGACCTCTCGTTCGACCTCGAGCCCGGCTGCCTCCTGCTCGTAGTCGGCCCTTCGGGGTCAGGCAAGAGCACGCTCGCCCTCACGCTCGCCGGCCTGATCCCGAACGAGGTCCCGGCCACCGTGACCGGCCGGCTCGAGCTGGACGAACGCGAGGTTCGCGAGATCGGCCCGGTCGGGATCGCCGCCCGAGTTGGGCTGGTGCTGCAGGATCCCTCGGTCCAGCTCGTCATGGAGCGGGTCGAGGATGACGTCGCGTTCGGGCTCGAGAACCGGGCCTGGCCGTTGCCCGAGATGCAGGCCCGCGTCCCGGTGGCCCTGTCCGACGCCGGGTTGGCCGGGTTCGAGCGACGGCGGTCGCGACGATTGTCCGGGGGACAGCAACAGCGTCTCGCGCTGGCGGGAGCCCTCGCACCAGAGCCTGGCCTGCTGATCCTCGACGAGCCGACCGCGAACCTCGATCCGGCCGGGGAAGCGGCGTTGATGTTGATCCTCGCAGACCTGCGCCGCGAGCGGTCGACCACGATCGTGCTTGTCGAACACCGGGTCGACCTGGCATGGCCGCTGGCCGATCTCGTCCTGGCGCTCGACGAGGACGGGAACCAGATCGACGTCGGGCCGCCCGCCGAGGTGGCCGCCCGTTCCGCGGCCCGGATCGCGGCCGCCGGCGCGTGGCTCCCCGAGTGGATCGAGGCAACACCAACCGGGCTGGCTGGCCCGCCGGTGGCCGGCCTTGCGTCGGCCGGCGGGGAACCAGGGTCGGAGGTCGTGCGCGCCACGGACGTCCGGTTTGCGTACGAGCGGGGCGTGCCCGTCGTCCGAGACATCTCGTTATCGGCGAGTGAGGGCGAGCGGATCGCCGTTGTTGGCTCGAACGGAAGCGGCAAGTCGACGCTCGGGCGCCTGCTCGTCGGGCTGCTGCGACCGGATCGAGGCAGGGTCGATCTCGCCGGTGCGGATCCCGCGCGGCTCAAGGCCGCGGACCTGGCCAGACGAGCCGGGTATGTGTTCCAGGATCCTGAGCGTCAATTCCTTGCCGAACGCGTCCAGGACGAGGTCAGTCTCGGGCTCACGCCGACGGAGATCCCGCTCGTGCCGGAGCTCATGCAGCGACTCGACCTCCCGCTCGACCGGTTTGGCGATCGGAGTCCGTATCGTTTGTCAGGCGGCGAGCAGCGACGCCTGTCGCTCGCCTGCACCCTGATCCGCCGTCCGCAGGTGCTCGTCCTCGATGAACCGACGTTTGGGCAGGACCGGCGTGGGTACGCGGGTCTGCTCGAGCTCCTGGGTGAGCATCTCGAGCATGGCGTCTGCCTCATTGCCGCGACCCACGACGATCGATTTGTCCGCGACGTCGCCGGCCGTGTCGTGGAGCTCGAGGATGGCTGGGTCGTCGACGACCGACCGGGGCCACGGGCGTGATCGCGGCACGTTTCGAACCGAGCGACTCGCAGCTCGACAGCCCCCTGGGTCATGCCAGCCCGCTCCTCAAGCTGTTCATCGCGCTCGCCTGGCTGGTCGGGCTGGCAACCACGTTGCGACCCGAACCGCCGCTCACCCTCGCGGTCGTGGCGTTTGCGGCCGGGATCACGCTCGGAGGCATTCGACCGGGCGTCCTGCTCGGGGCGGTCGCCCCGCTCTGGATCGCGGCGCTCGGGATCGGGACCTTCAACGCGTTGTTCTCGACGAGCAACGGGGATCCGGCCGCGATCGAGCTGCTCACGGTCGGTCCCGTTCGACTGACGGTCGACGCCGTGTCGGCTGGTGTCGCCCTGGCCTTGCGCGTCGTGGCCATCGGCTGCGTCGGAGCGGTGTTCGCATTGACGACCGATCCAACACGGCTCGCCGATTCGCTCGTCCAGCAGGCACGCGTACCTGAACGCTTCGCCTACGGGGCGCTCGCCGCGTACGGCGCGATCCCTCGGTTCGGCGAGGACCTGGCTACACTTCGCCAGGCGCGTCGGATCCGTGGGCTGGGTGGGTCCTGGCATCCGCGGTTGCTCATCGGGCTGCTCGTCCTGGCCATCCGCCACGGCGACCGGATGGCGCTGTCGATGGACGCACGCGCCTTTGGGTCGGGGCCGCGGACGAGTTATCGACAGACCCGCTGGCAGCTCCTGGACCTCGCGCTCGCGGCCGGGTCATCGCTGGTCCTGGTTGGCGCGCTCCTGCTCGCGAACGCCAGTTGACGCGCCCCGTCGTCAGGCGGGTTCGACACCGTCCCCCCGGTCGACGTCCGGCGTCCGCGCACCAAACGCGCCCCTGGCGCGGAGACTCGTGACCTCACCGTCGTCGAAGCCGAGCTCCCGAAGGATCGCGTCGCCATCCTGTCCAAGTGTCGGGCCGGCCTTGTAGGCGGGTTCGAACCCTCCGAGCGTCAAGGGCAGGCCGACCGAGCGGACCACGCCAAACGCCGGATGCTCGTATTCCGCGAGCATCGAACGGCCGCGCAATTCGTCCACGTCGAGCGCCTGCTCGAGCGAACGAACGGGAGCAATCGGGATGACGCCGCGGAGCCGGTCGAGCCAGTCCGCGGTGGGCCTCTCGGCGAACCTCACCGACAGGATCTCGACGAGCTCGGTGCGGTGCTCGCTGCGAGCCTCGAAATCGGCGAAGCGTGGGTCCACGGAAAGCTCAGGCAGATCCATCTCCTTGACCAGGGATCGGAAGAACTTCTCCTTTGGGTTGGCCACGGCGACGTACCCATCGGCGGTGGCGAAGAACTGGAAGGGAACCACGCTCGGATGGGCGGACATTTCGTGGCGCACGGTCACGAACCCGCTCGAGAGGAACCAGGTCGCGGGGTAGCTGAGCATCGCCAGCGCCGAGTCGTACAGGTTGGTGTCGACATCACGACCACGGCCCGTGCGCCGGGCGTCCAGCAATGCGACGACGAGCCCGAGCGCCGCAGTCAGCCCGCAGATGTAGTCCGCGAGCGAGAGTCCACTCTTCGTGGGCGGGCCGTCAGGTGCGCCCGTCAACGACGCCCAACCCGCCTCGGCCTGGATCAGGGCGTCGTATCCGGGCAGCCGAGCGCCCGGACCCTCGCGACCGTATCCGGTCAGGGCCACGCACACGATGGCCGGGTTGATGCGGCCGAGTGACGCATAGGTAAGACCGAGCCGATCCGCCTGGTCGCCACGGAGGTTGCTGAAGACCGCGTCGGCGCCTGCGACCAGCCGCTCGAATACGGTGCGCCCGGCCGGCGTCTTGAGATCGAGCGCCAGGCTCCGTTTGCCACGGTTGAACGCCTCGAAGAACAGGCTGTCCGTGCCGACACGGCCGGGTGGGATGTACCGGCTGACATCGCCGCCGACGGCCGGGTCCTCGATCTTGACCACGTCGGCGCCAAGGTCGGAGAGATAGAGGGTCCCGAACGGCCCAGCGCCGTATTGCTCGATCGCGATGATCCGTACCCCGGCCAGGGGCGCGCCGTTCGCTCCGTCGGCTCGGTCCGCCGAGCGGGCGGTTCTCGTGGGTTCTTCGTCAGGGGGCATTGGCCTCACGGGCGCGTGACGGTCGTCGCGCAGGATTGGGGTGACGGACAGGTACCGTTTCCAGTTACGATTGCGACATGGTGGCAGCCGCTTCCGCGGCTCGTCAACTCGACGCTCCAGAGGTCGTGCGAAATCGATGAAGATCGAGTCGATCGAGACCATACCGATCCGGGTCCCGTTGCCCTTCACCTACAAGGGCAGCTACTACAAGATGCGCAACCGCTCGACGATCATCACCCGGATCCGCACGTCCGACGGGATCGTGGGAGAGGCCTACAACGCCGACGAGGACGAACCGCTCCAGTCCGAGATCCTGTCGATTCTCCACGACGAGCTGGCACCACGGGTCATCGGTCTGGACGCGTTTGCCACCGAGCGGGTCTGGGAGGCGATGCTTCCCGCCACCTTCGACCAGCTCCGGCCGCGGTGGTACGCGATGCAGGCGATGGCCTGCATCGACACCGCCGTCTGGGATGCCGTGGGCAAGGCGCTGGGTCAGCCGCTTTGGCGGCTGTGGGGCGGCTATCGCGACCGGATCCCGATGATCGGTATCGGCGGCTACTACATCCCCGACGACGACACCGCGAAGGGCCAGGAGATCGAACGCGAGATCGATTTCTTCCAGCACGAGCACGGCATGGTCGGGATGAAATTCAAGATCGGCGCCGAGCCCCCGGCGGTGGACGCAGCGCGACTGGCGAGGGCTCGACGCCATGCCGGTGACGAGTTCCTCTTTGTGGTGGACGCGAACCAGGGCTATACCGTGCCCGAGGCGCTCGAGTTCCTCGCCGCCGTCCGCGCGGAGGGGACCGCCATCCGCTGGTTCGAGGAACCGACCCGCTGGCACGCCGACTTCCGCGGCCTGCGCGACGTCCGGATGCGCGGCAACGTCGACGTGGCCGCCGGCCAGAGCGAGATCAGCCGCGTCGGGATGCGCGAGATGATGGCGGCCGGCGCGATCGACATCTGCAACTACGACGCGTCATGGGGCGGCGGCCCCTCGGAATGGCGGCGGATCGCGGCCCTCGCCGCGTCATTCGACGTCCAGCTTGGTCATCACGAGGAAGCCCAGGTTGCATCCCACCTGCTCGCGTCGCAGCCGCACGGCACCTATGTCGAGGCGTTCTCGCCGGCGCGCGACCCGATCTTCTGGCAGATGATCGAAAACAGACCCCCGCTGGTCGACGGCCAGTTCCAGCTTCCGGATCGACCGGGCCTTGGGTGGGTCCTCGACGAGGCATTTATCGAGAAGCACCGCGTCGACAAGTAGCCGAGGTGCGGCCAGGCGACGTGGCTCAGTCGCGAAGCGGAACCCATGGCGGGGGCAGGTCGCCCAGCCACGGCGCGACCGAGGGCAGGTCACCAGGCCGGTGGACTCCCGGGGACGCAGCGATGGCGCGCGGCAACCCATTGACGATCATGGCCGCTGTTGACAGCAGGGCGCGACAACCGGGGTCCACCTGGACACTGAGCCCGTGGCGCCCCTCGATCCGGACAGTATCGGTGGTCGTCAGCCCGGCAGCCGGCGGGTCGATATGCAGGGTCATGGAGATCTCGAGCCATCGCCCCCCGTCGTACCAGCCCGTCGCCTGCTGGTTTGCCCCCGCCGTCCTCCCGGGTGCGACGACCGAGCCATCAGGCAGGATCAACGGGCGCTCGGCGAGGATCGGCTCGGAGATCACCTCGACGCGCTCGAGCTCCCGTCCCATGGCAGAGGCCAGGATCCGGAGGCTTTCCGGAAACCCAGCGTGCCCGACGACGGAACCGTCGGCGATGCCCGCGCGGAAGGTTTCGGGAGTGAGGTCGATGCCGAGAGAGGCTCGCACGCGCGGCCCGAATACGCTCACGTCGACCACCCGTCGCGCACGAAGCTGCTCCACGTCCCAGGCCAGTCCTGACAGCGTCAGCGGCCAGAGGTCGAGCACGAATCCCGGATTGGCCCCAGTCGCCACGATCGGGATGCGGTTGGCCGTCGCGAGCTCGACGATCTGGCGCGCCTCCTCGGAATTGCCCGGCCGGATGAACGCGAGGTCCTCGGCGACGCACACGATGGGCGTGCCGGTCGGAGCGATCGCGGCCAGCACCGGCAGGA
The DNA here is from genome assembly GCA_963731865.1 of uncultured Chloroflexia bacterium. Taxonomy (GTDB): domain Bacteria; phylum Chloroflexota; class Limnocylindria; order Limnocylindrales; family CSP1-4; genus SPCO01. Next base: position 1,096,968 of record CAVSXG010000002.1, on the reverse strand, counting down.
CGTCGGCGAGGTGCGTCGCGGTCGCCACGATCGCGACATCCGGTCGGGTGCCTCGGATCGTCCCCGCGAGGTCAGTCGAGCATCGGAGCGTCGATGGCGCGCCCGCGACCCGGACCGAGGCTGGCTCTCCGTCGCGTGCCGCAGATCGCACCACGATCCCGACGAAGTCCAGCCACGGGCGCGTCAGGCCCAGCTCGAGAACCGCCTGGTTGGCCGAGCCGAAACCGATCAGCACCGCACGAATTCGCCGGGAACGCATCATCGAACCTCGCCGGCCGTCATGTGTAGAGGCTACCGATACGCAGGGACCGTCGCACGGAAGGCGTGCCTGGTGAACGAGGCGGTCGAGTGCCAGGGCTAGCGTCGGATCCAACGGCACCTTCGCTCGTGGTTCGGACCGTCCTCGGCCCCATCTGATGCAGCTCGCCGGGCGACCCGGGTGGCTGCCGGTTCTGCGTCCCGGAGACCCGCCCGGCTGACCTCAGGCCGGTGCGGGCGAGGCCGCCGGCGTCGTGCTGTGCCGCTCGAGCCGGGTAACTGCCCGGGCGAGGGCCTCGACGTCCGGATAGGTCATGACCAGGAGAGGGTCGGATAGCCGGCCGTCGGACACGACGTAAACGAGGTCCGCCGTCTCGAACACCTCGGGGATCTCGGTGCAGTAGATGACGACCGCGTGCCCGCCCGCGGCGTACTCGCGCATGAGCCGGTAGATCTCCCGTTTCGAGCCGACATCCACGCCACGCGTCGGCTCCTCCAGCACGAGCACGCTCGGACGCTTCACGATCGCGGCCGCGATGGCGACCTTCTGCTGGTTCCCTCCCGAGAGCGAGCGGATCGGCAGGTGCACGGAGGCAGCCACGACACGGAACTGGTCGCGTAGCTCGTGCGCGATGCGCACCATGCGCCGCGGTCGCAGCGCGACCCCGCCGGTCGTGATCTCCCGACCCAGGCGGGACACCATGTTGTCGCCGATCGTGAGGTTGGAAAAGAGGCTGGTGTGGCGGTCCGCCGACACGAGGCTCGTCCCGCCCGCCATCGCCGACGCACCGGAACGAGCGCCGACCTCGACTCGACCCGTGGTCCGCTCGAACCCGGCAATGGACCGCACGAGCTCGCGCGCGCCTGACCCTTCAACGCCCACGATGGACACGATCTCGCCGACCTTCACGTGCAAGTCGATCCCGTCAAACTCGCCGCCGGCGTGTGTCCAGCCGGTCAGCCGGAGCCCGGTGCCGGCGCTCTCGGTGCGCGCCGCGGTCGGTTCTTCGGACTCGTGGGCGGCCTGCCCGCTGACCAGCCCGGCGGCGATGCCGTCCGGGGTCAGCGCCTCGCCTTCGAGCAGGTCCGTGCAGACGCCGTCGAGGATCAGCGCGACGCGGTCCGTGTGCTCCGCGAGCTCGGCGATCCGGTGCGACACGAGGAGGACGACGTTGCCGGAATCGGCGAGGAGGTGCATCCGCCGGAAGAGGTCCTTCGACTCCTCCTGGGTGAGCGCGGAGTTCGGCTCGTCGAAGAGGAAGACCCGCGCGTCGCGGGCGAGCGCGCGACCGATCTCGACCCGTTGCTGGATCGCCAGCGGGACATCGCCGAGCTTGCGGTCGGCCACGTCGAGGATCGCCAGGTCGCGCATGAGCGACCGCTCCTGGGCGTTCAGGTGGCGGACCATCGCCCGGGTCTTCTCGCGCCCGACCATGAGGTTCTCGGCCACGCTCAGGTTCGGGAACAGCTGCGGCTCCTGGTGGACCACCGCGACACGGTCGCGGTCGGTCGCCGTGTCCCACGGGCGGCCGTCCAGCTCGATCTCCCCGGCGTCCGCCCTGGTCTCGCCGGCGAGGACCTTGATGAGCGTGCTCTTGCCGGCGCCGTTCGGTCCGGCTACGCCCAGGATCTCGCCAGGCCGGGCTTCGAGGTCGAGACCGTCGAGGGCGCGCGTATCGCCGTACCACTTGCGAAGCCCCTGGATGCGCAGCCCTCGTCCCGTGCCCGGTGTCGCTGGTCCGGGGCTCACGGCCGGCCCCGCATGGGTCACCTGCGGAGACTCTGGGTGAAGCGGTCGAGCACGACGGCGGCGATCGTCACGGCGCCCGACACAAAGTTGCTCAGGTACGAGCCCGCGGAGAGGAGGGCGAGGCCATTGGCGATGATCGCGAGCAGCAACGCGCCGCTCAGGGTGCCGATGGCCGTGCCGCGGCCGCCGGCGAGGCTGGCGCCGCCGATGATGACCGCCGCGAAGATCGGGAAGGTGAGCCCGACCCCGGCGTTCGGCTGGACCGAGCCGATGAACGCGAAATCGAGCATCGCGGCCAATGTCGCGAGGACCGAGCAAATGATGAACGCCGCGAACTTGTACTTGACGATCGGCAGTCGCGCCAGCTCGGCGGCCGCCGGGTTCCCGCCGATGGCCTTGAGCCGGAAGCCGAACAGCGAGCGGCTGAGGATGAAGCCGATGATGATCGCGACCCCGGCCATCCAGATGGCCTGCATCGGGATGTCGAATGGGAGCTCCTGGTTCGACAGGCCGAAGAACCAGGCGACCTGGTCCTCGGGCACGACCTTCCCCGGCGGTGGGTAGGCGGGGTTGAGCGTGGCCGTATTCGACACGAGCAGGGTCGTCCCGAACACGAGTTGTCCCGTGCCGAGCGTGACGATGAACGATGGGATCTTGAGCACCGTCACCAGGAAGGCGTTGAACGAGCCCACGAACACGGCCGCCCCGAACGCGAGCGGGATCGCGAAGTAGATGGGCCAGCCCCAGACGATCCAGGCCACCCCGAGGAGGATCGACGCCAGCCCGTACATGTAGCCGAACGACAGGTCGATCTCACCCACCACGATCACGAGCGTGAGCCCGAGCGCCACGATGGCGATGGTGCTCATCGAGCGCAGGATGCCGACCGCGTTGGTGAACGTGAGGAACGTGTTCGGCTTGCTCAGCGCGGTGAACACGACGATCACGATGAGAATCGCGATGACCAGCCCGCCGATGCGCAGCCCGGCCGCGAGCGCGCGCCCGGACCACTGGTCACGGGTGGTCGCCGGTCTCGCCGGCTGGACAGGAGGCAGGGGGGCGCTGTTCTCGGTCATCCCGTGGACCGCTCCTCGTTGATCAGCCTCGGAAATCAGCCTCGGAAATCAGCCGGACCGGTCGGCATCGGTCGACCGGTCCGGGAAGCGTACGGCGTCGGGATCAGCCGCCGGCGATGGCCATGAAGTCCTCGCGAGCCTGGACGACGTTCTCCGTCGTGATCGGCTTCAGGGTGTTCGTGTTCGGAAGCACCTTGCCGTTCTTGAGCAGCTCGGCACATGCAAGTGCTCCGAAGCCGGCTTGGTCGCCCCACTGCTGGTCGAGCGCCACGATCTGCGTCCCCGCTTCGACCGCATCGAGCTGGCCGATGCTGACGTTCCAGCCGAGCGAGAAGATCTTGCCCGTGTTGCCGGAGTCCGCGATCGCCCGCGCGGCGTGCTCGCCTCCGATGTCCACGTTCTCTATGACCTGGACTTCGGGGTTGCCCTGGATGAACGCCTTGTAGGCGTCATAGGTGCCGGCTGGATCGTAGGTGGTCACGAGCGCCGAGGACGCGTTGTTGAGGAACTTCGCGTCGGGGATCGCTTCGGTGATCCCGTCGATGAAGCCCTGCATGCGGCCCTGTGCCCAGTTCTGGGTGGGGTCGCCGCCCGAGACGGCGAAGTTCTTGAAATCAAGGCCCTTGGCCTTCATGTAGTCGACAACGATCCCCGCGGCCTGGAGGCCTTCCTTGTGGGAGATCTGGGTGAAGTTCGAGAACTCGTTGCCGTTCGACTCGACGCCGACCGTGAAGACCGGGATGCCGGTCGCCATGTAGTCGTTCACGATCTTGGTGAACGCGTCGGTGCCGGTGGACTGGATCGACAGGCAGTCGATCTGGTCGGCCTTGAACAGGGCGTCGAACTGGGCGATCTGCTCGTTCGGATCCTGGACCGCTGACGATGGCGCGATGGCCTGGCCGTTCATCGGCAGGATGGCCTGCGCCTCCGGCAGGGTCCGATCGTAGCCGGCCTTGTACTGCGGTGAGAACAGCGGGATCGCCGTCGAGCCGTACGAGAACACGTAGTTGATCGGCTCGCCCTTGGCAAGCTTGTCGGCGACTCGTGGGTGCAGGGTGAACGTGGACCCGTCCTTGAGCGTGCCCGTATAGGGCAGGCCCTCGGGTGCCGCCGACTCGGCGGCCGACGCCTCCGCCGATGGTGCGGCCACGCTCGGGGCGGCCGAGCCGCCGCTTGAGCTACAGGCTGCCACCAGCAACGACGCAGCCGTCAGGACGGCGAGCGTCGCACGTGATCCGATCCGCATGGGTGTCTCCTCCACTCATCTGGTCGCATGGGCGACGGCCCGCGCCCCTCCCTGGCCGGGTCAGTATCGTTTCCAGCCGGTAGCGATGTCAACGTTTCTGGAAAGGTTTGTCGCCCGCGCCACCACTGCCCGGACAGCGTCCTGAAACCCCGTCGTTTCGAGGCTCACCACATCACCAGGCCACCGGTGTAGTTGATCGCCTGACCGGTCATGTAGCCCGCTTCGTCGCTCAACAGGAACCAGATCGCGCCAGCGCATTCGTCGGCCGAAGCCGACCGACCCAGGGGCACGGTCTTGTTGCGCGCCGTCGACAGCTCCTCCACCGTCATGCCGCGTTTGGCGGCAACATCGACCAGGACCCGCTCCTGCATCGGGGTGTCCACGATCCCCGGGCAGATCGCGTTGACCCGCACGCCGGAAGGCGCAAACGCATAGGCAAACGACCGAGTGATCGACAGGACCGCCGTCTTGGACGAGGCGTAGACAGCGGCCTCGGTCGTGCTCGCGAGCTTCGCGGATGACGACGAAAGATTCACGATCGCGCCACCGAACGGCATCGTTCGACCGATCCGCGACACGAGGTCCCAGGTGGCTTCGACATTGATCGCGTAGATATCCCGGATGTCGGCGACGGTGAACTCCAGGATGGGCTTCAGTCGGATGATCCCGGCCGCGTTGACCAGGTAATCCACGCGGGCACCATCGCTCACCAGCCGGTCCCGGTCCGCCTCGCTGGTCAGGTTGCCGACAAAGGGGGTGGCCCCCGCCGCAACCACCGGCGCGAGACCCGCCTCGTTCATGTCGACCGCAAGGACCGCCACGCCCTCGCGCAGCAGTCGATGGGCCACTGCCTGTCCGATGCCGCTGGCGGCACCGGTGACGACGGCCCGCTTGCCGGTCGTGCTCATGTCGATCTCCTTCTCATCGGATCGCTCCGCGGAACAGGGGCATGCCCGCAACGCCGACGTCGATCCGCCACAGCCGGCCATCCATTGGCGCCTCGGCGGTCACCGCGGTGATGTCCCCGAAGTCGGTGACGATCAGCGCACCCTCGTGGAACACGCAGTTGAGGGGCACGCCGCCGGTTTCGAGGAAGTCCTTCGCCGTCCCGTCGGGAGCGAGGATGTCGACACCGCCGGCCATGAACGCGGTGACCCACAGGTCCCCGTTCGCAGCGATCTTGAGCCCGTCCGGGATATGGCCCTCGGGGAGCTGTGCGATCCGTTCCGACGGTTGGCCTTCGCACTTGCGGTAGACGCCGCGTTCGTATGACTCCACCCACACGATCGAACCGTCCGCCTCGGCCACGATCCCATTTGTGTACGCATCGGGGATCGACTCGAGCAGCTCGCCCGTTCCATCGGGCTCCAGCACGAAGATCCGCCCGGGCTTGCGGTCGTTCGGGAGGTAATCGGCCGGGTCGGTGAAGTAGAGCCGGCCGTCCGGTCCGAACGTCAGGTCGTTGGGCGCCTGCAAGTCGACCCCGCCCACACTCGCGACCACTTCCTCGACCCGCCCGTCCGGCCAGGCCTTCTGGATCGATGGACGGCCCATCACCTCCGCGCGCCAGGCGCCGACGGTGCCGCCGTTCTGGGTGATGTACAGGGCCCCGTCGCTGCCGAGCATGCAGGCATTTGGGCCGCCCCCACACAAGGCGTAGTCGTGAAGACCGCGTTCCTCCGACCAGGCGACGATCTTGCTCGTGTATGTCTCGACCATGACGATCCGGCCGTCCGGGAGGATGTCCGGCCCTTCCGGATGGCCCAGCCCCGAGGCAAGCGTGATGACCGGAGCGCGCATCTCGTTCCTCCTCCTGGACCTCGGCGCACTCAGGCGCCGGGGCGCTTCTGGAACAGCTCCACGGCATACCCATCGGGGTCGATCATGTAGACGCTTCGAGCGCCGGCGTTCGGCCCCGCAGTGATGTCCACGACGTTGGTCGACCGGGCCGCGAAGCCGAGACCAACCAGGCGCGCGTGCACAGCCGCCACGTCGTCGACGTACAGGCACAGGTGTCCGGCGCCGTAGTCGCACGGCCGCGACGCCGCCGGCATCCGCTCTACGCCGGCGTATTCGAGCAGCTCGACGAAGCCGCCGCCGGGGATCCGCAGGTAGACGGCACGGATATGGTCGAACTCCAGGCCCAGGACTGCCTTGAGGTACGGTGCGTCGAGGATCCGATCGAACTCCTGGTCCAGGCCAAGCCCGTCCTGGTAGAAGACCAACGAGCGCTCCATGTCGTTCACGGTGATCCCGCCGTGGAAGAACCCGGTTACGGAGGCCAAGGCGTCCCTCCTCAGCCGGCGCTCGGGCGACCGGTGACGCGCGTCGCGACCGTGTGCGCGCGCACGTAGTCCCAGTCGAGCTCGATCCCGAAGCCGGGCCGCTCGGGGATCGCGTATCGGCCCGCCGATACGCGGGTCGACATGTCGGAGAGACGCCAGAAGAACGGGTCGCGCTCTTCGTCGAAGCACTCCACGAAGGTGTGGTCCGGCACGCTGGCGAGGAGGTGTGCCGCGATCTGCGGCTCCTCGTGGTGACCGAGCTCGACGCCGAAGGCCGCAGCCAGCCCGGCCGCCTTGCGCCAGATCGTTGGTCCGCCAGCCCACGAGGCATCGAAGTTGGAGATGTCGATCGCCCCGCCGACCATCAGGTCGCGGATCCCCGCCAGGGTCGTCTCGCTCTGACCGGCACACACCGGGATGCCGGTCTGGTATCGGACATCGCGCATCCAGCGGGCATCGTTGGTCCAGCGACAGGGTTCCTCGAACCAGCGGATGTCCAGGTCCCAGACGTAGCGGGCGAATTCCACGGCCTGGGCTCGGTCGTAGCCCTGGTTGGCGTCGACCATCAGGACGAAGTCCTTGCCTGCCGCCTCGCGCGCGACGCGGACACGGTGCGCGTCCTCGGCCGGCGTCTTGCCACCCACCTTGAACTTGACCCCGGCGAAGCCCGCATCGACGTAGGACCGGATGATGGTGCCGACCTCATCGAGGGGCAGGTGGTAGTACCCGCCGATGATGCTGATCGGGACACTGTCGGTGGTGCTGCCCCAGACGCGATGGAGCGGCAGGCCGATTGCCCGGCCGAACACGTCCCAGATCGCCTCGTCGAGACAGGCGATGGCCTGGAGGGCGAGGCCGCGATCGCGCAGGATGTCGTTGGTGGAGGGTTCCATGGCCAGCCAGGCACCCTCGGGATCGCTCGCGGTCCGACCAAGCAGACGGGGCGCGATCTCATCGTGGATGATCGCGATGATGATCGCCTGCTCGACGTCGGTGTCGCCGGTGTAGACCTCCGAGACCAGCCCGTCGGCGGTATACAGCCGCGTGACGATCGTGCACCGGTTGTCCATGCTGTAGCCGCTCCCCGCGAAACGCCGCCCAAGGGGCGCCCGCAAGCCGATGGTCTCGATCCGATCGATGATCAGCGCGTTGCGATCCAGCGTCGCCGTTCGGCTGTCGAGCCTCGCCGGCACGGTCAACGCCCGACGCTCGACCTGGCAGCCGTCACGATTCCCTCGACCGACGGCAGGATCTCGTCCTCGAGGGGCGGCGTATACGGAATCGGCAGGTCGTCGGGCAGGCTCACCCGTTGCGGAGGGCTGGCCCAGCGCATCCCGCCGATCGTCAGCTCGCTGACGATGGTCGCGCCCCAACCTGCCGCGTGGACCTGTTCCTCGGCGATGATCAGTCGACCAGTCTTCTCGACCGACGCCTTGATGGAGGGCAGGTCGAGCGGGCGCAGCCAGCGGAGATCGATGACTTCGGCGTCGATCCCGTCGGTAGCGAGCTGCTCGGCCGCCGCTAGGGCGCGTTCGACCATGAGGAGCGTGGCCACGATGGTCACGTCCGTTCCGGATCGCAGGATGGCCGCCCTTCCGAGCTCGGCGACCTCGCCGCGGACGACGGGACCCTTCCGGCCGTAGAGGCCCTTGTGCTCGTAGAACAGCACCGGGTTCGGGTCGGTGATGGCGGCCCGCAAGAGGCTGTACGCCGAACCCGGTGAGCTGGCGGTCACGACCCGGAGCCCGGGCAGGTGCATGAACCAGCTCTCCCCGGTCGCGCTGTGCTGGGTCCCGAAGCGACCGGTCGCGCCGCAGATCGAGCGAACCGTGACGGGGACGGAGGTCTGGCCACCCGACATGTAGCGGTACTTGGGGAGCTGGTTGACGATGGCGTCCCCGGCGGTGGGGAGGAAGTCCGCGAACATGATCTCCACGATCGGGCGCATGCCGACGAGACTCATCCCGAGCGCCACGCCGACGAATGCGTTCTCGCAGATCGGCGTGCTCCGGACGCGCTCGGATCCGTACTTCTCGGCGAGCCCGATGTTCGTCTTGAACACCCCGCCATCGGCATCCACGTCCTCGCCAAGCAGGAGGACGGCTTCGTCCGCCGCCATCTCGTCGTCGAGCGCGGCGTTGATCGCCTCGCGATAGGTCAGCTCGGTCGCGGTGTCCGGTGCGACCGCGGTCGTCGCCTCAGTCAGCGTAGACATACGGTCGTGTCTCCTCGAGGGTCGGGTAGGGGGCGGTCGCGGCGCGTTCGGCAGCGGCATCGATCTCGGCCTGGGTCTCCGTGCGGATCTCGACCGGGTCGTTTGGGCCGATCAGCCCCTCCGCGATGATCTTCTGGCCGAGGAGATCGATCGGGTCGCGGGCCTTCCACGCATCCAGCTCGCCGGCCGGGCGGTACTTGGCCGGGTCGCTGCGGCTGTGGCCGCGATAGCGGTAGGTCTTCATCTCGAGGAGACTGGGCCCGTCGCCGCGGCGTGCCCGATCCGTGGCCTCCAGTGTCGCGGCATGGACGGCATCGATGTCCTGGCCGTCAACGACGATCCCGGGCATCCCAAAGGGATCAGCGCGTCGAGCGAGGTCGTCGATCGGCGTGGTGTTCCGCAGCGGGCTGTACTCGCCATAGAGGTTGTTGGTGATGATGAAGATGACGGGAGCCTTCCAGACGGCCGCCATGTTGAGCGACTCGTGGAACGTGCCGATGTTCGTCGCACCATCGCCAAAGAAGCTCAGGGCGACGTTGGGCTTGCGTTGCATCTGGAAGGCAAGGGCGGCCCCGACCGCGATCGGCAGCCCTGCGCCGACGATGGCATTCGCGCCGATGTTGCCCTTGGAGAAGTCGATCAGGTGCATCGACCCGCCGACGCCACCGGATCCACCCGAGGTTCGGCCCATCAACTCGGCAAAGGCGATTTCCGGGGCCATGCCGAGCGCCAGCGCCTCGCCATGACCGCGGTACGTGTTGGTCTGGACGTCCCCGGCGCGCATCGCGGTGATGGCCCCAACCGAGACGGCTTCCTGGCCCTGGCAGAGGTGGGTCGTGCCCTGGATCTGCCCGGTCATGAACAGTTCCTGGACCTTCTCCTCGAACAGGCGGATCCGGACCATCGTCCGGTACCACTCGAGGCGGTCGGGGGTTGCGCTGCCAGTCATCGAGGGTCGTGACCTCCGGGCTTCGCGACCGCCCGGTCAACCCGCGGCGGGGTCGTCCTTGGTGGGGCGGTACCGTTTCCAGTTTCGATTACACATCGTGGCATTGGGGCCTCTGACTCGTCAACTTCAACGGTCAGAAGCATGGTGGTGCGGCCTGTTCCGAGGTCATGGTGTGCTACCTTCCCGAAAGCGTTTCTGGAACACATCCGGCGTGGCCCGTCGGGCGGTCGGTGAGGCCCATTCCGGCACACGGAGGATACGCATGAGCGAGGCCAGGCGGAGCGACGGCCGGCGCAAGCGCGCGAGCATGCGCGAAGTCGCCGAGCTCGCCGACGTCGCCATCTCTTCGGTCTCACGGGTCCTCTCGGAACATCCCGATGTCAGCCTCGAGATGCGAGAACGCGTCCTCGCCGCGGTGAATCAGCTCGAGTACGAGCCCGACTTCCTGGCACAAAGCCTGCGTCGCGGCGCCACGTTGTCGGTTGGCTACGTGGTCGGCGACATCTCGAACCCGCTCATCGCGACCATCACCTCCGGCGCGGAGTCGATGCTCCGCGCTGCGGGCTACTCGATGCTCCTCATGAATTCGGAGAACGACCCGGACCTGGATGCCGCCCACATCCGCTTCTTCCAGGCGCGGCGCGTCGACGGGATGATCCTGTCCCTCGCGAGCGAACGGCGCGCCGCCACGTTGGAGGTCCTGGCGCAGGTCGACGTCCCGATCATCCTGATCGACCGCGACGTCCCGGGGGACCTTCGGGCGAGCATGGTCCGCAACGACCACCGAGCGGGCATGCGAGAGGCCGTCGGCAACTTGCTGGACCTCGGACATCGGCGGATCGCGCTGATCACGGGCGCGCTGGATCTGTGGCCCGTTCGCGAGCGGGTCGCGGGCATGGCGGAAGCGGTCGCGGCACGGGGTCGGCCGGACGAGACGGTAAGCCTCGTCGGCTCGCTCTCGGCCGAACACGGGGAACGGAGCACGGAGCAGCTTCTTGCGATGCATCCCCGTCCGACGGCGATCATTGCCGGTGGCAACCAGGTCCTCGCTGGATGCGTGCGCGCGCTCACGAGGCATGAGATCGGGATCCCGGCCGACATGTCGCTGATCACGTGCGACGAGGTCGACCTGTCCGAGCTCCACTCGCCACCGATCGCCTCGGTGTCGCGGGACACGCTGCTGCTCGGCCGAACGGCTGCGGAGCTGCTGCTGGAGCGGCTCAACGGTGGCGAGCCAAGGACCGTGCTCCTGCCCACCACGTTCACGTCCAGGCCGAGCTCCGGACCGGTGCCCACGGGAGCGTAGCCGCCGGGCGACAACCCAGCTCACGGACGCGCCTCGCCCAGCCGGCCGGCACGCACGACGCGTCGGTAACGATTGCAGAACCGCTACCAGCATGCGATAGTCCGTCGGGCCGTGCCACGGCGCCATGCGGCGCCGACGGCGCCGCTCCGACAGGGGAGGGCCCAAGTGCCCGCCGTCATCCACGGCACCCAGCAGCGACCGCTCGTCGTCGGACGAACCTTGTTCGACTACGCCGACGAGGTGTCGTCCGCGGTACCGGCATCATGCCGGCGTACGGGGCGGTGTCGCGAGTGCGTGGTCGAAGTCCGCCAGGGCGGAGAAGGTCTTTCGGCCAGAACGGAGGCGGAGGCCTACCTGCCCGGTCATTTCCGCCTGGCCTGTCAGGCGCAGATCGAGGCCACCGACGGCGACGTCGAGTTCTCGATCATCCGGCGGCGGATGCGGATCCTTGGCCCGTCGGTCCGGCCGGTCGGGACGCTCGATCCCGTGGTCACGGCCGATGACCTCGCCGTCCGATATGCAGGCCAGCCGATCGACCTGCGTCGCAAGCACGTCCTCGGGTTGGCGATCGATGTCGGGACCTCAACGGTCGCGTTCCAGGTCATCGACCTGTTGACCGGCGAGGCGCTGGCCGGCGGCGCGCTGGAAAACCCGCAACGGTTTGGCGGCAGCGATGTGATGACCCGCATCTCGTACGAGAAGGATTTCCCCGGGACGATGCGCCTTGCGCTCCGCCGTGCGCTCAACCACGCGCTTCGCGACCTCTATCGCGAAGAGGGCATCGACCGACACGAGGTCTACGAGGCAATCATCGTCGCCAACAGCACGATGCGCGACCTGTTCTTCGGGATCGACATCGCGCCGATCGGGGAGTGGCCCTATCGATCGAGCACCGAGCAGGCGGTGCGCGATGGCACGGCGACCTCGACCTGGGTGCGACGGCGCGGGCACGAGGTCGGGCTGCTCATGAACCCGCACGGGCGCGTGGTGGGCGCGCCGCTGATCGCCAGCCACGTCGGTGCGGATACGGCGGCGGACCTGATCGCCATCGATCTCGAGGGTGGGTCCGGGGTCCGGATGCTCGTCGACATCGGCACGAACACGGAGGTGGTGGTAACCGATGGCACGCGCTACCTCGCCGCATCCTGCCCTGCCGGGCCGGCGTTCGAGGGAGGCCTTGTCCGGTTCGGGATGCCAGGCGCCGATGGCGCGATCGAGTCGGTTCGCCTGAACGGCTCGGGCTTCGTGTTCGAGACCATCGGGGACGAGCCTCCAGCGGGGATCTGCGGCTCGGGTCTCGTGGACATTCTCGCCGAGCTCCGACGTGCCGATTGGATGAATACAGAGGGTCGCTTCCGGGACAGCCTGGATGAGTACGTGATCGCGCCGGCCCAGGGCATCAGCTTCTCGCGCTCCGACGCCAGCCTCCTGGCCCAGGCCAAGGCTGCCAATGCCTGTGGCCAGCGGATCCTCCTTCGGCGATTGGGCGTGACCGCGGACCAGGTGGACAAGGTCTACCTCGCCGGTGGCTTCGCCAATGCCGTGAACATTGCGAACGCGATCGAGATCGGCTTCCTGGCGCCCGTCCCGATCGAGCGCGTCGAGCGGGTCGGCAACGCGGCGCTGCACGGGGCGGCCGGGCTCCTCCTGTCGGCCAGCCGTCGCGACGTCCTCGATTCCCTCATCGGTCGCATCGAACACGTCGAGCTCGAGACCGAGGAGGACTTCTTCGAGCTCTTCGTGGACGGTTGCCGGTTCGTACCGCTCGCCACCTGAGTCCCAGTCGTCTTCACGGAGGGAATGCGTGTCCGGATCCGAGGCCAGGACGACATTCGTCGTCATCGGGGAGAACATCCACACCAGTCGCGTGGTTCGGGCCGATGGGAGCCGGATCGGCCAGACGCCCTCGGGTCAACCCGGCGTCCGGGTGCCGGTTGACGGCGGCGAGGCGCTGCTGCCGGTAGCACCGATCATCCAGGACACGCGGGAGTTCCGATCGGGGCGGGTCAAACACGTGATGGCGGCCGTTCACGAAGGAATGACGGCGGGTCCGGACGCGGACCTCGCCGCGGTCTATGTCCGGTGGATGGCCGGTCGCCAGATCGCTGGTGGCGCCGCTTACCTCGACCTCAACGTCGATGAGATCTCACCCGACGTCGATGGCCGGCTGGAGGCGATGGCCTGGCTGGTCAAGGTTGTCGGTCCTGCGTCCACGGTCCCACTCTCGATCGACTCATCCGACTCCGCTGTGATGTCAGTGGGCCTCGAGCTGCACGACCCATCCTGGGCCGATGGCGCCGCCCCGCTGTTGAACTCCGCGGCTGCGGATCGGACCGACGTCCTCGACCTGGCGGCCGATCGCCGTTTGCCGGTCGTCCTGTCATCGACCGGGGCGACGATGCCGTCGGGCACGGAGGAACGGATGGTCCGCGCGGTCGAGATGATCGAGATGGCGCTGGGGCATGGGCTGGCGCTCTCTGACCTGTACGTGGACCCGCTCGTGATCCCGATCGGCGTGGACAGCGATGGCGGATCGACCTACCTGGAAGCGGTACGCCAGCTCCGCGCGCAGTACGGACCGGACCTGCACATCACGAGTGGGATCTCGAATGTCTCGTTCGGGATGCCCGGCCGCCGACTCATTGGCGACGTCTTTCTGGACCTGTGCGTCCGGGCAGGGCAGGACAGTGGGATCGTCGATCCGGTTGCGTCGGACGTCCAGCGTGCACTGTCGCCGGATCGCGACTCGGAGGTCTACCGGCTCGCGGCCGACCTGCTCACCGGCGCCGACCCGTTTGGCATGGAGTTCATCGAGGCCTATCGGGCGGGCCGGCTGGCGGACCCGGGATCCGCTGGTGGTAGGCGCGCCTAGGCGGGGACAGACGCCGCGACGGCCCGGACCACGCCGTCGTCATGGCTCATTTCCAACCGCTCGCCCGGTCGAAGGATCTGGAAGTCGGCGCCCCACTCCCCGTAGATCAACTGCCGGACGAGGGTCAGGTCCGCGAGCATTCGCTCGAACCGCCATCCCCGACGCTCGGTTTCTTCCTGTGCCCGTTGTTGGGCATCGTCGGCGTCGGCCAGACCAGTGTCGAGGAAGACCCCCCGTTCGTAGCGCGTCCGCCATTCGCCGAGGACCTCCATCAGGTATGCCGCGTTCTCTTCACCAAACCGGGCGATGTAGTCGGCGCGCGTGGCAGCGACGTCATCGGATCGTGCGGCATCGCCGAGCAGCCAACCCTTCAGGTCGTTGCCGCGATCCATCTGGTCCTGGACGTACCAGTAGGTGCCGGGCGTGGCCTCGTGCTCTTCCGTATACCGGTTGCGATGCCCGAGAAAGATCGTCACGCAGTCATGCGCGCGAGCCAGGACGACTGGCACGGAACGGGCGGTCAGGCCCGCGGTGGCGCCGCCGCACAGGCCATACCCGAGGACGATCGCATCGATGTCGGGTCCTGCGGCGTCGATCTCCGCCTGGATCCGCTGGCCAAGCGTCATCGGCTGCGCATGGAGGGCCGCGCTGAGATTGACCACCTCCACCGTGTGCGGCGACCGCGAGGCGAAGAAGTAGGCCGGCCGGAGCAGGATATCGCACGTGATCGCGAGCAGACGCATCGGCGATCCCGGACGTCCGGTTTCCGCCGACCGATCCATCAGGCGACGTTCTCCGCACGAGCCCGGCGCGCGTCGGCGACCAGACCCTTGGCCAGGATGACGGCCGAAGCCGCATCCGGTGCCCAGCCATCCGCGCCGATCTGCTCGGCGAACTCCTTGGTCACGGCCGCACCACCGACCATGACCTTCAGGAACGGCAGATCCTCGGCGGCCCGCACGGCCTCAATCACGCCTCGCATGCCGCCCATGGTCGTGGTCAGCAGCGCACTGATCCCGATGATGTCGGCCTTGTGCTCGCGGGCGGCCGCCATGAACTTGTCGACGGACACGTTCGTGCCGAGGTCGAAGATCTCGAAGTTCGCCCCCTTGAGCATCATCCCGACGAGGTTCTTGCCGATGTCGTGGAGGTCGCCCTTGATCGTGCCCATGACCGCGATGCTCTCCGGCCGGTAGCCGGACCCGATCAGCAGCGGCTCGAGGAGCGCAACGGCGGCCTTCATGGCTCGAGCGCTGATGAGCATCTCCGGCACGTAGATCTCGTTGTCCTGGAAGCGCTGCCCGACCACACCCATTGCATCGGTCATCGCGTCGAGGACGACCTTTGGAGGGATCTCCTCGTCGATCGCCTGCTGGGTGACCTCGACCGCAACCTCGCGGTCGCCGACCTCCACGGCCGTCTGGAGTCGTTTCAGGTCCGCCATGCTTCGTCGTTCTCCTGCGCTCGGTGGGTGTGGGATCAGCCGGGCTGGCCGGGGTAACCGGGGTACGTGCTCGTTGCGGGGTCCGGTCGATGGACGACGCCATCGTCGCCTCGATGCATCGCCGACCAGTCGCGCGCCGCCTGGGCAATGGCCATCAGCGGCTCCTTCCGGGTGACCAGCGGAACGGATCCCTCGGGCGCGAGCCCGTCGACGCCGGCATCCATCAGGTCCCAGCAGGCCTTGTACACGTCTTCCGGCGTGCCCTGGTAGAGCAGGGATGGGTTGTTGAGGTTGCCGAACAGCGCCATTCGTTCCCCGGCGACCTCGCGCGCCTCGCGGGCGTCCACCTGCGATTCGAAGTGGAAGACGTCCCATCCGGCGGCCGCGAAGAGGTGAACGCGATCGATGGTCTTGCCGCAGCAATGGAAGATGCCCGGCCCGCCCATCTCCTGGGTGATCCGCTGATGCATCTCGAGCAGGAAGTCGCGGTACGTCTCGGCGCGGCAGAGGTCGCCGGTCGTGTGATCGGCCCACATGACGGCATCCGCGCCGGCCTCGAACTGCGCTCGGGCCGATGCGATGCAAGCCGGCACGAACGCGTCGAGGTAGCGCTTGATCTTGTCCGGGTCGAGCATCACGTCCATGAGGAAGCTCTCAATGCCGACCATCTGGTATCCGACCGACCACGGGCCGTAGACCTTGCCCACGATCGCGACGTCCGGGTACCGGTGCCGAAGTAGCTTGATCGCCCCGGTGACGGCGGCCATCGTCGGTCGCTGCAGGAAGTCGTCGGGCATCTTGACCTGGTCGGGTTCCTCGATCGTGAACCGCGACGGGGATGGCCAGTTGTCCTTCTCCGCCCATTCGGTCTCGCCACCGAGGGCATCCGACTCCAGCTGGGAGTGGAAGACGGGCATGATCGTGTCCATCCCGAACACGTCGTGTGCGGTGGCGGCCAGGCGCGCCATGAGCTCGGCGTCGAGGTGGGCCTCGGGGAACGGGGCGTTGACGAGGTCCATCATCTCGACCGTCACGACTGAGCTGAGCGTGCAGGCCGGGACCTTGTCGACGTTCCCTCGATAGACCGCGGACAGGAAACGCCGACGTGGCGTCATCCACTCACCACGGAGCGGGTGCGTGACTTCAGCGAGCATGGACGGCACTCCCGGGGCTGGCGGCCGCGACACGCGGCGAGGGTCGATGAGTCACTGGCTGAGTCCCTTGACGCGCTCGGCAGATCCGCTCGTCGCGCTCCGATACGCGGCTTCCAGGATCTCGACGGTTCGGGCACCAAGCTCCGCTGGTGAGTTGTTGTCGAAGGGGCGACCGGCCCCGGCGGCCACGAGCGCCTCGATGGGTCCCGTGCAGTCGTATAGGCCCGCGTCCGCCTCGAGCGGGATCCGGACGTCGTCGCTCGCGGATCGGTACCGCCACAGGACGTTGTCGCGGAGGTCCAGGTGGAACATGCCTCGCGAACCGACGACCCGAACCTCCACGGCGTGCCGGTTGTTCGCGCCACCCAGGTGGCTCGACGCGCCCGACATCGTACCGATCGCCCCATTCGTGTAGCGGATCGACACGGCGTCGTGAAGCTCGACCTTGGCACCAAGTGGCGCGGACATGAATGCGAACACATCCTGGCCGCGCAGCTCGGTGAGCCACAGCGAGACCCCGAGCAGGTGCGTCAGTTGGGCCTGTCCGTACCCGCCGCCGGACGTCTCCGGGCGGGACCACGTATCGGGTTGCGGGATGTATTCCGGCGCGGCCTGCGGGTAGGCCCCGGTCTCGGACAGCAGCTCGCGGGTGACCGAATCCATGTGGAGGGCAACGTGCTCGATCTCGCCCACACCACCGTCCTCGTGCATCATCCGATGCGCCTGGATGACCATGGGCCGGTAATTCCAGCCATACGAGAGGATCAGCGACTTGCCGGTGCGGCGGGCCGTTTCGTCGAGATCCCAGGCGTGGTCCGGGTCGATCGTGAACGGCTTCTCGCACATGACATGGGCACCCGCCTCGAGGGCGGCCTTGGATTGTTCCCAGTGGTAGCCGGGTGGGCTGCCTACGACCACGATGTCAGGCTTTTCGGCGATGACGTCGCGCCAGTCCGTGGTTTCCTTCTCGAAGCCGAAGTCCTTCTGGATCTTGGCCAGGAGCTCCGGGTTTCGACGGTTGATGATCGTGAATTCGACCTCGTCACGATGCTTGACGAGATTCGGCAGGTGGGAGCTGACGGTCCACGACCCGGCGCCAATGATGCCGAGACGGAGCTTCGCCATGGATCTCTCCACTCCTTTCGTCACTGCCCTGCGGCGGGCTCGATCCGGTTGACGTGGTGGAACGGCGACGACTACGATGACCGCCGGGTGGAAACGAGTCTGGAAATGATATCAGACACGATTCACGCCTGAATCACAACCCTTCCGAAAAGCCGGATCGGGATGGATTGTGCGCGCCGGCCTCCTGGTCGGCTCCGGCTTATGCTCCATCCGCGTCGGTCGCGCCATCGTCACTCGGTCACCCAGGTCCAGGCCGAAAGGAGCACGCCCACGTGAGCAAGGTCCAGACCGTCGAGGCGATCCCGGTCAGCTACCCCGAGCCGAACGACTACAACGCGCTCCGTCACCTGTGCCTGGTCAAGATCACCACCGACGACGGCGTCGTGGGTTGGGGCGAATCGATCACCCAGTTCCCCGAGGCGAACTTCGCGGTCAAGGCGATCATCGAGGGCATGGCCGCGCGGGTCGTCGGCAAGGACCCGCTCGACAACATCGCGATCTGGCACTCCCTTCGCGACCAGATGTGGTGGTACGGCTACAACGGCGGGATTGCGAGCTATGCCGTCGCGGCGATCGACATCGCCCTGTGGGACATCAAGGGCAAGCTGCTCGGTGTTCCCGTCCTCCAGCTCCTTGGCGGCGCGGTCCACGAGAAACTGCCCGCTGTGGCGTCGAGCCACGCGCACTACGAGGACATCGACCGGATGGTCGAGGAAGCCCAGGAGTGGGTCGCGCCCGGGATGCACGGGCTCAAGGTCGGGTTTGGCAAGCGCGGCAACGCGCGACTTGGGTACGAACACGACCGCGATGTCGAGTACATCCGAAAGATGCGCGAGGGCCTGGGGCCCGACCAGATGATCATGATCGACTGCGGCTGGAACGTGAAGTGGGACGTGATGACGGCCGTCCGGCGGGTCCAGGCGTTCGATGAGTACGGCCTCCACTGGATCGAGGAGCCGCTCGGCGCCTGGGACCCGGAGGGGTACGCCAACCTTCGCTCGAAGACGACGAGCCTGATCGCCTATGGCGAGAAGGAATGGAACGTCGAAGGCTTCGAGCGCGTGCTCGCGACCGGGACGGTCGACGTCGTCGGCATCGACCCAGGGCGGGCGGAGGGGATCACCGGCTTCAAGCGAGCCGTCGAACGGATCGAGTTCTACCGGCGCCAGGCAAACGCCCATTGCTGGTCGTCGGCGATCGTCACGGCCGCGAGCCTGGCCATGAGCTTCAGCTCACCCGCGTTCAAGCTCATTGAGGTCAAGCCACTCCGGAACCCGATGCAGCACGAGCTCGTGCCTGAGCCGGTCGAGCACCGCGATGGCTGGTTCTACCCACCGACAAAGCCCGGCCTGGGCATTGATGTCATCGACGAGGTCGTCGATCGGTATCGCAGCGAGAAGGTGCTTGCCGACGCCTGACCAGTGATGGGCGGGAGCGCGGGGTAGAGGAGGAGGATCGACATGACGTGGAGCGTTGGCGCCGGGCTGGAGGGCCGTGGCGTGATCCTTACCGGCGCCACCGGCGGGATTGGCGCGGCCGTGGCGAGGGGCTTTGCGGCAGCTGGTGCGAAGGTGATGGCCGTAGACCTTGACAAGGCTCGGCTCGACGATCTTGTCGGGTCGCTTGAGGGTTCCGGGCACGTCGGTGCTGTCGTCGACCTGCGGGATCTCGGGACGCACGATGGCCTCGTCCAGCGTGCCCGCGATGAGCTTGGCGGGCTCTATGTCCTGGCCAACCTCGCGGCCGTCTTGCGGCGTCGCGGTTCGCTCGACGAAGTGACCGAGGACGACTGGGATTTCCAGCACGACGTCAACCTGAAGTCCGCGTTCTTCCTGTCTCGTGCCGCCGGCAAGTCGATGATCGACGGTGGCCACGGTGGCCGGATCATCCTCTTCAGCTCACAGGGTTGGTGGACGGGCGGGTTCGGCGGGTCCGTTGCATACGCTTCGTCCAAGGGCGGCGTCACCACGATGTGCCGCGGCCTGGCGCGGACCTTCGGGCCGCACCAGATCACGGTCAATTGCGTCTCGCCCGGCCAGGTCAACACGCCGATGTTGATGACCGGTCTCGCCCCCGAAATCTACGAAACGATGAAGAAGCAGACGCCGCTCGGTTACGTGGCGGAACCCGACGAGCTGGCCGGTCCGGTCGTCTTCCTTGCGTCCGACCACGCGAAATACATCACCGGCGCGACGCTCAACGTGTCGGGCGGATTCCTGATGTACTGATGTCGTGCTGAGCGCGACTGAGGTCGGGTCATGAGCCCGGCCCGGACGATGCGCGCGGTCGAGCTCCCCGCGATCGGAGCGCCGCTGCGTCTGACCCAGCGGCCCTTGCCCGAGCCCGGGGCGGGCGAGGTCCGGGTGCGCGTCGAGGCGTGCGGCGTCTGTGGCTCTGACGTGTTCCTGCAGAAAGGGGGCTTTGGAGACGCGGTCACGTTGCCAGTGACGCCGGGTCACGAGGCGGCAGGCGTCGTCGACGAGCTCGGCGACGCCGTCAGCGACTTTGGGGTCGGCGACCAGGTTGCCCTCTACTACATCACGACGCCACCGGGGGATCCATGGGCGGCGCGCGGCCGCCCGAATATCAGCCCGAACGTCCGTCGCATGGGCGTCGATGTCGACGGCGCCTTCGCCGAGTACGTGATCCGTCCCGTTGCCGCGCTGATCCGGCCACGGGCCCCGGTCCCGCCGGCGGTGCTGGCCGTCCTCACTGATGCCGTCGCCACGCCGTTGCACGGACTCAAGCGCGTAGCGCGCCTGCAGGCCGGCGAGACGCTTGTCGTCCTCGGGGTGGGCGGGCTCGGCTCGAATGCCGTGCAACTGGGAAAGGCCTTCGGCGCTCGGGTCATCGCCGTAACGCGTTCCGAAGCCAAGCTGCAGCTGGCGCGTGAGCTCGGCGCCGATGAAACCGTCCCGGCCGACGAGGGCGATCCGGTGGCGGCGGTCAAGGCGCTGACCGGCGGCCATGGTCCGGATGTCGTCATCCAGTGCGTTGGTTCGGCGGCCGTTGACGAACAGGCAATCGCGATGGGTGGCCCGGGCGGCCGGGTCGTGCTGATCGGATCGAGCCTGGACCACTTCCGTGCTCGCGCTGTCGACATCTTCTGGCGCGAGCTGGCGGTCCTTGGGTCCCGCGGCTTCGTCCCGGACGACATCCGCGACGCCATCGACCTCTACCTCGATGGGACGATCGATGTCGGCCATCTCGTCGAGTCGGTCCGACCGCTCGAGGAGGCGAACGCCGCCCTCGAGGATCTCAAGGCGGGGCGCGTATTCCGGTCTGTGCTGGCCCCGACCTGACGGGGCTCAGGTTGGTGGGGCCGTGCCCTCGGGCGGTGCCGTCGACGCGCGGACAACGAGTCGGGGGGGCATGGCGGTCACGATGTGGCGGATCGGCTGGCCCTCAACGACGTCGATGAGCAATTGCGCGCCAAGTGCCCCCATCTCGTGCATCGGCATGGCCACGGCCGTGAGCGCAGGATCGGTGTGCGCGAGGATCGGGTGGTCGTCCATGGTGACGAGGGAGACGTCGTCAGGGATCCGGTAGCCAAGCTCTCGGGCGGCGGCGCGGACGCCAAGTGCCGAGATCAGATTGACGGTGTAGACCGCTGATGGTCGTCTCTCCGCGGGCAGGTTGAGGAGAGCTCGTGCCGCCTCGTGGGCGCCCCGCTCGGTGAAGTCACCCGAGGCGACCCAGCCGGGATCAACCGCCAGACCGTGCGCTGCCATCGCCTTCGCGTAGCCGGCTTCGCGCCGGCGGCCGACGTCGGTATCCGCGCGTCCCGCGATGAATCCGATCCGACGGTGCCCCAGCCCAACCAGGTGGTCGACGGCGAGGGCACTGCCGGTCTCGTCGTCCATCGTCACCGACCCGGACACGATTGGCGAGCGGCTGTTGATCGGAACCAGCGGGAGACCGCGCATGGCCATCTGTTCGACGAGCTCGTCTGCGATCGTCGCGAATGCCACGAGCAGGCCGTCCATCCGGCCCTCGAACACGAAGCGCCCAAGCTGGGTCGAGTCCAGCGTCGGGCCGTGGGCGTCGGCGACAACGACAACATAGTCGCGCTCTCCGGCCGCGCGTTCGATCGCTCGCAGCGTCTCGCCCCACATGAGGTTCTGGGGGTCGGGCAGGACGATGGCGATCGAGCCGGATCGTCGCGTGCGCAGCCCCGAGGCGACCCGGTTCGGGCGGTACCCAAGCTCACGCGACGCCGCCAGGACGCGCTCACGCGTCGCCGGCCGGACCGTCAGTGTTGGATCTTCACGAAGCACCCTCGCGGCGGTCGCGAGACTGACCTGGGCACGGGCCGCGACCACCTTCAACGTCGTCACCCAGCCGCCTCCAACCCGGCAACCACTTGACACCGGAAACGTTTCGGGTATCGTTCTTGACCGGCGAAGGGTACAACGTTGTACCGGTCCGAGGGAACCCCCAAACAGACCGCGTGGGCCCGCGATGGCGCGAGGCGAGGAGACACGTGACTGCCGGAACGTCCGCGACCGACCCACTCCCCGTCGGTGAGGCGATCGGCCCGGCCAAATCGCGCCGCTGGCGCAGGTTGCCAGACGAAACCGGCGTCCTCGTGGCGCTTGTCACGCTCGTTGTCATCATCGGCGTGCTGCGCCCCAATTTCTTTTTGCCGCTCACCCTGTTCCAGCAGCTGTCGGGCGCCGCGTTCATCGGGATGCTCGCGCTTGCGATGGTCTTCGTCGTCGCGATCCGGGACATCGACCTGTCGGTCGGCTGGATGTTCAACTTCTCGGCCGTCATCGCGGCCAAGGCGATGGTCGCCGGCATCGACCCGTGGATTGCGGCCGGGATCGGCGTCGCCTTCGGCGGTCTCCTCGGCCTGGTGAACGGGCTCCTTGCTGTCTGGCTGCGGATCCCGGTGATCATCATCACCCTTGGCACGTTCTCGGCGTTCCGTGGCCTGAGTCTCGTGGTTAACGAGTCGCGTGCCGTGGTGCCCCAGGACAAGAGCGGCTCGTTCTTTGCCCTGTTCGACATCAAGGTCCTCGATCTCATCCCGATCGTGGCAATCCTGTTCCTGGGTCTGGCGGTTCTGCTCCATGTGCTCCTCCACAGGACGCAGTTCGGATACCGCGTCCAGGCCATGGGCAGCAACCCGGACGCGGCCCGTCTGGCCGGCATCCCGGTCGACCGAACCCGGATCCTGGTCCTGATGCTCATGGGCGCCATCGCAGGGCTGACCGGCGCGATGTTCCTCGGGTTCCGCGAGGCCATCGATCCCGTCACGGGTGGCGACTACCTCCTACCCGTCGTGGCCGCCGTGATTATCGGCGGCACCCCGCTGTCGGGTGGGCGGGGCACCATCATCGGCGCCGTCGTGGGCGCCCTGATCATCCAGGTCATCACCACCGGGATCCTGTTCCTCGGTGTCGATGTCAAGTGGAGCACCTTCGTCACCGGAGCCGTGATCATCGTCGCGGTTGCGGTGGACCAGCTGGTTCGGCGCCAGCGCGAGCGGCGAACCCGCGACGCGGTCGACCTCGGTTGACGTCGTGCCGCAACACGTATGAGAGGAGGCAACCGATCCGAGCGACCAATCAGGGGCCATCCATCGAGCAAGACCGCCGATCGAGCGGTCATCTGAGGAGGAGCAACGGATGACGACCACGAACCGACGGTGGCTGGTGCTGCCCGCAGCGTTTGCACTCCTGTTCGCGGCCTGTGGCGGCGGCGGAGCCACGACGGCTCCGGCTTCCCCGCCGCCCGCAAGCGAGGCGCCCGCCAGCCAGGCGCCGGCCAGCGAAGCGCCCGCCAGCGAGGCCCCAGCCTCCATCAAGATCGGGTTCGTGACCCATGTGCTGGGCAACCCGTTCATCCAGCAGATCATCGACGGCGCGAATGCCGCCGCCGCCGATCTCAATGTAGAGCTTCAGGTCACGGGACCCGAGGGCGGCGACGCTGATGCACAGCTGAAGGCCGTGCAAACCCTCGTTGCGTCGGGCGTCCAGGGTATCGCCACGTCGGTGCCCGGTGAATCAATGGCCAGCGGCCTCAACGAGATCGTCGAATCGGGCATCCCCGTGGTCCAGTTCAACCTGCTCGTCACCTCGGTCAAGGCGCCGTATGTCGGAGAGCGTTCGGTAGAGAGCGGGCGGATCCTTGGCGCGAAGGTCCTCGAGCAGATCGGCGGCGCAAGTGCGACCGGCAAGGTGATCATCGGCAACTGCTTCCCGGGCTTCCCGGTCCTCGAGAACCGCGCGAAGGGCGTCCAGGAATCGCTGGGCGCGGCGGCGGGGATCGAGATCCTCGGCCCATTCGACGTCAAGGTCGCCGCCAACGAGAACTACGCGGCGTGGGAGGCCCTCCTCTCCGCCAACCCGGACGCCAAGGCCCTGGTCGGTCTCTGCGCCCCGGACATCGCCAGCCTCGGCAAGCTCCAGGCCGCCAACGCCGCGACGCCGTTCGTGTCGGGCGGATACGACCTGACCGCCGAGAACCTTGCCGAGATCAAGGCCGGCAATGCCTATGTCAGCCTTGGCCAGACCCCGTTCATGCAGGGCTACCTGCCGATCAAGATGCTCGCCGACACGATCCGGGGCACCGCCACGGTCGACCTGTCGGCCGGCGGGTTCCTCGATGCCGGGACGGAGATCGTGACTGCGGATAGCGTCCAGGAGCCCTTCGACCTGCCACCGCTCACCTTCGCCGAGCTCGAGGAGCTGGCCGCGTCGGCAGACGCGACCCGCGCCTACTACCAGCCCCTGGTGGATGGCCAGATCGCGAGCTGGGCGAACAACATCGAGCCGATCGCGAACGAGTCCAAGTAGTCCACCCATGAGCATGGGATCGGTGTCCGGATCGCCCTCGGCGATCGAGGTCGCCGGTCTGCGCAAGGCCTATGGCGGGATCCAGGCCCTCACGGGCGTGGATCTCGCCGTCGACGCCGGCACCGTGCACGCCGTCGTCGGCGAGAACGGTGCCGGCAAATCCACCCTGATGAAGATCCTCGCCGGTGCCGTCCATCCCGACGATGGCGAGATCCGGGTCACCGGCGAGCCCGTGCACCTGGCCTCGCCCGCCGATGCCCGCGCGCTTGGCGTCGGCATCGTCTACCAGGAGCTCAGCCTGTTTCCTGAGCGGTCGGTGCTGGCCAACCTGTTCCCGGATCACCAACCGACAAGGTTCGGTCTCGTCGATCGAGCCGAAATGCGACGGCTTGCCGCTCCTGTCCTGGCCCGGCTGGGGCTGGACGCGCAACCCGGAACCCTGGTCGGCACCCTCGACATCGCCGAACGGCAGCTTGTCGAGCTCAGCCGGGTGCTCATCGAGCGACCCCGGGTGCTGATCCTCGACGAACCCAACTCCGCGCTCAACGAACGAGAAACGAGGCGGCTGTTCGGCGTCCTCCGCGAGCTGTCCGCGGACGGCATCACCATCCTCTATGTGTCGCACCGACTCGAGGAGGTGTTCGAGATCGCGGACCGGATCACCGTCATGCGCAACGGCGCGATCGTCATGACGGTCGATCGTTTGGTTGCCACGATGGCGCGGGTGGTCGAGGCGATGGTCGGCACCTCGCCGGCGGAGCTCTTTCCGCGGCGCCCGGCATCTTTGGCCCAGGGCGACGCCGCGCACGAAACACCAAGTGTCACGGTCACCGGCCTGTCCGTTGGCGAGGAGCTCCGAGACGTGTCGTTCGAAACGCGGTCGGGCGAGATCATCGGCCTGGCCGGTCTGGAAGGATCCGGCGTCGCCACGCTCCTCGGCGTCCTGTTTGGTACCCGGCGCCCCACGGGCGGAGTGGTGGCATTTGCCGACGGGGGAGGGGCCCCCGGCTCACCGACAGCTGCCGCCCGCCGCGGGATCAGCCTTGTCCCGGCCGACCGCCGCACCCAGGGCTTGATGCTCCAATCGTCGGTCGAGACGAACATCGCCCAGGTGCGCGTGGGAACGATGCGCGCGCGGCGACCCTGGCTGGATCGCCGGGCGATGCGCGCGGCGGCAAGACGACAGATCGACGCGCTTCGGATCCGCGCGGACGGTCCGGCGACCATCGTCGGGCAGCTGTCGGGCGGCAATCAGCAAAAGGTCGTTGTGGGCAAGTGGCTGGAGGTATCGCCGACGGTCTTCCTGCTCGACGACCCGACGCGCGGCGTCGACGTCGGTGCCAAACGCGAGATCTACAAGCTGATCCGGGACCTGGCAGACAGCGGCCGGACGGTCCTCTTTCGCTCGACGGAGCTGCCCGAGATCGTCGGCCTGGCCGATCGGATCCTCGTGTTCTACCGCGGCCGACTCGTCGCCGAGGCGATTGGTGGCGAGGTCGACGACCACGGCCTGCTCCACGCGATCAACACCGGTCGCCCTCCCGGGTCCGAACCGGTCAGCTCGTCACTCTCGAGGAGGTGATCCGATGATCCATCGCGCGTTCACGATGCGCCTGAAGCCCGGCGGTCTCGCGGAGTACAAGGAGCACCACGACCACATCTGGAAGGAGTTGGTGGACGAGATCGAGCGGCAGGGGATCGCGCAGATCACGATCTTCGAGCGGGACCCAATTCTCTTCCTGTACTCCGAGATCCGGGACGAGGAGGCGTGGGATCGGCTGTGGCACACGGCGATCCATGACAAGTGGGGCGAGATCATGAATCCGCTGATGGAGTTCAACGACGAGGGGATCGTCGATGCCACCGAGCTTCGGGAAGTGTTCAACCTTCGGACTGGCGCGCAATAGAAACAGGAGTTGGACATGGACGCCGAGGCACGCAACCGGGTCGCCGTTGTCACCGGCGCTGGCAGGGGCCTGGGCCGCGCCGTTTCGGTCGCGCTCTCGGCGCGCGGTCACCCGGTGGTCGGAATTGCCCGGCACGAGGACGAGCTGGCCCAGACGGCCCAGCGTTGTTTCAGCGTCGGCGGCCGGATGATTACCCGGCTGGCAGATGTGAGCGACCCAGACGCCGTTGCCGGCCTGGCCACGGCCATTCAAGACGAGCTCGGTCCGCCGTCGATCCTGGTCAACGCGGCGGGGGTGTTCGGGCCCATCGCGATGATCCGTGACGGAGATCCAAAGGCGTGGGTCCAGACCGTGATGATCGATGCAGTCGCTCCGTATCTCATGATTCGTGCGTTCGTCGGCGGCATGATCGATGCCGGCTGGGGCCGGATCGTCAACATCACCTCGGCGGCGTCGCTGCACCCACCAGGCCCGCTCAACAGCGCGTATGGCACCGCAAAGGTGGCCCTGAACCAGCTGACCCGCCACCTTGCGGCAGAGATCGAAGGGACCGGCGTCACCGCCAACGTCATCCACCCGGGCGATGTCAAGACGGAGATGTGGCGCGACATCCGCGACCGCGTCGCCGCCATGGGACCCGAGGCGGAACCCTACCGGCAGTGGGCGGCCTGGGTCGAAGAGACCGGTGGTGACCCTCCGGAAAAGGCCGTCGATCTCGTCCTCAGGTTGACGAGCGACGAAGGCGCCGATGTCAACGGCCAGTTCTGCTGGGTGGAGGAGCCGCTGCAGGCGCCGATCCCCTCGTGGGGCGAGGCAGGGGAGCTCCAGCCATGGCGGAAGTGACGGCGCGCCGGCGCCTTGGGCGGACGAGCGTCGAGGTCACCGAGCTCGGATTCGGCGGCGCCTCCATCGGCGAGCTCTTCGTCCGGGTTCCGGAGCGCGACGCGACGGCCACCCTGGCCGCCGCCTGGGACGCCGGGGTTCGCTACTTCGATACGGCGCCGTGGTACGGCCGCGGGTTGTCGGAACTGCGGACGGGAGCCGGTCTGCGCGACCACCCACGGCCGGAATACGCGCTGTCGACGAAGGTTGGCCGCTGGCTCAAGCCGGCGACCGCCGAGGGGTTCGATGGGTCGCCGTGGCTCGGCGGGTCGCCCAACGAGGTCGTCTTCGACTACACCTACGACGGGATCATGCGCGCGGTCGAGCAGAGCCGGATGCGTCTCGGGATCACCCGGTTTGACATCGCCTGGATCCACGACCTCGACCACCTCTACCACGATCCACCGACGATCGATTCGCACCTGCGCGATCTCGCCAGCTCGGGGTGGCGGGCACTCGAGGAGCTTCGATCGGCCGGGTTGATCGGCGGCTTCGGCGCCGGGATCAACGATCTCGGGCTGATCCCGCGGTTCCTCGACATCGGTGACGTTGACGCGTTCCTGATCGCAATGCCATACACCCTGCTCGACCAGGAAGTGCTCAACGCGGAATTCCCGGACTGCGTCGAGCGGGGCGTCGGGTTCGTCATCGGGGCGGTGTTCGCCTCGGGCATCCTTGCCAAGGGACCCGTTCCGGGCGGCCGATACGCGTACGCCGATCCATCACCCGAGGTGATCGAGAAGACGCGCCGGATTGCCGCGGTCTGCGACCGCCATGGCGTGCCGCTCCCGGCTGCCGCTCTCCAGTTCCCGCTGGGGCATCCCGCGGTGGCTTCGGTGATCCCGGGTGCGTCGAGCCCCGCCCAGCAGGCACGGACCGTGGAATGGTTCCGCACCTCGATACCGGCTGACCTCTGGGCGGAGCTGAAGCATGAGGGCCTGCTCCGCTCCGACGCACCCGTACCGACCGCGATCGCGACCTCCGCCGGCACGACCTAGTGGGGAGCCGAGAGGCGCTCGACCCGCCGGTCGCGGGCCACCAGCAGCTCATCGGGTCCTGGCGACTCCGTCGCTGGATCGCGATAGCCGACGACCGGTCGGAGTCGCTGCCGATGGGCGACGATCCAGAGGGCTTGGTCGTCTACTCGGGCGATGGCAGGATGGTCGTGCTCATGGCCCGAGCCAACCGATCCGGGATCACGTCCGACGATGTGACAGGCGGCCCCGAGTCCGAGCGGGCGCAGGCATTCGCGTCATTCATCGCCTACGGCGGCCGTTTCGAGGTGGATGGCAACGTTGTGACGCATCACGTCGAGATGAGCCTGTTTCCCAACTGGGTCGGCTCTGTCCAACGGCGTCAGTGGGAGCTCGCTGAAGCCGGACGCATCCTGACGCTGACCTCGCCACCCGTGACCCTGGGCGGGGCCACCCGGATCCAGCGGTTGACCTGGGAGCGCGTCGCCGACTGAGTCAGACCCGAGCCCGGGCCACCGCCGACGGCACGAGCGCGTGGGCCAGGTGGATTGGGTACCACGCCCGAGAGACGAACCCAACCATGCTCGCCGCGGGCGCATCGACGACTCGGTCGAGGTCGGGGAAGACCCGCCACAACGCGCCGATCGCCTCGATCGCCTCCATTCGCGCGAGGTGCGCCCCGACGCAATGCCTCGGCCCGACATTGAATGCCAGGTGGCCGTACAGCCGCGGCCGTTCTGGGTCGAACATGTCGGGTCGTTCCCAGTGCGCCGGATCACGGTTCGCGGCGGCGTTGACGGCGATGACCCGCTCCCCGGCGAGGATCGGGACTCCTTCGAGTTCCACGTCCGCGGTCGCCCGCCGCGCGCGCAGGTGGACTACGGTGGTGTGGCGAAGCACCTCCTCGACGAACCGTCCGAGGGTTCCAGTGTCCGCTACGATCGCGATCCTCTCCGGAGCCGGCAGGTCGAACAGCCGATGGATCGTATTGCACACGAGGAACGCCGTCGTTTCAGACCCGCCCTCGAACAGGAACTTCGCGTTGTCGAGGACGTCCTGCTCATTCCAATCGTCCGCGACCTCGCGGCCCTGCGACCAGAGAAAGCTGATCGCGTCCTCGCGCGGTCGGTCTCTCCGGTCGCGAACCGTGTCGATCAGCGCGGGTTCGAGTTGCCGCGTCGCCTCGACCGCCGCCGCGCGGACCTCGGGATCCTCGCCATAGGAATGACGCCAGGCGAGGACCGCCTCCATCCAGCCCTTGGCGCGATCGAGCGTCTCCGCGTCGGCGTCGGGTAGACCGAGCACGCGGGCAATCACCGCGATCGGGAGCAGGCGCGCGAAATCGGCGAACAGCTCGAACGTGCCCCGTTCGGACAGGCCTGCGATTCGGTCGGCGACAAGCGGGCGGACCGCGGCCGTGGCCATCGGGGCGATCGGATCGGGGCGCCAGGCATGCGAAAGGGCGCGATGGAGGACCTCGTGCTGGGCCCCGACCAGCGAGCGGAAGTCGCGCACACCGACGATGTCCGCGGCGCCGGGCAGCGAGCCGGTCGGCTCCTCGAACAGGTCCTCGCGCCGCTCGACGAACGTACACCCGTCATGCGACAGCACCAGCCACGCCCGCATGCCGTCGTCCCAGACGACCGACCCGATGGCGCGCAGCTGCTCATAGGCCGGATACGGATCGACGTCCCTGAAGTCGCGAAGCGAAAGCGGCGCGGCCGGTCGAGAAAGCACGGTCGTCAAACGACGACCGCGTCGATGCCAAGGTGATTGGCGACCGCGACGACATCGGCGGACAGGTCCCCGGGCGTGGCCGAGCTGTGGTGGTTGACGCCGGCTCGCGCCCATCGCGCCCACGCGACCTCGACCGGTCCGTCTGCGAACCGGAATGCGCCATTGACCGTGCCCGTTTCCGGGAAGCGGCGGGTCGTCAATTCGCCACGGGCGACGACATACCGAAAGCCGCCGCGGGAATGGGGGTGGGGGGTGAAGCCAACCAGCGTCGCCGGTCCCGGCGACGCTTCGAAGGCGGCGCACACCCCGCAATGCGCGTCCTTGCCACAAAACCAGTCATTTCGCTGGAGCCGTGGCCGCTCGCCGTCAGCCAGCCAGGCCAGGTCGTGTTCCCCGGAATTCGCGATGACGACCTCGCCGCTGTCGTAGTCGATCGTCTCGATTTCGTGGTACACGGCCGCCCCCCCGAGCCGTTTGGTCGTCAACATCGCCACGGCGGTCACGATGTCGCCGGTGCAGGTGAACGGTCGCCCGGCGCTGGTGAGACGGCCCAGCGCCCAACACGGCGCGATCCCGATCGTCTCGCCAAACCGGAACTGCGGGACATGGCAGTTGAACGCTCCACCGTCCAGTTCGTGGGCGTCCACCACGGACTCAAGTGCGAGCGCCGCCCGGAGCGACCGCTCCAGGGTCTCCCCTTCGACGAGATCGCCGACCAGCGTCCAGTCCCGCCGCACGTCCACTTCGAGGGCTCGAACATCGGCGTCGGGCACGGCGCGGTATCGCTCCACGACCTCGTCGGGGTCGACGGCCACCAGCTCGATCCCTGTGGCAGCGCGGAGTTCAGCGTCGTCCACGTCCACGTGCGCATATCCATCCAGGGGTCGCCCGATCCGTCCCAGACGACTCCGCGAGATCCGTCTGGCAATCCCGGCCAGGCGGAGCGCTCGGCGCAGTCGCGCGAGGCCTTCGGGATCGGCGCCCCGAACCAGCACGAGGTCAAACGCGCGTTCCGCTCGGGACAGCAGGTTGGAGAGCATCGGAGCCCCGACGGTTGCGCCCTGTGTCGTGATCGTTCCATGGTCGACCCGATCGCCGAGCCCGGCTTCGTGGAACGCGCACACGACAACCGGGACGCCGGGCATGACCTCGATCGCGGCCATCGTCCAGGCCGCCGGCACGGCCATCGTCTGGAGCACGAGGATGACCTCGACATCCAGGGCGGCAAACTTGCGCCCGACCGCCGCCCCATCCTCAGCCGAAGCGATCTCCTCGACCGCCACCGAGTCCACGGCATCGGCGAGATCCTCGGCCACGGCGCGCGCGAGCGTCATCCGATCGCCGCGGAACGACGGGCCAGCGGTGTGCTCCCAGAGCGTCCAGTACGGGTGGATGACTCCGGCTCGAGGTAGGCCTGCGGCGCGCATCACGGGTGCAGACGTTGCGCGTGCGACCGGTCAATCCTGGTGGAAGACTTCGTCGGCGGTGATCAACTGCCCGGCATCATCCGTGATCTTCGTGATGATCCCCTCGAACGCCGTGCCCCATCGGGCGTTGACCTCTGTCTGACCCATCTTCCCGAAGACCGTCGCAACGTCCGGGTAGTACTCGCCGTAGTAGACGACGTGTGCACCACGGCGGAAGCCGGAGTAGTTGCGAAACCCCGAGGCCTCGATCGCTGCCATCAGGTCCGGCCATGGGTTCGCATGGAGCGCCTCGTAGTCGGCGGCGCGCTCCGGATCGATCACCAACGTCAGGAAGCCGCGTTCGAGTGGCCCATCGAGGGGCGCGCCACCCGAATGGAACACCTCGCGATACCAGAGAAGCTCGCCGGCGTCATCCGTGATCTGTGCGATGACGTCACGGAAATAGTGGTTCCAGCGCTGGTTCGCCGGCTTCGGCCCGTGAACCGCGAACGCGGTTGCCGCGTCCGGCTCAGCCTCCAGGTAGTACCAGACATCTGTGCCACGACGAAAGCCGGACATGTTGCGAAGACCCGATTTGCGGATCTCGGTGGCGAGCTCAGGCCAGATCGCGGCGTGCCGTCGGTCGTACTCGGGCTCGGTCCCGGGGAAGAGCCGGAGATAGAACACAGCACGTTCCACGCGGGTTTCCTCCAGGTCGGGGTGGCCGTCCGGGCAATGGCGACATCCTAGCAGCGCGGGCTGCAATCGGTACCAGCCCGGGGGACCTCGGCTACGATGGGCGGCGTGAGCCAGAGTCGTTTCAAGGTCGGCGTGCAGCCGCTGACGTACGGGCTCAGCTGGGCTGATTCCCTCCGCGCCGCACAGACAGTGGATCGTCTCGGCTTCGACTACCTGTGGGGCCACGACCACCTCTATTCGACCGGGGGTGATCCATTCCAGCCGTTCTTCGAGGGCTGGACGACCCTGGCGGCGTGGGCCGCGCTGACTCGCCAGGCCCGAATCGGGCTGCTCGTCGGCGCGAACCCGTTCCGCAATCCAGGCATCGTCGCCAAGATGGCCGCGACCGTTGACCACATCGCCGGCGGGCGGGTCATCGTTGGGCTTGGGGCGGGCAACCGCGAGGTCGAAACGGTGGCACACGGGATCGAGCCCGGCCGGGGGGTTGGCGAGCGGCTCGACTGGCTCGATGAGGCGTTGTCAATCGTTCGCGGACTGCTCGCCGGCGAAACGGTCCGCCACGAGTCAGATCGCTACTCGTTCGTCGATGTGCGTCATGCGCCGCGCCCCGTCCAGGAACGGGTGCCATTCGTCGTCGGATCGAGTGGTGAGAAGAAGGGGTTGCGGATCGTCGCCAGGCACGCCGACATCTGGCAGATGTGGCTCCACATGGACGATCTGAAGGGATTCGTGCACAAGCGAGCTGTGCTTCGCGAGCATTGCCTCGCAGTCGGCAGGGACCCGGCAACCATCGAGCACACGATCGGCGGCAAGCTGGTAATTCGTCGGACGAAGGCCGAGGCTGAGCGGGTCTTCGCGGCGCAGATGCGCCTCCATGGCTGGTCGGAGCAGGTCAGGGCGGACATGGCCTGGACCGGGACGCCCGATCAAGTCGCGGAGGCGGTCACGGCCTACCGCAAGGCAGGCGCGGATGCATTCGCTGCGTCCGTGGCTGCGCCGCTCGATCTCGAGACGATCGAGCTCCTCGCGAGCGAAGTCCGGCCGATGCTGTACGCGGCCAACTGAGCACGCAGACGTGATGTGGGCCCGCCGGTGGCGGGCCCAGGTAGACGCGAAGCGTACCGATCGCCTATTGCGAGGCGGCCTCGACGTTGGTTTCGTCGTAGATCGTGAACGGACCCATCAGGACGCGAAGGCCCTCGTCCCGAGTCGGGTCCCTTTCGATGGTGTAGGTGCCCATGCGACCAGCCTCGAACTGCTCGCCTTCGGTGCCCTGGATCGCGCCGCTTCCCAGCAGGTACGACGTGTAGTAGGTGAGGTATCCCAGGTCGACGAAGCTCCACAGGGCGAACTGCGGGGCGCAACCGTTCATCGTGTAGGAGACCATCTCACTCGGGAGCCCAAGACCGGACACCTTGACCTTGTCGCACAGGTCCTCGTCCTGCATTGCCTTGGCGGCGGCGGCGATTCCAACCGTCGTCGGCGCCATGATCACCTCGAGGTTCGGGTACTTGTCGACGAGCGCCAGCGCCTGGTTGTAGCTCTTCTCGGACTGGTCGTCGCCATACACGGTTTCAACAAGCTTGACGCCCGCGTATTTCGGGTCGGTCAACGCTTCCTCCAGGGCGGCGATCCACGCGTTCTGGTTTGCCGCATCAGGCGACGCTGAGAGGACGGCGAACTCGCCGCCATCCGAACCAGTCAACGACAGGGCCATGTCGGCCATGACGCCACCGATCGAATCGAAGTCCACCTGCGCGATGAACACGCTCTCGCCCTGTGCGGACGGGATCGGCGAATCCCAGGTGACCACCTTGGTGCCGGCGGCCTGCGCCGCTTCGGCAGCCGGGGCGATCTGGTCACCTGCATTGTTTGAAAGCATCACGACCTTGTGGCCCTGGGTCGGCGCGTTGGTCATGAACTCGATCTGGCCCTGGACGCTGTTCTCGGCGGTTGGTCCAACAAAGGCGAGCGGCTCGGGGTTCTGGAGCTCTGCTGCGGCCTCTTCCGCACCGGTGTTTGCCTGGTCAAACGGCAGGATGCCGAGGAACTTGGGGAGCAGCATCATCTTGATGCTCTGGCCCGGCGTCGCCGAGATGACACCGCCTGCGGGACTCTCCGCAGCAGGGGCGCTGCTCTCGACGGCAGGTGCGCTCTCGGCTGCCGCTGACGCCGGTGCCGATGGCGACGCGCCCGGCGAGCTGCAGCCGACCACGATCGCAAGCGTGGCGATCAGAGACAGAAGGGTGCGAAGCTTCACTGGCGTCTCCTCCTGCTCCCCGCCGGGAATGGCGGGGACGTCGCGCCATCCTACGCCGACCCAGTCGGACGGACTAGTCCAGCTGGGTCATGCCTGGGGAGGCCAGGGTCGGTGGTTGCTCTCTCGGGAACCGCGACCGCGCCGCCCCAAGCAAGTTCGGGATCAGCACCGAGAGGATCAGCAGGACGCCAACAACGCCCGTCTGGGTATTGCCCGTCACGTTGGCCAACCCCAGGCCGTTGCGCAGATTCAGGATCAGCAGGATGGACAGGATGACGCCTGGCATCGTCCCCCGCCCGCCAAAGATGCTGACGCCGCCAAGCAGGACCATGGTGATGATGTCCAGCTCGAAACCTTCCGCCGTGCTGCCACGAACGGCGCCAAGACGTGCCGCTAGCAGGACGCCGGCAAGCGCCGCAACGAACCCGCTCAAGGTGAAGATGGCGAGCCGCAGGCGGGAGATCCGAACGCCTGAAAAACGCGCGACCTGGACGCTGTTCCCGAGGACATAGACGTACCGGCCAAAGCCCGAGATTCCCAATAGCACCGAGGCGCCGACCAGCATGACGGCGAAGATGATGAGTGCCAGCGGGAAGGGCCCCAGGAACGGTCGCTGACCCAGGTCTTCGAACCATTGCGGGAATCCGCCGACGGAGCGGTCCTCGATCAGGAGGCGGGCCAGCCCTCGGTAGCCGATCAATCCGGCGAGGGTGACTGCCAGCGACGGCAAGCCGACGACGGCGATCCAGAACCCGTTGAACAGCCCGCACAGGCAGCCGACCAGCAGGGCGACGACGATGGCCAGCTCCGTCGCGACGCCCTGGCTGGTGAGCCACGCGAGAACGACCGCGGCGAGACCCATGACGGAGGCGACCGACAGGTCGATCTCGCCGCTGACGATGACGAATGCCATCACCAGCACCACGATCGCCTTCTCGACGCTGAGCTGGAAGAGGTTGATCTGGTTCTGGAGGCTCAGGTAACCGGGGGCAACGATCGCATTGACGGCGACGACCACGATCAGGATCGCGAGGAGGAACCCTTCCCAGGATTGAAGACGGCGTGCCAGCTCAGCCACGGCTATCAGCGTCCTCGGGCGACTCGACGCCCTGCTGGGTCTGCCGTCTGGCGCGCACGCCCAGGGCTCGCAGTCGGCCGAGAATGACCTTGTCCGAAGCAACCGCCAACAGGATCAGCATGCCGAGGATCGCATCACGCAGAAACTCGCTCACCTCGAGCCACCGGATGAGACTCTGCTGGAGAAGGTCGATCAGGGTTGCGCCGAGCAGCGCTCCGATGGTTGATCCAACGCCGCCAAAGATGTTCACCCCGCCGACCACGACCGCCGCGACAACCTGGAGTTCCAGACCCTGGCCGGCGACGACCGTGATGTTGCCGAACCGGGCGAGAAACATGAAGCCAGCCAGGCCTGCAAGCGCACCCGACAGGACGAACGCACCGAAGATGTCGCGCTGGACCGGGAACCCCGCCACCTGGGCCGCTTCCGGGTTGGAGCCGATCGCGAACAGGCGCCGGCCGTACGGCAGGTATCGAAGCCCCAACTGGAATGCGATCGCGATCACGACCGCCAGGACAACCAGCGGTCGCACGTCGATTGCGCCGAGTGACAGGAGCGTCGCCCGTGGCAGCTCGAGCAGCCACTCGGGGAGTGCATCGGTCGTGACCGTCTTCGCGCCCGACAGCTCGACGAGCGCGACCCGATAGAGCGCCAGCGTACCGAGGGTCGTCACGATCGCCGGCACTCGTCCGTATGCGACGAGCAGCCCATTCACCGCGCCGAGGAAGGCGCCGATGGCGATCGAGAGCACGACAACGATGACCGGCGACAACGTTGGGTCGTTCGACAGCAGCGTGCCGACGAAGTAGGCAACCAGCCCGACGACGGAGCCCACCGACAGATCGATGTTCCGGGTCAGGACGACGAGGGTCTGACCGACGGCCACGACCGCGACGACAGCGGCACTCGTGCTGATCCGGGTGAATGTCCGGGCCGACAGATAGTCGTCGATCTGGGTCGCGAAGAAGGCGATCAGGACGATGATGATGACAACCAGCGTCAGCTCTCGCAGCTGTTCGGGTCGGAGGTGCCGCAGCACCGTCCGCATTACGCCGACTCCATTGCCGGCGAGGTCGCCTGACCCATCGCGGCGGTCAGCACGCGCTCTGCCGTAGCTTCGTCGTGGTCGAGGATCGCCATCTGCCGACCCTCGCGCATGACCAGGATCCGGTCGCTGATTGCCAGGACTTCGGGCAGGTCCGAGCTGATCAGGATGATGGCAAAGCCTTCGCCTGCGAGCTCGTCGATGATCTGGTGGACCTCGGCCTTGGAACCCACGTCGATGCCTCGAGTCGGCTCATCGAGGATCAGCACGCGGGGTCGGGTGTCGAGCCATTTGCTCAGGACGACCTTCTGCTGGTTGCCGCCAGACAGGGTCGAAACCGCCACCCGGACGGATCGGGCGCGGATCTTCAACCGGTCGCGGTACCGTTCGGCGGAAGTCCTCTTCAGCAGCCTGCCGGACGAGGCCCAGCCGGTTGAGATAGCGGCCAAGCGTCGGGAGCGAGATGTTCGCTGCAATTGACAGGGGAACACCAGACCCAGCTGGCGGCGATCCTCCGTCGAGTAGGCGATGCCGAGCCGCATTGAATCCTGGGGATCACGGATTCGCACTGGGCGCCCATCGACGAGGATTTCACCGGTATCGGTTGGCGCGATGCCGAACAGTGCCAGCCCCACGTCGGTCCGGCGAGCGCCGACGAGGCCGGCAAATCCGAGGACCTCCCCCTTCCGCAGCTCGAACGACACGTCGTGGAACGCACCTTCACGGCCGATCGCCTTCGTTTCCAGGACGACGGCGCCGGGTCTGCCGCGCGTCCGCTGGAAGAAGGCGCTCAAGGGGCGCCCGACCATGTCCCGGATCGCGGTCGCCGGGGTCAGCTCCGATCTTAGCCACGTCGACACCCAGCGACCGTCCCGGAGCACGGTCACGCGGTCGGCGATCTCGAAGACCTCCTCCATCCGGTGGGAGATGAACAGGACCGCCACTCCCTCCCGCCGCAGCGTCTCCACGATGCCGAAGAGGCGACGAACCTCGTGGGCGGAGAGCGAGGCCGTGGGCTCATCCATGATCAAGACTCGCACGCGCAGTGAGAGCGCCTTGGCGATTTCGACCGTCTGTTGCTCGGCGAGGGTGAGGCCGCGCGCTGGGTCGCTCACGTCGAGGCGGACGCCCAGCCGCGCGAGGACGGTCTCGGCATCGCGATGCATCCGTCGGCGGTCGAGGACTCGCCCGCGATCGCGGTGGGTGATGAAGATGTTCTCGGCCACCGACAGGTCGGGGAAACTCATCGGCTCCTGGTAGATCGCCGCGATGCCGAGATCCTGGGCATCGAGCGCGCTGCCGATACTGACGTCCCTGCCGTCCACGGTGATTTCGGCCACTGTCCTGCGGGACAACGCCGGTCATGATCTTGATGAGCGTCGACTTCCCGGCGCCGTTCTCGCCCAGCAGCGCGTGGACTTCGCCGGGGAGCAAGGCCAGGGACACGTCCTCGAGGGCCTGGGTGGAGCCGAACCGCTTGCTCACCCCGTGGATTTCGAGGACTGGAGGACGGTCGGAGATCCCCCCGGATGTGCCGATGCCCCCACCCGGATCCGGGAGACCGGGGACCTGGCCTGTTGCCTCGCCCATCCTTCTTGGAGCCCTCCACCGCCAGATCGAGGACGACCATCGCAGTCTAGCGGGCGCCGAATTGCGCGAGGTCGCTGGAGGCGCGGTCGGGTGCGCCGGTCAGGTCACCAGGGTCGCCGACACGCCGATCACCACGATCGCTGCGGCCGCTACCGCCGATCGCGATGGGGCTATCCCGCTTCGCCAGGATTCCCAGCCAAGGACCAACAACGGCGTTGTCGCCACGATGGTCTGCACCGTGACGGGACTCCCGGTCTGAGCCCCGATGATCAGCGCAACGAAATAGATCGTGACTACGATAGATCGGAGGAAGAGTCGTGGGATCTCGCGGGCGCCGATGTCGCGCGGGGGAATCGCGACCATGAAGATCGCGGTCGCGAGCGACGTTCGGACGACGTACGTTTCGACCACGCCGACACCGGCGTCACCGAGCGCGCGCGCCACCACGGTCAGGAAGCCAGTGCCTGCGGCCGCACCAATGATTCGGACGGCGGATCCGCGCCGGCCCATCGTGCCGAACGCATCGCGCAGGGCGATCAACACGCCCACGACGACGACCAGGGCGGCGATGGCCTGCCATGGCCTGAATGCGTCCGGGACGACGAGCGCGACGCCCAGCACCGTCGCGATCGGGCTGAGCGCGCCCGCCGTCGTCACCGCCGATGCCGCCCCGGCATCCAACAGATCCCAGATGCAGATCGCGGTCGCGACCATGAGACCAACCGACGCCAGGTGGAGACCGACGATGAGCGGGCTCCAGACCCACTGGCTGAAGGGCGCAACGGGCAGAAGCAGCAACGCGTTGAACGCGAACAGCGGTCCGATCAACTGGCGAGCCGGGAAGCGAGTCGTGAGCTCCTTGCTCATGATCGACTGCGCGGCGTTGGCGAAGGCCGCGATGAGGCCGAAGACGGCGGCCGGCATGGCGCTCCCGTGACACCCGTGAATCCGACGTGGTAGGCTTCGGCGACCGGCTGCAAACGGTCCCGGTATCGTCCACCATCGTAGTCGATGCGGAGAGCGCCGTGAGCGAAACGACGATCGCCTTCACCGAGCTGCTCGGTCGGCGAGTGCGGATGGGCCCCTGGGAAGACCAGAAGATCTCGACTTACCGCAAGATCATCGAGGCCCTCGAGGGTGGGCGCTGGGACGAGGCGGCCAAGCTCGGCAGCTACTTCGTCGACGAAGCCAACGTCTGCTTCACGCTGTACCGACAGTGGATCGGCGATCTCAATGGGTTCTTGCGGGACCGTGAGGCGAACCCCGAGGTCGTCAAGGCCCGGAACGAGCAGGCCACGGCTCTCGCCGTGCTACCCGACGGGTCGCCGTGGCAGCCGCGCAAGCATTGGGACCGGTTCCTCTCCGAGGTCCAGGCGTTCACCGCCGCCACGTACCGGGAGCAGCCCGACGAGGCCCGCCAGTGGCTGGACACGATGAAGGAGACGTGGCGCCAGTGCCACGACCGGGACGTGGACCACACCTACGCATTGATGTCGCTGATCAAGGAGGAGCTCGGCGAAAACGCGATCCGGGACATGTACGACCGCGTGCTGCTGCCGCTCTTCGTTTGGCGATACGAGAAGTTCGACGTCGACAAGTACCCCTGGGACGAGTCGCTCGAGATCCTGATGCTCGTCGCCTGTGAAGCGATGCGGGGCCACCTTGTCGGCCCAGAGCGAACGGGCGACATGGAGCTGATCGAGCTGGAGGATCGGTTCGTCCTCCGGTTCGACCCGTGTGGTTCCGGCGGCCGGACGCTGCGCGGCGATTCCATCGAGGGCACACCGGCCAGGATGGAGGCGCCATACGGCTGGAAGGTGACAGAAGAACCACACACCTGGAACCACAACACGCCGGGCGTCTGCCTCTATTGCGCGCACTGCATCATCCTCATGGAGGAGATGCCGATGGACCGGTTCGGGTATCCCGTCCGGGTCGTCGACCCGCCCGTGTACGACGCCGCACACACGGCGGTCGGGGTCGCCCAGAAGTGCCAGTGGCAGATGTTCAAGGACCCGACCCAGGTGCCCGCGGAGTATTACGAACGCGTCGGACGAACCAAGCCCGCCACGTTCGGTTCGACGGCCCATGGCGCGCGGGAGCTGCCGATGCTCAACGCCGGGCTGCCTGGGGCGGGCTGAGGCTCAAACTCCCATCTCATGACCTGGGCGCCGCTCCGCTCCTCCGAGCGGCGCCCAGGCTTCATCTCCAGGGAGTGCTGCCGTGTCGATCCGTCCGGAAGACCTGCATTCCGGGGCCTACTTCGACGACCCGTTCCCGGTCTGGGAGCGCCTGCGGCACGACCAGCCGCTGTTCCATGACACGATCGACGACCGCTGGTTGCTGAGCCGATACGACGACGTGGCTGCTGTCTTTCGTGACCACGATACGTACTCCACCAAGCCGTATGAGCGGATCTTCACGGACGTCATCGGCCCCACGATGGTCCAGATGGCCGAGGATGACGACGCCTACCTTGCCGAGGTGACTGGCAAAGTGATCGCGGCGCTCGCTGGCGAGGAGCCCGCGCGCACCATTGGCGTCCGCGCCCATGCTGCGTTCACGGCCAATATCGACGGTCTGATCGAAGCGCGGATGGATCGACCCGGCACCGACCTGATTTCCGGGATCGCGCACGGCCGTGCTGAGGATGGCGAGCGGTGGCATCGGATACCAGCTCGCCCGCGCCGAGATTCTGGCCGCGACGCGAGGACTCTTCGATCGAATGCCCGACCTGCGGATCGCCCCGGGGCTCGAGCCCAACCTGCGCATCGACTGGTTCCATCGCCACCTTGACCGCCTGGTCGTGGAGGCCCGGTAGCCTCAGGCCCGCTCCGACGAACCGGTTGCCTCAGTCGAACAGGTACTCGCGAACGACCGCCTCATCGACGTCTACGCCGAGGCCGGGCCCGTCGGGCGGATGGACCCAGCCGTCGTGCTGTTCGATCGGGTCACGCACGAGCTCATGCTGCATGGGTGAGGGGAGCGGCTTGAGCTCCATCAGGAGCACATTGCTCGATGCCGCGGCCAAGTGGAGCGACGCGGCCGAATTGAGCGCGCTGCTCCAAGAATGTGCGTTCCAGCTCCGGCCCCCGGCTGCTGCCGCCCGGATGACGTTCCAGGTCCCGGTCACGCCCTCGGCCTTGCCCGGGTCGAGCATGATCACGTCGAGGGCCCCGGAGTCGATCAGCCGGGCGTAGTGGTCCATGGTCCAGCCCTTCTCGCCCGTACAGATCCTCGTGGAGACGGCCTGTCGCAGCTTCCGATACCCATCCAGATCGTTCTCGGCAAGGGGATCCTCCAGCCAATACAGCCCGACGTCGTCGTCGAGCTGTCGCGCCATCCGGATGGCGTGGTCGGCGGTCCAGCCGGCCAGGGCCACCACGTCGCAGATCATGTCCACATCCGTCCCGATCGCGGTGCGGACGGCGCGCGCGATCGCCAGGTCGCGCGCCTCATCGCGACCGAACGCCGTGTCCAGGTTGTGGCCCCAGCCGCCCTTGACGATTGTGTAGCCCTGGTCGCGGAACCTCGCGAACTCCTCGCCGATCAAGTCCAGGTCATCCGTGTTGAAGATCGTGCTCGCGCAGGCGCGCAAGCGATCCTGCTTGCGTCCGCCGAGCATCTCGAACAGTGGCCGACCCTCGATCCGCCCCTTCAGGTCCCACATCGCCATATCGAGAGCCGAAATCGCAAAGGTGACGATTCCGCCGTTGCCGTCCCAGTACGTCGCGTCGCGCAGGCGACCCCACAGTCGCGTCACGTCGGTCGGGTCTTCGCCGAGGAGCAACGGGCCAAGCCGTCGTTCGGCGATGAGCTTGACGGCGAGCGACGTCTCCTGGCTGCCCGTGATGGCCTCGCCCCAGCCAGTCTGCCCGCCGTCGGCCTCGATCCGGACCAGAGTCAACGAGCGGACCTTGCCGTCGTTGTTCGGCTCCGGGTAGCGAACCGGGAACGCGTCGATTCGCGCAATCTTCATCGGGCCTCCGTCGGGCTGCGCCACCGTGGTTGGTTCACGCGGTCCAGTCGGGTCCGCCGGGGGGCTCTTCCAGGAGCTCGATCGAGATCCCATCCGGATCGCGCAGGTAGCACGCCCTCCCGCCGCGATACGGTCCCCACGGGATGTCAATCGGTGCGTCGGAGCGGAACGTGTCGTAGCCCGCGGCGCGAAGGCGGGCGAAATCGCTCGCCATGTCGTCGGTGACCAGGCACAGGTGCGCGTTCCCCGCGTTGTACGCCTCCATGTCGACCGAGCCTGGCGGCGGTGACTGGTACTCGAGCAGTTCCAGGATCACGCCGTTTGGGAGCTGGAAGAACGCGCCGTCGAGGACGAGGTCCGCATAGCCGACGATCTCGCCGACGTACGGAACGTCCCACGTCTTGCGCATCAACAGCGGCGTGCCAAGCAGGGTCTCGTAGAACGCGATGGAGCGGTCCAGATCGGCCACGGCGTAGCCGACGTGATCGAGAGCCCGAAATCGCGGTTCGCTCAATGCGCCTCTCCTCGGCTCAGTGAAGGGCAAGGCCGCCGGTGATGTCGAACTCCGCGCCGGTGGCGTACGTGTTCAGGTCGCTGACCAACCACGCGATGATCTGGGCGACCTCCCTCGGCTCGGCGAGCCGGTGCAGGGGGATCATCTCGCGCTCTGCCTTGGCAACCAGTTCCGGAGATGTCTCGTTGAGCAACATCCCGGTCCGCATTCCGCCGGGGCAGACGGTGTTGACCAGGATGCCGCTCTCCGCGCCGTGCCGGGAGAGCATTTTTGTCAGGACGGCGACGGCACCCTTCGACGCCTCGTACAGCGCCGAGGTCATCGTGAACCCGCCCTCGTAGACGCCGGTCGAGGTCACATTCACGATCCGTCCCCAGTTCCGAGCCGACATGTCCTTGATCGCCGCCCGAGCAAGGAGCAGCGGGGCCAGGGTGTTGGTGTGGAAGACCCGGTCGAAGTCCTGCGGCGTCACCTCGTCGAACTGGCGCCGGTACAGGATCGCTGCCGCGTTCACGAGGGCGTCGACACGCCCGAACCGGTCGATGGCGCGCGGAACCACCGATTCGGCCTGGTCCCCCGAGGAAAGGTCGACGACGAGCGCCGCGGTTTCTGTACCGCTGGCCACGATCTCGGCCGCGACGCCCTCGACCGCCTCGGCCCGATTGTCCACGAGGACAAGGCGATACACGCCGCCTTCCGCCAGGAGTCTGGCCACGGCCGATCCGAGACCGCCTCCGGCTCCGGTGATGATCGCGACGCGCTGACCGGGTGCTCCTGGATCGTCGGCTTTGGTCACGCCGGACCTCCCTCCACGTTGATGGCGGCGCCGTCCTGCTGGGCGCTCTGGTAGGCGGCATGGAGGATCTCGACGGTCCGCAGCCCGATCGACGCCGGCGACCCGTTCGATTCACGACGCAGCGCAACCTCGATCAGGTTGCGTGCCGGGCTGAACATCGGGTAGCGATCGGGAACGGCAAGGATCGGCTCCTCGATGTCGGCCTGGTCCGAGTACAGCTTCAGTGAGCCGTCCATGACGTCGAAATGCAGATGTCCGGCCGATCCGTGGATGACGTATTCGAGGGTGTCCGTGTGGGAAACGGGCGTCACGGACCCGGTGCTCCCGATGACGCCGATTGCACCCTCGCCAAAGCGGATCGCGATCGCGTCCACGACATCGACGGCGGTCGACTGCTGTTCCATGAACGCGGTGATCCGTTCGGGCTCAAGCGATGTCATGAACAGCAGCAGGGCGATGCTGTGGGTCAGTTGGGTCTGGCCCTGGCCGCCGCCGGCAAGGCTCGGCTCCGAATACGTCGTCTTGAGGGGTCCGTCGAACGAGTCACCGCCGCCGTACGCATAGATGTCCGCCTCGGGTTCGCCCCGGTACAGGTTCACTGGGCTGGATCCGAAGAACGACTGGACGTACTGGATGGCGCCGATCCTGCCCTCCGAAATCCATTGCCGCGCCCGGAGGACCTGGCGGTTGTAGTGCCACGTGTAGCCAACAAGGATCTCGACGCCTGCGGCGGAGGCAGCAGAGACCAGGCGGCGTCCGTCCACAGGATCGAGCACCATCGGCTTCTCGATGAGGACATGGAGGCCCCGGTCGATCGCTGCCGCGGCAATCTCGTAGTGATAGGCGTGCGGCGTCGCGACGATCAGCGC
The DNA here is from genome assembly GCA_963731865.1 of uncultured Chloroflexia bacterium. Taxonomy (GTDB): domain Bacteria; phylum Chloroflexota; class Limnocylindria; order Limnocylindrales; family CSP1-4; genus SPCO01. Next base: position 1,052,749 of record CAVSXG010000002.1, on the reverse strand, counting down.
GTCCATGTCGCACGCGGCAAGCATCTCGAGCGGGTCCGCGAAACACGCCTCGACCCCATAGCGGCGCCGGGATCGTTCGAGGTTCGACCAATCGGGATCGGCCAGTGCAACGAGGTCGGCGCTCGGGTGGGAATCCACGGCGGGGATATGGGCCGTGCGCGCCCAATGACCGGCGCCGGCCACCCCCACGCGCACCCGGTCCACCTAGCCCTCCGCCTCCGTCTGTCCGATGGCCGGTGGCTTGGTTCGTCCGACGTCGGTGTAATACCGCTCTGGCACCTTGGCCGGGTCCTTGTACACGTGCCACACGCATTTCGCTTCGCGCTCGTCGGGGTACGTCGGCGGCTCGACCACCCGAACGGGATATCCGAACTTGTCGATCGGCATGAGCTGCATCACGACGCAGCAGTTGACGCAGTAGTAGCAGACGCCCTTCTTGTTCCACGCGAAGTCGTACTCGTCCTTTGTCACCCCGTATTCGAATGGCGATTCCATCCGAGGTGGCGAGCCCTCGACGCTATCGCCACGCATCGATCGTCCGCCGCTGCCGCATGGATCGAATCGCCACGTGTATCGGTCGGCGTCCTCGCTGAACTCCATGTTGCCGTCGCGGTCAGGCCCGACGAGGTGCCCGCGCATCGCCTCGAATGCCAGGTAGACGTTGGTCCATAGCGAGTCCTCCCAGGGCAGCCGGGCGACGTCGAACTTCTCGTACCGGGACTCGAACAGCGGCCCGATGATGGCGTCCCAGAATTCACCGACGACCGGCTCCCCCCAAAGCACGACCGCCTCGTTGAGCAATCCGTAGAGGTGGTCCACGTCGCGGTCCTGGATCTGTCGCCATGTCTCCTTCAGCTCCGCGAGGTGGGCGAGGGCAAGATCCTGATCGTGCGCTCCGCAGGCGAGCGTGCATTCACGGACCTCTGCCTGGAACTCCGCCCACCGCGATCGCGCGACGAAGGGCCGCCCGTCAGGAAGGCGAATCAGGTCGAGCAGCCTTCGATTGAGCTCCAGGAGCTGTGGTCGGGCAACCCCACGAGCTGCCAGGAACGAGATGGCGTCCGGAACCAGCCCGCGGAAGAAGCCGTAGATGACGGCCGCCTCGTCGACGAAGAAGTCGACGTATTCCGCGGCCCGTTGCCAGTCGCGAGCGTCCACAGCTTCGACAGCCTTCGTGTACGTCGAGATGGCAGCGTCCGCCCAGGTCGCGTCGGACCGGACCCGTCGGCCGAGCGTCTCCGAGAAGTGGAGGACGTCGCTCCCCGCGATCGGGCCGCTTCCTTGCGAACCGACCGCCTCAACGAGCATCTCCTCGATCCAGCCCGACGCGTCTGCTGCCATGTTCGATCCTCAGCCGGACAGATTCCCACCATCGATATTGATCGACTCGCCGCTGATCCAGCCCGCGCTGTCGGAGATCAGGAACATGATCGTGTCGGCGACGTCGGCGACCGTCCCCAGGCGTCGAAGGGGATAGGACAACGCCCCATCCTCGAGGACCCGTTCAGCGGGCTTGGCGAAGAGTTCGACTTTCTGGCTCAGCACCTTCTGGCCCATCCCCGTCTCCGCCACGGTCGAAGGACAGACGGCGTTCACGGTCACGCCAAACGGGCCGAACTCCGCGGCGAGCGACTCGGTGAGACCGACGACGCCGAACTTCGACGCGACGTAGCTCGAGATCAGCGCGTAACCCTTCTTCCCGGCGTCCGAAGAGACGTTCACGATCCGGCCGCGCCCGCTTGTCCGAAGGTGGGGCATTGCGACCTGGCAGGCGAGGAACACGCCCTTCAGGTTGACCCCGAGGATCCAGTCCCACTCGCGCTCGGTGATCTCCTCGAAGGGCCTGAATTCGAAGACGCCTGCCGAGTTGACGAGCGTGTCCAGGCCGCCGAAGGCCTCGACGGCCTCGCTCATTCCGGTGACGACGGATTCACGGTCGGTGACATCCATCACGACCGGCAGCGCGCCAGGAAGTCGCGCCGCGGCTGCCTGGACCGATGTGGCGTTGATGTCCGCGATCGCGACGGAAGCTCCCGCCGCGTGCAGTCGCTCGGCCACCCCAAATCCGAAGCCAGATGCGCCGCCCGTGATCAGCGCCCTCCGGCCAGGCGAACTCCCGAACATGCGGGGACTATACAGACCGTTCGCCTGCTTGGTATCGTTGTTGGGATCGTTTGCTGCCCTGCCGCGCGACGACAGCATTCGGTAGTCCCAGCTGCGCTCATCCGAGGAGGGAAACGTGCAGACGACACGAATGCTGATCCACGCGCCCGGCCATCTCGTTCGCGGGTTCGCGTACCTGACGGTGACGGCCCTGGTCGTCGTCGCATGCGCCAGCCCGGCCGCCTCATCGGCGCCACCGGCGAGCGCGGCAACATCCGACAGTCCCGCGTCCGAAGCTCCCGCGAGCGCACCGGCCGAGAGCCTTCGGATCGGCTACATCTCCGGCGGCGACAGCGATCCATTCGTCCTCCTGGTGACGGAAGGGATTCGAGCCGAAGCGGCCAAGGCCGGAGTCGAGCTATCCGAATGCGACAGCGCCTTCGAGGCGGAAAAGGCCCTGTCCTGCGCCCGGACGCTGGCCGCCCAGGAACTGGATTCGATGATCAACTGGCAGTTCTTCCCGGATTCGTCAGAAGCCGTATGCGAAGCCTATGGCGGTCTCCCGACGGTGGCGATCGACACGCCGGAGGAGCCTTGCCAGGAAACGTTCGTCGGCGCGAACAACCGGGAGGCCGGGCTGGTCGCCGGGAAGGGGCTCGGCGATTTTACGCAGGAAAAGTTCGGCTGCGAATACGACGCCTACATCACGCTCGATTTCCCGACCATCGCGGACATCAACGCCGCGCGCGCCGGGGGAAGCGTGGAAGGCTTTGAAGGCGTCTGTGGAACGATACCGACCGAAAAGTACTTCTCGGTCGACACCTTTGCGGGCGGTCCGGATCAACCGGAGAACTCGCGGCGACAGGTGACCGACATCCTGACGACGCTTCCCGACGCCAAGACGATCCTGGTCATCTCGCCATCCGGCGACATCATGGGCACGGCCGCGCTCGCGGCTGCCGAAGTCGCGGGCCGCAAGAGTCAGATGTGGGTCGCAACCCACGGTGCCGATCCAAGCGTGCGCGAAGCCATCCGCAGCGAACCGCAATGGGTCGGGTCCGTGGCGTATTTCCCCGAACGGTATGGCGAGCTGGCGATGCCGCTCGCGATCTCACTGGCCAGGGGCGAAACCGTACCCGAAGAGGTCCTGCTCGAGCACCTGTTCATCAACGCCGCGAACATCGCCGACTTCTACCCGGAGTGATTTCGCCAACCTCGGCCCTGGCCGGGCGGGGTGGCGAGCCGGACAGGCCGGGCCCTCAGGGGAATTCTGAGGCGCGACACCCGCGCGACGCTGCTGACCCCGATGGTGGCTCGCGCGGTCGCCCTCGTGATCCTCTGCGTGGCGTTCTCGATCCTGAGCCCGTTCTTCCTGACGTCGGCCAACCTGCTCAACATCGTGTTGAACGCCGTCGTCGTGGGGATCATCGCGGCCCCCCTGACGCTGCTGCTTGTCGCGCGTCAGGTTGACCTGTCGGTCGGATCCGCTGTCGCATTCTCGGCCACGGCCCTGGCCGTCGCGGCGGAGGCGGGATTGGGGCTCGGCGTTTCGGTCGTGATCGCCGTGGCCGCAGCCATGCTCGTGGCCGTGATCAACGCATTCGCGATCACCAAGCTTCGGGTCAACTCGATCATCACGACGCTGGCGACCCTGGCCGCCTTCCGTGGGCTGGCCAAGCTGGTCGGAGGCGGGCGGAACATTCCAGTCGAGGACTTTCAATTCCTCGGCCGGACCCGGATAGGCATCATCGGTGTCGAGGTGCCGATCGGTGTGTTCATCCTGGTGGCCGTCCTGGCCCTGTTCTGGGTCATCATGAGCCAGACCCAGTACGGCCGACACATGTACGCAATGGGTGCGAACCCGAAGGCGGCGCTGCTTGCCGGCGTTCGCCTCGAGCGCAACGTCCTGATCGGTTTCCTGCTCACGGGGGCGATGGTGGGCCTCGCCGCTCTCATCGTTGTCTCGCAGCTCGGGGCCATCTCGCCAACGACGGCACAAGGTCTGGACCTGTTGGCCATCACCGGCGTGATCCTCGGCGGAGCCAGTCTGGGAGGAGGCCGTGGAACGATCATCGGGACGATCGTCGCGATCCTCATCCTCGCCGTCCTTGACAACGGCCTGACCCTCATGCGCATTACGTCGTTCTGGCAGGAGGTCGTTCGAGGAGCCCTGCTCATCGGTGCCGTGGCCCTGGATCAGGCTCGGATCGCGCGAGGCAAGCCAGATGTCCGGTTCGAGCTGTGATGGATCAGCCGCTGCTCTCCGTCCAGCACGTGAGCAAGAACTACGGCGCCGTGGAGGCGTTGACCGACGTCACATTTGACCTGAAACGCGGCGAAGTCGTGGGTCTGGTTGGTGACAATGGCGCCGGAAAGTCGACGCTCGTCAAATGCATCGCCGGCGTCCTGGTCCCGAGTGCCGGTGAGATCCACCTCGAAGGCACCAGGCATGAGTTCACCTCGCCCGCGGACGCCCTCGCAGCCGGCGTCGAGACGGTTTACCAGGATCTGGCGCTTGTCGAGATGTTCGACCTGACGGCGAACCTGTTCCTCGGGCGAGAGCTCACTCGGACTGGCTGGCTAGGGCGCCTTGGCCTCCTTCGCAAGCGCGACATGGAGGTCGAGGCTCGGTCGGCTATCGCCCAGCTCCCGGCACGCTTCCCGGACCTCGATGCGCCGGTCGACAACATGTCGGGCGGGCAACGGCAGATCGTCGCGATCAGCAAGGCGGCGTTCTGGGGTCGTCGGCTGCTGCTCCTGGACGAGCCGACCGCGGCCCTCGGCGTTCAGGAATCCGCCGGAGTGCTCGAGATGGTCAAGCACATCGCCGCTCGCGGTGATATGGCGATCCTCGTCATCGCGCACAATCTCGAGCACATTTTCTCGATCTGCGACCGCGTGCTGGTCCTGAGACGGGGATCGCTGGTCGCGGACTTGTCCGTGAGCGATACGACGGCCGAGGAAGTCGTCGCCTACATCACCGGGGCGAAGCAGGGCCGAGAGGCGGCCGCGACGACCTGACCCGAACCCGCCTGCTTCAGCGGCCGCGGACTGGGAGGTGCTCGCGCAACCAGCCCACGCTGCGATCGATCATTGCAAGCTCGTCGACGTCCGACGGGCCAAGCGACGCGAGCTCGACGCAGACGGGTCCGTCGAAGCCCGCGTCCGCGAGGATGGCAATCAGTCCATCGAGATCGGCGACGCCCTCACCAAGGGCGGTGCAGACCGGGCCACCCCACACCGTTGGGTCGCCGGGGTCGTGATCCTTGAGCTGGACAAGCAGCGTGCTCGGCGCGAGTGCCCGTGTGCCTTCAGCCATGTCGTCGCCGACGCGGATCAGGTTGACGTTGTCGAGGCAGACCCCGAGCGTCGCGGGTCGATCCACCGCGTCCATGAGGGCAAGGATGTCGCGAACCCGGAGGTCGCCGTGGTTCTCGAGTGCGAGTCGGATCCCGACGCGCGCTGCGTGGTCCGCGGCGCGGCGCGTCGGTCCCTCCAGCCGTTCAACGAGGACCTCCGCTGGCTCGTCGCCCCGTGAGGCCGGGCTCCCGGCGGTGATCCTCAGGAGATCGTGGCCCATCCTGGCCGCGGCCTCGATCCACCGGCCAAGCTCCTGCTCGGCGCCGTACGACCGACCGCCATCGAGGCCGTGAAATCGACCGGACGGCCACGGGTGCCCCCACGAGAACCCGACCTGGAGGTCTGGCCCGGCATCGGCCAGCATGTCGGCGTCGATCGCCTCCGGCTCAGGGAGGTAGCAGGTCTCGAGAAAGATCACGTCGGCGCCGGTCGTTCGGGCGTGACGCAGGACTGGCCCCGGCTCGCGTGGCCACGGCTCGAAGGTCGAAGGAGCCTCCCCGGCGCGAGCTTCTCCGTACCGTCGGTGGTATGAATAACTGTCGATCCCGACCTGCATCCCGGGCCCTCGCTGCGCCTCGTCATGACCTATGCTTGGGCGGCGCTGGAAACGTCACCAGCATACCCGCTCGGATCCCGTCCACGAGGAGCGCAACCATGATCCAGGTCGAGGGATTGAGCGACAGGGTCGCCGTTGTCACGGGCGGCGGCCGCGGGATCGGACAGCGCATCGCCGAGGTTCTCGCGGGGAACGGCGCGAAGGTCGCGGCGCTCGACCTCGAGGCTCCGGCGCATCCCGGGATCCTGGGCATTGCGTGCGACGTCAGCGACGAGGCGGCTATCGATGCGGCGTTCTCCCGGACGGAATTTGAGCTCGGACCGGTTTCCGTGTTGGTGCTCAACGCCGGGATCTTCCCGATCGTGCCGTTCGAGGAGACGACCCGCGAGCTGTGGGACAGAACCCTCGCGATCAACCTGACCGGCGCGTTCCTTGCCGCACGCCGGGCACTGCCCGCGATGCGCGAAGCCGGGTACGGGCGAATCGTGGGCATCGGCTCGAGCGCCGGCAAGGCCGGTGGCGCGCGCAGCGTGGCCGCCTACGCCGCCAGCAAGGCCGGGGTCATGACCCTCATGAAGTCGATCGCCAACGAATACGCGAGCCATGGCATCACGGCGAACGCGCTGGCTCCCGCCCTCATCGACACCCCGATGATCGCGAATACGCGCGACCTCATTTCGCGCATCCCGGTTGGCCGTTTCGGAACGGTCGACGAGGTCGCCTCGCTGGTCGCCTTCCTCGCGTCGTCTCACGCCGGGTACATCACCGGCGAGGTGACGGACATCAACGGCGGCTTCCTCATCGACTGATGAGCTGACCATGTCCGTACCCGAGGTCCGACTAGAGCGCCTCAGGCCAGCCGAGATCGAGGCCGCACTGGCGCGAGCGCCAATCACCTGGATCCCGCTCGGCGCCCTCGAGTTCCATGCCGCCCACCTCCCCAACGGCACCGACGGCATCACGGGTCACGGCCTGCTGGTCGCTGCGGCCGAGCGCCTGGGTGGTGTCGTTCTGCCGTGGTCGTACCTGACGCTCGGCACCCTGTCGCTGCCGTGGTCATTTCGCTACGACCCGGATCTCGTTGCCGACGCCGTGCGACAGACGCTTCGACAGCTGCCGGATCTCGGCGTCCGATTGGCGGTCGTCCATACGGGGCACGGACCGCTCGACCTGAACCACCTGATCAAACGGGTCTGCGCCGAGGTCGAAGGGGAGGGGAGCGGGCTGCTCGCGATGGGCCTGTGCTACCTCGAGCTCAACGCGGTCCTCGGCACGGGCTTGGGGTCGGACTGGCCGGTAGCCGTCGACCATGGCTCGACGATGGAGACCTCGTGGGTTGGGGCGCTTGAGCCGGACCTCGTCGACACCGGTCGCCTTCCGGACGATCCGGGCGCGACGATCGTCGGGGTGTACGGACCGAACCCGCGGTTCACCTCGGATGCGGGTCAAGGTGCCGCCCAGATCGCGGCCGCGGCCGCCCTGCTGGCGGACCGAGCCGCCGCCCGGTTACGTGGCGAACGGCCCGATCCGTTCGCCGACCTGCGCACCTTCGTGGAGCGATATTGGCCCGAGCCGCTCGAGATAGCCGGCCGGGCCGGACAGCCGGGCGACGGTCCGTCTCCTCCGGCCATCCTGATCACGAACCCGGCGCCCGTCTCGCGGTATCTGGCCGGACTCGACCTGCGGATCGACGGGCTCGTCATCCAACCCGACGGAATGACGCTGGTCAACCCGACCGTCGGCGAGGTCGGGGTCCCGCTCCCCGTCGACGCCCTGGGGCCTGAGCGAGGGTTCTACGTCCGACGGATGCAGACCGCCGAGCTGCGGCTGCCGGTTGCATTCGAGCCTGGTCCCCACGCGGTCGAGCTCCGTGTCTCCCTGGCGGGCGTCACGGATGCCACCTTCGCCGAGACCGTGACCTTCGCGGGATGACGGTCCGGCGTGTCGTCCAGACCGTGCTCGGGCCGATCGACCCCGATGACCTCGGCGTGACCCTCGCCCATGAGCACCTCTGGATGGACTCGCGTCCGCTCCTCGGCGTGCACGGCTATCAGTCGGCCGGTTCGGGCGACTGGGACGCCGCCATCGCCGCGGAAGCTCGATGGAACCCAGGCGTCCATCCGGACAACTACCGGCTGACCGATGTGGCCATCGCCATCACCGAACTGGCTCCGTTCGTCAAGGCCGGCGGCAATTCCGTTGTCGAGCTGACGCCGCCAGCGCTCGGACGGGACCCTGACCGGATCCGCGAAATCTCAGAGGGTGCCGGCGTGCACGTGGTTCTGGGCACCGGTCAGTATCTCGAGCCCGTTCACGAGCCATGGATCGCGACCGCCGACATGTCGACGATCGCCGATCGACTCCTCCGCGAGATTCGAGACGGGATCGGCGTCAGCGACATCCGGCCGGGCATCCTTGGCGAGATCGGCACATCCGATCCCGTCACCGCCGCGGAACGTCGGGTCCTGGGGGCGGTGGCGATGGCCGCGGCGGGCTCCGGTCTCGCGATCTCGGTACACCTGCATCCCTGGGGTTTCGAGGGCCCAACGGTCCTCGAGGAACTCGTGGGCGCCGGAGCGGATCCGCACCGGGTAATCCTGGGGCACGTAGCGACCGCCGTAGACCGGCCGGACGACCTTCGTGCGCTCATGGACCGGGGCGCCACGCTCGGGTTCGACCTGTTCGGGTTCGATCACTCGCTGCTTGGCGTGGGCCGGTGGCCGCCGGCCGATCGCGATGTCGCGCGGCTGATCGCCAGGTTCGCACGAGAAGGGTATTCGGATCGAATCGTGCTTGGCCAGGATATCGGCGTGCGAACGAGGCTGCGACGCTGGGGTGGTTGGGGCTACGCCCACCTCCTGGAGCACATCGTTCCGCTGCTGGGCGAGCTCGGCTGCGCCGACGCGGAGGTTCGCACGATGCTCGTTGGCAATCCTGCCCGCCTGTTGGCGGTGCCGGTGACCGCGGCATGAGCGCGCACGACTTGCTGGTCCGCGGCGGGACCGTCATCGACCCGACCAATGGGCTGCATGGGAGCAGTGACGTCGCCATTGACCAGGGACGCATTGTCGCGGTGGGACCGGAGATGTCGGCGGCAGGTGCCCGCGAGGTAGTGGATGCCACGGACTGCCTCGTCGTCCCCGGGCTCGTCGACCTCCACGTCCATGTCTACTGGGGTGTCGCCGACCTGTCCATAGAAGCCGACCCGGCGTGCCTGGGCCGTGGCGCCACCACCGTGGTTGACGCCGGATCGGCCGGCGCCAACACGTTCCCGGGGTTCCGGCGGTTGGTTGTCGAGGCGAGCCGGGGCCGGGTGCTTGCCTACCTGAACATCAGCGCGATGGGCCAGATCGACCCGTTCCTCGGCGAATTGCACGACCTGCGTTTCGCGGATCCCGAGCGAGCCGCCGCCGTGGCAATGGCAAACCCGGACCTGATCGTCGGGTTCAAGGTCCGCGTTTCCGAGATGCTGGCGGGTCCGAACGGCCTCGCGGGACTGGATCGGGCCCTTGAGGCGGGTCGTGCGACCAGCCTTCCGGTCATGGTCCACATTGGTGGCACGACGTTCGACATCGAGGAGGTCCTGGACCGGCTGCGTCCGGGCGACATCGTCACCCATGCGTTCACCGGCTGGCGGCCGGGGATCGTCACGGATGTCGGTCGGGTCGTGGCGGCCGCGCACGAGGCCCGAGCCCGTGGCGTGTTGTTCGACGTCGGGCACGGCGCGGGCAGCTTCACATGGCCCATCGCCGAAGCTGCCCTGGCAGACGGGTTCCTGCCGGACACCATCAGCTCGGACCTGCACCGCTTCAACGTCGCGAGTCCGGTCCACGATCTCGTCACGACGCTTTCGAAGTTCCTCCTGCTCGGCCTGTCCGTCGAGGATGTCGTCGCCATGGCTACTGCCGCGCCCGCGAGGGCACTGCGACGGGCGCCTGCAGTCGGATCGCTGACCGTCGGGGCGGAGGCCGACATCACGGTCCTGCGAGTGGAGGAGGGTGGCCCCTTTGAGTTCCGGGACTCGGCGGGGACGATGCGACAGGCGACCCGCCGCCTTGTTCCGGCCTCGGTGATCCGGGCCGGCGTTCCGCTCCGGATCGCGCCACTCGTCATGGAGCCGCCGCCTGGGATCAGTCCCGGCTGATCCGCGCGATCGCGCCGGTCCTGGCGCTTTCGTACATGGCGTCGAGAATCTCCACGACGCGCGCGCCGAGCTCGGCCGGCGAAGGATTGTCCGTTGTCTTGCCGACGACGAGATCGACCATGCGGTCGGTGACCCGGTCGAAGGACCAGCGGACGTCCTCGTCGCTGAGGGCCGCGATGACGTCTGTTTCCCCGGTCGACCGGATGACCCGGGGTGGGTCCAGGTCAAGGAGGACCTGGCCAAGGCGACCGGTCACCCGGATCGTCAACTGGTGCCGATTGCCAAACGATCCGGGGGGCAGGGAGGCGCCGCCGATCGAGGCGATCGCGCCGCCATCGAAGCGGACCGCGAGGGCGTCGTGCAGTTCGACGTCCGCGCCCGGCCCGTGTGTGAAGGCCGACACCTCCGTCGCTCGGACCGGCAACAGGCGCATGAGGAGCCCGAGTGCGTGGGTGAGCTGACCCTGTCCGTAGCCACCGCCCGACAGGCTCGGGTCCGACCACGTCTCCGACCGAGGCAATGGGACGTCAGCGTCCCCAAGGTAGGTCGTGCCCACGGTCAGGAGGCCGCGGACGATCGTCGACATCTCGACCGATACGGACTCAAGCTCACCGATCCCGTCGGCGCCACCGATCAGGCGCCGAGCCTGCTCGACGATGCCCATCTCGTTCCACGCGTAGCACAGCACCACGTGCAGGCCGCGGTCACGCGCCAACCGGTCGATCGCCCAGGCGTCGGCCGGGTCAAGGGTGAACGGTTTCTCTGCCAGGACGTGGATGCCCGCGTCGAGCGCGGCGCGAGCCTGCTCGGCCCGCAGGGCGCCGGGCCCGGTGAGCGCGACGATGTCAGGTCCCGCGGCGATGACCTCTCGCCAGTCCGTGGTGGCATGGGGGAAGGCGAACCTGGCCTTGACTGCGGCGAGCTCGACAGGATCCCGCCGATTGACGATCCACGGCACCACCTCGGGCCTGCGCATGAAGCCCGGGATGTGCGCGAAGACGGCCCACGCGCCCGCGCCGATGACACCCAGCTTGAGTTGGCGCTCGCTCACGTCATCACCCAGCCACCGTTGACGTCGATGGTCGCCCCATTGACGAAACTCGCGCGATCGGACGCAAGGAAGTCGACGACGTGGGCGACCTCGATCGGGTCGCCGAACCGGCCGAGCGGCACGTTTGCAGTGAAGGCGTCGCGCTCGGCGGGTGTGAGGTGTTCGGTCATGAAGCCCTCGATCGCGCCGGGCGCGATGGCATTCGCCGTGATCCCGTGGCGCCCGTAGTTCCGGGCAAAGTTCTTCATCAGGCTGATCACTCCGCTCTTCGTCGCAGCGTAGATCGCGGAGTTGGACAGGCCGCCGGTTCGCGCACCCACGCTCGATATCGCGATGATCCGACCCCAGCCGTTGGGCCGCATGGCCTCCGCGGCCGCCTGCGAGAGGAAGAAGACCGCCCGCAGGTTGACCGAGGACTGGACGTCGTAGTCCTCGAGCGTGACCTCGGGGATCGGATGGCGGTGGACGAGGACCGCGGCGTTGTGTACGAGCACGTCGAGGCGACCCTCGGTGGCCACGATGTCCGCGACGACCTGCGCGGGCACCGCCGGGTCGGTGAGGTCGGCAGCCACGACGCGCTCCAGCGGCCCGCGGTCCTGGTCGAGGCGATCCAGGCCAACCACCCGATGGCCCGACGCGGCGAGGACCTCGCCCATGGCCCGGCCCATGCCTCGCGCGCTCCCGGTCACCAACGCGACACGCGACGTGGGCATGGCGGCTCAATACCTCCTGATCGAAACGGAACGGCCCCACCCCGGTGGGGCGGGGCCGTCGCCTACTGCGGTTGGGATCCGTGCGTCAGCAGGCTGGCGTCTCCGGATACAGCGTCCGGATGTTGTCCCTGGTGACAACTTCATGCTTGGTGAACAGGTTCTTCTCGATCGTCTTCCCGTTGAGCAGGTCGACCACGGCAGGGACGAGGATCGTGCCGTACCGCTCCGGGAAGTAGGCGGTGTCGCCCAGCCAGTTCGGGTTGCAGGCGATCTCCTTCCAGGAGGTCGGGTCGGCACCCTGGCCGGCGAGGCGAAGCTCGCCCTCGCGACCCGCGGTGCGGGCGGCTGCGAAGGCGCCGAGCGACATGTCGTCGTTCAGGCTGAGGATGGCGATGATGCCGCCCGGCGGGATCGCCGAGAGCGCGTTCCCGAACTTCTCGAGGGCGAGGTCGGTCGTGCCGCCGACATCGATGCTCTTGAACTTGTCGGGGTCGATCGTGCCGCAGGCTTCTTCGAAGCCGGCGATCATGCCGTCCATCCGGGCGAGGGTCGTGGCGCCGGCACCCTTGGTGTCCAGCGTAACGACGGCTTCGTAGGCGCAGTCGTTCTCGGCTTTCAGGGCATCGCCGACGACCTTCCCGGCCAGGGTGCCGGCAAGCGTGTTGTCCGCGCCCATGAATGCCACCTCACATGGCGCCTGGTGAATGTCGATGGCGATGGTCGGCAGGTCGCCGTAGGCCGTGCAGACCTCCGGTGAGCTGTCCTCGAAGAGCTGGAAGTTCAGGACCGCCTGGACCTCCTGGACCTTGAGGTTCTGGGCGCAGGACAGCGCCTTCGCCGCGTCGATTTCGGAGTCGCACACGACGATCTCGAGGCCGGGGACCTTCGCCGCCTCGTCCTTGATGCTGTTGGTGACGAGACTGACGAACGGGATCGCCTCGCCGAGCGAGATGTAGCCGACCTTGAATGCCTGCGGGGCCTCGCTGGGCGGCGCTTCGGACGGGGCTTCGGACGCCGCGACGGACGGCGGTGCCTCCGTGGCGGGGGCCGACGACGCGGCCGAGTTGGTACACGCCCCGACGATCAGTACGACCCCGATCAGGGCGGCAACCGCCTTGGGACTTCGGATCATCCTGGCTCTCCTCTGGTTTCTCGGACGATGGGGATCAGATTCGGTAGAAGCGCTCGGCGTTGCGGTAGAGCATCCCTTCCTGCTCCTGTCGGCTGAAGCCGGCCTCCGCCAGGATCGAGCGGTAGGCGTCGGTCTGTTCCAGGTAGGTCGCATAGAGGATGTCGACAGGCCAGTTCGTCCCGAACATGATTCGGTCGGGCCCGAACGCCTCGATGCAATGAAGGACCCACGGTCGGATCGAGTCGATCGTCCAGTGGTTGTCGGCCATGCCGAAGCCGGAAACCTTGCACGCGACGTTCTCGGCTTCAGCGAGCCCGGTCATCTCCGACCGCCAGAGGTTGAAGTAGTCGGGGTCGCGCTGGACCGGGAAACCGGCGTGACCCAGGATCACCTGGATATCGGGGTTCGCCGTCGCGACGTCCCGTCCGGACAGCAGCTTCCCCGGCGAGGCGTTCAGCTCGTACGACAACCCGCGCTCTCCGAGCGCGGCATAGCCGGTCTTGAAGGCCGCCGTGTCGGGATCGTCGGGATGGGCCCTGATCCGCACGCCCCGGACCCGGTCGGACGCCGCGAGATGCTCGTCGAGCTTTGCCTCCGCACCGTCCGCCTCGATGTCGCAGAAGACGACGATGGCTTGCGGAAAGCCGAACTCCTTGCCCACCTGCTCGAGCCACACGGTCTCCTCGAGCGGATCGGGGCCCGCGTACGCTGCCTCCACGTGGACGCTCTTGATGACGTTCGCACCGTAGAACTCCTTGAAGAAGCGCCACGGGTTGCCGATCGTCGAGCGGATCATCTTGTAATCGCCGAGCAGGGCGTTGTGACCCTCCCAGCCCGGATCGACAAGCCAGTCGTACTTGAAGCGATCCAGCTCCCAGAGGTGATGGTGGGCCTCGATGAACGGGATGCTTCTGTCGATCTCGGTCACGATGTCCTCCTCACGCTCGATGGATAACCGGCAGGGCCGGCCGGATCGTGGCGACGACGATGGTCAGACGTCGGCGCGCGTCAGGCGGACGCGCAGCCGATCGACGGTTACGGCTCCCAGGAGCAGCAGCCCGTTGGCGACCTCGATCCAGAACGACGGCACGTTGAGCTGGATCAGCCCATTGGCAAGGACGCCGACGATCAGCACGGCGAGCACGGTGCCGCCGATCCCGCCGCGACCCCCCGACAGGCTCGCGCCGCCGAGCACGACCGCCGTGACGACTGACAGCTCGATCCCGAGCCCGGAGTTGACCGATGCCCCCGCGACCTGCGACAGGCGGATCAGACCGGCCAGCGCCACGCACGCAGCGGACAACAGGAACGCGATGAAGATGACCCGCTTCGTCCGGATGCCGGCGAGCCGCGCGGCCGTTGGGCTGGCGCCGATCGCGTAGAGCGACCGCCCGTAGACCGTGTAGCGGAGCACCGCCCAGAACGCGAGGACACAGGCCGCAAAGATGTACACGGGCAGCGGGATCCCGACCCCGATGATCGGCAGCCCGCCTTCCGGGAACCGGAGCACGCCGAGAGCGCCGAAGTTCTCGATCCGGATCGTCTGCCCATCGCCGAGGACCTTGGTCAGGCCGCGGAAGATCGCGAGCGTGCCCAGCGTCGTGATGAGTGCATTGATCCCGATGACCGTGACGCAGAACGCGTTGATGAACCCAACGAGGAGCGTGCCGATGACCGCGATGACGAACGCGCTCGGGACGGTCATGTTCATGGCCAACGGGAGGTCTACCCCTCCGGTGCCCGGCGCCAGGGCCGCGACTGCCATCAGCATCCCGGCAAATCCGACGGCGGACCCGACCGACAGGTCGAACTGGCCGGCGATCAGGAGCAGCGTGGCGGGGCAGGCGATGATCCCGACCACCGCCACGTTCTGCAGGATGTTGATCAGGTTCTCGCTGTTGAGGAAGAACTTCGAGGCGATCGAGAAGTAGACGAACAGGGCGACGAGCACGACAAGGAGCGCCCCGGTTTCCGGGATCGAAATGCCGCGACCGCGGCCGAGCGCGGCCGTGGAACCAGCGGCCGCGGACTCGCCGGTTCCCGACGTGGCGGCGGCTGGAACGGGGGCCAGGCTCGGGTCCGGCGTGGTCACCTGGTCAACCTCCTGATGCGGCAAGCAGCCGCGTTGTCGTGACGGCGTCACCCGTGAGATTCGCCACGACCGCGCCCTTGGCCATGACGTATACCCGGTCGGCGACCTGGACAGCCTCTTCGTAGTCGGATGTGCTTATGAGGACGGCGACGCCGCCCGCGGCGAGGTCGCGCAGCGCGCGATAGATATCCAGGCGCGCGCCGACGTCGACGCCCCGGGTTGGTTCGATGAGGACGAGGACGTTGCTGCTCCGCTCGAGCCAGCGACCGAGCAGCACCTTCTGCTGATTGCCACCCGACAGTGTTCCCATGAGCTGGCGGGGATCGTTGCGCGAGCGGATAGACAGCTTGTCGTGCCAGCGGCGATACGCGCGGGCCTCCGATCGCCGGGCGATGAATTGCCCGAACGATGCCAGCCGACCCCAGGACGCCACGGCCACGTTCTCCATGACGGGGCGGACCATGAAGGCGCCACCGGCCTTGCGATCGGCCGGCAGGAACCCGACTCCCGCGTGGACGCCGGCGGCCGGCCCGCTGATCACCATGGGTCGCCCGTCGATCTCGAGGGCCCCGGACGTGATCCTGCGCAGCCCGTACGCCGTCTCCCCGAGCTCGGCGGCGCCCGACCCAAGCTTCCCGTAGATGGCCACGATCTCGCCGTGATGGACGTCGATGGAGGCATCCTGGAACTCGTCGTCGGAGGCGGCGTCCGTCCAGCGGATGGCCGGCTGGCCGCGGTCGACCGTGGCCGAGGTCGGGGGTCGGGCGATCTCCGAGATATGGCGCCCGACCATCGCCTGGATCATGGCCGCGCGGTCCGTTTCGGCCACGTTTGCAAGGAGGGCGACGTGCCCGTCGCGAAGGACCTGGACCCGGTCCGCGATCGTGGTCACCTCGTCCAGCCGATGCGTGATGTAGATGATCGCGACGCCCTGGTCTCGCAGACGACGCACGAACTTGAACAGGGTCTCGGCTTCGTGGTGGGACAGGGCAGCCGTCGGCTCGTCGAGGATGAGGAGCCGGGCCTTGCGCGAGAGCGCACGCGCGATCTCGATGATCTGGCGCTCGCCAACGCGCAGCGTGGCGACCCGCCGCTCGGGTGCGATATCGACGTCGAGTTCCTTGAGGATCCGCTTCGCGCGCTTGTTGACCGCGTGCCAGTCGACGAACCCGAACCGGTTCGGCAGGCGCCCGAGCGAGATGTTCTCCGCGACGGTCAGCGTTGGAGCGTCCTGGAATTCCTGGAAGATGATTGCGACGCCGAGATCGCGGGCGGCGATCGGCGTGAGGGACGCATAGGACACGTCATCGACGATGATCTCGCCGCCATCCGCGGTGTAATCACCGGCAATGATCTTGACGAGCGTGGACTTGCCGGCCCCGTTCTCGCCAAGCAGGGCGAGCACGGAGCCACCGATGGCGTCGAGATCCACTCCGTGGAGGACCTCGACGCCACCGAAGGACTTGCGGATTCCCTGCGCCTTGAGCGCGAAGGTCATCGGACGTCCCGGTTCACCTGGGCGTTCTCAGCAGGCCGGTGTTTCCGGATAGATCGAGCGGATGTTGTCCTTGTTGATGATCTCGTGCTGGGTGAAGATCTCCTCCGGGATCGTGTCGCCCTGCAGCGCCTTGACCATGTTGGGGATGAGCAGCGTGCCGTAGCGCTCGGGGTAGTAGGCGACCGACACGATGTAGTTCGGGTTGCAGGCCACGTCCTTCCAGATGGACGGATCGGTGCCCTGGCCGCCGTAGTACAGGTCGGTCTGCCGGCCCAGCGTGTTGGCTGCGCCGATTGCGCCGAGGATGCCGTCCTCGTTGATGGCAACCACGACGATGCGCTCGCCCGGGAGTGCACCGAGCAGGTTGGTCATTTGCTCGAGTGCGGGGTCGGTCCGGTCCGCGCCGTCGAGGATGTGCTCCTTGTCGGCCGGGATCGGACACGACTCCTTGAAGCCATCCCGCCAGCCGCCCATGCGGTCGGTGTTTGCCGCGCCGGCCGCCGTCGACTCCAGCGAGACGTAGGCGGTGATGTCGCAGTCCCAGTTTTCCTTGGCGTACTTGCCAATCTCGGCGCCGCCCATCCGGCCTGCCTCGCGGTTGTTTGCGCCCATGAAGGCGATCTGGCAGGGCGGCTGGATGATGTCGATCGCGATCGTCGGCACGCTTCCGTACGCCGTGCAGATCTCGGGCGAGCTGTCCTGGAAGACCTGGAAATTGAGCACGCCCTGGACGCCCTGGACCTTCAGGTTCTGGGCGCACGAAAGGGCCTTTGCAGCGTCGATCTCGGAGTCGCAGAAGACGAGCTCCTGGCCGGCCTCTGCGGCTGCGTCCTTGATGCCATCCGACACGAGCTTGACGAACGGGACGGAGTCGCCAAGGGAGATGTAGCCGATCTTGAACGACTCGGCGGCGGCCGTTGCCTCGGCAGACGGTGGCGCCTCGCTGGCGGGTGCTTCCGAGGCTGGCGGGGCTTCGGTAGCTGGTGCCGAACTGGCCGCGCTGTTGGTGCAGCCGACCGCAACGAGGGCGGTCACAGCGAAGAGTGCGAAGAAGCGGGTGCGCTTGCGGCGCGCGTCGATTCGCGAACGGGTCTCCTGCACGTTTCCTCCTCCAGATCCGTGGGGAACGCCCGCGTCCGACGACCCGAGAATTGTTACTGGAAACGTCGTCAGGGCCGGGTCATCGGAGAGTAGGCTGCACCTTTGGTGGTGTCAAGTTGGTGATCGCCAGGTGGCCATGCGGGGTCGGTCGGGCCCCGTGGACGGTCGGGTCAGGCGGCGCGGACGGTCGTGTCAGGCAGACATGATGTAGCCGCCATCGACGTAGATGGTCTGGCCGGTGACGTACGCAGATCCGTCGGAGAGGAGCCACACCACCACCCCCGCCATCTCCTCAGGTGGGGCGGAACGGCCCAGCGGCACCAGCTTCGTGCGCGTGCTGCTCAGCTCCTCGTAGGACAAGCCGCGCAGCTCGGAGACCTTGCGCAGGACCTTCTCCTGCATCGGCGTGTCGGTAATGCCGGGCGATATCGCATTGACCCGGACCCTGCGGGGCGCGAGCGCGATCGCAAAGCTGCGGGTGACGCCCTGGATTGCGGTCTTCGTTGCGCCGTAGACGGCGGTCTCGAGCGTGTACGCCCAGCGAGCCGACGGCGATGAGAAGTTCACGATCGCCCCGCCCTCGACCATCGCCCCGCCGATGTCGCGGCACAGGAACCACGGGGCCTCGACGTTGACCGTGAAATGCCGACGGAACGTGGCTGCATCGACGTCGGAGAGGGGCATGACGTCGAGGATGGCGGCCGCGTTGACCAGGTACTGCACCGGGTCCTCGCGCGCAGAGGCGATCACCGATGCGCGTTGCTCCAGGTCCGCCAGGTCCACGACCATCGCATCACCCCCGGCTTCGCGGACCGGGCCGAGGCCCCGGTCATTGATGTCAACGCCGGTAACCCGCGCTCCTTCACGGAGCAAATGCAACGCAACCGCCTGCCCGATGCCGCTGCCGGCCCCCGTGACGATTGCGCGACGGCCATCGAAGCTCATGCCCGGCCCTCCCCCGGCTGGATCACCGGAAGCGGTGGCTTGGTTCGGCCGATGCGCTCGTACTCGCGCTCGGGGATTGCCTCGAGGGTCTTCCAGACGGTCCACTGGCACTTGCGAACGGTGGCTGGATCGTCTTCCCCGCGCCAGAGGGGCGGCTCAACCGTGCGGACCGGATGCCCCCACCGCTCAGCGGGGATCGTCGACAACGCCAGGTTGCAGTGTGCGCAGTAGTGGCAGACGCCGGTCTCGTTCCAGGTCCAGGGCCTGGGTTCCTCTATCACGCCGAACTCGTAGGGCGCCAAAACCCTCGAACCGGTGCCTTCATCGGGATCGCCGCGGAGGATCCGGCCGCCCGATCCGCACGGATCGAACCGCAGGACCCAGCGGTCGTCCTGCTCTTCGAGCTCGATGTCGCCCCGCCGTCCCTGTCCAACGAGGTGGCCCCGCATTGCTTCCAGGGCGATGTAGAGGTTGCGGTCGAGCGTCTCTTCGTACGGTGTCACCCGAACGTCGAACGGCATGTACCGCTCCTGCAGGTACGGCTCCATGATCGCCCGGTAGCAGTCCTCGAGCCGGGCTTCGCCAAAGCGCCGGACGACGAACGCGAGGATGCCAGCCATCAGGTCCGCCATGCGGTCGTGCAACTGACGCCAGTCCTCCCGCACCCCATCGAGCTCGGCGATCGCCTGGTCCGTTGTGAGGTCGTAGCCGCGGACGCCGTTCGCCAGGCGGCCGGCCCGCAAGCCGAGCGCCTCCCAACGCGGCTCCCGCTCGAGGCGCGTCCCGTCGGGGTAGGCGAGCAGTCGTTCGAGGCGATCGACCTCCGCCGCGAGGTCAGCCTCGGTCACGCCCTGGGCAATCAGCCATTCGTTGAACCCGGTGGTCCACACGCGGTAGACGACGTAGACGACCTTCGCCTCTTCCATGAAGTAGTCGACAAGTTGGGCGGCGTTCTCGCGTCGCCCGCCGGCCAGCCCGAGGTCGTCACCTGCAGATCGCAACTCGTCCTCGATCTTGGCCACGGTCGAGATCGCCTGGTCGGCCCAGTCGCCGGAACGCACCCGCTTGCCGATGGACTCGGACCATTCCAGGTGGGTGGCCATGTGCGCTCTCCTCGCCAGAATTGTTACTGGAAACGTCGTCAGCGCTTGATCGCCCGAGCCTAGTGGGACACGTTCAACTGCGTCAAGAGCGCTATTTGCCGCCTGGCCGCTCCGGGTCCGTCGGATGCGCTGCCAGTGGGATGACGTCGACGTCGAGGTAGGGGAAGAACGGCAACGAGCTGATCGCGGCATGGAGCGACGTGGCGTCGTCGGCCTCCCAGATACCCCAGTTTTCGCGCCTGCCCGGGACTCGCCACATCCGCCGGATGACGCCGGCCGCCGCCAGCTCGGCGCCGCGCTGTCGCTCCGTGACGGTGAGTCGTGCCTGCTCCTCTGGGTCGCCGTCTGCCGGCCACTCGACATGGATGTTGACCAGGAATTCCACCAGAACGCCTCCCAGTCCGGCGGCGCTGGACCCTCGTGAGCCAGCTCGTCGGTCCCGGTATGATACCGGCTGGAAACCTTTGCACCTGACGTCCGGGCCGAGCCCGGCGGTCCCGAAATCCGGATTGGAGGCACGATGGCGCGCATCCCGATCGAGATGCCCAAGCTCGGCTACGACATGGAGACCGGGGTCGTCAGCGGCTGGCTGAAGCGCGTCGGCGACACCATTGCCCGCGGAGACGTGATCGCCGAGATCGAGACGGACAAGGTCACCGTGGAGATGGAGGCGCTTGCCTCGGGGACGCTGACGGAGATCGTCCACGATGCCGGCGACGAGGTTCCGGTTGGTCAACCGATCGCCTGGCTCGAGGACGGCACGTAGGTGCAGCACCGGATCGTTGGCTCCAGGGCCGGCCTGTGACCCTGCTCGCGGGCGCCGCGGAGGCCGAGATCACGCCGTCGTTTCCCGTGGACCTGCTCGGATACGTCCGGCGGCCGCTGGCGGCCCGCTCCGCGTATGAGCCACTCATGGCGACGGCCTGCGTCTTTCGCGACAGCGACACCGGCACGACGGTCGTCATCATCGCGGCCGATGTCGTCGGCTTGACGACCCTGATGGCGGATCGGATCCGCGCCCGCGTTGGCGAGCTCGTCGGGTGCGATCCATCGGCCGTCCTCCTCAACTCGAGCCACAGTCATGCAGCTCCCTGGCCGGGCGCCACGATCAAGCTCGGTGGCGAGTTCGACGACTGGACGGCGACCGAACTGGCGTATTGGGACTCCATCCCGGATCGGTACGCCTCGGTGGCACTCGAGGCGGTGGGCCGACTTGAGCCCGCCGCCGTCAGCGGCGGGGTTGGCCGCGCCGAGGGCCTCGCCGTCAATCGCCGCGAACGCACGACGGATGGGCGGACCATCCTTGGCTGGAACCGCGAGGGTGTCCGGGATGATTCCGTCGTGGCGATCCGGGTCGACGGTCTGGATGGCGCGCCAGACTTCACTGATGGCATCGCCACACTCGTGTCATTCGCCTGCCATCCGGTGGTCATCGGGCCGGACTATCCGGGCGCCGGACCGGACTACGTGGGGCCGCTTCGATCGCACCTCAGCCACCTGCTCCGCCCGGTTTCCGTGACCGTGTTCCTCCAGGGCGCCGCCGGCGACGCGCTGCCGCTCGAATCGTTTCGGGATGACGGCGCGGCCCTCGCAGCCGCGGACGTCTTCGGCACGCGCATCGCGCTCGAGGCGGCCCATGCGGTCGCCGACGCGAGCCCCTGGGCAGTCGAGATCGACCGGAGCGACTGGGGATCCGTGACCCCGATCTCGCTGTATCGCCGCCGGCTGGCAGATGCGCAGCCAACGCAAGCGCTCCGCTCCGCCCGGCGGATCGTCTCGTTGCCGCTCGTCGAACTGCCGCCGCCTGAAGACCTCGAACGCGAGCTCGCCGAACGCCGCGCGGACCTTGCTACCCGCGCCGATCGAGGCGAGAGCCGGGTCACGATGAACCCGATCCGCTACCACATCTCGTGGCTCGAGATGATGCTCGCCCAGGAAGTGGCAGGCGGACGCGCGACGGCGATCGACGGCGAGATCTGGGCGGCCCGGATCGGGGACTGTGCGATCGTCGGCGCACCTGGCGAGATCTTCGGGGCGATCGGGACTGCCGTGCGGCGAGCATCTCCGGCGCCAGTCACGATCTTTGCCGGGTACAGCCAGGGGTCGCTCGGGTATGTCGCGACGCCCGACGAATACCCCCATGGCGGCTACGAGCCGGCCGTCTCGCACCGCGGATATGGCCAGCCCGCGCCGTTCTCGCCCGAAGTCGCGGGCATCATCGAGCGGACGGCGCTCGAGATTCTTGACGAGCTCTTCGCCGAGCCGTCATCGGGCGGCTAGGGACGTGGAGACAAACCCTGATCTCGCGGCGGCCATCGCCGTCGGCGACTCCCGGCGGGCGGACGTCCGGTCCGCGCTCGTTGGCCGTCGCACCGACCTGCCACTTCGATACTGGCGACAGCAGGCCCACCTCACCACGCCTGCCGCCGACAGTGCGATGGCCCGCAAGGCCGTCGAGGGCGGGACGGCGCCAGTCGTTCGGATCCTGGAGCGGCTTGGCCTGACCGCGGCCGACCTCGCGGACCGCCTGGATCTCGACCGCGACGTCGTCGAGGAACGTCTCGCCCGGCCAAGCCGCGCCCCCCTGGTGATGCTCGACGGCGAGGACGCCATCGCGCCAGGTGACGACGTCGCCGCGCAGGCCCTTGCCGTCGCGACCGATGTGCTCGTCGCCTCGGACTGGGGGAAGCCGGAGCCGGAAGCCTTCGGTTCTACCGACCGCCCGGGTTCAACCTGGAGACAACCGTTCGTGACCTGTACACGCTCCTTTGGAGCCTCCGCGAACGCGTCTCCGACCCGGCCGCATTCCCCCTTGATGGCATCGTCATGCCCAAGGTCGAACATCCGGAAGAGGTTGACCTCGTCAACAGCCTGCTCGACGATGCCGAGACAGCGCTGGGTCTCGACCTGGGGCAGATCCGTGTTGCGTACCTTGTCGAGGCCGGCTGGGCGGCCACTCAGCTCCCGGAGATCGCCACTCGTGCAGCGCCGCGGCTGGCGTCCCTCATCTTTGGGATCGCCGACTTCAGCGCGGACCTTGGCCTGCCCGGTATCGGCAACGACCATCCCCTCGCAAACTGGGCCAGGGCGGAGATCATCGCCGTCGCCGGGGCGGTCGGCGTGCCGGCGATCGAGGGCATGACCCTGGACTACCCGGTCAGCGACCCGAGCCTCGACGCCGCGACAAATCGAACCCGCTGGCTGGATCGAATGCGTCTCGTCTACGACGATACCGTTAGGGCGCGCGAGCTCGGCATGCTCGGGAAGTGGGTTGGCCACCCCGCACAGCTGTTCGCCGTACTGCTTGCCTATGAGGTGGGCCTGACGGACTCCGCCCTTGACCACGAGGCAGCCAAGTTGGAGGCGTATCGTGCTGCCGTGGCCGCCGACCAGGGAGCGACGATGATCGCGGGCGTGATGAGCGATCGGGCGACCGATCGCCACGCACGGGCCGTCCTTCGCCAGGCAACAGCGCTCGGGCGTTTCAGTCCTGATCGCGCCCTGTCGCTCGGAGTGATCGATTCGAACGAGGTCGACGACGCCCGCGCGGCCTTCTCAGTCGGGTCCGGCGGCACCGCTGATGGGCGTGACCCGTGAGCGAGCCGCGCGACCCGATCGTCAGTTGGGACGGGCGCTTCCTCGAGGACTTCGTCGTCGGCGATCGATACCGCCATGCCCATGGACGGACGATCACGGAGGCCGACAACACCTGGTTCACGTTGCTCACCAATAACACGCACGACGTCCACTACAACGCCGACTACGCGTCGCGGACGGAGTTTGGTCGACCGCTTGTTGTCTCGACGCTGACCCTCGCGATCGTGACCGGCCTGTCTGTGTCGGATATCAGCCAGAACGCAGTCGCCAACCTGGGATGGGACGATGTGCGGCTCACGGCGCCGGTGTTCTCCGGTGACACGATCTATGCCGAATCCGAGGTCCTGGAGGTCCGGCCGTCGCGCTCGCGGCCTGGCCAGGGGCTGGTCCGCGTTCGCACCCGCGGCTACAACCAACGGGACGAGACGATCATGACTTTCGAGCGGACGGTCCTGGTCTACTCGCGCGCGGCTCGACCCGATGGCATCGAGCGATGAGCGACGCGCGAACCATCGTCTTCTTCCCCGAGGGCGCCTTTGGCCCGACCAACAACTGCGTCGGGATCGGGCAGGTGCTGCGGGCTCGTGGGCACCGGGTGGTCTTCATCGTCGAGGAGTCGTTCGCCGGCACGCTCGAGGCAAAGGGCTTCGAGGAGCGCCTCATGCGGCTCGGTCCGCCGCCCGAGGTTCCCGAGGTCCCGGGCCAGTTCTGGATCGATTTCATTCGGGACACGGCGCCGGTGTTCCGGAAGCCGACGATCGTCCAGCTCGAGGAATTCATCGCGCCGACATGGGCTGCGCTCATCGAGGGCGCCAAGTATGTCGATGACCGGCTGACCGAGATCATCGACGAGCTCGCCCCCGACACCATCGTCGAGGACAACGTCGTTGGCTTTCCGGCGCTTGCAGCATCGGGTCGACCGTGGGCCAGGATCGCCTCGTGCAACCCGGCCGAGCTCAAGGATCCGGCGGTGCCGCCGTTTTCGTCCGGTCTGCCGGTCGCGGATCAGGCCGACTGGCCGGCGTTCCTGGGCGAGGTCGACCGAACCCATCGCGACCTGTGGGGCAATTTCGACGCGTTCTGTCGCGCACACGGCGATACCGGGCTCCGGTATGGCCCCGACGGCCCCGACTTCATTGCCGAATCGCCATGGCTGAACCTGTATCTCTATCCCGCGGAGGTCGATTACGCGCGCCAGCGACCACTCGCGCCGACATGGCATCGACTCGATTCGTCGGTGCGAGCCGCGGACACGACCTGGGAGCTGCCCGAGCCCCTGCGCCGCAAGGACGGCGCATTGATCTATCTCTCGCTCGGAAGCCTCGGCTCAGCCGACGTCGCACTGATGCAACGGTTGGTCGATCTCCTGGCGACGACCGAACACCGGATCATCGTCTCCAAGGGGCCGCTCGCGGATCAGATCACCCTGCACGACAATCAGACCGGCGAAGGGTTCCTGCCGCAGCCCGCGATCCTGCCCGCAGGTGGATCTCGTCATCACGCACGGCGGCAACAACACGGTCACGGAGGCGTTCCACCACGGCAAGCCGATGATCGTGCTGCCGCTCTTCTGGGACCAGGTCGACAACGCCCAGCGGGTCGACGAAACGGGCTTCGGGCGGCGCCTCCCGACCTACGACTTCCGTGACGAGGAGCTCACCGACGCGATCGACGAGCTGCTTGCCGATCGGGCTCTTGCGCGACCGGCTTGACGCTGTCTCGGCCCGGCTCAAGGCGAACCCCGGGACCGTCCGCGCGGCTGACCTCATCGAGCGGGTCGCAAGAACCGGCGAACCGGCCGTCTGAAGGCGCCCGCGTGGCGGGACGACGTTCCGGACCGGCGTACGATGACGCGACACTCGGCTGACCTGAACGACACCCAAGGAGGCCCCTCCGTGACCGACGTCCTCGAGCGCGTCAAGGCGTACCAGCAATTCATCGGTGGTCAGTTCGTGGACGCGGCCGACGGACGCACGGCCGAGGTGATCAACCCGGCCAACGACAAGGTCATCGCGACCGTCCCGGCCAGCTCTTCCGAGGACGTCGATCGGGCGGTCAACGCGGCGGAAGCGGGCTTCGCCGAGTGGCGCAAGTCGACGCCGCAGGATCGGTCCTTGCTGCTCCTCAAGATCGCCGACGCGATCGAGGGCAAGGCTGACGAGCTCGGCCGCCTGGAGAGCGCCAACGCCGGCAAGCCGGTCGGTGTCGCGATCGACGAGATGGCGGTCTGCGCCGACCTGTTCCGGTTCTTTGCGGGTGCCTGCCGGGTCATGGACGGGTTGGCGGCCAACGAGTTCATCGCCGGGCACACCTCGATCATCCGCCGCGACCCGATCGGCGTCGTCGCGTCGATTGCTCCCTGGAACTATCCCCTGTACATGGCCTCATGGAAGCTGGGTCCGGCATTGGCGACGGGCAACACCTGCGTGCTCAAGCCCTCGGTCAGGACGCCGCTGACCGCGCTCGCCTTGGCCGAGATCGTGGCCGAGATCCTGCCCCCGGGCGTCCTGAACGTGCTGTCGGGGTCCGGAGCGGAGATCGGCGATGCCCTCGTTGGTCACCCCAAGGTCCGGATGGTCTCGATCACCGGCGACACCGTGACCGGCAAGCGGGTTGCCCGGATCGCGTCCGAGACCGTCAAGCGGCTCCACCTGGAGCTCGGCGGCAAGGCGCCGATCATCGTGTTCGACGACGCGGATGTGGACCTGGCGGCCGAGACACTGCGGTTCGCCGGCTACTGGAACTCGGGCCAGGACTGCACGGCCGCGACACGGGTCATCGCCGGACCGGGTGTCTACGACAACTTCGTGTCCGCGCTTGCCGACCAGGTCCGGACCATCAAGTGGGGCGATCCGGCCGAAGGCGACGACATCGAGATGGGTTCGCTCATCGCGGAGGCCCATGCCGACAAGGTCCAGGGCATGGTCGATCGGGCGCGGGGCAGCGCGGAGATCGTGCTCGGTGGCGAGCGCCCCGAGCGAGCCGGCGCCTACTACGCTCCGACGATCATCGCCGGCGCCGACCAGAAGTCCGAGATCATCCAGGATGAGGTCTTCGGGCCGGTGGTCACCGTCCAGCGGTTCAGCGACGAGGACCAGGCGGTCCAGTGGGCGAACGACACCCCGTACGGGCTGGCATCCTCGATCTTCACGAGGGACATCGGCAAGGCCATGCGCGTGGCGAAGGCGCTCGAGTTCGGACACGTCTGGATCAACGAGCACTTCACCCTCACGTCCGAGACGCCGCACGGTGGCGTGAAGCAGTCGGGCTGGGGCAAGGACGGCTCGAAATACGCGCTGGAGGACTACACGTTCGTCAAGCACGTCATGATCAACACGGGTACCTGAGCCGATCGCGATCGACATTGGCCGGACCGAAGTAGCCGAGGCGCTCGGCCGGCTTGACCGGACGGAGCTCGCAAACGCCCGCTGGTTCGGCGCCAAGGGCCGAACGGTGACGGCAATCGCGCTCGAGGACGCGTTCGTCCTTGATGTGGTCGCCACGCATGTCCTCGCAATCGCTCAGGTAACGCTCGACGACCGATCGACCGAGCGCTACACCGTCGCGTTGAGCGGGCATCCCCTCCGACCCGCCGTCGACGGGGACGGCGCGTGGCGAGCGCTGCTGATCGCCATGGCCGAGGGCCGGACCGTCGCCGCGATGGCGGACGCTGCTGCCGCGGGCCATGAGGCGACTCGGCCGGTCTCCGCAGCTCTCGTCTGCAGGCCGTCGGGGGCGCTCGCAGACGTGCTGCCCGAGGGGGCGGCGGCGGTCGAGGGATTGCCGGAGCGCGCCCTTGGCGCGGACCAGTCGAACACGTCAGTTGTCGTCGGCGATCGGGTGTTGCTCAAGGCCTACCGACGGCTGGAGGCGGGGCTCAATCCTGAGCTCGAGCTTGTTGCGTTCCTGACGGAGGTCGCTCAATTCCCGGCGGTGGCCCCCCTCGTCGGGTACGCCGAGGTCGTGTCGGCATCGTCTGGCGCCTCGACCGTGGCGCTGGCGCAGGCGTACGTCGCCGACGGCGTGGACGCGTACGAGTCGATCGCCGAGGGTCTCGTTGCCTGGCTCCTGGCGCCCGGGCAGGTCAGCGTCGAGTTCGCGACCGAGGTCGCCGCCGAGCTCGGGGCGCTCACCGCCGGGATGCACGCGGCGCTCGCCGACGATCGCGGTCTGCCTGAATTCACGCCGCGCGAGGCGACGCGCAACGAGCTCCGGGCTTGGGCGCGGAACGCCCAGCGACAGCTGGTGCGCGCCGTGGACGTGACGCCCGGCGAAGCCGGCCGCGTCCTTCACGATCGTGCTGCCGCGATCGCCGCCGAGCTGACCGTCTTCGAAGCCCTCCCATCGGCCCCGCTGCTGACGAGGGTGCACGGCGATTACCATCTCGGCCAGGTGCTGATCGCCGACGACGGATACCGGATCGTCGATTTCGAGGGCGAACCGCTGCGGCCGCTTGCCGAGCGCCGCGAGCATGGGTCGCCGTTGCGTGACGTCGCGTGCATGTTGCGGTCGCTCGACCACGTGGGTCGGAGTGCCGGGCGACGGGCCATCGCCCGGAATGGTGGCCCGGTGGAGTCACCGGGGCTTGACCTGGACGCATGGCTGCACCGGGCCCCGGAGCGATTTCTCGACGGGTACCGGGCCGGTCTCCGCGAGGCGGGGGCCCCGATCGCGATGGACCCTGCGCTCCTCCGCGCCTTCGAGATCGAGAAGGAAACCTACGAGTTCATCTACGCCAGCACCTACCTGCCAAGCTGGTTGTGGGCACCGACCGAGGGCATGCGGGCATTGATCGACGGGCAACGTGGCTGACCCGGGCCGACTCCCTTCCGAGGCTCACGAAGCGATCCTCGGCTGGTACGCGGCAAACGGCCGCCGTCTGCCGTTCCGCCAGACGCGTGACCCCTACGCGATCCTCGTGTCCGAGGCGATGGCCCAGCAAACGCAGGCGGCCCGCGCCGGTACGTCATGGCAGCGGTTCATGGACCGCTACCCAACGGCTGGCGCCCTTGCCTCGGCAACGCCCGCTGACGTCCTTCGAGCGTGGCAGGGACTTGGGTACAACCGGCGGGCGCTCCACCTGTGGCAGGCCGCCCGTCGCATCGTCGAGGTTCACGGCGGCGAGGTACCCGCCAACCTGGCCGCGCTCGAGGCGTTACCGGGCGTTGGGCCGTACACGGCGCGTGCCGTGGCCGCGATCGCATTCGGGATGGCGGTCGGCGCGGTCGACACCAACGTGCGCCGAGTCCTTGGTCGAATCGTCGTCGGAGACACGACGGCGATGAGCCCGACCGAGCTCCAGCGCGTGGCCGACGCGGCCGTGCCGGTTGATCGGCCGGGGGCATGGACGCATGCCCTCATGGACCTCGGCGCGACGATCTGCGGCCCGCGTCAGCCGGACTGCTCGAGGTGCCCTGCCCGACCGTGGTGTGCCTACGCAAGTGCCGGCGTGCCAGCCAGGCGGCCCGCGCCCCACACGGGGCAAATCCCGTTCCCAGCCACGACACGCTGGTTGCGAGGCCAGATCGTGGATCGCCTTCGGGACGCGAGCCAGGAGGATTGGGTCGCGATCGGGGCGCCGATCGGGGTTCATGACGAGGTCGCGGTCGATGCCGCGTTGCAGGCGCTGGTCCGGGAGGGCCTCGTCGAGCTCCGGGACGGAGTCGGCGGATCGGAGCCGCGCCGACGGAAGACCCGGCTCGCCCGCCTCGCGCTCGTCTGATTCGTCGCGTCGGCTACGCTTGGGTCGCCATGCCCATCGACACGTCGTCGCCCGTGCCCACGCCCGAGACTGTCGCTCGGCTGCCGGCGGACGACCCCGAGCTTTTCAGCCTCGATCTGCGCGCGCTGCGGCGCCGGTGGGCGGCCCGCGCTGCGTTGCCCGCGATCTCGGCCGAGATGATGACCGGCGCCGACCACAAGGCCCAGGCGCTTGGCTACCCACAGGAACGGCTCATGGAACACGCTGGAACGGCGGTCGCGGCCGCTGTCCACGCCCTCGCCACGGACCTCGATCGGTGGGGGACCGGGCCGATCGTGATCCTGTGCGGACCGGGCAACAACGGGGGCGACGGCTACGTGGCAGCCCGGCGCCTGGCGCTCGCCGGCGCGCGCGTCATCGTCGGCGTCGTGGCCAGGGAGTCACGACCAACCGGGGCCGTGGCCGCCCGGAAGTGGGATCGAATCGCCCGTGACACCGGGATCGACAAGGTCCATCTGCCGGTGGCCCGCGATGTTGCCATGTTCGGACGAGGCATCGACAAGGCCGCCGTCGTTGTCGACGCGCTGCTCGGAACGGGCGTTCGAGGGGTCCTTCGCAATCCCATCCGGGCGGCCGTCGAGGTCATCGAGCAGGCACGGGCGGCCGGCATTCCGATCGTTGCCGTCGATACGCCGACAGCGGTCGACCTGTCGAGTGGCGAGCCGTCGGACCCCGCTGTGCGGGCGGACCTGACCGTCACGTTCCATCGCCCGAAGACCGGGTTGAACACGCGACGCGGGGCGGCATTCGCGGGCAAGGTCCTGGTCGCACCCATCGGCATCCCGCCGGCCGCCGATCGTGGCTGAGCCCCGTCGCATCGACTCCCAGCCCGGTTGGCGCGAGGTCATCCTCGTCGCGGCCGCGGTTGTCGCCGTGGTGATCGGCGCGGCCGTCCTGACGGGCCTGTTGCCGGCCGCGGTCCAGGACGTCGTCTACGACACGCCGCTCGCGATCATCGTCCTGATCGTGGCCACCGGATGGTGGTTGTGGCGAATCTCTCGACGCGGCCCAGGCCAGCCAGATCGATGAACCTCGACGCGGGTCGGAACGCGTCACAGACCGGACCGCTCGCCCGCCGCGCGGAGGATCTCGCGTCGCTGGCGTCCGAGACATGGGACGTCGTCATCGTCGGTGGCGGGATCGTTGGTGCCGGAGCGCTCCTCGATGCGGTGTCACGCGGGCTTCGAGCGGCCCTGGTCGAACAGGACGACATCGCGGTTGGTACGTCCTCGCGGTCGTCACGGCTCATCCACGGCGGCCTGCGATACCTGGAGCAATTCCGGTTCGGGCTCGTTCGCGAAGCGCTCGCCGAACGATCGCGCCTGCTGACCCTCGCGCCGCACCTCGTCCGGATCGAACCGCTGCTCTTCCCGATCTATGGCATCCCGTACCTGTCCAAGGCGTTCTATGACGCCGGGCTGACCCTCT
Source organism: uncultured Chloroflexia bacterium (assembly GCA_963731865.1). Taxonomy (GTDB): domain Bacteria; phylum Chloroflexota; class Limnocylindria; order Limnocylindrales; family CSP1-4; genus SPCO01. Next base: position 1,022,165 of record CAVSXG010000002.1, on the reverse strand, counting down.
ACGACATCCTCGGAGCGCGCCATGACGGGGGCTGGCACCGGCGGCTGTCGAGGAAGGACACGCTCGACCTTGCCCCGACGCTTCGACGAGAGGGACTTCGCGGCGGGTTGCTCTACCACGACGGGGTCGAGGACGACGCGCGGTACACCTTGGCCGTCGTTCGGACCGCGCAGGCCGCGGGCGGGGTGGCGGTGACGCGGTTGCGGGCGACCGGGTTGGCATCGGGCGTCGCTCGCGGGACGACCCACGCGCTGACCGCGAGCGACGCGACCACCGGCACGGAGGTTTCGATCGCGACCCGGGGAGTCGTGGATGCGACGGGTGTCTGGGCGGCCGAGACCGATCACCCGTTCCGCGGCGGCTCACTCCGGATTCTGCCAAGCCGCGGGACGCACCTCGTCGTCCGGCGGGATCGAATCCCCAACAAGACCGGTCTGACGATCCGCGTGCCCGGCAAGGTCGTCTTCCTGGTCCCGTGGGCGGAGCACTGGCTGATCGGCACGACCGACGCGTTGTTCGAAGGCCCGCCGGCCAGGCCGATCGCCGACGGTTGGGAGGTCGACCGGTTGCTGGACACGGTCAACGCGACGCTCGATGTACAGCTCGGGCGTGGTGACGTGGTCGGCACGTACGCCGGTCTCCGACCACTCATCGCGCCCTCGGACGGGTCGACGGTCAAGGCATCGCGCGAACATCGGGTCACGGTGGAGTCGAACGGTGTCGTCCGGATCGGCGGCGGCAAGTACACGACGTATCGCGTCATGGCCCGGGACGTGATCGACGCCGTGATCGGGGAGGACGCGGCACGGACCCGCCCATCACGGACGTCCGACTGGCGCCTCGTCGGGTGCGCTGACGCGGGCGCGCAGGCCCGGATCGCGGCTGAGCTCGAGACGATCCCTGCGGTCGCCGCCGTTGGACCGGGCGCCGCCGCGCAGCTCGTGGCGCGATACGGGACCGAATCGCCGGCCGTCGTCGCGCTGGGTGCGGAGTTGGACCTGCTCCGCCCGCTCGTCGCCACCCGGGCGTTCCTGGAGGTCGAGGTTGCCTGGGCGGCACGGCACGAACTCGCGATATCACTCGACGACGTCCTGTCGCGCCGTACAAGGCTCTCACCGGAGCTCGCGGATCGCGGGGCCACGGTCGCGCCGCGCGTGGCCGAGATCCTTGGCGCCGAGCTTGGCTGGGGCGATGCCCGACAGGCACTCGAGGTCCAGGCCTACCTCGCGTCCGCGCGTCGCGAGTTCAGCGTTCCTTCATCGGGTGGGCCGGCTCCGGCCGACACCGCGGAGCCCGCGGTCGACTGACGGCGTGTCATCGGCACGTCATCGAATGCGGCGAAGGTTGGCGCATGAACGTCATCGGCGACCTCGAGCGCCTTTTCGCGACCAGCCTCTACCCGCTTCGCATCCCGATCGCGATCGGTCTCGCCGTGGCGTTTGTCGGCCTGCTCGGCCTCGCCCGCCGGCGCGGTTGGTTCGCGGCCGCGCGGCGGCATCCCGGCAGGACCGGGGCCCTTGCGCTTGCCGTGCTGGCGATCGGTCTGCCAGTCGGGTGGTACCTCGCCTCGCCGCTGTTCATCCGCACAGAGCTGATCGAACCTGCGCCGGTCGGTGCCGCGGCAATCGCCAGCATGACGCCGATCATCGCTGAGACTCCAGGCCCATCGGACGTGCCGAGCGAACGCCCGACGGCGTCGAGCAAGCCCACCCCGCGGCCGACCCCGCCTCCGACTCCGGCACCGACGCCGTTCGTCGCGACCTCGCTCGTTGCCGGTCCCTTCCATGGGGCCGATGACTTCCATTTTGGCGAAGGCACGGCGGCGATCATCGAAACCGCCCCTGGTCTATACGCCCTTAGGTTCGAGGCGTTCTCCGTCCGCAATGGCCCTGACCTCTACGTGTACCTGTCGCCGGACGCGACGGGGTATGCCGAAGGCGCGCTCGAGCTCGGGACGCTCAAGGCGACCGACGGAGCCTTCAGCTACGAGCTGCCGGCGGGCACCGACCCGGCCCAGTTTGCGAGCGCCGTCATCTGGTGCAAGCAGTTCGGCGTCCTGTTCGCGGTGGCGCCATTGGGTGCCGTCTGACGAGGTGGTGCACCGCGTCCACAGCCCGAAACTCGGGTCTATGCAAGGCCAAATGCACCGCGTACTATCCCGCTCGTAAACGCCACGGAAGCGTCCGTGGCCAGAACGTAGCTCGACGCAACTCGGACTCCTCTCACGGCTGACGCGAGATAACCCGACGGGCTCGCGCCGGCTACCGAGAGGAGTTTCGTTTTCGTGTACAACGACAAGAACCTGACCTGTGCGGACTGTGGACAGGAATTCGTGTTTACAGCCTCCGAGCAGGACTTCTACGCGCAGCGTGGCTTCACCGAGCCGCGCCGTTGCCCCTCCTGTCGCGCCAGCCGCAAGGCTGCCCGCAACGCTGAGGGCGGCGGCAGCTCGTACGGCGGGTACAGCGCCGGTGGTGGCTACTCTGCCGGCGGTTCCGGGGGTTATGGCGGCGGTGGTGGCGGGTACGGTGCCCGTGATCGCGGCCCCCGCGAGATGTTCGCGGCCACCTGCTCATCCTGTGGCAAGGAAGCCCAGGTCCCCTTCCGCCCGACCAGCGGCAAGCCCGTTTACTGCAGCGACTGCTTCCGGAGCCAGCGCGGAGGCTGATCGAGGCCTCCCTCGTGCGGGCCGAACAGCGGCCCGCCGCACCAATTGAATATCGACCCGGGTCGTCAGCCGACCCGGGTCCTTTGTTTCCTGGCGCTCGACTTGGCCGCCGCCAGAACGCCCGATCCGGGCGTTGCTCGCTCCGCCGGTCGCTTACGCACTTCCAGTGCGCGCGCTCCCTTGCTCACTCGCGCCTTCGGCTCGAACGCCCTGGTCGGCGGATCCTCCGTTCGATGCCGGTTCGTTAGTTGCCGCTTGGGCGTTTGCCCGCGAGGAGGTCCAGGTCGAATTTGCGTTCTGTGCCGTGGAGGAGGCGGTCGATGTTGTCCGAGTGGGCGAGCCAGATGAACCCGGCGCCGACAGCGGCATAGAGGACGTACGAGAGAGGCGTGCCCGGAGCGATGAGGACCAACAGCAGCATGACGGGGAGCATCGCCGCGGATCCCAGGAGCGACCCGAGCGAAACGTAGCGGGTCAGCAGGATCACGCCGACGAAGACCGGTGCCGCAAGGACGACCGCCAACGGCTGGATGACCAGCATCGTCCCGACGCCCGTGCCGACACCCCGGCCGCTTCGGAACCCCGCGAACACGGACCAGATCGCCCCGGCCACGGCACTCGCCGCGCACAACGCCTCGACCAGCGGATCGCCCCCGGTCACGACACGGGCGAGGAGGACGGGCAGCGCTCCCTTCGCGAGGTCGCCGATGACCACGACCGCGGCCCATTTCCGACCCAGCGCCCGCAGCGCATTCGTGCCACCGGTCCGGCCCGATCCGACCGTACGGGGGTCCGCGCCGCCGGCAACCCGGGCGACAAGGACCCCGACCGGGATGGAGCCCGCGAGGTACGAGACGAGCATCAGGGCGGCGGTGCTGAGGACGATCGCAGGGTCCAACGCGACGCTCCAATGAGCCGGTCCGAGACACATCCGTTCCGGCGTCCGCGGCCGGAGTCTAGCACCCGGCCCGGCGGGTCTTCGGTTGCGCGTCGCGCAACCCCGCGCGTACCATCGGGAGCGATGACCCACCTGCCCAGCCGGCCCTTGCATGCCGTGCCCGACGAGCGTCGAGCGCGGCCACGCAAAGCCGGTCTCGCGGCTCTCTGAGGCAACTGACCCATGGCCGTCGGCTCGTCCAATGACTTCGATCTCGTGGTGCTCGGCGCGGGCACCGGCGGTTATGCCGCGGCGTTCCGGGCCGCCCAGCTCGGGCTGAAGGTTGCCCTCGTCGACGAGGACAAGATCGGGGGGACGTGTCTTCACCGAGGCTGCATCCCAACCAAGGCCCTCCTCGAATCGGCGGCATTCCTCGATCGGCTGCGGCACGCCAAGGACTACGGCTTCACGCTGCCGGGCGAACCCGTCGTCGACTACGCCGCCGTTGCTGCACGACGTGATGCCGTCGTCAAGCGGATGTGGACCGGGCTCAAGACCCTGATCGACAAGAACAAGGTGACCTGGGTGGCGGGCCGCGGTCGGCTCGACGGCCCGGGCAAGGTCCGGGTGGTGCAGCAAGGCGATGACGGCACGCCCGGTGGGGGCGGTGACCGCACCCTGAACGCGACCGATGTGATCGTGGCAACCGGCTCGCGAGTGAAGTCGCTTCCGGGGCTCAAGCCGGACGGAAAGCGGATCGTGACGAGCGACGACGTGCTCCTGATGGACAGCCTGCCAAAGGACATCGTGATCGTTGGCGGCGGGGCCGTCGGTGTCGAGTTCGCGAGCCTGTTCCACGACCTCGGTGTCAAGGTCACGCTGCTCGAGTACCTCCCGCAGATCGTTCCCGCTCGAGGACGCCGAGGTTGGCAAGCTCCTCGAGCGCAGCTTCAGCAAGCGCGGGATCACGGTCATGACCAACGCGCGGTTCGACACGGCATCGGTCAAGACCGACAAGAGCGGTGTCCGCCTGACGGTCGGGCCCGACGGCAAGGAGGCTGCCGAGATCGGCGCGGAGGTCCTGCTCGTCGCCGCCGGTCGGGCGGCCAACATCGAGGAGATCGGGCTCGAGACGACGAAGGTCGAGACCGACCGCGGTGTGATCAAGGTCAACGGCCGGATGCGGACCAAGGAGCCACACGTCTACGCGATCGGCGACGTCATTGGCGGTCTCTGGCTGGCCCACACGGCCGCACACGAAGGCCTCATCGCGGCGCACGCGATCGCCGGCGACGCCGACGTTCACGAGATGGACTACACGCGCCAGCCCCGTGCGACGTATTGCCGGCCGGAGATCGCATCGATCGGGCTGACCGAGGCCCAATGCGCCGAGCGCGGCCTCAAGGTCAAGATCGGCAAGGTCCCGTTCCAGGCGATCGGCAAGGCGATCATCGGCGGCGAATACGAGGGCTTTGCCAAGGTCATCGAGGACGTCGAGACGCGCGACACGCTGGGCGTTCACATCATCGGCCCCCACGCCACCGATCTGATCGCAGAGGCGTCACTCGGGTTCGAGCTCGACGCAACGCCGTGGGAGATCGGCCGGGCCACCCACGCCCACCCGACCCTGTCCGAGGTGCTCGGCGAGGCCGCGATGGCGGTCGACGGACAATCGATCAACTTCTAGGCTGACGCAGACGCCCCAACAGGCGCGACAAGGAGGCCGGGATCGCTCGATGGCGGTGACCAAGAAGCGCGAGTCCGGGGCAAAGGTTGAGCTCGGAGCCGATCTCGGCTTGTCGGCCGCCGACCTGATCGAGATGTACCGGCTCGTTGCTCTCGCGCGCGCTGTCGACGAGCGGATGTGGATCCTCAACCGCGCCGGGCGGATCCCGTTCGTGATCAGCGGTCAGGGCCACGAGGGCGCGCAGGTCGGGATTGCCTGGGCGCTCGAGAAGGGCAAGGACTGGATCGCGCCGTTCTACCGCTCGATCGCGACGTGTCTCACCTTCGGCATGAGCGCACGCGACATCCTGACCGCGCAGTACGCGACCGCAAGCGACCCGTCGTCCGGTGGCCGTCAGATGCCCGGCCATTACGGGAGCCACCAGCACAACATCGTGTCCGTCTCGTCACCGGTCGCCACGCAGTTGCTCCATGCCGTCGGGATCGCCCTCGCGGCCAAGATCCGCAAGACCGGCCAGGTTGCGTTGACCACGATGGGCGAAGGTTCGTCCAACCAGGGCGACGTCCACGAGGGGCTCAACTTCGCGGCCATCCACAAGCTGCCGTTCGTGTTCGTGGTGGAGAACAACGGCTACGCCATCAGCGTGCCGGCGGCGATGCAGGTCTCGGTCGCGAACGTGGCTGACCGCGCGAGCGGATACGGCATCCCGGGCGTCGTCGTCGACGGCGCGGACGTGCTTGCCTGCTATCGCGCGTCCCGTGACGCCGTCGCGCGCGCGCGGGCCGGCAAGGGCCCGACCCTGATCGAGGCCAAGGTGACCCGCCTGACCGCGCACTCATCGGATGACCAGCAGACGAAGTACCGCTCGGCCGAGGAGCTCGCCGCGGAAAAGGGGAATGACGCGCTGCCTCGCTTCCGGGAGCAGCTCCGCGATGCCGGCGTCCTGACCGAGGAGATCGAGGCCAACCTGGACGCCGGGATCAAGGGAATGGTGGACGAGGCGACCGACTACGCGGAGGCGCAGGCCGACCCCGACCCATCGGGCGCAACCCGGTACGTCTACGCGGACCCCGAAGGCGTCGAGGACCAGGGCTGATGCCACCTCGCACGTTCATCGACGCCATCCGCGAGACCCTCGCCGACGAGATGCGACGCGATCCGACGGTCATCGTGCTCGGCGAGGACGTCGGGAAGAAAGGCGGGGTCTTCCTCGCGACGGACGGGCTTTGGGCGGAGTTCGGCGATGAACGCGTGATCGACACGCCGCTCACCGAGTCGATGATCGTGGGCACCTCGATCGGTGCCGCCGTCAACGGGCTCCGCCCGGTGGCCGAGATCCAGTTCGCCGACTTCATCTTTCCGGCGTTCAACCAGATCGTGTCCGAGGCGGCGCGGATGCGATATCGCTCGAACAACGGGTATGGCGTGCCGATGACGATCCGCGCACCGTACGGCGGCGGCGTCCACGGTGCGCTGTACCACTCCCAATCGGTCGAGGCCTTCTTCACCCACGTGCCAGGGCTCAAGGTGGTCGTCCCGTCCACGCCGCACGACGCCCGCGGGCTCCTGCGATCGTCCATCCGTGACCCGGACCCGGTGCTCTTTTTCGAGCACAAGAAGATGTACCGCTCGGTCCGCGGCGACGTCCCGGACACCGACTACACGGTGCCCCTCGGGAAGGCCGCGATCACGCATCCAGGGACCCAGGTCACGGTCGTCGCATACGGCCTGATGGCGCACTACGCGCTCGAGGCGGCCGATCGTGTCGCGGAGGAGGGGATCAGCGCGGAGGTGGTCGATCTCCGTACGCTCCGGCCGCTCGACACCGAGACCCTGCTCGACTCGGTTCGCAAGACCGGCAAGTGCCTGGTCGTGTACGAGGACAACAAGTTCGGCGGATATGGCGCGGAGGTGGCCGCGATCGTCGCCGAGGAGGCGTTCGACTACCTCGACGGGCCGGTCACCAGGATCGCCGGTCCCGAGGTCCCGGGCGTCCCCTACAACCACGTCCTCGAAGAGTGGTTCATGGTCAACCCGGAGAAGATCGCGGACGGGATCCGGACACTCGCCGCCTACTGAGGCTCGCGGGGCTCGCCGCGTAGCACGTCATCGCAGATCCTGACTACGAGATCGACCGCCTCGTCCAGGCTCATGCGACGGCCACGCTCCGTCGCCTGCGCATACGCCTCGTCGCCAAGCACGCCCTTCACCCGGTTGTCTACGCCGGCCCCCGCAATCAGGCGGAGGACTCCGGTTGGTGGCCTGCACGCCGTAGACCTCGCAGAGATTACCGAATGCGCCGAGGAGCACGGCAGCGTCCTCCGTTCGGCCGGCGTCGAGGGCAACCCTGGCCGCAGGTGCCAGGGTGATGGTCGTGGTCGAGACATCGCGCATGGCGTGGTATTCGACCAGGGACTGGACCGCGTACCTTGTGGCCTCTCGAGGCTGGCCAATCGCGAAGTACGCCCATGCGATGCTGCCAGCGCCCATCGCGTGATACCAGGCGTCCCCGTTTCGCTCGAAGGCCGCGTTGGATTCCTCAAAGAGCGGGATGGAGTCGCGGGCGTTCCCCTCGTTCATCGTCCGCGATGCCTGAAACCAGATCGCGCGTGCCCTTCCGCGTTCGTCGCCGAGTTCCTCGAAGAGCCGGAACACGGCTTCGATTTCATCCCGGTTGGCGTCCGACACCGCCCCCATGTTCCGGGCAAAGAGGAGGTTGTATTGGGCATCGGCCTCCGCGGCCCTGTCGCCGAGCAATACGGCAAGATCCCGTTGCTCCTCGTACACCCGAATGGTTTTCGGGACGTCGCCACGCCAATAGGCGATGCCGCCGCCAGCCGCGAGTGCGGCGAGACGCTCAGCGGTCGGGGCCTCGGCGCCGGGCATTGCGAGCGCGGCGTCCGTCAGGTCACCGCCCTCGGCGAGGAGACCGGCCAGTTGCCAGAACCGCCACGCCCTTGCGACTAGCTTCAACGCGAGCTCGACCTCGCCAGCATCGATCGCCCAGCGAGTCGCGGCCCGCAGGTTGGCCTGGTCCGGCCCCAGTCGATCGAGCCAGGCGGCCTGACCCCCACCGGGCAGGTGCGGAGCAGCGGTCGTGGCCAACGCCAGGAAGGCTTCCGCGTGGCGCCGACGAACGTCGCGCTCGTGTCCCTCGCCGATCAGGCGATCGAGCGCAAACGATCGGATTGTCTGGAGCATCCGGTACCGGATCCCGCCACCTGCTGTCGCCCCAAGAGGAGCAACCAGGCTGTGTTCGGCGAGTGTCGCCAGCCGGTCGAGCACGTCGCCATCTGCCACCGCCGCGGCTTGCTCGACGTCGAAGCTGCCCTCGAAGACGGCAAGGTCATGGAGGAGCCGTTGTTCTGCCTCGCCCAGGAGATCGTGACTCCAGGCGATCGTCGATTCCAGGGTCCGCTGACGGGTTGGGACGTCCCTCGGCCCGGTACCCGGTAGTGGCAGACGTGATGCGAGACGGTCGCGGATCGCGGAGAGCGGCAGGAGCGAGACACGCGCAGCGGCCAGTTCGAGCCCGAGCGGCAACCCATCGAGCATCGTGCAGATCTCGTCGACCACGCCGATCTCCGAGCCCGGGTCCCAGGCGGGGCGAACGGCGCGTGCCCGCTGGATGAACAGGTCGCGGCTCGCTTCGGTGTCAGTCAGCGGTCGCACCGGGTACTCCTGCTCACCCGGCAGGCGTAACGGCGCCCGGCTCGTGACGACGACCCGGGTTCCCGGCGAAGCACGGAGGATGGCGGCGACGTCACCCGCGCCTTCGAGCACGTGCTCGAAATTGTCGATCACGAAGACCATGGAGCGATCGGCCAGGAAGTGCTCGAGGCCGTCGGCCGCCGGCCGGCCCGGCCCATCGAAGAGGCCCAGGCTCCGGGCGATCTCGGAGCGCACCATGGCCGGATCGTCGACCGCGTCGAGACCGACAAACCAGACGCCGTCGGGCAATCGATCCAGCCACGCTCGACCGAGCTCAATGGCCAGACTGGTCTTGCCGATCCCACCTGGGCCTGTGAGTGTTACCAATCGATTGGCCTCGAAGAGGGTCTCCAGCTCGGCGAGATCGGATGCTCGGCCCAGGAAGCTGGTGAGCCGCATTGGCAGGTTCCCACTGGTCGGCTGCGACGTCCGCAGCGGTGGGAAGGTTGCCTGCAGGCCGGGAATGTCCAGTTGAAACAGGTGCTCGGGCGCCGGCACGTCCCGCAGGACATGCCGCCCAAGGTCGCGAACGCTCACCCCGCCTTCGAGTGACGAGTCCGAGAGGAGCCGCGTTGCCTCCGACATCACGATCTGCCCGCCGTGTCCTGCCGCCGCGATCCGGGCGACCCGATTGACGTCGAACCCGCCATAGTCGTCGCCCGCCAGGTGGGCCTCGCCGCTGTGGAGTCCCATCCGAACGCGCACCTGTGCGTCCTCCGGCCACGGATGCGCGGCGAGCGAGCGCTGCCCGCCGATGGCGGCGCGCACGGCGGCCCCAGCCTCCGGGAAAACGGCGAAGAGGGCATCGCCTTCGGTTCGAACCGGTACCCCGCCGTGGTGTTCGACCGATGTTCGGAGCAGCTCGAGATGGGTCGCATTGATCTCGTCCCAACGTGGGCCAAGTGCCCGCGCGAACCCCATGGACCCTTCGACATCGGTTCGGAGGAACGTGACGGTGCCCGTCGGAAGGGTTGGACGTGCCGTCGGAGCGCCGATCATCGCCGGGAGCCTACTGCACGCTGATCCGTTCGGCGAGCGTGGCAAGCATGGCCATGGCCGCTTCCGGGCGCTCTCGCAGGATCGCCTTGAGGTTCTGGCCGTCGATGACCAGCGTGCGAATGTCGTCCTCCGCGATCACCGTGGCAGCCCGCGGCCCCTCTCGGAGCAGGGCAAGTTCGCCGATGTGATCGCCGGACTCGTACCGGCGGATATATCGCTCGCCGCCGTCGGGCTCGATCCTGACGACCCGAACCGTGCCCTCCACGATGACGAGCAGCTCGCTGCCGATGTCGCCCTCCCGCATGACGACGGTGCCCTTGGGATAGATCCGCTCGCTGCAGGTGTTGGCGATCCGCTGGAGATCTTCCGGATCGAGCTGGGCAAAGAGGGGAACGCGACGAAGCAACAGCATCGTGTCGATGTCGCTGATCGTTCGATCCGTGTCCGCCATGTCACCAGACCCCGCTGCGTCGTCGATCGCTCGGCGCGCGAGCCTGGCCACCCAGGGATCCGCGTCACCGACCAGTCGCTGGAGCACGATATCGCGCGCCTCGGACGAGGCGCCAGCGTCCGCGTCCAGGAACGTAACGATCGCACGACGCAACCGTCGATCGCCGATCGAATCAAGCGCCTCGAGCGCCTGTGCACGAGTCTCGGCGTCGCCGGACCGGATACACCGGCGAAGCACGCCGCGCGCGTCCTCTGCACCCAGGACCGCGAGCGCCCCAAGGCTACCGTTGGCGAGATCGAGTTCGCGTCGCTCGAGGACGTGCGCCAGGAAGCCGACCGCCGAGTCCGGTGGGGGCGGCGCGCCCCTGCCTTCGAGGGCCACCCGAGCGCGTCGGTGCTCCGAGGCGCGGGCGATCTGGATTTCGGCCCAGGCGATGACCGGCTCCCGGACGGCCGCGCCGTGGCCGATGAGGGCGAGGAGCGCCGCCTCCTGCGCACGCGGGGATCCAGTCTTCAACAGCTCCACGACGCCCTCCGTCTCGGCGTCACGCATGGCGAGCAGGTCGGCCGCGGTTCTTCGGACGCGGCTGTCGGCATCGTCGAGGGCACCCAGAAGCGCTGCGGCGATCGTCGCACCGTGGCTCAAGCCCCCGACCGCCGCGACCGCCTCGATCGCCGCATGCCGGACGTCCGGCGACGGGTCAGCCAGCAACCCGGGAACCGTGAGCGGAGCGCCCGGATGCTCGTCGAGGGCGACGGCGATCGCGGCGCGCACCGTGACGCTCGGATCCTGAACCAGCGGTTCGAGCGTGTCTGGCAGATCGGCGATGTTCAAAAGGCCCAGGGTGCGCACCGCGGCACTTCGCACACCTGGCTCCGGGTCGGCCAGTCGATCGACGACCAGAGGAACCAGGGATTGGTCGCGTGTGACGGTCGCCAGTCCGGTAATCGCGGCTGCCCGGACGGCCGGATCGGGATCGTCGAGCGCGTTCAGCAGGATGCTGGAGGCATCCCCGGCATTGATCCGTGCCGCCAGCGCGACGGCCATCCGCCGGACGGCCGGTTCAGGCGCACCCAGCGCCGAGAGGAGCACGGCGCCGACCTGCGGGTCACGACCGAGCGCCGCCAGGCCCTGCCCGCCCTCGAGCACCTGCTCACCAAGGCCCGCCCGAAGCGTTCGGAGCAGGCTCGAGGCATACCGGCGACGGATCGCGAGCACGACGATCGTGAGGGCGATTGCGGTCCCGGCGCCAAGCCAGAAGATCTGTTCGGCCGCGAAGACCCGGCCGGCGCCGAGGAGGAGGAGACCGGACAACATGATCCCGATCTGGCCGGGAACGCCGTCGACGAATGCGAGGACCTGGGCGCGCCGCTCCGTGGGGATGACGTTGTAGAACGCGCTCCAGGCCGCGTTCGAGAGCCCGCGCTGCGAGACCTGCTGGCTGAATCGAACGATCGCGGCGGTAGCGAACGAGAACTGGACGAGCCACAGGCCAAACCCCACGACATAGACGATCGGGAGGATGAGCGCGGCGCCGGCGACGCCGAAACGGGCATAGATGCGGTTGGCCAGGGTCAGCGAGACGAGGAATGACGTGGCCGTCACGGCCGCCGAAACGAACCCGATCGCGGTCGCAAACTCGCCCTCGGACGGAAACGTCGTCGAGGCCGCCTGCAGGAATGGGTAGCTGACGGAGAAGCTGAGCACGGAAAACAGCACGTAGGCGAGTGCGACGAGGCGGAAGAGCGGTGATCGAACGACTTCGTCGAGTCCGACCCGGAGCTCCCCGACGACCGACCGACGGCCGGTTCTTGTCGGCGTCCGCGCCGGGCCAGTCCGGGCGATCGCGACCACGATCACGGCAACGGCCGCGAGCAGGGCCGCCTCGATGACGATCAGCAGCTCCGTTCCCGCGGCCGCGGCGATGGGCCCCGCCGTGAGGCTGCCAAGGAAGTTTCCGGCAATCGCGGCGCCAGTGCCCAGCGGGAACAGCCGTTTGGCCTGTCGCGCATCGAACACCGAGCCCGCGATGGTCCAGCTGATCGTTCCCGCCAGCGTTCCGGCGGCATATGTCACGAGCCAGATCAGCGGGACGACGGCCTCCGTCCCGGATGCCATCACGAGGCGGCCGGCAACGAGCAGGGCGGCGGCTCCGCCAAGGACGCCAACCAGCAGCGGGGTTCTCGACACCTTCCCGAGCGCCGCACCGTAGGCGATCGCAGCCACGAGGCTCGTCGCCCCGAGCCCGATGAAGAGATAGGGCAGGGTGCCAACGCCAAACCGGCTCACGACGAGCGTGTCGACGCCGACCTCGCCGACGCCCCGACCGGTCTCGAGGGTCGTGAACAGGAGCGCGACCAGGGCCAGGATTCGGCCCTCACCCGCGCGAATGCCGGCGGCGCGCGCGAGGGACGGGCGTTTGGGACTGCGGGCGGCGTCCATCGACAAATGATGCCCGGTTGCGGGGTGGCTGGGCCGCCTTGCGCTGCCACTCGACCGCGCACGCCCAATGGGTGAGACTACGGCGCATGGATCGAGCCGCGCCCTACGTCCCGCCGGTGCTTTCGACGCGGTACCAGCTCGGCCGGGATGCCGCCGTCCGGTACCAGGACGTCTCCGTGCCATGGATCCTCGGGCCGTTCGGGGAGGCGCTCGTCGAATGGGCAGCGCCGGGCCGTGGCGACGCCCTGCTCGACCTGGGTTGTGGCACTGGAGCGGCGACGCGACCCGCGGCGTTGGCCGTCGGACGATCCGGCCGCGTGGTCGGGCTCGATCTCAACGTGGGGATGCTCGAGGTGGCGCGGAACCTGGGCGCCGAGCCCGAGACCCAGACCGCCGGAGAGACGTCGGCTGTCATCGAATGGCTCGAAGCCTCCGCGGAGGCCATTCCACTCGCGAATGCAACGTTTGACCTGGTGATTGCCGGTCAGTCACTCCAGTTCCCGCCCGATACGGCCGCCGTCGCGACGGAGATCCGTCGCGTGCTCAAACCAGGCGGGCGGCTTGCGGCTACGGTCTGGCGTGCCCCGTCGGCCAGCCCGTTCTATGCGGCCGAGGTCGAGGCCATCGCCGCGCGTCTCGGGGTCGAGGCCGCGGGGGCGTTTGGGGCCGCGTTCCGGCTGGCCGATCCGACGGTCCTGGTGGAGGCGTTGACAAGCGCGGGGCTCGAGGATGTCGACGCCGGTCGGATCGACCTGATCCTCGATCTCCCGCCTCTTGCCGACTGGGCTCCGCGGCACCTCGCGTCGACGCCGGTCGCGCCGGCCCTTGCCGCGGCTCCCGGTATCGCCCGCGAGATCGGCACTGACCTGTCGCAATCGATGGCTGAATATGTGACCCCCGATGGTATTCGCGTCCCGTTCAGCACCTGGATCATCACCGGAAACGCACCCGCCGGCTGAGAGGAGAACGCCGATGGAATCGAGTACGAACGGCAACGGATCCACGCCGGGACGCGATTTCGCGGCGGTCGATCGTCGCCTGCGCCAGATCCTCGAGCCACTGCGCTCACGGTTCTCGGTATCCAAGGACGGCCCGGGCGGCATGACGGTCGAGATCCCGGGGCTGGAAGGCAAGCCGTGGGGCTACATCGCGGGCGTCCGGCCCGGCAAGAACTACGTCAGTTTCTACCTCATGTCCGTCTACGCATCGCCAGATTTGATGGCTTCGATGTCTCCTGAGCTTCGCCGTCGAATGCAGGGCAAGTCCTGCTTCAACTTCACGAGAATCGACGAACCGCTGTTTGCCGAGCTGGCCAGGCTCACGGAAGCTGGCCTCGAATCGTTCGTCGCAAGCGCCCGCAACGCCGACAGGGATCGGACGCCCGCGAGATCACGCTAGGAGCGCAGTCGGCGGGTGTATGGTGGACCGCCGAGGCGGCCCCGTCATGACAGAGCAGGCACACGATCGGTCCCTTGCCGATGCGGACCAGACGGCAGCAAATGCCGACCAGAAGGTCTCGGGCCTCGACCAGGGCACGGCAGACTCTGACGATGCGATCGCCGCGCTGGACCAGCGAGCCTCCGATCGTGATCAGGCACTGGCCGACAACGCTCACAACACGCTCGCCGAGGTGACCCTGGCGGCGCAGCGAGCCTACGACGCGTCCAAGCACGCCCGAAACACGATTTCGGCCGCTCGCCAGGAGAACCGAATGAAGCGGGCTCGCACGGGTCGGGACCGCGTCGCCGCGGCGGGCCAGCGCGATCGGACGGCTGCCGAACGTGACGTACGGGGGATCGAGCGCGACGGAGGAGAACCGGATCAGCCGGAGCGCCCCGTCGACATCCTTCTCCAGATCCGCGACCTGGAAGAGGCGATGACAGGCTCGTCGGTCGACTCGTCAACCTGGCGGGCCATGCGCGCCGAGATGGATCTGTTGCAAGCCGACCACCGGCGGCTGATCGAAGCGGAAGCGCGACCGACGGCACCGTAGCCGGAAACGACGAAGACCCGGACCACAACGGTCCGGGCCCTTCGTCAAGTTGTGGAGCGGGCGTCAGCGTGGAACGCTGTCCTCTTCCGTCTCCTCCTCGGCCTGGTCGCCGGTGCCGGCGCCCGCGCCGGCGCCAACGGCTCCACCGATCACCGCGCCGGGAGGTCCACCGAGGGCGCCACCGATCGCTGCGCCGGCGAGTCCGCCGCCCACTGCGCCGGTGCCCGCGCCGGCCTCGTCGTCGCCTTCTGTCGCCTCACCGGCGATGGCCCCGCCGGCGGCGCCGATCACCCCGCCAACGACGGCTCCCGGAGGTCCACCTACAGCCATGCCGACGGCGGCACCACCAAGGGCGCCCGCACCGGCACCAACGGCTTCTCGGCCACCCTCCTCGTTCTCGGGCGCGGTGTCGTCATGGGTGCGCGCGTTCGTCGCGTCGTCGAGGGCGTCGTCGTGGGGAAGGGTGCGCTGATCTCGAGTCGTATCCATTCGGTTGTCTCCTTCGACTTTGGGCGGTCCCCCGCCGAAACCACCGACGTCGGATGACGCCGGGTCGACCGTACGGCTCGGGCATTCGCTCGCGTCGTACAGGAGAGCCCGTCGGCGTATCACTCATGTGACGGCGTCGTCGAACGGCTGGCTAGAATGATTGAATGAAGCAGGTGATCGGCCGGCGCGTCATCGACGTCGACGTCGGCTAAGTCAATCAACTGGTCGCCCGGGCCAACCGGGTGATCGTCGACCTCGGCACCGGTGACGGTCGGGCCGTGCTTGCACGGGCGCTCGCCGAGCCGTTGGACCTGGTCATCGGCGTCGACGCCAACGCCGCCGGCATGGCGGAATCGTCGCGCCGCGCCGTCCGACCCCGAGC
Organism: uncultured Chloroflexia bacterium; assembly: GCA_963731865.1. Lineage (GTDB taxonomy): Bacteria > Chloroflexota > Limnocylindria > Limnocylindrales > CSP1-4 > SPCO01. The sequence continues at coordinate 1,006,466 of CAVSXG010000002.1, read as the reverse complement.
CGGTCGAGGCGCGCCCAACGCGATGTTCCTCGTCGAGGCAGCCGAGACACTCCCCGGGCCGCTGCCCGCCGCCGCGAACCTCGTCACCATCACCATGCCATGGGGGTCGCTGCTTCGCGGCGTCCTTGGCCTCGATCGTGCCGCTCTCTGCGGTGCCGCGTCGGTCGTGGCCGTCGGTGGGCGGGTCGAGATCCTCGTGTCCGTCACCCCCACCGACCGCGTGAACGGTCTCGTCGAGCTCGATCAACGGGCGAAGCCCGCGATCGTCGAAGCCTGGAGGTCGGTCGGCCTCGAGCTCGAGTCGATGCGCCGTGCCACCGCCCACGACCTGCGGGCCTCGCGCTCGTCGTGGGCTCGCCGTCTCGGTGATCGGCCGGTCTGGCGTCTCGAGTTGCATCGGCGCGCGTCGTAGCCCTGCTGTGCCTCGCGCGCCGGCCCAAGATGGGCGACACTAGCGCTCTACCGGAACGACCCAGCGCGCCGATCCCGGGTCGGCCGCAAGCGGAGGACCTGCGAACGTGGCCAAGGTGACGATGCCCCAGCTCGGCGAGAGCGTCGCCGAGGGGACGATCGGAAAGTGGCTCAAGCAGCCGGGCGACCATGTCGACAAGTACGAGCCCCTTGTCGAGGTGATCACGGACAAGGTCAATGCCGAGGTCCCATCGCCATTCGAGGGCGTGCTCCGCGAGATCCTGGCTGAGGAAGGCGCGACGGTTCCCAACAACGCCGAGATCGCGGTCATCGAGACGAGCGACGAGGGCGGCGATGCCGCAGCGAGCGCTTCGCCGGCTCCAGCCGCGGCGGACGCTCCGAAGACCGAATCCGCGCCGGAGCCGGCCGCGCCGAGCCCTGTCGACGAGCCGGCGCCCGCCGCGGAAGCGCCATCTGCGACCGGCCCCGGGGGCAGCGACGAGCGGGGTCCGCGCGAGGCGGTCGCCGCCAACGCCGCACCACCGGCAGCCGCCCCCGCTGCGACCCCGCCACCAGCCAGCGGCGATCCCGACGCGCGGATGACCCCGGCCGTCCGCCGCCTCCTCCGCGAGCACGAGCTCACCGCCGCCCAGATCGTCGGAACGGGTGGCGGTGGCCGGATCACCCGCGAGGACGTCCTCAAGGTCGTCGAGACGATTCGGACCGGCGGAGTTGCCCCGAGCCCCGCGAGCCCTGCCGTGACACCTGCCCCAGCGGGGGAGGCGGCGATCGGCATCGCACCGGTGGCTCCCACGCCAGGTGGTCCTCGGCCAGGACTACCCACCGGCGGGACGCGGGTCGAGTTCCCGGAGGGCGCGGACGAGGTCCTCGTCCCGATGACCCGGATGCGCCAGGGGATCGCGGCCCAGATGACGCGGGCCCTCCTGGCGCCCCACGCGTACGTGCAGATGGAGGTCGATGTCACCCGGCTCGTCGCAGTACGCGAACGCGCAAAGAAGGCCTACCAGGCGAAGGAAGGCATCTCCCTCAGCTTCGTGCCCTTCGTCGTCAAGGCCGTTGCCGAGGCGTTGAAGCGCAACCCGACGTTCAACGCCCACTGGACCGAGGGGGGACTCCTGGCGAAGCGGCGGACCAACATCGGGGTGGCGGTGGCAGTCGAGGACGGGCTTCTCGTGCCGGTGATCCGGGATGCCGACACCCTGTCGATCCACGGCCTCAACGTCGCGATCACCGATGTCGCAAACCGGGCTCGTGCGAACAAGTTCCGGGTCGACGACTTCGGTGGCGGGACATTCACCGTCGACAACACCGGCTACCTCGGCACGAACCTGGTCATGCCGATCCTCAACGTTCCCGAGGTTGGAATCGTGACCATGGAGGCGATCACCAAACGTCCCGTCGTCCAGTCCACCCCGGAGGGCGACGTCATCGCCATCCGGCCGGTGATGAACATGGTCCTTGGGGTCGACCACCGCGCCAATGACGGCGCGGGAGGGGCAGCCCTGCTGCGCGACATCAAGAGCTGGCTCGAGAACGTGGGACCGGACACCCCGATCTACTGACGTCAGACGCTCCGGTCGTCGACGGGCGCGGCGATGCGTGTCTTCATCACCGGCGGCGCCGGGTTCGGCGATACGAATGGACAGCTCGTCAACGAGACCTACCGCCGTGATCTCGCCGACGGTATCTCAGCTACTACGACGAGACGAAAGTGCTCGCCCACAGGGTCGCCGAGGCTCGCATCGCCGACGGGGCGCCTGTGATGATCGCCATCCCGGGGGCCACGTACGGTCCGGGCGACCACTCGCAGATCGGGGCGCAGCTGAAAGCCGCCTTCGAGGGTCGGGCGCGCATGATCGTGCTCGGCGACATGGGCATCTCCGTGGTCCACGTGGACGACGTGGCGAGCGGGATCCTTGCCGTCCTCGACCGCGGCCGGATCGGCGCGTCGTATGTCCTGAGCGGGGAGTGCCTGACGATGGAGGACGCCATTGCCGTGGCCGCCTCGGCGGCCGGTCGCCGGCCGCCGAGGGTCCACGTCTCGACCGCGCTCCTGCGGATCGCCGAGCCACTCGCCCAGGTCGGAATGCGCGTGGGCTTGTTGCGTTTTGACTTGGCCGAGGTGCTGCGTGCCGGTGATGACGTGACCTATTGGGCGACGCACGGCAAGGCCACCGCGGAACTCGGGTACAACCCTCGGCCGCTCCGTCAGGGCGCAGTCGACGCCTTCGGCCACGGCTGAGCCGTGACGCTGGCACGCGCGGTGACGCTCCTGTTCCTTGGCGTTGCGGCCCCGATGCTGGCCGGATGCCGGATCCCGGAGAACGCGCTCGATGGGCCGCTCGCGGTGCCGCTTCGGATCACCGCAACGGCTGAAACGATCGAGGTCGACGCCCCCGCCTGGTACGCCACGGAAACAGCCCTGTATCTCTGTCCGGCGGTACCGCCAGCGCTTCCGGAGCCCGGCCCGGAGCGGGTTGGCTGGACACCGGGCGCGGCGTGCCACGACTTTGGCCGGGTCCCAGCCGAGGATGGGCTGCGGGCGGTGCTCGCCCTCGACGAGCTTTCCGAGGCGGAGCAACGCGCATTCGGTGCCGTCGACGACTGGTACCTGCTCGTGGTCAAGCATGAGGGCGGCCGGGCGTCCGCCGCGATCGCGTCAAGCTTCACCTCGCCGATCCAGCCCGCGAACTGAGCCGTACTACACTTCGACGATGGCTCGCGAGCTCCCGATGTTCACTCCTCCCGGCGGCTCCGGGCACGGCGCCCACGCGGCGGACCTGCCGACGATTGCCATGGGTGGCGGCCTGGTCGGCGAACCCGGATCGGACGGCTCCCCGGCGCTCCGCCGCCATCCCGAGTGGATCCGGTCAAGGCTGCCGTCGGGCGAGAACTATCACGACCTCAAGGGCATGCTCCGTGGGCTCTCGCTCAACACGGTATGCGAGGAGGCCCACTGCCCCAACATCGGGGAGTGCTGGGACCAGCGCACAGCCACCATCATGATCCTGGGCGACACCTGCACCCGGGCGTGCGGGTTCTGCGCGATCAAGACGGGCCGTCCGACCTGGTTCGACGACGATGAGCCGCGTCGCGTGGCCGAGGCGATCGGGACGCTCGGGCTCGAGCACGTGGTCGTCACCAGCGTCGCCCGCGACGACCTGCCCGACGGCGGCGCCAGCGTCTTTGCCGAGACCATCCGCCAGATGCGCGCAACCTCGCCGGGGATGGGCATCGAGGTCCTGATCCCGGACTTCAATGGCGATGATGCCTCGCTTCAGGTGGTGATGGAGGCCAGGCCCGACATCCTCAACCACAATCTCGAGACCGTCCGTCGCCTCCAGAAGCCGGTCCGCAAGCGCGCCCGCTGGGAACGGACGCTGGGTGTCCTCGATCACGCCAAGACGATGGCGCGCGAGATCGGCTACCCGGTCCACACCAAGAGCTCGCTCATGGTCGGTCTCGGCGAGGATCGCGACGAGCTGCGCGAGGCGTTCATGGCGCTGCGCGAGGTGGACTGCGACATCCTCACGATCGGCCAGTACCTGCGGCCCTCGATGCAGCATCTCCCGTTGGAGCGCTACTACCACCCCGACGAGTTCGCCGAGATGAAGACCGAGGCCCTGGCGCTCGGTTTCAAGCATGTCGAGTCGGGACCGCTGGTGCGCTCGAGCTATCACGCCCGCGACCAGGTGCCCGGAGCGGAGCTCAAGCGGCTCCGACGCCAGGCGACGGTCGACGCCGAGGGTCGGGTCATCCCGCTGGCGGGCTGACCCCCGGGTCTTCGCCCGTGAGCGTCGAGTTCGAGCCGATCCGGCTGGGTCGACGCGGCCGGCGCATCGACCCGATCGCGGTCGGCGTCCTTGGGGTGGCGATCGCGCTCGCCTTTGCCGTGCTCAAGCCATGGGCCGGCGTTGCCGCCGATCCCTCCATCGCCCAAGTCGAACCGTCGAGGGCCCTCCCCAGTGGGGACGCCGTCCCGACCGACACTCCGGACGTGGCACTGCCGCGAATCATCGCCGCGCGGAGCGACACCTCGCTGCGGTGGGATTCGGTCGAGGGCGCCCTTCGCCAGCACGACACCTGGGGCATCAGGGCGATCGTCGTCCAGGTGCTGGCCGACAGTCCTCTTGACACGCGCCAGCGATACATCGAGCGCTGGTATCCACTGCCCAGCGACGGGGACCAGACGCGACCGACTCGGGTGGATTCGAACGATCGGGCGATCCTCGCGCTCGGGGTCACCTTCCCGCCTGACCATGCGCCGCTCGATGTGCGGATCTGGCACAGGACCGATGCCGGGTTCGACTGGGTCGATACCGAGCCCCTCGATCCCGTCCCGTCCGGTGGCGCGTACCTGTACCGGACACCCGGGACGATGCCCGCCACGCCCCGAACATGGGCCAGCGGCGAGTACCGAGTCGACATCCTGGTCGACGGCACCATCCGCCGCTATGGCATCGCGATCCCGGACCGGTTCTCCAACGTGCCGGCGACGCCGGAACGACCGTCGCTCCGCGACCTTGGGCCCTTGGTCGCGCCCACCGACGTGCCGCTGACCGAGCTTCCTGTCGGTCCCTTTGCAACCGTCAATCACGTCGCGATCCCGCTTGACGCAGCCGCATCCGAAGCACTCGACGAAGCGCGAGCATGGCTTGATGTCGACCCCGGCACCGGGCGGGAGCCCCGTGGGTTCGTAGCGCGGGCCAGTCTGCCGCGTGCCACCGGCCTTGGCGTGCAGCTTCCTGCGGGATCGGAGGTGTTCGAGGCTTTCCTGGCTCGCCTCGCACCCGAACCGCTGCCTGCGGAGCTCCAACGGATCGACCCTGTCTCGACCGGGATCCCGACCGAGGTGGTGCTGTTCAGGGCGCCCGGCGGTTCCGCGTGGGCGCCCGGGGTCTACCGAATGACCGTCCGGTATCTCGCATTCGGGGCTTTCCGTGAATGGAGCTGGCATGTGGAACTTCGGCCCGGTACCGTCCGGGATGCGCCCCGACTGCTCGCGGCCGCGCGCGGATGGGCCCGGTTCGCCGGCGCGACAGGCGTGATCCTGGGCACGGCCGAACCCCTCGCCGTTGGTGCGGACGACGGCCCGATCGAGCTCCTGACGCTTCGATCGGACGTAGTCGAGTACCCGGCTTCGACGGGGATCGGCTGTGGTGGGCCGGTCATCCTCGGTCGCCCGGGGATCATCGGGTTCGCATACCCGGCCGATCACTACGCATCGAGCGTCAGGGGACGGATCCTGCGGCCATTCCTGCGTCGTGACGACCAGGGCGTGATGACCGCAGCCTTTGGCGTTCCCGGGCTGATCCTTGCCGCGCCTGCGCGCAGCTCGGCCCTGCCCGCGGCTACGTACGAGTTCCGCCTGGGCGGCGACGGCGCTGACGAGGTCTACACCTTCTGCCTGGGAAAGACCGCCTTCGACGACTGAGCGCGTCACTGGGCGGCGCATGCGTTCGTTGCCCGCTGCGTTCGGTCGCTCACGCACAAGGAGTGCGCTCGCTCCCTCTCTTTGGCGTGCGCCTTCGCCTGCACCGTCCAGCGACGCGCTCCGGGGTGTGCCCGGTGCGGCGCATGCGTTCGTTGCCCGCTGCGTTCGTTGGCCTCCGCTATCCTGCGGACATGCCGCGCCCCCTCTCCCGGAAGGTCCCGCTGGCCGAGCTCCATTGCCATCTCGGCGGCGCGGTCACCCCGGCGATCATGTGGGGCATCGCCCATTCCCAGGGGATCAAGCTCCCGACCAAGGACTACTGGGAATTCCGCGACATGATCACGGTCTCGCCGCGGCGCAACCGATCCTTCGATGGCTACCTGCAGCTGTTCCACTGGACCGAGCTCATCCAGAGCTCGCCGCTCGCGGTCGAGCGCTCCGTCTACGAGGTGGTCGGCGGCGCGTATCGCAAGAACAACGTCACCACCATGGAGCTTCGCTTCAACCCGATGAAGCGGAACCGCGGCGGTGAGCAGGACCTCGACCACATCGTGGCCGCCGCGGTCCGAGGCATGGACAAGGCGAGCCTCGAATACCCGGTCCGACCCGGATTGATCTTCTGCCTTGACCGCGCGTTTCCTTACGAGCTCAACGAGATCATCGTCGAGAAGGCCATCCTGTGGCGCGACCGCGGCGTGGTCGGCGTGGACATCGCCGGACCTGAGGCCGCCACCTTCCGGGTCGCCGACTACCGACGGCTCTTCCGCCGGGCCCGCCAGTACGGCCTGGGCATCACGGTCCACACCGGGGAAGCAGGCCCGGTCGAGGAGGTTGCTCGAGTCGTCGAGCTGCTCGAGCCCGACCGCATCGGGCACGGCGTCAAGGCCGCCTACGACCCGCGGGCGATGTCCATGATCCGCGAGCGTGGCATCGTGCTGGAGATCTGCCCGACCTCCAACCTGAACACCCGGGTCGTATCGGGATGGGACGAGTTCCGCTGGATCTTCGACACGTTCCGGCGCAACGAGATCCGGTTCACGATCAACACCGACGGTCCCGAGATGCTCAAGACGTATATCCGCGATGAGCTGGCCCAGCTCGGTCGCCTCGGCATCCTGTCGCTTGCGGACCAGGAGGATGCCGCGGCCACGTCGCTCGCGGCCTCGTTCGTCCCGAACGTGTCGGACGTGCCGCCGCCCAGGCTCGAGCCGGCATCTCGCGTAGCGGTCGAACGCGAAGAGGCTTAGTCCGTCCGCGGGGACGCCCGATGCGGGCGTTGCCGGCGGCACTCGGTCGCTCACGCACATCGAAGTGCGCTCGCTCCCTCCCTTCGCCGGCGCCTTCGCCTCGAACGTCCGCGCGGACGGACGGTTCTGAGCTAGTCCGCCGGGCGTTCGGAGATCCGGTAGGAGCAGCAGCGATCGCCCGACGCGATGTGCTGCTCGCGGACGACGTCGGCGCCCAGGACCTCGGAGAACAGCTCGAGCTCGGCGGCGCAGGCCGCCGGCGAACCCTCCGCGACGTGGTAGATCGCGCAGTTGTGCTCGACGAGCCGGATCGCGCCATCGGGATCGACGGACGCCGTTGCCAGGTAACCGTTGTTGGCCTGGATGACGGCAAGCTCGCGCACGCGGTCCAGCAGCGGGGCACCGGTGGTCAGTCGGTCCCCGAGATCGTCCCGGACGCGGTCACCGAGCTGGCGCCGGCGAGCCGCGAACACCTGCTCGAGGAGGTCGTCGCCACCGATCGCCTCGATCGCAGCTAGCAGGCCTGCCGCCAATCCGTCGTAGTTGGACGGGAAGAGGTCCTGGGCGTCGGGGGTGATGTCGTACAGATGCCTCGGGCGCCCAACCCCGTGCCGAACGGTCTGTCGGCTGACGAGATGCGCCGCCTCGAGCCCGCGGAGCTGCTGAAGGACACCCGTTCGGCTCGCCCCGAGCCGCGTGGCGAGCTGGTCAGGCGAGCTTGGCCCATCGATCCGGAGGCGGAGCAGCAGATCGCGTCGCAAGGTTGACGCGCCATGGCCGCCGGTGATCGGGAGCGACGAGGAGCGAACGTCCACGACGGCCGACACGAGGGGCTCGGACATGGCGACAGGCTAGCACCGCCGCCCGCGACTCGCTGTCCGGTGTAGGCTCCGGCGATGGACCTCGACCTGCCGGCCGAGCATCAGCTGCTGCGCGACACGATCCGCGACTTCATGACGACCGAAGTCGCCCCGATCATCGACGAACACGAGCGCGATCGACGCTTCCCGATCGAGATCGTCCGTCGGATCGGCGAGCTTGGGTGGCTCGGGATCCCCATCCCCGAGGACGAAGGTGGCGCTGGTCTCGACACGCTCGCCTATGCGGTCGCGATCGAGGAGATCGGCCGGGTGTGGGGCTCGCTCGGGTTGATCGTGGCCGCGCATACGAGCCTGGGCTGCGGTCCACTCCATCTCGCCGGTTCTGCGGACCAGAAGGAGCGCTACCTCGTGCCGATGGCGAGCGGCGAGGTGATCGGCGCATACGGATTGACGGAACCGGGGGCAGGGAGCGATTCGGGTGGGACGAGGACGACCGCGCGCCTCGACGACGGACCGGACGGCGGCACCTGGGTGATCGACGGCGGCAAACGGTTCATCACCAACGCCGGGCACGCCGGGACGTACATCGTCACCGCGCGATCGGGCGCGCGTGAGGACGGCTCGCCCGAGATCAGCGCGTTCATCGTGCCCGCCGATACCCCGGGGTTCAGCGTTGGGCGGCTCGAGGACAAGCTCGGCCTGCACGCCTCGGCTACCGGTGAGCTGGTCTTCGACGGGGCGCGGATCCCGGCGGCCAACCTGCTCGGCGAGCGTGGCGACGGGTTCCGGACCTTCCTCAAGATCCTCGATGGCGGCAGGATCAGCATCGGCGCGCTGGCCGTGGGGCTCGCGCAGGCCGCGCTCGACGCCGCGATTCCGTATGCCCAGACGCGCGAGCAGTTCGGCCGTCCGATCGGCACGTTCCAGGGCGTCGCGTTCATGGTTGCGGATATGGCCACCGAGATCGAAGCGGCCCGGCAGCTCGTGTGGCGCTCCGCCTGGCTCAAGGACCAGGGCCGCGACTACGGGCTTGCGGCTGCGCAGGCCAAGCTCTTTGCCTCCGAGGTCAGCTCGCGGGCCACCAATGCCGCGATCCAGGTCCACGGCGGGTACGGCTACGTGACCGAGTACCCGGTCGAGCGTTTCTTCCGCGACGCCAAGCTGACCGAGATCGGGGAGGGGACGAGCCAGATCCAGCGGCTCGTGATCGCGCGCAAGATCCTCGGCCTGCGCGTCGTCTAGGCCCGCGGGTTTGGCCTCGGGCGCCGAGCGGCCACGATGCGCTCCAGCTTCGGCGGGCGTTGCCCGTGGCGTACGGCCATCGCGATCGGTTCGTAGTCGAGCTCCTGGCCGCTGTCCACCGATCGGAGCATCAGGCCGCCGCGGCTCATGTCGCCGCGGCCAACGAAATCCTTCGGAAACAGCAGGCGGACGCCAAAGATGGGCAGCAACACGTCCACGTATTTCCCGGACGCGATGCTGCCGAGGAGAACGACCTCGCAGTCGGGACCGATGCAATCCAGCAACGCGCGAGCGTCCCGCTCGAGGGGCAGGCGGTAACCGGCGTTCGAAGCGTCGATCTGCTCGGTGGCGAATTCCCTCATCACATCCAGCGTCACCGGCTCATCCGCAGCCAGCAACCCGGCGTTTGGGGTGATCACCAACACACCGCTGCCAACCAGCGGATCGACCGCGTTTGGCGGTCGTGCGAAGCGCCGGGCGTACGCCACTTTGCCGCGGAAATACAGCTCGCTACAGAAGGTGAAGACGTCACCCAGCTGCGCCCCAGTTTCGCGCAGCTCCCGCGCGAGGGTGAACTGCGCAGCGTCGGACATGAGCTGGCGGGCGCGCTTGCCCGCACAGTTGACGGGCGAGAGCAGGAAGATGCGCGGCGGGGGCACGCCTTCGCTCCGGTCGCTACCCGCCGGTTCCGGCGGCTTCGGCCAGGGCGTCGCGCAACGCCGCCTCGAATTCGGGTGCCCACGGCCCCTGGCCGGCCAGGACGAACGGCGATTCCTCGATCGACTCGAAGGTCTCCGGATCGGTCACGAAGCTCGCGGCGCACGCGTCAACGGTCGCCCGCAACCGCTCGAACGCCTCGCGATTTCGGAAGATGTAGGCATGGATGCGGACGTTCTCGGCCTGGTCGAGGCCCTTTGCGTCAAAGGCGATCGCGGTCGGGGCCAACACCGGATCGGCGCAGCCGGCATCGCCCGACACGAAATGGTTGACCCCGATTCCGTGGCTGGCGAGTTCGGCGGTGATCCCGGGGAAATCGGCAGGGGTTGCCGCCGGTGGCGTGGTCGAGATCGCGCTGCACGCAACAACGACCACGGCCGCTGCTAGCGTGGCGAGGGTCAGACGGTGGTGGGGCACCTTCGGAGGCTAGCACCGGACGTCGTGTCCCGCGGTCGCGCGTAGGATGTCGACCACGAGGAGGTCTCGACTGCGCCGATGATCGCCCGACGACCGTCGTCGCCCCGCGTTGTCAGCGGGTTGCTCGTGGCGCTGATCGTCGCGGGCTGGATCGGCACGCCCGGTGTTCGCGCCGTCGAGCCACCGGGCGCGGGACCCCTGGATCGCCCGTTGGTCGACGTGGCGCTCGTCCAGCCCGGCGATGGGTTGGACGCCCCGCCATTCCTGCTGACCCTGGAAACCGCTGGCTTCCCACAGGGTGCGGTCAGGATCGCGCTGCTCGATCGGTCGATCGACTGGCTACCAATGGCGGAGGGGACAGTCGCGCTCCCTGGCGACGGGGCGGAGACACCGTGGCTTGTCGACCTCGGTGGTGGCCGCTTCGTGGTCCTGTCGACCTCCCACGACGAGGGCCAGACCGCATTGCTTCGAGTCGACGTCCAGCCGGACGCCGAGCCGCCGATCGCAATTGGTCCGATGACCCGCCTCGCGATGGCCGTGGACGATGCAGGCGCAATCGATGTCGACGGTGATGGATCCACCGAGCTCGTGGTGGCGTCGGCGACCACGACCCGTGGCGGCGGCACCTGTCAGAGCTCCGAGATTCGCGTGTTGGACGGCACCGGCCTTCACGAGGTCGCGCACTATCCGATCCCGGATCTCCGACTTGCCGGCGGCGTCCTCGGCGAATGGGATGGAGAGCCTGGTGGAGACTTGCTCGCATACACGTACGGGAACTGTCCGGCGGGCCCCGATTCGGCCCAACGGCTCGGCCTCCTCGCGCTCCGCCTTCGTGACGGCGCGGCGACGGTCGTCATCTCTCCCGGAGACCCGAGCGGCTCCCTGCCTCTCCCGGGCGTCCCCCTGGCAGCCGATCTCGACGGCGACGGGCGCGACGAGGCCGTGATCCGCGATGGCGACTCGCTCGCGATCGTCGAACCCGACCGTGGCTGGGTACGGACGGAGCTCGCGCGAAACCAGGTCTTGCCGATCGCGGCTATGGCTGCCGACGAGGCGGCGGGCTCGGTGGGTGTCGTGGCCTGGCTCGCCTACGCGGGCGCCAACGACCGCGTGCTCGTCGGGAAGGTAGGGCGATCGCCTGACGGCTCCCTTGGAGTCGTCAGCAGTGAGCTCGACCTCGCGACGACACCCTCGATCCAGCGTGCACGAGTCCTCGAAACCTACCGCAACGCGGCTGTCAACCAGTCGATGCCCCAGGCGTGGATCGGCGACATCGACGCGGATGGCTGTGCCGAGATCCTCGCGCCCCTGCTGATCGCCGAGTGCGCTGGGAGCGACCGCGCCTCGATGCGCGATGGCGCCACCTGGATGGCGACTCGGCCGATCGCGGTGTTCAACGCCCGAAACCGTCGCGAGCTCCTGATCGCGGCCACGGTGGCCTGGCATCCGGCCGATGGTGCACCGCGGGCCGCCACGCCGGCCGCGACGGGCCGGGCAGGCGCGTGGCGGCACGGCCCCTCCGTCGGGTTTGTGCTCTCGGAAGTGCGAGCGGCTGACGCGGTGTACTTCGGCGACATTCCCGGTGCCACGACCCACCATCGAACGCGGGCCGGTCCAGGCGCAGGAAACGGATCTGCCCGGGTTCACGGGCGTCCGTGTCCTCGTTCGCGCCGACCGCGATCGGCCCGGACGCACCGCCGAACCGTGAAGCGCCGACGCTCGATCACTTCCTGCACGACGCGGTAGCGACACGCGAGCGGATCGGCGTCGCCCGCATCCCCGTCCCGGCGGGCGCCGAGTCGGGCCGCGACGGATCGTTCGTCCGCCTGCCCCTCGGGGATGTCGAATCGCCCGATGGCCTGCCGCCGTCGCGATGGATCGTGACGATCGCGCAGATCAACGACTGGGGTGAGATCGCGGGACCCGTTCGACAGACGATCGAGCTGGACGCCGATGGGCCATCGCTGGTGATCGAGATCCCGTTCCTCAGTGCGCCGTGGCCGCTCGAGGCCACGATCCACGGTCGATCTGAGCCGCAGATCTCGGTCCTCGGCGGGAGTGCAGGAACGGTCGCGACCGACCGTCGTGGCCGGTTCGAGCTCAGGACGCAGTTGGCTCCCTGGCCGCAGACGCTCGAGCTGACCGCCGTGGATGAGACCGGCAATCGTACGACCAGGCGGTTTACCGTCGTCGGCGGCGTCGACTACCGGTCCTTCCCGTGGGCCGCGATCCTGGCCGTCGCCCTCCTCGTCGGCGCGATCCTGAGCACCGGACGCGGGATCAGCACAACACGAGAGGTCGAAACGATGCCCGATGCCGAGCCGTTGCCGGAGATCGAGGAGCTGCCGACGGCAAGGGAGTGGCCCCGCGCCTAGCTAACGTGGCCGTGAAGAGAATTGTCCCCTCTAGATGCACCTCGCATGCATCACGGGACCGGGCTCGTGGGACCAAGGCACGCAAGACGGCGATGCATTCGAGCTGCATCGGCGGGGCAAGATCTCGTTAGGACGGCGGTTCGGGCGCGACGGGCGGCCCCAGGGCGGCGGGTCAGCGCTCCCTCGCGCGACGTTTGGCGTCGCGGAGTCGTTCCATCGTGTCCGGGGGTGCGGTTGGCGCCACGGGCGCCGCCGCGGTCTCTGCACGTGGCACGACTGGTGCGGTGGGCTGTGATGTCGTGGTGGTCTCGACGGATGGTGTCGCCGCGGCGCTGGGCGCCCGAGCCGGGAGGCGAATGCGGGGAGCTTCGGCCGGCTCGGACGCGCCGCCGAGGATGGCCGCCCGCGCCTCGCTCGACCCAGCGCGCTCCCGAGCCGCCAGCAGGCTCTCACCGGTTGCCGTGCGTCGACCGGTCGCCGAACGCCGTCGACCGATGTCTCGCACCCAGCCTCGCGCGGCGGCGAGCTCGCGCCGACCAAGCGACATGCGCCGGAGCGCGATATCCAGCGGCCACAACAGCAGAGCCAGGACGAGCAGCAGTGGCCAGAGCTCGGTGAAGCGGTTCGTGACCGTCAGGTCGTGTCGCCATGGATCGAGCGGCGACACGATCGCGGAGCCACCACTCGCCGCTCGCAGCGCGGCCAGGACCGCCTCGTTGGCACCAAGGACCCGGTACTCGGCCGGTGCCTGGGCCACGAGCCCGACCGTCCGGCCCAGCGGTGATGAGCCCGGGCGCGTCTGCGTCACCCGCACGGCGTAGGCTCCCGGATCGATCTCGCCGAGCGGGGCTTCGTAGACGCCGGGGGCGACCTGGACGAGGTCGACCGTCCGCGGCTCCAGGTCAGGCCCGACCACCACGGCGGTCGTCGAGTAGAAGTCGCGCGGGGAGCCGTCCGACTCGACGCTCTCGACGTGCAGACCGGTCTGGCTGCCGTCGGACTCGAAGGTCGCCTCGATGCCGCCGGTCTCCTCGCCCGGGAACGTCCAGCTCACGAGCTGGCTGAAGAACCGGTTGAACCCGGGCCAGGCGACCCAGTCCTTGGCCCAGCGACCCGTGGCGTCCGACGTCCAGGCCACGGACCGGCCCAGGCCGTATTGCCATTGCGCGAGGAGCGGATCGTCCCGGGCGGTCACGAGCACGCTCTGGGCCGCCGGCTTGATCGTCGTCCCGTTGTAGCCGCGAAGCTGGGGGAGGCCCTCCTCGAGACCGCGCAGGATCGGCGACGACGAGGTCTGGATCGGGAAGAACGGCTCCTCCACGATCTGCTGGCCAGACACCTGCTGCGTCTCCTTGAGGAAGATGTCCGGGATGCTCGAGGGGTTCGCCGCGTTGTAGAAGCGACCGCCACCCTGCTGCGGCGAGCCCCTCGAGGAACGGGTTCGAGCCACCACCGGCACCGACCGTGGAGAGCGTGATCCCGGCCGCCTTCATCCGGGCCAGGATCTCGTCGTACTGGCCGGACGACGACCAGCCGTCGGTCAGGAGGATGATGTGGCGGCGCGTGGCCGTGACGCCCTCGAGCGACTCGACCGCCTGGTCGAGCCCCGCGAAGATGTTCGTCTGGCCATCGGCACGGATCCCCGCGATGGAGCCCTGGAGATCCTCGACGTTGCCGAGGGGCTGGGTCCGCACCACCCAGTGGGCGGCCTCGTTGAATGCGACGACGCCGAGCTCGTCGCGATCGGTGAGGGCCGCGGCCGCCCGCAGGATCGCCTCCTTGCCGATGTCGACCTTCTGGACGCCACCCATGCCGGCACCACCACCGCCACCCTGGTTGAACGTGTTGCAGTGGCAGGCGGCCATCGAACCCGACTGGTCGATGACGACGACGAGTGCGATGTCCGGCTGCTTCTGGCGATCGCGCACGCCCATGTCGACGGGCAGCGTCTCCTCGATCGGCGTCTGCTGGTACCCGCCCGCGCCGTAGCTCTCGGGACCGCCGATCATCACCAGCCCCCTGCCCAGGTCGCGCACGTAGACCTGGAGCGCCCCCAGCTGGCGGTCGGAGAGCCGCAGCCGCGCGACATCGACGAGGACGATGCTGTCGTACGTGGCCAGGCTGGCGAAGTCGGTCGGCAGCGCCTCCGGAACGATCGAATCCACGAGTTGCCGCTGGCTCTCGAGCGCCGCGACGAGCTCCGCCGCCACGGTGTCGTTGCCGGCGAGGATCAGGGTTCGCGGCTCGCCCTTGACGATCGTGTTCGAGTCGGCGCGGTCGTTCTGGCTGAACGTGTCGCGCGCGGCCTCGACCACGGCGCGGAACGTGTGGAAGCCGGCCTCGGACGGCGTCACGTCGAACGTCACCGTGGGTGACGCCCGCATCGAGCTGCACCGGGAGCGTCGCGACCAGCGCACCGTCAGCGAATAGCCGGACCGTCGCCGGCTGGGCCACGCTCGATCGAATCTCGACGACCGCCTGGATCGACTCGCCCAGCGTCGCCGTCGATGGCGTAGTCAGGCGCTCGATCAGGACTTCGTCGACGTTGCCGGGGCCGATCCGACGAGTCTCGAGCTGGACGCCCTGGGTCGCGGCCAGCGCGGCCTCGGTCTGCCCGCCGCCCGTCGTGTCATTGCCGTCCGAGAGCAGCACGATCCGCTTCTGCGCGTCGTCCGGGAAGAGCGCCACGGCCAGGCGAAGCGCCGCGCCGATGTCGGTTGCCGACTTGACCGGCGTCGATGCCAGGCGGTCGATCTCGGTCAGGTCGGACGGGAGCCGCTCGACCAGGGCATCCCGCCCGAACGCGACGATCCCGGCCACGTCCTCATCGGGCTTCTCGGCCAGCGTCTCGCGGAGGAAGGCGAGCGCATCCTCGCGCCCGCCGTTGCCGACCGAGTCGGACAGGTCGACGACGAACACGGTGGCGAGGCGATCGACCGGCAGCACCAGCTGGAAGCCGGCGAGCGCAAGGACCAGGGCGGTCAGCAGGACGGTCCGGATCGCGAGCGCCGCCCGTCGCCGTCCCGCGGCGAGCCGCCGGCGCGACGCGAGATGAAGCGCGATGGTCAGGGCCAGCGCCGGGATGAGCAGGAGCAGCGCGAGGGGCGCGTCGAAGGCGAGCCCATCAGGCGCTCCCGTCCGCCTGGCCGCGACCAAGGCGGGTCGCGAACCCGCGCCGGATCCGGATGACGGCGTCGCGGTGGTAGACGGCCCATTCGATCGACAGCACGAGCAGGACGATCAGCACGATCGGGATCCACAGCTCGTCACGGGCCGACGGCCGCGGCGTCGCCGCGCCCGTCGCCGGGCGCCGTCGACGGGGCGGGGCCGGTTCCCAGTTGCTCGATCGTTGCCGCGGCACCCGGCGCGATCGTCGACTCGTCGATGTCGAACAGGTCCACGGCGAACCGCACGGGCGCGTTCGGGTCGACCGGCGGTTGCTGGCGAAGCCGAAGCGCCCGCGCCGGACGGGCTGGCCGCCGGGCGTGCTGCTCGCGGTCGGAGCGGCGCTCGGGCTGCCGGCAGACGGCGCGGCCGATGAGGCCGGCGCGCCGCTGTGGCGTGACCGTGTAGATGCCCGGCAGCTCGGTGCCCGCGAACGTGACGGTCGTCGCGAGCCCCGTCCCGGGCACGAGCTCGACGACCGTGCCGTCGGGCCGCGTCACGGAGATCCCGGTCGCTCCGGACGGGATCGTCAGGCTGACCGGTGTCCCGGGCTGGACCGCCTCGGTCGGGGCGGTCGAGCCGCCCATCAGCTCGCCCGGTCAGGTTGGCGAGGAGGATCGGGAACGCGACCTGGAGCGGCAGATCGGATCGGCGCGGCTCGAAGGCGAGGACCGCGGTCGGCAGTCCGGCGCGGTTGCCCGCGTAGAGGAGGGCGAGCGCCGCGCGGGCCCGGGATCACGGCGCGCGCCCATTCCGGGCAGCACCAGCCGCGACGCCTCGGCGATGTGCGTCGTCGACAGGTCGACGTAGCGCAGGATCGGCTCGTCCGGGCTGAGCGAGCCGATGCCCGGGTCCTCGAGCGTGCCGGTCACCTCGCCGAGCGGGCTGTCATCCGTTCGGCGCGATGGCCAGGATCGGCGTCCGTGGCAGCTCGTCGGGGAGTGGCCCCTCGAAGATGATCAGGTCCCACGGTCGCGCCGTCCTGCCGGTCGCGTCGCCGCGGCCGTACTCGATCGGGCGCCACGCCGAACAGGCTCGACATTGGGCAGATAGCGAGAGCGCCGTCTCGAGGTAGGGATCGCCCTCGCTGACGAGCAGGATCAGCCGGGTCCGGTCCGCGGGCACCACGGCCCAGGCGCGATCGTCCGTGGCGAGGTCGTCGGGGGCCGTCGACGACGGCCGGGTCCGCCCCGACCAGACGGAGCTCCAGCGTCTCGATCCCGCGCGGCGACGTCGTCGATGACCACGTCCGATCGGGCCTGGGGATCCAGCATGAGGTCGCGGACCTCGAGGAGGCCGCCGTCGCCCCACACCTCGAGCCGCCGCGCGAGCGTCTCGAGATCGAGGTTGGCCACGCTGACGAACACCGAACGGGTCACCGCCGACGGCGCGGTCCGGACCGCGAGCGCGACGATCGCCTGGTTCTTGCGCGACCGGCCGACGGCCAGGACCTTGATCGGCGCATCGACCGACGCCGTCGGAGCGGTCGCGAGCGCGCCGTCCGTCGCCACGAGGATCTGCGCGTCACCCGATCGGGCCGCGAGCTTGCCCGCCAGCTCGAGCGCGTCGCCAAGATCGCCCGACGTGCTCGTCGGTTCGATCCCGTCGAGCGCCTGGCGGACCCGGCCCATGTCGGTCGTCTCGTTGACTACGATCCGGGCCGTCCGGTCCGCGGTGACGACGCTGACCTTGCCGCCGGCCGGCAGGTCGCGGAGCGCGTCGAGGGCCGCCGTCTTGGCCGCCTCGAGCCGGCTCGGTGCCACATCCGTGGCGGCCATGCTCGCGGACGTGTCCAGGACCAGGACGATGTCGCGGGCCAGACCCGCCGGTCGCTCGAGGAAGGGTCGCGCGGCGAGGAGGGCCAGGATCGCGACGAGGAGCAACTGCAGGAGCAGGAGCAGGCTCCGTCGCAGCTGCTGCCAGGGTGCGTTTGCCTCCACGTCCGAGATCAGCGCCGTCCACAGCAGCGTTGACGGCACGACTCGTTCGTCGCGACGGAGCTTGAGCAGGTACATCGCGATGACCGCCGGGATGAACAGCAGCCCGAGCAGCGCCAGTGGACTCGTGAACGGCATCGCGGCCTACCCGAGCACGCGCCGGCGGCGGAGCTCGTTGAACATCAGGATCGGCGAGGTTGGTGTCCGACGACAGGTCGACGTAGCTCGCCCGTCGCCTCGCGGCGAGGTCGGCAAAGGTCTGCTTCCACGCGGTCAGACGCGCCTTGTAGGCATCGAGGGTCGCGAGGTCGACGGTCACGTCGACGCCCTCACCGGTCTCGACGTCGACGAGCCGAAGGTCGCCCTCGAACGCGGGATCGAGCTCGTCGGGCGACAGGACGTGGAGGACGATCAACTCCGAACCCGTAGCCGCGAGTTCGCGGATGATCCGATCGGCCCCCGGATCGAGCAGGTCGGAGAACAGGATCACGACGCCCTTGCCGTGGAGCTGGGCCGCGGCATGGCGGGCCGCCGCGACGAGGTCCGTCGGCCCGTTCGCGGGTTCGATGGCCGACAGGTCCGCGAGAAGGCGGAACACCCGGCCCGACCCGCGCATCGCGGCGCGACGCCGGGCCATCCGCCCGGCCAGGGCACTGACCGTGACCCGATCCTCGCTGGCGAGCCCGATATACCCGAGGGCCGCCGCAGCGCGCTTGGCAAACAGCAATTTGGCCGGGTTCCCCGTCGCCATCGACGCCGACGCATCGATCAGCAGGGTGACCGTGACGTCCTCTTCCTCGATGAACAGCTTGACGAACAGGCGCTCGAGCCGCGCGTACACGTTCCAGTCGAGCTGGCGCAGGTCGTCGCCCATCGTGTAGTCGCGGTAATCGGCGAACTCGACCGACTGGCCGCGCTTGACGCTGCGACGGCCGCCCTTCAGCCCGCCCCGTACCGGCGAACGCATCATCACGAGGAGGCGTTCGAGCTGGCGCAGGAATGCCTCGTCGAAGACGGTCGGATCGACGTCGCTCGGGAGGAATGCCTGTCGGCTGCCGGCCTGGCGCTGTCGGGCGATCGGCCGCTCCGAGGGGAGGGCCTCGGGCGTGGCACCACCGGGGTTCCCGGGAGCCGTCCCGTTCGGAGGCAACAGCGGACCGGTCATCGCTTCGCCGCGACCCGTTGCGGCGCTATTCGACGGACGGCGCGACGACCGCGTCGAGGATGGACCGGATGACCGCCTCGGTCGTGATGCCTTCGGCCTCGCCCTCGAAGTTGAGGATGATCCGGTGGCGGAGTGACGGCAGCGCCACGGCGCGGATGTCCTCGATCGAGACGTTGAACCGGCCGTCGAGCAGGGCGTAGATCTTGCCCGCGCTGACGAGTGCCTGGGCGCCGCGCGGCGAGCCGCCATACCGGACGTAGTCGCGGACGAGTCCGGGTGCCCGTGGCTGGTCGGGATGCGTCGCGGCAAGGACGCTGACCGCGTACGCCGTCACGTGCGGGGCGATCGGGACGGCCCGGGCGAGGCGCTGCATCTCCACGATCTCGGCCGCGGTGCAGACCTTGGACGCCGTCACGGAATCCGTGCCGGTCGTGCGGTCCATGATCGCGATCAGGTCCTCCTCGGACGGGAACGGGACCATGACCTTGAACAGGAATCGATCGAGCTGGGCCTCGGGCAGGGGATAGGTGCCCTCCATCTCGAGCGGGTTCTGGGTCGCCAGCACGAAGAACGGCGATTCGAGCGGGAATCGTTGGCGGGCGACCGTGACCTGGTGCTCCTGCATCGCCTCGAGCAGGCTCGACTGCGTCTTCGGCGTCGCCCGGTTGATCTCGTCGGCGAGGACGAGGTTGGCGAAGATCGGTCCGGGCTGGAATCGGAAGACTCGCTGGCCGTTTTCCTCGATCAGGATGTTCGTGCCGGTGATGTCGGCCGGCATCAGGTCCGGGGTGAACTGGATCCGGTTGAAGGCGCAGTCGATCACGTCCGCGATCGTCCGGACGAGCATCGTCTTGCCGAGCCCTGGGACGCCTTCGAGGAGAACGTGGCTGTTGGCCAGGAGCCCGGTCAGGGTCTGGCGGACCAGGGCCGTCTGGCCGACGATGACCCGCCCGACTTCACGCTCGATCGCCTGCGCGCGTTCGGCGAAGGCTTCGGGTGCGAGACGGGGCGTGGCCTGATCTGTGGCGCTCGACGCGTTCATGGTGCCTCCGGCGGTCAGTTCGAGGGATCGAGAGAGCTGAAATAGTTCCGGACGTAGTCCTTCACCGAGAGCGGGATGTAGCCGCGGTCGAGGGATGTCTGCGCGTATCGCTCGAAGTCGGCGTACACCTGCTGGTACGGGGTCAGCGCGCCGTTGTTCGAGCCGGTGCCGGTCTGGTTGCCCTGCTGGGTCTGGCCGTCACCACCGGTTCCGGCGACATACGAGGGATCGCCTGGGCGGCCGAGGCGGTCGAATGGCGCATAGACCGACGACAGGTCCGCGCCGAGCTGCGCCGGCCGGTTCGGGTTGGTCGGGCCCGCTGGGAGACCGTTGCTCCCGGTGCCCGAACCGAGCGACCGTGCGCTTGATCCGCCCCCACCGCCGGCGCCCTGCCCCTGGCCCTGGCCCTGCCCCTGGCCCTGGCCCTGCCCTGCCCTTGGCCCTGCCCTTGCCCTTGCCCTTGCCCCTGCCCCTGGCCCTGCCCCTGGCCCTGGCCCTGGCCCTGGCCCTGGCCCTGGCCCTGGCCCTGGCCCTGACCTGGGCTTGCGCCCGGATTCTGCTGCCCCTGCCCCTGCCCTTGGCCCTGCGCTTGCCCTTGTCCGGGGCGACCCGCGTTGGCCAGATCGCGTCGAGCTTCCTGGAGCCTGGAGGCGGCCGCCGCCAGGTCACGTGTGGCGGCGACCTGACGGTCGGCACCGGTCAGGGACTCACCAAGCCGATCGAGCGCCGACCGGGCACCCTCCGTGTCGCCCTGGGCGAGACTCTGGGCAGCTTCGCTCAAGGCCGTCCCGGCAGCCCCATCGGCCTGTGACGCCGTGGACTCGAGCTCGGCCAGCTCGCGAGCCAGCTCGCGCTGCTCCTCGGGCGTCATCTCGTCGAGCTGCTCGGACAGGTCGGCAAGGTCCTCCCTTGTCTCCTCGGGATCTCCGTCGCGGTTGGCATCCGGCTTGCCAGTAGCGGCCCGTGAGAGGGCGCGGCTGAGGGAGGCCAGCGACGCCGCCCGCTGCTCGTTCGCTGGATCGATCTGTGCCCTGACCTGGTCTTCGATCGCGCCCAGGCGCGCGAGGTTGGCCTCGAGCTCGTCCGGATGCTCCCGCAATCGGAGCGCCAGCTCCCGGAGCTCTTCGGCAAGCTGGGTCCGTGGGTCGTTGGCGTCCTCGCCCCGAGATTCGAGATCTTCGGCGACCCGCTCGATGCGTTCTGCCTGCCGTTCCGCGGCCTCCTGCAGCTGCTGCTGCTGGGCGATGACCGCGTCCTGGGGGTTGGGCAGGAACAGGACGGGCGCGAGGAGCAGTGCGGCCACGAGGGCGCTGGCCGCAGGCGTCCGGGAAAACCGCGGCCTGAACAGGCGTTCCGAGACCATGCTCGCCGCCGCCAGGGCGTCGCGTCGCTGGCGGCGGACGAATCGATCCGTCTCGGCCGCCTTGTCGAGCGAGGCGTCTCCCAGACCGTCGCTGGTGTCGCCGTCCACGACTGGACCGGCTGACGCCGGGAATTCCGCGGCAAGCTCCAGGGCGCTGGAGATGCGATCGCCGAGGCGACCTTCGACGTCAACGGCAACGGCCGTCTCGCCGATCCCGGGTCGGGCTCGGATCCCGGCGATGAGCCAGCCGAGCAAGCCCGCGACCGGGAGCGCCGCACCAACGACGGGCGCGGATGGGAGTGGCACGAATCGGGCCACGATCCACAGGGCCAGTTCCGCGAGGACGACGACGGCAAGCGCGAGCCAGGCTCGCCGGACCAGGCGACGAACCCACAGGCGGTTCCGGTGCGGAAGCAACGACGCCCGGAGCTCGACCAGGAGCGGATCGATCGGTGGCGCGAGGACCGCGCGGGGATCCGGCGGCAGTGGGCCGCGGACGACGCCCGACTTGGGGCGCGGACCGCGAAGCCGGCGCACGACGGTGGCCAGGTTCATGGTGCCGAGGCCGGTGGCGGTCGCCGGCCACGGCGCAGCCGCCATCGCCGGGTCGGGGAGACGAATTGGACCGTCAGCAAGAGCAGTACCAGCGAGACGATGAGCCAGGTGACCACGCTCTTTGGCCAGAACGCGTCGCGCGCGACACCGAACGGCGCGACGTCACCGGCGATGATGTTGACGTCGGGCTCGGCGAAGCCGCCGCCTCGGTTGAAGCCGGGATCGATCAGCGGCATCGGTGCCGGAACCGGCCCGCCCTCGAAGACGACGCCATTCTGGTTCTGGAGGAGGCCGTTCTCGATCTGGCACCACCCGCCGAACGTGGTCTCGGTCCCGCACAGCACGTCGACCTGGGCGAGGAACGGGTTGAGGTAGGCGATGGCCTGGGGTGGCGCGCCCTTGATCGGTCCTGAGCCGCGGCCGTTGTCGGCGGTGGCCATTGCTTGCCAGAAGATCAGGATGAAGATGGATCCGATGGTGATAACGAGGACGCCGAAGATCGTGATCGCAGTCGCGGCCTGTGTCCGCTTGACCAGGCTCGAGCAGAACAGTCCGAATGCCCCAAGTCCGAGCGCGGTGACGACAAGGACGAGGTACCCACGCAGGACGTCCTCGGGCGCCACGCCGCCGTAGAGGAAGACCACGGCGGTCAACGGGATCGAGGCCGCGATCAGGAGCCAGACGTAGACCAGCGCGCTGAACAGCTTGCCGAGCACGATCGCGACCGAGGTGATCGGCGTCACGACCAGGAGCTCCAGGGTCTGCTTTTCGCGCTCCATGCTGATCGCGCCAGCCGTCGATGACGGCGCCAGGAAGGCGACCTGGAGGGTCTCGAGCATCAACAGCGCGGCAAAGATCCCCTGGCCGATGGCCGCGGTGGCGTAGGACCCGTTCCCGCCGAAGCTGAACGAGTACTGGCGCTCCATGATCAGCTCGACCATCCAGGCGAAGCCGCCAAGCAGGAGCAGGTAGATCGTGAGGATGATGAACGCGCGTCGACCGCGCATCCGGCCGCGGAGCTCCTTCACGCCGACCGCCCCGATCCCGCCCGACGTCCGGGTAAGGGCGGAGAGTGGCGACTGCCAGCGACGCCGGGAGACAACGCCAGCGGTGGACGCGCCGAGCTCGGGCATGACCGGCAGGTCGGTCATCTCCGGGGTGGTCGTCGAGTCGCTCATCGCGTGCTCCTAGGCCGCTTCGAGTGGTTGGTGGTCGGGCGAGGTGACCTGCAGGAACAGCTCCTCGAGGTCGCTCGCCGCCCGGGCAAAGTTGACGATCGGGAGACCCGCCGTGACCGACTCGGCCAGCAGCCGAGCGACCGCCGCGTCGTCGCCGCGGAAGCCGAGCTCGATCGTGCCGTCTTCGAGGATCGATGCCGAGGCAACGTCCACGTCGGCGGCAAGCCGATCCCTCGCTGCCTCGAGCGCTTCTCCCTCCAGCAGGAGCCGAACCCGCAGGACAGCACCGAACCGGAGCCGCCGCTCGATGTCGGCCACGCGGCCCTGGGCGAGCACCTGGCCGTGATCCACGATCGCGACACTGGTACACAGCTCCTCGAGCTCGGGCAGGATGTGGCTGCTGATCAGGATGGTCTTGCCGAGCGACCGGAGCTCCCGGAGCAGCTCCCGGAGCTCGACGCGCGCCCGCGGATCGAGCCCCGATGCCGGTTCGTCGAGCAGCAGCACCTTCGGGTCGTGCACGAGCGCGTGGGCGAGGCAGAGCCGCTGCTCCATGCCGCGTGACAACGTCTGCACGTAGTCGTCGCGGCGGTCGCCGAGGTCGACCAGCTCCAGCAAGTCCGCGATCATCCGGCGCCGTCCCGCGGCCGGCAGCCCGTAGCAGCGCGCGAAGAAGTCCAGGTATTCCCAGACCTTCATGTCGTCATAGACCCCGAACACGTCCGGCATGAACCCGATGACGCGTCGGACCTCGTCGGGGTTCCGGGTCACGGACCAGCCGTCGATCTCCGCCTGACCGGCGGACGGGCGAAGCAACGTGGCGAGCATCCGCAGCGTCGTCGTCTTGCCGGCCCCATTCGGCCCGACGAGCCCGAAGATCTCCCCCGGCTCCACGGCCAGGTCGAGGCCCGCGACCGCCAGCGTCCGGTCGTATCGCTTCACCAGCCCGTGCGTCTGCACGATGGAGCTCATCTGATTGACCCTGTGATGGAGAGGTCCACGCTGAAGCCGACGCCCTCCTGGCGGTCATTGACGTAGCGGACGAGCACGGTCCCCGTGGTCGGATCGACGTAGTTGGCGGGGTCGGCGACGCCGTACCGGATGCCGGGCGAGAGGTGCGGGAGCCGCTTCCACTCTCCGTCGATCGCATCGTAGATCTCCACCTCCGGCAGGCCGTCAGCGACGAGCGGGCCGCATTCGGGCGTGGGCGGGTTGGGGCAGCGGGGCGGAATGGACGGCAGAGGCTCGATGCTGGTGGGTTCCACGGTAAGGCCAGTATCGCCGCCAAAGTTCAGGGCGAGCGCCACTTCCGTGGCGTCGAGCTGGCCCTCGAACGTCGTCGGCCGGTAGGCGATCGTCGCCGTCCCCCGGCCGAAGTTGATGCTGTACGGATCCTTGCTGAAGAACAACGCGTCCGAGTCGACCACGCTCGAGCGGATCAGGTCCGATCGGAACGAGATCGTCCCGCGCATGGTCATGCGGGTCGGCAGGTAATAGAGCACGTTCCCGAGACGACGCGGCTCCTGGTCCTCGATCTGGACGTTGAGGAGGTCGCGCGATCCCCATGCCAGCACGACGGGGCCTTCGCTCGCCAGCTGCCCGGTCGAGCCGAAGTTCGGGTCGTATGTCAGCTGGTCCACCATCGAGTGCCGGATGAACAATGCCGCAGTGTCGGCGTTTGGCCGGCCGTCGCCAAAGAAGATCTGACCGACGACCTTGTCGGAGAGTGACTGACCAAACAAGTTGTTCTGGATCCGGACGTCAACGGTCGCCTCGGCACCGGGCTGGAGATCCTTCAGCGTGGCGACCGTCCCGCCCAGCACGACCGCAGGCTTCTCCAGGAGCTCATTCGACAGGTTCTTGACCGTGCCCAGCAGCCGTCCATCCTCGAGGCGCAGGTCGGTCTCGATCAAGGGGACGGTGACGGGCGTCTCAGCGCGGATCGTCCGTAGCGACCCGAACCCGACGGCGAGGTCCCGGACGCGGGCCGGGTCGCCCTGGAGGACGTCGAGCTGGGTGTTCACGCCGCCTTGCCCGGCGAAGAAGTCGTTGATCGGCGAGGAGAGCAGCGCACCGCCCGGAACGCGCACCTGGTAGCGGCCGCGCGACGGCGAGAAGATGCCGACGTAGACCTGCGCGGACCCGTCGGTCGCGCCGGGGGCGCCGCTCACGATCGCGATCTCATTGACGATGACGTCGTTGCCGCGCAGCGCGGCCCCAAACCCAAATGCCCCGGCCGTGAAGGCCAGGATCAGGATCGGCATGGTCACCCAGGCCCACTCGCGGCGATCGATCCGCCTCAGGACCAGGTAGTTGATGGGCCCGATCAGAAGGATGTAGGCACCGAGCAGGACGATCAAACCGGTGACCGGGGGCAGCGCCAGCGACGGCAGCTGCGAGACCGCGCTGACCAGCATGTTGTCGTCTGCGAACACGAGGCCGCCGGCCGTTCGGGGCGGGAGCAGCCGTCGCCAGAGGCCGTCGGAGGCCCCGGATTCGCCGATCCATGGGGCGGCCGGATCAAAGCCGAGGAGCGTCACCTGCCCGAGGCCATAGGTTCGCTCGGCAGCCACCACGCGATCGCCAACGGTCGCCAGGGCGCGACCCGCTCCAAGCTCGCCCGACAGGGCCGGCAGGTCTGTCGCGCCGTCCGGCGGCTCGCCGAGCAATCCGGCGAGGGACGCGGGCGCGACATCGGTGATCGCCGTTGGTCGGTAGGGCAGCAGGACGTCGGGGATCGCCGCAAGAGATCGAGGGCCAGCGGTCCCTCCGGCAATGACGAATCGGCCGCCCCCGGCGACCCAGCCGCGCAGGGAGTCGATCTGCCCGGGGCTGAGACGCGACGCATCGACGTCCTGCCAGACGATGCGATCGAGCATGTTCCAGCCTTCGACCCGTTCGGGCAGGTCGTCGGGGGTGATGCTCATGACGAGTGGCGCCACCTGGTTCTGGTTGGGCAGGAGGTGCAGGTTCCCGACGATCCGTTCGGGTTGCTCGGCCACAACCGCGACGACCAGCTGGGTCGTGTCGTGGATCGAGAACTTGGCCTTCGTGGATGCAACCACCTCCTCGCCCGAGGCGAGGACGATCTCGAGCTCGCTGCCAAACGCCTTGGGCTGCGCGTAGAGGATCTCGGTCTTGTTCGATTGTGTCGGCAGGTCCACGGGGCGGCTGAACCGCGTCTGTCCCTGGCTTCCGCCGGCAAGACGCAGCTCGCCGGTCACGGCCGGCCCGTTGTTGACGAGGTGGACCTCGATCGCCATCCAGGAGCCGATCCGGGCGTTGCCGTTGAGCAGGATCCGGGCCTCCATCGTCAAGCCTTCGGCGGCGACGGTCGTCGAAGCCGCCGGCCCGAGGGCGGCCAGGACGATCGCCAACGCGGCAAACCCGCGCCAGGCGCGGCGGGTCCGGCGAATGGATTCAAGCGAGGGTCCGAGGCGCACGAAGACTCCCGGTGGAGGTCTGGACGGGTCTGATCGCAGCATGGACGCCTGGGGTTCCCCGAAAGTTGCACCGTGGCCGGCGTTGGCGCGGCGGCTATCGTACGATGCAACCGTCCCAAGAGCCGCCGGCCGCGTGCCGCATCCTGAGGGTCCCGTGCCCGAGATCCGTCCCTTCCGCGCGCTTCGCTTCAGCCCCGCCACGATCGCCGACCCTGCGGCCGTGGTCGCGCCACCGTACGACGTGATCGACGAGCCGCACCGCAAGCGATTGCTCGGGCGACATGCCGCCAACGTGGTTCGGCTCGACTTGCCCGGCCCCGAGCAGGGCGACGAGACGGACGATCGGTACCGGAGGGCCGCGCGAACACTGGCGACGTGGCGCTCCGACGGGACGCTTCACAAGGACCCGCATCCATCGATCTACCTGTACGAGCAGACATACCAGGTGCCGGGCACGGATGTTTCGCGCACCCAGCGCGGGTTCTTTGCGCGCCTCCGACTCGAGACATTCGGACCGGACTCTGGGGTCCTGCCCCACGAACGAACGCTGGCCGCAGCCCGCGAGGATCGCTACAAGCTGCTTCGCGCGACGGGCGTCAACACCAGCCCGGTCATCGCGCTCTACGACGATCCCGACGGAGCGGGGGCCCCGGTCATCGCCGGGGGCATGCGCCGCGGCGCCGACGTCGACCTGTATGACGAAGACGGGGTTCGCCATCGGCTCTGGGCCGTCCTCGCGGATGCCGATGCGGCGAACGCGGTGGCCCCACTCCTCCGCGCCGTGTGTCGTGGCCCGGTCACGATCGCCGATGGGCATCACCGCTACGAAACCGCGCTTCGGTACCGCGACGAGCGACGCATGTCGCGGTCATGCGAGGAGGACCCGGCGTTCGACTACATCCTGACGCTCTTCCTCGAGGCCACGGCGCAGCCACTGACGGTCCTGCCGACGCATCGGATCGTGCGTGGTCTTGGCGACTCGGCCGTCGCCTCGTTGCTGGACGGCCTTGACGCCTGGTTCGAGGTGCGGCGGGGGATCGAGGCCGACGAGCTGCGTCGGACATTTGATTCGATTGCGCTTGCCGAGGGCGGGGCCGGGCGCTTCGGCCTCTGGACGCGGTCGGGCGGTGCCCTGCTTTCGGCACGACGCGAGGCCTTCGAGCCATTTCTCCCCAACGGCGGAGCCGCGCTGCGGAGCCTCGACGTGTCGCTCCTCGGCGTGACCCTCGAGCGGTTGGCCGGCATCGACCCGGATGCGGTAGCCGCGGGCGCCGTGGCCTACTCGAAGTCCGCCACGGAGGCGATCAACGAGGTCAACGACGCAACGGACGGCGCCGACGCCGCCTTCCTGCTCGAGCCGACGCCGGTCGCCGCGATCTCCGCGGTGGCACGCGATGGCGACGTCATGCCGCAGAAGTCGACCTATTTCTATCCCAAGGCCCTGACCGGCCTGGTCATCAACCCACACGAGTGGTGAACCGCATGTCCGATAGCACTCCCGAGCAGATCCTCGCCCGAGCCGCGGTCCCGTCGGCCAACGGTCGGCCGATCCGAAAGGACGAGATCGAGCTCGATGACCGGGGCATCTATATCGAGTCCTGGCTGCCGGAGCGCCGTTCCCGCCGCAAGCCGCTGCTGTTCGTGCACGGCGAGTTGGCCGGCTCGTGGGCGTGGGAGCGCTACCTCGGCTACTTCGCGGCGCGGGGCTGGGAAGGCCACGCGATCAATCTTCGGAACCATCACTGGTCGCAGACCGCGGATCCGGCCACGCTCTCGTTCGACACGTACACAGAAGACGTGATCGGGGCGCTGGAGCGGTTCGGGGCAGGGGTTGTCGTCGTCGGCCACGGGATGGGCGGCCTGCTGGCCCTCAAGGCCATTGAGCGGATGCCCGTGTCGGGTCTGATCCTGGTCAGCTCGGAGCTGCCGCGCGATCTCCGCCCGCCCGCGCGCCCGCACGAAATGCGCGAGATCCCGGAGGTGTATGGCCGGGCGCTCATTGGCTGGGAGACCCTCCCCGAGCGGCTGTTGCGCGACGACCGGGATCTGACCCTCGCGGACGTGCTCAGGATCCAGCATCTGCTTGGCCAGAAGCCGCATGAGGCCGGGGCCGCCCGACGGCAGATGTTGTCCGGCGTTCCGGTGGACCGCCGCAATCTCGCCGGTGTCCCGATCCTCGTCATCGGCGGGGGCCTGGACCGGACGGTGCCGCACGAGGATTCGGAACGGCTGGCGGAGTGGCTCGGCGCCACGTACGAGCCGTTCGGGGCGCATTCGCACTATGGGCTCGTGCTCGGCGAGACGAGCTTCCAGCAGGTCGCGGAAGCCGTTCGCGGGTTCCTGGAGACACACCGGCTGTAGCTGTTGCGCGGCCCCCCGCCGAAGTGCCACTGGCCGCCACGCCTCGCTTGGCCGTTTGTCGCCAGATCTGCACCCCAGGTTTCTTAGGTCGCGTTTCCACTTGCCAACCGCGACTCGCACGCATAAGCAACCACGCATACGACCACGAGCCCTGCGGCGCATGCACGATAGCTGCATACCGATGCACTGCCCGAGTGCAGAGCATCGCTCGACCCTGGCCTAAGGGTCCGCCCGTGAATGATTGGCAAGAATGGGCCTGATAGTGCCCGACGAGGGTTGCCTTGCCTGCCCAGACCGCCCGTTTGTCGGTCTACGAGGCCCGCTGGTATCATGCCGACCGGCCCAGGCGGTTCCTCCGCCGGCGCTCCGTGCCGCATTCGTCTAGAGGCCCAGGACACCGCCCTCTCAAGGCGGAGATCACCGGTTCGAATCCGGTATGCGGTACCACCTCACCACGATATGTCGTGGTTAGTGGGGACCAGACCCACAACATCTTTTGAATTGTCACCGAATCGCAAGTGGCCGGCGTCTATCTGGACCCTTATCCCGCGACGCATGACCGGCGGCGATGAGAGGCGCGACGGAAGAAGTCAGACATCCGCCTGGATGTTCGTCTAGCCCGCCGGCAAGAGCCCAAACCGTACAGGTTCACCCCTTCTACTCGACGGCGATCCGCTGCCAGCTCACCGCCGAGTCGGTCGTCCAGGGCAGCTCGGTCGCCAGGCCCGTATCGATGTCGACGACCATCGGGCGCGTCCCATGCCGCTCGAGAACCACGATGCCGCGGCCATCGGGGGTCCACGACCAGCCCTCGTAGGCGTACCTGTGCCACGTGCGGATCGAGTCTGTCCGGAACGCCTCGGGGTCTGTCGCGCGGTCGGCCATTGGCTTCTCGACCGCGGATGTCGCCTCCAGGACGCGTTCTGTGCCCGTTTCGATATCCAGGATCGCGATCACAGAACCGGCACTGCCCGACACGGTTACGGGCTTCTCGAGCGCGATCTTCGAACTGTCCGGGGACCAGGCCCGATCAACATGCTCAGCCTCGAAGCGCCGCGGGTCGCTGCCGTCAGCGTTCATCACGAACAACCCAAATTCCTGCCCGGACGCGATCATCGAACCATCCCGGGACCAAGCCAGGCGAGTGTTATCGTACGGCCTGAATCCCGCGTGGGATGGCGGCACGAACCCTTCGACGTGCCTGCCGTCGATGTCCACCACCGAGAGGACGCCCGCGACCTGGCCCACGATCTGGTCGGCGTTCGTCGGCCGGAACATCGGTGCCACGGGGTCATGGATGCTGAAGTAGGTGTAGCCGATCTGCGCTGGCAGCGGCGGCGTGATGAGCCGTGGTTCGGCGAGGCCGGATGCATCGACCAATGAAAGCAAGCCGTCGAAATACCCGGTCCCGGCTTTGTCGTGATTCAGCAAGATCGAGGTGCTGTCCGGGGTCCAGGCAGAACCGGGGATCCCGTTCGTGAGGGCCTCAGTCGCGACGACGCGTTCATCCGAGCCGTCCGCGCGAATCACAACGACGGTCCCGTCGCGAATGGACTCAGCGCGCAGGAACGCGATGCGCAAGCCATCTGGCGAGAAGATCGGTCGGGTGTCGTGGCTCGGGCCGGTGATGATCGCTCTCGACGTGCCGGTCACCGGGTCGCCGACGAAGATGTCGCCACCGGAGCTGTAGGCGACGAGGCCATTGCTGGCCGGCCCGACAACTGGTGGGAGCCGCGGCTGCTCGCGGCCCCCGGCGATGAGGCCGGCAGCGACAAGGGCGAGGACGACGAGGGTGGCCATCCCCACCATGCGCCACGGGACTGATGACGTGAGGGCGGTCGCACGAGTCAACCAGGAAATTGGGAGCCACCTTTCATGGAGGCTTCGGCAGGGTCGTTGAGGACTGCGAGGAGGCAGCCGCACCCGGAGTCAGATCGGTACCACCAACCACCATATGTCGTGGTTACGGGGGCGTGATCCACAGCATCCTGTGAGACCCTCCTCCTCGACGGCAATCCGCTGCTCGTCGCCGAGTCGGGGGCCCCGGAGTTCGACTAGCGAGGCGATGCGAGCCTGCGTGCCCCATGGCGGGCAGCGTGCCAAGTTCGGAAGTGATGAGGCGCCCGGCCGGCTCGGCGTCGGGCGCCTCCATGTCTTAGCGTTGCCCGCAATCGTGTCGGGTGTGCGCCTACCCTTCGGTGTCCGGCGCTCGCGTCGGAGGGACCGAGACGACGAAGCCCCGGACGTTGATGAAGCAATCGCCTTCGATCGATGTGGCGATGATCGCGGTCAGCCCCTCGTACTCACCGTCCCCGATGAGCACGGCCGCGCCGCCCACTGAGACATCGTCCGCGTCCGTGAAGCCCACCAAGGATCCCTGCCACGCGCCTTCGTCGTTCTCGATCCGGTGGCCCTCTGCAAATGACATCTGGGTGCCACCGCCCGGCAGCGTGTAGGCGTCACTGTCGAAGCTGGTGTAATGGGTCCCGCTGAGCCGATCGTCGGTCGCGGTGATCGTCCCCCGCCACGTGTGGCCGCGCAGGACGTCGACCGTCACGTCCCCGTCTGGCGAGGGAAGGACGATGTGCTCGTTCGTCCCGGTGCGGAACGGCGCGTTTCTGGGTATACAGGCCGTAAACTCGACGGGCGGCGAGGTGATCGCAGCATCGCCCTGTGCGGTGCTGGCAACCGACGCTTCCACCGATGGCGCGGCCGATGCCGACGTCGCCTGGCCTTGGGTCATGACCGATCCGGCTCCACCGGTCGGGCTTCCGGACGGCTGACCGCAGCCGATGACGGCGACAGCCACGACCGCGAGCGCGGCTGGGATCGCGAGGGGGCGGGTTCGCCAGTGGCTCGACGAGGACGTTCCCATGATCTTGTCTCCCGATGGCCGATCCGTCGCTGCCACTCTTCCGGTGACGCGTGTCGGCGAAGACACCATCGACAGCCGCGCTCAGCGGTGGACCCACGGCGGCTCTACGTCCGCTCAATGTGATGTGTGGCGGGAGCTCGGTTCGTAGCCAAGCGCGGGCCGGCGCCGAGGTGGCGGTGCGGGCGGTCAACCCTTGCAGAGGTCCTCGGGATATCCCATGTCCCGTGCCATCGCCTCACGATCGAGCGGGAAGCACGGCACGACGATCCGGCCGGAGACGATTGCCTCCCTGGCGGCCTCGAGCTGCGGACGGATGTCCTCGAGGTAGCCACCGCTGTACGAGATATCGACGCCGCCCGAGGCGAGGTCAGACGTGCGCGGACCGGGTTGGAACTCGCCGCGCGCGAAGTCGGCGAGGACCTCGTAGACGGCGACGTCCATGCGTCTCAGGACGGAGGTCAGGATGTGGTCCCGCCAGGCTTTCGGCATGCACCGCTCCGGGCAGCAGGCCGACGGTTTGGTATTGATCTGTGTCGGCACCGATCGCCCACAGGTGCCTCTCAGGCGTCGACGGGGCCGCAGCCGCCTCAAAAACGCCGACGCCAGAGTCCCCGGCTGCGTGGAGCACGACGTCGGCGCCGCGCGAGAACATCTGACGCGCCTCTTCTTCCGCCGCTCCCGCATCGCCGAATCCACTGAAGTCTGGAAGGGAGCCAAGGTAGGTGGAGAGGATCTCGATGTCGGGATCGACCGATCGCGCTCCCGCCTCGTATCCCGCATGCCACTTCCAGATGAACCAGTCCTCGACGCCACCGATGAAGCCGATGGTGCCGGTCTTCGACGTCAGGGCCGCGGCGACGCCGGCAAGGTAGCTGCCCTCGTTCTCGGCAAAGAGGGTGTATGAGACGTTCGGCAGGCCGTCGAGCGGAAACGGGACGACGTAGGAGACTTCCGGATGGTCGCGCCGCGATCTCGTCGACGCCACGCATTCCCAAGGGAATGACGATCAGCTCCGACCCCGATGTGGAGAGCTCCCCGAGCGCCGCCTCGCCGGCGCCAGTGACGCTGTTGTCGTATAGCATCTCCTCCCCGCTCAATGCGAACTCCGAAACAGCCCGGTCGAAGGCCGATTCCGCCTGGGCAGCACCCTCGCCGATCCCAGGGCGCAGCAGCGCCACGTGAGGGGCATCGGTGAAGAGGCCGGCCCATGCCCCGGCGATGACGCCTGCGATGACTAGGAAGATGACTGCCGCCAGGGCGAGGAGGCGCATCCGCGCCTGCCGCTCGAGGCGGTGCTGCATCTCGAGCCGGCCGCGTTCGGCCTGCTGCTCAGCGCTCCGCCGTTCGAGGCCGGCAGTGAGGTACTCCCTCTGCCTGCCAGTGATCCGTAGCGTCCCCTCGGCGCTCCATCCCTCGAACTCTGCGAGCCGCGTCCCGGTCAGGAGGTAGTCGGCGTTACGCCCCGATGCCTCCCATTCATCGGCCGCCGCGGTGAACGTCTCGTAGCGCCGGAGCGCGGCTCGGTGCCGGTCGATCCACCCCGCCAGCCGATCCCACTCCCTGAAGAGCGACTCGTGTGCGACCTCCACGGTCGCCTGCCCCGACGCCGGCTCGCGATCGAAGGAGAGGAGCCTGCGCCTGCCGAACGCGTCGAGGACGCTGGACAGCGCGACGGGATCGACGTCGAGCTCCGTAAGGTCGGCCAGGGGTAGCCGCCGACGCGACTCGGTCGTGCCGTGGCCCAGCTGGACGAGCCGCAGGAAGACCTGCATCGCAACCTGCCGCTCGTCATCGGTCAGGGCACCATAGAGAGCCTCCGCGCTCCGCGAGAGCACCCCCCGGATCCCGCCGAGCGCGCGATAGCCGTCCAGCGTCAACGACGCCCCGGTCCGCTGATCGAACAGCTCGGTGAGGGCGAATTCGAGCAGCGGCAGCGTCCCCGGCCGGTCGGCGGCATCGGCGACCAGCTGCGCCAACAGCGCCGGCTCCACCGCGACGCCCGATCGCTCGGCCGGCCCGACGATGACCGCCTCGAGCTCGTTGGGCGACATCGGCAGTGCGTTCACGACCCCTGGCGTGAAGACCTGTGCGAACTCGGGGTGGAGCAGCGGCCGGTCGTAGTAGTCCGCCCGCAGCGCGAGGAGCACGGTGACCTCCGATGCCGGCTCCGCGACAGCGCTCGCGATTGCGCTCAGGAAGCGGCGCCGTGGCTGCTCGTCGGTGATGGTGAACAGCTCCTCGAACTGGTCAATGACGAGCAACAGACGCCCGTCTTTGGGGATAACGCGAAGCGACGTGGCCGACTGGCCGGCCTCGCCGTCGGGGTCGAGAAGCTTCGCGAGGCCGTTGGGGACGCCGGCAGCTGCCGTAACCACGGCCTCGATCTCGGTGAGTGGACTGATTCCCGGGACCATTTGCGCAATCACCCACTGCTCCGATCCGGGAGCGGCACCGGCTCTGAGCAGAGGGATCAGGCCGGCGCCGATCACGCTCGACTTGCCGGATCCCGAGGGTCCCACCAGGGCGACGAGATGCGAGCCTTCTCGCAGAGCGCCGAGCAGTCGATTGACGAGGTCATCGCGGCCGAAGAAGTCGGCAGCGTCCTCCTCATTGAACGGCCGAAGGCCCTTGTACGGGTTGCGTCCCACGGCTACGCCGACTGGCGCGTCCGGCGCGGGGAGCAGCGACGGATCGTGGAGAAGGATCCGCTCCTGCAGGCGCTGCAGGGGCGGAGACGGATCGAGCCCGAGCTCCTCGCCCAGGACCGAGCGCAGCTGTTGATACGTGCGCAACGCTTCGGCGTGCCGACCAGTCCGGTAAAGCGCCAGCATGAGCAGCTCGCGCGACCGTTCCCGCAGCGGGTCCTCGCGAATTGCCGCATCGAGCATCGGCACGACGTCGCTGTGGTCGCCGGCCTCCAGCTCGGCGGCGGCGAGCTGCTCGATCGCGTCCAGGTGCAGATCGTGGAATCGCCGGATGTAGGGCTGGGCGAATTCCTCGTACGTGAAGTCGGAGAGCGCAGGACCCTGCCAGAGTCGCAATGCCGCTCTGATGTCCTGCACGCCGCCCTCGCGGTCGCCCGCTCGAAGCCTGCGCGTGCCCTCTTTCACGAGCCGCTCGAACTGCCGACAATCGATGGACGCGGGGTCGGCGTCGAGCTGGTATCCCGGCGGACGAGTGGCGAGGATCCGCCTGCCGTCGAGCGACTCGATCGCCTTCCGCAGATCCGACATGTAGATCTGGATCGAGTGACCCGCTGTGCGGGGTGGGTTCTCGCCCCACAGCAGGTCGATCAGGCGATCGATGGGGACGATCTCCCCGGCGTGCAACAGGAGGATGGCGAAAAGCGCCCGCTGCTTCGGTGGGCCGAGATCCACAACCACGCCGCCCGCCGAGACTTCGAGCGAGCCAAGGATTCGAAAGTCCATCGACATGGCCTCGGACTTCAGAGAGAAGATTTTGGATTGCCACGCCGCGACGTCAAGGCCTGATGCAGAGTCGGAAGGCCCGCTCTATGGACTCTCTATGTGGAGATGCACTTGCGCCCGGCCAACGATAGCGCGCCTGTGTTGGAGCCCCAGTTGGAGCCCTTATCGGTCCCGTCTCTTGCGGCTCATGTGTCTCTTGGAAGTACCCCTTGAACGCGGCTGAGACGCATGAGACGGTTTACCGGGAATCCGGTATGCGGTACCAGCTCCCAATTGACAACATCTTGTAGTCCCTGCTTGCGGTCACACTGCATGTTGTGGTTCTCAACCGAACCGCACGACAACAAGCCCATGTGCGGTACCGACCCCGGAGCCCTAGAACATCATTGACCTGACCGCCGCCCAAGGTCCCGAACAGCGCCCCGCGCCGTCAGCGGCGCAGGGCGAATTCGGAGGCTTGATCCGAGGCTGGGACGCCTTGGCTGAAATGGTTAAAGGTGTCAGCAGCTGACCGACGGCGGCGGAGCCTCCGGGGGACTCAGCACCTCTGCATCTTGCGTGCCCACGATGCACGTCTGAATCAAAACCGGCAGCCTGCCCTCCGGTCTGACGTGAGGATCAGTCGAAGGCGATCTTCATCTCGCCCATCGCCAGCTCGGCGCGGACGGCCTTGGCCTCAGCGTCGAGGCCAAGCTCTTCGAACAGCGTGGCTGCCTTCTGGAGGTGTGGCTCGGCCTCGGTCGCGAGTCCGGCCGCGCGGAGCGCCTCGCCCCAGGCCCGCTGCGTGCGAGCGAGATGCGGTCGCAGCCCGAGCTCCGCCGTGATGCCGATCGCCGCCTCGGCGTCCGGTCGCGCCGCGTCGATATCGCCGCGTATGACGAATGCCTCGGCGCGCTTTGCCAGGATCCCGGCTTCGCCGACCCGGTTGCCGATCGAGCGGGCGGTCTCCAGTGCCTCCTCCCAATCGCCGTCGTCCGCCGCGCCGAGGGCCGCCATGGTCGAGCCGAGCCACGCGAGCAACGTCGGCCGCCAGACCCTTCGATCGACGAGGGCCGAGACGTCCGATCCGCGCTTGAGCACGTCCCGCGCCTCGGCGTACTTGCCCTGGCGGTAGAACGCGTCCCCGAGGACCCACGAGCTCGCGACCATGCACGCGGTCGCCCCAGTGGCCTCCGATTGCTGGACGCACCGCCGGGCGAGCGGAACGGCGCCCTCGAGGTCGCCCTCCATCGAGCGGACGATGGATTCCGCGATGAGCGCGTCGAGCTGCGCAATGAGGTCGCTCTCGCCGGCTAGTGCCGTCGCCTGTGCGGCGGCGGCATCGGCCTTCTTGAACTCACCGAGGTTCGCGTACCCGATCGCGAGCGCGCCCCGGGCGAAGGCAGGTCCGACCGTGTCCTGGCGGCCCTCCATCAACGGCAGGGCCTCTTCCAGCTGGGTGGTGCCCATCCGAACATCGCCACCGAAGACATTGCTCAGCCCGATGAGCGCGAGTGGCATCGCGCCCAGGGAAGCATCACCGATCGATGCGCCGACCTCCACGACCCGATCGAGCGAGCGCTTCACCATGGGCTCCGTGGCCGATTCGCCGCTCAGAAGCCGCTGGAGGGCGATGAGCGTGTGGACGCGTCCGATAAGCTCGAGATCGCCGAGCTGTTCGGCGGGCTCGACGACGCGCTCGAGCGAGTCGAACGTTTCCTCCGGCGTCCGGATGCTGTAGCCAGCCTCCGCCCGGCCGAGGTCGACCTCGATACGGCGGCGGCGCCGCCGATTGGCTTCATCGGCCGAGAGTTCGACTGCGGCCGGGGCGGCCTCCTCCTCGGCGATCAGGCTCGCCGCCCGATCGAACGCCCCGTATGCCTCCTGGATCGCGTACTGGCCGAGCGCATGCTTGGCACCCGCCACGTAGTACTCGATCGCGCGCCCGGCGTCGCCGGCCTGCTCGAAGTGCATGGCCAGCACGAGAGCGAGCTCGCCCGCACGCTCCGGGTACAACGCTTCCAGCGCCGCGCCGACCCGCCCATGGAGTTCGCGACGCTCCTGCTTGAGCAGCGACGAGTAGGCCGCGTCCTGAACGAGGCCGTGCCGGAACAGGTACTCGAGCTCCGGGCGGATCGACGCGAGTCGGATGAGGCCCTTCGCCTCGAGGACGTCCACCCGGGTGGTCGTGGTCACGGCTCGGCTCCGATCACGCGCTCCAGCACTCGCACCGGGAACTGGCGGCCGATCACCGCCGCGACCCGGAGGCTGCGCTTCGCATCGTCGGGCAGCTGGTCGATTCTTGCCAGCAGCAGCCCGTGTAGCGTCTCCGGGATCTCGATCGAGGCGACGTCCGCGGTGGCGACCCAGCGCGTGCGTTCCTGCACGATCGCGCCACGCTCGATAAGCATTCGGACGACCTCTTCGACGAAGAGCGGGTTGCCTTCCGATCTGGCCAGGATCAGGCCTCGCACGCGCGCGGGCAGCGATTCGATCTCCAGCAAGTTGGCCACGAGGGTCTTGCTGCCGGCCTCCGTGAGAGGCTCGAGTGGGATCTCGGTGAGCGCCTCGCCGAACAGCTCCCGCGCGTGGCCGATGAGGGTCCAGCCGGGGGCGTCTGTCTCGGCGCGCATCGCCGCGACGAAGAGGATGGGCAGCTGGATCGCGAGCGGCATGAGCTGGCGCGCGACGTCGACGGACGCCGGGTCGGCCCAGTGGATGTCCTCGCAGACAACCACGACCGGCCCGCGCGCGGCCAGCCCGCGCAGGAGCCGGTGCGTCGCCGCGATGTAACGGCTCTGGAGTACGTCCGGCGCTTCGGTCTGGATCGCTTCCCCCGGCCGCAGGGGCAGTCCGAGCAGGTCGGCGAGGTACACCCCGGTGTCCTCGGCCTCGGCCTGGTCCACGCCCAGGACGTCGAGGAGGGCGGCGTCGAGCGCCGCGCGCGCCTCCGACTCCGTCGCGGAGAACGAGAAGCCGAGGATCGACCGGAGCAGGTCGATGAGCAGGTGGTAGGGCAAATTGCGCCCGTACGAGACGCAGCGGCCCTCGAACCAGCGAGTGGTCGACGGTGGGGCGAGGGCGGCAATCTTGAGCTCGGCGAGGAGGCGGCTCTTGCCGATGCCCGGCTCGCCGACGATGAACGCGGCCCGACCCCGACCTGCGGCGATGATGTCGAGCAGCGAGGTCAAGCGCTCCAGCTGCTCGGCGCGCTCGACCATCGGGCTGTCGAGCCCGACGGATTCGAGCCCGCGCCGGCGGGCTGGCGCGGCCTTTCGGCCGATGACGCGATAGGCGTGGATCGGCTCGGTCTTGCCCTTGACATCGATCTCGCCGAGATCGTCGAGGTCGAATGTGTCGCCGGTAAGGCGGCGCGTCATCTCGGTGATCACGATCGTGCCGGGTTCTGCGGCGGTCTGCATTCGCGCGGCCACGTTCACCGCGTCGCCCAGCGCCGTGTACTCGTACCGCAGGTCGGACCCGACGTTGCCGACCATGACCGGGCCGCTGTTGATGCCGGCGCGGATCCGGAAGTCGATGCCTTGTGTTGCCTTCAGCTGGCGGGCGAACTCGTCGGTGGCATCGAACATGTCGAGCGCGGCGAGGATGGCGCGCTCGGGGTCGTCCTCATGCGCGACAGGGGCGCCGAAGAACGCGAGCAGGGCATCGCCTTGGAGCTGGGCGATCGTGCCCTCGTAGCGAAAGACAGCGCGAGACATGAGGTCGAAGGCCTCGTTGATGAGGGCCGTCCAGTCCTCCGGGTCGATCAGCTCTGCGAGCCTGGTCGAGCCCACGACGTCGACGAAGAGCGCCGTCACGGGCTTGCGCTCGCCGGTCAGGCGGGCCGCCCGCATCTTCGTGATGAGTGGCGTGGGCGCGGCCGCAGTCAGACGGGCGTGGATCGCGTCCGCGTCGATTGCAGGCGCGTCAGCGGCAGCCGCGTCGGGTAGGGCCTGGCCGCAATTGGCACAGAACTTCGCGTCCGCAGCCACGCTGGCGTCGCACCGCGGGCAACTCTGCGGCGGCGATTCGACGCTCATCGGTCCCATCGTAGCGCAGGTGGTCACGGCGCCCGGAGCGGCGATCGCCGGTACAAACTCCCCACCACATCCGGTGGGAGGGATTGCACCATGCGTAGGCCTGCCGCGCCCAGCCCAAATTGTCGGTGTGCTCGTCCACGCGCTGTCCTCCGCCGACGGACAGCATGCTACGGCTCCCGTGCGGACGGGGCTGACCAGGTACATCCGACCCACTTCAGCCCGGTCGTGATCGTCGTTCCTCCTGGCGTGATGCCGCAAGGTATCTTTCCGCGGTCGCCGTCCGTCTGCGGCGCCGCGAACCCGCGTTACCTACCCCGAGCAGGAGGACATGCGACGTGCCCACACTTCGTCGGACAGCGGTCCTCGTGCTTACACTGGCGCTGGCACTCGCTGGATGCGGGGAGGATGTGGCAAGCCCATCGGCACGCGTCGACTCCGCGTCATCCGCCAGTTCGCCCATCGCAGGCGTCAGCACGACGAGCACCGACCTCTCCGCGATCGCGTGCGCCACGGACGATCCGGGGGACGTGGGCGAGCTGACCGGCGCCTGGGCGGGTAACGATCACGGCGTCTACTACGTCCGCCAGGTCGGGGACTGCGTGTGGTGGTTCGGGACCGAACTGAAGGACATCGAACCCGGCATGGTTGGGCAACCCGGTTTTGCAAATGTCGCTGCCGGACGCGTGGACGGTGCCGAAATCGAGTTGGAGTGGGCTGATGTTCCGATGGGCAACATCCTGGACGGGGGTGGCCTAACACTCACATACGACGAGCCCACCGACCAGCTCGCTATCACCGAGCGACGCGGCTTCGGGGAGCCCTTCGGAGCCACGGTCCTCACTCGCATCGGACCGGATGCCAGTCCGGCCGCGAGCCCGACCGAGTCGGCGATCCAATGATCTGGCGAGGATTGACAAAGGACTGGCCCCGGCAGACCCATACCGTGTGGTGGGCATAGGTCGAAGCCGATGCCATTAGCGGAAGTGGGATGGATACCGACCTGGTGGTCCGAGCGCAACGTGGCGACAAGGAGGCATACGCCCTCCTCGCTGCGCGGATCGCCGATCGCTTCCTCGCGGTTGCGCGCCGGATCCTGCGCGACCGCGATCTGGCCGAGGACGCGACGCAGCAGGCGCTGCTGACCGTCTGGCAGGACCTCCCGCGACTCAAGGACCCGGCCCGCTTCGAGGCCTGGTCGTACCGGCTCCTCGTCCACGCCTGCTATGCCGAGGGCCGGAAGGAGCGTCGCTGGGCACCCAACCTGCACGTGCTCCCCACCGACGCAGCGATGTCGGATGCCCACCTCGGAGCGGTCGTTGATCGCGACCAACTCGAGCGTGGCTTCCGACGCCTTCCGATCGATCATCGAACTGTCGTGGTGCTCTACCACTACCTCGACAAGCCGCTCGACGAGATCGCGAGGATCCTCGACGTCCCCGTCGGGACGGCCCACTCACGTTTACATCACGCGATGCGCGGCATGCGCGCGGCGCTCGAGGCCGACGCTCGACCGACGGCGCGGGAGGCAGCGCAATGAGCGCAAAACTCGACGTCAACCGCATCGTCCGGTCCTGGATCCGGGCAGATGAGCACGACTCGGCGGACCGTGTCCTCGAGATCGTCCTCTCGCGCCTGGATACGACCCCGCAGCGGCGGCACCTGTGGTCGCCGCGGAGGTTCGCCCACGTGAACAAGCTCGCTCCGGCGGCGATTGCGGCAGCGGCCGTGGTCGTCGTTGCAGTCCTCGTCTACAACCTGCTGCCGGGTGGCAGTGGTGTCGGCGGGCAGCCAACGCCGGCGCCGACGACGGTGCAGTCGCCATCACCGAGCCCGAACCCCTCGGCACTCGAGACGATCACGATCACGCCGTTCGGCCCGGACCCCCGGGATGACTCGATAGCGTTCACTGTCGAGTTCCCCGAAGGCTGGGCGCACTTCCCATCCTTCGGGGCCTCCCTGATCATGCTCGTGGAGGAGATGAACGATCCGCCCGACGGCGCGGGTCTGCTGATCACGCGAGGAGGCGGGCTCTACAGCGACCCGTGCCGCCCAGGCGAGGACGAACCTACCGCTCCGGAAATCGCAGTCGGACCGACCGTCGCTGACTTCGCCACGGCGCTCGACGCCCACCCGCTCCTCGACGTGACGCCACCCGTCGACGCCACGCTCGCCGGGTACTCCGGCAAGTATCTGGAGCTCCAGGTTCCGGCCGATATCACCGATTGCGTTCGCTACCGCCCGATCGAGGCCACGATCTATGCCCAGGGTCCCAGCCATCGTTGGCGCTACTGGGTCCTCGATGTCGAGGGCATCCGGGTCGTGATCCAGGCCTACGACTACCCCGGGACATCAGCTCAGCATCGAACCGAGCTCGAGGCGATCGTGGACTCCATCCAGATCACCCCCTGAGCGATTGCGCGGGTCGCTCGCGACTGGCACGCGGCCAACCGCGAGTGACCCGCCGGCATCCTGCCATACGCGACCTGTCCAACAGTCCAAGGAGGTCCTGCCATGTTCACGATGGAACGAAGACGTCCCCTGGTCGTCAAGTGCCGGGCGGTCGTCGTGGCGATCGCGATGTTGATTTC
Organism: uncultured Chloroflexia bacterium; assembly: GCA_963731865.1. Lineage (GTDB taxonomy): Bacteria > Chloroflexota > Limnocylindria > Limnocylindrales > CSP1-4 > SPCO01. The sequence goes on along the minus strand of CAVSXG010000002.1, from coordinate 964,662 downwards.
CATGCTGCCCGGTCCCGTCCAGGCGAACGACGACGGCGACGTCGTCCTCGACTGGAACGCCATCATGGTGACCACCGTCAGCAGCCAGAACCCGTTCGCCCAGGCGCGCTTCGCGGCGATCACGCAGCTGGCCGTGTTCGAGGCGGTCAACTCGATCAGTGGCGACTACGACGCGTACTTGTCGCCGATCGATGCGCCGTCCGGGGCGTCCGCCGAGGCCGCTGCCGTGGCGGCGGCGCACGCCGTGCTCGTGAACTACTTCCCGGCCGCGGCAGCGACGCTGGACGCTGCCCGAGCTACATCGCTCGCCGCGATCCCCGACGGCCAGTCAGAGGACGACGGCGTCGCTGTCGGCCAGGTTTCCGCCGCGGCCCTGATCGCCCTGCGCACCGGCGACGGATCGAGCCCACCCCAGTTCCACCAGCCCGCATCGTCGGACCCGGGCGTGTGGCAGACGACGCCGACCTGCCCGCCCGCCGGTGGCATCCTGCGCCACTGGGGGAACGTTACCCCGTTTGGTGTGTCGAGCAGCGCCCAGTTCCGCTCCGATCCGCCGCCCAGTCTGTCGAGTCCCCAGTACGCCCGCGACTACGACGAGGTCGCCAGGGTCGGGGCGATCGACAGCGCTGACCGCCCGCAGGATCGGTCGGACGTGGCCCGACTCTACAACTCGCTCCTCGCGGTCGGCGCCCTGAACAGCGTGGCCCGACAACTGGCCGACGCCAACCCGCTCTCGCTCTCCGGGCATGCCCGGGTGCTGGCCCTGCTGAACATGGCGATCGCCGATGCGCTCACGACGGTGATGGAGACCAAGTACCACTACACGTTCTGGCGGCCGGAGACCGCGATCCGGGCCGGCGACACGGACGGCAACGAGCGGACCGTCGCCGACACCGACTTCGTGCCGTTCATCGCCACGCCGTGCTTCCCGGGTTACCCGTCCGCCCACGCGAGCGGGAGCTATGCCGGCCGGTCGATCCTCGAGCGCGTCTGGGGTGGCGGCGGTCACTCGATCGTGATCAGCCACCCGGCCGTGCCGGGGGTCGTGGTGCACTACACCAGCCTGAAGCAGATCACCGACGACATCGATGACGCCCGGATCTACGGCGGAATCCACTTCCGCTTCGACCAGGAAGCGGGCGCGAAGCAGGGACGCCACGTCGGCCAGTATGTTTTCGCCCATTACCTCGGAGACGCCCAATAGCGCATGCTTCCGGTCCGATAGCGAGGACGGCCGCCCCGCGTGGCGGCCGTCTGTCGCTTTCTCACGACCGGTTGGCTGAACCGCTGAGCTTGAGCCCGTCTCCACGTCCCCCAACATTGGCCGTGTAGTCGCGGCCGCGTGGCGGGCGGCGCTGGAAGCCGTTGCCGTAGGGTCCGAGTCGCAGCGGGCTCGAGCCGCACCAGTCCGTCCTGGAGTTCCGGATTCCGTCCTGATCGCCGGCGGCATTCCGGCTACTCCGGCACAACCGCGATAATCGTCGTCGTCTGATCGTGGAGTTGTGCCATGCCTGCGACGAACCCGAAAACGGGCAAGAAAACGATGAATACCTACCTGGTACTCCTGCGCGGCATCAATGTCGGGGGCAAGAACCGCGTATCGATGGCGCGCTTGCGGGAAGCCCTGGAGGAATGGGGCTTCTCCAATGTCTCAACGTACATTGCAAGCGGAAACGTGATCCTGGACTCCGACCAACCGGCTGCGAAGATACAGACCCAAATCGAAGATGCACTGCCGCGAACCTTTGACCTTGATGACGAGCTCATCCGGGTTCTGGTCCTGACGCGCGATCAGGTCCAGGCGGTCATCGATCGCAAGCCTGAGGCTTCGGCTAGCGGCCGGATTCGTATCACAGCGACGCAATCTTCCTGATTGGCATTGACGCTGCGCAGGCGCTACAGGTGTTCGATCCCCGAGAGGGAGTCGACAAGATCTGGCCGGGTGATGGGGTGATCTACTCACAACGTCTCAGCGCTCAACGCACCCGAAGCCGACTGAACAAGATCGTGGGAACACCGGCCTACAAATCCATGACCATTCGTAGTTGGAACACCACGAAAAACTGCTGGATATGTTCAGAAAGCAAACACCGTGGCCGCGCAGGAAGCAGCGAAAGGCTCCGATGACGACGGCCGACCGGATCGACGCTATCCGGGCGCTCCTCGACGAGGCGGAGGCAGCGCACGGCGTGTACGAGACGACCGAGCTGAAGGGTGTCTACGACCAGGCCTGGCCCTCCTGGTACGCCGCATATGCCGTGGAACACGGGATCGGCGACTTGCTCGATCATCCCGTCTCGCCCGAGACGCTGGCCGAGTTCCTCGGCCGGGCGTTCACGGACTTCAAGGAGGCGAAACCCGCTCCCTCAGAACCCTGGTCCGCCGTATACCGCCAAGCGGATCACATCGGAGCTCTAGCCGGGTCGTTCCGGCCTAAGCCAACCCGCGGGCTGCCCAGGCCCGGCTCGTGAGCACGAACGGTGCGTCGGGCAACAGGGCGCGGCATCGTTCCCGTAACGCCGCCTGGCGCTCGGGATCGAGCCCGGTCGCGTAGGCGCCCGCCGGTCCGACCCCGCGCGTGTACGGCGCCCACCACTCCTCGAAGCTCGGGTGCTCGAGGCTTGCCGAGATGGTCGTGCCTTCGACTTCACGGAGCCCGGCCTGTTCGAAGAGCGCCTCAAGATGTCCTTCGCGCGCCCCGGCGAGCCGCGATTCGTCGTCGACGTTCGGGTCGAGCTCGCGGGCGGCCGTCCAGAAAAGGCTGAGCGGGCCACGTCCGCCGGCATGGTCCCAGACACATGCGGCGACGACGCCGCCGTGCCGAGTAACGCGAGCCATTTCGGTCAGACCGGCGACCGGATCCGCCATGAAATGGACGACGAGCTGCGCGAGGGCAACGTCGAAGGCGTCGTCGTCGAACGGCAGGTGCTCGGCGGCCGCTCGTCGGACATCCACGCCGACATGCCGAGCGCTGTGCCGCGGCCACGAACGGTTCGGACGGATCGACAGCTGCCACGTTCGCCGGCCCCACGCGCTCGACCAGCTCGGCCGTGAGCGCTCCTGGGCCACAGCCGACATCGATGACGCGCTGCCCGGGCTGCACCCCGGCCAGGTCGGCGAGCTGCGGTGACAGCAGGCGCGAATAGCGACCCATGAACTGGTCGTAGGCATCGGCGGCGACATCAAAGCTCACGAGGCGAATCTACACGCGGTTCCCGGCGAGCGGACGCCGGGATGAACCAGCCGATGTGGAAAATGAAGAGTTGCTGGCCGCCTTCCTATCGAACCCTCCCGATGCCATAGCTCCCGCCGTGCCGGAAGCTCTGGGCAAGGCCAATGGCATGGACGATACGGAAGGCAGGTCGCCATGAATTCCTACGCGATGGAGCAGATCACCAGGGAACGGATCGCGGATTGGCACCGCCAGGCCCACGACGAGCTGCTGGCGCGGACGCGTGTCACGCTCGATCCCCAGTTACAGGTCGAGCCGCCGAGGGCTCGACGCGCAGAACAGCCAGGAGCGGGTTTCCTGGCGTCCCTCCGGCGTTTTGCGGCGCGGCTCGTGGCCGCCACGTGAACGTCCTTGCCCCCGAGCCATCGGTGTCACCCGCCGGCTCCGGGCTGGCGTTCGCCAGGTGTCGCCCGGGAGCCCGGATAATGCGGCGATGGACGTTCGCGTCTCGAGCCCGGTCTTCGTGGGGCGGTCCGAGGAGCTCGGTCGCCTGCGGTCGGCGCTCGATGGTGCCCGGGACGGCCAGAGCCTGAAGTTCCTGGTCAGCGGCGAGGCTGGCGTCGGCAAGACGCGACTCGTCAGCGAGTTCACCGACGTCGCGCGCGCTTCGGGTGCGCTCGTGCTCTCGGGCGGCTGTATCGATCTAGGCGAACGGGGCGCGCCATACGCCCCGATCGTCGAAGCCCTGCGGACATGGGCGCGAGACACCCCCGAGGACATCGTTTACGACGGTCCTTGGGCAGGGCCGATCGGACCTTGCCCGCCTCGTGCCGGGTCTCGCGCCTCCCGGGGGCGAGGGGGCGGGCGACCCCACGAGCAGCTTGAACATCGGATCGGCCCAGGGCCGGCTGTTCGAGGTCGTCCTTGCCGTGCTCGAGCGGCTGGCAGCCAACGAGCCCGTCGTTCTGATCCTGGAGGATCTCCACTGGTCGGATCGTTCGACCCGCGACCTGCTGGGTTTCCTCGTGCGCAACGTCCGGGATGTGGCCGTCATCCTGGTCCTGACCTACCGCTCTGACGAGCTTCATCGACGCCATCCGTTGCTGCCGTTCCTGGCCGAGCTGGAACGCTCCGGGCGCGTCGAGCGACTCGACCTGGTCCGCTTCGATCGCCTGGAGCTCGGCGCCCAGCTCGCGGCAATCGCTGGGCCGGACCTCGATCCTGCCCTCGTGGACTCGATCCATGCGCGGTCCTCCGGAAACCCGTTCTTCGCCGAGGAGCTCCTGATCTCGGCGCGCGACATGGGGAGCGCGGAGCTGCCGCCGACCCTCCGGGAAGTGCTCCTGGCGCACGTTGCCGGGCTCACCGATGACGCGCAGGAGCTGCTCCGGGTTGCCTCGGCTGCGGGCCAGCGAGTCGACCCGTCCCTCCTGGCGAACGTCACACAATCCGATAGCGTCTCCCTGTACGGCGCGCTCCGCGAGGCCGTCAATCACCAGATCCTCGTTCCGGAGGTGGTGGCAGGTGACGAGCGCTACGCCTTCCGGCACGCCCTGCTCCAGGAGGCCGTGTACGGCGACCTTCTGCCGGGTGAGCGGACCCGGCTTCATGCCGCTTTTGCCCAAGCGCTCGATGGCGCAAGGATCGCGGGCGACACATCACGGCTTTCCGAGCTCGCGTATCACTGGTACGCGGCCCACGACCTGCCCCGTGCGTTTGATGCATCGCTGGTCGCGGCCGAAGCTGACGAGGACAGGTACGCCTTTGCGGAGGCGCTCGGTCACTACGAGCACGCACTCGAGGTGTGGGATCTGGTCCCGGATGCGACCGCTCGCGCCGGTCGTGATCGCGTGGAGCTCCTGACCGCGGCGTCCAGTGTGGCGCGGTTCAACGAACCGGCGCGAGCGGTGGCCCACGTCAGGACGGCGCTCGGTCTGATCGACGAACGCGCGGACCCGATCCGGGCCGGCCTGCTGCAGGAACGCCTTGGTCGATACGCCTGGATCGCCGGCCAGGGGGCCGAATCGCTGGCCTGCTATCGCAGGGCTGTACAGCTCATTCCAGCCGAGCCGCCATCAGAGGCGCGTGCCCAGGCGCTCGCCGGGTTGGCGCAGATCCTCATGCTCCAACGCAGCTATCGGGAGTCGAGGCCGCTCGCCGACGAGGCGATCGAACTGGCCCGGTCGACTGGCGCCCGGCAGATCGAGGGTCATGCCCTGAACACCCGCTCGCAGGATCGAGTCCAGGACGGCGAGGTCGACGAGGCCCTGGACGACCTTGCCGCGGCGCTCCGGATCGCGGAGGAGGTCGGCAACGTGGACGATCTGGGTCGGGCGTACGGGAATCGGGTCGACGTGCTGTACGTGGCGAACCGTCTCGAGGAAGCGATCGAGGTCGCCTCGAAGGGGGTCGAGGTGGGGCGGCGGCTCGGTCTCCACTGGTTCTTCGGCGCCCACTTGCTGTGCAACACGAGCAACTTCCTTTACCTGCTGGGCCGCTGGGACGAAAGCGAACGCGCCGTTCGAGCGGCCGACGCGGTCGGACCGCAGGGACTCAACTACATTTTGGTCCAGGAGCTGCTGGCGAGGCTTGCCCTTGGCCGTGGCCGGTACGCGGAGGCCGCACAGAAGCTGCTGGGCATTCGGCCGCTGGCCGTTCAGTCCGCGGACGGACAGGTGGTCCTCCCCGTCCACGCCAGCCTGGCCGAGCTTGCGCTCTGGCAGCGCCGACCGGCCGACGCGGCCGAGGCGGTAGCCGCGGGTCTCGCGGCCCTCAGCGACCATGCCGACATCCGATGCACCGAGCTCTATGCCCTGGGTGTACGGGCGCATGCCGACCGGGCCGAGCTCGCACGGGCCCGTCGCTCGGCCGACGAGTTGGCGCTTGCCGTCGCGGCGGGGCGGGAGGCCCAAGATACCGTCCGTCAGCGTCATCTGGCGACAGAGCGACTGCCCGCCCTTGCTCCACAGTCGGCCACGTGGCTGGCCTCCGCCAATGCCGAGCTCGGACGTCTCGAAGGCGCCTCGGATCCGGATGCCTGGGCCGCGAGCGTCAGGGCGTGGCAGGACCTGGGTCGCCCCGTTGCCGTCGCGTACGCACAGTGGCGCCAGGCTGAGGCGCTGCTGTCGACGCGCGGTGATCGGAAGCTGGCCACGGCCCTGCTCCGTGAGGTCGTCGAGGCCGCCAGGACGATGGGCGCCGAACCACTCGAACGCGAGGCCGCGTCCCTGGCGCTTCGCGCCCGGATCTCGCTCGTGCCAGAGGAGTTGGCCACGGCTGAACCAGACTCCGACGACGCGGCTCGCCTCGGCCTGACGGCCCGCGAACGCGAGGTGCTCGTGCTCGTGGCCGCGGGTCGGACCAATCGCCAGATCGGGGAGGAACTGTTCATCAGCGAGAAGACCGCGGGCGTCCACGTCTCGAACATCCTGGGCAAGCTCGGGGTCTCGGGCAGGGGCGAGGCCGCGGCGATGGCGCACCAGCTCGGGCTCGCCAGAACGGGGTAGGCGGGTCCGTCAGCCCTCGGAAACGAGCCGGAGCCGGCTCGGTGGTCGCCGACCCCGCCCAGATTCGTCGCGGCGTTCGAGGTCCTCGGCGTCGCCCACTGGCCGGAGCTGCGCCCGGCGGCTCGCGTCACCGGCAAGGAACGCCTCCGCGGCATCCACCCCGAGCGGGCGGGAGAAGAGGTAACCCTGGCCGTACACACAACCGAGGCTCATCAACCAGTCGGCCTGGCCAGGTTCCTCGATGCCTTCGGCCACGACCCGGAGGTCGAGGGTCCGGCCCAGCTCCACGATGGCTCGCGCGATGGCTGGGCGCTCCCCGGACGGGAGCACTTCGGCGATGAACGAACGATCGATCTTGAGGCTGTCGACCGGGAACCGCTCCAGGTAGCTCAGCGAGGAGTAGCCGGTTCCGAAGTCGTCGATGGCAAGGTGGATCCCGAGCGATCGAAGCTCGGTAAGTCGCCCGATCGTGCCGGTCGTCCGCTGCATCAGGCCGCTTTCGGTGATCTCGAGGATCAGGCTCGATGCCGTGAGCTCGGTGTCCGCGAGCGCCTCCCGGACCGTCTCGACGAGGTCCTGCTCATGGAACTGGCGCGCCGAGAGGTTGACGCTGACCTGGAGGTCGGGCAAGCCCAGGCGGACCTGCCATGCACGCGTCTGGCGACAGGCCTCGCGCAGGATCCAGCGACCCATCGGGACGATGTCGCCGGTCTGCTCGGCAAGGTCGATGAACTTGTCGGGCATCAGAAGCGGGCGGTCGGGTGGCTGCCAGCGGACGAGCGCCTCCAGGCCGACCACGGCACCGCCGTCGATCTCGACGATCGGCTGGTAATCGAGGCGCAGCTCGCCGCGTTGTTCGACGCCGCGGAGGAGGCCGGCCAGCTCGGTCCGGGCGAAGGCGTCGGCCCGCAGCACCGACTGGAACACCTGGGCGCGGCCGCGGGAGGAAGATTTCGCGGCGTACATCGCCATGTCCGCGTTGCGTAGCAGGTCGTCGGCGGCCTCCCCGAATGCCCCGCTCATGGCCACGCCAATGCTCGCGGCGACGGTCGTCACGAAGTCGGACACAGCCAGTGGCTCGCGCAGCGAATCGGCGAGCCGAATCGCGATCGACAGTGCCGTCTCCTCGTCGTCCACGCCATCGAGCAGAACGGCGAACTCGTCGCCACCCAGGCGCGCGGCCGTGTCGCTCGGTCGGAGGGACGCCGAAACCCGGCCGGCGGTCGCGACGAGGATGTCGTCGCCCCGGGCGTGGCCAAGCGTGTCGTTCAGGACCTTGAAGTCGTCGAGGTCGATGAAGAGGACCGCAAAGGGACGACCTTCACGCCCATGGCTGCGCTCGATGGCGTGCGCCACACGATCCCGGAACAGCAGCCGGTTGGCCAGCCCGGTCAGCCCGTCGTGCAACGCCTGGTGCCGGATCTCCTCGTACAGGCGGGCATTCTCGAGGGCCATCGCCCCTTCACCGGCGAGCATCGCGGCGAGCTCGACGTCGTGCGGGCCAAAGACCCCCGTCCGGGTGGACATGAACTCGAGGGTCCCGATGGCCTTGCCCGCGGCGACCATCGGCACCATCGCCATGCTGCGCATGCCGATCGATTCGAGGTAGGCGAGCTCACTGGGGTCGGCGGTTGGGTCGTCCGCATCCACGATCGTCGGGATTTCGGTTTCGAGCACGGCCCGGGTGGCCGGGTAGTCGCCAAGCGGGTACCAGGGCTGGAGGTCCGCGACCCGCTCAGCGGGGTAGCAGCCCATGGTCACCAGCCGGTCCGTTGCCCGGTCCCAGTAGCAGATGGCGGCCTCCGTGGCGCCGACGACCCCGGAGATATGGCGGGCGATCCGGTCGCCGACCTGTTGCGGATCCATCGTCCGCGAAAGGTCACTCGACATCGAAATGACCGACCGCAGGTCCTGCGCGGTGGTCTTGAAACGACGACTGACGTCCCAGAGGAAGAGCAGCAGGAAGCCGTATGCCAGCGCGATCGTGACAAATGCCAGCGTGCCCGCGATCTCGGCCGGGATTCGCGTGCTCGATGGCAGGGCCTGGCCGGCTATCACCGAGCCGATCCCCACGACACCCGTGACGGCTAGCACGCGACCGACAGCTGCGCTGCTCAGGAATGGCAGAACGAGCACCCCTGGCAGGAGCGCCGCGATGGCCATTCCCATGGCCACCGTGGGCTCGAGGACGGCGCCAGACGAAACGAGTCCAAGCGTGATTACGGCGATCCGTGTCACGGCTCGCTCCTTGGCGAGGGCCTCAGCGTCCCTGGTCAGGTGGAGCAGCCAGAATGCGTACGCGAGAGAAGCAAGGCCCAGGATGACGGCTCTCGGCTCGTCGAATACGAGCCCGGCGATCATCTCGAGTGCGCCGATCGGTGTCGCGGCGATCGAGATCCCGCGCACCATCAAGCCGAGCTGCCTTGTCCTGCGACCATCGGCGGAGGTCGAGAACGATGCGCCCGGAAGGATGCGGCGGAGCGCCCTGGGAAGGGAGGGCATGACGAGACGAAGCGTGGCATCGGCGGGCTGGCCGTGGCATGACCCAGATGCCCAACTGGTCCCATGACCTTTGCGGCCGTCCAAGGACCCTAACGGCACGGAACCGAGTTTCGTAGACTCCGCCGATGCGACCGTCAGATCGCCGTCGCCTCGTCATCCTCGCCGAGGGCCAGTTCGGGATGCATAGCGCCAAGACGGCCTTTGGCGTGATCCGGTACGGCCCGCACGACGTCCTCGCGGTCCTCGATTTCGACCCGGGCTGGCCAGAACGTTGCGGCCGACCTGCCGGGTCACGACATCCCCATCGTTGCCACGCTCACGGAGGTGCTCGCCTGGCCCGTGCGGCCGGACAGTCTCCTGATCGGGATCGCCCCCACAGGTGGCCGTCTTCCCGCGGAATGGCGGGCGATCATCGCCGAGGCGATCGCGGCCGGGCTCGACGTGTTGTCGGGGTTGCACACGTTCGTCGGCGACGATCCGGAGTTCGCGGCCGCTGCCCTGGCCCGCGGCACGGCGATCGTCGACTACCGCCGGCCACCCGACCGCCTCGAAACGGCCGTCGGCCGACCGCACGATCCGGGCAAGCGGGTGATCCTGACCGTGGGCACGGACTGCGCCATCGGCAAGATGTCGGTCGCGCTCGAGCTGCGGCGCGCGGCCCAGGCCGCCGGCAACCGGGCGACGTTTGTCGCAACCGGCCAGACCGGGATGATGATCGAGGGCTGGGGCGTTGCCGTCGACCGCCTGATCAGCGACTTCGCCCAGGGCACCGTCGAATGGCTGGTCGAGCAGGGTGAAGCGCTCGGCGACTGGGTGATCGTCGAAGGCCAGGGATCACTGGATCACCCGGCCTATTCGTCGGTGACGCTCGCGCTGATCCATGGCGCCACGCCCCACGCGATGGTGATGGTCCACAAGCCCGGATTGGCCGGGCACGACTTCGACCACCTGCCGGAGGCGTCGTTCCCGATCGCGCCGCTCGCCCCGTTCATCGAGCTCCATGAGCGGGTCGCCGGGTTGATCGCACCATCCGCCGTGGTTGGTGTCGCGCTCAACACGTCGCTCTATCCCGACGATGGCGAGGCCCGGCGGGTCATCGGCGCGATCGCCGCCGAGACCGGGCTGCCGACAGCGGATCCGGTGCGGTTCGGCGCCGACGATCTGTGGGCAGCCATTCGAGAGCGAGTCGATGCGCTGCCGTGGTTCGGGCCAGCGTGACGTTGCGTCTCACGCACGAGGTCCTGCATCTCAAGCTGCGTGACCCATTTCGGATCGCGCGCTCGGACCACGGTGCCGGACACGAGGTCACGACGGTGATGGTCGAGGTCCGCGACGGCCGCCTTCCGGACCTGGTCGGTGTGGGGGAGGGCTACCCGGACCGGTTCTATGGTGAAACGCCAGAAACGATGGCGGCGGTGATGCCCGCGTTGGCGGAAGCCGCGGACCCACTCATCGCGACCCTCGCGGACAGGGCCGACCCGACGACGGCACGCCGGGCGCTCGAGGGCATGGCCGCGACGTTTTCAGACGTGATCCGCGGACACGGCGGCGCGAAGTGTGCGCTCGACATCGCCCTGCACGACCTGGCCGGCAAGGCCCTGGGCCTGCCCGTCCATGAGCTGCTCGGCCTGTCCGCGGACCTGCCTCCGACCGACTTCACGATCGGGATCGACAGGCCCGATGTGGTCGCCGAGCGAGCCCGTCGGGCCGCCGACTTCCCGGCCCTCAAGATCAAGGTCGGCGGACCGGGCGATCTGGCGACGCTCGAGGCTGTTCGCGGCGTCTTTGGCGGGCCAATCCGCGTCGACGCCAACACCGGCTGGACGCCCGAGGATGCCCTCGCGATCCTCCCCGACCTCGAACGGCTCGGCGTCGAACTGATCGAGCAGCCATTTCCGGCGCGCCGCCTCGACCAGCTCCGCTGGCTGCAGGAGCAGTCATCGCTGCCGATCGTGGCCGACGAGAGCTGCGTCTTCGAGGAGGACCTGGACGCACTCGTCGGTGTCGTCGCGGGGGTCAACGTCAAGCTGGCCAAGTGCGGCGGCATCGGGCCAGCGAGGCGCATGCTCGAACGAGCCCGGGAGCTTGGATTCCGGACGTTCCTCGGCTGCATGGAAGAGACATCTGTTGGAATCGCGGGGTCGGCGGTCGTCGCCTCGCTCGCCGAGTGGGTCGATCTCGACGGCTGCCTGCTGCTCGCGGACGACCCATTCGACGGGCTCGAGCTTCAATCGGATCATCGCTGGCGCCTGGCACCCAGGCCCGGTCTCGGACTGTCGCGACGGGTTGCCTGATCGGCCCGAACCGGTTCACGCTCGTACCGCACGCGCGTTCACCGAACGTCCGTTCTTGTGGATAACTTGGTGGACGAAGTCGTGGACAAGCCCCCTTCCGGGTCGGACGGCATCGGCCTACCATGGTCCATTACCGGCCGGGTGACTCTCGGAGGGGAACCGCCGGTAGACCAGAAGCCCCGGGTCCGGTCGTTGGGCAGGTCCCGCCCGAACGGTCGGAGTGTTTCGTACTGTCATTGGCCGCATGACCGCGCGGCCGGAAATGGAAGGAGGGCACGCCATCGATGGTTCCACGCACTGCCGCATCGGGTGCCCCTCACCCCGATGCCGTCGAGTTCGTCCGGTTCTGCTACCACCGACGCCGGGTCGGCTGGCCTGAGATCTACGACGAGATGTGCGCCGTGGCTGGCCGAGGCCTCTACCGTGGCTTCAGCTCCGATGACCTCGGGGGGATCGGTGTCGGGTTCAGCCTTTTCGACATGCCGGCGCTGGCCAATCTGGCGGCCAAGGTCGTCGCCGAAGAGGCGGCGCTCCGACGGCCCGTGAGCGTCGTCATCACCCCAACGGCTCAACCCACAGAAGTACTCACGTCAGATCAGACGGAGTCCGCGCCGGCAACTGCCCCGGCACACCATGACGAGCGATCCTTTGACGTCCCGGTCCGACTCGTGCTGGCGTCCACGGGCGCCTGATCCCCGCGCCGACCTCGTCCTGTCGATATCGACAGTCAACGACCCTCGCCGATGGCGAGGGTCGTTTCGATTCCGGACCGGGCGCCGTCAGGCGCGGATGCGACGTCTTGCCATCTCACCCTCGATCTGGCGCTCGGCTTCGACGTAGCGATCGATCTGCTCGCGCAGCTGGTTTGCCTCGGGCGTGTACAGGTGGACCTGCTGCTGGAGGATGTACGAGAGCCGCCGGCTGGTCATCCGGACATGGTCCAGGTTCTTCATCAGGACCAGTGGGTCCATCGAGGCCAGGTCGGACGGGTGGTACATCTGCTGCATGGCGGCATTCTAGAGACAGACGAGGGGTCGGGGTCAGATCGTGACCCGTGCGTCAGATTGCGCGCAACGACCGCGGCGGCCAGGACCAGTCGACATCGAGATCGGCACCGGCCAGGGCTCGGCGACGCCCCGATTCGGTCGCCCCAAGAACAAGAATCCGGTCGGTCTTGGTCGCCCGACCAGCCTCGTCACCCCAAAGCTTGGTCATCTTGCGGCCAGCTGCGACGTCGTCGAGCGCGACCCCGGCGAGCCTGTAGCCTTCGGGTTCGGCGGCCATCTCCCAGGTACGTTCGGCCAGCCCCACGCCACCCTGAATGTCGCGACCGCGATCCGTCAGTACGTCGCCGATGACGAGCACGACCACCGCGTCGTCCGTGAGGGCGGGTCGCAGGGAGGCGAGGACGTCGCGGAGGAACGCCAGATACGGCTTTCGGTGGTGGGCGTCATCGAGCGCGGCATCGATGGCGCGCGCGTCGAACCCGAGGAACCACGTCCGCAGCCAGTTGTAGTACCCGTACTTGACGACCCGCAGATAGGGCGGCGAGGTGACGACCAGCCGGGCGCGATCCGGGCGACCGCTGCCGCTGAGCGCCGCTCGAGCCCGCTGGGCAACATCGCGGGCATCGCCCAGGAGGGCCACGCCCTCCGTCCGCGGCGGCGGCTGACGGAACAGCCGATCGAGCTTCTTCGCGAGCCCGTCGAACACGTCGCGCTCCGGCGACGCGAACTCGGTTCGAGCGGCGAAATCGCGGACGTAGCGTGGGGCCATCGAAAACGTGTTTGGCATGAGCTCGGAGAGGTAGCTCGCACTCTTGCCGTGGAGGATCCCGGTCAGCGCCGCGGCCAGGAATCGATCCGTCCTGTCGTCGAGCTGGAGCGTCGTCCGCACGAACAAGAGTTGACCGAGCGTCCGCGGGTGGAAGGCAAGCGCGACCTCGACTGGCACGCCCTCGGTGCCGTTTGCGGCAGACGTGGCGGAACCCGCTCCGGGAACGAGCGCATCGGCCGCGGTCGGGTCGGCGAAGATTCGGGCACCCAGGGCGAGCCAGCCCGCGGCGCCCGCGTTCCAGGCCAGTCGCAGCTGGGCGAGCCGGGTCGCTGCCTGAGCCCGCGTCGGAGGCTCCACCTTGGCGGCCGTGAGCAGATGGGCGAATGGATTGAGGTCGTTGCCAACGCCGATGCGGCCTTCCGCGCAGGCCTGGAGCGGCGTGGTGCCGCGCCCTGAGAACGGATCGAGAACGACGTCACCCGGCCGCGAGTACCGCGCGATGAAGGCATGCGTCAAGGCGGCGGGGTAGCTCGCCAGGTACGAGCACATCGGGTGGAATGGATGACCCCACAGCCGCTGCTGGTCCTTCCATTCGGGCGCCAGGGCCATGCGGGGAAGCTCGAGCGGCAGCTCGAGGGCGAGCTGTTCCGCGGTCGCACCACCACGACGAGCCGCCATTGGCCGTCCTGACCTCACTGAAACGCCCGTCCCGGATCCCGGCCGGCACGTTGGGTCGCGCAGCATAGCACGGCCGATTCGGCCATCAGCCGGTCAGTTGGGCGGCCAGCAGCCGCTCAGTTGGGCGGCTGCTTCCTCGCGGAACACTGGCGGTCGATCCAGAGTTTCCCGGCATCCCAGAAGTCGCCGTCCCGGACACGTCCTTGCAGGATGGCCTCGGCTTCCCACGCATCGCACCACCGTTCGGCGACGTCCTGGTTCAGGCCGCGGTCCTGCATGATCGCGTTGCGGATCGCGGCGCGGCGGGCCTGGTGGATGCGGTCCGGATCGGCTCGGTGGCTCATGGCGCCATGGTATGCCGATCTGTGTCAGGTCCGATGGCAGGCCTGGCGTCAACCGTCAGGCGAGCGCTCGTCGGTCGGACCTGATCAGCCGATCTGCCGGTCGCGGATCGCCCGGGTGCCTGCCCCTTCGGCAGCCGAGACACAGCCGAGTACGGTCCCTGGTCCCCCGGTAGCAGAGGCATTGGCGGCAGATGCAGTCATGCATCGCGATGCTCCGTGCTGGGCGGTTGCCGTGGTCCGCGCGATGGCCCTCGATGGGACTCGTCCAGGCCCTGATGTCCGCCACGTTCCCACGTCGCCACTACGGCGTGACTGCGGTGTGGACACGCGTTTGACGCTCGGCACCCGCTCATGCTGACGTGGAGCGTGAACGACTCGCGTAGAGTGTTCAGCGCGTCAGGAGCGGACGCAGATGACCCCGTCCCCGTAGCTCAGTGGACAGAGCAGCCGCCTTCTAAGAGTCCAGATTGGTGCGGCGTGCTACCAGAGGTGGGTAAGAGAGCGCACAGACTTCAATTAGCTGCTCAGTTGCTAACCCGTCGATACGCTCGAGGATGGGTATCCAAACGGCTCCTGCTACTCGTGTCCAGGGCAACGGCGCTTAGACTCGCAGGCGGAACCGATGAAGCCGACACTCTGACCTCGAGACCGGAGGTTCGCTGCGGATGACGACCCGCGAAGGCGATCTGGCGACCGGCACGGTGACCTTCCTGTTCACCGACATCGAGGGCAGCACGAGACTAGCGAGCCAGCTAGGGCAGACGTTCAGCGGGCAGCTCGCAGAGCACGACCGGATTCTTCGCGACGCGATTTCCGCGAACCACGGGACGGTCTCCTCGACCGCGGGGGATTCGTTCTTCGCGACCTTCCCCGACGCGGCGAGCGCCGTTCTCGCGGCGGTGGCAGCTCAGCGCGGCCTTCACGCGTTTGCCTGGGCGGGCGACCCCATCCGCGCGCGAATGGGAATCCACACCGCCGACAGGACCACCGATGACGAGGGGTATCCCGAGATCGCTCGCGCCGCTCGCATCATGGCCGCCGCCCACGGCGGGCAAGTCCTCCTGTCGGACGCGTCTCATGCGCTCGTCGCCGACAAGCTTCCTGAGGGCGTGCACGTCCGCTCCCTGGGTGGCTACCGGCTGAAGGACATCCAGCAACCGGAGCGACTGCACCAGCTCGAGATCAAGGGGCTGCCGTCGGCGTTCCCGCCCGCTTCGCGCGCTCGATGTCCGGCGCGCGCACCTCCCGCCCGAGGCAACGACGTTCATCGGACGTACCGAGGAGCTGGCGGCGATCGTGATCTTCTGCTCGATCACCGCCTGGTCACGCTCACAGGGCCCGGCGGGACCGGGAAGACGAGGCTGGCAGTTCGAGCGGCTGCGCAGGTGGCCGATCGCGTTGCCGAGGGAGCCTTCTTCGTTGCCCTCGCCGCGACGACCGACGGTGCGCTGATCCCGGCCGCGGTCGCATCCGCCATCGGGCTGCCCGAGGACCGCGATCGCTCAATCGCCGAAGTGCTGCGCGACTGGCTGCACGAGCGCGAGGTCCTGCTGATCCTCGACAACCTCGAGCAGATCGATGACGCCGCGAGCGCCGTCGACGGACTGCTCGCGGACGCGCCCCGGATCCGCGTTCTCGCCACGAGCCGCGCCCCTCTCCATGTGGCGGGCGAGCAGGAATTCGGCGTGCCGCCATTCTCGGTTCCGGCCGCGGAGTCGGATCCGGTCACGCTCGAGGGGTCCGACGCCGTCCGGCTGTTCGTCGACCGGGCTCGGCTGGTGCGCCCCACGTTCAAGCCCAACGGCGCCCGATCTCACCGTCATCGCGGACATCGCCAGGCGACTCGACGGGCTCCCCCTCGCGATCGAGCTCGCTGCGGCCCGAGTCCGCCTGCTGTCGGTCGCAGCGATTCGCGACCGCCTGGCACACCGTCTCGACGCTCTTGCGGTCGGTCCGGCGACAGTCCCGCGACGCCAGCAGAGCCTCCGCGAGACGATCGCCTGGAGCCACGACCTGCTCGACGATGCCGAACGCGCCGTGTTCCGGCGGCTGGCGGCATTCGTCGGCGGATGGACGTACGAGGCGGCCGACGCCGTCGCGGGCGACTCGTCCGCGAGCGCCGTTGACTCGGCCCTCGAGCGGCTGGCCGATCAGAGCCTGATCCAGGCGCTGCCGGCCGGGGAGATGCCCCGGTTCACGATGCTCGCCACGATCGGCGAGTTCGCCAGCGAGCTGCTCACCGCGAGCGACGAGGCAACCGAGATCATGAGGCGCCATGTCGCCTTCTTCCGGGCGTTCGCTGAGCGCGCGCGGACGGAGTCGGATGGGCCGACGGCGGGCGCCTGGTTCGACCGGATCGAGACCGACCTCGACAACTTCCGGGCCGCGATCGAACGCGCGGAAGCCCACGGCGACATCGAATCGGCCCTCGCGATCGCGGCGGGGCTCGGCCCGTTCTGGCTTCAGCGCAACCACGGCGCCGAGGGCCAACGGATCCTCGTCGGGTTGGTCGACCGGGCAGCGCCGCTCGGATCGACCCGAGTTCGCAATCGCGGCTGCGACGGCCGGCTACAACGCGCAGTGGCTCGGCGACCATGCAACCGGACGCCGGCTGGGTGAGGTGAGCGCCGAAGCCTACCGTCGCGAGCGGCGATCCGCGCGGAGCTCGCCTTCGCCCTGGGCATCGTTGGCTTCTCGACGATCGAGGTCGATCCGCTCCGCGCGCTCGAGTTGGCGGAGGCCAATCTCGAACGCTACCGGGAGTTGGGCGACGTCCTCCAACAGGGTCGCATGCTCGTGGGCGTCGCGACCGCCCAGTTTGCGCTCGGGCGCCTTTCGGATGCGCGGGCGTCGCTCGAGCGTTCGCTCGATCTCGCGCGTCAGGCCGGCGATCAGTTCTTTCCCCTCTTCGTCTGGCATCTTCCTTGCCCGAATCAAGCTGTTGCTGGGCGAGATTTCCGACGGGATCGCCGACTACCGGGCGATGCTCGAGACAGCGCGGGCGGGCGACATGCGCATGGGGATTGCCTTTGGGCTCGACTACTTCGGAGAGGTGGCGATCTGGGCGGGCGATGTGCCCCGCGCCGTCCGTCTCGCCGCGACCTCGGCACGGATAAAGGAGGAGCTCGGCGGCGGTGTCTCGGCGTGGATCGGCGGCATTCTCGATCCGCTCGTCGTTGGCCGGGAGCAACTCTCAGCAGCCGAGTTCGATCGGGAGGTCGCGGCGGGGCGGGTCAGGGACATCGAGACGGCCATCGAGGAGGCGCTCGCGACGCCGCTGGTGACGATCGTTCCCTCGCGCTGACCCGCGTCGTTCGTGACAGTCGGGGCCGGCCGAGCCTCGCCTAGCCGGGCCTCGCCTATCCGCGCGCGGGCGATCACGGTTTCAGGGCGGAGGTCAGCGCGAGCGTCCAGCTCAAGCGCAGATCCATCGCCTGGGACATGCGCCACCTTGAAGACGTGGTCAGGAACGCGTGTCGGGGCGGCATCGGACGTCCTCAGTTCGTCGCTCAGTGCAGCGACGTGCTAAGGATCCATGGGGCCGTCAGGGTCTGTAATGCCGCAGGTTCGTGCGTAGACTGAGCACCTAACCCACGTCCCCGTAGCTCAGTGGACAGAGCAGCCGCCTTCTAAGAGTCCGTATCAGTGCGGCGTGCTCCTGAGCGTCGGATGGGCACCGAGTAAGCACCTGTTAGTCGCTCAGTACGGGGCCTCCGGTGAACACCTGGCGAGGTGGATACGTCGGCACGCACTCGGCGCTTGCCCTGACCGCCACACTCATCCTTGTCATCCGACCGGCGGGACTTGGCTCGGTCGGAGCATTGACCGGCGACTCCAATGAGGTGGGGCAGTGTCGAACGCTGGCTCTGGCGAACGGTCGGAGGAGAGTCTCGACCGACTGCAGGGTGAAGTAGCGGAGCTTCGTAGGTCGCGGAGGAGACTGGCCGAGGCCGCCCACGCCGACCGGCGCGCGACCGAACGCGCCATCCACGATGGCATCCAGCAACACCTCGTCGCACTCGCCATCGATCTGCGACACCTGGCCGGGCTGGTGGACGATGATCCTGCCGCGGCGAAATTGCTGCTCGTCGAGATGGCGGCCAACATGCGGATAGCGCTGGATGAAGCGACCCAGCTAGCGCATCGGGTATATCCCCAGCTGCTTGAAGCGCGTGGGTTCGCCAGCGCCCTGAGGTCCGCGGCGGAGGGCGCCGGCATTACCGCTCTGGTCGACGTTCCGGCGGATGCCCGCTATCCGCCGGAGATCACTGAGGCTGTCTACTGGTTCTGCGTAGAGGCGCTTTCGTCCGCGTCACGCGGGTCCCAGGCAGCGGTCAACGTGCTTGACGCAGATGGCGCGGTGACCTTCGAGGTCTCGGTTGCCGGACACCACGCTGAAGGGCGCCTCGACCGCCTGCGCGATCGCATCGAGGCCCTAGATGGCCGCGTTGGCGTCGACGACCGGCATGACGGCGGTTCGCGTGTTCATGGCTGGCTGCCCTTGTCGCGATGACCCGGATCGCTCTCGGCCAGATACAGGATGACCGCCTTGACGCGCTTGTGAACGGCTGGCTCCCACGTCAGCCCTAGCTTCATGAAGATCGAGTGGATCACCTTTTCTACCGACCTCTCAGCCATGACAAGGTCCTCGGCGATCGACGCATTGTTCTTGCCCTCTGCCATCTTCCGCAGTACGTCGCGTTCCCGGGCGGTCAGTTGGCTGAGCGGGGAGGTCGCCGCACGCGCCCGATCGGCCACCAACCCTTCCACCACCTTCGGGTCGATCAGCGAGCCTCCTTCTGAGACAGCGCGGATGGCAGCGACCAGCTGGTCGAGGTCATGAACGCGCTCCTTCAGCACGTAGGCGCGGCCAGCGCTACCGGTGTCCAGCAGCGCGAGTGCGTAGCTCGGGTTCGCGTACTGACTGAGGACGACCACGCCAAGACCCGGGTGCGTCTCCCGGAGTCGTCTGGCGGCCTGGATGCCCTCGTCCGAGTGGCCAGGCGGCATGCGGATGTCTGTGACCACCACGTCCGGCCCCTCGCGATCGACGGCCTTGAGAAGCGAGTGGAGGTCCCCGGAGACCGCCGCGACCTCAAAACCGGGCTGCGCCTCGAGCAGGCGCCGGACGCCTTCACGGACGAGATAGTGGTCCTCGGCGAGCACGAGCCGGATCGGCATGGGCGGAGAATACGCCGGTGATGTCGGACTTCCCGCTGATCCTAGTCGTGGACGACAACGACAGGAACCGAAAGCTTGCTGGCGATGTGCTCCGCCTGGCCCGGTTTCGGATGATCGAGGCCGTGACTGCCGCGGATGGGATCGCGCTCGCGTCCGAG
The DNA here is from genome assembly GCA_963731865.1 of uncultured Chloroflexia bacterium. GTDB lineage: Bacteria > Chloroflexota > Limnocylindria > Limnocylindrales > CSP1-4 > SPCO01. Next base: position 945,051 of record CAVSXG010000002.1, on the reverse strand, counting down.
CATCTGCCAGACGTCATCCTGATGGACCTGCGCCTTCCGGATCTGGACGGCACGGAGGCCACGAGGATGCTCCGGGACGAGCCGCGAACGTCGCACATACCGGTCGTGGCGATGACTGCTCTGCCACTCCATGGCCGCGAGGACTGGTTATCCGACGCCGGCTTTGCCGGCTACGTCGTCAAGCCTATCGACATCGATACGTTTCCCGATGCGGTTCGACGGTTCTGCGCTCGCGGGCCGGAATGACTCCTACGGCACGGACTGGCCGGCGGCGACAGCGAGGGTGCCAGCATCCCCGCGAAAACGCAGGCAGGCACGGTTGGCATGTGATCGACGTCCTCCTAAGTTCGCTGAAGCGGCGCAGACGCTCCGCCAGGAAACCAGCAGCGATAGGGAGTTCCAATGAAGCGACGAATCTCTCTCCTGGCAACGGCAGCTGGCATGGTGGCTGTGCTCGCCTTCGCACCGTCGGCAGCCGCCCACAACCGAGCACACATCATCCTGCCGAACGGTGAGTGCATCATCGTCGGCTCGGAGAAGTCCGTGACCTTACCGGACGGGACATTGCTGGACCTGCGTCCTGAAACCGTACCCGCGGACGAGATCGGGACAGCATTTGCGGCCGACCAAGGCAATTCGAGGCTCGAGAAGTTCGCCTGCCCGAGCTGACGCGACCAGACGCTCGGGGACGCGTCGATCCCCGAGCGTTCTAGTTCTCGGACCGAAGGGACCTGGGCTGGCCTGGGACGAGCCCACCCGCGGCGCCGGATCGCCCGATCGGCGCAGGCGCCTTTACCCAGCGTGCAGATCTCGAGTCGCTCCGCGTCGTGCTCGCCACGTCGAAAGAGACCATTGCAGTTGAGGAGACCAAGTAGACATGCGCAATCGAATCATGCTCGCCCTGGCCGTCGCAACAATCGGGGTTTCGGTTGTTGGCGGGGTCGTCATGGCCACCCCCGCCTCGCTGGTGGCTAGCACAACGATCGCGAGCGGCAACCTCGATGAGGTCAACTTCGTGGTCAAGAACGGAGATTGGATGACCCATCTCCGGACCAAGGGTGAGACCAACCTATCTGTCGTCGAGAACCGCGTGGCGCCCGGCGGAACATTCGGCTGGCACAGCCATCCCGGACCCAGCCTGGTCATCGTCAAGTCGGGCACGCTGACCTTCTATCTGGCCGAAGACCCCAGCTGTAGCCCCGAGGTCCATAGCGCCGGGGATGCCTACGTCGACGAGGGCACGGATGTACACGTCGCCCGAAACGAGAGCACGCAGGAAGCGATCGTCATAGTCACGAGACTTGTCCCCGCCGGGGCCCCGTCGCGCATCGACGAACCGAACCCTGGCAACTGCCCCTTCTGAGCGTTGTCGCAACGCTCAATGAACGCCGCGGCGCCGCCGAGCCATCTGGTTCGACGGCGCCGAGGCTAGATAAGCCGTGACCGTTGGAGTAGCGTCTGGGCCCGCGAGCGGCAGGGAGAGGTAGGAATTCGATGAAGGCTTGGCGATCCCCGCTAGCGCTGATTGGCAGCATCGTCCTCGCCAGTCTGCTCGGCGCCTGTTCGCCCGCGATCGGCACCGGCCCGACCGCAGCGCCCGTCCCACAGGTCGGTCTGATGCATGTCGGAACGGACCACTTCCGCCGTCCCTGGGCACGCTCGTCGCCCGCCTGGCTGAGCTGGGATGGATGGATGGCTCGAAGGACGAGCTCATGAAGAGCCTTACCGAGCAGGGGCGTATCCAGGGTCCAAGAATTGACCTGATCTGGCGTAATCTCGACAAGGATGACGTCCAGGGGCAGGCCGTGACGTTCGTTCTGCAAAAGGTCGATGTGATCGTCGCGTTCGAGGACAAATCCATCGCCGCCGCGCAGGCTGCGACAGCGGGTCCAGACGATCGGATCCCGGTGGTCTTCCTTCATCCTTCCGACCCGGTCGCGGACGGCCTCGTAGAGAGCCTGTCACATCCGGGCGGGAACCTGACCGGCGTCTTCGGAGCGAGAGATCCGGTCGTCAAGCAGCTTGAGCTCTACCAGCAGATCGTTCCAGGTCTGCAGCGGTTGCTGACCCTCATCGACCCGACCGACCCTGCGACGCCGGCCCTTCTTGCCCAGGCGCGAGACGCCGCGGAGCAGCTTGAGCTCGAGCTGGACATTCGGGAAGCGTCCGAGACAGCGGATCTCGAGCGGGCGTTTCGCTCTCTCGCTCCTGGGCGAGGTCGGTGGCGTATTCCTCCTCTCGCCGAGCCTGCGGCTGAACTTCTCGAAACGGGCGATCGAGCTTGCTGCGGAGGCAAACGTCCCTGTGCAGGCGCACCGTCGGGAATGGGTCGAGGTTGGCGCACTCTTCTCATTGGGCGTCGACGTGGGGCCCGTGGGTGCCGCCGGCGCACGATTTGTCGATGCCATTCTCAGGGGCACTGCGCCGGGAGAGCTTCCCGTGGAGGAGGTTCCCAAGGTTGAATTTGCGATCAATCTCGCGAAAGCCGAAGAGCTCGGCATTCAGGTGCCGCAGGACGTGATCCAGCGGGCCGACGTGGTCTATCGGTAGACGAATCCCAGACTGGAGTGCATCGCGTGGCTGCGCCCGCCCGGCCGCATCACCGCCTGATCTGGAAATACACGCTCGTCGTGGTCGTGCTCGTCGCGGCGGCCATCGTCTCCGTGGGAATCAGCAGCTTCTACTTCACGTACGAAGACAGCAAGCGAGCGATGTCCAGGGTCGAGGCTGACAAAGCATTGTCCGCCGCGGTGTCCATTAGTCAGTTCATCCAGGAGATCCTTGGCGACCTCGACAGCGTCGCCCAAGCGACGGTCGACCCGACGCAATTTGAGCGAGTTCAGCGATTCCGCGGGCTCCTGGGGCGCCAGAAACTGCTGAGCACGCTGACGTACTTTGACGCGGGCGGCAGAGCGTGCGTCCACGTCTATTCCTTCGAGATGGACGACGTCGACACCTGGGGCTGCGGCAGCGAAGGCGCAGATCCCCAAATGTTCGCCCGTGCGCGGACCGATCCATACTTCGGCGGGGTAGGTTTCAGTGAGCGCGATGGGCGGGCTCACATGACGGTCGCGATCGCTGAACATGCGCCCGGCCAGGGCGTGATCGAGGCTGACGTGGATCTGCGAGACGTCGAGGACGCCATCGACAGGGCACAGATCGGCACCGCGGGCTACGCATACGCCGTCGACGCCCAGGGCACGGTCATCGCCCATCCAGACATCAATCTTGTCCTCGCGCACACGACCTTCGTAGCGCTACCGCAGGTCCAGGCCGCGTTGGCCAGGGACGCGAGCGCTCCCACTGACGTGTTCACCACCGGGCGCGACCCAGGCGGGAGAGAGGTGCTCAGCGCCTCACATATCGTCGATCCGCCCGGTTGGTGGGTCTTCGTCGAGGAACCGCTCAGCGAGGCGTTCGCTCCAATCGAGGCCGCAATCTGGCGCACTGCAGCCCTCCTGGTGCTGTTCCTCCTTGTGGCGATCGCTACGAGTGTGCTGCTGGCGCGCAATCTTGTCAGGCCAATCGAGTCGATCCAGACCGCCGCAGCAAGGATCGGTTCTGGTGCCCTCGATCAGCGGATCGAAGTCTCGACCCGCGACGAGCTCGGCGCCCTCGCCGAGGAATTCAACCGGATGGCTGCGCGGCTTGAGGAGTCCTACGCCGGGCTCGAGCAACAGGTCCAGGAGAGGACCAGGGAGCTCACGAGCGCGCTTTCCCGGCTGGATGAGCAAGCCCGTGAGCTGGAGGCCGCGAGTCACCACAAGTCGGAGTTTCTAGCAAACATGTCACACGAGCTGCGGACGCCGTTGAACGCGATCAGCGGCTTCTCACAGGTGTTGCGCAAGGAGCTCTATGGCGACATCAACGAGAAGCAGGCCGAGTACCTCGATGACGTCCTCGCGTCCTCGCGGCATTTGCTGTCGCTGATCGACGACGTCCTCGACCTCTCGAAGGTCGAGGCTGGCCAGATCGAGCTCCAGGTCGCGCCCTTCTCCCTGCCCGCCGCGCTCGAGCGCGGGATCGTGATGGTCCGCGAGGGCGCGACCAAGGAAGGTGTCCGGATCTCGCTCTCGTCGGATCCGGGCATAGGCACCGTTCTTGGCGACGAGCGTCGAGTCAGGCAAGTGGTCTTCAATTTGTTATCGAATGCGGTGAAGTTCACGCCGGCCGGCGGCACCATCGACGTCGCTTTGGGCGCCTCGATGGCGATGTGCGCGTTGCCGTCAGCGACAACGGGCCTGGGATCGCTCCGGAGGACCAGGCTCGCATTTTCGAGGAGTTCCAACAGGCGGCAGCGGGCAAGGAGCAGCGCGAGGGGACTGGGCTCGGGCTGGCGCTCTCAAAGCGCCTCGTAGAGCTACACGGTGGGCGCATCTGGGTCGAGAGCGCGCCCGGCACGGGAAGCAAGTTTGTGTTTACGCTGCCTGTACCGCGGACGTAGCTATGGCTAGTGAGCAGATCCTTGTGGTCGAGGACAACGCTAAGAACATGACGCTGCTTCGGGACGTGCTTCGAGCGAGCGGCTATCGCACGCTGGAGGCATCGACTGGCAGACAGGCGCTGATGCTGGCGATCGCGCATGACCGGCGCTCGTGTTGATGGACATTCGGCTACCGGACATGGACGGCGTTGAGGTGCTGGGCCGGCTGCGGATGGACGAGCGGACCGCCCCATACCGGTGCTTGCCGTAACGGCACAGGCAATGCGGGGGATCGCGAGCGGTTCAAGGAGGCGGGTTTCGACGGCTATCTCTCGAAGCCGGTCGACATCGGTGAGCTCCTCACCACCGTCGAGCAGCACTGCGAGGGGCACACCGGGTGACCAACGAGTCGCGCTCAGGCAATGGAGGACGGACCGTTGATAAACAGTCCGGGCGCTCGTCGGCATCACGTTCGTCTTCAGGTGAGCGAAAAGGGCCGCCAGGTACATCCTGCTCGTCTTGTCGGCCCGGGTGGCCCCGAGGTGCAGAGCAAACGACTCGCGTACAGTGTGCAACGCGTCAGGAACGTACCGCGGAGATTGGCTCGACGGTCACGGCATCCTCGGTTCGTCGCTCAATCAACCGGCGTGCTAACCGTAGCCGCGACGTGTGGGCCGTCATCGACCCTCTCCCGTGCGTGAGCTGAGCAGCTAACCACGTCCCCGTAGCTCAGTGGACAGAGCAGCCGCCTTCTAAGCGGAAGGTCGCAGGTTCGAATCCTGCCGGGGGCGCCATCGACCACTTGTCGCCCTGGAGGGACCATGCGTTGACTGACGGGACCGCGCGGCGGCCGTACCGGCTCGGAGCGGGGGAGGGACGCCGATTGTGGGCATTCGGCGACCTCATGATCCTCAAGGCGACCGCGGATCAGACGGATGGCCGCGTCTTCGTGATGGAGCAGCACGTCCCGCGTCATCGGCACGCGCCGGGACGGCACGTCCATGCGGTCGATGACCAGGCCTGGTTCGTGATCGCCGGTCGTGGACGGTTCTTCATCGCGGATGAGACGCTGGCGGCCGGCCCGGGCGACTACATCCACGGACCGCATGGCATCCCCCATGCCTTCAGCGCAGACACCGAGGATCTGCACGTGCTCGTCATCACGACGCCAGCGGGGCTCGAAGGCTTCTTCAGCGAGACCGGCATTGAGGCGCCGACCGCCACCCATCCGCCCGATGACCTGCCTCCGGTGGACGACGACCCCGAAGTGGCGGCGAGATACGGTGTGACCGCGCTTGGACCCGAACCGCGTTGGACGCCGGACCCGAATGCAGGCGCGCCATGACTGTCGTCCTCGGTCCAGTAACACGCGGATCGATGAGCGGCGGCAAGCCACTCGTAGCGTCCTGCAATCGGGACCCCGGACGAAAGTCGGTGTGCCCGTCCCCGACACCTGCCGGGGCGCTCAAATCCATCGCGTAGTAGAGATGACGCTCTCGTTTGGACGGTTGTAAGTGGGTGGCACACTGAGGCGGCGTATGCCCGAGCTTCCGACCGGTACCGTCACATTCCTTTTCACCGATATCGAAGGCTCGACACGGCTTCTGACCGATACCGGCTCGCAGTACGTGGCCCTGTTGGCCGAGCATCGCCACCTGATTCGCGAGGCCGTTGAGGGCAACGGCGGGGCGATATTCGGGACGGAGGGAGACGCGGTTTTCGGCGTGTTCGAGGGCGCTGGCGCGGCGCTCGCTGCGGCGGCCGACGCGCAGCGCGCTCTCGGGACGCATCCGTGGGCGGATGGCCGGCACGTCCGCGTGCGGATTGGCATTCACTCCGGTGAGGTGACGATGACCGATGGCGACTATGTCGGGCTCGCTGTCCACGTGGTGGCGCGTGTCAGCGCTGCCGGGCACGGGGGACAGGTCCTCGTCTCAGGCGCCACGCGGGAGCTCATGGCTGACGCGCGGCTACCGTCGCTCGAGCTCCGTGACGTCGGAGAGCACAGATTGAAAGACGTGTCGCACCCGATGCGTCTCTACCAGCTCGTCGGCGAAGGCCTGCCCGATCAGTTCCCGCCGCTGCGCACGCTCGGGTCCACGGCCGACAATCTGCCCCGACAGCTGACCAGTTTCATCGGTCGCGTGGAGCTCGAGCGCGGAAAGCTGCTCCTCGCCGGCACGCGGCTGCTCACGCTCACCGGTCCCGGCGGCACCGGCAAGACACGCCTCGCGCTCCAGCTCGCCGCTGAGTTGAGCCAGGAATTCTCCGACGGCGTCTTGTTCGTGCCGGTGGACGCGGTTCGCGATCCCGAGCTCGTCCCGTCGGCAATCGCGAGTGCCCTGGGGCTGCCTGACTCGTCGGGGGCCGCCACCTCGCCGCTGGCGCGTGTCGTCGACTACCTGCGAGATCGGTCCGTCCTGCTGGTCCTCGACAACCTCGAGCAGGTCATCGAGGGCGCGGCAACGGTTGCTCACGTCTTGCGTGAAGCGGGCCGCCTCAAGGTTCTCGCGACCAGCCGCATCCCACTACGGATTTCCGGGGAGCAGGAGTTCCCGATCCCGCCGCTCCGCGTCCCGCGGGATGACGCGATCACGGCCGAGCAGGCGCAGGAGTCAGAGGCCGTCTCTCTCTTCCTTGCGCGCGCCACCGCGGCGCGACCCGACTTCAGCCTGACCAACGCCAACGCGCCGGCGGTGGTCGACATTGTCCGGCGGCTCGACGGCCTGCCGCTCGCGATCGAGCTGGCGGCGGCGCGGCTGCGCGTGCTGTCGGTCGAGGTTATTCGTGATCGGCTCGATCAAAGGCTCGCGATGCTCACGGGCGGCGCGCGGGACATGCCACTGCGTCAGCAGACGCTCCGTGGCACGATCGACTGGAGCTGCGAGCTCCTGGAGCCGGCGGATCGGGACCTCTTCGAGCGCCTCGGCGTCTTCGCGAGCGCGGCGTGTCTCGCCGAGGCCGAGCCGATCTGTGGCCCGTCCGACGAACTCGGGGAGGACGTGCTCGACGGTCTGGTCTCCCTCAGCGAGAAGAGCCTCGTGCGGCCGGTACCGGGCGCCATCGAGGGGCCGCGGTTTGCGATGCTGGCGACGATCCGTGAATACGCCGCCGATCGACTTGCACACCGATCCGACTCGGAGGCGATCCGCCGCCGGCACGCGGAGACATACCTTGCACTCGTGGAGCAAGTGGCGCCGCTCCAATTCGGACCCCAGGGAAAGCTCCTCTTCGATCGATTGGAGCAGGACCACGACAATCTGAGGCTGGCGCTCGACTGGGCTCTCGAGCGGGGCGAGGTCGGCTATGCGCTGCGCTTCGTCGCTGGGATGTGGCGCTTCTGGCAGATGCGCGGCCACCTAGTCGAGGCCTGGGAGCGAGTCCAGCGCGTGCTGGCGCTGCCCAACTTGGCAGACGAAGCGCCCGATGTCCGCGCGAGGGGCCTGAGCGCCGCCGGCGGCATCGCCTATTGGCGCGAGGATGGCCCTGCTGCGCACGAGCTCTACCGTGAAGCCCTCGACCTCGCCAGGACTACCGGCGACCACGCATTGCTGGCCGAGGCACTGACGAACTTCGGCTACGTGCCGGAGCCCAACCAATCAGCCAGTTCGGGCCTGTCAGTCGGTGGCCGCCCGTTCTTCGAGGAAGCGATCGGCCTGTACAGGCAGCTCGGAGATCAGGGCGGACTCGCCAACGCAATCGGAGCGCTGGCGATGTCGAGGATCAGAGCCGGCGATCTTGACGATGCCCGCCCGCTAGTAGAGGAGAGCCTGGCCCTCGCGCGCGCAGCCGGCAATCAGTTCGCAATGGGTTGGTCGCATTTTGGGCTGTGGCAGATCGCCTACTACGAGGGGCGGCTGCAGGAGGCAATGCGCCATGGCGTCGACGCCTTGCAGGTCTTCAACGAGGCTGGTGACGTCAGCGGTATCTCCGTGATGCTCGTCGGGCTGTCGGCGGCAGCGGCCCAGTCGACTGGCGCCCCGGAACCGGTCTGGCGCTTGCGGGGAGCTGGCGTGGCCTTGTCCAACCGCTTCGGTGTGGCATGGGACGGCTCCGTCGTGGAGCGCCTCGGTCTGCCGCCGCTCGAACGTCCGACGGATGACCGCGATGCGCAGCAAGCCTGGGACTCGGGCGCCTCCATGACCGCCGACGAGGCGGTGTCATATGCCGTCGACATCGCTACCGATCTCATGAGGCCCGTACCCGCCGGGAGCGAGGCTGAGAATACCCGCGCGAGTCGCTACGGCCGGTGAGCGCGCCACACTGGATGCACGCGGCTGACACCGAGCTCGTTGCCGGCGCCGTGCGCGAAGTCATCGGCCTCATCCAGCGCTAACCAGGGCCACACCCGACTTGACACGTGCTTGACACGGACGGCCAGCTCTCTCCAACCCTGACGCTGCGTTCGCGGTTGAACATGACTGGCGACAGCCCGTCAACTGAGAGGCAAACCCATGGTGCAGAGCGTCGAGCCGACCGATGACGCTGTGGCGTCGAAGCCCCGCAAGAAGAAGACAAGGAAGGCCAAGCGCACCCAGGTGCAAGCTCGGTCGTGGCCGGGGAGGGCGATCCGCAGTGTGCTCGCGCTCGCCGGGCTGGTCCTGGTGATGGGTGTCGGGGCCATGCTCGGACGTGCGTCTGTGCGTGCCTAATTCAATTTGTTGACGCGACCGAGGTGATTGTCATGGCGACGCTATCTGCGCCCCAGGTCCCGAACATCGACCTGCCCAAGTTTGAGCGTCCGAGGCTCCAGCCCCCGGAAGCGATCTCAAATCTCGATCTGGAAGCAACCGTGTCCGGCGCAGCTGAGACGGTCGGTCTACGCCGACCTGCCCGCCGTTCGCGCTGGATCTTCGCAGGTGGCGGGCTGGTGCTGGCGGCTGCGGCTGCCTGGGGGCTCCTGCGCAGCCCGCAGGTTCGAGCGAGATCGCAACAGTTGTTGCGTTCCTTCAGGGAACGCATCGCGACCTTGCGACCCAATGCGTTTGACCTGGACGTTGGCGATGCGGCAGATCCAATCGCCTTTCCCGCGGCGGAGACGAAGCCGATCGCCCCCGACCGTTGGAACGACGCGGAGGACCTCGCGACGCCTGACTACCCGGATGGCCTCGGGTCCGATGCGGGCGACGACAGCCCGACCCGCGAAAAGAGCCAGAGCCGAGCCTGATCGACCGACGACCGAGTGGTCGTTCGCTGCAATCCAAACCATCGAGCCTCGTTCGTGCGTGGGAACCCATAGGCCCTGGTGGCCGCCCATCAGGCGGCCCGCCGGACCTCCCGGGCAACGGGACCCGATCGCCTTGGGCGCAGGGCCTTGGCGAGACGGCCTCACGAGTGGGCTTGCGCTAGCCTTCCTCCGATGCCCATCGTCGGCGATGTCCTGGCGGACCGATACCGGATCGAATCGATCCTGGGGGTCGGCGGTATGGCGTCGGTCTACCTGGCCACGGACCTCCGTCTCGACCGTCAGGTCGCCGTAAAGGTTCTCGCCGCGAATCTTGCGGCGGACGCGCAGTTCGCCGAGCAATTCAACCGCGAAGCTGGGGCCATGGCCGGGTTCAGCCATCCGAATGTCGTGGCGGTGTACGACGTCGAGCCGGGCGATCCGGCAACCGGCCGTGAACCGTTCTACGTGATGGAGTACTGCCGAGACGGCTCGCTTGCGGATCGCCTGAAGGTCGCCGGTCGGATGCCGCCAGACGAGCTTGTTCCGATTGTCGGGGCGGTATCGGACGGCCTGGCAGAGCTGCACACCCGCGGACTGATCCATCGCGACGTCAAGCCGGCCAACATCCTGTTCGCGAGCGACCGGCCCAAGCTCGCCGATTTCGGCGTCGCCTGGAGCGAAGGGCCTCGCGACGGGAATCCGCTGACCATCCCCGGCTCGACGCCTGGCACAGAGCAGTATCTCTCCCCGGAGCTCGTTGCCGGGCAACCCCCGAGCGCCGCAAGCGACGTGTATGCCCTCGGCGTGACGATCTACCAGGCACTGGCCGGCAAATATCCCCGGCCATCCCCAGCCCGCTGAAGGCGACGACGACGCGAGACGCACCCCGTTCCTGCCGATCTCCGCAGACGTGCCGGATCTCGGGCTGCGGTTCGATGCCGTGCTCGCCAGCGCGCTTGACCCGGACCCAGCCGCTCGCCCGTCACCCACCGAGCTCGCCGCGCTGCTGACGACGAGACTCAGGAACTGGGGCGTCGCGAGGCCGAACCCCGGCGCCGTCGCGGTGCCGGATCCACAGGTCGTGCTATCGGAACAGGACATGGAGGCGCCAACACTGGTGGCGCCGGAACGGCCCGCGACGGCCATCGAGGCGTACGAGGGTCGCAATGCGACCGGTCCCGCCGCAATCTGCCAACGCGGCGCAAGTCCCCCAGGAACCAGCCACAGCAGCCACCCGCAACGGAGCAGTCCGTTCCCCAGCCCGCCGCCCAACGCCTCGGAGTGTCGCCATCGGGCCGCCCCGGGTACCGCAGGCTGGCCGCGGTCGTGGCTGTGCTCGCCGTCCTGGCCGTGCTTGTCCTTCCTCGATTGCTTGGTGGCAGCGAGGGCTTCGAAGGTGCGTCGCCAGAGACGTCGGGCGAGGCGTCCGCGTCGGCGCAGGCATCGGCGACACCATCGGCCACGGCGATCTCGGATGACGTCGAGGCTGTGCTCGCTGCCCTGAGCCAGGTCGATGCGGCCATCGAAGGGGCCCGCGGTGGGAAGGACGGGCTAAAGGGACGCGACGGCACAGAGCTCGCGCAGCTTGCGGGCGCGGTGCGAACGAGCGTCGACGGTGGAGATTTCGACGCCGCGGCCACGGCGGCGCAGGCGTTGTCGGATCAGGCGCCCGAATTGACGAAAGGCGTCGACAGTCCGCGCCGCGATTCGATCCTCGCCGCCATCGACAGCCTGGTAGCGGCACTGTCCCCGCGTTGACGGGACCCGCTCGCGCGTGCCCGCCCGGAAATTTCTGCCCGGTGACCGCCTGCCGCCACCCGACCTGCAACGGGTCAGCTTTCTGGCTTGCCTCGCGCGCAAACCGATGAGCCTCGTCAGGCGTAGCACTGTTTGGTGTCGCAGCGATCCGTCTGCTCGGGCGATCGCGCGAAGGGACGAGGAGGATGAACGATGGCCGACCAGACCCTGTACGAGCGTCTCGGTGGCGTGTTTGCAATTGCTGCGGTGGTCAACCATTTCAGTGATGCCGTGGTCGAGAACGCCGTCGCCGGTCGAGGCTCGGATAACCCCGCCCTGCGTGAATGGCATACCGCGAAGCTCGCCCGTTTGCCTGGCTTGAAGTTCATGCGAACGCTGTGGCTGTGCAACGTTGCGGGCGGTCCATTCGAATACGTCGGCACAAAGCCGGGACACGACGCGATTGGCCTCGAAGAGGCGCATCGCGAGCTGGAAATCTCGTCCGATGAGTTCGATGCCGTCGCGGCCGAACTTGGCCGATCGCTCGATTTCTTCAGCGTGCCCCAGGCGGAGAAGGACCAGGTGCTGGCGGCGTTTGCGGCGCACAAGGCCGAGGTGACCGAGGGATCCCTGACCGCGGCTCACTGAGCGGACAACCAGCCACCCGTGAACCCGGCGCGGCGCAATCCAGTGACGACATAGGGACACCGCCGCATCAATCGCCACAGGAAGGCTGATCGGTAGTTCTCGATCATCAAGATGATCGGACCCTGGTCGAGTCCGTAGTAGCCCTGAGAGCGCCAGGGCTTCGCGTCCTGATCCCTGAACGTCGCATTCAAGCTGCACAGCAGGCCGTACTTGCCCAGCACTTCGTGATGTTCTTCGTGGAAATGCCGGATGGTCGGCAACACGACCTCCGGGGCGAATGGCAGTGACGCAACGACGGCCCACGGGGCGATGGTGCCGTCATCCGGCCCATACGGAACGCCGCGCGCCTTGTAGTCGTAGAAACGGCGCCTGAGGCCGCCGATCCGGCGCGTGGCAGGACCGGGACCATCGCTCGCCGTGAACCCCCAGCAGTCTTCGGCGTAGCCCGTGAACTGTCTCGGGTTGCGGATGGCGTACTGCTGCTGAACCAGGGTCGCCCGACGGCTGTTCTCGAAGTAGTCGATGCCGCGCCCGCGCATGTACTCGTCCTGGATGCCGCGAAAGTCGATCCAGACGTGCGAGAGCTGGTGAATGAAGAGCGGACCGGCGAACAGGTACTCATGGCCGTACACCTTCTTCCACCGGTATGTCCGAGTCCACGCCTCGTAGCTTCCGTCTGACAGCGGGAATGTCGGCGATCCCAGGCCGAGCACGTACAAGAGGATGGCCTCGTTGTACCCGGACCAGCGGTATCTCAGGAACCCGCGCTCCGGTGTCCACCCGTGCGTGACTGTCATGCCGCCGTTCTGCGCCCAGCTCCAGTCGACACGCCGATACAGCGCATCGACAAGGCTCCGGATCTCGTGCTCCTCCTTCGCCTCGTCGTCAAAGTAGGTGGCGGCCGCCAGGGCACCGGCCAGCAGGAACGTCGTGTCGATCGTCGAGAGTTCAGACTTCCACGCCCGCCGACCGGTTTGCATGTCCAGGAAGTGATAGAAGAACCCTCGGTGGCCGGTTGCGTCCCGAGCGTCACCCTGGGGGCTCTCCCAGAGAAACCTGAGCGTCGTCAATACACGCCTGCGAGCTTGGGCTCGGGTCATGAGATTGCGCTCCACCGCGACGGCGTAGGTTGCCAACGCGAGGCCGACGGCAGTGATGCTCGATGGCGCCCCTGCTCGGGTACTGTCCGGGACCAGCCCGTTCAACGGGTTGGTCTCCTCGAGGAAAAACCCGAACGCATCGCGCTGGAGCCTGTCCAGCTCGTCGTCGCTCAACATCCGGTCATTCACCTTGTCAGGCGACCCAGATCGTCTGGCCGTGGCCACGCAGCCGCACAACCTCGGCCGCGAGAGCCGGAGCCAGGGCGATCACCGCGACAAGGAGCCAGTCAGTCAGGCCGAGGGGCGTTGCCCTGAACACTTCGGCCAGAGGCGGCAGGTACGGGATGAGCACCTGGATCCCGACGGCAACGAGGCAGGCGCCAAGGAGGAATCCATTGCGCCCGAGGTGATGGATCGGCTCACGAACGCTGCGGTTCGAGTACGCCCGGACGCACTGTCCAACGACCAGCGCCGTGTATGCCAGCCAGGCCGCGTGCTCGAAGGTACCTGGGTCCTGCGACATGAGTCCAAGGGCTCCAATGGCCGTGAATGATCCTGCGGCGACGATCTTCGCCAGGATTTCGTTCGTGAGCAGCGGTTTCTCCGCGTGCCGTGGAGGACGGTTCATCAGGTTGGGCTCGGGCGGCTCGCGCTCGAAGGCGACGGACGTCGAAAGGTCGATGAAGAACTCCATCCACAGGATCTGTACCGGGATCAGGACCTGGCGTTCCGGGACGAGGATCGTGGACAGCAGGATGAAGCCGAGAAACGCCACGTGGGTCGAGATGAGGAAGACGAGGCCCTTCTGGACGTTGTCGACGATTCGCCGTCCTTCGGCCAGGGCGAACATGAGGGTGGCGAACGAGTCGTCGCCCAGCACGAGGTCCGACGCCTCGCGCGCCACCGCCGTGCCCGAGCCCATGGCGACCGCGACATCCGCACCGTGAAGCGCCGGGGCGTCGTTGACGCCATCACCGGTGACCGCGACGATCCGGCCCCGCAAACGCGCCGCTTGCACGAGCTGGAGCTTCTGCGCGGGCGTCGATCGGGCGATGACCTGCAGGGTGCCGAGGCTGGCCTCCAGTTTCTCCGCATCCCATGACGCGATCGTCTCGCCCGTCACGATCTCGTCCGCTTCGAGCGTCGCCGCCCGGGCGATCGCCGCGGCCGTCTGCGGGTGGTCGCCCGTGACCACGACGACCTGGATCCCCGCTTGTCGTGCCGTCGACATCGCCGCCGAGATGCCGGGTCGAATTGGATCGGCAAAGCCGATCAGGGCGCGCGTCTCCCATGGCCCATCGTCCAGCCTTCGGGCGAGTGCGACCAACCGCTCGCCGGTGGCGGCCGATGCCTCGACGAGGTCTCTCCAACGCGCCCGGGCGGCAGGATCCGGCAACCCGTCGTCGACGAGATCGAGCACGACTTCCGGCGCGCCGAGCATCAGGCCTTCGACGACGCCCAGGCGCCGCGCGTGGGTGCGCGTGATCGGGACCCCGTCCGACGCCGGGACCGCTTCGACCAGGCTGCCCGCATCGAGGATGGTGTCGCCGCCTCCTCTTTCAACCTCGGCGCCTATCGCGCGGGTAAACGAGCCTGGGTGGTGCCCCTCACCGGGCCATGCATCCTCCTCTGCTCGGAACGCCTCCTCGAGGAGCCGGAGACGCAGCGGCCCGTCGTCCAGTTGTCCTTCGAGCGTCCGGACCGACGAGATCGCCAGGCGGTTCTGGGTGAGCGTGCCCGTCTTGTCGGTGACGATCAGGTCGACGGCGCCGAGCGTCTCCTCGGCGTTCAGCCGCCGGACCAGGACGCCACGCTTCAGGAGTCGGTACGCACCGAGGCCGAGAATGACCGCAAGCAGAACCGGTGGCTCCTCGGGGATTGCGGCGATGGCTGCGGAGATGCCGGCAATGACGTTCTCGCCCAGCGAGTGGCCGCGAACAAAGCCCATGCCTGTCGTGAAGACGACCAGCGCGATCGCGACCACGAGCAGGATCCGAACCAGCCGATCGAGCTCGCGCTGGAGCGGGGATCGACGGCGCTCTCGCGAGCTCAGCCCGCCCGCGATCTGACCCACGGCGGTTGCGTGGCCGATCGCGACAACCAATCCTTCGCCTCGACCGCCGACGACACTGGTCCCGGAGTAGGCGATCGTCCGACGATCCGGCATCGGTGCCTCCGGTGGATCGGGAGCGACGCGGCCTTCCTCGGGGATCGATTCGCCGGTCAGGACGCTCCGGTCGAAGAGGAGGCGGTCCGATCGGATGATGCGCACATCCGCCGGGACGACGTCGCCAGCCTGGAGGAGCACGACGTCGCCAACCACGAGCTCCGAGGCGGCGACGGTGACGACGGTGCCGTCCCTGCGCACCCGCGCGACCGGCGCGCTCGCTTCGCGCAGCGCCTCGAGCGCCCGCTCGCCGCGGTATTCCGTGATGACGTCCGCTCCAATGATCGGCAGCAAGCCGAGGAGCACGAGCAGGCCGTCTCTGACCTCGCCGACGACGATCGCGAGACCGCCGGCGATCGCGAGCAGGACGACGAACGGCTCGGTCGCCGACTCGAGGAGCATCGTCCAGACCGGCGCTCGCTTCGAGGCTTCGAGCGCATTCGGTCCGGATTCGATCGCGCGGCGCGCTGCTTCGATGGCGGCGAGACCGACGCTGCTGTCGACCCCGAGCATCTCGGCGACCGATGCCGGATCGAGCGCGTGTGCCGACTCGAGGACCGACCTGCTGTCCGGGTTGATTCGCTGTTTCACTGGGGTTGATGGTTGCAAGCCTGAAGGGCCGCAGCAACCCCATACCTGCCCAACCTGCGGGTCCGTGCGGACCGCGGGTTGGGGCTCTTTGGCCCTGTCGTCAGCCTTGCCGATCACGCGAAGGTGCGGATGAAGGGAGTCAACGATGAAGACTCAACAATCTGACGAAGCGACGGTCTGGATCGATCACGCACGCGCGGTGATCGTGAACTCCGAACGAGATGGAACAGAGACGGTCGCATTGCTCGAGCGCGAGCCGGGCGAGTCAGCGGCTGGGTTCGAAGCCCGGGCCGTGGACAAGGTGATCGACGACGGGCGCGTGGTGGTCAGTGGCCCCGCCTTTGCCCGGACCTCGTTCGAGCGCGCCTACGTCGCCGTGACTCATCGACCGGACCGATTGCTCGAGGTGGCGCCGCAGGTGCGGCAAGACGCGCCGCGCTGATCCCACCGATGGACCGGGATCGCTACGACGTCCGCGCGCCGAGTTGGAGCGACCGATTGACCCGGCCGATCGCGACGCACATCCCGCGGCGCTGGCACCCCGCCGCGGCCTTGATGCTCAAGGCGATCCACACGGCTGCGTTTGTTTCGATCGCAAGCCTGGTCGCGTTGGTCGCCTGGGACGGGGTTCGGCGAGATCCTCGGCGCCGAACGGCGTTCGCGGCCGCTGTAGGCGTTGCCGAGGCGTTCGTGTATGCGTCGAATAACCAGGTCTGCCCGCTTACGCCGCTCGCCGAGGAACTGGGCTCCGAGAGCGGGACGGTGACCGACATCTTCCTGCCGGGTTGGGTGAGCCGGCGCGTGCCGATTGTCAGCGGCACGGTGCTGGTCGTCGGCATCGTCCTGAACACACGTTCCTGGCTCGAGACCGGTCGCGAGGCCCGAGGGAAGGGACCCGGACCCCGCGGCGGCTCATGCGCTCGCACCCAGCGCATGCGGCTGGCGGGCGGGCATGCCCCTGATTATCGACGGACAACTTGGCGACGCTGAGTGCCGCCTGGCCGCTTGTCGGGGGCCATCGGTCATCAGTTCCAGGATCGGCCACGCGTCAGCCGGTCGCGCGAAGGCGGTGTCCCCGGAACCAGTCGACCTCGAACGCCTTGGGGTACGCCTCTGCCGGTGACGGCGGCTCCGGCCCATCCGCGAACTCGTAGATGCCGAGGAGGAACTGCAGGGGATAGGCGATCGACTGGTGCCCGACCTTGACCAGCTCGTCGTCGACGTAGTGGGCGATGTACTCCGACGTCCACTCCGCCGAGTAGGTGTGGAACTCGCGTACGTCCACGGCGACGGACACCTGCTCGAACTCGTCCACCAGTGCCGGGTCGTGGTGCGGACGGACGCCCATCCCGATCGCCGCCGACCCAGGCCTCACGTCACGACCGAAGATCTCCATGATCAGGATCTCCCCCGAGTGGTCGGGCTCATCCTCGTAGCCGATCGTCCAGAGCGCGACCATGTTCGCCGGATCGTCGAGCGCCTTCGCCCGGACCTCGAACAGCCCGTGGAGCGGCGTGTACAGCGCCACGTTCGTTTGCGCCTCGCGGACGACCATCCCCTCCGCAAAGCGGTGCTGACCCACGCTGGAGTCGACCGGTCCGGCGAATACGCCGGTCTGGAGCGACGACACCCGCAGCCAGCCATCGAATTCGGGGCACCACGGCGCCTGATCGCGTTCGATGAGGAGGCGGAGCGTCCCATCCGAGAGTTGGTACCGCGCAGCCGATGCCGCTCGCGAGCTCCAATGCGGGAGGTAGCAGGGGACCCACAGCGATTGATCCAGGTCAGGCCCGTCGAAGGTGTCCTCGACCTCGAGCTCGTAGCGCGTCCGGTCGAGTCGATCGCCGGGTTGCGACATGTCCACCTCCTGGTATCTGCGCCGCGACGCGACTGACCAGTAGCATTCTCCCGTGCTCCGTATTCTCTCCGACCGCCGCGCGGCGGGCGTCCTCGCCTGCGTGGGACTCATCCTGATCGGCTGGTCCGGCCTGCTCGTCCCGTCCCTCATCCGCGAGATCGAGCGCGACTTCGTCCAGACGGACGCGGGGCTCGGCGTCTTCTACTTCGTCAATGCCGTGGCCTATGCCAGCGGCTCGTTCGGTGGTGGCATGCTCACCGAGCGGTTCGGTCGCCGACGGGTGATGTCGCTGGCCACGGCACTGCTCGGTCTGGGGCTCGCGACGATCGGGATCGTGCCGGAGTGGGCCGTCGTGCTCCTTGCGGCCGTCCCGGCCGGGATCGGGGCGGGTGTGATCGATGGCGGGGTCAACGGCCTCGTGCTCGACCTGTACCCGGAGGGGCGCGGCCGCGCCCTCAACACGCTCCACCTGTTCTTTGGCGTGGGTGCGCTGACGTCACCGCTCGTGGTCGGAAGCCTGGTGGAGGCGGGGGTCCCGTGGCAGGCCGTCCTGCTCGGGACGGGGGCGGTCACGGTCCCGATCGCCATCTTGTGGGCGATCATCGCGCTGCCCCATGGCCGGGTCCATTCGGTGGCGGTCGAGGGCGCTCGCGGCACCGGCCGTCTGGCCCTTCGCTGGCCCGTGATCGTCCTCGAGATCGCGATCGCGTGTTACGTGGCCTCCGAGGTCGGGGTCTCGAGTTGGCTGATCCGCTTCCTCGACGAGGCCCCGCTCGCGCTGGCTACCACGAGCCTGTCGCTGTACTGGGCGGGACTGGCCGCCGGGCGGCTCGTGTCGGCCCGCTACTCCGACCGGTTCGACCACCTGCAGTACGCCACCGCGTGCGTCCTCCTGGCGGGGATCGCCACGATCGCCGCGGTGCTCGTGCCATCGACCGGGGCGTCGATCGTGCTCTTCGGGCTTGCCGGGTTCGCCTCGGGCCCCGTGTTCCCGTTGATCATTGCAATCGGCGGCGAGCGGCATCCGGACCGCGCAGCGGCGGTCAGCGGCTTCCTGACATCGGCGGCCGTCATCGGCGGGATGATCTACCCGCCGATCATGGGCTTCCTGTCTGTCTCGATCGGACTCACCGCTGCAATGCTCGGTGCCGGCCTTCTCGCTGCCGCTTCCGCCGGAGCCCTTCTGCTCGCCCGACCACGACGCCGGCCTGAGCCCCGTGATGCGCCCCGAGGCAACGGTTAACACAAGCGCAACAAAGAATCCCCAACAGGGACCGATGAGTCTGGGTAAGCTCGTCCGTCTTACGTCTGGAAGTGCCCAATCAACCCCCACGTGAGGTCGACATGACGCAGTCCTGGGGCGCCGACGCGCCCGCCGCTCAACTGAGCCAGCGCACCAAGCTCGAGATCTATGGTGCGATCCTGCTCGTCCTCTTCCTGTTTGCGCTCGACCAGACGGTCGTTGGAACCGCCCTTCCGGTCATCATCACCGAGCTCGGCGGCAACGATCTGTATGTCTGGGCCGTCACGGTGTACCTGCTCACGAGCACGATCTCCGGGCCGATCTGGGGCAAGCTATCTGACCTCTTTGGCCGACGTCCGATCCTGCTGGGCGCGGTCGCCCTGTTTATCAGCGCTTCGATCGGCGCGGGTCTCAGCCAGGAGATGTGGCAGTTCCTGCTCTTCCGGGGCCTCCAGGGTCTTGGCGGCGGCGCCGTCTTCCCGGTGGCCCTCGCTGTTGTCGCCGATATCTTCACGCCTGTCGAACGCGGCAAGTGGCTCGGCCTCTTCGGCGCGGTCTTCGGGTTCTCGTCGGTGCTCGGCCCATGGATCGGCGGCTTGCTCACCGACTTCGTGAGCTGGAACTGGATCTTCTTCGTGAACGTGCCAGTCGGACTGGTCTCCTTCATCGTCCTGTGGCGACTGCTGCCGGCCATCAAGCGGCCGGAGGGGGCACGGAACATCGACTACATCGGCGCCGCCGTATTTGCCGCGGCGATTGCCCCATTCCTGATCGGACTCACCAACAAGTCCGGGCCGCCGGTTCGCGACTGGACCGATCCCCTGGTTGGTGGCCTGATGCTGCTTGGGCTGGCGCTCGCCGTGCTGTTCATCTGGATCGAGTCGCGGGTCGAGGAGCCAATCGTGCCGCTCGGACTCTTCCGGATCCGCGCGGTCTCGATCTCTGTGCTCGCGACGTTCCTCGTTGGCTTCGGTTTCTTCGGCGCGATCATCTTCCTGCCGCGCTGGCTCCAGACGGTTGGTGGAGCGAGCGCCACCGAGTCCGGCTTCAACCTGCTGCCGCTCGTCGGCGGCATGATCATCGCCGCCATCTCGGCCGGTCAGATCGTCGCGCGAACGCATCGCTACAAGGTGATGATGATCGCCTCGCTTGCCCTGCTCGCGTTTGGCCTCTTCCTGATGACGAACCTGACGGCGACTACCGACCGACCGGTCCTCTGGCTGTGGATGGTGTTGGCCGGCATCGGGATCGGGCCGTCGCTGGCGGTCTTCACGCTGGTGGTCCAGAACGCGGTCGCTCCGCAACAGATCGGTGCGGCCACCAGCAGCGTGTCCTTCTTCCAGCAGATCGGCGGCACGATCGGTCTCACGATCGCGGGGACGGCCATGGGCGAACGGTTCGCGCAGGAAGTACCCGTCCGACTGGTTGCAGCGGGTGTGCCGCCCGAATTTGCCTCGGGGTTCGCGAGTGGCGGAACCGGGATCGATCTCCAGGGCACCGGCGACCTCGGCCAGCGCATTCTGGCCTCGGTGCCGGCCGAGCAGCAGCCCTTCGTCGAGCCCCTGATCCCGGGGATCGTTCAGGCCATCTACGACTCGCTCTCGGTGGCGATCGCCTCGAGCTTCTGGGTGGGGATCGCTGCGGCCATCGTTGCGGTGATCGTGGTGGTCTTCCTGCCCGAGCTGCCGATGCGAGACACGTTCGAGATGGAGGCTCGCCCGAGGCCGGACCGCCGATCAGGCCCGGCGCGGACGCATCCATCGGAAGCGAGGGCCGGCACTTGCCGGCCCTTCGTTCGTTGTCGGTCCGACGGTTCGAGCCGCCGGCTCAGCCGCTGAACAGGGCCGTCCGGCGACCCGCCAACGGTCGTCACCTTCGAATGCCACGGACACCAGGCATGCGAACTGGACAGCGATTGCGCTGATCCCGGGCTACCAGGAGGGGCCGAGGATCGGCGCGGTCGTGGCCGCGGCCAGGCAGCATCTGCCGGTCGTGGTCGTCGACGATGGATCGACCGATGACACCGCGGCACAGGCCGAGGCCGCGGGTGCCACGGTGATCCGCCAGGTGCCCAACCAGGGCAAGGGCGCGGCGCTCCGCGAGGGGTTCCGGTTCGCGCTCGAGGCCGGGTTGGATGCCGTTGTCACGCTCGATGCGGATGGACAACACGATCCCGCCGAGATCCCACGGTTCCTCGCAAAGGGAGCGGCCACGCACTTCGAGCTGATCGTGGGCCAGCGCAACTTCCGCGAGATGCCGCCGGTGCGCCGGCTCTCGAACACGATCGGCGCGATGATCCTGTCCGTCGCGGTCGGACGCTCCATTCCTGACAACCAGTCGGGCTACCGTCTCGTCGGGCGCCGGCTGATGTCGGCGTTGCTCGAGAGCAAGCAGGACGGCTTCGCCTTCGAGGTCGAGATGATCGCGCGAGCGATTGCCATGGATCTGCCGATCGCCTGGGTCCCGATCCGGACGATCTACGCCGGGGAGCCCAGCCATATCCGGCCATGGGCACACTTCCGCGGCTTCCTCGGGGCGGCTCGTGACGCTCGCCGGATCGTGCATGGGGGCTGATCGGGCCCTCGCGCTGGTACTGGCGGGTAATCCAAAGTACGGCTAGGCGCGAGCCACCCTCCACCCCTACGCTCTGCCTCGCAGCGGGCCGGAGTCCACCCCGGAGCACCCCAGGGACCCGCACCGACCGCAATAGCTGCAAAAGCGAGGCATCATCACATGGCATCGATGGCCATCAACGAACTGGGACCGATGCTGACGGCGACCGAAGTTGCCGACATGCTTCACCTGCACGTGAACACCGTGAAGCGTCTCGGCGACCGCGGCGAGCTTCCGTTCTATCGCGTCTGCAAGCGCGGCGATCGACGGTTCCGGCTCGACGACGTCATGAAGTTCCTGACCCAGAACCGCTGATCCGCGAGGCCGGGCATCGCCCGGTCCCGCAAACGACCATACCGACGATGAGCGCCCGACCCATGGGGGGACGGGCGCTCCTTGTTGTCCGGGTGGTTCCCGCCGATTCCGGGTGTCAGTCGGTCGCGGCCGGGAGCCCGGCACGGATCCGGATCGCGTCGCGGAGGAACCGGGCCAGCCCCGGCCGGTAGCGATCGTATGTGGCGGCAAACCGTGGATCCGCCACGTACATGTCGCCCAGGTTGACCTGCATTTCGAGCGAGCAGGGATAGAACCACTTGTCGATCTGGTCGCGATGCCGATCGACCAGGGCCTGGACGTCCGGGTCCCCGGGATTGCCACCTGCAGCCAGCCGATCCGCGAGGCCCCGTGCGACCTCGTCACCCTCGGCCTTGATGCGCTTCCAGTCGTCCTTCGTGTAGCGCGAGGTCCGGCGCGCCGATTCCTTGTAGGCGTCGGTGTCGCCCCAGCGCTCCTTGACTTCGATGTCGTATTGACTTGGATCGAAGTCGCCAAAGACCTCGAACATGTCGGCCTCGTTCAACGGTTCTCCTCTGGCAAGCGCCTCGAGCGCGGCATCAATGGCGGCAAGGATTGCCTCCATTCGTCCGGCACGGGCGGCGAGCTGCTCACGTTGGGCCACGAGCGCGGCTCGCCGATCGAACGTCGGGTCGAGCATGATTCGCGCGATCGCATCGAGCGAGAAGTCGAGCTCCCGGTAGAGCAGGATCTGCTGCAGCTGTTCCAGCTCCTCGTGCCCGTACAACCGGTACCCGGAGCCAGTGCGCCCCGACGGCGCGAGCAGTCCGATCGCGTCGTAGTGATGCAGGGTCCGGATGCTGACTCGCGCCAGATCCGCCAGCTCGCCCACGGTGTAGGCACGCTGGTCCGCTCCGGCTCGGGTCTCGGTCGTCATCTCGCGCCGGATTCTAGACCCTGACGATACGTGAGGGTCAAGCGATGCCGGGCGGCAATCCCTGGTCAGTCCCGGGGAAGGGCCGCCAGCGTCTCGCCAAAGATCTCGATCCCCTCTGAGATCTCGGCCGCGGTGACGTTGAGCGGTGGGATCCAGCGAACCACCTGGTGGCTCTGACCGCACGTCAGGACGAGCAGCCCCGCATCCGCGCAGGCGGCGATCAGCTGATCGGGCAGGGTGCCATCCGGCTCACGAGTGACGCGGTCGCGGACGAACTCGACGCCAATCATCAACCCATGCCCTCGAATGTCGCCGATGCGATCGTCCTCGGCGGCGATCTTGCCGAGACCCGTGACCAGCTCCGCACCACGCGCTCGAGCGTTCGCCAGCAGGTCCTCCTCGCGGATGGTCTCGAGCACCGCCAGCCCGGCGGCGCAGGCGACCGGGTTGCCGCCGTAGGTCGAGCCGTGGGCGCCGCGGCCCCAGCGCTCCTGGAGCTCGTGGCTCGAGATGATCGCCGAGAGCGGCAGCCCGTTCGCGATGGCCTTGGCCATGCAGACCACGTCGGGCACGATCCCGGCGTGCTCGAACGCCCACATTTCCCCGGTCCGCCCGAAACCGGTCTGGACCTCGTCAGCGATCAGGAGGATCCCGTGGCGGTCGCACAGGTCCCGCAACCCGCGCAGGAATGACGCCGGTGCCGGGACGTACCCACCTTCGCCCTGCACTGGCTCGACCAGGATGGAGGCAACCTGCGATGGCGCAATCACCGTCCCGAGGAGCGACCGAAGGGCTTCGAGCGCCGACGCAGACGCCGCCTCATCGTCTCCGCCGAAGTCCCCGTACGCCTGCGGATAAGGCGCGAAATTGACGCCGGGCAGCAGCGGTTCGTAGCCCGTCCGGTAGTTGACGTTGGACGTCGTGACGCTGGCCGCTCCAAACGTCCGACCGTGGAACCCGCCGCGGAAGGCGATGATCCCCGGGCGGCCGGTGACCCGGCGGGCGAGCTTGAGCGCGGCCTCGATCGCCTCAGAGCCGGAGTTCAGGAACATCACCGAATCGTGCGGATCGGGAAACGTGGCAGCGAGCTCCGCGGCCAGCCGCGAAATCGGCTCAGTGAACCCAAGCGCCGAGACCGGACCCATGAGCCGGTCCACCTGCGCGTGGATCGCAGCGGTCACTCGCGGATGGGCGTGACCCAGCGCGGTCACCGCGATGCCATTGGCGAAGTCCAGGTACGCCTTGCCGGCGGTGTCATACAACCGGTGGCCGACCCCGTGCGACCACGTCCGCTGGAAATAGCGGCCCAGAACCGGCGTGAGGCTCGCGGCTTCGGTGGCGAGGTCGTCGCGCTGGGCGGGGGCGGTCATGATCGATCGGACTCCTGGGGACGGGGCCGACCGAGTATATCGGCCGCCCGCTGCCCCTGGCGGAAGTCGCGCCAACCGGACCCGGCCCTGGTCAACTGCTAGCATCGCTGGATGGTCGATTTCTCCCTGACGGACGAGAACCGTCTCGTCCAGCAGTCCGCTCGCGCCTTCGCCGAGACCGAGATCCTCCCCCATATCCGCGAGTGGGACGAGAAGGCGGAGGTCCATCGCGACGTCTTCACCAAGATGGGCGAGCAGGGTTTCCTCGGCGCGCCGATCCCCGAGGCGTACGGCGGATCCGGGATGGACTACATCAGCTTCGCCATCCTGTGCGAGGAGCTCGAACGAGCGGATACCGCCTTCAGGGTCGTGCAGAGCGTGCACGTCGGGCTCAACTCGCTGACGCTGCTCCAGTGGGCGACGGAGGAGCAGCGGCAACGGTGGCTCGTTCCCCAGGCACGGGGCGAGAAGCTCGCCACGTTCGGCCTGACCGAGCCGGGCGTCGGGACGGACGCCGCCAACCTGGCGACGACCGCCCGCCGCGACGGTGGCGGGTACCGGCTCAACGGCCAGAAGATCTGGATTTCACTGGCGGATATCGCGGACCACTTCCTTGTCTTCGCGACCGTCGATCGGTCGAAGAAGCACAAGGGCGTGACCGCATTCCTGCTCGAGCGCGGCATGCCCGGGCTGACGACGGGCTCGCTCCACGGCAAGCTCGGGATCCGCGCCGGCAACACCGGGCTCATCAACCTCGACGACGTGCCGGTCCCCGAGGATCACCGGATCGGCGAGGAGGGTGAGGGGTTCCTGATCGCGATGAGCGCGATCGACCAGGGCCGCTACACCGTGGCCGCGGGTGCGGTTGGTCTCGCCCAGGCGTGCGTGGACGCGAGCGTGCGGTACGCGCACGAGCGCGAGACCTTTGGCCAGGAGATCGGTCAGCACCAGCTCGTGAAGCAGCTGATCGCGAAGATGGTGGCCGGCACGGAGATGGGCCGGCTGCTCGTCTGGCGCGCGGGCTGGCTCAAGAACCAGGGGCTCCGGAACACCCGCGAAACGAGCCTGGCCAAGTGGCATACAACGGAGCACGCCGTCCAGAGCGCCCTCGACGCCATCCAGGTCCACGGCGCCAACGGCTATTCGAACGAGTTCCCGGTGGAGCGCTACTTGCGCAACTCGAAGGCGGCCGTGATCTACGAGGGCACCAGCCAGTTGCACACGCTGATCCAGGCCGATTACGCCATGGGGTATCGCCAGGATCGACCGATCCGCTGCGAGCCGTGGCCGGCCCAGGGCTGGAGCCGACCCGGGCGTTGATCAGGCGCTAGCCCGCTGTCGGATCCGCCGATGGCCTTGGGATCGAGGTAGCGGTGGCCAGCGCCTTTTCGCGGGGGACGTCAGCCGCGGGCTGCGTGCGTGGTCCGGCCATGCGGCCCCGGGCGGACACGATGACGGCGACACCGACGACGATCACGGCACCGGCAACGAGCGTGCGTGGCTCGATCGGCTCGGACAGCACGATCGCACCGAGGATGACGGCAACGATCGGATTGACATAGGCATAGGTCGCGATGAGGGGCAGGGGAGCGACCCGCAGCAGCCAGCCGTACGCCGTGAACGCGAGGAGACTCCCGATGACCGTCAGGTAGAGCGTCGCGATCGACGAATTGGCCGACACGCCCTCGATGCGGAACCCGATCAGTTCGCCGCTGCCCAACGACATCGCGAGGAGCACCAGGCCGCCGGTCACCATCTGGGCACCCGTCGCAACGAGCGGGTGCGTCGGCAGGGACGCTCGATGCGACGCGAAGAGCGAGCCACTGGACCACGAGATCGGCGAGAACAGGATGGCCGCCAGGGCGAGCGGCTCCAGCGCGCCCGTGCCACCAAAGGCGGACGGTCCGATGAGGATGGCCACGCCGACAAAGCCGAGGATGATCCCGGCGATGGCCATCCGCGGCAGCCGCTCCTTCAGGAAGACGCGACCGAGGATGGCGACCCAGACCGGCATCAGCGCGATGATCAGCGCGGTGATGCCCGACGGCACCGTCTGCTCGCCAAACGCGACCATCCCCATGCCACCACCGAGCAACATCGCCCCAACGATCGCGCTGTCCCGCCACTGCCGCAGACTGGGCGCCTGGAGGTCACGACCGCCGCGTGCGACGGACCAGGCGAGGAGCACAAGACCGGCGATCAGGAACCGCATACCGGCCATCAGGAACGGCGGGATCGTGTCGACGGCGACCGCGATCCCGAGATAGGTCGAGCCCCAGACGACGTACAGGATCAGGAGCCCGAGCCAGATCGGCGCGCCGGATCGGTCGGTGGCGGCTGGCGTTGGCATAGACGAATGGTCCAAGACCGGAGTGTACGCGGCGGGCTCGACCGCGTCCAGCGGGGCTCAGGCGGCGTAGGCGGAGGCGGGCCGGCAGACCTTGCAGGCGCGGTATCCGCGAGCCCGGCCTTCGGCCATGGAGCGGAATTCGAGCCGGTGGCGGTCGGTCACCCGGCGCGCATGGCGACAGGTTGGCAGGCAGAAGATCTTGGTCGTGTCCGAGCCGAGGAACCGGACCCCGCTGGACGCAAGCCGTTCGAGACGGGGCAGGTCGACGCCTTCCGCAGAAAGGATCGTCCGCTTGTTCTGGGGGCCACCAAGGGAGTACTGCCCGAGCAATCCGTCGGACCGGACGACCCGATGGCACGGCACGATCAGCGGCACCGGGTTGTGGCCAAGCGCCGTCCCCACCGCCCGGACCGCCTTCGGCCGGCCGATCTCGGACGCCACCCAACCGTATGGCCGGACCTCGCCCCGTGGGATTTCGAGTGCCTTCATCCAGACGTCGCGCTCGAAGTCCGTGTGACCACGCAGGTCCAGGTCGATGTGGACTCGGCGGTCGCCTTCAAGTCGCCGCACGATGGCGCGCTCGAGCGCGTCCGGCAGGCGGTCCGCCCGGATCGTCCGGCGGCCGGTCCGCGCCTCGTGGGCCGCCTCGAACGCGGCATCGCTCGTGGGCGCCTCGACCGTCGACACCCCGATCCCGTTCCAGGCGACGACGAGTGGCCCGATCGGCGAATCGATCCGCGCGTACCGGTCGGCCAGGCCGACCTCCGCCAGGACGCCGGGGGCGAGGGACGCGGGGGCAGTCGTCAGCAGCATTGCCATGGCCTCCTCCAGCTCTCGATCATCGATGGTCATGCGGTCATCTCCTCGCGTTCGCGCCGTTCCGCGGCTTCGAACGCCGTTCGCAACATGGCCAGGCCGCGGTGGACCTGTGCCTTGACAGTGCCCTCGGGTCGATCGAGGGCGGTAGCTAGTTCCGGATAGCTGAGACCGTCGACATGACGCAGGACGACGGCGCTCCTGTACGCGGGGGGCAGGGTCAGCAGCAGACCCGCCCACGTCCGCCCGGCATCGCGTCGAACGATCGTGGCGGCCGGGCCGCTCCGCTCGTCTGTTGGCGGCTCCATCGTTCCCGGCTCGGCCGCGTCGAGGGACAAGGCCGGTCGCCCGGCGGACGCCTTGCGTCCGATTCGCGAGCGACACAGGTTGAGGACGATCGTCGCCAGCCACGGCCGGAGCCGCAGTTCGCGGATTCGTTCGGCCGGGTAGCCCGACAAGGCCCGGTAGGCGCGGACGAGTGCATCCTGGGTGGCTTCCTCTGCGTCACGGCCGTCGCCGAGCATCCGGAGCGCAATCGAGTACAGGCGGTCCTGGTGGGCCACGACGAGGACTTCAAACGCACCGTCGAGGTCTGTCGCGAGCGCGTGGATCAGGTCGGTGTCAGTGTCCATCGATCCCCAGAACCATCGGTCGGCACGGATCGTTGCATCGCCCTACGGTATCCGGCGCGACACTCAACTGATCCGCCTGGTGGCCCGATCGTCGTGCGACAATCCGGTCACGATGCGGCTTGACGACCGATTCGATGAACTCATCGACACGTTGTCCGGGTTCCACCGGACCTGGCTCGTGTA
Organism: uncultured Chloroflexia bacterium; assembly: GCA_963731865.1. Lineage (GTDB taxonomy): Bacteria > Chloroflexota > Limnocylindria > Limnocylindrales > CSP1-4 > SPCO01. The sequence goes on along the minus strand of CAVSXG010000002.1, from coordinate 916,922 downwards.
CCTGGGGATCGAGCTCGGGTTGTTCACGAAGCTCCGGGAGGCAGGTCGCGAGGGCCTGACAGCTGCAGAGCTCGCGGAGGCCGCCGGATGCGCCGCCGGACCGATCGAGGCATGGGCCTCCGCGGCCGATGCCCACGAGCTCGCCGAGTTGCGCAACGGTCGGCTCCTTGTCGATGACGACACCGCGGTGATCCTCCTCGACGAAGCCCGCCCGGAGTTCCTCGGGGGCCAGTTCGTCCATTCGGTGATCGCATCGCTGGACTGGTCGGCCATGCTCGACTTCTTCCGGACCGGGGAGCCGATCCGGCAGCGGCCGGACCGCTACCGCCAATCGATCGAGCGATTGACCGTGCAGGACGTCGCGGTCTTCTTCCAGGAGGCCCTCGCCGAGCTCCCGCAGCTCGTCGACGACCTGGGCCGCGGTGGTCGCGTCGTCGATATCCATTGCGGTGGCGGACGATGGCTCATTGCGATGGCCCGCCGGTTCCCCGCGCTCAACCTGGTCGGGATCGAAATCGAGGAGGACTCGGTCGAGCGTGCGCGGGCGCACGTGACGGCCGCCGGGATGACCGACCGGATCGAGATCCGGCACGGGGACGTGACCTCGCTGGAGGTGGGGGCTGACTTCGATCTAGCCTATTTCCAGTACGCGCTGCACCAGCTGCACGACCCGGTGGTGGCGCTGCGGTCCGCGTGGGCGGCCCTGCGCCCGAAGGGCCGCCTGCTGGTGCTCGACTGGTCCCTGCCGTCCACGCTGGACGATTTCCGGACGCGCCAGGGCGAGCTGATCGCCGGCGTCCAGCTCGATGAGCTCTACCAGGGGACGGCGCTGGCAACCCGGGAGGGCGTCCAGTCGTGGTTCACGGCCGCCGAGCTGCCCTGGCCCGCCACGATCGACCTCCCGTCAGGCGCGTCGCTGTTCGTCGCGGAGCGCGCCTGACGAGGGTCCGTTCAGCTCCGTCAGCTGATCGTGATCGTGCCCTTCATGTTCGGGTGCACGTTGCAGTGGAACGGGTACGTGCCGGCCGTCGAGAAGGTGAGCCCGTTTGACGCGCCCTGCGCGATGTTTGGCGTGCCACACGAGTCGTCGTCGAGGGTCGCGGTATGCGGCGCCGAGTCGTTGTTCGTGAACGTGATGGTCTGACCGGCGGCGGCCTTGATGTTCGTCGGGCTGAATTCGAAGTCCGCGATCGCGACCGCGACCTCTCCGGCAGCCGAGCTCACTTCACACGCGGCCCCAGCCGCGGGAGCGCTCGCCTCGGCGGGAGCGCTGGCCTCGGCCGATGGCTCGCTGATCGGAGCGGTCGTCGCGCCGCCGCCCGAGCAAGCGGCCAGGAGGAGGACGGCGCCGGCAGCCACGGTGACGAGGGATCGATGACGCATGGTTGGGTCTCCTTCGGTCTTTGGGGTCTCAGCCCCTCCTACGCCGCCTCCGACGGATCGGTTTTGGCAGCTATCGTGTGCGGATGCCCCTCCAGGTGGACCCGGCGACGATCCGCCGGATGTTGCTGCACGAGTCGCAGGTCCACGCGACTCCTGGTCGGATCCTGCGCGATCTGGGCGATTCCATTCTCCTCAGTGATCCCGCGGATCCCGAGCCGTTCTGGAACCGCATGACGGCCATCCGCTGGCCGGATGAGCCCGAGGCGTTCGACCGTCGGCTCACGGAGATCCTGGTGTTGTTCGCAACGATCGCGAGGCAGCCGCATATCTGGCCCTCCCCTGCGCACGATACGCCGACGGACCTGATCGCCCGGCTCGTGGCCAACGGTTTCCGGGACATGGGCGCGGGCATGGTCATGGCCCTCCCGGCCACCTCGTCGAATGGCTTGCCGGAGCCCGCCAAGCCGCGGGCGGTCACCCTCGATCGGGTGAGCGGCCTGAGCGGCCCATCTGCCGACACCGCAGCCGGGGCGATCGTGGACGTGCTCGTCGACGCGTTCGACGTGACGTCCGACCGGAAGGCGGGCATCGAAGAGGAGACCGTCGTCTCCATCGGCAATCCCTGGTTCACCCACTACCTGCTTCGGTTCGAGGGCCAGCCGGCGGCCGTGGCCCGCCGGGCGACATTCGACGGGCTGAGCTATCTGTCATCGATCGGGACCGCGAGCTGGGCACGGGGCCGTGGCTTCGGGCGGCTCGTCACCGAGGCCGCGACCCACGACGCGATTCGGATCGGGAGCGCGTGGGCATATCTCGGTGTCTATGCCGACAACAAGGTAGCCATCGGCCTCTACGAGGGGCTCGGCTTCGAACGCGTGGGCGATGCCGGGCCCGATCTCCTCCTGGTGTGATGGCGCTCCCGCTGCGGAAGCGTTTCGACGCGTTCCTGCTCGCCACGAAGGCCCTCGCGCCCACCGTGCACGGGACGCCCGTTGCGCTCGGGTGGGCGACCGTTGAGCTCGAACGTGCGGTCGTCGAGCTCGGGGCCGCCCTGCACATCCCCGCAGGCCGATTTGTCGCGGCCGATGATGATGAGCTCCTCGGCGCGCGGTGTCGCGCCGCGAGCGCATCACTTCCTGATGGTCGGTCGCTGGTGGTGCTCGAGCCGTCGACCGAAGGCCGGCTGGCCGCGACACTGGCGCGGGTAGGCGAGGGGCCGGCGGCGATCTGGATGGCCGTCGAAGACCTGTCGGCGTCGGCCGCGGCGGTACGCGTCGCCGACGTTGCCATGTCACCAGAGCGAACCGGCCCATTCGGGATCGAGCGGCTGATCCTCGGCGGGCCGATTTACGGTCCCCACCGCCTCCTGTTCAGTCCGCCGGGTACCATCCACGCATGACCGACACACCCCAGATCGTCCTTCGAGCCGCCCAGCCGAGCGATGCTCCGGCCATCGCGGCGCTGTTCACTGATGAGGGATATCCGGCCGGGCCGAGCGACATCGTCGTCCGACTGGGGCATTTCGCGACACCCGAATTGAGGGTGATCGTGGCCGAGCACGAGGAGGCGATCCTAGGGTTCATCGCCATCCACGCCATGGCGCGGTTCGAGCACGACGACCAGATCGTCCGGATCCTTGCCCTCGTGGTCGATGCCGGTGCGCGCGAGCGTGGCGTCGGACGCGCGTTGATGGGCGAGGCAGAGCGGATCGGTCGCGAGGTCGGAGCCGTATTCGTGGAGCTGACCGCCGGTCACCATCGGCCCGAGGCTCGTCACCTCTACGAGTCCCTTGGCTACGACTCGACCGTGACCGCGTACCTGCGCAAGAAGCTCTGACCGACCTGACGATCGCCGCCGCACCCGGATTTCCGCAGCTGCGGCTGCGCGACCGCGGCGCGAGATTGCTCGACCTGCCCTGGGAGCTGCCCCTCGCGTCGTGGCCTTCCGAGACGCTGCAGTTTCGCGACCTGCCCGTCGGACCGTCGCGGCACCTGGTTCGCTTCATCGTGGTCGACGGGCTGACATTCGCCCTCAAGGAAGAACCGCTCACCGTGGCCAACGAGGAATTCGAGGTGCTGCGCCACCTCGAGATCACGGGCCTGCCCGCGGTGACGGCCGTGGGCCTGGCGACCGCGCCGGACCGGGACAGCGCGATCCTGATCACCGAGTACCTCGCCTACTCGATCCAGTACCGCCGCCTCCTGATGCGCTTCCCGCTTGGTCCGGGGCCCTACCGCGACCGATTGCTCGACGCGATGGCATCGCTACTCGTGGACCTGCATCGCGCCGGGGTGTACTGGGGCGATTGCTCGTTGGCCAACACCCTGTTCCGGCGCGACGGCGACAAGATCCAGGCGTACCTGGTCGACGCGGAGACGAGCGAGATCTACCCGAGCCTGTCCAACGGTCAGCGAGCGTATGACCTCGACATCCTCGTCGAGAACGTGGCGTATGGCCTGGCCGATCTTGGCGCGATGCAGGGTCGGGAGGATGCATTCGACGACGCGGTCGCGGCCGCCGAAACCGTCCGCTCCAGGTACACCGCGGTCTGGGACGAGCTCCACCTGGTTCCCGAGGTCGCGCCCACCGACCGTCACGCGATCCGGGCGCGGATCCGGCGACTCAATGAACTTGGGTTCGCGATCGACGAGGTCTCCCTCGAGCCAACATCGACAATGGGTGACGTGGTCCGGTTGCGCGTTGCGGTGGCCAATCGCAAGTTCCACGCGCACCAACTCCGGAAGCTCACCGGTCTCGTCGCGCTCGAAGGCCAGGCTCGTCTCCTCCTCAACGACATCCGCGAGTACCAGGCCTGGCTCGAGTCGACGAGCCGTTTGGACGTGACCACGGAGGAAGCGGCGCGGCGCTGGCTGGCCGAGGTCCTCCAGCCCGCGATGGCGACGCTCGTTCCCGCGATCGGCCCGTTGCGCGATGCGCTCCAGGCGTACTGCGACGTGCTCGAGGAGAAGTGGCTGCTGTCCGAAGCCGCCGGGCACGACGTGGGGCTCGAGGCATCCATGGCCGCTTATCTCGAGCTCGGCGCACCGGCGCCTGAAGCGGGAGCGACGCTCGTCGACAGCTCGATTGCGCTCGACATCGATTGGTCCGGTGGCTTCGACGGGGACGACCCCGGCTGAGCCGACGCCGGCCGACCGGCAGGACCCGCTGGTTCCGTGGCACCATCGCTTCATGCACACACCGGGGGCTATCGCGACCGAGCCCGTCATTCGCGTCGAGGGCCTGGTCAAGCGGTATGGCGATGTGCGAGCGGTCGATGGGATCGATTTCGAGGTCAAGGCGGGCGAGGTCTTCGGGCTCCTCGGGCCCAACGGCGCCGGGAAGACGACCACGGTCGAGATCCTCGAGGGGCTCCGGAACCCGGATGCCGGTCAGGTCTTCGTGCTGGGCGTCGACGTCTCGAAGGGCGCGGACTCCCTCAAGCCACGGATCGGCGTTAGCCTCCAGACCGCGGCCCTCTACCCCAAGCTGACCGTCGTCGAGCTGATCGACCTGTTCCGCAGCTTCTACCCGCGATCGCGACCGACCGAGGAGCTCGTCAACGCCCTCGAGCTCGGGGAGCGGAAGAACGCCCAGACCCGCGAGCTGTCCGGCGGCCAGCGACAGCGCCTGGCCGTGGCGCTCGCGCTGGTCAACGATCCCGAGCTGGTCTTTCTCGACGAACCAACGACCGGCCTCGATCCGGCGGCCCGACGGTCGCTGTGGGACCTCGTCCGCGGGCTCAAGGCGGCCGGCCGCTCGATCCTGCTGACGACGCATTACATGGAGGAGGCCGAGGTCCTGTGCGATCGGCTCGCGATCATGGACCACGGCAAGATCCTCGAGATGGGGACCGTCGAGGAGCTCGTCTCCAAGCGGTTCCATGACCGTGCCGTCCACTTCGACCGGGTGGATGGCCTGCCCGACGGCGACCTCGCGTCCCTCCCTGCGGTGACCTCGGTCAAGGGCGACGGCGATGAGACCCTCGTGTACACCAGCGACGTGGCCGCCACGATTGGCGCGCTCCTCGAGCTGTCGGAGGCCCGTGGCTTCGAACCGCAGAACCTGGGCGTGCGGCGGGCGACCCTCGAAGACGTCTTCCTCGACCTGACCGGTCGGGCGCTGCGGGACTGAGGCGACCTTGGCTGCCCTGACGGCTCTGACAATCGCCAACATCAAGAGCTACGTGCGCGACCGCGCCGCCCTGTTCTGGACCCTCGCGTTTCCCCTGATCTTCATCTTCATGTTCGGGTTCATCTTCCAGGGCGGTGGCGACAGCAACCTCACGCTGGGCTGGGTCGACAAGGACGGATCGACGGCCTCGGGTCAGCTCCAGGCCGCCTTCGAGGCCCCCGACGGCATCGAGCTCGTGGTCGCCGACGAGGCCGCCGCATTGGAGCAAATGCGCGAGGGTCAGCTCGATGCCGTGATCGAGATCCCGGCGGGCTACGGCGACGGCGTCGCGGCTGCCGCCGCGGGCACCGGCGCGCCAACGAACGTCGTGGTCTACACCGATCCGTCGCGTTCGAACCTGGTTGCGACGGTCTACCAGGCCGTTGGCAGCGTCCTCGGGGTTGTGAACCTGGGCGGTCGGCCACCGCTGGTCATCCCGCAGCCGGAGACGCTCCAGACCGAGAACCTGAACTTCATCAGCTACTTCGTCCCGAGCATGCTCGGCCTGTCCGTCATGCAGGTCGGCATCTTCGCCGCGATCCCGCTGGTGGCCGATCGCGAGAAGCTGATCCTCAAGCGCCTCGCGGCGACGCCGCTCAAGCGCTGGCAGCTTGTCGGTTCGAACGTCTTGATGCGCCTGCTGATCGCGTTGATCCAGGCCGTGATCATCATCGGCGTCGGCGTCCTGTTCTTCGGGGTGGAGATCACCGGGCCATTCCCGTTGTCGGTCGTGTTCATCGTGCTCGGCGCGGTCTCGTTCCTCGCCCTCGGCTACGTGGTGGCGTCGTTCGCCTCGACCGAGGACTCTGCGAACGGGATGACGAGCGTCATCCAGTTCCCGATGATGTTCCTGTCCGGCACCTTCTTCCCGATCGACCAGATGCCGGACGCGCTCCAGGCGGTCGCCCGGGTCATTCCCCTGACGTACCTGTCGGACGCGCTGCGCCAGGTGATGGTGGGTGGCGCGGCGTTCGCGCCCCTGTGGGTGTGCTTCGCGGTCCTTCTGGCCTGGCTGGTCGTCTGTTTCGCGATCGCCGCCCGCAAATTCCGCTGGCAGTAGGGCCGCCCGAGTAAGGCGTCCAAGGCGGCATCGCCCAGCAGGGCTGTCAGCGCCTACCAGCGCTCCTGGCGGACGATGTCGTCGAGGTCGCGACGGCCGCCCTTCCTGGGCGCGCGGGTGAGGTCACCCGCATCGGCCGGATACCCAAATGACAGCAGGTACGGGCAGGCATGGTCGTCCGGATACCCCAGGAGTCGGCGGGCCAGATTCGGTCTCGTACACCGTCGCCGGGACGCTCCCGATCCCGAGCTCCCAGGCCGCCAGCATCATGTTCTCGGCGGCCATCCCGATGTCGAAGTCGATGGACCGCCCCGCGGTGGTCGAGCTCGGATCCGGCGTGACCAGGGCGATCGCAGCCGCGGCGCCGGCGATGTGGTCGGCAAATGGGCCGACGGCGGCCAGCTCTCGCAAGTGTTCGCGGTCCTGGCAGACGATGAACGTCCAGCGCTGGCGGTTCTTGCTGCTGGGGGCGTGGCGCCCGGCGTCCACGATGCGCTCAAGGTGCTCCGGTTCGAGCGGCCGCCCGTCGAACGTGCGGATGGCCCGCTTTCGCGCGATCGCCTCCCAGACCGGTTCGACGTCGGCGGCTTCCGGGTGGCCGCCGGTCATGGCTCGGTCGCCAGCGGGGCAGGCGCGGGTCGGACGTCGGCGATGGTCTCGGCGGCCCTGGGCGTCTCGGGCTGCGATCGCTCGGTCGGAGCCCGGGTCGCTCCCGGAAGGGCTACCCGGGCAAGGGTGCGCAGGCCACCGTGCGTCTCCTCCATGGCCGCGAACCGGGTTTCGGCATCGGGGATCCGCTCGGCCATCGTCGAAGCGGCGATCTCCGCGGCGGTATCCGGATCCATCGGCCCACCGCAGGCCACCGTGAGCATCCGGGCGACCGCGCGCCGGTACCCCGCGTCCTCGTACAGCCATGAGTGCTCGCCGCCGGCCACGACCAGCGTCTCGACCGGGGCCGCGTTGGGATCGCCGGCTCTGGCCTCGCGGGCCGCGTTCGCCAGCCTGGCGAGGTGGCCGACCGGCATGACGGCGTCCTCGGCGCCGTGGGCCAGCAGCACCGGCCCGCGGTACCGGGCGATCGCGGCCGTCGCGCTGATGTCCGGGACGTCGGTGGCCGCGCGGGCCGGAGATAGACGCGAGTCGTCAGCCAGGCGAGTGGCCAGGCGATCGGGTCGGGGATCGGGAGATGCGCCAGCCGGAATGTCTGCCGGGTCAGACGGTACGGACCGGCCGGACCCGATGTCGCGACGAGGGCCGCGACACGCGGATCGGCGGCCGCCGCGAGGATCGCGCCCGAGCGCGCCCATCGAATGCCCCGAGATCGCTCCAACGGTCACTTCGGGCCGGGCCATCAGCGTCCGGAACGCGGCAAGCGCGTCTTCACCGAACTCGCCCGCGGAGATCGGGAGCGCCTCGGCGCCATTGGCACCGTGGCCGCGGACGTCGAATGTGAGGCAGTGGAACCCGGCCGCGTGCAGGAACTGCGCCATGGGCAGGGTCCGGTCGCGCGCGGACTCCCAGCCGTGGACGAGCACGACACCCGGGACCCGCTTGGCCATCGCGCGCCGGGATGAACCAGGCGGGCAGCTCGAGACCCGCCGACTCGACAACCGTGGTCTCGAACGGCAGTCCCAGCGCCGACGGATCGAGCAATGGTGGGTTTCGCCGTGGGTAGCCCGCCCGAACGCGGTAGGCGAGCGCGAATCGATAGGCAAGACCAAGCGGCGCCGCGGCAGCGGCGATCGCAAGCCCGGCACGACGGAGGGAACCCATGTCGCTAGGGGACGGCACCGGGCTCGGGCTGTCAAGTCCGGTGCGTCGAGGCAGGTGCTTCGAGGCGGCCCCTCCGTGACCTACACTCCGAGCTGATGACCAAGCGCGATCCCCGGGACGTCCTCGGCGTCGCGACGGGCGCCACGCCGTCGCAGATCAAGGCTGCCTGGCGGCGTCTGGCCCGGACCAATCACCCCGACCTCACCGGTGACGACCCTGCCGCATCGCGGGCCGCTACGCGCCGGATGGCCGAGATCAACGATGCGTATGCGGCACTCACCCGGGAGCCGTCGCGTCGAGGGTCGGCGACGGCCGGCGAGGACGCCGAGCGGGCCTCCCTTCGAAGCGGGCAGCCCGCGACGCCGGGGTGGCCCGCCGCCGCCAAGACCGACCCGCCCGGTGACGGGGCGCGTCGACACGAGCGGCACCTATCGCGCCCGAAACCAGGCCGTGGGCAATGGCGCGCGGCGGACGACCTTGCCCGGTCAGCCGCCATTGCGCTACGACTCGGTGCGACGCGAGCCACCTCGCGCATCGACGCCAACGGGTCCGCTCGTCCGGGATCGCCTGCGCCACTTCCGGCGTGCCGCCGGCGCCGTCGCTCGACGACGCGGAGAACACGACCATCACGTTTGGCAAGTTCCACGACCACACGCTGGGCCAGATCGCCGCCTTCGAGCCGTCGTACATCGACTGGGTGGCCTCGACCGTGAGCCACGACCCCGACCTGGTGTCGGCCGCCCGGGTGATCCAGGCGGAGCTCGATCGACGAGGGATCGCGCGGCGGACGCATCCGACTCCGGAGCGGCGAGGTCGGTCGGCCTGAGGCAGGCAGCATCCCGATGACACAGGCCCCAAACGCGCAATCGCCCTCCGATACCGGAGGGCGATTCGAGGCGCTGATGATAAATGAGCGATAACTGCTGCCAACCCGACGGTCACCAGGCCTGCTGGCCGATGTCCTGTTACTCGGCTCGTGAACCGGACCCGTGATCGTCGCCCCGAACGTGCCTCAGGACGAGTGTCCGTTTCCAGTTCCGTGACCGACGCCCCAGGTATCCCCAAGTGGATCGCGGGTCGGCGTAATCGGAACGGTACGCCTGGGTAATCCGGAGAGCAATGGAACCTTCCTCCCGTTTTCAGGCGGGCGATGGTCGGGCGCACGGGCGCACCGAACCGGGACGCACGTACCAGGTGCCGAGGTGCACCGCGGCGGCGCCGGGGCGCACCGAGGGCGTTGAGGCTACGCTGGGCGGCGTGCTCCCCGATCACCCGTCGTCCCGGCCGTTTCTTGCTGCTCGCGGCCGTCATTCTCGGGCTCGTCGCGTGCGCCGGCGAACCGGCGCCGTCGTTCGATCCTGCCGGCCCATGCACCACGGATGGCGCGGTCCCCGGCGCCTACCCGGACCTCGAGGCCCGGGTCCCCTCGAGCTATCGGGACGCCGCGCCGGAAGCGGTCGATTCGGGCCGGAATTGCAGCCCGGAGGCATTGGGCCTCCTCGCCGAGCGGGGGTACGAAGAGGTCCGGTTCGCCGGGGCGAGGTGGAGCTTTGGGGCGGAGCGCCTCGTGGTCCTCGCCGTCTTCAGCGCCGCGGGGCTCGATGCCGCCGACGTCGCCGACTTCTACGCCGACAGCGCTCGCGCGGAACCCCGCGTCGGAGATTCTCGCTGAAACGGAGCCGACGATCGCCGGACGACCCGGTCGACGGCTCGACGCCAAGCGGGTCGAACGTCTCCAGACGGTCGTGGTCTGGCCGGCCTCGGACCCGGACGTCGTCAACGTCGTGGTCACCAACGACCTGCCTGACGATCGGATCGCCGAGGCCATCGAGGCGTTCGGGGACCGTTGATCGCCCCGTGAGCGCCGACGACTGCTAGATTGGGCTACATGACCGACCGATCGGACGATGGGTCCGCCCGTCACCGAGCGTGGAATGCGGAGCGCCTCGAGCCAGCGCTCGGCCGTGCACCGGAGCGCAAGGCGCGGCTTCTCGACGATCAGCGACGCCGCCATCGAACGGCTGTACGGTCCGTGGTCCTCTCCTGAACGGGCCGACGAGCCGCTTGCGCGGTATCGGGTTCCCTGGTGAGCCGCCGTTCACCCGAGGGATCCACCCGACGGGCTACCGCGGACGCCTCTGGACGATGCGCATGTTCGCGGGATTTGGTGCGGCGGAGGACACGAATGCCCGCTTCCGGCAGCTCCTCGCGGCCGGGCAGACGGGGCTGTCGATCGCCTATGACATGCCCACGCTCTATGGCTACGACACCGACGACCCGGAGGCCGAAGGCGAGTTCGGGACATGCGGTGTCGCCGTCAGCTCGCCTGGCGGACATGGAGGTCCTGCTCGCCGGGCTGCCGCTCGAGAAGATCTCGACGTCGATGACGATCAACTCGCCGGCTGCCCCGATCTGGGCGATGTACATCGTCGCCGCCGAGAAGGCCGGCGTGCCCCGCGATCGGCTCGAGGGCACCACCCAGAACGACATCCTCAAGGAGTTCATCGCCCAGAAGGAGTACCTGTTCCCGCCGACGCCGTCGCTGCGCCTCGTGACCGACACGATCGAGTTCGGGACGCGCGAGCTGCCGCGTTGGAACACCGTCTCGATCAGCGGCTACCACATCCGCGAAGCCGGTTCGACCGCGGTCCAGGAGCTCGCGTTCACGATCGCCGACGGGATGGCGTACGTCGAGGCGGCGCTTGCCCGCGGTCTCCGGATCGACGACTTCGCGCCGCGGCTCTCGTTCTTCTTCAACAGCCACAGCGACTTCTTCGAGGAGATTGCCAAGTTCCGCGCGTCGCGGCGGATCTGGCACCGGCTCATGACCGAGCGCTACGGCGCCGAGAACGAGCGCTCGGCCTGGATGCGCTTCCACACCCAGACCGCGGGCGTCTCACTCACCCCGCAGCAGCCGCTCAACAACCTGACGAGGGTCGCGCTCCAGGCACTCGCCGCGGTCCTGGGCGGGACGCAGTCGCTCCACACCGACGCCTACGACGAGGCGCTCGCGGTGCCGACCGCAGAGGCGGCCCTCCTGGCCCTCCGGCAGCAGCAGATCATCGCCGAGGAGAGCGGCGTGGACGCCACGGTGGATCCGCTCGGTGGGTCGTGGTTCGTCGAGGCGCTGACCGATGAGACGGAGGCGGCGGTCCTGCGCTATCTCGACGAGATCGACCGTCGCGGCGGGATGCTCGCCGCGGTCACCGAGGGCTATCCGCAGCGCGAGATCGCGGACGCGGCGTATCGATACCAGCGCGAGTTCGACGCCGGCGAGCGCCGGGTCGTCGGGATCAATGCCTACGCCGACGAGATCGGAGGAGGCGCGGGTCCCGGTCCTGGCCGTGCCACCCGGCTCACTTGAGCGCCACATGGCGCGTCTCGGAGCCACGCGGCAGGACCGTGACGCCGGCGCCGTGGGGGCCGCGCTTGGCAGGTCTGCGCGACGCGGCGTCCCGCCCGGAATCGAGCGACACCAACCTGATGCCCCACTTCCTGCGCTGCGCCGAGGCGTACGCGACGCTCGGCGAGCAATGCGGCGTCCTGCGAGAGGTGTTCGGGGAGTATCGCGAGCCGGTCGCCGTCTGACGGTCGATCAGGTCCGACGGACCACGAGCGCGGCGGCGGCGACGGCGACAAGCCAGCCGAGTAGCACCTCGAGGGGAGGCCGCAAGCGCCGCGATCACGAGGGCGAGCAGCCCGCCGATCAGCAGCGATGGCCTCCGAGCGAGCCCAGGCGCGTCCACCCGGGACCGAACTGTTCGCGCCGGATCTGCTGGCGCTCGGCGGCGTCCGCGGAGCGCCAGCTGCCCGACGCCGCGCGAATAGATCGCAAACGCGGCGAGGATCGGGATCAGGGCGCCGAGGACCTGCGGCCCAATCCAGACCAGCCAGTCGTTGACGGCCTGGAGGCCAACCGACCGGAGGCCGAGTGCGATGACCGATCCGAACCCGTCGATCGTGCCGCTGACAAGCTCGTGCGCCGGGATCCGCGACCACACGCCCGCCAGGCCGTCGCCGCTCGTCGCGAGCGAGACGCCAGGCGTGACGCCGGGCAGCAGGGCCAGGATGACTGCCGCGACCCCGGCCGCGAATGATGCCCACCGCCAGCCGAGCAGCAGACCGACCCGCCGGCGCCGCCGCTCGATCCGGACGGCGCGATCGAGTCGCGATCGGTAGAACCTCGACGCCGAGCCGTCCCCGCCAGGGTCGTCGATGTGGCGGATCAGCGGGACCAGGAACCCCTCGTCGTTCCGCCAGTAGCCATCGTGATCCGCGCCCATGTGCATCAGGTTCGTCACCGGGCGGCTCTCGACCTGGATCGGGGACGCCGGCAACCCTGCGAGGACGGCCTCGACCGCGCTCCAGCGGGCAGTCGTCGACCGCCTTCAGCGGGCCGGCCGGCGCAGGATCGTAGGACGCCCAGAAGTCGACCCAGCGGAGGCCCGGTCGCGCCGCACCGAGATCCCCACGGATCGGGTTGCCGGCGACGAACGGACCGGTCGTCTGTTCCAGCCGCCAGCCGAGGGAGAGTCCCTGGCCAAGCGTGATGAGCTTGTTCACCACGCAGGTCCTGGTAGGCCTCATCGAGGAGGGTCGAATAGCTGACGATCGCGCCGCCGGAATGCGCGATCAGCACGACCTCCTCGCAGCTCGCGATCTCGAACCCAACGGATCGTCTCGGCCAGCCGCTCGCGGACGATCGCCGCCTGGACCGGATCGTCGAGCAGGACCGGCAGGTCGCCAAAGGCGCTGACCAGCTGGGCGTCGAGGCTCGCCAGCTCAGCCCGTTCGCGGATCGCCTTGATCGGGATCGCGCGGAACGGCGCGTAGATCGCGAGCGCGAGAACGCTCGCCGCCGTGGCGATCGCGCTGAGGAGGCCTCGAACCAGCTGGGTCCCTGCCAGATGCGATCGAGCGAGTCGATCCATCGCCAGCGAATCGCTGTCCGACCGCTGGAGCTCCGCCATCTCCCTGGGCGTCCGCTCGTCCCACGGCTGCGGCTCCTCCTCGATGATCTTCTTGAGCCGTCGCGCTCGCATGTCCTCGCGCAGGCCGTAGCCGGCGGTGATCCCGCGGACGATCGACCCGATGTGGCTCTGGATGTAGCGGATTGCCTGCCCGAACGCGGGGGCGCGCACCCGGCCGGCCCAGTACGCCTCGGTCAGCAGCCAGCGGGTCGGCGGGATGGTCGGCGCCCGTCCGCGGGATCGCGATGCCGGACCCATGCCCGCTCATCCCATCCGTCGGCGCGCTCGATGCCGGCCGCTTCGACCGGATCCTCGCCGATCGTGTGCGTCGGGTCCGTGGTGCCTTCGTCGTACTCGCGGCGCCACTCGGCCAGCATCTCGACGATCGGGTTCGCCCAATTGAGGAGGGTCTCGCGCGGGGGTTGGGTCCCGATTCCGTGGACGAAGACGACGCCGATGGTGCGGACGGCGGCTGGTTCCTCGCGGAGCTCTCGACGACCGGGCCGACCGGCGATGGACCGCGCGAGCCCGCACCACCGACGACCGGCTGGGCATGCCCGGAGTGTAGCCCGCCAACATTGCCCGCTACCATTGCGCGCATGTACCTCGACGCACTCGAGTTCCTCGAAGAGGAGCGGGACGCCTGGGCGCCGTTCGAGGCGCTCGCGACCCTGACGGACGAACAGCTGTCCGTCCCCTTGGCTGCCGCCCACGGCTGGTCCGGACGCACCCTCATGGGGCACTTGCTCGAGTACCAGGAGATCGCGGTCGCGGTTGCCACAGAGCTCGCCGTCAACGAGACCAGCCCGACCATGGCCCGGGTCAACGCGGACTGGGACGCGCCGCGACGGCGCGTGATCAATGCAGAGGTCGACGCCAACTGGGCAGCCCGCTCCATGGCCGACGTCCGCGAGCGGTTTCGCACGCTGCCCGGGGAGCTGCGCGGCTACCTGACGGTGGTCCCCGAGACGCGCTGGCTCAAGCACGCGGACCATCGCCGCTTCCTGTTCGAGGAGACGACCGAACATTACGAGGACCACCGGGCGGACCTGGAGGCGGTGCTCGAGGCGGCACGCGCGTGAGCCTTCGGGAGTTGCTGGAGGAGGCGGGGGCGGACCTGGTCGACATGGACGTCAGCCGGGAGCCGGGCGGGATCACGTGGTCGCGTGCCGGGCGGCCATTCGCGGCGCTCAGCTCCGACGGATCGACGGCCGAGTTCGAGCTGGACCGCGCAGTCGCTTTGGCCGCCACGCGGACGCCCGACTGTGAACCCTCCGACCGAGGTCCTGGCTGGGTCCGATTCAGCCCCAGGGTCCAGGACGGTCATGCGGAGGACCGCGCGAGGGCGTGGTTTCTCTCTGCTTTCCGAGGACAACTGCAAAGCCAAGGGTGACGCGCCATGCGCCCGGTCCATCCGCGTGCCAATTGGCGACGGAATGACCCCGACAGCAGTGGTGTTCGGTCGATCGGTACACCACCGGTCCATTCGACGAAGGAGGGCCAGGATCCGGCTCGCTCGTTCGCCGATTGGAATGCCACCGATCCAGCCATCGAAAGGCAGGGCGCCGCGGGCCGACCAGCAAACGCCGCCGATCCCGGCGAGAGGCGCCGCGACCCTGCCAAAAGTCCACCATGCGAACCTTTGGCCTTGATCGCTGAGCCTCGAGCGGGCCTTAATGCATGACTAGTCGGCGATGCGCGTCCTTCACGCAGGGTCATGCAGGTTGCCCGCATAGGCATGCAGTGCCTCGACAGGTCCACGGGCTTGCAGCGCGCGCAATGCGCACCTCAAGCAGGTATGGCAGGAAAGCGTCTCGGACCTGCACGTAGGCGCCGCGCTCCCGTGAATCAAAACGACCCCGGCCGAGCCGGGGTCGTCGTTGTGCGTGCGTGCTTGCGTATCAGTCGGCGCTGACGGTCGCGAACTCGGCGAGACCGAACGTCTGCTCGAGCTGCTCGAGCGGGCGGAACCCGACGACGCCCTGCGGCTGCTTGCCCGGCTTGAAGTAGGCGATCGTGGGGATGCTCAGGATGTTGAACGCCTGGGACAGGCCCGGGTTGGCGTCAACGTCGACCTTGACCACGTCCACGGAGCCGTCGTACTTCGCGGCGAGCTTCTCCATCTCGGGCGCGACCATCTTGCACGGCCCACACCACGCCGCCCAGAAGTCGACGACAACCGGGCGCTCCGACTTGAGGACGAGCTCCTCGAAATTCGCGTCGGTCGCGACCCTGATCTCCGCCATCGGCTTCGGTCCCTTTCCTCTGTGCGCCCTAGCGGGCGATATCCTGGATCAATCGATACGCCTCGAGGACCCGTGGGTCCGCGAGCCGATAGAAGACGGTGCTTCCGTCGCGCCGGGTCGTCACCAGCCCGGCGGTCCGCAGGACCGCGAGATGCTGGCTCATGTTCGGGATCTGGCACCCGACGAGCAGGCTCAGATCACCGACCGACAGCTCCCCCGAGGCGAGCGATTCGAGAACGCAGAGCCGTTTCGGATCCGCCAGCGCACGCCCCACCGCCGCGTAGCGCTGCCGTTCGGGCTCGGCGGAAACGATCGGCCGTGACGGTCACCTGATCCAACATCCAGATCACGATATCACTGCTTGCGCAAGCACGCAAGTTAGCCCCGTGACCACCAGATTCCGCCGATGCCATACTCGGCGCGCGTGCCCGAATCCGCCGATCACATCGTCCCGCTTGCCGATATCGTGGCGGCACGCGACCGGATCGCCGGGCGTGTCCATCGGACGACGCTCCTGACCTCGGCAACGGCCGCCGCCTGGATCAAGGCAGCGACCGGCGCGACCATCGCCGACGACCGGCTCTACCTCAAGCCGGAACACCTCCAGAAAACCGGGTCCTTCAAGCCGCGGGGCATGACCAACCGGATCGCCACGCTCGACGATGCCGAGCGTTCGCGCGGTGTCATCACCCTGTCGGCGGGCAACGCCGGGCAGGCGTATGCCTGGGCGGGACGCTCGGCAGGGGTCAAGGTCACGGTGGTCATGCCCGCCGGTGCCGTGCGGTCCAAGGTCGATGCCTGTCTCGGCTATGGCGCGCGGGTCGTCCTGCATGGCGCCCATGTCGGGGAGACCTTCGCCGAGATGGAGCGGATCCGCGACGAGGAGGGTCTGCGCTTCGTGCATCCGTTCGATGACCCAGCCGTCATCGCCGGGCATGGTTCGATTGGCCTCGAGCTGCTGGAGGACCAGCCCGAACTCGACGTCGTCGTGGTCGGCGTCGGCGGCGGGGGTCTGATCTCGGGCGTCGCCGCGGCGCTCAAGGAACGCCGCCCAGGGATCCGCGTGTATGGCGTCGAACCGAGCCGATCCAACGCGGTCAGCCTTGCCATCGAGCGCAACGAGATCGTCCAGGTCCAGCCCGAGAGCGTCGCCGACGGGCTCGGCGCGCCGTTTGCCGGCGCCTGGACACTGGCAATGGCGCAGCGGTACCTCGACGACATCATCCTGCTCGACGACCCGACGATCCTGGCCGGGATGCGTTTCGGCATGGAACGCCTCAAGCAGGTCCTCGAACCCGCCGGGGCGGCCGCGCTGGCGGCGGTCCTCGCCGGCCGAATCCCGATCGAGGATGGCGAGCGCGTCGCCGTCGTGCTCTCCGGTGGCAACGTCGAGGTCACCCGAATTGGCCAGCTCCTGGCGGACGCCGGCTCGTTTCCCGGAGCGAGCTGACCGCGACCGCTCCGCTGGATCAGTCGATCCCGAGCTCCTCGAGACGGGCGTCGTCGATGCCCAGGTGGTGGGCCAGCTCATGGACGACCGTGGCCCAGACCTCGTCGGCGAGCTCGTCCGGATCCGCGAAGTCGGCTTCGAGCGGCAGGCGGAACAGGATGATCCGGTTTGGCATGGCCGCCCAGTCGGCACCCCACGCCGTGCGTGGAACGCCCTCGTAGAGGCCGTACAACGTGTCGCCGTCCTCGATCTCGTTCTCGCGCCGCTGGTCCGCGGTCGGCTCGTCATCGATGACGATTGCGACCTCGTCGAGCGCGCTGGCAAACGGCTCCGGGATCGACGCGAGCGCGAGCTCGACGAGCGACTCGAAGGGTCGGTGGCGGCTGGGTCGAGCTCGGGCGCCGGCGCTGCGGGCGCCGCGGCGGCGCTTGGCCATGGCGCCCGTATCCTACGAGCGATGACGACCGTACCGCCGCCCGATCCCGTGGCGGAGCCGGCCGGGTTCGTCGTGGAGGTCGCTCCGGGTGACCGTATCCACTTCCTCGACTGGGGCGGGACGGGGGACCCCGGTGTCCTGCTCATCCATGGGTTGTCCAATACCGCGTGGTCGTGGACGCCGGTGGCGCGCCGGCTTCGATCCGCGCGGCACGTGGTCGCGATGGACCTGCGCGGGCACGGCCTGTCCGACGCCCCCACGACCGGGTATGACCCGTCGGGCTTCACGGCCGATGTCCTCGCGGTTGCCGAAGGCTCTGGGCTGCTCTCGACCCCAGACGATCGGGTCGTCCTGGCGGGTCATGGGTTCGGTGCGATCGTCGCCGCCTGGGCGGCGGCGGTCCTCGACAGGCGTTGCGCTGGGCTTGCGCTTGTCGATGGCGGGTGGGAGTCGATCGAGGCGACGAGCGGCATGGACATCGACGAGTTCCTTCGCAACCTGGACGAACCGCCCGAAGTCCTGCGTTCGATGACCGCGTTCCTCGCCGACCGCGCGAACTTCGACCCGCCGTCCTGGGACGCCGACCAGGAGGCCGCGGCCCGGGCCACGGTGGTCGAGACGCACGCCGGCAAGGTCGTCCTGGCGACGCGTCCGCACGCTCTGGAAGGCAGCGTTCGGGCGATGTTCGACTTCGACCCGGCGACCACGCTGGCAGGGGTATCCGCGCCCGTTGTCGCCCTTCAGGCCGGTGACGACGAGGATGGCATCCGCGCCCAGGAGCTCGCTGCCACGTCGGCCGCGCGCACCGTGGCTGGCCGCGACGCGATCCGGGTCGAGTCATTCGGGCACGCCGGGCACAACCTGATGCGCTACCGTCCTGACGCGGTCAGCGCGGCGATCCGGTCGATCGCCGAACCGTCCCGATAGAGGCGCTCGCATGCAGGTTGTCTACACGCCGGCCCACCTGGCACACGACATCACGGTCGAGACGTTCATGGGCGTGCCCATCCCGGCCAACGAGGTGGCGGAACGGGCCGAGAAGATCCGGTCGGCGCTCGACGCGGACGGCGGCTTCACCTTCCTGGAACCGACCGCTCACGGCGAAGAGCCGATCACCGCGGTCCACGATCCGGGGCTGGTCCGGTTCCTGGAGGTCGCCTGGTCCGAGGTCCGCCGCCAGGGGCTTGCCCGCCCGTTCCTCACGGCGGACACCTACCCCAACCGGAACATGTTCGAAGGCATGTCTCCCGAAGCAGTCGCGACCCTCGTTCGTGAACCCGAGCAGGCGGCGGGCCGGGCTGGGTACTGGGGGCTCGACTCCGCCGCACCACTCGTCGCAGGGACGTACACCGCCGCCCTGGCGGCCGTTGACGTGGCCCTGACCTCGGCCGACCTGGTCCTGGGCGGGGCGAACGCCGCCTATGGGCTCTGCCGGCCGCCTGGCCATCATTCGGCGCGATCGATGTACGGCGGGTACTGCTTCTTCAACAACGCGGCGATCGCGGCCGAGGCCATCGTGCGGTCCACCGGTGAGCGCGTCGCGATCTTCGACGTGGACTACCACCATGGCAACGGGACGCAGCAGATCTTCTGGACCCGGGGTGACGTGCGGTACGTGTCGATCCATGCCGATCCGGATCGCGCCTACCCGTATTTCCTGGGGCGGGCCGACGAGATCGGGGAGGGAGCAGGAACCGGCGAGAACCTGAACATCCCATTGCGAGGCGGGGCGACCAACGAGGACTACCTTGCTGCGACCGATCGGGCGCTCGAGGCGATCCTCGCGGTGCCGGGCTCTGTCATCGTCGTTTCGCTCGGGTTCGACACGTACGGGCTCGATCCCATCGGCGACTTCGCGTTGACCACGGAGGTCTATCACGAGGTCGGCCGGCGTACGGCGGCCACCGGCCGGCGCCTCGTCGTGTTGCAGGAAGGCGGCTACCACCGACCGTCGCTTGGCGAGAACGCGCGGGCCTGGCTGCGCGGCGCCGAGGGTCGCACCTTCGATCCGATGCCGTCGGCTGGCTTTGGGGAGCATGGAGCCGTTGCCGGATGACGTACTGGGTGCGCCCTCGGTGAATCCGGCGCCACCGGTCCTGGCCAGCGGCGCTTCTCTCACTGAAGAAAGCCTGGCCAACGCCGTGGCGGAGCTCGCGGCCCGGGACCCGGACATCGCCGGCATCGTCGCCCGGTACGGACCGCCGCCGCTGTGGGACCGCGAGCCCGGCTTTGCCACGCTGCTCCACATCATCCTCGAGCAGCAGGTGTCTCTTGCGTCGGCTCGTGCGGCGTTCGACCGGCTCCGTGCCGTGGCCGACCCGCTGTCGCCCGAGCGATTCCTCGAGCTCTCGGACGAGGAGCTGCTGCAGGTCGGGTTCAGCCGGCAGAAGGCGCGCTACGGGCGTGGACTCGCCACTGCGATCCGGTCCGGCGCGCTCGACCTCGACGCGCTGGGCGCGCTCGACGATCAGGCCGTCCACGATGCGCTCCAGGCGGTGTCCGGGATCGGACCGTGGACGTCCACGATCTACCTGCTGATGGTGCTCGGAAGGCCGGATGTCTGGCCCGCCGGCGACATCGCGCTCGAAGCGGCCGTCGGGGAGGTCAAGGGGCTCGGGCATCGGCCCGATGCGGCCGAGATGCTGTCGCTTGGTGCGGCCTGGCGGCCCTGGCGGTCCGTCGCAGCCCGGCTGTTCTGGCACGACTACCTGTCGCGGCGGGGCCGGAGCGGGTAGGCAACGGGCCGCCTCCGGGAGGGCCGCCACGTACCCCGACCTCAGAACTCGCGGCGGTACTCGGCCTCCGGCGGGAAATCACCCACGTACTGCGCCAGGTCGGGATGCCCGAGGATCTGGCGGACCGCCGAGACCTCGCCGATGTGGGACCAGTAGTGATAGGTCACGTACTGGACCTGGCTGCCGATGATCGGTGGGTTCGGGCGGGGATCGTGGGGCGGTCGCTGCTCGAATTCGGTCGTGGTGAGGTTGTCGAGATACGGATCCGCGCCGGCAACGATCCGGTCCCAGGCCGCCTTCATCGCCGCCAGCGACGGGATGGACGCGGGCTGACCGGTCGCGAATGCGTCGAGGATCGGCTCGACCTTCAGACCGCGAGCGCGCCGGTACCAGACCTGTCGCTCGTGCCAGGCCATGTGACCGACCATCCACGAGATCGAGTTCATCGGCTCCAGACGAACGGCCGCGTCCTCCTCGGACAGGCCCTCCAGACCGCGAAGCCACTCCGCACGTGCGAAGCGGAGCTGATCGACACGAGGGTGGGCCACGGGAGAAGGATATCGAGCGGCTGGCGTACGATCGCAACGCGCAAGGAGCATCAACGTCGTGACCAGCCACACCGACCTCCCGCCGAACGTCCGCCGCCTCGTGGATGAGATCGAGTCCGAGATGGGCGAGACCGATGTCGACCTCGACGACATCGCCGGCTCGCACGCGGACCCGCGTGCCGGCGAACCCAACGCGGGCAACGGTCGGGTCGAGGCGGCGGTTCGCGAGATCCTGACCGAGATCGGCGAGGACGCGGACCGCCAGGGGCTTGCCGGTACGCCGGATCGCGTCCACCGGATGTATACCGAGCTGACGGCGGGCTACCACGTCGATCCAGAGCGACTCATCCACGGCGCGATCTTCGACAT
Organism: uncultured Chloroflexia bacterium; assembly: GCA_963731865.1. Classification (GTDB taxonomy): domain Bacteria; phylum Chloroflexota; class Limnocylindria; order Limnocylindrales; family CSP1-4; genus SPCO01. Next base: position 895,782 of record CAVSXG010000002.1, on the reverse strand, counting down.
CGCGTACAGCGAGATGGTCGTCGTCAAGGACGTCCCGTTCTATTCGTTGTGCGAGCACCACCTGCTGCCGTTCTTCGGGACGGCGTCCGTCGCCTACATCCCTCGCGGGAGCGTGATCGGCCTGTCAAAGATCCCCCGCATCGTCGAGATGTACGCACGACGACTCCAGGTGCAGGAGCGGCTGACCCAGCAGATCGCCGAGTTCCTGCAGGATCGCCTTGCCCCGCAGGGCGTCGGCGTCGTCCTCGAGGCGACGCACCTGTGCGCGGTGATGCGCGGCGTCCGCAAGCCCGGCACGATCATGACGACCTCGTCCGTCCTTGGGCTCTTCCGGACCCGGGACCGGACCCGAGCCGAGTTCTTCGCCCACCTCGCCCGGCCCACTCCGGGCGCCTGAGTCGAGATCGCTCGCCTACAATCGGCGCATGGCCGACCGACCACTCAAGGTGCTCATCGCCAAGCCCGGTCTCGATGGGCACGACCGGGGTGCGAAGGTGCTGGCGCGCGGTCTCCGGGACGAAGGCTTCGAGGTCGTCTATACCGGGCTCCGGCAAACACCCGAGATGATCGCCACCGCGGCGCTCCAGGAGGACGTCGACGTGGTCGGGTTGTCGATCCTGTCCGGGGCGCACATGACGCTCGTGCCCCGGGTGACGGCCCTGCTCCGCGATCGGGGCATGGACGACGTCCTGGTGACGGTCGGCGGGATCATCCCCGACGTTGACGTCCCGGCCCTGCGCGAGGCCGGTGTCGCCGAGGTGTTCGGTCCCGGCACCACGATCGCGCAGGTCGCCACCTTCCTGCGGGCGAACGCACACCCCCGCGATTGATGCCCGGCGCCGCGGCCATCGCCGACGAGCTGGCCGATGCCGCGATCGCGGGCGATCGACGAGCGCTGGCCAGGCTCCTCACCGCGGTCGAGAACCGGACGGCGGTGGCCGAGGCCGCGATGCGACGGCTCTATCCGACGGCTGGAAGGGCGCACCTTGTCGGGATCACTGGACCGCCCGGGTCGGGCAAGTCCACGCTGGTCTCGGCCTTGATCGCGGAAGTCCGCGCCGCTGGCCGCTCGGTCGCGGTCGTGGCCGTGGACCCATCCAGCCCAATCACGGGTGGCGCGCTGCTCGGGGATCGCGTCCGGATGCAGTCCTATGCCAGTGACGACGGCGTGTTCATCCGCTCCATGGCGTCACGCGGCCACGCCGGCGGGCTGGCGTCGACATCGACCGCCGCAGCCGCCGTCCTGGACGCCGCGGGGTTTGACCTGATCCTGCTCGAGACGGTTGGCACGGGCCAGAGCGAGGTCGAGGTGGCCGCTGCCGCCGACACGACCGTCGTCCTGGAGGCGCCCGAGATGGGCGACGAGGTCCAGGCGATCAAGGCGGGCCTCCTCGAGGTGGCCGATCTGGTCGTGGTCAACAAGGGCGACAAGCCGGGCGCGCAACGGACGGCGGCCCAGCTCCGGGCGATGCTCGTCGCGTCGGCCGGTCGGGATACCGACCCGTCGCGACCCCGACCAAAGCGTCCAGAGGTCCTGATCACGACCGCGGCGACCGGGGCCGGCGTCCCGGAGTTGCTCACGGCGCTCGACCGCCATCGAGCGGCGGGTCGAGCAGACGTTTCGGCGCCCGCGCGGCTGGCCAGGGCAGAGGCACAGGTCTGGGCGATCGTGACCGACCGTTTGCGGTCGCGGCTCCATGACGAGGCGAACGATGCGTCGACCCGGACGACGCTGGAAGCCGTGGCCGCACACGAGCTCGATCCGTACACCGCGGCCGACGCCTTGCTCGACGGACTCGGGCGGCCCGATCCGGGTTGACCGCCTCACCGCCCGAGGCGGCCAAGCCTCGTCTTGCAACCCCGGCGTTTGTCGTCCTCGCCGCGGCCACGCTCGCATTCTTCGTGGCCGGTGGTCTTGTCCTGCCGATCGCACCCCGGTTCGCGAAGCTCGCCCTGGACGCCGATGCCCTCGGGTTCGGACTCTCGATCGGCTCGTTCAGCATCGCGTCGCTCTTGCTCCGGCCCGTAGTCGGTTGGTCGGCGGACCGGTTCGGACGTCGGCCACTGCTCATCGGCGGGTCGCTCCTCACCGTGGTCGGCATGCTGCTCCACGTCGTGGCCGGCGACCTCCTCCTGTTCACCCTGGCTCGCTGCACGCTGGGTGCCGGGGAGGCGTTCTTCTTCGTTGCGGCCCTTGCCGCGGCGAGCGACATCGCCCCACCCGAACGGCGAGGCGAGGCGATCAGCTACCTCTCGCTGTCGCTCTATCTCGGCATCGCGATCGGTCCGCCGATCGCCGAGTGGATCTTCGCCTCGGGTTCGTATCTCGCGGTCTGGCTCACGGCGGCCGTGGTCGCCGGGATCGCCGTCGCGCAGTCGGTATTCGTCTCGGAATCGGCGCCGAACGTGACGGGCAGCGGTCCCGATGCATCAGCCCGTCGAATGCTGATCCACCCCGCGGGGATCCTCCCCGGGATCGTGATCCTCTTTGGCCTGTTCGGCATGGCGGGCTTCTTCTCCTATCTGCCCCTGTACACGCCAGAGGTCGGGATGGACGGGGCCGGGTTGCCCCTGACCGCGTATGCGCTCGTGGTGGTCGTCCTGCGGGTCATCGGCGCGACATGGCCGGACCGGTTCGGCGCGGCACGACTGTCCGGGGTTGCGCTCGCGATTTCAGCCGTCGGGCTTGCCGTGATCGGGCTCGTCCCAACGTCAGCGGGCCTGATGGCAGGAACGCTTGTCTTCGCCTCCGGCGTCGCGTTCACGATGCCAGCGCTGCTCACGCTCGCCGTGTCACGGGTCCCGGCGAGCGAGCGCGGCACCGTTGTTGGAACCACCACGGTCTTCCTCGACATCGTGTTCGGCATTGCCCCGGTCGCGCTCGGGTTCGTCGTGGACGCGGCGGGGTACCGCGCCAGCTTCCTGGTCTCGGCGCTGCTCGCGGTCGTCGCGGTCGGGATCCTGGGGGTCGGCCGGGCGTCGTTCCGGCTCCCGGTTCCAGCCCCGGGCGAGTAGGCTCATTGCCATGACCGTCGAGCGAGTATTCGTCGCCGGTGCGGGTCTCATGGGCCACGGGATCGCCCAGGTCCACGCCGCCGCCGGCATGGGCGTCATCCTCTACGAGCCGGACCTCGCTCGGGCGGAAGCGGGTCGTGACCGGATCGCGGGCAACCTCGACCGGGCCGTCGCCAAGGGCCGGCTCGACGACGCCGAACGCGACGCGACCCTCGGCCGGATCTCGCTCGCCGATGATGTCGGAGCGGTCCACGATGCCGACCTCGTGGTCGAGGCCATCTACGAGGACGCGGCGATCAAGACGAGCCTCTGGCGCGAGCTCGATGTGCTTGCGGTCCATTCCGCGATCTTCGCCTCGAACACCAGCTCGATCTCGATCGCGCGGCTGGCGGAGGCCGTCTCGCCGGAGCGGCGAAGGCGATTCGTCGGGATGCACTTCTTCAGCCCGGTCCCGGTCATGCCGTTGATCGAGCTCATCCGGGGGGCCGCTACGAGCGACGCAACGGAGGACGCGATCCGCGAGGTCGCGGCGCGGCTCGGCAAACAGGTGATCGTGTCCGCCGACCGCCCGGGGTTCATCGTCAACCGGATCCTGATGCCGTTCCTCGCCGAGTCGATGCGCGCGTTCGAAGACGGGCTCGGGACCGCCGAAGACATCGATACCGGCGCCCGGATCGGCCTCAACCACCCGATGGGTCCCCTCGAGCTCGCGGACTTCATTGGCCTCGACGTGTGTCTTGGGGTCATGCGAGTCCTCGACGAAGGTCTCGAGGGCGACCATTTCGCGCCGCCGCGCGTGCTCGTGGAACTCGTGGAGGCCGGTCATCTTGGCCAGAAGACGGGACGCGGCTTTCACGTGTATCCACGACCAGAACGGCTCGCCCGTTGAGCGGCGAGCTGACCCAGGAGGAGCACCTGCTCCAGGCGACGGCGCGCGAGTTCGCGACCCGCGAACTTGCCCCCGGCGCACTCGAACGCGACGAGGCCGAGCGGTACGACCGGTCGCTCTTTACCAAGATGGGCGAGCTGGGGCTGACTTCGGCGCCGCTTCCCGAATCGGTCGGCGGGGCCGGCTTCTCGTATCTCGGCTGGACCCTCGTCATGGAGGAGCTGGGAGCGGTCGACATGGCCATGGCGGTGTCGCTTTCCGTGCACCTCCTGTCGCAGTACCCGGTCGTGACATGGGGGACACCGGAGCAGCACGCGCGGTGGCTCCCAACGATGCTCGCCGGCGAGGCACTCGGCGCCTTCGCGTTGACCGAGCCCCACGCTGGCAGCGATGCCGCCGCGATCCGGACGAGAGCCGAACGCATCGGGCCGGCCGACGCCCCTGAGTCATACAAGCTGACCGGAACGAAGATCTGGATTTCGAACGCCCCGGAAGCCGAGCGATACCTCGTGTTCGCGACGCTCGATCCGGCGCTGGGTGCGAAGGGGATCACCGCGTTCCTTGTCGAGAAGGGCACGCCCGGCTTCCGATTTGGAGCGCACGAGCGAAAGATGGGGATCCGGGCTTGCCCGGCGACAGAGCTCGTGTTCGATGGCGCAGAGGTCCCGGTCGCGAACCGCCTCGGCGGAGAAGGGGAGGGCTACAAGATCGCCCTCTCTGCCCTCGGTGAGGGCCGGATCTCGATCGCCGCGGGGTGCGTCGGGATCGCCCGAGCGGGGCTGGAGGCGGCGGCGCGGTACCTCACCGAACGGCGGGCGTTCGGAGCGCCCCTCATCGAGCAGCAGGGCCTCCGCTTCATGCTCGCCGAGATGGCCCGGGAGGTCGCCGCGGCGCGCGCCGTGACCCGCGAAGCCGCCCGTGCCAAGGATCGCGGAGAGCCGTTGGCGGAGGTCTCGTCGATCGCCAAGTGGACCGCGTCAGATGCCGCCATGCGCGTGACGACGGATGCCGTGCAGCTCTTTGGCGCAAGCGGATACTCACGAGAGACCGGCGTGGAGCGCCTGATGCGCGACGCGAAGGGCGCCCAGATCTACGAGGGCACCAACCAGATCCACCGGCTCATCGTCGCCGACGAGCTGCTCAAGGGGGTCAGCGGCTGAACGCCGGCGCCAGCGCCGATGCGCCAGGCACGCCGGGGCCAATGCGCCAGTTCCCGCGACAACCATGCCATCGATCCATCCAGTGACGCTTGGGCCCGACCCCGTGGCGGCCAGGCCCGCTCCATCGCCCCGCCGGTTCCAGGTCACGCTCGCCGCGCACCCGGTCGTGGCCGGGAGACGCGCCGAATCGGCGCCAGGTCGCGCCCAAGCTCCACAGCGTGGATCGATGGCAGGAAACTGAGCGCGTGCAACGCCTCGTCAGGGTCGCGCAGCCAGCCTCGGAGCCTCCGTCCATCGTCCGGGAACTTGGTGCGCAGGACCGTCTCGTGACTCGAGAGCGCCCGGTGGTTGGTGCGGCTGTCTGCCAACACGACCCAACTTGAGATCGCTGCAGGCCGCCACCTGCGTTGGCGCGCGACCTCCATCGCCAGCCGTCGCTTGCGATCGAGACTGCCCATGAGCTCATTGACGTCCACGAGCTCGGTCTTCAGCTCGATGACAAGGAGGGATCGGGTCTGCAAATGCCAAGCCAGGATGTCGATGATGCCACGTTCACCGTAGATCGAGAACGAGACCTCGGGCTCGGCTAGCCAACCCGTCAACGTCGCGAAGGTTTGTGCCACGGCTTCGTGCATCGCGAATGCCGCGCGTTGATCAACCGACTCAGATCGCCACCGTGCCAACGGACCACCAGGTCGACGCGAGCATCCAGGGCATGCGCTACCTGGCGGATCGATCCGACCGGGACATTGGCAAGCCGGCCGTGTTCGATTCGACCAACCAGCGTCGGAGACACCCTCGCGGAGGCTGCGAGATCCTTCTGGCGGATGCGCTTCCTGATCCGGATCATGCGCAGGGCGCTACCCACGCGAAGGTCATCCACGCCAGCAGTGTGTGACGGCCGCCTTATCGGTCGCATATCACCAGCGGGGCGCGGAAACATATCCGAGTGCGCCAGCCTTCGGGCGCGGCCGGTGTAGATTCGGCCCATGACCCAGCCCGCCCTCGGCCAGAACGGTCATGTCTACATCGTCAGCGCCGCCCGCACCCCGATCGGCAAGTTTGGCGGCGCCCTGGCCGCGGTCCCCGCGGTCGAGCTCGGTGGCGTCGCGATCCGGGCCGCCGTGGAACGCGCTGGGCTGCCCGATGGCACGCCGATCGACGAGGTCCTGATGGGTCAGGTCCTCCAGGCCGGGGCCGGACAGGCGCCCGCTCGCCAGGCGGCGCTGCGCGCCGGTCTTCCCGACACGACAAGCGCCACGACCATCAACCGCGTCTGTGGCTCTGGACTCAAGGCCATCATGCTCGCGGCCGCCGAGATCCGGGCCGGCGACGCCGAAGTGGCCGTGGCGGGTGGCATGGAATCGATGAACGGCGCCCCGTACCTCCTGCCCGGCGCCCGATTCGGTTACCGGCTCGGCAACGCGGAGGTCATCGACGCAACCGTGCACGACGGCCTGTGGTGCGCGATCGAAGGCTGCCACATGGGCACGCATGCCGAACGCGTCGCGATCAAGGACCAGGTCAACCGCGAGGACCAGGATGCGTTTGCACTCGGCAGCCATCAGAAGGCGATCGCGGCCATCGACGAGGGTCGGTTCGAAGCCGAGACGGCGCCCGTGACGGTCCGCGATGCCAAGGGTCGCGAGACGGTGGTGACGACGGATGAAGGCCCGCGGCGCGACTCGACGGCGGAGGCCCTCGCCCGCCTCAAGCCGGTCTTTGCCCTCCCGGACGGCGAGGATCGCGGCAATGCGACCGAGGGCACCGTCACGGCCGGCAATGCCCCCGGCATCACCGACGGCGCGGCCGCGACCGTCCTCGCCTCTGAACGCGTGGTGGAGCGGCTGGGCCTGAAGCCGCTGGCTCGGATCGTCGGCTATGCCCAGGCCGAGGTAGCCCCGAAGTGGCTGTTCCTCGCACCGGTCGAGGGAGTCCGACGGCTGCTCGATCGGATCGAGCTTCCGATCGACGCATTCGACCTGATCGAGATCAACGAGGCATTCGCTGCCCAGACCCTGGCCGATGGTCGCGAGCTGGGGTTCGACTGGGACAAGGTCAATGTCAATGGCGGCGCGATCGCGCTCGGCCACCCGATCGGCGCAAGCGGGGCGCGGATCGTGGCCACGCTGCTCCACGAGCTCCGACGGCGCGAGGCCCGGTATGGGCTCGCGACACTCTGCCTCGGTGGCGGTGGATCGGTCGCCGCCGCGTTCGAGCGGGTCTGAGGAGGGGTTCGGCGTGAATCAAGCGGATTCAAAGGGCCGCGTGCTCGAAAAGATCGAGGAGGAGCGTGCGCTATGGCGCGGATTGGTCGAGGAGGTCGGCGAGGACCGCATGGACGACCCTGGGCCGATGGGCGACTGGTCGTTCAAGGATCTCGCGTCGCACCTGCTCGGATGGCGGAACCGGTCGATCGCGAGATACGAAGCTGCCGCCGCCGGCCGGCCGGAACCTGCGTCGCCCTGGCCCCCGGAGCTCGACGATGATGACGAGATCAACACCTGGTTCCACGAGCGGGATGCGAGCCGACCTGCCCGAGATGTCCTCGACGACGTCGACCAGTCGTACGTCAGGCTGGCGGCGGCCATCGAGTCGCTTCCGACCGAGATGGTTGTCGAACGAGACGTGTTCCCGTGGCTCGAGGGTGCCTCCATTGCAGAGGTCGACCTCTTCGGCCATCTCCACGACGAGCACGAGTCGTCGATCCGTGAATGGCTGGCCACGCGGGACTGACCGTCGCCCACATCGCTAGACTCCGGTGATGACCGAGACCGTCGAAACCACAACACGAGACACCGCGCCGGACGTCCCCACGTTCCGCAACTTCATCGCCGGGGAGTGGTGCGCGTCCACGTCCGGCGCGACGTTCGAGAGCCGCAACCCGGCCGACACGCGCGACCTAATCGGACGGTTCCAGCAGGGGACGGCGGCTGACATCGCGATGGCGGTGAGCGCGGCGTGGGCAGCCCGACCCATGTGGCAGCGGACACCAGCGCCCAAGCGGGGCGAGATCCTCTACGCCTTCGGTGCGCTGATGGCCGAGCACAAGGAACGGCTCGCCCGGGCGATGACTCGCGAAATGGGCAAGGTCCTGTCCGAGGCGCGGGGCGACGTCCAGGAGGGGATCGACATCGCCTACCTGATGGCCGGCGAGGGCCGTCGGATGTTCGGCGACACGACGCCGTCCGAGCTGCCCGACAAGTGGGCGATGAGCATCCGCCAACCTATCGGCATCGCCGGGATCATCACGCCCTGGAACTTCCCGATGGCGATCCCGTGCTGGAAGATGATGCCGGCGCTCGTGACCGGGAACGTCGTGATCTTCAAGCCGGCGAGCGACACACCGCACTGCGCGACCCTCCTCGTCGAGCTGATGGCCGAGGCCGGGTTTCCGCCCGGTGTGGTCAGTCTCGTGACGGGAACCGGCGGCGAGGTCGGCAGCGCGATCGTCCGCAACCCCGACGTCGAGGTCATCTCGTTCACCGGCAGCTCGGTGACCGGGCGCCAGATCGCCGAGAAGGCGGGCCGGCAGCTGAAGCGGCTCTCGCTCGAGCTCGGTGGCAAGAACGCCGTCGTGGTTCTCGCCGACGCTGACCTGGATCTCGCCACCGACGGGATCCTGTGGAGTGCCTTTGGCACGACCGGCCAGCGCTGCACCGCCTGCTCACGCGTGATCGTTGATCGGACCGTCGTCGAGCCACTCCTCGAGCGTCTCGAGACTCGCGCACGCAAGCTGCGGCTGGGCCCCGGTCTCGATGAAACGACCGATGTCGGACCCCTGATCAACGGCGGCGCCGTCGACAAGGTCGATTCGTACATCGAGGTCGGCCAGGCTGAGGGCGAGCTCGTCACCGGCGGCCGGCGCGCGACGGACGGCGACCTGGCGAACGGCCACTTCTTCGAGCCGACGATCTTCTCTGGCGTCCGACCGATGGACCGGATCGGCCAGGAGGAGATCTTTGGACCAGTGCTGTCGGTGATCCCGGTTGCCGACTACGCCGAGGCCATGACCGCCGTCAACCAGACGCGATACGGGTTGTCCTCATCGATCTTCACGCGCGACGTGAACCAGGCGTTCCGGGCCATGCGCGACTTCGAGACGGGGATCGTGTACGTCAATGCCGGCACCACCGGCGCGGAGGTACACCTGCCCTTCGGTGGCTGGAAGGAGACCGGTAACGGCCATCGCGAGGCCGGTCACGCGGCACTCGACACCTTCACCGAGTGGAAGTCGATCTACGTCGACTTCAGCGGTCGCCTCCAGCGCGCCCAGATCGACAACCAGGAGCGCTAATCCGGTGCCGGCTGTCGCGTCGGTCGACACTCGACGGACGCTGGGCTGATGGCCACGTTCGATGACGTCCGACTGATCTCCCTCGGCCTCCCGGAGGCGACCGAGATCCTGACGTGGGAGACGGATGCGACGTTCCGCGTCCGGAACAAGATCTTTGCGATCTCCGCCGAGGGGGCAACCCGAGTTTCGATCAAGTCCACGCCCTTCGTGCAGGAGGACCTGATCGACCGGGACCCCGACACGTTTGTCTACGCCGCCTACGTCGGCCGGTTTGGCTGGGTGGAGGTGAACCTGGAGCGTGTCGACCTCGACGAACTCGAATCGCTCCTTCGCCAGGCCTGGCGGCTGACGGCGCCGAAGAAGCTGGCGGCCACACTCGCCGAATGAGGTGCATTTCTCGCACCGCCGGTCGGCCGTTGGCTGCCGGATCGCTTGCTGCGGTATCATCCCGGCCTCGTGGGCCCGTAGCTCAATGGCAGAGCAGCTGACTCTTAATCAGCGGGTTGAAGGTTCAAGTCCTTCCGGGCTCACCACCTGATCTGACCGTGAACCAGGATATGCCCGAGCGCGAGAGACGTGCCGTCGCCGCCATCCAGCAGAAGAGCTTCGACGCGCCGGATGACGTGCGCCGGTTCCCCAAGGGGATCGTCGAGCTGGTGCACATCGGCTCCGTGACGATGGGTCGCGGAATCCTGGAGCCGGGCTTTCGTTGGTCGACATCCTTGAAGCCGATCCAGGGAACTCCGTCGTGCCAGATCCACCATCTTCAGTTGATGCTGCAGGGTCGCTTGCGCGTCGAGATGGACGACGGCGAGGCCGTCGAATTCGCGCCCGGTGACGTCATGAACATCCCGCCCGGGCATGACGTCTGGGTCGTTGGGGATGAGCCGGTGGTCGTCGTGGACGTGTTGGGCAATATCGGCGCGCTCGGCGTGCCGGGCGAGCACGAGCGCCTCGTTACGACCCTCCTTGTGTCCGACATCGTCGACTCGACCCTCACCGCGACCAGGCTCGGCGACGCGGCATGGCGGCAGGTGCTCGCCGAACACAACCGCCTTATCCGCGCGCAGTTCGATCGCTTCCGAGGCCGAGAGGTGAACACCACTGGGGATGGCTTCCTGGCGACGTTTGGAAGCGCTGCCGGCGCTCTACGCTGCGCGGCTGCGATGCGCGAGGCGGTACGTGGCCTGGGGATCGAGCTCCGCATCGGGGTTCATACGGGTGAGGTGGAGGTGCTGCCGAACGACATCGGAGGAGTCGCCGTCCACGCGGCCTCGCGGGTCATGGCCCTGGGGGGCGCATCCGAGATCATCGTCTCGTCGATCACGCGCGCAATGGTGGAGGGCAGCGACCTCCGGTTCGAGGAGCGCGGAATTCACACTCTCAAGGGCCTGGAGTCGCCGATCCAGGTGTTCCTCCTCGCGACATGACGGCACATCGGCGCCGGATGCAACGTGGCTTGTCTATTCGGAGGCGCTTCCTTCGCTCCGTCGAAAGCTGCCCTCCGGCACAGTGGTGGCATGACACCGCAGCAGGCCGACGACGGATTCATGGAACTCGATCTGCCAGACGGCGGCCGGGTGCTGGTCTGCTTCGGCAATGAGGTGTCGGCCAACCCCGAGATCGAAGCGGCGGTGGTCCGCATGATGCTGGCCGCAACCGGGGGTGAGGACGAGGTGCGCGCCGCCCTTGCCGACTACGCCGAGGCGTCGGGGCTGACGGCCGTCGTGTCGACGGATCGGGGCTCGCTCGCCGTGGCGATCAGTTGAGGTGCAGGATGCTGGCATCTTCGATTTCGGCTCGTGATTCCGCATACCAGCGTCAACGCGCGCGTTTCCTCCGCCACCTCGTCGACGACGGACGCTGCGACAAGGCTCGCGCGGAAACCCTGATGTCACGGTGGGAGGGCGAAGCCACCCGACTGCATCGGAGCCGGAGCTCGACCACCTACTGGAAAGATGCCTGGATCTGGATCGCCCGAGAGAGTGCGACCGGACAAGGTGCGACCAAGCGCGACATGGGTGCCGCCGCCGACGGGCAGGTATACGGAGGCTGATTCAGGACCGGACCCGGACCCGCCTCAGCAGGCCACCGGGTGGGCGACCGGGTGGGCCGACGCGTGGTCCGCGGCGGCATATCCGATCCGTTTCGCGACCACGATCAGCTTGGCGACGGTGCCGCGCGGGCCCTCGGAGGTCTGGATCCAGAGTTGCTCCGCACCGATGTCGAACACGCCGTCCAGCGAGGTGACGTGTCGCCGCACCCTGGTGATCTGGTACGTCGACACGATGTTGTTGCTCGTCCACACCTTGACCGTGGCCCCGATCAGGCTCGCACCGTTGTTGACCCGCGACCGTTCGAGGAGCGGCAGAAACATGCCCTTGCGGGCGTGGGCATAGATCAACGTGACGCCCGCCTCGCGCGGTTGTGAGAGCTCCTGGATATACATCGCCACGTTGCATGGCGGGTAGCCGGAGCCGGGCCGGATCACGGGCAGGTCGATCTTGAGACCGGGAATGGCGATCCGCGTCGCCACCGCAAAGGTGAGCGCGCCGCATCGGGCGAGCGAGCCCGTCCCGACCTTGATCGAGAACGCTGCCGTCCGCCCGTAGCGCCAGATCGAGTTCATGATCCTGGTCGAGACGGCCGAGGTCTTCGTCACCGACACCGCTGGCATCGGTGACGGCGCCGGGCAGTCTCGTGATCAGGGTGGGCTTCGCGCACGAGCCGTGGTAGGCGATGACGGGATAGGTGGTTGATGGCCTGAGACCGACAAGCTTCAGGGTCATCGCGCCATTGCCGGTCCAGTATCCGGTCAGCGTCGCCGTGCCGTTTGCGCCGTTGCCGCCTAGCTGTGCGCGCCAGGTGCGCCGGACCGAGACGGCCGATGCCGTCGGGGCTGCAAGGGTCGCGATCACGGTTGCGACGGTCAGGATCAGCAGCGCACGACGAGCGCGCCGAACGGGGCGGCGGGAAGTCCGATACATGCGTCGACCCTACCCGACGACGGACGGGCCAGCCAGTCGAAGATCAACCAAGTGGTGCCCCGACGCATCAACGACGGATCCGGGCGAGCGGAACAGCGAAGCGCGGGTCGCGCGGCCCCGCGATCGAGTACCCTGAAGCCGTCCTTTATGGCCGGTCCTGTGAGGCCGGCGTACCGGTCCCGTGAGGCCGGGAAGGAGGCTGATCGACCGTGCCACGGCCAATCGGCGGAGCGTTCCGCCGCGCCCGCGCCCACGGTGCGGCCCTTCCCACCGATCGCGTACCGGGCCTCGCGTTGCCCGCGTGATCGCCCCACCCGCGCCGCGGTCCTCGGCCGTCGTCGACCCGCGGATCGGCGACCTCGGACCGGCGTTGCTGGCACTCGAGGACGGCTCCGTGTTCCCCGGCGTGGCGTTCGGCGCGCCCGTCGCGGCCGGCGGCGACCTCGTCGTCAACACGAGCCAGACCGGCTACCAGGAGGTCTGCACGGACCCCTCGTATGCCGGCCAGATCGTGGTCATGACCTATCCGCTGATCGGCAACTACGGGCGGCTGCTCGACGAGGACCAATCGCTCCGGCCGTGGCTGCGGGCGCTTGTCGTGGCCAATGCCACGGCGGCCGTGCTCGATGGCGCCCGCCAGCTCGCCGCACTCCTGCGCGACAACGGCATCCCGGCGATCGCCGGCGTCGACACCCGCGCACTCGCGCGGCACCTGCGGACCCACGGCAGCCTGCGCGGGATCGTGACGGCGCCGGGCGAGACGCGACGAGAGGCCGCGCGATCGGCCGCGCCGGGCCGTTCCGCGCTGGGAGGACCAGGACTTCGTCGGGCAGGTCTCGCCGCCGGCCGTCACCGAGTACCCGGCCCTGCCCGGAGCGACGGGCGGTCCGCGGATCGGGATCGTCGACCTCGGGCTCAAGGCGAACATCGTCCGGGCGATGCGCCACCGCGGGGCGAGCGTCCGCGTCTTCCCGCACGACGCCGAGCCGGCCGACGTCCTCGCCGTCCGACATCGACGGCGTGGTCCTGTCGCCAGGACCGGGCGACCCGGCCCGGCTCGAGCGCCAGGTCGCGCTCGCCGCGGCGATCATCGACGACGGGCGGCCGCTGCTCGGGATCTGCCTGGGCCACCAGATCGTGGCCCGCGCCGCCGGCGCCGACACCAGGCGGCTCCGGTTTGGACACCACGGCGCCAACCATCCCGTCCAGGACCTCGAGCTCGGGCTCGTCCAGGTGACGGCCCAGAACCACGAGGTCCAGGTCGTCGGCGAGTCGCTGCCGGCGGCGTCGGGCTTCCGGGTCAGCCAGGTCAACCTCAACGACCGCTCGGTCGAGGGCCTGCGCCACCGCGAGCTGCCCATCGAAACCGTCCAGTACCACCCCGAGGGCGCTCCCGGTCCGCTCGACGCGCTGGCGGTGTTCGACCGGTTCGTGGCGGCGGCCGCGGGCGCGGATGACGCCACCCGGGCCGCGAGCCGGCCTCGGTCCTGATCCTCGGTTCCGGACCCGTCGTCATCGGCCAGGCGGCCGAGTTCGACTACGCCGGGACCCAGGCCTGCCGCGCCCTGCGGGCCGAAGGGATCCGCACGATCCTGGTCAACTCGAACCCGGCCACGATCATGACCGACCCCTCCGTCGCCGACGCGATCTACCTCGAGCCGCTGACCGTGGCCGCGGTCGAGGCGGTGATCGCCAAGGAGCGGCCTGAGGGACTGCTGGCCGGGCTGGGCGGCCAGACCGCGCTCAACCTGGCCATCGCGATGGCCGACGCAGGCGTCTTCGAGCGGCACGCGATCCGGCTGCTCGGCACGCCGCTCGAGGCGATCCGGATGGCCGAGGACCGCGAGGCATTCCGCGACCTCCTCGACCGGATCGGGCAGCCGTATGCGCCGTCGTGGATCGTCGAGGGCGTCACGCCGGAGGACCGGGAACGCTCGACGCGGCGAGGCGCTCGAGAGCGATCGGGCTGCCCGCGATCGTCCGGCCGGCATACACGCTGGGTGGGACCGGCGGCGGGATCGTCGAGACCGAGGCGGCCTACGCCGAACGCGTCCGCGCGGGGCTGCGCGCGAGCCCGATCGGGCAGGTCATGGTCGAGCGCTGCCTCGTTGGCTGGCAGGAGATCGAGTACGAGGTCATGCGCGACGCCGACGACACGTGCATCGCGGTGTGCTCGATGGAGAACGTCGACCCGCTCGGCGTCCACACCGGCGACTCGATCGTGGTCGCGCCGGTCCAGACCCTGACCGACGCCGTGCACCAGCGATTACGGAGCGCTTCACTGGCGATCATCCGGGCGCTCGGCGTCGAGGGCGGCTGCAACGTCCAGTTCGCGCTGTCGCCGGACTCGACCGAGTACGCGGTGATCGAGGTCAATCCGCGCGTCTCGCGCTCGTCTGCGCTCGCGTCGAAGGCCACGGGCTACCCGATCGCTCGGGTCGCCGCCCAGATCGCCGTCGGGCGGCGCCTGGCCGAGATCCCCAACGTCGTCACGGGCACGACCGTTGCGGCGTTCGAGCCCGCGCTCGACTACGTCGTGGTCAAGCTGCCGCGCTTCCCGTTCGACAAGTTCCCTGGCGCCGACCGAACGCTGGGCAGCCAGATGAAGGCGACCGGCGAGGTGATGGCCATCGACCGGACCTTTGGGTCGGCGCTCAACAAGGCGCTTCGCGGCCTCGAACAGGCAGGGGTCGGGCCGCTTGCCGAGGACCCGGGCTGGACAGCCACGTTCGACTACCTGGCCGCGGTGTACGCCGGCGATCCCGACGCCGACGAACCGATCCGCTGGGTCGACGAACGCGGCCAGGCCTGCGAGTCGACCCGGTTCGCCCAGCGAAGCGGCGCTCCGATCGTGCTCCGCCGGTTCGTCGAACCGTCCGACAGCCGGCTGTGGCGGATCCTGGGACTGATGCGTCGTGGGGTGCCCGAGGCGGTCATCGGCGGCGTGACCGGGATCGCGTCGTGGTTCCTGGCCGAGATGGGTCGGAACGTGGCGCTCGAGGCCGAGACCCGCGCCATGGGTCTCCGGCTGACCGACGCGGCGGACGCATCGGCCGCCGAATTGCTGGCCACGGTCAAACGAGCCGGGTTTGGCGACAAGGAGCTCGCCGGCCTGTCGGGGACGACGGCCGACGCGGTCAGGGCGACTCGGCTGGCGCTCGGGATCCGGCCGGGCTACGCGATGGTCGACACGTGCGCGGCCGAGTTCGCGGCCGAGACCCCGTACTTCTATTCGACCTACGCCGCGGCGGGGTCCGTGCCCGAGGCGCTACCGGTCGCGCGACCGGCCGCGCTCGTCATCGGATCGGGCCCGGTCCGGATCGGGCAGGGGATCGAGTTCGACTACTGCGCCGTCCAGGCGGCCGAGGCGCTCCGCGTGGCGGGCTGGCAGGCGGTCATGATCAATTCGAACCCGGAGACGGTCTCGACGGACTTCGATGCATCCTCGCGGCTCTACTTCGAGCCGCTCGACCCGGAGAGCGTTCGCAGCGTCATCGATGCGGAGACGCCCGACGGCGAAACGCTCCTGCCAGCCGTCGTCGCCTACGGTGGCCAGACGCCGCTCAACCTGGCCGGGCCGCTGACCGATGGCGGCGTCTCGCTCCTGGGATCGGACCTCGAGGCGATCGACCAGGCCGAGGAGCGCGTTCGCTTCTCGGCGCTGCTGGACCGCCTGGGCATCCCGCAGCCCGAGGGCGGGATGGCGCACAGCGTCGAGGAGGCACTGACGCTCGCCGATCGGATCGGCTACCCGGTCATCGTGCGGCCGTCGTTCGTGATCGGCGGGCTGGCGATCGACTTTTGCTACTCGCCCGAGGACCTCGCGCGGCAGCTCGCCGCGGCGACTGTCGTCGATCCCGATCGACCGGTCCGCATCGACCGATACCTCGAGGGTGTCGAGGTGGACGTCGACGCCGTGTCCGACGGCCGCGATGTCCTGATCCCGGGATTGCTCGAACACGTCGAGCGGGCAGGCGTCCACAGCGGTGATTCGGTGGGGATGTTCCCGCCCCAGACCGTCTCGACCGGCGACCAGGAGCTGATCGTCGCCACGATGGAGCGGATCGTGCTTGCCCTCGGCGCGACGGGCCTCGTCAACGCCCAGTTCATCGTCCGCGACGACGGGGTCTACCTGATCGAGGTCAACCCCCGCGCCTCCCGGACCGTCCCGTTCATGTCCAAGGTGACCGGCGTGCCGATGGTCGAGCTGGCGGTCCGGATCTCGCTCGGCGCGACGCTTGGCGAGCTCGGTTGGACTGGAGGACTCCTGCCGCCGCCGCCGTTCGTGGCGGTGAAGGCGCCGGCATTCTCGACGGCAAAGCTGCGCGGCGTGGACCCGTCCGTCGGGCCGGGGATGCAGTCAACTGGCGAGGTGATCGGGATCCACACCGATCGCCGTGTCGCCCTGGCCAAGGCGCTGCTTGGGGCAGCGCTCGTGCCGCCGCGAGCCGGAGAGGGCGGCGCGTTGGCCCTGCTCTCGATCGCGGACCGCGACAAGGCCCTCCTGCCGAGACTCGCGGCCGCCCTCGCGAATGCGGGCTACCGCCTGGCGGCCACGCCGGGCACGCGCGCCGCCCTCGCGGCAGCCGGATACGAGGCGCGCCCCGTCGCCAAGCTCGGTGAGACGCCACAGGCGGGGCTCGAGGAGGTCCCCATCCTCGACCTGATCGCCACCGGCGAGGTGCGCCTCGTGGTCAACACCCCGACCCCGCGATCCGGTGCGGTACGCGACGCCGCGGAGATCCGCCACGCCGCGACGGCCGAGGGAATCCTGTGCCTGACCGCCATGGAGACCGCGGTCGCTGCCGCCGAGGCCCTTGATCCGGCCATCGCCGGCCAGCTCTCCGAGGTCCGCTCACTCGACGAGTGGGTGCCGCGCGGGGTGGTCGTCCCGGTCTGACCGGGCTCGTCAGCTCGAACTCGTCGTCTGGTCAGGTCGGCGTGACGACGATCGCCTGGCCGAGCGACCACAACGTCAGGGTCGTGAGGCCGACCATCACCACGGCAAGGGGCAGCTGGCGCAACCGGAGCCCGGCGGCGTCCAGTCCGGGCGGCGCCTCTTCGGCGGCCACGACATGACCGCCCCACGCCCCGAGCATGTGCCCGCCGACGACCGCCGCAAGCTGGATGGTCCACACCAGACCGGGTGGCAGGAAGTCGCCGGTTGGCACGTGGAAGGCGGTCCCGAAGAGGTCCCAGCCACGCTGGAACGGGTCCGAGATGGCGACGAGGATCCGCTGGCCGTCGATCAGCAGGTACGTGAAGTAGTGCGCGATCAGATAGCCGACGGCGATCGGCAGGAGCCCGGCGCCGGTCGCGGCGAGCCCGATCATCCGGGCGACCGCCCATGCTGCCGCGACGATGATCCCCAGGAATCCGACGAGCAGGATCGTCCTGATCGGCAGGTCCGGAGCACCAAACAGGTCGAAGAACAGCTGGGTCTGTGACAGCCCGTCGAACAGGATGGACGCCACGGCGAAGCCGACCAGGGTCACATCCGCCCAACTCCAGCCGCGCTCGAGCAAGCCGCTCGCGAATGAGCGCCGCCGGACGCGCCCGTCCTCGTCGACGAGCGCGTACGGTGCGATCCGCCCGAGCAGCCGGAACCAGACGGTGAAGGTCTCGCCCTGCGAGCGCCACGTGTCGCGCCCGAACTGGGCCATCATCGCGAGGGTGAACGCGGTGTACCCGACGATGACCACGAACAGCGTTCCGGGACCCGCGAACAGGACCAGCTCGAGCCAGACGAAGAACCCGAAGCCGATGGCCGCGGGCCAACGACCAAGGCCGGCGGGGTACTCCGCCGGATCCCAGCCCGCGACGCCGAGCCGACGCATGACCCCTGCACCGATGTCATGGATCGTCGAGAACGGGTCGAGGAACTGCCAGATCGGCCCAACGATCGCGGACAGGATGGCGACTCCGACCCAGCCATAGACCCAAAGGAACAGGGTGGAGACGTCGCCGTCGCTCGAGCCGCCGGCAAGGCCCTGGGCGATGATCCAGACCCAGGCCAGGAGGCCGAGCGCCTGGAGCCCGCGCCGGATCACCGCCGGTGGCAACGACCCGGAAGCCTCCGCCGCCGGCGACGCCGCGCGCACGTCGCGCGTGATCACGAACGCAAACGAGAGGGCCACCGTAAGTGCCGCCCCGGCCAGGTAGACGGCGAGCGGCAGCCGGCTCTCGTAGGTGGCATTGAGGCTGTGGGCCGCAACGCTCATCGGCACGAGGAAGGCGTATCCGATGGCGGCGCCGAACGCCGCTCCGAGCCGTTCCCGCCGGGCGAGGCGCATCAGGGCTGGATCGGCCGGTTGCGGCGCGTGAGCAGGTAGGCGCCGCCGGCTCCGACGAGAAGGAGCGCCACGATGATCGGCAGGATGACATCGCCCGTCCCGCCCGTCGCACCGCCATCGACGGTCGGCGACGGCGTCGCTGCCGCAGTCGGGGCCTCGGTTGGCGGTGCCGGCGTCTCGGGAGCCGCGCTCGGGGTGGCCGTGGCGGTCGGGGTTGGTTCAGGGGTTGGTTCCGGGGTGGGCGGTGCCGGAGCCACGGTGAACTCGAAGGTGCCGCGTTCAACATGCCCGTCATCGGCCAGGGTCGTCCACCTGACCTCGTAGACGCCCGGATCGAGGGGTTCGGTCAGGCGGAACGTCATGGTCGCGTCCGGTTCGTCCACGTCCGCGCTGGCGACCGTGGCGTTGCCCGGACCGATGAGGTCAGCTTCGCTGCCGTCGCTGAGCGGTTCGGTGAAGGTCAGCACGATCGGCCCGTCAAATGGCGACTCGACGGTCGAGCCGGCAGCGGGTATGGACGTATCGAGCTCCGCGTGTCCGAGGACGGCCACGGGCACAGACAACGCGATGATCAGGCCGAGCAGAAGGCCTCCGATGCGCCATGGCATGCGAGGTTGGGTATCCACGGGCGCAGTGTACGAAAGGCCCCTTGAACGCGCCGAGCACTGGGGCCGTGCCGTGCGGCCAGAGGCAACCGGGCGCCCCGTGCCCGCCCCGGTTCTGGCGCACGCGTTACGATCCTCTCCAGTCCTGACTGACCCGCGGCCGACGCCGCCGAACCCCGAGGTCACACGTGCCAACGTCCGTTCCGGAGGTCGTCTTCAGCGACCAGCACCTCGCCAACGGTCTTCGCGTCATCGTCGCCGAGGACCACCTGGCGCCGGTCGTGGCGGTGAACGTCTGGTACAACGTCGGATCCAAGCACGAGGTCCCGGGCAAGACAGGGTTCGCGCACCTGTTCGAGCACGTCATGTTCCAGGGCTCGCGCCACGTCGCCAAGGCCGAACACGTCGCGCTCATCCAGGCGGCCGGTGGGACGATGAATGGGTCCACCTGGCTGGATCGGACCAACTACTTCGAGACGCTCCCCGCGCATCAGCTCGAGCTCGGGCTGTGGCTCGAGGCTGACCGGATGGCAACGCTCCTTGATGCCCTGAGCCAGGAGAACCTCGACAACCAGCGCGAGGTGGTCAAGAACGAGAAGCGCTGGTCGTATGACAACCGGCCGTACGGATCGTGGCAGGAGAAGCTCCAGGCCCACCTGTACCCGGCCGAGCACCCCTACCACCACTCGACGATCGGGTCGATGGACGACCTGGACGCCGCCTCGCTCGAGGACGTCAGCGCGTTCTTCCGAACCTGGTACGCCCCGAACAATGCGGTCCTGAGCGTGGTCGGCGACGTCGACACTGACGAGGTCCTCGCCGCGGCGGAGCGCTACTTCGGCCGTATCCCGGCGAATCCGTCGATCCCCGCGCTCGGCGACCTGTCGCTGCCGCCGACGCTCGGCGGGGAGCGCCGTGAAACCGTGTTCGATCGCGTGCCACTGCCGCGCATTCACGTCGGGTTCCGTGCCCCGGTCTTTGGCGATCCACGGCTGGACGCGCTCGACCTGGCGGGTCAGATCCTGGCCGGCGGCAAGGGCAGCCGGCTCAATCGTCGCCTGGTCCGCGAGGAGCGGATTGCCCAGGATGTCGCCCTGTTCACCCTGGGGTTCATCGGCGGAGCGTCGATCTGCGCGGGCTGGGTGACCGTCCGGCCGGGCGTCGACGTCGGCCGGGTCGAGGCCGCGTTCCACGAGGAGCTCGCGCGTCTGACCCGGGAGCCCGTCAGCGATGACGAGCTGGCCCGGGCCAAGGCACTGACCGAGGCGGATGAGCTCGGCTCGCTCCAGCGCGTCGAGGAACGCGCGGATCGCCTGTCGATGTACGCGACCCTGTTCGACAACCCCGGGATGATCAACGAGATGCTCCCGCGCTACCTCGCGGTGACGCCGCAACAGATCCGCGACGCGGCCCGGGATGTCTTTCGAGTCGACAACCGCCTCGTCCTGACCTACCTGCCGGAGGTGCCCACCGCCGACGACGTCGCCCTCCCCAGCGATGAGGACAAGGAAGAGGACGAGGAGGTCGCGGCATGAGCACGACCGCCGACCCACTGCGCGAGAGCCCGGTCGTCACCGAACGACCCCGACCAGGAGCCCCGCGCTCGTACGACTTCCCGGCCGTCGCCATCGATCACCTGCCGAACGGGCTCACGATCCTTGTGGCGGACCTGCCCGGCCGGCCGTTGATCTCGGCATCGGTCGTGGTCCGCGGTGGCGCCGCCCTGGAGCCCGCGTCCGACGGTGGGAGCACCGTCCTCGCTGCTCGCGCCCTGACTGAGGGCACCGAGCACTACGAGGCAATCGAGCTCGTGGAGGCCGGCGAACGGCTGGGCGCATCGATCCATGCCGACGCCGGCTGGGATGCGATGAGCGTGAGCGTGGACGTGCCCGCCGCTCGGCTCGAACCCGCGCTCGAGCTCGTGGCGGAGGTGCTGCTCCATCCCACCTTCCCCGGCCCGGAGGTGGAACGCCTTCGCGATGAACGCCTCAACGACCTCCTCCAGGCCCAGGCCGATCCGCGCCGGCGCGCCGAGCAGGCCTTCGCGGCGACGATCTATGCGCCGCTGTCGCCGTATCACCGGCCATCGGGCGGCACGCGGGAGACAGTGGAAGGCCTGACACCTGAGCACCTCCGCAGGGCGTATGCCCGGGCGCTCGATCCTCGTCGGGCCACGTTGGTTGTGGCGGGCGACCTCGGCGGCCAGCATCTCCTGCCGCTTGCCGAGCAGCTGTTCGGCGGATGGCTCGAAGACGCCGACGGAGTCGAGCCGATGGCGCGTCGTCGATACACGCGCGCTCCGACCGGCGCGTCGTCCACGTCGTCCACCGACCAGGTTCGGTGCAGACGGAGATCCGGGTTGGCCACCGGGGATTGCCGCGACGGATCCCGGACTTCCACGCAGTGTCCGTGATGAGCGCGATCCTTGGCGGGCTATTCAACTCCCGGCTGAACATGAAGCTCCGCGAGGAGAAGGGCTACACGTACGGCGCCAGCGCCGGGTTCGACCTTCGTCGTGGGCGCGGGTCCCTTCGCGGCTCGAGCCGCGGTCAACACCGAGGTCACGGTCCAGGCCGTGCAGGACATGCTCGGGGAGCTGGCGGGCATGCGCGACGCGCCGGTCAAGAACGCCGAGCTCGTGGCCGCGCGGGACTTCCTCGTCGGAGTCTTCCCGCTGCGCTTCGAAACCGCGGGCGCCGTCGTCGGCGCGTTGTCGGGTCTCGCGGTGCACGGACTCGAGATCGACGAACTCGTCTCCTACCGCGAGCGGATCGAGGCCGTGGACGCCGAGGCCGTCGGCGCGGCGGCGCGGGAGCACATCGACATCGATGCGGCCGCGGTCGTGCTCGTCGGCGATGTCGATGCGTTTGGTGGCGCGCTCGAGGCGGCCGGGTTCACGCCGCTGGAGATCGAACGCGACGCGCTCGCCGAGGCGCCGCTCGCGAGCGAACAGGATGAGCCGCCCGGTCCGGTCGACAAGGACGAGGAAGAAGGCCCGACCGCCGGCGCCGAGGAACCCGAGCTACCCGGCGTGCCGACGGAGACTTAGACCAGGGCTGAGCCCATCGCGCCCTACGTGGGCGTGAAGGCGTCGGAAGCGACCCCCTGGTCAGCGAGAGATCAGGTGCCGACGGTTGACACGAATGGCGCGGACCTCGACCGTTGCGACGACCGTCCGTGTTGTCCACGAACAGGTGCAACGGGTCGACTACGACGACGCCGGCGACGACCCCGAGCGATCACGGCCCGAGCATCCGCGGTGACGCCAGACATCGACCAGACGATCTCGTAGCGATCACAGTGAACGCCAAACCAGAGAGACGCAGCAGTGGGACGCTTCAACATGCCGGCAATGATCTCGGGCCTGCGCGCAGCCGATCAGGGACCATCTACCTGCCCAGCTCCATCCATCCGGCGGTCGTCGACCCTGACTTGACGAGGCCCTTCTGTTCAGAACTGGTAGAGCTCCGTTCGGGTCGTATGGCATGTCGAGGACCGCGACGTTCCGCCAACGTCCAATGATACGCGATGATCTGGACCGAGGCTTGGTCGATGGTACCGGACGCCTCCGCCACCGTCGACGTTTCACCAGGCGCCTGTGGGGTGTAGATGGTTCCCGCGATGTCGACATTCGCCTTGCCACCGAGCTGAGCCGTCGCGTCCGGGTTGCAGCCATCCCCGTCCTGCCACAGCAGGATGCCCTCGTACGGGCCGTTGTCCATTCGCATGGAGTCAGTGAGGTGCACTCAGTTGGAATTGAGCCTGGGATTTGTTCTGCGACCCGTTCCGTCGCCGGGTTGTCGGTGCTGAAGAACATAATGGGGGCGGGGACGCCGGGTCCCCGCTCACGGACGAGATCCCGCCGCCCCGGACAACTTGATACCGCCTCCGGCGATGATGTAGATGCCGGGCCGGAGGACGAGGCCCACATTGGGATTGGAGACGTCCACCCGCCGTAGTAGACGCCTGGGTCCAGGGTCACAGTTCCCGCAGAGTTGAACTTGCATCCATTGGATCCCGAGCCCGTAGGTGTCGTGAAGTCCCCGCTACCGATGCCGCACTCTGCTCCCGGGTTCGGCATGCCGAAGGAGGGCGGCGCGAGATCGAGTAGTGGATCGCCGATCACGACCGAGCCCTCCGTGAGGGACCCTGGAGGGTTCAGCGTGCCTGATGCCTTGCACGTTCCAACGACATAGGTTTGCGGAGCGGTCACGGTACCGCTCCCGTCGATGTTCAGGCCGCCTTGGCCGGACGTGGTGCAAGCGTCATCGTCCGTTCCGGTCGGGCTGCACGACGAGTTGATATGGATGTACCCGCCGTCCGTCCCAGTCACAAGCGGGTAGACATTGATGTCCCCTGTTCCGTGCGTCTTGCCTGTGGAGCAGGTGCCCGTCGGGTCGAGGGCGATCAGTGAGCTGAGGTTGGAAGGCCCGTCGCGGAACGCTGCGACTGCCGAGCTGACCACGGCGATGTTGGTCATCCCGATGACGTTCGCGAAGAACGATTTGTGGTTGCGGGCGATCACCACTTCGACCGCCTGGTAGTCCCCGGCAAAGGTGCCCGCCTGCGCGCTCGGTGGGTAATGCACCGTCAAGACCGCGCCGTCGGGATCATTTGCCGGGATGCAGCCGTCATTGGACGTCGCGTTCGCAAAGAAGCCATTCTGTCGTGCGTAGAAGCAGGCGGCCCGGCCCATCTCGGTCGGATCGGCCACACCCGTTGCCTTGATGTGTCGCGCGGCCGCGATCGCGCCCGGGTCTGCGGCATTCTGCTCCGCGCGCCGGATCATGAAGGTGAACCCCAGGTCAACCACCAGAGCGGCAATGATCAGGAGCGCGACGAGTCCGCCCGTGAAGACGACGAGAATCTGACCCCGCTGACCCGATCGTTCTGGCGCAGACATGCCTCTCCTCGCTACTGACGCTGCAGTGCTTCGGTTACTACGGCTCGGATTGGGATGCTCTGAGGCATGCCGATCGACCAGGTTCCCCACGGAACCTTGAAACCGACGCCCGCCAATGGCGGAGCCCAGTTGAAGCAGGCATACACGGTCACCGTCGTCGGGTAGTGCGTGTCGGCGCCCGTACTGCCGGCCACGACGGCGAGGGCGCTCGCCTTGTCGTCGCCGTCGGCCGGCGCGTTTTCCCGGTCAGGGTTACTCGACGGCGTGGTGATCGGGGCTGGACACGGGAGCGATGGGGCGTCCGTCTGCGGGTTGATTCCATTGATGGTGCAATCCATGAATACGACGCCGGGAGTCGTTGGGAGCTGGTCCCGTACCAGCGTGCCCGGATGGACGTATCCGGACCAGCACGCCGTCAGCGACACCTGGCTCGGGGACATGCCCCAGACCTTGGATCGAGCAGCAGCCGCCATTTGAGGCCATCCATTCTCGGGCGCGTCGCCGTCACGTCCGTACCCCTCGCGTTGCAGGGAGTCGATCGGGTCGAGCTGAGATACAACCCGGTATTGCGCCGTCGCGGTATGGACGATGGCAAACCGGGCAGCTTCACGCGCCGCGTTCGAGAGCTGCTCATTGTAGAAAACGTGGAGCCCATACACGATAAGTGCGAAGACCAGCAGCAGGAACAACGGGAACACGAGCGCAAACTCGACCATGGCTTGCCCAGGGGTTCGGGGTCGGGCTGTTCTCATACGCCGCATTCTTCGGTCTCCCGTACGAAGTAGCACGGGATCGTGAAGCTCCGTGTGCGCTGCAGGTAGACGTCGCCGAACGCGAACAAGGGCAGGTTCATGATGTTCGTGAAGTGATAGCAGGTGCGAACCTCGACCCAGCGCTGTGGAGATCCTGCCTGGGAGTTGGTCGGAGACGCGGCGAAGTCCGTGCATCCTGCCGGGATGCCGGCGCTGCCAGGGGACGCGAGGTTCGCGCAGCCGCCGTCCGCTGAATTGTGGACGCACACGAGCACCACCGGCATATCCGGGCAGGACGCAGGCGGGCCGGGGTCGTAAATCGTGTTCGGGAGCGACCGGAGGTCGGCGCAGACGACCCCGGCCGCGTACAAATGAAGGTTGTCGTAATAAGACTGGTCGGTCCCAGGGGCCGCGGCATCGAGCGGGCCAGGCGGGTTGGCGATGTATTCATTCGCGGCAGCCTCCGCCGCATTTCGCGTCGCGGCCTCGACGGCAACGCCGGCCTGGAATACACGTCCAAAGTCGGCGATCCCGATGAACAGGACGAGAAGGATGGGCAGGACAAGGACGAACTCGGCCATCGATTGCCCGCGCTGGTGCAATCGCGACCAGAACGGCCGGTCGGTAGTGGTGTGGCGCCGTGGGAATCCGATCACGTCGAGGATGTGTCCGTCCTTCGCCAGCCCCGGCGGGGCGATCGTAGGCATCGCCACCTTGCAAGGCGAATTGCACCGTTGTTTCAATGTGGGTCAGCAGCGTGATCCCGGACAACCGACGCCCGGGGCCCGCCCCCATTGACAAGTCCCCTCTGGGCTCGCAGTCCTCACAACGCGAACATAGTCATTTCGTTCGGTGTCGCATAGGACCTTTGGGTGGTCAGGTGCGGTCCGTACCGGTTATTCGGGTTGCCCGCGCGCAACGGCCGCCGAGTAGGCTGGGTCGATGATCATTGTGGTCGGCCAATTGCTGTACCGCGCCGCCGAAGACGGCGGGTCGGCCGAGGGCCTCGCGGCACGGATCGGACTCGCCGCGGCCAGCGCCGGCAGATCGGTACAGCTCGTTGGCAAGACCGGGGAGGATCCGGAAGGCGACGCATTGCTGCTGGCGTTGGCGCACGGCGGGGTCGGTCATGTCGCGGTCCTGCGCGATGCCGGGATGCACACGCCAATCGCCGAGCCGATCGAAGCTGACAATGGGTCGCTCCAGGATGAGACAAGCCCCGCAACGGCACCGGAGGTCTTCGACGAGGCGACCGACGGTCGGTCCGGGTTGGACGCCGGGGACATTGACCTGGCGTTGCGCTACCTGACGAACTTCTCCGTCATCGTCCTCGCCGGCACCGCGAATGACGAGATCGCCCGGGTGGTCGCCTCGGCCGCTGACTGGGCCGACGCCCGCCTGGTCGTCGTCGTCCCGTCCGGTGTGGCCGATCCCCGACGGACTGCCATCCCGACGCCATTGTGTTCGAATCACCCGACGCTGATCCGGATGGCGTGTTTGCGGCGATGGTCGGCTCGTTCGCCGCGGCGCTCGACGATGGGAGCGAGCCGGCGGCCGCCTTCAACGCGACGGTCGAAGATGCGGGCTGGACTGCCGGCGCCGGCTGAGTGACTTGCCGGCGTTCAGACCGCGAGCGGCTCGATCAGCTCGGGCCGTCCTGGCGGACGTCGTTGACCAGGCGCCGGACGGCGTAGATCTCCAGCGGGACGGTCTCATCGGGCGCGAGGAGCCCGAGCAACTCGCCGCGATCCGCCAGCGCCGGGCTCAGCCAGCGATCCCACGCGTCGTCGGGGACGATCACCGGCATCCGGTCATGCAGGTCGGACAGCGCCGGGTTCGGGCTGGTCGTGACGATCGTGAACGTCCGGCGGACGGCATCGGTTGCGGGGTCGTGCCAGCCCGCCCACAGCCCCGCGAGCACGAGCGGCTTGCCGTCGGTCCGTGCCACGCGATACGGCTGTCGTACGGTGCCCTCCCGTTTCCACTCGTAGAACGAATCGACCGGGACGAGGCACCGCCGACGCTGGAACGCCCGTGAGAATGCCGGGCTGGCGGTCAGCGTCTCGGCGCGGGCGTTGAACATCCGCGAACCAACCTTGGCTTCCGTGGCCCAGTGCGGGATCAGGCCCCAGCGATACGCCGTGATCGCGCGTCGTTCGTCTCGTTGCACGACCACGAGCGCCTCGTCGGTCGGCGCGACGTTGTAGTGGCCACCCGGGTCGTCCACGAGCGGCTCGGCGCCGAAGATCTCGGCCAGCTCCGAGGCTGGGCGCTCCTGGGTGAACCGTCCGCACATGGGTCGAAGTCTAGTATCGTCCGCGCGATGGACGACAGCCGCCGGCCCGCCGGACCACCAGACCCCACGACCGGTGGTCCCCTGACCCGCGAAGCTGCCAGAGGGTTACTCGAGCGCGGGTCCGAATTGCTCGCCGCCGGCGAATTTGGTGGCGCCGGCGATCACTTCGCGCGCGTGGTCGGCTTCGACGATCCGGCGATCACTGCCGCGGCCCTCATGGGGCTGGCCGAGGTCCGCTATCGGCTGGACGAGGAAGCCGCGGCCGTCGCGACCTGGCTCGCCGTCCTGCGTCTCGGCGAGACGCCGTCCACCTATGGCGCCTGGCGCAATATCGCGGCAGCTCGGGTGCGAGGGGGCGATCTTCAGGGCGCCATCGAGGCGTACCGGGAGGCCGATCGACGCGCCCCGCCCGAGGACAAGGCGGAGATCGCCAACCGCCTGGGCTGGCTGGCCAAGGAGACGGGCAACGCCGGCGCGGCGCGGAAGTACTTTGCGCGCGGCCGTGGGAACAGCCCGCTGATCACGCTGTCGGTGCTGATCGTGGCCGTGACCTCGATCATCTCGTTGACTGCGCGGTACTCGACCGATGGCCAGCCGCTCTTCGAGCTGCTCCAGCTCGACAAACCAGCCGTCGCGGCGGGTGAGTACTGGCGGCTGTGGAGCGTCACCCTGCTCCACGGGGACATCATCCACCTCGCGTTCAACATGTATGCCCTGTGGCTGGCCGGCCCGATCGTCGAACGCTGGTACGGGCAAGCCAGGTTCCTGGCCTTCTATCTCGCGTGCGCGGCGGGTGGCTCGGCGGCCAGCTTCGTCTTCGGTGGGGACGTGCCCGCGGTTGGTGCGTCGGGTGCGATCTTTGGGCTCTTCGGGATCCTCCTCGCCGCCGGCCGGCTTCATCACCCGGTGGACCGGCAGAGCCGGGCATTGGTCGGTCAGCTCGGGATGCTGATCCTGATCAACCTGGCCTTTGGGTTCGCGTCGGGCGGCTCGATCGACAACGCGGCGCACCTCGGCGGCCTGGTGACCGGGCTCTGGCTCGGCGCCCTGATCGTCCCCACGGGCGTGCCCACGTTGTCGTCGCTCTGGGATCGATCCTCGACCCCAACCGCCGCCGCGACGGCACGGTCGGCGAAGGTCCCCGCGTACCTCTCGGTCGTCGGGATCGGCGTCGTCGCGATCGTCGTCGCCGCGGGGATCGCGATCGGAACGGCCGACCGACGTTCCGGGGACGGGGCTCCAGGTCCAGGCGGCGTCCTGTCGGCCGCGACGATCGAGCTCAGCGTGCTGGAGGGATCCTCGGCAGCACCACGCTGACCCGCGCACCGCGCGGGGCGACGTTCTCCGCATGCGCCGAGCCCCCGTGCGCCGCGGCGAACTCGCGGACGATGGCCAGACCGAGGCCACTGCCAGCGCCCGCACGAGCCGGGTCGGCTCGGTAGAACCGCTCGAAGGCACGAGCCGCGGCGCCCGGCGGGAAGCCCGGGCCGTCGTCGGTCACAGCGAGGATCACGGTCGCGGAGACGCCCGACGCGGCTGGACCGGAGGAGGGGAGGGGCTGCCCAGGTCCGGCCGACAACCAGACGTGACCGCCCGGCGGTACGACGGCGAGTGCGTTGCTGATCAGGTTGGCCATGATTCGATCGAGGGCGCCTCGATCGGCGACGAACCCGAGGCGATCGGGATCGGCGGTGGCCGGCTGCGCGCCGGGCGGCGTTTCCCCGCCAGCCGCCGGTTCGGAGGTCTCGATCACCTCGATCGACACACCGGCGGAGCTTGCGGCCGCCCGGAACCGCTGGGCGGAAGCGCGAAGCAGCTCGCTGGCATCGATCGGTTCCGGTCGGAGTCCCGCGACACCGCGACGGAGCCGCTCCACGGCCCCGAGCTCGTCCACGAGACGTTCGAGGCGGGCCGCCTCTTCTCCGATCGTCTGGGCCGCCCGCGTGGCATCGTCGCCACGGGCCGTGCCGTCCGAGAGCGCGGTCGCAAAGCCCGCGATGACCGTCAGCGGCGTGCGGAGGTCATGGCGGAGATCGGCGAGCAGGGATGCCTCGCGGGCGCGCGCGACCTCCAGCTCTTCGGCCATCGCGTTGAACCGCGCGGTCAGTTCGCGGATCTCGCCCGGGCCCTTCGAGGGGCAGGGCCCGATGCCGATCGCCGGTGGGCAGGTCCGCGGTTGCCGCCGCAAGCCGGCGCAGCGGGCCGTCGACGGACCGCACGAGCAGCAGCGTCAGGGGCACGCCGACGATCGTCCCGATGATGACCATCAGCGGCAGTGCCCGCACCATGTCGGCAAGCGCCTGACCACGCGACCGATCCTGGATCGACAGCACGAGCGCCCGTGGCCCCGCGGCATTGGCCGGGCGCAGGATCGTCGCGGCATACAGGTGTTGATTGTCGTCGGTGAACGTCATCACGCCGGTGACCGTCGTCCCGCGAACGGCGTCGGCCGGGATCGCGATCGGACCCGTCGGCGCCAGGGAGCCCGGCGTCTCGCCAACGTCCGTGTACGAGCCGTCCGCGCGGAGCAGGTGGACGTCGATCCCGCTGCCCGCGACCGCTTCGCGGACCTCGCCCACGATGGCTCGCAGCTCGCGATCGATCGCCGCGTCGCGAAAGCGGACGATCAAGGTCTGGCCGATGTCCGCGAGCGAGGACCTGGTCACGTCCGCGTGGAGCGAGGCGAGGATCACGGCCAGCGCCAGCGCCATCGCCAGCCACGTCGCGATCAAGCGGCAGGACGACGACGAGGACGATCCGTCCGGTCAGGCTGCGAGGCATTGTCAGTCGATCGGTTCGGGCCCCGGCACCGGATCGCGTCCAGGTGGCACGAGACGGTAGCCGAGTCCGCGGACGGTTTCGATCTCCGGCCCGTCCGGCCGGAGCTTCTTGCGGACCTCCGAGACGTGCACGTCGACGGTCCGCGTCTCGCCCGGGAAATCGGTGCCCCACACGTCCTCGAGCAGCCCGTCGCGCGTCAGGACGGCGCCCGGATCGCGGGCCAGCGCCGCCAGCAGGTCGAATTCCCTGGCCCGAAGGTCGATCCGGCGATCGGCGACCGTCGCCTCGCGCCGACGAGGATCGATCCGCAGGACCCCGACCTCGATGGGCCGACCGCCCCGCGCCGTTACCTCGGTTCGCCGCAGGATCGCCTTGACCCTGGCCATCAGGGCACGAGGGTTGAACGGCTTCGTGACGTAGTCGTCCGCGCCCAGCTCGAGGCCGACGATCGCGTCGATGTCGTCGTCGCGGGCGGTCAGGATCAGGATCGGCGTGTCGCCGCGGCGGCGCAGCTCGCGACACACGTCGAACCCATCCCGACCGGGCAGCATCAGGTCGAGGATCACTAGGTCCGGGTCGTGGCGCGCCTCGGCCGCGAGCGCGTCCTCGCCGTTGCCCGCGCTGACCACCGCGAACCCCTCGCGCTCGAGATACAACCGGATGAGATCGACGATGTGACGCTCGTCGTCGACCACCAGGATGGTCTTCACGCCGCGAACGATACCGTTGGCCGTGGGCGACCACGACGCGCCACGTAAGCTGGATGTAAGCCCGATCCCGGGCGTCGTCCCTTTGGAGCTACCCGCGCAATGTTCGCGACCCTCCTCGGAGCCCTCCCGCGACCGCCCCTCCCGGATGACGCGAAGCCGGGGGAGGTGCTCGCAGCCGTTGTCCGCGCGCAGGAAGACGCCGGACTCGAGCCCGTGACCGATGCGGG
Source organism: uncultured Chloroflexia bacterium (assembly GCA_963731865.1). GTDB lineage: Bacteria > Chloroflexota > Limnocylindria > Limnocylindrales > CSP1-4 > SPCO01. The sequence continues at coordinate 864,867 of CAVSXG010000002.1, read as the reverse complement.
GTTCGGGGTCGGCGACACGCTCGTCGAACGGTGGCGGTCCACGGCGGCCCTGACCGAGCGCCCAGTCAAGCAAGTCCTGATCGGCCCGTACTCCGCGGCCGCAACCCGCGAGGAGCATCAGCGTGACGGCCTCACGTTCGCGGCTGCCGACGCGCTCCGCGTCGACCTCCTCGACCTTGCGGCCGCAGGCTGCCCGGTCATCGAAATCCACGAGCCGGATGCCGTGGGGATCGGCTCCGACGAGGTGCGCCGGACCCGCTTTCGCGATGCCCACCGCCGAATGCTCGATGGCATCGTCGGCCCGCACCTGTCGCTCGCGATCACCGGCGGGAATGCCAATGCCGCCGGCATCGAGACCCTGCTGGCCGCGCCGTACGCGAGCCTGGCGGTCGACCTGATCGCCGGTCCGGATAACTGGCGGCTCATCGCCACCGTGCCCGGCGAACGCGGCGTGATCTGTGGGGCGCTTTCACCCGAAGCGGCCGCCGACGATGGGCCCGAGGTGCTGCTGTGGGCCGCCGGCTATGCCGCCTCGACGGGTGGCCGAGGGTCCGCTCGGGTCGGTCTTGCCAGCGCGTCGTCCCTCGCGGCGCTGTCCTGGGACCGGGCCGTTCGCAAGCTCGTGCGCCCTTGGCGAAGCGGCCCGCCTTGCGGACCTGCCACCCGACGAACGGCGCCAGCGCCTCGATCCGCGATCGGTCGACATCCGTAGCGCAGCGCTTGGTCGAGTAACGCCTCGCGAGCCGATCCAGCGGCGTCCGCGACGCGCCTGACCAACCAGGAATCGGGTCCAGGCCCGCCCGCCGGTTTCGGGCTTGATTCCCGTGCGAACCGGTGCCACCATCGGCGAACCTCACCTCGTCCGGCGCACTGTCGCGGCTGGCTCCGCCACGCAGAGATAGGAGGTCCCGTCCGTGGGCGAACACATCTCGTTCGTGGTCAATGGCACTCCACGCGAGCTGGACGTCGAACCGAGACGGCTCCTGGTCCAGGCGATCCGCGAGGACCTGGACCTGACCGGAACGCACGTTGGCTGCGACACCAGCCAGTGCGGCGCGTGCACCGTCCATGTCGATGGTCTGGCGGTCAAGTCGTGCACCATGCTCGCCGTCCAGGCCGACGGCTCCGAGATCAAGACGATCGAGGGCCTTGCCAACGGCGACGAACTCCATCCGCTCCAGGCGGCGTTCTGGGAGAAGCATGGCCTGCAATGCGGGTTCTGCACGCCGGGCATGATCATGACCGCGGTTGACCTGCTGTCGCGCAACCCGGACCCAACCGATGACGAGATCCGTCACGCGATCGAGGGCAACTACTGCCGCTGCACCGGCTATCAGAACATCGTGGCCGCGATCAGGAGCGCGGCCGAGCAGCTTCGGACGCGGCGGCGCAAGCAGCACCGCCGCCGCGGCGACGGTCTAGGGGCGGGAGGGCGAGATGACCACCGACGTCCTTGGCGCATCGATCAAGCGGGTCGAGGATCCGCGCTTCATCACCGGCAACGGCAACTATCTCGACGACATCAAGCTGCCATCGATGGCCCACATGGCCATCCTGCGCAGCCCCTACGCGCACGCCAACATCCGCTCGATCGATACAGCCGCGGCGAAGGCCATGCCCGGTGTGATCGCGGTCATCGTTGGCGCCGACATCCCGTACAACCCGTTGCCCATGGCCTGGCCGGCCGGTGGCGTGTCCGGGCATCCAGAACAACGTCAACACCCCGCGCGTCCTGGCCACCGACGACGTCAAGTGGACCGGCGAGGGCGTGGCGGCGGTGATCGCCGAGACGCCCGAACAGGCCGTCGACGCCCTCGACGGGATCCAGGTCGACTGGGAGCCGCTGCCCACGGTCGTCGATGCCGAGAAGGCGACCCAGCCGGGTGCGCCGCAGCTGCACGAGAATGCCCCGAACAACGTCGTGTTCGAATGGCAGGTCGGCGACAAGGCCGGCACGGATGCGGCGTTTGACGGCGCCGAGGTTGTCGTCCGCCAGCGCATCGTCAACCAGCGGCTGATCCCGAACCCGATGGAGGTTCGGGGCGACATCGGCTGGTACAACCCGGGCATGGACGAGTACACGGTCTGGATGTCCAGCCAGACGCCGCACATCCAGCGGCTGCTGCTGACGGCGTTCGTGACCGGCATCCCGGAGCACAAGGTCCGCTGCATCTCGCCCGACGTTGGCGGCGCGTTCGGGACGAAGATCTTCTGCTACGCCGACATGGCCCTGGTCATGTTCGCGTCCAAGCTCGTCGGTGGACGGCCGGTCAAGTGGGTCGAATCGCGGCGCGAGAACTACCAGTCCACGACCCACGGCCGCGACCACATCACGTATCTCGAAGCGGCCGCGACCCGCGACGGCGAGGTCAAGGGCCTCCGCGTCAAGACGTACGCGAACCTCGGCGGTCGGCTGTCGACGATCGGCCCGGGCGTCCCGACGACGCTGTACGGCCGGGTCCTGGCCGGGCCGTACAAGATCCCCAACGTGCATTGCGACGGTGACCGGGGTCTACACCAACACCACGTTCGTGGACGCCTATCGCGGGGCCGGCCGCCCGGAGGCGACCTACGTCGTCGAGCGGGCGATGGACCTCGTCGCCGACGAGCTCGGGATCGACCCGGCCGACGTCCGGCGGCGCAACTTCCTGCCGCCCGATGCCTTCCCGTACGACAACCCGTCCGGCCTCGGAACGGCGGCCGGCGGCGCCAAGATCTACATCGACTCGGGCAACTACGAGCCTGCGCTCGACAAGGCCCTCGGGATGATCGGCTACGACGGGATCGGCGCGGCCAAGGAGAAGGCGCGCAAGCGACGGAAAGCTCCTCGGTGTCGGCCTGTCGACCTACATCGAGGTATGCGGCGTCGCACCCTCCAAGTGGATCGGCGCGGTCGGCGAGGGCTGGGGCGCCGCGATGTGGGAGTCGGCCAACATCAAGGTCCACCTGACCGGCAAGGTCATCGCCACCGTGGGCACCCAGCCGCAGGGCCAGGGTCACGAGACGACCTACGCCCAGGTGATCGCCCACGAGCTGGGCGTCCCGATGGAGGACGTCATCGTCCAGCACTCGGACACCCAGGGGACGCCGTTCGGGTACGGCACGTACGGCAGCCGGACCAGCTCGGTCGGCATGACCGCGGCGATCAAGGCGGCGGGCAAGATCCGCGAGAAGGCCCGACGCATGGCCGCCCACATGCTCGAGGCATCGGTCGACGACATCGAGGTCGACGGCGCCGAACTACCGCGTCAAGGGCAGCCCCGACCGGGTCAAGACGATCCAGGAGATCGCGTTCGCGATCGACCTCGGGTTCGATCCGCCCGACGGCATGGAGCCGTACCTCGACGAAACCGCCTATCACGACACGCCGAACTGCACGTGGCCGTTCGGCACGCACATCGCGCTCGTCGAGATCGACGAGCAGACCGGCCAGGTCGAGCTCAAGCGCTACGTCGCGGTAGACGATGTTGGCAAGAAGATCAATCCGATGATCGTGGACGGACAGCTCCATGGCGGCATCGCCCAAGGCGTGGGCCAGGCGCTCTGGGAAGGTGCGATCTACAGCGACGAAGGCCAGCTCCTGACCGGGTCGATGCTCGACTACACGATGCCGCGCGCCTCGTTCTTCCCGAACCTCGAGCTCGACGAGACGGTCACGCCGTCACCGGTCAACCCGATCGGTGTGAAGGGCGTCGGCGAGGCCGGCGCGATCGCGAGCACGGCGGCCGTCGCCAACGCGGTGATCGATGCGCTCAGCCCGCTGGGCATCCGGCACCTCGACATGCCGTATACGCCCCAGACCGTGTGGCGGGCGATCCAGGACGCGAAGGGAGGCCAGGCGTGATCCCGGCGGCGTTTGGGTACCAGCGACCGTCCAGCCTCGACGAGGCGCTTCGGGTCCTCGCCTCGAATGGCGGGGCCAAGGTGCTGGCCGGCGGCCACAGCCTGCTGCCGTTGCTCAAGCTGCGGCTCGGCGCGGCCGAGACGCTGATCGACATCGGCCGACTGGCCGAGCTGAAGGGCGTTCGCCAGCTGTCCGATGGCCGGCTGGCGATCGGCGCACTGACGACGTACCGCGAGCTGATGGAATCGCCGGCGCGCCATTACGGCGTGCTGGGCGACGCGTTGCCGGGCATCGGCGACGTCCAGGTCCGCAACCGGGGCACCGTGGGCGGAGCCATCGCCCACGCCGATCCGGCGCCTGGACCTTGCCGGCCTGTCTCCTGGCGCTGGACGCGGAGGTCGTCGCACGCTCGGCGAGCGCCGAGCGCACCATCCCGATCGACGGCTTCTTCGAGGGCCCGTTCGTGACCGCGCTGCGGGCTGACGAGATCCTGACCGAGATCCGGCTGCCCGGCCCGCGCGACGATGCCGGCTCGGCGTATGTCTCGCTGCAGCAGACGGCATCGGGCTACGCCATCGTTGGCGTCGCCGCCGTCGTGTTCGTCGGCGAGGGTCGATGGATCGTCGGCGCCAACGTCGCCCTGACCGGGGTCGGCGACCATGCCTATCGGGCCCGCGCGGTCGAGGCCGCGCTCGCCGGGTCGGACGGTTCGGCGGCCTCGATCGAAGCTGCCGCGGCGCATGCGACCGACGGCATCGAGGTCGCGAGCGACATCCATGCCGACAGCGCCTATCGAACGGCGATGGCCGCCGTCTACACCCGCCGCGCGATCGAGGCCGCCCTCGCTCGGCTGACCTGATCGATCCCGGCCCCGCGTGCGAGTCGAGCGAGTCACTCCGGGCAAGCGCGTGCCCGCTCGCCTCGCGGGGTCGATCCTGGCGCGCGACCTGACGATCGCGGGCAAGCGCTGGGCGAAGGGCCGTCGCCTGACCGCAGACGACCTGCTGGCGCTGGCTGCCGCCGACCCGGCGGATCCCGTGAGCCGTCCTCGATTCCCGGAGGCCGGCGAGCTCCACGAGGACGACGCCGCGCTCCGCCTTGCGGCCGCGGTCGCCGGCCCCGGCCTTACGGTCCGCGGGCCGTCGCAGAGCCGGGTCGACCTCCTTGCCGAAGCGCACGGCGTGGCGAACGTGCGCGTGGCCGACCTCGAACGGGTCAACCGGATCGACCCGCTCGAGGTGTTCACGGTGTTTGATGGGCAGATCGTCGACGCCGGGCGACCTCGTGGCGAGCGTCAAGGTCGCGCCGCACCTCGTCGATGCGGCCACGGTCGAGGCCGGCGCGCGACTCGCCGATTTCGGGAGCAACCCGCTCGTCTGGGTCGCGCCGTTCCTCGCGCGGCCGGGTCGGGGTCATCGTCAAGGAATCGGTTCGTGGCACCGCGCGCGAGCGGTTCGAGGCGAGTGTGCGGGCCAAGGTCGAGGGCCTCGGCTCGGACGATCGTGTCGATCGACTACGTCGACGATGACGCCGACGCGGTCGAGGCGGCGATGGCCGACCTCGTGCGCGGGCCGGATGCCGTTGAGCTGATCCTGACGGCCGGGACGCGCCAGCACGGACCCGCTCGACCCGTGTTTCGTTGCGATCGCCGCGCTTGGCGGCCGGGTCGTTCGCCGCGGCGTGCCGGCGCACCCGGGCTCCATGCTCTGGCTGGCCCGGATCGGTCGCACGGCGATCCTCGGCCTGCCGACGTGCGGCGCCTATTCGAAGGCGACGGCCGCCGACCTGCTCCTGCCCCGCCTGCTGTCCGGCGAGGACGCCTCGGAACGAACGGTCGCCAAGCTCGGCCACGGCGGGATCCTGACCCGGAGCCAGCGCTTCCGGTTCCCGGCCTACGCCCGCGAGCTGGACGCGCCCGATGGCTGAGCTGGTCCGGCGTGTAGATTCCGCGGATGATCCGACCGCGACCACCGCCCGCCGGCACCCGCTCCATCGAGGCGATCCAGGACGATTTCCGCAGCCGCGACTACATCGCCGACCGCTCCGTGGCGACGGCCGTGTTCCTGGCGCTCGAGCTCGGGCGCCCGCTGCTCCTCGAGGGCGAGGCCGGCGTCGGCAAGACCGAGCTCGCCAAGGTTCTCGCGGCATCGCTCGGAACGAAGCTCATCCGGCTCCAGTGCTACGAGGGCCTGGACGTCAACACCGCCGTCTACGAGTGGAACTACCCACGCCAGATGCTCGAGATCCGCCTCCTCGAGGCGCGCGGCGAGGCCGATCGGGCGACCGCCCACGACATCTTCGGCGAGGACTTCCTGATCCGGCGGCCGCTCCTCCAGGCGCTCGAGACGATCGACGGCGTGGCGCCCGGTCCTGCTGATCGACGAGATCGATCGCGCCGACGAGGAGTTCGAGGCCTACCTCCTCGAGATCCTGTCCGACTTCCAGGTCACGGTCCCCGAGATCGGCACGATCCGGGCGGAGACCCCGCCGCGCGTGATCCTGACCTCGAACCGGACGCGCGAGGTGCACGACGCGCTCAAGCGGCGCTGCCTCTACCACTGGATCGACTATCCGACGGCCCAGAAGGAATACGAGATCGTGCTGGCGCGCGTGCCCCATGCGCCGGAACAGCTCGCGCGCGAGGTCGTCGGCTTCGTCCATCGCCTTCGCGAGGCCGACCTGACCAAGGTCCCCGGGATCGCCGAGACGCTCGACTGGGCGGCCGCCCTGCTGTCGCTCGGCGCGCGCGAGCTCGACGCCGGCCCTCGTCGACGAGACGCTCGGCGTCGTGCTCAAGTACGAGGAGGACATCCGCCAGGTCCGCGGCGAACAGACCGCGCGGATGCTCGCCGAGGTCGCCGCGCGAGGCTGAGGACAATGGCATGCCCAGATCCCGCCATCGTCCGAGCGCCGTTCGGCCCCGAGGTCGATGGGCGCCGCCTCCTTGGCGAGGCGGTCGGGTTTGGGCGGTCGTTGCGGGCGGCGCGCCTGTCGATCGATCTCGGCGCCGCCGTCGATTTCGCCCGGGCGCTGACCCTGGTCGACATCGCGGATCGCGAGCAGGTCCGCTCGGCCGGAGCCGCGGTGTTCGTCCGCCGGCGTGACGATCGGCCGATCTACGACGCCGCGTTCGATGCCTGGTGGCGCCGGCGCGCCCCAGTCCTGGGCCGACTCGGACCGTCCATCGTCATCGGAAGACGACGAGACACCCCGCGGACGAGGCGGCGCTCGGCGCCACGCCGCCCGAAGCCGGCGCGGACCGGGCGACGCTGCAGCCCGACGAGCACGGCACGCCGATCCCCGCCGAGGGTCCGACGAGGCCGACGAGGAAGCGCCGATCGATGGCGTGTGATCTCGCCCGACGCCTACTCGAAGGGCGAGGTCCTCCGCCATCGCGAGTTCGACCGGATGACGCCGGCCGAGCTGCGAGAGGCAGAGCGACTGGTCGATGCGCTGATCCCGAACCTCGAGCGACGCCGGACCCGGCGCTACGAGCTGCATTCGCACGGCCGTCGGCTGGCGCCACGGGCGATGTTCCGGCGCAACCTCGGGACCGGTGGCCAGCTCCTGACCTGGGTCTGGCGCCGCCAGATCCGCGAACCGCGGTCGCTGGTCGTGTTGTGCGACATCTCGGGGTCGATGGAGCGCCACTCGCGGCTGCTGCTCCGGTTCATCCAGGCGCTCTCCGCGGCCTCGGAGGTCCGGACCGAGTCGTTCGTGTTCGGGACCCGGCTCACGCGCGTGACCCGCCTGCTTCGAGATCGCGACCGTGATCGCGCGCTCGGCCCGGGTCGCCGATTCGGTCAACGACTGGGCGGGCGGCACGCGGATCGGCGACTCATTCCGGACCTTCAACCAGCATTGGGCGCGGCGGTCCCTGCGGACGTCGGGCGTCGTCATCGTGGTCTCCGATGGCTGGGATCGCGGCGATCCCGCCCTGGTCGCGTCCGAGACGGCCCGGCTCCGGCGGAACTGCCACCGGCTGGTGTGGCTCAACCCGCTGGCCGGCACGCCCGGCTACCAGCCGCTCGCCGGGGGCATGCGGGCGGCCTTCCCGTACATCGACGACTTCCTGCCGGCGGGGACGGTTGCGAGCCTCGAGCGGCTCGGCGAGATCCTGGGCGGCGTCCGGGCAGGGGACACCCGCCGGGGGAGCGAGGCGGCGGCGCATGCGGCGCTTCCTTCCGGCCCCGCGACCGTTGCGGAGTCACCGGTCGGTGGCGGTCGCCCCGGGCGTCGTCGGCGGCGATGCCGTCGATCCCGCGGCGCCGAGACCGCTGCGATGAAGGAGCTGCTCGAAACGCTCGAGGGCTGGCAGGCGGACGGGGTCGGCGTCGGACGGGCCGTCGTGGTGCGCACGTTTGGCTCCGCGCCACGACCGGAGGGCGCCGTCCTGCTCTACGCGGACGACGGCCGGATCGCCGGCTCGGTCAGCGGTGGGTGCGTCGAGGGCGCCGCGGCCGAGGAGATCCAGCGCGCCCGCTCGACCGGTCGCGCGCGCGTGATCCGCTACGGGATCAGCGACGAGCAGGCCTGGGACGTTGGGCTTGCCTGCGGCGGCACGATCGACGTGCTCGTCGAGCCGGCCGTTGCCGGCGCTCGCCGTCGATGCCGCCTGGGCATCGCTGGGTGCGGGCGGGCTGGGTTCCGCGGTGATCACGCCGCTACCACCCGATTCGCCGCCGGGCGAGTTCGGTCCCCACGAGCCGGGCGCCGGCGCCCCGCCGGATCCCAAGCTGATCGTGACCCAGGACGGCCAGATGAGCGGCTCGCTCGGGGATCCGCAGCTCGATGGCGCGCTGGTCGCGACCGCCACGGAATGGCTCCGCCGCGGCCTGTCCCGGACGGTGGAGCTTGGCGGTCGGGCGCTGTTCATCGAGGTCTTCCCGGTCCGGCCGCGGCTCGTCATCGTGGGCGGCGTCGAGGTCGCTCGTTCGCTGGTCCGACTCGCCGCGAGCTCGGCTTCGAGACGGTCGTCGTGGATGGTCGACCCGCGTTTGCGACACCCGAACGATTCCCCGACGTGGATCGCCTGATCGTCGGTTGGCCCGACGACGTGGCCGAGGAGATCGGGCTCGGGCCCAACGACGCGGTCGCCATCCTGTCGCACGACGTCAAGTTCGACGAGCCGGCGATCGTCGAGGCGTTGCGGCGTGGCTGCCGGTACGTGGGCGCCGTCGGATCGCGCAAGACCCAGGCGGATCGACGGGCACGCCTGCTCGCGGCCGGCGTCAGCGAGGATGACCTGGCCAGGCTGCACGGCCCGGTCGGTCTGGATCTCGGCGGCCGGGCTCCCGCCGAGACGGCGCTGGCGATCCTCGCCGAGGTCGTCGCCGAGCGCTATGGCGGGTCGGGCGTGCCGCTCCACGACAAGGCGGCCACGATCCGGGTCACCCCGGAGCCGTCGGTGATCACCGCCGGCTGAGCTTCCGGCCGCTGGCTCAGCGGATCAGCCCGGTCGTCGGCTCCGTCCGGTGCGCCGGTCGGCGACGGCTGCGGCGCTGCGGCTGGAGTGGCCGTCGATGCGGCGCTGGGTCGCCACTGACCGCGCCCGCTCAAGACCCCGCCGGCAATGATCAGGACCACGCCGATGCTGTAGGCGAGCAAACCAAGGAAGTCGATCGCCTCGAGCGTGAGCTCCGTCCGTCCGAGGGTCAGCAGGTCGTTCCAGTGGGCAAGGGCGAGGAGCGCACCAAAGACCGCGATCCCGGCGCCGACCCAGGCGACTGGAACTGGCGACTCGATCCTGGGAGCCTCGGCCACCGTGAGGGCGGCGATCGTCAGCACCGCAAGCGGCAACGCCGCCTGACCCATCGTCCAGAAGCTGATCGACAGGTTGAACGCCCAGCCAACGAGCACGAGCAGCAGGCCGACGGCCGCGATCATCGTGCCCTGGTCGCCCTTGGTGAACCCGAGCGGATCCGCCCCACGACGTTGGGCGGCGACCAGCTGGGCGGCGGCCGCGCCGACCAACGCAACGCCGACGAGCAGCCCGACGATCCCGTCCGTATCGAGGTCGAAGAGGATTTCGACGGCCTTCAGCACGGCGAGGACGGCGACGACGTGGGTCGCGACAAGCTCGATGGTGGCGCGCGGGATCGGAAGATCGCGAAATACCGACGAGGTGCCAAACCAGCCAGTGATCGCCGTCGTGATGCTTGCGACCAGCACGAGCAGCGCGAATGGCGCCGAATCCCAGACGCTCAATGGCAGCCCGACGAGCACGATGACGATCGCGGCAACCGACCCGCTGACAAGGAGTCGTGCGGTCTGGTCGAGCCGCGCCCATGCGTCGGACATGTCGGCCTTGATCAGGTCGGTCGTGGACGGCGCGGCTACGGGCGCGGGCGTCGGCGGCGCCGGGACGGCCACGAACGGGTGCCTGTCCGGCGCGCTGACAGGCGCATCGCTCGGGACGCCAACCTCTGTCTCCCAATCGCGCGTGGTCGATTCGACAGGGTCGGCTCGGCTCGGGCGGCGACGCGTCTGGCGGCTGGTCCCGCGGGCCTTCGTCAAGCATCGGTCGTTCGTCCCTCGTGCCTGCGACCCGCGCGAGCCTGGTCCCACGGTGACGCTCGCGAAGGCTACCCCGCCGCGGTGCGGGTGGGAAGATGGAACGATGGAACCACGGGTCGCGGCGTTGGTCCTGGCCGCGGGGACGGCCTCCCGGTTCGGTGGCGGCAAGCTGCTCGCGCCGGTCAACGGTCGGCCGCTGCTCCAGCACGTCCTCGATCGCGTGGCGGAGTCGGGTCTCGACGAGGTCGTCGTGGTGCTCGGTCGCGATGCGGAGGCCCTCGAGGGCGCCCTTTCGTGGCGCGGCGAAACGCGCGTCCGGAACCCGGACCCCGAGCGCGGGCTGGCGAGCTCCCTTGCCGTTGGTATCGGCAGTCTCGACCCGGCTGTCGATGCCGTCCTGATCCTCCTGGGCGATCAGCCACTCGTGGCCGCCTCCACGATCCAGGCCCTGCTCTCCGAACCCGTCGACGCGAACCGGCCGATCGTCGTGCCGGTCTATTCGTCCGATGCGCGGCCGCAATCCCGTGCTGCTTGGCCGGGCGGCCTTCGGTCTTGGCGAGGCAGCGCTCGGGGATCGCGGCCTTGGTCCGCTGATCGCCGCCCGCCCCGAGCTCGTCCGGGAGGTTGCCATCGACGGGCGACAATCCGGACGTGGATACGAGGGAGGACCTGGTCAACGTGCTGGAGGCGAGCTGGGCGGAACGGGTCCGCGCCAATCGTGAGCAGGTCGATCGGTTCCGCGAGGTGCCCGATGGGGCCGATTTCTACGCGCCCGTCCGGGACTGTTTCGAGACGATCCAACTCGCACCGATGACCCTACCCTGAACCAGCTCCTGGACCTGCTCCGTCCCGGGCGAGACCTGGCTCGATGTCGGGGCCGGAGCCGGCCGGTTCGCGTTGCCGATCGCGCGCGCGCTCGATGATTCGGGCGGGTCGGTCGTCGCCCTCGACCCGTCGTCTTCGATGCTGGAGGGCCTCGCGGAGATCGCCGAGGATTACGACATCGAGAACGTCGAGGCGGTTCACGCCCGGTGGCCGCCGGCGAACCCGTCGAATTTCGATGCCGACGTCGCGCTCATCGCGCACGTGGGCTACGACATCGAGGAGATCGGGCCGTTCATCGACGCGCTCGAGGCGGCGGCCCGGCGGGTCTGTGTGGCCGTGCTGATGGAACGTCAGCCATCGTCGGTCGCCGACCCATTCTGGCCGCCAGTTCATGGCGAGGAACGGGTCTCGTTGCCGGCCCTGCCAGAGTTGGTCGCCTTGCTCGAAGCACGCGGGCGCACGCCGTCGGTCACGATGGTCGAGCGCGAGCCCCGCCGGTTCGCGAGCCGGGACGAGCTCGTGGGGTTCCTTCGCCGGCAGCTATGGATCGTCGAGAATGGAGAGAAGGAACGGAGCTTCCATTTGGCGCTCGAGGCGATGCTCGTCGAGGCCGACGGTGGCTTCGGACTTGTCGATCAGCGTCCGCTTCCGGTCGGAATCGTCACCTGGTCGCCAGCGCCGTCCTGATCGCGATCACGAGGGATCGGCGATGACCGACGCTGCCGATCTCTCGCTCGTGATGGGGTCGGCGTGCCGGTGGACGATCTTCCAGGTCGCGCCCTCGGGCCGCAGGATGGTCGTCACGCGCAGCGTGACCGCCGACAATTCGACCCGCACCACCCACTCTGGACTCGATCCGCTCGATCTCGACGACATAGGCGAGGCCGGGCGTTGCGTACCCGGCGACGCGGTCGAAGCCCGTTGCCCGACCATCCCTGTAGTTCTTGGCCGCCCGGTCCATCGTGTCCGCGGCGGCTGGCCACCCAACCGCGGGTGGCCCGAATGGGTTGGCAATGGAGACGTCGGCTTCGTGGGAGTAGAGCGCCTTCAGCGGTTCCGGGTCACCTCTGGCAAAGGCGTCGACGGCCTGGTGCGAATGCTCGATGACGCGCTCGAGATCGTTGTCGGTCGCCATTGCTGCCTCCCGCGCGCGGGCCGTCTTGCCGTTCGTATCGTCCCGCGTCGGCCGGACGAATATACGCGGCGGCGCCAACTATTCGGACGACTACGCCGATGGCTCCCTGGGCCGAAGTTCGATCGATGGACGGCAGGCTTCACCTGGTCGACCGTCAGCGACGGCGCTCGGTCCCGGCCCTCGACAGTCGACGCCGAGGAAGTTCACCGACGGGATCGCCTTCATCGTCTCGGGGCTCAAGACCCTTGTCGAGACCGGTGCGCCAATCGCGGCGCAGGCCCTGAGCGGCGCCGAGGCGGCGGGTATGATCGAGCCGTCGATCCCCGCCACCCGGCGTCGCTGGAGGCACGCATGCGGTTTGCAGGCTCCGTCCCGATCAAGGCCAGCCGCGAACGTGTCTGGGCCTTCGTCACCGACCCCAACCAGGTCGGGCAGTGCGGGCCCGGCGTCGAGAACGATCGAGGTCATCGACGCGACCCACTTCAAGGCGACGGCCAAGGTCGGGATCGGGTTCATCAGCGCCCGCTTCGTGGTCGACATGGAGTTCGCGGAGCAGGAGCCACCCGGATCGGGCCACGATCAAGGCGCATGGCCAGGCGCCGGGCAGCGCGGTCGACGCAACCGCCGAGATGCGCCTGTCGGACGGCCCGGACGGCACGACCGTCATGGACTGGAACGCCGACGTCAACATCGCGCGGCACCCTCGCGAGCGTCGGCTCGCGGATGATCGAGGGCACGGCCAACAAGATGATCGGCCAGACCTTCGACTGCATGCGCGCGAAGCTCGAGGCGTGACCTACTCGATCGTCGCGCTCGATCCCGCGACGGGCGACCTCGGCGTCGCGGTGCAGTCCAAGTTCCTGGCCGTTGGAGCAGTCGTGCCCTGGGCGCGTGCCGGCGTCGGTGCGATCGCCACCCAGTCCTACGCCAACGTCGCTTACGGTCCGGACGGGCTCCGGCTCCTGGGTGACGGGTTGTCCGCGCGTGACGTCCTCGATCGGTCTGATCGCCGCCGACGACCTCCGCGAGGACCGGCAGGCAGGGATCGTCGACCGCCACGGCGGCGCGGCCACCCACACCGGGCGGGGCTGTTTCGCGTGGGCCGGCGATCGGACGCGGCGATGGCTTTGCGGCGCAGGGCAACATCCTCGCCGGAGCAGCCGTGGTCGATGGCCTCGCGGACACGTTCCTCGCCGGCGGCCACCCGTTTCCGGAGCTGCTGGTGGCCTGCCTCGGGGCCGCCGAGGAAGCCGGCGGCGACCGGCGCGGCAGCGAGTCCGCGGCCTTGCTCGTGGTTCGCGATGGCGGTGGCTTTGGCGGCGGCAACGACCGCTGGATCGACCTGCGCGTGGATCAGCACGACGACCCGGTCGGGGAGCTCGCACGCGTCCTTGAGTTCCAGCGCCTGTACTTCGACAAGCCCGATCCGGCCGATCCCTCCAACCGCTCGATGAAGCGGCCGCGACCGAGGTCCGGGCAATCCTCTCTTCGATCGACGGTGGGCCGGGCGGGCGGTTCGGCTCGCGTCTACGAGCGGATGTCCGGGAGCGTCCGCCCGACGATGGTCTCCAGCCCGGTCGGCGAACCGCGCCCGTTTCCCGCCAACTGGGACGCGGCCTGGCAGGGGGCGCTCAACGAGTGGATCGACGCCGAGAACCTCGAAGCGCGAGCTGGCAGCGCCGGGCTGGATCGACCCGCGCGGGCCCTGGCCATCCTCCGCTCGAGGCGAGCCGCGCTAGGCGTGGAGCGCCTGAGCCGCGTCGTCGGGCCGATCGCGACCAACGTCCACGTCCTCGCCGATCCACGCTCGAGGGAAGCGATCGCGATCGACACCGCGACGCCGTGCCTGGCCTGGATCGCGGACGAGCTGGCCGGGCGCGACTGGACACTCAAACTCATCGTGTCCACACATGGCCATTGGGACCACATCGGCGACAACGCGGTCGTCGCCGAGCACACCGGGGCCGACATCGCCGTCCATCCGCTCGACCGCGATCGGCTCGAACATCCGTCGTCGAGCTCCGCGCCGTTCGAGATTCCGCCGTCCGTGCCGGCCGTCGAGCTTGCCGAAGGCGGCATCATCCGGTTCGGCGACCTGCGACTCAGCGTGTTGCACACGCCGGGCCATACCGAGGGTTCTGTCTGCCTCCTGGACGAGGACGAGGGCCAGCTGTTCAGCGGCGACACCCTGTTCGAGGCGGGCTGGGGTCGGGTCGACCTGCCGGGCGGCGATCCGGCGGCCATGGTCGAGTCGATCGCGCGCCTTGCCACGCTGGACGATCGCGTCAGGGTCTTTCCCGGTCACGGCAACGCGACGACGATCGCCCGCGAACGAGCCTGGATGGAGCTCGTGCGCGATCAAGGCCGTCTGTTCGCCTAGCGCCCGGCCCACTCGGCCGTGTCTCGGCCAGCCCGGCATCAGCGGTCGTCGATGGTCCGTCGGTACGCCGCCGAACGACTGTGGACCTCGAAGCCGAGGCCCTCGTACAGCCCGAGCGCACCGTTGGCGTTCTCGGAATCGACACCGAGCATGGCCTCATCCATACCCGGCTTCGCGCAGGCGGACCAGGGACACGTGCCGTCAAAGCCCTGGCGAGGCCGCGACGACGCCACGGGCGCCGGACGCTGATCCGCTCGAGCCAGCCTCGCTTGACGCCCGAGCTTCTGCGTTCTCATCGGTCCAGATCCAGTTCTCCACGACGCCGGCGATCTCGTCGCCGTCCCAGGCGACGACCCAGAGGTCGGTGTCGAGCTCCGCTCACGACAGGGTCTCCGCGAAGTGCTGCCTCGCTCGCGTTCGCGGCTGCCCCAGTGGTCCCTGAACGCCTCGAATTCCGCCTCCAGGATCGGGCCGCCGTTGCTCCTCGGTCACGGGTCGAACGTCGAGGCCATCGGGCAGGGGAACGTCCGGGACGTCGTCGAGCGCCGGCCGGCGCATCAGGAAGAAGTGGCGGACGGGCACGAACCCGGCGCTGGCGAGAAGTGCCCGGTGGCCGGTCTCCTGCTCCTCTGCGTCGGCCCCGACGACGATCGGGACGCCGGGGTCCTCGATCGCGGCACGCTGGCGGATCCGCGCGAGACATCCAACCCAGCAGCGCGGTCCCGAGGCCTTGCCGTCGGAACGGCGGGAGCACCGAGCCTCCACATCTCGTAGACCGGCGAGCCGTCGCGGACCACCCGCTCCACGCCCGTCATGCCGATCGGCTGGTCGCCGAGCTCGGCCAGGAGCACATCGCGGATCGGATCGATCGATCCTTGACTCTCCAGCTCCGCCGCGAGGTTGTCGACGGTCGGGATCCAGGGGATCTCGTCGTGCGCGGTTGCTCTCGCGGATCACCGGTCGCGATCCGCTCGAAGTCGGTCGCGTCGCGGAAGCGTCGTACGACAACGCCCGGCAGGCGAGGGAGGGTCGGCATCTCGAGGAGCCTCTCGCCGTCGAACTGGGTTCTCGTCGTCTGGGTCGTCATCGTCATTCGTCCGAGCCGTACTTGCGAGCCATGTGTTCGTTGACCGACTTGGTGATCAGTCGCCAGGTGCGTCGATGCTCGGCGCGCGCGCGCGGGTCACCCTGGCGCGCCGTGCGGGCAAGCTCGCGTTCGAGCTTTCGGTGGCTGTCCAGTCGTGCCTTCGTCGAGCCGGCCATCGGCGATCGCGGCGCGCACGGCGCAGCCGGGTTCGCCCTCGTGGCTGCAGTCGCTGAACCGGCACGTCGCCGCGAGATCGGTGACGTCGTCGAACGAGGTCTCGACCCCCTGCTCGGCACCGAGGACCTCGAGCGCCCGGATCCCGGGCGTGTCGACGAGCAGCGATCCGCCGGGGAGCTCGAACAGCTCACGATGGGTCGTCGTGTGGCGACCGCGCGAGTCCGATTCCCGGACCTCGGCGGTCTTCTGGCGCTCCTCGCCGAGCAACGCGTTGACGAGCGTCGACTTGCCCACGCCGGACGATCCCAGGATGGCCGCCGTGGTGCCAGGCGTCGAGGTGCGCGCGCAACGCGTCGAGCCCGGCGCCGGTGTGCGCCGAGACCGCGACGATCGAGACGCCGGGAGCGATCGCATCGACGGCCACGAGCCGTCCATCCACGTCGTCCGTGAGGTCGGACTTGTTGAGGACAACGACCGGCGTGATCGCGCTCGACCAGGCGACCGCGAGGTAGCGCTCGATGCGCCGGAGGTTGAAGTCGTTGTCGAGCCCGGCCACGAGGAGCGCCACGTCGATGTTGGCGGCCATGACCTGTTCGTCATCGAGCCCGGCCACGCGTCGAGAGCCATCGGCGGCCATCCGCTTGAACGCGCTGCGCCGAGGAAGCACCGCGGCGATCACGCCACCCTCGTCGATGGCGACCCAGTCGCCGACGGCCGGGAAATCGGACGCCGCGAGGGCCTCGAAGCGGAAGGCCCCGCTGACCTGTGCCGATCGATCGCCATCCCCGTCCCGGATCACGGCCGTGTCCCGGTGCACGGCCACGACGCGGGCCGGACGGTGACCCCTGGCCGCGTGCGGCGCGAAGGTCTCCGCCCAGCCGGCGTCCCAGCCAAGCGCCTCGATCGTCGTGGCGATGATG
The DNA here is from genome assembly GCA_963731865.1 of uncultured Chloroflexia bacterium. Taxonomy (GTDB): domain Bacteria; phylum Chloroflexota; class Limnocylindria; order Limnocylindrales; family CSP1-4; genus SPCO01. The sequence continues at coordinate 847,983 of CAVSXG010000002.1, read as the reverse complement.
TCCATGCTCATCCGACTCGCTTGAGCTTGCCGGTTCGCTTGGCGTACCGTTCGGCCCGGCCGAACGCCCACAGCCCGAACGGGATGAGGGCGGCGCCCATCACCGCGAGCGGCCAGACATCGCCCAGCAGCGACGTCACCGGCGTGCCGTCGATCAGACCGGCCCGGACCCCGTGGAGCACGTAGGTGGCCGGCGACAGGTGCGAAAGCACCTGCATCCAGTCGGGCAGGATCTCGATCGAGTAGTAGACGCCGCTGACGAGCAGCAGACAGGACTGGAGCACGAACGTCATCTGCGCACCACGCTCAACGTAGAGCAGGGGCAGGATCGCCGCGATCATCCCGATCCCGACGAAGCTGAACGAGCCGAGGAGCATGAACGTGACGGCGGTCACCGGATCCGCGCCCGACAGGTCCATCTCCGGGAAGAACAGGACCAGGGCGACGAAGATGACCGACGTATGGACGAGGCCATACACCATCGCGTACAGCACGGAGCCGAGCAGCTGCGAATAGCGCTGGATCGGCGCCATCATCGTGTACTCGAGGGTGCCTTCCCAGCGTTCGACCGAGATGGTCTCGGCGATCCAGCTGAACACGACCGACAGGTAGTTCCAGAAGATCGCCCCGACCATCAGGGTCAGCAGCAGCGTCGGGCTGCCCTGGTCTGCACCGATGAGCGAGATCGAAAGCGCGCCCGCGACGGAATAGACCAGGAATGCGACTTCCCAGCCCCAGTAGCGGCGTGTGAGAAAGAAGTTGCGCTCGATGAAGGCGTACGAGGCCTTCAACTCATGGGCGACGATGGTCACGAGAGTGATCTCCTGGCGGGGGAGCTGACCCGGTCCCTCAGCGGGACCGAGCCAGCCCGAGTGATGGTTCCGCCGCGATCCGCTGGCCGACCGCGATCAAGCGGCGACCGATGGACTGGCGGATGGACGAGCGGTTCTCGACGAGCCGCGCTTGCCGGTGCTCGGCGATCAATCGCTCCTGACGCTCACGCGCCAGCTCCAATGCCGTCTGACTGAAATTCATTGCTCTCACCTCCTTTCATTCGTCCTCGGCGTCCTCGTCCTCGACGTCGTCGTCGAGCGAGCGGCCGGTGTTCGTCATGAACACGTCTTCGAGGGTCGCGGGGCGACCCAGTCGCAGGGTTGTCATGGCCTTGAGGCCATCGGGCGTCTCTTCTGCGACGAGACGGCCGTCGTTGAGGATCGAGATCCAGCCGCACAGGCGTTCTGCCTCGGCCAGGTCGTGCGTCGTCAGGACGATCGTCGCGTCGTGTGTTTCACGGAGCTCCTCGATGAAGGTCTGGACGTCGAGCTTCGAGCGCGGGTCCAGCCCAGTGGTCGGTTCGTCGAGCAGCAGGAGCGTCGGGCTCGTCAGGAGGGCTCGAGCGATCGAGACCTTCTGCTGCATGCCCCGGCTCATCTGCTCGATCGGTCGACCGACGCGCTTCTCCGAGATACCCAGGCGGGCCAGGATCTCGATGGTGTCGCGCCTGGCCGTCTTGCCGTCGAGGCCGTAGAGCCGGGCGGCGAACAGCAGGTTCTCCATCGGGCTGAGCTTCTTGAAGAAGGCCGCGTCCACGCTGACCCGGTTGATCAGGCGCTTGACGGCCATCTCGTCGCGCTCGATGTCATGGCCGAAGACCTCGATCCGGCCCTCATCGAGGGTCAGGAGTCCGGAGATCAGCCGGATGAGCGTCGACTTGCCCGAGCCGTTGGCACCCAGGATCCCGTGGATGTCGCCGCGCTCGAGGCGCATCGACACGTGCGAGATCGCGGTCACCGGCTTGCGCTTTCGCCCAACGACGAACCGCTTGCTGACGTCCTCGATGAGGAGCGCTGGCAGGGCGGATCGCTCCGTCAGGCGGTCCAGGCCGGCCGGAAGCATCGGGCTCGGAAAGCCGTTCTTCAGTTCCGGGGTGAGGGTGGCGGTCACGGTGGTGCTCCAGGTGGTTGCGAGGGAGGGTCGAAGAGAGGATGTCTCCTCGGGAAAACGAAAAGCCGCGAGTGCGGCTCGACGTCCTGCGACGTCGGGTGGCCTCGCGGCTGCTGTCCATTCTTCGCCCGAGGGGCGGAGCGCAACAAAATAGCCGTGGGGCCCAATCTGGCCCACGGCTCGTGGTTCGTCCGGAAGGCGGTCCTGCCGCCTGCGGTCTAGCTCGAGATGGGCACAGATCTCCCGCTCGCGTCGACGCCGATAGGCGCGACCCGTCGCCGGAAGAGAGACATCATCTTCATTCAGGACCCTCCTGATGAGCCAGACGAGGACACGCGATCTGCGAGCCGAGCGGCAGTCTAGCCGACCCTCAGAAGCGACGTCAACTTCCGAGTTCGAGCCGGACGATTGGCCGTGTCGCGCGGCCCCCAGGCGACTCGCGGCGGGCGACGACCGTGAAGCCGACCGCTTCGAACATGGAGAGCGTGCCGCGATAGACGTCGGCTGACGGGATCCGCCCACCGGCCGGTACCTCGACCGGGTACGCCTCCAGGGTCCTCGCCCGGTGTTCGCGCGCGTATGCGATCCCGGCATCCAGGAGCGTTCGCGCCACGCCTCGACCACGCGCCCGACGACCGACCACGAAGCAGACGATCGACCAGACGGGCGTCTCGTCGATCGGCGCGAGCACCCTCGAATAGGCAAGGCGCTCGTAGTCTTCTCGCGGGCCGATGCTGATCCATCCCACCGCCTCGCCGCCGTCGTAGGCCACGAGGCCGGGTGCGCGCCCATCCCGCGCAACCTCGTCGACGGCCCGTTCCATCACCGATCGATGCCTTGCCTTGCTCGCGCTCGAGAAATCGGTGGATCGCACCCGAAAGTAGGCGCAGAAACACCATCTGGGATCCCCGCCCTGCTCGAAAAGCGAAGCGAGGTCGGGCAGTCGCGCCGGTGTCAGCGGCTCGATCGTGAGACGGGGCGTGCCGGCCATCGGCAGATCGTAAGCGGTCGCCGGCCAATGGTTGGCAGGTACGGGCGTCGGACGACGCGGCCGACTGCGCTAGCATCGGCGGGCGCCGGCGACCCGCGGACGCGCCCAACAGGATCGGAGGGACCAGTGGCCAGGGGATCCGTCGCGACCGCGGTGCTCATCGCGATCCTTGCTGCCGTCGGATGCGGCGGCGGCGCCGGCGGTTCGGCCACCAGCGAGCCTTCGGCAACCGCGCCCGATGGACCCATGCCACCGGCCACGGAGCCCGCAGGCTCCGGCCCCGGGGAAGCGTCGCCCCTGGCGTCGGGCGAAGTGCGGGCGACCGATCTCGCCCTTGCCCGGATCGAGACCGTGCCGAGCCCGTGCGAGCTTGCCGAGGGACTCGATCGGCTGTGGGTGACCTCGTACGCCCGGAACCAGGTGGTCGCGATCGATCCGGCGACCAACGCGATCACCGATTCGTTCGCGGTTCCGGACGGTCCATGCGGCGTGACCGTCGGGTTCGGATCGGTCTGGGTGAGCGGCGGGACGCAAACCGTCGCCCGCCTGGATCCCGACAGCGGCGAGATCCTGGCGAGCATCCCGGTCCCCGGCGAGATATACGACGTCCAGACCGGCTCCGATGCGATCTGGGCGAGTGATCGAACCAACGGGTCGCTGGTGCGGATCGATCCGGAGACGAACGAGATCGCCGCCACGCACAAGCTCGGGACGAGCGCGGACGGGTTCCGGATCGCAGACGATGCGATCTGGGTCGCCGGTGACCGTGGGAACGAGGTGTTCCGGGTCGATTCGGCCGATGGCACGGTGGTCGCGACGATCGCGGTGGGCAACAAGCCGAACTGGATCGCCCTCGGCGAGGGTTCCGTTTGGGTCGAGAACACCAGCGACGGAACCGTCAGCCGCATCGACCCGGCCACGAACGAGGTCGTCGGGACATTTCAGGTGGGCCGGGCCCCCGTCTACCTCGCGGTCCACGACGGTCGGGTCTGGGTCGCCAACGGTGGTGCGCGGTCGGTCTCGGTCCTCGATGCGGCAACCGGCGAGCGGATCACGGACCTGGTGTTCGAGACTGGCGTCCACGGGCTGGCCGCCGCCGCCGGGTCGATCTGGGTCCTCGACCTGCACGGGCCGAGGGTCACCGGCAACCTCAAGGGCACCACGATCTGGCGCCTCGATCCGAACGTTTGACGCTCCGCTGGAGGCGGCCGTACGCTGCCGTCCCCAGGACCCAATCGGTCCCAAGCCATCCCGTAGTGTCGCTGGAGTCCCTGTGGCCGACACCTCGCTCACAAGGAGCGGGTGGGTCCTTCGGCCCATCCCGCCGGTGCCTCGCTCGATCGTCGAGTTGATCCGGGGCGGCACGCTCGATGCCGACCTCGCGGCGACGATCTGGCTCCTCGTCGAGGCACGTGTCCCCATCGTGGTGGCCGGGGCCGACCGGGGCGTCGGCAAGTCGACGCTGCTTGGGGCCTTCCTCGACTTCGTGCCGGGCGACCACCGGGTCGTGGAGCTTCGCGGCATCGACGAGACGTTCGCGTGGCTTCCGCAGGCGTCCGAACTCGGTTGGCCCGGCGTCCCGTCGCCGCCGACCGGGGCGCCCATCCGCCCGGAGAACACGGTCCTGCTCGCCACCGAGCTGTCCGATCACACGCCCGCGTACACGTGGGGAGCGGCCGCGCGGGTGGCCGTCCGCGCGGCGGCGCTGGGCTACGGCCTCGCGGCGACGATCCACGGTGATTCGCTCGACGACGTCCTTGCCACGCTCGGTTCGAGCCCGGTGAAGCTGACCGACGATGAGTTGTCGCGCCTCGGCGTCGTCGTGGTCCTGCGATCCGTGGCAGGTCACCGGCGCCGCGTCGTAGCCGCCCATTATCTGAGGCCCGTGGCCCGCGACCTTCATGGCCACGTGCAGCGCCTGGGGCCGGCGGTGCTCGCGACGTGGGATCCAGTCACTGACGCGTTCGAACAATTCGGCTGGGGCGTCACGCCTGAGCTTGCGCTGCGCGTCGGGCGCCGGGCCGGCGACTTCGAGCTCGAATGGGACGCTCGACGACAGATGCTGGCGCGGCTCGTTGCGGCCGGAATCACCGACGTCGAGGCCGTGCGTCACGCGATCGACGAGTACCGATCGACCGCGGCCACGCCGGCCGTGGCCGCCACGCCGTTCCAGCGACACGACACGCCTCATCCGCCACATTGAGGATCTGATGACCACCGCGTCCCGCGCCTTGACCCTCGGTGAGCTCCGTGCCAGTGGCTGGCGGTCGCGAACCGTCAAGGAGGAGCTCCGCGCGAACCTGCTCGAACGCCTGGCCTCGGGCGCAGAGATCCTGCCGGGCGTCGTGGGGTACGAGGACTCCGTCGTTCCGGCGATCGAGAACGCGATCCTCGCCGGGCAGGACCTCGTCTTCCTGGGCGAGCGCGGCCAGGCCAAGACCCGGATGGCGCGGCTGCTGATCGGCCTCCTCGACGAATGGCTGCCCGTCGTCCGCGGCGGCGAGCTCAACGACGATCCGACAGCGCCGGTGAGCCCGGCCGCTCGCGCGATCGTCGACCTGGAAGGCGATTCGACCCCCATCGATTGGTTGCCACGCGACCGGCGGTATGCGGAGAAGCTGGCCACGCCGGACATCACGATCGCGGACCTGATCGGCGAGATCGACCCGATCAAGATCGCCGAGGGTCGCTATCTCTCCGATGTCCTGGCGCTGCACTACGGGCTGATCCCGCGGGCCAATCGGGGAATCGTGGCGATCAACGAGCTGCCCGACCTCGCCGAACGGATCCAGGTCGGCCTCCTCAACATCCTCGAGGAGCGCGACGTCCAGATCCGCGGGTTCGTCGTCCGCCTGCCACTCGACCTGTACGTGGTCGCGTCCGCGAACCCCGAGGATTACACGTCGCGCGGCCGCATCATCACGCCGCTGAAGGACCGCCTCGGCTCGCAGATCCGGACCCACTATCCGCGCACCCTCGACCACGAAATGGCGATCGTCAGGCAGGAGAAGCATCGGTTTGAATCGGAGCCCGGGATCCCCACCGTTGTCGTGCCGCCGTTCATGGAGGAGCTCGTCGCCGAGCTGACCCACATGGCCCGCCGCTCCCCGGAGATCAGCCAGCGGTCCGGTGTCAGCGTTCGCGTCTCGGTCGCCAACGCCGAGGTCCTCGAGGCCGCGGCGTTGAAACGAGCCGTGCGTCTCGGAGAGCCGGTCGGGGCGCCGCGCGTCTCGGATCTCGGTGCGGTCGTGGCGTCCACGGTCGGCAAGGTCGAGCTCGAATTGATCGGCGATGAGGCCCCCGAGGAGCGAATCGTCGAACGACTCATCACAAAGGCGCTCCACGCGACATTCAGCCGGCGCGTCTCGGTCGACGACCTGGAAGGCGTGATCGAGGCATTCGAGGAGGGCTTCACGGTCGAGATCGGCGACCGGGCGCCATCGCGCGAATACGTGGCCTGGATGCGCGAGGTTCCGGGCCTTGCCGAGGCGGTCCGTGGGCTTGGTGCGTTCGACGTGACCGATGGTGCGGAAGAGCCCGCGGTCGTGGCGTCTGCCGTTGAATTCCTGCTCGAAGGGCTGCACCTCGCCCGGCGCCTCAACAAGGACCGGATCCCGGGCGGCATGGTCTACCACCGCTGATGTCCGGGTCGCAACGGTCATGACCGCGTACACGCCGGATCCGCGCGACCTCGGACCGGAGACGCGACGGGCCCGACGCGACAGCGGCGCACGCCAGCCGAAACCCGACGGCATCGAGGCTGCGGGCATCCCTCTCGACGGTCTGCCCGCCAACGCACGGTACTCGCGCTGGGATGGCACACAACGAATCGCGGACCTCGAGGCTGACGAGATCCTGGACGCGCTCGCTGACGACGTCATGGCCGAGGGCGACCTTGCCGAGGCCTTGCGCCGGCTCATGGAGCGAGGGTGGCGGACCGGTGACGCGACCCGGGCCGACCTCACCGGTCTTCGCGATCTTCTCGAGCGGCTCGAGCGGCGTCGCGAGGAGCTTCTCGAGCGGTACGGTCTGGGCGATGTCCTGGGCGACATCCGTCGGGAGCTCGAGGAGATCGTCGACGAGGAGCGAGCCGGGGTTCAGCGCCGCCTGGACGAGGCGTCAGGTGCTCCCCCGAACCCGGCCGATCGGGACAAGGCGGGCGCCTCCGGCAACGCCGACGGTCAGGCCGACCTCCGGGCCATGCTCCGCGACGTCGCCGCGAAGCGACTCGACAAGCTCGACGCGCTACCGCCCGATGTCGGCGAGCGGATCCGTGGCCTCCAGGACTACGACTTCCTGGAGCCGGGCGCGCGGGAACGCTTTGACGACCTCGTCAAGCGTCTGCAGCAACAGGTCCTGGACCAGTTCGTGGCCGGGATGTCCGACGCCATTCGGTCCACGACGCCCGAGGATCTCGCCGCCAACCGGGAAATGGTCCGCGACCTGAACGCCCTGATCCGCGAACGGATGGCCGGCGGTGATCCCGACGCCTCCGAATTCCTGGCCAGGCACGGCCGGTTCTTCCCCGGCGCCCGGACTTTCGACGACATCATCGAGCAGCTCGCCCAACGGATGGCCGCGATGCAGTCGCTCCTGCGCTCGATGAGCCCCGAGCAACGGGCCGAGCTCCAATCGATGATGGAGGCACTCCTCCGCGACGATCGGCTCCTGATCGACCTCGCCCAACTGGCCGCGAACCTCGACATGCTCCTGCCGGGTGGTCTAGGGGAACGCGTGCCGTTCGAGGGCAACGAGCCGCTGGGGCTCGACGGCGCCCTAGCCCAGATCGGTCGAATGCAGGCGATCGATCGCCTCGAGGAGACCCTGGCCGACGTCGAATCCCCGGCCGACCTTGCCGGCATCGACCGCGACGAGGTCGAGGAACTGCTCGGCGAGGAGGCCGTCCGGGAGCTCGATGCCCTCGAGGACCTGGCGCAGCGGCTGGAGGAAGCCGGCTACCTGACGCGCGATGGCGAACACCTCCAGCTCACACCACGCGGCAATCGTCGGATCGGACAGAAGGTGCTCGACGACCTGTTTGCCAGGCTCCAGCGCGATGCATTTGGGGGTCACCGCGTCGAGCGGAGCGGCCAGGGCGGGGAGCGAGACGACACCACCAAGCCCTACGAGTTCGGCGACCCGTTCCACCTCGATCTGCGCGAGACGCTTTTCAACGCCATCGGGCGAGACGAGAACGCCCCGGCGGTGCGCGGCCCGAGCCGTGCCATCAACCTCCAGGCATCGGATTTCGAGGTCCACCGCTCCGAGCTCCTGACCCGGACGTCGACCGTGCTGCTCGTGGACATGAGCCGCTCGATGCTGTTGCGTGGCTGCTTCATCGCCGCGAAAAAGGTCGCGATCGCGCTCGACACGCTGATCCGGACCCAGTACCCGCGTGACGACCTGACGGTCATCGGGTTCGCCTATTACGCGCGTGAGATCCCGCCCGGCGCCCTCGCGGAGCTGACCTGGCACGGCTACGAGTACGGGACCAATCTCCAGCACGGGCTGCTGCTGGCGCGACGGACGCTCGAGCGCCAGGCCGCGAGCAACAAGGAGATCGTGGTCATCACGGACGGCGAGCCAACGGCCCACTTCGAGGACGGCCAGGTGGAGTTCAACTACCCACCGACCCGCCGGACGATCGCGGAAACCCTTCGCGAGGTCCAGCGGTGCACCAAGGACGGGATCACGATCAACACGTTCATGCTCGAGCGGTCACGAGCCCTCGCCGAGTTCGTCGCCCACATGACCAGGCTCAACCGCGGCCGGGCGTTCTACGCGAGCCCGGAACGGCTAGGGGAGTACGTGCTCGTCGACTTCGTCAACCGGCGGACGAAGCACGTCATGTAGCGCTGCTCGTCGAAGCGTTCCCGACCATCGCCCTTGGGCGATGCGATCACCCAAGGGCAATCGCTGACAGAAGGGGCTCGCCAATGACCGGGCTCGACTCGGGGGATGATCGGGTCCCGCGGACACGCACAAAGGCCTATCCTCGCGCGGGCCGCGTCGGACGGCCGCGATCGAGGAGGGTTTGATGGACCTGGGCTGGCTATTCCCGTACCTGCTGTTCCTGCACGTGCTCGGGGCGATCGTTGCCTTTGGGCCGACATTCACGTTCCAGTTCATCGGCGCGATGGGTCGCGCCGAGCCGCCGCACGGCAACTTCGCGGTCCGAGTCTCCGAGACCCTGTCGCATCGCCTTGTCTACCCGATCGGGATCACCCTGCCGATCACCGGAGCGGCCATGATCCTCATCCGAGGGATCAACCCGCTCGAGCGCCCGTTCTGGTGGTTGGCAGTCGCGATCGTCCTCTATGTCATCACGTACGGGTACTCCTATTTCGTCCAGAGCAAGCTCATCGCGCGGGTGATCGAGATCACGTCGACACCGCCGCCTCCGGGTGCGTCGGGTCCGCCGCCGGAACTGCCGCCGATTGCCGCCCGCATCCAGCGCGGCGGAATCGTCATGACCATCTTCCTGCTGACGATCATCTTCCTGATGGTGGTAAAACCGACGATCTGACTGGGGCGCCCGGGTACCATGGGCGTCCACTTGTCCCCAGGAGATCGTTCCCCGATGCCTCAAGTCGCGACCTCGCCCGCGAACCTCCTCGCGCTTCTTGGCTCTTCTGCCCATCTCGACGTCGACCGGCTCGTCATCGACGACGAGGCCGCGTTCCGTGGCTCCGGCATCCGGGATCTCGCCTGGACCGCGGCCTTCTCGACCGACGAGACCACCACGGCGGCCGCGCAGTGGCTCGTCTGGGAGGCGAGCCAGGCGCTCGGCGCTCGATCCGCGAGCATCCAGGAGCTGTATGAGGCGAGGGCTCGCGGAGAGGTCCACGGGTTCACCGTCCCGGCCATCAACATTCGAGCTCAGACCTTCGACATGGCGCGGACGGTCTTCGAAGCCGCGGAAGCGGCCGACGTGGGCGCGGTCATCCTCGAGCTCGCCCGAAGTGAGCAGACGTACACGTTCCAGCGCCCGATCGATTACGCGACGTCCGTCCTGGCCGGGGCCATCGCCGCGAACTGGCAGCACCCGGTCTTCATCCAGGGCGACCACTACCAGTTCAACGCCAGGAAGTACGCCGACGACCCGGAGAAGATGACCGAGGAGATCCGACGTGCCTGCCGGCTGGCCATCGACGCCGGGTATCGCAATATCGACATCGACTCGTCCACGCTCGTCGACCTCTCCAAGCCGAACGTCGACGAGGAGCAGCGCGAGAACTACGTCCGCGCCGCGGAGCTCACCGCCCTCATCCGGTCCCTGGAGCAGGACGGAGTCACGGTCAGCGTCGGTGGCGAGATCGGCGAAGTCGGGAGTCAGAACTCCACGGTCGCCGAGCTTCGGGCATACCTCGACGGCTATCGCCGCGAGCTCGATGCGCGGGCTCCCGGCGCCAAGGGGATTTCCAAGGTCAGCGTCCAGACCGGCACTTCGCACGGTGGGGTCCCGCTGCCCGACGGCGGCGTGGCCGAGGTCAAGCTCGACTTCGAGGTCCTTCGAGAGCTCGGAGACATCGCCCGCTCCTACGGCCTGGCAGGCGCCGTGCAGCACGGCGCGTCGACGCTGCCCGACGAGTTGTTCCACCGGTTCCCGGCGGTCGAGACCGCGGAGATCCACCTCGCCACCGGCTTCCAGAACGCGCTCTACGAGCACCCGGCCTTCCCGGACTGGCTCCACAAGCAGATCGAGGCGTGGTGCTTTGCCAACGCCGCGGACGAGCGCAAGTCCGGCCAGACCGATCAGCAGTTCGTGTACACGACGCGCAAGAAGGCGATCGGGCCGTTCAAGCGCGAGCTCTGGGAGCTCGAAACGAAGGACGAGATCCTGGCCGCGCAGCGTCGCAAGATCACGTACCTGTTCACCGAGCTCGGAGTGAATGACTCGCTCGGCATGGTCGAGCGGTATGTGCGACCTGTCGAGACGCACCGGCCAATCCCGGAGGGGCTCCGCGAGGCGGTCGCCGCCGGCTGATCTGATCGGGCGTTGGCGTCTTCGATCGGCCACGACGACATGACGGACCCGCAGCTCCATGGCGAGCTGTACGAGGAGCTCGTGAGGGCGATGCAGAGGGTCCCCGACCTGGCGGAGCGTGAATTGACGTTGACCGCTCTGTCAGGTGGGATAACCAACCGCAACTTCCGCGTGGATGCCGCCGGGACCTCCGATAGCTGGGTGATCCGTCTTGCCGGCAACGACACCCACCTACTTGGGATCAGCCGCGAGGTCGAACGTGCCGCGACCGTGGCGGCGGCCGGCGTCGGCGTTGGACCGGAGGTGACCGCGTTCATTCGGCCCGAGGGATACCTCGTGACCCGGTTCATCGTCGGATCGCCCCTGTCCGACGAAGCGGTTCGACGACCGGAAACGCTCCGGCGGGTGGCCGATTCGCTCCGACGCGTTCACGAAGGACCGGTTATCCCGGGTTTGTTCGTCCCGCTGCGGATATGCGAGGCATACCGCGCGCTCGCCCTGGCCCGTGGTGTGTCCATTCCCGCCGCGTACGACGATGCCACGGCCGTCGGGCGACGCGTCGAGCGGGCCCTGCTCGCCGATCCGATCGAGCCGCGGCCCTGCCACAACGACCTATTGAACGCCAACTTCATTGACGACGGAACCCGGATTTGGATCATTGACTGGGAGTACGCCGGCATGGGCGACCCGTTCTTCGACCTGGGCAACTTCAGCATCAACCACGAGCTATCCGTTGAGGAGGATGCGATCTTCCTCGCGGGATACCAGCGCGAACCCAGACCGCACCACCTGGCGCGGCTGACCCTGATGCGTGTCGTGTCCGACTTTCGCGAGGCGATGTGGGGCGTTCTCCAGCAGGGGATCAGTTCCCTCGACATCGATTTCGTCGGGTACGCCTCGAGCCGGTTCGAACGGCTCCTTGGCAACGCGGCGGAGCCACGGTTCGAGGCCGCCCTCCTGGAGCTCAGTGGCCGATCCTGAGCGGGTCAGTCAGTGGACCTCGTCGACATCGGTCCACCACTGCCGCCGGTCGCCGATGCGATCGCGCAACCGCCACGCCATCGGCTTTGGCCTGGCGTCGATGCGTGCCTTGAGCTGGATGGCAGACCCGGTTGCCTGGGTTCGCTGGGCATGGTCGAGCTGCGGATAGCCGGCCGCGAGCGTGGCAACCTTGTCGAGGTTCTGGCTGATCGTTCGCCACAGACCCCAGTCCGCGGCCGTCAGCGAGGCAATCCGGTCGACGTCAATCACCTCGTCGTCGCCCGCTCCAAGCGGATGGTCGAGGAGCAGGAGGATCGTGTCGACGATGTCTTTCTCGTTGATGCGGATGATTTGGAGCTTCGATAGCAACAGCTCGGCGAGGGGAATCGTCGGGCGATCGGCCTCTAGTCGATCGACCATCGGGATGACGTGGCAGAACTCGAGCCGATCGTAGAAGACATCGAGATGGATGTTGCTGCCAGGGTCCTTGAAGATGGAGCGGGAGCCTTCCGACGAGATGAACACCTCGCGATCGTCCTCGTACCCAAGTGACGTGAGGACGCCGCCGAGGGTTTTCGCGGCTCGCCGGTAAGCAACAAGGTCAATATCGGCATAGGTACGCTCGAAGCTGGGTAGGAGTGCCGCCGCGCCGGGGCAATGAAGCGCGACGCCGATCGAGCCGAGGACCCGAACCGCGACGCCCGCCTTCTCGGCCGCCTCCACGATCCGCGTCACTTCCGTCTCGAGCGCGCCGCGATCGATGATGAACGAAGTCTGGTCCCGCGAGCTGTTCACCGGGCGATCGTATCCGAGCGAATGCAGTGAACGCGCCACGGGCTCGCGCGCCGGGGTCGCGCGCCATATCGTGTCGTCGTGGATATCGACCAGGCACGCGTCGTGGTCATCGGTGGTGGGATCACCGGCTGCAGCGTCGCGTATCACCTGGCCCTGGCCGGCTGGACGGACGTGTTGCTGATTGAGAAAGCGCAGCTCACGGCCGGTTCGACATGCCAGGCGGCCGGGCTCGTCACCGCCTTCAATCCCTCGTCGACGATGATGCAGTTCCGTCGGTACAGCATTGAGCTTTATCGCCGTCTCGGCGTGTTCGAGACAGTTGGCAGCCTCCGCCTGGCCTCGAGCCGAGAGCAGCTCGGCGAGCTCCAACGCACCGCCAGCCGCGCGCGCGGCATCGGACTCGAGGCCGAGGTCATCGATGCCGACGAGGCTCGTCGCGTCATGCCCGCGATGTCCGGCGAGGCGCTTTACGGAGCCGTCCATCTGCCTTCGGATGGGCACCTCGATCCGCACGGCGCGACGTACGCCGTCGCCGACGCCGCCCGAGCCCAGGGCGTCAGGATCCGCACCGGCTTGCGCGTGACCGGTTTTGAGCTCTCGGCTCGCCGCGACGTGACCGCTGTGCTCACCGATGCCGGCCGGATCGCCACCGAAGTCGTCGTCAACGCCGCCGGAATCTGGGCGCCACAGGTTGCCGCGATGGTGGGTGGCTTCATTCCCTCCACACCGGTCGACCACCAGCACGTTGCCCTGAAGGCTGTTCCCGGATCCGAGTTGCCTCGGGAGATGCCCTGCTTCCGCGATCCCGTGAACCTGGTCTACGGCAAGAGCGAGCAGGGCGGCATGGTCTTCGGTGGCTACGAAACGAATCCCGCCTCGCGCTGGGAGGACGGTGTGCCCTGGGATCACGCGGCCCGGTCCATGCCGCCGGATTGGGAACGGTTCGCTCCGTTGCTGGACGGAGCGGTCCGCCGGTTCCCGTTCCTGGCGGACGCCGAGGCCATCCGTCTTGTGTGCCACCCCGACGCCATGACACCAGATGCAAACCCGCTCCTCGGTCCACTGCCCGGGGTTCGCGGGTTCTGGATCGCGGCCGGTCTGTCCCTGAACGGGTTCGGGGGCGGGGGTGGGATCGGACGGGCTCTCGCCGGCTGGATCACGACGGGCGATCCTGGCCTGGACGTCGGACCATATCGAGCGTCGCGGTTCGGACCGGTGTACCGCGATCCGAGCTTCGCGGCGGGGCTGGCTCGGGAGACGTATTCGGACTACTACCGTCTTCGCTTTCCTCACGATGCGGACGTGTTCGGCAGGCCGCGCATCGTCTCCGCCCTCCACGGCCGGCATCAGGAGGCTGGCGCGATCTTCGGGACGAAGGCCGGGTGGGAGCGGGTCGACCTTTACCACCCCGGCCGGCCGTGGCGCAGGTCGGGCCGTGACCAAGCCGCATACGGGTGGGCAGAGCCGCCGTGGTTCGGGCGGCTCGTCGCGGAAGTCAAGGCTGTTCGCGAGCGGGCGGGGATTGTCGATCTGAGCTCGTTTGGCAAGATCGACCTTGGCGGGTCAGGGGCACTGGCTCTCCTCCAACGTGTCGCGGCCAACGACGTCGACCGTCCGATCGGGAGCATCGTCTACACCCAATGGTGTGACGATCGCGGCGGCATGGTCGCGGACGTCACGGTGACGCGGTTGGCCGGGGATCGCTTCCGGGTGATCACGGGCGCCGGATACGTCGCGTCCGACCTTGCGTGGCTCTCTGCCCAGCATGCAGCGGACGACGGCCCCGTTTCGATACGCGACGTGAGCGGCGACCTTGGCACGATCGGTCTTTGGGGCCCGAGATCGCGGGACATCCTCGGAGCAACCACCTCCGACGATGTCGGGGAGCCGGCGCTCCCGCTGCGACAGGTTCGTGAAATCCGGATCGGGTCGGCGCCGGTCCTCGCCGCACGGATCAGCTACGCGGGAGAGCTAGGGTGGGAGCTCACGGTCGATCCGTCCTGGGCGATTGTGGTCTGGGACCGGCTTCGAGCCGCCGGCGAGGCTGCCGGGCTGGAGCCGATCGGCTACCGGGCACTCGATTCCCTCCGCATGGAGAAGGGCTACCGGTACTTCGGCACGGACTTGACCATGCTCGAGACGCCGTTCGATGCGGGTCTCGGGGCCTTCGTACGGCTCGACAAAGGCCACTTCATCGGGCGTGACGCTCTCGTCGTCGCCCGAAACAGGCAGCCCGACGGGTCGGCCTCGCGCCTGCGGACCCTGGTGATCGGTGGTCCCGACTACCTGCCGATCTACGGTGGCGAAGCGGTCCGCCTGGATGGAGATGTGATCGGCCGGCTCCGCAGCGCAGCGTACGGTCCCACCGTTTCCCGCACCATCGGTAGCCTGTATTGTTCGGCGAACCTCGCCGAAGGATCCGAACTCCAGGTGGACGTGTTCGATCGACGCATCCCGGCGGTCATCGGGGCGGATGTCCTGGTGGACCCGCGCGGCGAGCGGATGCGCGGCTGAGGGCCGGACCATGCCGCTGCTCGGTCGCCGGAACATTTCCAAGGGCACGAAGATCTTCTACGCGACCGACGTCCACGGCTCGGAGCGGACGTGGCGCAAGTTCTTGAATGCCGGCGCGTTTTACGGCGCTGACATTCTGGTCATGGGCGGCGACATCATGGGCAAGCTCGTGATCCCGATCATTCGCGGGTCGGACGGACGCCACCGGGCGACGATCCACGGGCGAGTGGAGCAGCTCGAGACTGATGCCGAGGTCGAGGCAGCTCGCAAGAAGATCGGGCTCCTCGGCTTCTACGACACGCTGATGGGCGAGGACGAATACGCGGCCACGAAGGCCGATCCGGCGTCCATCGATCGTCTCTTCGTCGAGCTCGCGACCGAACGCCTCCTGCGCTGGATGGACCTGGCCGAATCGAAGCTGTCCGGAACAGGGATCCGGTGTTACGCGACCGGCGGCAACGACGACGTCCCGGAGGTCATGGCCGCCATGGATCGCGCCGATTCACAGGCCTTCATTGCCTGCGAGGATCGGGTCGTTTCGCTCGACGACGAGCACGTCATGGTGAGCATGCCGTACGTCAACCCGACGCCCTGGCACACGCCGCGAGAGGCGCCGGAGCCGGAGATCGCCACGCGGATCGACGCGGCGGCTGCTCCCCTCGGGGACTACTCGAAGGTCATCTTCAATTTCCACGCGCCGCCAAAGGATTCGACCCTGGATACCTGCCCCAAGCTGGACTGGACGACAGATCCCCCATCCCAGATCGTGTCTGCGGGTCAAGCGGTTTTGTACGGTGCGGGGAGCGAGTCGGTCCGCACGGCCATCGAGCGGTATCAGCCGATGCTCGGCCTGCATGGCCACATCCATGAGTCGCAGGCGGCGGCCAAGCTTGGCAAGACCTTGTGCATCAATCCCGGCAGCGAATACGGCGAGGGAGTTCTTCGCGGCTGCCTGCTCACGATTGCAAACGGACAGGTGAGGAACCACCAGATGACGGCCGGCTGAACTGGTCGTGCGATACGTCGGAGGGAGCAAGGAGGTGAGGGTCGGAGGGACCAGCAGTCATTCGGTGTGGTCGCTCGTAGTGAGGTGACTTGAATGGCGACAGCAGTCGCGACCCCGGAAGTCTTCGTTCGGAAGTCGTCGGGTCTCGTGCGCGTGATGTCCTCGCGTTCGGCCTTCGTCTACAACATCCTGACGATGGGGCTCATCTTTCCGTGGACCTATCTCTGGGCGCCGGGAGCGCTGCCCGGTGGCCAGCTTGTCTGGGGGATCCTCCTCGCAATGGTCCTCGAGATTCCGATCGCGCTCGCGTATGTCTGGCTCTCGACGGCGCTGCCCAGGTCCGGCGGGGACTATGTGTTCCAGAGCCGCGTGCTGGGTGGCGGGATCGCGTTCACGTTGGTCATGTCCGGCTTCGTGATCTGGATCCTTCAGTGGGTCGCGCTGTCCGGGTGGCTGCTCAGCTATCTCGGCTTCGCCGGCCTCTTCCTCGGACTGGGTGCCACGCTCGGGAACCAGATGTTCCTGGACTGGGCGGTCTGGTTCGCCGGCGACGGGATCGTCTTTGTCAGCATCGTCAATGCATTTCTTGCGATGGTGATCCTGACCACCGGGTTCAAGAACTATGTGCGCCTGCAACGCGTCATGTGGGTCGCGATCCTGATCGCGTTCGGCACGATGCTAGTCGTCCTCGCGACGGCGACGACGGCGAGCATCGCCGGCTCGCTCAACGCCTTCTCATCCTCGATCGGTGGATCCTCTTCGTTCTACGAGGATGCCGTCGCCGCGACGGTTGCCGCGGGCGTGGATATCAACCCGCCCTTTAGCCTCCTGGCGACCCTGCTCATCGCTCCCATCGCCTGGACGTCGCTCCAGTGGGCCACCTACTCCACCCAGCAGAACGGCGAGATCAAGGACGCGCGCTCGTTTCAGAGCCAGGCTTTCATCATCGTCGGCTCGTTGGTCGTCACGGGCCTGCTGTTGGCACTCCTGGCACTCGTCCTCGAACGAGCGATCGGCACAGACTTCCTGTACGTCGCCGGCGCCGGCTACTGGTCGGGCGTCGCGGAATCCACGTTCAATGGCGTCTACCTCTGGCCGAACATCATCGCCATCGCGGTTGCCGCCAGCCCGATCGTGGTACTTCTGATCAGCTTCGGCTTCATCATGAACGGCCACCAGATCGTCCATAACTGCTACATCGGGATGACCCGGGTAATGGTTGCCATGAGCCTCGACCGGCTCCTGCCCGAGTGGGTCAGCCGAGTGAGCGACCGGTTCCACACGCCGGTCAACGCGCACCTCGTCTATTTCCTGGCCAGCATCCCGGTGATCATTCTGTACAACAACTTCGCCTACGGCGAAGGCGACGGCACGACGACGTGGGCATCCTTGACCCTCGGGGTCACCTTCGCGTGCGGCTACGTGTTCGTGGCCACGGCGCTTGCGGGCGCATTCCTGCCGTTCCGGGCAAAGGCGCTGTACGACGCGTCTCCAGGATCCAGGTACAAGATCGCCGGCTACCCTGCGGTGACCATCGTAGGTCTCCTCGGGTTCGTAACCGGTTGCGTCTTCCTGTTCCTGTTCGCCACTAACGCGGAACTGGGTCTGACCAGCGACCTCGCCTACATCGTCGTGGGTGGTGTCCTGCTCGTGTCGGCCGTCTGGTATGTCGCCACGAAGATGATCCGGCGCTCGAGCGGCATCAACGTCGACTTCGCGTTCAAGGAAATCCCGCCCGAGTGACCAGGCACCCCGGTGGATCGACCCGGGCGACGACGTCGCCCGGGTCGCTTCATCGCCTGGCGGCCTCCAGCCAGTCCTCGAGGTCGGGGCCGTCGAGCTTGGCCGCGGCTCGGGCCCAACGCTCCTCGGCCCAGCCCGTGAAGTCGTAATCAATCGCCGAGATCTGTGCCTGGATGGCCGCCCAAAGCGTCCAGCCGACATCGGACATGATCATCTGGAGACGCATGCGGGCTAACAAAGCCGGCGTGGCTTCGCCGAAGTAGGCGGCGCAAAGTTCCGTGATCCGGGCGTCGTCGAAGCCGAGCTCCTGGCACGTGTTCCCAAGCTCGAACGTGGGGTCATTGTTGCCGCTGTATTCGTAGTCGACGACCCACAGCCGATCCCCGTCATCCAGATAGTTGTCCGCGAGTAGGTCGTTGTGGCATGGAACGGTGGGTGGGGGATGAACGGACAGCGCCGCCTCGATGCGCGGGAGCATCCCGAGGCGCTCGCGGTACCCATCCGGGATCGGGATGGCTCGTCGGTCAACGAGGTCCCGATATCGCGCTGAGAGGTGGAACATGTCGAAGTCGTCGCGAAAGCGCGGCCCGCCGTGCAGTCTCCGAAGCATGTCGGCAATCCGCCCCGGCATCCCAGGTGCCGCGAAGGCTTCGTTCGACATCGTCCGACCAGGCAGCCACTCGAGCACGAAAACGTCCCTGCCGGGGAGAACGTGGAGGACCTGCGGTGCCACGCCGGCCCGGGCCGCGGCCCTCGTGTTGTGGATTTCGTTTCCCCGATCGACCGCGAGCAGCTCGGTCGCCGTGCCGGGGATCCGCACGAACATCGGAATCCCGTCAACCTCCACCCGGTAGTTGCGGTTCGTAAGTCCGCCGACGACGGGCGTGGCGGTCACGGCGCGGCCGGCCCACTCGGGGATCGCTCCGATAACGTCCTCGATCGTGGGGGTCACCGGGCGTTGACTCGTCGCCCAGTGACCCGCGAGATCTGCTGGAGGGTCATGGCCCTATTGTCGCCGGGGCGGGTCGGCTGCGGTCGCTGATACGAGCAACGGCACAGCCTGTCGACCCGATACGCTACGGCCGATGGCTGACCATGCCCGCGCGGTGATCATCGGCGGCGGCGTCGGCGGGACGTCGATCGCATACCACCTCGCCGAGCTGGGCTGGACCGACATCGTCCTTGTCGATCGCGCGGAGCTCACCTCGGGCTCGACGTTCCACTCGGCCGGGCTGGTTGGCCAGCTCCGCAGCTCGGTCACGTTGACCCGGATGATGATGTACGGCGTCGACCTGTACCGCCGGCTGGCCGCCGAGACCGGCTCGGATCCGTCATGGCACGAAGTCGGGTCGCTCCGGCTCGCGTCGTCGAAGGAGCGGCTCGAGGAGCTCCAGCGCCAGGCCGGCTGGGCGAAGACGTTTGGTCTGCCGCTCGAACTGATCGATGCGCGCGAGGCACAGGCCCGGTTCCCGTTGATGTCCACGGACGGCGTCCTCGGCGCGGTCTGGCTTCCCACGGATGGCTGGCTCGACCCGTCAGGACTCGCCCTGGCCCTCGCGGCCGGTGCCCGGGCACGCGGCGTACGGATCCACACGCACACGCGGGTCGTCGGGATCGGCACGAGCGGCGGCCGGGTCACCGGGGTCACGGTCGAGCGGAACGGCGAACGATCGGAGATCCTCGCCGACGTCGTGGTCAACGCCGGCGGCATGTTCGCGCCGGAGATCGGCCGGATGGCCGGCGTCAACATCCCGATCATCCCGATGGCGCACGAATACGTGTTCACGGAGCCGATCGAGGGCGTCCACGCGGGCCTGCCCCAGCTCCGCGATCCCGACAACCTCGTCTACTTCCGCGAGGAGGTCGGCGGGTTGTGCATGGGCGGCTACGAGCGGCACCCGGCGCCGTGGTCCCTCGACGGGGTGCCCGCCGACTTCAACGGCAAGCTCCTCGCGCCCGACTGGCCTCGATTCGCCGAGATCATGGACGGGGCGGTTCGCCGGGTCCCGGTGATCGGCGATGCGGGCATCAACCGGATGATCAACGGTCCGGAGGCGTTCACGCCGGACAACGAGTTCATCCTGGGTGAGAGCGAAGTCCGCGGGTTCTTCGTTGCCGCGGGGTTCTGCGCGCATGGGATCGCAGGGGCCGGTGGGATCGGCCGGCAGATGGCGACCTGGATCGTCGAGGGCGAACCCGAGCTCGACCTGTGGAAGATGGACATCCGCCGGTTTGGCACGCAGTACCGCAGCCAGGCCTACACGCTGGCGCGCACGACCGAGGTCTATGCGACGTACTACGACATCCACTACCCCAACGAGGAGCGGCAGGCCGGACGACCACTCCGCACGGCGCCCGCATACGACATCCTGGCCGGTCTCGGCGCCGTCTTTGGCGAGAAGGCCGGCTGGGAGCGCCCGAACTGGTTCGAATCGAACGCCCCCGCTGGCGATGAGTCCCTCCGTCCCCGCGGTTGGGCCGGCATGCACTGGTCGGCCGCGATCGGCGCGGAGGCGCTCGCGACCAGACGTGCGGCTGGGCTGTTCGACGAGACGTCGTTTGCCAAGATCGAGGTGACAGGTCCCGGCGCGACGTCGTTCCTCGGTCGCATGTGCGCGAACGACGTCGACCGCACCATCGGCTCGATCACATATACGCAACTCCTGGATCGACGTGGCGGGATCCAGGCCGACCTGACGGTCACCCGCGTCACGGCCGACAGCTACCTGCTCGTGACCGGAACCGCCTATGGCAACCACGACCTTGCCTGGCTGCGGCAACACCTGCCCGAAGACGGTTCGGTCGTGGTCCGCGACGCGACGTCGAGCCGCGTGTGCTACGCGTTGTGGGGTCCACGCGCTCGCGACATCCTCAGCTCGGTGACGCGCGACGACGTCTCGGACGCGGGCTTCCCGTACCTCACCGCGCGCCCGATCACGGTTGGATCGGTGCCGGTCCTCGCCCTGCGGGTGACCTACGTCGGCGAGCTCGGCTGGGAGTTGTACGCTCCCGCCGAGTACGGGCGGACGCTGTGGAGCACGCTCTGGGACGCCGGGAGCCCACACGGCTTGGTCGCCGGCGGCTACCGCGCCATCGACGCGCTTCGCCTCGAGAAGGGCTATCGCGTCTGGTCGAGCGACATCACCCCCGACGAGACCCCATTCGAGGCCGGGCTCGGGTTCGCGGTGGCCCTCGACAAGGGCGTCGACTTCATCGGACGCGACGCGCTCCTGGCGCCGCGCGAGGCCGGCCCGCGCAAACGGCTGCGCTGCCTCGTCCTGGACGATCCTCGTTCGGTCTGTCTTGGCAACGAACCCGTTCGGGTCGATGGGGCGATCGTTGGGCGCGTGACCTCGGGTGGGTACGGATTTGCGGTCGAACGCTCGATCGCCTATGCCTATCTGCCGCCGGACCGGGCCATCGGCACGCGGGGCGAGGTCGAGGTCTTTGGCGAATGGATCGGGTTCGAGGTCGCGCGCGAGCCCTTGTATGACCCCAAGGGCGAACGGATCCGCTCATGACGGAGCCGATTGGCGAGACGGAACCGATTGGCGAGGCGGAGCTCGAGGCCTGGCTCGGGTTTGCCCTCGCGATCTGCGAC
Organism: uncultured Chloroflexia bacterium; assembly: GCA_963731865.1. GTDB lineage: Bacteria > Chloroflexota > Limnocylindria > Limnocylindrales > CSP1-4 > SPCO01. The sequence continues at coordinate 826,422 of CAVSXG010000002.1, read as the reverse complement.
GAAGCCGATTCGATGGCGCTCGCGTACTTCCGCCGGGACCTCGTCATCGAGAGCAAGCCGGATCGATCCTTCGTGACCGACGCCGATCGAGCCATCGAGAAGCACATCCGCGAGCGGATCGCCGCGACGTATCCAGGACACGGGGTCGTGGGCGAGGAATTCGGGACGGATCCCGGAGCAGGGCGTGTCCGCTGGTATGTCGATCCGATCGATGGCACGCACAATTTCATGCGTGGCGTGCCCCTGTTCGGGACCCTGCTGGCGCTCGAGGCCGACGGCGAGCTGCAGGTCGGGGTGATGAGCGCGCCGGCGCTGGGTGGCCGCTGGTTCGCACGGCGAGGCGGGGGAGCCTGGGCGATCTCGGCGGTCGGCCCGGACGCCGGGCAACGACGTCGGATCGCGGTGTCGCGCGTATCGGCGATCGCGGATGCGCACCTGCTCTACGGCTCGGCGCAGGAGATCGCCGACAGCGGCGTTGCGCCCGGGTTCCCAGCGCTCGTCGGCGACGTCTGGCGCGACCGCGGCTTCGGCGACTTCTGGGGCTATGCGCTGGTGGCCGAGGGGGCCGCGGAGGCGATGGTCGAAGTCGGGCCAAAGAGCTGGGACCTTGCCGCGCCGCTCGTCATCATCGAGGAAGGCCGGCGGCCGCCTGACCGATCTGGCCGGCGCGCGAACGATCCATTCGGGCACGGTCCTGGCCTCCAACGGGCATCTCCACGACGAGGTTCTCGCGCGATTGCGCGGCTGACCCGACCCGAGACCTGACCGAACGACCGCCGCGCGGTCAGGCGGCCGCGCTCCGGTGCATCGACCAGCCCGATCGTCAGGCATGCCGGGCAACACGCGTCGGTCCAGGCGGCGACGGTCTCGAGCGTCTGTCGAGGACCGCATTCCACGACGGCGACCGAGCAGGTACCAGCCCGCCCCGCCGATGACCGCGAGGCCGACAGCGGCGATCGCGAGCGGTCCCAGTGCGCCGCTCACGGCTGCCACGACCGGCTCGCCGACGAGGTAGCCCAGCGCAAAGTGGGCCGCGATGAATACGGCGTTGCCGATCGCGAGACCGATCACGAACGCGGCCGCCGGGATCCCGGCCAGCGCACTCGCCGCAACGGCGACGATGCGGACACCAGGCGTCGAGCGGGCGACGGCCACCGACCGTGCTCCGCCACGGCGCAGCCGCTCTGTCTGGCGATCGACGCGCTCGGCGGAGCCCAGCCGACCCAGCAGTCGGAGCAGCGCGGGTCTCGCCACCGACCTGAGTAATCCGTACTGGACGATGCCGCCGGCAATGCTGGCGATCACGATCGCGAGCAACGCCACGACCGGATCGAGGTCACCGCGACCGGCGGCCACGCCCGCACCGATGACGACGAGGTCGCCGGGAACGGGGATCGGGACGCCGGCCTCCTTGACCAGGATCAACCCGACGATCGCGAACAGTGCGGCTGGTTCGAACCCGTTCATCGTTCCCCGTCCAAGGCCTGTGACGGTGGCCTCGATGCCTCGTCGGCTACGCGCCGGCTGCTGCCAGGCTTTCGTCGAGGATCGACAGGGCGAAGACCACCTCGTCGGCCGTGGTTACGAGCGGCGGGATGATCCGGATCACGTTCACGTACGTGCCGGCCGTCAGCACGATCAGGTGGCGGGCCAGGGCTTCCGACTGGATCCGCTTGGTCAGGTCAGGGTTCGGGACCCGGCCGTCGCCCTCGCCCGGCTTGACCAGTTCCAGCGCGAGCATCAGGCCCAGGCCGCGGACGTCGCCGACACCCGCGTATTTCGCGGACAGCGAGCGCAGACCCGACAGGAACTGGGCGCCTCGTTCGCGGGCGTTGGCGACGAGGCCCTCGTCCTCGATGACGTCCAGCGTCGCGTTCGCCGCGGCACACGAGACGACGTTGCCGCCGTAGGTTCCGCCGTGGGTGCCCGGCTTCCAGGCCTTCATGAGCTCTGCCCGAGCCAGGATCCCGGAGAGCGGCATGCCCGATGCGATGCCCTTTGCCATGACGATGATGTCCGGCTCGACACCCCAGTGCTGGACTGCGAACAGCTCGCCGGTCCGGCCAAAGCCTGTCTGCACCTCGTCGGCGATGAGCAGGATCCCGTGCTCGCGGGTGATCTCGCGGAGTCGCGGCAGGAACGCAGGTGGGGGAACGAGGTAGCCGCCTTCGCCAAGCACCGGTTCCACGATCACCGCCGCGACCCGGTCGGGGTAGATGAGCTGATGGAACGTCAGGTCGAGCTGCGCTTCCCAGTCACAGGTACAGGCGTCCGGCGAATGACCGCCACCAGCCGCCCGATAGCAGTACGGGTACGCCGTGTGATAGACGGACCCGGGGAGTGGTTCGAACGCCCCGCGATAGACATCCTTGGCCGCGGTGAGGGCCATGGTCTGGGCAGTCCGGCCGTGATAGCCGTAGCGGAACGCGATGATGGCCGGTCGTCCGGTAGCCACCCGCGCCAGCTTGACCGACGCCTCGACCGCTTCGGCGCCCGAGTTGGACAGGAACGCCTGCCACGGTCCGCCGGGCAGGAGCCCGCGAAGCCGGTCGTAGAGTCGCAGCCCGGGCTCGTGGTACAGGATGTTCTGCTGCCCGTGGATGAGCTTCGTCGCCTGCGCGGCGATGGCCGCGGCCACCCGCGGATGGGCGTGCCCGGTGTTCGTCACCCCGATCCCGGACGAGTAGTCGAGGTACCGCTCGCCGTCCCGGGTGATCAGCCACGACCCTTCGCCGCGGTCGACGTCCAGGTTCGTGATCCGACCCCAGACGGCGGGGACGACGGAATGGTCCGGCAGGGCACTGGACGCCGGCGGCTCTGACGCGGCCGGAGGGCTCGGATTGGCGGTGTCGACCATGTCAGGCCTCCACTTCGGCGAGGGTGGGACGAGCGGCCTCACGCTCGAGACGTTCCGGCCCGGGCGCGGGTGGCGGAAGCGGTCGCCGGGCACGGGTCCCGAGGATCGTCGTCAAGGCGACGAACCCGACGGCGATCAGGAAGAACGCGGTGCCGATCACGTTGACCTGGACCGGCACGCCGACGCGGGCGGATCCCCAGATGAAGATCGGGAAGGTCGACGTTCGGCCCGCGGTGAAGGCCGTGATCACGTAGTCGTCGATCGAGAGGCTGAACGCGAGCAGGGCCGCTGCCATGATCCCCGGGAGGATCATCGGGAAGGTGACCTTCCAGAAGGTGGTCCACTCATTCGCACCGAGGTCCATCGCGGCCTCTTCGAGGTGGCGATCGAACCCGTACAGGCGCGCGCGCACGGTCACGACCACGTAGCTGATGTTGAACATGATGTGCGCGATCAGGATGGTCACGAAATTGGTCGGGAAGAACGGCGGGCCGCCGATCGCCACGAACAACGTCAGCAACGACGCGCCAAGCACGATCTCGGGCGTGGCCATCGGCAGGAAGATCAGGATGTTGGTCGCGGCCGAGCCGCGGAAGGTGTAGCGAACGAGCGCCAGGGCGATGAGCGTCCCGAGGATCGTGGCGACGATCGTCGAAAAGCAGTGCCACGACGACGCTGGTGCGGACGACGTCGAACAGCTGTGGGACCCCAAATGGGTTGAGCCAGGCATCGAGCGAGAACCCGTGCCACGCGACGTTGCTCTTGCCCGGCGGGTCGTTGAACGAGAAGAGCGCCATGACCGCAACCGGCAGCATGAGGTAGAGGATCGCGAAGGCGGTGTACACGTACAGCACATAGCGATCCAGGAACCGGATGGCGGCGGCCTGGCGCGGGCGGGCGCTCGGGGAAGCTGTCTGGCTGCTCATCAGGAGCTCGTCAGCTCCTTTGTTCCGAGCAACCGGGCATAGATCGCCACCGCGACCAGGATGCCGGCCATGAGCATGAAGCTCAGGGCGGCGGCCGTCGGGTAGTCGTTGTTCTCGAGGAACCGGCTCTGGATGACGTTCCCGATCATCCGGGTCTGCGTATTGCCCAGCAGCTCGGCATTGACGAAGTCACCCATGGCCGGGATGAACGTGAGCAACGACCCCGCAAAGACGCCGGGGAGGGACAGCGGCAGGACGATCCGGATGAAGGACTCGGACAGGAAGAATGTCCCGACCGCCGCGCCGACGATCACCCCCAGGATCGCGAGTGGTACGACCTCGTACTCGAAGGCAGCGGCGAGACCGCCGGCCACGAGCCCGCCCACGATGGCTCCGGCGATCGATCCACCGGGCCGCCATGGCCCCGCGAACAGGTCCTTGGCGGCTTCTACCAGCCGCCCGTCGATCTTCTCGAGCGAGACGTAGATGGGCAGCGTCATGAAGGGCAGGAAGTTGTAGGCGATGCCGGCGACGACCGCGACGGGCGTGGCCAGGACGCGGAAATCTGGCCCGAGCAGCCCAAGATCCTTGAGGGGCCCGAACAGGATTCCGTCGTCGCCCAGGATGATCTTCCAGCTCTGCGTCCGCAGCAGGAAGCTGGTGAAGAACGGGGCGATCACCAGGAACAGGAGGAGGCTCTTGTATCGGCCACCCCGGAACGCGATCGTATAGGCGAGCGGGTACGCGATCAGGAAGCAGATCGTGGTCGCCGCGGCGCCGTAGACGATCGAGCGGCCGAACTGCGGCCCATACCGTTCGAGCGCGTCGGGATACGTCGTCCAGTTGTCCAGCGAGACCGAGAACCCGGTCTCCAGCGTCCCGGACCAGAACGAGCTGATGAACATCTGGACGCTCGGGTACGCGTAGAACACGAGCAGCCACAGGATGCCCGGGGCAAGGAGCAGGTATGGGGTCAGCCTCAGGAGCCACTGCCGCGCATGCATGGCCCGGTGCTCCCCGTCCGTCCGCCTAGTTGCCGGTCAGGGCGGAGAACTTGTCGTTGAAGGCGGTCTCCTCTTCCTCGGACAACGTCTTGAAGATCTTCACGTTGGCGAGCACGTCATCGGGCGGGAAGATCAGCGGGCTCTCGGCAAGCTCGGGATCGGACGCGGCGAGCGCCTCCTTGGCGCCCTTGACCGGGGTGACGTAGTTCACCCATGCGGCGATCTGCGCGGCAATCTCCGGGTCGTACACGAAGTCGATCATCAGCTCGGCCGTGTACTTGTGTGGCGGCGCCCTTGGGGATGAGCATGTTGTCCGTCCAGAGCATGCCGCCCTCGTCAGGGAGCTGCCAGACGAGTGTCTCCTTCTCGAGCTGCTTGGCGACCACGTCGCCCGACCAGGCCATGGCCAGGACGACGTTGCCCGACACGAGATCCTCGGCGTACTCGTTGCCGGTGAAGGCCCGCACGATCCCATCGTCGACGGCCTTCTGGCAGGCCGCGATCGCCGCGTCGAAGTCGGCCTCCGTCGCCGCACTTGGGTCCCCGCCCCCGCGGAGGATGGTCAACCCGATGGTGTCCCGCATCTCGGTCAGGAACGTGACCTTGCCCGTCCAGCGAGGGTCATCCGTCCACAACGATTCGAGGCTGGTGAGGTCGCCCGTGACCGCGCTGTCGTAGCCAAGACCGGTCATGCCGGACTGCCACGGAGCGTGGTGGTCGTCGGTCGGATCGAAGTCGACGCCCTTGTAGACGTCCTGCATGTTGGCGACCTTGTTCGGCATGTTGTCGAGGTTGAACGTCTCGGTCCAGCCCAGGCGGATCAGGCGCCCGGCCATCCAGTCCGTGAGCACGACGATGTCCCAGCCACTGTCCTGGCCGCCATCGAGCGCCGGCCGGATCGTGCCGAAGAACTCGTCGTTGTCGTTGATCACCTCGGAGTAGTTGACGACGGTCCCGTACTTCGCGGTGAAGTCCTCGAGGGTCTTGTGCTTGGTTTCGTCGTTGTCGTCCGTGTCGATGTAGAGCGGCCAATTGGCAAAGTTCAGCTCCGCGGATGGAGACTCGGCCGCGGCGCTCTGCGACGCGGCCGGCTCCTCGCTCGGCGTTCCCTCGCTGGCTTCGGCGGGTGCCGAACTGCCCGTGCCGCTGGTCCCGCAGGCCGCCACGAACGCCGCGACGCCGGTGAGGGCGGTGCCCTGAAGGAACCGGCGGCGGGTCAGCTCCGACGACGCGCTTGGATTGTGGTCGATCATGGGTCTCCTCTCGTCGGCCTGGTCGCTGCCTCAGGCAGGCGACGCGACCTCGGTCAAGCCTTGCGCCGGCGCGGCGCCCCCGGGTTCCTGGACGATGAAGCTGTGGTCCGGTGACCAGGTGAGTCGAACCGCTTCACCCGGAGCCCAGAGCTCCGCGCGGGTGGCTCGTTCCACATTCTGCTCGTAGACGGTCAGGCGCACGCCACCGCGCGCCTCGATCTGGTACTGCGTGCTCACCCCAAGGTACGACGCGTCGCGGACCACGCCGCTCAGCTCGTTATGCCCACCGGGCGCCGACTCTGCGGGGTCTCGCAGTCGGATCTTCTCGGGCCGGACACCGACGCTGACGCGCTCTTTCCCGTTTGCCGTTCCGCGAGGGGCCCTGATCCGCGAGTCGTCGGCGAGTCGGACCGTCACGTACGTGGGGTCCGTGCCCTCGACATCGCCGGGCAGGAGGTTGCTGATGCCGAGGAATCCCGCCACGAAGCGTGTGGCGGGCCGCTCATACAGGCTCTCTGGATCGCCGAGCTGTTCGTAGCGTCCCATGTTCATGACCGCGATCCGGTCGGACATCGTCATCGCCTCTTCCTGGTCGTGGGTCACGTAGATGAACGTGATCCCGACCTCCTGCTGGATCCGCTTGAGCTCCACCTGCATCTGGCGCCTGAGCTTGAGGTCCAGTGCGCCAAGCGGCTCGTCGAGGAGGAGCACGGCGGGGCGATTGACGAGCGCACGAGCGAGCGCCACGCGCTGCGCCTGGCCGCCCGAGATCTGCGTCGGCTTGCGCTGCTCATACCCCGGCAGCTCGACGAGCTTGAGCATCTCGGCGACCCGCGTCTTGATCTCGCTGTCCTTGACTCGCCGCCGTCGCAATCCGAACGCGACGTTCTCGTAGATCGTCAGGTGCGGGAACAGCGCGTAGCTCTGGAAGACGGTGTTGACGTTGCGCTTGTACGGCGCCAGCCAGGTGACATCCTGGCCCTGCAGCTCGATCAGCCCCGACGTCGGTTCCTCGAAGCCACCGATCATCCGCAGCGTCGTCGTCTTGCCGCAGCCAGACGGGCCGAGCAGGCTGAAGAACTCCCCGTCGAGGACCTCGAGATTGATGTGGTCGACGGCGATCGAATCGCCGAATTTCTTGACCACGTCCACGAGCCGGACGTCGACTGTCGGCACGTTCGTCTGGCACTCCTGGGGCGGAGAGCGGCGGCTGCCGCCATGCGGGGATGGCGCGGAGGATATGGTCGCGGCGCAGGGGGTGTCAAGGACGCGCCCGGCGCGATCGGACCCGGTTTCCGATTCGAAATTCGTTGCCATTCGGTGACCAGACACCGGAATCCGTATCGACGACCGCGATCCGCCGTCGTCGCGAATTGCCCGAGGCCACCTGGCAGGGCGCCGTTCATCGGTCTGCGGCCGGTCAGGGTAGGATTACGACGCAAACATCGTCAGAAGACTGGCAGCACGATCCGAGCGCTCTGGCGACCGCCCGAGCGCCACCCCGTGAGAGGGAAGGTCCACCCACATGTCGATCAGCGAAGCTGCCATCCTCGACGCGCTTCGCGCGGTCCGTGAGCCCGAGCTGCCGGGTGACATCGTCAGCCGCGACATGGTTCGTGGGTCTGACGATCGACGGCACGCGTGTCGCGTTCACGATCGAGCTGACGACGCCGGCCTGCCCCCTCAAGGACGAGATCGAGGCCGACGTGAACCGCGTCCTTGCACCGCTCGGTGTCGAGTCGGTCGACCTGACCTGGGGCGCCATGGTCCGTCGCGCGCAACCACGCCAGGCGGAGCAACTGCTCCCGGGGGTCAAGAACATCATCGCCGTCGCCTCGGGCAAGGGCGGGGTGGGCAAGAGCACGGTCAGCGTCAACCTCGCGGTGGCGCTCGCCCAGGCCGGGGCCAGTGTCGGGCTCCTCGACGCGGACATCACCGGGCCGAACATCCCGCTGATGATGGGGCTGGAGGGCCAACCCAAGGCAAGCGCGGACAACAAGATCACCCCGCTCGAGCGCTACGGGGTCAAGGCGATCTCGATCCAGTTCTTCGTCCCGGAAGGTCAGCCGATCGTCTGGCGCGGACCGCTCGTTGGTGGGGCCATCCAGCAGTTCCTCCGCGACGTCGACTGGGGTGAGCTCGACTACCTCGTGATCGACCTGCCGCCGGGCACCTCGGATGCGCAGCTCACGCTTGCGCAGGCGGTCCCGATCTCGGGAGCCGTGCTGGTCACGACGCCACAGGAGGTTGCCCTCGCCGACGTCGGCAAGGCCCTCGCGATGTTCCATCGCATGAGCGTGCCGGTCATCGGCCTCGTCGAGAACATGACCGCCTTCGTCTGCCCGCATTGCGGCGACGTGACGGAGATCTTCGGTCGAGGTGGCGGCGAGCGCTTTGCCGCGGCACACGAGCTCGAGTACCTCGGTGGCGTGCCCCTCGACGTGACCGTTCGCCAGGGCGGCGACGTGGGCGTGCCGGCGGTCGCACAGCGCGAGCCTGGTCCCGCGGCCACGGCGCTGACGGCCATTGCCCAGATCGTGGCCGCTCGGATGAGCGTCCGTGCCGCGAACAGCGCGGGTCAGCCGGTCCTGACGATCTCCTGATCCTCGGGTTCGGCCATCGCGACGATGCCGCCGGGTCGGACGATCGCGGTCAACCCGGGAACGGCCGGGCGGATCCAGGAACCGGCAGCCGCGCACATCGCCTCGAGCTCCAGGCGCCTCGTCGGGGAGTAGTGGACCAGCAGGGCGGATCGCGCGTGCGACCGCGTGGCCATGTCGATCGCCTCTTCCGGGGTGAGGTGTCCCCGTTCGAGGTCGTCGTGCGCTGACGATCGCAGCGCCGCTTCGATCAGCAGCAGGTCCGCGTCGGCCGAGAAGTCGACGACCGGGTCGCTTGGACCGGTATCGCCCGTGTAGGCGATCCGCGCCCCGTCAGGTCCCTCGACGGTCAGACCCCAGGCGGGGACGTAGTGCCGACCCTTGTTGAACCGGATGGTCAACGGACCGATGACAAGCGGCACCGACGGATCGTATTCGACGGCGTCATACGCATCGTCGAAGAACCCGACGCGCTCGGAAATGCCCAGGGCGAGCGCGTCGAGACGCGCACGTCCGCCCGGGGGCAAATGGACCGGGAGCGGACGTGGGGCTCGCTCACCCCAGGGAAACAGATATCGGAGCCCGACCAGGTCGAGCGAGTGATCCGCGTGCATGTGACCGATCACGACGGCCGACAGCTCGTGCGGGTCCATGCGGTCCTGGAGGGATCGGATCACGCCCTGGCCGGCGTCCAGCATGATCGCCGTGTCGTCCCACTCGACGAGGTACCCCGCGGCCGCTGACTCCGGATGGGGGACCGCCGTACTGTTTCCGAGCACGGTCAGGCGCAGGCGTCCCTCGTCAGTCATGCTCGACATCCTAGGTCGTTGTCGCCCCAAGCAGGTCGCCAGCGGACGACGCCGTCGGCTGTCAGGTGGGCGACAGCGCCACGGGCTCACCGATGGTAGGTGCCGGTCAGGGTTGCCCGGGCCAACACGTGGCCGGCCATCGCCGACTCGATGTCGTCGATCCGTGGCGCCCCGCTCGAGGCCGAGCTGGCCATCGAGCGCATGCAGGATGAACACGTATCGATGGGTGCCCGATGGCGGGCATGGACCGCCGTAGCCCGTCCTGCCAAAGCTGTTGGTGCCCTGGGGTGGTGCATCGGGCGAGGCCGAGACCCCGACGGGAAGACCGCCCGAAGGCGTGCCCGTCAGGTCGTAGGCGATCCAGTGGACGAATTCGCGAGCGTCGGGGTCCGTGACGATCAGGGCGAGGGCCTCCGTGCCTTCCGGCGCGTCGGCCCAGCTCAGGTCAGGAGATACATTTTCGCCGTCGCAGCTGAACCGTCCCGGAATGGGTCCGCCGTCAGGAAATGCCGTGCTCGTCAAGGTGAAGGACCGTACCTGCATCTGGCCACCTCCATCTGGTGCGCGACCAGTATCGATCAACTTGGGCCGGGTGCCTCCCGGAGGGTTTCGAGCACGAACGACGCCGCCGACAGGGCCGATCGAGACCGTCCGAGTGGGCCGGTCAGGAACACGACCCTACGGACCTTGCGCTCGACCGCCGGGGTCGAGACCGCGATCGAAACGGCGGTATCGCCGGTCCGCTCCCGCGCCCGGATGGCCACGCCGATCTCGGCGCCACCGAGCTCGCGGGCGCGGCGCGCGAACAGGAGGAGGTCGTCCGCAAGGCCACCGTGATCGCCCGGGTCGAGGTCCTCGAGCTCGAGGTCGAGCGGCATGTGCGCCGCCGGTGTCGACAGGGCTCTTCGACCGCAGGGCATGGGCCCGCGCCGCGGGCGCTTCGATCGCGATCGCTTCGTCGAAGCGCACCCATGGCGTATCGCCGAGGAGTGCCCCGAAGCTCCCTCCGGTGCCGATCTCGACCGCCGCGAGCGTCCAGCCGAGCTCGCCGAGTCGCGCTCCGATGGCCTCGCTCCAGGTCGTGGTCCCAGATGCCCAGACGTGCTCGCCGACCAGGTCGAGCACCGTCGTCGCCGCGTCCTCGACGAGTTGTTCCGCGGTCCTCCCCGCGTCCGCCACGGCCGAGATCCGGACGTCGACGGCTTCCGCCCGGGCGTAGGTCGCCACGACCGGGTTCGTCGCCCGGAGCAGGGCTTCGCCAAAGCGCTCCGCGACCTGCGATTCGCCGATCCCGGCGAGTCGGTAGGTCCTCGCGGCGACCTCTGCCCCGAGGCCCAATGCCTGGAGCCGCGGCAACGCGTGGTCGGTCCACATCGGTCGCATCTCGCGGGGTGGTCCGGGCAGGGCCACGACGACGCGCCCATCCGCGCGACTGACGAACCAGCCCGGGGCCGTCCCGTTCGGGTTTGGCAGGGCAACGGCCGACGGGATCAGCCAGGCTTGCTTGAGGTTGAGCAGGGGAAACGGAATCCCTCGTCGGCTCCACAGCTCGCGCAGCCAGACCTCGAGCTCCGGGTCAACCGCGACGACCTCGCCGCATGCGGCCGCGATTGCCTCTCGCGTCAGGTCATCCGGTGTCGGCCCCAGGCCGCCGGTCGAGACCACGAAGTCGGCGTGCTCAAGCCCGGCCCGGAACGCGTCGGTGACCGCTTCGAGGTCATCGGGCAGGGCCGTCAACCGGGTGACCCGGACGCCGAGATCGGTCAGCCCCCGGGCAAGCTCGCCAGCATTGGTGTCGCGCGTGTCACCGACCGTCAGCTCCGTCCCGATGCTCAGCAGCTGCGCGGTCAGCAGGTGTCGCGGCTCGACGGGCGTCATCGACCGCAGGGTACCGTGCCCGAACCGGCAGCGACGGGCGGCGCTGGTATCATCGATCCGACCCAGCGCCCGATCCCGGCGCCCATTCCAGCCGGAGTGTCACCCTGGACGATCCGTCGACCCCACCGCCCGCAGGATCGGGTGCCGCGCGTCCCCCCGTCCGCGGACTTCGTGGCCAGCTGCTCGCAACGCGCGACGCGGCCATGGCCCTTGGCCAGGCCCACGTCGACCTGGCAAAGGCCGAGATCTCGGCGATTGCCGGGCGAGTCGGCCGGATTGCCGCCCTGGTCGCCATCGCGATCGCAGTGCTCATCCTTGCCGCATTGCTTGCCACCCTCGGCACGGCGCTGTTCCTCGGGGAGTGGCTGCTCGGGTCCCTGGGTTGGGGGGTCCTGCACGGCGTCCTCTTCCTTGTCGCGATCGCCGTGGCAGCGCTTCTCGGAGCCGTCGGCGTCGAGGGAGGCCGGATCGGACGCTCGTTCGTGGCCGCGATCATCCTCGCCGTCGTGATCGGCGTGGCGCTCGGCCTCGAGTGGCCGAACCAGGCCTATGCCGCGCTCGGCGAGTCGGCCCGCCTGAATATCGGCGAGGGCGATCGGCCACTTGTCGTTGGGCTGCTCGCCGGTGCCCTTGTCGGCGTGTTGATCGGGTTCGCGGCGGCGATCCGGATCGACTCCGCCGGCGGGCGGGTCGGAGCGATTGTCGTCCTGGCGATCGTGGGCGCGATGCTCGGGGCATTCAGCGCGATCACGTTCGGCCCACAGGTTGGTGCGGGGGTCGGGATCACGCTCGGCTACCTGGCCTGGATCGTGCTGATGGGCGTCGATGTCGCACGGGGCGGGGTCGACCTCGAGGACATGAAGGACCGGTTCTATCCCACGCAGACCATCGAAACCGGCAAGGAGACACTCGAGTGGCTACAGAAACGGATGCCGCCCGGGATCGGGTCCTAGCCGCTCGCGCGGCACTGGGCGACGAGCTCGAGGCGCTCGAGGCTTCGGCACGGGCGGCCGTGGACATCCCGGCCAAGGTCCGTCGGAGCCCGGCCAAGGCCGCGGCGATCGCCGGCAGTGCCGGGTTCGTGGTGCTCGGCGGCCCCAAGCGGCTGTTCGGCGCCGCGCGACGGGCGGTCTTTGGCCCGACCGCCGACCTGCCCAGGCAGATGTTGCCGAAGGAGATCGAGAAGACCCTCAAGAAGCTGGGCGACGACGGCGACAAGGTCCGTGGCGCGATCGAGCGCGACTTCGCCGCCTATGCCAAGGAAGCCGAGAAGGATCGCGGCGTCGGGGCGCTCGCGTCGGCGGCCGCACGACCCCTGGTGTTGCGGGGCGCAAAGGCCGCGGCCGAGTGGTTCTTCCGGTCGGACGAAGACGGGTTCAAGGCGCGGCTCGACGAGGTCCGCGCACGGGCCCGCGACGAGGTCGAAAAGCGGCGAACGGACCCCACCGACGACTCGGAGCGCGGCGGCGCCTGATCGGCGAGTGGTCCGTCGATCCTGCGGCGTGCGACCCTAGACAGAGGATTGATAATCCGCCTAGGCGCGCGTGGGAGGGACCCGGGACGGTGCAAGACATGACAGCTCCACCGGAGGAGGCGCGACGCGCGCTCGTCCTGCACGATCTCCCGCTCGTCGTCGATCTCATCGAATTGACCCTGAACCATGGCCTGTTCGTGGTTCGGGCGGCGAGCACCCTGGCCGAGGCCGAGACGATCCTCGCGGACTGGCACCCGCACCTGACCGTGATCGACATGGATCACGACGACAGTACGGCGCTGCTCGGACGGTTGAACGCCTCGAACACGTTGACTCGCAGCATCACACCGGCACTCGGGCTGACCCGTCGCGGCGACCTGAAAACGAAGCTCAGGGCGTTCGACCTCGGCGTGGACGACATCCTGGTCGTGCCGTTTTCACCCGAGGAACTCCTCGCGCGATCGATCGTGATCACCCGACGGGTATCCGGAACAGATCGCCCGATCGTTCCCACCATCGTGCTTGGCGAGATGGAGATCGATATCGTCAGCCGCGAGGTGCGCACCGGCACGTCGGTCGTCCACTTGAGCGGCATCGAGCAGAGCCTGTTGTATCTCCTGGCCAGCCGAGCCGGCCGCGTGGTCACCCGGGAGGAGGTCCTCGATGCGATCTGGGGACCGGACTTCGTCGCGGAGAGCAACGTCGTGGATCGCCACATCCGCAGCCTCCGGATCAAGCTGCAGAACGATTATCGACGGCCGCGCTTTATCGCCACCGTTCCGGGTGAGGGCTATCGCTTCGTTCCGACCTTCTCCAATCAGGGGTGGAACGCCGAAGGGCAGGAGCGCCGTCGCTCTACCGACTGAGGCGTTGCGCCGGCGTGACCGGATGACGGCCCGTCATGACGGCCGGTCAAAGGCGATCAAATACTGGCGTCGTGGCCGAGTGACGGCCAGCGCTGCTCACGCTCGAGCATCGACGAGGTTGCCATCATCGGCCCCCTGTGCCCAGGGGGACCGGGGGAACACGGCCGCCTGACCGAATGACCGATTCACCGGCCACGGTCCAGCCGGAAGGCGGCGGCCGACGACAGGATCCCGTTCGCCCGGGGGTCCTTCGGTGACGGACCGACTGGTGTCTGGGGGCATCAGAAACGTCACCCCGAGGGAGGCGCCGGGATCCTGTCGGCAAGCATCGCAGGAAGTGCGCAAGCCGTGCGCGAGGGAGCATTCGCATGACAATCGACCAGGTCGAAGAGACGGTCGTCACGCAGGAGCCAACCGCGGCCGGCGGTCAGGCGACGGTTCGCACCGACAGCCGCCGCATCACCGGGGGCAGGCCGGACGACCCGGAGCTGATCCGGCGCATCGTCGTGCTCGTCTTCGGGCTCATCCAGATCGTCATCGGCGCGCGCATCGTCCTCCTCCTCCTCGATGCGCGCGAGGCCAACGGGCTGGTCTCGGGCATCCTGAGCATCAGCCAGGTGTTCGTTGGGCCGTTTGAAGGCATCCTGCGAACCGACTCACTCAACTCCGCGGGCTCGATCCTCGACATCAGCGCCGTTGTGGCCTTCGTCGGCTGGACGGTCCTCGAGTTGATCGTCATCTGGGCCATCGGGATCTTCCGGCGCCAGCCGGTGGTCTAACCCCGGTTAGGGCAGTCTGCATCTGCCTTGCCCAGGCCCAATCCGGAGCTCGCATCGGAGGTATTCCTTGAGTTTCGAGAACATCGTGATCGTCGTCGTGATCGTGCTCGTGGTGCTGTTTGCCCTGGGCTACTTCGGTCGAGGTCGGTTCCGCAGGTAGCGTTCGCCCCGGCCTACTCGACGAGCGTGAAGACGCCCTCGGCGAGGACCTCGCGACCATTCAGGTAGCGCATGACGTAGGTCCCGGCGACATTTTCGACATGGGCAGCCAGGTTCCCCGCGTTCGCCAGGTTGGTGACGCTCGAGTCGTCGATCGGCTCCTCGACGTCGAACATCGTTTCCTCGTCGCCTGTTTCGGCCAGGCGAACGACGACCCAGGACACAAACGCGTCGTTCACGCCGTGGGCGAGGTCGGCGCTCCACGCGATCCTGGGGAAGGTTCGCTTGAACCGGGTCAACGGTTCGGGGATGTCGAGCGTGTCGGGGTCGTATGACGTCCCGAACGTGATCACGCCGATGGCCGCTTCCTCGATGGGAGCGATCACGGCCAGCGCGTCCTGACCGACTCCGGACGGACCTGGGCGGGTGCCGCCGTGGCATACACGCCTCCGCCGCCGCACGCGGCCAGGACGAACATGACGATGCCAATCGTTTCATGGATCGGCCAACGCGGCCTCGATCGCTTCGCGACACGTCATCGGTCGGCCTCCCACGCATTCCTCGGGTCGGACAGACGGGGGGCAAGTGCCAACGTTCGGCGTCGGCCGGAGGTACGGCCTGAAGGTACGAGGAGGGCTCGACCGTGTCATGACAGCTGGTCATGAACGATTGGCTCGCGCGAGGCCTGCCTGACGGTCGCGCTGTGGGACACTTGGCGAGGGCGAGTGGCGGAATGGCAGACGCGCCGGCCTTAGGAGCCGGTGCCGCGAAAGCGGCGTGGAGGTTCGACCCCTCTCTCGCCTACCAGGGCTGGGCCAGCGGATCGCCGCCACCCCGGGTGGCCACCGGCCCGCACGCGGGCTCCGCCCTATACTCCAGACACATGCAGATCACCGCCACCCCAGCGCCCAATTCCACCGTCGTGCTCGAAATCGAGCTGCCCGCGGAACGGCTCGACCGCGCCGTCGGCGAGGCCGTCCGCCATCTCTCGCGCCGGACTCGGGTGCCGGGCTTCCGACCTGGCAAGGCGCCGCGACCCGTCCTCGAGCGTCACCTCGGGCCTGGCGCGGTCCTCGACGATGCCGTCGACCACCTGGTCCAGGACGCCTACCGCCAGGCACTGGTCGACAAGGACCTCCTGCCACTGACCAACGCGGACGTCGAGGTGGTCCAGGCCGAGGAGGGCAAGCCCCTCGTGTTCAAGGCGACCGTCCAGGTCCGGCCCGAGGTCGAGCTCGGCGATTACAAGCATTTCAACTTCAAGCCCGAGATCGAGACGATCGACGACGCCAGGGTCGACAAGGTCCTCGAGGAGCTCCGCGACCAGAACGCCACGCTTTCGGCGGTCGAGGACCGGGGCGCGAAGGAGGGTGATTACGCCGTCGTCTCCTTTGTCGGGACGCGCGACGGCGAGCCGTTCGAGGGTGGCAGCTCCGAGCGGATGCCGATCATCCTTGGCCAGGAACGCCTGATCCCCGGGTTCGAGGCGAACCTGGTCGGCCTCGCCGTCGGCGGCACGACCGAGTTCGACATCACGTTTCCCGCGGACTACCCGGAAGCGGAGCTTGCCGGCAAGGAGGCCCATTTCGCGGTCGAGATCAAGGAGCTACGCGAGAAGGTCCTGCCGGATCTGGACGACGACTTCATCCGGACCCTCGGGGACTTCGCCGACCTCGAGACGCTCCGCGCGGACATCCGGACGCGGCTCGAACGCAACGCCATCGACCGGGCGCGTCATGGCTTCGCGGACCGGATCATCGAATACGCCGTCGCCAATGCGACCCTGGACTTGCCCGACGTGCTGGTCGACCAGGAGGTCGAGGTCATGCACGACGAGTTCCGCGGCACGCTCGCCCGGCAGGGGATCGGCGAAGAGGCGTACCTCAAGGCGGTCGACAAGGCCGAATCCGACCTCCATACCGAGTTCCGCCCCGGCGCCGAGAAACGAGTCCGGACGCTCCTGGTCCTCTCGAAGGTCGCCGACGAGGAAGGCGTGACCGTCCCCGAGTCCGAGATCGAGGCCGAGATCGAGCGTGGTCGCGAGCGGTATGCGAACGAGCCCAGGCTCCTCGCCTATTTCGACTCGGACCGAGGCCGCTCGTACATCCGGAGCACGCTCCGGCGCAGTCGCGTCGTCGAGCAGCTCATCGACGAGTGGCTGGCGGCGAACCCGGACCAACCGGCGCTGCCCCACCTCGAGGACTGGCCCGAGTCCACCATTGAAGGCGGCGCCGCCGACGCGAACGCATCCACAGCCAGCGCCTCATCGGCGGCCGGTTGACCGTTTTCCGGCCAAAGCACCCGCAGGGAGTTCCCGAATGCTCGTTCCCATGGTCATCGAATCCTCCAGCCGGGGGGAGCGCGCCTACGACATCTACTCGCGCCTGCTCAAGGAACGGATCATCTTCCTGGGCGACGCCATCGAGGACCACCTCGCCAACCTGATCATCGCCCAGCTCCTGTTCCTCGATTCCGAGGACCCCGAGAAGGACATCAGCCTGTACATCAACTCGCCTGGAGGCGTGGTCAACTCGGGGCTCGCCATCTACGACACGATGCAGTACCTGCGGGCGCCGGTGAGCACCATCTGCATCGGCATGGCCGCGTCGATGGCGGCGGTCCTGCTTGCCGCCGGGACCAAGGGCAAGCGATACGCCCTGCCGAACGCGCGGATCATGATCCACCAGGGGTCGGGCGGCTTTCGCGGCAACGCACCCGACGCCGTGATCCAGATGAAGGAATGGGAGTTCCTGGTCCAGCGTAACAACGAGATCCTGGCGCGGCACACGGGTCAGCCGATCGAAAAGGTCGTAAAGGACACGGACCGGGACTATTTCATGGCTCCCGAGGACGCCAGGGACTATGGCATCATCGACGCGGTCTACTCGGTCCAGTGGGATTCACTGACCGCGCAGCACCACGACGAGAAGGTCGCCGAAGGTGGCGCCGAGGATTCGACCCCCGAACCGGTGGTCGAGCCAAAGCGGTCCAAGGGCGAATAGGACCGGGATCAAGGGAGCCGACGGGCACGTGACCTCCACAAGCAGCACCAAGGGACCAAAGGTTCCGTACCGGTGTTCCTTCTGCGGGAAGAGCCAGGAACAAGTCCGGAAGCTCATCGCGGGCCAGGGCGTCTATATCTGCGACGAGTGCATCAACCTCTGCCAGGAAATCATCGAGGAGGAGCTCCTCGAGACCCCGCGCCAGAAGAACACGACGTCCAAGCTGCCCAACCCGCATCAGATCAAGGACGCCCTGGACCAGTACGTCATCAGCCAGGAGCGCGCCAAGAAGGTCCTCGCCGTCGCCGTCTACAACCATTACAAGCGGGTCAACGCCGGCCACCAGGTCGATGAGGTCGAGCTCCAGAAGTCCAACGTCCTGCTTGTCGGTCCGACCGGCTCGGGCAAGACGCTGCTCGCCCAGACCCTGGCGCGAGTGCTGGACGTGCCGTTCTGCATCGCCGATGCCACCTCCCTGACCGAGGCGGGCTATGTCGGCGAGGACGTCGAGAACATCCTGCTCCGGCTGATCCAGGCAGCCGACTTCGATGTCGCCCGCGCCCAGCGCGGGATCATCTACATCGACGAGATCGACAAGATCGCGCGCAAGGCGGACAACCCGTCGATCACCCGGGACGTGTCCGGCGAGGGTGTCCAGCAGGCGCTGCTCAAGATCCTCGAGGGCACCGTCGCCAACGTGCCGCCACAGGGCGGCCGCAAACACCCGCACCAGGACTTCATCCAGATCGACACGACCAACGTGCTGTTCATCTGCGGTGGCGCCTTCGACGGGCTCGAGAAGATCGTCGAGGAGCGGGTCGGTAAGCGCTCGATCGGCTTCGGCTCCGAAGGCGCGATGAGCCCGGTCCAGCGGGGCAAGATCCTCGAGAAGCTGATGCCCGAGGACCTGCTCAAGTTCGGTCTGATCCCCGAGTTCATCGGGCGACTGCCGGTCATCGTCACGCTGTCAGCGCTGTCAGCGGAAGACCTGGTTCGTGTCCTGACCGAGCCGAAGAACGCGGTCACGCGCCAGTTCGAGAAGTTCCTCTCGCTCGACAAGGTCGAGCTGGCGTTCACGCCGGGCGCGCTGCAGGCCGCCGCCGAGGTCGCGCTCGATCGCAAGACGGGTGCCCGCGCGCTGCGCTCGATCGTCGAGGAGTCGCTGCTCGAGGTCATGTACGACATCCCGGACCGTGGCGACATCCGCAAGTGCATCATCACCGAGGAGACGATCCGCTCCGGCCGCCTCCCGCTGCTGCTGACGAAGACCGAGATCGACAAGGGCGTCGACGAGACCAACTACGAGGAATGGCTCGCCGAACGAGGCGCCAGCGCCTAGCCCGCGGCGCCGCGTGGCCCGCGCCGCCTGCGCAGCCGCGCGGCCCGCGCCGCCTCGTAGCCGCGCCGCCGGCGGCCCAACCTCCGTTCCCATGCGTACCCTCGTTCGCGCGCCCACCTCTCGATTGTTCGTCAGATGGTCGTTACGGCCGGAACGGGTCATCGTCCATCAGATTCTCACGGAGGGGTCCCCGTGCGGACCAGATCGCGGGTTTCGAGATGCGGTCGAGTCCAACTCCCGTGTTGCGCTGAGCGTGAAACGCCTCCCCTGCGTCTTGATTCGACGCCGCGCGACGCCCGCGACGCGACTCGTGGTCCCTGGGCGGGAATCTGAGAGGAACCAGAGCCCGGCGAAGGCGCCACGCGGTTCTCGGAGCCACCGCCTCGCCCCGACGGCGTCGACTGGAAACATCCGACCGATCACTTCATGCCGTTGCACCAGCCGTCGGAGTCGCATCGTCTCCGGCATGACGATCAGGCGGCCAACTGCGGTGGGCGTCCAGCCGAATCGCGCCTTGACGATGCCCGGGGCGAGTCGCGCCTTCTCGTCGAGCTTGCGTCCCATCGCCTCGGCAGAAGCAACATCGGTCTTGACCTCGATGACGATCGCCGCGCGCGCAGCCGGGAGGAGCCCGAGGACATCGATCGACCCACGCTCGCCGAATTCCGAATAGGTGACCTCGAGCTCCGCGATCCAGCCGAACGACTCGAGTCGACGCGCCACCGACGCGACCACGACAGCATGGTCCTCATCGAGCAAGCGTTCGAGCTCGGCGCCGTGCCATCGAGGCGCGATCAGAAGCCGGGCCTCCAACGCCGCGAAGATGCTGCGGATCGTGCGAAGGGTCAGCTGCTCGAACCACCCACGCTCGGCGCGAGACACCTGCGAACGAGACACACGGGCGCGGGCCGCAAGATCCTCCTGGCGCCAGCCACGACGTCGCCGGAGGGCGCGAATGACGAGCCCAGCCGTTCGGTCGTCCACGCGCCAAAGGATGTCGACGGTGCCTTACCGGTGGATCACCCGGCCCGTCGTCTGAACGAACTCGGAGGCACGGTGGAGGAGCCGGCTACGCGGCGGCGAACCCGAACACCATTTCGTGACGGTAGGTCGCCCGGGTTCGAGGACCACCTGGTCTCGCCAGTCCGGGATGTTGATCGCGTTCGGGAACGCCTGGGGCTCAAGGCAAAGACCGCTCGACGCGTGTGGACCCGGCCCTTGCCGCTGGTCGTGCCATCGAGGAACACCCCCGAATAGAACTGCACGCCCGGCTGGTTGGCGCGCGAGCGTCATCACCCGACCCGAGATCGGGTTCCGCGAAGGCGCGCAACCGGCCGCAGCGCCGTGGGGTCCCGGTGACGATCCAGTTCGAGTCGTACCCAGCCGGAGCGCCGCCGCCCGGCGACCCGGCGGCCTGGTGGTCCCTCCCGATCGGCTTCGTCCTGGTGAAATCGAAGGGCGTGCCTCAACCGGAACGACCGGGCCTTCGGGCGGCATGCCCGGCGTGTACGTGTCTGCGAACAGCTGCAGCTCGTGGTCCAGGATGTCGCCGCCAGGCGCGCCGAGGTTGAAGTACGTGTGATGGACCATGTTGACGATGGTGGTCCTGGTCGGTCGTGGCCGTCATCTCGATCGCCGAGCTCGTCATCGTTGGTCAGGGTGTACCGCGCTCGCGGCCGTCGACCGTGCCCGGATAGCCCTCTTCGCCGTCGGGGGACTGCAGGTCGAGCAGGAGCGACGGTCCGTCCGGCCTTTCGATGGCTTCCGCCTCCCAGACCGCCTTGTCCCAGCCATTCCGCCCGCCGTGGAGGTGATGCGCGGCCGTGGTTGGCGAATAGCTCGTAGCGTCGGCCATCCAGCTCGAACGCCGCGCCGGCAATCCGGTTGCCAACCCGCCCGACGGTAGCGCCGAAGTAACGCGGCGTCCGGACGTAGTCATCGAGTGTGTCGAGCCCGAGCGCGACGTCGGCGAACCGGCCGTGTCGGTCGGGGACATGGAGCTCGACCACGGTCGCACCGTAGTTCGTGATCCGGGTGACGAGGCCGTTGGCGTTGGTCGAGCGTGAAGAGCGAGACGGCCGTGCCATCCACGTCGCCCCATGGCCGGGTGTCGATCGTCATGCCGTGGTCGGATTGGCAGGTCGCGCTCCAGGGTTCGCTGATCGACAGGATGTTGCCCTCGCTGTCGCGAAACCAGGCGGCCCGTTCAGGACCGATCCACGCGATGTGGTCCACGGTCCGTAGCCCGGGGAAGTCGTAGTCCTCGAACGCGACGCCGCCCTGCGTCAGCGCGTCGATGACCGGCTCCAACCGGTCGACCTCGAACCCGGCGAGCGTATGTCCCGGAGCTGGGGCAGTGCTGTGGTAGAGGAGCACGCGGCCGTCGCCGGCTCGGCAGAGCACGCCTGCTTCGGAAGACTCGACGTATTCGAGCCCGAGGACGTCCGGATAGAACGCGCTGCGCTCGATCAAGGTCCGCGACCGGGATGGTCACGATCAATCCGGCCGAGCGAAGGGCTGCAGTCATCGAGGCATGGTAGCGCCGGGACCGTCGCCCAGGACTGGGTCGGCGACGGACGACGCGCCGAGGTCGGAGCCTGGGTGGCTGCGACTGCCCGTGCTACACTCCCGGCCTCACGGCGACGACCGAGAGGAGTAGCGACGGGACGGCCCCGGAGCGAGCGCGGGACGGTGCGAGCCGCGCGGGCACGATCGGCGTGAAGGTCGCTCGCGAGCCGTGCGGAGGACGCCCGATATCGCGTCGAGAGGACGCCGGAAAGGCGTCGCCAGCGACGCCCGCGTCGCGCGAGCGACGCCCAGCGGGTCGCGATGACCGACCAGCCCCGACGTCGAACCAGCAGGTGGTACCACGACCCGTTCGTCCGCTGGACGAGCGGGCTTTTGTTGTTCGAGGAGACGATGACGGAGCTGGCAAAGGCGTACACGCCGAGGGACGTCGAAGGCGCGATCTACGAGCGCTGGCTCGCGGCCGATGTGTTCGCGCCCGATGGCGCAGGCTCGACCGCGGATCCGGCGCTGCCGCCGTTCACGATCACCCAGCCACCACCCAACGTCACCGGATCGCTGCACCTGGGTCACGCGCAACGGACGGCAGTCGAGGATCTGCTGATCCGCCACGCCCGGATGCGCGGGCACCGGACCTTGTTCCTGCCTGGGTTGGACCACGCGTCGATCGCCGCGCAGTTCGTGCTCGACCGGATCCTCGCGGAGGAAGGCGAGAGCCGCCAGACGCTGGGTCGTGAGCGATATCTCGAACGGATGCTCCAGTTCGTCGAGACCACCCGGAGCGTGATGCTCAGCCAGCAACGGCGGGTCGGGTCATCCGCGGACTGGGGGCGACTCCGGTTCACCATGGATGACGGTTCCGCGAGGGCCGTGCGCGTCGCGTTCGAGCGCCTCTATCGCGCGGATCTCGCCTATCGGACCGAGGCGCTCGTCAATTGGTGTCCAGGCTGCCGGACGTCGGTCAGCGACCTTGAGGTCCTGCCCACACCCGAGACCGGGACGCTCTGGAGCGTCCGCTACCACCTGATCGATGAAACATCCGGCGAGCCGGATCCGGCGCTGGCCATCACGGTCGCGACGACCCGGCCCGAGACCATCCTGGGTGACACCGCCGTCGCGGTCCATCCCGGATGACGGGCGGTACACGCAGCTGATCGGTCGTCGCGTGCGGATCCCGTTCGTGGACCGTGACGTGCCGATCATTGCCGAGGAGCGCGTCGACCGAGCCTTCGGGACGGGCGCAGTCAAGATCACGCCGGCCCATGACCGCGAGGACCATGAGACGGGGCTGCGGCATGGCCTTGCCGCACCGACGATTCTTGCCGATGACGCGAGCGTCGCCAACACGGGCACGGCGTACGACGGTCTGGACCGCTACGAGGCGCGCCGGCGGATCGTCGCCGATCTCGAGGCACGCGGGGATCTCGCCGGTACGACGGCCCATGAGATGGTCATCGGGCGGTGCCAGCGCAGCGATGACGTGATCGAACCGCGCCTCAAGACGCAGTGGTTCATCCGGACGACGCCCCTGGCGGAACGCGCCCTGGAATCGACCCGCTCGGGTCGCACGCGGATCCTGCCCGAACGGTTCGAGAAGACCTGGGAGCAGTGGCTGACCAACATCCGGGACTGGAATGTCTCGCGCCAGCTCTGGTGGGGTCACCGGATCCCGGCGTGGTACTGCCCGGACGGCCATGTGACCGTTTCGTCGGACGCGGGCGGACCCGACGGCCTGCGATGTCTGCGCCCGTCCCGCCGCTGACCTCCAGCAGGACCCGGACATCTTCGATACCTGGTTCAGCTCGGGGTTGTGGCCGTTCTCAACGCTTGGCTGGCCCGACGAGACGCCGGACCTCGCGACGTACTACCCGACGTCGGTCATGGAGACCGGCTACGACATCCTGTTCTTCTGGGTTGCGCGGATGATGATGCTCGGCCTCGAGCTGACCGACACCGAGCCGTTCCACACGGTCTACCTGTCCGGCCTGATCCGCGATCCCGAAGGCCAGAAGATGTCGAAGACCAAGGGCAACGTGGTCGATCCACTCGGTGTCATCGACGAGGCGGGCGCGGACGCCCTGCGCTTCGCGGTGATCCATGGCGCCACACCCGGGAACGACCAACGGTTTGGTCCGGCCAAGCTCGAGCGTGCCCGCAACTTCGCCAACAAGCTGTGGAACGCCAGCCGCTACGTGATCGGTGCGCGACCGGCGACGATCGCGGCCGATGCCGAGCGCCAGCTGCCGATCGAGGCGCACCTCGGTCCGGCCGAGCGATGGCTGCTGTCGCGTGCCGCCGCCACCGTCGAGGCGGTCGACGCCGCGATGGCGGACTACGCCTTCGGCGAGGTCACGCGCGTCATCTATGACGCCATCTGGAACGAATACTGCGACTGGGGCCTTGAGCTCGCCAAGGTTCGGCTGGCCGACGAGACGGTGGCGATCGAAGCTCGCGAGGCGACGTGGTGGACCCTTGTTGAGGTGCTGGACACCTACCTGCGGTTACTCCACCCGGTGATGCCGTACGTGACGGAGGCGTTGTGGGGCGCGCTTCCGCACCGTGCGAGCGACCCCGAGCTGCTGATCGTGGCGCGCTGGCCCGCGCACGGACCGCGGGATATCACCGCTGAGACGGCCGTGTCCGACCTGATCGAGCTCGTCCGGGCGATCCGCAACGCCCGTGCGGAAGCCAAGCTCGAGCCCTCACGGTTGTTGCCGGTCGATGTCGTGGTGCCGGCCGAGCTTGGCGGTGCGTTCGAGGCCCTGCGACCAGCAGTCGAGCGGCTGGCGCGGGCGCGGCCCCTCGAGCGCCGTCTGACCCGCGAAGCGCTCGCGGCGACGGCCGGGCCGACCGATCTTGCGGTGATCGCCGGTGAGCTCGAGGCGCTCGTCCGCGTCGGCTCCACGGGCGACGCGGCGGACGGATCTGCCGCACTCGATCGGGCCCGCCTCGAGCGGGAGCTCGCCGAGGCCGAGGAGTGGCTGATTGCCGCCCGCGAGCGGTTGGCCAACGAGGCGTTCATCTCACGCGCCCCCGCGGCGATCGTCGAGGGCGCCCGAGCCCGCGAAGCCGAGCTCGCCGACCAGGTGTCCCGTCTGCGCGAGCGCCTCGAGCGCTAGCCCACCTCGGCGGTCGCCGAAACCGCCCAGTCCATCAAGGCCGGTGGCTCGAACCTCGAGTCGATCGAGACCCGTGCCCGCTCGCGCATCGATCGTCGTGCCGCGGACAGGATGTCCACCACGTGGGCGGCGTGTTCGCCGGTGACCCGCTGCGGTCGATCCTCGGCGATCGCCCGCGCGAGATCCGCGACGCCACGCCCCCATGCGATCCCGCGATACGGCTCGCGGACATAGGGTTCCGGCGCCCAGGCCTCACCGACCGGGCCACGCTCGACGGTCGCGTCGAAGTCCTGGAAGCTCGACAGGGCGAGCGACGCGTTGTCACCGTGGAACTCGAGACGGCCGGGCTCGCGGATCGGTCGACCAACGTAGAAGCTGCCCGTCAGCCGAATCACCGCACCGCCGGCGAGCTCGACCGCGGCGAGGATCAGATCCGGGCTGCCGATCCGGTAGGACTCGCCGCTCGTCGTCACCCGATCGGGCAACAGGTCCCAGCCGCGGGCCTCGATGGCCACGGCGGGTCCGAGAAAGGCGGTGGCGATGGTCAGCGGGTAGACACCGACGTCCACAAGGACGCCGACGTCGTAGAACGGGATCGGCGCCGGGTGCCACGCCTCGATCCGGCCCCAGTTCACGTCGGCGTAGACCGCACGAACCGTCCCCAGCTCGCCGCTCCGGATGATCGCGCCCGCGGTCTGCTGGGCCTCGCCAAGGAAGGTGGCCGGGGCACAGGCGAGCCGAACGCCCTGTCGCCGGGCGAGCTCGACCAGCTCGCGCGCCTCGTGGGCTTCGAGTGCCATCGGCTTCTCGCTGTACACATGTTTGCCGGCTTCGATCGCCTGCTTCGAGACCGCGTAATGCGCGTGATGGACCGTCAGGTTGATGACGAGCTCGACGGCCGGATCGGCAAGCAGGGCGTCGAGGGTCTCGTGCGCTCGGCACCCATGTTCGGCGGCGAACGCCGCGGCCCGCGCCGGGTCGACGTCCGTGGCCGCCACGAGCTCGACGTCGTCGTGGTCGGCCAGGCTCCTTGCGTACGGACCGGCAATGTTCCCGCAGCCGACGATGCCCACCCGGAGCGGGTGGGGCAGGGGACTGGCTGGCGTCATCGTGTCAGGGCGGTCATGCGCGTGAAGCGTACGACACGCCGCACTGGTCGATGACGTACGGTTGGAATTCCCACCAAACCAGGAGCGAGGCGTCATGCGACCCGACCAGATCGCCGTCCAGCTGTACACGTTGCGCGCGGAGACCGCGCGCGACCTGCCGGGGACGCTTCGCAGCGTCTCGACGGCCGGCTACCGTGCAGTGGAGCTGGCCGGCCTGCCGCCGATCGAGCCCGAACGGCTCCGCGACCTCCTTGCCGCTGAGGGACTCCGCCCGGTGGCCGCACACGAATCGATCGAAACCCTCCGGGTCGACATTGGGGCAGTCCTGGATCGGATGACCACGGTTGGGTGTCCCAGGGTCATCGTGCCGTGGCTCCCGGACGAGGAGCGGTCCGACCCCGCCGGGGTCCGTCGGCTGGCGGACGAACTTGGGGCCATCGCCCGCGTGTGTGCCGGTCGCGGCATCTCCCTTGGCTACCACAATCACGCCTTCGAGTTCGCGGCGCTCGACGGGACGACCGTCTGGGAGGTGCTCCTCGACGCCCTGCCTCTCGAGGTCGAGCTCGAGATCGATGTCTACTGGGCGGCGATCGGTGGTCGCGATCCGGTGGAAGTCATCCGGGCCGCCGGCGAGCGCGTGCGCCTGCTCCACATGAAGGACATGGCGCCGGGATCCGAGCGCGGGGATGTCACACCCGGAGACGGAACCTTGCCGTGGCCCGAGATCGTGGCCGCGGGGACGGCGGCCGGCGTGGACTGGTACGTCGTCGAGGAGGACAACCCGAAGGACGCGATCGCCGAGATTGCCCGCGGACTCGACTTTCTGCGAGGGCTGGCCTCAACGGACGCGCACGCTTGAGCGCGCGCGTCCTCGGCTCCGGGCACCCGGCGGTTACTTGACCGAGCCCGCCAACAGACCTTGGACGAAATAGCGCTGCAGGCTGAAGAACACGATCAACGGCACGGCCATCAGGATGAATGCACCGGCCGCCAGCAAGTGCCATTCCGTGCCGTACTGGCTCAGCAGGTTCTGGATGGACTTGGTCATCGGCCACGAATCCCCGCGCTGCACGAACACCAGGGCCATCAGCAGGTCGTTCCAGACCCACAGGAACTGGAAGATCCCGTAAGCGGCGATGGCCGGGACGGATAACGGCACCACGATCTTCCGGAAGATCCCGATTGTGGACGACCCGTCGATCCGGGCGGCCTCGATCAGATCCCGGGGGAGGGTGATGAAGAAATTGCGTAACAGAAAGATCCCGAACGGCAGGGCGAACGCGGTATGGGTCAGCCAGATGGCGCCGAAGCTGTTCAGCAATCCGGTCGGCGCGAACAGCTTGAGCAGGGGAATAAAGGCCACCTGCACCGGGATCATCAGCAGGGCAACTACGAGCAGGAAGAGCCCGTCGCGGAATGGGAAATGGAGCCACGAGAAGGCATACGCGGCCATCGATGCCAGCGTCAGCGGGATCAGGGTCGAGGGAACGGCGATCAGCAACGTGTTGATGAATGACTGGAGCATGCCCTGGCCGCTCAATACCTCGCTGTAATTCGCGAGCGTGAATCGGAACTGCAGAAAGCTCTCCCACCAACCCGTGACCTGGATGTCAGTGCGAGGGCGGAATGAGGTGACCAGGAGCCCGATCGTCGGGGCGAGCCAGATCAGGGCGATGATGCCCAAGGCGATGTGGATCGGCGTCTTGTTGAGCGCCCGAATGAGCCGCTCGCTGGCGGTTTCCTCCTTGGCGCGGATGCGCGGTTCAGCAACAGCTGTCATTTACGTCACCCTCGAGCTGCGGAACCGCCTGATGTTGTAGGCCATGATGGGGATCAGCAGCACGAGCATGATCACGGCAATCGCCGCGCCTCTGCCGAACTGGCCCCCGGGAATCGAGTCCTGGTACATCGTGAACGCGATCACGCGACTGGATGTCCCAGGCCCGCCAGTGGTCAGCACATAGATCAAGTCGAAAAGCTTGACAACGTTGACGAGCAGGGTCACGGCAAGGACCGAAATGGGCAGGCTGACCATCGGGATGATGATCCCGAAAAAGACCTGTCGCTCACTCGCGCCATCCACGCGAGCCGCCTCAAGGATTTCGCTCGGGATGCTCTTCAAGGCGGCCGACAGAATGACCGTGGCAAATCCGACCGAGCCCCACACGCCTGCCGTGATCAACGCGGCGTTGACGAGCGAAGGGTTACCAAGCCACGAGATACCGCGCTCCGTCACCGGATCGAGGATCGCGTTGAGAAGCCCAATGTTGGCATCCGGCGCATAGACGAATTTCCAGATGATCGCGAGCGCCGTCGCCGCGATCGCCATCGGCAGGAAGACGATGGCCTTGATGATCGATTCGTACCGAACCCGCGACGCCAGCGTCGCTACGACGAGCCCGAGGAAGATCACAAGGCTCGTGTAGAAGACGGCCCACAACAGGTTGTTCCAGATCGCACCGGACGGCGGGAACGTGCCGAGGTCGAGGAAGCTCTTGTCGCCGGTCAGGAGACTGACGTAGTGATCGAGCCCGACCCATTCCGTGAACTCGCCTCGGCGTCCGCGATTGAAGCTGAGGAGGATCGTGTAGAGCGTTGGATAGACGAGGAAGATGACCATCAGCAGCCCGGGGATGCCGAGGAAGATCAGCGACGTCCGATCGTATCGACGCCCGGGCACCTTCGGAGTCTTGGGGGCCTTTGTTCCAAGTCCAGCCGGCGCGACGACAGCCATCAGTCCTCCTCTCCTGATTTGATGAACGCGGGCGGCCGATGGCCGCCCGCGTTCGGTGCAGGACTAGGTCAACATTGCCTCATTCGGCATCCCAGGCGGCCTTTACGCGCGTCTGGAAGTCCGCCCAATCGATCGCATCGCCCCGAATGGCGCGTTGAAGGATTGCACCAAGGCCCTCGCCGGAGATGCCGGCGGGGAGCTGGTCGGCGCCGTCGTAGCGGATCTGGTCGGCGGCCGAGAGGGACTCGGCCTCGCGGACGACGAGCTCGTTTGGATATGCGTCCGTGCCGACACCCTTGTGCGGCGACACGATCGCTCCCGTACCGGCCCAGACGCTGTTCGCTTCGGGGGTAATGATGTACTGCAGGAAGGCCTTCGCTCCGTCCGAGGCGGTAAATGCACCGACGACGTCCCCACCGAAGGTCGTGACGTCCTGGTCGCCGCCGAATGTCGGGAACGGGAACCAGTCGATCGTTTCACCGATGACGAGGTCCGTGTTGGTCTGTCCAGTCGCGATACCGCCAACGAAGCCACCCTCGTAGAAGACGGCGGCCTCGGGGGCCGGCTTGAACACCTGCGCAATGGCGTCCAGCCAGTCACGGCCGACGGCCGCATCGATGCCGCCAACGACGTAGTTCTCATTGATGACTTCGAGCATTGAGTCAACAGTCGCCTGCACCGACGGATCATTCCAATCGCCCGCGGCGCTGAACAGCTTGTCGTAGGCCTCGACACCCGCCTCGCGGATGTAGATGTTCTCGAACCAGTCTGTGAGGTTCCAGTCGGATTTTGCCCCTAGCGCCATTGCGCCAGGGCTGGACTTGAGGGCCTCGAGGGCAGCCTTGAACTCGTCCCAGGTCGTCGGGACCTCGACACCAGCTGCCTGGAAGAGGTCAGGT
Organism: uncultured Chloroflexia bacterium; assembly: GCA_963731865.1. Taxonomy (GTDB): domain Bacteria; phylum Chloroflexota; class Limnocylindria; order Limnocylindrales; family CSP1-4; genus SPCO01. Next base: position 797,089 of record CAVSXG010000002.1, on the reverse strand, counting down.
CGATACCACATCGTGCCCTTGTTGTTGTACTTCGCAGGCACGGCATAGAACTCGCCGTCGACCGAGCCCGCCCCGAGGAAGCCCTCTGGGTAACTGCCGCTCAGGGCCGCGACATCAACGCCGAGATCGCCAAGCTTCTGGAGCGAACCGTCCTTGGCGAATCGGCGAAGGAAGCCGAGCCCCGGGATGATCGCGATGTCGGGCGGGTTGCCGCCGGTGATCCGTGACTGGAGCGTCGTTTGATATGTTTCACGGTCGGCTTCGTAGTTGACTGTCACGCCGGTCTTGGCGGTGAAGTCGGCGAGGACCGCCTTGAAGGCCTCTTCCTCGCTGCCGCCCCACAGGGACAGGACATTGATCGAACCACCGGCGCCTGGCTCGGCCGCCGATGCGCCCGGCTCCGTCGATGCGCCCGGGGCGGCGCTGGAGCCACCGCTGCTGCATGCTGCCAACAGCAGTGCGCTCGTCAGGAACAGGGAAAGAACGCGTAGCGATCGATTCATCGATCACCTCCGTAGAGCCCGGCGATGACCACGAACGTGGTTACGACGGGCAGGTCTGACGACGATAGGAATGCTCGGATTGCCGTGACTCCTCCAACTGCGGTCGGGCCGGTGGCGCGGCTCCCCTCCACAAGGAACGCGACGCCGAGGTTCGCTCGACCGGTTCTCCGCGGCGGTCGTCCGAACGGCGATCCGACGCAGCGGCTGGATGGCAGGACGCCATCTTCGCGAGACTAGGCCCGGCTCCCATCGGCTGTCAATGGCAAACCGGTTTAGTGAACGGGTTGCCCTGTGGGCGACGTCACCGACGCTGCCTGGACCTACCCGATGAGCCGCAAGGCGTGCGCGAGGACGCGTCTGCCGATCGCCGCGGCCTCCGACGGTGGCTGCCAGCTGCTGTCCTGCTCGACCATCAACCAGCCCGCATACCGGCGCGCTTCGAGAACGCGAAGAATGCCCATCAGGTCGAGCGAACCCGAACCGAGCTCGGTGAACACCCGAAGGCGAGTCGCCGCGTTGAAGCCCTCGAGCGCTCCTTCGCGGAGCTGCGCATGGACCCCAGGGTCGACGTCCTTGAGGTGGACGTGCCGAACGCGTTCGCCGAACGCCTTCAGCGCCTCGACCGGGTTCCCGCCACCCACGGTGTAATGCCCGACGTCGAGGCAGATCCCGACGGTATCCGGATCGGTTGAGGCCACCAGGCGATCGACCTCTGCGGGAGTCTCAACGTACGTCCCGGCATGCGGGTGGAACGCAAATCGGGCGCCTGCGTCGACGGTTTCGGCAGCCAGGGCGTTGAGGTACGTCGCGAGATCCTGCCATGCCAGGTCAGTGAGCTTCGGTGCTTCCGGGCTGGTGGCCCGGGCCGTCCATGGGTCGCGTTCCGGCGACCCGTCGAGGGCGACGCACAGCACCTCGCCCCCGCCTTCGCGCAACAGGCGGAGTCGTTCGCGCCCGATCGCCGCCGCCTCGGGGAGCAGCCCATCGGTCGCCGCCGGCAGCGCCACGTACACCTCCGCCAACCGCAGGTTCCGTGCCGCCAAGCATCGCGCGAAGCTCCGGACCGTCCGGGAAGATGTCGGCAAGCTGCGTGCCCTCGAAGCCGAGCCGCACGAATTCGTCGAGCAGGGCCGCCGCATCGACTTCGGATCCGGTCCCGGGGTCATCGCGATACCGCCACAGGATCGGCACGGTCCCGATCGACGCGCCCGGGAGCGCGTCACCGGAACGGCGCAGCCATGTGCGCGCATCGGGCGCCGTCCAAAGCGGTTCGGTCATCGATCTTGCTCCTCGGCCAGGTGGTCGCCCGGTCCTATACTGGCGGTCCGGCTCGCTGAGCACGGGTCGGGAACGCAACGGTTGAGCGTATGGGTCCTGGCTCGCAATGTCCGCAGAGTGTGCCCGGGTTCGAGTTGATCGAACGGCCGGCCGTGACCGGCTGGCTGACCTGGCCCGAGCTCGTGCGACCCGATCCCCGAATGCGCTCGCCAATCATGGACCACCGCCGCCGAACCATCGCCCCAGCCGAGCTCGATCGGGCGATGTTCATGCTCCCGGCCGCACGGGACATGCTCCGGCCGATGGGCTGGGCGACGGTGATCGCATTTCTCGTCCTGGCGGTGATCGGTTGGCAGGCGGCGCTGTTGGCCTGGGTGGCGACCGCGGTCGTTCGAGCGGTCGATGGCCGGATCGCCCGCTCCGACCTCACGTTCGCGTCAGGATTCATCGGCTACTCCGCGCCGACCGGGTGGCCACGCGGCGTCCGGGAGGACAACGACGTTCGCTGGAACTGGTCCAACGCTCAGCCCCAACAGGGCTCGTAATCCAGGTCCTGGCGAAGGGGGTCCCGGCCAACGGGTCAGCGCAGGCGGACGGTCGCGATCTCCCAGGCGCCGAGCGGGAGTCGTAGCGTCCCCTCGGACACCGGCATCGATGCCCCGATGCGGCCGAGCAGATCGACCCCGATCGCCTCCTGGAACGCCCCGCGGATCACCGCTTCGGTCGGCGCCGCATGCTCCGCGACGAGGCGCAACTCGAGCCAGTCGCCGCGCCGCCGGAGGGCGCTGAGCACGACGCCTGCGCCCTCGATGGCAAGCCCGGGCACGGCGCCCTGACCCGTCGCCAGCTCGCGGGCGGTCCCGCGTACCGCGATGAACGGGTGCTGGTACCGCTCCATCGCATCGAGCACACCGGCCTCCGACCACCCGCCGGCGTGGGGCATGAGCGCGAACGAGAAGCGCCATGGGCCGATCCGCTGGGCGTCGGGAACGGGGATCTCCGGACCGGCCGGGTCCTCCCGGTATGGGTTGGCGTTGCGGCTGATCAGGCCAAATGAGCGCAGGACCGTGATCGCGAGCTCGCCGCCGCCATCGATCGAGCTCGTATTCGGTGATGTGGTCGAGCAGGACGCTCACGCCCGCGGCGTGCACAAACCCGCGGGCAGGGTAGGTGGGCAGCGGCTCCTCCCCATGACCGCCCTCCATCGTCAGGCCGCGATCGACCACTGCGAACTGGCCCTCCGCCGATGACGTCGTCGCGGGAACGGGCAGCGGCACGTGCCAGCGCAGCCGGTGATGACGCGCGCGGTTCTCGAACTCGATCGTGACCCGCACGAACGGCTCGCTCGCACGCAGCTCGAGCCGGGTGGTCACCTGGGTCTCCACCGTCGCGGTGGTCCGGGCGGCCCCGGTCGGCTCCACGTCCAGTGGCCAGGCGTACCGGCGCGCGACCGTCAGCTCGCCCAGCAATGGACCACCCGCCCCCGTCGCCACGGAGACGGTGTCTGGCGTGTCGACCACCAGGTCATTGACGGGAGGCCCGTAGTTGTAGCTGTCGCCAAAATCGCCGCCATCCACGAGTCGCCCAACGCCCGCCAGCTCGGAGCCGCCCCCGCGCAGCTTGATTGTTCCGTCGTCGCGCACGTCGATCGCGACGAGCCCATTCGACAGCGATCGATCGGTGACGACGACCGGCTCGAAACCTGGATCGTGCCGCGCCTCGGCGCTCTCACCGGGCTCGGTCGTCGCGACCGCGACCGTCGACCAGCCCAATGGCGGGGCGGCGACCCTGACGAGGACTTCGGAACGCTCGGGCGCAAGGACGAGGAGCTCCCAGAGCGTCGTCGGCTTCGCCTCTGCTGCCCGCACGACGTCATCGACGAGCTCGTCGACGTCGAGCTCTGGCGGCTCGCCGATGTCATCGACGAACAGGGTGATCGAGGGCAGGTCGTCGTCCACGTGGATTCGCGACCCGTTCAGTTGCCGGCCGAACAGCTCGCGGCCGTGCCGCCGCCGGGCGATCAGCTCGCGGACTGCGTCGCCACGCAAGCGGATCCGCGCTATCACCGGGTCCTTTCTCGATCGCTCCTGGAACGCGGCGGTTCGTCCTTCGGCAGCAAACCCGAGGTCGCGGCCGTCCATCACGGCGACGTCGAGGGCCACGAGGTCGATGCGTGCGCTGGGCGAGGGATTGACGACGGCCCAGTCGCCGAGCGGGACGGTCGTCGCGATGTGCCGACCGGTGGTCCCCAGGACGCCACGACCCAGCTGCTCCGCCTCCGCGAACCGGGTGAGCACCTGGGTCACGACCGCGTCGTGGGAGCAGCCGCAGATCGAATCGTGCGCCGAGTTGTCGACGACGCGTCGCCAGGCCAGCTCGAGCAACCGTCCGGGCCAGACGGCGCCGTGGAGCGCGGTGAGTGGCTCCGCGTATCGCTCGAGCAGTCGCTCCACCCGGCTGGCGGCGGCTTTCAGGTCGATCCTGGCGGAGGTGACGCCCATGAGCATGTTCGCCCGGGCACCCGACCGGAGCTCGCCGGCCCAATGCAGACGCGGACGATCGTCGATCTCGGGTCGGGCCGCGTACTCGGCGAGGGTCTCGAGGCGGACCTCGACATCGTCCCGCTCGCGGTTCACGGCATCAACGAGATCAGCAAGCCGCGGTGAGGGCACGGCGTGGTCCGTGCCGTACATCGCCAGTGCCGAGCGCGCCCCGTAGAACGCGGCATTGGCCGCCAGGTACCCCGCCACCTTGGGCCCGAGCCGATCGGGCACGTCGAACAGGTACGCCCCGTTGCCATACCCGCCGACGAGGTATTCCGTCTCGACTTCCGAGCCGTCCGGAGCCGACCAGCGGAACGTGTCACGGTCGATCGACATGGGGACGCCTCGCCACACTACCGCCCGCTCGATGCCCGCTCGCCGGAGGATCTGGGGCATCTGCGCGATATGCCCGAACATGTCCGGGAGATACCCGACGGGCATGGCGGCGCCAAGTGCCTCGGCCCTCGCCCAACCGAGCTCGAGATTGCGCACGATCGTCTCGCCCGACACCAGGAACTCGTCCATCAGGATCTGCCACGGCCCGATGGCGAGGCGGCCTTCGGCGATCAACCGGCGGATCAGCGGCTCCGCCTCGGGGCGGATCTCGAGGTAGTCGTCGACCGTCGCTGCCTGTCCGTCCAACGTGAACCGGAGGCGCGGATCGGCGTCCATGCGCTCGAGCAGCTGGTCGACGAGCTCGACCAGGCGCATCCGGAACGTCTGGAAGGGCTCATACCATTCGCGGTCCCAGTGCGTGTGCGGGACCAGGTGGACGACCGCGCGACCGGTCAATCCGGCGCCTCGGTCCGGATGGGGATACCCAGCTGCTCCGCGTGGCGGGTGGCGATCCGCTGTGAGGTGACGATGTCCGCGCGGCCGTCGCGGAGGCCGGCCAGGGGTTCTGTCCCGTCCACGACAAGCGCGTGGAACGCCACCAGCTCCTTGTCGAAGGCCTCGGCGAGGGAACGGAGCTGGGTGTCCCGGCGGCCGTTGGCGGCCCGCTCGGCAATGCGCAGCTCGGTCGGGGCGTTGAGCAGGTACGGCGTCGGGAACTCCAGCTCGATCGTTGCCCGTTCGGTGACGACCCGGACCTCTTCCCGGTAGGCCGGCGTAGTCGGGCAGGAAATGCCAGCGGATCGAGAACCGCGCATCCCCGGCGAGCCGGCCCGTGATCCCGACCGACGACGGCCACCGGTCCGCCGGCCAGACATCGACCGCATCGATCCCGACCGGATCGCCGGCAAACCCCCTGATGAGCGCCAGGTCGTGGACGATGCTCCCGAGGACGACGTTCGAATAGAGCTGGCCGAGCGATGCCGCGGCCGGGCCGAGCGCGACCGCCAGCAGCCGATCCCCTTCGACCCGAGCGCCTCCAGCGAGCCCGGTGCGATATCCGTCGGCGGGGGAAGGAGACGGGCATGCTCGAGCTGGCTCTCGCTGCTCGGGTGGAGGACGCAGACCTCGATCGAGCGGATCGGGCCCACACGATCCGTGTCCGCGGCCACCGCCATCGCTTCCACGGCCGCGGGGTCGTAGAGCTTCATGTAGCCGACCTGCAGCCTGGCCCCCGGATCGTCAGCAAGGCGCGCCGCGATGGCATCCGCCTCGGCGAGCGTCCAGGCCAGTGGCTTCTCGGTGAAGACGGCGAGTCCGTGGTCGAGCCCGGCAAGGATGGCCGCGCCGTGGGAGCCCGAGCTCAGGATCAGGAGCCCGTCGAGTGACGCGCCGTCGAGCATTGCGTCCAGCGTCGAGAACCGGTTCGACGGTGCGACGCGGCATCGTTCGCCGATCACGGCGGCGAGACTCGGAGACAGGTCGGCGACTGCCGCGACCTCGAACCGGTCGGCCAATCGTTCCAGGATCGGCAGGTGCACGGCCTGTGCCACGGCACCCAACCCGAGGACGCCGAGTCGAACGCGGTCAGGCACGTGAGGCCGTGCAGCAGGCGGTGCCCATCACGGCCGAGTATAGGTCGGCACCGATGGCGGCTCATCGCGGGGTCAGGCCGTCCGGTGTCGTAGGCTGGACGCGTGGCGACACGTCGCCGCAGGCCAGGAAACAGCGTGACGAAGGGACGGTCAACAGATGCCCAGGGCGCCACGCAAGCCCCGTGCCGCCGCGGCGACGACCAGGAAGGCGGGGCCACCGCCGGTCGAGAAGGCCGCATTCGGGGACGACTGGTGGCAGCGCGGCGTCGTCTACCAGGTCTACCCGCGTTCGTTTGCCGACTCGAACGATGACGGGATCGGCGACCTGCCCGGGCTGATCGCGAAGCTCGACTACATCAACGACGGGACCGAGCGATCCCTTGGTGCGGACGCGATCTGGCTGTCGCCGATCCACCCCTCGCCCGGGTTCGATGTCGGCTACGACGTGGCCGACTACGACGCGATCGATCCGCTCTTTGGGACCCTCGATGACTTCGACCGGCTGGTGGCGGAGGCCCATCGGCGAGGGATCCGGATCATGCTCGACCTGGTGATGAACCACACGAGCTCGGCGCATCGCTGGTTCGAGGAATCGCGACGCGACCCGAGCGGGCCGTTCGGGGATTGGTACCTGTGGCGCGACGGAGTTCCCGATCGGTTCGGGCGCATCCGCCGACCAAACAACTGGACGTCGTTCTTTGGAGGCTCGGCGTGGACCTGGGACGAGGTGCGCGGGCAGTTCTACATGCACACGTTCCTGCCCGAGCAACCGGACGTGAACTGGCGGAACCCACTGGTTCGCGAGGCCATGTTGACCATGGTGCGCGGCTGGCTGGAGCGCGGCGTCGACGGCTTCCGGCTCGACGTCTTCAATGCGTTCTTCAAGGACGTCGACCTGACGTCGAACCCGCGGCGCTTGCTGGGTCGGCGACCCTATGACCGCCAGGTCCACCTGTACGACAAGGACCGCCCCGAGCTGGCCGACTTCCTGGCCGAGTTCCGGGCGCTCGTCGATTCATTCCCTGGTCGGATGACCGTCGGGGAGCTGTTCTCGGGCGACCCGGCCCTCGCGCCGAGTCTCAGCATGCCGCGCCATCTCGTGTTCGACTTCGAGCTGATCCGTCAGCATTGGAACGCCGCCGGTTTCGCGACGGCCAGCCAGAAGCACGAGGAGCGGTTTGGAGCCGATGGCTGGCCGACGATCGTGCTGTCCAACCACGACCAGCCCAGGCAGGCATCCCGCCTCGCGCCCAGGGCCGATGCCGAGACGAGCGACGAAGTGGCGCGAGCGCTCGCCGTGCTCAGCCTCACGATGCGCGGCACGCCATTCCTTTACTACGGCGAGGAGATCGGCGCCCGCGACGTGCCGGTGCCGTGGCCCGAGATCATCGATCCGCCGGCCAAGCGGGGCGGACGTCTCGTTCGGCGATTGGTGCCGTGGTGGAACCGCGACCAGGCACGATCGCCGATGCCCTGGGGAAATGGCCCGAACGGTGGCTTCTCGTCGGGCCGGCCGTGGATCCGGATGGCGTCCGACATCGAGACCCGCAACGTGGCCGCGCAAGAGGCCGATCCGTCCTCCGTGCTCGCGACCTACCGCCGGCTGCTGTGGCTCAGACGAGCGCACCCGGCACTCCAGGTGGGGGCGTATCGCGAGCTGCAGCCACGACCCGCCGACGTCTACGCCTACGAGCGTGCGACCGACGATGAGACCGTGGTCGTGGCCGTCAATTTCGGGGCCAAGCCACTACGCATCCGCCTCAAGACGGCGCGCAGCTGGACGGTCCTGTTCGATACGCACGATTCACGACGGACCGACATCGCGGGCGGCGACCAGCTCGAGCTGGCGCCTCGACAGGCGACCATCCTGGTGGCCGGCTGACGGCGCGGAGGCGAACGACGCACGGTCGAGGTGGGCCAACGTGGCTGGCGACCGGCCGCTGCTACGATAGGCTCGTCAGCATTCACGCCATCGCTGGAGCCACCACGTGCCGCTCGAATTCCTGAAGCGCCGGGGCCAGGCCGCCGAGCCGGCCGCACCCGCACCCGCCAGGGCGTCCGGGTTGATGCCCGAAGAGGTCGTCGCCCAGGACCACGTGCTCAAGCTGTACTACGCGGGGAAGAGCAGCGAAGGCGTCCGGATGAAGACCGGGCCCGCGGCGGTCCGGGAGCTGCCGTCGATGCTCGTGGGGCTTGCACGCAGCGAGATCGAGACCGTCGAGCCGCTCCCGATCGAATACAGCGAGGCGACCCCGACCATCGTCACGCCGTCCGAGGCGATGCAGTGGCTGAACGCCCATCACGCGCATTCGCCGATCACGCGGCACGCCCTGGTCGTCCTCGAATCGATCGATGCCGTCGACCTCGCGTTCGACACGTTCGTGTGTGCGCTGCTCGAGGGTGAGGTCGATACGTCGGGCTATCCCGAGTACAACGCCATCGTTGGCGGCGTCGCCGCGCACTGGGACGAGGCAACGGGCGACATGATCTGTCGCGCGGTCGTGGGCTGGGGCGGAAAGGGCGTCCGCGGCGACACGGATCGGATCGGCGCGCGGCTCCTGGCCGGCCTGCTCAACAACATCCTCGCCAGCCAGTACGCGATGGGCCTCACGGCGATCGAGCGACCGGTACCGGCGGCCGGGCGTGGCGGCCTCGTCTGTGCGCACTGTGGGTTCGCCTCCGGGCACGAGCGGGCGTTCTACTGCCCCAAGTGCGGCATGCGCCTCCTTCGCGGCTAGCACGCGATCGCCGACCGATGCCCCTGTACGACTACGACTGCGCCGCGTGCGGTCGTCGCGTCGAGGTCGTGCACGGGGTCTTCGCGCCGGGTCCCACCCACTGCCCGAACTGTGGCAGCGGCCCCCTGCGCAAGGCGATCACCGCGGCCGCGGTGCACTACAAGGGGTCGGGCTGGGCCAAGAAGGAGCGTCGCGCGAGCGTGGCATCCGGATCATCGAAGACGGCCGAGGACGCAACGACGTCGACCTCCGATGCCGACGCCAAGGATGCTGGCGCCACGACGTCCAAACCGTCGTCCGGGTCCGACTCCGGCGCCAACCAGCCCGTAGCGCCGGCAGCGAAGAAGGCCACTGAAGCCGCCGCGGCTACGAAGGCGGAGTAACGAAGGTGGCCGCCCCAACCGACTGGATCACCCTTGGCGAGGCCGTCGAGATCCTGGCCGCCGCAAATATCCGGTTCACGGCGGCGACCATCGGTGGGTGGGCTCGCAGTGGCCGGCTGCAGAGCATCAAGCTCGGTGGACGCCGCTTTGTCAGGCGCGGGGAGGTCCGCGCGCTCGTTGCCGCGCCGCGCCGGATCCGGGCCGCCGATCTCCAGCCAGGGCTGTTCGAAGATCTGGGAGGCTGAGCCGGCGGGGGATGGACATCCGCTCGTTCCTGGCCGAGACCCTGGAGCGACCGCGCGTCGTTGCGATCCGCACCGTCTTCGATACGTATGGCCGCGCGGCAGGCGGCCTGCTCGCTAACGGGCTCGCCTTTGCGGCACTGTTCGCGGCCATTCCGACAACGTTGCTGATCCTGGGTCTCGCGGGCTGGTTTGCCGCCGGAGATCCCACGATCCAGGAGCGCGTCGTCAATGCCTTGTCGACCGCGCTCCCGCCGCTGGCCGAGCTCATCCGCAGCTCTGTCGACGTCCTGACAGACGGTGCCGCGCTGACCTCGGTCGTTGGTGCGATTGGCGTGGTCTGGACTGTGAGTCAGCTCTTCGCCGCCGTGGACACGGCGTTCGCCCGGATCTTCTTCGATGAGCCCGAACGGGACGTGTTTCGACGAACGCTTCGTGGCTTCATGGTCGTGGGTCTGATCGCGGCCGTCGTCGTTGGTGCGATCGCGACGCTCGGTCTGCTGGCCGCGATCGACACCATCAGCGGTGACGAAGGGACGCTCGCGCGGGTGACCCTCGAGGTGCTCGGAACGCCGCCAGTCCTGGCGCTTGCTGCCAGCATCGTCGTCATCGTCGGGTACCGGACGCTGCCGCCTCGACCCCCGAGCTGGCGGGCCCTGGTCATCCCCGCCGTCATCGTCGGCGTCATCCTGGTGATCCTGGGCCAGGTGTTCACCCTGCTCGTGCCCTGGTTGGTGGGTGTGGCCGACCTGGCGGGATCCCTGGCGTCCGGGTTCGTGGCGCTCGCGTGGCTGTCGTTTTCCTTCCAGGCCCTGCTGCTGGGAGGGGCCTGGGTCAGGGTTCGTGACGCTGGTCGGCCGACGGCGTCAGATGCCGCGGCCGCCGCGGCCGGATCAGCGACCCTGGAGCGTGCCGCACCGACGGCAGAACCGGGCCGTGGCGGAGAGTGACAGGCCACAACTGATACACGGCTGGATGCCACTCGCGGCGGGTTTGCCAGCCGGCGTGACGGCGGTGACGAGCTCCTGGTTGGATGCCGCCCACAAGGCCTCGATGCCGCCTTCCGGAACGACCGAGCGGCCGAGGAATGGGAGACCCGCTGCGGGCGTGCCGCCCGGCCACTGCGGCCTGGCCGGCCACTGCGGCTCCGCCGAGGCGTCGGCCGGGGTGGGGCTTGCCTGGAGCGGGATCGGCGCGCCGGGCTCCGACGATGGTGCGAGCGGGGCCGCCCCGCCGGGATCCGGCGCCGAGATCCGCCACGTGGGTTGCTCGACGACGTCGGCTGGGGCAGCGGCCAACGGCTCGGGCTCGGGTTCGGCGGACGCCGCAGCCGGCACCTCGATGGCCGGTTCGGTCGCGGCTTCGGCCGTCTCCGCGGCTTCGGTCGTCTCCTCTGTTTCGGCGGCCCCGGCGGTCGCCGCGATCTCCACCTCTTCGGGGACCTCCGCCTCGACGGCGAGGGAGTCGACGCCGGACGCTGGTGCCTCGAACTCGGTCGAGGCGGCGTCTTGTGCCGCTTCGCTCCGCTCCAGCTCGAAGGCGGCGAGCTCGTCGTCGATGCTTTGTCCTGGACGGAAGCGTTGGAGCAGCCCGGTCGTCTGGGCGGCGGCCTTGTCGGCCGGGTCCAGCTCGTCGGCGCCGGTTTCGGCCTCGGCGGCGACACCAAGGTCCGCCGGCTCTCCCTCGAGGAAGGCCTCGCCGGCGAACGGCTCCGCCGTCGCCAGCTCAACCGGTTCAGTGATCGCGGCCTCGGCGTTCGCCTCGACGGCTTCTGGCGACGGTTCGTGCTCGTGCTCGTGCTCGTGTTCGCCCGCGCCATTGCCGGGTCCGGCGCCGATCAGCTCGGATTCGCCGATGAGGCCCGTGCCACCGAAGGCCTCGAGATCCTCGAGTCGCAGGGGAGATTCGGGCAGCGCGAGCGGAGCGCACGAGAGGCAGCGCGCCTCGGCTTCGTTCCAGCAGTTCGGGCAGGTGTACTGCCGGCAACCCATGCAGAAGTTGAATGTCTTGTGGAACGCGTCGAGCTGGTGGGCGGTCGCCTGGCGGTCCGTTTCGCTGCGGGCGGCGGCCATCGCTTCGTCGATCGAGGTGTCGTCGGAGAGGACGAAGTTCTTCAGGCCGCGCGACAGGACCCTGACGCCCTTGAGGCGTGCCTTGGGGCGAGCGGATTCGAAGGTATAACGCGTTCCGCAACGTTCGCAGAACGATTCGGTCAGGATCTCGGTCATCGGTCCCCGGGAATGTGCGCGGATCTGTTCAGAGCGCGTGCCTCGCTCGAACGGGGCGAGAGTATAGCGCACGGGTTTTCGAAACCCGCATCCGTGGGTACCGATCGCGCCAGCGAATGGTCAGGTCGCCGTCACTGTTACTATCCGGCACCGACCATGCCGCCACTGGCCGCCATCGAGCGGTTCTTCGAACGCCTCTTCGAGCGCCCGTCGGCACGGCTCTTCCGTACCCACGTGCAACCGGTCCAGATCCAGCGTCGCATCGAGCGCGCGATGGAGGCGGGTCGCCGCGCGACGACCGACCGCGTGGTGGTGCCCAATCGCTTCGTCGTGCACCTCCACCCCGATGATCTGGCCGCCCTTGCCGACGCGGCGGATTCCCTTGCCGGAGGGCTCGCGGACGAGGCCCTCTCCTTCGCCAGGGCCCATCGCTACTCGCTCGCCGAGCGGCCGAGGGTGGACCTCGTCGGCGACACCACCGTGCAGCGCGCCGATATCCGCGTCGACGCCCGCGTGACGAACCCGGGGGACATCGACGACGCGCATGGAGCCCCGGGCGCCTCGCCGCCGTCGCCGGAGCACGCTTCGAGCCCGACCGACACAGCCGTCTTCACGGTGCCGACCTCCCTGCTGCCGCGCGCCGTTCTCCAGGTGACCGACCCGGACGGGCGCACACGCGAGGTCGACGTGGGCACGACCGGCCTGACGATCGGGCGGGCGGACGACAACGACCTGGTGGCCAGGGACGGTCGGGTGTCGCGTCACCATGGTCGTATCGTCGGCCGTCGCGGGACGCTCATCTATCTCGATCTCGGAAGCACGAATGGATCGAAGGTCAACGACGAACCCGTCGTCGAGGTCGTCCTGGGCGTCGGCGATCGGCTCGAGCTCGGTGACACGACGCTCGTCCTCGAGGTGGTCGAGGCCCCCGACTGATGACCGGCAACACCTGATGGACGGCTTCACGCTCGTGTTGTGGGGCGTCCGGCTTCTCTTCCTGCTGTTGCTCTACCTGTTTCTCGCTCGGGTGATGCGCGCCCTCCTGCGCGACCTGCGTTCCGCGGCCCGCGAGAGCGCCGATCGACCCGGACGCCTGGTCGTCCTTGACTCGCCGTCCGGCGAACCAGCGGTCGGGCGCTCGTTCGGTCTCGACGTGATCACGCCGCTCGGCCGGGATGTCAACAACGCGATCGTGATCGACGATCCCTTCGCCTCGGCCGACCACGCGGTCCTGACCTATCGCGGCCGGAGCTGGTACCTCGAGGATCTCGGCAGCACGAACGGGTCATACGTCAATGGCCACGCGATCGATGGCGTCGCGGCGTTGGGATACGGGGACGAGGTCCAGATCGGCCAGGTCCGGTTTCGGCTGGAGCGGACGAGGTCGTGACGGTCGAGGCGAACCGGGCCCCCACGGGACCGGTCCAGCCAGTCCCGATCCGCTCGCAGCCGCCAACGCTCCCTCGGATCCTCGGCCAGATCCGTCCGCGGCCCCGCTGGCAGGAGCTCCGACTCCTCGCCCTGGTGGGTGGGGCGCTCGTCGTCGGCAGCGTCTCCCTGGGCGCCGTGCGCACGGGCGAATTCGGGCTCTACGACGCGTGGGGCCTCGGGATCTACCTCGGTGCGTTGTTCGGCGCCCACCTAGCCCAGGTGCTGGCGGGTCGCCGGACCGATCAGGTCCTGCTGCCAACGGTCGCGATGCTCGGTGGCCTGTCGTTGCTGCTGATGGAGCGCCTGCCGCAGGACCTCGTCGTGCAGCGGTTCTTTGGCACCGAGTTCGGGCTTGCGGAGGTCCAGCTGATCTGGCTGGTCCTCGCGGTCGTGGTAGCGACGACCCTTGGCATCGTGGTCCGGTCTGACAGCTGGCTGCGCCAATACAAGTACACATGGGCGGCGGTCGGGGTGGGCCTGCTGTTGCTGACCTTCGTCCTGGGCACGGAGATCAATGGCCAGCGACTGACCCTCCAGATCGGCCCGGTCAGTGGCCAGCCGTCCGAGCTGCTCAAGGTGATCCTGGTGGTGTTCCTGGCCGGCTACCTGTCAGAGAACCGGGCCTTGCTCGTCGAGCAGGACACGCGGATCGGGCCGTTGCGGCTGCCGCCCCTGCCGTATCTCGCCCCAATGGTCGCGATGTGGGCGATCGCCCTGGGCATCGTCGTCGTCCAGCGTGATCTTGGCGCGGCCCTGCTGTTCTTTGGCGTCTTCCTCGCCTTGCTGTATGCCGCGACGGGCAGGATCAGCCTGGTGATCATGGGGTTGGCCCTGTTCCTGCTCGGAAGCGCGGCGATGGCCAACCTGTTCGACCACATCCGGACCCGGATCGACATCTGGATCGATCCGTTCTCCGACCCGCTCGGGGCGGGCTACCAGGTGATCCAGGCGCTCCACGCGTTTGCCCGTGGCGGCCTGCTCGGTATGGGTCTGGGCGGCGGGTTGCCCGAGATCGGCGGGCGACCGCCCATCCCCGAGATCCACACGGACTTTCCGCTCGCTGCCCTCGGCGAGGAGCTCGGCATCGTCGGGGTGGTGGCGATCCTTGGCCTGTACCTGGTGATCGTCCAGCGGGGCCTGCGGATCGGGATCGCAGCAGCGGATGACTTCCGCTCGCTTCTCGCGATCGGCCTGGCGCTGGTGATCGGGATCCAGGCGTTCATCATCGCCGCCGGAAACCTCAAGGTGCTGCCACTCACGGGCGTGACCCTGCCCTTCATCAGCTACGGCGGTTCGTCGTTGCTTGCCAACGCGCTCGTCGTCGGGACGCTGCTGGCCCTCTCGGACAAGGGTGTCGAGCCCCCGCCTCCACCACAGGCACCGTCCCGCTGGCGACGGCTCACGCGACGGGGGAGCGGCTGATGCTCGGGCCGACCGCCGGAAGCCGACCGCTCAGCGCGACCACGATCCACGTGGCGATCCTCCTCTCGGCCGCCTTCGCGATCCTCGCCGGCGCCGCGGGGTATTGGGGCGTCGTCCGGGCGACGGACCTCGCCCGCTCGCCGGACGACGCAGCCGTCATCGCCGCGTCGCGGACGGTCCCACGCGGGCGGATCCTCGACCGCGACGGGACGGTCCTGGCCCGCAACGAAGCTGACGAGAACGGCGAGCTCTTCCGTGTCTACATCAGCGCCACGGTCAGCCAGGTCGTCGGCTATGCGTCCCGGATCTACGGCCGCGCCGGCCTGGAGCGGACCTACGACGCCGAGCTCACCGGGCTGGCGGGCGATCCGTTGACCGACGCCTTCGCCAAGTTCGGTGCCGAGCGCTTTGACCCCAAGGACCTGACGTTGTCGCTGTCGTACGACCTGCAGAAGGCGGCCATCGCGGCCCTGGGTAAACAGCACGGTGCCGTGGTCATGCTCGATCCACGATCGGGCGAGGTCCTCGCCCTGGCCTCCACGCCAACCTACGCTGCGTCCAAGCTGGCAAACCCGGCGACGGCGGCCGCCACCTTCGAGGCCCTTCGCGACAACCCGGCGCAGCCCCTCCTGCCGCGGGCCACGCTAGGGCGATATGTCCCTGGCTCGGTGTTCAAGATCGTGACCGCGATCGCCGGCCTAGGGTCCGGGGCGATCACGCCCGAGACGACGTACCCGGAGCAGCCCCGCTCCGAGCGAGACGGCTTGCTGGTCGAGGGGTTTCCGCGTCCGCGACGGGCACCATCCCGAAACAGGCTCCGCGACGCTCGACCTGGTCGAGGCGACCGAGGTCTCGTGCAACATCTGGTACGCGTTGACCGGGCTCGAGACGGGTGGCGAGGCGCTGATCGACTACGCCGGTCGGATGGGGTTTGGTGCACCCATCCCGTTCGACCTCCCGACCGCGGTCTCACAGGTCACCAACGGAAACGGGACCGATCCGGGTGGCTTCGTCGACGACGTCGAGCTCGCCAACGCCGCATATGGGCAGGCGGAGACGTTCGTGACACCGCTGCAGATGGCGCTCGTCGCATCGACGGTCGCCAACGATGGCGAGCTGATGCGGCCCCGAATCGTGACCGCCCTGACCGGCAAGGGCGGGACCCGGACGATCAGTCCCCAATCGATGGGTCGCGTGCTGTCGGTCGGCGATGCGCGAGGCCATCAAGGCGGCGATGGTCCAGGCCGTGGAGGGTCCGCTCGGTCGCCGGTTCACGTCCGGCGCGACGGTGTCCGGCGTCACGGTCGCCGGAAAGTCAGGGACGGCCGAGCTCGGCGGCAGCGGCGAGCCACACTCCTGGTTCATCGGCTTCGCTCCGGCCGAGGACCCGCAGGTCGTCATCGCGGTGCTTGTCGAGCAGGCGGGACGCGGTGGGGAAGTGGCCTCGCCGATCGCCGGTCAGCTGATGGCGAACTGGCTGCGGGACGGCAAATGACCGACGACGACCAATCCGACGGCGACGCGGAGGCGTCCGCTCCCGCAAGCGAGCCCCGTGAACCACGACCCATGCTCGAACGAGTTGGCCTGGCCGCGATCGCGTTCGTCCTTGCGATCCTGTTTGGTGGTGTGGCGGCCGCGTCGTGGCTCGGGGGAGAGCCGTTTCTCGCGGTGATGGCAGCGATCGGGAGCCTCATGACGGTGTGGGTCGGCGCGCTGACGCTGATCCGGGGATGATGGGCGCCGATCCCCGGTGAAACGTTGACCGTCCGCCAATGTCTCGCTAATCGAACATCCCGAGCGTGGAGCCATGCAGGGATCCCGGGGAGCGCGGCGATCGTGACGGCTGGGGGCCGCGCACGGCGTCTCGCTCCCTCTCCTGCCTCCATCGGGACCGGATCATTCGCCCGGGTCCGTCCGATGCTCGTGCGGCGCCGTTGTGCGCCGGCAGGACCGTGTCAGGCAGTGACCTCGACGTACCCCTTGATCGCGCCTGGTTCGTCGAGCGCGGCCAGCACGGCTGCCGGGTCATCGAGCCCGGCGACCCGCGTGGTGAGGAGGCTGCCCAGCCAGCCCGGGTAGACATCCTCCGCTCGGAGCATGTCCGCCACGCCGCGGACGAAGTCGTCGCGCGACGCGTTGACCGTCCCGACGACGACCTTGTTGCCGAGCACGAGCCCCTGGTTGAACGCGTTGGCATCGATCTCGATCTTGCGTTCGCCGGCGGTGACGCCGGCCAGAACGAGCACGCCATTGGCCGCGAGGACGGATGCCGCCTCGAAGAGGAACGGGCTGAACCCGCTGGCCTCGACGATCAGGTCGAATGGGCCGCGGTCGCGGCCGGCGGTCGCCAGGTCCGTCTCCTCGGTGCTCAGGTAGCTCGCGCCCAGGCGGGCAACCAGGTCGCTGTTTCGGTACGGCGCGCGGCGGCGCGACAGGACGGTGACGTCGGCACCCCGCAGCCTGAGGATGAGGGCCACGAGCAACCCGATCGGCCCCGCCCCGATGACGGCTGCCTTGCCCGGTCGCCAGATCCGCAGCCGTCGCTGGACCTCGTCCGCCTGGGCAAGACCCTTCTCGGCAATGGATACGGGCTCGAGCAGGACACCGACCGCCGCCAGCGACTCAGGGACCGGCACGAGGTAGGTGGCGTCCTCCACGAACTGCTCCAGCAGGAAACCATGGTGTCGATTGATGCCGCACTCGATCGGCGGGTCGGTCGTGAAGTCGTACATGCCGATGCGGTCCCACGGGCTGTTCCCCGTCCGCCGAACGGTTGGGACGACCAGTGTGCCGATGGGCATCTCCCCCGAGACGCCTGTCCCGACCTCCACGACCCGGCCCAGGCACTCGTGACCGATCACCAGGTAGTCGTCGCCTTCGGGCGGCGTTCCGAACAGACCTTCGCCGATCTCCCGATCGGTGCCACAGATCCCGACCCGGAGGACGTCCACGAGCACGCTTTGGCCGCTCGGGCATGTCGGCGAGCGACGGCCTGGGTACGTCCCGCCCATGGATCGACCCAGCCACCCCCGGCCGGACCGCGACGGCCCGCATCAGGGTCATCCGCCGCGGCGCCTGACAACCGCGCGCGTTGGGGCCCCGTCCGATCCCGGGATGAGGACGGGGAGGCAGATCAGGTCGTATTCGCCCGGTTCGATCGTCCGCAGGTCGAGGCCTTCGAGGATCGCCACACCCGCGCCAAGAAGGGCGACATGGGTCGCCACCGGGTCGCCAAACGGTGCGATGGACAGGTAGTCGATCCCGACCAGACAGAGGCCCAGGTCGACGAGCGCCCGCGCGCCATCGCCCGTGACCCCGGCGAAGGCGGTGCTGAACGCGGGCAGGTTCCAGAGCTCGGAGTTGCGGCTGCGGATCAGCAGTCGTTCCGTCCTGGCCGGAATCGCCAGACGCTCGATCGCGGCCCGATCGAACGGGCCATCGATCGCCCGTGCATCGACGACCAGGGCCGGGCCAACGAACGCATCGAGCGCCATCGCCTCGATCCCCGCCGCGCCGTCGATGAAGTGGATCGGGGCGTCGATATGGGTGCCGCTATGGATCCCGAAGTCGAGCCGGCTGACATTGCAGACGGCGCCATCGGCGATCGACATCGCGCGATCGAGGTGGACCCGTGGGTCGCCTTCAAAGGTGACCATCCCGTCGCGGATCGGGACGCTGATGTCCTGCCAGTCCATCGATCACTCCCAATACTTCGCCCGCCGATCCCATTTTGGGAACCGAACTGGCACACTCGACGTACTATCTGCCAACCACCCGGCGCCCCGCGCCGTCGTTGAGTGATTGTCGACACCGTCTGACCTGGGCGACACGATCCGTCGTCCAGCCCCTCGACAACAGCGCGAGAGAGGCCGATGACCAAGATCCAGGAAACCGGCGACCGGGTCATTTCGAACGTCGAGCACGTCATCGTCGGCAAGCACCACGAGGTTCGGCTCGCGCTCGTCGCCCTGCTGTGTCGAGGCCACGTCCTGATCGAGGACGTTCCGGGAACCGGCAAGACGGTCCTGGCCAAGGCCATCGCGCGAAGCCTGGGCTGCTCGTTCCGACGGATCCAGTTCACGCCGGACCTGCTCCCCTCGGACGTCTCGGGGTTGTCGATCTACAACCAGAAGACCCAGGAGTTCGAGTTCCGGCCCGGGCCGATCATGAGCCAGGTCGTCCTCGCCGACGAGATCAACCGGGCGACGCCCAAGACGCAGTCGGCCCTCCTCGAGTGCATGGAGGAGCACCAGGCCACGATCGACGGGACCACCTACCAGATGCCCGATCCGTTCCTCGTCATCGCCACGCAGAACCCGATCGAGTACGAAGGCACCTTCGCGCTGCCCGAAGCCCAGCTCGACCGGTTCATGCTTCGCCTCCGGCTGGGTTATCCACAGCCGATCGAGGAGATCGTGATCCTCGACGAGCAGAAGCGGACCCACCCGCTCGAGGAGCTCGAGGAGGTCCTGACCGTGGACGAGCTGCGTTCGATGCAGACCGCCGTCCGTGAGATCTACGTCGACTCGAGCGTGGCCGACTACATCGTCCGGCTGGTGAACAGCACGCGAAACCACCCCGACGTCTACCTCGGCGCGTCGCCGCGGGGATCGATCGCTCTCTACCGCGCCGGGCAGGCGCTGGCCGGGCTCCTCGGTCGGGATTACGTCATCCCCGATGACATCAAGGCCCTCGCCGAACCCGCCCTGGCACACCGTCTGATCATCAAGACCAGCTCGTCGATCCACGACGTCCAGGCCGGTCAGGTGATCCGCGAGCTCCTCGAAATCGACCCCGATCGACGGGATCCGCCCAACGGGCGGGGGCCCCACGGAGCTGCGGCCCAGCACGCGCAGCTCCTCCTCGACCGCGAACGCCTAGCAGCCCCAGGGAACCGGTCACGAGGGGTCCGCGGTGATCCGAAAGCTCCAGCTGTTCATCGCCGTTGCGGTCCTGGTCATCGCCGCGTTCTCGACCGCGCTGCCGTTCCTGTTCTACCTGCTCTACCTGGCCATCCTTGTCATCGGCGGTTCCTACGTCCTCGTGCGTCTCGGTCTCACCGACCTGGAGGCCGGCTACGCGGTCAGCCAGCTGCATGGGCATGTCGGCGACAAGCTGCGGGTCACCTACACGCTCCGGAACGGGAGCCGGATCGCCAAGCTCTGGCTGGAGATCCACAACCCGACGACCCTGCCCGGCGGCCTGCCGGGTCGGGCGATCACGCTCGCGGGCCGGAGCGAACGGTCGTGGTTGATCCGGGTCCCTCTGGCGCGACGCGGTCATTTCCGCATCGAGCCGCTCCACATCCGGACCGGCGACCCGTTCGGGTTCTTCGAGGCCTCGGCCACGGTCGGCCAGGGCGTGTCGGTGGTCGTCTACCCGCGACTCGAACCAATTCCGCGTTGGCGTCTGCCGGCCGCCGCGATCGAGGGCAGCCAGGTCTCGCCGGTCCGGACGCTCCAGACGACTCCGCTCGCAACGACGGTTCGCCCGTATGCGCCGGGTGACAGCATGAACCGGATCCATTGGAAGAGCACCGCCCGCCATGGCGAGATCCAGGTCAAGGAGTTCGACCTCGAGCAGACCGCCGACGCCTGGATCGTGCTGGACCTCCAGCGCGGGATCCAGACCGGGAAAGGCGACGAGTCAACGGTGGAGGCCGCGGTGCGAGCCGCTGCGTCCGTTGCCGACAAGGCGCTCCAGGAGAACCGCTCGGTCGGCATGACGGTCAATGTCGGTCGGACCGCCTTCCTGCCGCCAGATCGTGGCAGCCGCCAGCACCTCAAGATCATGCAGCTGCTCGCCTCCGTCGAAGCCGACAGCAGCGCTCCGCTTGTCGAGACGCTGATCGCGACCGTCGGTCGGCTGCGACGAGGGATGACCGCCGTGATCATCACGCCGTCGCTCGATCCATCGTGGGTCAGACCACTGGCTGCGTTGCGGACCCGAGGTGTGGCATGCGTCGTGCTGACACTTGACGCGGCCGCCTACGACCGGGCCGCTCACCCGATTCCGACATTCACCGTCGAGGGTGGTCCGCCCCTGCCCCCCGAGGAGGACGAGGAAACGGCAAAACGCGCCCGTGCGCTCCGGCACGCGATTGCCGAGTACGAGCTGACGTCGTTCAACATCACGCCGGGCCGACCGCTCGGCGAGATCCTCGCCCGATGAACCGTATCGCCGCTCGACAGGTGCGCCTGCCCCTGTCGCCCGTCGAGGGCTGGGTGACGCTCGGACTCACGCTGCTCCTGTGCCTGACGTTTGCGTGGGCACTCGACGACGCCCGCTGGGTGCTCGGCCGCGAGACGTACCTCGATTTCCTGCCACTGGCCGCGGGCGGTGGTGTCCTCTTTGGGTTCATCGGGCCCAAGGCGGGCCTCGGTCGATGGCGGAGCCACCTCGTCGGCGCCATGGCTGCCGCGCTGATCATCCCGCTGGTCGTGGCGTCGGTTGCCCACCCGGAGGGCGCATCCATCGGCGAGCTCTATCGCGCGACCGCGACATCGGTCGTCGCCGCGTACGGCGACATCATCGTCCGCAACCAGGCATCGACCGTCGAGTATCTCCACTACCTGCTGACGCTCGGGCTGATCGTCTGGGGGACCTCCCAGTTCGCGTCGTACGCGGTCTTTGGCCACCATCGACCGCTCAGCGCGGTCACCGTTGTCGGGTTGCTGCTCGTCGGGAACATGTCCATCACGTACAACGACCAGCTGATCTACCTGGTCCTGTACAGCCTTGCGGCGCTCTTCCTGCTGATCCGGGGCCACGTCCTCGAGGAGCAGTCCGAATGGGTGCGTCGGAGGATCGGGGATCCATCGTCGATCGCGTCGGTCTACCTGCGCGGCGGGACGGCGTTTATCGCCGTAGCCGTCGCCGGGGCGCTTGTACTGACCCAAACCGCCGCTTCGAAACCCCTGGCTGGCGCCTGGGATGGTGCGAGCGATGTGTTGCTCACCGTTTCGCGTGCACTGAACCGGTTCCTGCCGGCCGGCGGTGCCAACCGATCGTTCGGGGTGACCTTCGGACCCAATGCCGCGGTCGCGCAGACCTGGTTCACGGATTCGACGCTGGCCGTCACGATCCAGCGACCGCCCACCGACACCAATGACTACTACTGGCGGGCGTTCTCGTATGACCGGATCGAGCTGACGGGTTACAACACCGGCGCGACGGCCACGATCTCGCGGGACCCGGGCACCTCGCTTCTCGATGGGCTCGCCGACAACGTCGCGACACAGGGCCGACACGAACTCGTCGCCACGGTCACGCCCGAGGACTTCAGCGGACCGACGATCCTGTCGCCCGATGCGCCAATTGGTGTCAACGAGCCGAGCCGGGTTTCCGTGCTCGGGACGGGTTACTTCTCCACCGTCGAACGTGACGGCGGCGGGCCGTATGAGCTCCGGGCGCTCGTCCCGGTCAACGGCGAAGAACCGGGCCAGCTCAACCAGGAGGCGCTGCGCGCTGCCGGGCAGGACTACCCGCAGGAGGTTCGCGACTTCTACCTGGGCGTGGTCGAGGGGTCGCTCGGGCCCGACGCGCAGGTGCTCAAGGCAAAGATCGTCGCTGAGGCCAGATCGAACACGCCATACGATCTCGCGGCGCAATTCGTCGAGGAGCTGCACTCCTCGACGTACAACTATCAGTCCGACGTCCGGGACGTCGACTGCGCGGGGTTGTCCACGGTCGAATGCTTCGCCCGGTTCAAGCGCGGTTTCTGCCAGCACTACGCGATAACGATGGCCGTGATCCTCCGCTCCCTCGACGTACCCACGCGGATCGCCCAGGGCTTCCTGCCTGGGACGCGCGATCCGAACACCGGCGTCGAGCGGATCCTGAACAGCAACGCCCATGCCTGGGTCGAGGTCTTCTTCCCGGGCTATGGCTGGGTGCCCTTCGACCCGACGGGCGGAGGGCTGGCCGTCCTTGCGCCGCTGCCGTCGGGGCAGCCGCAGGCCAGCCGCTCGCCCGGTTCGTCGAGCCAGGCGTTTATCCCGACCCGACCGGCGGACGATGACCCGTTCGCCGGCGACCCCGGTGGATCGGGTGCCACGTCCGGGAACCGCGGCTCTCTTGGGCCGATGGTCGCGGTGGCGATCCTGCTGTTGCTGATCGTCGGCGGGATGGCGTTCGCGATCTGGCAACGTGGACCTCGTGGCGAGACCTCCGCCGATCGGGCGTACGGCACGGTCGCACGGCTGGCATCCCGACTGGGGTTCGCACCACGCCCGACCGAGACGGTGTACGAATTCGCGGGCGCGCTCGGGGAAGTCCTGCCGACCGCTCGACCGGAGCTCGAGACCGTCGCCCGAGCCAAGGTCGAGACGGCGTACGGGCGCCAGACGCTCGGGGCCGATCGGCTGGCGGCGCTCCGCTCCGCCCAGCGACGACTCCGCCTGGTGCTCCTGCGGCTCGCCTTCCGTCGCAAGGACCGTCGCCGCCGTAGGTAGCCAACCCTGGCCGGCCCGCTTCGCCGGCCGGCCTACGGCGCCCGCCGGCCCTCGCCCGCTCCGCGCATCGCGCTCCGCCGCGGACCTACGGACCCCCATTTGTTGCCAGATTTCCATGGGTGGACTCTTAGGCCAGCGATCGGAGGTGTCTCAGACGATTCGCAGGTCGATTCGAGCGTGCCCGAGCGTGGCGGGACGGCACCAGATTGCCAGTCGCGGTCGTTAGGCGGCCTTAGAACCCACGGGTGCAAATTTGGCCGTGTACTCGGCTCGTTCTGGTCAGACTTTCCCGCGGTGGGAATCTGGCCTCGATTGCAAACCGCGGGCGCGCCTGGACCTGCAACAGGCAGGCCACGAGCGGCGGCGGCGGGGCTTGGAAACCGCCGCTCCCTCCAAGCTAGAGCGCGCCGCTTCGACTCCGTTCCTCGACTTCGGCCATGGCGTTTTCGTCGAGCAGCCCCGCCAGGTGCGCGGTGAGGTTGTGAGCGCGCAGGACGGGCCGTCCGCCGCGGAACTCGATGATCGTGATCCCGCACAGGTCCATCGACCACATCCAGAACCGGTCAAGTGGCAGGTCGAACAGGGTCAGCAGCGTCACCTTGAACACGCCGTCGTGACCCACCACGATCGACCACGGATGGTCGATCGCGGGGTCGCCATACCCCGCGACCTGGGGTCCGTCCGCGCGACCGGGCTCGACACCCTCCGCAAGTCTTGCAAGCACCCCGGTGAGCCCCATGCGGACCCGTGCCTGGACCTCGGGGAGTGACTCGCCACCCGGCGCCCATGCTTCGACGGGTCGAAGTCGCCAGGCGGCGAGCTCGACGCCGTACCGGGCGTCGATCTCGGTCCGGTGGAGGCCTTCCCAGGCACCTTGCCCGATCTCGAGGAACGAGGGATCGGGACGTCGCGCAACCGCTTGTCCAGTCCCGCGCAACGCGGATTCGATCGCCTCGGCCGTCTGGGCGGTGCGTTGGAGGGGCGAGTGCACGACCTCGATCGGTGGCCGACCGGGAACCGGCAGGGCGGGCGGGTCCAGCGGTGAGGCGAGGCGGCGCGCGACAAGGCCGGCCTGGCGGTGGCCTAGCGGAGAGAGAGGCGTCTCGGCCTGGCCCTGGAACCGCTCCTCGACGATGAACGTCGACTCGCCGTGACGGACGAGGCCGAGGGTTGCGTCCAGGCCGGCCGGGATGACTGGTGGCGACGCCGCCGTCAGCGGGCGCTCCCGAGTCTGATCGTCCAGAGATCCAGGACGGCCTCCTGGGCTCGGATGGCGTCCGACACTGATTTCGGGGACGTCGTCGTCGAGGGCCAGCACCATCAAGGCGTCCTCGCGCGGCCGGGTCCGGCCGAGATGCATCGCACTGATGTTGACATCCGCCTCGCCGAGCATCTGGCCGACTCGTCCGACCATCCCCGGCTTGTCCATATGCCGGGTGATCAACATCGTGTCGGCGGGGGCCATGTCCAGCCGGTAGTCGTTGAGCCGTGTGATTCGAGGCTCACCGGCAGCCACCGTCCCCGCAACGACGGCTTGGCGTTCACCCAATCGCCCGCCCGGACCCCCGGACCCACCCCACAACGTCAGCTGGGCGGCGAACGCTCCCGCGTCAGGGGTCTTGCGCTCGATGACCGTGATTCCGCGCGCCTTCGCCAGGGCACCCGCATTCACGAGGTTCACGCGCTCGGTCGTAACTGTCTCGAGCAGGCCCCGGAGCACCGCCGCGATCAAGGGGCTGCCATCGTGTTCCGACAGGTCACCGGCAATCTCCAGCGTCAAGGTCCGAACGCCGCCGCGGGAGAGCTGGGCGAAGAACCGTCCCAGGATCTCCGCCAGAGGCAGGTACGGGGCGATCGCCCTGGCCGTTTCCGGCGTCAGCAGCGGCGCGTTGACCGCGTACCGGGCGCTCCGGCCTTCGAGGACGTCGAGCACCTGGGCAGCGACTTCTTCGGCAACCAGGATCTGGGCCTCAGTCGTGGAGGCGCCGAGGTGTGGCGTCAGCAGGGTGTTCGGTGCCGAGAGCAGCGGCGATCCCTTGGGCGGTTCCTCTTCGAACACGTCGATCCCGGCCGCGCCAACCTGGCCAGAGGCGAGGCCTTCGGCCAGCGCCGTCTCGTCGACGACGCCACCTCTCGCGACGTTGAGCACGATCGCACCGGGTTTCATCCTGGCGATGGCCTCGCGTCCGATCAGGCCTCGCGTGGCCCGCGACAGCGGCACGTGAACGGTGATGACGTCGGATCGTTCGAGGAGGGCATCGAACGTGACCAGCTCCACGCCATGGTTGGCGGCCTGCTCGTCGGTCACGTACGGATCGACTGCGAGCACGTACATCTCCATTGCGACCGCTCGGACCGCGATCGCCTGACCGATCTTGCCTAGCCCCACGATGCCGAGCGTCCGTCCGCGCAGCTCCAGGCCGGTGAACTGGGCGCGGTTCCACTCGCCGCGACGAACTGACGCGTCGGCCGGTGCCGTCCGGCGCGCGAGCCCATAGAGAAGTGCCAGCGTGTGCTCGGCAGCCGCGATCGTGTTTCCGGTCGGGGCGTTGACCACGATGATCCCGGCCCGGGTCGCGGCATCGAGATCGACGTTGTCCACGCCGACACCGGCTCTGCCGATGACGACCAGCCGCGCCCCCGCCGAGATCAGCCCCGCGTCGACCTGGACCTGGCTGCGCACGATCAGGGCGTCGTAGTCGGGGAGGATCGCGCACAGCTCGTCCCGGGACAGGCCGTGCCGCTCATCGACCTCGTGGCTCGCCCGGAGGAGCGCGACGCCCTCGGCGGCGATTGGCTCGGCGACGAGGATCCTCACGCACCCGCCCCGGCGACGGCCGGCCGGATGACACCGAGGGTTTCGAGAGCGGCGACCTGCGCGGCCGCCACCGCGACGCCCGGTCGGACGGCGCGGCCGGCCTCGATGGAGGCAAGCTCGAGGGTGCTCATCGAACCGATGATCTCCTCGAGCGTGACCGAGCCAAGGTGTCCGAGCCGAAAGATCTTGCCGGTGAGCTTGCCCTGACCGCCGGCCAGGACCAGGCCGCGGCGCTTCAAGCCGCCGTTGAATGCCTTCCAGTCGAGGTCGTCTGGAACCACCGCGGCAGTCACCGTCCGCGACGCGTGACGCTGGTCGGCGAAGAGCTCGAAATCGAGGGCGAGCAGCCCGGCCCGAGCGGCCGCGGCACACGCCTCGTGACGGGCGAACACCGAGTCGGCGCCTTCGGCCGCCATCAGCCGGATGCCTTCGTCGACCTGGTAGAAGACCGCGATCGCCGGTGTCCACGGCGTCTGGCCGGCGGCGTGACTCTCGCGATGGACGAGAAGGTCGAGGTAGACCCGCGGCATCCTGGCGGTCTCCATCGCCGACCAGGCGCGCGGTGACGCCGCGATCATGGCCAGGCCCGGGGCCGACATCCACGCCTTCTGCGAACCGGTGACGACCACGTCCACGCCCCATGCATCCATCTGGAACGGCACGGCGCCAAGTGACGAGACGGCGTCAACGAGGACGAGCGCCTCGGGCGCCACCTCGCGGACGACGGCGGCCAGCTCCGGGATCGGGTTCATCACGGCTGTCGATGTCTCGTTGTGGGTCAACAGGACGGCACGGACGCCGGGATCGGCCCGGAGGGCATCACGGAGCGCTGCCGGATCCGCCGCCTGGCCCCAATCGACCTCGATCTTCGTGACGTCTGCCCCATAGGTCCGCGCGATCTTGGCGAACCGGTCGCCAAATGAGCCGATCGAGACTCCCAACACGCGATCGCCGGGCGAGAGCGTATTGACGACGGCGGCCTCGAGCCCGCCCGTGCCCGCGGTCGTGATGATCGCGACGTCGCTCGTCGTGCCGAAGTAGGGTCGCATCCCGGTCAGGATTCGCTCGAGCATCGCCGCGAATTCGGGTCCACGGTGATTGATCATCTGGCGACCGCCGGCCTCGCGCACGGACGGGGGCAGTGCCGTCGGGCCGGGGATGCGCAGGTTCGGCTCGAAGCGATCCACGGGGACCTCCTGGCTGAGCGTGGGCGGTTGTCGGGGCATGGTCGCACGCTTGACGGGGTCTGGCCACCATGTCATATATGTCGTCATATGCCAACGCGACGGACCACCATCCTCGCCGACGCCGACCTGCTCGAACGAGTCGATCGGTTTGCGAACCGGGAACGAACGTCAAAGACGGCGGTGATCGCCGCGGCGCTCGAGGCATATCTTGGCGAGCACGACGTCCTGCCGGAGCTGCCATTCGTCGCGATCGGTGCCAGCAGCCATGGGCGGCTCTCGCTCGACGGGCGATCGATCATGCGCCGAGAGGCGGGTCGCCGGCCAGGCGGCGGCCGCTGAGCATCCGTGGCGATCTTTCTCGATGCGAGCGCCGTGCTGGCCGCGGCGGATCGCGCTGACCTGAACCACGCCGCGGCGGTCGCCTGGTTCAAGCGTGCCGATGAACCGCTGCTGCTCGGAGCATTGGCGCTCGGCGATCTCGATGCGTTGCTTCAGCGCGAGCTTGGCGCTCCAGCGGCGCTCGCGCTCGTCAGTTCGATCACGACCGGGGCGATCCGGCTGGTTACCCCAACCGGGTCGGACCTGACGAGGGCAGCGCAGCTTCTCGAGCTGGCCGCCGAGCACCGGCCGCGCCTTGCCGATGCCCTGATGGTCGCGGCCGCCGAACGGCTGGGCGTGCACCGGATCGCGACCTTCGACCGCCGACCGATCGCCGTGTTCCGGCCACGTCACGCAAAGGCGTTCGACCTCGAGCCGTAGGCCTCAGGCAGACGTGGCCCGTTGGCGACGCAGGTAGAGCACGGCAACCGCCAACGCGCCGATGAGCAGCACTGTCCCCGCGCGGGGGTCGGCGCCGCGCGACGGAGGGATCGCGGTCGCGATCGCGTCAGTGCTGGGCGCGCGGATCGCAAGGATGGTCACGACGTCCGTACACGTCGAGATGCCGCTCGTCTGGTCGACCGTGACCGTCACGTTCCACCGGCCGACGAACGAGGACGAGTCGAGCCGAAGATCCAGGAACCACGTGCCGTCGGCGATGTTGGCCGCCGTGTAGTCGAGGACGGCGCCGTCGGCGGGCCGCTCGAAATGAATGGTCGTCGTCCCGGGGTCGCCGAAATCCGTGTACGAATCGAAGAACTGGATGAGTTCGCCGACCCGGTAGGTCTCCTCGTCGACGAGACCACCGGGGTCGGTCGGGCATCCACCGGCGGCCACGGTGGCCGGCGCGGCGAAAGACAGGAGAAGCGCGGCGAGCAGCACGAAACGGCGCATGGGGACCTCCAGGGGTGGCCGGGGTAGATCGGGATTCTATGGCAGGCTGGTCGCGGTGGCCCGGCACGTAGCAGCCGGCGCCGCTGGAACGTCGTCACCTGCAAGCGCACCGTGAGGAATCTCGACCCCTTGTCGCACTCCCTGGCCCGACGTCGCCGCATCTCGATCCGTCGCGTGATCCTGATCGCGATCGTCGTTGGCGCAGCCCTCTCCACGCTCGCGATCTCGACGGACGCGTTTGGCGCGGGCAACCTGTTCGAGCGTGCGATGGACCGGATCGATCGGTTCATCGCGGGTCCGGTGCCAGATCGACCGACGGACGGGACAGTGCTCGTCACGCCCCCGCCCGAGACCCCGGTCCCCACCGCGTCGCCGACACCCCGGCCTGCATCGTCAGGAACGGTCGCGACGGCAACGCCGGTCCCCACGCCGACACCAACGCCCGCCCGGGTCCCTGTGGATGTCGACATCGTCGAGGACCACGAGGCCGTTTTCGCACATGAGCTCAGGGACACGTGGTGCGCGCCCGCGGGTGTGCAGATGACCCTCGCAGCGCTCGGCCTTGCGGACACGTCTGAAGACTTCCAGCGGGAGCTCCAGGACCGCGTCAAGGAGTGGGAGAGCTATGGCGACAGCCACAACGGCAAGTGGGGACCGTCCGCCATGGCGCTCGCCCTCGACGCCTATGGTGCGAGCGGCTACGAGGTCCGGGGCTACGAGACGCGCCAGGACGCCCTGCGGGATGCCGCGGTTGCGCTCGAAGCAACTGGCTCGCCGGTGATCCTGCTCGCCTGGCGGGGGGCCCACACCTGGGTGATGACCGGGTACCGCGCCGACGCTGACCCGGCGTTCTTCCGGGATGCGACGGTCGAGGGCGCCTATGTCCTTGACCCCTGGTATCCGTGGGTGTCGAGCATCTGGGGTCCGTCGGATCCGCCCGGAACGTTCCAGGATGGCGCGGAGATGGAGCGCAACTACCTGCGCTGGAAGCGACCCGAGGGCGCCTACCCGGAGCGCGACGGCCTGTTCATCTCGGTCGTCCCCACCGTTGTTGTGTCCGCGCCGTCCTGACCCGCGCCACCGGGTTCCGCGGCGGCGAGACGCCTGATCAGGAAGAACGCGAGCAACACATCCTTCGCCGCCATGCCCGCGGCATATCCGAGCGGGATGGCCAGGATCCCGAGCGGTCCGATCAACGCGGACGACGTTGCGATCACGACCCCGAGCGCCACGAACGAAGACGCCGCCTGGCGGATCGTGTCGTGGGTCGCGTACAGGCCTCGCGAGAGGGGGTAGGCGAGGGCATCGAAGGGGATCGAGAGCGCGAACGCAGCGACGACGGTCGTCGTCCGTGCCACGTCGTCGGGTCCGAACCGGCCGCCACCAAGCAACACGTCGACGACGACACTGGACAGGACGAACAAGGCCGCAGCGGCGACACTCGTCAGCACCGCGATCACCACCAGGGTTCGTCGTAGCACCGCCCGGAACATGCGCCGATCACCGTCTGCGAAGGCGGCCGACAGGGTCGGGAAGATCGCGAGCGAGAACGGCGCGCCGATCAGGAGGATCGGAACGACCTGGTAGTCCGATGCGAAGTTGAACGCGGTGACGCTGCCGGGGCCGAGCTGCGTTGCCAGGATCGTGAACCAGGTCAGCATCAGCAGCTCGATCGGATGGCTCGCCATCCGCGGGAGCATCAGGCGGACGAACTCGCGAAACGCCCCCGTCCGGATCCCGAACGCCGGTCGGATCCGGAACGAGGTTCGCAACGAACCCGCCACGCGGACCGCGAGATGGGCGGCGGCACCACCGACGGCGCCCCACGCGGTGGCGGCTATCCCGAACCGATCTGCGAAGAGGACCGTCCCGACGACGATGCCGCCGGTGTACAGGATCGGGGCGAGCGCGTACGCCACGAATCGTCGGTTGGCCACGAGGATCTCGCCAATGGCGAACGATGCGGCGAACAGGACCTGGGCAATGCAGTTGATCCGGAGCAGGTCCACGTACAACGCGCGGGTCGCGGGGTCGAAGGCCTCGAACCGTTCACCGATCCACGGCGCGAGCAGGAAGATCGCGAGACTGGCCAGCGTCATGACCCCGATCGCTCCGGTCAGGACCGTCTGTCCGAATCGGTTCGCGGCGCCCTCGTCGTCGCGGCGCAGGGTCGTGTAGATCGGCACGAATGGAGCCGTCAGTCCGGCCGCGACGAGGACATCGAGCGCGATCTCCGGCAGCCGGAACGCCGCATAGTAGGCGTCGAGCTCGGCCCCCGCCCCAAACGTGTTGGCGAAGACCCGGTTGCGCACGATCCCCGCCGCGAAGTAGCCGAGCGACAGCACGGACAGGACGAGCGCGCCACGTGGAAAGACGCGGTCCACGAGCGTGCGCGCGGCGGCGATGAGGGTGTTGGTCGTGCCGGTCACGAGTCCATGACGCTTGTCGGCGTCCGCGCGCAACGCCGCGGGTCAACCGCCGCCGGCGACCAGCTCGGCTTCGACGAGTCGGAGCAGATCCGCGCTGTCGCTCAAGTGGCCGTAGAAGATCTCCCGCGCGGCGTCGAGCAACACGTAGATCTGCGGGTCGGCCGCGTGATACCGAATGGTCGTCCCGAGCCGCTCCGGGACGACGATCCCGCGGCTGCGAAGGATGGCCAGCTGCTGCGAGACGGTCGAGCCCGCCACGCCCGTGAACGCCTGGATCTCGCCAACGCTCCGCGGCCCGTTCCGGAGGTGCTCGAGGATCGCGATTCGAACCGGATGGGCAAGCGCCTTGAAGAACTCAGCCTTGAATTGACGCAGGCGCTCGGGGTCGTCTCGGCGGGGTGGTCGAGCTGATATGGCGGACATGGCGGCACAGCCTACGCGGAGCGTGTTGATCGGGCAAGTCTTAGAACGGTCAAATCTTCGAAAACGTGCAGATTTGGTATGCTCTGGCCGAACTACGCGCCGCCGCGCGCGATTGGAGACCCGATGACCAAGGCCAACGCTGCGCTCGCGACCCTGCTCGCTCGCGCCGAAGGTGCCGACCCGGCACACCGGATCGACCTTCGCGACCCGATCGCAGCACACGGCGCCGCAGCCATCGAGGCGGTGGTGCCCTGGCTCAAGGACCCGGCCCTTGCCGCCTTCGCCATCCGCGTGATCGCGAGGGTCGGCCTCGATGGCGAACGCGAGGCCGCCCAGACGGCGCTCCGAGCCGCTCGTCGGCGCATGGACGACCGGTTCCGCGCCGATGCCGATTGGGCGCTTGGCGTGCTGAAACTGGCGCCGCCGGCGGCCGAACCCGTTGCCGCACGCCGAACCGCCGCTCCCCGTCGTGCCGAGGCGCCCCGGTATTCGGAGGGCGCCCGTCCGCTTCGAAGCCGGCCCCGCTCCGGGTTGAGCCCCTCCTGACCGTGCGGCGCTGATCGCTGGGGACGACCTGACCCGCCGCTAGTCGGCGGCGTCGCGCTTCTCGGTCTCGGCCAGCTTCTTTCGACTCTCCTCGCGGGTCTTCATGAGCCCGCTGCCCGCGCCCTTCTTGATCTCGGGCGCCGGTGTCTTCGCCCGTGGTGTTCGCCCCGCTGCCTTGGCCGCCGCGCGCGCCTCGGCTCGCCCCGCCATCCGCGCGGCGATGGTGGCCTCGTACCCCTGGTCGGTCGGCAGGTAGTAGCGCCTCGACTCGATGGCGTCCGGCAGGTACTGCTGGTCGACGTCCGCCCCGTCGTAGTCATGCGTGTACCGATAGCCGACGCCGATCCCGTGTTGCTGCATCCGGCGGTGCGGCGCATTTCGCAGATGGAGCGGTACAGGAAGTGCACCGCTCGCCTCGACATCGGACACCGCCGCCCAGTATGCCGACCCGGAGCGATTGGACTTTGGCGCCGTCGCGATGTAGGTGGTCGCCTGGGCGAGGGCGTACTGCGCCTCAGGCAGGCCGATCCAGTCGAGCGCGTGGCCAGCCGCAACCGCTACCTGCAGGGCTCGAGGGTCCGCGTTGCCGACATCCTCAGATGCACTGATGATCAGCCGGCGGGCGATGAACCTGGGGTCCTCACCGGCGGCGATCATCGCCGCGAGCCAGTAGAGCGCGGCGTCCGGGTCGTTGCCGCGCAGGCTCTTGATGAACGCGGAAACCGTGTCGTAGTGCCCGTCGCCGGCGCGGTCGTAGGCAAGGACGCGTTGCTGCGCCGCCGCTTCGACGTCCTCGAGCCGCGGACTGACGCGTCCGTCGGGATCGCGGACGTCCTCGCCTTCAGCCAGCGCCGCCGCCCCTTCGAGCACGTTGAGCGCCGCGCGTGCATCGCCGCCGGCCAGCGAGACGAGGTGCTCGAACGCGGCTTCGGACAGGGCGACGCCACCGTCGGGTCCCAGCGACCCGGCCAGCCCCCGATCGACGTCGTCGAGGGCGCGGCGGACGACGATCGCCACCTCTTCATCGGTCAGCGGCTCGAGTCGCCAGACGCGCATCCGCGACAGGAGCGCGGCGTTGACCTCGAAGTACGGGTTCTCCGTGGTGGCCCCAACGAGCGTGACCGTCCCATCCTCGACGTGCGGGAGCAGCGCGTCCTGTTGCGCCTTGTTGAAGCGGTGGATCTCGTCGAGAAAGAGGATCGTGCGGGTGCCGTGGAGACTGATCCGGTCCTGGGCCTCGGCGATGGTGGCACGGACCTCGGCGACGCCGGACATGACCGCCGACATGCTGTTGAAGTGGGCGCCGATCTCTGCGGCGAGGAGGCGCGCGAGGCTCGTCTTGCCGGTGCCCGGGGGTCCCCACAACAGCAAGGAGGCGAGATGTCCGCGCGCGATGCTGCGCCTGAGCGGGCCCTTCTCGCCGACGAGGTGTTCCTGGCCGATGAACTCGCCGAGATTGCGCGGGCGCATCCGCGCCGCCAGCGGCTGCCGCTCCGGCGGTGGCTGGAAGAGGGCCTCAGGTCTGGCGCCGACGATCCGGCGGGCGGAGGGCATGCCCCGATGGTAGCGCGCGGCCGCGGCGCCGCGGCCTGGGCGGAGCTAGAGCGTAATGCCGGTGACCTGGGTCACGACCCAGAGGGCGAGGAGCAGGCCCACCAGCGATCCACCCACGATCGCCACGCGCCGGACATCGCGCGCGACATAGTCGTATTCATGGGCTGCCGCCGCCGCGAGCGGCGAGCTGGACCGGACGACGGGCTCCGGCGCAGCACGTTGCGTGCGGCCGCGGCGGGCATTCTCGGCCTGGCGCTCCTCCGCCACGATCGCGGCCTCGAGCTGGGCGGCGCGCGCTTCTTCCTCGGGCGTCAGTGACGCCGAGCGGGTGACGGTCGACGCTGCGTCGGTCGTGGACGTCGGGCGCGGGCTTGGCGAGCTGGGTCGAGCCGCCGGCCGCTGGATCGGCCGACGCTGGCCCGGTCGGGTCGTCGTGCCTCTGGCGCGCTTGGCCATGAGTGGTCGCGGTCCTCCGTCAGGGATGCCGTTGGCGCGGGACGATGACGGTCCCGCCGGGTCGTTTGACGCCAGAGGATAGCACTGGGGGTGTGCGGCGTCGCCTGGGTTGAGGGTCAGGTTGCAAGTCTCCGTGCATTTGTGACAGATGCTCGCCAGGCGAGCCTTGGGCACAGGCGATCAGGTCAGATGTGCTCTGGAGCTCGCAGTTGTCACAACATCAAGGGCTCCGGGTCCCGGCGCACGCTCAGGCTTGCTGTGTGGGGCGGGCAGGACCATGCCCAGACATGACGAGTGCTCACCTGGGGAGCATTTGGCACGAAACGGCGATCGCGCTCGCAACCGCGGCCGCGGCACGATCGGTGGCGTGGCTACCGCGTTGGCCCTCACGGGGCATCGCCTGATACGTCCGTGCCAATGGCTGCCTGCTAGACTCGGAATGCCTTCTGGAGGACCATCGGATCGACCTCGACGCGCTCATCGAGCCCAATCTTGGCGCTCTCGTCGTCGGCCTTGTCGCAACCGTTTTCGCGCTCGCGGCCGCGAGCGTGATCCTGGCTCGCCGGACGCGGGACCTCGACAAGCGCCTGAGCGGAATAACGCGCGGCGCGGAGGGTCGTAGCCTCGAATCCGTCCTCGATACCCACCTCGAGAAGGTCTACGCGATGTCGCGTCAGCTCGACGACGTGGCAGCGCGCACGGCCGTCCTGGAAGGCGTTCAGCGCCGATCGTTCCAGCGCGTCGGGCTGGTTCGGTTCAACCCGTTCGAGGGCACCGGCGGCAACCAGAGCTTTGCCCTGGCCCTCCTCGATGCCGCCGGTGACGGCTGGGTGCTGTCGAGCCTCCACGCCCGCGAGGGCACCCGCGTGTACGCGAAGTCGATCACGGGTGGGCGGTCGGATGCCGGCTTGTCCGCTGAGGAGACGGCGGCGATCAACCACGCGACGGCATGACAGCGTAGGTGGCACGACAGCGCGCGATGCTCCCGGCATGCCCCCTCGAACGCCTCTCCAGTCCGCGGTCACCAACACCACCATGAGCCCGGCGCGCGTCCGGCGGCGCCGCGAACCGGCGCCCCTCGAACAGATCCCCGCCTGGCACGACCTGGTCCCGGTCACGGAGCCGGCTGTTGCGGACGAGCCTCGATCCGGGCTCGGCGATCTCCTCACCGGACTCAACCCCGATCAGCTGCGCGCGGTCACGCACGGAGACGGGCCGATGCTCGTCGTCGCCGGTGCCGGCACGGGCAAGACCCAGGTCATCACCCGGCGGATCGCATGGCTCATCGCAACCCGTCGCGCCCGGCCGTCGGAGATCCTCGGGCTGACCTTCACCGATAAGGCGGCCGACGAGATGGCCAGCCGTGTGGATCAGCTCGTGCCATACGGCTACACGGACACGGCGATTTCCACGTTCCATGCCTTTGGCGACGGGCTGATCCGCGAGTACGCGCTGGAGCTCGGCCTGCCGACCGACGTTCGCGTCCTGTCGCGACCCGAGGTCGTCATCTTCCTGCGCGAGCACCTCTTCGAGTTCGAGCTCGACGCGTACCGGCCGCTCGGCGACCCGACGCGCTTCCTGGCGGCGCTTGCCACGTTCTTCAGCCGGTGCAAGGACGAGGATGTCTCGCCCGACGACTACGCCGCCCATGCCGATCGGGTCGCGATCGAAGCCGCCCGCGTCGCCGAGGCCATCTCGACCGTGCCGGCCGCAGAGGTGACGGACGCGGATCGCGATGCCGCTGACGCCGTCGCCGAGGGGGCTCGTCGCCAGGCCGAGCTGGCCGCGGCATATGCCACCTACCAGCGGCTGATGGCGGCCAATGGCTGCATCGACTTCGGCGACCAGGTCGCCCTGGCGCTGCGGCTTGTCCGGACCTCGGTCGCGGCACGGACGGCCGTCGCCGGCAGGTTCCGCCACATCCTCGTCGACGAGTTCCAGGACACGAACCGGGCCCAGGCGGAGCTGGTCGCGCTCCTCGCCGAGCCGCATCGGAACGTCACGGTGGTCGGTGATGATGACCAGGCCATCTACGCGTTCAGGGGCGCCGCCGTGGACAACATCCTCGCCTTCCGCGAGCGGTACGCGTCAGCCCGGACCGTCGTCCTGCGCCGTAACTATCGATCGCTCGCGCCGGTGCTGGAAACGGCATATCGCCTGATCCGGTTCAACGACCCGGACCGGCTCGAGGTGCGGGCCGGTGTGAGCAAACGGCTGCGACCAGAGCGATCTGCACCGGCGCCCGCGCCCGTCCGGCTCGAGGTCTTCGCCTCAGGCTCCGAGGAAGCCGACTGGATCGCGGCCGATATCGGACGCCGGATCGCGGGCGGGGCGGCTCCCCGCGATCACGCCGTGCTGGTTCGGGCGAACGGGCACGCCGACCCGATCCTGCGGGCCCTGAACATGGCCGGCATCCCCTGGCGGTTCTCCGGTGCCTCGGGTCTGTACACGCGGCCAGAGGTCAAGATGCTGCTGGCCTTCCTGCGTGTCGTGGCCGACCCGGAATCGAGCCTCGACGTCTACGCGCTCGCCGCCTCGGACGCCTACGGCCTCGGGGGCGAGGACCTCACCGCGATCGTCAACATGGCGCGGCGGCGGAACCGCTCGGTGTGGGCGATCCTCGACGAGCTGGAGCGGCAGCCCGGCATCCTGCGCGTCGCACCGGGGACGCGGGCCGCGGCGCATCGGCTCGTCGCCGACGTCCGCGCGTACGCCGAGATGGCCCACGAGCGTCCGGCCGGCGAGGTCCTGTACCGGTTCCTGCGTGGCAGCGGGCTGCTGTCCCGGCTCGTTTCGACGGACAGTCCCGTGGCGGAAGAGGCACTCCAGAACATCGCGCGCTTCTTCGAGATCGTCCGTGCCCAGTCCGCGCTGCTCGTGGATGATCGCGCCATCTACGTCGCGCGGCACCTGGCCACGCTGATCGAGGCCGGCGATGACCCGGCGACGGCCGAGCTCGATCCGGACGCCGATGCGGTCGCCGTCCTGACCGTGCACAAGGCCAAAGGGCTCGAGTTCCCGGTCGTCTTCCTGCCGGGTATGGTCGCGGGGCGGTTCCCGCTCAACGGCCGCGGCGAGACCCTGGCCTTGCCCGCGGGCGTCGGTCGGGGCGTGCCCATGACCGCCGAGACGGCCCTGGCCGAGGAGCGGCGCCTCTGTTACGTGGCGATGACCCGCGCGCGCGACGAGTTGGTCCTGTCGCACGCCGCCGACTACGGGGGATCGCGCGCTCGTCGTGTCTCGCCGTTCGTGCTCGAAGCCTTGGACCTTCCTCCGACGTCGGGCGTCCCGGGGGCCGGCGCCCGGACGTCCACGCCGGTCGAGCGCCTCGCCGGGTTCGAAGCGCTGGCGGCGCCCGTCGCGGTCCCGGATGGCCCGATCACTGAGCCCTTGTCCCTCAGCTTCTACCAGATCGACGACTACCTGACCTGCCCGCTCAAGTACAAGTACGCCCACGTCCTGCGCGTTCCGCTGGCGCCTCACCACGCGATCATCTACGGCTCCGCGCTGCACAAGGCCGTCCAGCTCTTCCACAACCGCCACGCCAAGGGCCAGGTGATGACCGAGGCCGAGCTGTGTGGAGCGTTCGAGGCGGCGTGGTCCAATGAGGGCTTCGTCAGCCGCGACCACGAAGAAGCGAGGCTTGAGGCCGGTCGCGCCGCCCTCCGACGGTTCAGAACGGCACAACTGGCACCCGACGCCGTGATCCCGACCTACGTGGAACGCGAGTTCAGCTTCACCCTCGGTGGCGATCGCGTTCGCGGCCGATGGGACCGTGTCGATATCGAACCGGCCGTGGAGGCGCGGGTCGGTGACGACGACGCGGCTGAGTCCGCGCCGATGGCCGACGTGGTCTCGCCGACGCTCGGGATCCTCGGACCCGAGCGCGTGACGATCACGGACTACAAGTCGTCGGACGTTCGCGACCCGGCGAAGGCCCGCCAACGAGCGCGCGAATCGCTCCAGCTCCAGATCTATGCCATGGGCTACGAGGCGATGACCGGTCGACTGCCCGATGCCGTCGCGCTCCATTTCCTGGAGTCGGGCCTGGTCGGCCGGGTGGAGGTGGACGCAAAGCGGCTCGCACGGGCGCGCGGGAAGATCGCCAAGGCCGCGGCCGGGATGCGTGCCAGGGACTACACGCCCACGCCGGACTATCTTGCCTGCACGTACTGCGCGTTTCGAGAGATCTGTCCGTCTAGCGTCGCGCGCTGAGCGTCCGATAGGGCATTCGCCCGACTCGACTCGAGGCCGATGTCTCCCGCATCGTTCGCTGCCCGCCGCCCCTGGCGGCTCGCACCGGAGATCGCATCGACCATGGACCGCCTCGTCCGGAGGATCCAGCCGTGGCCATCGAGCAACGGCTCGGAGGGCCTAGACTCGCTCGTCATGGAGTCGCGTGACCGGGCGGCCAATCTCGGGTTCTTCGCAGCGGCCGGCGTTGTCTGGCTCCTCGTCGGCCTCGTCCTGACGACCCGCGACCCGGTCGTGGACCCCATGGCCGGTTTCATCGGCGCCGGTCTGATCGGCCTTGCTGTTGCGCTGACGCTCGTGCCGCTCATCTGGCTGACGGTGTTCGGGCGTCATCGCCAGATTGCCTACCGCGGCGACTGGGTGCGCGCCGTCCGCCGCTCGGCATGGGTGGGCATCATCGTCGCGGTGCTGATCGTCCTTCGGGTCCAGGACCTCCTCGTCCTGCCGATCGCCCTGTTCCTGATCGCCCTCACCGTCGTGGCGGAGGCGACGCTCTCCGCGGAACGTTGACCCGGGTCAACTGCCGGGGGCGCTAGGCTTCGCCGATCGTCAGTCCAGATCGATCGAACAGGAGCCCCGCGTTGCCGTCACTCATCTCCACGACTCCTGCCGGGCCATTCGTCGACGCAAAGCAGCGGCTCGCCGCGTCCGTCGAAGCGGCCCGAGGCGAGATCATCGAGCTCTCCCACCGGATTCACGCCAACCCCGAACCGGCATTCGAGGAGGTCAAGGCGGCGGGTTGGGTGGTCGAGGTGCTCCGCCGCCACGGGTTCGAGGTCGAACACCCAGCGGGAAGTCTTGGCACGGCCGTTCGCGCCGTCCGGCGTGGTGGACGAGGCGACGCCGGACCGCGGATCGGCATCCTCGCCGAGTACGACGCCCTCCCGGGCCTGGGGCACGGCTGTGGCCACAACACCATGGCCGCCTCTGGCGTGGGCGCGGCGATCGCGCTTGCGTCCCTGAGCGACGAGCTCTCGGGCGAGATCGTCTTCCTGGGCACGCCGGCCGAGGAACGAGGCAGCGGCAAGCAGATCATGATCGACGACGGTCTTTTCGCGGGGATCGACGCCGCGCTGCTCTACCACCCGTGCGACCGGAACCACGTGGAGAGTTACCCGTTGGCATCCGAGGATGTCGATGTCGTCTTTACCGGCCTGCAGTCACACGCCGCGTCGGACCCCTGGCGTGGCAAGAATGCGCTCGATGCCATGATCAACCTGTTCGTCTCGGTCGGGCTGTGGCGTCAGCAACTCAGGCAGACCGCACGTGTCCACGGCATCATCCGGGAAGGGGGCACGGCCGCCAACATCATTCCGGATCGTACGGCAGCCTGGTTCATGCTTCGGAGCGACAACGACACCGAGTACCGCCAGATGCGCGAGCGCTTCAGCGCGATGTGCGAGGCCGCCGCCCAGGCCACCGACACGACGGTCGACGTCACCTACTCGGGTGGCGCCACGACGATGCGGAACAACCGTGTCCTCGCGGAGCGCTTCCGGGCCAACATGGCGGCATACGGCAT
This sequence comes from uncultured Chloroflexia bacterium, assembly GCA_963731865.1. Lineage (GTDB taxonomy): Bacteria > Chloroflexota > Limnocylindria > Limnocylindrales > CSP1-4 > SPCO01. The sequence goes on along the minus strand of CAVSXG010000002.1, from coordinate 757,479 downwards.
CGTCGACCAGGGCGATGACCCCAATGCCGGCTCGACCGACATGGCCAACGTCAGCTGGGTGTGCCCGACGATCCACCCTGAGCTCGCCATTGCCCCGGAAGGCACGCCAGGCCATTCGATCCTCTTTCGCGACGCGGCTGCCTCACCACAAGCCGACGAGATCACGCTGCTGTCGGCCACCCTCGTCGCCCAGACCGCCTACGACCTCTTCGCCGACCCCGACCTCGTAGCCGCAGCCTGGGCGGAGTTCCGCGAAACGCCCTGACATTCGTCGTGCCACCGCGATGCCGAAGGCGAGCTACGTCGTCCCGAGAATCCGGCGAAGTGGCGAGGTCAGTCGAAGGCGGAGGGGAGGACGGGAGCGCGCGCACTGAAAGTGCGTAAGCGAGCGCCCGGACCCGACAACGCCCGAATGACCCGCCAATTCGCCGGCCATCGACGGTGCTACTCTCCGTGGGCGCCCCGCTGGACGACGGTTCGAAACCGGCGGCGCCCATCGAGACGGATAGACCCACCCGCGACCGCGTGTTGCGACCGTCTCCGGAGGTTCCCGTGGCCCAGCCCCCCGACCCCGATCTGGAGCGTGACTTCGCGTCCCTGAACGGCTGGGACCAGTCGTACGAGACGTTCGACGACTTCGACCTGCCCACGTACGTCGGGCCGACGACGTTCATGAACCTGCCCTGGATCACCGACCCAGCCGAGTTGCGTCGCCGGGAGGTGGACGTGGCGATCGTCGGCGCGCCATTCGACGATGCGGTGACCCACCGCTCAGGCGCGCGATTCGGGCCGCGAGCGATCCGCGAGGCGCAATACACCGCGGGTTCCATCTATTCGCTCCAGGTCGATATCGACCCATACGACCACCTGACCGTCGTCGATGCGGGCGATGCCAACATCATCCCGTCATGGATCGAGCGCGGCCACGCGATGATCTATCGCAAGGTCGGCGAGGTGGCGGCGACCGGGGCCATCCCGATCATCCTCGGCGGTGATCACTCCATCACGTGGCCAGCGGCCACGGCCATCGCCGAGCTCCGCCGGCCGCGGACCATCGGGATCGTCCATTTCGATGCACACGCCGACACCGCCAATGAATCGTATGGCGTCCTGGCCAGCCATGGCACCCCGATGCGCCGGCTGATCGAATCCGGCGCCGTGCAGGGACGCAACTTCGTCCAGGTCGGGCTGCGCGGGTACTGGCCGCCCAAGGCCACCTTTGAGTGGATGCAGGCGCAAGGGATGCGCTGGCATTTCATGCGCGAAATCGAGGAGCGCGGCGCCGAGGCCGTGATCGCGGATGCGATCGCGGAGGCCCTGGACGGAGCGGATGCGATCTACCTCTCGCTCGACATCGACGTGATCGATCCGGGGATGGCGCCCGGCACGGGCACGCCGGAACCGGGTGGGATGTTGACCCGGGAGGTCCTGCGGGCGATCCGCCAGATCGTCGGCAGCGTCGAGCTCGCCGGCATGGACATCGTGGAGGTCTCCCCGCCGTACGATCAGGCCGAAACGACGGCCATGGCCGCCAATCGAGCGGCGCTGGAGGCGATCAGCGCCCTTGCCGTCCGCAAGCGCGATGGCCATCGCGTTCGCTGGGAGGGGTAGTCCATCGATACCAGCGGGCTCGTGCAACCCGACCCCGAGACTGCCGCGGCGCTCGCCCGCCTGTACGACCTCGACCTGGTCGACGATCCGGGCGACCTCGACCTGTACCTCGCCCTCGCCGGGCGAGCCGGCGGGCCCGATCCTCGAGCTGGCATCCGGGACGGGACGGCTCAGCGTGCCGCTGGCCGAGGCCGGGTTCAGTGTGACCGCGGTCGATATCGACCCCGCGATGCTGGAACGGGCGCGGACCCGCGCGACTGCGGCGGGGACCGCGACGGTCGACCGGTTGCACCTCGTCGAAGCCGATCTCGTCGGTCTCCGTTTGCCAGCCGCGGGGGAGTTCGGGCTGGCATTCATTGCCCTCAACTCGTTGCTCGTGCTCCCGACGCGAGCCGCGCAAATGGCGGCGCTTCGGACGCTCGCCGAACACCTCGCCCCCGGTGGCGTCGCCGCCGTCGATATCTGGATCCCGGACGCCGAGGACCTCGCGCGGTTCGACGGTCGGATCAGCCTCGAGTGGCCGCGACTCGATCCCGAGTCGGGCGCCATCGTCACCAAGGCTGCATCGGCGGCGCACGACGCAGCGGCGGCCACGGTGACCCTGACGACCATCTTCGAGGAGGGAGGCCAGGGGACACCGGCACGCCGCTGGGTCCGCCGGGACCGGCTCCGCCTCCTGTCCGCCGACGAACTGCGCGGGTTCGCCGAGGACGCCGGGCTCGTCGTGGAGCTGGTGGCCGGCGACTACGGGCTCGGACCCATGGGACCGGGCAGCGAACGCGCGGTCCTGATTGCGGTCAAGCCCTGATCGCGCTTCCAGGACGCGGAGCGCCGGGACCACTACGCCGGTTCCGACCGGGACGTCTGGATGGGTCCGCAAACCGACCCCCGTGGTATCGTCGAGTCGATGTCGTCAAGTGACCAAACGCGCCTGCTGATCGTCGAGGACGTCCCGCAGGTCGCTCAGTACATTCGCGGTCTGCTCGAGGCCCAGGCCCGGGTCAAGCTGCTCGAAGTCCTGACCGAGGGCGCCCGGGCGGTCGCCGCGATCGGCGAGATGCGGCCCGACGTCGTGCTTGTCGACGCGTTGCTGCAGGGTCGCGTCAAGGGACCAAAGCTCGTCGAGCTGATCCACGAAGCCAAGCTCGGCGTGCCCGTGATCGTCCTGACCGTGCCCCAGAACCCGGTCGAACCGGACCCGATGAACGGGATCGACGGTGTCCTGGCGATGCCGTTCTCCGGCTTCGACCTGATGACCCGGATCGCCCAGGTCCGCAAGGACTTCGAAGCACGCCAGGAGGTCGGGTCAAACCGGGTCTTCAGCGTGTTCGCGCCAAAGGGTGGGGTAGGGAAGACGACCATCGCGTTCAACCTGGCCGTCGCCCTCGCTCAGCAAGCCCAGAAGACCGTCCTGATCGATGGGAGCATCCAGTTCGGCGACCTCCGGGCGCTGCTCAAGGTGCCCGTGGACGCGCCATCGATCCTCGACCTGCCGACGGACCGGATCGCCGAGTCGGATCTGGGCGACGTCCTGTGGCGTGACCCGTCCGGGATCGACATCCTGCTCGCGCCTCCGCGGATCGAGATGGCGGAAATGCTCACCGCGCGCGATGTCGAGAAGATCCTGTCACTGCTGAAACGCGTCTACGCCTGCATCGTCATCGACATGTCGAGCCAGCTGAACGACATCAACCTCACATTCCTCGATGCGAGCGACTCGATCATCGAGATCGTGACCTACGACTCGACCACCATCCACAGCACCATGGCGATTGCGGACACCTTCCGTGCGATCGGATACCCGGCGTCCAAGGTCCGCTATCTCATCAATCGCTCGGATTCGTCGGGTGGCATCGATCCGGCCGATCTGGAGCGGGCGCTCGGCCGGGTGCCCGAACACAAGGTGGTCTCCGACGGCCGCCTCGTGGTCCAGTCGAACAACGAGGGCGTGCCGTTTGTCCTCGCGAGCCCGACGGCACCGATCAGCCAGGACATCAACCGGACCGCCACCGAGCTGCTCAACGCCGGCCGGATGGCGGCCTTCGCCGGGCGGTCCTGACCGCCGTCATGCCGGACCAGCGACCGGTCGGGGTCTTCGACTCCGGGGTGGGTGGGCTGACCGTCCTGCGCGAGATCATCCGGCGCACGCCGTCCGAATCGACGATCTACCTCGGTGACAACGCCCGGGCCCCGTACGGCGTCCGGTCCGACGAGGAGGTTCTCGCCTTTTCGAGTCAGTCGCTCGACGCCCTCGCCGAGCGCGACGTCAAGGCCATCGTCGTGGCCTGCAACACGTCCACGGCCGTCGGCATCGTTGCCCTCCGGCGCCGCTACGACCTGCCGATCCTGGGCGTGATTCGGCCCGGCGCCTCGGCGGCCGCGCTTGCTTCGCGGAACCGCCGCGTGGGTGTCATCGCGACGCCCGCGACGATTCGATCGCACGCGTACTTCAGCGCGATCAAGGACGAGAACCCCGCAGTCGAGGTCTACGAACACGCCACACCGGCGCTGGTGCCGCTCGTGGAGGCCGGCCACCTCTCGGGCCCGATCGCCGAGGCGGCCGTAGCCGAATCGTTGGCTCCCCTGCTGGGCGAGCGCGATGCGGAGGGCGAGTTCGTCTTCCCGAAGCCGCCCGGGGCATCGATCGACACGCTGTTGCTGGGTTGCACGCATTACCCGCTGCTTCGGGCCGTGATCGCCGCCCAGGTGGGGGAGGGCGTCGCGATCGTGGATTCGGCGACGGCGACCGCCTCGGCGCTCGCCGAGCTCCTGAGCGTCAACGGCCTCGAGGCACCGGTCACGCCCAGCGCCGCCACGCATCTGCAGCTCACCACTGGCGACCCAACCCGGTTCCATGACCTCGCCAGCCGGTTGTTCGGCGCCGATTTCCCGGACGTCGAGCCGGTGGACCTCGGGGTGGCAGCGGGATGAGTCGACGCGCGGAAAACCGCCGGGAGCCCGGGAGCGACGAGCACCACCTGTCGTGGCGTGACGACCGGGTCTGGCAGGCCGGGTTCCTGATCGGGTCCGCCCTCGGAGCGGCAGCCGCCGTCGTCGGACGCCGGGCGGAGCGCGCGGCACGGCGCGGTCTCGTCGACTGGCGCGAGGTCGAGCGGATCGCGATCGGCCGCCTGGCCAAGGCACCGGGTGCGCTCGCGCCGGCGGAGCTCCGAGCCGCCGAGCCCGCGTACACCGAGGCGATGGGTCGCATCGTCCCGGCCCTTTCGGCTGCCCTGGGCACCTCCCTTCCCGGCGTCGTCGAACGCTCGGGGGTCGTCGATCGCGCGGGCTGGGTCCGAGCCAACACCGGCTCGTTCGCGTCGCTGATCGGCAAGCTCGAGGGCGAGCTCCTCGACCAGGTCGTGCCACCCGGAAGCGGCCTGGCCAAGGCGACGATGGCCCTTGCCAATCGCTGGGTGACCAACCGGCAGCTCGGACTCCTGCTCGGCTTCATGGGCACTCGCGTCCTTGGCCAGTACGACCTGGCGCTGCTGTCCGTCGAGGCCGCGCCCGGCCGTCTCCTGTTCGTCGAGGAGAACATCCGGGCAACGGCCCGTTCGCTCGGCGTGCCGGTCGCGTCGTTCCGGACCTGGATCGCGTTGCACGAGACGACCCACGCCTTCGAGTTCGAGGCGCACCCCTGGCTGCGACCGTATCTCGCCGAGCGGCTCGAGCGTCAGCTGCGCATGTTCTCGACCGACGCCCGCGACCTTGGGCGCGAGGCGTTGCGTGGGCTGGGCCGGGCCATCCGCGGCGAGGGCGGCGGGGAACACTGGATGGAGCAGCTGATGGGTCCCGAGCAGCGGACACTCTTCCGCGAGACCCAGGCCGTGATGAGTCTCCTGGAGGGGTTCAGCGACTACGTGATGGATGAGGTTGGGCGCGACCTGGTCCCGGATGTCGAGCGAATCAGCGCGCGCTTCCACGAGCGGCGCACGAAACGAACGCCATTCGAGCGGGCGATGCTGCGGTTGACCGGGCTCGATCTCAAGATGGAGCAGTACCGCAAGGGCGAAGCGTTCGTCCGGGCTATTGCCGCGGGACGCGGACCGGCGGCGTTGACCCGCCTGTGGGATGGCCCGGAGACCCTGCCGCGCGATGGCGAGATCGAGGAACCGGAGCGCTGGATGACGCGGGTTCTCGACGGAGTCGGGACGTGACCGACGTGGGCGAGGTGCCCGACTCGGAGCAGCCCGCAGCCCGACCCGGACCCGGCAGCGGCCCAGGAGGCGCCCCAACGGCCATCGCGCTGAGCCCGATCCTTTCGGCCCGCTACCGATCGCGCGACCTGGAGCGCATCCGCGCGGCGGCACCGGGAGCGCGGATCGTCATGGTGTCCGTCGAGGGCCTCGCCGACGGCCCGGTGGACGACGTCGAGGTGATGCTCCGGGGCTGGCTGAGCTCGGACGCGTTCGACCGATCTGCTCGTGCGTGCCCCACGCCTGAGCTGGGTCCACTCGGCGACCTCGGGCGTCGAGCGAGCGCTCACCCCGGCGTCGCGCGAACGTGGGTTGATCGTGACCAACGCCCGCGGAGTCTTCAGCCGCCCGATCGCTGAATACGTGCTGATGATGATCCTGGCCGTCAGCCGACGGCTGCCCCAGCTGCTCGAGCTCCAGCGGGAGCGCACGTGGCAGCCGCTCGAGGGCGCCGAGCTTCGCGACGTCACCGTGGGGATCGTCGGGTCTCGGGTCGATCGGACGCTCCGTGGCGGCCCTCGCCAAGAGTTTTGGATGTCGCGTGGTGGCGGTCCGGCGCCATTCGGGCGATTCGACGCCTCGTTCGTCCGAGGACGACGGTCCGACCGTGACCGACGCGCAGCTGGACCGTGTCGGCGGCCCCGAGACGCTGCCAGAGCTCCTTGCCGAGTCCGATTTCATCGTCCTCGCCGCGCCGTTGACGCCCGAGACGGAGGACCTGATCAACGCCGAGACGCTGGCGATGGTCAAGCCGGGTGCGTGGCTGATCAACGTGGCTCGCGGTCGCCTGATCGACGAACGCGCCCTGCTGCGTGCGCTCCGGGACGGCCACCTCGGCGGGGCGGTGCTCGACACCTTCCGCGACGAGCCGCTGCCGCCGATGTCGTCGTTCTACGACCTGCCCAATGTCATCGTGACGCCGCATACGGCATGGTCGAGCGGCCGCGTCCTCGATCGGAGCGTCGAGCTCTTCTGCGACAACCTGCGACGGTTCGCGACCGGCGAACCCCTCCTCAACGTCGTGGACCCCGACGCCGGCTACTGATCCCGGCGACAATCGAATCATGCAGATCGCCATCGTCGGGCTTGCCGGCTCGGGCAAGACGACCGTCTTCAACACGCTGACCCGCGGTCATGCCGAGACCGGCGGCTATGGCGGCGTCACGCTCAACGTCGGTGTCGTGAAGGTGCCCGATCCACGGCTCGACGCGCTCGCCGCAATCTTCAAGCCAAAGAAGATCGTGCAAGCAGACGTGACGTACGTCGACATGCCCGCCCCGCCACCCTCGACCGAGGGACACGTCGGCACCGAGGAGCTGCCGGCCGACCACCTTGCGCGGCTGCGCGATTCGGATGCCCTCCTGCACGTTGTCCGTGCGTTCGAGGATCCAGCCAACCCGCATCCCGAGGGATCGGTCGATCCAGCCCGCGACCTGGAGCGACTGGACCTCGAGTTCATGCTCGCCGACCTCTCGATGGCCGAGCGGCGACTGGAGCGACTCAAGGGGAGCGCGCGGCACGGAACGTCCGCCGAGCGCGAGGCTGCCGAGCGCGAGGAGGTCGTCGTCGTCCGGATCCACGAGGGCCTCAAGGCCGGATTGCCCATCCGTGACCTCGGCCTCGACGCCGACGACGAGAAGTAGATCCGTGGGCTTCCGGTTTCTCACCCAGAAGCCGGTGCTCGTCCTGCTCAACGTCGGAGAGAAGGATCTCGCCACGGCGCCAACGCTCGTCGAGCGGATCGCCGCGGACTATCGCCACACGCTGGTGATGGTCGAGGCGCTCTCGGCGCGGATCGAGATGGAGCTCGGGGAGCTCGAGCCTGAAGAGGCGGCGCGTATTCATGGAGGAGCTCGGGATCGCCGAGTCCGGCCTGGACCGCGTGATCGGGCTGTCCTACCGGCTGCTCGGGCTCATCTCGTTCCTGACCGCCGGTCCCGACGAGGTGCGGGCATGGCCGATCCCGGGCGGATCGACCGCCGTGGACGCGGCCGCAGCCATCCACACTGATCTCGCCAAGGGGTTCATCCGGGCGGAGACCGTCGCCTACGACGACCTGATCAAGCTCGGCTCGATGGCCGAGGCGCGGAAGGCCGGCCGGCTTCGTTCGGAGGGCAAGACCTACCAGGTCCACGACGGAGACGTAGTAGAGATCCTCTTCAGCCGCTAAGCGCGCGCCGCGCGCTGGGATTGCCGGTTCAGTTCAGGCGGTCGTTGCCCGGATCGAACTCGGCCAGGACGGCCCGGTAGTCGACCTCTTTCTCGTCGTCGTCATCATCATCGTCGTCGTCGTCCTCCTCGGCATCGGCGAGGTCGACCTCGAGATCCGCGAGGATAGTTCTCGCTCTCCTCGGTCGAGACGTTGACCGACGCGGCCAGCCGGTCGTCGCTCACGTAGACGAACCCATGGTCGCGCTCGAGCTCGATGGCGATCGCCTCGCTGAGCGTGTCCTGGTGATACTGGTCCTGGATCCGGCGACGGATGGTCTGGACGAGCTGGAAGAACTCCTCCGGCTCCCACTCTGACTCGCTGACGACGAGCACATCCGAGTAAACCTCGTTGTCGCCCTCGTGCAGCTCGAAAAAGAACACATCGACTCCATGCGTGCGGTCTGGTCGGGCGGGCAGTATACGACCGAGCCGCGCCGAAGCCCGCGGACGAGGAGGCCATGACCGAGCCCCGGATCGACATCGTCCACGTCGGCTCTGCCTGTCGCGACCTCACCGACGAGGATCCGCGCGGCTGGCGTCTGGGCGGCGGAGCCAGTTACGCCGCGTTGACGACGGCTCGCCTCGGGCTCCGAACGGCGGCCATCATGGGCGTGGACGCGATCGCCGCATCGGCCTCGGAGCTCGACCTGCTCCGCGCCGCCGGCGTGGAGCTCCTGCTCGTGGCGCTCGAGGAGGGCCCGGTCTTCCTCAACCGCGAGACGCCCGAGGGGCGGGTGCAGTCGTGGCCAGCCCGCGGGCTGCCACTCCCGGTCCCCACCTTCCCGGACGGGTGGCGCGACGCGCGCGCCTGGTCGCTGGTCCCGGTGGCTTCGGAGCTTGGCGATGCCTGGGCGTCGGTTCCTGGTGCCGGGTTCACGAGCCTCGCCTGGCAGGGGTTGCTCCGCGAACAGGGACCCGATCAGCTGACCCGACGGACGCCGCCCCGCGGATCCGCGTTGCTCGACGCCGCCGATCTCGTCGGGGTCAGTCGTCACGACTTGCCGCCAGGGACCCCGCTGGCGGCGCGTGACCAGCCTCCTCCGGCCGGGCGCCCGGCTGGCTGTGACGGACGGTCACGATGGCGGCTCGCTGATCCGAATCCTGCGCGGCGGGCGGACCCGGACGGTCGGCTGGTCCGCGGTCCCACCTGCGCACCTTGTCGACCCGACCGGCGCCGGGGACGTCTTCCTCGCAGCGCTGGTGGCGGCGATCGTGCGGCCTGACTTGACGGCGGATGATCCTCGCCGCCGGCCGGCGGCCGAGCTCGAATTCGCCGCGGCCACAGCCTCCTTCGTCGTTGAGGCCCCCGGATCTGCTCGGCGTCCCGGATCGATCGGCGGTGTTCGCACGACTCGGGATTGGCTGAGCCTCGCGACCGCAACGACGTCAGGCGATCGAACGCCGCACCAGTCCAGCGCCTCGCCGCCGCAGCCGATCGTGGCGACGGACCAGGTCGGCCTCGAGCGCGGGCTCCGGCCGCCCGATCCGTCGGCGCCGTTCGATCAGCGAGAAGCCGCGGAGCACGGCGGCCAGCGCGGCGGGTCGGTCCGCGAGACGATGCTCGTGGAGCTTGGCCAGCTCGATGGTCGCGATGATCGCGTTTCGGCCGGTGCCCATCGCGATCGCGTCCCAGGCGTCGGCGGCCTCGGTCCAGCGCCCGAGCCGCCGTAGCAAGTGCGCGCGATCCATCGCGATCCGCTCCATCGTCCAGGGGGCGTCGAAGGCCGCGGTCCGGGGCGTGCCACCGAATGACGGCGCGCGTGCTGGACGTCCACCGAAGTCGGCTGGTCGACGCGGTGACCACCATGGGTCCTCGCGGCCAGGCGCCGTTTCGCGGGCTGTGACCCGGATCGGGGTCACCGGCTCGGGCTCCGACCCGCTCTGGACGACGGCGACGTCGAGGCAGTCGAGCGCCTCGCCGAGGCGGTGTTCGCGAGCGAAGGCCCGGGCCAGACCCGCCAGGTCGCCAGACACGGCTTCGGCTCGTGCGGCCGTGTCTCCGAGGCGGGTCTCCAGGTGGACCAGCAGGCGAGCCAGCGAGCGCACGTCCTGGTCGTTGTGCCGCACGACGTCGACGAGCACGTCCGCCGGCCCCCCGTGGAGGAACTGGAGGTAGCGACTCGGGATCTCCCAGCCCTCGACGTCGCCAACCCTGTGCATCCCGAGCAGGGCCGCTTCCGCCGTTCGGAGGCGGGCATTCTCCATCCGGTGGCGAAACAGCCGTCGAACGATCGGCAAAAGGTCGAGATGACCGCCGTGGCTCGGGGCAGCGCGACGCGCCAGCCGGTAACGGGCAACCAGGAGCGGCCAGTCGAAGCCGCGCCCGTTGTAGGTCACGAGCCAGGCGTTGGGAGCGATCGTTGCCGCGAGCGCCGTCAGCAGCGCGCGCTCCTCGGCATGGTCGGGGAGCAGGAGCTGGACCTGGCGAAAGCGGTCGAGTTCCCACCAGCCGAGACCGATCAGCCACGCGACGGTCCCGGCAGCCGTTGCCAGCCCCGTCGTCTCGGTGTCAAGACACACGAGCGGCACGCCCGGTGGCGGCTGTCCCGGAAGACCCGCGAGGCGCACCCGATCCACCGGGATCGGTCGAGTCGGGACGTCGCAGCGGACGATCGTCCCCTCACGGGTGGTCACCACCTCGCCGTCCATCGCGACCGCCATCCGTTCGGCCAACGAGGCGGCGCGCTCGGGTGGTCGCGGTCGTTCATCGTCTCCGACCGGCGCGACCCTCGCCGCCTCGCGATAGCGCTCGAGGCGGCGCGCGAGGGAGGTGCCAGTGTCGATCATCCCGGGGTGTGCGCCGCCGGCGCGATGCCGGCGGCGGGCGGCCGAATTGCCGCCGGCGCGGCGCCCACAACCGCTGCCGGCGCGAGGCCCGCAACGCCCAGGTCGGCCAGGAGGCGCAGGGCAAGCAGCTTGGCGTTGACGTGCGGCTCCAGCCGCGGACCCGTGCAGGCCGGGCACCCCGCCTCGCACGCACAGCCATTGATCAGGTCGGCGGCACCCGCGAGGAGCTCGTCGTGACGCTTCCAAAGCCGCTCGGAGAGCCCGACGCCGCCCGGAACCGCCTCGTACAGGTAGATCGTGGGCGCCTCGTGGTGGGGTGAGCGGATCTGGCTCACGAGACCCAGGTCGCGTGGGTCGACCATCAGCAGGACGCTCGCCACCGTCTGGATCGCGCGCCCGGCGCCGGGCAGGGCGACGTCGAGCTCGTCCCGTCGCCAGCCGGAGAGGCCCTCCGCCGTGAGCCAGTAGGCGGTCGTCTGCAGTTCGAGCTCTGGCAGGTCCACCGGGCCCCAGCCGACGTTCTCGTCGGTCAGGAACTTGAGCTTCTTGTAGAGCGTGACGAGACTCGCGACCATGACCTCGCCGTGGACCCGACGGCCGCCCGGCGACGGGGCCTCTCCGAAGACGTCGAGGGGTTTGAGCGTGACCGCGCGATTGGCGTAGGTGTAGTGGTCGACGTCGATCTTGTGGACGTAGGCCTTGCGTTCGCCCCAGTCCAGCTTGTCGACGTGGTACTGGATCGACTCGTGGATGTAGATCGCGTGCTCATGGACGAGGACCTGGGCGGAGAACAGGTCGACCTCGCCGAGCACACGCGGTCGGTCGGGCGACGTGTCGATGATCACGACGTTCTCCGGAGCCGCGGTGCGCAGCGAGATCTCCGACGCCGGGAAATTCTCGCTTGACCAATACCAGCGGCCGTCGCCGGCCTGACGAACGTGGCCGGATCTCGCCGAGGAACGCGAGCAGATCGTCGACGGGTCCCGGGCCGAACACCTCGCCCGGCTCGAACGGCAGCTCGAAGGTCGCCGCGCGCAGATGGGCGAGGAGCACGTGCAGGTTGTCCGGGTCCGCCCGCGCCTCCTCGGGGGTGCCCTCGAGCAGGAACTCGGGATGGTGGACGACGTACTGGTCAACAGGGGCCCCGGAGGCGATGAGGATCGCGACGCTGGTGCCCTGGCGTCGACCGGCGCGCCCGAATTGCTGCCAGGTGCCCGCGATCGAGCCCGGATAGCCTGCGACGATCGAAACGTCCAATCGTCCGATGTCGACCCCGAGCTCGAGCGCATTGGTGGCGACGACCCCGAGGATCTCGCCGTCGCGAAGCCCTTGTTCAATGGCGCGGCGTTCCGTGGGGAGATACCCGCCACGGTACCCACGAACCTTGGTCCGCGGGCCATAGCCCTCGCGGAGGGACTCGCGCAGCCCGGTCAGGAGCAGCTCGATCGCGACTCGCGATCGCCCAAACACGATGGTCTGCCGTCCGGCGCGAAGGAAGGGGAGGGCCCAGCGCTGCGCGAGGGTCACCGCCGAGCCGCGCGCGCCACTCGATGGATCGACGAGGGGCGGATCGACGAGCAGGACATGCCGCTCGCCGGCCGGGGCGCCATTGCGGTCGATGACCGTGACCGGCCGTCCGATGAGCGCCTCGGCGAGCTCGCCGGGGTTCCCGATCGTCGCCGAGCAGCACACGATGATCGGGTGGCTCCCGTAATGCGCGCAGATCCGGAGCAACCGTCGCAGCACATTCGCGACATGTCCGCCGAACACGCCCCGATAGGTGTGGAGCTCGTCGATGACGATGTAGCGAAGCTGCTCGAAGAGCAGGAACCATTTGGTGTGATGGGGGAGGATCGCGGAATTGAGCATGTCCGGGTTGGTCGCGACGACCTGCCCCGCGCTCCGGATCGCCGAGCGGATCGGTGCCGGCGTGTCGCCGTCGTAGGTCGACGAGGAGACCTGTAGCCCGGCGGCGCGAGAAAGCTCCCCGAACTCGGCGACCTGGTCCTGGCCGAGCGCTTTCGTCGGGAAGAGGAGCAGGGCGCGCGACGCCGGGTCCTCCGCCAGGGCCTGCAGGATCGGAACGGCGTAGCACAGCGATCTTGCCCGATGCCGTCGGCGTGACAACGACCACGTCCTGGCCGGGCGCGGGTAGCCTCGATCGCCTCCGCCTGGTGGATATACGGTCGCTCGATCCCGCGCGTCGCCAGCCCGGCCACGATCCGCGGGTCCAGCCAGTCAGGGAAGTCGGCAAAGGCAGCGTCGCGTGCCGGAAGCACGGCGTGGTGGACCACGCCACGCGCCAGCGACGGTTCATCAAGTAGTTCCGTCGAGGACGGCCGTGGTTTCCGTGGGGGCGTAGATGCGCATCGGCATGCCTCTGGCAAACAGAACAGACGTGCGAAACAGCGCGAGTCTAGCAGGACGGTCGACGTGAGGCGTGACAGGTTGGGTGTCACTCGACGGCGAGTTGACACGCTCGAGATCGGGTAGCTACGCTCGCCGGGAATGTTCCGCCGGACCGACCCCGCCGCCGCCCGAGGACGCCCCCGACGAGCTCGAGGAAGCGGCGTCGTCCGAGCCGTCGGCAAGCTTCCAGCCGTTTGGTCCCGGTGGCCCGGATCTGTCGGCGCTCCCGATCGCCGGGATCACCCAACGGCGGATGGCGATCATGCTGGGCGTCCTGCTCGCGGCCTGGATCGTCCTGCTCTTCGCCCGCCAGGTCGGTGATGCCTCGGCGGCATCCAGCCGGGCCGAGGCGATGATCGTGCGAGAACGCGGTCCGCCATAGCGAGATCGCCGCGCTCGAACGCGAGCTCGATCGCATCCAGCAGCGCCGGTTCATCCTGCAGCAGGCCCGCGCCCACGGGCTGGGCGGTCACAAGGAGATCGCTTTCACGCTCGATTCCGATGCGCCACCGCTGCCCGCCGGACGCGCCCGGATCGGCCGCCCTCCGGGTCGGCGCGCCGGCGTCCGTCAGCGCCACTGGAATCCTGGCTGAGCATTCTGTTCGGCTCGACCGACATACCGGGAGTCCGCGTCGCTCGGCGCGGCGACGGCACGGTATCCTTGTCGACCCGGCGCCTCGCCGCCGGCCGTCACGTTGAGGGGGCGAGCCCAGCGATGTTCGACATCCCGGTCGAGGACCTCGTGTTCGTCGTGTGCACGCTCGTCGGCGGCGGCCTGCTGCTGATCACCGTGCTCGTCGACGACATCCTCGGCGCGTTCATCGACTTCGATATCGGCGGCGTGTCCCTGATGCCGCTCCTGCTGTCGTTCGTCTCGATGTTCGGCGTTGGCGGGCTGTTCGCGACCCAGGCCCTCGATGTCCATGGCGGCCAGGCGGCCATCGTCGGGGAGCGGGTTCGGCGTTCGTCGGCATGGGGATCGCCTACATCCTCTTTGGTCTCCTCCGTCGGGCCGAGGCCGCCGAGCCGTTCTCGACCCGCGACCTGATCGGCGACGACGCGTTCGTCGCGGTCGGCATTCCGGCCGGCCGCAATCGGCAGCGTCCTGGTCAAGAAGGAAGGCCAGACCCACGAGTTCAGCGCCACGGCCATCGACCGAGATCGCGGCCGGGTCCACCGTCCGGGTGATCGGCGTCGCCGGCGCCGGGCTCATCGTCGAGACGATCATCCAGGGAGGGACCGAGCGTGCCTGACATCTTCGATTTCGTCGGCAGCGGCGTGCTGCCGGTGTTCCTGGTCGATCGTCATCGTCGTCCTGATCGTCTCGTACATCGGCAGCCGGTACAAGGTCGCCGGCGCGAACGAAGCCCTGGTCGTCAGCGGCCAGCGCGATCGAGGCCCGGACGGGCGGCGCAACCTCAAGGTCGTCCGCGGCGGCGGCGTGATCGTCCTGCCGCTCGTGAACAAGGTCGGCAAGCTCAAGCTGACCGCGCGCCAGATCAACGTCAACCTCGCCGACGCCGTCACCCGGCAGGGCATCAAGGTCGCGGTCCAGGGTGTCGCCACGTTCAAGATCGGGGCCGACGACGAGTCGATCCGCAACGCCGCGGAACGGTTCCTGGAGTCCCAGGAGGAAGCGGTCGACTCGATCGTCAAGAACGTCCTCGAAGGCTCGCTTCGCTCGATCGTCGGCACGCTGACCGTCGAGGAGCTCAACCTCGACCGGATGAAGTTCCAGCAGGCGGTCCAGGACGCCGCGAAGGGCGACCTGGCGACGTCAGGTCTGCAGATCGATTCGTTCACGATCCAGGCGATCCGCGACGAGTCCGGGTACATGGAGCTGATCGGGCAGCAGGAGACCGCCCGCCGCGAACGCGATGCGCGGATGGCCAAGGCGTCTGCCGACCAGGAGGCCGCGGTCCGGGAGGCCGAGGCCGAGCAGATCAAGATCAACGCGGCCCGCGACGTCGCCCTGCGCCGCGCGGAGACCGAGACACAGACCGCGGCCGCCCAGGCCCGTGCCGCCCAGGCCGGCCCGCTGGCCGAGGCCGAGGCGACCCAGGAGGTCACCCGGAAGCAGACCGAGCTCGCCGAGCTCGAAGCGGCGCGCAAGCAGATGGAGCTGCTGACCAGCACGGTTCGTCCGGCGGAGGCCGACGCGGAAGCCCAGATCCGGCGGGCCGAGGGCGACAAGGGCGCCAAGATCGCCCAGGCCCAGGCCGATGCCGAGCGGGTCAAGCTCGCGGGCTCGGCCGAGGCCGCCGTCACGATCACCAAGGGCGAGGCGCAGGCCCGGGTCGTCGAGGTCAACGCGACGGCGGAGGCCCAGCGAACGACGCTCGAAGGCAACGCCGAAGCCGGGCATCACCTTCACCAAGGGCGAGGCCGAAGCGAAGGCCCTCGCCCTTCGAGCCGAGGCGTATCGCCAGTTCAACGAGGCGGCCATCATCCAGACCGTCCTGTCGATGCTGCCCGAGATCGTCCGCGCGGCCGCGGAGCCCCTGGCCAACATCGACAGCCTCACGGTCGTCTCGAACGACGGCGCGTCCGATGTCGTCAAGACCGTGACCCGCACCGTCACCGAGGCCAATGCCACCGTAAAGGGGCTGACCGGGATCGACATCCCGGCACTCATCGATGACGCCATGGGCGGTCGGGGCGGTTCGTCGGCGCCAACCGATCGCCCGCACCGGAAGGGCGGTCGCGTGGGCGGACCTCAGGCGGCCCGGCATCCGGCGGTGGCGCCACGGGGTCGACCGGTCCAGGGCGTCGGGCCAGGGGGTGCTACCGGGGCATCGGCCAGGACCGCCTCAACGGCCCCGCGCTCATCGGCCGGAGCCACCGCGCCCGCCTGCGGTACCAACCGAGGCCGTCGATGCCGCGCTTGCCGATGCCGATCGGGCCATCCGCGCCGCGGCCGGGCCCGGCGACGTTGACGGACACGGCCGCCGGCCCGGCCGGGCCCGCCGCGCCAGCCCGGCCAGTGCCGGGATCACCAGGGAGACGACGCTCGACGAGGCCGCCGCTGCGCCTGGCATCGGACCTGCGCGCCATCCCGGGCATCGAGCGATTTGCCACGACCCGGCTGGCTGATCTCGAGACCGGCGGCCCGCGCCCGCTGCGCACGATGTGGCGGATCTCGCGCGAACAGCTCGACCAACGGTACGGGCAGCTGACGATCGGCGAGCTCATCGAGCGTACGGAGGCGCCCCGCCACCGGCCTGATTTCCGCCGCGTGCCTGCCGGCGCCAATGGCCCACCGCGGACCCAGAGGCACGGTACCCACGGTCACCAGACCGTACCAACGAGCCATGGCGCCGCCCCGCGGCCCTCCCGTACGGTCCGATCCATGCCCACGAGGCTCCGGTGATCGTCTTTCGCGTGCCTTGAGGGCGGCTGCTCGGCAGCCGCTCGGGTCTGCGCACAGTCGTCGTTGCGCCGGCCGTTGCGATCGTGGTCGCCATGGCCGTTTTCGTCTCAAATGGCGTGGCCGACGAACTGCGCCGAACGGCGACGGATTCGGCCCTCCACAGCGTTGAGGCGATCGTTCGCGGCTACGTCGATCCCGTGCTCCACGCCTCGAGCATGGATCTGGATGCCCCGCGCGACGCGACGATCGACGCCCAGCTCGAACGGCTCACCGGGTCGGGTGACATCCGCCGGATCGACCTCTGGTCGCGCGACGGTCGGATCGTCTACTCGAACGTTCCGGAGTTGCGCGGTGATCGCCTGTCGATCGGCCCGATGCTCGCTGCCGCGTTCGGTGGCGAGAGTGTCGCGACCTACGCCACGCGTGGGGACGGACCCGGCACGGCTGCCGCGTCCCTGCCCGGCGAGGTACCTCGAGCTGTTCGTACCGATTCGTGGCGCCGTGGATGGCGATCCGATCGGCGTCTATGACGTCTACCAGGACGCGCGGCTGATCGAGGAGCGCATCGATGCCACCCGGATCGGGGTATTCGTCGCGGCGCTTGTCGCCAGCGGCCTCCTGGTCGGGTCTCATCTGGCTGGCGTTCGGCGGGGCATCGCGCGTCCTTGCCGGCCAGAACCGCCGGCTCAACGAACAGGCCGCCAACGAGCGGCTGCTGCTCGTCGACCTCCAGCGCAGCGAAGAGCGCTTCCGATCACTGGTCCGGAACGCGTCCGATTGTGTCGTCGTCCTTGGCGAGGACGGTCTGATCCGCTTCGAGAGTCCCGCCGTGGAGCGCATCCTCGGGTACATCGCCGAGGATCGTGTCGGTGAGCCGGTCATGACCAACATCCACCCCGACGACCTGGGGCTCGTCGAGCGGCGCCTGAGCGAGGTGGCCGCACGAAGCGGGTCGCAAGGCACCCTCGAGTTCCGGGTGCGGCATGCGGACGGTTCGTGGCGGATGATCGAGGCGATCGCCAAGAACCTGCTCGACGATCCTGCCGTGGGCGGCATCGTCGTCAACTATCGCGACATCACGGAGCGCAAGACGCTCGAGGAGCAGCTCCGCCACCAGGCGCTGCACGACGCGCTCACCGGTCTCGCCAATCGCTGGCTGTTCCTCGACCGGCTGGGACGAGCCCTGGCCCGCGCGGAACGCGGCGCGCAGCCAGTGGCGATCATCTATCTCGACCTCGACGACTTCAAGACCGTCAACGATCACCTCGGTCACGGCGAAGGCGACCGTCTTCTCGTCATGGTCGCCGAGGCGCTGACCGCGGCGACGCGCGCCGCCGATACGGTCGCGAGGCTAGGTGGCGACGAGTTCGCAATCCTGATCGAGGAGTCGGGTCTCGGCGAGGCGCAACAGGCGGCCGACCGGATCCTGGCGCGACTGGGCGCGATCACCGCCGTCGGGCATCGGGAGGTCAGTACCCACGCGAGCATCGGCATCGCGATGCAGGCGCTTGACGGCGCCGACGGCGAGGAGCTGCTGCGCCAGGCCGACATCGCCATGTACGCGGCCAAGTCGCGGGGCGGCGACCGGCATGTCACGTACGAGCCCATCCTCCACGACGCGACCGTCGCCCGGATGGAGCTCAAGGCCGACCTGCGCGGTGTGCTCGACCGGGGCGAGCTCCATGTGGCCTATCAGCCGATCGTCGACCTCCGGACCGGTTCGATCACCGGGACAGAGGCGCTCATGCGCTGGACCCACCCGCTCCGAGGCGTGGTCACGCCACTCGAGTTCATCCCGCTGGCCGAGGAAAGCGGGCGCGATCCTGTCGATGGGCCGTTGGATCCTGGCCGAGGCCTGTCGGCAGACGCGATCATGGCAAACGGCTTCCGGGTTCGGCGAGTTGACCGTCAGCGTCAACCTGTCGGGCCGCCAGATCGCGGACCCAGGCCTGGTCGCCCACGTCCGCGACATCCTGGCCGCCGCGGGGCTTGAGCCGCAGCGTCGCTGATCCTCGAGATCACCGAGAGCATTCTCGTGCAGGACAGCGACGAGACCATGGCCACGCTCCGTGACCTGAAGGCACTTGGCGTACGCCTGGCGATCGACGACTTCGGCACCGGCTATTCCTCATTGAGCTACCTGCGGCAGTTCCCGATCGACATCGTCAAGATCGACCGATCGTTCGTCGCGGGTCTTGACGGCGGTACCGACTCGAGGGCGTTGGTGCGGTCCATCATCGACCTCGGCAACACCCTGCGCCTCGAGACCGTGGCCGAGGGGATCGAGGTGATCGAGCAGCGCGACCAGTTGCTCAGCCTTGGGACGCACACGAGGCCAGGGTTACCTGTTTGCTCGACCGATGGCTGCGGACGCCCTCCTGGACATGCTCTCGGGGCAGCGAACCTCGAAGACGGCGACCCCGGCACTGCCAACGGCGTTGACGGCCCCGCGACGTCCTCGCCGGGCACTCTCGAAAGCCCCCGATCCACCAATCACGATCCAACCATGAGCCAGCCAGACAGGAGCCATCGTGTCCAAACACCAAGGCAGCGCCATGCGGGTGGGAGTGATCGTTCTGATCTCCCTCGCGCTACTGGCCGGCTGTGACGCCGCGACGCAGACGCGCACCATCGCGCTTCAGACACTCAATGACTCGGGCGTGACGGGAACCGTCTCGTTCAGCAAGGTGGGCGACAAGACCGGCGTGAAGGTCGAGGTCGACCCTGCCGGCAACCTGGACATGCCCGCGCACATCCATCCGGGAACCTGCGACGCGTTGACGCCGCAACCCAAGTTCCCGCTGGAGAACGTGGTCGACGGTGTTTCGTCGACCGTCGTCCCGGCGTCGATCGAAGAACTGTTTTCCGGGAACCTCGCGGTCAACATCCACAAGTCCAATGACGACCTGCGGACCTACACGGCCTGCGTAGACATCCGGTAGCCCAGGCTCCAAACGACCAGTCGATGAAGCTCCGGACGTCCCTGGGCGTTGTGATCGGTGCGCTTGCCATCGGCTGCTCCGGTGCAAGGCGAGGCCCCGTCGCAAACGATCGAGATCTCGACTGCGCAGGGCCTGACTGCACGAATTCGAGCCGTCGGACCCGACGGTCGGCTTCGCCCGCACGTTCACGGTCAGATTCCGAAACCAGTCGAGCCAGGCGCACAATCTCGTGTTCGTGGGCGACCTGGAGGGCGCCACCCGGACCATCGTCGAGCCCGGTGACAGCGACGAGGTCGAGATCGTCATTCACAGCCCTGGCACCTATCCGTTTGTGTGCACGATCCATGAATCGATGCAGGGTTCGCTCACGATCGGGGTCTCAGCCGCATCGCGCTGAGGTCGCGAGGGCCGACGGGTCAGGCTCGTGGCTGGCGACCGTCGACCTTGGCCGCTCGGGAACGCCGCCCTGCCCGCCGCGCCGAATCGGCGAGCAGGTATTCGATCTGGGCATTGACGCTCCGCAGCTCGTCGGCCGCCCAGCGTTCCAGCGTTTCGTAGAGCTCCGGGCTGATCCGCAGCAGGAAGCTCTTGCGCTTTGCCATGAGGGCTACTGGTACAGCGTCCCGGCATTGACCACGGGCTGCGCGCGGTTCTCCCCGCACAGGACGACGAGCAGATTGGACACCATCGCGGCCTTGCGCTCTTCGTCCAGGGTCACGATGCCCTTTTCGCTGAGCATCGACAGGGCCATCTCGACCATCCCAACGGCCCCTTCCACGATCCGCGAGCGGGCCGCGACGACCGCATCCGCCTGCTGTCGACGGAGCATGTCGGCCGCGATCTCCGTGGCGTAGGCGAGGCGGCGAAGCTGCGTCCTGAGCACCTCGACCCCGGCGGTCTGGAGGTGCTCCTGGAGCTCCCGATGGAGCGAGTCGGTCACGGCGTCCGCGTTGGCCCGCAGGGACGAGACGCCTTCCTCGTAGCTGTCGTACGGATAGAGGCTGGCCATGTGGCGCACGGCCGTCTCGGTCTGGATCTTGACGAACTCCTCGTAGTCCTCGACGTCGAAGACCGCCTTCGCCGTGTCGACGACGCGCCACACGACGACGGCCGCGACCTCGACCGGGTTGCCGACGGCGTCGTTGACCTTGAGGATCTGGCTGTCGAAGTTCTTGACCCGCAGCGAGACGGTGCGTCGCTCGGTGAGGGGCCACGTCCAGATGAACCCGCTGCGGTGGACGGTTCCGAGATAGGAGCCCAGGAAGACGACGACCGCCGCCTGGTTGGGCTGGATCACCACAAAGCCGCTGCTCGCGATGACCGCAAGCACGGCCAACACGACGCTGCCGATCACCGTGCCGGCCGATGGCTCGTCGCCTTCTCCGAGACTGATAATGAGCAGATAGGCCGCCGCAACGAACAAGGCAAAGACAACCGCGACCATCAGCAGCCCAGGGATTGCGATGGCGTTCCGCTCCCGCATCGGAGAACTCCTCAGCTATATCGAAGTGATATCACAACGATATGAGCCGCGAACCATCTCGTCAAGCAAAATCGGTCAGGCCGGTGCTTCCTCCTGAAACACGACCTCGCGCTTGCGCCGGATTGCCGGTAGGACAGCCAGAACGAGGGCAAGCGCGGCGGCGATCAGGAGCACGAGGGAGATCGGGCGGGTCACGAATACCGTCGGATCGCCATGCGAGATGATCAGCGCCCGTCGGAGATGCTGCTCGAGCAGCGGTCCCAGGACGAACCCGAGCAACAACGGGGCCGGTTCGCAACCGAGCTTGATCAGCGCGTAGCCGAGAGCACCAAAAAAGGCGATGGCAAAGACGTCGAACGGATTCTGATTCAGCGAGAAGGTCCCGATGCAGGCGAACGCGATGATCGCCGGGAAAAGGATGTTGTACGGGACGGTCAGCAGGCGGACCCAGATGCCGATCAGCGGCAGATTCAGCAGGACAAGCAGCAGGTTCCCGATCCACATCGACACGATCAAGCCCCAGAACAGGGCAGGCTGTTCGTCGATGACATTGGGCCCAGGCGTGATGCCCTGGATGATGAAGGCTCCGACCATAAGCGCCATCACGGGGTGCGCCGGCAGTCCCAGCGTCAGGAGCGGAATGAAGGAGGTCTGCGCCGCAGCGTTGTTGGCGGACTCGGGGCCGGCGACCCCTTCGATCGCGCCGTGCCCAAACGATTGCGGGTTCTTCGAGACGCGCTTTTCCAGCGAATAGGAGGCGAACGCGGCGAGCACGTGCCCGGCGCCCGGCAGGACCCCGAGCAGGGAGCCGAGGGCGGTGCCACGGAGGATGGGCCTGACGATCCGCCGAAGATCCTCACGGGTCAGCCACAGGCCCTTGACCGACTTGATCACCTGTGCCCGGTTGGTCTCGTCCTCGAGGTTGCGAAGGATCTCGGCGATGCCGAACATGCCGACGGCGACCGACACGAAGTTGATCCCGGAGAACAGCTCCCGGAAGCCGAACGTGAAGCGGGGCGTGCCGGTGTAGATGTCCTGCCCCACCGTGGCGAGAAGCAACCCCAGGACGATCATGGCCAGCGCCTTGAGGGTCGAGCCACTGGCCAGGGCGATCGAGACGATGAGGCCGAGGACCACCAGTGAAAAGAACTCGGCTGACCCGAAGGTGAGCGCTACGCGGGCAAGCAGCGGGGCGAACAGGACAACGACGAGGGTCGCAACACACCCGGCAAAGAACGAGCCGAGCGCGGCCGTCGCCAGGGCCGGGCCCGCGCGGCCCAGGAGGGCCATCTTGTGCCCATCAATTGCGGTGACCGCTGCTGACGATTTGCCCGGCAGGTTGATCAGGATCGCGGTTGTTGACCCACCGTACTGCGCGCCGTAATAGATCCCCGCCAGCATGATCAGCGCGGTCACGGGCTCGAAGTTGAACGTGATCGGCAGGAGCATCGCGATCGTGGCGGTGGGGCCGATCCCCGGCAGGACGCCGACAAGCGTGCCCAGCAGAACACCGACAAAGCAATAGAACAGGTTCTCGGGCGTAAGTGCGGTCGCGAGGCCCAGTCCCAGGCTGCTGAGGAGGTCCACGTCGCCCTACAACGGGAGCCAGGGACCGATGAGCTCGAGACGCAGGTTCAAGGCGACCACGAACACGAGGACACAGAGCAGGGTCAGACCGACGCTCACCAGGACAACATTGACCGCGGTGGCTCGCCGGCTGGCGAGGGCCGCCAGGATGACGGCGATCAGGGTCGATGGGACGAGGCCCAGCCCGCGCACCGTCAGCCCAAAGACGACGATTGCCGATAGCAGCAGCACGATCGCGCGCCACGGGATGGTGCCGATCGCCTCACCATCTCCGAACAGCACGCCCCGGATAGCGACGAGGCTCCCGAGGATCGCGAGGATGATCCCGAGGACCAGCGGGAAATACCCCGGGCCCATGCGGACCGGCGATCCCACCTCGTAGGCGGTCGAGAGGACCGCAAAGGCGAGGCCGAACGCGACGAACACCAATCCGGCGAGGACGTCTCGTCGCGCCCGGCCCACCCGGACCCGGATGCGCCGATCGGCAGGCTGATGGACAGCCACAGCAGAGCGGTGTCGGACCTGGTTTCTGTTCTCGGGACCTACTGGGCCGACACGCCGGCGGCCTCGATGATCGGCTTCCAGAGCTCGATCTGGGACTCGAGCTTGGCGCGATGCCCTTCGGGTGTGGACTGATCGTCGGGTACGGGCGCTGTGCCCAGTTCGGCAAACTTGTCGATGACGTTCTGGTCGGCGAGGGCGGCCTTGAGTGCGTCGGTCAATGCGGCGACGATCTCGTCGGGCGTGTCCTTCGGGACGTACAGGCCATGCCAGACCCCGACCTGGATGTCGGGCAACCCGGCTTCCGTCGTCGTCGGGACATCGGGCAGCGCCTCATTCCGTTCGAGGCTCGTGATCGCGTATGCCTTGACCGTGCCTGCCTTGATCTGCTCGGCGGTGTTGGTCGTCTGATCGCAC
Source organism: uncultured Chloroflexia bacterium (assembly GCA_963731865.1). Lineage (GTDB taxonomy): Bacteria > Chloroflexota > Limnocylindria > Limnocylindrales > CSP1-4 > SPCO01. The sequence goes on along the minus strand of CAVSXG010000002.1, from coordinate 733,962 downwards.
ATGAAGTCGACCTGGCTTCCGATCAGGTCCTCCATGGCCGGCCCGGTCCCGTCGTAGGGAACCTCGGTGACCTTCGTGCCGATCGCGTTCATGAACAGGAGCCCACAAAGGTGGGAAGCCGCGCCGACACCGGCATTGGCGTACGTCACCGTATCCGCGTTCGCCTTGACGTAATCGACCAGCTCGGCGAGCGTGGTCGGCTCGAAGTCCTTCCGCGCGATGATCGTCATCGGAACTTCGGTGACGAGCCCGATTGGCTTGAAGTCGACCAACGGGTCGTAGGGCAGGTCCGCGTACAGCGATGGCGCCGTGGACATGCCGATGTGGTGCATCAGCACGGTGTATCCATCCGACGCAGCCGTTGCCACCTGGCCCGCTGCCAAGGTGCCGCCAGCGCCCGTAACGTTCTGGACGACGATCTGCTGGCCGAGCGTCGCGCTCATCGGTTCCGCAATGAGACGCGTGACAGTGTCCGTGGGACCGCCCGCAGCGAAGGGCACGACGATCGTGATCGGGCTCTCCGGCCAGGTCAATGCGGGGCTGGCAGCGGCGCTAGGTGAGCCTCCTGCTGGGCTCTCCGCGGGAGCGGAGGCCGGAGGCGCCACGGAACCCGAGCCCGCTCCCGTGCACGCGGCTACGAGGATTGTCGCTGCCAGCAGCACCAATAGTGTCGGGACGTGCGTGCCGATCGCTCCTCCGGTCCCTCGCGTCATACCGACCGTCTGATCCTGCGTCATGGAACAGACCTCCCTGCGAATACCTGCACCGGGGTCGGCGGCAGCGTAGCGGCGAGCGCCAGTTGCACTGATTGCGCTGGGTCTCGAAAGGGTTGCGGCTACCTATCGATCGCAGCGATCAGTTCGCGCAGGGTGCTCACCAGCTGCGGCGCAGGTGCGACCCGCCGGGTCCGCGGTCCGCCCAAGCCACAGCGGCCGTTGCGGTCGGCCATCCAGGATCCAATTGCGCGGGAATCAGCCAGCGAGGAGCACGGCGGGCCTGATGAACAGCACCGTCGAGCCGGCACGCGTGCGCGTTCGCCCGGACATCAGGAATCTCCCTGGACGGGCAAAGGCGTCTTGAACTGACCGACCGAGTGGATGTTGCCCGCCGGGTCGGCGAACCATGCGATGTCACGGTCTGGTCCTCGGACGATCCCCTTGTCGTCCGCGCCGAACTCGTCGTATCGGAGGAAACGCACACCGCGGGCGACGAGCCGATCCACGGCGGTATCGATCTCGGCCACCACGAAGTTGAGCAGGGTGTACGAGGCGGGAATGTGGTCGGCCTTCGGGTAGATCAAGGTGTCATTGCCGCCGGAGAGGTGAAGCAACAGCGCACCGGACTCTTCGGAGACCTTCAGGCCGAGCGTCTCGCCGTAGAACCTCCGTGCCTTCGGGACATCGTCGACGGAGAAGCTGGTCAGCACCTTCATGAATTCGAACATCGCTGTCTCCCGGGTCGGTACCGGCATCGCATCTGTGCAGCCGGCTCACCTCAGCTGCCAGTTCTCGAGCGACCTGTGACGACCCTACCGGCATCCAGACCGCGTGTCTTCGGGGAGATCGCGGATTCTCTGGGCCGCCGGAGGACTCGGTAGTTCTACGTAGAGGCCTCACACCAGGTCGTGACGGTACGCGAAGGAGGTGGCGGCCGAACGACTCGAGACCCCCAGCTTGGCCAGGATGCTGCTTACGTGCGTGTCCACCGTGCGCACCGCCACCACCAGCTCGTCGGCGATCGCCCGGTTTGTCAACCCGGTTGCGAGCAGTCGAAGCACTTCCAGCTCGCGACGTGTCAACCCGTACGTCGACACTGCGGGGGCCTTGGCGAAGATGGATCCGGACGTGAGCAAGGTCCGGCTTTGCCTCCAGTCGGGTGAAGATCCGGCGAGCCACGCTGACTTCAAGCGCCGCAGTGTCCTCGTCACCAAGCATCCGGCAGCACCGCGCGATGAGCATCCGGGCACGAGCCTCTTCATAGGTCAGGGCGAACTGGCGCCACACTCGGCATGCCTGGCGCAGACGCCGCCAGAGCAGCGAGCGCGTCGCCTTCGGCAAGAAGCACCGCGCCTCTGGCCTGCTTGCCGTGGCCCCCAGGGCCGGGCTGCCATGGTCTGTACGCTATTTCTTCGAGTTCCGTGGCTGCCTTGGCAGCGCCGGGCAGATCCGCATGAGCCGAGCAGGATCTCGACCGCGGCAGGAAGCATCCTGGCCCGTTGCAGCGGGTCTCGGGGCTTCGGCCAGAACCCGACTGATCGAGGCCACCGCGGCGTTGGTGTTGCCTTCCGCCAGACGAAGGAGAGCCAGACCCGGCTGCGGATCGAAACCCAATTGGCTCGCCCGGCTATATGCAGCTTCGGCCGCCGACCAGCTGCCACGGAGCCGAAGAATTTCTCCCTGACGGTATGCCGCTGCCGCAGCCGCAGCCGGGTCGGCGTCGGCGATGTGCCCCTCGGAAGCCTGATTCGCCTCCTCCAGCGCCTCGCCCCACCTCGCCATGAAGCTGGCTCAGTCTTGCCCGATGTGCGAGCGAACGGGACTTGAAGGCAACCATCCCCTGCTGCTCCTCACACCACCTGGTCAAAGCCCGGGTCCACTCCTCGAATCGGCCGAGGTCGAATGCCTCCTCGCTCGCGTCGATCGCGGAGCTGAGGACGATCCCGCCGATGGGAGGGGAGACGTCGCCGGTCACCACCACCGTCACCGATTCATCCAGCACCGCCATCCCCTCAAGCACGCGGCCTGATCTCAGGATGGAGCGTCCCTGGATGGAGAGAGCCAGGGCGAGCAGATCAAGGTCGCCGAAGCGACGACCGATTTCGGCCGCCTGGGCCGCCGTGCTCGCTGCACCGTCGGGGTTGCCCTTCATGACGAGCTGCTCGTACGCCACCGGGACAAGGAGGAAGCCGTGCTCGGCGCAGTCCTCCTCGAGCTCGAGCAGCGCTGAACCCTGGGCCACCCATGCCGAGCAAGCTGCTCATGGAGGCCGGCAGACATCCGACCGCCTGGGCGATCTCGCTGGTCCCGATTTGATCGAACCCGATCCTGGCAGCACAACGCGCCGCCCGGCGGAAGTCACCCTTGTTGACGTAGATCTGATAGGCCCGCAACCGCGCTTGACGGCTGTCCTCCGCATGGCCGCAAAGAAACGCAGCGGTCGCCAGCAGCTCCAGATCCGCTGCTGTCAGAGCCGATTGGGCGTCGATCTGGCTCAGCGCCTCGTAAGCGTCAAGCCAACGGCGCTTCACGGAGGCCTTGCGAGCGCCTTCAAGTGCGCTGATGCCAGCCGCCGCGTGGATACCCACGGCCTCTCGCCCCAAGCCCGAATGGGTTCCCACAGAGGAAGGGTACTGGCCGATGGAAGCGCTCTGGCCGCGACCGCCGGGCGAGGGCCGGTTGCTGCCTGTCCTCGTGCTCAGTAACCTTAGACACCTTGGCGGAGTAGCTCAGTGGTAGAGCAGGGGACTCATAAGCCCTTGGTCGGTGGTTCGAATCCGCCCTCCGCTACCAGCTAGGATCCAACTGATACGGCCCACCAGGACGGTGGGCCGTTTCGATTTCTTCACCCGCGTGCGCGCCACCATCCGGGGTCCCGCGGCGTCCGTATCTCTGACCGAGAACCATGACCTCCGTCAGGGGGTCGGACGAACTCGATGGCTATACTCGGTTTCATCAGCGGCGCACGGTCGTCGCCTGTTCGACCCGGAGGCTCCTTTTGAATCCCAAGTTCTTCCGGAACGGCATCGTCATGCTGGTGCTCGTCGTTGGCACCGCGGCGCTGCTGTTCACGTGGATCCAGTCGACGACCCCCGTCAGGCCGGTCGGCTACTCCAAGTTCCTTGCCGATGTCCAGGCCGGCAATGTCGACGACGGTCACCAAGCAGGGCGAATCGCTGACGGTCAAGATCGACCGGGCACGCAGCGCCCGTACACGGTCGTCGTGCCCAGCATCCTGACCGATGTCCTCGCGGACATGAACGACGCGGCGGCCAAGGGTGGCCAGTCGCTCGGCCCCGATGTCTTCACCGCTGAGCCGGAACCCGACACCTCGTGGCTCGGGCTCCTTCTGACAGGCCTGCTGCCGCTGCTCGTCATCGGTGGCTTCATCTTCTTCATGATGAGACAGGCGCAGGGCACCAATAACCAGGCGCTCTCGTTTGGCAAGAGTCGTGCCCGGATGTTCCTTGGCAACAAGACCGTCGTCACGTTCAACGACGTGGCCGGCGTGGACGAGGCCAAGACCGAGCTCCAGGAAGTCGTCGAGTTCCTCAAGTACCCGGAGAAGTTCAACTCGCTCGGCGCGCGCATCCCGCGTGGCGTGCTCCTCGTCGGCCCTCCCGGCACCGGCAAGACGCTGATGGCTCGCGCGGTCGCCGGTGAGGCGGGCGTGCCGTTCTTCAGCATCTCCGGCTCGGAGTTCGTCGAGATGTTCGTCGGCGTTGGCGCCAGCCGCGTCCGCGACCTGTTCGACCAGGCCAAGCGCAACTCGCCGTGCATCGTCTTCGTCGACGAGATCGACGCGGTCGGGCGCCAGCGTGGCGCCGGCCTCGGCGGCAGCCACGACGAGCGTGAGCAGACCCTCAACCAGATCCTGGTCGAGATGGACGGCTTCGACACCAACACCAACGTGATCGTGGTCGCCGCCACCAACCGGCCCGACGTGCTCGACCCGGCGCTGCTGCGCCCGGGCCGCTTCGACCGCCAGGTCATCCTTGACCGGCCCGACATGCGCGGCCGGACGGAGATCCTCAAGGTCCACACCAAGGGCAAGCCGCTCGACAAGGGTGTCGAGGTCGAAGGCGTCGCCCGACAGTCGCCGGGCTTCTCCGGCGCTGACCTTGCCAACCTCGTCAACGAAGCGGCGATCCTCGCCGCGCGGCGCAACAAGAAGGTCATCGGCATGTCCGAGTTCCAGGAGGCCCTGGAGCGGATCGTCGCCGGCCCCGAGCGTCGCTCGCGCGTGATCTCCGACGCCGAGAAGGCGATCATCGCCTACCACGAGGGCGGCCACGCGGTCGTCCAGCGGATCCTGCCCAAGTGCGACCCGGTCGCCAAGGTCACGATCATCAGCCGCGGCATGGCGCTCGGCTACACGATGGCGCTGCCCACGGAGGACCGCTACCTCCAGTCCAAGACCGAGTTCGAGGACAAGATCGCCGGGCTGCTTGGCGGCAACGTCGCCGAGCGGCTGATCTTCGGCGACACGACGACCGGTTCGAGCAACGACATCGAGAAGGCGACCGACCTGGCCCGGCGGATGGTCACCGAGTTCGGGATGAGCGACAAGCTCGGCCCGCTCTCGTTCGGGAAGCGCGACGAGCTCGTGTTCCTCGGTCGTGAGATCGGCGAGCAGCGCAACTACAGCGACGAGGTCGCCAAGACCATCGACGAAGAGGTCCGGGCGATCATCGACAAGGCATTCCAGCGGGCTACGGAGGTCCTGACGGTCCACCGCGGCAAGCTGCTGGCGCTCGCCGAGAAGCTCGTCGCAGAGGAGACCGTGGACTCCGAGCAGTTCGAGGCCCTGTTCAGTGATCTGCCGCCAAAGGAAGAGCTGCACGGGATCCCGACCGTCGTCGGGCCTGGCCAGCCGATCCCGGAGCCGACCGCCCAGCCCGCCTGAGCCGTGCCCGTCAACGACGCCGCACTCGAAACCCATCTCGTAGCGACCCGCGAGGGTCGCTACGACTCATTCCGGGACTTTCTCCGCCTGCGCAGCATCTCGGCGCTTCCCGAGCACAAGGGCGACATCCGGCAAACCGCAGAGTGGCTGGCCGGCGAGTTGACGCGGGTCGGTGTCGAACACGCCGAGGTGTCCGAAACCGCAGGCAATCCCGTGGTCTATGCCGACTGGTTGCACGCGCCCGGCGCGCCAACCGTGCTGGTCTACGGGCACTACGACGTCCAGCCCGTCGACCCGCTCGAGCTCTGGACGTCGCCGCCATTCGAGCCGGCGATGGTCGACGGCCGCATCCTGGCTCGGGGAGCGGCCGACGACAAAGGGCATATCCATGGCCACGTCATGGCCGCCGAGGGGCTGCTCGCCACGCGCGGCGGGCTGCCGCTCAACGTCAAGTACCTCTTCGAGGGGGAGGAGGAGGTCTCCTCGCCAAACCTCGCGGCGTGGATGACCGACAACCGTGAGCGCCTGGCCGCTGACGTCGTGATCATCTCCGACACGGGGTTCTTCGAGGGCAACCTGCCGGCGATCACGATCGGTCTGCGCGGCATGATGTATGCCCAGATCGACGTCACCGGAACCCCGGTCGACGTCCATTCGGGTGGCTATGGCGGCGTCATCGAGAACCCGGCCAACGCGCTGGCCCAGATCATCGCCGCGCTCAAGGGTCCCGACGGCCGGATCCGCATTCCCGGGTTCTACGACGACGTCGTGCCCCTGACCGAGGCCGAACGCGCCGACTTCGCCGACCTGCCGTTTGACGAGGAGGCCTTCCGCGAGCGCACGGAGGTCCCGGCGCTGATCGGGGAGGTCGGGTTCACGGTTCTCGAACGCAAGGGCGCCCGCCCGACGCTCGACGTCAACGGCATCTGGGGCGGGTTCACGGGCGAAGGCTCCAAGACCATCATCCCGGCCCACGCCCACGCCAAGGTGAGCTGCCGGTTGGTACTCGCGCAGGATCCGGACCGGGTCTTTGGCCTGCTGCGTGACTACGTGGATGAGATTGCGCCGCCCGGGGTCCGGGTCTCGATCCGGCTGCTCGGATCGGGGCCACCGAGCCTGACGCCGCAGGATCACCCGGCGACGAAGGCTGCGGCACGGGCGATCGAGGCGACCTTTGGCCGGGCGCCGCTCTACCTGCGGGAAGGCGGCTCGATCCCGATCACCTCGAGCTTTGAGTCGATCCTCGGGCTGCCGGTCGTGCTCGTGGGGTTCAGCCAACCAGATGAGCATGCCCATGCGCCAAACGAGTGGCTGGACCTCGACAACTACGAGACGGGGATCCGGATGTTCGCCCGTCTGTGGGACGAGCTGGCCGAACCGCACGCGATGGACTGAGGCTGTCGCGAGCCGGGGTTTCGGAGCTTACCGACGGCGGCCTGTGCGGACCTGAGCGGTCTGGGTGGATGATTCGGCCCCAATCGGGTGCTACCCTGATGTCCACCGTGCATCCCGGGGAGGAAACGACCGCGTGACAACTGACGCTCCCGATACGATTGACGCTCCCGACACCAACGCGAAGGCGCCGGTCTGGCAGCTCGACACCGACAATGGCAGCCTGCGGCCGCGCTCGGCCCTTGACGTCCTTGTCGACCTGAATGACAAGGTCACCAGCGGTCAGGTGTCGGAGTACCAGCCGGTCCCGCTTGGCTTCACCCCGCTCGACAAGACCATCGGCACGGGGCTGCGCACCGGCGAGCTGCTCCTGATCGGCGGTGCCCAGGGCACTGGCAAGACGACGATGGCCCTCCAGATGGCGCGCAACGTGGCGTCAGGCGGCCAGGCCAACGTCCTGTACATCTGCTTCGAGCATGACGAGCAGTACCTGCTCAACCGGCTGATCTCGATGGAGTCGGCCCTCGCGCACCTGCCCCACAAGACCGGCGCGATCAAGATCCAGGACGTCCGCAAGGAAATCCTCGGGACGTGGATGGCCGAAGGCGAAGCCAACGCCCAGATGGCCAACAACCCGCGACTGCGGCCGTCGATGGACCGGATCGCGCGATACGGACAGAACCTCTTCCTGATGCGCGGCTCGCAGACCGCGAGCACGATCGACAACATTCGCAAGCTCGTCCAGGAGCATGCGCGGCTGTCCGGCGACCGCCGCCTGGTCGTCTTCGTGGATTACCTGCAGAAGGTGCCCCAGATCCCCGAGCCCGAGAACGAGACCGAGAAGGTCACGTACCTGATCAACGGGCTCAAGGACATCGCCCTGACCGAAGAGGTGCCGATGGTCTGCATCGTGGCCGCCGACAAGGAAGGCTTGAAGGCCCAGCGCCTGCGCAATTACCACCTGCGCGGCTCGTCGGCGATCAACTACGAGGCCGACATCATCCTGATCCTCAACGAGAAGTACCACATCGTCGCCAAGGTCAACATCGAGTTCAACCCGTACCAGGCGCAGCGGTTCCGCGACTGGGTCGTGATCTCGGTCGAGAAGAACCGCGGCGGCCAGGACAACGTGGACATCGAGTTCGAGAAGCACTTCGAGTTCTCCTGCTTCGACCCGAACGGCCGCACGGTGCAGGAAAAACTCATCGAAGAGCGTCTCTATAACGATTAGCGACGCCTGAGGCGCCGCCATCGCGGCGTTGTCGCCTGCGCTTCTCGCTCACGCACTATGCGTGCGCTCGCTCCGATGCTCGGCTCCGCCTTGCGCTGACGACGCCTGAGGCGCCGCGACCAGTTCGCCGGGCGCCGCGGCCAACTCGCCCGGCGCCGACACCGGCGCCTTGCCGCTATCGCAACCAAACGGACAACTCTGCCCCAAGGACAGGGCTGGTGGCGAGATTGCTTTGCCGCCACGGCAAGCACGCGAAGGGGCGCCGCCTCCAATCACGCCTCAGTTGCCGTCCCGGCAAGACTCGCAGTCATTCGAGGCCTTCGAGCTGCCCTGGTGGAAGTTTGCTTGCCCCTCGCGCAAGGCACAGGTTCGTTCTTGTTGCCGGAGCAAGTTTGGGCAGCGACGGGCGCCGCAGGGTTCGTCCGCGGTACACGGGGTATCGTGAACCAGTGAAGAGCCCCGGGCCGTTTCCGAGCGTTGTTGAGATCGTCGTCGAGATCCCTCGTGGGAGTCGCAACAAGTACGAGTTCGACGAGGAGTCCGGCGTGTTCCGACTCGATCGCGTGCTGTCGTCGGCGGTCTTCTACAACTTCGATTACGGGTTCATCGAGGGAACGCGCGCGGGCGACGGCGATCACACGGACGCCCTGCTGATCATCGACGAGCCGACCTTCACCGGCTGCCACGTCTGGGCGCGCCCGGTCGGCGGGCTCGAGATGCGAGACGAGAAGGGGTTCGACTTCAAGGTCCTCTGCGTGGCGCTTGGCGACGCCCACCAGGCGCACATCGAGGTCCTCGACCAGATGCGACCGCATCGGCTCGTGGAGATCGAGCAGTTCTTTGGGACCTACAAGGCGCTCGAGGACAAGACGGTCGAGATCCTTGGCTGGCGCGATCGAGACCGTGCGCTCGACGTGCTTCAGACCGATCGCGAGGCGTGGCAACGCGAACAGGCGTCTCCTCGCGGGTGACCGAGCGCTCGCGGCAACCCCGATGGCCGGGGGCCGATCTTCCGGGCCGGCGGGTCTTCATCGCGGCGCCGCTGCCCGCCTCGGCACGCGACTCGATCACGCAGGTCGTCGATCGGGTGCGCGCCGCCGGGGTGCCGGGCGGCGGTCGCGACGTTCGCTGGGTCCGCCTCGATGGCCTCCATCTGACGCTGCGATTCCTGGGTCCGACGCTCGAGCCGCGGGTCGAGGCGGCGCGTGCAGCCGTTCGGGTCGCGGCGGCGGACGTCGAGCCCTTTGAGCTCGTTATCGGCGGTGCCGGGATGTTCCCACCGGTCGGTCGACCGAGGGCGCTCTGGCTGGGGACGCGGGACGGAGGCGAGCGGCTTGCGGATCTCGCCACGCGAGTCGACGCCGCCCTGGTCGACCTCGGCTGGACAGCCGAGGAACGTCCGTTCCGTGCGCATCTGACGCTTGCCCGTGCCGACGGCGTCCCGGCCGGCGCCGCCATCGGCGCACGGCTCGTGGCGGAAGCGGCAAACCTCCGCGTGCCGGTGCGGGTCGATCGAATCGGACTCTTCGAGAGCCTCACGGGTGGTGGACCAGCGAGATACGAACCGCTCGAATTGGTGGAGCTTGAGGGCACCGCCGCCGGCGGCTGAGCAGCGTCGGAGATCGACCGCGGTGCTACCATGAGGGCGATTGGGGAGGGACTGCATCCCCCGTGAGAGGAGTGCCCCCATCGTTGTGACGGCCGCCCAGCGCGCCCGCCTCGTCGTCGCCTTGGGGATCACCAACCTGGTCCTCGCGGGGGTTGCGATCGGCGTAGGGACCATCGGACAGCCAATTGTCACACCCCAGATTTCGCCGGCGCCGGTGGCGAATGTGCCCGTGCCCAGCGTGGTCGCGAGCCCCGAACCGACGCCGGTGACGGCCGGACCAGGCGCCTCGACGACGCCGGTTCCGACGCCCGCCGCAACGCCTTCGCCGACACCAACGGCATCGAACCCGGTCACCGCTGCGGGTCCCACGCCAACGCCCTTGAGCCCGCCGGTTGCCGAGCCGGAGGCTCCGCCCGTCACGCAGCCAACGCCAGTCCCAACCCCCCGGGCGACGCCGGTCGCCACGCCACCTCCGGCGCCACCTGCGGCAACGCCGCAGCCAAACCCGTCCCCGCAGCCGGCGGCAACCCCGCAGCCAACCCCGTCCCCGCAGCCGGCGGCAACCCAGCAGCCAACCCCGGCCCCGACCGCAGTCCCGGTCGTGATCGCGACCCCGCAACCCACGCCGGCCGCCACGCCCGTGCCGCAACCGGCAGCGGTGCCCCAACCGGCCCCCGAAGTGATCGTCGCCGACGGTCATCCGCCGTGTCCAGGCGAAGGTGCTCCGCCGCCCGGTCACAACAAGGGAGCGGAGCCCCAGGACCGCCCGTGCACGGGCGGAAAATCGGGCCACGAGAAGGAACCGCCCGGGCCCAATGGTGGCGTCGTGCTCCTCCCCCTGGCGTTCGCCGGTTCACTCCTGGGCTGGGGGCGACTCGGTGTGGCGCCGATCCGTCGCTGGCCGTTGTTGCGCGGGCGAGGTCGCGCGCGCTAGGCTCGCATCCCCGCCCGGCACAGGCCGGGACCCTGCAGCGACGGAGATCCCCGATGGCGCCAGCGGAGCCACGTCAGACGAAGTTCGTCCTTGATGAGTCGCGTATCCCGCGTGCCTGGTACAACATCGCGGCCGACCTCCCGGAGCCGCCGCCGCCCGTCCTCCATCCCGGGACGGGGCAGCCAATCGGTCCGGCCGATCTGGCCCCGCTCTTCCCGATGGAGCTCATCAAGCAGGTCGTCAGCACCGACCGCGAGATCGAGATCCCCGAGCCGGTCCGCGACGCCTACCGTCTCTACCGCCCGAGCCCGCTCTACCGGGCGCATCGCCTGGAGAAGGCTCTCGATACGCCCGCGCACATCTACTACAAGTACGAGGGTGGCAGCCCGTCCGGCAGCCACAAGCCCAATACGGCGCTGCCGCAGGCGTTCTACAACAAGGAGGAGGGCGTCACCCGGCTCGCGACGGAGACGGGCGCCGGACAGTGGGGGAGCGCGCTGGCCTTCGCCGGCGCCATGTTCGGCCTCGAGGTCAAGGTGTACATGGTCCGTTCGAGCTACGACCAGAAGCCGTATCGCCGCGTCCTGATGGAGACCTACGGCGCACAGGTCGTTGCCAGCCCGAGCCGCGACACAAAGTATGGCAGCGCCGTCCTCGACGACGTGCCGGACCACACGGGGTCGCTGGGGATCGCCATCAGCGAGGCGATCGAGGACACGGTGACGCACCCAGGCACCAAGTACTCGCTCGGATCGGTGTTCGACTTCGTCCTGCTCCACCAGACGGTCATCGGCCAGGAATCGATCGAGCAGATGGCGATGGCCGGCGAGGAGCCGGACGTCATCATCGGCTGCGCCGGCGGCGGCTCGAACTTCGCCGGGCTCACGTTTCCGTGGCTCGGTCGGACGTTCCGGGACGGCGCGAAGTATCGAGTCATCGCCGCCGAGCCCGAGGCCGCGCCGTCGCTCACCCGCGGCGTCTACGCCTACGACTTCGGTGACACGGCGAAGATGACGCCCCTGGTCAAGATGCACACCCTGGGCTCCGGGTTCATCCCAGAACCGATCCATGCCGGTGGGTTGCGGTATCACGGGATGTCGCCGCTCGTCTCGCTGCTCAAGGAGCGCGGGTCGATCGACGCCCGGAGTGTCCACCAGCGGGCGTGCTTCGAAGCCGGCGTGCTCTTTGCCCGGGCGGAGGGCATCCTGCCCGCACCCGAGCCGACCCACGCTCTCAAGGTTGCCATCGACGAGGCGCTCGAGGCCAAGGAGGCCGGCGAAGCCCGGGTGATCCTGTTCAACCTGTGCGGTCACGGCCATTTCGACCTCTCCGCGTACGAGCGACACCTGGATGGGACGCTCGAGGATTACGAATATCCGCGAGAGCGCGTGGAGGCAGCCCTGGCCGGCCTGCCGCAGGTCTGATCAGGTCACCCGGGGATGCCAAAGCTCGCGTGCTGGTCGTGCGGACGGCAGATCTACACCGTCGCGCCGCTGGAATTGCTGTTCGCAGAGGAACGGCGCTGTCCGCGCTGCGGTGCCTATCTGCGTGACGACCGGCGGGAGCTCGACCGGCGGGCACTCGTCCGCCGCCAGAACCCGCCATTCGATCCCGGGCCTCCGGAGGACGAAGGAGAACGGCGCCTGGCCGAACGCCGCACCGGCCGGCGACGCGGTACCGGCGGACCCAAGCGGCCCGGGTAACGCGCGGTGCATGTCGCGTTCATCGGGTTCGGGCTGATCGCCGGGTCGATCGCGCGTGCCGTCCGCGCCGGAACGACAAGTGCGTCGTGGACGATGGCCGCCTGGTCCCCATCGGGGGAGGGTGCGGCGCAGGCGGTCGCCGATGGCGTCATCGATCGGGCGGTCGCCGACCCCAACCGACGTGCTCGCCGACGCCGACCTCGTCGTGCTCGCCGGACCGCCGACGGCCTGCGTGGAGGCCATAGGCCAGCTCGACGGGCCGTGGCGCACGTCTCTGCCGCGCGGCGCGGTGATCACCGACGTCGCCAGCACCAAGGTGGCACTGCTGGCGCGGGCCGACGCCGCCGGCCTGCGCTATGTCGGCGGCCACCCGATGGCGGGTCTGGACACGAGCGGGTACGGGGCGAGCCGCGCGGACCTGTTCGTGGGCCGACCCTGGGTCATCGTCCCGGGCCGCGTGGCTGGTTCAGAGGACGTCGCGCGCGTTGGGAGCCTGGCCGCCGCGTGCGGCGCGCGTGTCATCGAGCTCGACGCGGCGGAACATGATCGTGCTGTGGCGGGGATCAGCCACCTGCCGCTCGTGCTTGCGGCGGCGCTCGTCGAGGCTGTCACCGGTGACGAATTGGGTTCCCGGGCGGACTGGCCGACCGCCGCCGGGCTCGCGGCGGGTGGCTGGCGCGACATGACCCGGCTGGCGCGCGGCGAGCCGGCGATGGGTGCCGGCATCGCGGTCACGAACCCGGCAGCCATCGCCGACCGGTTGCGCGACCTGATCGCCGTCCTCGAGCGATGGCGCCTCGAGCTCGAGCGCACCGACGGGCCCGACGAACGCGTCATCCGGGAGCGCCTGGTGGCCGCGAAGACGCGGCTCGAGGAAACAGACGCGACATGAGCGACGAGCTGGTCTTCGTCGTGCCGCGGGCTGCCCTTCCTGACGGGGCCGCGTGGTACGGCCTTCGAACCGACGGGCTCGAGACGTTCGGGGCTGCGGTCGCGCGTGACGGACGCTACCAGCCGCGGCCCGAGATGGAGCGTGAGCCCTCGTTCAAGCAGATCATCCCGTACCTCGTCCTTCGCGATGGCCCGCGCTACTTCCTGATGCAGCGGACGACGGCAGGCGCCGACGCTCGACTCCACGGCATGTACTCGATCGGGGTGGGCGGCCACCTCAACCCGGGTGATGGCGGCCTCCTGGGTGGTCTCGAGCGCGAGTGGCACGAGGAGTTGGTTGCCGATTTCCTCCCCGCGTTCGAGCTCGTCGCGCTGCTCAACGACGACACGACACCGGTCGGAGCGGTCCACCTCGGCGCGGTGTACGTGGCGGACGCCGGGGGGCGGTCCGTCACGATCCGCGAGACGCTCAAGTTGAGCGGCGCGTTCGCCGACCCAGCGGACGTCGCCGCCGTCGTCGAGCGAATGGAGACGTGGAGCCGGCTCGCCTTCGAGTTCCTCGAGGCTCGTGAGGGCGCGGGGGTACGATAACCCGCGTCGGAGGTCAATCGGTGACCCGTCACATCGGACGGTCTCTGCTCGCGCTGCCACTGCTGCTCGGGGTCCTTGGGATCCTTGCGGGTGGGCACGCCCGCGCCGCCGACAGCGGCACGGTGGTGGTGCTCCCGGCGACGGGCGTCGTTGACAATGTCCTGGCCGGCTACCTCCAGGAAGGGATTGCCGTGGCCGCGCGCGACGGCGCCGCGGCCGTGGTCATCCGGCTGAACACCCCCGGCGGCAGTCTCGATGCCACCCAGAAGATCGTGTCGAGCCTTCTCGATGCCCCGCTGACGACCATCGTCTGGGTCGCGCCATCTGGCGCCAGGGCCGCGAGCGCGGGCACGTTCATCACCCTGGCTGCGCACGTCGCGGTCATGGCGTCGGGTACCAATATCGGCGCGGCGTCGCCGATCTCCGGTTCGGGCGAGGACATCGAAGGCACCCTCGGCCGGAAGGTCCTCAACGACGCCATCGCCAACATTCGTTCGATCGCCGAGGTCCGCGGCCGGAACGTGGAATGGGCCGAGGAGACCGTTCGTGACGCTCGCTCGTCCGCGGCCTCGGAGGCGGTCACCGTTGGCGCGGTCGACGGCCTGGCCGACACGATCGAGGCGGTCATCGCGTTCGCTGACGGACGAACGGTGACAGTCGGCGGCGTCGAGCGGATCCTCGACCTGGCTGGCGCGACGCCCGAGGAGCTGGCGATGAACCCCTTCCAGGAGATCCTCCACCTCCTGTCGGACCCGAACATCTCGTTCATCCTGTTCACGATCGGGTTCTACGGGCTGCTGTTCGAGCTCCAGAACCCGAACTTCGTGACCGGGATCCTGGGCGCCCTCGCCATCGTCCTCGCGTTCATCGGGTTCGGCAGCCTCCCGCTCAACGTCGGGGGCCTGCTCCTCATCCTGCTCGCCGTCGTCCTCTTCGGGCTCGAGCTCACGGTGACCAGCCACGGGCTGCTGGGTGCGGGCGGCCTCGTCTGCTTCGCGCTCGGTGCGTCTGCCCTCTTCACGCAGCCAGGTGACCCATTCCAGCCGCTTGCCGCGGTCGCGCCCGGCGTCATCCTCACGACGACGGTGACCGCCGGGCTCTTCCTTGGCCTGATCGTCTGGGCGGCGGTTCGCAGCCGGGGGATGCCATCGCCGGCCGGCCTGGTCGGCACCTCGGCATCGCTTCCCGTCGGGATCGGCGGCGTCGTCCGAAAGTCGATCGAGCCGCTAGGCTCCGTATACGTCGCCGGCGAAGAGTGGTCCGCGCGAACCGCCGACGGCCGGACGCTCGAGCGCGGCACTCCTGTACGCGTCATCACGACGGAAGGGCTGACGGTCATCGTCGAGCCCGACGCGTCGGCTACGTCACAGCCCTGATCGAACGGAGGTCCTGATGGAAATCCCGGTTCTCGCCGCGGCCGCAGCGTTCGTGGTCGTCGTCCTGCTGGTGATCGTGTATCTCTCGATCAGGGTCGTCCAGCAGTACGAGAAGATGGTCGTCTTCAGGCTGGGCCGGACGAACGAATTGATGGTCCGCGATCCCGGACTGCGGTTCCTCGTGCCGATCATCGACCGGCCGGTCAAGGTCGACGTCCGCGAGCAGTTCATCGAGGTGCCCAGCCAGACCACGATCACCCGGGACAACGCGCCGATCAACGTCGACTTCCTCATTTACTGGCGGATCAGTGATCCGCTCAAGAGCGTGGTCAACGTGGTCAACTTCCCGGGCGCCCTCCAGGGCGTCGCAACCACGACCCTGCGCGCCGTGATCGGCGACATCCTGCTCGACGAAGTCCTGTCGAAGCGCGAACAGATCAACGAGGTGCTCCGGGTCAAGCTCGATGAGGTCACCGAGCGCTGGGGCGGCAAGGTGACAACGGTCGAGATCCGTGAGATCACCCCACCCCGTGACGTCCAGGACGCCATGAACCGCCAGCTCTCGGCCGAGCGGACCCGGCGTGCGGTCATCACCGAGTCCGAGGGCTCGCGACAGGCGGCGATCAACGTGGCCGAAGGCCAGAAGCAGGCGGAGATCCTCAAGGCCGAGGGTGATCGCCAGGCCGCGATCCTGCGGGCCGAAGGGTTTGGCGAGGCATTGACCCGGATCTTCCAGGCCGCCACGGCGGTCGATCAGAAGACGATGTCGCTCCAGTACCTCGAGGCCCTCAAGGCGCTCGGGGCGGGGCCGGCCACCAAGTTCATCATCCCGATGGAATTCACCCATCTCCTCGACCCGTTCGTCGACTTCCTCGACGCCTGCCGGCGACGCTGATGCGGGGGGCGGTGGTTCGCGCGCGCCTCGGTCGATCAGCCCGAAGGCCTCGCCGCCCGCCTCGGGCACGGCCGACCCGGAGGCATGATCCGGCGGTTCCTGGTGGCCGCGGGCGCGGTCGTCGTCCCGCTCGTCACGTTCGACATCCTGACCAGGCGGGCAAGTGCGCGGCTGCTCGATCGTCCACGCACGCTTCCTGAGGAGGCCGGCCTCGGACCGGCCCTCGACGCGCTTGGCGGCGAAGTCGTCAGGATCCGGGCGAGGGACGGGCTTCGGCTGTCGGCCCGCTGGGTCGCGGCCGACGCCGTGGACGGGGAGTGGAAGCCGGAACCCCACGAAGCCATCCTGCTGCTCCACGGGGCATCCGGGTCGATCGCCCCGCATCTCGTGGAGCACGGCCCGTACCTTCGCCGCACGGCCAACGTGCTCGGCCTGGACTTCCGCGGCCACGGGGATTCGGACGAATCCCCGACGACGTTCGGCCTGCGCGAGGTCGAAGACGTGGCGGGCGCGCTTGCCTGGCTCGGCGAGCGCGGCATCGACCGGGTAGCAATGGTGGGTTTCTCGATGGGCGGGATCACGGCAATTGCCTCCGTCGCCGTGCTCGGCGACGGCACGCTGGTGGGCACCGATGCGGATCCCGATGCGCCTGCACATGTCACTGCGCCGAGACGTCCCCGGATCCTCGCCGTCATCAGCGACTCGGCGGTGCCGGAGCTGGAATCGATCGCCGTGCCGTTCATCCCCGGTCCGGCGCCCCGGATGATCGCCGCACGCGTCTTCGACACCATGGCCCGCACGCTGGGCGGTGACCCGCGAGCCACCGAACCGATCCGGGTCATCGGCCTGCTCGAAGGGGTCGACGTGCTCCTGATCTCGGGCGATCGCGACCCCATCCTGCCCGTATTGGACGCACGTCGACTGGCTGCCGCAGGTCCTCCCGGGACCGAGCAATGGATCGTCTCCGGCGCGGATCATCGCCTCGGACACCTGGTCGATCCGACCGGCTACGAGGCCCGCGTCACGAGTCGGCTACGAGGCGCATTTCGCCGCGGCCGCGAGGCGGACCTATAATCGCGGGGCCGGCTCCCATGCCAGTGGCGTCGCGCAATCCCCTGGAGGACTGATGGCGGCCAAGATCCTCGTCGTCGACGACGACCCAAATGTCCAGCGTCTCCTGCAGTACACGCTCAATCAGGAGGGCTACGACGTCGTCATCGCGGCCGACGGCGCGGAGGGATTCCGCCTGTGGGGTGCCGAGACCCCGGATCTGATCCTGCTCGACGTCGTCCTGCCGAACCTCGATGGCTACCAGGTGGCGACCAAGATCCGGGCCGAGGAGGCGACCAACACCCACGTCCCGATCATCATGCTCACGGCCGAGCGCGAGGTCGAGCAGAAGGTCCGAGGACTCCGGGCGGGCGCCGACGACTACCTGATCAAGCCGTTCCACCCGGCCGAGCTGCTCGCCCGGATCAAGAGCCTGCTCGCCCGGTTTGCGCCGCGGGAGACGCTGCTTGCGCGTCCACCCCTGGGTCGGGTCCTGGCGTTCTATCCGGCCAAGGGCGGGGTCGGCTCGACGACCATCGCGATCAACGCCGCGATCGCCCTCCACCGCGAGCTCGGTCGCAAGGTCTGCCTGGTCGATGGCAACCTGCAGTTCGGCGACCACCGGGTCTTCCTCGATCTCGGGCTCGATCGCAAGAGCATCGTGGACGTCGTCACCGCGCCGACCGTCGACGGCGACCTGATCAAGCAGGTCCTCGTCAAGCACGACTCGGGGATCGACCTCCTCCTTGCGCCGCCCACACCCGAGACGGCCGACCTCGTTCGGCCCGAGCACCTGCCGCAGATCGCCGACTACCTGCGAACGATGTACGACTACGTCCTGATCGACGTCGACAAGCGGCTCGATGACGTCAACCTGGGTGTCTTCGAGGCCGCCGAGATCGTGTTCGTGGTCATGACCGCCGACCTCTCCTGCCTCAAGAACGTCCGGCTGATCCTCGAGACCATGCAGCATCTCGGGTACCCGTCCTCGAAGGTCCAGCTGGTGCTCAACCGCTCGAACGCGTTTACCGGCATCAACGTCAAGAATGCCGAGGGTGCGCTGCGCCGGACGATCGACCACCAGATCGTGAACGAGTATCGCGGCGCGATCAGCGCGCTCAACTCCGGTGCCCCGTTCATGTTCACGAAGGCCGATTCCGCGCTCGGTGGATCATTGCTGCAGTTCGCACGTACCGTGGACAAGCCGGCGGCCGCTGCACAGAAGGCGCCGGCACCAGCACAGTTGACCTCCGGGGCGCGCTGAGCCAGGCACGGTACGCGCCAGGTAAGCCTCGATTGACCGCGGGATAAGCGACCGCCGCTAGGGTCTGGCGGTGCTGGCCATCGTCCCATCCGCGACGCTCCACGGCCTCGACGGGCGGATGATCCGGGTCGAGGTGGATGTTGCCCCCGGCCTGCCCGGGTTCACCATCGTCGGGCTCGCGGACGCCGCCCTCCAGGAAGCGCGCGAGCGTGTCCGCGGCGCGCTCCGCAATGCCGGTTTTGTCTTCCCGCCGCGGCGCATCACGGTCAATCTTGCGCCCGCCGACCTTCGCAAGGCCGGTGCGTCGCTCGATCTTGCGATCGCGATGGGGATCCTCCTCGGATCCGAGCAGGTCCGGGCGGCCGGCGGCCGGGTCGCCATGATCGGCGAGCTGTCGCTGGGTGGCGAGGTCCGGTCCGTGCCGGGTGTGTTGCCGATGGTAGCGGCCCTCGGGCGACGAGGCATCCGACGGGTGCTCGTCGCATCAAGCGCCGTGGACGAGGCGCTCCTTGTCGAAGGGATCGAGGTCCACGGGGTCGATGCGCTTGCGGATGCCGTCGAAGCGATCCGGGTCAGGCGGCCGAGACGTGCCGCGGTAGCGCCGCCCCGCATCGAGCTCGTTGGGCAGGTCGGCAGCTCAGCCGATGACGATGGCCCGCCGCCGTCGCCGACGGTCGGCCGAAGCGTTCCCGACCTGGCCGAGGTCCGGGGTCAGGCGGAGGCAAGGCGAGCCCTCGAGATCGCGCTTGCGGGCCGGCACGGGCTCCTGCTGCTCGGGCCGCCCGGGTCGGGCAAGACCCTGCTTGCGCGCACCATCCCGGGCCTGCTGCCTGAGCTCGACGATGCCGCAGCCCTGGCGGCCACCGTGGTCGCCTCCGCGGCTGGTGAGGGCCCGATCCACGGGCTCCGCCGGCGCCCTCCGTTCCGGTCGCCGCACCACACCGTGTCGTACGCGGCCATGGTCGGCGGCGGGCCGCGCCTGTCACCGGGCGAGGTCACCCTGGCCGACCAGGGCGTCCTGTTTCTCGATGAGCTGCCCGAGTTCGATCGCGATGTCCTCGAGGCGTTGCGCCAGCCGATGGAGGAGGGTCGAGTCGCGATCGCCCGGGCGGGACGCGCGACCGTGTTCCCCGCCAGGTTCCAGCTGGTGGCTGCGATGAACCCGTGCCCGTGCGGCTACGCGGGATCATCGGATCGCGGCTGTACGTGCGCCGACCTGGTCCCGGGGCGGTACCAGCAGCGGGTCTCCGGCCCACTTCGCGATCGGATCGACGTCTGGGTCATGCTGCCTCGCGTGGCGCCGGTGGCGCTCGTACGCGGCCCCGAGCCCGAAGGTTCGGCCACCGTGGCGGCACGCATCGCGTCCGCGCGGTTGCTGGCGATCGCCCGGGGAGCACCGGGTGACAGCGGCAGGCTGACCGGCCGCGCGCTCCGCGACGCGTGCCACCTGACCTTGGCCACCGAACGGCGCCTGGTCCAGCTGGCCGAACTGGAGCGGGCAAGCGGTCGTGGCACGGAGCGAATCCTGCGGGTGGCCAGGACGATCGCGGATCTCGACGGCGACGAGGTCGTCAGGGAGAAGCATCTCGACGAATCCGCCTGGTTCCGTCCCGTGGATCTGCGGTTGGCCGCTCGTGAGGCGGGTTGAGGTGCTCGGGATAACCGCGGGCGGACCGGTCGGCGCCGGGCGTGAAGAAGTTCCGACAACGTCGGATGCCAGGGCGGCGCAATCCGATGAGCGCGACGCGTGGGCGGTTCTCGCCGGCGTCGACGGGCTCGGGCCAGTGGGGTTCAACGGTCTGCTCCATCGATACGGGTCGGGCGTCGCGATCCTCCAGGAGGCAGCGTCGCCCGGAGGCGCGAGACGGCTCGCCGGCTCGGGCCAAGCGAAGGAGCCCGGCGGCGAACGTCGACGAGCGCTGACGGTGGGGGTCGCGCAGGCGATCGTCGACGCCGCGCAGGATGCCGACCGGATCCTCGGGCGTCTTGCCGTACTCGGACTCCAGGTCGTCACAGCGGCGGAATCGGCCTATCCGCGACGCCTGGCGATGATCGAGATGCCACCGCACGTCATCTACGTCCTGGGCGACCCGGGCGCACTCGAGGCACCATCGTCCGTCGCGATTGTGGGCACCAGACGCGCGACGGACGCCGGACGAGCGTTTGCCGCGCGACTCGCGGCCACGCTCGTCTCCGTCGGGACCACGGTCGTGTCCGGCCTCGCAACCGGGATCGACGGCGCGGCGCACGCGGCGACGGTGCATGCCGGTGGCACCACGGTCGCGGTCATCGGATCCGGTCATGCCGCGCTCTTTCCAAGGATCCATCAGCGGCTTGCCGCCTCGATCGTCGGAGCCGGAGGCGCCATCGTGTCCGAGCTCGCCCCGGACATCCGCCCGACGCACGGCACGTTCCCCCGGCGGAATCGCGTCATCAGCGGCCTGGCCGATGCCACGGTCGTCGTGGAGGCGCCCGCGCGCAGCGGGGCGTTGATCACCGCGTCCTGGGCGCTCGAGCAGGGCCGCGACTGTTTTCTCGTGCCCGGCGCGATCGGCGCACCCGCGTCGGCGGGTTGCCTCGCGTTCCTGCGCGAATTCGCCGGCAACGCCCGCATCGTGGCCGGGATCCCGCAGCTCATCGAGGATCTCGGGCTCGCTGGACGGCTGGCGGACCCGGCCGTTCCGGCCAGGGCAGCGTCCACGCTGGTCGAGGTCGGCGAGGCGGCCGGGCGGATCGGGCGCGAGGTGCTCGGGGGCCGCGCCACCGTCGACGAGTTGGTGGCCGTCACCGGCTGGCCCGTGGCGAGCGTGCTGACGGCGTTGACCGTGCTCGAGGGGCACGGGCTTGTCGTCGGGGTGCACGGCCGAATTCCGCGCAGCCGGCCTACTCGCGGCGGCAGATCCGTCCGCGCCGCGCCGCCGCTCGTCCGCGCACATCTGACCGACCGGGTCCCGGCGGTCGCCTTGCCGTTGGTTGCCCGGCGTCTGGGCTCGGTGCTACCCTGACGCCGGCCGTTTCCCCAGAACGAGCCGGACCGCCCTCGGTGCTGTCCCAAAGCACGAGCCAGGAGCGAGTATTGCGCAACGCCGCCATCGCGCTGCTGGCCGTCCCAATTCTTGCGGCCATCTACGTTGGCGCGCTGCTTCGCCGATCGATCGTCTCCCGGACGGTGCTCGCGCTCGGGCTCAGCGCGATGCTGGGTGCCGGTTTCATTGGCGCGGGGTCGCCGTCGCTTGCCACCGCGACCCCACCGTCGCCGATCGTCCCGCTCACCCGGGCCGCGTTCAGTACGGTGGTTGCGACCGGCGCGAGCGTGGTCGAACCGGTCGCGATCCATTTCACGACCCCGATGAACCGGGACTCGGTCGAGGCCGCGGTCACGATCGAGCCGCCCACCCCTGTCGACCTCGTCTGGGACGCGGCGGGGCAGACGATGACCATCGCCCCGGCATCGACCTGGACCCCCGGCATCTTCCACACCGTGTCGGTCCAGGCCGGGGCGCTCGCCGAGACCGGGCAACCGCTCGCTCGACCGGCGCGCGCCGCGTTCCTGACGCGACAACCCACCACCGCGATCGTCGGGACGACGGCGCCGGTCGGCAAACGCGTCTCGGTCGCGACCGCGTTCTCGGTCAGCTTCGCCGGATCAGTCGATCCGGGGACGGTGCGCGCGGGGATCAAGCTCGAGCCCGAGACCCCGGGCACGATCGAGATGACGGGTACGCCCAGGGGACCGGTCAGCTACGCCTTCGTGCCGTCGGCGCCCTTGCGGCCCGATACCGTCTACAAACTCGTCGTGAGCGGCGTGCGCGACCAGGACGGGCTGGTGCTCGCTCCGCAGTCGATCGCCGTTCGGACCGTCAAGGCGCCTGGTGTCATCCGGTTCCGGCCGCGCGAGGATGCCACCGGCACGCCGCGTGACGCCAACATCTCGGTGCGCTTCACCGAGGCCATGGATAAATCGGCCACCGCGAAGGCGTTCACGGTGAAGATCGGCGGGAAGGCGATCAAGGGCAAGATCAGCTGGGCCGAGTCGAACACGGTCCTCGTCTTCGACCCGGCGTCCGCGCTGCCATACGACGCCGCGATCGTGGCCAAGGTGGACATCACCGCGAAGAGCGCCGCCGGCGCAAGCATGATCCGATCAACAAGGGCCATCTTCGAGACCGTGCCCAAACCGAAACCGGTCAGGCCGCCCACCGTGAAGATCAGCTCGGGTGGCGGGGGCGGTGCCGTGGGTGGCGGGAGCTGGGCCGCGGTCGAGCGCTTCTACCTGGGGCTGATGAACTGCACCCGACAGGGTGGCTGGGTCACGTCCGGCGGCTCCTGCAGCAGCCCCGGTGGGCGGAACGTGGCCGCGCTCAAGCTCGACAGCGGGATCAGCAGCCGTGTCGCCCGGCCGTACGCCAAGCTCCTCGCCACGCGTGGGGCCTGCACGCACTTCATCGGTGGCAACCCCGGAAACCGTCTTTCCCGCGCCGGATACAGCAGCTACCGATGGGCCGAGAACATCGGCTGCCGTTCGGGCAATCCCTCATCCGCCGTCCTGGGCTCGCATCTCTTCTTCCAGAGCGAGAAGTCGTATCGCGGCGGCCACTACGTGAATCTCATGAACGCCGCCTATGACCGCGCAGGGATCGGTGTCTGGGTCTCGTCGGGGCGGGTGCGATTGGTGGTCGACTTCTACCACCCGTGACCGGACCTTCGGCTGGCTGGACGGGGCCGTCCATGTCGAGCACGATCAGGCGGTGATCAGAAACGCCGTATTGCACATCATGAACGAGCAGCCGATGCTCGCCGACCTGTTCGAGACACCCGAGGCCCATGACGTCGGCCTCCGCTGCACGAACCTCCGGACCCTCGACGGGAAGCGACCGGTGTTCATCGACGACGTCGCCTCCATCTTCTTCTTCCCGTACCTGCATATCCGCTTCGTCGAGATCCCGCAGGGGGCCGTCAGCGGGAGCGACCCGTCCCTGGCGATCGAGCTCACCGGAGCAACCCAGGCAGGCGCTCCGCCCGAGCCCGAACCCGAGCCCGACCTCGAGATCGACGAGGACTTCCTGCGGCGCATCCGCGAGGTCTGAGCCGATACGGGTCCGCCAAGGACCCGGTGCTACACTCCCGGCCGTGCCGAAGAACCTCGTCATCGTCGAGTCACCGGCCAAGGCCCGAACCATCGAGCGCTATCTCGGCGCTGATTACCGAGTCCTGGCCTCGTATGGCCATGTCCGGGACCTGCCCGAGAACCCGGGCAAGGGCAAGTTCGGCGTGGACGTGGACAACGACTTCGCACCGGAGTACGTGATCTCGACCGATCGGCGCAAGCAGCTGGCGGACATCGAGAAGGCGGCAAAGACCGCGGATTCGATCTATCTCGCCACAGACCTTGATCGAGAGGGCGAGGCGATCGCCTGGCACGTCGCCGAGGCGACCCACATGGCGGATGAGAAGACCCACCGGGTGACGTTCAGCGAGATCACCAAATCGGCGATCCGCGAGGCGTTCGCCCATCCGCGCCGGATCGACCAGCACCTCGTCGATGCGCAGCAGGCCCGACGGATCGTAGATCGGCTCGTGGGCTACACGCTGAGCCCATTGCTCTCACGCAAGGTCCGCGGCGGTCTCTCTGCCGGACGTGTCCAGTCCGTGGCGGTCCGGATCGTCGTCGAGCGCGAACGCGAGATCAGCGCCTTCACCGCCCGCGAGTACTGGACCATCGAGGCACTCCTCTCGACCGCTGCCGGCGACCGGTTCGCGGCCGAGGTGGTCCGGATCGACGGTGAGGCCCTCGACGTCGGAGACACGGAGGCCGCCGAGCGTCACGCCGCGGCCATTCGGGCGCTGTATCCGCAGGTCACCAAGGTCGGGACGCGGACCCAGAAACGGTCACCCGCGCCGCCGTTCACCACGTCCACGCTGCAGCAGGAGGCCAGCCGCCGGCTGAGCTACAGCCCGAAACGCACGATGTCGATCGCGCAGCGGCTCTACGAAGGCGTGGAAACGAGCGATGGGCAGGTCGGTCTGATCACTTACATGCGGACGGACTCGACGGCAATCGCTGGTGTGGCCATGGGTGAGGCCCGCGAGGTCATCGGCGACCGCTATGGGGCGCCGTACACGATGCCCAAGGGCCGGGTCTACAAGACCAAGACCAAGGGCGCGCAGGAAGCCCACGAGTCGATCCGGCCGACAAGCTTCCACCGCGATCCCAATTCGCTGGAGAATTCGCTCAAGCCCGACGAGCTCCGCCTATATCGGCTCATCTGGCAGCGGGCCCTGGCATCCCAGATGGCGCCCAAGGAGCTCGAGACGACCACGATCGAGCTCGCGGACGGCGCCTACGAGCTGCGCGCGTCGGCAACCCGCGTGTTGTTCGACGGGTTCGCCCGGGTCTATACAGAGGGTCGCGACGACGGCGTCGACGATGACGAGGAAACCGGTCGCCTGCCGGCACTGGTTGCCGGTGACGCCACGAGCGTCGAGGACGTGACGCCGACCCAGCACTTCACGGAGCCGCCACCGCGCTACACGGAAGCCACCCTGATCAAGGCGCTCGAGGAGCATGGGATCGGGCGGCCGTCGACGTATGCGGCAACGATCTCGACGATCCTCGACCGCGGCTATGTCCGCGTCGAGGAGCGACGGCTGCGACCGGAGCTGGTCGGCGAGATCGTCACGGACCTCCTGGTCGAGCACTTCGGTGACTACGTTGATCTCGAGTTCACCGCGCGGATGGAGGAGGAGCTCGACGAGGTCGCGCGTGGCGAACGGTCGTGGGTTCCATTGCTGCGCGCCTTCTACGGGCCGTTGCGCGATCGGGTCGAGGAGAAACGCCGCGAGCTCAAGCGAAGCGACTTCACGACTGAGGCCAGCGACGAGGTCTGCTCGCTAGGGCATCCGATGGTCATCCGCCTGGGTCGCAACGGTCGGTTCCTGGCCTGCTCGTTGTACCCCGAGCACAAGGAGAGCCGGCCGCTGCCCGGTGACGAACCGCCGCCCCAGGAGGGCACGGGCGAGGTCTGTCCCAAGTGCGGGGAGGGAACGCTCGTCGGACGACGCGGAAAGTTCGGGCCATTCGTCGGCTGCTCGCGGTACCCCAAGTGCGATTACATCAAGCGCGAGGGACCTCCGCCGCCCGACCCGCTGCCGTTCGAGGTCACCTGCCCGAAGAACAAGGATGGCCACCTCGTGCCGCGCCGGGCCCGGCGGACCGGCAACGTGTTCTGGGGGTGCTCGAACTACCCGCGATGCGACTACACGACCAACCACGAGCCGCTCGGCGGACTCCACGACGGCGACGACGGCCCACTGGCCCGAAAGGATGAGGCGGCGATCTGCCTGGTCTGCGGCTCGACCAGCGACGCGGTCGCGGCCGACGTCGTGCCCGGCGAACGATATCCGGGTGGCCCGCCGAACCCGGAGTCGCTGGCCAGGCCGGCGCGGGCGCGACGGAGTGCGGGAACGGGCGGCGCGAAGCCCGGTGGCCGCGCGCGCGGTGGGGCCCGCGGGGGCGGACGCGCCAGCACGAGGCGCGCGAGCGCGGTCGAGCCCGCCCCCGACGCGTGAGCGCGGCGCCGGTCGACCCAGCCACCGATCCGGCGCTCGCGCGGTTTCTTCGCTCCCTCGCGGCACGGGACACGTCTGAGCACACCCAACGGGCGTATGCCACCGCGGTTGGCGGGTATCTCGCCTGGCTGGCAAGACGAGGTGCCGACTGGCGGGCCCCGGCGAGGGCGGACCTGCGTGCCTACCTGGGGGTCCTCGGGGAGGATCACGCCAGGACGACCGTCGCGCAGCGACTCGCCGCGATCCGCGCGTTCCATCGCTGGGCGACGCGCAACAGCCTGGCCCCGGGTGACCCCTGGGGCGCGATTGCCACGCCCAGGCAGCCGCGACGACTACCCCGTGTGCTCGAGGTCGAGCAGGTCGGGCGGCTGCTGGCCGTCGTCGATGCTGACCTCGCCGCACCGCCGGGTCGAGACGCCGGCCGCACGGCCGTGCGGATCGCGCTGGCTCTTCGGGATCAGGCCCTGGTGGAGACTGCATACGCCGCCGGGTTGCGGATCAGCGAGCTCGCGGCGGCGAACCTCGGATCGCTCGATCTCCGCCGGGGCGAGATCCGCGTCCTCGGAAAGGGCCGCAAGGAGCGGGTCGGACTGCTCGGCCGCCCGGCACGTGCGGCGCTGGGCGCCTACCTCGAGGACGGCCGGCCGATCCTCCTCGAGCGGCGAACGGGGCATGACGCGCCGCCCGTCGAGGTGTTCCTGAACCAGTCGGGCGAGGCGCTCGGCGTCCGCGGGCTTCGATACCGCCTCGATCGACTTCGCGACCGAGCCGGCCTGCCTGTCGGCGTGTCACCGCACACCCTGCGCCACTCGTTTGCCACCCACCTGCTCGACGGCGGCGCCGACCTGCGCGTCGTCCAGGAGCTGCTGGGCCATGCCAACCTGGCCACGACCCAGATCTATACGCACGTCTCGCCGGGTCGCCTCCAGACCGCCTATCGGGAGGCGCATCCGCGGGCGCGTCGCCAGACGACGCCGTGAGCGCGACCAGGACCATCGCCCACGCCGGGTTGATCGTGTCCGGGGCATTCTTCGTGTCGCGGATCCTCGGCTGGCTCCGGCTCGTCGTGTTCGCCCAGCTGTTCGAGGCAGCGGAGCTCGATCCGTTCATCGCGGCGTTCCGCATCCCGGACCTGATGTTCCAGCTCGTGGCCGCGGGGGCGCTGTCCTCTGCCATCGTCCCGATCGTCGCCGGTCTCCTGGAACGCGACGAGAACGATCACGCGTGGCAAATCGTCTCGACCGTCATCAACCTGATGCTGATCGCGCTGGCCTCGCTTGCGGTCGTCCTCTTCGTGCTGGCGCCCGTCGTGATGGAGGCGATCACCCCCGGCTTCGACGAGGCGCAGCTCGAGCAGACGGTCATCCTGACGAGGCTGATGCTCCTGAGCCCGATCCTGCTGGCGATGGGCTCCGTGGCGACAAGCGTGCTCAACGCGGGCGGCCGATTTGCCGCCTCCGCGATCGCACCAATCGTCTACAACCTCGCGATCATCGCGGGCGCGCTGATCCTTACCCCGACGTTTGGCGTCGCAGGACTCGCGATCGGCGTCGTCGCCGGTTCGCTCGGCCACCTGCTGATCCAGCTGCGGCCGCTTCGCGTGCTTGGCTTCCGATACGAACCCGCAATCGACCGGGGCGACCCCGAGGCAAGACGGGCGCTGCTCCTCATCGCTCCACGTGCGATCGGGCTAGGCGCGAACCAGGTCACCTTCATCGTGGTCACGGCCCTTGCCTCGACGGTGGCCGTCGGCGCGGTGACCGACTTCAACTATGCCTTTACGTTGCTCCAGATCCCGATCGGGATCATCGGTGTCCCCCTCGGGATCGTGCTGCTGCCGTCGCTCTCGAGGGACGCGGCGGTCGGTCGCGAGGTGGAGTTCGCTCACCTGTTGACGCGGTCCATTCGGCTGATCCTGTTCGTGATGATCCCGATCGCCGGCCTCCTCGCCGTGCTCAACGACCGCGTCGTGGATCTCCTCTTTGGCGGTGGACAGATCGCCGACAACGATTTGGCGCTGATTGCCGAAACGCTGTCCTGGTTCCTGATCGGTCTGGCGGCGCATGCGCTCATTGCCGTCCTTGCCCGGGCGTTCTACGCCCGCCAGGACACCCGGACCCCGGTCCTGGCCGCGATCGGAGCCGTCATCGTGAACACGTCGCTCGCGATCGTGTTCGTTGGGCCGCTCGGGTTGCCTGGCCTCGCGCTGGCGATCGCGATCGCCGCGTGGCTCGAGGCGACGGCGCTGCTCCTGCTTCTGCGCATGCGAGTCGCCGCCCTTCGATTGCGCGGACTCGTCGGCTTGACGGTCCAGGTCCTGGGCGGAACCGTCATCGCCACGGCGCTCGCATTCGGGAC
The DNA here is from genome assembly GCA_963731865.1 of uncultured Chloroflexia bacterium. GTDB lineage: Bacteria > Chloroflexota > Limnocylindria > Limnocylindrales > CSP1-4 > SPCO01. The sequence goes on along the minus strand of CAVSXG010000002.1, from coordinate 705,477 downwards.
CGCGGCGCTGATCGGACGCGCGATCGATCCGGATCCGTCCACCGTGGAGCTAGGCTTCGTTGTCGTGGCCACATCGGCGGTCTTTGGCGCCGCGTACGCCGTTAGCGCGGTCGTGTTGCGGATCCCGGAGCTCGCGGCTATCGTCGAAGTCATGGTCGGTCTGGTTCGGCGTCCGTTCCGGCCGTGACGTCCGCGGAGACGGCGGACTGGGACGCCTTCGTCGAGGGGAGCGATCCCGGCTCATACCTCCAGCTGTCCGGCTGGGCTACGGTCAAGGCGGTGAATGGCTGGTTGGCCCACCGCCTCATGGCCGATCGTGGTGTCGGCGAGGCCCCGGTCCGGCCCGGTCACCGGATCGGCGCCCAGATCCTGGTTCGCCGCCCTCGTCCGATGCCCTGGGCGTTTGCGTATGCACCGCGCGGGCCGGTGGCGCAGCCGTGGACACCCGAAACGATCGGGAGCTTCACCGAATCGATCCGCGCGGGACTCCCCGCGCTCGCGGGCCGGATTTCGCACCTGCGGATCGATCCCGAAGTCGAGCTCGATGGGTCGCTCGACCCGGATGGAGCGCTCCGGCACATGCTCCGAGTCGCGGGTTGGCGCCCGGCGGCCGCCATCCAGCCGAACGCCACTCGCATCATCGATCTCCGTGCCGACGAGGAGGCGCTCTGGGGCGATCTCCGCAAGAAGTGGCGCCAGTACGTCAACAAGGCCCGGACCGGTGGGATCACCGTCGTCGAGGCGTCGGGCGATCGCCTGCCCGAGTTCTACCGGATCTACCGTGAAACGGCCGATCGGGCCGGGTTCCTGATCCGCACGGAGGCCGCGTATCGGGACGTCTGGGAGGCGTTTTCGCCGGATGGTCGTGCCCGCCTGCTGTTTGCGCAAGCGGCCGACGGCGAGCCACTCGCAACCCTGTTCCTGGTCCGCTGCGGGCCACGCGTCGTCGAACCATATGGCGGGATGACGCCGGCCGGCGCCGAGTCGCGCGCCAATTACCTGCTCAAATGGGAAGCCATCCGCTCCTCGCGAGAGGCCGGAGCGACGAGCTACGACCTGTGGGGGCTTGCGACGGGCGGGATCGCCCATTTCAAGACCGGGTTCGGGGGTCGCGAGGTCCGCTACATCGGCGCCTGGGACCTGGTCCTCGATCCGCTCGGTCGCCAGGCGTACGAGGTCGCCCAGCGGGGACGCGTCTGGTGGGCACGCCGACGGCGGGGCATCGGGGGCGGCGGGAGCGCCGCGGCATTTGGGCCGGCCGATTGAACGTGCGCGACGCGACGACCGACGAGCTTGCCGATTGGGACGCGCGGACCGTGGAAGCGCCAGGCGGACACGTCTACCAGTCGCGCGCCTGGGCCGAGGCGCGCCGGGCCTCGGGCTGGACGCCCCGATTCCTGGTCGACGACGGGGGACGCGTCCTTGCCCTCACCAGGCCCTGGCCTGCGATCGGTGGCGGGAGCGCCTACCTGCCACGCGGCCCGGTTCCCACGAGCATGGGGCAAGCGAGCGACGTGACCTCCCTGGCGACGCGGCAGATCGCGGTTGCCGAGGCGTTGGCGGCCGAAGGCATGGATGTGGTCGCCGCCGATCCGGAGATCCCGGCCGCCGAGCCAGCGTTTCGGGCGGGCATCGAGGCCGCCGGGTTCCGCCCCATCGAGGAGATCCAGCCATCGCGTCATCGTGTCTCGCTGCCGCTTGGCGGCGATGCGGACGAGGAAGGGATCTTCGATGGCATTGCCAAGTCGACGCGCCAGCGGATCCGGGGCGCCGAGCGCGATGGGGTGACCATCGTCCGCTACGACGTCCGCATAAGCGGGGGTGATCCGGGTTCGGGGTTCGTGGGACCGGACGAATCCACCGCGACGTCGCTCGATCGCTTCTACGACCTCCTGCTCGAGACGGGCGAGCGACGGCACTTCTCGTTCGGTCCTCGCGCGGTGTTCGTGGGCTGGTGGCGGGCGGCGCACGAGGCAGGCCACCTGGTCTATCTCGAGGCTCGCGCGGCCGGTCCGGTCGCCTCGTCCGGGGCGCCGGCGGCGGCCACCCCCGGCCAATCCGTTGCGGGGCTGATCCTGTACCGGCACGGCGGTCGGCTCTCGACCGTCCACTCCGGGGACCACGCTGCGACCCGGACAGAACAGCCGGGCGCGCTCCATCTGCTTCGCTGGCGGGCCATCCAGCTGGCCATCCGGGAGGGGTGCGCGGAGATGGACCTCGGTGGCGTGGACGTCGCCGGTGCCCGTGGCGAACCTCGCGAAGGCGACCCGCTGTATGGGCTGTACCAGCACAAGCGCGCGTTTGGTGGCCAATGGCTCGAGCTGACCGGCGCGCACGAACGGGTCTTCGACCCGCGTGGGTATGCCCTCGGACGCGTGACGAACCGACTCGCGCGGCTGGTCCGACGATGACCGAGGACGACCTCGCGGCGCTCATTCGGGCGGCCGAGCCGTCGAGTCCGGCGCCGCTCGGCGCCCTGATCGAGCGTCTCGCGGCCGAGGGCCGTCTTCGCGGGGCGCGACGAGACGGCCGGGCGATCGGTGCCGCCGGGCTCGCCGATCTGGGCGTTCGAGGCGTGACCCAGGATTCTCGCCGCGTGCAGACCGGCTCGGCGTTCGTGGCCGTATCAGGACTGCAGGTCGACGGCCACGACTTCGTGGCCGACGCCGCCGCGCGCGGAGCGGCCGTGGCGCTCGTCGAGCGGCCGATGCTCGAGGTCGGTCTGCCACAGCTCGTCGTGTCGTCGGGGCGCGAGGCCTTGGCCGCAACCGCCGCATGGTGGTACGGGGATCCGAGCGAGGACCTGGGTGTCGTCGGCATCACCGGGACCGATGGCAAGACCACGACCTGCTTCCTTGCCGTCGCGGCGCTCGAGGCCGCCGGGATCCGGACCGGGATGACCGGCACCGCCGCGACCCGGATCGGCGGTCACCAGGCGCCAAACGAGGCGCACGCCACTACCCCGGAGGCGCCCGAGCTGCAGGCAGCCCTGCGGGCGATGGCCCTCGCCGGCGATGCCGCCGCAGTGATCGAGACGACGTCCCACGGGCTCGCGCTCGGTCGCGTCGACTCGATCGCGTACGACATCGCGATCATGACCAACCTGACCCATGAGCACCTCGAGCTCCATGGAACCTGGGAGGCGTATCGGGACGCAAAGTTGTCCCTGTTCGAGCGTCTCGCTGCGCGCGTGGCACCGGCCGGCCACGTCCCGATCGCCTGGCCGAAGACCGGCATCGTCAACCTCGACGACCCGTCAGCCGGGGCATTTATCGGCGTGACCCAGGAAGCGGGCGCCCGTGTCATGACCTACGGCACCGACCCGGCCGCGGACGTCCGGGCCACGCGAGTTGCGGAGGACACCCGTCGGCTACGGGTCGCCTACGAGGCACCCTCCGGCGCAGGCGTCGTTGAGCTGCAGCTCGTCGGGCGGTTCAACGTCCACAACGCCCTGGCAGTGGTCGCTCTCGGGGAGTCGCTCGGTCTCGATGCGGCCGCGGTACGAACCGGGCTCGAGTCGGTACCGGTCGTGCCCGGACGGATGGAGCGGATCGACCAAGGCCAGCCGTTCGGCCTGATCGTCGACTTCGCCCACAGCCCGGCATCGCTGCAGACGGTGCTCGATCTCCTCGCCCCGACCGCGGCGGCACGGGGTGGCGGACTGATCGCGGTGTTCGGCTCGGCCGGCGAACGGGATACGGCCAAGCGGCCACTGATGGGCAGGATCGCGGGCGAGCGTTGTCGGCTCGTCATCGTGACCGATGAGGATCCCCGCAACGAGGACCGTGACACGATCAACGACGCCATCGCTCGCGGGGCGGAAGCCGCGGGCCGGCGACGCGACCACGATCTCCTGGTCATCGCCGACCGGCACGCCGCGATCGATGCGGCCATCGAGCGAGCACGACCGGGCGACATCGTCCTCCTCGCCGGGAAGGGTCACGAACGCTCGATCATCGGCCCGAATGGCCCGCAGCCCTGGGATGAGCGCGCGGAGGCCGAGGCAGCGCTTCGACGAGCGGGGTTCGGCTGAGAAGGCCGCTGCTATCCTTGCGGCCCATGGCCAGCACCCCGTCACGCACGAAATCCGCCACCGCGCCGCGCGCAAAGGGTTCGGGGACGGCCGCCAAGCCGAGCGCCCGGACGACGACCAAGGCGGCAACCGCGACTCGGGCGACCGCGGCCCCCTCGGAGGACGGCAAGGGGCGGGGGCCCCGCACGCCCAGTCCTGCGGTCATCGCAAAGGCGCGCGCCACCAACCTCGAGGCCCTGCGCGCCGACCTCTTCGCCGCGATCCTCGAGGAGCATCCAGGTGTCGAGCTCGCCCAGGTCGGAGCGGCCTTTGACATGGCGGTCACGGCCCACGAGGGCCAGCTGCGCGGGTCGGGTGAGCCCTATGTCACGCACCCGATCGCTTCCGCGCAGATCCTCGCTGAGCTGGGGCTTGACCCCATCGCGATCCAGGCCGCGCTCCTCCATGACGTCCCGGAGGACACCGAGTTCAGCCTGACCGACGTCGAGGAAAAGTTTGGCGCGGAGGTCGCCCAGCTCGTCGACGGCGTCACCAAGCTGTCCAAGTTCAGCACGCACAGCCACGAGCAGCAGCAGGCCGAGAACATCCGGAAGATGCTCCTGGCCATGGCCCAGGACATCCGCGTCGTCCTGATCAAGCTCGCCGACCGGCTCCACAACATGCGCACGCTCTATGGGTTGCCGTCGGAGAAGCAGCAGCGGATCGCCCGCCAGACGATGGAGATCTACGCCCCGCTCGCCGAGCGGCTGGGGATCTGGCAGATGAAGTGGGAGCTCGAGGACCTCGCCTTCAAGGCCCTGGAGCCTGAACGGTTCCGCGAGCTGGCAAAGCTCCTCGACACCCGACGGGTCGGTCGCGAGACGCACATCGAGCGGGCGATCGCGGAGCTCAAGCCACGTCTCGAGCAAGCCGGGATCAAGGCCGATCTGCAGGGGCGCCCCAAGCACATCTACAGCATCTACAAGAAAATGGAGCGCAAGAGCGCGGAATTTGGCGAGATCTACGACGTCTACGCCATCCGCATCCTGGTCGAGGAAGTCCGCGACTGTTACGCGGCGCTCGGGATCGTGCACTCGCTCTGGCGGCCGATCCCTGGCCAGTTCGACGACTACATCGCCGTGCCCAAGAACAACCTGTACCAGTCGCTCCACACGGCGGTGATCGCGCTCGACGGCAAGCCCCTCGAGATCCAGATCCGGACCTACAAGATGCACCAGGTCAGCGAGGTCGGGATCGCCGCCCATTGGCGCTACAAGGAAGGGACCAAGTCCGATCGCGAGTACGACGCCAAGCTCGCCTGGCTCCGACAGCTCCTGGACTGGCAACGCGACGTTTCGGACGCGACCGAATTCGTCGAGGGGATCAAGCTCGACATCTTCCAGGACCAGGTCTTCGTGTTCACCCCAAAGGGCGACATCAAGGACCTGCCGGCTGGCGCCACGCCGCTCGACTTCGCGTACCGGATCCATACGGACGTCGGTCATCGGACGATCGGGGCCAAGGTCAACAACCGGCTCGTGCCACTCGACTACCGGCTGAAGAACGGCGACATCGTCGAGATCGTGACGACCAAGGGCGAGCACGGCCCGTCCCGCGACTGGATGACCGTGGTCCGAACCAGCCACGCTCGCGAGAAGATCCGCCAATGGTTCAAGCGCAAGGACCGCGACGAGAACATCGTCCACGGCCGCGAATCACTCGAGCGTGAGCTCCGCCGGCTGGCCCGGACCTCGATCGCCGCCGTCGGACAGGAACGCATCACCGAGGTCGCGAAGCTCTACAACTACGAGACGCTCGACGACTTCTACGCCGCCGTCGGTTACGGCGCGGTTGGTGCCCAGTCCGTCGTCATGCGTCTTGGCGTCGTCGATGACACCCAGGGCACGTTGCCGACCGTCGCCCCACCCCAGGCGGTCGCGCGCACTGGCGGGGTCCGGGTCAAGGGAGTGGGCGACCTCCTCGTGCGGTTCGCCAAGTGCTGCCACCCCATCCCAGGCGACCCGATCGTCGGGTTCATCACCCGGGGGAAGGGCGTGACCGTCCATCTCCAGACCTGTCCTACGGTCGTCAACGAACGCGAAGTCAGCCGGCTCATCGAGGTCGAATGGGAGGCCGCGCCCACCCAGAGCTACCCGATCGCCATTCGGGTCGAGGCCTACGACCGAACGGGACTCCTCAGCGACATCACGCAAGTGGTGGCCGAGAACAAGGTCAACATCCTGGCCGCCAACGTGGGTGTCACCGCGGATCACACGGCCGTCGTGACGGCTACGCTCCAGGTCGCCTCCGTCTCGCAGCTGGCGAGGGTGATGAGCCGCATCGAGACGCTCAAGGACGTCATCAGCGTGCAGCGAGACAACGGCTAGCGGCCGAATGGACCCAGCCGAGGCACACGAGACGCCCGAGAACGACTGGAAACGGGCCTGGATCATCGACTTCGGAAAAGTGGTCGTGATCGCCGTGGTCGCGGTTGTCGGGCTGATCGCCCTCCTGGGGTTCATCTACAACCAATTCCCGCACGGAGAACTGGGGACGACCAAGAGCGCCAGTTATGGCGAAAACGTCGTCGTCACAGCTGACGATCCGCTCGGAATTCGGGTTCTCTCGGCAACGCTTGACCCAGGAGCCATGGCGATCGACTCAATCGCCGTCTACATGAACCTCTCGAGCAATCGCTCGCGAGATGAGATGTGGATCGCGGCGATCAGGTTGGACGAAGGGCGCCCGACCTTCCTCGACGAATCGAGTCCCGGGGTCTTCGACGACGAATTCGCGACCAGCTGCCTGAACGCAGCCTGTTCGCGGTTCTATGTGCTCGTTGCCTGCTGGCGTCAACCGACGACCGAATCAGAGGCGAGTGTCTACTTCGGGGGACGGTTGTCGGCGGTGCGCGACGCCGGCACACCGGATGCACATGTTGGGTTGGACGTGTCCGGAGACGGCCTGACAGGTGATGTCGCCGCCGCGATCACGCAGGCGAGCGGGTGCCATTTCCGGCTCTGATGAGCGAGGGCGTGTCGAGCTTCACCGCCGGACCCTAGACTCTCCGTGATGCCCACCTATCGAGCGCCGCGCGGGACCCGCGACCTCCTGCCCACCGAAACCCCGCTGTGGACGCGGCTCGAACGCCTGGCGGCAGACCTCGCCGAGCGCTACGGCTACAAACGCATCGAGACCCCGTTGTTCGAGCAGACCGACGTCTTTGAACGGGGCATTGGCGAGGTCACCGACGTCGTCGAGAAGGAGCTGTTCCGGCTCGCGCCACGAACCGAGGAGTCGGAGTCGTGGTCCCTTCGACCGGAGCCGACCGCCGGGATCGTTCGGGCGTATGTCCAGCACGGGATGCACACCTGGCCACAGCCGGTCAAGCTCGCCCAGATCGGGGCGATGTTCCGCTATGACCGGCCCCAGGCGGGGCGGTACCGCCAGTTCTGGCAGTTCGACGTGGAGGCGATCGGGGATCCCGGGCCGGCGGTCGACGCCGAGATCATCGAGCTCGGGGCGCGGTTCTATCGCGACGCCGGCCTCGGCGGCGTCGAGGTCCTGCTCAACTCGATCGGGGACGCGGCCTGCCGGCCCGCGTACATTGCCGAGCTCGTCGCGTACTACGAGCCCCACCGCGCCGAGCTGCCGGTGATCGAACGCGGACGACTCGATCGGAACGTCCTGCGACTGCTCGACTCCAAGGACCCCGCGATGGCCGCGCTCAACGCGGCGGCGCCACGGATCACCGATCGACTGTGCGCCGCGTGCGCCGACCATTTCGCGGGAGTCCGCGCCCATCTCGACGCGCTCGGCGTCCCATACCGGCTGGAACCGGGCCTGGTCCGCGGCCTGGACTACTACACGCGGACCGCGTTCGAGTTCTACGTCGTCGGCCGTGAGGGCCAGCAACAGGCACTCGCCGGTGGTGGACGGTATGACGGCCTCGTCGAGCTGCTCGGTGGCCGGCCGACACCCGGGATCGGCTTCGGGATCGGCCTGGATCGGCTGGTCCTCGCGCTCAGCGAGACCGGCGTGATCGCACCCGCCGAGACGGCACCGGTCGCGGTCGTCGTGGGTGCCGATCCCGACGACTCGATCTCGCGGCTTCGAATCGTCACGCAGCTTCGTGACGCCGGGATCGCCTCGCGTGCCGAGCTCGGGCCGCGCAAGCTCGGCAAACAGCTCGAGGCCGCCGCCCGCGATCGCGCACATTTCGCCGTGATCGTCGGGGATGAATGGTCGAGTGGCGGGGTTGGTCTGCGGGACCTCGCGGCTGGAACGCAGAAGGTCGTGGCGGTCGTCGACCTGGCCCGCGAGATCGAGCGCGCCCACGCCGCCCACCGCCATGGCTGAGGGCGCCCGTTTGATCGATCGACCGCAGGGTTCCAGAATTGCGCGATGACAAGCGCACCCATCATCCTGGTCCCTGGCTTCTGGTTGGGAGCGTGGGCGTGGGACGACGTCGCGGCCGCGTTGCGCGCCGACGGGCATGACGTCACCGCCCTGACGCTCCCTGGTCTCGTATCGGTCGACGTTGACCGATCTGCCGTCACGTTGTCCGACCACGTCGACGCGATCTGCGAGGCCGTCCGGGCGGCTCCGGCGCCGGTCGTGCTGGCCGTCCACAGCGGGACCGGGTTCTCGGGGTACGCCGCGAGCGACCGCGTCCCGGAGCTGATCGCGCACATGGTGTATGTCGACTCGGCACCCGGCAAGGGCCCGCTCGAACCCGAATTTACCGGCGCCGAGCGGCCGCTGCCCGTCCTCGAGGAGCTGCGGAAGAACGAGAACCTCGAGGGCCTGACCGATGAACAGCTGGCGACCTTCTATCGCCGGGCGGTGCCGGAACCCGGCGCCGTGTTCCGCGAGGCGGCGGAGCTGACCAACGATGCCCGCCGCGACGTGCCGACCACCGTCATCTGCACGGGATTCTCGTCGGACGAGTACAAGGCGGCGGTTGCGGAGGGGTACGAGTGGCTCGCCGGCCTACCCGAGCTGCGCAGCGTCACCTGGGTCGACCTGCCGACGAGCCATTGGCCGATGTGGTCGCGCCCGATCGAGCTGGCGAGGATCATCGGAGAGGTCGCGAACGCGGCGAGCCCCGGATCGTCATGACCGCACCGCCGAACGTGGACGCCTACATCGCCGCCCTCTCGGTCGAGCGGCGTGCGGGCATCGAGGCACTGCGGGAGGCAATCAACGCCGCCGCCCCCGAAGCGACCGAGACGATCGCCTACGCGATGCCGGCATTGCGCAGTCACGGCGGCCAGTTCCTCGTGTCCTACGCGGCGTTCAAGCGCCACTACAGCCTGTTCCCCGCGAGTGGGGCGGTCATCGAGGGACTCGGCGAGGCACTCACGCCGTACCTGTCGGGCCGGGGAACGATCCGGTTCCCGGCGGACCGGCCCATCCCGACCGCGCTCGTCACGAGGATCGTGGAGATCCGCGTCGCCGAAAACGAGGCACGAGCCCGGGGCTGATCCAACCGGGACGCTGGCGCGCTCTCTACCGTTGTTCGATCGCCAGCGCGATCTCGTCAAGGCTGCTGACCACCGCCGCCGCTCCGGCGCCGGCGAGCGTCGAAGCATCCACGGCCGAGCCGGCGGTCACGCCGATCGCGATCATCCCGCCGGCCACGGCCGAGACCATGTCCCACGTCGAATCGCCGACGTACCAGCACGCCGCGGGCTCGATCCCCAGCTGTTTGGCGGCAAGCAGAAGCAGGTCCGGTTCCGGCTTCGCATGCTTGACGTGGCTCGCGTCAACGATCGTCGGCTCCGTGGGCAACCCGAGCGCCGCGACGGATGTCCCGACCTGCGCCGCGCGGCTAGACGTCGCGATGGCCCAGGCGATGCCTGTCGTTCGAGCGCATCCACCAGCCGGGCGATGCCCGGCAAGGGCCGTGGGGAGGTGTTCAGTCGCTCGTAGATCTCCCCCGATTCGCGGTCGATCTCTTCAGCGCGCGCGTCATCGATCGGCCGCCCGGCCAGGGCCGCGATTTCGGTGGCCAGGCGCTTGCCGTCAAGCCCGATAAGCGGTGCGAGGCGGTCGCGCCCGGTTGGCAGGCCGGCCTCCTCGAGCGCTTGTTGCCAGGCCGAGATCCGCGTCGCGACCGTGTCAACAAGTGTCCCATCGAGATCGAACAGGACGGCCGCCGGAAGCGGAAGCGCGTTGATCGATGGCATCACGCAGCAACTTTAGTCGAGGGCAATGGCGGGGGCTCGCGGCGGGCGACGGACAACGGCATGGGACTTTCGGCTCATGGTGCCCAGGCGCCCTGCCCGTCAATCTTCGACCAGTGGGCGGTGACGCTCATACCGGGGAGAAATACCGACAACGATGCCTGACCTGTCCAATCTGGCGCCCGAGCTTGCCCTGATATACGCGGCCGTCCTGGTCGCGCTCATCGGCGCCCTCCTCGGAACGGCGGGCTTCGCATTGACCATCGTCCGACGCCAGACCGGGCGGACGGCGGAGCTCCTCGACCTGCTCGCCTCCGCGACCGATGCCCGCCACCTCGCGGCCGCCAAGGGGATCGAAAACCCGCGTCTCCGAGCGAGTTTTGGCCAGCTTGCCCAGCGGCTCACCGAGGCATGGACGCTGGCCACGGTCGACCATCTCACCGGTGTCCTCAATCGCCAGGCAGTGCTCGCCGAGCTCGAGAAGGAGATCATCCGGGCGGGCCGCTACGGACACCAGCTGTCCGTGGTCATGGTCGACATCGACCACTTCAAGCGCCTGAACGACTCGCACGGGCACGCGGCGGGGGACCTGATGCTGCGCCAGATCGCGGACGTGCTCCGCACCAACCTGCGGACCGTCGACAGCGTCGGACGCTACGGCGGAGAAGAATTCCTGCTCGTCCTCCCGGAGACCGATGTCGATGCCGCGGCGTCACTTGCCGAGAAGCTGCGGCGGATGGTCGGCCGCCACGAGATCGGCCTCGAGGACGGCTTCCGCGCGGCGGCCACGCTGTCCGCAGGGGTCGCCGGTGGGTTCGGCGGCCACCTCGAGCTCGAAGCGCTTGTCCGCGACGCGGACAACGCGATGTACAGCGCCAAGGCCCTCGGTCGCGACCAGGTCTACGTCTTCCACGAGCTCGAAGACAACGGATTGGTGCGCCGGGCCGCGATCGCGCCGAGCGCCCGCAGCCACGCCATCGAGGTCGGCCGGGCGGCGTTTGGCGCCGCGACCGATTCGCTCACGGCCGCGCTGGACGCCCGACCCGGGTGGGCTGGCAAGCCATCGTCGATGATCGCCGGGGCCGCTGTAGAGCTCGCGACTGGCCTGGGTCTGCCCGATAGCGAGATCGAGCGGATCCGTGTCGCGAGCCTCCTGCACGACCTCGGCAAGCTCGCCATCCCCGAGGAGATCCTGACCAAGCCCGGGGAGCTGAATGACCCCGAATGGCGGATCGTGTCGGAGCACCCCAAGATCGGCCAGGTGATCCTCGAACAGGCCGGCGCGCTGCGCGACGCTGCGACGATCGTTCTCCATCACCACGAATGGTTCGATGGTCGTGGCTATCCGCACGGACTCGCCGGCGAAGAGATCCCGGTCGGTGCCCGCATCGTCGCCATCGCCGACGCCTACGAGGCGATGGTTGCCGGTCGTCCGTACCGCGACGCAATTTCCCACGAAGCTGCCATCGCCGAGCTTCGCCGCCACGGCGGGCTCCAGTTCGATCCGCAACTCGTCGAGGCGTTCGCCGAGCTGTTCGCCGAGCGGATGCCGTTCGTCGTGGAAGCGGAAGCACATGGCCACGCACACCTTCCGGGCGATCTCCCGGACGTCCGCAGCAACGCGGAGATCCATGACGCCCTGCACGACCGGCGACGGCGCGTCGTGCCGTCCGCTCGCGAGATCGAGGCTTCCCTGACCGGGACCGACGGCTGACCCTGCCCGCGTCCGGCCGGCAAGCGTCGGGCCGGCGCGCGTCCGGACGGCTACGATACGGCGGCCATGACCGATCCGGGGCCCAGCCTCGCCACGCCATATCGGACCCATACGTGCGGCCAGCTGCGAGTGGCCGACGCCGGAACCGACGCGCGGCTCTCGGGTTGGGTCCACCGCCGGCGTGACTACGGCGGCCTGATCTTCATCGACCTGCGAGATCGCCACGGCATCACGCAGGTCGTCGTGGACGGCGAAGACGCTTCGGCCGATGTGCTCGAGGTCGCCAGCCGGGTTCGGCCCGAATTCGTCCTCCAGGTGATCGGCGAGGTGGCGCCGCGCCTGGCTGGAACCGAGAACTTGAAGCTCCCCACCGGCGAGATCGAGCTCCGGGCGACGCAGCTCACGATCCTGTCCGAGTCCAGGACGCCGCCGTTCTACATCAATGAGCCCGACGCGGCGATCGATGAGGGCGTCCGCCTCAAGTACCGCTACCTCGATATCCGGCGCGAGTCGATGCAACGGAACCTGCTGCTCCGGAGCCGGATGGTCCAGGCGATCCGCGAGGTGCACCACGCGCATGGCTTCGTCGAGGTCGAGACGCCGACGTTGATCAAGAGCACGCCTGAGGGCGCCCGGGATTTCATCGTCCCGAGCCGGCTCCAGCCGGGAAGCGTCTACGCGCTGCCCCAGAGCCCGCAGCAGCTCAAGCAGCTGCTCATGGTCGCTGGGATCGATCGCTACTTCCAGATCGCCCGCTGCTACCGCGACGAGGACCTTCGCGGCGACCGACAGCCCGAGTTCACCCAGCTCGACCTGGAGATGAGCTTTGTCGACGAACCGACGGTGATGGGGTTCGTCGAGACGATGGCGATCGAGGTCTCACGGGCGACCGTCCCGGATCGGGCCATCCAGGAGATCCCGTTCCCGATGCTGACGTTCGACGAGGCACTCGAACGGTTCGGGTCGGACAAGCCCGACGTGCGGTTCGGGATGGAGCTCGTCGACCTTGGGCCTGCGCTGGTCTCGCCCGACGGCACGCCATCCTCCGGCTTTGGCGTCTTCGACACGACCCTGACCGAGGGCGGGCGGGTCAAGGCGATTGTCGCGCCCGGGATGGCCGGCGTGACCCGGCGCGAAATCGACGAGCTCACCGAACGCGCCCGTCGGTTTGGCGCCAAGGGGCTGGCCTACCTGGCACTCGAGACAGGCGGCGACATCAAGGGCCCGATCGCCAAGTTCCTGTCAGAGGACACGCAGCGAGCCTTGATCGAGGGGGCGGCTGCGACCGAGGGCGACCTGATCCTGATCGTGGCCGACCGCCACGAGGTGACCGCCGACGTGCTCGGCCGGCTGCGCGTCGAGCTCGGGGCACGCCTGAAGCTCGCCGACCCGAAGCTCCTGGCTTACGTCTGGGTCCACCGGTTCCCGATGTACCAATGGGACACCGAGAACGGCCGATGGGACGCGACCCACAACCCGTTCAGCGGCGTGCTGCCCGAGGATGAGCCGCTGCTCGTGACGAGCTCGGGCGACCCGGCAACGCCATCGCCCGACGATCCGGCCGGCCGGGCGCGGGCCCTCCAATACGACCTCGCCCTCAACGGCTGGGAGCTCGGTGGTGGCTCCATCCGGATCCATCGCCACGACCTGCTCGAACGCTCGTTCCTCCTCCAGGGCCAGACGCTCGAGGGGATGCGCGAGAAGTTCGGAGCGGTCCTGGACGCGTTCGAGTACGGCGCCCCGCCGCACGGCGGCATCGCCCTCGGGATCGATCGCTGGGCGGCCCTGCTGGCGGAGCAGACCAACATCCGCGAGGTCATGGCCTTCCCGAAGACCCAGTCGGGCAGCGACCTGATGCTGGAGGCTCCCGCTGCACCGGACACGAGCCAATGGGATGAGCTCGGGCTTCGGTTCGTCGGCTTGCCCGAGAAGCGAGGCTGACGCCCCTGGAAGGGCTGCTCGACGCACTCGACCGGTTCGCCAGGCGACCGAGGCTCGCGGCGTTCCTGGGCGCCGCCTGTATCTCGTTCTCGGGGATCTTCTATCGGTTCGCGGACGTGTCGCCCTCGACCGGCACGGTCTACCGGGCCTTGTTCGGGCTTCCGCTGCTGGCGCTCGTCGGGGTCGCCGAGTGGCGTCGGTACGGGGGCCTGCCGGCGACGAGCATTCGCCTTGCCGCGATCGCGGGCCTGTTCTTCGCAGGCGATCTCCTGCTCTGGCACCACGCGATCGAGTACGTCGGGGCGGGACTGGCGACGGTGCTGGGGAACCTGCAGGTGGTGATCGTGGGGATCGTCGCCTGGCTCCTGCTGGGCGAACGGCCGTCGCGGGCGACGCTGCTGGCATTGCCGGTCGTGCTCGCCGGGGTGGTCCTCATCTCGGGAGCGATCGGCGGGGACGCCTATGGCGCGGACCCGGGGCTGGGGGTCGTGCTCGGCATTGGCACCGCGCTGTGTTATGCCGGCTATCTGCTGGTCATCAGGCGTGGTGGACGGGACCCGCGACGGCCCGCCGGCCCGGTGGCGATCGCGACTGTTCTGTGCGCGCTGGCCGCGGCCGGTACGGGCGCTGTCTACGGCGATCTCGACATGACGCCGCCCGTCGAGAGCCTGGCCTGGCTGGCCCTGCTCGGGGTCACCTCGCAGTCCGCTGGCTACCTCCTCATCTCGATCTCGCTGCCACGGCTCCCGGCGGTGATCACCTCGATCATCCTGCTCGCCCAGCCGGTCATGACCGTCGTCCTTTCGGTCATCCTGCTTGGCGAAACGCCATCGACCACGCAGCTGCTTGGCGTCGCTCTCGTGATCGGTGGCATCGCCGCGGCGACCGTGCCGATCGCCCGGATCCGTGATGGCCTGGCCGGCTCCCGAACGCCTGGCGCTCCCGATCCCGATCGACAAGCCCGGTTGGGGCCGAACGGCCCATAGTCGGCGACCCGTTGGGCGGTCGACTAGGACTCGGTGAGGCCGGCCTCGCTCGCCACGTCTGCGCCCCACTCGTGCGTATGGCCCGCCGGAGGGTCGGGTGGCCCTTGGTACGGCGGCAGGTCCGCCTGGGGCGTGTCGGCGTCATGGATCACGCCCGGGTCGCCCATGTCGACCACGCGTGCGGGCACGGTCCCCACGAGGTCGTGGATGACGTCGAGTGGCATGCGGTCGGGGGCGATCGCGCGCAACGTCTCGAGATGGGCGAGCGGGACGAGCACGGGCCAACCTGGCTCGCCCTCCCAGCCCGGGAGGAGGACGGTGCCAGGATCCGGGCCGTGGGCCTCGATCAGCGAGGTGATCGTCTCGGCACCCACCCAGACCATGCGTGCCGGCCAGATGAGGACGGCGGTCGTGTCCCTGACCTCGGTCATCGCGTGCTCGGCGCCGCGGACCATCTGACCGACCGGCCCGGCCGCGGGCAGGGCAGGGGACCCGTAGACGGCCTCAGTTCCAAGCAGGGACGCCGCGACCGAACCATCGGGATCGGGAGCCACGACGATCACCGGGAGCGCCCCGCCGGACCAGGCGAGATCGACGAGGCGGCGCACGCGGGGCTGGCCCAGCGTGTCGGTGAGTGCGCCATCCGTAGTGGCGGACAGGATCACGGCCGCGACGGTCATTGGCCGATCCTAGCAGCCGGCCGTGGTCGTCGGGCAGCGCGGGATCACGCGCTCAAGCCTTCATGACGAACGTGTCCAGGGGCTCGGTGCGGCCCTTGAGAGCAAGTGATCGACGCTCCAATCCGGTGGCGTCGAGGCCGGCCGCGCGGGCGCTGGCATCCGAGACGAGGACTTCGCCGGCACCTGCCATCGACGCGAGGCGGGCACACGCATTGACTGCGTCGCCCAGGGCAGTGAACTCCAGTTCCGCCCCGAATTTGCCCACGAGCCCCGCGAACGCGATCCCGGTGTGCACGCCCGCACCCACCGGAAGGGGACGGCCATCATGGATTAACTCGGCCGATCTGCGAACCAGTTTCCGGGCCGCGTCGACTGCCTTCCTGGCGTGTTCCGGGCCGGTCATGCCGGGAACGAAGAGCCCGACGGCCTCGTCGCCGACGAATTTGTCGACGATGCCGTCGTGTTCGACAAGCGTCTCGACCGCCACTTCGTAGAACCGGTTCATGAGCGAGCTGAACGTCGCGGGCGAGATACCTTCAGCGAGGCCCGTCGACCCGCGCACGTCGGCGAAGAGAAGGGAGAGCTCGATCTCGGCGCCACCCACGCCGATCGATGAGAACGACTCGATGCAACCGGTGCAGAACGCCGGGTTCTTGTCCCACGGCGTTCGGCCCAGGCGACGCATCCACCAGCCACCGATGCCGCCAAACGGCGAATAGCAGGTCTTGCACCTGGGGTCAGAGGGCAGGAGCCGGTGCCGTCGGCGGCGGCCGGGGATCGATGGATCCGCGCCCGTCAGGACCAGGCGCCACTGCTCGCTGTACGTGGTCACCGGGTCGCGCGATTCCATCCTCGCGAGTGTAGGCTCGAACCATGTCGTGGTCGAGGTCGAGCGGTTCCGTGCGAGAATGGCTGGTCCCAAACCCGGAGACCTGAAACCCGTGCCGCCGACGCCCCTAATCACCGAGACCCAAACCCGCGCGGATCTGCGCAACGTCGCGATCGTGGCCCACGTCGATCACGGCAAGACGACGCTCGTTGACGCGATGCTCCGGCAGACCGGGACTTTCCGCTCGAACCAGGCGCTTGTCGATCGGGTCATGGACTCCGGCGACCTCGAGCGCGAGAAGGGCATCACGATCCTGGCCAAGCAGACCACGATCGACCATGCCGGTGTGCGACTCAACATCGTCGACACGCCCGGGCACGCGGATTTCGGTGGCGAAGTCGAGCGGTCGCTCCTGATGGTCGATTTGGTGCTGCTGCTCGTGGACGCCGCCGAAGGACCGTTGCCACAGACTCGGTACGTGCTCCAGAAGGCGATGGCCCGCCGCCTGCCGGTCGTCGTCGCCCTCAACAAGATCGACCGCGGCGACGCACGTCCGGCCGAGGTGCTCGACGAGGTCTACGAGCTGTTCATGGATCTTGGCGCGGACGAGCACCAGATCGAGTTCCCGATCGTGTATACGAACGCCAAGGCGGGCACCGCCACGCGCGACCTCGCGACCCCGGGGGTCGACCTTCGACCGCTGCTCGACCTGCTCGTCGAGGTCACACCGCCCGTCACCTTCACGCCTGGGCATCCGCTGCAGCTCCTGGTCACCAACCTCTCGGCCAACGACTACGTTGGGCGGATGGCCGTGGGGCGGATCTGGAACGGCGAGATCCGGACCGGTCAGCGGATCGTGGTCGTGCGCGAAGAGGCGGATGACACGGCGGGCACGGTGGAACCGGGCCGGACGGTGACGCTGAGCGGGACCGTCACGAGCCTGCAGACGGCGCACGGGATTGATCGGGTCGATATCGAGGGGGCAGGACCGGGCGACATCGTCAGCGTTGCCGGTCTGCCGGAGGTCACGATCGGCGACACGCTCACCGATCCAGCGGATCCGCGACCCCTACCGAGGCTCGATGTCGATGCCCCAACGCTGCGCATGACGTTCGGGGTCAACACGTCGCCCCTCGCCGGTCGTGAGGGCAAGTACGTGACCAGCCGCCAGATCAAGGCGCGGCTCGAGAAGGAAGTCCTGGGCAACGTCTCGATCGAAGTCCGGCCGGCCGAATTGAGCGAGTCGTTCGAGGTTCGCGGCCGCGGTGAGCTCCAGCTCGCGGTCCTGATCGAGCAGATGCGTCGCGAGGGCTTCGAGCTGACGGCGTCGCGGCCCGAGGTGCTGCTTCGCGAGGTTGGCGGCGACATCCACGAGCCATACGAGCGGATCACCATCGATATCCCACCCGACTACATCGGGGAGATCCAGTCGGCGCTGGCCGGGCGCAAGGGTCGCCTCGAGCAGATGTCCACCGATACCGACGGTCGGGTTCGACTGGAGTACGTGCTCCCGGTCCGTGGGCTGATCGGGTACCGCGGCCAGCTGCTCACCGACACCCGAGGCACGGCGCTGCTGCACCAGATCGGCGAGGGCTACGGACCCTGGGCAGGCGACGTCACACACCGCACCAACGGGGTCCTTGTGTCCGACCGGGCCGGGACGTCCAACGCCTATGGCCTGTTCAACCTCGAGCAGCGTTCCGAGCTGTTCATTGGGTCGGGCGTCGAGGTCTACGAAGGCATGATCGTCGGGGAGAACTCGCGGTCTGGCGACATGGACGTCAATCCGACCAAGGAGAAGAAGCTCACCAACATCCGGACGCATTCGCACGACGAGTCATTGCGCCTGACGCCGCCTCGACCGATGACCCTCGAGACCGCCCTCGAATTCATCTCCGGCGACGAGCTGGTGGAGGTCACGCCGCAGTCGATCCGGCTGCGAAAGCGCGCCCTGTCGCAGCACGATCGTCGGCGCGAGGTTGGCAAGTCCGAGGACCTGCGCCGCGCTGCTGAACGCGAAAACGCCGCGGCCGGCTAGCGGCAGCGGCGTCGGGAGAAGGGGCTCAGGCTCCGTACGATCGGCGGAGCAGGTCGACCGGCGGGTAGTCACCCGGGGCCGACGCAGCGCGGATCGTCGTCACGATGAGCGCTACGAACGCCATCGCGGGCAGCAGTGCCAGACCAAACGCGATCAATTCCGACATGTTGGGACCTCCTTTCGTGCGGTCCCACGTTGGCGGCGCGGCAGTTCCGGTCGGGATGGGCAGGCGTCGCGAGGTGCCATGGACGCTTGACGATCCGGACGCTCCAGGGTCCCGGCGTACAATCGGGCCCATGGCGATCTACCTCGACCATGCCGCGACGACCCCGCTGCGAGGCGAGGTGCTCGAGGCGATGCTCCCGTTCCTGACCGAGGCCTTTGGCAACCCGAGCTCGGCGCACAGCTTCGGCCGGTCGGCCCGGGCGGCCCTCGACGAGGCCCATGAACGTGTCGCGAAGCGACTCAATGCCGAGGGTCGCGAGATCGTCTTCACGTCCGGTGGCACCGAGGCCAACAACCTCGCACTCAAGGGCGCGGCCTGGGCCGGCAAGGCGCGCGGCCACCGGATCGTGACCTCGGCCGTGGAGCACCACGCAGTCGGGCACACGCTCCGCTACCTCGAGAAGTTCGGGTTCGAGATCGTGGAACTGCCGGTCGACCGGTATGGCCGGGTGGACCCCGAGCAACTCGAGCGCGCGCTCACGGACCGGACGATCCTGGTCTCGATCATGCTCGCCAACAACGAGGTCGGCACGATGCAGCCCATCGCCGACATCGTCCGGGTCGTCCATGGCGCACAAGGGGATCCAGCTCCACGTCGACGCGGTCCAGGCCGCGCCATATGTCGACCTCGACGTCGGGGCGCTCGGCGCCGACATGGTCTCGCTCGGAGCGCACAAGTTCGAGGGCCCGAAGGGCGTCGGTGTCCTGTACGTGCGGCACGGGACCCACATCCTCGCCCAGCAGCAGGGCGGCACGCAGGAACGGCATCGCCGCGCGGGCACGGAGAACGTGGCCGGTGCGGTCGGGCTCGCCACGGCCTATGACCTCGCCTGTGCCGAACGACCCGAGACCGTCGCGCGGCTGCGCCGCCAGCGCGACCGGCTGGTCAAGGCGATCCTCGCCACGCCGGGAACCGAGGTCACGGGCCACCCCAAGCAGCGCTTGCCGGGCCTCCTCTCGATCATCGCCCGTGACACGGATGGCGTGGCGGTGGCGATGTCGCTGGACCTCGAGGGGATCGCCTGTTCGGTCGGGTCTGCCTGCACGACCGGTTCGACCGAGGTCAGCCACGTCCTGACTGCGATGGGTTACCCCGAGGAGGAGGCGCGCGGCGCGCTCCGTCTCTCGCTCGGCCGAACGACGACCGACGACGACATTGCCACCGCGAGCGAGGTCGTTCCCCGCGTCCTCGCCTCGATGCGTCTGGGCGCCTACGCGGTCGCGGCCGACCCGCTCGGACAGGGCGTCCCGGTTTGAGCCGCGTCCTCGTGGCGATGTCGGGGGGCGTCGACTCGTCGGTGGCCGCTGCCCTGCTCCACGAGCAGGGGCACGAGGTCGTCGGTGTCTGGATGCGGCTCCACGACGTCGCTGACAGCTACTCCGAGTTCAAGAAGAGCTGCTGTTCGCTCGATGCGGCCGACGATGCGCGCCGGGTCGCGGCGCAGCTCGACATCCCGTTCTACGTCATGAACCTCGAGCGCGAATTCGATGCCGGCGTCCTCCAGCCCTTCCTCGACGCGTACCTCGATGGGCGGACGCCGTCCCCGTGCGTGGACTGCAACACCTACGTCAAGTTTGGCGCCCTCCTCGGCCGCGCACGGCACCTCTACGACTGCGAGGCCGTCGCGACCGGGCACTACGCGCGTCGTGACGTCGGGCCGGACGGCAAGGCACGGTTGCTTCGTGCGCGGGACGCTGACAAGGACCAGACCTACTTCCTGTACGGCCTTCGCCAGGATCAGCTCGACCACGCGCGGTTCCCGCTCGGCGAGCTGACCAAGCCCGAGGTCCGCGCGGTCGCGCGGTCGCTTGGGCTGGCCACCGCGGACAAGCCCGAGAGCCAGGAGATCTGCTTCGTTCCCGGCGGGGACTACCGCGACGCACTCCGGGACCGAGCTGGCTGGACGCCGACGCCGGGTCCGCTCATCGACGGCGTGGATGGCAAGCGGGTGGGGGAGCACGACGGTGTGGCCGCCTACACCGTTGGACAGCGACAGGGGCTCGGCGTAGCGCTTGGTTCGCCGCGCTACGTCAGTCGCATGGATCCGCTGACGAATACGATCACGCTGGGTCGCCGCGAGGATCTCGAGACGACAACGATCGAGCTCGAGCGTGCGAGCTTCGTCGCGGGTAGTGCGCCCGCCGACGAGTTCCGGGCGGAGGTTCGGATCCGGCATCGAGCGACGCCGATCCCGGCAACGGTCCGGCCCGCTGAGCCCGGCGTATTGCGTCCGAGTCGCTGGTTCGTCGAGACGGATCAGCCGGTCTGGGCCGCCGCGCCCGGCCAGGCCGCCGTGCTGTACGACGGCGACGTCGTCCTCGGTGGCGGCCGCATCGCGCGACCCTCGCCCGTCGTCAGCCCGGCGCGGGTTGACGAGGCGTCCGAACGGAAAGGCCCGCTCGTCGGCTCCGGCGTGTGAGTGTCGACCCGGCGCTCATCCTGGCGATCCTCGTCGGCATCTTTCACGCGTCGCTGTACGTGCTCATCCGCGGCAGCGCGGGGGGACGTCTCCCGATCATCGTGATCGCGGCGATCCTCGGCGCGTGGGCCGGCGACGCACTGGGCGATCGTCTGGACGTCACCGTCGCGTCGATCGGGGACTTCCGGCTGCTCGCGGCATCCGTCGTGGCCTGGATCGGGATCGGGATCTCGAGCGCGGTTGCGATCCTGGGGCCATCACGGGGCGGGGTCTGAACCGCGCCTGGTCGCGCGTTCCTGAGTCAGGCGATCCGTCAGCGGGAGAGCGGCCGCAACGTCCGTCGACCACTCCACGCCGCTCGCTGGCCAACGATGGGTCGCGTCGCTGGCTGCATGGATCCGAACCCGATGAGATCGGGCGCGATCAAATATCGAGCGCGGAGCCAGGCCAGGGCGCGCTTCGGCGCGGCCTTGGCGTCAGGCCCTAGCGGGTTCTTCTTCGGCTTCAACAAGGTCGAACTCCGTCCAGGCACAGGTCGGGCAGGTCCAGTTGCTGAACGCACCGTCCTTGGCCGCGTCATCGGCCGACGACCACGTCGCCCGATTGTCGAGACTCCCGCACTTGTCGCATTTCCTGATGAGCGGCATGAGAACAACTCCCGTAACGGGTCCAGGCACAAACGGTAAGGACCGTCGGCCGGCAGGGGCATCACCGAGCCCTTGAGGGGCATTACGGGGGCCTATCAGCCGATCAGGGGTCCCGGTTGAGTACCATTGCGTTCGATGCCGCCACCCGTCCAGATCCCTGATCCGCGGATCGCGGCGTTGCCTGCCGCCGAGATCCGCCGCCGATTTGTCGAGTTCTTTGCGGAACGCGGTCATACCGTGGTGCCCAGCGCGAGCCTCGTGCCAGCGGGCGACCAGACGCTGTTGTTCACGAACAGCGGCATGGTCCAGTTCAAGGACGTCTTCATCGGCGCCGAGACACGTTCCTACAACCGCGCGGTCGACTACCAGCGATGCCTGCGCGTGGCGGGCAAACACAACGATTTCGAGGAGGTCGGCCGGACGCCTCGCCACCACACCTTGTTCGAAATGCTCGGCAACTGGAGCTTTGGCGACTATTTCAAGCGGGACGCGATCCACTGGGCCTGGGACTTCCTGACACGCGACCTCGGGATCCCGGGCGAACGCCTTGCCGCCACGACGTACAAGGACGACGACGCGGCCTGGGACATCTGGCGCGACGAGATCGGCCTGCCTCCGGAGCGAATGGCCCGGTGGGGCGACGTTGACGCGGGCGACGACAAGAACTTCTGGCGGATGGCCGACACGGGGCCGTGTGGGCCATGCAGCGAGATCCATTTCGATCGCGGGGAACAGTTCTCCGAAGGCCCGCACTGCACGCCGGATCACTCGGAAACTTGTCCGCGATGGCTCGAGATCTGGAACCTCGTGTTCATGGAGTTCGATCAGCTGGCCGACGGCCGCGTGCCGCTGCCCTTCCCGAGCGTCGACACCGGGCTCGGCCTCGAACGGCTCGCCAGCGTCCTCCAGCAGGTGCCAACCAATTACGACACGGACCTGTTCACGCCAATCCACGCCCGAATGCGCGAGCTGATCGGGCATGACCCCGACACGTTCGAGAACGAGCGGTTCAGCTACCAGGTGATCGCCGACCATTCGCGGGCTGTCACATTCCTGATCGGTGACGACGTGCTGCCATCGAACGAGGGCCGCGGCTACGTGCTCAGGCGGATCCTTCGCCGAGCCGTCAGGCACGGTCGGCTGCTCGGCCGTCGCGAACCGTTCATGGCCGACGCTGCGGCCGTGGTGATCGACGTCATGGGCGAGGCCTACCCGCATCTCCTCGATCGACGCGAGGAGATCCTCGGCGCCATTGCGCGGGAGGAGGCGCAATTTGCCCGGACGCTCGACGCTGGGACGAGCCAGCTGGAGGAGGCGCTGCGACGGCTTACCACGACGGAGCGCATCATCGGTCGTCTACCTGAAACGCTCACCGCGGACGCCACAGTCGTGCCGGGTGAGCTCGCCTTCCGGCTGCACGACACGTTCGGGTTCCCGATCGACCTCACGATCGAACTTGCGGCGGAGTACGGCGTTGGCGTCGATCGCCCCGGGTTCGATCGCGCGCTCGACGAACAGCGCGAGCGCAGCCGGTCGGGCAAGAAGGCACAGCTCACGAAGCAGGCCGAGCAGACAGTCCTATACGGGGCGATTCAGGGGCGCCATGGCGACACCCGGTTTCTCGGGTACGACACGACGGCGGCGGACGGCCGGGTGGTCGCGATCGTCCGCGACGGCGTCGAGTTCGACGAGCTGACCGGTCACGGCGAGGCCGAGGTCGTGCTCGAGCAGACGCCGTTCTACGCCGAAGGCGGTGGCCAGGTCGGCGACCAGGGTGTGCTCCGCGAGCCGGGCGGCGGGAGCGACCTGTTCACGGTCACCGATACGCAGAAACCGCTCGGAGGATTGATCGTCCATCGCGGGACGCTCCATGGCCGGCTGCGCGTGGGCGAGACCGTGGAAGCGGTCGTGGACCCGGATCGCCGCGCGCACACGATGCGCAACCACACCGGCACCCACCTCCTGCACCGGGCGCTGCGAAACGTGGTCGGCGATCGGGCCCGCCAGGCTGGCTCGCTGGTCACGCCGGACTACCTGCGCTTTGACTTTCCGTTCGATCGCGGGCTCACCGATGACGAGCGCGCGGCAATCGAGGACGAAGTCCACCGCATCATCCGCGACGACCGGCCCGTCTCCATCGCATTCATGGCCATGGCGGAGGCGATCGCGGGAGGCGCGGATGCGTTCTTCGACGAGAAGTACGGCGAGACGGTCCGGACGATCCGGGTCGAGGACTACAGCTTCGAGCTATGCGGCGGGACGCATTGCCGCGCTACGGGCCAGATCGGCGGGTTCCTGATCACCGGCGAGCGCAGCATCGGCAGTGGAATGCGTCGAATCGAGGCCGTTACCGGCGCCGCCGCCGACGCGCTGGTGCGCGATCGGTTCAGCGTACTCGAGTGGGCCGCAGACGCCCTCGGCGCCCAGTCGGTTGACGCTGTGCCGGCGCGGATCGCCACCCTCCAGGACGAGCTGCGCGACACGAAGCGACGTCTGAAGGCAGGGGGTGGTGCCGGCATGCCGAGGCCCGGTGACCTGGCCAAGGCGGCCGAGGAGGTGTCGCCGGGCGTTCGCCTTGCGTCGGCCGCGCTGCCATTCGAGTCGATGGACACCCTCAAGGCGTTCGCTCGTGACCTGAGCGCCGCGCTGGGGTCGGGTGTCGTCGCGCTCGGTCTCGACGGAGCCGAGCCGCAGCTGTTCGTGACCGTGTCCGAGGATCTCGTACCCAAGGGGATCTCCGCCGGTGAACTGGTGACTGTGGCGATGCCGGCGATCGCGGGACGAGGCGGCGGCCGACCCCAGATGGCCCAGGGTCGCGGCACGCGCCAGGAGGGCCTCGCCGATGCCCTGGCCGCCGTACGGGGCGCGCTCGAGGGCGATCGCCGATGACCCTGTCCCGCGTTGACGGCAACCGCTTCGTTCCAGCCTCGAACCGGTAAGCCGATGGCCTTCTGGCGGCGGATCTGGCAGCGCGACGGCGACGAGGCCCTCGCCGCGTGCACGGCGCTGGACGTCGGGACGGAGTTCGCCAAGGCGCTCGTGTTCGACATCGATGGTGCCGGGCACGGCACCGTTCGGGGCGTGGGGCGCAAGCGGCAGGGGCTCTCGCACATGCAGTCGGGCACGGTGGCCGACATCGCAGCCGTGGTCGACAATTGCGCCGTCGCGCTCCAGGAAGCCGAGGAGATGGCCGGCTTCCGGCCGACGCAAGTTGTGATCGGCATCGCCGGTGAGCTCGTCAAGGGCTTCACGACGACGCACTCGCAGGAGCGCAAGAAGCCGAACCAGCCGATCTCCGAGGGCGAGCTCCAGAAGTTGATCGATATCGTCCAGCGAGAAGCGCTCCAGGAGGCCGAGCGGGCGATCACCTGGGAGACGGGTCTCCCGCACGTCGACGTGCGGCTCGTCCACGCCGCCGTGACGGGCGCTTCGATCGACGGGTACGCCCTGACCAATCCCGTCGGGTTCCAGGGTCGGCACGTCAAGATCGGGATCTTCAACGCGTTTGCGCCCCTTGTTCATCTCGGTGCCCTGCAGAGCGTCGCCTCGCAGCTCGATCTCGAACTCCTGGAGATCGTGGCCGAGCCGTACGCCGTTGCCCGGGTCCTCGGTTCAGACCAGATTCGTCAGGCCGGCGCGCTCTTCGTCGACGTCGGTGGCGGGACGACCGACGTGGCGCTCGTGCGAAAGGGCGGGATCGAGGGGACGCGGATGTTTGCGCTCGGGGGCCGCGCGTTCACCAAGAGCATCGCCGATCGGCTCGACCTGCCCTTTCCGCGGGCCGAGTCGCTCAAGGTGGACTACGCGCGTGGGGTCGCGGTCGAGCATGCCGATGACATCGCGAGGATCGTCGCCGACGACGTCCGCGTCTGGGCAGCGGGCGTCGAGCTGGTCATGGAAGAGCTCGCGGAGGGAGACCTCTTGCCGGGCCGCATCTTCCTCTGCGGCGGTGGCTCCCGGCTGCCCGAGATTCGTGCGGCGCTTGCCGCGGAAGCCTTCTGGCAGCACCTCCCATTTGCGCGGCCGCCCGAGACCATCGTGATGTCGCCCGACCAGGTCGAAGCGCTCTCCGATGCCACCAAGCTGCTTGTCGATCAGCAGGACGTGACCCCGCTCGGTCTCGCGTACCAGGCGATCGAGTTGCAGACGTCCGAGGATGCGCTCGACGTCGCCCTGCGCCGGGTGCTTCGAGCGATGAAGGTCTAGACCGATGGCCGGCGGCATCGTCTACCTCGACGTCGATGACGAGATCACCTCCGCGGCCTCGCGGATCCGCGAGGCAGAGGGTCGGCGCGTGGCGCTCGTGCTTCCGTACGGGTCGCGGGTCGCGACGTCCCGGATCAACTTCCGGTTGCTGTCGCGCGACGCCCTGCTCAGCGAGAAGCAGCTGGCCGTGGTCGCCGGCGATCCCGCCACGCGAGCCCTCGCGGCGTCGGCCGGATTGCCGGTCTTCCCGTCCGTCAGCGAATACGAGGCATCACTGACCCGTCCTGGTGAGGAGCCAGTCGCGCCACCGGTCGCGTCACCACCAACGTCGGCCGACACGGCCGTGGTCGAGAAGGGCAGCGGGGGAGCCACTGCGCCAGCCAAAGGCGGGCGACGCCGGACGAAGGCAACAGGGCCGGCAACGACCGGCGGCGACGCGGCCCCGGCCGTGACATCCGACGCGCCGACTATCGCGGGCGCCGGCGCGATGGGCGCCGCGAGCGCCGCCGGCGCTGCCGTCACGGAGACCGGCGCCGCGAGCGGCACCACGAGGTCGGGGGCGCCGCGGCGACCCGGGCCACCGCCCGGGGACCAGGGGGACGCCATCGCGTCCGTCGACGACGCGACCATCCGGTTCGAGCCATTGGCGCCGCAGTCGTCCATCGACGCTTCAGGCTGGAGTGAACCGCGTCCACGACCCTCCACACGTGCCGGCTCGCTTGCGGCGACGCGCCCGGGTGCCCGACGAGGCTCGAGGCTCCCACTCGTCATCGTCCTCGCGGCCCTTGCCCTGGTTGTCCTTGTCGGCGGGGTCGGGGCCTATGTCCTGCTGCCGTCGGCGATGATCGTCGTCACCCCGCGCGTGGAAGACCTGGCGCTGCCGGCGCTGACCGTGGCGGCGGACCCGACCGCGACCGAGCCTGACGCCGCGACCCGGGTGATTCCTGCCGAGCTCGTGTCGAACGATGTCGTGATCAGCGATTCGTTTCCCGCGACCGGCAAGCGGGTCGAGGAGACGGCGGCAGAGGGCGTGGTCCGCTTCTCCAACCTCGACTTCCTGCGCAGCAACACGATCGACGGCGGCAGCATCGTCAGCACGAACTCGGGTGTCCGGTTTCGGACCGCGAAGACCGTTACCGTTCCCCGCGCGGACCTCGTGGGTTTGACCGTCTTTCCGGGACGCATCAACGTCACCGTGACCGCGGTCGAGCCAGGCACGTCCGGCAACGTCGAGCCGAACACGATCGTGATCGTCCCACGAGGCGAAGACCCCCAGGCCTTGAAGGTCGTCAATCCCGATGCCAGCGCCGGTGGCACGCACGAGGAGTTCCCGGAAGTGCTCCAGGACGACGTCGACGCGGCGCTCGAGGCGTTGACCGCCCGTATCGGCGCAGACACGAGCACGATCGCCGTCGCGCAGGCGGCCAACCCGGATCGAACCGTGTTCGAGGAGACGCTGACGATCGGGGAGCCGGCGCCGACCGTGGATCCGGCGACGTTCGTCGGCGAGGAGATCGAGACATTCGAGCTCGGGCTGTCCGCGACCGCGACCGTGCTCGCCGTCGATCCGGCGCCGGTCGCGGCCATCGCGGACACACTGATCCGCGACATGGTCAAGCCAGGCTACGCGCTCGTCGAAGGCTCGATCGTCGTCTCCCCGGGCGACGGGGTGGTGGCCGGCCAATCCGTGACGTTCCCGGTCAGCGCGACCGCACAGCAGGTCGCGGTGCTCGACGCTGACGACCTCCGCCAGCTGGTCCTTGGCAAGCCGCTCGACGAAGCGCGGGCCCTGCTTGCGCCATTCGGAACGGTCGAAGTGACCGCCTGGCCCGACTGGGTGAGCGCCGTCCCGACACTGCCCGACCGGGTCGATGTCCGAATCGACGACGGCGTCGTGATCGAGAGCCCACAGCCACCGGGATCCAGCTCGTGAGGCTCCTCGGGATCGATCTCGGCGAGC
The DNA here is from genome assembly GCA_963731865.1 of uncultured Chloroflexia bacterium. Classification (GTDB taxonomy): domain Bacteria; phylum Chloroflexota; class Limnocylindria; order Limnocylindrales; family CSP1-4; genus SPCO01. The sequence goes on along the minus strand of CAVSXG010000002.1, from coordinate 677,631 downwards.
GCCGCATCGGCCTGGCCATCGCCGAAGGCGACGGGTCGCCGGCGTACCCGCACTCCACCCTGAAGCGGTCGGCTTCCCCGGACCGCGATGCCGCGGCGCTTGCCGCGCTGATGGCGTCCAACGACGTCGGCGAAATCGTGGTGGGGCTGCCGCTCGAGGCATCCGGGGACGAGGGCCCGCAGGCCAGGATCACTCGGGAATGGGTGAACGCCATCGCCAGCGAGCTGCCGGTACCCATCACCTATCGTGACGAGCGATTGACGAGTCACGTGGCGGAAGATCGAGTCGGGCCGATGAAGCGCGGACGATCGGGCGGGCCGCCGAGCCGGACGCAGCGCGACGCCCACCGCGCCCGGGTCGATCGCGAAGCGGCGGCGATCATCCTCCAGGACGAGCTCGATGCACGCGCAGCCGCGCAATCCGGGCGGCGCGCGTGACCATCCGTTCGGGCAAACGCCCACGCGACGCTCGCGAATTCCAGGCGAGACCCTTCGATCCCGACGCCTACGCCACCGAGTCATACGATGGCTCTGGCGATCCACCAAGGCGGAACCGTTCCGGCGGTGGTGGATCGGGGGCGAGCGGTCTCATCGGCCTGCTGAAGTTCCTCGTCTTCGCCCTGGTGCTCGCCGGTGTCGTCCTGGTCGTCCTGCTGACCGCCCTGCGGCCCATCGTCAAGGACGTCGTCCTCGAGTTCGCGGAGGACAACCCGGCCGCGTTGCAGATGCCGTTCGTCAAGGACATCGTCCGCGAGGACCTTGGGGCTGCGTTGACCGAACCCGCGTCGGAGGACTCCACCCAGGTCGAGTTCGTGGTCGAGGAGGGTGACACGGCGCGGTCGATCGCCGAGCGACTCCAGGAAGGCGGGCTGCTTGGCGACAGCCGTGCGTTCGTGTTTATCGCCCTGGATCGGCAGCTTGCCTCCTCGCTTCGCATTGGCGACTACGTCCTGCGGCGCAACCTGACACCCGACGAGCTGGTCACGGCATTGCTGGACCCGCCGGTGATCACGTATGTCGACATCACGCTCCGCACGGGACTTCGGCTCGAGCAGGTCACCGCAAAGCTGCAGACGATCACCGACCTGGCGATGGACCCGCAGGACTTCTACGACCTGGCGTCGTCGCCGCCAGAGGCTTTGATCGCGGATTACCCGTGGCTCGAGGAGATCCGCGCGGACGCGCCGGCGGGTGCGTCGCTGGAGGGCTTCCTCTGGCCCGGAAGCTACCGCGTGTTGCCGGACACGACGCCCGAGGAGCTGCTCCGGCTGATGCTCGACAAGTTCGCGGCCAACGTCGGCGAGGAACGGATGGACGTGCGCGGCGACCGTGGCCTGTCGTTCTACGAGGTCATGGCTCTCGCGTCCATCGTCGAGCGTGAGGCCGTGCTCGACGACGAGCGCCCGCTGATCGCGGGCGTCTACCAGAACCGGATCGACGGGATCGAGGGCGTGACGACCCATCTGCTCAACGCGGACCCGACGGTGTTCTACGCGATCGACACCGTCGAGCTCGACGCGCTCGACTTCGATGCGTGGCAGGAATATGCGTTCTGGACCCCGCCCGGCGTGCCCCTTGCCGAAGTCTCCGTGCCCGAGGCGCTCCAGGGTTTCCAGACCTACCAGACCGCCGGGCTCATCCCCTGGCCGATCTGCACGCCGAGCCTGCCTTCCCTCGACGCCGCGCTCGAGCCGGATACCGCAGATGCATTCATCTACTTCCTTGCGATCCCGGAAGGCGGCGGCGCGCACGCCTTTGCCAAGACCAAGGCCGAACACGACGAGAACCGGCGGAAGTACGGCTACATCCAGTGAGCGACACGCCCGTCCCGGCCGATTTCGCCGCGCCACCCACGTCCGGGCAGATCGCGTCCTGGAGTGACGCCGATCGGGCAGCCCGGCCGCAGCGTCTGCAACGATTGCGAGCCCGCCTTGTCGAAGCCAACGTCGAGGCGTACTTCGGGGTTCGCCGCGAGCACATGCGTTATCTCACCGGGTTCACTCTCGCCGAGGGCGAGGAGAAATCGGCGGCCCACTCGGGCCAGTTCCTCGTCAGTGGAGATGAGGTCGCGATCCTGGCGGACTCGCGCTACTCGATCCAGGCCCGCCGCGAGGCGCCCGACGCCAGGCTGGTCGACGTGTACAACAACCTGATCGATCGCTGGCCGGATCTTGTCGAATCGGTCGGCGCACGCCGCCTGGCCGTGGAAGCCGGCTTCGTATCGCACGCCATGTGGGAGCGTCTTCGTGCTGCCGCACCGGGCGTGGAGCTCGTGCCCGTGGAGGGCTGGATCGAGGCCGACCGCGCGGTCAAGGAGCCAGCCGAGCTCGAACGCGTCGCCGCCGCATGTGCCGTCGCCGACCGCGCACTGGCAGCCATGCTGCCGGAGATCAAGCCGGACGTCACGGAAGGCGAGCTCGCGCTCCGGCTCGAATGGCTGATGCGGACCGGGGGAGCGGAGGCGCTCGCGTTTGACGTCGCTTGCCTCGCCGGCCCGGAGGCTGCGCTGCCCCACGGGTCGCCGAGTGACCGACCGGTGCGCGACGGGCACGTGCTGCTGTTCGACTTCGGAGCCCAGGTCGCCGGGTATCGAAGCGACATGACCCGGACCCTGTTCGTGGGCGAACCGAGCCCACGCGACCTGGAGATCTATGAGCTCGTGGCTCGCGCCCAGGCCGCGGCGATCGACGCCGTCGAGGCTGCCGTCGACGGGCACAGGACAACGTCCAACGGCCAGTTGCCGAGCGGCCGCGCCATCGATGCGATCGCCCGCCAGGTCATCGTCGATGCCGGTCATGGCGACCACTTCGGTCACGGCACGGGGCATGGAATCGGGCTCGCCACCCATGAGCTGCCGCTACTGGGGAAGACGGCAAGCGAGGCCCCCCTGCCGAGCCCGACGGTGTTCTCGGTCGAGCCTGGCGTCTATCTCGACGGGGAGATGGGCGTCAGGATCGAGGACCTGGTCGCCCTCGATGTCGCCGCCGGACGCGTCGAGCGCCTGACCCGGTTTCCCAGCGATATTGTCATCGTCGGCGGCTGACATGGCCGATGGTCGCCCGGTACGCTGAGACGACCATGGACATCCTTCCGATCGAATACACGGTCCCCATCCGGACCTTGCGCGGTGGGGACGACTGACCTTCGGCGGCTCGCCGTCCTCGCGGTCCTCGCGATCGCTGGCTGTGGCGCGCCCACACCAAGCGGACCACCCGCCTCACCGACCGTCACATGCGACACCGTCCCGGCCTCCCGGTGCGACGAGGCGCTCGCGTCGGTCGCCCGGTCGCTCCCGAACACGCCCGTGGCCAAGATCGAGGTCCTCTGCGTGGCCGGCAACTGCACCGACCAATCGGGCGCGATGGACACGGTCGTGACCCTCGTCGACGGCAGTCAGCTTCGATCATCGACCATCTCGTGGTCGGAGCCCGGGGAGCCCGGAGCGGGCGGTGTGAAGCCCCTGCCCGCGCCGGCGGTCCCGCCCGACGCGGAGCCCGGCGTGCCGGTTGAGCCCAAATGCCAGGGTGTCCCCGTGTCGATGTGCCGCACGATGGCCGAGACCGCCTTTGGCGAGCTCAGCAACGCCGCGGTGATCGGCATCCTGGTCCGTTGCACGCGAGTGCCGTGCACCAACGACGAGGGCGCGGGCGACACCATCGTCTCGTACAACGACGGGACGACCCTGACCAGCAGCTGGGAATACGCGGGCGGCTGATCGCGGGAGTGCGCTGGGCGTCGGATACAATCGAGGTTCAAACCCTTGTCGACCGATCCGCCGGTGCGCGTGCCCCGAGCAACCCGAGCCGCCGGCCGTCAATCCAGGAGCCCCACCCGATGATCAGCACCGGCGAACTGAAGAAGGGCGTCGCCATCGAGCTCGACGGCGATCTCTGGCAGATCCTCGATTACCACCACATCAAGATGGGCCGCGGTTCGGCCCAGGTTCGGATCACGCTCCGCAACATCAAGCGCGGCCAGACCGTCGAGCGCTCGTTCCAGGCGGGGACGAAGTGGCCGCGGGCATCGATGGAGAAACGCCCGGTCCAGTTCCTGTATCGCGACGGCCTCGATCACCATTTCATGGACAACGACACGTATGACCAGTTCGTCCTGACGACCGAGCAGCTCGGCGATACGGCGCTGTACCTGAAGGATGGCATGACCCTCGACCGGACCAGCTACCAGGGCGAGACGATCGGCGTGGAGCTCCCGGTGACGGTCGACCTCGCCGTCGTCGACACCGAGCCCGGGTTCGCCGGCGACACCCAGACCGGCGCGCGCAAGCCGGCAACGACGGAGACGGGCCTCGTGGTCCAGGTCCCGATCTTCGTGGAGACCGGGGACGTGATCCGGGTCGACACCCGGACGGGGGACTACCAGACCCGACTCTAGGTGCCTGATGTCGATCGCGGGATCAAGGCGACGAACGAATGAGCGGTAACGAACCACCTGATTGGGCGCTGCCAAGCTGGGATTCGCTCCCGGCAGAGCCGGGCGAGGCGTCACAGAGACCCGTTGGCCGGGCGACGATCCCACCGGGTCCCCCCGCGGGGTCCTCGCCCGGATCCCTCGCCGCTCCGGGCACCTTCGGGGTCCGAATCCTCGCCGTCAGCGAGGTCACGCGAGCGATCCGGGGCGCTGTGCGCACCGACCCGCAACTCTCGGACCTCTGGGTGGAAGGCGAGATCGGGCGGGTCACGATCTCGTCGGCCGGCCATGCCTATTTCGCGCTCAAGGACGACCGGAACCAGCTCCAGTGCGTCTGGTTCCGCGACGATCGGCAACGCTCGGCATTCGAGGCCCAGGCTGGGCTGCGTGTCGTGGCGCACGGCCGGATCGACTTGTTCGAGCCACAGGGCGCGCTCCAGCTCTACGTCGAATTCGATCCAGCCGTCCGGGCTCGGCGATCTCACGCTGCGGTTCGAGGCGCTCAAGGCCCGGCTGGCGGCGGAAGGTCTCTTTGCCACGGAGCGCAAACGCCGTCTGCCGAGCCGTCCACGGACGATCGCCGTGATCACGAGCCCCAGCGGCGCGGTCTGGAAGGACATCTGCCATGTTCTGTCGCGGCGCTGGCCGCTGACGAGGGTCGTGCTCGTCGCGGCGCAGGTCCAGGGCGATGCCGCCCCGGGCAGCCTGGTCGGCGCCCTCCGCAAGGTCGAGCGCTATGCCGCCGCGCAGATCGCAGCCGGGCGAGCCGACGATGCCCCGGTGCTCACGATCCTGGCCCGGGGTGGGGGATCGCTGGAGGATCTCTGGGCGTTCAACGACGAGGCCGTCGTCCGAGCCATCGTTGCGCACACCCTGCCCGTCGTCTGCGGGGTTGGCCACGAGACCGACGTCACGCTCTCCGACTTCGCCGCCGACGTCCGGGCACCGACGCCGTCGGCCGCGGCCGAGATCGTCGTTCCGGATCGTGCCGAACACGCGGCCGCGATTGCATCGCTTGGACGCAGGCTCGACGGCGCAGCCACGTCGCGCGTTCGGGCCACGGTCCGTGAGATCGCGGCGGAACGTCGCGCCCTTGATCGACTGAGTCCCGCCGTGCAGCTCACGATGGCGCGGGAGCGCGTCGGGCTGCTGCTCGATCGAGCTACGAGGGCGACGCGTGAGCGGGTCGGCTCTCACCAGGGGGCGGTCGAACGACTCGGTCGCCGCCTGGCACCAACGCTGCCGTCACGGCTGGCGCGCGACCGGGTCCGGCTGGGTCAAGCCGTCGTCATGGATCCGCTCATCGTCACGCGGCTGAACACCGGTCGCCGGTCGCTCGGCAGCGCGACCGCGGCACTTGGCGTCCTCGGGCCGCAGGCGACCCTGGAGCGTGGTTACGCCATCGTTCGGCTGGCGGGGAACGGCGCGATCGTCCGTGATCCCGACGATGCGCCGCCGGGATCGAAGTTGTCCCTCCGGGTCGCCCGTGGCGAGATCCCGGCCTCCGCGGACCCGCGATGATCGCGGATCGGGCGCCGCATGGCTGAGGCCGTCGTGTTCCTCGGGGTCGTGGCGCTCGTCGCGGTGATCGGGGTGCGCCTTGGTATGCTCGTGGCCCCGCCGCTTGACCGAATGACCCAAACCGACGACGAGGACGATGGTGGCCACCACACCGACTGATCCGGCGATCGACGCCCTCCCGTTCGACGATGCGCTGGCCGAGCTGCAGCGGACCGTGGCCGAGCTGGAAGCCGGCGGTCAGCCACTCGAGGTCGCGATCGCGCTCTATGAGCGGGGTGTCGCGCTCCAGGCTCGGTGCGAGCGGCTGCTCGGCGACGCGGAACTCCGGGTCCAGCAACTCGTCGCGCGGGCGGGCGGTGTCCTCGAGACACGCGACGTCACTCCCGACGACGCCGCGGATGAGCCAGGCGGCGTTCGATGATCCTGCACCGGGCCGCTGGCGTATCCGTGAGAAACAAGCGACCTGCAGGGAACAGGTTTAGACTCGATCATCACATCATGGCCCGCTGACACGTCAGCCGACCAGACCGCCGGACGCTGACCGGCCGACCCAGGGAGTCACACCCGCGTGCAAATCCTGCCGACGATCCAGGGCCCGGCCGACCTGCGAGGCCTGGATGAAGCGCACCTTGCCCAGCTCGCCGTGGAGCTGCGCGAAACGATCGTCCGGACGGTGGCCAGGACAGGTGGCCACCTCGGATCGTCGCTGGGTGTCGTCGAGCTGACGATCGCGCTCCACCGACTGCTCGAGTCGCCACGGGACCGGATCGTGTGGGACACGGGCCACCAGGCCTACCCGCACAAGCTGCTCACCGGACGCCTGGACCGGTTCGCGACGCTACGCCAGCTCGACGGGGTCGGCGGGTTCCCGCGGCGCTCGGAGTCGCCACACGACGTGTTCGACGGCGGCCACGCTGGCACCGGGCTGTCGATCGGCGAGGGCTTGGCCGAGGCCCGCGATCTGCGGCACAGCCTCGAACGGATCGCCGTCGTGGTCGGCGACGCGGCCCTCATGAGCGGACTCTCGCTCGAGGCCCTCAACGACATCGGCCAGCGCAAGACGCAGATGCTGATCGTGGTCAACGACAACGAGATGTCGATCAGCCCAACGGTGGGCGCCTTCTCCAGGTACCTCTCGCAGATCAAGCTCTCGCGGACCTGGCGGCAGGGCAAGGGCGCCTACGACCGGGCCGTCGAGCGAATTCCCGTCGTGGGTGGCACGGTCCTCGAGCTCAGCCGCCGGTTGCGCCGCTCCGTCGTCCAGTTCGCGCAGCCCGGGCAGCTGTTCGAGGATCTCGGGATCACGTACATCGGCCCGGTCCCCGGCCACGATCTGCACGCGCTGCTCGAGACGTTGGGGCGCGCGCTGGCGCTGCCCGGTCCCACGATCGTCCACGTCCGAACCCAGAAGGGCCGCGGGTTCCGACCGGCCGAAACCGACCAGGTCGGCTTCCATGGCGCGGCGCTCCCACCATTTCCGATGGCCCCCGGTGCCGATGCCTACAACGGCGCGCGGACCGCCATGCCCACCGAGTCGATGACGGATGACGCGGCGCCGCCGACCCGAGTCGCCGTGGCGGCGCCCAAGCCACCCAACTACACGGCGGTGTTCGCCGCCGAGCTGATCGAGCTCGCCCGGACCGACCGGCGAGTCGTGGGGATCACCGCCGGGATGCCGACCGGGACGGGGATGGCCAAGTTCCAGGCGCAGTACCCGGACCGGTTCTTTGACGTCGGGATCGCCGAGCAACACTCCATGACGCTCGCCACGGGGCTGGCAATGGGCGGCATGCGCCCGGTGGTCGCGCTCTATTCGACGTTCCTCCAGCGCGCCTTTGACCAGACGGTCCACGACGTCTGCCAGAACGACCAGCCGGTGCTGATCGCGGTTGATCGGGCGGGTCTTGTCGGCGAGGACGGGACGAGTCACCAGGGCATGTTCATGCTGTCGGCCCAGCGCCAGTTGCCAAACCTGGTGATCGCCTCGCCAAAGGACGAGCAGGAGCTGCGATCGTTGCTCCACACGGCGCTCGCGCAGGACCACCCGTTTGCGCTCCACTACCCCCGCGATCCCGGCTTTGGTCTCGACCCGGTCACGCCGACGGTCATTCCGGTTGGGCGCGGCGAGGTGCTCAGGGAAGGCCGCGATCTGCTGTTCGTCGGGTTTGGTCCGATCGTGGCTCGTGCGCTCGAGGCCGCCGAGGTCCTCGAGGGCGAGGGCTGGTCGATCGGGGTCATCAACGCCCGGTTTGCGCGGCCACTGGATCGCCAGCTGATCCTCGACCAGGCGCGCGGCAAACGTCTCGTGGTCACGTTCGAGGAGAGCGTGGTGACCGGAGGCTTCGGGGCGGGCGTGCTCGAGCTCATCGAGGAGGCGCGGTTGGCCGACCCGGCCTATCGCGACGTCCCGGTGCGCATCGTCGGGATCCCCGGCGACCGCTTCGTCGACCACGGGTCGGTGGCCGACCTGCGGCGGGTACTCAGGCTGGACGCCCCGGGTCTCGCCGAGCAGGTCAGGGATACCCTCGCCACGATCCGGGCCATGCCCGGTCGCTCCGAGGTCACGGCCGTCTAGCCACGTCGCCGGCTCGTCGGGTGATTCCGGGTGCAGCCGGCTGTGCCACGATAGGTGGGTGAGCCCGGCGAAGACCCCACGCATGCGGCTCGACCAGTTGCTCGTCGAGCGAGGGTTGGCCGAGTCGCGCAGCCGCGCCCAGGCACTGGTCCTGGCGGGCAAGGTCGGGGTGGGGGAGGGCGACTCGACCCGCCGTGACCGCAAGCCCGGGGACCTGCTGCCCGCCGATACGCCGGTCGAGGTCGCAGAACCGGAGCCGTATGTCAGCCGCGGCGGGCACAAGCTGGCGGCGGCCCTCGACGCGTTCGAGATCGACCCGGCTGGACTTGTTTGTCTCGATGTCGGGGCATCCACCGGTGGCTTCACGGACGTCCTGTTGCAGCGCGGCGCGAGCCGGGTCTACGCTCTCGACGTGGGCCGCGGACAGATCGCCGAATTGCTCCGCCGCGACCCGCGCGTCATCTCGATGGAGCGCACCAACGCCCGCTCGCTGACGGCGACGACGTTGCCCGAACCGGTGGGCCTCGCCAGCATCGACGTGTCGTTCATCTCCCTCGACCTTGTCCTCGGTCCCGTGGCAACCACGCTCGCGCCTGGTGGGGGGGTCGTCGCCCTGGTGAAGCCCCAGTTCGAGGCCGGGAAAGGCCGGACGGACCACGGCGTCGTCCGCGATCCGGCAATCCATCGCGAGGTTCTCGAACGAACGGTCGAGGTTGCTCGGGGCATCGGGCTCGGCGCGCGCGCGGTGATCGCCTCGCCGCTGCTCGGTCCAGAGGGAAACCGCGAGTTCCTCGTCCACTTGGCGCCCGGCCCCGGGTGTGCCGATATCGCGGATCGGATCGTCGAGGCGGTCGCCTGGCCGGCGGGGACGGCAGCTTAATGACCGTCAAGCGGATCGGGTTTGCCTACAACCCCACGATCGAGGCCGCGGTCGAGCTCAGTGCCCGCGCCGCCGGTTGGTGCCAGGTCCGCGGAATCGGGGAGTGGGAAGCGCCGTCGAGCGAGACCGCGACCCTCCTTCGCGAGCTCCCGACGACGGACCTGCTCGTCGTCCTCGGGGGCGACGGCACGTTCCTTCGGGCGGCGCGCGCGGTCTCGGAAGTGGACGTCCCGCTGCTCGGGATCAACCTCGGCAAGGTCGGCTTCCTGTCGAAAGCCGAGGGCAACGACTTCGAGACCGTGCTCGGGCTGATCTCCGAGGGCGAGTACCGGATCGACGAACGGATGGCGCTCGAGGGCCGAATCCTTCGTGGAGCCGGCCTCCCGCATGACGCACCCGGGCGCCTGGCACCGACCCCCGAAGAGACGCGCCATTTCGCCCTCAACGACATCGTCGTGGCGCGTGGATCGCTGGCACGCGTCTGCCGTCTCGACGTGGAGATCGACGACTCGCACCTCGCCACGTTCATCGCCGACGGCCTGGTCGTAGCCAGTCCGACGGGATCGACGGGGTACTCGTTCTCCGCGGGCGGCCCGATCGTCGACCCGGTCAGCCGCAACCTGATCGTCACCCCGATCGCGGCGTACTTGTCGGCGATCCGCTCCGTTGTCGTGAGCCCCAGCCAGGTCGTTCGCTGCACGGTGGTCGACGCCCACGAGGCCCTCGTCTCCATCGACGGTCGGGAGGACCTGCCGATCTCGGTCGGCGACGTCGTCGAGGTCCGCGCGGTCGAGCGGCCGATCCGGCTCATCGAGCCACGTGGCGCCCAACCGTTCTGGGACCTCCTCAGGCACAAGGTAGCCTTGTTGCCCTCGTGAACGCCGGGCGTCTCCTGGAACTGACCGTCATCGACCTCGCATTGATCGACCGGCTTCGCCTGACGCTCGCCCCAGGCCTCAACGTGATCACCGGCGAGACGGGTGCCGGAAAGAGCCTGATCATCGACGCGCTCGGTCTGGTTGCCGGCGCACGAGCCGACACGACCGTGATCCGGCATGGCGCCGAAACGGCGCGGGTCGAGGCGTTGTTCGACCGCCTGCCGGAGCCGCTGATCGCCGTGCGCGAGGTTGCGGCGAACGGGCGTTCAACGGCCAGGCTCGACGACCTCGCCACGACCGCGTCGCGCCTTGCGGACGAGGTAGGGCCGCTCGTGGAGATCCACGGCCAGCATGATCAGCAACGGCTGCTCGATGAACGCTGGCAGCGGGACCTCCTCGACGCGTTTGGCGGGCACGGACCGGCGCGCGCGTCCATGGTCGACGTCGTCGAGCGATGGCGCGCCAACCGCGCGGCCCTGTCGGAGTTGTCGATCGAACCGCGCGAGCTGGCCCGTCGCGTGGACCTGCTCGAACACGAGGCGGCAGAGATCGGTGGCGGCCCGCCTGGTGCCGGGAGAAGCCGAAGCGATCCGTGCACGCCTCGCGGCCGCCCAGCATGGCGAGGCGATCGCCCGGGGAGCGGTGACCGTCCATGACGCGTTGACCGCCGACGGCGCCGGCGCCCGCGAAGCGACGGCCGTGGCTGCGCGCGAGGCACGTGGGCTGGCCCGGCTCGACCCGCGGTTCGAACTGCTCGCGGAACGGTTGACCGGTCTGGAAGCGGAGCTGACCGACGTGGCGGCGGAGATCCGCGATCTCGCGGATGGCGTCGACCACGATCCCGCCGCGCTCACCGCGCTCGAGGAGCGACTCGGCGCGATCTACGCGCTCGAGCGCCGGTACGGCGAGGATGAGGCGGCCGTCATCGCCCACGGGGAACGAGCCCTGGCCGAGCTCGAGCGACTCCGCGGTCTCGACGACGAGCGAGCCCGTCGGCAGCGCGAGGACGCGGCCTTGCTGGCTGCGATCGCCAGCGAGGCGACGGCCCTGTCCGAGGCGCGGCGAACGGCCGCGGACGCGCTTGTCCGGGCGGTCGGCGGGATCCTCTCCGAGCTCGGCTTTCCGGCCGGTGTCTTCGAGGTGGGTCTTGGACGACGCGTGGCTGCGGATGACGAGGCCGCGATCGAGCTCGACGGCGACGCCGTCGCATTCGATGCCAGCGGCGCCGACCAGGTCGTCTACCGCCTCGCGCCAAACCCGGGCGAACCGGCTCGCCCGCTGGCTCGGATCGCGTCTGGCGGGGAACTGTCCCGTGTTGCGCTCGCGATCAAGCAGGTGCTCGCGGAAGCCGACGAAACGCCAGTGCTGGTCTTCGACGAAGTCGACACGGGGATCGGAGGCCGTGGCGCCGATCCGGTCGGTCGAAGCCTGTGGGCCCTGGCCCGTCGCCACCAGGTGCTTTGCGTGACGCATCTGCCGCAGATCGCGGCGCACGCCGACGCCCAGTATCGGATCGTCAAGCGAGAGCGCGACGGCCGGACCGTCACGGAGGTGGAGCAGCTCGACCACGAGGGACGGATCGTCGAGCTCGCCCAGATGCTCGCCGGCGATGCGGGCGGGGCGACGAGCCTCGCCAGCGCCCGGGAGCTGCTCGATCGGGCCGAGGCGTGGCGGGCCGGTGTCGCCCGGGCGGGATGACGCCGGCCACATGACCGACCTTCAGCCCGCGATCGACGGCTACCTGACCTATCTCAACGTTGAGCGTGGGCTCTCCCCGGCGACGATCCGGGCCTATCGGGCCGACCTGACCGACTTCGCGGCCGCGCGCGATGTCGGGCGGGCATGGTCCGCGTCCGCGGAGGCGGCGATCGACTACCTGGCCGCTCGAACGCGCCGTGGGCGTCGCAACGATCCGGGGCTGGCGCCGAGCAGCCTCCGACGGCGGGCGGCCGCGCTCAAGGGGTTCTATCGGTTCGCCTACGGCGAGGGCCTGATCGGTGTCGACGTGGCCGCGCACCTGGATCTGCCGCGACCCTCGCGGCTACTGCCCGAGACGCTCACGGTCGCCGAAACGGACCGCCTGCTCGACGCGGCCGGCGGCGAGGACGGCGAGCCACACGGGTTGCGCGATCGAGCTGTGCTCGAGCTGCTCTACGCCGCTGGCCTGCGCATCAGCGAAGCTACCGGACTCGACCGTGAGGACCTATCGACCGACGGGTCGTTCGTCCGGGTGATCGGAAAGGGTGACAAGGAACGCCTCGTCCCGGTCGGCGAGGTTGCCCTGGACTGGTTGGCACGCTGGATCGATGGGCCGAGGGCGAGACTCCTCGCGGTCGGGCCTGCCCACCCGGGTCGAGGCGGTCCCCTGTTCGTCGGCGATCGCGGCGGCCGCCTGGCCCGCCAACAGGCATGGGCCGCCGTCAAACGGGCCGCCGTCCCGGGCGGGCCTCGCCGCTCGGGTCAGTCCGCATACCCTGCGGCACTCGTTTGCCACGCATCTGCTCGAGGGCGGCGCCGACCTGCGGATCGTCCAGGAGTTGCTCGGTCATGCGAGTATCTCCACGACACAGCTCTACACGCACCTGACCGGAGAGCGGATCCGGGACGTCTATAGCCGGGCCCACCCGCGGGCCTGAAGAGGGGAGACCTGGGCGACCATGAGCTACGCCGATTCGTTGCTGTCCACTGGCGAACGGGTCAGTCATCGCGTCCGCCAGCATTGGTTCGTCCTCGTCTGGGGTGCGCGGATCCCCATCGCCGCGATCATCGCGGCCCTCCTCCTGCTCGTTCTCAGCGGAAACGTGCAGGACAGTGCGTTCCGGACGCTCCTGGGCATCCTGACGGCCATCCTGTTCATCGGCGGACTCGTCTTCCTCGCCTGGGCGACGCTGCGCTACCTCAACACGGAGTTCGTCCTGACGAACCGCCGAGTCGTCCAGGTCGAGGGCGTGGTCAACAAGCGGGCGACCGACAGCTCGCTCGAGAAGATCAACGACGCGGTGCTGACGCAGTCGATCTTCGGACGGATCTTCGGGTTTGGCGATCTCGACGTCCTGACCGCCGCGGAGGCCGGCATCGAGCGGTTTCGGATGATCATTGACCCGATCGGGTTCAAGCGGGCGATGCTGGACGCCAAGCACGAATACGAGGTCGACATGGAGCGGTCGGGCTGGCAGCCGAGTCCGCCGATCCGTGCCTCGTCGGGCCTCCGCGTCGTCGGCCTCGCGGGTCCGTCGGCCGCCGGCGCCTCGGCCGGCCCCACCGGCGGGGCATCGGTCGGTGGATCGGGAACAGGCTCGGGCGCCGCTGGTCCTGCGCCGCGAGCCGAAACCTCGGCGTCCGCGGCCAACATTGAGGTACCGGAGCGGCCTGCTCCGCCACCAAGCGCGCCGATCACCTCGCCGGCTCCGGCGTCGGCAACCCCACCGAGGGCCAACCCTGACGACGTGACCCGGACGCTCGCCAGTCTCGCCGACCTGCGCGATCGTGGCGCGATCTCGGCCGAGGAATACGAAGCCAAGAAGACCGATCTGCTCGGTCGGCTCTGATCCTGGAGGGGGCGTCGACCGCGGCCCTGACCGCAGCCGGCAGACCGCGGAAGGCAGCCGCGGCTACGATACGCGGGACCCCCAGACACCAGGTGCCGCGTGGATCCTGATCGACTCATTCCCGCCGCGATCGTCGTGGCCATCATGCTGCTCGTGGGCTTTCCCGTTCACGAGTTCAGTCACGCCCTCGCGGCCTACCGCCTCGGGGATGGCACGGCCAAGCTGTTTGGCCGGCTGACGATCAATCCGATCGCCCACTTCGATCCGGTCGGCGGCATCCTGCTCGCGGTCACGTTCATCGGGTCCGCGGCGTCGGGGAGTGCCTTCGGGTTTGGCTGGGCCAAGCCGACGCCGGTCAACCCGATGAACCTGCTGTACGGCCGGCGAGGCGAAGCGATCGTCGCGGCCGCCGGTCCGCTGTCCAACCTCGTCCTCGCCGCCGCGGCCGCCATCCCGTTGCGTTACCTGGTCGGAAATCCGGACTTGCTCGCCGACGTCGGTATGCTCGCGCAGGTCCTCAGCCTGTTCGTGCTGATCAACCTCGTCCTGATGGTGTTCAACCTGATCCCCATCCCGCCGCTCGACGGTTCGAAGGTCCTGTTCGCCTTCCTCGACCGGCGAACGGAATACCAGATTCGCCCCATCCTCGAGCAATACGGGTTCGTCATCCTGCTCCTGCTGTTCTTCCTGCCGCCGGGCGGCTCGATCGGCGGCCGGGTGCTCCTCCCGATCATCGATGCGTTCTACAGCTTCCTGGTGGGTTTCTAGGTTCCGCCAGTTCCGGTCGCACCTGCGGGCCCGAGTGGCGCCCGAGGAGCGGACGGCACTGGCGACCTGGATCACCCCGGCGCAGCTCGACCTCTTCGATTCGATGCACATCGCCGATCGACGACATGGTCTCGACGTCGTGGCGTCCCTTCGCGCGGAACGGGTCACCGAACCCGATGCCCTGTTGGCAGGGTTGCTGCACGACGCGGGCAAGGGCAACACCGGCGTCTGGCCGCGCGTCGCCTATGCGCTGGCCAGCACCTATGGGCATTGGATCGCCGCCGTTGCGCGACGTCTGCCGGGTCTTTGGCGCGCCGTTGGAACGGCTCCGGACGCATGCCGAAACCTCGGCCGCACTCGCGGCATCGGCCGGGTGCCCGCCACGCACCGTCGAGCTGATCCGATACCAGGACGCGCCAGTCGATCCCGAATTCGGCGAACTTCTCCGGCTCGCGGACGAGGCCAACTGAGGTGACCGCGCCTGCCCCCGGGATCCCCGTCATGGCGCCCGCGCCGCCTGGACCGACGGCGGTCCGATTTGGTGACGGACGGCGTCCCGAGACACGTACCCAGGTGCAGGTTGCCGAGTTCGATGGACCGCTTGCCCTGCTGCTGTCGCTGATCGAGGCGCGCCAGCTCGACGTCCTGACCGTGCCGCTTGGTGCCGTCGCTGATGCCTATCTCGACGCACTGGCGGGTCTCGAGGCAGATCGGCTCGGCAACGTCAGCGCGTTCGTGGCCATCGCCAGCCAGCTGATCCTGATCAAGAGTCGCGCGATGCTCCCGCGACAGGCCGTGGAACCGGCGACGGACCCCCCCGACGAGGGCGCCGATCCCGAGGCCGAGCTCCGTGCCAGGCTGCTCGTCTATCGCGCCCATCGGGATGCCGGGCTTCGTCTGGCCGAGGACGCGGTCACCCGGATCGGCCTCTTCCGCCGGGAGCCGGGAGCCGCGCATGCGACTGCGCTGGCTGGGGCCCGGCCCCTCGACACGCCGCCGCTCGATCCGCTGTTGCTCGCGCGAGCCCTCGCCCGTCTGGCGGTCATCACCCCGCCCCCCGAGCCCCCGCCGGAGGTCGTCCCACGATCGATCACGCTCGCAGAACGCGCGGCGATCATCCGTGCCGCCCTGCGTGACGCGCCGTCGGTGGTGCTCCAGGACCTGCTCACTGGCATCCATGACCGGGTCGTGATCGCGATCACCTTCCTGGCCATGCTGGAGCTGATGAAACGACGCGAGATCGTGGTCGAGCAGGCGGTTCCATGGGGTCCAATCGTCGCGAGGTCGACGACCGCCGAGGAACGAGCGGCCGCGGGCATCGATTCCGGGACCCCCGACACGCCGCTGGACGAGCGCCTGGAGTCGTTCGCGTGACCGAAGCGATCGAGCGAGCTGACCCGCCTGATCCTCTGTCCGCCGCGCTGCCGCCGGACGGCGCGCGTGAACCATCCCCGGAAGCTGAGCCGCAGCCGATCGAGCTCACGGAGGCCGCCCTCGAAGCCCTCCTCTTCGTGGCGGAGCGACCGCTGACCCGGCGCGAGGTCGCCACCCTCGCTGGCACGGATCGAGCGACCGTGGATGCCCGGCTCGGCGACCTGGAGGTAT
This sequence comes from uncultured Chloroflexia bacterium, assembly GCA_963731865.1. Taxonomy (GTDB): domain Bacteria; phylum Chloroflexota; class Limnocylindria; order Limnocylindrales; family CSP1-4; genus SPCO01. Next base: position 661,429 of record CAVSXG010000002.1, on the reverse strand, counting down.
CGCTACGGGCGCGCGGGATCCGGCTCCTCATCGACGGCGACCGCGTGGAGCTGGCAACGGCCCCAGAGGGCGGAGCCCTCGTGGCCCGGTATGTCGGGGCCGACGCCGTGCGGCTGTCGCCGGCCTCGCTCGAGACGCTGGCGATCGTCGCCTATCGCCAACCCGTGACGAGGGCGGCGATCGACCGGATCCGAGGCGTCGATTCGGACTACACGGTCCGGACGTTGCTGCACCGACGGCTCGTGGTCGAGCTCGGCCGGTCCGATGCCCCCGGCCGACCGTACCTGTACGGCACGGGGTTCGAATTCCTGGAGCGGTTTGGACTGACGAGCCTCGAAGAGCTGCCGTTCCTTGACGTGGAGGTGGCGGCACGGCTCGGCGAGGAGGGCGGGGATGCGGTCACGCAGCCGATGTTCCCCGAGGCGGACCTGGCCGCCGGTGAGGTCAGCGGCTCGATCCACCCGGCCGGCGCCCCACCGGACGCTGGCTGATGCCGGCGGAACGGCTCCAGAAGGTGCTCGCGGCGTCGGGCGTGGCGTCGCGCCGGGCGAGCGAGGTCCTCATCGGCGCCGGTCGCGTCACGGTCGATGGGAAGGTCGCGACGCTTGGCAGCCAGGTCGACCCGGACAAGGCTGTCATTGCCGTTGATGGGCGCGTGATCGGCGCCGCCGCCGCGACGGCGTACCTCCTGCTCCACAAGCCGGGTGGTGTCACGGCGACCGTTCGCGACCGGCACGCGTCGCGGACCGTGCTCGAACTGCTGCCGACGGCCCTGGTGCCCGAGGGCGCGCGCCTCTACCCGGTAGGGCGACTCGACCAGGACTCCGAGGGCCTGCTGATCCTCACCAACGACGGTGCCTGGGCCGATCGGGTCCTCCACCCACGACACGGGATCGAGCGCGAATATGCGATCGGGCTGCGACAGCCGTTGTCGGCCGACCAGGTCGCGACGCTTCGTGCCGGGATCCAGGTTGACGAGGGTCTCGCCACCTTGACCGGCCTGCGCGCCACGACCGAGCTCGAGACACGTCGGCTCGTGGACCTCCTTGCGCCGCCGCCTCCCGAGCTGTCGTGGTACCGCGCGATCCTGGCGCAGGGTTGGAAGCGGCAGTTGCGCCGGATGTTCGGGGCCGTCGGCGCGCCAATCGACCGGCTCGTCCGGGTGCGGATCGGACCTGTTCGCCTCGACGACCTTCCGAGTGGCCGAGCGCGACGCCTCCGCGCACCGGAGATCAGAGGCCTCGGCGCGGGCGCGGGCACCAGCCGCGCAGGCGTAGCCACGAGCCCGGCCCGATCGCGCAGCTCGGACTCGCCGCAGCCGCCACGACGACGGGTGAATTGCTGATCGGCGCTCGAGCCTCCGGTTAGCCCGATCCTCGCGGCTGGATCCGGTGGCTCGTCGATATCTCCACGCGGCCACGCTCGTCGGCGGCTGGGTGTTCGACGAGAGCGATCAGCCGGCTCGTCATGAAGCGACCCGTCCGGACGGTCTGGCCGCTGCGAGTCACCTCACGCACCTCGACCACGCCGCGGGCCGTGGTGACCTCCACGCGTCGTCCCGCGCGCGTTGCCGTGATCTCGAAGGCCTGGACGCCCTGGCCGGTGTCGACCAATGCCTCGATCCGATCGCCTTTCATGTCGCAACGATAGCGAGGTGGGCAAGGCCGGAGTGGCCGACTGAGCCTCGGCTATCCTGAAGACGTGGACTCCCCTCGATCGTCCCTCCCCGACCCAACACGCCTCATCGTCGCGCTCGACGGTCCGGGATCGTCCGGCAAGAGCAGCGTGGGCGCGGCGGCCGCGCTCCAGGTCGGGTACCGGTTCTGTGACACGGGGCTGCTGTACCGGGCCGTGACCTGGCTGTCGCTGGCGCGAGGTGTTCCGGCCACGGATCCGACGGGCCTGCGAACCCTCGCCACGGAGGTCGAACTCGCCGCTGACAAGGCCGGACGCCTGTCCTCGGTCCTCGTGGACGGGATCGACCGAACGGCCGAAGTCCACACCCCGCCGGTCGATGCGGCGGTCTCGGCCGTTTCCGCGATCCCTGAGCTTCGTGCCGCCCTGCTCGAGCGGCAACGAGCGCTCGCGGCGGGGGGCGGGATCGTGATGGCCGGGCGCGACATCGGGACGGTCGTCCTGCCCGACGCGGATCTCAAGATCTTTCTCGACGCGTCGGTCGAGGAACGAGCCAGGCGGCGCGCCGAGGAGCGCGGACTCGATCCCGAGGACGACGATGCACGAGCCATCCTCACCGCGCTGCGGGAACGCGACCGACTCGACTCGACCCGGGCAATCGCTCCGCTGCGCCCCGCACCGGATGCGCGGATCATCGCGACAGACGGCAACCGCTTCGAGGACACGGTCGATGCGGTCGCCGGCGCGATCCTTGACGCGCAAGCGCGCCGGGCGTCCGAAGCCGAGCCGTCGAGCGCCCGGTGACCGCCGAGCCTGGCGGCGGACCAGACGGCGCACCGCCGGTCGAAGGGACCGCACGACCGGCGCCAGAGCCGCTCGACGACTCGATCTCGCCGTTGATCGCGATCCTGACGTTCGCCGGTCGCATCTTTGGTCGGGCAGTGACCCGCATCTCGCTCGAGGGTGCGCTCGACGAGCTCCCTCGCAAAGGCCCGCTCATCCTCGCCGCCAACCACGCCTCGAACCTCGATGCCGTGGTGATTGGCTCATGGCTGATCCCCCGACTCGGGCGGCGGATCCACTGGCTCGGCAAGAAGGAGCTCTTCGATTGGCCGCTCATTGGTTGGGCAGCCGCCAACGGGGGCGTGCACCCGGTCGATCGCGGCGCCGCGGACGTGGACGCGTTCCGGCTCGCCCAACGCATCCTGGACGAGGGGCACATCCTGTTCGTGTTCCCCGAGGGAACGCGCAGCCGTGACGGCGCGCTCCAGTCGGCTCGTGACGGCCTGGCGCTGCTCGCCCTCCGGACGGCGGCCCCGGTCGTTCCTCTCGCCATCAGCGGGTCGCACCTGGTGTGGCCGCGCGGGCAACGGCTCCCACACCCGGGCGGGCGCGTCACGATCCGCGTCGGACCGCCATTCCGCCCCGCCGACGAGATCCCGCCGGACACGTCTCGATCGGCCGCCAAGGGGCTCGTGACGGGCGTGATCATGCGGCGGATCGCGGGGCTGTTGCCGCCTGGACAACGCGGACCCTATGGCGACGTCGGGAGGGCGGTCCGGGACCCCGTGCGATAATTCACGCATGGGTACCGTCGAGGAGGTCCGTATCGCGAAGCGCACCGGCTTCTGCTATGGCGTTCGCGAGGCGATCGACAAGGCGAAGGAGGCCTCGGCCGCCGGGAAGCCCACACACACCCTCGGACAGGTCGTCCATAACGAGGGGGTGGTCCGCGATCTCCAGGACCTCGGCATTCGAACGGTCGAAACGCTCGACGACGTCGATCATGGCGCGGCCGTCGTCATTCGTGCCCATGGCGTCCGCCCAGACGTGATGGCTCGCGCCGACGCGCGTGGGCTCGAGGTGATCGACGGGACCTGCACATGGGTGATCCAGGAGCAGAAGGAGCTCCAGAAGCTCGTCGAGGACGGCTACACGATCGTGCTGATGGGCACGCCCAGACACCCCGAAGTGGTCGGGCTGCTCGGCTTTGCCCCCGACGCCATCGTCGTCGACGAGGAGGAGGAATGGGACGCCGCGATCCCGCGGCGCAAGCGGATGGCCCTGATCTCGCAGTCGACCCAGCCACCCTGGAAGTTCGAGAAGCTCGCTGCCTTGATGGTTTCGCGCGCTCACGAGCTCAAGATCGTCAACACGGTTTGCCCCGTGACGATCCGGCGCCAGGAGGACACCCTCGAGACGGCCGGTGAGGTCGACCTGATGGTCGTCGTCGGCGGGCGGTCGAGCGCGAACACGAAGGAGCTAACCCGTCTCTGCGAGATCGCCGGGACGCCCGCAATCCAGATCGAGAACGTCCGCGACCTCGAGGACGCGACCGTCTTCGACGGCTCCAGGATCGTCGGCGTGACCGGCGGTACCTCGACGCCGATCGAGGACCTGCGCGACGTGACCGAGCGCATCCTCACCCTCGCGGGGACGTCCGAGGCGAGCGCCAACGCCGTGCGGCTGGCCGAAGCCGCCCTGGAGCGGGCGGCGACGCCCGCAGGCCGGACCACGTCCCTGCCGAAACCCGCACGCGCGACCGTCCAGACCGGCGCGGCCTAGCCCGTGGCGAGCACCAGGGGCGGCATCCCGGTCGTCGCGATCGTCGGACGCCCGAATGTCGGCAAGAGCACGCTGTTCAACCGGTTCCTCGGCCAGCGGTCGGCCATCGTCGAGGATCGGGCGCGCACGACGCGCGATCGGCTCTATGGCGACACGGAGTGGAACGGCCGTCGCTTCGTCATCGTCGACACCGGTGGGCTCGAGCTCGACCCGGGTGATTCGATCGAGGCGCGTGTCCAGGAACAGGCCCGGCTCGCGATCGCCGAGGCCGACGTCATCCTGTTCATCGTCGATGCCATCAGTGGCCTGACGCCGGCCGACCTGGAGGCCGCCGACATCCTGCGCCGCGCGAAGGCGCCGGTCATCGTGACGGTCAACAAGGCCGACAACGAGAAACGCGAGCTCGAAGGCGCCGAGTTCCATTCGCTCGGCTGGGAGGAGACGTACACGATCTCCGCATCGCACGGTCGAGGGACGGGCGACCTCCTCGATGCGATCGTGTGGGCGCTGCCGCCCGAAAGCGAGGCCGAACTGGCCCGCAAAGCCAGGGAGGCCGAAGCGGAAACGTGGGCGAGCGAGGTCGCCGCCGGTCGCCTGGAGCCGTTCGTGGTCGGCGACCCTGAGCTCGACGAGGACGACGATGGGGACGGCGTTGACGCGGCCGACACCGCCGAGATGCGCCGGTGGGACGCCGCGATGGCGGCCGATGCCGATGGCGAGCCCGCCGCAATCGCGTTTGTCGGACGCCCGAACGTCGGCAAGTCGAGCCTGCTCAACGCGCTGCTTGGCGAGGAGCGCGCGATCGTGTCGGAGGTCCCCGGGACGACCCGCGACGCGATCGATACGCGGCTCGCGTGGGGCCGGAGCGAGGTGGTTCTCATCGACACGGCCGGCATCCGGCGTCGCGGCAAGGTCGCCGGCGGGCCGGCCGCCGAGCGGTACTCGACGCTCCGGGCGCTGCACGCGTTGTCGAGGGCCGACGTCGCGGTCCTGGTGATCGACGCGGTCGAGGGGCTGACCTCGCAGGACGCCCATGTGGCCGGGTACATCGTCGAGGAAGGCAAGGGCCTCGTGATCGCGGTCAACAAGTGGGATCTCGTCGAAGACAAGACGGACAAGACGTTCAACCAGTACACCGAGTGGATCCGGAACGAGGTTCCGTTCCTCGACTTCGCGCCGATCCTCTCGATCAGCGCCAAGACCGGTCAGCGAGTCGGTCGTGTGCTCGAGACGGCCATCGATATCTGGGGCGAACGGCGAAAGCGGATCTCGACCGGTGCGCTCAACCGGGTGGTCCTGGCTGCGATCGATCGGACGCCACCGCCGCCGGTCCGCGGGCACCGACCCAAGTTGTTCTATGCGACCCAGGCCGCGGTGGCGCCCCCGACGTTCGTGTTCTTCGCGTCGGACGCCTCGTCCGTGCACTTCAGCTATCGGCGGTACCTCGAGAATTGCCTGCGTGACACGTTCGGGTTCGACGGCACCCCGATCCGGCTGGTGTTCCGCGATCGGGCGTCCGTCAAGCTTCCTCGTCGCCGCAAGCAGCGATCGGCGCCGGTGTCGACCGTGCGTGGCGCCCGGCGTGCGCCAGGCGGCTCCGGGAAGCCGAGCGGGACGACCGGACGGCCGCGCAAATCGCGCGGATGACCACCCCGCGGGTCGCGGTCGTCGGCGCCGGTGCCTGGGGGACGACCCTTGCCAGGCTGATCGCCGGGACCGAACCGGTGACCTTGCTCTGCCACTCCGCGGCAGTTGCGGACGAGATCGCGCGGACACGGCGAAACGAACGTCGTCTGCCGGGAATCGACCTGCCCGAGGGAGTCGTACCGACCGCCGATCCGACGGACATCTCGGCGGCGACCGACCTCGTGATCTTCGCGACGCCGTCGCGGCACCTCCGAAAGACGGTCAGCGCCCTTGTCCCGTACGTCGCAGCCAGCGCGGACCTCGTCTCGGTAGTCAAGGGGCTCGAGACTGGCACCCTGCTCCGGATGAGCGAGGTGATCGTGTCCGGCGGATCCGTCCCGCCCGGGCGCGTGGCTGCGCTGTCGGGCCCCAACCTCGCGCTCGAGATCGCGCGGGGGTTGCCGGCGTCGGCGGTGATTGCAGCGCCGGACACGGAGCTCGGTCAGCGAGTCGTGGCTCGGCTCGGTCGCCGCGAATTCCGGCTGTACGTCAACGCCGACATCCTTGGGGTTGAGCTCTGCGGCGCGCTCAAGAACATCGTGGCCATCGCCGCCGGTGCGGCCGATGCACTCGGGTTTGGCGACAACGGCAAGGCGGGGTTGATCACCCGGGGGCTCGCCGAGATGACCCGGCTGGGGATCGCCGCCGGAGCCAACCCGCTGACCTTCGCCGGGCTCGCTGGTGTTGGCGATGTGATTGCGACGTGCGGCTCGGGGCTCTCACGGAACTACCGGCTGGGTGCCGAGCTCGCCCGTGGCCGGCCATGGCCGGAGATCGAAGCCACCATGCCCGGGACGGCCGAAGGCGCATATACCGTGGACGCTGCTCTCGCGTTTGCCGATCGGGTCGGGGTCGAGATGCCGATCGCGCGCGAGGTCCACAACGCGCTATTCGAGGGCAAGAGCGTCCAACGATGCCTGATTGATCTGCTGGCCAGGGAGTCAAAGGACGAGCTCGCCGACTACGGTCGCTGGGTCGAGCAGCTCGGGCGCGCGGGGGAGGGGTGAGCTCGGGCCTCTGCTAGACTCCGAGGCGCGTCGGGGCGTGGCGCAGTCTGGTAGCGCACCAGTCTGGGGGACTGGTGGTCGTCGGTTCAAATCCGGCCGCCCCGACCACATTCACACGCGAAACCGGCCTTCGGGCGCGGATGGGCCGGGCCAGCGTCGATCGCGTGGCCACCGGATAGGGCACCTCACCTAGTGACCGTGACCGGTGCGGAGACATATGGTCTCGCCGTTGGGAGTCCGGGGGCTCTCGCACTCATGAGCGTTCGGGCGGTATCCCCCCACCGTCCGAACGCTTTTTCATGCCCCGCCAAATTCACGGGCATTCGCATTTGCGAATGGTCGTTTTGTGGACGCCGCCCAAAGAGAAGAGAAGCCTCGGGGTCAGCCGGCTGGTTCAGGATCCAATCGGCCACGTCCCGGATGCTTCTCTTGCCCGGGAATGTACGGGCGGCCAAGCGGCGCCGAAAGCATCCGAGAGTCCTATCAGACACACCCGAATGTCGCGACAAGCCGCAGCTAATCCCCGCCTGACACACCCAGCTTCCGCCCTCGCGCCGGTCCCAGCGTCGTGATCACGCCTTCGGGGGTCCAGCTTCGATGGGCCGACGCAGGGCCGTACCATGCAGTGGCTATGCGTTCCTGGCGGTTGACAACCTGGGCGGTCCTCTCATGGGTGGTCGTCGCTATCGCCTGGAATGTCCTCAAGCTGAATAGCCCCAAGCCTCGCCTCGACCAGATGATCGTAGATGCCGGTCTCATTGCTATCTGGGCAATTGGGCTGATCATCTTGTCGGCTCTCTGGCTCGTTGGCAGGCTCTGGCCCCGTCGAAAGGGATGACCCGTCGCGGCGACCTCGAGCTGATCTCCTGGCAGGGCCGCCCCGGGCGCTCCGCGTCGTGCAAAACGCATCAGAGCACACGAAGGAGGGGTGACATGCGCATTCTGGCCGACACCTTGTTTCATGCGCCCCGGATGGCGGCCGCCGTCATCGGGACAGCCCTGATCGCCGGTTGTGCAGGAGTTGCGGCATCCGCCGCGCCGGACAGCGTAGTTGCGCCGATCAGCCCGAGCGTGGCGACCCCATTGCCGTCAACGTCGGTCTCTGCCACTGCTACCGCGTCGGCGGGCCTGCTCGGCGAGACGACTCCGGCAGCGAGCGCCCCACCCGGCGCGATCGCGATTCAGACGTTCAACAATGCTTGGACGTACACGCCGACCGAGGTGGCGGCCACGGCTGGCAGCGTGGCGTTCTTTGTCGAGAATGTCTGGCCCAGCGGCGGTTTGAACACTGGTACCCGCCACAACATGGCCATCGGCGTAGTCCTGGGCGAGCCGCTGGTCACGTCGTCCCCCGTTGCCCAGGGCAAGGCGGCCATTTTCACTGTCGAGGACCTGCCCGCGGGCGAGTACGTCTATTTCTGCACGGTTGTCGAGGGAGCCGACCGGATTTCGCATTACAAGACGGGCATGGTTGGCAAGCTGGTCGTGACACCGTAACCCAACCGCGCCTCCGATTGCGCAGGTTGTGACAGAGGTGCTTAATGACCCCCAGGGCCTGGGCGCTCTGGCAGCGACTGGCGTTCGACCCCGCGCCATTGGGAGAGGACTCGGTGCCAGGCTTCTGGTTCGGCATGCTCCGCGATTGCAGACGATCCCCCGGCAACGCAAGCACGCCAGGGTACGGACGTCATACCGACGGGGCCTCCAGGACGCGACGACGAAACCCGATGGGATCGTGAGGCCCAACCCGCGGCCAACCCTCGACGAGCCGACGGGGCCGTAGCCTGCGAATACAAATTGTGGGTAACTGGACAGGGTTGTCCACATCGCACGGGTCCCCGGCTGCTAGCGTGGGATGTGGTGCACGCGGTCCGTGCACAGCCGGGCAATCCACGGCGCCGGCGAGGGACCACACCATGAGTCGAAACGGTCACGGATTTGAGCTGCCTGTCGACCCGAGAATCCGCGCTCGGCAAGGGGCAGCCGAGACGCAGCGATCGGCCAACGTCCAAGCTGACCAGGCTGTCGCGGATGCCGAGGCGCGTGCCAACGAAGAGCGGCTTGCAGCCGATCGCGAGGACGAACGGATGCAGACAGCCGCGCGCCGAAATCGCGTCTAGCCGCGCCGGCTGTTCTCCCCGATCCAGTCGCCGGCCCGCCGACGGGCCGGGCCATGCTCGACACTTCAGTAGGCTATCCGCCCTATTGCTCACACCGACAAGAGCAGTCGACGATGCCCAGCGTGTTGCACATGACGAGCCCGGCCGCACTCGACGACTGGCGGTGGCAGCGAAAACTACGAGCATGGCGACGTGCGGAGTTCCTGGCCCGCGCCGAGGCTGAGTCGATGCGCCGTGTGGGAAGGCCCCTTACGCGCGAGGAGAAAGAGCGCGCGCTTCGGCGGCATCCGGCCGACCGTTAGCCCAGGACGTTCCGCCGTCACCTTCGCTGGCGCAGCCCCGGCTGACATGTCCAGCCTCGGCGGCCTCTCGGGGCCGGTGCCAACATGCACCTGGTACTTTCGTTTGCTCTTGATCGAGGGCAACAGACGAGGCATGGTCCAGACCGCGAAGCCTTGGTGCGTGCTCTGTTCTCCCCCGGGCGGGCACCGGAACCGAGGCTTCGCTCAATCGGGCATTGCTGAAGCCGGGGGAACTGCCGAGTGTCGCGACGAAGCGAGAAGCGCTTGTACGAGATCAACCGCGAGCGCGTACGCGATGCCCTCATTCGAGCCGGGACGGACCCGATCACGGCCAAATGGTGGTGCGACCGCTGGGAAGCGGAGGCGGCGCGGCAGGGGATCGATCGGTATGGCGATTACTTCTGGGATGCCGGCAAGGGCTGGATCGACGCGCAGCGTGAGGTCACGAGACCGTTGCGCTAGATTCCGATCAGTTCGCTCGGCGCGATCGCCACGGCAGCGCACCCGAACGACAGTGCTTCGGCCAGTCGCCGACTGAGGACCGTGTTGCGTCTGCGGTACCACGCCTGGACAGGACCGTGGAGTGATACCGAAGCTCATTGACTTGAGCGACGGTTCGCCCATGGACCTGCCAGGACGACAGTTGCGTTTGGGCGTCGTCGTAGGCTTGCTCGCGGGGGCGGCGGTCACGCTCCTGCTGCAGACATTGAACGGGATGCCCAAGCCCTTCTAGGACGCTCGGGCGCGGCCAGATCGGCCAAGGTGCCGTCGGTGCTCGGGTGCACCCAGTACTCGGCTCCGGGTATTGATCGTGGCGATTGGGCAGTGCATCGTCAGGTGGCGAGGCCTGCGCCAATTCTCGAACGCGACTCGCGTCAGGCCTCGCGCCACCTCCGCCCTGTATCGAGCAATGGACACATGCCCCACCACTCCGAAGCGGCCCTGGTCCTTGAGCGATGGCGCGACGTGGAGCGCCAGCTTGCGAGCGTCCGCCCCGGGTCATCAGAAGTCGAGGAGCTTCGCGCCGAGGTCGCCCGACTTCGTGACGAGTACCAGCGGCTGACCGCCTCCGAGGCCTACCAAGGCGGAGCGACACCGCTGCAAGAGCCGGCCTGACACACGCAGCGACGGCCGCCATCTCCGGTCCGCCGTCGCGCCCCTGCCTCGCGGCGCCACCCGACGCGCCGCTGGTGCCGTTTTGTCCCCGATTGGCCCCCGGGAATTGGTCCTTTTGGGCCTCCCGCTGTGCGTCCCTGGGCCATACGGTGCTGAGAGTCCTGCGCCCCGTCCGAGCCTCGGCCCCGGCGAAGCCGCACGTGCATCGCTCTAGCTGCACCGACAGAGCGAGGCGGCTGCCGCCGGGGTCGTTCCACGTCTGCGGCCGCGGCTCACACGGCCCGCCGTCAATACAGGTTGCCGTGCAGCATCGTCCCGCGGATTCGGGCCAGAGCCGAGAGCAGTTCGCTCGCCTGCTCTGAACACGGTTGCAGGGCCGCCCACTGGAGATCGGCCTTGAGGGCTTCGATTCCCTCGGTCATCCACGGTTCGAACGGCAATGCGGGCGGGTTATCCAAGTGGCTGCTCAGTGTCACGGCCACATGGTCCTGATCGGCTGGCCCGAGCTGAAGAATCTCCCAGGCGGATGACTTCATGTGGAGCTCGACGCGGACGTCGTCTTCGCCAGCCTCGACGACGCGGTACAACGCGGGCAATTGCTCGACCAATTGCGCCACGGCCGTGAGGCATAACACCCATTGAACCCGCTCTCGGCGCTGTTCTTCCCGACGCTGCATCCGACTCTCCGCCGCAAAGGATGCCGCTCGTGAGGTACCCGGGATGTGTTTGGTACCCCTGAGCGCGTCGAAACGGCGTTGCGGATCGCGATCACTGCGACCCGGCCGACACGCGTTGATAGCCTACCGGAACCTCGAGCAGCCATTTCAAGAGGTCGCAGCTAAGCGTCCTTCGCTAGTCGACCGGTAGCGATCGTTCTTCGCTACTGGCGTGGGTGGCCCCCGGCCGGCACGATCGTCGTGATCACGCATCTAGCTCTTGGGCGTGCCGCGATGGTGGTCGACGGGGGTCGCGCCATGCCTCGGATTGAAGGGACGGGAGCCTGGAGCGTTGCCATGAACGACCGGCTGTACTGCCCAACGTGCGGTGCCCAGCGGACTGGTCCTGCCTGTGCCAACTGCGGCTACGACTTCGTCGAAGCCGTAATCATCCCGGCAGTCAGGCAGTCGCGTGGCATCAACCCAGGCTTGCTGGCGGTCGGGATCATCAGCCTCATCATCCTGGCCGTGATTGCGCTGGTGGTCCTCGGAGCTGAGCTGCCGTCGCCGTTCGCCGGCTCGTTGTAGGCGCATCCAGCCAGCGCCGTCGTCCTGGGACGCCGGCCTGAATCAGTCTTGCGCGAACCTTTCGTCCGCGAGCACAATGGGTGTTCCGCCGGGCCAGTAGGAGGGGCTGCCATGGTTCCAAAGCGATTCCGGCGAGGCGCGAGGATCGCCGTCACGACCTTGGCAGTGGCAGCGCTGCTCATCGCGGTCGCCGTGCCAGTCGTTGCGAAAGGCGCCAAGGTCGGCGTCTGCCACCGGACGCACAGCGCGTCCAATCCGTGGGTCTTCATCTCGGTCGCACCGCAGGCAGTGCGCGCGCACCGGGCGCACGGTGACCAGATCGGCGTCAGTGCCAGTCAATGCGCGGCTACTCGGTCGGCGACTCCAACTCCAACTCCGACTCCAACGCCAACGCCAACTCCGCAGCCAAACCTGGTGCCGAACCCGAGCGCCACGGACAACTGCCTGGGCGTCCCTTGTAACTGGTTCGGAATCGGCTCGACGGTCAGCCGCGACACGGTGAATTTCCGTTCTGCCCCAGCCAGTCTTGCTGCCACCACTTCGAACAGCACCGCGCCCCGAGCGGCCTCAGGCTGCTTTGCGGTCTCGCCGTCCACGACCTACAACGTGAACGGTTGGTATCGGACAACGTCCGCAGGGATCGCGTTTGTAGACGTGCTCCTCGTTGAGTACTCGGACGGCGCCTGCGGCATCTTCGCGAGAAACGATTCAGTCGCGACGCCGCCGCCCGTGACAACGGGTGTATGGACGTTCCTGCAAGGTCAGGCGACCATGGCCGCCGGTACGCATTCGGCCCAGATGGTCCCGGGCTGGAACTGCGGTGGCATTTGCCCCGCGCAAATGGTGAACTTCGACGACGTTAACGTGAGCCGGGTGCCGTAGCGCGGTTCTCACGCATCGTGGCGGCGGGCTTCTGCCCGCCGCCGGGTGCCACGTGTTGATTGCGCTTTGGCGCACGATCGCGTCCCGGACACAAAGAGAACCTCCGCTCACCTGTGCACAACCGCCGGGGGAACAGAACGCACAGGCTGATGAACGCTCTTCTGCAGCGGAGAACGGGGATCGTCCCTTCTCGTTAGAGGTCCGCTAGCGTGCCGCGGCCGTCCGCAGGCCGAACATGCCACGACGACGTGCAGGCTTTGGCACACGCTCGGCTCGCTGCTGCTCGCGCCGATCGAAGATCGCGCGGATCTGGGTGGCGTATTGGCGGCCGGCGGGCATGCGCACCAACCACTGGAGATAGTCGGGATCGTGCTGGGCAAGCTCGTCGATGGACCAACCGGCATAGCGCCCGTAATCGATGACGCCCGGCTCCCGGGCAGCTCGGGGTGGGCGCTCAGCCTCGGGCGCCGCCACTGGTTCTGGCCGCGCCGGCTGAGGCACGGCGACCGCAGGCCTTCGGGCCGCGGCATCGTAGGCCGCGCGTCGGTCCTCATGTCCGAGGATCCGCCATGCCTCGTTGATCTCGATCATCTGTCCCGGGGCTCCCCCGTGATCGGGGTGCCACTGCCAGGCGAGCGTCCGATAAGCAGCCCGGATCTCGTGACGCTTGGCATCACGGTGAACCTGGAGCACTCGATACGGGTCGGACGAACGCGACATGGGCCACCAACGGCGTGAACGGTCAAGCTTCCCCGGCACGCATGACGATGGATGGACCGCGTCGACTTGTCGGGCATCCCATGGTCACCGATGCCGGCCCCGTTCGTAAGGGGCGATGTGGACAGCCCAGGTCGACGATCGGGCGGCGTGGGGCCGGACGATGACCGGATGAACGTCGCGCTTTGCCTTCTACGCGGTGGCATCGTTTTTCCGGGCTCTATCGCCCTCGCCTTCAACCCACCCTTCGGAGGCGAGGTGGTGAGGCAGCTCATCATGGCCTTGACGATCGGCGCGCCACTCTTCTTCCAGGTCCTCGCCAGGTACGAAATCATGCGGCCGACCAACAAGCGCTAGGACCAGCGACCGTCCAGCCTGTCGAATACGGCAACTGACCTAGTGCGCCCGCGCCAGGCAACGATCTAGTGTCCACCTCGGACGCGGAGGGGCACCCCCTCGTCCAGCCAAACGAACGCCCGGAGCGGGGTCTCTCCGGGCGTTTTTCCGTGAGGCCATAACGGCAGGGTGTCCACACCGTTTCCCGTTTGGCCTCGTTCGTCCGTTGTTGCGTTGCACGCCACTTCGTAGGTGCCCCTGCGGACTGACGTGGGCCGCGACGGACGGGCGGGGCCGTCGCCGATCTTGTCGGCCGGGTTAGCGGACGTCCATGGCCGATGCCGTGACTCCACGGAATCGCCGCAGGATCACCTGGTGGCGATCACCAAGGGGATCGACGATCACCACTGGCTGCCCAGACGCGGTCATGTATTTGCCCATTCGATCGGTCACTTCGAATTGATCCCCACCACGATGGCGGATGCGAAGTTCCGCACGTCTGCTCCGGTCGGAGGCGATACCGGTCACGGAACCGCGAGGCTGGTCCCGCACGAAGCGGAGCCCGAGCTTCGAGCCGTAGCCAAGGTTCGCCGTGTGCACCACGTCCACGACGGCCACCACATACCCGCGCGTTCGGTCCCGATACAGCGTCACGATCACCGCCAGTAGAGCCAGGAACGCCACGAACCCGAGACCGCCCGCTAGCGGAGCGAGAATCGGGTTGCAGTCGACAAGCGAGGCGCAGGGTCGCACCAGGTCCGACACCGCCGAAGGGTCGCTGATGCCGGCAGCGTTGGCGGCGAACGCTCGGCAGACGTACGCCGCGCCGTTCGTGAGGTTCCCGATCTCGGCGGCGGCACCCCCGGTCGCAGGGACATCGATTCCGTTGGGCCAGGTCTGGCCATCGTCACCTGAGCACTCAAAGCGGTAGTCGGAGACGAGCGCCGGGTCCGTGGGCGGCACCTCGACCCGCACGCCGCCGTTCAGCGCTTGCACAGCGGGCTTCCCGGGGGACCCGGGGCGCCCGACCGGTGTGGCGACGGCCGGTGCGGCGGTCCAGGGCCCCTCCCCGGTCTCGTCAACGACCATGACCTCGCACTCGTATGCGACGCCATTGGTGAGTCCTTCGACGACGGTGGAGGTCGCGAGCGATGCGCCCTCGCTCGATTCCGTCCATTCGCCTTCGCCCGATCGACAGCGGATCCGGTAGTCGACGATCGGCGCCAGCGTCGTGAGCGGAGCGACCCAGGTGACGCCGATGGTGCCATCACCTGGTGAGAGCTCGATGGCGCGAGGCGTGCCCGGCGTCGGCTCCGGCGTCGGCGTCGGCTCCGGAGTCGGTGTCGGCGTTGGCGCCACCGTGAATGTGCACGTGACGTTCTGAAGGGCGACCGCCACGGCGTTTCCGGCGTCGGCCGGAGAATCGAAGACCACCTGTGGCCACTCGATTTGACTCCCGCTGCCGCAGGCGGGCATGTCCTTGATCAAGCGAAGGTTGACGAGGCCGCTTTCAAGGGCTGGCCGCTCCGCGGGGCTGAGACCCATGCCAACAGGCAGCAACGCAATGGGCGATCGAGCCCCGAAGAGCCGATCCCGTGCCGGCAGCACTTGCCCGACCGGCACCCCCTGGACGTCATGCTTTCCGTCAGTGAAGAGGATGATGGCTGGCCGCACGGCGTCCGCGGGAAGGTGACGAGCGGCCACGGTCATCGCCGCGACGTAGTTCGTGTCGACGCCGATTTTCGTGGTGAGCGCCGCGTCGAGGCCCTTGCGGTACGCGAGGGCCGCTTCTCGGAGGCAGTCGGCGAAGCGCGCGACGACCGCTGGGCTATCGAGCAGCCCGAGCTCAACGCAGCTGGGGTAGTCGGCCGCTCTCGTCGCGAACTGGACCAGCGTTACCGTGGTGTCGCCGGCCACGAGGTCCGACGACGTCGCGTCAATCCGGTCGGCGATCCGGTCAAGCGCATCGGCGAAGCGCTCCCGGTTCGCGGCGTCATTCAGGATGGACGCGGAAAAGTCGAGGACGAGGACGACGTCGGATCCGTCCGGTGGGACCTGCACGGCCGACGCCGGAACGAAGCGACCCGCGAGCAGGAACGCCGCGACGGTGAGCGCCATGACAGCGCGTGCTGCCAACCGATAACGAATCATGTCTCCTCGTATGTTCCCAAGGTAGCCAAATGCGGGGAGTCGTCGCACGGCCGCAAGCGACGTTGGTCGACGCTCCTGACGTCCGACTGTAGCGCATACGTCGGCGAGGTCCTATACCGGCCGAACGAGGAGGTCGGCGCCGTGGCCCAGGCTGCGAACCCGTCCCGGGCCGCCGACGCGGTTACGCCGTCTTGAGGTCGACGGCGCGGATCGGGAAGCTTTCGGTCAGCTCGTACCCACAACTGGGGCAGGCATAGGTGACCGCATGACGGATCCATCCGTGACGCTCGATCTCGGCTGTGGCGACGGGCGGCATGGGCACCCACTTGCCATAGTGCTCGTGATCGAACGGCGTGTCCGTATCAGGCTCGGAGAGGCGGCGGTCGCGAAGGTTGAACAGCACAGGTATCGGGTTTCCTTTTCATGGACAACGATCCCGGGCTGGGGTCCGTTAGGCCCTTCAACGTTCGATCGCCATCGTCTCGGCTGGCTCGGTCGGACCGCTAAGCTTCAGGCGATGACTGGCCGAGAGCTCGGGACCTCGCTGCTCATCGGGGCCGTGTCCGGGGTCGTGGTGATCGTGATGGCATCGGCCCTGTCTGGGTCGCCAATCCTCGACATCCTGGAGGCGACGCCCTTCGAGCGCGCCTCTCGATCACCGGATGAAACTGGATCCATCGCGCAGCCGACCGACAGGCCATCTGCCCATGGCAGCACCGTCCCGGCCTCCAGCCCCGCCGCCATCCAGACCGCGGAGCCGTCGACGGCGCCAACCGACGGGCCGACCGCTGCGCCGAGCGGGTCGGTGACGTTCGAGCAGCCGGGCGTCAAGGCCGGTCTCCCTGGCCAGGGCGGCAGCTACGGTGCGACGACGCCCGTTGTCCCTCGAGGGCAGTACATCTCCTGGCGTGCCGTGATGGACGTGGCCGGTTCAGGCCCGGTCGTTGACGTGGAAGTGGCGACCCGGCTCAATGGGACGTGGACTGGATGGTCAACCCTGACGACACGCACGATCGGCCCGGATGGTGTCGTCGTCTTCTCCTGGCGGCAAGGCACCCCGGCGTGGATCAGCGTCCGGTTCGCGCTGCCGTCCGGGCACTCCTCGGCGCTCCAGGGCCGCTGGCGATGAGAGGCGTCTCAGAACAGACGGCCGAATTCAGCGTGCTAGAGTCGAGCGAACGAGGTCTCCGGTAGGACCAAAGTACGGGGGTGGAACTAGCCTTTTAGTCCATCCCGGTACCACTTCGAGCGCCCGAGACTTGGGGGCCGTCAATCCGGCGACGGTTTCGTCGGTCATGGAGCTAGTGATGACAGAGCCCCTTCTGTCGCATGACGCGACTGTCCCTTTGATTGGCTCAAGTCCTCGATCTCGTCGAGTCGGCCGCCCACGCACCCGACTGATCGTGGGGGACGACGCATGAACTGGCTGACCGCCATCGTGGAGGGACTCTTCCTCGTCCCGTTCCTCGCGACCCTCTGGAGGTACGCCCGACAGCGTGACCCGGTGAGCCGCGACCTGGCGTTGGTGTTCAGCCCCCTTGCAGCGGCCCTGGTTGGTGAGATCTGGAAAGGATCAGTCGGGTCGCCGTCACCCATCCTTCGGGCGATCGCGGGCGGACTGTTCCTGTTGCAGCCGGTCTTTGTCCTGCATCTCGTGTCCCTGCTTCGCCCGGTCCCTCGGCAATTGCTCTGGGCGAGCGCGATCATCCTCGTCGGAGGAACCGCTCTGGCTGTCGTCCTGCCGGGCGCGATCGATGTGGTCGGGCCGAGGGCCATCGCCGCGATCGTCGTCGTTGGCGGGTTCGTCGTCTTTGAGGCGGCAGCGGCGATCTACCTCCTCCTGGAAGCGGTCCGCCGAAGGGGTCCAGTCGCGGTCCGGATGGGTCTGGCCGGGATCTCGACCGGGGTCTTCGCGTTCGCCCTGGTCGTCGCGACCGTGGGTGCCGTCATCTCCGCTCCGACCGCGGTCTCGAGCGCTACCGCTGCTGTCCTCGCGCTCCTGTCGGGCGTCGGATATGTGCTGGCACTGCTCCCGCCCGGCCCGATTCGTCGCATCGCGCAGGCGCGGACGACGGTTGACTACACGCGCGAGCTGATCGCGCGCTCAGGAGACCCGATCGACAGAATCTGGACTGGCTTCACGGACGTCGCCGTTCGGATGCAGGGCGGTTTCGCGGCGATGCTGACTGGGCCGCGTACCGGAGCCGTGTCCCTGATCGCGACCACCGGCATGACCGCGCCCGAGAACCTCGAGTCGATGACGTGGTCGCAGTTCGACGAGAACGTGCAGTCCGGCCGGTCGCGCTGGGACGTCCCGGTCGCGGAGGTTGGTCCGATCCGCAAGGCTCTGGCCGAGGCGGCCGGCGCCCGGTATGTCTCGATTGTCCCAGTCGAGCTGCCGGGAAGTGGCGACCGCGGCGCCCTCATTCTGATGTCCACCCACCGAGCCCTGTTCCACCCGTCAGATGCCGAGCTGCTCGCGGCCCTTGGCGCGCAGACGGCGATCGTCGCCGAGCGGCGTGCCGTGATGGCGGACCAGGAGGCACTGGCCGACCGCCTGGCGACCACCGTCGAGGCGCTGCGATCGGCGAGCGCCGCGAAGAGCGACTTCGTGGCATCGATGAGCCACGAGTTCAGGACGCCGTTGTCGGCGATCATCGGCTTCAGCGACCTGATGACCACGGAGCCACGCGATGGCGACAACGTATCGGTGCCGATCGAATGGGTGGACCACATCCAGCGTGGCGGACAGCACCTCCTGACCCTGGTCAACGATGTCCTCGATCTTGCCCGGGTCGAAGCGGGCCGCCTGGAGCTCCGCCCGGAGCCCGTCGACGTTGGTCTCGCGGTCACCGAAGCGGTCAACGGCCTGCGCCCGCTGGCGGATCGCAAGAACCTCGCATTCCACGCGGAAGCACGCTCGTTCAACGTGGCCGTGGACCGCGGCCGGTTCCGCCAGATCCTCTACAACCTGATCTCGAACGCGATCAAGTACACGCCCGATGGCGGGTCCATCCGGGTGACGGCGTCGATGGCCGGTGGCGAGGTTCGGATTGCCGTTGCCGACACCGGCGTCGGGATCGCGGCCGAGGATCACCCGCGCGTCTTCGAGGAATTCCGCCAGGTTGGCGACCCGTCCGAGCGACAGCCGGGCTCGGGACTGGGGCTCGCGGTGACGAAACGCCTGGCCGAGGCGCACGGTGGCAGGATCGAACTGGAGTCGGCGCGTGGTCACGGCAGCACGTTCACGCTCGTCCTGCCGGCGCAGGACGCCGAGGGTGCGGCCATCGAACGACCCACTTGCCCGGTCTGGAAACGGCCGACGGCGCACCTGCCGTATCGGGCGACATCCTGGTCATCGAGGATGATCCGAGTGCGGTTCGATTGCTCCGCGAGTATCTCGAGGGGGCGGGATACCAGGTCAGGGTCGCCTCCACGGGGGAGACCGGGATCACGGCTGCCAGGGCCTCGCGTCCGGCGGCCATCGTCCTGGATGTCCTCCTGCCGGGCGTGGACGGTTGGGAAGTCCTCCGGCGGCTAAAGGCGGACGCACAGCTCCAGGACGTGCCGGTGGTCATCGTGACGGTCGTCGAGGAACGCGAGGTCGGGCTGGCGCTCGGCGCCGTCGATTACCTGGTCAAGCCGATCCATCGCGAGGCGCTGCTTGGCTGTCTGGCGCGGTTCGTGGCGGCGGACGACGTGCGCGGCGTGGCCAAACGGGTGCTCGTCGTTGACGACGAGCCCGCCGCGCTCGCCTATATCCGCGGGGCACTCGAGCCCGAAGGCGTAGTGGTGGTCACCGCGCAGGGTGGCCGGGAGGCACTCGAGTGGGCCGAGAACGGCCAACTCGTCGATCTCGTCGTCTGCGACCTGGTGATGCCGGACGTGGATGGGTTCGAGGTCATCGCCGCACTGAAGCACAACCAACGCACGGCGGGCCTGCCGATCGTGGTGTGCACCGGTCACGACCTGAGCCCGGAGCAGAAGTACCGGCTCAATGGGAAAATCCTCGGCATTGTGACCAAGGGACAGGATGCTCGCGTCGGGCTGCTCGATTGGCTCGATCACGCGGTGCCGCTGGCGTCTCGTTGACGGCACGACCCCCCGTCGTCCTCGTCGTCGAGGACGAGGAGCCGAACCGCGTACTGCTGCGTGCGGTGCTCGAACGAGCGACCGATGACCGTCTGCGCGGGCTGGTCCTGCTCGAAGCGCCGGACCTGGCAACCGCCCGCGCCATCCTCGCCACGAACCACGTTGACCTCGTCCTGCTCGACGTCCGTCTACCGGACGGGAACGGGCTGTCGCTAATGTGGGAAGGCGCCGATCGCGGCGGTCCAAGCCCTCCATTCGTGGTCCTGAGCGCGAGCGTGCTGCCGGCCGAACGGGCCACCGCCCTCGCCACGGGCGCGTCGGGCTTCCTGGCCAAGCCGTATCGTCCCGCCGAGCTGGTCGAGGCGGTTGCCGGGTTCCTCGGAGGGCGATCGGCCGACACGGTATAGGGCAGGTCATACACTGGCCCGGTGACCGACCCGGACCATCCAGCCCCACTCCTTGACATGGACGTCGAGGCCTTTCGGGCGGCCGCGCACGCGGTCGTCGACGTCATGGCCGACTACCTTGAAACGGTCGAGACACGCGCGGTCTTTCCGGCGATCGAGCCCGGCTCCCTGCGACCCCAGTTCCCGACCGCGGCGCCGGAGGCCCCTGAACCGATCGAGGCGATCCTGGCCGACTATGCCCGGCTGGTCGAACCAAACGCCACGCACTGGCAACACCCGGGGTTCCTCGCCTATTTCGCGACGACGGCATCGGGCCCCGGAATCCTCGGGGAGATGCTGACGGCGGCCCTCGGCCAGAACCCGATGCTGTGGCGGACCTCGCCGATCGGCACGGAGCTCGAGGAGGTCGTCGTCGACTGGCTGCGGCAGGCCGTCGGGTTGCCCGACGGGTTCGACGGACTCCTCACCGGACACCGCGTCGACCTCGACGCTGATCGCGCTGGCGGCGGCCCGGGAAGCCGCGGGGACGGATGCCTCGGCTCGCGGTCTGGCCGCCCGCGACGACCTGGGTGCCGGGTTGCGCGTCTACGCCTCGGCCGAGGCGCACAGCTCGGTCGAGAAGGCGTGCATGACCCTCGGGCTTGGGCGTGTTTCGCTCGTCCGCGTTCCGGTGAACGAGCGGTTCGAGATGGTCGTGGACGCGCTCGCGGCAGGCGATCGCGGAAGACCGGGCTGCGTGGATTCCGGCCGATCGCAATCGTGGCGACGGTCGGAACGACATCGTCGACCTCGGTCGATCCGGTCGCAGCGATTGCGGACGTCGCGGCGCAGGAAGGCCTCTGGCTGCACGTCGATGCCGCCTATGCCGGCGTCGTCGCCATGCTGCCCGACCGTCGCGCACCCTTTGCGGGTTGGGAACGAGCCGACTCGATCGTGATCAACCCGCACAAGTGGCTGTTCACGCCGCTCGACGCATCGCTTCTGCTGACGCGCCGAATGCCGGAGCTGCGGGCAGCCTTCAGTCTTGTGCCCGAGTACCTGCGGACCCTCGATCGCGCGACGCCGGTCCGCGACTACAACGAGTACACCCCGCAGCTCGGACGTCGGTTCCGGGCGCTCAAGCTGTGGATCCAGCTGCGCTGGTTCGGGCTCGACGGTCTGCGACGACGGATCGAGCGCCACCTCGAGCTCGCCGCCGATCTCGCCGCGACGATCGGGGCCGATCCGGACTGGGAGCTCCTGGCGCCTGTCCCATTTTCGACGGTCTGCTTCCGCTGGCGGCCCGCCGAGCTTGCCAACCGTGCCGAGGCGCCGGACGTCGCGCGAGCTGCTCGATGACGCGAATGCGGCGATCATGGATGCGGTCAATCGTACCGGCGAGGTGTTCCTGTCGCACACGCGACTCGCCGGGCGATTCACGATCCGGGTCGCGGTCGGCAACCTTCGGACCGAGAGCCGGCACGTCGAGCGAGCGTGGGACCTGTTGCGCGCGGCCGCCGCGGAACAGGTGGCGGCGGTCTGATGGGCGTCGACTCAGCCGCGCGACGCCCGTACCCCGCGGCGTTTCACATTGGCCCCGGCCACCTCATCGTGCATGGCAACGCCGCCTTTATCGAGGCGTTCGGCAATGGGTGCGTCGGCCAGCCGGCCCGTGAGGCGCTCCTGGATCTGCCGCCGGCCGCGTTCGAGCTGATGGACCTTGTCTACCAGCGTGGCGCGGCTCTGGCCTGCCGGATCGAGACTCCGGCGGGACTGCGACGCCTGGTCGTTGCGGCCCGGAACGACCCCGAGACCGGAAGGACCTACGGTGTGATCTCGCATCTCCGACCGATCTAGCGCGCGACGCACCACCAGCGCGGGGATAATGACCCCATCGCGAGCCAAGCCAGATCGCCAGCATCGCCTTTGGAGGTCCCGCCCGACCCGTGCCACCGATCAACGAGCTGACCCGCATCGAGCCGGTCCATCTCGATCGCCTCGACCATCAGGGCGTCTTCACGACCGGTCTGCTGCTCGAGGTTTCGGAGACGCCGACCCGCCGCCAGAACCTCGCGGACCAGGTCGACGCCACCGTCAACGACGTGCTGATGTGGCGAGACGAGGCGCTCATGCTCAACCTCGCGAGCTTTGGTCCGGCGGAGCACGAGCTGTTGGTCCAGGCGGGGATCGAGGGCCTTCGGCAGATCCTCGAGTTGCCGCTGGATGTGTTCAAGGCGCGGGTCCGCGCGGCGGCCATCGAGCTCAAGGTCGACCCGCCATCGGATCTCGCCATGGAGGGTTGGTGGGACCAGGCGAAGACGCTCGAGGACGAGTAGGCCGCGCGACGGGCTAGGATGACCCGGTGCACGCCATCCGGAGGCCGATCGCTTCGATCCTGATCGGGGTGGCGACCGCGACCGTCGTCGTCACGGCCGCTGTGCTGCCGTTCCTGACCCCGCAGTGGGTGGCCTTCGAGCAGGGTCGCGCGAACGCCGTCGCGTGGACCGGCTACACGACCGAGGAGCTCCGGACCGCGACCGACGCCATCCTGTCGGACCTGGTCATCGGGCCGCCGGACTTCGACGTGGAGGTTGGCGGGTCGCCGGTCCTCGTCGAGCGCGAGCGCGGGCACATGCGCGACGTGCGGACGGTCTTCATCGGGCCTCTGGATCCTCGCGGCGGCGTCGCTCGTCATCCTCCTCGTCGGCGAGCCGGCGCATGGAACGACGCGGCGGTCTGGGTCGCGGTTCGTCGTGGCGCGCTCGTGCTGGCGGGAGCCGTGGCGTTGATCGGGGTCGTTGCGCTGGTCGCGTTCGAGGCCTTGTTCGAGCTGTTCCATCGGCTTGCTGTTCCCAGGCGGTTCGTACACCTTCGACCCGGCGACGGAGCGGCTCGTCCAGCTCTTCCCGTTTCGTGTTCTGGCAGGAGACCGCGGTCGTCGTCGGCGTCGTGATCATCGCGCTCGCCCTCGTCACTGCCGTCGCTCGCGGGGCGCCGGGCGACCGTCGGCGTGGGCCGCGCGCCGACCACCGAGCTCACGACCGCAGCGGATCGAGCCAGTCGTGACCCCCGCGCGAAGCCGATGACGGCGCCCGCGGCTCCGGGTCTGCTCAGTGTCGAGGCGGCACGCGATGCGATCCTCGCCGAGCTCGTCCCGGTGGAGACCGAGCGGATGTCGACGGCCGCCGCGCTCGGGCGGGTCGTCGCCGAGCCCGTGACCGCGCGGGTCTCGCTGCCGCCGTGGCCGAATTCGGCGATGGACGGGTACGCGATCCAGGCCGCCGATACCGCCGGGGCAGCCGACGCCAGCCCGGTCGAGCTCCGCGTCATCGGCGATGTCGCGGCAGGGGCCGCGCCAAGCGTCGTCGTCCGGCCCGGGACGGCCGTCCGAATCGCCACCGGCGCGCGGCTTCCCGACGGCGCCGACGCCGTCGTGCCGGTCGAACTGACGACCCCGCTCGATGCGGCTGGCCATCCCGGGTCTCGTGGACGGGATGCGACTGGTCCGCTGCCGTCGGCCTGCCTCGTCCACGAGGTCGTGCCGGTCGGTGGCTCCATCCGCGATGCCGCGAGCGACCTCCGGGCCGGGCGACACGCTGTTCGAGGCCGGCGTCGCGCTGACGGCGGCCGCGATTGCCCTGGTCGCCGGCGCCGGCGTCGATGCGCTCCGCGTCTACCGACGCCCGCGTGTCGGCGTGCTCGCGACCGGCGACGAGATCCGGGCGCCCGGCGAGCCGCTGGGCCCGGCGGGCATTCCCGATGCCAACGGCCCCGGTCTGCGCGCCCAGGTCGCAGCCGCGGGCGCAGAAGCGATCGATCTCGGCATCGCGACCGACGATCTCGCCGACGTGCTCAAGCGGCTGCGCGGCGGCATCGAGGTCGGGGCCGACGCGCTGATCATCTCGGGCGGCGTGTCCGTCGGGCCGTACGACGTCGTCAAGACCGCCATGGAGACGATCGGACGGGTCGATCTCTGGCGGGTGGCGGTCCAACCGGGCAAGCCGTTCGCGTTCGGCACCGCGCCGCGACCCGACGGCGGTGCGCCGATCCTCGGTCTTTGGCCTGCCTGGAAACCCGGTCTCGTCGGCGGTCACGTTCGAGCTCTTCGTCCGGCCCGCGATCCGGCGTCTCGCCGGGCGGCGCGACCTGCTCCGTCCGGCCGATCGGGCCGTGCTCGATGCAGCCCGTCACCAAGAGCCACGGTCGTCGGGCGTACCTGCGCGTCCAGGCGGAACGGTCCGACGACGGCGCGCCGGTCCGCGACGAGCGGGGCCGTGTCCGCGTCCGCCTCGCGGGCGGGCAGGGGAGTCACGTGATGTCCGCCCTCGCTGCCGCCGATGCCCTCGCGATCGTTCCAGAATCCGCTCGACTCGCTTCCGGCGGGCGCCGAGGTCGCCATCTGGTGGCTCGACAGCGCCTGACCCGATCGCCACCCGACCCGGAGGACCGAATGGACCAGAAACCAGCGCCGCGATCCGAGCGTCGACGGCTCTCGCATGTCGACCGGTCGGGCCGGCCACGGATGGTCGACGTGTCGGCCAAGCCGGTCACGGCGCGTCGCGCGGTCGCCGAGGCCACGGTGGCGGTCTCGCCCGAGACGATGAGCCTCGTGATCGACGGCGGCGGCTCCAAGGGCGACGTCCTCGGCGTGGCCGAGCTGGCGGGCGTGATGGGCGGCAAGCGGACAAGCGAGCTGATCCCGCTGTGCCACCCGCTCCCGCTCACCGATCTCCAGGTGGCGATCACCCCGGATCGAGCCAGTCGGCGTCCTGCGGATCCGGGCCGAGGCCGCCACGACCGGTCAGACCGGCGTCGAGATGGAGGCGATGACCGCGGCGTCGGTCGCGGCGCTGACCGTCTACGACATGGTCAAGGGCGCCGAGCGCGGCGTCGAGATCCGCGGCGTGCGACTGCTCTCCAAGACCGGCGGCAAGAGCGGGACCTGGGAGCGCGCGCCCGGCCCGGTGGACGACCGCCCCGAACCGCCATCCGGGCGACGGATCGCGGGCAGGATCGGCGGGAAGCGCAGGGCGACCCGCGCATGACGACTGGCGTCCGAGCGATCCGCGCTGGTGATCACGGCCAGCGATGGCGCCGCGGCCGGCGTCCGCGAGGACGTCTCCGGAGCCGGCGTCGCCGATCGCCTGGCGACGCTCGGGTACGAGGTGGAGCGGGTCCTCGTCCCCGATGACCAGGCTGCGATCGAGCGAGGCGCTCGATCGATGGGAGCCGCACGCCACCCGCTCGTCGTGACCACCGGCGGGACCGGGCTCACGCCCCGCGACGTGACGCCGCAGGCGACCCGAGGCGTGATCGACTACGAGGTTCCCGGGCCTCGCCGAGGCGATGCGAGCGGCCGGCCGAGCGAAGACGCCGTTGGCCGACCTGTCGCGCGGGGTCGTCGGCGTGCGCGGGCGATCGCTGATCGCGAACCTGCCGGGCAGCCCGAAGGGCGCGCTCGAATCGCTCGAGGCGCATCGAGACCGTGCTCGACCACGCGCTCGAGACACTGGCCGGTCCGCACGACCACGGCACGACCGCCTGATGTTCGAGCCGTTCGTCGAGGTCCCGGCCTATCCGCTCGTCTTCCCGCGTGTTCTGGGGTGCCGCGGTCTTCTTCGCGCTGGCCATGGCCCGACACCTGCGGGTGTTCGCGGTCGCCCGGCCGTCGCGCCCGTTCGCCAACGTCCCGGCGCGCCTCGTCGGGCTGGTCCAGTACGCGTTCCTCCAGACCAAGATGTTCAAGGACCTGCGCGCCGGGCTCCTGCACGCCGGGCATCTTCTGGGGGTTCGTGCTGCTGACGATCGGGACGGCGGACATCGTGACCGGCGGGATCATCCAGACCGTCCTGCGCGATCCCGCTCGACGGCGCGCTGTGGGCGGCGATCAGCGCGATGCAGAACGTGGTCGCCGTCATCGTCCTCGTCTCGATCGGCTGGGCGTACCTTCGTCGGCTCGTCACCCGGCCGGCGCGGCTCACCTTCAACCGCGATGCCCTCGTGATCCTGGGCATGATCGGCGGGGTCGTCGCCACCGAGCTGCTTGGCCCAGGCCTTCGAGGTCGCGCGGTACGGCGAGATCACCGGCGCGTTCGTGTCGAACGCCCTGGCCGTGCCCCTGCGGGCGCTCGGCGCATCGACGCCTCGAAGCTGCATTCGCCGTCCTGTGGTGGGGCCACATGGCGCTTGTCGCGGCGTTCCTGTGCTACCTGCCGTTCTCCAAGCACCTCCACATCGCCACGAGCTTTCCCGAACATCCTGTTCCGCAAGCTCGCGCCGCGTGGCGAGCTTCCCCAGATGGATCTCGAGGACGAGAGCGCGACCTTTGGGCTCAAGACGCTCCAGGACCTCGGCTGGAAGGATCTGCTCGACGGCTTTACCTGCACCGAATGCGGTCGCTGCCAGGCGGCCTGCCCGGCCTGGACGACCGGCAAGCCGCTCAACCCCAAGACCTTCATCATGGGCATCCGGGACATGTCGGTCGAGGCCGAGCACGGGATCGACCTGATCCCCAACAGCCCCATCGTGCGCGAGACGTACGGCCTCGAGGGCACGCGACCCGCGGCAGCGGCCCTGGCCCGACCGATCGTCGATACCGCGATCCCGTACGACGCGGTCTGGGATTGCGTCACCTGCGGCGCGTGCGTCGAGGCCTGCCCGGTCCTGATCGAGCACGTCGACAAGATCGTCGGGCTGCGTCGCAACCTTGTCCTCGAGGAGAGCCGCTTCCCGGCCGAGCTGACGCCGGCGTTCCGGGCGATGGAAGGCCAGGGCAACCCGTGGGGCCAGCCGGCATCTGCGCGGACCGACTGGACGAAGAGCCTCCCGTTCGAGGTGCCCCTCGTGGCCGACGTCGCTGCCGCGGGGGGGCTCGATGGGCTCGAGGTCCTGTACTGGGTGGGCTGCGCGGCCGCATTCGACCCGCGGAACCAGAAGGTCGCGCGTGCCGTGGCGACCTGTCTCCACGCCGCGGGCGTGGAGTTCGCCATTCTCGGCCAGGAGGAGTCGTGCACCGGCGATCCGGCCCGGCGAATGGGCAACGACTACGTCTACCAGATCCTCGCGTCGGGCAACGTCGAGACGCTCAACCGGTACGGCATGGGTGAGCGAACGATCGTGACCGCCTGCCCACACTGCTTCAACACGATCGGCAACGAATACGGCCAGCTCGGCGGCCAGTTCCGGATCGTCCACCACAGCACGTTCCTTGCCGATCTCGTGGCATCTGGACGGTTGGCGACGCTCCCTGAGGATGCGACCTCGACCACCGGGGATCACCGGCCCGGCGCCGTCACGGTGCACGACTCGTGTTATCTAGCCCGCTACAACAACGTGGTCGCCGCGCCACGCGACGTCCTCGGCGCGGCCGGGGTCACCATCACCGAGACTCGAGAAGAGCGGCAAGAACACGTTCTGCTGCGGCGCGGGTGGTGGTCGAATGTGGATGGAGGAGACGCGCGGCACGCGGATCAATGCCGAGCGCGCCCGTCAGGTCGTCGAGACGGGCGCCGCCACCGTGGCGACGTCGTGCCCGTTCTGCATGGTCATGCTCAGCGACGGCCTGGCGGCAGCTGATGGCGGGCGGGCCGTGGCGACCCTGGACGTCAGCGAGGTGCTTGCGGCCCGGATCGCCGCGGCCCCCGCCGCGCGGCAGTTGCCGGTGCTCTGATCAGCCCGCGAGCTTCGTCCCGCACGTGATGCAGCGGTCCTGCGTCCACAGGTTGCCCATCCCGCACTTCGGACAGCGTTTCTCGCCCTCGGTGGAGACCGCGAACGGGGATTCTCGTGGTGGCTCGAGCGCGTGGCGCTGTCTGCGCAGGATGGCAATCGTGGCCAGGATGCCAAGCGCGGCCGCGCCGGTGATGGCAACGAGCTGGGTCTGTTCCATATCGCGTGACCCCGGATTGCTGGTTGCCGCGACCCCCGAAGCCGCAGTCCACCAGCTGACAGGAGACTACGCGCGGCTCAGACGGGCGGCAATAGGGCATAGACCGCATCCCCGGAAGCCGCGTCGTCCCGGTGCTACGATCGGCCGAAGTGACCGCGCCGAGCCCAGCCCAAGGCCCTTACCGGTTGACCGAGGAGCAGCGGCTCCTCCGCGATGCCGTCCGCGAGCTTGCCGACGAGCGCGTGGCGCCTCGTGCCGCGGATATCGACCGAACCGGGGAGTTCCCCGAAGACCTTCGGCAGCTCCTCGCCGCCCAGGACATCCTGGCCCTTCCGTTTCCCGAGGAGTTCGGCGGTCTCGGTGGCGAACTGCTGTCGGTCTGCCTTGCCGTCGAGCAGCTCAGCCGCGCCTGCGCCACGACCGGGCTGATCCTCGCCGTTCACGAGCTGGGCGCGCTGCCGCTGCTGCTCGCCGGCACGCCAGATCAGCGGGCGCGCTGGTTCCCGAAGCTGGCAAGCGGTGCGTCCCTGATCGCGTTCGCCCTGACCGAGGCGGAGGCGGGTTCCGATGCCGCCGCGACCCGGACCCGCGCCATCCGCGATGGCGACGATTACCGGATCAGCGGCGCGAAGCGATTCATCTCCCACGGTTCGGTGGCCGACCTGATCACGATCTTCGCGGTGACCGATCCGGAAGCGCCCCGACATCGCCGCCTCTCGTGCTTCATGGTCGAGGTCCCCACCGCGGGGTTCTCGGTGCCTCGAATCGAACACAAGATGGGAATCCGGGGCAGCCCGACCGCCGAGCTCGCTTTCGACAACGTCCTCGTGCCGGCGGACAACCGGATCGGCGACGAGGGCGACGGCTTTGGCATCGCGATGAGGACGTTCGAGCGGAGTCGACCGGGGATTGCCGCACAGGCGGTCGGGATAGCCCAGGGCGCCCTGGAGGTCGCCACGCGCTACGCCACCGAGCGTCGTCAATTCGGCAAGCGAATCGGAGATCTCCAGATGATCGCCGCGATGCTCGCCGACATGGACGCCGGGACCGAAGCGGCACGCCAGCTCCTGTACAAGGCGTGCGTCGAGATCGAGGCAGGAGCTCCTGACGCCGGTCGCTGGTCGGCGATGTGTAAACTCGTGGCCGGGGACACGGCGATGCGAGTCACCACGGACGCGGTACAGGTCCTTGGTGGCTACGGCTACATCGACGAATTCCCCGTCGAGCGCATGATGCGCGACGCGAAGATCACCCAGATCTACGAGGGGACCCAACAGATCCAGCGGCTCGTGATCGCACGAGCACTGCTTGGCAAGGACGACTGATCGCAGGGAGGAGTTCCAGACTTCATGCACATCGTCGTCCTCGTAAAACCGGTTCCCGACCCCGCATCCGGCGGTGAGCGGCTCGGCGCCGACGGCCGCCTCGATCGGACGGCGACGCCCTCGGTCGTCAACGGCAATGACGAGTACGCGCTCGAAGCGGCCCTCAAGCTCACCACCGCCGCGTCCGATGGGAGCGAGGTCACGCTCCTGTCGATGGCCCCCACCTCCGCACCCGAGACGCTTCGCAAGGCGCTGGCGATGGGCGCGACGCGCGGAATCCACGTGACCGACCCGGCCCTCGCGGGTTCATGCACGGTCTCGACGGCCCGTGTCCTCGCCGCGGCGCTCAAGCCGTTGACGTTCGACCTCGTCCTGGTCGGCGTCGACACCTCAGACGGGCTGGGCGGCACGGTCCCCGCGGCGGTGGCCGCACTTCTCGGGTTGCCGTTGCTCTCGTATGCAGCTCGGATCGAGCCCGACGAGGGTGCCCGGATCGTACGCGTCCGACGGATCAGCCCGACCGGGTACGACGTCCTGGAGGCTCCGATGCCCGCGCTGATCTCCTGCACGCAGGCGCTCGGGGAACCTCGCTACCCGTCGCTCAAGGGGATCATGGCCGCGCGGTCGAAGGAGATCGTCACTCGTTCGCTCGCCGAGCTCGAGATCGACCCGGCCACCGTCGGAGGCGGCGTGGCCACCACGGCCGTGCTCGACAGCCGGACCCCGCCCGCCCGCGGGGCCACGGAGATCGTCCGCGGGTCGTCGTCGGACGGGGCCGCGAGGATCGTCGAATTCCTCGCGCAGCGGCGGATCATCTGATGGGCGACCTGTGGGTCATCGCGGAGCCTTCGGCGGAAGGCGGCCTGTCGCGGCTGTCCGCCGAGGTGGCCACGCTCGCTCGCGATCTCGGGGCGCAGAGCGGCCGCGGTGTCGTCGGCGTCGTGGTGGCCGCAGCCCCTGACGCGATCGCAGACGAGCTTGCCCGGTTCCTTCCGAGCGTGTGGACGATCGCAGATCCCGCGGCCGAGGGGCACGCGTGGTCGGCGATCGCGGCCGCGCGGGTCGCCGGCCTGGTCGATGAGCAGTCCGAGGCAGCGCCGGACGCCATCCTCACCGGTGCCGGCCCAGATGGTCGTGACCTGGCCGGCGCACTGTCGGCCCTGGCTGGCCTTGGCGTCCTCACGAGTGCGACCGGGGTTGCCTGGACGGACGCCGGGCCGACCGTCGAGATGAGCGCCTTTGGCGGCAAGCTGTTGACAACGTCCAACTTCACCGCAGGGCGGGGGATCGTGACCGTCCGTCCCAACGTCATCACGGCCGTGCCGTCTGACGCGTCGGGCACGGTCGAGACCCGGACCGCCGGCGGGCCGACGATCCCGGCGGTCAAGGTCGTCGAACGTGTCAGCGAAGCGGGCGCGGCCGCCCCGATCGAGGAGGCGCGGATCATCGTTGCAGGCGGTCGCGGCGTGGGCGGCCCGGACGGTTTCGGGCTCGTTGGTGACCTGGCCGAGGTCCTCGGCGGTGTCGTTGGCGCGACCCGAGCCGCGGTTGACTCGGGCTGGATCAACTACAGCCAGCAGATCGGGCAGACGGGCAAGATCGTCAAGCCGGAGCTCTACCTTGCCCTGGGGATCAGTGGCGCGATCCAGCACAAGGTCGGGATGCAGACCGCCGGGAGCATCGTCGCGGTCAATCGCGACCCGGATGCGCCGATCGCCGAATTCGCCGACCTCCTTGTCGTGGGGGACTTGTTCGAGGTAGGGGCCGCCCTCCTCGAGCAACTCCGCGCGCGCACGGCCTGACCGCGGGATCCCGGGACCACGATGGAGCTCGCGGTGATCCTCCTGCCAGTGATGGCCTTCATCGCGCTCGCCGCCGGGCTGATCGTCGTGTTCCGCGGCACGTCCCGGATCGCGGCACGGACGCGTGAGCTCCACCAGTTCCGGCGTGGTGTCCGCGAGCTCGCTGCCCGAGTCGATTCGGCGCTCGAGTCCGCGACGGGTCGGATCGATGCGGTCCGGCACAACACGGCGGGACCGGAGGTCATCAGCGAGACGGTCGTGCTCGCGTCAGAGGCGCTCGAGCGCTATGGCGAGGAAGCCCGCGCGCTGAAGGGCCCACGCCGGGCGCAGGTGATCCGCGACGACTTCGTGGCCGAACTCGAACGCGCCACACGTGCCCTCGGCATGGTCGAACACGGCGCAAACATGCTCGCAGCGTCGCGCCGGGGGAGCCGGGAGCTCGAGGCCCAGACGTCGATCAAGCGCGGCTATCTCAACCTGATCCACGCACGCGAGGCGATCGCCCGTCACGCCGTCCGGGCCGATGACCTGCGGGCCGACGAAACGCCCTCGGAACGCAACCAGTTGGGCATCTGAACCGCGCATCTGACCACACCATCTAGTGGTATCCTCGGCACACACCACAAGCCCTTGTGGTATCAGTGGCACAGGAGAGCGATGCGCTGCCCCCAGTGTGCGGAGCGGGAGACCCGTGTCGTCGACTCGCGCGACCTCGATGATTCGGCAACGATCCGGCGACGCCGAGAATGCGCTGCCTGCACGTTTCGGTTCACAACCTACGAGCGCGTCGAGGCGGCCCGACTGATCGTGCTCAAGCGCGATGGCGCGCGCCAGGAGTTCGATCGTGAGCGGCTCGTTTCCGGGCTGCGCAAGGCGCTCGACTCGTCGCCCGGTTGCCGACGGCGCCGCGGAGTCGGCGGCCGACGCGATCGAAGCCGAGCTTCGCTCGGCTGGCGTGACCGAAGTCCCGTCGTCCCGCATCGGTGCCCTTGCGATGGAGCAGCTTCGAGGCATCGACCAGATCGCCTATATCCGCTTTGCGAGCGTCTACCAGAGCTTCGAGGATCTCGAGGCGCTCAAGCGAGAGGTCGATTCGCTCTACGCCGAGCGTGGCACGGCGAGCTACGCCAAGTGAGCGTGTTGTCTGACCGCGACATCCGGGCAGCGCTCGATGCCGGGACGGTCAAGATCCGGCCGTACGACGCTCACGACCTCCAGCCCTCGTCGGTCGACCTCCACCTGGACCACAGCTTCCGGGTCTTTCGCAACAACCGGTACGCCTATATCGACGTTCGCGCTCCCCAGCCTGACCTGACCGAGCTCCTGACCGTGGCCGAGGACGAGGCCTTCATCCTGCATCCGGGCGAGTTCGTGCTCGGCCAGACGCACGAATGGGTGGAGCTGCCGGACGATCTTGTCGCCCGGCTCGAGGGCAAGTCGAGCCTCGGGAGACTCGGCCTCCTGATCCACTCGACGGCTGGCTACGTGGATCCGGGCTGGAAGGGGAACCTGACGCTCGAGCTGTCGAACGTCGCCAACCTGCCGATTGCGCTCTACGCGGGCATGCGGATTGGCCAGATCAGCTTCTTCAAGATGTCCAGTCCGGTGGATCGGCCATACGGCTCGCCCGAGCTCGGATCGAAGTACCAGGGCCAATCGGAACCGACGGCCTCGGCGTTCCACCGCGACTTTGACGGGGGGCGGCGGACCGGCGATCCAACGCGGTCGTAGCCGATGGCGATCAACGACGCGGTCGACTGGGCGCGCGATCTCGGTGGCGGGGT
Organism: uncultured Chloroflexia bacterium; assembly: GCA_963731865.1. Classification (GTDB taxonomy): domain Bacteria; phylum Chloroflexota; class Limnocylindria; order Limnocylindrales; family CSP1-4; genus SPCO01. The sequence continues at coordinate 628,391 of CAVSXG010000002.1, read as the reverse complement.
GCGCGTCGCGCTAGTCCAGGCGGGAACGTTCCGTTCGGATGCCGGTGCGCTGCTGGGCCCCGTGCCGTGGTCGATGTGGGGCGCCCTTGTCGCCGATGAGCTCGACGACAAGCGACGGCTCCTCCAGGCGCTCAACTGCCTGCTGATCGACACGCCGGCGGGGCGGGTCCTGGTCGAGACCGGGATCGGCGAACGTATCGACGACAAGGGCCGGGCGATGCGTGGCTACGAAGGCCCGGCGATCGTGCCCGCGCTCGAGGCCGCCGCGTTCCAACCGGACACCATCGACGTGGTGGCGATGAGCCACCTGCATTTCGACCACGCCGGCGGGCTTCTGCTCGCGGACGGCGCTCGCGCGTTCCCGAGAGCGACGATCGTCGCCCAGCGCGCGGAATGGGAGGTCGCGCTCGGCGACAACCCAAGGCTCGTGGCCTCGTACGTCCAGCCCGAGCTCGAGCTCGTGCGCGACTGGGGCGCAGAAGGCTGGGCCGACGGCGAGCGCGAGGTCCTTCCGGGTGTCTCCGTCGTTCCGACGGGTGGTCACTCCACCGGGCACCAGGCGATCATCGTCCGGGGTGGGGGAGCGGGCGGGCGGACGCTCGCGTTTTTCGGTGACTTGCTGATGCGTCCGTGGGCGGCGAACCCACGTTGGGTCACAGCGTTCGACGATTTCCCCCTCGACTCTGTCGTGCGAAAGGCCGATCTCTTCGCGCAGGCGGCGGATGAGGCATGGATCGTCGCTCTCTCACACGAACGAACGCACCCGATCGGTCGTCTCGTTCGCGACCGCGACCGCTTCCGCTATGAGGGCGACTGACCTAGGTCAGTTTGGCGGCAGGATCCCCTCGATCGCGGCCACGGCGGCCGCTTCGTCGACTGTCTTCCCAACCGATGCGATCGTTCCATCCGGCCGGATGAAGAACTGCGTCGGCAGGCCAAAGACCCGGTATTCGCGGTACACGTGCCCGGACGCGTCAAAGCCGATCGTGTAGTCGAGGTCGTATCGCTCGGCGTACGCGCGGATGTCAGCCGGCGAGGTCTCCTGGACTGCGATGGCCACGACGACAAGCCCGGCGTCGCGGTAGCGCTCGGCCATCGCGCGGATGATCGGGGTCTCCTGCTGGCACGGCGGACACCAGCTCGCCCAGAAGTTGATCCAGACCGCCTTGCCGCGAAGGTCGGCCAGGCGGATCGGCTGACCGCCGAGGTCGGTCAACTGGAAGGTGGAGCCGTCGTCGAGGGCAACTGCCAGCTCCGGCGCGAGATCGCCGGGCTGAAGCCCTTCCTCGGGAGGCGGACCGATGATGTACTGGGTGGCACGGGGATCGACCGTGTCTGGACCGGTACCCGTATTGCCCAGGGGGGTGGTCACCGCCACGAGGAGGACGCCGGTGACCACGACCGAGACGAACGCCGCGAGCAGCTGGCGTCCGCTGAATGGGCCAACGAGCCCGCGCCGTTCCGGGCGATGGACGAACCCTGGCCGCTGCGCCACTCAGATCGCCGTGTTGAAGTTGAAGTAGCGCGGGAACAACGAAAGCCAGTCGAAGACCATGGCGACGCCGATGAACACGACGAGCAACCCGCCGATGAGCGCCACGACGCTCCCGTGCTTCACCAGCGGCGCCAGGAGCCGCGGGGCCCGGTCGTAGACGGCCGCGATGAGCAGGAAGGGCAATCCAAGACCGAGCGTGTAGGCGACCAGCAGGAGCGTTCCCTGGGCGGCCGTCGCCGACGTGGCGGCCATGGTCAGGATCCCGCCCAGGATGATCCCGATGCACGGCGTCCAGCCGATGGCAAAGATGGCACCGAGGCCGAAGGATGCCAGCCATCCGCCACGCGCACTCACGATCCGACCACCGAGACGATCGCCGATCGAGCGGGTCGCACCGCCACCGAACCCGATCGAGTTGGTAGCCGTGGCCAGTGACGCAGCCGCTCCTGCGTCGAGCGGTCGCCAGTTCCGCTCGAGTGCCGGTATCCGCAGGATTCCGGCCAGGTTGAGCCCAAGGACAATCAGCACGATGCCGCCAACGATGCGCAGGGCCGGCAGGTAATCGACCAGGGGACCCGCGGCAAACGTAGCAGTCACGCCGAGAAGGGTGAACACGACACCAAACCCGGCGACATAGGCGAGGGCGTGACGCATCGCGGACCATCGGGACGGGGAGGCGCCCTCCGCCGCGGAAGCGACGGCAATCGCACTCAACTGCCCGACATAGGCAGGCACCAGCGGCAGGACGCAAGGTGACAGGAAGCTGATCACGCCCGCCGCGAGGGCCAAGAGGATCGTCAGGTCGGTGCCGCCCATCGGTTCAGGCGTCGAGGACGTCGGTCAGAAGGCGACGCACCCTCGCGGCACTCGTGGCGAGGTCCAGCCGTTGATCGCCAAGCTCGACTACGGGGATCGTCGCGAAATAGGCTCGTTCCCAGGCTGGATCGGTTTCGATGTTGCGCTCGACGAGTGCCGGCGTGGCCAGGCCGGCCAGCTTGCGCGCCGCAAGGAGCGCACCGACCAGGGCACGCGCCTCGTCGCACAACCCACATCCCGGACGGCCGTACAGGATCAGGTCGGGGAGGGGAGGGAGCGACATCTCGGCCGGCATTGTACGCGAGGGTCCGGGCACTCCCGTCCGACGGGCGCCGGAGGGAGTAGGCCATCGCAGGGAGGTGCGACGGCCATGGTGTCGTGACGCTGGACCGTCGTCCGAGGTTCCTTTCACGGCGCGGTACGATGGCGTTCGGTGCCCCCGTAGCTCAGTGGACAGAGCGAGGCCGTCCTAAGGCCTGCGTCGGCGGTTCGAGTCCGTCCGGGGGCGCCATACCCACGCAGCTTCCCCGACGAACGGGCGACCAGTCGACGAGCTGGACGTCAGGCGGGGGCGAGCGCGTACACCCGGTGCCGGCCGGCAATCCCCTTGAGCTCCACCTCGCGACCCTCGAGGAACGTTACCGCCGGGGTCGAGGCGTGGACGAGCTCGTACACGGCACTGGACACGAGCACCTCGGCGCCGATCGCCTGTCCCGCGACGCGTGCGGCGAAGTGCACGGTGCTGCCGATGTATTGCTCGGCCTCCTTGATCGCGTCGCCCGTGTGGATGCCGATCCGCACGCGGATCGGCGGCGCGAGATCGCCGAACTCTCGCTCGATCTCGAGCTGGATCGCCTGCGCGCACGCGACCGCCTGGCGGGCGCTCGAGAAGGCCAGCATCGACCCGTCGCCCTGTGTCCCGGCGACGCTGCCGCCGTGGGTGGCCGCCACCGCCTCGATGAGCCGGTTGTGGCGCCGGATGACCTCGAGCCAGGCCCGGTCGCCGAGGCGGGCGAGCATGGGTGTCGAGTCGACGATGTCGGTGAACATGATCGTGACCGTGCCATCGACGGCCAGCGAGGCCGACAGGTCCGGCCGCTCGCGCTGGATCGTACGCTCGAGCTCGTCGAGCGAGACGGTGAGCGACCGGCCGAGAGTCTCCAAATACGATCGCGGGAACGACCAGTGGACGTGGACGACCTTCCACTCCCCTCGCTCGAGGTGGAGGATGTAGGTCGCGCGCGACTCGAGTGCTTCGCCCTCCCAGCTGATCAACTCCTTCACTGCGGCCCAGCCGACCGACCCTTCCTCCCAGGCCTGGATCTCGGTGGCCGTGACCGGGAAGGCGCCGGTCTCCTGCATCTGTCGGGCCCAGATCGCGCGGGTCTCGCTGCCCCGAAACCACGCGGCGGGGTCGGTGCCGATCATCAGGGTGCCAGCGTGGTCGGAAAGCCGCCCGAGGTACGCCTCTTCGTCGCCCGTCGCGGTCGCGATGGTCCACCGCTCGACGACGCGACGGATCTCCTCGGAGGGCTCCACGCGGCGCATGGTGCGACACCGATGCCGATGGACGCAACCCGCCGGTCGGCGTTCGAACCTATCGTCACGCGGGCCGGGTCGGCGATACTGGGTCGATGAAGCTGTACTTCGCGGGACCGCTCTTCTCGGCGGCCGAACGGAGCTGGAACGCCGAGCTCACGGCCGCCCTCCGTGCAAGTGGACACGAGGTGTTCCTGCCCCAGGAGCAGGAGCCGGGCAGGGACGCGCCGGGGATCTTCAGCACCGACGTCAGCGGGATCGACTGGGCCGACGCAATCGTGGCGATCATGGACGGCCCTGACCCCGACTCGGGCACGGCATGGGAGTGCGGCTACGCCTTCGGCAAGAAGCCGATCATCCTCGTCCGGACCGACTACCGAACGCATGCGGGCAGCGGCGCACCGTACAACGCGATGCTCACCGAGTCGGCCGCGATCCGGATCGATCTGCCCTTCGCGCCGATGGCCCGGGTGAGCGACGAGCTGCTCGATGCCCTCGGGCGTTTGAAGGATTCCAGGTGACGCACGCCCTCGTCGAGCAGCACCCGGGGGTTAGGGCATGCAACCTATTGGACGCAGTTGCCTTGGGAACTACGCTTTGCACCCCACGACTGTGGGAAAATCCAACGGAATGACAACTCGGACGCGCTCCCCCAGGCGCCGGACGAGCCCCAGCCTGCGACCCAACGGAGAGAACGAATGAAGCTCCCGATTCGCGCCGTGCTTCTCGCATCTGCGCTGACCCTGACGGTTGCGGCACCCGTGCTCGCGGACCCGCCCACGACAACGCACGTGTCCTCCTACGAATGTTTCACGGTCGACGCCCTCACCTTCTGCTCCGCGACGGAGACGGACACCCGGTCCAAGGAGCGGAAGTCCGGTGAGACGAGCATCAAGATGGACCAGTGGTTCATGTCCACGGTCGTTGACGCGGCCGGCAACATCGTCTCGTCGTTCGAAATGACCAATAGCGAGCAGGACACGGTGCTCGTCGCGGAGGGTGCGCCGCACTATGTCGATCAGAACGTCCGGCGCGCGGACGAGGTCACGGCGGACGGGGTCACGACCTGCACTCGCTATCGAATCCTGATCCGGAACGAGACTGAGCGAATCAACGATGTGACCACGACGCCAGGGCCGTGTTGACGATCGTTCGCGTCGAGGGCTGATCTCGGCGGCCGGCTGCCTGGGGATCAGGCAGGGTCGGTCAACAGGATGTACAGGGCGTCCGGCGACGGGCAGACGAAATAGCCGTTCAGGCGCGGCCAGGCGCCCTCCGGGATGGTCACGACTTCCCCGTCGCGAGCGACAACGCGTCCCTCATGATCGAGGACGGAGGGATCGTCGAGCGGTCCACCGACGAACCCTGCACTCCAGAACGTCTTGAGGGTTACCCCACTGTCGGTCACGGCCGACACCTGTTCGGGGCCGGCGGGTGTGAATCGGATGGTCGCCGATCGGTACGTCACGCCCATCGTGTCGCAGCCGAGATTGGCTGGCGCTACGTTCAAGCGAACCGTCGCACTCGACGGCGACGATGGCGACCCCAAATCCGGTGAAGCCGTTGTCGAGCTGTCGACGGCGCCTTGTGCGCAGCCAAGCACGATCAGGCACGCGGCAGCGCAAATTCGGGCCGGTGAGAGCGTGGGGAAGTGGGGCGATTTCACCCCTTGAGCCTACCGCGAACGATTGGTCCGGGTGAACGAGCACGATACCTTCGGCGATCCCCGGTGTCCGCGTCTATGCTCCAAAGCGTGACCCGTCAGCGCATTCCCGACGACATCCTCGCTGCGGCGCACGATCGGGCGAAGGCGCGTGCCGCTCGTGACTGGCCCGAGGCCGACCGCCTCCGGGCGACGATCGAAGCCGCGGGCTGGACGATCGTCGACCACGGGACGGACTTCGCGTTGTCACCGGCCGCTCCGCCCGACCTCTCGGAAGGGTCGCGGGTGCGGTACGGCGCGAGCCGCAACGTCCCATCGCGATTGGACGAGCCGCCGATCGGACCCGCCACGCTCGTGCTGCTCGCCACGGATTGGCCGGCCGACCTCGATCGTGCGCTTTCCTCAGTGCGGGGAACGCTGCCGCTGGGCGTTTCGATCGTGATCGTCGCGAACGATCCGTCGACGGAACAGACGATGGCCCTGGAGGCCATCGGATCCGGGCCCGTTTCGGACGATCCGATCGAGGTGCTGTGGACCAGCGATCGACTGGGGCATGCCGCCGCCCTAAACGCCGGGATACGGCGCGCCAGCGGCCACGTGGTCATCCTCCTCGACACGAGCGTGGAAGCAACCGGTGACTTCGTCACGCCACTCACTCGTGTGCTCGGCGATCCGGCGGTCGCCGTCGCCGGGGGATGGGGGATCGCCTCGAAGGACCTTCGTCACTTTGAGGATGCGCCGGCTGGCACCGTGGACGCCATCGAGGGGTATTGCCTTGCCTTCCGCCGCGCCGACTACGTCGCGCGGGGCCCGCTCGACGAGCGGTTCTCGTTCTACCGGAACCTCGACATCTGGTGGAGCCTCGTCCTTCGCGACGACGGAGAAGGCGAGCCGGCGCGACCGGCCATCGCGCTCGAGGGTCTTCCACTGGTTCGCCACGAGCATCGCGGCTATACGGCAATCCCCGAAGGCGAGCGCGACCGCCTGAGCAAGCGCAATTTCTACCGGATCATCGACCGGTTCGGTGCCCGGCGCGACCTGCTCGTGCGACCGGGCTGACACGAGGCTGCAAGCGCGCGAGCGGACGCAGCGTCGCGCCCGGATCGGGCAGCGGCCCACGCTGGTCGAACGTACCTGGAGGTACAACCGTGCAACCACGCCATTTCGATCCGATCCGCCTTTGGGCGATGCTCGTTCGGCTCGTGACTGTCGCCTCAGTGATCCTGCCCTTCGTGCTCGCTGCCTGCGGGCCGGACGACGGTGGAGGCGGTGGCGCGCCCGGCTACTGACCCTATGCGTCGGCCGTCCGACGGTGAACGTCCGGGCCGCCTGGCTGGTCGGCGATTTCCCAGCCGAGCTCGCGGAGCTCGTCGCGGATGGCATCGGCGCGGGCGTACGCTCCCGCTGACCGGGCCTCCGACCGCTGGGTAACGAGGGCCTCGATCTCCGCCGGGACCGCGTGAGCGTTGTCCACCGATGAGCCCGTTCGCGCAGCATCGGCCGCTCGATCCCAGACGCGATGCAGGTCGAGACCGAGCACAAGATCCGCGTCGAGGACCAGCCATCGTCGCTCCTCGGCTTTCAGCGATGATCGAAGGATCTCGCGAACTAGCGCAAGCGCCCCGGGCATGTCGAGGTCATCGTCGATCGCGTCGACAAATCGATCGTGAAACCCGCGTCCCTCAGGTGAGAGCGGCGCGGTCGGTGTCCTAGCCCGATCCTGCGTCGCGAAGGCAGTGCCGTCGCCGTGGCCAGCCGCGCCCGATGCCACGCCGACCGGTCGATCGCCTGCTGTCCCAGCGTCGAGCGGGGGCGGTGCTGCCCAGGAGCCCGATTCGGACGGCGCTCCAAGCTCGCGCAGCCGGCTTCGCAGCGATGCCAGACCCGATGCCGCCGCGTCCAACGATCGATCGGAGTAGTCGAGCTTGCGTCCGTACTTCGAGGTGAGCGTCAGATAGCGGAGCGCGAGCGGATCGATCCCTCGATCGACGAGTTCCGTGACGCGCTGAAAATTCCCGGCGGACTTCGCCATCTTGTGGCCCGCCGAGAGCAGGAATTCGCCGTGGACCCAATAGCGGGCGGGCACCGCCCCGCCTATTGGCTCGGATTGGGCGATCTCGTCCTCGTGGTGCGGAAAGATGTTGTCGATCCCGCCAGTGTGGATATCGAACTGCGCGCCGAGGTACCGCATCGCCATGGCCGAGCATTCGAGGTGCCAACCCGGGAAGCCGTCGCCCCATCGCGGCGTGGGCCATTTGAGGACGCGTCCCTCGCCCGCGTGCTTCCACAGCGCGAAGTCCGCCGGATCGCGTTTGTCGGGTTCGACGTCGCTGCGGTGCCCCGCCCGGAGGTCGCCCAGGCTGTTGCCCGACAGCCGGCCATAACCCGGAAACGTCGAGACCCCGAAGTACACGTTTCCTTCGGGTGTGGCATAGGCGTGCCCGGCATCTTCGAGGGCCTCGGCCAGCCGGAGCATCTCTTCGATGTGTTCGGTGGCGCGTGGGAAGACGTGGGCGGGCAGGATGTTGACCGCCGCCTCATCGGCATGAAACGCGGCCTCGTAGGCGGCCGCGATCTCCTCCACGGTCTTGGACTCGAGCCCGGCTTGCACCAGCATCGGATCCTTGCCGCGATCGAAGCCTTCGTCGCGCAGGTGGCCCACATCGGTCACGTTCTTGACGTGGAGGACGTCGATCCCGTGGTAGAGCAGGACCCGGCGGATGAGGTCGCCCAGCAGGAAGCTGCGCAGGTTGCCGACGTGGGCGAATCGATACACGGTCGGCCCACACGTGTACATCCGGATGTGTCCCGGTTCGAGGGGCTCGACCGGCTGGATCTGCCGGGTCATGGTGTCGCGCAGGTGCAGCATCACCGACTCGTCATGGCGGGACGACCATGGTAGCGGCGACCCCCGAAATCGACGGCGGAGGAGCCGATCCAAAGCGCCCTAACGTAATGCCCGATCCGTCGTTATCGCTTCAGAGGCCTCGCGGCCCGTCCATCGTTCCCCCGGCGGTGTGGACCTGCGAGGCCTCATTTAGCGCCCGTCGAGGGCGCCCGATGCGTTCGTTGCCGACGGCGCTCGGTCGCTCACGCACTTGGAGTGCGCTCGCTCCCTCCCTTCGCCGGCGCCTTCGCCTCGGACGTCCTCGCCGCGCGCGGTCACTTCGCTACTTCGCGACGCCTTCGCCTCGACCGAGCACGCGCGGCGCGATTCCGTGGCACACCTCCGCCTTCGCCTCGGACGTTCTCGCGCGCGTGTTACGTGACTCGCGTTGCCGCCGAGGGGCCGTTCGGGCTGGCGCTCTTATACTCCGCGGGATGCTGCGGCTGGTCGCTACCTTCGCCCTGTTCGCGACCCTCGTGTCGTGCGCGTCCCCGACCATCGCCCAGGACGATCGACCGGCGCGGATCCTCACAGGAACACCGGAGTCGCTCGATCCGGCGGCCATGGGTGACGCCGGGAGTGCCGCCATCAGTGCCCAGCTCTTCGAGTCCCTGACGGCATTCGATGCCAACCTCGAGCTACGTCCGGCGCTGGCCGAATCGTGGGCGTTCGACGAGGGCGGTCGGACGATCACGTTCCACCTGCGACCGGATCTCGCGTTCTCGGACGGCAGCCCGTTGCGACCGTCCGACGTGGTGCGCAGCTGGCTCCGCATCATCGACCCGGACCAGCCCTCGCCACTGGCCTCCCTTGCGCTGGACATTGCGGGCGCGGAAGCCTACCTGCGCGGCCAGAACCCCGATCCCGATGCCGTCGGTATGCGCGCAGATGACGGCGCCAACGACCTGACCGTCGACCTCGTGCGTCCGGCGTCGGACTTCCCGAACATCGTGGCCGGGCCGACCTTTTCCGTGGTCCCGCCCGGCGTCGGACAGGATGCCGCGGCCCTGGAACCGGGAAGTGGGTTCGTCGCCAGCGGCGGATACGTCCTCACCGGCGCGTCGGATTCGGGGCTGCTCCTGACGGCGAACGAACACTACTGGGCTGGTGTTCCGGCAATCAGCTCAATCGAGCTCGTCGGTGACCTGGCCGGTCGCAGCGAGGTCGCGGCCTTCGAGGCCGATGAGCTCGACTATGCCCCAATCAGCGGGTTCGATGCGACATGGATTGCCTATGACGAAACGCTCGGGCCGCAGCTCCGCGAGGTGGCCTCGATGTCGGTCACCTATTACGGCTTCGACACCACCCGTCCGCCGTTCGACGATGTCCGGGTGCGCCAGGCCTTCGGCCTGGCGGTCGACTGGCGGCGGATCGCCGAGCTCGGCGCCGCCAGTGGCGCGGCGGAGCTGGCCAACTCGATGGTGCCTCCGGGCATTCCGGGCCGGAGCGATCAGGACTTCCTGCCAGAATACGATCCTGATGCGGCCCGAGCCCTTCTGGCCGACGCGGGCTACCCGGGTGGGGCGGACTTCCCGGCGACGACCCTGATGACCTTTGGCGGCGGGTTCGACGAGGCGATCCTTGCGGAACTCGAACGGGAGCTTGGGGTCACTCTCACCTGGGAGACAATGGGTGATGGCTACTTCGATCGACTTGATACCGAACCACCCCAGATGTGGACACTCACCTGGGTGGCGGACTATCCCGGTCGGAATGATTTCCTCGGGGTCCTCCTGCAAACCGGAGCCTCCAACAACTACGGCGGGTGGAGCTCGGCGGACTTCGACGCGGCCATCATCGAAGCGGGGGCAGCGATCGATCCCGAGGACGCGGCGGCCGCCTATGACCGGGCGGAACTGATCGTTCGAGACGAGGTCCCGGTAGTCCCGCTCCACTACGCCCCAGGGTGGGCCCTGTCGCGAACCGAGCTGCTCGGGGCGAGGCAGAACGGGCTCGGGATCGTCCGGATGGCCGGCCTCGCGTGGGCCGAGTGACTGGCCAACGGCGCACGGCCCAGCACGGCCTGGCCGCCCCCGTCATCGCCGCCTTCGTACTCCTTTCAGCTGGTATGGCAACCCCTGCCGCCGCCGCAACCGGTTGGGCGGACTTCGGGCCCCCAACCGCTGCATCCACCTTCGAGACCGGCGTCACGTTCAGCCAGCCCGTCACGATCGATCGGCAGCTCCGGCGAGTTGAATTGCTCCTCGGGACCGAAGGATCCGTCGGCCAATCGGTGATCCTGGTCCCACCGCCGCCAGGCACCGGAGCGGTGACGCTCAGTCATGCGCTGGACCCGGTCGCCGACGGGCACATCATGCCGAACACGCCGTTGACCGCCCGCTGGCGTCTCGTTGGTGCCGACGATCCGAGCGACGTCGAGGTCGGGCCCGAGGTCCGGCTGACCTTCGAGGACGATCGGTTCGACTGGCGAACGGAGGCTGGTGATCTCGTCCGGGTCCACTGGTACGAGGGTGGCGAAACCTTTGGTGCCGAAGCGCTGAAAATCGGCGAGGACGCTGTTCGCGAGGTCTCGGAACTCCTCCAGGTCACGGAGTCGGAACCGGTGGACTTCTTCGTCTACGCCGACGAGGAAGCGTTTTACGATGCACTCGGACCGGGCACTCGGGAGAACGTCGGTGGGCAGGCGAACGCCGACATCCGAACGATGTTCGCACGCATCACCCCCGGTCAGATCAACGACTCCTGGGTCAGGATCGTCATCCCGCACGAGCTCACACATCTCGTCTTCGACACCGCGTCGAGCAATCCCTACCACTTCCCGCCGCACTGGCTCAACGAGGGGCTGGCGGTCTACGTCAGCCAGGGTTATGACGCGTTGGATCGTGGCGCCGTGGAGAGCGCGGCATCCAGCGGCACGCTCATCCCACTCGATGGCCTGACCGGTCAGTTCCCGACGAGCTTCGAGCGGTTCTCGCTCGCCTATAGCGAAAGCGTGTCGGCTGTTGAATATCTGGTCCGCGCATACGACCAGGACGCGCTCGTGTCGCTGATCCGGTCATACGCCGACGGCCGGACGGACGACGAGGCCTTCACGGCGGCGTTGGGCCAGGACATGAAGGCCTTTGGCGATGCCTGGCTGGCCGATCTCGGTGCGGCACCGCCGACAAAACATGGCCCCCAACCCGCGCCGGCCGGGCCCGTGCCGTCAGCCTGGTCGGGCGAGGCCGGCGGAAGCGCTCCGCCCGCGGCGACTGGCCAGCCCGGGTCGAGCCCCGGTGCCTCCCCGAACAACGGCTCGGCTACGTCCGGCTCGTCCGGCCTGGTGTTCGTTGCCGTGATCGTCATCGTCGTGTTCGGAGCGATCGTGCTGGTGGCGATCCGCCGCCGTCGTTCCGAACCGGAGGGGGTCGGATGATCCTGGCCTGGGTGCGCCGCATCCCGAGCTGGCAGGTCACGCTCGGCGCTGCGCTCCTGGCCCTTGGGTTCCTGATTGCCGCCCAGCTCGGGTCGGAGGGTCCTCGGGTCCGCTACACCACCCAGGAACGTACACCGCTGCTCGAGACCGCCACACAGCTCCAGTCCCAGCAGGACGAGCTCAAGGTCCGCATCCTCGAGCTTCGGGAGTCCATCCAGGGGATCGAGGGCCAGGGGATCGGCTCGGCCGATCAGGTCCGCCAGTTGAACGCCGACCTCGAAGCGGCGCGCATCGCCGCCGGCCTCATCCCGTTGTCGGGCACGGGCATGGTCCTGCTGCTTGACGACTCCGCAGGTCCCGGTCCCGCCTGGTTCCAGCGATGCCGACTACCTCGTCGGGTCGCGGGACATTCGCTCGGTGGTCGAAGAGCTATGGATCGCCGGAGCCGAGGCAATCGCCATCAACAACGAACGGGTCACGCCGACGACCGCGATCATCGATATCGGCTCGTCGTTGCTCGTCAACTCGGCCTATCTAGCGCCGCCATACCAGGTGACGGCGATCGGCTCTACCGACCTGTACGACAGGGTGAGCCGCTCGGCTGGGTTCATCGATTTCGTGCGCAGCAGGGCGGAGGCCTATGGCATTCGTCTCTCGTTCGCGGAGCCCGAAACGGTCGACATGCCCGCCTTTGCCGGGACAGTCACCCTGCGCTACTCGCGTCCCCTGGCATCGCCGGCCGCGCTTTCGGCCGACGATCCCGGCGGGCCGGAAGGGTAGCCGTGCACCGGACGCGTAGCCAGCTCGCCGTCGCGGCGGTCGCGCTCGTCCTGGGCCTGCTGGTTGTGGTCCAGGTGCGGGCCCAGGCCGGGAGCGCGGGTCTTGCCCAGCTCTCCTCGCAGGACCTGACGATCCTGGTCGCCAACCTCAACGCCCGGAACGACCAGTTGCGGCGTGAGATCTCGTCCCTCGAGGACGAGCTTGGCGCGCTCAACCAGAACCAGGCGCGGGGCGAAGCGTCCGTCGACGAGCTTCGTGCCGACCTTCGCCGTGTCCGCGCCTATGCCGGTCTGGATCCGGTCGGTGGGCCTGGTGTGACGATCTCGATCAGTGGTCCGATCGACGGATCCGGCGTGGAGGAGCTGATCAACGAGCTGCGCAACGCCGGAGCCGAGGCCATCGGCGCGGGCACGGTCAGGATCGTCAACGGCGTCGTGGTCTCCGGGGTCGCCGGGTCCGCGGCAATCGGTGGCGCCCGGCTTGGGCCGGTGTTCGAGCTCTCCGCCATTGGCGCGCCGGACAAGTTGACCGGCTCGCTGACTCGCTCAGGCGGCGTTATCGCGCAGCTCGCCGCCACCGAACCGGACGTCACGGTGACCGTCACACCGGTCGACCGGATCGAACTGCCGGCGACCACCCGCACGCTGGTGCCAGCACACGGCCGGCCGCGCCTTTGATACCGTGACCCGCCGGATGCCAGACACGCCGGTTCTCGCGCTGCTCCTGGGTGACGTCGTCCGCCTGAAGCGCCAGCATCCATGTGGCGGCGACACCTGGCTCGTCGATCGCCTGGGTGCGGACATCGGTCTCCGTTGCCAGACATGCCGTCGCCACGTCCTGGTCGAGCGCCGACGCGTCGAGCAGCGGCTGGTGGCGTTCGTGTCGCGGGGCGATCCTGCTGTAACCGCAGCCGTCGAAGGCGAACCGGGGGAGATAGGGTGACCGCGGCCGGCACCGCGCCCGCCACGGCGCCCGAACCCACGCCGGAGCCCGCTGGCGACCCGATCGCCGTCTTTCGAAACGCCTCCTTCCTGCGGCTCTGGCTGTCGCAGGCCGCCACCCAGATCGGCGGCAACATGGTGCTCTATGGGCTGACCGTCATCGTGGTCAGCTCGACCCGATCGAACACTGCCGTCAGCCTGCTGATCCTGAGCTTCCTGGTTCCCGCGGTCCTGTTCTCGGCGGTTGCCGGCGTCTACGTCGATCGGTACGACCGACGGCTCATCCTCATCGCGACCAACATCCTGCGCGGCGCGATGTTCATCGCCCTGTTCCTTGTCGGCGACCACTTCGCGCTGATCATCCTGCTCAACGTCCTGATCTCCACGGTCACGGTCTTCTTCGCACCGGCGGAGGCGGCGATGATCCCCGTGCTGCTGCCCCGAAGTCAGCTCCTCGCCGCGAACGGGATCTTCACGCTGACGTTGAACGCGGCGTTCGCGTTGGGGTTCGCGCTGCTCGGGCCACTCGTGGTCAACATCGCCAGTCCGGAGGCCGTGATCCTCGTGGTGGCCGGTCTGTACTTCCTGGCCGCGCTGTTCTGCTTCACGCTGCCGCCCTCGCCCCCACCGAGCGATCACCCGCACGAAGGCCGGTTGGGTGTCGGCGAAGCGGAGAAGGCGGTCGAATCGACCTTCGCCCAGCTGCGCGAGGGGCTCGCATTCATCGGCTCCAACCGGGCCATCGGCTGGTCGCTGCTCTATCTCGGCATCGCGGCGTCGCTGGTGGGCGTCCTGGGCGTCCTGGGTCCCGACTTCGCCCAGTCGGCGCTCGGGCTCGACGCCAAGGACTTTGCGGTCGTCGTCCTGCCGCTTGGGTTCGGGATCGTGACCGGGATCCTGCTGCTCAACGCCTACGGCCGCTACCTTCCGCGCCGCCGCGTGATCGAGGGTGCGTTGATCGCGCTGGGTGCCCTGCTTGCGGCCCTGTCCGTCGCCGGGCCGATCAGCCGCCTGCTCCAGCGAGCAGATGGACCGGGCGGGTTTGACCTGACAGCCGTGACCTCATTGCTCGCGATCGTGGTCGTGATCGCGTTCTTCGCCGGCATCGCGTACGGCCTCGTGGCCATCCCGTCCCAGACCCAGCTCCAGGAGGACCTGCCGGCCGATGTCCGGGGTCGGGTGTTTGGCGTGTTGAACATGCTCGTCTCGGTCGCGAGCTTCCTCCCGATCATCATCGTCGGACCGATCTCCGACCTTGTCGGGACGACGAGCGTGATCCTCGTTGTCGCGCTCGGTGTCCTCGCCTCCGGCGTCGTTTCCGTGTTGACGCGCGGACCGCTCCTGGCCTCGGAATCGCGGCCGGCGGCCGATCCACATGCCATCGACCCCATCGCGGCAGCGCTCGGGGCGGATCGCCCGACGTGGCGGGACGGCGCCGACGTTGGACTGGCGACAAGACGGGAGCTGATCGCGACGCCCGGGACGCCGACGGGCCTCGAGGCACCGACGCCGGAGAGCGCCAGCGTCGACCGTACCGGTCTCGAACGCGCCGGCCCGTCCGACCCGACCGACCGGGACTGAGTCCGCATGCCCCGAGTCGCCGTCGTCTTTACCGGCGGCACGATCAGCACGGTGTTCGACCCGATCGCCGGCGGAAACGTGCCCGTGCTCGATGGCGCGGCGATTCTCGCCCGGACCCCGGGCCTCGACACGATCGCCGAGGTCGTCGCGATCGATCGCGGAAGGCTCGCAGCGAGCCATCTCACGTTTCCGCAGCTGATCGAGCTGGGAGCGATCCTCCGCGATGCCTTGGCCGATCCAGGGATCGCCGGCGCCGTGCTGGTGCAGGGCACGGATACGATCGAGGAGACGAGTTTCTGCTGGGACCTGCTGCTCGACGGGCCGAAGCCCGTGGTCGTGACCGGAGCGATGTTGTCCTCGGACATGCCGGGGTTCGACGGTCCGGACAACCTTCGCGGCGCGGTCCGGGCTGCCGCCTCACCGGACCTGCGTGGCTCCGGCGTGGTCGTTTCGCTCGCTGGCACGATCGAGGCGGCCGATGACGTCCAGAAGTCGCACGCAACGGCGCTCGACACGTTTCGTAGCCCCAACCACGGTTCGCTGGGGAGCGTTGGCCCGGCAGGTGTGACGTTGACACGGGCGCGTGGCGCCCGACGACACGTCGCGACCGACCGCGCCGGCCTGGTCTACCTGATCACCGCGACCGTGGCCGCGGACGCGGTCCTCCTCGACGCGGCCGTGGCCGCCGGCGCGGACGGGATTGTCGTGGCCGCGGCCGGCTCGGGGAACACCGATCCCTCGCTGCTCGCTGCGGCCGAGCGGGCGATGGCGGCCGGGATCGAGGTCGCGCTCGCCTCCCGCTGCCCGGGCGGCCGGGCGACGGCCGGGTACGCGTTTCCCGGCGGCGGGGCGAACTGGATCCGCGCGGGGGCGTTGCCGGTCGGTCACCTGTGTGCGCTCAAGGCACGCGTCGCGCTGGCCCTGGGGCTTGGCGCCGGGCTGGATCGCGCCGGCTTGACGGCACTGCTGGCCGATCCCGCAGACTGAACCGATGCCGCTCGACGCCCTGATCACGGGCCGGATCGCCACCCTGTCCGGCGACGCGGGCTTCGGCTGGGTTGAAGCGCTCGGGATCCGCGATGGGCGAGTGGCGTTCGCCGGCACGGAGGTCGACCTCGAGACGCGGGCCGACCCGCACACCGAACGGATCGCCTTGGAACCCGACGAAGTCGTTATCCCGGCCCTGACCGACGCTCACCTGCACCTCTCGCATTGCGCGATCGCGGTGCGCCAGGTCGACTTCACGAACGCCCGGACGCTCGAGGACGGACTTGCCCTCGTACGAGCGGCGCATGACCAACTGGGCGACTCCGATGCTTGGCTCGAGGGTCACGGCTGGGACTCGGATCGCTGGGGGCGGTGGCCGACGGCGGACGACCTCGAGCCGGCCGCCCCGGGCCGTCGATGCATGCTCTGGGCGCATGACCACCATGCGCTGCTGGCCAGCCGGGCAGCGCTTCGCGACGCGGGCATTGACCGATCGACACCCGATCCGGCCGGCGGCGTGATCGGACGTGATGACGACGGCGAACCGACCGGCGTCCTGTTCGAGGAGGCGGCAGGCCTCGTCGCGGGACGGGTCCCCGCGATGTCCGTGGCCGAGCTCGAGACGGGCCTGGTCGGCGTGGCCCGCGACTTGCTGGCCCTTGGGGTCGTGGCCGTCCACGATCCGGGCGCGCTCGTCCCTGAGCCCAGGCTCGACTGGTCCTTCCCGGCGTACACCCATCTCTCGGAGACCGGGCGCCTCCCGATCCGTGTTCATGTCGCCATGCGCGACGACGCGCTGGACGCGGCGATCGACCGGGGCCTGCGCAGCGGCGAGCCGCTTGGTGGCGGATCCGATCCCCGTGCCCGAGTGGGCTGGCTGAAGTGCTTCGCCGACGGTTCGCTCGGTTCGCGGACCGCCGCCCTCCTCGAGGACATCGAGCCGGAACCGGATCGTCCGCTGCCGCCCGAACGTCGCAAAGGTGTCTGGGTCACCGAGCCCGAGGCACTCGCTGAGCTGGCCGAGCGTGCGGCTGCCGCCGGGATCGCCACGCAGATCCACGCGATCGGGGACGCGGCGGTTCGGGCGGCGCTCGAGGTGCTTGCTCCCACGGCCCCGCGCGTCCCGCTGATGCCCCGGCTGGAGCACGTCCAGCTCCTCGATCCGGCCGACCGCGGCAGCTTCGTCGCCGCGGCGATCGCGGCGAGTGTCCAGCCCGTCCACCTGGGATCCGACGCGGCCCAGGCACGCAAGCTGTGGGGCGATCGAGCCGAGAGGAACGGCTACACCTGGGCCTCGATCGCGGCCACGGGCGCGGTCATGCCGTTCGGCACCGACGCGCCCGTCGAACCCATCGATCCGTGGCCTGGGATCGCCCTCGCGGTCTGTCGCGAGGATCCGCGATGGTCCGCGGGCACGCCGGCGTATGGGCCGCATGAGGCGCTCTCGCTCGATCGCGCGCTCCGGGCGGCGTGTATCGATCCGGCGGTCTCGGCGCGAGAAATGGACCGTGGCCGGTTGACCGTCGGCCAGCGCGCCGATCTCGTCGTCATCCCCGCGTCGGCCCTGCGTGAACCCGTCGAACCCGGCGGCGCGCTCGCCACCACTCGACCGTCCATCGTCGTTGTCGACGGTCGGGTCGTCTTCGAAATCTGACCGGAAGTAACGAGGAGTAGGTGGCCCTCCGAGGCGGCCCTAGTCGGCGACCGTCGCCGCGGACTGTGCCGTCGCCAGCTCCCGGCGAGCGTCCGCGAACAAACCGTTGAGGATCCGCGAGGTCGACGGAAACGCGTGGATCGTCTCGGCGAGGACGTCCACCGTGACGCGCGCCTTGATCGCAAGGACGCATTCGTGGATCGCGGCCGAGGCATCGGGACAGGCCATTGCCGCCCCAACGAGCTCCCGGGTGGATCGGTCCACCACGATCGTCACGTGGCCGAATTTCGCCTGGACGGCGTACCCGCGCGAGCTGGTTGCGAACTCGGCCACGAGCTCGAACACGTCAAGGCCGGCCCCACGTGCCTCATCGAGCGTCATCCCGACCGACGCGGCCTCGGGATCCGTGTAGGTGGCCCGGGGCAGGGCTCGGTAGTCGGGTCTGACCGTCTCGCCCATGGCCATCCGGACGGCCAGCTCGCCCTGGTAGTGCCCCTGGTGGGTGTGCAGCTCGGGTCCGGCGGGATCGCCGATGACCCAGAGGCCGTCGGCGATCCGCAACCGACCGTCCCGCGGAAACGGCGTGCGGCCGGTGGTGTCGATGCCGTAATGCTCGAGGCCGAGATCCTCGATCGGAAAGGTCCGGCCCACGGCAAGCAGGATGGCGTGGCCTTCGACACTGGAGCCATCGTTGAGCTCGATCACGTGAGCGCCGTCGGATCCGGCTCCGGCGCGGGCTCGAAGGGCGCGGACGTCCGTTCGGACGACGACGCCGTCGCGCTCGAGCGCCTTGCGCACCGCGTCCGAGTTGCGCGGGTGGTCGGTCGGGGCGAGCCGTGGCCCCGACTGGACGATCGTCGTGGGGACGCCAAAGCGGACGAAGACCTGGGCGAGCTCACATCCTGTTGGACCGCCGCCGAGGACAACCAGGCTACGCGGCAGCTCCCGGGTCAACGTCGCCTCGCGATTGGTCCACACCGGAATGCCCGCGAGACCCTCGAGCGGTGGCTGCTTCGAGGCAGATCCCACTGCGACGACCACGTTGCGTCCCTCGAGCACGTGCGAGGCGCCGTCATGGGTCACGCTGACCCGGCCGCGATCGACGATGGTCCCGGTCCCGCGGTAGACGACCGCCCCCGCTTCTTCCAGACCCCGGACATGCCCCAAATCGTCGGGCTCCTCGGCATCGGCCGGCCGGTTGACCATGTAGTCACGCTGCGCCGACGCGGCCGCCCAGTCGTACGTGTCCGGGTTGTGGGCGTGCCGGGTGGCGCCGTCGAGCAGGGACTTGGACGGAAGGCAGCCGATGTGGGGGCAGCTGCCCCCGAACCAGAGCCGGTCTATCACGGCGACCGTGGCGCCGAGCTCGCGTGCCTTGTAGGCGGCGGCCTCGCCCGCTGGGCCGGCACCGATGATCACGAAGTCGAACGCGTCCATTGGCGGACGTTACAACGTCTCGGCGTGCGACCCTGGATGGCCGCGCTGCCGCCGCGCCTCGTACAGCAGCACCGCGGCGCTGACCGAGATGTTGAGGCTGTCCGCCACGCCGAGCATGGGCAGACGGACCGCTTCGAACCCGGGGCCCGCCCAGGCCGCGGAGAGTCCTTCCGCTTCCGCACCGAGCACGATGGCGAGCGGACCCGTCAGGTCCGCGTCCATGTAGAGCCGATCGGCATCGACCCTGGCGGTGACGACCCGCAGCCCGCGCTCACCGAGCCACAACTTCACGGCACTGGACGAGGCAGCCGCGATCGGGACGCTGAAGCTCGTCCCGGCGCTGGCCCGGATGGTGTTGGGGTTGAAGAGATCGGTCCGGGGATCCACGGCGACGAGCGCATCCGCTCCGGCGCCGTCCGCCGATCGAAGGACGGCCCCGACATTCCCGGGCTTCTCGACAGCTTCGAGCACGACCACCAGCGCGTCGAGAGGGATGTTGAGGTCGGCCAGGTCGAGCGATGGAATGCGGACGACGGCAACAAGGCCCTCTGCGCGATCGCCAAAGGCAAGCTTGGCGAAGACGGTCTCGCTGACCGACTCGATCGTGGTCCCATCGGCTCGGAGCCGGTCGAGCGCCATCTTCGCATCCGGACCGGCGAGAAGCGAGTCGCACACGAAGGCTTCCGCCACGTGTGCACCGGATTCGATCGCTCGCCGCACCTCGCGTGCGCCGTCGATGATCGTCAACCCGGTCCGATCTCGCTCGCGTCGGTCCCGCAGCGCCGCAGCGGCCCTGATCCGCGGATTGGCCGTGCTCGTGAGGATCGGTCGGGCAGGGGAGGGCATCGCGCTCATGATGCCCCGGCAGCCCAACGCGCGAATGCTCCGAGCTCGAGTCGTTGACCGGTCCGCGCGACCAAGGCCATCTCGCCGCGTTCGACGGCGCTCGTCGGTCGATCGCAAGCGCGAGCGAGCATGGCGGCGAGCTCGTCGCCCTCAAAGCCGGGGGTGTGCGCCGTGAGCAGGACGAACCCGGTCGGCTCCAGCAGCGCCGCGCACGTCTCGATGAGGCGTTCGAGATGATCCACCAGACGCCACGGCCGTCCGGCCGGCCCGTGGCCATAGCTCGGCGGGTCCAGGACGACGCCGGCGTAGCGGTGGCCACGGCGGATCTCGCGCTCGGCGAACACCATCGCGTCGTCGACGATCCAGCGGATCGGGCGGTCATCGAGCCCTGCCAGTTGCGCATTTCGACGTGCCCAGGCGACGGTCGGGCGGGCACTGTCGACATGCGTGACGGCGGCGCCCGCCGCGGCCATGGCCATGGTCGCGAGGCCGGTGTAGGCAAACAGGTGAAGGACAGCCGGCGGCGTCGAAGCGACGGGGCCCTCAGCCTTGCCGGACAGGCGGCCTTCGACCGCGGCTCGAAGCCAGGGGAGCATGCGCTCATGTTCCGGAAAGAGGCCGACCTGTCCCGCGTCGGTCGGACGGAGCTCCAGGGTCAGGCCGCCCGCCTCGATCGACCAGGGGCCCAATTCGGCGGCAGGCCCGCTCCAGCCGCTGTCGCGATCGAAACGGAGGTCCGCGGACGCCCACGACCCGGGGTTTCGCCGCGCGCCCAACGCCGACGGGTGCGGCCGATCGACCGTCCGTCCACCAAAGCGCTCAAGGCGTGCGCCATCCCCGACATCGATGAGCTCGTACCCGCCCGCGCTGTCCATTCGACGATCATGACTCGACACGTGCGGTAGGGTGGTGCCGGACGGGCGCCGCTTGAGGGCTGGTCCGAGTCAGAAACCGCCGAGGCATCACGCGCAGATCGCCAGATCCGTCTCATCCCGCACCGCCAGGCCCTGCTCCGCTGGCCGCAGATGAACGAAGCGCGTCATTTCCTGCGGCCCCTCCGCGAGGACGTCCGATCTCCGACCCCAACCCAATGCCATCACACAAGCGCGACCGCGAATTCCTCCCGCATGTAGAGGGTCTCCGCGCGGTCGCCGTGCTTGCCGTGCTCTGGTTCCATATCGGATTGCCAGGGATCAGCGGGGGGTTCGTCGGCGTCGACATCTTCTTCGTCATTTCCGGGTTCCTGATCACGGGCCTCCTGGTCCGCGAGCACGAGACCAGTGGCCGGATCAACCTTCGAAACTTCTACTCACGACGGATGCGTCGGATCCTGCCTGCCTTGCTCGCCACGATTGCGGCAACGATGGTGGTGGCCGCGATCGTCCTGGCGCCGCTGGAGATGCCCGGGATCGCGCAGGACGGCGCGGCATCTGCCCTTTCGCTCGGGAACATGCGCTTCGCGCTCGAGTCGTCGGACTATTTCGCGGCCACAGACCCGTCTCCCTTCCGGCATCTCTGGTCGCTCGGCGTTGAGGAGCAGTTCTACCTCGTCTGGCCGGCCATCGTGATCGTGGCCTTCCGGGTGCTCCGATCGCGACCCGGGATCGCGGTCCTGATCGGCGCGTTGACCATGGCCTCGTTCGCGTTTGCGCTCTGGCTGACCGAGACATTCGCCCCGTGGGCCTTCTACTCGTTGCCGAGCCGGCTCTGGGAGCTCGCTCTCGGCGGGTTGTTGGCGGTTGCCGCGGGCTGGCTCGCGCGTCTGCCCCGTGTCGCGCTGATCCCGGTCGGCTGGCTCGGCGTCGGCCTGGTCGCCGTCGGGCTCGTGTGGATCGATTCGGCAACACCGTACCCGGGCAGCGCCGCACTGCTCCCAACGCTCGGCGCCGCGGCGCTCATCGTTGGCGGCGGTCGTGGTGGGCCCGTGACATGGCTGCTGACCCGGCGGCCAACGCGGTTCATCGGCCGGATCTCCTATTCGCTCTACCTGTGGCACTGGCCGATCCTCGTCCTTCCGTCACTCGCGACCGGAGAGCCCCTCCCGCTCGAGGTCTCCTGTGCCCTTGGTCTGGTTTCGGTGGTCGTGGCGGCCGCGAGCTGGCGCCTGATCGAAGAGCCGTTCCGCCGCGGCCGGGTGTGGATTCGACGGCCGCGCCTCGTACTGGGAAGCGCAGTCAGTGCCGCCGTCGCCGTTGCCGTGCTTTCGATCGGGATCGGGGACTACAGCGTCGGACGAGTCGCAGCCGTTGGGGCGGTGTCTGCGCCGTCGGCGCTTGCGGAATCGCCCTCGCCCGCGGTCGGAGCCGTTGTCACCAACCCGCCAACGGAGTCCCCAGCGCCATCGGCGTCGCCGACGACCGGTCCCGCAGTGGATCCGAGTGGGGACCCGACGGCGCCGCCAACCGCGACCCCCGTCCCCACCACGACCGCCTTGCCTCCACCGACGGCGCAGCCGACCGAGGTCCCTAACCCCTGGCCGCTGCCCGCCGTGCTTCGTCCGGCCCTCATCGACGCCCGATCGGACAAGGAGCGGATCATCGCGGACGGCTGCTTCATGAGCCTGAAGGGGACCAGACCGCCCGAGTGCGTCTATGGCAACCTCGATGGCGAGATCACCGTGGCCCTCGTGGGTGACTCCCACGCCGCGCATTGGTTCCCGGCCGTTGAAGCCATTGCCAAGGCGCACGGCTGGCGGCTGCTGACCTTCACCAAGGCGTCCTGCGTATTCGTCGACCTGCCGATCTATTCGCCGATCCTCAAGCGCCAGTACACCGAGTGCGAGGCCTGGCGCCCGCTTGTCATCGAGCGGCTCATCGCGGCGCAGCCAGACCTGACGATCGTCTCGTCGGACCGCTGGTTGCCGACGTCGATCAAGGCCGATTCCGATCCTCGTCGACAAGGCGAGGCTATGGCCCGCCTGCTCACGCAGATCCCCGGGGCCGTCGCCATCATCGGGGACACGCCCGCCTCGCAGGTCGACGTCCCGGTCTGCCTGTCACAGCATCCCGATGACATCACCCGCTGCTCGACGCCGAGGACCTATGCGTTCGGCCGCCAGATGCTCGTCCGCGAGCGAGCGGCCGCCGCGGCAGCCGACGCGACGCTCGTCGACCTGTCAGGGGCAATCTGTCCCGGCGATCCGTGTCAGGCGGTCATCGGGGACACCATCGTGCAGCGTGACGACCACCACTTGACCGCCACGTTCGCCACATCGCTGGCCGGTTTGCTCGAGGCGGCGCTGCCAGTCGTCCCGTAGTGCCTGGGTGCCCATAGCCTCGACGGGTGCGTTGTCGGTCCGCGCCGGCTCGGGGTATGATGCCGCACGCCGCTGGCTCCTCGATCCTGCGGCCACGGCTTCGGCGCGGACCTGGAACACCCGCGAGCCAACGAATCCATGGCCAACGGAGCGGGGGACCGGCGACTTGGGCGGCTAGCTCAGCTGGTTAGAGCACTTGCTTGACATGCAAGAGGTCACTGGTTCGAGTCCAGTGTCGCCCACCATCACCCACTCCTGGCCTGAACCGACCGCCACGACGGCGGTCGTTCTTGTTTCCCGCTGCGGGCCCCGCCAAGTCAAGGTCGCTCGTCGAGGACGCCCAGTTCATCCTGGATGTCGCGCCAGGCGCGGTTGATCTCGACCATTCGCTCGGGGGCGCCGCCGTGATCCGGGTGATGCCGCCAGGCGAGCGCCAGGTATGCCTCCCTGATGACTTCGAGTTCCGAGGTTCGAGGGAAGCTGAGGACCCGATACGGATCAAGCGCTGGCCGTTGGAGCGACATTCGCGAGGGGAGTCCGAGGACGGCGACCGGGAAATACCTCGTTGAGCCTGCGACCGGAGGGGCCCATCGTCATGAGGATTCGTCATGGACCACACACCTGTCGACCCCGTCGAGCGACCCGCCCATGGCCTCACGGAGAGCACCCGTGTGACCATCCGTAATGCGGTGGCGGCTGTTGTGCGGCAGCATGAGGCCGGACAACCAGCCTATCTCGCGACCCCCCGCGGTCTCCCTCTGCCGCCCGGGGTCGCTCCACGCAGGGCTGGCTGCGCCACCCCGACTCCTCCCCCGAGCCTGACCCTGTCGCCCACCGGACAGCGAGGATGTCTCTGGGTGAATTGGCGTCGATACCAGCGGACCGCATCATTGCTCTTGCAAACCGACCCGTACGTGAGTTTCAATCGCCCGATGCATTCCGAAGGAACCAAATCTTCCCCCGTGCCTTCCGAGATAACGCTCTTCCGTCACTCGGTGACGAATCGGCCCCGAGGCCGCGTCGTGCACGTCCTTCATCGGCAGCACGGACCCATGCTCGTGCCGCCCCCTCCGTGCAAGAGCGTCCTGGCTGAAGCCCTCGCAGAGCGGGTCACCGTCTCGCGCGACAGCCTCCTCGAGCTGGACCCGACGGAGCTGATCGATCGCGGCTATTGCAATTCCTGCATCGGGACGCTCGTCGGCTAGACCCGTTTCCTGCACCACCCTTGCAAGCTGAGTGAAGCGAAGGCCATACTTCCAATTCGTGGTCACTGGCTCCAGTCCGGTGTCGCCACGATCAGACTGCGTCGAGCGGGACGCGCCCCTGGAAACGGGATCTCGAGAGAGCCGGGACATGGCTGGAAGCCCGGCGATCGCGACCAGTGGGTACCACCCGTGAGCGGCCGGTGAACCGGCCCGGGCGTCGCCCGTTACCGCGACCACGAGCGCGCCACCGCGTGGTGGCGAAGGCGGGTGGGACCGCGGGAGTACACCTCT
Organism: uncultured Chloroflexia bacterium; assembly: GCA_963731865.1. Taxonomy (GTDB): domain Bacteria; phylum Chloroflexota; class Limnocylindria; order Limnocylindrales; family CSP1-4; genus SPCO01. Next base: position 603,637 of record CAVSXG010000002.1, on the reverse strand, counting down.
CGTCCTGTCGAGGATGAGGGGTGTTGCGATTCTCCAGGAGGCGGACACATGACGGACGAGCAGACCGGCGAAGCCGAGGAGATCGGCCTCGAGGCGCCCGCGCGCGGCTCGGCCGAGGAGCTCCTCGACGCCGGAGCCCACAGCGATCTCGATGCGATGCGTCATTCGACGGCGCACGTGATGGCCGAGGCCGTGCTCGACCTGTTTCCGGGCACCCGCCTCGGAATCGGACCGGCGATCGCCGACGGGTTCTACTACGACTTCGCCCTGCCGCGGCCGCTGACCCCGGACGACCTGGCCACGATTGAAGGTCGCATGGCCCAAAGCGTTGCCGCTGACCGTCCGTTCGTTCGACGCGATCTGCCGCCAAGCGAAGGGCGGGCGTTCTTCGACGAACGAGGGCAACCGTTCAAGGTCGAGATCCTCGATGACCTCGCGGCGAAGTCAGAACGCGACGGAACGCCGATGCCCCCGACGTCGGTCTACGAGCACGGCGACTTCGTCGACCTCTGCAAAGGCCCGCACGTCGCCTCCACCGGCAAGATCGGGCCGTTCAAGTTGCTCGCGGTGGCTGGCGCCTACTGGCGAGGCGACGAGAAACGCGACATGCTCCAGCGCGTCTACGGCACGGTCTGGCCGACCCAGGAGGAGCTCGACCAGTATCTGTGGCGCCGGGAAGAGGCGAAGAAGCGCGACCATCGAAAGCTTGGGGTGCAGCTCGACCTGTTCAGCTTCCACGACATCTCGCCAGGCGCTGCGTTCTGGCATCCGAAGGGGTGGACCCTCTACCGGACGCTCGAGAACGCGATGCGCGAGCTCCAGGCGGCGCGCGGGTACCAGGAGATCTACACGCCGCCACTCGTGAGCAAGCGGCTGTGGGAGACGTCCGGTCATTGGGACCTCTACCGCGAGCACATGTTCACGTTCGAGGCCGAGGAGCAGACGTTCAGCCTGAAGCCGATGAACTGCCCCGAATCCACGTACATCTACAAGAGCCGGGTCCGCTCATATCGCGACCTGCCGCTGCGTCTCTCGGAGTACGGCAAGCTCCATCGCAACGAGCTGTCAGGCACGCTCTCGGGGTTGACGCGCGTCCGCCATTTCGTGACGGACGATGCCCACATCTACGTCCGGCCCGACCAGATCGGGTCGGAGATCGAGGCGCTCCTCGGCGAGGTCAGAGAGGCCTACTCGTGGGTCGGCCTGACACCGCGGTTCACGTTCGGGACGCGCCCGGACAAGGCGCTCGGCGATCTGGGGCTATGGGAGAAGGCCGAAGGGTTGATCCGCGACGCGCTGATCCGGTCCGAAGTCGACTACCGGGTCAAGGACAAGGACGGCGCGTTCTATGCCCCCAAGATCGACATCCAGATCGAGGACGCGTTGGGTCGCGAATGGCAGACGGCGACGATCCAGGTCGATCTGGTGATGCTCCCCGAGCGCTTCGACCTGCACTACATCGACGAGGAAGGCGCGCAGCAACGCCCCGTCGCCATCCATCGCGCGATCTACGGCTCGTTGGAGCGGTTCATCGGGGTGATCACCGAGCACTTCGCGGGTGCCTTCCCGTTCTGGCTGGCGCCCGTCCAGGCCGTTGTCATCCCGATCGCCGATCGGCACATCGAAGCCGCGACCGAACTCGCCGGGCTGTTGCGCGCTCGGGGGCTCCGGATCGAGGTCGATGAATCGTCGAACCGGATGCAGAACAAGATCCGCCTCGCGCAGGAGCAGAAGGTGCCGTACATGGTCGTGCTTGGCGATCGCGAGATCGAGGCACGGACGGCGTCGCCCCGAACGCGGGCGGGTGAGCAGCAACCGGCCGAGCCGTGGGACACGTTTGCCGACCGGCTCGCCGCCGAAGCCAGGGATCGTCGGGCCGGCTGAGCGCCGGTCGGCTCGTGCCGAGATTGCACGCGTCGGTTGCCGTCAGGCCTCGATCGCGTAGAGGCGGCGTTCTTCTGCCAATCCCTTGAGGAGATGGCTGCCGCGGTCAACGAACGAAAAGCCGGAACCGGACACGAGATCGCGGACGGACGACGAGACGAGGACCTCTCCCTTCTCGGCGGTGGCCGCCACGCGTGCCCCGACATGCACCGTGATCCCGCCGATGCCGCCGTCCGGCAACTGCTCGACTTCGCCGGTATGGATCCCGGCACGGATCTCGAGCCCGAGCGATCGGACGGCGGTGACGCACGCAGTGGCCGCCCGGATCGCCCGGGCGGGCCCATCGAACACCGCGAGGAAGCCATCGCCCGCGGTGTCGATCTCGCGGCCGCGGTATCGCCGGAGCTCGGCGCGTATCGCGGCGTGGTGGCTTGCCAGGAGGTCACGCCACCGCCGATCCCCGAGCTTTGTCGCGAGCTCCGTGGACCCGACGATATCCGTGAACAGGACGGTCGCGAGGATCCGGTCCGGTTCTTCGGGTTCGCGTGATCCGGTCAGGAACTCGCGGATCTCGGCGAGGGTCACGTCGGGGTTGAACCAGGGCACGTGGTCGCTGTCGGGCAGCTCGACGTACCGAGCGCCGAGCAGGTTCCTGGCCAACCAGCGGCCATTCTCGACATGGCAGACCTTGTCCCCGACCGCGTGGATGATCAATGCCGGCACCCGGACCGACGGCACGATGTCGCGCACGTCGATGTCAAATGCCATGCGTGAGAACGCCTCCCACGACGCCGGCGTGGCAGAGTTCCGTTGGACCTTGGCCATCCAGGCCATCAGCGAACCGACACTCGGGTCCTCGGCGACCGATGGCGCGATCGCCAGGATCGCCTTGCCCTCTCCCCACCGCTCCGGGATCGTGGCGGCATAGGCCTCGAACTCCTCCGGACTTGACTCGCCCCAGGGCCACTCGTCGTCCCGACGCTCTCGGACTTCAGCGCCCTGCAGGATCAGGGCACGTGTCCGCTCGGGGTGGGCGGCGGCAAACAGCAGCGCCAGCGGCCCACCCTCCGATTCGCCCATCACGACGGCGCCGTCGCTACCAACCGCGTCCATGACTGCCCTGATGTCGTCCATCCGCGTGTCGAGCGGCGTGCCGCCGGGCACGCGCTCGGACATGCCCATGCCCCGCTTGTCGAACAGGATGAGCCGACTGAATTCGCCGAGCCGCTCACAGTAACTGCGGTATGCAGGGAGCTCCCAGTAGGCATCGAGGTGCGTCCACGCGCCCTGCACATAGACGAGATCGACGGGACCATGGCCGACAACCCGGTAGGCGATGTGCACATCGCCGCTGCGAGCGAATGCAACCTCAGTCATCGCCGTATCATCGCCCCACGGATCAAGGAGCTCGTCGCCGCCATTGGCGGTCGATCGGCCGCGAGACTGTCGCTCCGGGAAGCCCTATGCTATCCTCCCGCTTCGGCCGTGCCGGGTCCTCGTGTGGGCGCGCCGGTCGTCAGACAGTCGGTAACGAAGGGGATAGACCATAGCTCGAGACCTGCGCGTAAACCAGATGATCCGGATCCCACAGGTCCGGGTGGTCGATGAAGAAGGTGCCCAGCTGGGTGTGATGCCCACGCCGCAGGCGCTCGAAATGGCGCAGGAACGAGGATTGGACCTCGTCGAGGTCGCCCCGATGGCGTCCCCACCGGTCGTCAAGTTCCTGGATTTTGGACAGTACAAGTACGAGCTGACAAAGCGGGAAAAGGAAGCCAAGCGCAAGCAGCGGTCGGTGACCTTCAAGGAGGTCCGCCTCTCACCGAAGATCGGGGTTGGAGACTTCGATACCAAGGTGCACCGGGCGATCGAGTTCCTGGAGGATGGCGACCGAATCAAGGTGACCGTTCGGTTTCGCGGACGGGAGCTGACCCACCCGGAGCTCGGTCGGAACCTCATTGCGAGGTTTGCGGATCGGGTCAAGGATCACGGGATCCCGGAACGGACTCCGTTGCTCGAAGGCAAGTCGATGCACATCACGATGGCCTCGACACACAAGCCCAAGGGCCACGAGGGACCGGCGCCGCGGCCCGCTGAGGGCGGGGAGGCTCGGCAGGCAACGCCGGCAGCAGCTGAGGCAGCCCCGGCACCCGCAGCATCGGCAGCAACGAACACAACTGAACCGGCGACGGCGACACCAGCCCCGGCGAAAGCCGCGGCCAGGCCACCAACGCAAAAGCCGCCGGCCGAACCGGCGACCGAGGCTACCGCCCCGGCCGTCGAAGTCCGGTCGGAACCGAAACGAACAAACGACAAGACGCCGGCGCCGGAGCCGGTCCGAACTGGAGAGTGAGGCCAGGGTGCCCAAGATCAAGAGCCACAAGGCGGCCCAGAAGCGGATCGGCGTGACCGGCAGCGGCAAGTTCATCCGCGTCAACGCCTGGAGTGGCCATCATCTCGAGATCAAGTCGTCCCGCAGGACCCGCCGCTATGCCGGCAAGTCGCTGATCGGGCCCGAGCACGCCAAGCAGGTCCGTCGCCTGCTGCCGTATCTCTAGGAGCAGGTTCACCTCATGTCACGAGTCAAGCGGGGCGTCACGGCCCACAAGCGCCACAAGCGCCTTCTCCAGGACGCTGAGGGCCGCAAGGGCGCCAAGTCGCGCCTGATCAAGCCGGCCCGCGAGGCCCTGCTCCACGCGCTCGCTTACGCGACCCGGGATCGCAAGCAGCGCAAGCGCCAGATGCGCGAGCTGTGGATCGTCCGGATCAATGCCGCGGCTCGGCAGAACGGCCTGACCTACGGACAGTTCATCAGCGGGCTCAAGAAGGCCGAGGTCGAGATCGATCGCAAGATCCTGGCCGATCTCGCCGTCCGCGATGCCGCCACGTTTGGACGCATTGCCGAGCTCGCCAAGGGCGCCTGACGACCCGTTCGATCACCAGTCGCCCTGCTACCCTTCGACGAGCCCTCGACGTCAGTGACGGTCGAGGGTTCGTGATTCGGGGCCGACGCACTCGACGCAAGGACTGACTTGGATCTCGCCGACCTGACTCGCGATCTGCAGGCGCTCCGCGACGACGCGCTCGAGTCGATCAAGCTCGCCGCCAACTCCGCCGGACTCGAGGCGCTCGAGCTCGACGTGCTTGGCAAGAAGGGCAGGTTGACGTCGGTCCTGCGCGGCATCGGTGCGCTGCCGGGCGAGGATCGGCCCAAGGTCGGTGCAGTCGCCAACGCCGTCCGAGAGGCGATCGAGACCGCGCTCGTCGAGCGAGGACGCGCCCTTCGGGAGCGGGAGCTGGAAACGCGCCTGGTCGCTGAGGCGGTCGACGTCACGACGCCGGGTCGTCCAATTCGGCGCGGGTCGCTCCATCCGAGCATCGAGGCGATGCGCGAGATCGCGGAGATCTTCGAGCAGTTCGGGTTCGTGACCTACGAGAGCCCGGAGATCGAGGACGACCGAACCAATTTCCAGATGCTCAACATCCCGCCGGATCACCCTGCGCGAGACCTGTGGGACACGCTGTACGTCGATGTCGAAGGAAAGCTCCTGCGGACGCACACCTCTCCGGGCCAGATCCGGGTCATGCAGAGCGAGCGACCGCCGATCCGTGCGCTACTTCCGGGCCGCTGCTTCCGGTATGAGGCCATCGACGCGAGCCACGGCTCGGAGTTCTTCCAGGTCGAAGGCCTGATGATCGACGAGGGCACGACCATGGCCGATCTCAAGGGCCTGCTCGTCCAGTTCGCCAAGGCCATGTATGGCTCGGACAAGCGGACCCGGTTCCGCCCGGGCTACTACCCGTTTACCGAACCGTCGGTGGCCTTTGACGTGGAGTGCCTCGTTTGTGGCGGATCGGGTTGTCCGGCGTGCGGTCGGAGCGGCTGGATGACGATCCTCGGCGCCGGGATGGTCCACCCGGTCGTGCTCCAGTACGGCGGGCTGGATCCGGAGCGCTACCAGGGGTTCGCCTTCGGGATGGGCCCTGAGCGGATCAAGATGCTCAAGCACGGCATCACGGACCTGCGGCTGTTCCTCGAGAACGACCTGCGCTTCCTGGAGCAGTTCCAGTGAGAGTTCCACTTTCCTGGCTGCGCGAATACGTGGACGTGCAGGTCACGCCTGAGCAGCTCGCCGAACGGCTGACCCTCCTGGGCATGGAGGTCAAGGCCATCGAGGCGCTTGGGCGCGACTGGGAGAACGTCGTCGTCGGCGAATTGCTCTCGGTCGAGCGCCATCCCCGAGCCGATCGACTGTCGCTGACCCGCGTGAACGTCGGCTCGGGCGAGCCGCTCGAGATCGTCTGCGGGGCGACGAACATCTCGGCTGGGCAGCGGGTCCCGGTGGCGCTCCCGGGCGCGGTGCTCCCGGGGAACCGCCGGATCGAGCGGACCGAGAAGATGGGGGCCGTCAGCAACGGGATGCTGTGCTCGGGCGATGAGCTGCGCCTGACCGCGGACGCGGACGGGATCCTCATCCTCCCGCCGGAGACGCCGATCGGCGCGGCGCTGATGGACCTGTACGGCGACACCGTCCTCGACGTCGACGTCAAACCAAATCGCGGCGACGTCCTGTGCCTGGTCGGGCTCGCCCGAGAAGTATCGGCGGTCACCGGTGCCCCCGTCCGCTTCCCGGAGACCGATCCGCCCGAATCGACGGACCGGATCGAGGACCGGCTGCGGGTCGAGGTGGAGGAACCGACGCTGTGCTCCCGGTTCGTCGGGCGCTGGGTCAGCGACGTCCGGATCGCGCCATCCCCCGAGGAAATCCAGATGCGCCTCATCGCCGCCGGTCAGCGACCCGTCAGCAACGTGGTTGACGTCAGCAACTACGTCATGCTGGAACTCGGAAAGCCGATCCACACGTTCGACGCGGCCGCGGTGCACGACGGACGGATCATCGTCCGGTTGGCGATGGCCGGGGAGCGTCTCGAGACGCTCGATCATGTCGATCGCGAACTCGAGCTCGAGACGCTGGTCATTGCCGACCCGACCGGCCCGATCGGGATCGCCGGCGTCATGGGCGGCGCAACAAGCGAGATCAGCGACGGCACGACGGACGTCGTGATCGAGTCGGCCATCTTCGACCCCGTCAGCATCCGCCGGACGGCGTTCCGCTATGCGCTTCGGTCCGAGGCCAGTCTTCGGTTCGAGAAGGGCCAGGAGCACCGCCTGGCGCGGCTGGGTGCCGACCGGACGGCGCGCCTGATCGCCGAGTGGGCGGGTGGCCGGGTTGCTGCCGGTGCCGTCGACACCAATCCGGCGGATCCGGCGCCGGTTCGCCTGCCGTTTCGCCCAAGCCGCGTCAACCGTCTGCTCGGGGTCGACCTGCCGACCGGAGAGCAACGCGACCTCCTTGCGCGGGTGGGGATGGCCACCGAAATCGCCCCGTCCGGCACCCGGATCCCGGTGTCGTCCGAGCCGATGCCCCTCGAGATCGATCCAGGCACGACGGAAACGCTCGTTGCCACCGTCCCGACATGGCGGCGTGATCTCGCAATCGAAGCCGACGTGGCCGAGGAGGTGGCGCGGGTCCGTGGGTACGACGTCGTTCCGGAGCTTCTGCCCGACACGCCGATGCCGCAGTACCGTCACTCGCCGCTGCGCCTGCGCCATCTCGTGCGGGAGACGCTTGCCGGGGCCGGCCTGACCGAAGTGGTGACCTTTGCACTCGTGTCCCCGGAGATGGTGGAGCGCTTCGGACCGCCCGACGATCCGCTCGTTCCAGGCGAAGGCGAAGCCGGCGGCCGACCGGTCACGCTCACCAACCCGCTCTCGAGCCAGCACTCGGTCATGCGCCAGAGCCTGCTCGGGAGCCTCCTCGAGGTCGTTTCGACCAACCTGCGGCAGGGCCGGATGGATGTCGCGGTCTTCGAGATCGGCAAGGGCTACGGGGCCACGGACGAGGGCGACTCGACCCACGAATGGTGGCGGCTGGGGCTCGCTTTCACGGGTGCCGCCGAGATTCCGGCCTGGAACCGGCCGGCCCGTCCGTACGACCTTGATGACGCGAAGGCCGTGCTGGAGCTCGTGGCGAGCCGGCTCAGGCTCCCTCGGCCCCGATATGCGCCGCTGACGGACGATCCGCGGCTGCACCCCGGTCGTGCGGCGCGGGTGGTGGCAGGAGAAGGGCTCGCCGGTCGCATTGGGGCCCTCCATCCCGCCTTGCTCGACGTCCTCGAGCTGCGGGCTTCGAGCGTGATCGTGGCCGAGGTGGCCATCGCGGGGTTGTCCGGCGGCCAGCCAACCGTGCCCCGGAGTGCCACCCCGTCCCGCCACCCGGCCGTCGACCGGGACCTCGCGGTCGTGGTCGCCGGAGTCGGTGCCCGCCGCCGATGTGGAGGACACCATCCGGCGCCATGGGGGGCCACTGCTGCGTTCAGCCACCCTCTTCGACATCTACCGTGGCCGGCCACTCGCCGATACCGAGAAGAGCCTCGCGTTCCGACTCGCGTTCCAGGCTGACGATCGAACGCTGACGGAAGGCGAGATCGATCAGGCGATCGACGCGGTCACGGCTGGGCTGGCGACCGATGTTGGTGGCCGGCTCCGAACCTGACCCCACCAGACCGGCCACACCGCATCGGTTCCCTTGCCGTCGCCGGATAGCCGCTGCTACCCTTGCGCGGCTCCGGCGGGGTTTGGCCGGCAAGCGATGACCATGGAGGCTGATGCGTGAACCTCGGGGAGTTCTTCGGCGGGATCGGAACGGTCGACCTGCTGATCATCCTGTACTTCATCGGGTTCTTCGTGCTCGGCTTTGCCCAGGGGACGATCAGTCGGCTGATCGGCATCCTGTCGATCCTCTTCTCGTTCCTGTTCGCCGCGAGCCTGAACGGCCCGCTCGGGTCATTCCTGGCTGACCACTGGACCCAGTTCGTTCGCGAGTACAGCTACATGATCGCGTTCGGGACTGGTCTTCACGGCGTCGGCCGTCGCCCTTGCCCTGATCGTGCAGAGCTACTACAAACCGCAGCAACTCTTCCGGAAGGCCCGGTTTGCGGACGAGATCCTGGGCGGCGTCCTCGGCGTCCTGCAGGCGGCGCTGATCTTTGGCGCGGTCCTGGTGATCCTTGACTCGTTCTTCCTGATCCCGAACATCCCGCCCGATCCCCAGGAAGCTGCCGTTCCTGCGTCAGCTTCTGGAACGGCTCAATGACACCGCAATTCGCGGTGTTGTTCCGCAACTCGCTGATCCCGGCGAGCTTCGTGCTGGTCGGCTTGTTCGTTCCCGAAAAGATCAAGGCCCTGTACGGGGTTCCGCTGACGCCACCGCACGTCATCGACCGGGCCATCCTCGCCGGCCCCACGCTCTCCGCAGGCGAGGCGCTCCTGGGAGCCTTGCTCGTCCGCGATGACGAGACTGGCCGCCGAACCGCGCGCATCGTGGAGGTCGAGGCCTACATCGGCGAGGAGGACCAGGCCTCGCACGCACGGTTCGGCCGGACCGCACGGAACGGCGTCATGTTCGGGCCGGCCGGTCACGCCTACGTGTACCTTGTCTACGGGATGCATGCCTGCCTGAATGTCGTGACGGAGCCCGATGGCTCGCCCGCGGCTCTCCTGATCCGCGCCGTCGAGCCGATCGAGGGGCTCGAGCGGATGCGTGCCGACCGCGTGGCACGCGCCGCCGCCAACCGCCGCGTCACCGATCCGGATCGGGCTGCCGCCGACGCGCTACGGATCGCGGGTACGGTCGATCACCGGCTGGCGAGCGGTCCGGGTCTCGTGGCCGCGGCGTTCGGGCTCGATCCCGGCTGGACCGGCACCGACCTGTGCGATCCGGGCTCGCCGCTTCGGCTGGAGCCCCGACCTGCGGGGCGAAGACAGGCCTCTTCGATCCGCGCCACGCCACGGATCGGGATCGCGTACGCCGGCGAACCGTGGACCACGCAGCCGTGGCGGCTGACCGTCGCGGGTCATCCCTCCGTCTCCGGGCCAGCGGGTCTGCGCTAGGCGTCTCGATGGATCTTCGCTCGACCGTCCTGCTCGAGTTCCCGGCTGTCCGAGCCCGGCTGGCCGAGGCCACCTCATTCGCCCCGTCGCACCGGCTGGCCGAGTCGCTCGAGCCCTCGAGCGATCCCGTGATCGTGGGACGCGGTCTCGACGAGACCGATCAGATGCGCGCACTGCTCGAGGAGCGGCCGGGTGTCGGGATCGGGGGCGCCCACGACATCGGTCCGGCCGTCGAGCGCGCAGCTCGTGGCGGACGGCTGGAGCCGGCGCAGTTCCTCGAGCTTGCCGACACGCTCGATGCGGCGTCGCGGCTGGCGGTCACGCTCGAGGACGAGCGCCGGCCGCTGCTGCGCACCCTCGGTCAGGAGCTGCACCCGCTGCCCGCCCTGCGTTCCACGCTGGCGCGAAGCTTCGATCCGGTCGGTGAGCTGCTCGATACCGCGTCACCACGTCTTGGGAGCCTTCGCGCGGCGGTCCGTGTGGCCTACGACCGGTTGCGTCGACGCCTCGATGCGCTGGTCGGCGCCGAGCTCGGCAGCGCCCTCCAGGAACCGATCGTCACGCTCCGCAACGGGCGGTACGTGGTGCCGGTCAAGGCCGAGGCGCGTGCCCGGGTGAAGGGGATCGTCCACGACGCATCGGGCAGCGGCCAGACCCTGTTCATCGAACCCCTGGTCGTCGTCGAGCTCGGCAACGCCTGGCGCGAGGCGCAGGTCGCCGAAGCCGAGGAGATCGCGCGGATCCTGGACGAGCTCTCCGCGTTCGTGGCGGCCAACGCGGCCGACCTGCGGGAGACGCTCGACGCGCTGGCGCGGTTCGATCTCTGGGCGGCCAAGGCCGCGCTGTCGTCAGAAATGCGGGCCGCACGCGCCGAGACCGTCGACCGCTACGAGGTGGAGCTCCTGTCGGCGCGGCACCCGGGGCTGAGCGGACGGGTCGTCCCGATCGACATCAGGCTCGGGGCGGGCTATACGGCCCTGGTCGTCACGGGTCCCAATACGGGCGGCAAGACGGTCACGCTGCGCACCCTCGGGCTGCTCAGCCTGATGCACCAGTCCGGGCTGCACGTGCCGGCCGCCCCAGGCAGCCGGTTGCCGATCTGGCGAGATGTGTTCGCGGACATCGGCGACGAGCAATCCGTCGCGCAGTCGCTGTCCACCTTCTCCGGCCACCTCCGGTCGATCATCCGGATCGTGGAAGCGGCCGGTCCGGGAACGCTCGTCCTCCTCGACGAGCTGGGCGCCGGGACCGACCCGACGGAAGGCTCCGCCCTGGCCCAGGCGTTGCTCGACTACTTCATTCGGGCAGGCGCCCTCGTGGCGGCGACCACGCACTACGCCGAGCTCAAGGCCTACGCCCACACGACGACGGGTGTACGCAATGCCTCCGTCGAGTTCGATCTCGAGTCGCTCTCGCCGACGTATCGATTGACGATCGGCCTGCCCGGCGGCAGCCAGGCCTTCGCCATCGCCGAGCGCCTTGGTCTCGACGAGGCGATCGTCGACGACGCCCGTTCGCGACTGACCGAGTCGCAGCGGTCGTTCGAAGCGACCCTCGCCGCGATCCGGACCACCGAGGGTGAGACGAGCGATGCCCTCGACCGAGCCCGGGCCGCCGAGCTGCGAAGCGTCGAGCAGCTCCGCATCGCAGAAGAGGAACGTCGCCGCGCGCGACGCGAACGGGACGAGGCGGTTCGGGCCGCCCGCGTCGAAGGCGAACGGATCGTCGAGGAGCTCCGGACGGAGGTCAGCCTGGCGCGCGAGGCACTCGAACGCGAGACGTTGACCGCGACGGCGCTCGACAAGGCGGTGAGCGAGGCCGAGGCCAACCTCGAGCGGCTGCCGGCCACGGAGTTGACCGCTGAGCCAGAACCGGTCGAAGCAAGAACGTTGGCAGCTCGGCGAGCGCGCACGCAGTCGTTCGGGCGGCTGGGAGGGGCGAATCGCTGCGCTCGAACGGGGCGGTCGCCGGGCCACGCTCGAGGCCGGTGGCATGCGCGTGACGGTCGATGTCGACGACCTGGTCGTCTCGGCCGGCGCGGATCTGCCGTCCGCCGGGGCGCAGACGTCGGCGAACACGAACGCCGGCGAGCTACGGCTCGAACGGGCGCGCCACGTTGCGTCGTCACTCGATCTTCGGGGCGCCCGGGTTGACGAAGCCCTGGATGCGTTGAGCCGCTATCTCGATGACGCCGGGCTGGCCGGTCTGACCAAGGTCCTGATCATCCACGGCATGGGCACGGGTGCGCTGCGCGACGCGGTTCGAGCGGAGGCGTCGAGTCACCCGCTCGTGAAGTCGATGCGGCCAGGTGAGCGTGGCGAGGGCGGCGACGGCGCCACGATCGTCGAGTTCTGAGCGGCCCTAGCCGCAGCCGGCCCGCTTTCGATCCTGGAAGCGCAGGTCGACGCTGTTTCCTGGCTGGAGGTAGGTCCCGGCCGGCGGGTTCGTCTCCTCGACGACGTCGTTCGGGTCGAGTTTCCCGGGCCGCACGTCGCCGACCGCCAGGCCCATCGCATTGAGCGTGCCAGCCGCCTGTTCGAAGGGCATGCAGCGCAGATCTGGCACCTGCACGAATCCCTCCCCGGGCTGCGGGCACGGCGTCGCAAACGGATTGAGGGGATCCGGTGGGGCGAATGGATCGCAGAAGATCGGCGGCGCGACGACCGGGCAGAGTTCCGTCGGCGCGAACGGCGCGCCCCACGTCCGTCCGAATGGGGCGAACGAATTGTTGTAGAAGAACGAGGTTCGCGTGCTCTCGGGCCCGCCGCGCACCCCCGATCCCTGCGCGGCACGGGCGCCCCATCCGGCGTTCGCCTGCTGCCAGTTCGGGTGATCGGCTTCGACCTGCGAGAGGTTGAAGAACCCCCTGGTGATCTTCGGACCGGCGCAGCCCTCCTGCCAGAGCAGCCCGGAGGCCTCGTCGATCTCGGCGCCGACGCGGCTTGTCTCCTCCTGGGTGGGCACTGTGCCAATGAGAAACAGCTCCTCGACCGTCTTGCGCGTGAACGGTCCAGGCTTGAGCCCGGTGAAGGCGTCGACCTCGGCAACCTCGAGATCGTCGGGCTGGACGAAGTCGGCGACCGGCATGCCCTTGCTGATCTCGGTCAGGATCGCGGACCAGAGGGGCGCCGACGTGTCGAGCGACAGTTTGCCGTCATTCGGGGTGTTGTCGCTGTTGCCCATCCAGACCCCGACCGCGAGCGCCGGGGCGGTTTCGTCCGCCGGTGGGGCGAGATAGCCGTAGGCCGCAACGTCGCGGTTGTCGCTCGTCGTCCCGGTCTTGTAGGCCGCCGGCCGGCGCGTGTCCCCGTCGTAGATCGCCCATTTGCCCCAGTACGGGTTGACCTCCGTGTCCGTATTGCCCGACAGGATGTCGGTCACCACGTACGCGGCACCGTTGCTGATGACGCGCGCCCCACGCTGGGCAATGTCGCTCAAGGGCCAGACGGTGTTGCCGTTGACGTCGACCACGGTCCCGATGACGCGACGTGGGACATGGATGCCGCCATCCGCGATCGTCGCGTAGGCCCCAAGCAGGTCGATGGGATGGACCTCCAGCGTGCCGATGCCCATCGACACCACCGGAATCGCCGTGTTCGGGTAGGTCAGTCCAAAGTCCTTCGATCGCGTGAACACCCGGTCGAGCCCCGTGATGATCGAGCTCTTGATGGCGGGGATGTTGAGTGAGAACTGGAGCGCCGATCGCACGCGGACGGGGCCACGCTCGAGCTTGTCGGCCTGGGTCGGCGTGTATTCGTTGCCGAAATCGGTGACCACGTCCATGAGCATCGTGGACGCGGTGATTGCCCGGTCCTCGATCCCGATCGCATAACCGACCGGTTTGATCGCCGATCCGGGCTGCCGCCAGCCGTCGGCCAGGACGTCGAACTGGGGCTGGAACGTCTCGGTGCCCTTGGCCGTGTAGCTCGCGCTTCCGACGTACGCCAGGACCTCGCCGGTGCGGTAGTCCATCACCGCCGAGGCGGCGTTGTTGATGTTGTGCCCGCGCAGCCCGACGATCCAGTTCTGCTGCGAGTCGGGGATCTTGCGGGCATCGAGGACGGCCCGTGGGTCCTTCGCATTCGGCGCCCGGGCCGCCACGTAGGTCCACTTCTCGGCGACCTTCTGCATGTTCCAGTCGAGGGTCGTCGTGACCTTGAACCCGCCCGAGTCGACCTTGGGGCACTCGTCGGGGGTTTCGGGGCAGAAGATGCGTCCGAGCTCGTGGCGGACCTGCCAGACGAAGTGCGGCGAACGCCACTTGACCGAGACCTGCTCGACGAGCTCCACCGGCTCGTCCTTGGCGGCGTCGTACTCTGCCAGTGTGTGATCGGCGCGACTGAGCGGGCTTCTCGTCTTCATCAGGTCGAGGATGTAATCGCGTCGCTTCACGATCTCGGAGTCGGGCGGGACGACGAGCTTGAACTTCGTACACTCGGTTCCTTCGGCAACATCCTCCAGGCAGACGGATTCGGCGTTGCGGACAAGGTCGAACCGGGTGGGCGACTGGGGGATCGCGGCCAGGATGGCGGTCTGTGCCAGGGTGAGCTCCTCGAGTGGCTTCCCGAAGTAGCTCTTGGCGGCGGCCTTCACTCCGTAGCTCTGATTGCCGTAGAAGTTCTGGTTCAGGTATGCCGTGATGATCGTTTCCTTCCCTTCCTGCCCGGGGAAGGCTTCGGTCAGCGCGATCGACTGGATGATCTCGCGGATCTTGCGGTCGTAGGTCGAGCCTTCGAAATCCTCGGGTCGGAGCAGGCGCTGGCGAACGAGCTGCTGGGTGATCGTGGACGCGCCACGGGGTTTGCCGGTGACGGTGTCGATCCCGGCAGAGATGATGGCGAAGGGATCGAACCCGGGGTTCGTCCAGAAATCCTTGTCCTCGATCGCGGTGGTCGAGTCGAGAACTTCCTTGGGGATCTGGTCGAACGTGACCAGCTCGCGCTTGAGGTCGCCGAGGCGGGCAAGCTCGATCTTGCCGGTTCGGTCGTAGAGGATGGTCTGCTGCTCGAATTCGATCGCCCGGAGGACGGCGGCGGGTTCCGGAAGGCCGGCAGCGTACTGGTTGTACATGCCGACGACCACGAGGAGGCCGACGAACGCGACGACGAACCCGCCGATCAGGATGGACCCGAGGATGGTGCCGACGACGGTGGCAGCGGTTGTTCCGGTCCGTCCACCGGGGCGTCGCCCGAGCGCCCGTCGATGGCGCTGGCGCCGCGCGAGGCTGGTCTGCATCTGGGGCCGCACGATAGCATAGGGGGCGTGAATCAACGGTCAGCCGCGTCCCGCTGGGTCCAGACGTCTCAGGCCGGGCTCCTGTGACGAGCACCCTCCCCGTGGAGGGCGGACGACAGGGTGGACTTGGCGGGCTCATCGAGGAGCTCGAGTGGCGCGGGATCCTCCACGCGACCACGCCGGGACTCGCCGCACGCCTGGCGACGGGGGCTCCAATCTCCGCCTACATAGGGTTCGACCCGTCGGCGCCCTCGCTGCACATCGGGAGCCTGGTGCCGATTTTCGGCCTGCTTCGGCTACAGCGTCGTGGTGGGCGACCGGTGGCCCTCGTGGGGGGCGGGACCGGGATGATCGGCGACCCCTCGGGTCGCTCGACCGAACGGAACCTGCTCGATCGCGACACGCTCGAAGCGAACGTCGTCGCCCTGCGCGGCCAGCTCGAACGATTCCTGGACTTCTCGCCCGGGTCGGGTGGCGCGGTGATGGTCAACAACCTCGATTGGCTGGGGGAACTGTCGCTCGTCGACTTCCTCCGCGATACGGGCAAGCACTTCACGATCCCGTACATGCTGGCCAAGGACTCCGTCCAGGTTCGACTCGACCGCGGCCTGTCGTTCACCGAGTTCAGCTACATGCTCCTGCAGGCCTACGACTTCGCGCATCTGCATCGGGAGATGGGTGTCGAGCTGCAGATGGGTGGCGCCGATCAGTGGGGCAACATCACGGCCGGTCTCGAGCTGATCCGGCGGACGGCCGGGGGCGACGAAGATGCCGACCGCGCGCACGGGCTTGCCTACAAGCTGCTGTTGACGCCGTCCGGCACGAAGTTCGGCAAGAGCGAGGAAGGGGAGTCGGTCTGGCTCGACCCGGCGCGGACGTCGCCCTACGCCTTCTACCAGTACTGGCTCAACACCGACGATCGCGACGTCGGGACGTACCTGCGCTGGTTCACGGAGTTCGGCCGGGACGAGATCGACGCGCTCGAGGCGGAGGCCGCCCGCGCACCTGAGGCCCGGGCCGCGCAGCGGGCGCTTGCGCGCGACATCACTGCCCGTACCCATGGCGAGGCCGCGGCGGCCCAGGCGATCGCCGACTCGGAGGCCCGATTTGCCGCTGGGCCGATCGACGATCCTGGGGTCTTGCGGTCGCTCTACGAGGGAAGCGGCGGCTTCACGTTCACCGCCGAGTCGCTCCAGGCGGGCGTCGCTGTGCTCCTCGCGGACGCCGGTGTCTTTTCGTCCCGGGGAGAGGCCCGCCGAACGATTGCCGGGGGCGGCGTGACCGTGAACGGTACCCGGGTCACCGATCCTGCCCGCGTCCCGGAGCCGATCGCCGGGGAGTGGCTGGATGTCCGGATCGGCAAGCGACGACGCGAGATCGGTCGCCGCCAGGGCTAGGTCCGGTGGCGCTCGCGAAGGGTCGTCACGACAGACGTGGGGGCCTGCCCCCGCTCGGCGAGGAGGACGAGTGCGTGATAGAGCAGGTCGGCCGTCTCGCCTGCCAGCGCCGCGCTCGTTGCCGTCCGTTCCGCGCCCGTCGCTTCGGCTGATGCGTCGTCCTTGGCCGCGATCAGCACTTCGGTCGCTTCCTCGGTGACCTTTCGGGCAAGCCGCGTCGACCCCGCCGGCCAGCATCTGGGCCGTATAGGAGCCCTCCGGACGCTCTAGGGCTCGAGACTCGATCGTCGCCCAGAGTGTCTCGAGCCACGCGAAACCCTGGGTCGATCGCCCCGCCGGAGCCCCGTCGGGATCGAAGCAGCTCCTCGTCCCGCGATGGCATGTTGGGCCGGTCGGCTCGACCGTGACGAGGAGGGCGTCGCTGTCGCAATCGGTGACCAGGCTTACGAGGCGAAGCACGTTGCCGCTCGTTTCGCCCTTTCGCCACAACTCGCCACGCGAGCGTGAATGGAAATGCACGTCCCCGGTCGTGAGGGTCGCGTCGAGGGCCTCCCCGTCCATCCAGGCGAGCATCAGGACGCGGCCATCAACGACGTCCTGGACGATCGCAGGGACCAAGCCACGCTCGTCGTACGTGACGTCCGGGCGGGCAACCGTGGTCATGCGACTGCCTGCGGGACGAGGCGAACCGGGAGTCCGGCCGCCGCCATGGCCGCCTTGACGTCGGCAATCGAGTGGATCCGGCGATGGAAGATCGACGCGGCGAGCACCGCGTCCGCGCCGCCGTCCTGGACCGCGGCCACGAAGTCGGCGGGACCAGCGGCACCACCCGAAGCGATGACCGGCACCTTGACGCCCGAGCTGATCGCGCGGAGCAGCGCCGTATCGAACCCGGAACCTGTCCCGTCGCGATCGATCGAGGTCACGAGGAGCTCGCCCGCGCCAAGCTCGACGACCCGCCCAGCCCAGGCGACCGCGTCAAGCCCGGTCCGATCGCGACCGCCCGAAACGACGACCTCCCACCGATCCGGCCCTGCCTGCAGGGCATCGATGGCGACAACGACGGCCTGGCGCCCGAATCGCTCCGCGCAAGCGGCGATCAAGCCCGGATCGGCGACGGCCGCCGTGTTGAGCGAGACCTTGTCGGCGCCGGCACGAAGGACGTCGCGCATCTCGTCGACGCTGCGCACCCCGCCGCCCACGGTGAGCGGGATGAATGCCCGCCGGGCGGTCCGTTCGACGATGTCGAGCAGGGTCCCACGCCGCTCCGGAGCCGCCGTGATGTCCAGGAAGACGAGCTCGTCGGCACCTTCACGGGCGTAGCGCTCGGCGAGCTCGGGTGGATTGCCCTCATCGACGAGGTCGACAAAGCGGGTGCCCTTGACCACGCGTCCATCGGCAACGTCCAGGCATGGGATCACGCGACGGCGGAGCATCAGCCGGCCCCGACCAGGCCAACGAAATTGGCGAGAAGCCGGAGGCCGTCGGTCCCGCTGCGTTCGGGGTGGAACTGGACGCCGACCATCGACCCGCGCGCGACCGCGCTGACGAACGTCGATCCGTGGGTCGTGTGGGCGACCACATCGCAATGGCCATCGGGCAGGTCGCCCGCGTACGAGTGCACGAAGTAGAAGTCCGCGCCGTCGTCGATGCCACCGAAGACCGGGTGCGGATACGTTCGGGCCACCTGGTTCCAGCCGATGTGCGGGAGCGTCGGCGCATCCCGGAGGCGGCGTGTTCGACCGGGCAAGACTCCCAGCGTGACCGCTCCATCTTCGTCGGAGCCCTCGAACAGGAGCTGCAGGCCCAGGCATATGCCCAGGAACGGTCGGTCGGCGGCCAGCCATGCCGCGATCGGATCGACAAGACCCTGTCGTTCGAGTCGCACCATCGCCGGGGCCGCCGCACCGACCCCCGGGACGATCAGCGCATCCGCACCGGCCAGGGCGGACGGATCCGCGGCGATGCGGACCTCGGCGCCAACCGTCGTGAGCGCCTGGTGGATGCTGACGAGATTGCCCGCGCCGTAATCAACGACGGCGATCACCGGTCGCGGGCTCATCCGAGACTGCCCTTCGTCGAGGCAACGCCGTTCCGCCGTGGGTCGAGCTCGCACGCGACACGCAGTGCCCGACCCAGCGACTTGTAGGCCGCCTCAGCCAGGTGATGGTCGTTTCGGCCGGTCCCGGACAGGTTGATCGTGGCACCGGCGGTTCGAGCGAAGGCCTCGAGGGCGTGCTCGACGAGCTGGAGGGGAAGGCCCGCGACGCGTTCGCCGCGGAACGGAAGATCGATGACCGCGTATGGCCGCCCGCCGACATCGACGACTGCCGTCGCGATCGACTCGTCCATCGGCACCGAGCTCTGGCCAAATCGGGCGATCCCGACGCGGTCACCGAGCGCCTCGGCGAACGCCGACCCCAGCACGAGGGCCACGTCCTCGACCGTGTGGTGCTCGTCCACCTGGAGGTCGCCGTCGGCGGTCACGGCGAGATCGAACAGGCCGTGGTGCGCCAGCGAGCCGAGCAGATGGTCGTAGAACCCGATCCCGGTGTCGACGGACGTGGTGCCTGTCCCGTCGAGCCCGAGCGTGATCGTGACCGACGTCTCGCGCGTCGAGCGCGCAACGGTGACGCGACGTCCCTCTCGGGGGCCAAGGGTCAGCTCACCGAGCGGGGTCGTCATGCGGGCTCCTCTGCCATGGCCTGGGCGGCGGCAATCAATCGGTCGTTCTCACCTGGATCGCGAACGGTCAGTCGCAGGTGCGAGGCGAGCGGATGGCCCGCCCCGAATGTTCGCGGCACAAGGGCGCGCCTGAGCAATCCCTCCGCGGCAGCCGCGGCGCGTTCGGCGGACCCGAAGTCGACGAGCACGAAGTTCGTCACCGACGGCCCAACCGACCAACCCGCATCGCGGAGGGCGTCGCTCAGGCGTGTCCGCTCGCTGGCGACGCGCTCGAGGTTGGCCTCGAGGATCGTGTCGTCCATGAGGGCCTCCGTCGCGATCGTGACCGAGATCACCGAGACCGATCCGGGTGGTCGATATGGGTTGAGCCGGGCAATGACCTCGGGACGGGCGATGGCGAAACCGACGCGGAGCCCGGCCAGCGCGTAGGCCTTGCTGATCGTCCGGACGACGATGAGCCGCGGGTACGTGTCCCGGAGACCGACGAGTGACGTGCCAACGAACTCGGCATAGGCCTCGTCGATCACGACGATCGGGGCCGGACGGTTGTCAGTCGCTGCGTCGCCTGCCAGGGCCGTCAACAGGGCTTCGATGCGGCCGTCGGGCTCGGCGAGAGCGGTCGGATTGTTGGGGCTGCACAGCCAGACAACGGCCGCGTCGCGCGCCGCCTCCCGGACCGGCTCGACATCGAGCGCCCAACCCTCGTCCGCTGGTCGCCGCGGAACCGCCACCACGGACGCGCCGCGCTGCTCGGTGCACACCCGGTACATCGCGTACGACGGCGTTGGGACCACGGCGCGGTGACCTTCGCCCAGGAACGCCTTGGCGATGAGATCCAGGATCTCGTCGGCCCCCGCGCCGACGAGCAACTCATCCGTCCCGACGCCATAGCGTGCGGCAGCAGCCGGCGATCAGCCGACGGTAGTCCGACGGCGGGTACTCGGACAACGGGGCGTCGAACTCACCAGCGACCAGCAACTGCCGGGCCAGTGCCGGCGGGGTGGGGGAGGTGTTCAGGTCGAACCGCACGATGGTCCGCGGGTCGACGCCGTACCGCGCCGCGACCTCCTCGTCGGTTGCCTCCCACGTGTAGGTCGCCGGCGCGGTCGGTGAGCTGAAGGTCACGGGCGTGGGACTCATCGGTCGTCGTCCCGGAACCGGATCTCGACGGCGTCGCGATGAGCGAGCAGCCCCTCCGCCTCGGCCAGGGTCCCGATCGTCTCCCGGATGCCGGCCAGGCCCTCGCGGGTGACCCGCTGGATCTGGGTGAACTTTCCGTACGTCTCGACATCCAGGGCGCCGGACGCACGCGCGAGGCCACCGGTCGGCAGGACGTGATTGGCCCCCGTCGCGTAGTCGCCTGCGGACTCAGGCGCCCACGGCCCGGCAAAGATCGATCCGGCGTTCACGAGTCGTTCGATCGTCGGCTCGAGCGGTTCGACATCGACGGACAGGTGCTCGGGCGCGTAGTCGTTGACGAAGGTGATCGCGGCATCGAGGCTCGGTGCCAGCGCGATCCGGCCATGGGCACGGAGCGCGATCGCCAGGATGTCGCGTCGCGACGCCCCTTCGAGCGCACCGTTCACGGCGGCTTCCACGAGGTTGGCGAACGCTGCATCCGTGGTCACGAGGATCGCGGGAGAGTCCGGTCCGTGCTCCGCCTGGGTGATGAGGTCGGCGGCGACACGCTCTGGGTCGGCCGGCGGCATGGCGAGCACCATCCCCTCGGACGGCCCGGCCGGCAGGTCGATCCCAACCTGGCCGACGACCTCGATCTTTGCCGCCGTGACCCAGGCGTTTCCCGGACCAACGATTCGATCGACGGGCGCGATGCCGGCGTCCGGAAGCCCATACGCGAGCGCGCCGATGGCCTGGGCACCACCGGCGACGAGAAAACCGTCGACCTCCAGCAGCCCGGCGGCACCGAGCAGCACGGGGTTGGTCACGCCATTGCGATCGGCCGGCGACGCCACGATGACGGACCGAACCCCCGCGACCTGGGCCGGGACCACGGTCATGACCAGCGACGACGGATACGGTGCGGAACCGCCCGGGACGTAGGCGCCGACCCTTGCCAGGGGTGACCAGCGACGCTCGATCCCGACCCCGGGCGCGATGGTCGTGATCGATGACTGCGGCCGCTGGGTCTCCGCGAACCGCCGCACGTTATCGATGGCCTGATCGAGGGCTCGACGGATCCGGGAGTCGAGCCGGTCGCGCGCATTCCGGAGCTCGGCGGCCTCGAGCACCAGTCGCCCGTCCGGTCGGCCACCACCGAACGTCTTATTGGCGGTCCGGACGGCGCCGTCACCCCCGGCGCGGACCGATGCGAGGGTCTGGCGCGCCGATGCGCGGACGGCCTCGTCGGGAACCGCCCCCCGCCGCACCAGCGCCGCATAGTCGCGGCGCGCTTCGGGATCGCCGGAGGCCACGGCGGCGAGGTCGAGGCGGCGGAGTCGGAGCTCCTGGCCGACGGTCGTGGTGGCGCCGCTCACGGGTGTTGCGCTGGTCGGGCTCACGGAACGATCTTTTCGATCGGCAGCACGAGGATGCCCGACGCTCCGGCGGCCTTGAGCCGTGGCAGCAGGTCCCAGACGTCGTCCGCGCCCACGACAGAGTGGATGGCGATCATGCCGGCGTGGGCGAGCGGGATGACGGTCGGCGACTCGAGGGCGGGGAGCAAGCCCGCGATCTCGGGGAGCGTCGTCGCGGGCGCGTTCATCATCAGGTACTTGCGGTCACGCGCCGCGATGACCGCGCTCAGCATCGTGTCGATCGCGTCGAGCTCCGAGGCTCGATCGCGGTATGCCGTCGGGTTGGCGACCAACGCCGCCTCGGACGACATGACGTCGCCGATCTGCCGGAGGCCGTTCATGACGAGCGTGGACCCGGTCGAGACGAGGTCGACGATCGCCTCCGCAAGACCCAGGCGCGGTGCCACCTCAACGGCCCCGGAGATCGGGATGATCTCGACGGCGATCTGCTGTTGCTCGAAAAAGCGCCGCGCGGTGTTGGGGTGGGCGGTCGCGACCCGGAGCCCAGCGAGGTCGGCGATGCCCTGGTACGGCGCGTCGTTGGGGACGGCGGCGGCGAGGCGGCACCGACCGTAGCCCAGCGACCTGACCCTCGGCAGCTCGGCGCCGGTCTCGCTGATCAGGTCGTCGCCGGTCACGCCGAGGTCGGCGACGCCATCACCCACGAACTCGATGATGTCGTTGGTCCGGACGAACAGGATGTCGAGCTCGTAGTTCTGGACCTTCGCGACGAGCATCCGGTCGTGCTCGTCGAAGACCAGCCCGGCGTCGTGGAGCAGCCGGAGGGTGGGTTCGACGAGACGCCCCTTGTTCGGAATGGCGAGACGGAGCCGTGGGTTCATCGAGGGGTCGCGGACAGCTTGTCGAGCATCGCCCGGTAGCCACCTTCACCGTGGTTCAGCCAGGAAGCGATCCGGGTAATGGTGGCGGTGCTGGCGCCCGTCTGGCGCGAGATCTCCGCGTAGTGGAGGCCGCTGTCGAGCAGGCGGACCACGGACCAGCGTTGGGCCAGGTCACGGAGCTCAGTCAACGTGCAGAGGTCGCGAAAGAACCGCTCGGCTTCGTTGATGTCCTCGAGGCGCAGGATCGCCCCGAAGAGATCATCGACATCGGGTGTGCGCCAATCGTCGGCCATTTGTCGGTCGTCCTTCGTGTAGTAGCGTAGTAGCGTGCTAATACGGTAGCATGGTGCTATGACCGACGCAAGCGGCTTCGAGGTGCTGCCCGCAATCGACCTGCGGGGTGGCCGGGTCGTGCGTCTACAGCAGGGCGATTTTGGACGCGAGACCGCGTACAGCGATGACCCAGTGGAGGTGGCGACGCGGTTCGCCGATGCCGGTGCGCGATGGCTGCACGTGGTCGACCTTGATGGGGCGCGAACGGGCTCGCCGATGCACGGCGAGGTCATCCGGGCGATCGCTGCGGCGGTGGGGGATCGGGTCAGTGTGGAGGTGGCCGGTGGTCTGCGCGACGAAGCCGCGGTCTCCTCGGTGCTTGGCTATGGAGCGGCGCGCGCAGTAGTCGGAACGGCGGCCCTCCGCGATCCGGCATTTGCCGGTGGGTGATCGCGACGCACGGCACCGATTCGCGTGGCCGTCGCCATCGATGTGCGGAATGGCCGCGCCGTGGGCCAGGGTTGGTCCCGGACAGACCCGGGCATCGACGCGGTCGAAGCGATCGACCGGCTCGCCGCCGAAGGTGTCTCCACGTTCGAGGTAACGGCGATCAGTCGGGACGGCCTGCTCGGCGGTCCGGACCTGGAGCTCTACGACCGTCTCGTCGCATTGGCTCGGGGCTCGATCATCGCCTCTGGCGGGATCGGCACCTTGGACGACGTCCGGACAGTTCGGGCCCTCGGATGCACTGGCGCGATCGTCGGACGCGCGATCTACGAAGGTCGAATTCGACCTGGCTGACGCGCTGGACCTCACGCGGAGACCGATCTCAGACGAGGCCTAGTGGCCGCCCGGCACATGCCCGCCGGCTGCCTCGACCTCCTTGCGGTGCGTCTCGATCACCTTCTCGGCGATGTGGCCGGGGACGTCGTCGTAGTGGTCGAGGGTCATCGTGAACGAGCCGCGGCCCTGGGCGAGCGAGCGTAGTTCGACCGCGTAGTTGCCCATCTCCGCGAGCGGCACGTGGGCGCTGATCACCTGTGCGCCGCCGTCGGTGTCCATCCCAAGCACGCGGCCGCGCCGGCCGTTGAGGTCGCGGTTGACCTCGCCCATGTACGCCTCCGGGATCCGGATCTCGACCGACATGATCGGCTCGAGCAGCGCCGGCTTGGCGTGCTGGACGCCGTCCTTGAGGGCCATGGACGCCGCGATCTTGAATGCCATCTCGTTCGAGTCGACCGGGTGGAACGAGCCGTCGTACAACGTCGCCCGGAAATCGGACAGAGGGTAGCCCGCCAGCACGCCACCCTCGGCTGCCTCCCGGATACCCTTTTCGACCCCCGCGAAGAAACCCTTGGGCACAGAGCCGCCGACGATCCGCTCGGCGAACTCGACCCCGCCGTCCGGGTTCGGCTCGAGCTCGAGCCAGACATCGCCGAACATCCCGTGCCCGCCGGTCTGCTTCTTGTACCGACCATGGACCTGGGTCTTGCCGCGGATCGTCTCCTTGTACGGGACGCGCGGCGTATGGGTCACGATCGCCGCCCCGAACTTGCGCTTGAGCCGCTCGATGATGACCGACGTGTGGGCCTCGCCCATGGTCCGCAGGACCTGCTCGCCGGTTGAGCTGCGCTCCAGGCGGACCGTCGGCTCCTCCTCGAGCATCCTCGCGAGCGCCGGGCCCATCTTGTCGAGGTCGCCCTTGCTCTGCGGCTCGATGGCGACGGTCAGCGACGGCGAGGGAAACTCGAGGGCGGGCAACGTCAGCGGCTTCTCGCGGACGCTGATCGCGTCGCCGGTTTCGGTCACGGACAGCTTGGCGACTGCCCCGATCTCGCCGGCCTTTAGCTCGCCGATCGGTTCCTGTTCCTTGCCGTGGAGCAGCAGCAGCTGGCCGATCCGCTCGTCCTCGCCCCGTGTCGAGTTCCAGACATGCGCCTGGGAATGGAGCGTCCCGGACAGGATCCGGAGGTAGGTCAACCGGCCGACAAATGGGTCGGCCGTCGTCTTGAAGACCCGCGCGAGGATCGGCCCCGACTCGTCGGCGGCGATTTCGACGGTCGTGCCGGCCTTGTCGGTCGTCTTGACCGGTGGCTCGTCGGCCGGGGAGGGGAGATAGCGGACGAAGGCGTCGAGGAGCGCCCGCAGGCCGATCCCCTTGGTCGCGCTGCCGACGAGCACCGGCGCAAGGATCGAATCCTTGACGCCCTTGCGCAGGCACGCGTCGAGCTCCGGGTCGGAGATCTCCTCGCCCTCGAGGTACTTGGTCAGGACGTCGTCGTCGGCCTCGGCCGCGGCCTCCAGCAGCTGGTCACGCCGCCGGGCGACCTCGTCGGCCATGGCGTCGGGGATGGGGATTTCGACTTCCTTGCCGCCGTCGAGCTTCCAGGCCTTGCGATGGACGAGGTCGACATAGCCTTCGAACGAGTCGGCTGCGCCGATCGCCAGGTGGATCGGCGCGACCTTGTTGCCAAAGGTCGAGCGCAGGAAATCGAGCGCCGCGGTCGGATCCGCGTTCTCCCGATCGCTCTTGTTGATAAAGAAACACGCCGCAGTGCCGGTCGATCGTCCCAGCGCCACGGCGTGCTCGAGGCCGGCCTCAACGCCGGTCGAGGCATCCATCACGAAGAGCGCCCCGTCCGCGGCAGCAAACCCTTCGATCACGTCGGCGATGAAGTCCGGGTAGCCCGGCGTGTCGATCAGGGAGATGCGCGTCCCGTCCGATTCGAACGTTCCGACGGCGAGGCTCAGCGAGGCCCGGCGCTTCTGCTCCTCGGGCTCGAAGTCGAGGTGGGCGGTCCCGTCATCCACGCGGCCCTGCCGCGGAATGGCGCCGGCTCGAAAGAG
The DNA here is from genome assembly GCA_963731865.1 of uncultured Chloroflexia bacterium. Lineage (GTDB taxonomy): Bacteria > Chloroflexota > Limnocylindria > Limnocylindrales > CSP1-4 > SPCO01. The sequence continues at coordinate 577,989 of CAVSXG010000002.1, read as the reverse complement.
GAGCTGCTCGGCGAGCGTGGTCTTGCCGGAGCCCGCGTGGCCCGCCAGGACGACGCTGCGAAGGTGTGGGAGATCGACACTCTTCATGGTCATCGGGTTCGTCGGTCCTTCCTGCTGGTAGGGGACACGGGACGTCCGGGGAGAGGGGTGGAGCCATGATAGTCCGCTATACTCCGGCCCGCGATGTCAGGTCATTCCAAGTGGTCCACGATCAAGCGCGCCAAGGGCGTCACTGACGCGAAGCGTGGGGCACTCTTCACCAAGGTTGCCCGGGAGATTTCCGTGGCCGCGAGGCAGGGTGGCGGGGACCCGGACGCCAACTACCGGCTGCGACTCGCGATCGAGAAGGCGCGCTCGGTGAACATGCCTGCGGACAACATCAAGCGAACGATCGACAAGGCGACCGGCGGCGGCGAGGCCGAGCAGTTCGAGGAGATCGTCTACGAGGGCTACGGCCCGGGGGGCGTGGCCGTCCTCGTGGAGGCGCAGACCGACAACCGCAACCGCACGGCCGCCGAGGTTCGCTCGATGTTCACCAAGTCCGGCGGCCAGCTCGCTGGGTCGGGCGCCGTCGCGTGGCAATTCGAGCCGCGTGGCCTGATCTCCGTTGGCCGCAACGGGGTCGACGCGGACGAGGTCGCGCTGACCGCGATCGACGCCGGCGCGGAGGATGTCGACACCGATGACGACGAGGTCATCGAGATCTATACCGCGCCAGGCGAGCTCGAGCGCGTTCGGCACGCCCTCGAAGGCGCCGGAGTTGCGGTCGAGTCGGCCGAGTCGACGATGATCCCCAAACAGACCGTGGACCTCGATTCGTCCAAGGCGCGTCAGGCGCTCCGCCTCGTCGAGCTGCTCGAGGACCTCGACGACGTGCAGCGGGTGACGTCGAACTTCGAGATCCCCGAGGACGTGTTCGCCGAGGTCGCCGGGTGATCGTCCTGGGCATCGACCCGGGAACCGCCGCGCTCGGCTACGGGATCGTCGAACGGACCGGTTCGCGGCTTCGCGAAGTCGACCACGGCTGCCTCGTCACGAGTCCGGACCTGGGTCTTCCTGAACGCCTGCTTGCGATCCACGCGCTTGTCGACGAACTCCTGGGCCTGCACCAGCCGCACCTGATCGCGGTCGAGCGGCTGTTCTTCTCCCGGAACGTGCAGACGGCGATCGCGGTTGGTCAGGCGCGCGGTGTGGTCCTGCTCGCGGCCGCGCAGCACGGGACACCGGTCCGAGAGGCGACGCCCAACGAGGTCAAGAGCGCGATCACCGGATACGGCGCCGCCGACAAGGAGCAGGTCCAGCGCATGGTCCAGCTCGTGCTCGGGATGACCGACCTGCCGCGACCCGACGATGCGGCCGACGCCCTGGCGATCGCGACCTGGGCCGCGAACACCGAACGAACGGGGCCGATGGCTACAGCGGGCGTGTTGGATCGGGCGGCCGTGGCCCCCATTACTCGCGGCGAGACCGGATATGAGCGGGCCGTACGGGAGGCCATTGCCTCCGAGCGTGCCGTCAGCAAGCGCAACGCGTCGTAGCGCCGCGTGATCGCCTCCGTTGAAGGCAAGGTCGGGGCGGTCGCGGCTGATTCGCTCGTGATCGAGGTCGGCGGCATCGGCTACAGGGTGTTCGCGGCGCCATCGATCCTCGCCTCGTCGCAGCCGGGCAGCACGCTCAAGCTCCACACCTACCACCTCGTGCGCGAGGATCAGCAGGCGCTCTACGGCTTTCGCACGGCGGAGGAGCTCGGGTTCTTCAACCTGCTGTCTGACCGTCACCGGGGTCGGCCCCAAGGTCGCGCTCGCCATCGTCGGTAGTCGGCCAACCGCCGATCTCCAGCTCGCCATCATGCTCCAGGACCAGGCCGTCCTCGTTGCGATCCCGGGGATCGGCAAGAAGCTCGCCGATCGGGTCATCTTCGAGCTCAAGGAGAAGGTCACGGCGGCCGGCGTTGCCGCGGCGTCGGGGATCGGCGCAAGCGGGATAGGGGCGGCAGAGCGAAGTTATCGCTGCGTTGCAGGCCCTTGGCTATTCGCTCGCGGAGGCGCGTGAAGCTTCCAGGGTGGCCCTAGCCGACGCGACGATCGGCGGGACCCTTGAGGACAGGGTCAAGGCGGCGCTCCGGAGCCTGCTGCGCGAGTAGGGAGCCGCGCATGGCCTACGGCGAGGGAGTGGTTCAGCGGGAGTCGACGGCCGCCCTGTGCGATCGCACACTCGAGCGGCTGCAGCGGGGCTTCGGCCTCTACGTGCAGGCGGAGGCCGCGGCCCGGGAGGGACCCTCGCGACGCGATGATCAACATGACCCCGTTCATCGACTGCGCCCGCAGGCCGGGTTCGATCCGATCACCGTGCTTGGCCCGATCGCCGCCGCCGGACCGGCCTGGTTTCGGGAGACGTTCGACGGGTTCGTGCGACGGACTGACGTCACCCTCGAGGCATTCGGTTGGACTGTGGTCGAGACGCCATCTGGTCCGGCGTACCGGTTTGCCTGGCCCGACTGACCGACGCTCGGCCGACGCCCGCCAGTGCGTCGGCGTGGCGACCCCTGGGGTCGATCGAACCCCGGCCCTGGCGTGCCGCGAGCTGGGCGAGCGACTCCGAATCGAGGATCTCGAGCATGGCGTCGCGGACGTCGATCATCGCGTCCCGTAGCGGGCAAGTCGCCTCGTCCACGCACGAGCACGGCTCGTAATAGCGGAGCGATACGCAACCGACCGGCGCGAGGGCCCCGTCGAGCAGCCGGATCACCCGCCCGATCGAGACACCCGATGCCCCCACCGCGAGCGCATACCCACCATGGGTACCAAGCGTTGTCCGCACGATGCCGGCGTGCTTGAGCGTGGCCATGATCTGCTCGAGGAACTTCAGCGGCAGCCGGTTCCGTGTCGCGAGCGTCGTCAGCGGGATCGGGCCTTCGCCCTCGTGTTTCACGAGGTCGATCAGGGCACGCAGGCCGTATTCGGAGCGGCGGGACAGACGCACGAGCGCATCCTAGACCGAATCCCTACCCGATGGGTGGGACTTCAACGACGGCATGTGAACATCCGTGCGAAATGGCTTCCCGCGTGGTAGACTTTTGGGAATGGCGGACGACATCTCGCACATCCTCTCGGCGGACGTCGAGGACGACACGGATCGGGTGATCGAGGGCACCCTTCGGCCCCGAACGCTCGATGAATACATCGGCCAGCGCGAGGTCAAGGCCAACCTGTCCGTGTTGCTGCAGGCAGCAAAGGGCAGGGGAGAGGCCGCCGATCACGTCCTGCTGTACGGACCACCCGGCCTGGGCAAGACGACCCTCGCCACGATCATCGCGCGCGAGTTGGGCGTCAACGTCAAGTACGCCTCTGGACCCGCGATCGAGCGCGCGGGCGATCTCGCCGCCATCCTCACCTCGCTCGAGGAACGCGACGTCCTCTTCATCGACGAGATCCACCGGCTCAACCGGGCCGTGGAGGAGATCCTCTATCCGGCGATGGAGGATTACGCACTCGACGTCATGATCGGCAAAGGCCCGTCCGCGCGATCACTGCGCCTGAGTCTCAAGCCATTCACCGTTGTTGGCGCCACGACACGGGCGGGCCGGATCAGCTCGCCGCTGCGCGATCGGTTCGGGGCGACGTACCGGCTCGACTTCTACACGGAACCCGAGCTCGCCGCGATCGTCGAGCGCTCGGCGACCATCCTGGACGTCAGGATCGAACCGGCAGCGACCCTCGCCATCGCCCGACGCGGTCGCGGCACGCCGCGGATCGTGAACCGGCTGCTCAAGCGTGTCCGCGACCATGCGCAGGTGCATGGCAACGGCCAGGTCGACGAGGCGACGGCCACGGCCGCCATGCGCGCCATGGAGATCGACGACGAAGGGCTCGACTCGACCGATCGGAAGCTGCTGGCCGCGATCATCCAGAAGTTCGCGTCCGGACCGGTCGGCGTCGCGGCGCTCGCCGCCGTCCTCTCCGAGGAGACCGAGACGATCGAAGACGTCTACGAGCCGTTCCTCCTCCGCCTGGGGTTCATCGATCGAACGCCGTCGGGACGGATCGCGACCGACCTTGCGCGGGCGCACCTGTCCGGCCTTGGTTACGAGATCCCGCCGCCGCGCCGGTCGGATCCGGGCATGCCCGGCCTGTGGGACGACGCGGTCGTCGCGACCGAGGGCGAATGAATCCACCATCACCCTGGTGCCGGGCGATGCCCGGCCCGACCCGGTGCTCCGTCTGATGCCCGGCGCCGCCCAGTTCACGATTGACGTTCCCGCGCCGTCCGGCGGCGAGACGCGCGCGCGGACGGGCCGTCTGAGCCTGACCCATGGCGTCGTCGAGACACCGCAGTTCATGCCCGTCGGCACGAACGCCACGGTCAAGGCCCTCAGTCCGGACGACATCCGCGAGACGGGTGCCACGATCATCCTGGCCAACACGTACCACCTGTACCTGCGGCCGGGGCACGAACGGATCGAGCGACTCGGCGGGCTGCATCGGTTCATGGACTGGGATGGCCCGATCCTCACTGACTCGGGCGGGTTCCAGGTCGTCTCGCTCGGCGATCTTCGAGTCGTCGATGAGGATGGCGTGACGTTCCGCAGTCACCTGGACGGTTCGGTGCATCGGTTCACGCCGGAGCACGCGATCGCGGTCCAGGAGGCGCTCGGGTCCGACGTGGCCGTGGCCTTTGACCAGCCGGTGTACCCGTCGTCGCCTCGGCCCGTCGTTGCCGACGCGACGGCGCGCACGCATCGCTGGGCGGAGCGCTCACTGGCGGCGCATCGGCGCACGGACCAGGCGATGTTCGGGATCGTCCAGGGCGGACTGGACCCGGAGCTGCGGGCCGAATCGACCCGGTTCATCGCGTCGCTGCCCTTTGACGGGATCTGCATTGGCGGCCTGGCCGGTGACGAGACACCGGAGCAACGGGACGCCGCACTCGACGTCGCCATCCCGTTGCTTGTCGACGATCCGCGGCCACGCTACCTGATGGGTCTTGGCTCCCCGGCCGATCTGCTCGAGGCGGTCCACCGCGGGGTCGACCTGTTCGACTCGGTGATGCCGGCGCGGGTCGCCCGCAACGGACAGCTGTGGGTGCCAGGAGGCCGGCTCAACATCCGAAATCAGCGGTTCCTCGATGACCCCGCGCCGATCCAGGACGAATGTCCGTGCCTGGCCTGCCGCCGGTTTTCGCGGGCCTACATCGCCCACCTGTTCCGGGCAAAGGAGCTGCTTGGGTACCGGCTCGCGACTTGTCACAACCTGACCTTCACCCTAGACTTCATGGCCAGGATCCGAGCCGCCATTCGGGCCGGAACCTTCCCCGCCGCGATGGCCGATTTACGCGTCCGCGCGGGCCGGTTGAGTGGCGGCGAAGGCGCTGTGAAGTCGGCGTGAAGCGCCGGTCGGTAACGTTCAGAGAGCGGAGGCGCTGCGATGGGCTCGCGAGATCGACCGGGCAAAGAGGCCAAGAAGAAGCCGAAGGCCAAGCTGGCCCAACCCAGCCTTTCGCCGCTCTCGGAACCGCCCCGGAACGTCGAGGTGATCCGCAAGCCGCGCAAGGAAAAGCCGGTCGTCGAGGACGAATCGGAGGAAGGCTGATCGACCGGCGGACGCCATCACGGTCCGCTCCGGCGAGCGGTCCCATGGATCGGATGAGGAGCGTGACGGATAGATGGCGATGACCGAAGATCGAAACGCGGAGCGGACCGCGGAACGAGCCCTGGCGGAACGCGGCAAGGCCGTGGACGCTGCCCTGGCCACTATCGAGAAGCAGTTCGGCCGCGGCGCGATCATGAAGCTCGGCTCGCGCGAGCGGCAGAACGTCGACACCATTCCGACCGGATCGATCGCGCTCGACCTGGCGCTCGGCGTGGGGGGCATCCCGCGCGGCCGGATCACGGAGATCTTCGGACCGGAATCGTCGGGCAAGACCACGGTCTGCCAACACGTCATCGCTGAGGCCCAGGCACGCGGCGGCGTGGCCGCATTCATCGATGTCGAGCATGCGCTCGACCCCGCGTACGCCCGCGCCTGCGGGGTCAACGTTGATGAGCTCCTCGTCAGCCAGCCGGACACCGGCGAGCAGGCGCTCGAGATCACGGAAACGCTGATCCGTTCCGGCGGGATCGACATCGTCGTGGTCGACTCGGTTGCGGCGCTCGTGCCACGCGCCGAGATCGAGGGCGAGATGGGTGACTCGTTCGTCGGGATCCAGGCCAGGCTGATGAGCCAGGCCCTGCGCAAGCTCACCGGAGCGGTCTCGCGCTCGAATACCTCCCTTGTCTTCACCAACCAGCTGCGCGAGAAGATCGGGGTCATGTTCGGGAACCCCGAAACGACGCCGGGTGGTCGGGCGCTCAAGTTCTACGCGTCGGTGCGACTGGACATCCGACGGATCGAGACGATCAAGAACGGCACCGAATCGGTCGGCAATCGGGTCCGGGTCAAGGTCGTCAAGAACAAGGTCGCGCCGCCGTTCCGCGTCGCCGAGTTCGACGTGATGTACGGCGAAGGCGTGTCCAAGGAGGGTGGCCTGCTCGACGTCGGCGTGGCGATGGACGTCGTCACCAAGACCGGCGCCTGGTTCACGTTTGGTGAGACGCGTCTGGGCCAGGGTCGTGAGGCCGCAAAGGAGTTCCTCAAGGGCAACGCGCCAATCGGTGAGGAGATCGAGCGCCTGATCCGGGCCAAGATCAACGAGGTTGCAATCCCGGTAGAGGGCATCGAAGAGGCGGAATAGCGTTCGGCGTGATGCGGACCGTTCGCGTCGTTGGCGCCTCCGCTCCCACACTCACGCGCACTCAGCGCGCTCGCGTGGGATGCTCGGCGCCGCCTAGCGCCCGGCCCACCTGACGCCGAACGCAGGCTCGACAAGAATCCATGTCGCGGCGCGAGTCGTTCGCGGAACGACGTGAACGGCGGGCTGCTATCGAGGATCCTGCGGCCGTCCTGGAAGCGGCGGCGCGGTTCCTCGAGGCGCGGTCTCGGTCCATCGCCGAGGTCCGGCGTCGTCTCACCGGTGCGGGCTACCGTGCGGAGCTCGTCGAGGGCGCCATCGAGCGAATGACGGAGCTCGGCATGCTCGACGATGACGCGTTCGCGCGGACGTGGGTCGAGTCACGCGACAGGGCGAGGCCGCGCGGCGAGCGTGCCATCCGCGAGGAGCTGCGGCTCAAGGGAATTGACCGAGCCGTGATTGATGTTGTGCTGACCGGCCGGCGCGACGCCGCCCAGGACGGCACGAGTGGCGACGATGCTCCGACGCCATCGCCGGATCGTATCGCTGCGGATCGGTTGCTGGCGAAGAACTCCCGAGCCCTGGCTCGGGTTGCCGACCCTCGCAAGCGACGTCAGCGCGCGTATGCCCTGCTGGCGCGCCACGGGTTCGATCCCGAGACCTGTCGCGAGGTCGCGGCCAGGTTCATCGAGGACGGGCTGGCGAGCGACGTAGAAGGTGCTGAGGAGCCGTAGCGACTACCAGCGGGACGCGAGGTACGCGGCGTCGAGGGCGACGCCGGTGAGGTTGGCCGACGCGTTGTTGAGCTGCCAGAGCAGGCCGATGAAGGTCAAGCCGGGCACGTCACTCACGCCACGGACGTGGCGCGGGACCCCGAACTCGTCGAGGATCGGCAGGTCCAGCCAGTCGTAGTCGGGCTTGTACCCGGTTGTCCAGAGCACCGTGCCAATGCCCTCGGTCGCCAGGTCGAGCTGGGTAACTTCGGGCGGCTCGTATGACGGCCAGACCCGGTCGTCGGGACCCGCTTCGATGCCTGCCTTCTCGGCGAACGTGTCGCACAGTGCACGAAAACGCGTGTCAAAGAACGTGTCGGCGAACGTCAGGCTCTCGGCGAGGTCAGGCGCGAACGTCACACGAGACTCGTCCATACCGGTGAGTCGGCCGGCAAGTCGGATCCCGTCCTGTGCCATCTGACGCAGGTTCGTGTCGTGACCGCCGTTGTGACCAGACACGTGCGGGTTGCAGGCAAACCTGAGTCGTCGTTCGGGCAGCTGATCCACGGAGGGAAGCGGCGTCCCCAGGTCGGGTCCGCGGACGGCAAGCTGGCGGAGCCACCAGAACACGTCGTGGCCGCGATACCGCCGCGGGGCACGACCACACCGCCCGACGGAGAGCGTCACGTCGCGACCAGCCGCGCGGAGCTCCTCTGCGAGTTGGCACCCCGTCTGGCCGGAGCCAACGATCAGGACTCCACCAGGCGGCAGCTGGTCCGGGTTCCGGTAGTCGTGCGAATGGAGCTGGACGATGCCTGAATGCAGGCCCGTCGAAGCGGCGGGTATCCCGGGTCGATGAAATGCCCCGGTCGCGACGATCACGTCGTCAGCGTCGACCGGACCTTGCGATGTCTCGAGGTGGAACCGGCGCCCTCCAGGTCCTTCGGCCGAGAGGCGCTGAACGGCCGTCGAGCGAACCACTGGGGCGCCGATGACCTCGGCATACCGTCGCATCCGGGCCGCCACGGCGTCGCGCGACATGTAGCCATCGGGATCGGGATCCTCGTATGGGAACCCCGGCAGGCCGGTCGTCCAGTTCGGGCCGACAAGCACGAAGCCATCCCAGCGGTCCTGCCAACCACCGCCGAGCGTCTCGCGACGGTCGAGAACCACGTGCGAGCGTCCGGCGGCCTGAAGGTGCCAACTCATGATCAGGCCCGCCTGACCGGCCCCGATCACCACGGTGTCGATCGAGCGCGGCAGCTCCTCGTTCATTGACTTGCAGTCTGCCATGCGGCTCGCGAGAAGACGACTCCGGCTGCCGTCCGGGCGGGCCACCTGGCGTCGTTCAGGGGATCAGCAACGCGTCGGCGACCGCTCCGAGCCGCTCGACAACGGCATTGGGTTCCTCGCAGGGCGGGTGATCGCAGGTCACATTTCCGCCATCAAAGACGTCGTTCGCGGGCAAGTCGGCCAACGGTCCGTCCGCCAGGGTGAGGGCGGCGGCGATCGACGACGAATCCCAGGCGCCGGTCTCGCCCCCGAGACGCCGGATCACCGCCACGTCCGCGGGGAGCATCGTCCACGTGACACCCGGGTGGCTGGCGTCCAGTTCGTCGGTCAGGGAGCGCGGCGACTCGGCTCCGGGATGTCGACGAACGTGGCCGGCGCCAGCGATCACCAGGACCCGACGGCCTTGCGCCAGTGACGCTTCGCGCACCACCTCGGCGAAATGGTCATCGCGCTGGAACAGCCAGTGGTCCAGGCAGTGCGGATCGTCCTCGGCACAGTCGTTGGTGTCGGTGATGGCGTCCCAGTCAATCGGCGGATCGCCGAGGAGCACGCGGATCCGGTCCGTGGCCCGTCGGTCGGCGTTCAGGCCACGGATCCGCTCGAAGAACTCGCGGTAGACGGGGCTGTTCCACACGCCAGACGATTGCGTCGTCTCGGTCCAGACCAGCTCGAGCTCGGCCTCCGGAACGTCCCCGCCGAGGACGTACCGGTCGATGGTGGCCTGGTGGCGGGCGCTGCCGAACTCGACCGCAACGTCGTTCATCACGCCGACGAGCCGCGGGTCCCCCAGGAGCTCCTGGAGGAAGACGTGGATCGCGCGCGAGCCGTGGATCTCACCGATGGCGACAACCGCGTGATCGCCGAAGGCTTCGACCACGGCATCCACCGCCGGCCTCCAGGTGAGTGGCGGCGACGCGGAGGCTGTGGGCGGAGCGGTCTCGCTGGACAGACCTGGCTGGATGGGCAGGGCTGGCTGGCAACTGAGCGCCAACAGAGCCACGGTGAGCGCCACAATCGCTCGCATATCGTCATCAATACGGCCGCCGAGTGCGATGGGTTCCGAGGCATTGCGAGGCGGTGTCCGGCGGTTGCCGTTCTGGCTCCAGCGCCGTAGGCTACGTGGCAGATCATTCGGTGCCGCGGGAGCGGCGCTTCCAACGCAAGCCCGGCGTCGATCGCGGCCCAATCATCCTGGTGGGAGCCGTCATCATCGATGGGGCGGCGAGTTCCGAGCCGGCCTCGCCCCACAACCACCGGCGATCGAAGCCATCGCAGACTGACGCGTCCGGCCGCATAACCCGGTCCGGATGGGAGGATACCGATGGATACCGTCGTCATCGTGGTGGTGGCCCTCGTGGCCGCCGCTGGCGGAGCCGTACTTGGCGCGCTCGTTCGCAGTCTCTGGGCATCGCAGACGATCAAGGCCGCCACGGCCGAGGCACGCAGGATCGAGGCGGAAGCTCGCGCTCGCCAGAAGGAGCTCATCCTCGAGGCGAAGGACGAGAAGCTGCGAATGCAGCGCGAAGCGGAGGAAGAGGCCCGCGCCCGGCGTGGCGAGTTGTCGGGGCTCGAGAGCCGGCTCCTCCAGCGCGACGAGCAGCTCGATCAGCGCAGCGACATGCTCGAGCAACGTGATCGCAAGCTGATCGACCGCGAGCGTGAGCTCGACAAGACCCGCGACGAGCTGGCCAGGGCGCACAGCGAACAAGTGGCCGCCCTCGAGCGGGTGTCCGGCATGTCAGCCGTGGATGCCAAGGGCATCCTCATCGAGGCCGTTCGCGAGGAGGCCGAGCACGATGCGGTCAAGCTCGCCCGGGCGATCGAACGCAGCGCCCGCGAAGAAGCCCAGGACAAGGCCCGCGACATCGTGATCACCGCGATGCAGCGCGTGGCCGCCGATCACACGGCCGAACACACGGTCTCGGTGGTCCACTTGCCGTCCGACGAAATGAAGGGCCGGATCATCGGCCGCGAAGGCCGCAACATCCGCGCGCTCGAGCAGGCGACAGGGATCGACCTGATCATCGACGACACGCCCGAAACCGTGATCCTGTCTGGCTTCGACCCGGTTCGAAGGGAGATTGCCCGACTCGCGATCACCAAGCTCATCGCCGACGGCCGGATCCACCCGGGCCGGATCGAGGAAGTCGTGGCCAAGGCCCGCGCCGAGGTCGACGTCGTGATGCGCCAGGCCGGCGAGCAGGCCGCCTACGACGCGGGTGTCCCGGGTCTTCCCGCGGACATCATCAAGACCCTTGGTCGTCTCAAGTTCCGCACGAGCTACGGGCAGAACGTGCTCAACCACGTGGTCGAGACCAGCCACCTGGCCGCGATCATCGCTGCCGAGATCGGCGCCGACGTCCAGGTCGCCAAGATGGGCGGCCTGCTCCACGACATCGGCAAGGCCGTCGATCACGAGGTCGAAGGGCCGCACGCGGCCATTGGCGCCCAGATCGCCCAACGGCACAACCTCTCGCCAAAGGTCATCAACGCAATCGCGGCGCACCACCAGGAGGTCGAATACACCTGCCTGGAAGCCCCGATCGTCCAGGTTGCCGATGCGATCAGCGCGTCACGGCCCGGCGCCCGCGGCGAGTCGATGGACACCTACGTCAAGCGGCTCGAAGACCTCCAGGCGATCGCCGAGAGCTTTGGCGGCGTCGAGAAGTCGTTCGCGGTACAGGCCGGACGCGAGGTCCGGATCCTTGTCCGTCCCGAGGAGATCGACGACCTCACGGCCAGCCGCCTGGCCCGTGACATCGTCAAGAAGATCGAGGAGCAGCTGACCTACCCGGGTCAGATCAAGGTGACGGTCATCCGCGAGACGCGCGCCGTGGAGTACGCGAAGTGATTTGCACAGCGGCACACGGTGTCGCATGGTGCGTCAGCCGTGCGGGAGAGCGCCCCTAGCGCTGCGGGCACAGTCTCCAACGCAGGCTGCGGCCACGGCATCAGGCGAACACAAGGCAGGGCACACTCATGCAACGGCCCTCCGTCGGCCCGTCGAAGCTCGACGCCCAGTTGGCATTTCGCTACGACAGGACCGGCGCGGAGGGCCGGTACTGAGCGTGTCGGGTAGGGACCGACGACTACAGGATCGTGCTGTCTGAACCTGCCAGGAAGGTCTGGACCGGCGTGATCGTCATGACGCCCCCGGTTGTCAAACTGAAGTCGAAGACGTGCCAGAGGTCGAGGGCAGCATCTCCCGTCGCGTTCGCGACGGAGAATTGCGTCACCTGTACCGGCGTCAAACTCGCGTTGCACTGCGAGACGGTCACGACCGCGCTCGAACCGTTGAACTCGGGTGACTCGCTGTAGTTGTGGATCCAGAAGTGGTAGTCACCAGCTACGAAGCCCGCGGTCTCGCGCGTGACCGTCGTTGTCTCGGGGCCGAATGACGTCACATCGTCGACATCCAGGGAAACGTACGGCACCGGGTTTTGGGCGTAGAAGGCCATGTGGAAGCGGGTGGCAGAGGCGCTGTCCGGACCCGACAGGTGGGAATCCAGGTCGGAGGGGTTTTCGCCCCAGGTCAGGACAATCTTGACCTCGCCAGCGGCCTCACAACTCGATACCGGATTTAGCGCGATGGCGACGTCGACCGTGCCACTGCCTGGGACCGTGATGTTGTCAGTACGTGTCCCGTAGCCCGTCTTTGACGTCGAGAGCACCTGGGCGCCGGTGGGCGCGCACGTGATGGTGAATGTGCCGTCGGCCGCGCTGGTTGCGCTGAGGGCAGTTCCCTGCACTGTCACGACCGCACCTGCGAGCACCGCACCCGTCGACGCGTCGGTCACCGTCCCGGTGATCTCACCGCATGGCGTGGGCGAGGGTGTTGGAGTCGGCGTGGGGGTCGGGGTTGGAGTCGGAGTCGGAGTCGGTGTTGGTGTCGGAGTCGGAGTCGGTGTCGGAGTCGGAGTCGGAGTCGGAGTCGGAGTCGGAGTCGGAGTTGGAGTCGGAGTCGGAGTCGGAGTCGGTGTTGGAGTCGGAGTCGGAGTCGGTGTTGGAGTCGGAGTGGGTGTCGGCGTCACACCTGGCGTCGGTGTTGGCGTCGGTGTCGGCGTTGGGGTGGGCGTGGGTGTCGGCGTCGGAGTCGGCGTCGGCGTGGGTGCAACGCCAAGGCATTGGTCTTGCGTAAGGCCGATCTCATCGCCGTGTCCCAGGTGGGCATCAACAGCCTGAGCTGCCACCTGGATAAAGACGACCCTGTCCGATCCCAATTGGTGACAGACGTCGACCCGTTCAGGTGCGCTCAGGACAGGAGCAGCGACGCCAAGCATCAAAAGCCCGGCGGTTAGGACGAGGCTGACCATCGCGGCCTGTCCACGACGCGGCGAAAATTGGCGCATGGCCGTTCCTCCCCAGGGTGCTCGAAACGTGTGTGGTTGGGTACCGATTAGTGCGGATACTGACCGTTACCGATTAGGAGGGCCAAGTCCATCCCCTTGGCGGATCGAGAGCGACAAAGTGGTGCGTCCGCGCACAACTCCCCGTCAGGGCAGAAGCGTCAGGATCACCGCCGCGGCGACAAGCCCAATGCCATGGTACGTGGCATCGATCGCGCCCCATAGCATTCGATTCGGCTTTGCGAACTCGAATGCCGCGGTGTTGAGCAAAATCACGACCGCATAGCCAATCGCCACGACCAACCCGAGCACGATGCCCTCACTGAGGGTGTCGGTACCCGTCGCCTGGATCAGGAGTCCGGTGGCGACGACCGACACGAGTGACGACAGTGCCGGAACGAGATAGAAGACGTTGCTCGAAGACACACCGCCTGTCGGGGACTGGTAGCCGCTGGCCGAGATCCAGGCTCGGCCGATCGGGGTGACCGGAGCGAACATGAACGCGCCCAATGCGAAGTAGACAACCGTCGCGACGATGACCGCGACCCAGTTGAGCCCGCCAAGATCCAGTGCCACGGTTCCGCTCTCCCTCTCCCCACCCTCAGGCCAGTCGATCCACCGACCTCGGCCCACCGGCCAGTCGGCGAAGTATGGAGGCGCATCGTGGGCTCGAATAGACCCAAAACTGCGTCGGGCTAGAGGCGCTCCAGAAGGGCGGCCCGCTGAGCATCGAACTCTGCTCTGGTGATCGCGCCGGCCCGAAGCAAGTCCGCAAGGCGAAGCTCACCCAGGCACCTCGGCTTAACCGCAGCCAAGGGTTCGCCATGCGCGCTCTGGGCCGCCAGTGCTCCGGCGGGCATCGCCCGTCGCCAGACGGCTGCTCGTGATCGCCGCGGAATGCCTGGATGTATGGGACGCCTCCCCGTCAGTCGAGCCCATCCGCTCGAACGTCACAGTGTCCCGTCGCGTGAACGCAGGGAAAGGCCCGATGGGCACGAAACGGCATGGCCGAATGGGCCCATTCGACGTCGCGACGCCGCCGGCGAGGGTCTGGACGCTAGACTGATCGCCGCTCCGCGAGTGTTCCGGGGTCGACCGCGATGCCGCACGATGCGGCACAGGAGGGCGTATCACGCAGGATCGAGGATCACACGCTGGGGCGAGGCCCGGCGACGTCGCGTCCGGATCGATCGGCCGGACGCGTCTCGGCAATCCTCCAAACGGCAACGCGCCACGGCCCTCCGGCGCATGCCGTGTCCTGATGATCGGCGACTTGATCGGCAAACCAGGTCGCGAGGCTGTCGAGGGGCTGCTACCGGCGCTCCGTGAGGCACGCGGCATCGACTTCGTGACCGCCAACGGCGAGAACGTCGCCGGCGGGATGGGTCTGACCCCCTCGACGGCCGACTCGATGCTCGCTTCCGGGATCGACGTGATCACGTCGGGCAACCACATCTGGGACAAGCGCGAGATCTACCCGTATCTCGAGACCAATGAACGCGTGCTGCGGCCACTCAACTACGGCACGCACGAGGTGCCCGGGCGGGGATGGGGAACCTACCAGGCCCTGGACGGCACCGACATCGCGGTCATCAACCTCCAGGGTCGGACGTACATGCAGCCAATCGAGAACCCGTTCACGGACGCGGATCGCCTCTTCGACGAGGCGTCCGAGCCGCTCCCTCCCGTTCGACTCGTCGACTTCCACTGCGAGCTGACCTCGGAGAAGAACGCCCTTGGCCTGTACCTCGATGGGCGGGTCAGCGTCGTGGCAGGGACGCACACCCACATCGTGACCGGTGATGAACGGATCCTCCCCAACGGCACGGCCTACCAGACCGACCTCGGCATGACCGGCCCGGTCTGGAGCGTCATCGGCTTCGACCCGAAGACCGTCCTGCCGCGGTTCCTCAACGCGCTGCCAACGCGCTTCGAGGTCGGGAGCGGCACGGTCATCTTCAACGCCCTGCAGATCGACATCGATCCGGCCACGGGACGGGCGCTGGCGCTCGAGCGGATCCAGCAGCTCATCGAGGCCTGACGTGACGGCCCCGTCCCGGCCGCCGGAGCGGCGACGACGGCACGATCCGACGCCTATTCCGTACCCGGTCGTGCCGCCCGGGCCATCGCCGGTCGACCTGCACACGCACACGCGCCGGTCAGACGGCGTGCTCGACCCGGCCGCGCTCGTCCAGGCGGCTGCTGCCGCGGGCGTCACGACACTTGCAATCACCGACCACGACACGCTTGCCGGCTATCGCGAGGTCGTGGCCGCGAATGTCGTGCCGGCGGGCCTGACGCTGATCCCCGGCGTCGAGATCAACGCGCTCGTCACCCGCGACCTACGGCTCTGGGAGGGCGAGCTCCACATCCTTGGGTTTGGGATGGATCCAGACGGACGCCGAGTTCGAGGCTGCCCTGGTCGCGCAGCGCGAGCAGCGCCGCATCCGGTTCGATCGCACGGTCGATCGTCTCCGGGAGATCGGTCTCGACATCGACGCGCAGGTTGCCGGGCTCGCGCTCGATGGCAATGATGCGCTCGGCCGGCCGACCATCGCCCGCGCGCTCATCGCGGCGGGCCACGCCGAGACCGTCGAGGACGCCTTTCGCCGTCTGCTCGGGTTCGGCCGCCCGGCCTACGTTCCACGGCTGGGTCTCGGTCCGATCGAGGCGATCGCGGCGATCCGAGCCGCAGGCGGCTTGCCGTCCCTGGCCCACTTCCGCGAGGCACCAGAGCGCGAGGACGTGCTTCGCGAGCTCGTTGATGCGGGACTCGGCGGCCTGGAGGTCTACTACCGCTCGTTCGACGAGGCCGCCGTGCAGGCCGTCGGGGAGGTTGCCAGGCGCCTCGCTCTCGTCTCGACCGGCGGTTCGGACTACCACGGCGACACGGGCACCTATGCGGAGGCACATGGGCACCTCTGGGTCCCGCCGGATGCTGGCGCGGTGCTTGTCTCGCGGCTCGCGTCGCGATCAGCCAGCAGCTGACACTGTCAGGAAGTCGGTGACGCCTCGTTCGCCTCTTCCTTGACGAAAGTCGGCCGGAGCTCGACCGGCGTCCGCCGACGGCGCGCTCGCAGGTTCAGCGCCTCGACGAAGACCGAGAACGCCATGGCCGCGTAGATGTACTCCTTGGGGATATGGAAGCCGAGACCGTCCGCGATCAGGGTCACGCCGATCAGGAGCAGGAACGATAGCGCCAGCATCTTGACCGTCGGATGGGCATGAACAAACCTCGCGAGCGGCCCCGATGCGAAGAGCATCACGCCGACGGCGATGATCACGGCAGCGATCATGATCGGGACCTCGTCGACCATGCCGACCGCCGTGAGCACCGAATCGAGCGAGAACACGATGTCGAGAAGGACGATCTGGATCAGCACGCCACCGAGCGTCGCGCTTGCCGCGGTCGGCGCGTGCGCCTCCTCGCCTTCGAGTGATTCGTGGATCTCGGTCGTGGCCTTCCACAAGAGGAACAAGCCGCCACCGATCAGGATGAGGTCGCGAACCGAGATCGGACGATCCACGATCTCGAACAATGGCTCGGTCAGTCCGATGATCCACGAGATTGTCAGCAGCAGGACGATCCGCATCCCCATGGCCAGTCCCAGGCCAATGAGCCGCGCCCTGTCGCGAACCTCGGCTGGTAGCCGCTGCACGAGGATCGAAATGAAGATGACGTTGTCGATGCCGAGGACGATCTCCAGGAGCGTCAGCGTCGCGAGCGCCACCCAAGTCTCTGGGTTGGTCAGCAGTTCCACCTGCGGAGCGTACCCGGTTGATCGGATGTTGCGCGTACCATGACCCGACCGTGATCGAGACGCCAAAGCGACGCCCGACCCTCCCGATGCTCGAGCTGGCCATGCCCGAGCACCCTGCCGCCCCTCGCATGCCGATCGCTCCGGCCGACGAGCGCCTGGGCGAATACCTGCCCGAATCACGTGCGTTGCCCCGGTTCCACGTCTGGACGCTCGGTTGCCAGATGAACCGGAGCGACTCGGAGGAGATGGCCGGGCGGCTGTTGGCGGCCGGTTGCGAGGAGGCCAGCGGGCTCGAGGCGGCCGATCTCATCGTCATCAACACGTGCGCCATTCGCGAGGGCGCGGAGCAGAAGGTGATCGGGCGCCAGGGCCAGCTCAAGACGCTCAAGGCTGCGAACCCTGGGCTCCGCGTGGTCCTGACCGGGTGTTCGGTGCGCGAGCCCGACCGAGCCGGCCTGCGCCGACGCTACCCGGCGGTCGACCTGTTCCTTCGCCCCGACGAGGAGCCCGAGCTCGTCGATCGACTCGGCCTCGCGTCCGCCCAGGCACCGATCGGTGCGAGTGGGGCGACGACCACGGTCGGGCGAACCGTGGTTGGCGCGGCCGACCACCTGTCCGGGCACGCGCGCGATGGCGGTGGGCGCGGGCACCGTCGCCCGTGGATCGGCGATCTCGGCCTGGCTGCCGATCATCTACGGCTGCGACAAGACGTGCACCTACTGCATCGTGCCGTTCAGCCGCGGCCCGGAGCGGAGCCGGCCGTTTGACGACATCCTCGACGAGGCACGCACCCTCGCCGCGGCCGGTTACCGCGAGGTGACGCTGCTCGGCCAGAACGTCAATTCGTACGGGCACGATCTGGCACCCGATCCGCGTTTCGGGCACGTAACCGGCGCTCGCTGGGCCGGACACCAGCTCGACCTGGCCGGCCGACCAGATCTCGCCGAGCTGATCCGTTCGATCGACGGGCTGCGGACTGCCGACGGCCGTCCGGCGCTCGGTCGTCTCAGGTTCGTGACGTCGCACCCCTGGGACCTGTCGGATCGCCTGATCGAGGCGCTCGCCGAGTGCGATTCGGTCTGCGAGCACCTGCACCTGCCCGTCCAGTCGGGTTCGGATCCGGTGCTGCGCCGGATGGGCCGCCAGTACACCACCGAGCACTACCAGGAGCGTCTGGCCCGGATCCGCGACGCCGTTCCCGGGATCGCCATCTCGACCGACATCATCGTCGGCTTCTGCGGCGAGACCGAGGCACAGTTCGAGGAGACGCTCGCGCTGCTCGAGACTGTTCGTTACGACCAGGTATTCGCAGCCGCCTATTCGCCGCGACCGGGCACGCCGGCGACGCGCCTCGTCGATGACGTCCCGGCCGACGTCAAGCGGCGGCGCCTGAACGAGCTGCTCGCGAAGCAGGAGCAGATCGGTCTCGAACGGAACCAGGCGTGGCTCGGGCGGGATGTCGAGGTGCTGGTTGACGCGATCCACCAGCCGCGCGAGCACGATCACGAGGACGTGCCGCCTATCACGTCCTCGTCGGCGGATCGGGGGAGCGCCAGCCGACTGTCCGGCCGAACCCGGACCAACAAGCTGGTCCACATGGCCGGCGAGCCGTCGCTGATCGGTCGGACGATGACGGTCCGGATTGATCACGCCGGTCCGTACGCGTTGCGAGGCGCGCTCGTCGGGTCGTGACCGCTCCGCCACTCATCGTCGTCGCCGGCGCGACCGCGACGGGCAAGACCGAGCTGGCGATCCGACTCGGCGAGTCGATCCGCGACCTGGGCTGGCCGGTCGCGATCATCTCGGCTGACTCGCGCCAGGTCTTTCGCGGCCTGGACATCGGGACCGCCAAGGCCTCACCCGCCGACCGCGCAAGGATTCCGCATCACGGGATCGACCTCGTCGATCCCGACCAGCCATTCAGCGTGGCCGACTTCGTCGAGCACGCTGGTGCCGTGCTCGCGGAGCTGGGCGCCCATGGCGGCGTCGCGATCCTCGCCGGTGGCACCGGGCTCTACCTCCGGGCTGTCGCGCGCGGGCTGGACACCGAGGCGTTGCCGAGCGACCCAGCCGTCCGTGCCCGGCTCGAGGCCGAATTGCTCGCCGGCGGGCTCGCCCCGCTTGCGGAACGGCTGCAGGCGATGGCGCCAACGCTGGCCAGTCGCGTGGCCCTCCAGAACCCGCGCCGGGTCGTCCGCGCCCTCGAGATGGCCGAACTGCGCGGCGACGGCCTCCCACCGGAACCACTCGGCTACGCGGGCCCCGTGGCGTGGCTCGGGCTGACCGTCGATCCGGGGCCTCACGCCGAACGGATCGCGACTCGTGCCCGGGCGCAGTTCGATGCCGGGCTGATCGAGGAGGCCAGGGCGCTCCGGGAGCGTTTCGATCCGGCATTGCCTGCCTTCTCGGCGATCGGCTATCGCGAGGCGTGGAGCGTCCTGGACGGGGCGCTGACCCGGGAGGGGGCGCTCGAGCTCGACGCCCGCCGCAACATCGCCTTCGCCAAACGCCAACGAACCTGGTTCCGCTCGGAACCGGGGATCACCTGGCTCGACGCGACTCGTCAACTGCCGGTTGGGGAGGCGCTGAAGCTCGCCCGCCGAACGATGGACGCGGCAACCGCGATCAGCCGCAGCAAGGAGACCCACCATGAAGGACTTCGAGCCACTCGTCGGTGACTGGCACGGCGAAGGGGAGCTCCCGATCGACCCTCCGATGAAACTCACGGTCGAGGCGAAGATCGAGCGCCTGGGCGAATTCATCGTCTTCAGCACGGTGGGCAAGCCAGCGGCAGTGCCCGACTCGGTCTCGATCATCGGCGGCGCGCCCGACGGAGAGCCGCAGCCGATGCACTACTTCGACTCTCGAGGGGTCGAGCGGCTGTTCATGATGGCCCTCGAGGGTTCGACCCTGAGGATCTGGCGGGCTCCCGGTGAGGATTGGAACGGACCCCACGGCCCCGGCTTCAACCAGCGCTTCATCGGCGAGCTCTCGCCTGACGGCAAGGCCATCCAGGGTCGGTGGGAACGGGGCATGGGCGACGCCGGCGATCAGTGGGAGATCGACTTCCCGATCGACTACGTGCGCAAGTAAGGCGCGGCACGATCCAGGGGTATCCTTCCGCGGTGCCTGCCCGCCACCTGATCGAACTCGAACGCGTCCCGGAGAAGGCCTTTCTCGTTGCCGTCGACACCGGCGATGACGCCGGATGGTCTGCCGAGGATTCGCTGGCGGAACTCGCCAACCTGGCCACCACTGCCGGTGCCGAGGTCGTCGGCGCCGAGTGGCAGAACCGCCGCCACGTGGACCCCAATTGGTATGTCGGCAAGGGCAAGGCCGAGGAGCTGGCCGCCGCCAAGCGCGAGACCGGCTTCGACATCCTCGTCGCCGACGACGAGCTCTCGCCCGGCCAACAGCGAGCCCTCGAAGAGCTGCTCAACGTCAAGGTCATCGACCGCAGCCGGCTGATCCTCGACATCTTCGCTCTTCACGCCCAGACCCACGAAGGCCGGCTCCAGGTGGAGCTCGCGCAACTCGAATACCAGCTGCCGAGGCTCACCCGGTTGTGGACCCACCTGTCGCGAACCCAGGGCGGCATCGGCTCCCGCGGCCCTGGCGAGTCGCAGCTGGAGACGGACCGCCGGATCGTCCGGACCCGCATCTCGAAGATGAAGGAGCGGGTCGACCAGGTTCGCCAGCAGCGGGAGACGGCAGCACGCGGTCGCGACCGGCGCCTGTGGCCGACGGTCGGCATCGTGGGCTACACGAATGCGGGCAAGTCGACGCTGCTCAACGCGCTCGTCGGCAGCGAGGCCGCCAAGGCCGAGGACAAGCTCTTCGCGACGCTCGATCCGACAAGCCGCCAGGTCAAGCTCGGCGACGGCCAGACCGCCATCGTCACCGACACGGTCGGGTTCATCCACAAGCTGCCGCACCAGCTCGTGGAGGCATTCCGGGCGACGCTCGACGAGGTCAACCGGGCCGATGTGCTGGTCGAGGTGGTCGATGCTGCCGATCCGCACTTCGAGGAGCACCGCGAGACGGTCCAGACCGTGCTCGACGAGCTCGGTGCCGGTGACAAGCCGCGGCTGGTCGCGTTCAACAAGGCCGATTTGCTCGACCGATCGGCGCAGAACGGCGAGGTGCCCGCACCGGCGATCGCGGGATCGGTCTTCGTATCCGCGCTGACCGGGTATGGCATGCCCGCGTTGCGCGGAGAGATCGCGGCCCTCCTCGCCTCGCTCTGGGTCGATGTCGATGTGGCGCTTCCATACGCCGCGGGCGAGCTGCTCGCGCGCGTGCGCGAGCGCGGCACGATTGATCTCGAGTACCGCGAGCAGGATGTCCGGGTCCGCGGTCGGGTCGCGCCGTCGCTCGCCGGGGAGCTCGAGGCGGCCGCAACGCGCTGGACGGCTAGTCTTGCGGACGCCACCGACGAGGTTGCTGCAACTCCCAGATGAGCCCGCTCGTCCGTGTCGCCGGGATCGCGACCCTTGCGGACGGGAGCCAGATCACCTGGTCCGTCGCTGACGGCCGACGCGGCCGGCGCTGGCGTGCGGTGACCCGACGCCCTGGATCGCCGATCGCCTCGCTCTTGCTGGAGGTCGGGATCGACGGCCGTCCCACCCGCGTCGAGCTCGGGACGGATGCCGGTTTGCTGACCCTCCATCCCGGGGGCAGCGACGGCCTATACGGCAATGTGGTCACGGCCGACGGGATCCGGCACCTGGCGCTGCCCTGGACCGAGCATCACGAGCTCGAGGTCGAGCCGCTGGCGATCTCGGGCGCGGTCACCGCGCGCCGGCTCGGCGGAAGGCTGGCGGCGGGGGAGGGGACCGCTGTGCCCGTCGTGGTCGTTGGTGCCGATCTCTCCGTCCGGGAGGCAACACGACGCTACACGCGGATGGACGCGGCGGCGTGGCGAATCGAGGGCGATGACATCGCGCGTGTCCTGTCCGTTGACGATCGCGGCGCGCCTATCTGGGCCGCTGGGGGAGGGGAGTCGGTCCTGGCCAGGGAGTGGCCGCTCGAGCTCGTTCACCCGGGTTGACGACCGCGGTCGTGGACAAGGTGTGGACAACGCCGTCCCAGAAGCGAGACTTCCCGGAAACTCGTTGATAAGTCGGTAGCCAAGGCTACGCCCGGGCCGGTACATTCTTGTTGCTCGAAGGGGCTCTGGACCGAAAGCAGTGTCGCGGATGCAAATCAGCGGCGTTGACTACGGACCGGCAGTTCCTTCGGGCGTTTCCTTTTGTCCGGCGGTTTCGCGTCGTGTCATGATCGGCCTGTGATCGCCGCCGACCAGGACGCCCTCGCCCTCGAGTCCATCCGTCGCGCTCGGGCGAGCATCGACCCCGTCTTCCTCGACTCCCCCCAGTTCGTCCATGAGGGCCTCTCCGCGCGCGCAGGCGTCCCGGTGATCGTCAAGGTCGAGACCGTGAACCCGATCCGTTCGTTCAAGGGTCGCGGGACGTGGGTGGCGATCCGTGCACTCGTGGAGGAGGGGAGGATCGGACCCTCGCGGGCGGTCGTTGTCGAGTCCGCCGGCAACTTCGGCCAGGGCGTGGCCTATGCCGCGCGAGCCTTTGGTGTCGCAGCCGTCGTCTTTACCTCGCGCAAGGCCAACCGTGGCAAGGTCGCGCGGATGCGGGCACTCGGCGCGACGGTGTTCGAGGTAGGGGAGGACTTCGACGAGGCTCGCGGTGCGGCCGACGCCTACGCCGCGGACACGGGTGCCGAGCACCTGACCGACGGCGACGACGTTCGGATCGCGATGGGCGCGGCGACGATGGGTCTAGAGGTCGCGGATGCGGTCGCGGCGGCGGTCCTGCCCGCGCCGACCGTCGCGCTGATCCCGGTCGGGAACGGGTCACTCATCAATGGAG
This sequence comes from uncultured Chloroflexia bacterium, assembly GCA_963731865.1. Lineage (GTDB taxonomy): Bacteria > Chloroflexota > Limnocylindria > Limnocylindrales > CSP1-4 > SPCO01. The sequence continues at coordinate 555,265 of CAVSXG010000002.1, read as the reverse complement.
TCGCGTCGGGGCTTCGCGCGGGGCTCCCGAGCTGTCGGGTGATCGGCGTCCAGGCAGAGGAAGCGCCGGCCATGACGCTCAGCTGGCGTGCGAACCGCGCGATCGACACGCCGTCGGCCGCGACGTATGCCGATGGCATCGCGACCAGGATCGCCATTCCCGCCGCCGTGGCGTTGATGCCCGGGCGCGTCGACGACATGGTCCTCGTCTCGGAGGACGCGCTCCACGCCGCGCAGGCCGTCCTCACCGATGAGCTGGGCGTGACGGTGGAGGGCGCCGCCGCCGCGGCCTGGGCGGGCCTCGAGCAGATCCCGCGACCGGACGGTCCAGCCCTCCTGGTCATCACCGGCAGCAACACCTGACGGCTCGGCAGGGGAGTCGCCGATGATCCGAGGGCGACGGCCGCTGCCACCCAACCTTGCCGACGCGGCCCGATCGGGCGTGCCGATCGGGCTCCTGATCCTCGCTGCGGCCGTGCCGGTTGCCCGGCCGGTCGTGCTCGTGGCGCTCATCGCCGGGGCCGCGGTCGCCATCCGGCGAGGGGCGCCCGTGCGCTGGGCGTGGGCGGCACCGATCCCGGTCGCCGTCAACCTGTGCTGGGGGCTCATTCCGGCCCCCCTCGCGGATCCGCTTGGCGGAGACTGCACGGACCCCGGCTCGCCGCCCGCGATCTGGCGCGCGGCCGAGGCGGTCCTCGCGCTCGGGAGCCTCGCGATCCTGGCCTACGTGCTCCGCGCGCGACGCTCGGATCTCGGGCTCCACTGGCCGGCGCGCGCGGTGGTGCGCCTTGCGGTCATTGGTGCCGTGATCCTGGGCCCGATCGGGCTCGTCCTGGGGGCGTGGCTCGCGCGCCCATTCTTCGGCGATTTCGCGCTCGATCTGACCCGGCCCGGGTTCCTGGTGCCCGCACTCATCTTTGCCCTGGCCAACGGGGTCATGGAGGAGCTGGCGTATCGCGGCGCACTGCTCGGCTGGACGTCGCGGGTCACCGGAACGTGGCTTGCCCTGATCGGCCAGGCGGTCGTGTTCGGGATCGCCCACGGCGGCGCCGACGTCGGCGGCTCGCCGATCCTGTTGATGGTGGCGCTGGGTGTCGGTGGGTTGGTGGCCGGCGTGATTGCGTTGCGAACTCGGTCCGCTGTTGATCCCGATCGCATGGCACGTCGCCCTGGATCTGCCGCTGTACGTGTACCTGGCCTGCCGCGCCCCATAGCCGGCAGGGCGGCCTTTGACGTGTCGCGGAAGACTGCAGACCAAGGACTCCAGGGCTGCGCCCGACCTTCTCCGTCGGAGCATGCACATCATCGCAGTGCCTGTCACTCTCGACAAGCGTGAGAGGCTGCGTCACGCGCTAGTTCGCGTGGTACAATTCGCACATGAAACGTGTGCAGGTCCAATTGCGTGACGATCAGGTCCGTTCACTCGAAGTCATGGCGAAGTCCTCAAGTCGACCGCTCGCCGCGCTCGTTCGCGACGCCGTTGATGCCTGGATCTCGACCGAAGAGCGACACCAGCAGCTCGATCGGGCGCTCTCCGCGATCGGCGGCTTTCACTCGGGTCTCGGCGACCTGGCCGAGCGGCACGATCAGTACCTCGACGAGGTTGTCTCGTGAAGGTCTTTGTCGACACCTCGGCATTGCTCGCACTCCTGGACGAGGACGATCATCACCATCGTGAGGCTGCCGCCGCGATGCGGTACCTCGTCGCGACGGCCGAGCTTGTGACCCATAACTACGTCCACGTCGAGGTACTCGCGCTTGCGCGGCGACGGCTCGGCGCGGGAGCCGTCGCAAGGTTGACCGACAGCCTGCTTCCGGCGCTGACGACCATCTGGGTTGATGAGCCAGTGCATCGAGCCGCGCTGGCCGCCCATCGCGCCGCTGGACCAGCAGTGTCGCTGGTCGACCGCGTCAGTTTCGAGGTGATGCGTCGCGAAGGGATCGAAGCGGCCTTTGCCTTCGACGCGGACTTCGAGGCCCAGGGCTTCGTACGTCCCGTCGTGCATGGCCCCGGTGGGAAGAGCTCGAGACTGAGCGAGGAGTCCCCACGCTATGGGGGCGGCCCCTCCGAGGAGGCGCAGCTCGTCAGTGTCGCCGAGATCGCCGACCGCGCCGGCCGACCGGTCAACACCATCCAATCATGGCGAAGGCGCCATCGCGACTTTCCGGCTCCGGTGGCTTCCTTGGCCGCAGGTCCCGTTTGGACGTGGCCCGTCATTGAGCGCTGGATCAGCGAGCGTGCAACGCGTCGCGCGTGACTGACCAATCGCGCAAGCGGGGCTGCCAGCGCGCCCTCAAGAGCGAACGGCGCACGCGCGAGTGCTTCCGATAATGCAAGTTATGTCTGATACCGTGGCAGGGTCGGTCGATTGGCAGGTTGACGGTCAGTGGGGTTCCCGCGCTGTCCTGCGCCATGCGACAGTCACCGGCGACGCAATGTCGGTCAGGTTGGGAAGGGGTCAGGCGGTCAGCGACTTGCCAATTCGTGATTGGATTTGGAGTCGTTACTGACCCTGGAAATGCAACCTACGAACTGACCGTCAGCCTGCCGGCGAGGACACGTGCGGCGCTCGACCAAAGCCACAACTACGGCCGGCCCTCTTGTTGCGCGGCTTCTCGAACACGCGCCATCACGGCCGCGGCGATCACGGCATCGCTCTGGGTTGAGAACAGCATCTTGAGGCCGGCGACGTTCCACAACCCGTCGGGGTTCTGCGTGATCTCTGGCGGGTTGGACGCGGCTGGCGTGTTGTCGAGGTCCGACATGACGCGATCGAGGATCTTGTCCTCGAATGAGGGCGGACGATGCGCCTTCTGTTCGTCCTCGACCATTTTTGCGATCAGCCCGTAGGACGTCATCGCGAAGTCGTAGATCTCCTTCAACAGCTCCGGTGTCATGGTGCCTCCTAGCGGCCGCTTCGTACAAGTCGCCGAATTGGATCGACGCGCGACGGTCAGGCAAACAATGCGCCCTCCAGCACAAGGGATCGCTACGGGCCGGCGGCATGGCGTGCGTCTGCGCCAGAGCTGCCGTCAAGCAAGCGTTGGCGCCTCCGCGGCGGTCTTCAGGCTGTCTGCGAAGAGGTTTAACGACTCGGTCAGGTCCGGGATCGCCTTCGTGAAGACGCCGGCGAGAGCGACTCCGAAACTCGTCGGATCAGCCTCGTCCGATCCGCCGCATCCGCTCGAGTTCGCGGCGAAGTTGTTTGCTCGGCCGGCCCTGCCCACGGATCGCCTTGATGCCGGGCGCGATCTCTCGGATTACTGGCGGTGGGCTGTTGTCGACGTAACAGGTGGCGGCGACCGGCGCGCCGACGCGCGTTTCGATCGGTCGGACGACCTCGACGATCCGCTCACGTTCGGCGATCAGCGCGTGCACCACGTCGCCCGCACGAACCTTCGTTGACGGCTTCGCCGGGTTGCCGTTGACGCGGACGTGCCCGCCCTCGCACAGCTGCGTCGCCATGGGCCGGGTCTTGACGAGGCGCACCGCGCACAACCAGCGATCGATTCGGGCGTCGTCAGCCACGGTTACAGCGTAGCCTGCGGGTTGCGAGCCGACCCGTGAGACATCACGATCCGCCGATGACAGAAGCCGCATCGACCGTCGTGAACGAGGCTCGCCTCGCTGATGGGCGCGATCGTCTCAGAGCGGCTCTGACCGGCAAGACCGACCTGATCGATGCGTTCGCGGCGTTTGTGCAGACGGCGGACGACCGAGCGATCGTACGGATCAACGCCGTCCGGTTTGGTCAGGAGCTCGGGTTCCCGACGAAGGCCGTCGTCGAGCTCTTCCTCCACGCGCGAAAGTTCGGGCTCGTCACCATGGAGTGGCAGTACATCTGCCCCGGCTGCGGCGAGGTTGTCGAGCGGCTGACGTCCCTCACATCGGCCACGGCCCATTACTTCTCCCAGGTCTGCAGCGCGGACCGTGATGCGGATCTGAGCGAGTTCGTCGAGGTCACGTTCAACATCGCCCCGGAGCTCCGCCGGTCGCGCTTTCACGACCCGACCTCGCTGTCACCGGAGGAGTACTTCTTCGGCTACCGGTTCTCGCAGAGCGTCGTCGTGGACGATGGCACTCCCCTCCCTGACCACCTCCGGCGGGTAGAAGCTCGCGGCGGCGTATGTCGAACCCGGAGCGACGGAGACGTTCACGCTCACTGCCGATCCAGGCTACCTCTGGCTCACGAACGGCCCCGCCCTGATCGTCAGTGGGGTGCCAACAGCCACGGTCCGCTCCTTCGCCTTCGAGTACACCGGTGTCCGGAGCAAGGGCTTCAGGGCCGAGATCACGCCTGGGCCGGTCCAGATCGCGTTCACGAACGCGACGTCCGAGCGCTATGCCCTGCTGATCACGATGCTTCCCGACCACTACGACGTGACGATGCGGCCCTTCCTGTCAGGGGCGCGAGATCCTCTCAACCAGGCATTCCTCGATCTATTCGCCGAGGAGACGATCGTTGCCGGCGAGGGCCTGGTCGTCCGCCATCTCGCGTTGCTTTTCACCGACCTGCAGGGCTCGACTGCCCTGTACGAGCGGATCGGCGATCTGAAGGCATTCGACCTCGTGCGACTCCACTTCGGCCACCTCCGCGAGGTCATCACCGCGAACTCCGGTGCGCTTGTCAAGACGATCGGCGATGCCGTGATGGCGAGCTTCGTCGATCCGCTCGACGCCCTGCGCGCGGCGCTCGAGATGCGCGCTCGGATCGGGCAGTTCAATCGCGAGAGTGGCGCCGACCTGATCGCGATCAAGATCGGGCTCCACGCCGGCGCATGCCTGGCGGTGACACTCAACGATCGGCTCGACTACTTCGGCCAGACCGTCAACATCGCTGCCCGAGTCCAAGGCATGGCCGGCGCCGATGAGATCCTGGTGACCGACGACGTTCTCGGCCATCCCGGAACACTCGATGTCCTCGGCGACGTCGCGACCGAGGCGAGCGAGATCGAGCTCAAGGGTGTCTCCGGGTCGATCAAGGTGCACCGGATCCACCGATCGATTCTCGTCCGAACACCGATCCGGTAACGGTCGATGGCCGACGCGCGGCATCGCGTAGAGTTCGGGCATGCGGCGACCAGCTGACACCTCGCTCGAGGCACGCGAACGGCAGTTGGCGGCCTATCGATCTATGGCGCCGGATGCGCGCCTGCGCCTGGCAGCGGACATGAGCGCGGATGTCCTTTCGCTGGCCAAGGCCGGCGCGCCGCGCCCGGGCCACTCGCACCGCAAATCGCGAGCGCAAAGACGACCGGTGACCTTCGGCGAGCTGCTCGCTCTGGTGATCGGGCTGCTGGAGCGGAGCGGCATCCCCTACATGGTCACCGGCTCGCTGGCGAGCTCCTACCACGGTGAGCCGAGAGCAACGCGGGACGCCGACATCGTCATCGATCCGAGTCGCGAGGGGCTGGACCGGCTGACCGAGAGCCTGCTGGAAGCCGGCTTCTACGTTGATCGAGACGTCGCGCGCGAGGCGCTCACCGACCGGACCCAGTTCAATGCGATCGGGACCGACGCCTGGAAGGTCGACTTCATCGTCCGTCGCGATCGGCCGTTCTCGGTCGAGGAGTTCCGGCGGCGCCAACCGGCCGACCTGCTCGGGACGCCCGGGTTCGTCGCCACCGCAGAGGACGTCATCCTTGCGAAGCTGGAGTGGGCGAAGGCGACCGGCTCGGATCGACAGCTCGACGACGTCGCCGGGATCGTCGCGATCGCGAGCGAGCTCGATCTGCCGTACATCGAGCGATGGGCCGCAACCCTCGGCCTCGAGGATGCGTGGCGCACCGTCCGCGACGAAGCCCGCTGATCAGGGGGCCGCTCCTCTAGCGGAGCCTCTCTCTGGCGCGAAGCGCAGGTAAGCTGCCCTCGGTGAAGCGCATCGGGTTCCTGTCGTTCGGCCACTGGTCCGATTCCCCGTACTCGCAGGTGCGTTCGGCGTCCGATGCCCTGCTCCAGTCGATCGAGCTGGCCGTCGCGGCCGAGGAGCTCGGCGCCGATGGCGCGTACTTCCGTGTCCACCACTTCGCGCGACAGCTCGCCTCCCCGTTCCCGCTGCTGGCCGCCGTCGGTGCGCGGACGAAGCGGATCGAGATGGGCACCGGCGTCGTCGACATGCGCTACGAGAACCCGTTCTACATGGCGGAGGACGCCGGCGCGGCCGATCGTGATCGCCGGCGGCCGCCTCCAGCTCGGGATCAGTCGCGGCTCGCCCGAGCAGGTGATCGATGGCTACCGCCACTTCGGCTACCAGCCCGCGGAGGGCGAGACGGATGCCGACATGGCGCGCCGCCACACCGAGGTCTTCCTCGAGCTCCTGAAGGGCGAGGGCTTCGCCCAGCCGAACCCGCGGCCGATGTTCCCCAACCCGCCCGGCCTGCTGCGCCTGGAGCCCTACTCGCCCGGGCTGCGGGAGCGGATCTGGTGGGGCGCGGCCTCGACCGCCACGGCCGTCTGGACCGCGCAACTGGGCATGAACCTGATGAGCTCGACGCTCGTGTTCGACGAGAGCGGCGAGCCGCTCCACGTCCAGCAGCGCAAGCAGATCGACGCGTTTCGGGCCGCCTGGAAGGAGGCCGGCCATGCGCGCGAACCGCGGGTGTCGGTCAGCCGCAGCATCTTCGCCATCGTCGACGACCGCGATCGCGCGTACTTCGGCCGGTCAGCAGCAGGAGCGGCGACCAGATCGGCTACCTCGACGAGAACACGCGGGCGGTCTTCGGGCGGTCGTATGCCGCCGAGCCCGACGAGCTGGTCGAGCAGCTGAAGGAGGACACGGCCATCGAGGCCGCCGACACGCTCCTGCTGACCGTGCCGAACCAGCTCGGCGTGGACTACAACGCGCACGCCATCGAGTCGATCCTGCGCTACGTCGCGCCGGCGCTCGGCTGGCGCGACTCGTAGGTTGCTTGAGGCCTCCCCGGCGGAAAGAGGCCTTACCGGGCGAACCGTCGTCCAAACTGACCGATGATTCTCGACCCGTAGTGCCGTCCATAGTTCGACGACCACGCCCGCAGCTTGGGTATCAACGATGACGTCGCCGAAGGCACCCAAACCCGCCGATCGAACGGCGATGGAAGGCGGCGTCCTCACGACGTTGCCGGCCGCCATGACTGGCAGGGCCAGCCCCGCCAAGGCCGCGGTCGGCGACAAGCCGGTCTTTGCCTACATCAGCACCTTGCCGCAGCCGCAGCGCTCCATCGCGGAGCGCGTCGATGCCCTGGCGGCTGAGACGCTGCCGGGACTGCAGCGCTCCGTGAAATGGGGCATGGCGTGGTATGGCGTCGGCGACGGCTGGTGCTTCGCGTGCGGCGGCTTCGCCGGCCACGTCAAGCTCACGTTCGGACGCGGGACCTCACTCACGCCCGTGCCGCCAGCGACGCCGGTCGGGATGGGCAAGGACTCGCGCGGCGTGGATCTCGAGTCGTTGGACGACATCGACGAACGTCAGCTCGCGTCTTGGATGCGACAGGCCACGGCCCTCCCCGGTTTCGGGAAGCGATGAGCTCGCATTCCTGGGGATTGCCGACCCGTCGCTACGGCGCGATGTTGTGGTTCAGGTGGAAGACGTTCTCGGGGTCCCAGTTGCGCTTCAGGGCTCGCAGGCGCTCGAGCTTGGGGTCGCCGTAGATCGAGCGGGTCATCTCGGGACTGGAGTCGGATAGCTCGTTGACGTAGCGCCCGGGCAGCAGGTCGGCATCGACGATCGCCATCGCGTCGCGAACCCAGGTCGCGCAGGCGTCGTCGAGCGCCGGAGTCCGGCCATGAGATGTCGGCGCTGATGTCGAATGGCGCGTTCCGGCCGGTGAAGGCCGTCGCGTCGTCTGCGACGCGGCCGATCGCCCCGCCAAGGGCGGTGATCGAGACACTCCCCTCCCCCGGCGCCCGGGAGGCGTGGTCGACGAACGCGTCGAGAACCTGTGGCGAGGCGTCGGCGATGTTGCCGCCGAGGATGAACGAGCGGCCGCCCCAGGCCATCGAGAGGTCGGCCGAGGACTGCACCTCGAGGTACTGCTGCGGGCCGGCGGTCACCTGGACCGGCTCCGGGCCGCGGAGAAGCGGGGCCACGTCGCGCTCGACCTCCTTGGGCGGGCCACTGTAGTTGTACGAAATGACGACGATCGGCTTTCCAGCGACGGCGTCCGGGTAGTCCTCCGCGGGCTCGGCCATGCCGATCGTGAAGATCGCGGAAACGGCATCTGGCGCGTTGGCCGCGAACTCGCGGAAGATCGGCCACAGCTCGTGGACGTCCGACGCTGGATGGACTCGGGCGCTCCGGTACAGGACGCCGGAGAACGGCTGGAGCTCGAATTCGAGCGCGGTCGCGACTCCGAAGTTCGCGCCGGCGCCCCGGAGGCCCCAGAAGAGCTCGGGCTCCTCGGTTTCGCTCGCCCTGACCACTCGACCGTCTGCCGTGATGAGCTCGACCGCCCGAAGGTTGTCGATCGTCAGACCGAACTTGCGCTGGAGCCGGCCGACGCCGCCGCCGAGCGTCAGCCCCGCAACGCCCGTGTGACCGACGACGCCAACCGGACAGACAAGGCCGTGCTCCTGGCCGGCGATGTCGAGTTGGCCGAGCAGCGCACCACCGCCTGTCCGGGCATGCCGGGTCGTCGGATCGACGGTCACGTCGTTCAGCCGCGCGAGATCAATGACCAGACCACCGTCGTTCGTCGAGTGGCCCAGGGCGCTGTGACCCCCGCCGCGGATGGCAATCTCGAGGTCGAGCTCGCGCCCGAACCGGATCGCGGCAATGACGTCATCCACGCTCGAAGGCTTGACGACGAGAGCGGGCCGGCGATCGAACACGGCGTTCCAGACGCGCCGTGCGTCGTCATATCCGGCTGAATCCGGGGCGATGATCTCGCCCGCGAAGGATCGGCCGAGGTGCTCGAGCTGAGCACGCGTCGGCATTTCGGCAGGTGAAACAGACATGCCGCTAGCCTAGCGAGCAGGGCGACGCGCCGCACTGAACGAAGGCGGCGCGCCCGCCCGAACTAGCCCCGAATCGCGGCCAGTTCCCTTGGAGTCAGGTCAGGCGCGAACGGTTCGAGCCAGCCTCTGGACTCAATCGTTCCCGCTCTTGCCTCGACCGCCGATCTGCCCGCGGATCTCGCCACCACCGAACGCGGCGGTGTGGACGTTCGCGTATGCGACGCCGGCCCGCATCGCCTTGAGCACCGAGCCGAGGTCACCGGCCGCCATGCCCTGGGCGGCGACGCCCGGAAGCGCCGCGACATCACCGGCATTGACGGTGCCCGTGATCGGCACGCCGGCCGCCGGACAAGCGGGCTTGCCGCCACCGCCGCACAGCCAGAGGACGACGCCGCCGTTGACGCCGGCCTGGGCGAAGTGGATGTGTGCCGCTCCCGCGGGCCCGCTGAGGCCCGTGTAGCTGAGCGTGTAGGTGAACACCGTCCCTGCCGAGTTGACGCTCCCCTTCAGGCTCCCCTTCCCGGCTGTGTTGATCGCGGGTACTTCCTGGTAGCCGCTCAGGCGCGCGTTGAACGAGTTCCGATGGGACTCCCCGTTCGCCATCGCGACTCCGACGACGCCGAGCAAGAGCGTCGTGGCGGCGATCACCGCTATGAGCTTCCTCATCGAGGTCCTCCTGTCTCCAGCCATCCCGGGGTGTCCCCCAGTGGTACTCGCCCTTGCCCTCCATGTCGAGCGCAACGGTGCGCCGACGCAACACCTGAATCGAGCAGCGGGTGAAGTCGATATGCTCCGCGCATGGCTCACTACAGGTTCAGCATTCATGTCGATGCGCCGCCGGACCGGGTGTTCGACCTGTGGACGAACCTCCAACGCATGGGCGAGTGGGTCGGTGGCGTGACCGGCGTCACGGATATCTCCGGGCCGGTGGATCGCGTCGGCACGACGTACATCGTGCGTTTCGGCCCGGTGAAGAGTCCGACCGAAGTCCTCGAGGCCGAACGCCCCCGCCGCTTCGCTACCCGGTTTGGCAGCTGGGTCCTGCGTGGCAGGTCCTCGGCGACGTTCGAACCCGACGGTGACGGGACGCGCCTGACACAGGAGTTCGAGACCGTCGGATGGATCTCGGCGATTTCGTCCTGGGTGTTCTCGCGCGGTTCCTACGAGGGCAGCTTCCGTGGCGAGCTTGGAGAAATTCGGCCGGATCGCGGAACGCGAGGCGCGGCAGTAGCGACCGGCCCTCGAGTCAGGCGGGTAGTTGACCGTGACGGTGCAATGGGCCGCGCTCACTGCACGAGCGCCTCGAAGTAGATCCCGATGAGCACGGGGAACCAGTCCGACACGTGGTCAACCCCCTTTCCGTCGGCGGCCTGGCGTTCCGCGGCGGGCGTGCCATCAGTGATCGTGCGATTTCCCGATGAACATCGTGCATTGGCTCGGGAGGCCGGCACGCTGAGCGGCGCTCACCGCCCATGTCATCTGCGATGCCGACAGCGCGACGCCGCCCTCCTCGCCGATGAACACGAGGACGTCCTCCAGGGTTGCGACGGTGAGCCACACCTTCGAATGGCTCCCGGCCACCAGCTCTCCGGTATCCGACCGGCTGACGATGACGCTTTCGTGACCGAGAGCCACGCCCGAAATCAGGGCCGCGGTCATCGAGCCGGCCAGGACCGAGCGAGCAAGAACGCGGCGCATGTCGACCTCCTGTGAGTACGGCGGCGCATTCCAACGGGTCCATTTGCCTAGTCGGTGAACCGGAAGCTCGACACCGCCATGTCCATGATCGTGTCGAGGTTGGCCTTGTCGCCGGCCGCACCAGCGACAAGAATCGTGTAGGCCACGCCGCCGTGGATCAATTGCACGAAGCCCGTGGCATTGACCGTCAGGCACGTCCCGGAGCTCCTCCTCGCTGGCTCGCCATCCACGATCACCTCCACCGGCGACGTGCCATAGCAGTCGGCCGCGAACGTGGCTTGGGTGCCGGCCAGCCATTCGGTGACCGATTCGTCCGGCTCTGGGTCTCGAACCGCGATCACGATCCACGGCGAATGCGTCTGCGGCGCATCCCAGCGGGTGGCGTATTGCGCTGGGTCTCCGGGGAAGTGGTCCGGCGGCAGGACGTTCATCGGTGGGCTTTCGCCCCAATCAGCCGGGATGTCCACGCTGTATCCGAACCGTTCGGAGGTGACGGTCTGCCACTCGGTGATCGCCGTAGCGCTGGAGGCTGGGGAGCCCGACGGGTTGGCGGATGGTGAAGGTGAGGCGGCCGGCGGACCACCGACGCCCGGATTCCCGGGCAACAGCAGGTAGAACGTACCTCCGGCAACGATGACGATGGCGGCCGCGGCAACCGCGAGCCGGGCGAATGGATATCATGAAGTCGGACCTCCGCGGCACGCTCAACGCGCGCCGTTGTGGGGTGTGGTCGATGGTCAGGAGGGCGTCTTCGATGACCCGATCGGCCATCTCGTCGGCACCCTGGGCAAAGAAGGCGTCGAGAGCTCGCTCGAGATCACGTTGGGTGGTCATCAGCGACTCCCTCCTCCGACCGCGACGGAACGCTCAACCGCCTCGAGGGCGGCGCGCATGGCGCGGTGGGCATAGTGCAGGCGTGAGCGGGCCGTTCCCACCGGGATGCCGAGCGTTTCGGCAATCTCGGCAGGTTCGAGCCCGAGGTAATGGCGAAGGACGAGAATCGCTCGCTGATCCGGCGGAAGACGGCGGAAGCCGCGCTCCAGCTGGTCGCGGTCGGCAATCGAGAGCGTGTCATCCGGCGCGGCCGGCCCATCGGTCGGCAGGAGCCGGACGTTCGCGCTCCATCGGCGGGCTCGGCTCGCCTCGAGATAGCACGCGTTCACGAGCAGCCGGCTGATCCAGGCTTCGAACCGATCCGGATCGCGGAGCCGCGGCAACTCGCGCCAGGCGATCACCAGCGTCTGCTGAACGGCATCCTCGGATCGGCCGATGTCCCGAAGGATCCGGTGCGCGATTCCGAACAGCCGATCACTCCGCGAACGGGCCAGGATGGCAAATGCCTCCCGGTCCCCGCCCTTGGCTCGCTCGACCAGATCGCGATCCACTCCGGCGCTCCTCGGTGCGCCACTCGGGGGCGCTATCCGAGACTAATGAGTGGCGGCGTGGCCGGCGCGTTCAATTCCCGGGTAACGAACGACATGTTGAGCTCAGGAGCGATGGACCTCGAACTGCAGGTGGGCTACTCGTCGGCGTTGGCGAACGTCGCGCGCCCTGCCGGTCGATACGTCTGGAGCACCACGCCGGACGGCACCGGCAGGGACTCGACAAGTTCAAGGTTGTGCGTCTGGCCGTGCTCCGGGAAAAGCCGACGCCCGTCCCCGACCACGACGGGGTAGATCCGCAGGTTGAGCTCGTCGACGAGGTCGCGATCGAGCAGCCAGCGGAGCAGGTCGCCGCTGCCGTGGACCTGGAGCTCGCGTCCGGGCTTCGCCTTGAGTTCGCGTACCGCCGCCTCGACGTCGCCATCGATCACATGGGTGTTCCAACCCGGATCCTTGAGCGTCGTCGATGGAACGTACTTGGGCAGGACGTTGATCCCATTGGAGATCGGATCGTCCCCGTGGTGATGCGGCCAGTACCCCTCGAAGATCTCCCAGGTCCGCCGCCCGAGGAGCAGCCCATCCGCGCGCTCGAACATCGAGTTCAGGAAGCGCAGGCCCTCCTCGTCGCCGTACGACGCCGTCCATCCGCCGCGGTCGAACCCGTCGCTCCGATCCTCGTCAGGGCCCCCAGGACCCTGGTACACGCCGTCCAGGCTCACCATCATCGACGCGATCAGCTTCATTGCAATTGCTCCTGATGTCGGGGTTGGTGATGCGTAGACGATCGCCCGAACCGAAACTCATCGGCTGGCCGCGAACTCCCAGCGCGTTGGTTTGGGCAGGTCTTCCTGCTCGACCTTGTCCATGCCATACGTCCCCGGCAGGCCAAACGCCTTGGTCGGCACCAGCCGGAAAATCCGGTACGGAGGCGGGCCCGCGGTCGGCGCGTTGGGCCCGAAGACCTCGTCGCCGCGAGCCTCCAAGGGCCAGCCGTTCGACTTGAAGATCTCGGCGATGCGGCCGACCTCCTCGCTGTTGGAGATCGGCTCCGCTCGGCCTTCAACGATGACGTCGAGCGATGGGAGCTCCCAGCTTCCCGTCCCGATGACGCAATGACTGTCGGCTAGCAGGTTGCGGCCCTTGCGGGTTCCCTCCCCGACGATGAAATGGAAGGCACCATCGATCCAGAACGCGATCACCGGCATCAGGTGCGGTCTGCCGTCCGGTCGCACGGTCGCCAGCCAATTCGTCCGCTGGTTCTCGGGGTGTGCTAGTCGTTTGCGGGCGACATCCCACGAGGTCGTTTGGGTCTCGTCGTCAACGAGTGACTGTTCGCGCGCGGGCGCTGGTTCGTGGGTGGTCGAGCGGCTCATGGTGGACCTTTCATGTCATGTTCCTGGCCTGTTCTATGTAACCCTGCGCGATTCGGCCCATCCATGCCTTGCGGCCAGACGGAGATTGAACCTTTGACCTCCCAGCCAGCATCTGCCATGTGATTGAGTCGGACTGATCGACTCGACGAGGAGGCGTGGTGCAGCACCAGCTCGTGGATCAGGCACAGCGAGGCGACGAAGAAGCCTTCGACGCCCTCGCCCGCATGGTCGGCGATCGGTGCATGGCAATCGCGGTTCGGATCCTTCGCGATTCCCACCTTGCCGAGGACGCCGTGCAGTCGGCGCTGATCGTGGCCTGGCGCGAGCTCCGGACGCTCCGCGACCCAGACCGCTTCGAGCCATGGTTGCATCGCATCCTGACCAACGAGTGCTACGCCGAGGCCAGGCGGCGCGCGCGGTGGTCCGCGAATATCCGCGTCGTGCCGGTCGCTGATTTCGGCTGAGCCGGCCGGCATCCTGACCGTCATCGACCGCGACCAGCTGGAGCGAGCCTTCCGGAGGCTGACGCTCGAGCAGCGGGCCGTCCTTGTGTTCCACCACTACGTCGGGCTGCCGTTGCCCGAGGTCGCCGATCGTCTCGGGATCCCGCCCGGGACGGCGAAATCCCGCCTGCATCACGCGACGGCGGCACTCCGAGCCTCGCTCGACGCCGACGCCCGGGTCCCATTCAGCCAGGAGCGACTCGCATGACCGCGGCGCGCGATCCCGACCGCCTTATCCAGGCCTTCCTCGCGGAGGGCCAGACAGAGCTCGCGGACCGAGTCTTCGACGCAGTCCGTCGGGAAACCCATCACACCCGTCAACGTGTCGTCCTGGGTCGCCTCACGGAACCCGACCCGTCAATGCTGACCCGGCTGGCGGTCGCCGCTGTCGTCGTTGTCGCGATCGTCGCCACGTTGCTCGCCATTGCACCGCCGGTCACCCCATTCGGCGTTGGCTCCTCGCCAACGCCCTCGCCGATGCCGATTCCAACGTTCGCGCCCCTCGAGCCCGGGCGTTACCGGTTCGACTATGCCCTGGTCCCGGGCTCTGACGGGCGCATTGGGCCTTCGATCGCGGTGACGGTGCCAGCGGGCTGGGTCTCGTATGACATCTTCGCGGTCGACAAGAACTACAGCCTTACCGAGGCTGGCGCGTCATTCGTTGTCTGGCGGATCGAGAATCGGTACGTCGATCCGTGTATGGCGACCGGGACGGCTCCTCCGGCGCTCGACCCGTCGCCCGGGCCGACGATCGACGAGCTACTGGAAACGCTTGCCGATCAGACCGGATTATCGGCGGGGCCACTCACCCCCGTGACCATTGATGGCTTTAGCGGAAAATTCGTCGAGCTGACGGTCACGACCAACATCGCGACCTGCTCGGGCGGCTTCTTCCCCTGGATCGACAAGTTCGTGCAGGGCAACAACGAGGTCCTGCGCGTCTACGCCCTCGACGTCGATGGCTTCCGCCTGACGTTTTTCCTTCGTATTCCCGAGCGAACCACGCCGGCGGATCGCGCCGAGCTCGAATCGATCGTCGCCTCGATCGACATCGAACCCTTGGTGCCGTGATGGAGCGCTGACCGAAGGTCCGATCTCCAAACAACGACCACCCCCGTCATGCGCGCCGCGCTCTGGTTCGGCACGCCCAATTTGAAGGAGTTTCCATGCGATCTACACGATCCCGCGCGATCATCCTGTGCGGCATCGCGGCGCTCTTCGTCGCTAGCGCCAGCCTCACCTTCGCGTCACCGGCGACGAACGTCACGCCGACGCTCCTCAGCCGCGGAACGTACGACGCGTTCAAGGTCATGTCGTTCCCGGACGCCGGCGGCCTGTTCAAGGTCGAGGCCAAGGCGCCCATCGACGTTGTCGTGCGCCAGCACAACTACGCCCCCGGGGGCGCGACGGGTTGGCATGCGCATCCGTATCCGGTGCTGATCACCGTCAAGGAGGGCACGCTGACCTTCTATGAATCCAGCGACCCGACGTGCACGCCGATCGTCGTCACGGCCGGCCATGGCTACGTCGACTCCGGCCAGGGGCATCTCGCTCGCAACGAGACGGCGCTCCCCGCGGTCGACATCAGCGTGATCATGGCGCCGGTTGGCGCGCCGTTCCGGAGCGAACTGGACGCCCCCAATCCGACCTGCGGGTTCTAGGCTCGAGGTTCCCCCTCCGCCGCGGCCGTTCCGAATGGATCCGGGCGGCCGCGGCGTGATTGTGCGCGCGTCGGCGGCCCGGGCTCTCTGAGGGCGGCTTGCGGGGGATTCATCCATCCCGCACCGCCCCGGTCACACCCCGGCGCGCGGCACTTCGCCGAGACGGGCGCCGACGACGCGGTCGGCCGCCGCTCGGCTGTCGCGATGGCCCGCCAGGGCGGCCAGGAAGACCTCGCGTGGCAAGGCATCCCGCGTGAAGCATCCCACGCGGGATGAGATGAAAAGACGCCCTCGGCGCGGTACCGAGGGCGTCACAAACAGGGTCGGATCGGTCAGTTGCCGATCCCGCCGTCGGGCTCGACCGGAAGGACGATCTCGCCCCCGATGCCGCCGTTGGGCTCGACGGGGAGGACGTCGGGAGAGCTGGCGTAGGCGAAGGCGACGGATCCGAGGATCACGAGCGCGACCAGGGTGAGTGCGATCGCGACGCGACCGAATCGCCGGGTAATAGCTGATGTGAGGTTCATTGCGGGCAGGTTCCTTGTCGTCGTGGTGGGTTGTCATTGGTGAACGGGCGCCTGTTCGTTGATCAGACGGGCGAGGTCGATCGCCGGTTCCTGCCGGAGGTGCGACGAATGTCCTTGTTCTGGTGGCCAAACGTCGGTAATCGCGAGGATAGATCTGCGGCCCGCGTCGGCTCCGTCCTTTGGGTAATCGTGCACAACGCACGGATGCTCGGAGGGCAGGAACGTGAATCGTTCATCGAAGGTTCGTGGCGTGGCGTTGGCCGTCGCCAGCGCGGCACTGCTTCTGACGGCTGCGCCCGCGGCCGCGGCGATGCCAAGCATGGAGAGCTCGACCATCCACAGGGAGGGCCCGTTCGCGGAGTGCCCTGACTTTTCAGTCATCGGCGTCTGGGATATCAGCCACAAGCTGACGACCTTCTACGACGCGAACGGCGTCGCGATCCGCGACATCGAGCAAATCGAGTTCTCTGGCCGGCTCGTCAATGCGTCGACCGGGGCCTCCGTGCCAGACAGCGGCGCCCGCACGTTCTTCGACACCCTTGCACCCGATGGATCGTTCCTGACGACGTACGTGGTTCAGGTGCGCCACAGCGCGTACGTCCACGGCGCTGGCCGGTTCGACTTCCAGACCGAGGTGTTCCGCGGTACCAGCGAAGTCGACGCCGACAATCTCGCCGCGCTGTGCGAGGCGCTGAGCGAATAGGCTGTTGCCCCGGGGCCGGTGTGGGTGGGCGAAGGCATGGAACGATCTGGCAACGCAGGGTCCGACGTGATCCGCGCGATGGCCGGTGACCACGATGCCTTCGCCGCGCTCGCGAACGCGAATGTCGATCGGATGTACGCGCTGGCGCGCCTGATCGTGCGGGACTCGGACCGGGCCGAGGATGCGACACAAGAGGCACTCGTCCGGGCCTGGCGTGAGCTGCCGCGCCTCCGCGATCCGTCGCGGTTCCAGGCCTGGCTCCGCCGGCTCCTCGTCAACGCCTGCTACGACGAAGGTCGTCGGATCCGGAGCCGCGCGGAGGTCGTACTGCTTAGCGCTCACCATCCGTCCATCCCGGACGAGAGCTCCAGCGTCATCGATCGGGATCGCCTCGATCGGGCGTTTCGTCGGCTCCCGCTCGAGCAGCGCGTGGTGACGGTGCTGAACCACGTCGAGGGTCTCACGCACGAGGAGATCGCCTCGACGCTGGGCCTGCCCCTTGGAACGGTGAAGGCTCGGGCTCGATACGCGCTGGCCGGCCTTCGTTCAGCGCTCGAAGCAGACGACCGTGTGCCCGTCGCGCGTGAGGCGCGTGCGCGCGGCATCGGGCGAGGACGGGGCTGATGAACCGGTACAGCAGTGCCGATCTCGACCGCCAGCTGGGCGAATGGCTCCGCGACGAGAGCGCGATGCGCGCTTCCGAGGGCCTGGTCGAAAGCGTCTTTGCCCGGACGTCGCGGACTCGCCAGGCGCATC
The DNA here is from genome assembly GCA_963731865.1 of uncultured Chloroflexia bacterium. Classification (GTDB taxonomy): domain Bacteria; phylum Chloroflexota; class Limnocylindria; order Limnocylindrales; family CSP1-4; genus SPCO01. The sequence goes on along the minus strand of CAVSXG010000002.1, from coordinate 537,728 downwards.
GGTGGTGGCCGCCCGTCGCGCCGGTTCGTCCGCGCCGTACGCGGCCTCACCTCGTGGGTGCCGAGGACGTGTCCCGATGGTGGAGTAGATCAGCGCTTGCCGGTGCCGTTGGGATGGTCGTGCTCATTACCGCGGTGGCATTCACGCTGCGTTCGATCGGGCCTGGACCCGACACGCAGGGAGCCTCGCCATCACCCTCCCCCGAGTTGACGCCAACACCGACGCCGACGCCGTCACCGACGCTCGCCCCGCTCCCATCGCCGCGGGCGACATCCCTTGATGGCACGGATGGCCAGGCCCTGCGCCTTGGCACCAATGCCGGACCGATCGACGTTGTCGAGGCGTTCGGGTCGATCTGGACGGCAAACATCTTCTCGCACGACGTCAGCCGCCTCGATCCCACGACCTTGGAGCAGTTCGCCCGCATCCCGGCCGGCGAAGGTCCGGCCTGGTTCGCCGTCACCGACGACGCGCTCTGGGTTACGAACCAGGGCAACGGGAGCGCGCTGGCTCGCATCGACCCGGACACGAACAGCGTCGTGACCGAGATCGGCGATAAGCAGCCATGCGGCGCCCCGGTCCTGGCATTCGAGAGCCTCTGGGTGTCCGCGTGCGACAGCGGCCTGATCCTCCGGATTGATCTCGCCGACATTGCCGATATCGACGCCGGTCTCCGTTTCCCCTCGAATGACCAGTTCATCACCGAGATCGCCGCCCCGGGCTACCGGTGGCTGACCCTTGCTGAGGGTCGGCTCTTCACTGGCAATGCGGCTGGATTGGCGGAGGTCGATCCGACGGCGGAGACCGTGACCGACCTCGGGTTCTGCTGCGGGGATTTGATGGGCTCCGAAGGCGAAACGCTCTGGCTCAACAGAGAGACGGACGTGGCCCGCATGAACGTGGGCGACGGGACGATCGTTGCGACATTCCCGTACCCGAACGCGGGTTCTGTGACCTTCGTGGATGGGCGCGCATGGCTGACGGCGAGCGGGGGCGGCGTGATCGAGATCGATCTCGAGTCCAACGAAATCCTGCGGACCATCCCGGTCCCGGGCTCGACGCTCGTCGCCCGAGAGGCCGCTGGCGCGCTCTGGGTGACGTCGTTCGACACGAGCGAGCTCTGGCGAATGGAACCATGATGAATCGGGAGGGCTCGTCGATGTCCAGACGACGCGCGTGTTCCATCCTGGCGGCCGTCATGGGCTTCATCCTCGTCGCGTGCGCCGAGCGATCGACAGCGCCATCCGTGACGCCGGCATCACCCAGCCCGACCGTCGCGCCAACCGGCCCATTCGCCTTGCGCGCGGGCGCGCTTCCGCCCGGGGAATACACGACAACGCTCTTCCAGCCGCCGCTCGCGTTCGCGATCGATGACGGCTGGCGCGCCCTCTTCCCGGACGACGAGGACGAGGTGGCGCTCGAGGGACAGGGCGGTGCGTTCTTCGCGATCAGCCGGGTGAGCGAAGTCGTCGATCCGACGACGAGGGCGGCTGTGGCCGCTCCCGACGATCTCATCGAATGGTTGACGACCCATCCGCAGTTGACGTCGGAGAGGCCGAAGGTCGTCACCATCGCCGGCCTGTCCGCCCAGGCGGTGGATGTGACGGTCGCGGACGGCTCGGAGCGCGAGATCTTCGCCTTTCCATCGGGGAACCTGAAGATCCCGGAAGGTGTCACTTATCGCTGTCAAGTCCTGCAGCTCGAGGGGCCGGACCTGACGATCATCATCGGTGCGCCGAACGCAGGGTTTGCTGACGCGGTCGAGAGAATCCAGCCCGTGCTCGACTCCATCGAGATCGAGGCCGGAGGCTGAGCCGACCTAGGACTGTACCGCGAACAGCCGCCACTCCCCCGGGATGCCCTTGAGCTCGTGGGTCCCTCTCTCGTCGAAGGCGAGGCCGGAGCCCACGACAAGGTCCTTGACCGTGCTCGAGACGAGGATCTCCCCTGCCCCAGCCAGGGCGGAGACGCGTGCGCCGAGATGGACGGCGATGCCCGCGATGTCGTCCGGAAGGACCTCTATCTCACCGACGTGGAGACCAGCCCGGAGATCCATGCCTAGCTCCCGGACGCCGTCGCGGATCGCGATCGCGCAGCGGACCGCCCGCGCCGGACCGTCGAACGTCGCGAGGAACCCATCCCCTACCACCCGGATCTCCCGGCCCCCGAACCGTTCGAGGAGACGGCGCACCACCCGGTTGTGATCGGCGAGCAGCCGCTGCCAGCGCATGTCGCCCAGCTCAGCGGCGCGCTGCGTCGAGCCAACGATGTCCGTGAACAGGACGGTCGCAAGGACACGGCGGGGCTCGGGCGTCGGTCGAATGCCGGTCAGGAATGTCTGGATCTCCCCGACGACGGCGTCCTGATCGCCGGCCCAGATCAGGTTGTCGACGCCGGGCAGTTCCACGTACGTCGAGTCGGGGATGTGCGCCGCCAGGTACCGACCGTGTTCGACGGGAAAGCTGACTGCGTCGGCTCGATGGATCACGAGGGTTGGCACACGGATGTCGGGCAGGACGTCGCGAAGGTCGCTGCCATAGATGAGGCGAACGATGGCCTGGGTGTTGCCGGGCGACTGCGCGCTGCGCTCGTACCGGGCCCATGTTCGGCGAAGGCGCTCGTCCTTGGCGACGGACGGTGCGAAGAGGTCGAGCATCACGCCGGTCCCCGTCTCCGCCTCGGCCTGATCGACGCCGTGCGCGAACTCGGCCTCCGACACGCCGATCGGATAGTCGGGCGCTTCGACGTACCGGGCGAAGCAGTCGACGAGAATCAAGCTTGAAAGACGGTCCGGGTATGCGGCGGCAAATGCCATCGCGAGGATGCCGCCGCCGATGTTCGCGATGAGCGCCGGTCGCTCGGAGCCGACGGCATCTAGCACGGCCGGGATGTCCGCAGTGAATTCCGCAAGCGTTGGCAGCGACGAAGTCGGGATCGAATCGGAAAGCCCCGTGCCTCGCTTGTCGAACATGATCAGGCGGCCGAAGGACGCCAGTCGCTCTCGCAGGTCCGCCAGCGGCGGCACGTCCCACTGGGTGTCGAGATTGCCGAACCATTGGTCGAGCAGGAGGATGTCGGGCGGACCTTCGCCGATCACCTGGTACGCGAGGTGAAGCTCGCCCAGCCGGGCATATCGGGTCTCTGGAAGCATCGCCAAGTGCCTAGGCCACGGCTGGTTCAGTGAGCGAGATCGTGAGCGTGTCAGCATCGATGGCGGCGCGGACGCCGAGGGGTAGCGGCAGGTTCGGCCCGGCGTGCCCGAGATTGACGTTGCCGATGATCGGGATGTCGCGATCGCCGAGGACGTCGAGCACGACGTCGCGAAGGGACTGCGGGGCCTCCTCCATCACCGTGATTGTTTCGGTCGGACCGATGAGCAGACCCGCGATGCGATCGAGGATGCCACTCAGGCGCAGGACGTGGAGGTCGTTCCAGACGTTGATCGTCGGGACGTTGAGGTCCTCGAGGAACAGGATCGCCCCGTCGAAACGCTCGGGGGTGAAGGCCCACGGCGTTGCCTGGATCCGAAGGAATTGATGCAGCAGCCCGCCGAGCAGCCGGCCCTCGGCTCGGCCCGGTCGCCAGCACTCCCAGCTCGACAGGGCGGGCAGCGATCCGGCCGGCTCGGTCGAAGTGAGGACGCGGCGGTAGGCGTCGGCCTGCCGCAGGTGGTCCGCCTCGGACAGCAGGTGCCACTCCCTGACCCCGAACACCAGCAGATCCGCATGGAAGGTGACGAGCCCCGTCCTCGAGTGGATGGCCAGTAGCAATGCGCTGATGTCACTCATGCCGATGATTGGCTTCGGGTTCGCCGCGATGGCGTCGTAGTCGATCGCGTCGAGGTAGCTGAGCGCGAACCGACCGCCGGTCAGGGCCCAGATCGCCCCCACCTCAGGGTCACGGAACAGCTCGTTGAGCTCCGTTGCGACCGCTTCGGGGCGCGCGGCCGCCCACCACCAGATCTTCTCGACGTCGACGAGTGGCGCTGCGCGGACGCGGAAGCCCAGCGATGTAAGCTCGGCGACCCCGCGCTCGTACATCTCGAGCTCCTCGGTCTCGAGCCCGCCGGACAGCGCCGCGATCGCGATGGTGTCGCCCGGGGCAAGTGCCCGCGGGCGGATGATCTGCGTCAGCGGCGTCGCCATGCGCCCACGATAGCGGGCCGGGCGCCACTCAGAGCCTGTCAGTTCGCCTCAGCGTTCTGGCCCTCGACCTCGGGGAGCCGGATCTCGATCGTCGAGCCGCCGCCGATTCGGGCGTGAGCGTCGATTTCGCCGTTGGACTGCCGGATGACGCCGAAGGCCATCGCGAGCTCGAGACCGGTCCGGGGATCGATCCCGGTCGTCAGGAACGGGTCGAAGAGCCGCTCGGCAACATCGGGCGCGATCGGAGCGCCCGTATCGGTCATTGCGACCAGGATCACGGTCCCCTCGCCGCCGTCACGCGCAGCGCGGCTCGTCGAGATCGTCAGCGTGCCGCCATCAAGCATGGCGTCGCGGGCACGCAACGCGAGGCTGCGAAGGGCCTCACCGAACGGGTCCGGATCGACGCGTACGAACCCCGACTCGATCCCATGTTCGAACTCGAGTTGGACCCCTGGGCCAAGCAGCGCCGTCAGCTCGGCCTCCAGGCCGGAGACAAATTCGACGATCTCGACGACCTGCGGCTCGAGCCTGGATTGGCCGGCGGAGATCAGGAGCTGACGGGTCATCTGGCTCGCCTGGTCCGCGGCGCCGATGATCTTCTGCGCGTTCGCGACCGCCTCCGGGTCACTCGAATCGCTCGCAATGAAGTCGGCGTACCCGCCGACGGCCATCATCGCGTTGTTCAGCTCGTGCGCGACGACGCCTGCGAGACGGCCCACCGCCTCCATTCGCTGGGCCTGGCGCAACGAGGCTTCCAGGCTGGCCCGTTCCGTCACGTCGATCACCTGGGCGACGACCCCGACGGGCTCACCTCGTTCGTCTCGGCGGATGGCGGCATGGACCTCGACGAGGAGCTCGGAGCCGTCGCGTCGGGTGGTGCGGACCAGGTCCGCAACGACGACGTCACTGGTCATTGCCCGGGCAATCACGTCGACCAGCGTGGTTTCGTCACCTGACGTCGGCGCGGCAAGTTCGACCGGTCGGGCGAGGACCTCGGTTGCAGGCAACCCGAACAGGGCCTGGGCCGCCTCATTCCATGTGCTGACCGTCATGTCGCGTTCGACTGTCAGCGTGGCCACGGGCGACGACGACACGAGTGTCGCGAGGAGACGGGCCGTGGTGGCGAGATCCTGCTCGGCCGCGACACGCGCTGCGATCTCCCGATCCGCGGCATCGAGCGCCGCCGTCCATCGGTCCCCGGCGCGCCAGACCAGTCCAAGCGCGAAGGCTGCGAGGAACGCGAAGCCAACGATGGCGAGGCCCGGTAGGCTCAGCGGGTTCGGCTGGATGCCCAAGGCGAACAGGATGACCGAGACGGTCGCCACGACCCCAGCGCCAACGTAGACCAGCTTTGTCGCGGTCCCGCTGAGGTATGGCTGGACGATGCCGATCCCGATGAGCGGGATGACGATGGCGAACGACACGCCGATGGTGTACAGCCCCGCGGTCAGAAGGGCCTCGGCCCAGAGCAGCACGACCGTGAGCACCAGCAACAGGCCGTTGCCGCGCTGGTTGACCGCGATCAGGACCAGGATGGAGCCAGGGATAATCGTCGTCTGGAGGGCGACGGCCAGGACCGCCTCGCGAGGAGGCGCGAGGTACAGCGCGATGGATCCCACGATGAACGCGGCAATGCCGCAAGCGAGGAAGAAGCGCCGGAGTCCCGGGCGCTCGCGCACCGCCTTGTGTCGCGCGACGGTTGCTGCCTGCTCCTCGGCCACCAATGTCCTGTTCCTGGGACGCTGATCTGCGCAGACGTGCGATGCGGACGCCCGAACAGGATACGCGTCGCTTGTGTTCAAGCCATGCGTATCGGGAACCGTTTTGGGTGTCGCCTGTCTCTATTGTTTGAACGCGGCCACGTGAGTCGCGTCGCAGCGGTGGCGACAATGCAGATCGAGCTCGTCGAACGAGCGCGTTCCGGCGACCACGACGCGTTCTCCATCCTGGTGAGAGCGTCGGTTCCCCGGCTGCTTGGCGCCGCCACGCTCATCCTTCGGGACCGGGATCGCGCCCAGGACGCGGTCCAGGACGCGCTCGTGTTGGCCTGGCGCCACATTCGCGCGCTCCGTGATCCCGAAGCATGGGATGCCTGGCTCTACCGGCTCACCGTGCGCGCCTGTTACCGGTTGGCGAACACGGTCAAGCGCCGGGCGGTGGTCGAGCTGCACGTGGTGCCCGACCGTGAGCCGGCAACCGAAAGCGATATGGCGGCTGGGTTGGCCGAGCGCGACCTCATCGGTCGTGAGCTCGGTCAGCTACCCGTCGAGCAGCGCGCGGTCATGGTCATGCACTTCTACCTCGACCTGCCGCTGACCGACGTTGCCGACATCCTCGATATCCCCGTCGGGACTGCGAAGTCCCGGCTTCACCGCGGGCTCGAGTCGCTCCGTTCCGCGATGGCGGAGGAACGCAATGAGCTCCACCTGGTTCGGGAGCGACCAGCATGAGTCAGCAGATGTCGCTCGAACGATTGATCGCCGACTGGATGGCCGATGAGGCCTCCCGGACGGTCCCGGACCAGCTCGTCACAACAGATCGTCACCACGACCCGTCGGCAGCGGCCTCGGCCGCGCTGGCTGGCGTCCATCCAGGAGTCTCCAATGCACGCCCAGGCACGCGTCGTCGTCGGTTCGCCGACAAGACGACTGACCTTCGCGGTCGCCCTGCTCCTGCTCGCGGCGCTCATCGCCGCAGGCATCGCGGGCGCCTTCCTCCTTCGACCCCAGCCCGCCGCCGATGACTGGCCCGGTTTCCGCGGCGATCCCAGCCGGATCGGCCTGGCCACGACTGGCCCGATCGGCAACCCGGTGACCCGGTGGACGTTCAGCGCCAGCGGCGCCGTCAGCACGAACGTTTCGGTGGCGGGTGACCTCGCGCTCTTCTCGAGCGACGACGGCGTGCTCCATGCGGTCGCGCTCGCCAGATGGCACCGAGCGGTGGACCTTCCAGGGGCCCGCCGCCGATGCACGGTCCGCTGGCTATCGACGGCCGGGTCTATGCGGTCGACGGCCAAGGGTTCCTCCACGCCTTCAACCTGGCCGATGGCCGATTGATCTGGACGTCCGATACCTCGGTCCTGGGACCGAGCGACCTCGCGATTCTCGACGGACGCCTGTACGTCGGAACCGACGATGGCGTCGTCGCATCATTTGACGCAGCCAATGGGCACGAGCGTTGGCGAGTGCCCGTGTCGCCGGCCGGCGTGTCCGTCAAGGCTCCCGCGGCAACCAACGGGATCCTCGTAGCCGCGATCGGACGACCTGCAACTCACCGCCCTGGACCCTGACGACGGCGATGTGCGCTGGACTTCCAGGTCGGGAATGACATGGTCGGGACGCCCATCGTCCACAACGGCGTGGTCTACCTCGGTGCCTCGCCCGATGCCGGCAACGGCATGCTGGTCGCGCTCGACGCAGCCACGGGCACCGAACGGTGGCGCATTGATGAGAACCTGCTGGCGCCCTCGATCAGCAACGGCATCGGGTACACGGCAGGTTCCGGTGGCGCGGTCGTCGCGATCGATCTGGCAAATGGGCGCGAACTCTGGCGGACCCAGTTTGACGGGCTCGTCCGCGCTCCCGCTGTAGCGGGCGACATCGTGTACGTCGCGGCCGACTACGCTCGACAACTTGCCGCCCTCGACCGGCAAACGGGCGGCGTCCTGTGGACGTACGACGTCGACGGTTCGAATGACTGCTGCATTGCCGTGGCGCGTGGCCTCGTCCTGGCCGGAACCGACCGTGGGACCGTCTACGCCATCGCCGGTGACGGGGCGACGCTGGTCCCGCAGGTTGCCTCGGGTCCATCCGTCGAGCCGAAGCCGAGCACGGCAGCCGCAACGCCCGCCGCGCGTTCCGCTACTTGGACACGACCGTCGCCTGGGCGACCGACGCCGCCTGACGGCGCTATCCCGTGGGGTCTCACCCAGGCGCCCGACGGGCGGTTCTGGGCCGCCGAAGGCTTCGACGATCGCTTCGCGATCTACACGGCGGACGGCGAGTTCGTCGAGCGCTGGGGCGCGTCCGGCTCCGCTGCCGGCGAATTCAAGCTCCAGCGATCCAATGGCGACCCGTACGGCATGGTCGAATTCGCACCTGACGGCTCGTTCTACGTCCTCGACCCGGGGAACCGTCGCGTCCAGCATTTCGATGCCGACCGGCAGTTCATCGAGATGTGGGGCGGGTTCGGGTCCGACCCTGGGCAGTTCAACGACCCGATCAGTCTCGCCGTGGACGATGAAGGCGTCGTCTACGTCCTCGATGATGTCCGTGGGGTCATCGAGTGGTACGACCCGCATGGCGCCGTCCTTGGATCCGTGCCGGCGTTCCCGCCGGAGATCCGCTCGAACGACGGAGCGAACCAGCTCGCCCTGGGTCCGGACGGCCACTTCTTCGTCAGCGTCGTCCGACCGAACGTCGTGGCTGAGCTCGACCGGGACGGCACGCTCGTCCGCTTCTACGGAGCGGCGGGTGAGCCCGGGGCGTTCAACGAGCAGCCGAACCGGGTCGCCTTCGACTCGGCTGATCGGGTCTACGTCACCCAAGGCCCGAGACGAGGCGACGCGCCCGGGCTGCTCGTGTTCGAGGCTGACGGAACGTATCTCGGCGGCTTCGGGCCCTAGCGGCACTGGCGACGCCGACCTCGGCTTCCCGTGGGGACTCGTCGTCACCGACGACGGGATCTACACCGCCGACGCCGGCGGCGCTGAGGAGTCGCGGAGCGCGATCCGCAAGTTCGAACCCATCACCTTCCCGTAGCCGCGCTCCTCCAGGATCGGCCCCCGTCGCATGTCGGCCGGGGCCGATCCGCATCTGCGCCAGGAGGCCGAGGCGCCGCGGGCTCAGAAGTCGCGCCGGCCCTCGAACGATGCTTCAACGCCCGGGCGGGTCAGCTGATAGATCGCCACGCGGTGCCCGCCCGGACCGGCGAATGACTGTACCGGTCCCTGCGGAATCTCCAGCGAATGTCCTTCGCCCCATCCCCGAGCCCGGAGGTCGCGCGCGGCGGCCCCGAGGTCGGGGACGCGGTAGACCAGTACCGGGCGATCGCCCTCGAGATGTTCCGCCAGGAGGATCCTCGGGGGTTCCGCGGTCAGCTCCACCATCGCCACGCGCGTGCCCATGCCATCGATGGCAAAGACGAGCCGAGCGCCCAGGACGTCGGTAAACCAGGCAAGGTCGGCAGCCACGTCGCGGCTCGGCATGTACACGAAGTCGAGTCGTTCGAGCACGCCCGGAGCTCCTGCGAGCTTCTACTGGCCGCGCGTGAGGTTGCGCCAGCCGCCGGCCCGGTTGTTCGCGATGATCGCCTTGAAGATCGCCGTCAAGGCCGGCGCATTGACCCGGTCGCCGTGGTAGATCGAGATCTGGCGGCCGGTCTTGTTGCCATGTCCGGCGGTGATGATTCCCTCGGGATCGGGAACGATCGGGTCGTACAGGAACACGTTGACGTGGTCCTTCGTGCCCAGGAGGGCGCAGATGTTGCCGTCCAGGACGAAGTACGGCTGGACGCTGCGCTTGATCGTCTCGACGACGTCGGGGTCGGCGGCATGCACCAGGTCGCGGACCTCCTGGCAGATGGCCTGTTGCCAATCCGGCAGGCGTTCGATGTAGACATCGACGCGGGTGTCCCTGGCGTATGACATCGGCCCACGATACCCCTCGGTCTGGGCTGCCGCCGGATCGACGACAATCGCGGGGTGAGCATCACCATCTCCCACGCATCGCACGGCAGGGGCGCGCTGCTCCTTGCCGATATCTCGGGCTACACCGGCTTCCTCCAAGGGGTCGCGGACGCGCACGTCGCGTTGATCGTCGAGGCGCCCGAGCCGCCACCCGCGTATTCCCTGCTGTCGCACCTGCTGGACACGATCCTCGAGTCGCTCCAGCCGATGTTCCGGCTGGCCAAGCTCGAAGGCGACGCCATCTTCGCGATCGAGGGCGGGGCGATCGAGGCTGGCGATGCCGTCGTCGAACGCGTCCGCGCCTGCTACGCGGCCTTCAGCGAACAGCTCGCGAGCGCGGGATCGATGTGGACGTGCACCTGTGCCGCGTGCGCCCGCATCGACGCGCTCGACCTGAAGTTCGTGCTCCACCACGGGGCGTACGTGATCCAACCCGTTGCCGGACAGTCGGAGCTGCTTGGCCCAGAGGTCAACGTCGCGCACCGGCTGCTCAAGAACCACGCCCGCCAGCTCGTCGGCGAAGCGCCATACCTCCTGGTGACCGATGCCGCGGCCACGCGCTGGGGATCTCGACGACGGACATGGCCGCCGGCGAGGAGACCTACGAAGGCGTGCCGCCGATCCCGGTGCACGTCCTCTCGCTCAGAGGTTGATGTTCGCGGGTCTTGGATCGGCGACGGGGCAGGCGTACAGTCATCGGGTGCCGGAGTAGCAGGCACGGAGGGAGTGGACGCCATGGGCCATCACACGCTTTTTGACCGCCTTGGCAAAGGACCGGCCATCACCGCGGTCATCGACGCCTTCGTCGCGCGCTGCGCGGCCGACAGCCGGATCAATCCGAAGTTCGCGCGGACGGACGTGCCGCGGCTCAAGGCGATGCTGGTGGACCAGGTGTCTGCGGCCACGGGTGGCAAGGTGCAGTACACAGGACGCAGCATGAGCGAGACCCATCGAGGCATGGGCGTGACGGCCGGCGAGTTCGACGCCCTGGTCGAGAACCTGGTCGCGACGCTCAACACGTTCAACGTGCCGGCGGCCGAACAAGGCTCGCTGCTCGGTATTCTCGGACCGCTCCGCTCGGACATCGTCGAGGTCGAAATCGCCGGACACGGGAACGCCGCTGCCTGACGCATACCAGAACGCGCCACCGCTAGCCGCGGTCTGACCCTCGACCTGCCCGGCCCGGCGCGCTTAGCCCGCTGGTGTTGCGCCGCGCATCACACCTGGGACAGCAGGCGGCCTACGACGGCGTCGGCGGTCTCAAGCGCGCCTTCGACCCAGGCGCCGCGGCGCGTGAAGACCTCGCCGCAGAGGTGGATCTGCAGCGACGGGTCGGGCTGGGCCGCGAGGTCGATCATCTCGTCGGAGTTGGCGCCCGCGCGCCAGAAATGCCAGCCGACCTCGCGCGGGTCGGCGCCCCAGTGCTGGAAGGCCGAGCCTGTCGGCAGGGCAGGGACCTCCGCACCCGGATGGGCGGCCGCGAGCCAGCCCCGGAGCGCCTCCAGGAGGCGCCGGTGAGGCTGGCGCTCCCCCACTCCGGCCGTCGGCGAGCGCGACGATCGGCTCGTCGTGGCGGTGGTCGGTGAAGGCGGCGAGGATCGCGGCCGGTCGGTCGAGGCGCCTCGTCGAAGTAGAAGATCTTCCGGTTCGGCAGGTCGGTGGTCGTCCGGAGGCCGGTCGGGGCGTCGGCGCCGTCGCGCCACCAGGGACGGTCGTACCAGCAGTAGAGCTTCGTTGCCGGGAAGCCCTCGATCGACCGGTACAGACGACCGCCAGGTCGGCCCATTGATGAGCGGAGAGGCCTCCGCGAGCGCTTCGAGGGCCGGGATCGGCAGCGTCAGGACGAGCCGCCGCGCCCGCACGCCCGAGCCGTCGGCAAAACCGAGGAGGACGCTCCCCTCCCCGATCTCGACCCGTCTCCACGTCGTGGCCGAGCTGGACGGTCCCGCCACCGCGCCTCGAACCGCGTCGCGAGCTCCGCTCGGGATCCGGTCCATGCCGTCGACGGGCACGCGCGCTTTGCCCGATGGATAGCCCGTGCCCATGATGTATTGGATTGCATCGCCAGCGTTGTGTGGGTGGATCCCGGAGTCGTATCCGAAGGTGTCGGTCGTAAATCGATGGCCCTCCGGGCTCAGGATCGTCGCAACGGCCTCGGCGATCGACCAATCCGTGAGTGCCCGCCCGCCGAACGTTGCTGTCGCGCGATGTCGACGCCAACCGGCCTCGTCCAGCTCGCGGGCTTGGGGCACGATCTCGAGGAAGGCGCCGCGCATGAGATCGGCAGCCGACCGTCCCGCTTCTCCGGCCGGAAGATCGTAGCCACGGCCTCCCTCGGGATCGTCCGGGCTTCGGCCGATGACGCCGCGGAGGAAGGTACGCTCGGGCTCTTCGGCGGGATCGAAGGAGCGCGTCTCGATCCCCAGCTCGTCGACGACCGACTGGACCAGCCGATGCCCGGACATGTAGCGCATGCCACCGAGCTCGATCGGGTGCGCCAGCCCGTCGACCTTCACGGACCAGAGACGGCCGCCAATCCTGGTCGAGCGCTCGAAGATCCCGATCCGCCAATCCGGCCGAGCCTGGATGAGCCGGTATGCGAGGTACGTCCCGGCTGCGCCCGCGCCGACGACTGCGACGTCCAGCTCGCGCGAACTGTGTTCCGTCATGCTCACCAGGCTCAGGCCGAAGGTCGGTACTCGCTGATCTCGAAGAGGTGGCCGTCCGGGTCGCGGAGGAAGCAACGGGTCTCGGCCCCGTGCGTGACCGGCTCGGTGAGGAAGGTCCCGCCTCGAGCGCGCAGCAGATCGTAGGTCGCCTGGCAGTCATCCACCCGGATCGTGAACAGGTTGTCGCGGAGATCCGGGTTGGCCGGCGGTGCGAGGGTGACGCCGGGCTTGTCGTCCGTTGGCCCTCCACCTTCCACCAGCAGGAGCCATGCGGCGCCAAAGCTCAGGACGACTGACGAGGCGTACTCGCGGTAGAGGGTCGCTCCGAGCACATCCGTGTACCAGGCCCTCGAACGCAGTGGATCCGCGACGACGAGGATGTGCGTGAGCGCCGTGTCAGGTCCAGGGAACATCGCAGGAATCCTACCGAAGACCCCCGGTGTTGCGCTCGACCGCATAATGGATCCGTTGGACGGGCCGGCTCGCTCCGGGGGCCCAGACCACCGAATCGGCGCGTCGATTAGGGAGGTCACCATGGCTCAGCTTTCCTGGCGTCCTGCGCCTTCGAGAGGGTTTCGAAGGTCGTTCCTTGCGGCCCTCAGCGGATCGCTGCTCGCGCTCATTGTGGCCGCCGGTCCGGTTGGCGCTACCACGATCCTGCGTGAGCACTATTCCGACGACTATGCCTTCAGCATCGACGACTGCGGGTTCGTGATCGATATCGCGGGGCATGCCGAAGGCGTCGCTCATTTCCGAGTCGGCAAGGGTGATCTCGCGAGCGCGTTCTTCCTCCACGACAACTTCTCGTTCCTGGAAACGTGGACCCGACACGACACGGGCGAGTGGTTCACCGTCGGAGGAAATGGGGTGTTCCAGGAAACCACGGCTATTCCCGTGCCAAACACGGTATCGACCTTCGAATTCACCAGCGTTGTCGCTGGTCAGCCGTACACCGTCTGGGACTCGGACGGCAATGTGATTGTCCGCGACCGAGGCGTGGTCATGCAGGTCCTCCAGTTCGACACGGAAGGCGATGACGTGCCGGGCGGCATCTTCGTTGCCGACGTGTCGTTCTCGTTTGGTGGCCCGCACCCGGGCTTCGACCTCGACGTCTGCACGTTGCTCGACTGAGCAGGGAGGGAGCCGCGACTCGGCCTGCTGCGGCTCCCTACCCCGAGTCGAGAACGGACGCCGCCACTCGCCGGACGCGTTCCGGATCGGCGATCGCGACGATCGCGACGATCCTGCCGTCGGAGCAGATGGGACTGCTCCGTCAAATTGTGTTCGCTCCCCGCCCTCTAGTAGTCTCCCGCGGTGAGTGCTTCCGTTTCGATCGAGCCCCCGCTCACCCCCGAGCTTCGCCGCGAAATCGAGCGATGGTTCGCCCGGCGAGGCGTCCCGCAGCTGATCGAGGGCTACAGCTCCGAGCGAGCGATGGATTCGCGCGCCGCGCCGTTGATTTCGCTGTGGCTCATCGTTGGCACGATCCGGGACTGGGGCACGCGTCCCGACTGGCCAGTGGCATGGAATGCCATCGGCATCGCCGCAACGATCGCCTGGATGGCCGTGGTCTGGGCGGTCGTCAGCCGCCTGCGACATCGCCCGATGGCACTGCGGCCGTCGACGTTCGATGCCTTCGACATCGCCACCATCGGGCTCCTGCCAGCGCTGCCTGCGGCGCTCGTCGACCAGAACGCCGCTGAGTTCGTCGCGGCAACGCTCGGTGCGCTTGCCGGAATCGGCGTGATCTACATCGTGATCGGGTTTGGTCTCATCGAGATCGGCATGTGGGCGTTCGAGCGCCTGTGGCTCCAGCTGACGCATCTCGTCGGGCTCGTCGCGCGGACCCTGCCCGTGCTCGTGATCCTGGTGGTCTTTCTGCTCTTTGGTACCGAGATCTGGCAGGTCGCCCACGCGACAAACGTGAGTGAGCTCGCGCTGTTGTTGGCATTCCTGCTGCTTATGGCGTCGATCTTCGGGGCCACGGCGTTCCGGGGTGAATTGGCACGCCTTGAACAAGACCTCGACAGAAGCAGGATCCTGGAGTGCGCGGCCGGAACCCCGGTCGAGCCACTCCTTGCAGCCGCGAGCCCCGCCCTTGCCGGCGTGCCGCGGCTGTCGTGGCTCCATCGCAGCAACGTGACACTCCTCGTGGTCGTGCCATTGGTGCTCCAGGCGGCGGCCGTCGGGTTGGTGGTGACGGCGTTCCTGATCGTGTTTGCCGCATTGGCCATCCCTGGCGAGGTTCAGACGAGCTGGATCGGAGCGGTCCCGCGCGTGGTTATCGAATACGCCTTGCTCAACGAGCCGCGCATCCTCTCGGCCGAGCTGCTCATCGTCAGCGCGGTCCTGGGTGGCATCGTCGGTCTCTACTTCAGCGGGCTGGCCATCTCCGACCCGACGTACCGCTCGGAGCAGTTTGACCGCGATGTCGATGGCGTCCGGGAGCTGCTGGCGGCGCGGGCCGTCTACGTCGATGCAATCCGGCGCGATCCGGACTGACGCGGGAACGGGAAGGGTTCGGCCGCCGTAGTAGTGCATGCGGCTTCAATCAGGGATCGCGATCTTCGCTTCGTTCGTGCTCGTCGGCGCCTGTGGGTCGCCGTCTCCTGTCACACCGACGGGCACGCCGCGGCCGACCCTTGGCCCGACGGCACCTTCCCTCCCGGGCCGAGTGGTGCACGCGGACGGCCACAGACCCGTTGTCGTTGGCGAACCGATCGTGCTCGGGGACCTTTCCGGTCGGATCGTCACCGACGACTTCGAGGACGTATTCGCCATGGATGTCGATGGCTCGAACTTCGTACGGATCGCCTACAACCCCGGTGCCGAATTCGATGCGTCCTGGTCGCCGGACGGCAAGTACGTCGTGTATCGCGACTCGACGCGGGGCATCAACCAGGACGATGAGATCTTCATCGCCTCCGCCGACGGGAACGGGCACCGTAACCTGACCAACGATTCCGGCCAATGACTGGGGTCCGGACTGGTCACCCGACGGGAAGACGATCGCCTTCAACTCGGACCGGGACGGCGGGCGCGCTTACCGGCTACCTCGTGGCGCCCGACGGCTCGAACTTGCGACGAATCGAAACCGACGCCTGGCTCGAGTACCCGGTCGTGGTCCCCGGACGGCACCAGGTTGGCCTTTGAGGGCGCCCTCGGCTCGAACTACGAAGTGTTCGTCGTGGAGCTCGCGTCGGGCGGGGTGACGCAGCTGACCGATTCGCCGGGGCAGGACGGCTGGCCCGCGTGGTCGCCCGATGGTTCGACGATCGCGTTCACTTCTGTGCGGGACGACTGCCGCTTCGCTCCGCGAGCCCAGGAGTGCTGGCGTGGCGACGTCGACGACGATCATCACGACATCTGGACGATCGACGCGGATGGCTCGAACCCCACGGCGGGTCACGCCCGAGCCCGGGCACTTCGTGACCTGGTCACCGGATGGCGACTATCTCCTGATCTCGGGCCGCGAGCTGTACGTCGTCCGCCCGGACGGGACCGGTCGTTTCGAGATCCGGACGCCGGACATGCCTCTGGCCCTTGGCGGCATCCCCGACTGGCGCTGACGCGTCGCCGCGGCGGTCACTGGTTGGGTATCTGGCTCGGAATTGGACTCGAACGCCTGGGAGATCGAGGACCGGGACCCCTCCCTCAGGTGGCCTCTCGCTCGAGATCGATCCGCACGGGCAGCGATTCGCGGAGCCACGTCTCGAGCCCCTGCGTCCCGTACTTCGCGGCGATCGCCTCGCGGGCGACGGCATCGTCGGGCTCGCCTTCGATCGGCCGACCGCGGCCGTCGAAGGTTCGTCGACCGATCCGGACTCGAACGACAGGATCCGCCTGGACGTTGCGCACCCAATGGGCCCCCTCGCGGCCACCGGCGAGCATGAACACGCGGTCCTCGACGGCAGCGAACCAGATCCGGATCTCTCTTGGGTTGCCGGTCTTGCGGCCGGTCGTGATCAACCGGCACTCTGAAGCGGCACGGAGGTCGTCGTCGAGCAGCCCATCGGTTGCCACCGGCGTCAGGCTCGGTCCCGAGACGGGGCGGTCACCGGCTGGAAGTCGCCGTTGAGCAAGGCGCGACGCGTCCGGCTCGGGCAGCCAGGTGCCGCCATCTCGGTCGCCGACTCCGTCGAGCCAATCCTCGGTCGTCGCGAGCTCGGCCGGCCGCCTCGCGAAGGGCGGTGATGCCCTCGCTCTCGCTGCCGCGGCGCCACGCCATCGACCATGCGTAGAGCGGAACCGGATCGACGAGCGGCCGGAGCACGCCGCCGGGGACGTCGACATGGTCGGCTGACGTCAGGATCGGGAGCCCCTGCCGCACGAGGTGGTAGCCCTGCTCCTCGAGCCCGATGGCCGGCAGATGCGGCGGCGTCGAATGTGCGCCCGGACAGGGCGAAGAACTGCACGATCAGGTCCGCCCATTCGGGCGTCTCGCGTGTGGGGCGGCAGCCCATCGATCTCGAGCCCCTTGAGGCTGCCGAACCGGGACCGCCTCGTGCTCGTGCCAGGGGATGCTCCGCAGGCAAGAGCAACGCCAGCGGTTCGAGCCGGACGAGGACGCGATCGATGGTCGGCATCGGAACGCGCATCGAGCCAGTCGACTCGACCGAAGACCACGTCGAGCCCGCCGGTCGCGAGTCGTTCGAGCGCCTCGCCTGTCCCGCCGGTGTAGCGGCCGCGGAACTCGATCGCTGGCGCTCGCTTGCGCGCCAGGTCGAGGATCCTGGGTCCCGTGAGCCGCCCGTCGCTCATGAGGTCGATGACCGTCGGTTGGCGCGACGGGCCCGTGGACGTCCGCCCAGACGGCGTCGTGGCGAGCGACCAGGTCTCGGGCCCGGACGAGCAGGCGCTCGCCGTCCGGCGTCAAGGTGACCCGGCGGGTCGTTCGCAGGAACAGCTTCGTGCCCAGTCGCGCCTCGAGCCGCTGGATCTCGCGACTCAGCGCCTGCTGGGCGACGAACAGGCGCGCGGCGGCGCGCGTGAAGTTGAGCTCCTCCGCCGCCGCCACGAAGTAGCGCAGGGAGCGGATCTCGAGCTCGTTGCCGATCGGGCCGCCGGGGTATTCACGCATTTCCGATGGTAATCGGTGCATCGACAGGTGTTGGACGCGCGGGCGCCCGCGTTGGAAGGTGGTGACCTGACAACCCACACAGACCATGAAGGAGAAAAGGACATGTTCGATCCCGGAGCGATGGGAACACTGATCATCGGGCTCAACGCTGAGCGAGCCGAGACCCACAACGATCGACGGAGCCGGCGTGCCGCCACGCAACGTCGCGAGCAGGTGGGCCTCCGCGTGGGTCTCGCGCGTGGCCTTCGGCGAGCCGCCGCACTGCTCGATCAGCCGCGGGTCGGCGAAGTCTCGCAGTAACCGTCTCGCGGGTGTCGCGCCCCGTCAGGCCTTCGGGCGCTCTCGGATCACCTTGCGGGGGTCCTTCTCGAGTTCGATGCCCTTGTAGGCCGCCTGGCGCACCAGGCCGTCACCCGTCCAGCCGGCGAACTCGGCGCGGATGACGAGCTCCGGCCGCAGCCACTGGGCGTTGCGGGCGGCGGGCCGGGGTGGTGGTGTCGCGAACGGTGGCTCATCCGCGGCGAGTGGGGCGACCGCGGCAAGGAGCTCGGCACGGTTGCCGTTCGTGAACCCGGCCCCGATCTTTCCGGCGTACTGCAGCCCGCCGTCCTCGTAGACGCCCACGAGGAGCGCGCCGAGCTCGACCGCCTTTCCGGCCCCCGTCACCCAGCCGCCGACCACCAGCTCCTGTTCCGGTCGGATCTTGATCTTCTGCCAGCGGTCCGTCCGTTTGCCCGGCACGTACGGCGAGCGACGGTCCTTGGCCATGATCCCCTCGAGACCCCGAACCCGAGCCGCCTCGAAGAAGGCGATCCCGTCGGTCTCGATGTGTTCGCTGAGGCGAACACGCGGATCCGCGCGCAGAACGCCGGAGAGGAGCCGCCTCCGCTCCTCGAGTGGTTCGTCGAGGAGCGAACGGCCGTCCAGGTGGAGCAGGTCGAAGACCTCGTACACGAAGGGGGTCGGCTCCGAGGCCGCTCCCCTCCCCTTGATCCTCGCCTGGAGCAGCGCAAAGTCGGGCTCGCCCCGTTTGTCGAGCGCGATCACTTCCCCGTCCACGATCGCCTGGTCGGCAGCAATCCACGTCGGCGGGTCGAGGAACGGACCGAAATACGACGCCGCCGCGTCCTTCTCGCCACGCGTCCAGAGGCGCACCGTTCCGCCGTCGACGATGGCCTCCACCCGGAAGCCGTCCCACTTGACCTCGAACAACCAGTCGGGACCATCGAACGGCCCACCAACGAGGGTGGCGAGCATCGGGGCGATGAAGCTGGGCTTGGTCATTGCTTGACGTCCGGCGCGGGTCGGTCGGTTCGCCGGGTTGGACTAGGCGTCGCCCCCCGCTTGCTTCTGGAGGGCTTCGATCAGCGAGCGCGCCTGGTCGTGATCCTTTTCGTTCGGGTGGTTGTGATCGGCGACGATCCCGCAGTACACGTCGTGGATCGCCTGGGCCATCGTGTCCTCATTGGCGATGGCCAATCCGCCCTCCTTGAGCCGTCGCACGGTCTCGCCTTGCGGGATGTTCAAGGCTTGTTCGAGTGCGTCTCGCATCGTCATCGTCCGGCCCTCCGTGACTGGCTAAGGCCCGAAGCCTACGCCACGCCGACGGCCGCGGGAAGGACTCTCGGGAGATGGGTCCGCTCGACGGACGCCACCGCCGAATGCCGCTCGCCCGGTGCGTCGCCACACGACGTTCGTCACGTGTCGTTGAAATTGTTCAACACATGACATAGAGTCCGATGCGACATCCGCATTTGGGAGATCCACATGTTCCGCACGCTTCGACGCTTCGCGCTTGGCGGTCTCGTGACGTTCGCTGTCGCGACCCTCATGACGTCCGCGACACTTGCCGCGGCACCCACCCGGACCGCGGAAGCTGTCCATATCAGCACGACCTTCGCCGCCGGCGTTCGTTGTGCATTCGAGGTCGTCAGGACCATCGATGGCACGCTGGTCACGACGACATTCACGAGTTCCGATGGACTCACGAAGACGACGTTCAGCTACAAGGACGGCAAGATCGGGTATCTGAACCCGGACAACGGCAAGACCCTGCAGGCCGTCCTCGCCGGTCCCGCCGTCTACACCGACAACAGCGATGGCACCACGACGCTTCGCATCCCTGGCAACTCCCAGCAGTACACGGCGCCCGGGATCGGCTTCATCGTCGGCAACACGGGCCTGATCACCGCAACGCTCGACACGGCCACTGGCGAGGTCCTGTCCATCGACTCCACTGCCGGCCACCAGGACGGCACGCCATTCCCGGCACTCTGCGTCGGGCTCGAGTAGCCATTTCCGAGCTGGGTCCGGGCGGTCCTGGGAGGTCGCCCGGCCCAGTTGACAGGCGATACTGACCTTATGGCGAAAACGGACCCGGCCGTCGACCCCGAGTTTCCGTCGGTCCGGGTCGTCTCCGGTGCGGCATTCGAAGTCGTCGCGGAGCTCGCCGCGTTCGTGAGCGGCCCGGCTCGACCGTCGCTCGAATCGGGCAAGACATGGATCCGCGAGGTCCGCGCGCTCGCTGGAGTCATCCTCATCGAACACGTCGAGCGATGGGGCTTCGCGCTGTACACCGAGCTCGCGTCGATCGCTTTGGAAGCCGGCCCGCCATACGAGCCAGCCCAGCTCGTCAGTCGCCTCCGGGACTTCCCGGCGGACGTCCTCCGGCGTCGATTGCTGGGCGCCGAGTCTCCGCCAAATCGCTCGATGGTCTCGGATGGCGCGTTCGATCGAGGACTCGCTGGAGACCGCAAGGCTCGCGCGGAGCTTCGCGGGACGCTCGGCCTGTACCCGCAGGCGCGGCGCGCGATCGATCGGCTGTTGTCTAGCACTGCCGAGGAGGTCCAGGACCAGATCTCCGCGATCGTTGAGGCCTGGTCGACCCGGGTGTATCCGACGTTTGCCGACAATGCACGTGCGGTCATCGCACGCGATGTCGAGGCGAAGGACCGGTTGTTCGCGTCACTCCCGGGTCGTGAGGCGCTTCTCACGGCGACCAACGGCATCGATCTCGATCCGACGACGTGGGCAACGGACATCGTCGTCATTCCGACCGTTGCCCTCCGTCCGTTCATCGCCCCGGGCGAGTTCGGCTCGACGTTGATCGTGCTTTCGTCGGTCGCTGACGACGCGTTCGAGGCCGATGCTTCCACCCCGCCGCGCCACCTCGTGAAGATGGCCGCAGCCATCGGCGACGAGCTGCGACTTCGGATCCTGCACATCCTGGCGAACGAGGAGTTGACGGCCAGCGAGATCGCTGGCCGCCTCGGCGTCGAGCGAACCAGCCTCCACCACCACCTGGGGATCCTGCGGTCGGCCGGTCTCCTGACCATGCACGACGCTGGGTCGCAGGGCTGGCGGTACAGCCGCCGGGATGCTGGCCTGGAGGACGTCGCTAGCGCGCTTGCCGCGTACCTCGTCCAGGACGGCTGAGCCGCTGAGCCAGGGGCTTGACATGCATCTTTTACGATCAGGACATGTGTCCTGCAAAGGGTTCCGGACCTAATCCGGAGACGATCACCCACTACATCAAGGAAACGTATCCCGAGACGGTCGTGCTCGAGATGGCAGGCACCTGGTTCTTCTCGCTCGACGAGAAGCACTGGCCGAACTTCGCCACGATCGTGACCACGGACGAGCACGATCAGGCATCCAATCTCTCGCGACCAGGCATCTTTCGACTCAACATCGGCGTCGATCGGCCGACGTTCAACCGGATCGCCGAATCAGCCCTCGAGCCTGACTACACCGAACTCGATCGGCTGTTCCCCCACCCGGTCTACGCCAGGCAGCTCTGGATCTCGATCCTGAACCCGAGCGCCTCGACCTTTGAGAAGACCGTGATCCCGCTGCTCCGGCTCGCGCACGATCGACTGGCCAGGGTCCGAACGCGCCATTCGACTTTGGGAACGACGGACTAGGTTCAAGGTACGCCGGGCGCCCGGATGGGCGCCCGGATCCCGAAACCGGATCAGGGCACCGCGGCGGTGGCCGTGTTCGAGCAGCTCGAGGTGCCCGCGTTGCAGACGCGATACGTGTACGTCCCGGACCCGGGCCGCTTGCCGAGGTTGTCGCGGTGGGAACCGCTGTTGCTCACCGTTGCGATCGTCGTGAAGCTCGAGCTTGGCCGGAACACCAGCCGTGTTCGAAGCGACGGTGTACACGCGAATCCTGGCCTGGGCTCCGGCCGTCACGGCCACGCCGACCCCGACGATGCCTGGTGTGGCAAGGAGGTGCGGCGCAATGCGCTCCTGGACCTGGATCGCCCGCTGCAGCGCGTCGTCCTGGGCCGAGGCCATCGCCGGCAACATGCCCGCGAGCAGGGCAAAGACTAGGAGCGCCCCAAGGCGCCTGGCCGATCGAGATAGTCCGGTGCGCACCATGACGCCACCCTCCGTCGTGTAGTGAACGGGACGCGGTCGGAGGACCATGAAGTGCCGGCCAGCTAGGCGGCAGGTCAACCTCGGTCCAGCCATTCAGCGGACTGGCGGTGCATGAGTGCCACGCCGCCGATTCGCGACACGCCCATCGAATTCAGCGACTCGGCCTGCGGCGGCAAGAGGCCTAGAATTGCGTCATGGCTGTTCGGGGCCTATGCGTCGTGCTCCTCGTCGCGCTTGTCGTTGGTGGCTGCGCGTCAGGCGCTGCGCCGAGTGGCTCGACGCTCGATGTCGCAACCGTCCCAGCTTCGGCGGCGACCACGTCGGTGCCAACGGAGCCTGCTCCCCGAGCGTCGCCGGCGGCGATCGTGGGTGAATGGGTTGGGATCCACGATTGCCTGCGGATCCAGAAGATGCTGTCGAATGCCGGCCTCGAGGAATTCGTCGCCGAGGCGGTGGCTGGGAACGGGCTGGTGCCAGGCGTGGACGCCGAATCCGACATCGAGGACATGAATCGACCCTGCGCTGGGGCGGTCCCCCGAAAGCATTCGCACTTCTTCACGGCAGACGGGTTCTTTGGGTCGAGGGACTACAACGGACAGCAGGTGGACGACGGTGGCTACCGACTCGAGCGTGACGATGTGGTCGTCATCAATGGAACGCCGTTCCGGTACACGATCGAGGGCGACGAGCTGACCCTCGTGCCACCCGAGATCGACATCTCCGATTGCACGACCATGGATTGCCGCTTCCCGGCGGCGTGGGTCCTGATGGTCGCCATGCCGGGAACGACCTGGACGCGAGGCACGATCGCCGGATAGGTGCCGTCAGCCCCCGGTGGTCGCCAGGGGCGCGTACCCGAGGGCGATCAGGGCCTGGGCGATGACCACGTTGCCCTTGGCTGAAGGGTGCGTGTAGTCGGCAACGAGGAGGTCCCCGGCCGGTTCGCTGCCGTCCTCGCCGTTGAACCGGCGGGCGATGTCCGCGCATAAAAAGCCGTTCGCCTCGGCGGCACCGCTGATCATGTCGTTCCAGGCGGTCACCACGGCCCTTGTTGCGGCGATGCCCTCGGACGTCAGTTCGTGGCCGGGCCAGCCGATCCAGTCGTTGAACCGATTGATCGTCCGCAGGATCGTCGGTTTGCCCGCGCGCATCGCGGCGATCTGCTCGTAGGCACGCTCGTACAGCGGCGTGTACGTCGCGATGTCCTCGGCGATGCACTCGTCCGTGAACTTCGACCAGTCCGGGAAATCGCCACCGGCGCCGTCGCATGGATCGTTGTCGCGATTCATCGGTGCGTCGTTGTGCGCGATCCCGACGAGGATGATGTCTGCGGCCGCGAGCGCATCCTTGCGAGTGCGATCGCGCTCGAGCTCGTTGAGCAGGCCGTTCAGTCGCAGGCCGTTGTGCTCGGACAGGTTCCGGATGTGGACGGATCGACCGGTCGCAGCCGTCACCGCCTCCGCATAGCGGTCGACGGCGCTCTTGCAGCCCGGACAGTCACGCGGGCTGTTGAAGAAGATCGAGTCCCCGACCGCAACGAGCTCCAACGGGGTGTCGTTTCTCTCGGCGGGTGACGGCGACGGGGACGGCGAGGGCGATGGAGCGGGTGACGGTGACGGGGACGGCGGCGCCGCCGTCACGGCGGCGAGTGGAGTCGGATCAGGCGACGTTGAATTGGCCTCGATGGAGGGCGGCGGACTCGTCCCAACACTCGTCCCACATGCACCGACGAGCAGTGCCATCAGGCCTGCCGACAGGAGTCGTCGCGCCATCCGCGGTCCCCCTCGATGGATTTTGTGCACGGCAGTGTACGCGCCGTCAGGTCGCATTCCGAGTCGTGGCCGGGTCCCGGGCAGGGACCAGCACCGCCGAGAGCACCCCCGACGCGATGCTCGCGCCGATCCCCAGGATGACCGCGCCGACCAGCGAGTTTGCGGCGATGAGGCCCGCCAGGACGGCTCCGATCGGAACCCCGATGTAGTTGAAGCCCATCGAGATGGCGAAGGCTCGCCCGAGCCAGGCCGGGTCGGTCCGTCGCTGACGAACCGTGAACATGGCGACGTCGAACGGGCCGTTGACCAGGCCGACGAATAGCTGCGCGGCACCAATGAGCCCGATCCCCACGATCGGGTCGATCGCGCCAGGAGCACCCATCGGGGAAGCGAGTGCAACGGGCAGGACGAGCGCGATCGCCAGGGCATACCCGAAGGGTGGCAGCACGAGCATGATCCACTCGCGACCCCGCGTATCGATCCGTCCGAAGACGAGTGCCGACACCATCCCCGACAGGCCCGACAGCGCGAACAGGATGCCCACGACCACCTCGCTCGCGCCAAGCTGACGAAGGACGAGGAGCGGCACCACGATCGTGGTCATCCCGCCCGTGACATTGAGGAGCGAGACCGTCACGCCCAGCGCCCGCAGGGTCCGGTTCCGCCACACGTACACGAGGCCCTCGCGTGCGTCGCCAAGCAGGGTCCCGGTCGCGGTCACCTCGGTCTGCGGATCACGGACGCCGACCATCGTTAGCGCGGTCACCCCGAACAACAGGCCGATGAAGGACAGCGCCACCGGTCCGCCACCAAATCCGATGAGCGCCGCCGCGATGGGCGGTCCGAGGATGGTCGCGATGACGTAGCCATTCGAGTCGAGCGCGTTGGCCCGTTCCCACAGCTGCCGCGGGACGATCAATGGGAACAGCGTCCGCAGCCCGACGGCGCTGAAGATCGAGGTCAACGACATGACCGTGGCGATGATCACGAGTAGCCATGCCGGAAGGGCGTCGATGGCGGCGAGACCGGCGATCGCAAACAATGCGGCCGCAGCGACGAGGTAGTCGACGATCATCAGCCGGATCCGGCCATGACGATCGAGCAGCACACCCGCGATCGGGCTGATGAGGATGCCCGGCAGGATGCTCGCGAAGGTCACCAGCCCGGCGAGCTCAGGCGAGTGGTATTCGGCGAGCGTGAAGAGCACGAGCGCGATCGCGACCATCGCCTGCGCGACGCGCGCGAATGCCATTCCGAGGAGGATCCGTCCCAGGGAGGGCACGCCGAGCAGCGCGCGATATGAACGGTCCGAGGAGCGATGGGTCATGAACGACCCATCCTATCCGGGGCCGGCCTGGCTATCCTCCTGGCTTCTCCCAGACCGACACGTGTTTTGTGCTCTCGCGCGTGAAGGGCTCGTGCCTCCACCCGGACCAGCGTTCGCGGAGATCGAGCCCCGCCAGCTGCGCCATCAGGTCGAGCTCTGCCGGCCACACGTAGCGAAACGGCCCCGACGACTTCTCGATCGTGTCGCTCGCCTGCCGCTGGAAGTGATGCGAGACCAACCCCTGGTTCACGGTGTCGTACTCATCGATGCCCCAGTGGTGCTCGCCGAAGTCGAAGATCACATATCGCTCGCCGGGCGGCAGGCGCCGCAGCTCCGGGACACCGACCTCGATCACGAACGTCCCGCCCGGCTCCAGGTGCTCCGCGACGTTCCGGAAACAGGCGACCTGCGCCGCCTGGGTCGTGAGGTTGCCGATCGTGTTGAACACGAGGTAGGCCATCCGGAAGGTGCCGTTGACCTTCACGGTCGAGAAGTCGCCGATCGTGACCCCGATCCCCTCGCCTCCCGGTTTGGCCTTGAGTCTGGCGACCATCGCCTTTGACAATTCGATTCCGTGCACCGGCACGCCGCGAGCCGCCAGCGGCAGGGCGATCCGACCCGTGCCGATCCCGAGCTCGAGCGCGCGGCCATCCCGCGCCAGAGCCGCGAGGAAGTCGACCGTCGGGTCGACGACGTCCGGGGAGAACATGGGGTCCGAGTCGTCGTCGTAGGTGGCAGCGACGGGTTCACCGAAGTAGCCGTCTTCGATCTGCATCGCCTGACTCTAGCCCGAACCGCCCGGCTGCTCCTGCAGACTCAAATCACCGCCAGTTGACGGCCACCACGGCCACCGGCTCCTCGACGCCTTTCAGGCTGAGCGTGCGCGGTTCGGACAGCCCGAAGTGCGGGGAGCCCAGCGCCTCCAGCGTCGCGCTGGACACGAGGATCTCCTCGCGGGCAGCGGCGGCACCAATGCGCGCCGCCACGTGCACGCCTCGACCCTGGTAGTCGCGACCATGTCGTGTCGCCTCGGCCGCGTGGAGCCCGATCCGTACCCAGGGCGCGAAGCCATGCTCGCGTCGATGCCGTGCGAGCCGTCGCTGGATGTCGACGGCGCATTCGAGGCCATCGACGGCGCGCTCGAAGGCGACGAAGAACCCGTCACCGGTCTGCTTGATCTCCTCGCCGCGATGGCTTGCAAATGCCGATCGCAGCTCGCGATCGTGCCACCGCAGGAGCTCACCCCATGCCTCGTCGCCGATCAACCCGACGAGATCCGTCGAGGTGACGATATCCGTGAACATGAAGGTCTTCGACGCTCGGACCACGGCGTCCTGGGACGGCGTTCCT
This sequence comes from uncultured Chloroflexia bacterium, assembly GCA_963731865.1. GTDB lineage: Bacteria > Chloroflexota > Limnocylindria > Limnocylindrales > CSP1-4 > SPCO01. Next base: position 511,314 of record CAVSXG010000002.1, on the reverse strand, counting down.
TCACCCAGCAGGGCATCCGCCCGGGACAGCTCGGCCCTTGCGCCGAGTCGCTCGAACACCTTGCGCGCCGCCTGCAGATCCCGTCGAGCCGTGGCTTCCTCGCCTTCCGCCGCCAACGCCTCCGCATAGCGGAGGCGCGCCTTGGCGCTCTCATAGGGCAGGTCCGTCTCCAGCCAGAGCCGCCACGACCTGCTCAGGATCGGTGATGCCTCCGAGGGTCGCGATTTACCGAGGAGCAGCTCGCCCCGCCCCGTGAGGGCGCCAGCTTCGAAGAGAGGGCGCTGGAAGTCGACGGCGATCGCTTCGAGCTCGGTCACGGCGGTGCCCGCTGTCTCGAGGTCGCCGGCCGCGAGCGCGATGTCCACCTGCGCCGGCAGGAGTCGAGCCCGCAAGGTTCGGTGCGATTGACCCCGGCTGCCCTCGGCCGTCGCGAGGGCGCGTTCGATCGAATGCCTGGCCGCGTCCACCTCACCGCGGGCGAGCTGGAGGAGCGCCATGCCGGGTTGGGCGGGATGTCCGAGCTCGTACGCCTTGTCGAAGGCGTCGCCGGCCGCTTCGAAGTCACCCATCCGAAGCCGAATCTCGCCAATCATGTAGTGCGCCCAGGCGACCCCGTCGACAAGCCCATACCGCTCGAGCTCATCGCAGGCCTGGCGCGCCTCCTGTTCAGCTTCCGGCCAGAGACCGCGCAGCATCTTGAGCTCCGCCCGATGGACGCGACAGATGCCCGGATACCCACCCAACGAACGCTGTTTCATCCAACGCTCGCCTTCGTCGGCCCACTGCGCCGCCCGCTTCAGGTCGCCGGCATTGCGGCAAGCGGCGATCGTGTTGCAGTAGATGTCGCTCGCCACGCGGAGGTCGAGCCGCCCGGACGACGCGGCGGTAGCAGCCTCGTCGATCAACGCAAACCCGGCCTGCAATTCACCGGTCAGGACCAGCGCGATGCCCTTGAAGCTCATCGCAAGGAACCTGGTATCACCATCTCCATGCTTTTCCGCCAGCGCCAGCGCGCGATCGGCAAGCTCGATGGCGTCGCTGATCTGGTTGCCGAAGAGCGCTCCAATGACATTGAACAGAGCGAGACGGGCGTGCCCAGGAGAATCGGGCTCCGCGTCGAGCAGCCGCTGGGCTCTGGCTTGCCAGCCGGCACCGATCCCAACGGCCTCGCGGCGGAACGCCTGGTACGCGAGGGTCAAGGCGACCCGCGCCGCATCCGTCGACCGTCCGGCGTCCTCGTAGCTTGCGAAGGCTCGTTCCTGGGCCTCGGTGGCCTTGTCGGGCTCGCCCGCCCACCAGGCAGCCGTGCCCAGTCGCTCCAGGTCTTCCGCGCCGAGGCGATCCTCTGCGTCAGCCGCGCCGAAGACGTCGACCGCTTCCGTCCAGGCGTGCCGTTCGATTGCGTCGCGACCCCGTTCGAGTGTCTCGACCATCTCGGACAGTACGGTACCCCCGGGCGACCAGCATCGCTAGAGGTCTCGTCGCTCCCCCGACGCCTTTCAGCCGGCGCCCACGGCCGCCAGGTCGGCCTCGCTGGCGCCCACGACCCAGGCTTGCACGGTATCCCCGACGCTGAAACCGAGTGCGTCGTAGAGCGGGGCCCCGGCCGGTGAGGACCAGAGCACGGTGCGCTCGATCGGTGACGAGGAAGCGGACGCGACCGCTCGCAACGCGGTCGCGACCACCGCCCGTGCTGCGCCGCGACGCCGGTGCTGGACCGGCGTCATGACCTCCCAAACGCCGAGGCTCGTCCTCACCTCGGTGACGAACGTGAGGCTCGCGGCCTGATCCCCGTCCCACGCGATCCAGCCGGTCACCCCCTCGTCCGACCGGATCGCGTCTCCGTGGAACGTCGCCGTCAGCTCCGGCTCGTAGCCATGGACCTCCAGGAACATCGCCTGCATGGCCCCGATGTCGGCGTCCGTCTCGATCCGGCGAACATCGAATGTGGATGGCTGTTCGATCGGGACGCCGGGCATCCAGAAGAGGTGCTCCGTCGCTGCCATGGCGCGGAACCCCACGGTTTCGAGCGGGTCCATGATCCCCCGCGACACCGTCGATGACCGGCCGAGCAGCACGGGACGACCGGCCTCGACGACAAGCCGGGCGAGCTCGCTGGCGTCCGCGGTTGTTGCGCCTTCGAACAGGCCAGCCTGGTTGAGATCGACGTGATCGCCGCCGGACAGGACCAGGAACGTCGTGTTGCCGAGCACGGTCATTGGCGCAGGACCGTGGGCGAACATGCATTCGGCATGGGCGCCGTATGCGCGCCAGAGATTAGCGGCGAGACCCGGTTCCACCGGATTGGGCAACGAGACTACGCCTGGATCAGGAGGCAGGTTGGTCCGTGACGGGCGTGATCACGGCCGTGCACCGGTTCGCGCCCGGGCGAAGGAACGCCTGCAGGTTCACAGCGTCGTCGGTCTCGACGACCAGGAACGTGGTGTGCTCCGGGAACGCCAGCCAGTACCCGTGGAGCTTGATGCCCGAGGCGTTCTCGTCGAACAGCGACTTCGAGCCACCCTTGCCATAGGGACAGTCGGCCGGCGCGTGAGATTGCTTGATGTGAAAGAGCATGGCGGCCTCCCGTCGTGTCGGTCGTCTCGTCCCCGGAAAGCCTACCGGAGCCGGACGGCAGCGGGAGGCGCCAATGCGTTCACGCCGCCCGTGGAGTGGTGGCACCGGCGGCAGGATTCCAACCCGCTCCACGTGACGGCCTGTCATGACGATTGCAGTATGTTCAGGGATCGTTCATCAGGCTCGACCTCCACGCTCCGGGACGGGAGGTGCGGGCACGGGTCGCGTTGCCACGCTGGCGACGTCGATGGGAGGACACTTGACCAAAGGCCACGCGCCGACCTCGCCGTATCGCAATCGAAGCCTGCCGAGGAACGTCGGCTCGCCGAGCAGCGGCAGGTTGCCGGGCAGCGGAAAGCGCCTTGACGATGGAGGCGGGTCGCTGATTCCGGCAAGCAGGCCGCGAACGTCAGTCGGCCAGGTGCCGATGGGCCGGCTCAGATCGATCTTCGATGGAATGTTTGACGGCGTCTGGCTGCTGGGCGCGGACGGACGAACGACGTATGTGAATCGCGCGATCGCTGTCCTTCTCGGCACAACCCGTGCGGCGATGCGCAACCGTCCATTGGTCGACTTCGTCGATGCCGATCTGCGAAGCGGCGTCGAAGCGTTCCTCGACCGGCAGCGGACGCACGCGGGCGAGCGGATGGAGCTCAGCCTGCGTCGACTGGACGGCCGCGATCTGCCTGTTCTCCTGGCCGGGAGCCCGATCTACCACGGGGACGTGTACGTCGGGGTCATGCTCAACGTGAGTGACGTCAGCGGCAAGCGCAGCATCGATGCGCAGATCATGCAGAACCAGCGCCTCGAGGCGATCGGCCAGTTCGCCGGCGGGATCGCCCACGACTTCAACAACCTGCTGACGTCGATCCACGGGTTCGCCGAACTTGCCCTCGGGCAGCTCGTCGAGGACGATCCCGCCCGCAATGACCTGGACCAGGTGTTGATCGGCGCCGAGCGGGCCAGCGCCATCACCAGCAAGTTGCTGGCATTCACTCGCCGTCAAGTCCTGGTTCCGACGGACATCGACCCGGGCAGTGTCGTGTCGGGCCTGGTGCCGATGCTCAGGCCGCTGCTCGGGGACGGGATCGAATTGACCGTCGTGATTGCGCCAGATCACGCCTGGGTGCTGGTCGATGCGACACAGCTCGAGCAGGTCATCGTGAACCTGGCGATCAACGCTCGCGATGCCATGCCGACTGGCGGCACGCTCGAGATCGGTGTCCACGACCTCGCGCCGATGGACCCGGAGCGGCCGGACGCGGACCTGACCGCGGGGCCATTCGTGCGCATCACGGTCCAGGACAGCGGGTTCGGGATGAGCGAAGAGACCCAGGCGAGGATGTTCGATCCGTTCTTTTCGACCAAGACGGAGGGCAAGGGTACCGGGCTCGGGCTCTCGACCGTATTCGGGATCGTGGCCCAATCCGGTGGTCAGATCAGCGTCGAGACGGCACCGGGTGCGGGCGCCACCTTCCACATCGATCTCCCGCGAGTCGACTTCTCGAACGAAGTCAGCCCATCCATCGTCGTCCAGGGTCGCCGGGCCACGCCGCCGGTGGTCGATCGCGACGGCGTGGTGCTGGTCGTCGACGACGACGAGCCCGTTCGCGAGCTCTGCCGTCGAACGCTCGAGTCGATCGGCTACACGGTATTGACGGCAGGGAGCGGAACCGATGCGATCGCGGCGGCCCAGGCCTGGGAGGGGGCGATCGATGTGCTCCTGACGGACGTGGTCATGCCGGGGCTCCATGGGTCCGAGCTCGCGCGCGCAATCCGGACGGACCGGCCCGATATCAGGGTCATCCTCACCAGCGGATACGCGGCGGAACTTGTCGATCGCCCCACGAACCTGAGGGAATTCGGCGAGTTCCTGCCGAAGCCGTTCAAGGTGCCGGCTCTCCAGCTCGCGGTCGCCCGTGCCATGAGTGGCGCCGTGCAGCCGCCGCTCGGGAGCCCCAGGAGGGGGCCCGAGGACTAGGAGTCGGCCGCGCCCATCGTGATGATGACCTTGCCTCTGGCATGGCCGTCGTCAACGTAACGGAGTGCCTCGACGATCTCCGCCAAGGGAAACCGCCGGTCGATGACCGGCCGGACCTTCCCCTCGGCAATCAAGGTCGTCACCGCCGCCAAATCGGCGGGATTGAACGGTTTCCACCACAGCAGGAGCCCGCTGTAGCGACTGCTGAACCTCGAGATCAAGGATCCGAGCAGCAGGGCACTGAAGATCGGGAGCGCCGTACCACCGAGCGTGACGTAAACGCCGTGTGGTCGGAGGGCGCGCCGGACGGCGACGATCGAGTGGTGGGAGTCGGTATCCACGATCCAGTCGTACCGCTCCCGAGCCCTGGTGTAATCGACGGCCTTGTAGTCGAGCACGTGATCGGCACCAAGCGATCGGACGAAGTCGAGCTTGCCCATGCTCGCCACGCCAGTCACTTTCGCGCCCATGACCTTGGCGAGCTGGACGGCAAACGGGCCGACGTTGCCGGACGCACCATCGATCAGGACCTTGTCGCCCGGGCGAATGGTTCGGCCACTGCGCAGCCGCAGGCCCTGGACGGCGAGGATCGCCGAGTGCGGCAACGTGGCCGCGTCCTCGAACGACATCTCGTCAGGGATCCGCTCGAATACCTTCTCAGGCGCACACGCGTACTCCGCGAAGGCGCCGCCTCCCTGCGTGTACAGGTCTGCGAAGACCCGGTCGCCTGGTTGGAATCGACTCGCGGTCGGGCCGACGGCCTCCACGACGCCGGCCACGTCCAGCCCGGTTCGATGGTTCCTCGGAGCACGGATCCCGATGAAGAGGCGTACGAAGCCCGGCCGCGGACCGAAACCATCGAGATCGGCTCGGTTTACGGACGCCGCGTGCACCCGCACGAGCACCTGGTCGTCCACGGGGATCGGCTGATCGACGTCGACGAGCCGCACAACCTCGGGCGGGCCATATCGGTCCTGCAGGGCGGCTTTCATCGGTTGCTTCCTCACGCTTTGGCGGTCCAGCCTACCCGGTCATTGGACCCGCTCCGACGCGAGCGCGCAATGCGGTCACCCTCGGGGCGCGGATGCGGCTAGCCCTCCCGACGGTCAGCTTGCGAGGGACAGTCCCCGGCGTCCAAGATGATCGGAGCGCGCTAGCGCGGCTGGCGGTCACCGGCGCAGGAGGCTCGGGATCTCGAGCTCCGGACCGCGCCAGGCGTCGAGCTCTTCCGTGGCGAACCGGCCGTAGAGGTTGATGAAGTGTGCGCCGTGCTCGCGAAGGATCCGGACCACGGCGGTTTTCGATTCGTCCGAAGGGATCGGGATCGCGAGCACCGTGCGCCCGTCCAGGATCGCCGCCTGGTAGAGCACGAAGTCTGGCATCTGATCGACGAGGGCGAATGACGTGGCCTGGCGGAGGCGTGCCCACAACCCGCCCTCGACACCGGTCGCGTCGATTCGTGCCGCGCCCTCCGTGCCGCGAAGCAGCGACACCTCTGATGTGTCGATGCCTGCCTGACCGAGGGCGGCAACGATGGCCGGCGCGTCGACCGTCCGGTCGACAACAGCGAGCAGCTTGCCCGTCGTGGCGAGACCTCCGCGAGGACCAGTAGCGACACGATCGGAAACAATCGGGCCAGTCTCACCAATCAACCCTACGGTCACCGGCCGCCATGGTCCACTTGGATATGCCAGGAAAACCCTGGCCCGCGGGGCGGACCAGGGGTCGCCGGCGTTGGAGGTCAGCGGCTCGGCGCCAGGAAGGACATGACGCGCTTCCACATGGGGATAACGACGAGATGCCCGGCATCCGGGACCATCTCGAGTCGAGCGTTCGGCAGGCGTTCCTGCCACCACCGGCCGTGCCTGGCGCCCGCCAGCCTGTCCTGGGCGCCATAGATCAGTAGCGCCTTCTGTCGAACGTCGCCCGGGTCGAACCCCCACGGTCGAAGCGCATACCCGGCCACATCAGCTGCCATGCCCACGGCGCCCTGCGCGAATGCTTCGGCAAGCATTGCCGCGACGCGCTGGCGGGCACCATCGCGCGACAAGGCCGACTCGTCGGCCGGACCCCCTCCCACCACACCTACAGCCTTCGGGTCGGACGGATCTGGCGGAACCATCGCGCCCATCTGTTCGGTCAGTGCCGCGTGAACCTCATCCGCGGGGGTTCCGCGGAGCGCCTCGAGTCCGGCTCGCTGCTCGGGTGGGACCCATGGCACCGCCTCGTCTGGCGCCGGCGTCGCGATGACCGCGACACGGTCGACGAGATTCGGGTATCGAGCGGCCAGGGCGAGCGCCTCGCGTCCGCCGGCCGACCAGCCTACTGCGCTCACCCGTTCGATGCCGCGGTCCTTGAGCACCTCGGCGGTGTCCTCGACGGCCCGATCGACAGACGCCCATTCCCCGATCGCTACGGGTTCCGAGCCACCGTACCCCGGGCGATCCACGGCGATCAGGCGGACATTCCGTGCCGATGTCTCCGTTGGATCGGGGTCGAAGTTCCCGGCCCCGGGTGCGGCGTGGAAAAAGACGATCGTTCTCGACGAGCCGTCCGGTTCATCGGGCGTCGCGAGCTCGTGGACCGCGACCGTCCTGCCGCCCCGGAGCTTGAACAGGTTCTCCGTGTCGGTCATCGGATCCTCCCTTGATACCTGTCCCGTGACGGATCGTTCGGGTCACCTTCACCCAACCCGGCTTGCAATCGCCTCAAATCAGCCAGGGGACCCAAACAGGGCGATCGCGACGTCAGACGAAATGAACAGTGGAGCCTCCCAAAGATAAGGAGTCCTCCAGATGCGACGGCACCCGTTCAGCGCCGAGGCTTCGCATGACCAATCTCCACCCATAAACGGAGGCAACGAAATGATCGAAATCGCGACCCAGCCGGACTTCGCCGCGATCAAGCAGCGCCAACAGGCCACCTGGGCGAGCGGCGACTACCACATGATCGGGACCCAGATCCTGATCGTATCGGAGCTCCTGATCGAGGCGCTGGATGTCCATTCGAACGAGCGTGTCCTCGACGTCGCGACGGGCAGTGGCAATGCGGCGTTGGCCGCCGCTCGACGCGGGTGTGCCGTCGTGGGGGTCGACTACGTCCCAGCACTCCTCGAGCAGGCTCGCCGACGCGCCGAGGCCGAGGCCGTCGAGGTCGAGTTCGTGGAGGGCGATGCCGAGAACCTCCCATTCGCGGACGGGACCTTCCAGGTCGTGAGCTCCGTGTTTGGCACCATGTTCGCCCCCGACCAGGAGAAGACCGCTAGCGAGCTCGCCCGCGTCTGCCAGCCGGGCGGTCGCATCGGTCTCGTTGCCCACACGCCCGACGGGTTCATCGGCCAGCTGTTCAAGGTGATCGGCAAGCACGTGCCGCCGCCGGCCGGACTCCGTTCGCCGGTCCTGTGGGGCACGGAAGATCGCCTGCGCGAGCTCTTCGGGGACAACATCGCAGAGATGCACGTCGAGAAGCGCCACTACGTCTTTCGCGACAGCTCTCCCGAGCATTTCGTCGATTACTGGCAGCGCTATTACGGCCCGACATTGAAGGCGTTCGCCACCGTCGGCGAGACCGGAGCACCGGCGTTGCGCGCGGACTTCCTGGAGCTGATCGCGCGGTTCAATCGTGCCGACGACGGCACGATGGTCGTGCCCAACGAATACCTCGAGGCGGTGATCGTCAAGCGATAGACGCCAACGGATACGCCGCCTGGGGAACGCCTCAGGCGGCGACCCGCTCCGCTCCGCGCAGGTATTGGCCGGTCAACGAGCCCTTCGCCTTCATCAGCTCCGTCGGGGTCCCGGTGAAGACGATCTCCCCGCCCCGACTGCCACCCTCGGGACCAAGGTCGATGACCCAGTCCGCGTTGCGGATGACATCGAGGTTGTGCTCGATCACGATGACCGAGTTGCCGGCCTCGACCAGGCGATCGAGCATCTGCAGAAGATGGGTCGTGTCCGACATGTGGAGCCCCGTCGTCGGCTCGTCGAGCACGTAGATGTTGCCCTTCCGGTGGAGCTCGCTTGCCAGCTTGATCCGCTGGCATTCACCGCCGGACAGCGTGCTCAACGGCTGACCAAGCGTCAGGTAGTCCAGCCCGACGTCGCTCATGGCCTGCAACTTGCGGACGATCTCCTTCTGGCTGAAGGACTCCAGCGCCTGGGCCACGGTCAGCTCGAGCACCTCGCTCACGTTCCTCCCGTCGAGCTTGTACGTGAGGACCTCCTCCTTGAACCGCCGTCCGTCACAGGTGTCGCAGGGGCTCTTCACGCCACCCAGGAACGACAGCTCCGTGTAGATGACACCCGCGCCGTTGCACGTCTCGCAGGCGCCCTTCGAATTGAAGCTGAACAACCCGGCGTCCACCTTGTTGGCGGTGGCGAAGGCCTTGCGGATGTCGTCCATGACGCCCGTGTACGTCGCCGGGTTGGACCGCGTCGAGGTCCCGACCGCCGACTGGTCGATGACGATCGCCTCGGGATGGTCTGGCAGGAATACCTCGTCGATGAGCGAGCTCTTGCCCGATCCGGCCACACCCGTGATGAGCGTCAGGACGCCGGTCGGGATGTCGACGTCCACGCCCTTGAGGTTGTTCGCCCGCGCGTTGCGGATCGGCAGCCAATCCTTCGGCTGGCGCACGGTCTCCTTGACGGGCAGCGACCGATCCAGGAAGCGCCCGGTCAGTGTGTCGGCCTTCCGAAGCTCGGCGTAGGTGCCCTCGAAGACCACCTCTCCACCACCCCTGCCGGCGAGCGGACCCATGTCGATGATGTGATCGGCCACTTTCATGACGTCGGGGTCGTGCTCGACGACGATCACCGTGTTGCCCTTGTCGCGAAGCTTCTGGAGCAACTCGGTCAGGCGATGGACGTCGCGGGGGTGCAGACCGATGCTCGGCTCGTCGAGGATGTAGGCGACGTCCACGAGGCTGCTGCCGAGGTGCTTGACGGTCTTGATCCGCTGCGACTCGCCGCCCGAAAGCGTGTCGGTCTCGCGATCGAGGCTGAGGTACTCGAGCCCGATATCGACCATGTGCTGGAGCCGCTCCACGAGCATCGCGACCATCGGGGCGGCTGTGGCGCCCTTGATCCCATGCAGGAGCGCGATGAGATCGCCAACCTCCATCGCGGACAGCTCGTTGATGGAATGGCCCTCGACCTTCGACGCGAGGGCCGCCTGGCTCAACCGAGCGCCCTTGCACAACGGACAGGTCTTTGGTCGCAGGTACGGCTCGACCGCCTTCTGCGTCCGCTCGGAGAGCGTCTTGATGTCGCGCTTGATGAAGTACTGCTCGATCTTCTCGATGACGCCGAGATACGTGGCGTTCATCATCTTGTCCCCGACCGGCAGCTTGTACTTGCGGTCCTTGCCACGCAGGAGGAGGTCCATCTCCTCGGCCGAGAAGTCGCGGAGTTTCTTGTCGTTGTCGAAGAAGCCCGAAGCCGAGTAGGCGCCGACCTCCCAGCTGCCCCAGAACGGGACCGTGATCGCTCCTTCACTGAGCGACTTGTCGAGGTCGAGGAAGTCCTCAGACGCGATCCCGATCTTCTTGCCAACACCGTTGCATTCGGGGCACATCCCCTGGGGATCGTTGAACGAGAACGCGTTGGAGTAGCCGACGTGTGGCTCGCCGACTCGCGAGTACAGGAGCCGCAGCACGGTGTAGATGTCGGTGATCGTGCCGACCGTCGAATGCGAGCCGCCGCCCAGGCGTTTCTGGTCGACGATCACGGCCATGCTGAGGTTCTCGATGGCGTCCGCTTCGGGTTGCGGATAGCGCGGCAGGAAGCTGCGAATGAACAGGCTGAAGTTCTCGTACAGCTGGCGCTGGGCTTCCGTCGCGATCGTGTCGAACACGACGGATGATTTCCCGGACCCCGAGACGCCCGTGAAAATCGTGATCTGGCGCTTCGGGATCCGCAGCGAGATGTCCTTGAGGTTGTTCTCCCGCGCTCCGCGGATCTCGATGTATTCGGTCACGGGATTTCCCTTCCTCTGCGATATCGCGGGACGACCCTGGTGCTAGGGAGCCGTCGCCCACGGTGAGCGAGCCATCCAGCCCGCCAGATCGTTCGTGACGAGGAGTCGTTCGCTCTGGCAATCGTGCCGGACCGCGGTCTCGCGCCGGATGGCGGCCAGGAAGTGGCGGTCGAAGGCACGCCGGGGATAGGCGCGGACCACGCCATCGCGGACGGCTTCGATCCGTTCGTAGCCATCCCCCCGAACATCGATCGCCGTCGCCTCGTCGAGGAGCACCGATTCGGCGCCATCGGCGAGGCTCACGCCCGGTTGCATGTGCAGGATGATCGCAATCGCGACGCGGTCGACGTCGGCGGCCGGACAGGCCGGCTCGCCGCAGGAACCCGCGGGCGAGCTCGGCGCCTTCGATCTCGAAGCACATCGTGTTCCGTGGGATCCTGGTCAACGCGTAGTCGTGCCAGAGCGCGGCGGTCCAGAGGATTTGTCGATCGAACGACCAGCCCTGCTCGCCCGCGAGCGCCGCGCCCCAGCAATACGAGCGGACCGAGTGCGCGAGCAGGTACTCGGGCAGCGTCCGGATGGCCCAGGCCCACGTCGCCGACGAGACGTCGTCTCGAGGCACCGCGATCCCGGCGATCCGATCCGGCATCGGCCGGGGGTTGGCAGGCATGCTCGACATCGTAACGACCCGAGCCCTCGCGGCTTGCCTCAGCCCTCCTGCCGCTGGACGACATACAGGACGTTCCGGTCCGGGTCCCGGAGCGTGAACATCGGGACCGGGTACTGGAGGATCTCGGCATCGACGTCGATGCCCTTGGCTCGCAGGACCTCGTGGTCGGCAACGGCATCGTCGGTGGTCAACCGGATGCCGGTATCGATGCCGGCCGGCGCGGACTCCCCGGCTCGGACCAGGGCGATCGAGGTCATGGCACCGCTTGGCACGACCTCCAGCCAGCGCTGGTCGTCGCCGTACGACATGTCGATGCGGGTCTCGAGCCCGAGTCCGTCGCGATAGAACTCGAGGGCCCGGTCCTGGTCGGTCACCGGAACGGCGATGGTTCGGATGTCGGTGATGTGCATGGTCGTCTTGGTCGAGGTCATGACAGCGGGCTCCCTTCTGGGTTCCTGGAGAGGTTGTGTTGGTGTGCGGTGTTCATCAGGGTTCGAGGAACGTCTTGAGCGCGGCGAGCCACTCGCGCCAGCGGCCCTTGAACTGCTCGCCGGCCTCGGCATCGGGCAGCCGTTCGTGAGCAACGGTGACCGCCGTCCGGCCATCCCCCTTGGGCACGAGCGACACCAGGATCCGGGATGGCGGCTCGTCCCAGTCGAAGCGCGCCACGTTCCGGGCCCGCGTCGGTCGCTGGCGCATTGGCACGGGCAGCCAGGTCGTCCTGATGGCCTCGTCGGTAAAGGCCGCGAGGGCGACCTCCGGCCCGACATCGACGGTCCTGGTCACGCTGACCGAGAAGCCGTCGGCCATCTGGTGTCGGGCGCGCAGGTCCCGCGCCCGTTCGTACGAAACCGTGATGTTCTGGGTCCACCAACCGGGCGTGCCCTGCGTCTCGCTCAGCCACCGGGCGATCTCGGTGTGGGTGTGGTCCGTCGCCCCCCAGGCATCGAGGATGGCGAACCATTCGGCGTGACCTTTCCCGGTCGCGCGGAGCATCGCCGCATCCGCCACGAGCAGGACATCCGCCGGGATCGGGGGCTGCCGGTCCGGCGCTCGCGAGCGTCGGGCGGCGCAGTCGAGGCTGGCGCTTCGAGCTGGACCTGCTTCCGGCTCGGTGGCCTTCCGCAGGAGCTGACGCCGGGCGGCCGTGTAGGACTCGCCCGTCTTGGTCATGCGCGCGCGAACGCGCCGCTTGAAGACCTTCTGGGTCGGCATCGTTTCGGCATCCTTCTCGGTCGGCGCCGCCACGGGACTCACGCTCTCGCGGCTCGCCGGAGAAGGGCGAACCAGCCGTCCCGGGGAAGCGAGTTCCCCTTTGCCCCATCGATGCCGGCGGCGTGAGCGCCGGAGCGAGGTTCGGCGCGGGACGCGCCGTCACCCCGAGGATACGCACGGCAAATGCCGTTGACAAGCCCTGTTCCCTCGGCCGGCCAACGGCACGGTTCCGGGTCCTGTTGGCGGGGTCGTGTATCTTCTTGCGAATGTGGCCCGCCAGCTGGGCCGGTGCGGTCTGGCCCCCTGGGTTTCGTCGAGCGCGCGGCTATCGGAGTCGGAGTGGGGTCCAAGCGAGCGAGGTAGCCATGCGACCCGACGTCGCCCGACGCCCCCGTCCGCCGCCCCGATCGCCGGATCACAGCGCTGCTGTCCGCTGCCCTTGTGCTGGGCGTCGCCTGGTCTTCCCGCGGTCCGACCGTCCTGGCGGCCACCCCGATGGCCACGGCGTGCGACGGCGTACGCCTCCGCACGGGCCCCACCACGGGCGATGCACAGGTCGGCTCGAGCCTGTTCGCGGGCACGCCGGTCAGCGTCGAGACGACGATCACCGGGGGCTCGTGGAGCGCGACCTGTGCCGCGGGCCCGGTCAGCGGCAACACCTGGCACCAGATCAGCGAGGTCAATGGCCAGAGCGTGGCCGCGCTCTACGGCGTGCCGTTCGTCTACTCCGCCATCGGGTCTCTTCCAGGCGGCTCCCGACGCCGACGCCGACCCCGACGCCAACGCCGACGCCCGATCCGTTCGCCACGCCAACGCCGACGCCAGATCCCTTCGCGACACCGACGCCGACCCCGACACCGACCCCGACTGCCGACGCCGTTCGTCCCGGTGACCGAGGGGATCGACGTCAGCCACTGGCAGAACACGATCGACTGGAACCAGGTCGCGGCGTGCCGGCAAGCGGTTCGCCTACATGAAGGCGTCCGAGGGCACGACGCTGATCGACGACGTTCTACTACCGGAAACCGCGCCCAGGCGAAGGCACTCGGGTTGTACGTCGGCGCCTACCATTTCGCGCGACCGGATCGGAACCCGGGCGATGCCATCGCCGAAGCCGACTACTTCCTGGCGATGTCACAGCTCGCGGCCGGCGATCTCCTCCCCGTGCTCGACCTCGAGGTGACGGCGGGCTGGCGCCGGTCGAGCTCCAGGAATGGGTCAAGTCCTACCTCGGGCGGATCTACGAGCGGACCGGCGCCCGCGGCGTGATCTACACCTCGCCCTCGTTCTGGCGGAACAACATGGCCGATACGAACTGGTTTGCGGTCAACGGCTACCGGACGCTGTGGGTCGCCCACTGGACGAGCGGCCCGACGCCAAGCGTCCCCGGCGGCAACTGGGGCGGCACGGGCTGGACGTTCTGGCAGTACACCTCGAGTGGCACCGTGCCCGGGATCACCGGCCGGGTCGACCTCAACCGCTATCAACGGCACTGGACCTCACCTCCGTCCTGCTGACCACGACACCGACCGGACCGATCGACCAGACCGCGACGCTCACGATCACCCCGTCGGCAACGGTCATCACCTGGGGTGAAAGCGTGGACCTGAAGGCGAGCTTTGGGACGATCGGTGCGAACAAGACCTTCACGCTCGAGGGCGCCCGCGATGGCATGACCTGGGCGCCGATCACGACCCTGACGACCGATGCCGACGGCAATGCCTCGTTCGACGTACCGCCCGGCCAACAACCTCTACTACCGGGGTGTCTTCGATCGGCGCGCCCGAGCTCGCGGCCGTCACCAGCAACACCGCTCGCGTCGTCGTCCGCCAGATCGCGCTCCTGCGCCCGACGACGAACGGTGCGACGAAGGTCGTCAGCCGCGGCCGCAAGGTGACGTTCATCGACGACGGTCCGGCCATCGCGGAGTCGACCTTCCGCCGGCCAAGGTGACCCTCGCATCTACCGTCGCGTGAGCAGCGGCTGGGCGCTGTTCACCACCCGGGATGCGTACGTCAACGCGACGGGGTCGCGTCGTACACGTGGACCTTCGCGACCCGCGGCGAGTGGTATGTCCGCTCGATCGCCAACCCGACGACGTTCAACGCGAACAGCGCCTGGAGCCCGATCGAGCGGTACAGCGTCCGCTAGGCCCGGATCAGCCGGGCTGCCACTCCGTCGTCGACAGGGTCGCCGGCTGGCCAGGCCCGTTGCATGGCGGCAGGTCATCGACGTCGTGGCCGCGGTCAGGTCCCCGATGTCGACGCCGTCAGTCGCCAGGGCGAGCCGGAAGTGGAGCGGCAGGTTCACCGACCTGATCGCACCAATTGCCCAGGAGCGAGCGAGAAGCCGACCGATCCGCCGGCGGCGACCTCCGGTCCCGGCTCCGGACGGCGGCGGGGCGCTCGTCAGGAGCGACCGTGCCCGGCCTGATCGACGACGGCGACCGTGGGCGCGGCCGGGAGCAGGCACGGCGACGGTGCCCCGGTTCTCCACGACGATGTCCGAGCCGCGGCTTCCGGCCGCGCCACCCCATGGGCCGCCCGTCGCGAGGATGTCGGTCGCGACGCAGGCCGCGGCCGCCGATGCGGACTGGGGACGGCGCTCGACGGCGCCGGCGTTGACGACGCGCACAGGGCTCGTCGGATGCAGGCGGACTCGGGGTCGCGGGATTGCCGCACGCGGTCACGAGCGCCGCGGCGAGCACGGCAACGGCAACAGTCGATCGAATCATCCGAACTCCGTCCTGGCAGGTCTGGACGATCCTACCGGAGCGCGGACGAATCCGACCGTCGGGCGGTTCAGACGGGCGTGCCGGACCGGATCCACCCGCAGGCTGACGACCTCGGTCGCGACCTGCTTGCCCTTGAGCTCCAGGCTGCGCCGTTCGAGCGACGGGTCCAGGCCAGCGGCCGTCGCCGCGGCGACGGTCACCAGGACCTCGCCGGCCGCAGCCGCCGAAGCGAGCCGCGCCGTCACGTTGACGGCATCGCCGACCGCGGTGAGCTCGACGTGGGCGCCTTCGCCGACTCGCGCCCATCCACACCTGGCCGGTATGGACGCCGGCGCCAACCGGCACCCACGCCCCGGCTCGGCATCCGCGTGTCCGGTCGCACGCAGGAGCGCCAGCGCGGCCTCCACGCCTTTCGCCGCATGGTCCCACCCAGAGATGAGCGGATAGAAGAACGCCACGAGCTCATCGCCGACGAACTTGTCGACAGAGCCGTCGTTCTCGAATACGACCCTCGTCGCCGTCCCATAGAAGCGGTTGAGCAGATCGTGATATGCGCCCGCCGACATGCCCTCGGCAAGGGTCGTCGACCCGCGGATGTCGGCGAACAGCATCGTGCACTCGATCTCGGCCCCGCCGTGGTGGTCGGCCAGGAACGTGTAGCACGAGTTGCAGATCCTTGGACTCCTGTCCGACGGCCGCTTGCCGATGAGGCGCATCAACGGGCGACCGATCCCGGCAAACGGAGCGGCGCAGATCGTGCACCTCGGCTCGGCGGGGATCCGGATGAAGAAGCGACGGGTCGCGCGTTCCGCCGGGTGTCCCCGGGTCAGGAAGTCGCGCCAGAACGCGTCCTCGGGACCGGATGGCGGATCAGGGCGTCATGGCTCGCGTTTGTCCCCGTCGTCGGCGCGGCGCTCGCCGCCCTGGGCGGGCGGCTGCCAGGCGTAGTCTGCGTATCGCAGCTGGCGCTGCGCAAGGTCATCGAGCCGTTCCTGTTCGGTCCGAAGCACGTCGAGCTCGTGGGCCCGCTCCTCCGCTTCCACCTCGGCCGCATCGAACGGCGTTGGCGCGTCTTTCGCGGGTCGTCGCCTCGCCACCCAGGAGCCGTCGGAGAAACCCCATGTCGTGACCGATCCTACGCCCGTGTGCCCGAGCGGGCAGCCCATCGGGCCCCCGACGGGGTTTCAGTCAGACCCGACCACGCACGATGTCGATCAATCGACCAAGGACGCGCTCTCCATCGGCTCGCAGCCCGTTGTGCTCGAATTCGTCGGTCTCCCAGGCACGCAGCCCACGGATCGTGTCCGCCGTCTCCTCCGCGAAGTCACGCTCGACGTACAGGTCGTTGACATAGATCGTGGCCGCGACCGGGACCTCGTTGCGGCGAAGCCGGTCCGCGTCATACAGCGCCGGCCATGGATGCTCGGCCAGGAGATCGGCGGCGGCTCGCTGCGGCCGCAGGCCCGCGTAGTCCTCCCACATCCAGGGAAAGACGTGTTCGGCGGTGAAGAAGCCCTGCTGCTCCACCTCCGCGGGGAGCAGGCGGTGGGCCGACCAACGCGTCGCCACGCCGTCGGCGTACGAGGACTCGTGCAGGGTCGCGTAGATCGGGTTGCGGCCGAACCGGACCCCGGCTTCGGCATCCTGTAGAAACGCGGGAGATCCGAACGGGAGCTCGATGACGTGATGCAGGAGCTCGAAGCCCGCGCTGTCGCCGAGCCATAACCCGAGCTGGCGGAACCGGCGTGCCGTCAGTCGTTCACCGGTCGGAAGGCGAACGTCCTCGTCGTCGAGCCGGCGGAACAGCTCGGCTGCTCGCGCCCGATCCTCTGGATAGCGCTCGAAGTAGCGTCGATTGCTGCGCATGAGGCGCCGGTACGTGGCGCCGTAGATGTCATCGACCGGTCGCCCGATCGGCGACAGGCCCCCGGTGATGAACGCTTCGCGGAGTCCCTCGGGCGCGATCGAGAGGTAGGTCATCGACGTGAAGCCGCCAAAGCTCTGGCCGAGCACGCTCCAGCGGTCGACGTCGAGCTCCTGCCGGATCCACTCGGCGTCGCGGACGATCGAATCCGCCCTGAACAGGGTCAGGTACGCCGCCTGGGCCTCCGCCGTGTCGCCAGGGATGATCGGTCCAACGGGCGTGGACCGGCCGGTTCCACGCTGGTCGAGCAGGAGCACCCGGTATTCCTGGATCGCGCGCTTGATCCAGCCTGTCGGCGGACTCGTCGGTCTCGCGGCCTCGAACCCAGGGCCACCCTGGAGGAACACGAGATACGGGCGATCCGTCCCGTCAGGCGCGGCCACCTCGCGCGTGAAGACAGTGATGGTTCCCGCGTCGGGCCGGCCGTGATCGAGCGGAACGGCGTGCTCGCGTTCGGTCAGGATCGCGCCCTGGACGTGGTAGGTGGTCGCCATGGATCAACGATAGCGTCCGGCCGCCGGCGATGCGGCGCCCGGGGCAACCTGGCCGCCGGTCAGCGCTTGTCGCTCAGGGTGATCCGCACCATCGGGATGACTCGACCGGTCTGCTTGGGGTACGCGACGAACCGCGGGATCGCGGCGACGTGCTGGTTCCACAGCCGCGCCTGCTCGACGTCGTCGGCCACGCTCGCGGTCGCCCGGTAGGTCTGACTACCGACCTCGACCTCGACACTTGGGTTGGCGTTGACGTTGGATACCCACGCCGGATCCTTTGGCGAGCCCCCGGCCGTTCCCGCGACCACATAGGCCTCGCCGTCACGTGAGTAGTTAAGGATCGCGCGCCGCCGAGCCCCCGTCTTCTTGCCCGTCGAGGTCATCAACAGCAACGACTCGCCGGCCAGGGGTCCCATCGTGACCGCCCCGCCATTGGCGCGCATGTCGGCGATGAGCGTATTCTCCCATGCATTCGGATCGGGGTCAGCCATCACCTGCTCCTTCAGTTGCGTACGCAACTATCTTGATGGGTGCAGCGTACACGACATGGACGTGCTGCGGTGCCGGCGCTACCAGACGTCGCCGGGTCGCCACTCGCAGGTGATCGACGCCGCCAGGTCGAGCGGTGGTGACGCGGGCGTGGGAAGCACCATGATGTAGCCGTCGTCCTCGGCCGTGCGCCGTTCGCCGTCGGTCGTTCGTACAGATGACGGCCCGCGCCAGGTCAGCCAGCCCAGGCGCTCGTAGAAGCGGCGCCGGCCGGTGCCAAGTGCTCCGAGCTCGAAGTGATCCGCGATCCAGGCGTTGACATCGGTCATGAGCACGGATCCAAATCCCCCGCCCTGCCGACCCGTGGCCACGGCGACGGCCTCGACATAGCCCGTGCGTACCGGACGGCCACCGAGCTCGAGCCGGCGCTCCACGACGGATGCATGTCCAACGATCTCCCCATCGAGGTCGAGGACGAAGTGGGTGCCGCCGAGGGCGTGCTCCCAATCGTCATCGGTAAAGCGCTCCTCCTCATCCGTCCCGAAGGCCTCGTCCATGATCGCGCGGATGGACTTGGCCTCGGCCTGGGTCAGGTCGGCCGTTGCAACCCGGCGGAGGCGATGACCACCCTCCGGCCATTCATCGTGCATTCCGTGAGCCTATCCGCTCAGACGAATCGGAACCCTTGCGTAGGCATGCGATGATCCGCGCATGGTCGAGTACGGCAACGGCGTCAGTGGCGTGTCGGGCCAGGTCAGCGGTGGAGCGGCCGACCCAGGCCGCACAGTCGACGTGGGTGCGCAGGCGGGTCAGTTCATCAACGATTCTGTGCACACCCTTTCGACGATGCCGCCGGCGGCGCTCCTTGCGCTTGTGGTCGTCGTCTTCTTCGGCCTTCTTCTGCTCAAGCGAGCGTTCTGACCACTCGTTGCGACCGGGTGGCCAGGTAGCTCGATGAACGAGCAACGCGGGTCCTGGCTCATTGAACGACGGGCCACAGTGCGCGCGACGTATGACGCCGAAGCACCGACATACGACGTCGAGATCGACTACGCGGTCCCGCTCCAGCCCGTGTTCATCCGTCGACTCGTTGAAACGTGCCCGCCTGATGGCATCGTCCTCGATGCCCCGTGCGGAACGGGCCGCTGGTTCTCGCTCGTGACAGACGCCGGCCGGAGGGTCGTGGGGATCGACCAATCAGCCGGGATGCTGGCCGTGGCCCGGGCTCGAGGGCTCGCCGAGGCGACCGAGCACACTGGTCTCCAGGAGATGGCGTTCCATAGCGCCTTTGACGCCACGATGACGATCGATGCCATGGAGAACGTCCCGCCCGAGGACTGGCCGCTCGTGCTGGCCAACCTGCATCGAGCCGTTCGACCCGGCGGCCACCTGTACGTGACGGTGGAGGAGGCGGACGAGCCCGAAGTCGACGCGGCGTTCGCCGACGCGCAGGCGCGTGGCTGGCCGGCCGTCCATGGCGAGGTCGTCGAGGGCGACACCGCGGGCTATCACTACTACCCGGGACGTGACCGGGCCATGACATGGCTGGCCGCTGAGGGACTCGTCGTCGTTGACGAGGCGTTCGACCAGCACGAGGGCTGGGGCTACCGCCACCTGCTCCTTCGAGGCTGAGCGTTCGCCGGCGCCCAGCGGCACCGGCGCATCAGGTCAGGCGACGAGCTCTGTGGCGATGGCTGCGACGATCGGCTCGGACAAGTATGCGGGGGCCAGCCCGGCGTTCTCGAGATGGTCGAGGAAGATCGCGGACCAGAGCATCGACTCCTCGCCGATCATGATCCAGCGCGGGCTGACCCAGTTCTGGCCCAGGCTGTTCATGACCTCCCAGAACGTGCCGTCGCGCTCGATCCATTCGACGTATCGGGCGGTCTCGCTCGCGGCGAGTCCGGGATTGATGGTCCGCAGGACCTGGAGATACATGGCGCCGAGGCTGGTCCAGACCGTGCTGCCCTGGTAGTCCGGCAGGATGTGCCGGGTCAGCCACACCTCTCGCTCGGGCCGTCGGCTCGTTTCGTAGCGGAGTGGATACGGATCGCAGAACCCGTTCGTCGCCATGTGCGCCAGCGCTGGCCCGATGATCAGCGGATCGGCGATGACGCCCGTGTAGAACGGCCAGATATTGGCTTCGCCCGAGACGGTCTCGTCGCCCAGGGCGTCGCGGAAATGGTCGCCCGACCAGAAATGGTCGAGCAGCAGGCGCCCGTAGTCGCCCTCGAAGTGGCGCACGAACGGCGAGTCGAGCCAGCCGGTCTCCTCGATCGTCTTGGCCAGGAGCGCCACCATCGTGTTGCCGTATGCATTCGAGCGATTGACGACGGTGTCGCGATGGGCGCTGAACTTGCGATCGGAGCGGACGAGGCCCGTCGCCGGATCGACGACGAGACGGTAGAAGTGATCGACCTCGCCCTGCAGCCAGGCTCGATGGCGGTCGACCAGGTCGTCGGCGCCCGTGGCCCGG
Organism: uncultured Chloroflexia bacterium; assembly: GCA_963731865.1. Lineage (GTDB taxonomy): Bacteria > Chloroflexota > Limnocylindria > Limnocylindrales > CSP1-4 > SPCO01. Next base: position 490,778 of record CAVSXG010000002.1, on the reverse strand, counting down.
AGAGCGGCCATGAAGAGCGGCAGGGAGTCGACGCCATATTCGAACACGTCGCCCGGGCGGTCGAAGTAATGGATCGTCGTGGTGATGTGGCTCTTTCGGCGCGTCCAGACGTCAAGGGCATAGGCGAGGGACGTGTGCACACGCTCGCGATGGCCAAGGCGGACCAGCGATGGCGTCGAGAACGACAGGTCACGGGTCCAGAACATGTCGAAGTGTCCCGGGCTGGCCGTGAATGTCCGGCCGTTCCAGCAGGCTTCGATGCAGGCTCGGACGATCGCTCGTGCATCGCCCGGGTGTCGTGTGTGGCCGCGGAACTGGCGCTTGAGCCGGATGCCGGCATTGTGGACGTAGACAGCAAGGACAGCCGGGGCGATCCATGGAGCGAGGGCCACGCTGGGCCTCCAGGGTCGGAGCGGGATAGCTTCCCGATGCGCGCCCGGAGACGGTGACCGGACCGAGGCTCAGGTTGGCCAGGAATGCCAACAATCGCGACCCCTCGATGGTACCAGTCACGTCGAGACCGTCGATTCGCGTTCGTCCGTCCGCATCTGCGACACTCTGGAAATGCAGGATCAGCTGGAGCGGTACGGGCAGTCATTCGAGGCGCGTTTACCTGACGTCCAGGCCGCTCCCGCCGACAACGGACGGGTTGAGCTCATCGTTCGCCGGCCGGCCACTGAGGAGCGCGAGATCCTCGCGGAAGCGCAGCTCGATCTCGAGGGCGGGCTGGTCGGTGATCGCTGGGCGGTCCGCGACCGCGAAAACACGCCCGTCTACCTCGATGCCCAGCTGACCGTCATCAGCACCCGCGTCCTGAGCGTGATCGAGCCCGACAGGGGCCGCTGGCCGCTGGCTGGCGATCAGCTGTACGTCGATCTCGACCTGAGCGAGGCCAACCTGCCCGCCGGCAGCCGACTCGCCGTGGGGACATCCGTCATCGAGATCAGCGAAACGCCGCACACAGGATGTGCCAAGTTCAGCTCGAGGTTCGGCAGCGACGCGTTGCGCTGGATCAATTCCCCCATCGGGCGGGCCCATCGGATGCGCGGGCTCAACGCCCGGATCGTGGAGCCTGGCACCGTGCGGACCGGCGACGCGATCCGCAAGCTCTAGGCCGTCGGAACGGAATGCGGGCCGTGTCCGAGGAGCGTCCCTCACGGCTGACCGGTAGCGTCGTCTGGCGACGCATCACCACCCCCGGCGGGGTTCGGTCCGAGCATCCTCGGGTTGCCTGCCAACGAGCTCTCGAACCAGCGGGTCAAGCTCGACGCGATCTGGCGGGCCGCCGATGTTTGCCGGATGGAAAACCGTCTCGCCTCCAGCAAGGAGTCAGAAGCGGTGCTCGAGGCGATTGCCACCGAAGCGCACCGGGAAGATCGCCGTGGGCCGGCCATCGCGGAGATGGCGCGTCAGCTTCGCGCCGGCCTCCCGATCTGGCGCGTCGCAGACGCATTGGGCATGAGCGAGCGACAGATCCGCCGACGGTCGCTCGAGGTGTTTGGATACGGGCCCAAGACACTGGCGCAAATCTTCCGTCTCAGCGGAGCGATCGACCTCGCGCTATCGGGCCTGCCGTTCGTCGACGTCGCCGCCGAATCGGGCTACGCCGATCAGGCGCACCTGGCACGTGACGTCAAGGAGTTCGCCGGCGTCCCGCTCTCCCAGCTGGTGGGTTGACGCGGGTCGGATCAGCCCGGTGCCGTCAACCCGACTCGGGAAGATTGGCGAATAGATCCACCGTATTCCCGTCGGGGTCGTGGAGCACCGCATACCGCATCCGCCAGGGCGCGTCCCAGGGTGGCAGGTGCCCGTCGTAACCTGCGTTGGTCAGGCGCCCATACGTCGCGTCGACGTCGGCAGGATCGTCGCATGCAAAGGCGAGACTCATCCGGGCGCTGCCCGTTGGGGCGGTCCACGCGGCATCAAACGATTGCATCATCTCGATCGTGTCCCAGGCAATTCGAAGCCCGCCGGGCATTGTGGCTTCGACGTGCGATTCGATGTCGGCAGCGTCGGGTACCTCAAACCCGAGTGCGCGATAGAAGGCGAGAGAGCGAGCCATGTCACTGACAACGATGCCGATGACGTCCAGTCGTGCAGTCATGGATGCACCGTACCGCGCCTCGACGACGTCGTCTTGAACGAATCGGCCACGTAAGCTTGAAGCCATGATGGTGAGTCGAACCGCCGATCAGCCAGCTACCGTATCCCGGTGGTGGGCGCTGCTCCTGGTGCTCCCGGTGATTGGCCTGGGATTGTTGCTGCTCCGCCCGGAGTTCGATGTCCAGTGGGAGCACCACCCAAGCCATTTCTGGCTGGTTCTCGTGACGGCGGTGGTCAACGTGGCGCTCGCCTACGTGACCAACCTGGCCGCGGGACGTTTCCGCGATGCCCGGCTGTTGCTCGTGTCCCTTGCATTTCTCGCCAGCGCCGGGTTCCTGGGGCTCCACGCGCTCGCAACTCCGGGAGTTCTCCTCCCCCACCCCAACTTCGGGTTCGCCGTGGCGACGCCGCTCGGGCTGGTCATCGCCTCGGTGTTCGCGGCGCTGTCCGTGGGGCCGTTTGCAGGCCCGAGGGCAGCCTCCGTGCTGCGTAGACGGTCGTGGCTGCTTGGCGGGTTGCTCGCGCTTATGGTCGCCTGGGCCGTCGTCTCGCTCGCGAGCCTGCCGCCGCTCGACGGGCCGCCACCGACGCAGGAAGGCGTCGGTCTCCTGACCGTGCTCGCGGTCGAGGCCGTCGCCGTGTATGGCTATTCGGCCTGGCGCTATGTCGGGCTCTACCGGCGGCGTGGCGGGATCGTCCCGTTGACGGTCACGATCGCGCTCGTTCTGCTCGCCGAGGCCATGGTTGCCGTGGCCCTGAGTCGGAACTGGCACCTCAGCTGGTGGGAATGGCACCTCTTGATGCTCTTCGCGTTCGCGGCCATCGCCCTGGGAGCGCGGAGCGAGTACCAGCGGAGCGGGTCCCTGACGTCGGCATTCGGGGGCCTCTATCTGGGCAGCACCCTCGAGCGCGTCGACCGATGGCACGCGAAGGCAATCGCTGCAGTGGTGGCCGCAGATGAACGTGGTTCCACCGAGCAGGTCCTGGACGACCTCCGTCGTGAGGGAGCGACAACAGACGAAGTCGCCCTGCTCGCCCACGCGGCGCGCGAGGTCCGTCGCCTCGACGCCGCGTTCCGGCCATACCTGCCGTCCGTCGTGGCCCGCGGGATCCGTCGGCGCGAGCCCGCGGTGGCCCAGCTCGGTGGCGAGGAGCGCGATGTCAGCGTCCTGTTCGCCGACCTCGCCGGGTTCACGACCTTCAGCGAGAATCGGGCACCGACCGAGGTCATTGGCATGCTCAACGAGTATTGGGCCAGGGTCGTGCCGGTGATCACGGACGCCGGCGGCGTGATCGAGCATTTCGCCGGGGACGGAGTCATGGCCGTCTTCAATGCCACGGGCGACCAGCCAGATCACAGCCAGCGCGCGGCCCGGGCCGGACTCGCCATTCTCGATGCCAGCCGACCTCTGGCCGCGTCGCGACCGGACTGGCCGCTGTTCCGGGTCGGGATCAACACCGGACCTGCCGTCGTAGGCAATGTGGGGGTCGCCGGGCGCCACAGCTTCGCGGTGATCGGCGACACGACCAACACCGCGGCAAGACTCATGGCCGCTGGCGAGCCGGGCCAGGTGATCGTGGCCGGCGCGACATGGAACTCGCTCAACGGCGATGCCCACGGTCGAGCGCTCGGTCCGATCCAGGTGAAGGGGAAGACGACGGCCGTGGATGCGTACGTGCTGGAAGACAACGGTTGACCGAGGCGTTGTACGCTGTCCGGGCGATGAACCACCTTCTCGCCCAGCGTCCGATGGACGCGTGGGCCGCCACGATCTCCAACCAGAACGGCTGATCGGCCCCTTCCGCCACAAGCGTCAGTGGAAGGGGCGGGACCGACGCGTGCCGAAGCCGCAGCCAAGACTGCGCGCGCCGCGTCGTCCCGCGTGATCGAAGGGAGATCGCGATGCCGATGCCGCATCGGACCTTCGCCCAGGTGGCGAAGCGACGGCTGGTTGGAAAGGAAGGTCGAGAGCGAATCCGCGAAGTCCGGGCGCTCCTCGACGAGTTACCTGACTACAAGAATGGTCCGTACGCGGACTTACGGAAGTGGCTCAGCACGGAGATCGAGGACACACGTGTCCGCTCGAACGCGGTTCACCGCGATTCGATCGCGGTCCGACGCGAAGGCGCCGCCCAGATCGCGTTGGTCGGCCCTCCCAACGTGGGCAAGTCCTCCCTCCTCCAGGCGTTGTCCGAAATCCAGATCAAGACGGGCGACTACCCGTTCACCACGCTTCGTCCAGTTCCGGCGCTGACGCGCATCGAAGGTGTCCTCGTCCAGCTGGTGGAGATCCCGGGGTTGATCGAGGGCGCCTCGGAGGATCGCGGTGGTGGCCGGGCACTGCTTGGCGTCCTGCGGCTGGCCGACGCCATCATCTATTGCTGCCGCGCGAGCGCCGATCCGACCGACCTCGCCGTCGTACTGGCGGAGATCACTGCAGCTGGCATCGAGAAGCCCGCGTTCCTTGCGGTCACCCGTGCTGACGAGGCCGATCCCGCCGCGGCGGACCGTCTCGCCCGTGCCTTTCCTGATCTCGAGGTGCTGCCTGTCTCCATCCTGGACGAGGCCAGCCTGGATGCCTTCCGCGCGGCTGCGTGGCGGCTGACCGGGTTGATCCGGGTCCGCTTGCGGAACAACGGTTCCGTCGATCCGGAACCACTCGCCCTCGAACCCGGCTCCACGGTCGCGGACGTGGCTGATTGGGTCCACCACGACCTCGGGACGACCTTCGCGAGCGCGCGGGTGTGGGGCGCCTCGGCACGATTTGAGGGGCAACGTGTCGGCCGCGATCACGCGGTCGAGGACGGCGACATCGTCGAGATCGTTCGGTAGCGCCGTGGCTCATGGTCTACGCCTGGAAGGGCCACGCGTCGTGCTCCGGGAGCCCACCGCCGCCGACGCGGATACGCTCGTCTCGATCCTCGCCGAGCCGGCGGTCGCCCGGTGGTGGCCGCCATTCGATCCCGCGCGTGTCCTGGCCGAGCTCGTCTCCGAACGCGACGACGAGGAGGGGTTCGTCATCGAGCATGCCGGCACCGTGGTGGGCTACATCCAGTGCGCGGAGGAGCCCGATCCGGAGTTCCGGCACGCGTCGATCGACCTGTTCCTGACCGCGTCGTCGCAAGGGCTCGGGCTCGGCCCAGAGGCGATTCGGGTCCTGGCCGCCGATCTGATCGACCGCCGCGGCCATCATCGGATCACGATCGATCCGGTCGCCGACAACACGCGTGCCATCGCCGCCTATGCCAAGGTCGGGTTCCGGGCGGTTGGCCGCCTGCGCCAGTACCAGCGAATGACGGACGGGACGTGGGCCGACGCGCTCCTGATGGACCTGCTGGCGGCGGAACTCGTCCGCGACAGCCCGGAGGAAGGCGCATGAAGGTCATCGCCGCGGCTTGATGCCGACGCGGCTCGTCGCGAGGCGCTTCAGCCAGCTCTCAGACGGCTCTCACGGATCGACGCCTATGGTTCGTCCGTCCACAGCGGCACATGTACGAAAGCGAGCCTTCCGATGCCCGAGACGCTCATCCTCGACGCCGCCTACGACGACCTCGAAGACCACGATCGAGGCCTCGTCTTCGACCTGGTGACGCTCGACCGGCGGCGGATGCTCAAGCTCCTCGGCTTTGGTGGCGTCAGCGCCACGCTCTTCACGATCGCCGCTTGCGGACCCACCGGGTCGAGCGGCGCGGCTTCAGCCTCGGCCTCGGCGACGGCCTCGGCGACGGCCGCCGCCAGCGCCGCCGCGACAACGGGCGAGAGCTGCGCCGTCATCCCGGAGGAGACAGCCGGCCCGTTTCCCGGCGACGGCTCGAATGGACCAAACGTCCTGGCCGAGAGCGGCGTCGTCCGCAGCGATATCCGCTCGAGCTTTGGATCGTCGACGACCGTGGCCGAGGGCATTCCCCTGACGATCCAGCTCACGATCCAGGACGGCGCCGATTGCGCACCGCTGGCCGGCGCCGCGGTCTACCTGTGGCATTGCGACCGGGAGGGCAATTACTCGCTCTACTCCGATGCTGCGGCCGACGAGAACTACCTGCGCGGCGTGCAGGCGGCCGACGACAATGGTCTGGTCACCTTCACCAGCATCTTCCCGGCGTGCTACTCGGGTCGTTGGCCGCACGCCCACTTCGAGATCTACCCTAGCCTGGAGCTGGCGACCAACGAGGCCAACAAGATCGCCACATCGCAGCTCGCGTTTCCCAAGGACACGTGCGACCTCGTGTATGCCACCGATGGCTACAGCCAGAGCGTGTCCAACATGGCGCAGGTGAGCCTGAGCTCGGACAATGTCTTCCGCGATGACGGCGCCGCCCAACAGCTGGGCGAGGTGACCGGCGACGTGGCGAGTGGGTTCAGCGTGGCCCTGACGGTCCCGGTCGCGGCCTGAGCGACGCACTCAAGCGTGGAAGGCCTCGAGCGCTTCGCGTTCGGTGTCCACTGCGCGCTGATCCCTGCCCGTGAGCGGCTCGAACGGGTCGAGCTCGACCCGGCCGTCGCGAACGGACCACGCTCCGGCGACCACGCCATCCACCAGGTACGTGCCAACTGAGAACGGATTTCGGATGCTGAAGACGTGTGACCGGTATGGCTCCGGGAGCAGGCCCGTCCGTCGAGCGTGCACGAGCAGGTTGGCATCCCAGTGCGGGAGAAACCGCACCGGCGCCGGGGTCTCGGCGTCGACGATCGTGGCCCCGGCGAGGTCGATGAGCTCGCGACCATCCTCGTCACGGTAGCGAGCCAGGTCGAGGGCGGCGCCGCCGCGTTTCGCATCGGTCACGGAGATCCCGGCCCACGATGCGATGTCGCGCCACGACGCCGGGCCAAAACCACGCAGGTACGAACGAACGAGGTGCGCCAGGCCCTCATCCTCCGAGACCTCCTCGACTGGCAGCCAGTCCTCGGCAAGCCCCAGCCGATCGGCGCGACGGCGTTCCCACGTTCCCGATGGCGGGACGCGGACGAGATCGACCCACAGTCCAAGCGTCCCGACGAACCCGGTAGCCAGCGGCCCGAGCTCCTTCACCGTCTTCGGACCATCCTTGAGCGCGTCCCGCAGACGCTGTCCCGCTTCGACCATGTCGTGTTCGCCGGTCGACTGGCCGGATGCTCGCAGGACGGAGGTCCGCCGGGCCTGCCGCACTCCTGCCGCATACCGCCAGAACTCGCGCGCCGAGACGATATGGATCGTCACGCGCATGAGGGTCGCCTGGACCACGGACCGATCTTCGAGTGCGCGGGTCAGGGACTCTCGATCGAAGCCGGCGAGGCGTGTCCAAAGCCCCACGTACCCCGATGGGGCGTATTGCGTCTGCAGACCCGCAATCTGTTCCACGGCCCCCTCGATCGGAAGGCTCGCGCGTTCGAGCAGGAGTTGACGAGCGAGGAGGGTCCGGTTCAGCTGGCGCGAACCCAGGACCCGCTCGGTCATTCCACCGGGATGTTGTGGTTGAGCCGGAAGAGGTTGCCCGGGTCGTATCGGCGCTTGAGCGCGACGAGACGGTCGAGCTTGTCCGGACCATAGACCGCCAGGGCGGCGCCACGGGTGCCACGGCCGGCGCCAGCACCGCCGGGCTCTGGGTCCTGGCCGAGGAAGTTGAGGTAAACGCCGCCGGACGCGTGCGACTCCATGTCCGCTGCGAACCCACGGACCCATTCGGTATGGCTGCGATCGTCAGCCGCGTCACTCCAGAAGCCGTAGACGTTGAGCCAGTACGTCGCCGAACGGTTAGGGAACGGGGTGGCGTCCTCCTCGACGCGGCCAAAGACGCCACCCATGTGGTGGATGTCGAACGCGGTCCCTTGCCACGTCAGGTCACGAGCGCGGGCGAGAAGCGTCTCGATGGTCGCATCGTCGAGTCGGTCAAACGACGTGTTCTTCCAGTACGCCCGGGATCCCCTGGGAAAGAGGCCGTCAGCCGCGGATTGCCAGGCCTGCCATGTCGTCGGATCCGGGCTCTCCGCACTGGGTCGCGCCGCCACTCGGAGCTTGTCGATCCAGCGTTCCCCCTCCGCGCGATCCGGAGCTGCCCACACGAACCCCACGATCATCAGGAGCGCTTCGCCGAGGTCCCAATCGGGCGGCGGGATGAGGAACGAGATGATCGAGGTCATCTCGTCCGGCAGATCCGCCGTCCAGGCCGCGTACGCCCGGAGCGCATCGGCTGCCTGGTCCAACGCATAGATGAAGTTGCCGGCCACGAGATCAGGGCCGATCGGATGAGCGCGGAACGTGAAGCCCGAGACCACGCCGAAGTTGCCGCCGCCACCGCGAAGGCCCCAGAACAGGTCCGGGTTCTCGGTGGCGCTCGCCTGGACGCGCTCGCCGTTCGCGGTGATCACCTCGGCGCGCAGCAGGTTGTCGACCGTCAGGCCGTAGGACCGGGTCAGCCAGCCGACCCCACCGCCCAGGGTCAGGCCGGCCATACCCGTGCCCGATACGACACCGATGGGCACGGCGAGATGGTGCGGCTCGGTCGCTCGATCGACGTCGCCGAGCGTCGCCCCGGGGCCGACCCGGACCTCACGTGCCTCGGGATCCACGGTCACGTCGTCAAGGGCTCGGAGATCCAGCACGATCCCGTCGTCGACGGTGCCGTTCCCCGCGACGTTGTGGCCACCGCCACGGATCGCCAGTGGCAGCTCCTGATCGCGGGCAAAGAGGATCGTGGGAGCGATGTCGGCCTCGGAGCGGGCACGAACGACGGCGAGGGGTCGACGGTCGATCATCCCGTTCCAGACCCGGCGCGCCTCGTCGAATGGCGCGTCGACAGGCAGGACCAGGTCGCCGACCAGGTCACGGCGGAGCGCGTCGAGCGGACCGCCAAGCGTCGTCGAATCTGAGGGTGGCGTGCGCATCGATGGATTGTGCCCGTTGCCCGTCATCCCGGTACGGCGCGGCGGATACCGCGGCGAAGGCGAGATGGTGAGATCAGGAAGCAGCAACCGACGAGCCCGACACCGACGGCGACGAGGATCCAGAGACTGGCTTCGAAGTTTCCCGTCGCATCCCTTGCCAGCCCAAGGGCGAACGGTCCGAGTGCCGAGATGGCATAACCGCCGAGCAACATGAACGAAGCGACAGAGCCCACCTGCCCGGGCTCATCGGCGACATCCAGTGGCAGCGTCAGGACAAGCGTGAAGACACTCCCGAGCGTAAGACCAAGGATCGCAACCCAGACGAACGCGAGATCCGGGACCAGCGCGATGCCGAACATCGCGCCGGTCGATCCGACGGCTGTCGCGACGAGCTGCCGCTGTCGCCCCCCAAATCGATCGGCAACGAACGGGACGCCGAGCGTCGTGATGAGCCCGATGCCATTGGTCACCGCGACCAATGCGCCGGCATCGGCCGGTGTCCAGCCTCGCTCGACAAAGGTGTTCGGGAGCCATGCCACGACGCCGTAATACATGAGCGACTGCAGTCCGAATGCGACCACGAGCAGCCACGCCGTCCCGTGCCGCCACGGTAGCCGGGGAACCATTGCCCGGATCTGGCCGGCCCTGTCTCCGGGAACCAGGACGACCAGGGCCACGATCGAGGCGATCGAGACCACCGAGATGACGAGCAACGACTGCCGCCAGTCCCCATTGACCGCGAGCGGCACGGCAAGCGCCGCTGCGAGCGTGGATCCGGCGACAATGCCGCCGGCGTAGGCACCGGTCCCGAGGGCCGGTCGGGACGTCATCCGCCGAGAGACGAGCATCGACGGGATGGCCCCGGCGACCCCGACGCCCGTGCCGAGGCCGAACGTGGCGAGGAGGACCAGGGGATACGTCGGGGCGAGCGCACGGCCGACGCCGAACCCAACGACCAGGCACAGACAGACGCCGAGTGCGTTGCGGGGTCCCAGGCGTGCCGCGACGTACGGGCCAACCGGGGCGAACAGCCCCATGCACAGGACCGGGATCGTCGTCAGGAGTCCGGCCACGCTCGCGGGCAACGCGAGGTCATCGCGGATCAACGGAAGGAGCGGCCCGATCGCCAGGAGTTGTGGGCGGAGGCCGAGCGTCGCCAGGAACAATCCCCCGATGAGCGCAAACGGGATTGGCGTCTTCCGTTCTGATGGGTCAGGCATCTCGCGCAGGCTACCGGAGACGGCGTTGCAACGTGGATGCAAGGGCTTGCGCGATGGTCCATAGCCCGACGTCACGTGGGCGAAGGCGAATACTTGCTGGACGCCAGAGACCTTCGCCACGGTTTACCAATGAGAGTCCTCGCCGCCTCGTTCCCCGACGACGCTTCGGCGCGAGCGGCGCGAACCCAATTGATGCGTGCCTTCCACCTCGATCCGGGCCAGATCGGGGTTGAAGCGCTCGCAGCCGCGCGCAATGTCAGCGATGTCGCGATCCTCGCTGGTCGCTTCCGCGAAGAGGTGGTGGAGGCTGCCCGCGAGGTCGTTGAACGGCACCGGGGCACCCTTGTCATCGATATCGACGACGCCGGGAGCAACGGCTAGGCGCGTCTGCGAGACCGGTGACGAGCGCTTGACGGTCCGAAGCGTTGGCTTGACGATCGCCGCATGAGCGACGACCTGGATCCCCGCGAAGCAGAGCGCGCACGGCGCCGCGATCGTGAGGCGACTGCCGAGGAACGCGACTTGATGCGTCCGGGCATGGGCAAGGTTTTCAAGCAGATCCAGGATGCCCAGGCGAAGGCCGCCGCGATCAAGCCAAAGCGCCGGAGGGGGCGCGTCCCGTAGACGCGCCCCATTGACGCGTCAGGCGGCGAAGACGTCGCGCGGTTCGCCTACCTCGATCGGGTTGTTGATCGGATCCTGGCTCCACTCGAACCAGCCGCCGTCATAGACCGCGATCCGCTGCCAGTCCTGGAGAAACGCGTAGAACCAGGTCTCGCTGGCTCGCCAGCCTGTGCCGCAGTAGTACGCGACCCACTTGTCGGCGGTGATCCCCGCCTCGGCCCAGTTGGCCGCGATCTCGGGGTACGCGCGCATCGTGTTGTCGACGTTGCGGTAGTGCTGCATGTGGTACGAGTCGGTCCCGCAGTTGCCCCAGATGTCGCCGGCAATCCGGCCCGCCGGTCCGATGTAGTTGTAGCCGCTGCTCGCCCCGATGTGTTCGCGCCAGGTCCGCACGCTGACCAACGCGGCGCCGTCCCGGTCGGCAAGGATCTGCTTGGCTTCCTCGATATCGACGATGACTTCGGGGCGGAGCGGAACCGGGACACCGAACGCCCCGACCGGCGTCGGAAGCCTTGGCACGGTCTCGAGCTCATACCCGGCCTGCACCCACCAGTCATAGCCGCCGTCGAGGAGCCGCACGTCGTCAACGCCCGCGTACCGCAGGATCATCAGGGCACGAGTCGCGGCGATCTGTCCCGCGCGTCGACCGGGCCACTTCTCGTTCGCGTCGCCTTCCGTGTCGCGTCCATAGACGACGACTGTCGTGTCATGGGTGATGCCGAGCGATTGAAGCGCCGTCTCGATGGCTTCGGGCGACCGGCGGTTCCAGTCCGCGGGGTCCTCGAGCCAGTTGGTATCGAGGTAGAGCGCTCCCGGGATATGTCCGTCCGCGTATTCCTCCGGCACGCCGAAATTGACGTGGAAGAGGACGAACTTGCCTCGCGGAGCGGCCTCGGGCCGTTCCCCGTCGAGCACCTGGCGGAGCCACTCGATGTGGACGAGCTTCTCGTACTTGGGCAGCCGCTCGATGGGGAGACGCTCGTCGGCCGCCCAGGCCGGAAACCCGGCCTCGAGGATCCGCGAGCCCTCGATGCCGAGGCCGTGGAGCTTGGCCGTAAAGGCATCCGCTTCGAGCCCATCGCCATAGACCACGATGTGGCGTCCAGCGGTGATGCCCTTGGCAAGGAGCAGGCGATCGATCTCTGCCGGATCGACGCTGTGAAGCCACGCCGCGGGAAAGGCGACGGCGCCGGGAATGTGGCCGCCGCGGGCTTCTCCCTGGAGCCGCCAGCCGTTGTAGGCGGCGATCGGTCGTACGTCCACGATCGTGGTCGTGCCATCGGCGAGGCGAGCGTTGAGCTCCTCGATCGCAATGGTCGGTCTCGTGGTCTCTACTCCGGCTTCGGTTGTTGTCATGTCTCGTGTCCCTCGTCAGTCGTGTCGTTCAAGGCAAACAAAAACCCCTGTCCGGCAGGGGTAGCGGAGGCGTCTCCGGCGTGCGGGTCATCCGATCGCACGCCTAGTTACACCACCTGCCCTGCTCGGCAGTGGGTCGACAGAGACACGCGAGGGCGCCGCGACGCTTGTTCATCGAGGGCGCAGTGTCGCATCTGGACGCCCCGAATGCAAGACCATCGACCATCCGGGTCCCACCGAGTCGTCCGCCTGTGGCGGTCGTGGCAGGGCCCGGATGGCTCGGCGCGAGTCAGCCGCCGGAAGCGGCTCGGACATTCGCCGTTTCGCCCCCGACCTCGTCCCAGATCAGGACATGCCTGGTTTCGCGAAGGAACAGGCCGCCGATGATGACCGTAATCACGGCCACCACGATCGGGTAGACCAGCCCCGCATACAGGTTGCCCGTCGACGCCAGCAGCGCGGCGGAGATCAGCGGCAGGAACCCGCCAAACCAGCCATTCCCGATGTGATACGGGATCGACAGGGACGTGTACCTGATCTTCGCCGGGAACAGCTCGACGAGGAACGCGGCGATCGGCCCGTAGACCATCGTCACGAACACCACCTGGATCCAGACCAGGGCGATGAGCGGGATGATCTCGGGTTGCGCCACCGTCGGTGTCTCGCCGTCGGCGCCGACGAACTTGCCGGCGGCCTTGCCGGTCGTGGCAAGGACACCCTGCGGGTGTGCGAACTGGGTCATCAGGTTGTAGATCGGGAAGTAGGAGACTGGCCGCGATGGCACATCCCGACAGGATCACCTTCTTGCGACCGATCCGATCGGACAACCGCCCGAAGACGACGAAGAACGGCGTGGCAAGCACGATTGCCGTGCCCACGATCAGATAGGCGTCCTGGAACCGGACCCCGAGGTTGGTACCGAGGAAGAAGAGCGCCTGGAACTGGCCCTGGTACCAGACGACCGCCTGGCCGGCCGTCGCGCCGAGGAGGGCGAGGATGATCAGCTTGCGGTTTGCGCTGTTGCCGAACGAATCCCGCCATGGCGAGGTCGACGCCTGACCCTTCGCCTTGAGCTCGGTGAAGAGCGGCGTCTCCTGCAGCCGGAGGCGGACATACAGGGCAAGCATCACGAGGACGATCGACAAGAGGAACGGGAGCCGCCAGCCAAACGCCGTGAAATCCTCGGCAGACATGCTGATCCGGGTGATCCCGATGACCGCGAGGGCCAGCAGCAGCCCGAGGGTGGCTGTGGTCTGGATCCAGCTCGTGTTCTGGCCACGCTTGGCATCCGGACTGTGCTCGGCGACATAAATCGCTGCCCCGCCGTACTCACCACCGAGCGCGAGACCCTGGGCCAGCCGAAGGGCGACGAGGATGATCGGGGCCAGGATGCCGATCTGGGCGAAGGTCGGGAGCAGTCCCACCAGGGCCGTCGACACGCCCATGACCGTGATCGTCACCAGGAAGGTGAACTTCCGGCCGATCAGGTCGCCGATCCGTCCAAAGAACGCCGCCCCGAACGGCCGAACCGCGAAGCCCGCCCCGAACGTCGCGAGCGAGGCGAGGAGCGCCGTCGTCTCGTTGCCGGGTGGGAAGAACTGCGTGGAAAAGAACGCGGCCAGCACGCCGTAGAGATAGAAGTCGTACCACTCGATGACCGTGCCAGCGGCAGACGCGCTGATCACGAACGGCAGCTTGTATCGGTACGTTGGGGGCGCAGCGGGGTCAAGCGTCGAAGTCGTCGTTGCCAAGAGTCGGCTCCTTCCATGAGCGATGCGTGCGCGGTGACGGGCAGCACGGCAGAGGTGAAACCGGGTCGGCTCGAAACGGCGTGATCTTCGCCTGGCGACCTCCTACCCTCGTTGCAGGTCGGACTGGGCTGACCGACCTGATCCAGCGGATGGTCGGGCCACGGTAGCCAATCGCGCCGGCTCCCGTCAATGGAATCGGTGCAGTACCTTGATCCTCATGTCGGTTCCAGACGATCCGCGTTCGACCGGTTCGGCCGAATATTTTCCGGGCAGCAACCCACACCCGGTGATGCGGGTCACGGACGACGGCCGCCTGACGTACGCCAACGATGCCAGCGAACCCGTGCTCGAGGCCATCGGTGGGCGGGTCGGCGAGCCCTTGACCACCGAATGGCATGATCGGCTCCGTGCCGCCGCGACCAATTTGTCGTCCCTCGAGGTGCAGGTCGGGCCACGAACGTTCGAGCTCCTCGCCGTCCGTGTCCCTGACCTCGGGTTCACGAACATCTACGGCACCGATGTCACCGCGGCGCGGGCGATCGTCAAATTCCCCGACCAGAACCCGAACCCGGTCTTCCGTCTGACCTGGGACGGCACCCTCGTCTATGCCAACCCAGCCAGCCGCGAACTGGTCGGCGCGCTTGGCTGGTCGGTCGGGACGCCGCTTCCGGCCGACGTGCTGGAGCCGCTGCTGGCTCGCGTCCGGGAGGGCACGCGCGGGACGGTCGACGTCACGAGTGGCGAGCGATCGCTATCGCCTCCTCCCGGTGGACGTGCCCGAGTTCGCGTTCATCAACGTGTATGGCACCGATATCACGGCTGCCTACGCCCTCGAGGCGGCGCACCGCGAAAACGAGCGCCTGCTGCTGAACATCCTTCCCGAGCCGGTCGCCGATCGACTCCGTCGAGGGCGAGCGGCCCATCGCCGACCGCTTCGACGACGTGTCACTCCTGTTCGCGGACATCGTCGGGTTCACCAGCCTGTCCGGTGGGATGGAGGCCGACGAGCTCGTGTCGGTGCTGAATGAGGTATTCAGCGTCTTCGACGAGCTGGTCGCGGATGCGGGTCTCGAGAAGGTGAAGACGATCGGCGACGCGTACATGGTCGTCGGCGGCATGAGCTCGCCGACGGACGATCACCTCGAACGGCTCGCGCGAATGGCGCTGCGCCTCGATTCGTGCCTGCGAGGCATCGAGACCGCGCGAAGTCTCGGGATCCAGTTCCGAGTCGGGATCCATTGCGGGCCGGTCGTCGCCGGCGTCATCGGGACGAGCAAGTTCATCTACGACGTCTGGGGCGACACCGTCAACGTGGCAAGCCGAATGGAATTGACCGGAATCCCGGGTCGGATCCAGGTAACCGCGAAGGTCGAGGAACGGCTTCGTGGCCGGTTCGCCTTTGACCCACGCGGGCTCACGGAGGTTCGGGGCAAGGGCCCGATGTCGACGTTCTTCCTGATCGGCGAGACCGTCGGCGAAAGCGTGCCGGCCGCGGAGGGTGCGGCGCGATGAGCCTGGCCGGACGCCTCAGCCGGCGGTTCGGCCCGAGTCGCCGGATTCGACGATCGACGTCGGGGCGTTGTGGATCGCCGGGATCTGGCCGAGCTTCCCCGCCTGGTAGTCCGCGATCGCCTGCATGATCTCCTCGCGCGTGTTCATCACGAACGGACCCATCCAGGCGACGGGCTCGCCGATCGGACGGCCGCCGAGGATCAGCACGTCGAGACTCGGGGCGCGGCTCTCCTGGACCGGCTCCGCGGCGATGATCAGGGCGTTGCCCTCGCCGAACACGGCGAGCTGCCCCGTCGAGATCGGTCGTCGATCCGCGCCCACCGTGCCAAATCCTGCTAGCACATAGGCGAGCGCGTTGTAGTCGGCGCGCCACGGGATGGAGAGCTGGGCGCCGGGACTGAGCGTGGCGTGGACAAGGGTCATCGGGCTGTATGTCGAGCCCGGGCCCTGATGACCGTCAACGTCTCCCGCGATGACCCGGACGAGCGTGCCGCCGTCGCTGGACGACACGAGCGCGACCTCGCTCGCGCGCAGGTCCTGGTAGCGCGGCGGGCTCCACTTGAGCGCGGCGGGCAGATTCACCCAGAGCTGGAAGCCGTGGAACAGTCCACCACTGGCGACCAATGCCTCGGGCGGCTTCTCGATGTGGAGGATCCCTGCTCCAGCCGTCATCCATTGCGTGTCGCCGTTGGTGATGACGCCGCCGCCCCCGTTCGAGTCGCTGTGCTCGAACGTCCCGTCGATCATATAGGTGACCGTCTCGAACCCGCGATGCGGATGCCACGGCGTGCCCTTTGGCTCGCCCGGCGCGTATTCGACCTCGCCCATCTGGTCGAGGTGGACGAACGGGTCGAGGTCCGCCAGGTCGACGCCGGCGAAGGCTCTCCGCACCGGGAAAGCCCTCCCCCTCGAACCCTCGTGGGGCCACGGTGATGCTCCGGACAGCTCGCTGGCGCGCGATCGCCGGATCCGGCTCCAGGATCCGGGGCAGCACGGTGATGTCTTCGACGACGACGGCAGGCATCTGGTCTCCTCTTCGTCGTCAGCGTACCACGTGGGTAGTTGCGCGTGCAACGACATGACCTCGGTGTAGGCTCGCGGCGATGGGAGACCAACGAGGCGAGCTCGTCAGACCCGCAACCTCCGCCGAGGCCGGCGACGTGCGCGCGATGCACGAGGCGACCAGGGCCGCGTGGGATGAGGCCGCCGAACGGTATGAGCGCTGGCTGGACGAAGCGATCGAGTTGATCAAGAGCGGTGGCACGAACCTGTTCGGTGCCGAGATCGAGCTGATCGGCGATCTCCACGGCCGCTGCCGACGGGCGATCCACCTGCAGTGCGCGGCTGGTCGGGACACGCTGTCCCTCTGGAACCTCGGTGCGGCCGAAGTCGTTGGGGTGGACTTCAGTCCACGCATGCTCGAGCTCGCAGAACGCCTGACCGTCGCCACCGGCGCACCAGCGCGGTGGATCCGCTCCGACGTCCTTGACACGCCACACGACCTCGACGGAACCGGCGACCTCGTGTATACGGGTCGCGGATCGCTGATCTGGCTCCAGGACCTCGACGCGTGGGCGGCCGTCGTCGCCCGGCTCCTCAGCGCGAGCGGTCGGTTCGTGCTGTTCGAAGGCCATCCAGTCGAGTGGCTCTTCGATGCCGATCCGGATGGTCGCTGGATCGTCACCGACTACGACTACTTCGCCAGGCCGGAGGCGTCCCGGGGCTGGGCGCCCGAGTACATCGACCACCTGTCGATCCCCGAGGCCGAGCAGAGCCTGAAGTTTGCCCGGGCATGGACGCTCGGCGAGATCCTCACGTCCCTTCTCGGTGCCGGTTTGCGGCTGGAGGCGGTCACGGAGCACCCGATCGACTGGTGGGGCGGCCATGGCGACATCCGCCCAGCGGATCGCGGACGCGTGCCCCTCTCGTTCTCGGTGGTGGCGCGCCGGGGTTGAGCCCGGTTACGCCGCCGGGTCGTCCACCGACACCCAGCGACGATCGACGGTCAGGTGGATGACGCTCGCGCGGTCTGCAGCGAGCGCGGCACGAAGGGCAGCTTCGAATTCGCTGTCCTTCTCGACGCGGACGCCCCGCGCCCCGCAGGCTCGGGCGATCGCGGCAAAGTCGACAGGTCCGAGCTCGGTCCCTACACCAACGCCGCTCCCCCGCCGCTCCTGCCACATCCGGATGGTCCCGTAGCGCTCGTTGTCGAAGACCACGACGACGACGCGTGCGCCGACGCGGACGGCCGTCTCGAGCTCGGCAAGCGTCATCCCCAGGCCGCCGTCGCCGACGAGTGCGACCACCGCTCGATCGCGATGCACGAGGGCCGCGGCGATCGCCGCCGGGAGCCCGTAGCCCATGGCACCGGAGGTTGGTCCCAGGAACGTGCCGGGTCGCCGGAACCGGAACCCGCGTCCGGCCCAGCCGGCAAAGTTGCCCGCATCGGTGGTGAGGATCGCGTCATCGGGCAGGACCCGCCGCAGTGTGGCCACAGTCGCGCCCGGGTGGACGCCAGGTCCGTCCCATGGCTGCGCGTCGACCACGCTGGCTTCCTCCCACGCGGCCCGGTCCACGACATTGTTGGCCTGGCGCGTGGCCACCCGCTCGGCATCGAGCACGGCCCGTCCCACGAGGCGCTCGTTGGCGGCCCGTAGAAAGGCCTTCGCGTCGGTTGCCACGGTCAGTTCCGGAGGCGGGAGGCCAGGGGGTCCGCCAGGCTGCATGTCAACGTGCGCCCAGCGCAGCCCAGATCGTGGAACCTCGTAGCCGTAGCTGGTGGGTTCGCTGAGCCGTGAGCCGATCACGAGGAGCGCGTCCGCGGCGTCGAGCCGCTCGCGCACCGACACGGCGGCGCCGAGCCCGGCCATCCCGAGGTACAGCGGGTTGTCGTTGGAAATGATGTCGGCGCGGCGCCAGCTGGCGATCACCGGGACGTGCAGGAGCTCGGCAAACCGGGTGAGCTCGGTCGAGGTCCTGGCCCGCAGCACCCCGGCGCCGGCCAGGATGACCGGCCGTCGGGCCGAGGCAAGGAGTTCGATCACGGCGCGGATCTGATCGTCGCTCGCACGGGGCTGGTTCGGCCGGCCGCTGTCGATCCGCGCGTCGTCGGGCATGGGCTCGTCGAGGAGGTCCTCGGACAGCGCGAGCAGCACCGGGCCGGGCCGCCCGCCGAGCGCCTGTTGGATCGCTTCGGTCATCGTCGCGGCGACGTCGGCTACCTCGCGTGGTTGCGCGGCCCATTTGGCAAGACCGCCGAGCGTCGCGACCTGGTCGATCTCCTGGAACGCTTCGCGTCCGAGCAAGGGTCGCTCGACCTGTCCGATCGCCACGAACATCGGCGTCGAGTTCTGACGCGCCGTGTGGATGCCGATCGCGAGGTTGGCGCCACCCACCGCGCGGGTCCCGAGGCAGACGGCGGGCCGTCCCGTGAGCTGGCCATGTGCGTCGGCCATGAATGCAGCGGCGCCTTCGTGGCGGGTCGCGATCACTCGGATCCCGGCTCCCTCGAACGCATCGAGGAGCCCAAGGAATGACTCCCCGGGGACGGTGAATGCGTACCGAACGCCGGCGGACCGCAGGGCGTCGGCGATGAACCGACCGACCGTTCGCGGGCCGGGTTCGGCCGGCGGCGCGACATCCGATGACTCGGGTTCGGCTTCCTGCGCTGTGGCCTCATCGCGCTCCAGCTCGGGCGCCGCTGCCTCCGCGGGCTCGGCCGTGGCCTCGGTCGCCTCGGGTTCGGGCTCGGCCGTGGACTCGGCCGCCTCGTCTAGTGCGTCTTCGGGCTCGGGCTCGGGGGCTGCCGCCACCGCCGTCGCCTCGTCGGCCGTGGACTCGGTCGCCTCAGCAGATGCTGGCTCGGCGGGCTCGAGGGCTGGTGGGTCGGTGTCGGTCTTCGCGTCTTCGTCGGGACGGTGGTGTTTGGGCGTCGAGCTCGGTCATGGCGACGGCGCTCCTTCAACATCGGGCTGCCTGGTCAGGGTTCCTCAGCGGTAGTTCTCGAACTGCAGTGGCAGGGGCAAGTCCTCCAGCTCGCGCAGTCTGATGATCACGCGCTGCAGATCGTCCCTGCTCTTGCCCGATACGCGCACCGCATCGCCCTGGATCTGCGACTTCACCTTTGGGAACTCGTCGCGGATCAGTCGCGTGATGCGCTTGGCGATCTCATCCGACAGCCCGCGGCGCAGGCCGATTCGCTGGCGGACCTTGTTGCCGCCGGCTTCCTCGACCTTGCCCCAGTCGAAGATCTTGAGCGACAGGCCGCGACGGATCGCCTTGGACTCGATCAGGTCCTTCAGCGCGCTCGCTCGATGCTCGTCGTCCGTGATCAGGATCAGCTCTTCCTTGGCCTGGGTGAGATCGACGGTCACGCCCTTGAAGTCGAACCGGGTTCCGGCCTCGCGCCGCACCTGGTCGAGGGCGTTCCGCAGCTCCTGCTCGTCGAAATCGCTGACGACGTCGAATGACTGGTCTCCCGCCATCGATCCTCCTCTCTAGCCTCGACCCTCCGGGCCGTACCTCGTCCACTCACGGAAGCGGGCGATCCGCCCGTCCGAGGCAACCTCCGCGGTCATGAACCCGGCCATACGCACGAGTTGACCCGATTCGCGACGCGTGAAGGTCACGTGCCAGGCGGCCAGGACGGTCGGACCCGAGACCCAGTGCCGTTCCACGGTGAACTCGACGTCTCGTTGCGACGCGGCGGCGTCCAGCAAGTATGCCCGCAGGGCGTTATGGCCGGTAATCGGCTCGCCAAACGGGTCCTCATGGTACTCGGCATCCTCGGTGAAGATCGCGACCCAGGCGTCGCCGTCAAACGTCTCCCAGGCACGGCCGTACGCGTCGAGCACGGCCCCAGCCGTGGCGTAGTCGATCATTCCCGACCTCCCAGGTGTTCCAGGAGCCGCTCGCCGATGCGATAGCTCCGTCCGCCGCCCATCACGAGCACGACATCGCCCGCCCGGACCTCACGGGCAAGGACGTCCGCCGTCACCTCGACCGAGCCCGGGGCAAAGACCGGGAGTTCTGGGCGTTTCGCGCTGATCGCCGCCGCGAGCTGGGCGGCTGACGCGATCGTGGTGTCCGGATCGCGACCCGCCCAGATATCGGCGATCGCCACCCCGTCCGCGCCGGCGAGGACCTCCGCGAACGCGTCGAGCATGGCCGCGGTGCGATGAAACGTCAGGGGCTCGAACGCGGCCCACACGCGGCGGCCGGGGGCGCGCTGACGCACCGCGGCGAGCGTCTCGTGGATCGCGGTTGGGTGGTGGCCATAGTCGTCGAACACGAGGACGCCACCGGCTTCGCCCTTTTGCTCCAGGCGACGCCCGACCCCGGCGAACGAGGCAAGGCCGGCGGTGATCTCGCCCGGACCAAGGCCCAGGACTGTCGCCGCGCCGGTGACGGCGAGCGCGTTGGCCGCGTTGTGTCGCCCGGCGGTCACGAGCCGGGCCGACACGAGCCCGGACAACGGATCGAGCCCAAGGATGTCCAGCGTGGTCGAACCTGGATCCATGGCGGTGATCCGCCCGAGCAGCGCCCTTGCAGGACCGGCGGCGGTGGCGAACCGTTCGCTGATCGCTCGCGCATACCCGCCCAATCGCTGCGGCGCCTGATCGACGAGCGCATAGGCGACCACGGGGCCCGGCCAGTCGGCCAGTCGCTCGACAACGGTGGCGACCCCGGCGTCACCTACGTTGGCCACAAGCGTCGCGCCGGGTTGAGCACGGCGGAGCCAGCGCTCGAAGACCTCGATGACGGCCTCCTGGTCCGCGAACACATCGGGATGATCCCAGTCCGCGCTGGTCAGGATCGCGAGCGACGGTCGATACGCGTCGAAGTTCCCGGCGTACTCGTCGGCCTCCACGACAAACGCCTCGCCCCTACCCCAGCGCGCCGTTGCCGGCGGGCCACCGGTCAGGGTCGGCGGCAACAACGCCCCGACGAACGCCGACGGATCGGCACCGGCATCGGCAAGCACGTGGACCAGCCAGCCGGCCGACGTGCTCTTGCCGTGGGTCCCGGCGACGCCCACCAACGTCCTGCCGACGGCGGCGTCGGCGACGACCTGTTGCCACGGCTCGAGCGGCACGCCCCGATCGCGAGCGGCGACGAGCTCGGGATGGTCCGGCTGAAGGGCTGACAGCGCCTTGGTGACCGCGAGGCGGTCGGGAGTCGGCTCGGTCGTGACATGGCCCGGCGAGTGCCCGGCCTCGAGGGTGATGCCAAGGGCATCGAGCGCAACCGTGTACGGCGATGGCCCGCCGGCATCGCAAGCGGTGACGATCGCCCCGGACCGATGGGCAAGGAGTGCGGCCGCGCTGGCACCGGCGCCCGCGGCACCAACGACATGGATCCGTTCGCCGGCGCGGATCGCCCGCGCTTCCCGTACCGGAGCCAGTCCGCCGCGGACCCGGTCTGCGGACGAGGTCACGCTGGATCGGAGCGGCTGTCGATCCGCTCGAGGATCAGCCCCAGCAGCGCCTCCGCGCTGGCCCGCTTGTTTTCGGTGCGCGAGCCCGACCACTGGTACCGGCGGACCTCGGTGCCCGTCCCGTCGGCGACGGCGACGTACGTCAGCCCAACCGGCTTCTGTTCGCTGCCACCGTCAGGCCCGGCGATTCCCGTGACGGAGGCACCAAGATCAGCGCGAGCCCGCGCCCGGCCGCCCGTAGCCATGGCGATCGCCGTTTGCGCCGAGACCGCCCCGTGCGCCGCGAGCACCTCACCCGGCACGTCAACGAGCTCGCGTTTGAGCTGATCCGAATAGGTCACGAAGCCCCCAACGTAATAGGCGCTCGAGCCGGGCGTCTCGGTGATCAGGTGGCCGACGAGGCCGCCCGTACACGATTCGATCGTCGCGAGATGGATCCCCGTGGCCAGACACCGCTCGTGCAAGCGGGCAACCAGGGAGACCAGCGGGTCGTCCGTCACGGGCGCTCCCTGGAGGTCCGCCACGCGCTACCGCCGGGCGGTCTTGACCGGCGGGTCCGGTGGGGCGAAGAGCCAGGTCTCGGGAATGCCCGGGCGGCCGAGCGCGCCGAGCGGCGTCCCGTTCAGCGTGAAATGGGTGACCCCGGACGAACCGGACCGAACCTCAACGGATTCCTCGCCGGTAAAGGTCAGGGTTCGGCCATTGGCAATGACCGAGCCGGCGGCCCCGAGCCCTGGATCGAGCTTGCCGTCCACCCAGACCTTGAGCCACGCCCGTCCACCCTCGATCGTGACGACAAGGTTCACGCCCCGGAACACGACCGAGACATTGCGCGTCTGGGCCGAGGTGCGGCCCTGCTGGCTCTCGGCCGTGACCGTGATGGTCCACCGCCCGGCGGTGAGCTCATAGGGCGTGCTGAAGGAGCCGTCATCGGCTACCTCGAGCGTCACGGGACTGGGCACGGCGGGTGGTGCCGGCGTGGCGCCGCCCTCGGTGGTGGCCGGCGCGTTCGGGCCGACATAGGCGGCGCTGACCACGACGGAATCGGCATTGGTCGCCCGGCCGGCGACCGGGATGGCGCCATTGGCGAACGAGGTGCCTTCGGCAGGCTGATCGACGGTCAGCGTCGGGGCGACGATCTCGAGGTCCGGCACCGGCACGGTGATGAAGCGGCGGATCGTGTCTTCTGATCGTTTGCCCGTGTCAGGGTCGATCGCGGTGACGTCGAACTGGTTGCGACCGCGCCGGAGATCGACATCGGACGTCCAGTCGCCGTCCGGCCCGGCGGTGACCTGCGAAGGATCGTCGCCTGGAGTCGCGATGGTCACGGTCGCACCGGGCAACGTCGTGCCGCGCAGCGTGTAGCTCGTCGTCGACTCGTCGACGGTGATGACCGCGGTCAGCGGATCGGTAACGGCGATGGTCGGTGGCTTGGCAAAGCGCAGCACCTGGACCGCGAGGTAGGCACCGAAAGCAAGGACGAACACCGTCAGCAAGGCGAACACGACGATGCTTGGCGAGAACGTCAGCCCCTGGCGTGGTGCCGTGATCGGCCGTGGGACGGCGATGACCGGCGTGATGTCCCGCGCCTCGCCGCGTTCGCGGCGCCAGTGGTCGAGCACTTCATCCGGATCCAGCCCGAGGTAGAGCGCGTAGTTGCGCAGGAACCCCTTCGTGTAGACCGCGCCGGGCAGCTCCTTGTAATCGCCGCGCTCGAGGGCCCCGAGATACCGCGCCCGGATCTTGGTATCGCGCTCGGCGCGGTAGAGATCGACGCCCTTGCGCTCCCGGGCGGCATAGAGGCGCTCGGGCAGGCTGGGCGCCGGCTCCGCGGCGATCCCGCGACCCGCCTCCGAGCGATCGGCACCGACCGCTCGCTTGAGCTGTTCCCGCGTCGTCATCCGTCATCCCCGTCGAGTCCGTCGTCCGCACCGCCGGACGTCGGCGCCTCGTCGCGACGAAGGACCTGCCGGGCGTTCGAGCCGTCGAACGCGCCGATGTAGCCGCGAGCCTCCAGCTGGTCGATCATTCGAGCCGCCCGTGCATAGCCGACCTTCAGGCGACGCTGGAGGAGCGACGCCGAGGCGCGATCGTACTCCCGAATGACCTCCACGGCATCAGGCAACAATCGATCGGCGTCCTCGTCCGCGAGGTCGTCGACGGACCCGACTTCCCTCGTCCCCGGTATCGATGATCGTCATGTCGTAGCGCGGGTCGTCGATCTGGGCCTTCCAGTGTTCGACGACCTTGCCGATCTCCGCATCGGACACGAACACGCCCTGGAGGCGCATCGGCCGCGGCAGGTCGGACGGCTGATAGAGCATGTCGCCGCGACCGATCAGGTCCTCGGCGCCGGGTGTGTCGAGGATCGTTCGCGAGTCGATCTGCGAGGCCATGGCAAACGCGATCCGGCTCGGGAAGTTGGCCTTGATCAGGCCGGTCACCACGTTGACGCTTGGCCGCTGCGTGGCGAGCACCATGTGGATGCCCGTGGCCCGCGCCTTCTGGGCAAGGCGGACGATCGGGTCCTCGACGTTCTTGCCCTCGCGCATCATCAGGTCGGCGAGCTCGTCGATGATGATCACGATGTAGGGCATCCGATCCTCGGGATCGACCCGGGTCTCGTTGAACGCGCGGATGTTGCGAGCCGACGCGCCGGCCAGGCGTCGGTAGCGCGCCTCCATCTCGTTGGCAGCCCACTTGAGCGCGGCCTTGGCGCGTTCCGGCTCCGTGATCACCGGGACCAGCAGGTGCGGCAGGCCGTTGTAGGCCGCGAGCTCGACCCGCTTGAGGTCCATCAGGATCATCCGCACGTCGTCCGGCGTCGCCTTGCACAGCAGGCTCGTGATCACGGCATTGACCATGACGCTCTTGCCTGACCCGGTCGCCCCGGCAATCAGCAGGTGCGGCATCTTGGCCAGGTCGACGGCCTTTGCCACCCCCGCGACGTCACGGCCGAGGGCGAACGTCAGCTTCGACTCCGAGGCGGTGAACTCGACCTCTTCGAGGACGCGCCGGAGGGGGACGGCGTTGAAGTCCTTGTTCGGGATCTCGATCCCCACGGCGCTCTTGCCCGGGATCGGCGCCTCGATCCGGAGCGAGCTGGCGGCAAGCGCCATGGCCAGGTCGTCCGAGAGCCCCTCGATCCGGCTGACCTTGATGTCGGGGGCGGGCTGGACCTCGTACTGGGTCACGACCGGTCCCGCGTTCCTCGCCACGATGCGCGCCGGGATCCCGAACCCGGCCAGCTTCTTGACGATGATCTCCTCGTTGCGGGCGTGAGCGGCCTCGTCGACACCGGTGCTGATCGGCATCGCGACGTCATCGAGCGCCTCGAGGGCCGGGAGGACGTATTCGATGCGCTCCTTCGTCGGCGGCGAATCGGAGGCGTCGGTGATGTCGTCGGGATCCCGAACGGGGCGGACCGGCGCGACGAGGGTCGCCGATGCCGCGCCCCGTGCCGGGGCAAACGTCGAGGAGACCGGGCGCGGACTGGGGATCGCGACCGGGATCGCGGCCTCGTCGCTCTCACCCCACACCCCGGTCTGGCCAGGCGACGGCGTCGCGCCGATCGGACGCCCGATCGCCGCCCTTGCCTCGGCCGTTTGTCGGCGCGTCGGCGGGCGTGACCGGCTTTCCGGGGGCAGTGGTCTCAGGTGGCGTCCGTCGCATCGCCTCTTTCGCCGTCGAACCGACCCATCGAGCGGTCCCCACGGCGGGGTGGAGGAGCTGGCGCAGCGGGATGCCAAAGCCGACGACCAGCCCCAGCGCGGCAAGCGCGATGAGCAGGATGAACGCGCCGGCGGGGCTGACGAGGTCGCCCAGCGTGCCCGCCAGAAACCGGCCGATCCGGCCACCTGACACGTTGATGACCTGCGCGGCGCCAACCACGCCCGCATACGTGATCACGAGACCGAGGACGGTGATCCCCCAGCCCGACCCGGGTCGTTTGCCGGGCCCCCACTCGAGCCACCAGCCCGACGCCAGCAGGAAGAATGGCAGCAGCCAGCGCATCGTCCCGAACCACGGCGCGAAGAGGTCGGTCCACCAGCTGGTCAGGGAACCGCCGCGGGTGGTCGGGAGCAGGGCGATCAGCGTCATCGCGCCGAGCACCAGCAGGACCAGCCCGAGGATCGAACGCACCACGTCGGGGGTCAGGCGCGCCGTCCACGCGTTCGTTCGTCGCGAGCGCGGAGCGCGTGGCCGGCTTTCGAGCGGCCGTTCGGCGGCGGGTGGCCACGCTACACCTCGACGACGACCGGGAAGACCATCGGTCGTCGCTTCGTCTGCTCGTAGAGGTAGCGCGAGACCCCGTCCTTGACCTGCTCCTTGAGCAGGCCGACCTCGCTGATGTGGTCGCCCGGCGTGTCGATGGCCTTCATCACCCGGTTGACGGCCTCCTCCATGAGCGGATCGAGCTCGTTGAGGTGGACGAAGCCGCGGGTGATGATCTCCGGCCGACCGATGACCGAGCCGGTCTGCTTGTCGATGGTGACGACGATCATGAACATGCCGTCGTTGGCGAGCGATCGTCGGTCGCGCAGGACGACATCGCCGACCTCGCCGACCGACAGCCCGTCGACGTACACGTAACCGGCCGTGACCGGGCTGGCCGCGTCGGGCGCTGCCATCGGCGAAGAGCTCGATCGGTGTGCCGTTCTCGATGATGAACACGTTCTCGGGAAGGACGCCCGGTCTCGATCGCCAGCCGGCCGTGCTGCACCTGCATCCGGAACTCGCCGTGGATCGGGATGAAGTGCTTCGGCTTGGTCAGGCCGAGCATGAGCTTGAGCTCTTCCTGGCTGGCGTGACCCGACACGTGGGCGCGCTTGATCGTGTGGTAGTAGACGTTGGCGCCAGCCTTGAACAGGTTGTCGATCGTCCGCGAGACGTACTCCTCGTTGCCCGGGATTGGGCTTGCGCTGACGATGACCGTGTCGCCGGGCTGGATCTCCACGAATCGGTGGTCCCGGTTGGCCATCCGGGCGAGACCCGCCATCGGCTCGCCCTGAGCGCCGGTCGTGGCGATGACCAGCTTCGCATCCGGGTGGTCCTTGATCTTGTCCTTGGACACGATCCGTGCCGGGTCGTACTTGAGGTAGCCCAGGTCAGTGGCGATCCGGAAGTTCTGCTCCATCGACCGCCCGATGACCGAAACGCTCCGGTTCATGTCGGCCGCGGCGTCAAGGACCTGCTGGACCCTGGCGATGTTGCTCGCAAAGGTCGCCACGATGACTCGGCCGTCGAGCGGCTCCATGATCTCGCGGAACGCGTCGCCGACGGTTCGTTCGGACGGCGTGTAGCCGGGGTTCTCGGCTCGCGTCGAGTCCGACAGGAGGCACGCGACGCCCTCCTGGCCGAGGCGCGCCAGGATCGCGAAGTCGGACAGCTTGCCGTCCACCGGCGTGTGATCGAACTTGAAGTCGCCCGGTGTGGACGATCGTGCCGACCGGCGTCCGCAGGGCGATGCCCATCGCGTCAGGGATGGAGTGGCCCACCCGGAAGGGCATCACCGTGAACGCGCCGATCTGGACCTCGTCGCCCGGTTCGAGCGCGATCAGCGGGTTGTTGTGGAGCTTGTGCTCCTTGATCTTGTTGCCGAGGAGACCACGGGCGAGCGTCGAGGCATAGACGGGGACGCCCGGGAACTCCGGCAGGACGTAGGGCAAGGCCCCGACATGGTCCTCGTGGGCGTGGGTGATGAGGAATGCCTTGACGTTCGCTCGCCGTTCCTTGAGGTACGTGATGTCCGGGATGACGAGGTCGATGCCGAACATCTCCTCGTCCGGGAACATCAGCCCGCAGTCGATCACGACGATCTCGTCGCGGTACTCGAACACGTACATGTTCTTGCCGATCTCCCCCACCCCGCCGAGCGGGATGATCCGGAGCGGCTCGTCGTCCACGGGTGCGTTCTTCACGGGTGCGTTCTTCTGTGGGGACATGGCTAGAAGAGGGTCAGCTGGGGCGTGGTGGTCTCGCCGGGACGCGCCGAGGGATCGAGCTGGCTGTCAGCGGTGACCCCCACTCGGTCGCTCCCGTCGGGGGTGGTCGTCGGCTCGGCTGGCGCAGCGGGCGTCGCGGCGACGGGTACGGCAGTGGCGGGTGTCGCGTCGACGGGACGCGCAGCAGTCTCCCGCTGAACCCTCGCCGTCTCGCGACGGCGACGGGCGTCGAGCAAGGCAATCGGGACGCCGGCGATGTCCGCGTAGCTCTCGGCCTCGATCGCCCCTGTCCGGAGCGCTGCCGCCGGGTGGTACATGGCGAATACGAGCGCGTCCTGGGCGCCGGTTTCGGGATCGACCGGGCGAACCGTGCCGTGCGCTTGCGAGATCCGCGCGCCGGGCATGAACCGGGCCATCGAGTGCCGCCCCAGCGTCACGATCACCGCGGGGTCGAGCGCGGCGAGTTGTCGGTGCAGGTACGGCGCACATGCCGCGACCTCGTCCGGGAGCGGGTCGCGGTTCTCGGGTGGCCGGCACTTGACGATGTTGGTGATGAAGACCTCCTCGCGACGCCAACCGATCGAGGCCAGCAGCTTGACCAGCAGATCGCCAGCGCGACCGATGAACGGTCGCCCGCCCCGGTCCTCGTTGAAGCCCGGGCCCTCGCCGACGAACACGACCTCGGTCTCCGGGTCGCCCTCACCAGGAACGGCGTTCGTCCGGGTCTCGTGCAACCGGCAGTTCGTGCACACCCGGACCTCAGCGGCGATGGCGTCGAGCACCTGCCGGCGCTCGAGGTCCGTCACGCCGTGGCCCCGACGGCGCCCATGGCGCGGTACGGGCGGGCCCCACGGGCGGAGGCAGACGCGACCCAGCTCCCGCTCGCGGAGCAGCTCCGCGATCTCGACGGCGTTCGTCGCGGCCCCCTTGCGCAGGTTGTCGGAGACGACCCAGAACGCAAGACCACGGTCATCATCGATCGAGACGTCGCGGCGAACCCGCCCCACGAAGATCTCGTCGCGGCCGGCGGCGTCCGAGGCGAGCGGGATACTCGTGCGCCTCGGGATCGTCCTGGACGAGGACGCCGGGCGACGGCCGCGAACAGCTCGCGAGCGCGCTCGGGCGTGATCGGGTCGCGCGTCTCGACGTGGACGGCCTCGGAGTGGCTCACGAAGACGGGGATCCGCACCGCCGTGCACGAGATGCGCAGATCGGGCAGGCCCAGGATCTTGCGGTTCTCGTTGACGACCTTCCATTCCTCCTTGGTGTAGCCGTTGGGCAGGAAGACATCGATCTCGGGCAGCGCGTTGAACGCGATCGGGTGCGGATAGACGCTCGCTGTCTTTGGCTCGCCCGAGACATGGGCCCGGATCTGGCCCTCGAGCTCGGCGAGCGCATCGGCGCCGGTGCCCGACACGGACTGGTAGGTGTCGACGATGACTCGCTCGATCCCGACCGTATCGCGCAGGGCCATCAGCACGGGCGCCAGCTGCATCGTCGAGCAGTTGGGGTTGGCGACGATCCCCGGATGCCCTTCGAGGTCGTCTGGATTGACCTGTGAGACGACCAACGGGACGGTTGGCTCCATCCGCCACGCGGACGAGTTGTCGATGACGGTGGCGCCCCTGGAGACCGCTGCCGGCGCCAGGTCCCGCGACACGTCGGCGCCGGCCGAGAAGAGGGCGATGTCGACGCCTTCGAACGCCTCGGGAACCGCTTCGGCGATCTCGAGGGTCCGACCATCGACGATGACGCTGCGGCCTGCCGAACGCCCGGAGGCAAGCAGGCGCAACTCACCGACCGGAAATTCCCGTTCGTTGAGGATCTGGATCATCGTCCGTCCGACGACGCCCGTGGCGCCCACGACGGCGACGGTGAGTGGTTGGCGGTTCATCCGTGACATGGCTCCGCTCGCTCAGTCGCTGGGACGGGCACGAACCGAGTATAGCAGCGGCTCCTGCGGGATCGAATCCGGTCGATCCACGTCAACACGGGACGGCCGCGAGTGGTCTGAACCGCCCTCCGGAAACGAGAGGAGCCGCCGGTCGCCCGGCGGCTCCCCCAGGTGCTGCGTGGTTGGGCTGGACGCTATGCCGGGTCCTTTGCCAGGTGGCGCTGCATGGCCGCCTTGCGCGACAGGTTGACCCGGCCCTGGCGGTCGACCTCGGTCACGACGACCATCACCTCGTCGCCGACGGACACGACGTCCTCGACGCTCGGCACGTGGTAGTCGGCGAGCTCGCCGATCCGGACGAGGCCTTCCTTGCCCGGCAGGATCTCGACGAACGCGCCGAAGCCCATGATCCGGGTGACCTTGCCCAGGTACAGCGCGCCGATCTCGACCTCGCGGGTGAGGCTTTCGATCCACTGGATCGCCTTGCGCGAGTTTTCGCCGGAGACGGCCGCGATCTCCACCGTGCCGTCGTCCTCGACGTTGATTTCCGTCTGGGTCTCTTCCTGGATCTTGCGGATCATCGATCCACCCTTGCCGATGATCTCGCGGATCTTCTCGGGGTTGATCTTGATCGTGATGATGCGCGGCGCGAAGTCGCTCATCGTCTCGCGGGCTGCCGGGAGCACCTCGGCCATCTTGTCGAGAATCTGGAGGCGGGCCGTGAGGGCCTGCTTGAGGCCGTCGCGGATGATCGCCTCGCTGATCCCCTGGACCTTGATGTCCATCTGGAGCGCCGTGACGCCATCACGCGTCCCGGTGACCTTGAAGTCCATGTCCCCGATCGAGTCCTCCTTGCCGAGGATGTCGGTCAGGACCACGAACCGGCCATCCGGTTCGCTGATCAGGCCCATCGCCGCACCGGCAACCGGAGCCTTGATCGGCACGCCGGCGTCCATGAGGGCGAGCGTCGAGCCGCAGGTCGATGCCATCGACGTGGAGCCGTTCGACGTCACGCACTCCGACACGAGCCGGATCACGTATGGGAACTCCTCCTGCGACGGCAGGACGGGCACAAGCGCCCGCTCGGCGAGGTGGCCGTGGCCGATGTCGCGCCGGCTTGGCCCGCGCATCATCTTGTTCTCGCCCGTGCTGTACGGCGGGAAGTTGTAGTGGTGGAGGTAGCGCTTCTCGGTCTCCGGGCTGATCGTGTCGATCCGCTGGACGTCCGAGGACGCGCCGAGCGTGGCGACGGTCAGCGCCTGCGTCTCACCGCGCGTGAACAGACCCGAGCCGTGGGCGCGCGGCACGAGACCGACCTCGACCGAGATCGGCCGGATGTCCGTAAGGCCGCGGCCGTCGATCCGGATCCCTTCGTCGAGCACGATCCGGCGGACCGTCTTCTTCTGGATCAGGCTGAACAGGGCCTTGCCGACTCGCGCCTGACGCCGGGCCGCCTCGAGGAGCTTGGTGGTGTCGCCGCCAGTCCGGTTCGCCCGCACGGCCTCGGCGATCGACTCGCGGAGGGTGGCGATGCGACCCGGTAGGTCGTTGGCGAACCAGATCAGGAGATTGGCGGTCGCCTCGGCATCCGCAAGAGCGCGGTGGCCCTGCGCGAGCTCGACCCCGAAGAACCTCGCCAGATCGCCGAGCTTGTACGACTCGGCACCGGGATACCCTTCGCGCGCGATCATCAGGGTGTCGATGTATGACCCTGGCTTGACGCGGAACCCGTCGCCCATGGCCTCTTCGATGAAGCCGATGTCGAAGCCGACGTTGTGGCCGACGATCAACGCGTCACCGACGAAGGCCAGCAGCTTCTCGGCCGCTTCCTTGGCGTTCGGGGCCCCCTTGACGTCCTTGTCGGTGATGCCGTGCATCTGGTTGCCGACGATCGGTCGGCCGGGATTGACGAAGGTGGACCAGCGATCGACGACCTTCGTGCCCTTGATCTTGACCGCGGCGACCTCGAGGAGGTCGGCCATCTTCGGGTCGGTCCCGGTCGTCTCGACGTCGATGACGACGAGCTCGCGCTTGGCGTCGGTCGCATCCGCGAACTCGAGGACCGAATTGGTCGACGGCTCGAGGTACGGGATCCGCTTGGGCTTGCCCAGCGCCTTCTGGAGCTCCACCTGGAGATCCACGATCGGCTGGAGGGCGCGATGCCCGAACAGGATCGCCTCGGCCATGACGGCCTCGGGCAGGAGCTTGGCCCCGGCCTCGACCATCATGATCGCGTCCTTGGTCCCGGCCACGATCAGGTCGAGCTCCGAGTCGGCCAGCTGCGTGTGGGTGGGGTTGATGACGAATTCGCCGTCGATCCGTCCGACGCGGACCGATCCGATCGGACCGTTGAACGGGATCTCGCTGATCGTCAGCGCCGCGGACGCCGCGATCGTGCCGATGACGTCCGGGTTGTTCTCCTGGTCCGTCGAGAGGACGGTGATGACCAGCTGGACGTCGTCCTTGTAGCCCTCGGGAAAGAGCGGGCGGATCGGCCGGTCCGTCTGACGGGCGGCCAGGATCGCGTGCTCCGAGGGTCGCGCCTCGCGCTTGATGAAGCCGCCCGGGATCTTGCCCGCGGCGTACATGCGCTCCTCGAAATCGACCGTGAGCGGGAAGAAGTCGAGGCCGGGGCGCGGCTCGGCGCGGTTGGCCGTGCCGAGCACCATGGTGTCGCCGTATCGGACGGTGACGGAGCCGCCGGCAAGACGGGCGAGTTTGCCGGTTTCGATGGTCAGCGTTCGACCACCAAGCTGTGTCTCGAAAGTCTGAGACAAGGGAACCTATCCTCCTTGGTCGTGGAGGAGGCAACGACCTGCACGGGTCGGCCGACTGAGCTTCAGAGCGAACGCGAGAGGACCCCGGGATACCGGGGTCCGGGGGCGGATCGCCTAGCGGCGGAGCCCGAGCCGTCCAATGACGACTCGATAGCGCGCGCTGTCCTTCTTCATCAGGTATGCAAGAAGACGGCGGCGCTGACCGACGAGCTTGAGGAGGCCGCGGCGCGAATGATTGTCCTTGGGGAAGCTCTTGAGATGTCCGGTCAGTTCCTTGATCCGCTCCGTCAGGAGCGCGACCTGGACCTCCGGTGAACCGGTGTCACCTTCCTTGGTGGCATACCCGGTGATGATCTCCTGCTTCTCTTCCCGCGCCAGCGGCACTCGTTCCTCCGAACACGAACTTCTTTGTTTTGGCGTTCTTCTATGACCGGCGGATGGTAGCAGGCAATCCCCGATGCGGCAAACTGGTGTACTCGTCCAGTACGTCCGTTACACCTCGACCCCAACAGAGGCCAGGTATTCGGCCGGGGTGAGGTAGCCCAGAGCCTGGTGTGGTCGGACAGTGTTGTACACGACTTCCCAGGCTCGCAGCTCGGCCTGGAAGGCGGCAAGCTCGGGTAGGGCGTCGGTCACCTGGTAGAACTCCTCGGTGTGGGTGCGGTTGGCCCGCTCGACCGCGCCGTGCAGCTTGGGCGAGCGCGGCGGCAGGACGAACAAGCGGATGCCCCGGGCCTGGCAGGCGGCCTCGAACTGGGCCATGAACTCGGAGCCGTTGTCGATGCTGATGGCGCGGATCGGGAACGGCATCCGCTCGGCCAGCCGGTCGAGGACGTCGGCCGCGGCCTGCGCGGTCGCCCGTCGGCCGAGCTCGACGGTGTCCCAGCGGCTGACCACGTCCCGGGCGGTGAACTGCTTCCAGATCTGGCTGGGCAGTGGCCGGATGTCGAGGGTGTCGAGCTCGACCAGGTCGCCTGGTCGTTCGACCACCCAGTCGGCCGGTCGGCGGATCGCGTACGGCCGTGCCCAGCGTCGCTGGCGCACGCTCATCCGGCGTCGAGCGGCCGGCTCGTGCAGTTCGCCCGAGCGGCGCAGGCGGGCCAGGATCCGCCCGATCATCGACACCGACAGGACGATGCCGGCCCGGCGCAGCAGCACCCGCAGCTTGTCCTTGCCCCAGCGCGGGTATTGGAGCCGGACGTCGCGGACGGCGCCCAGTTGCTCGATCGTCCAGGTCGATCGACGTCGTCGATGTGGCGCCGAAGGGCGGTCCTCGAGCGTCTCGAGCCGGAAGCGGTCATAGCGCGCAAGCCAGCGATAGACGGTCGGCCGCGAGTAGCCGAAGTGGCGGGCGGTCCGGCTGATGTTGGCACCATGGGCGCGATGCCAGTCGACCATCGCCAGCCGTCGCCGGGCATCGCGCGACAGATCGGGTGCAACGGCGGGTGGTTGGCGCCTGGTGGTGACGATGAGCTGACCACCCGCGTTCCGTCCCCTCGGCGATCGAGCCCGCGTAGACTTGCGCATCGAGAGCCTCCGTTGCTGATGTCTTGACACCACCAGCGTAGCGAGGGCTCTCGACTCGTTTTCAGCCCCGGGTTCGCCTCACTCCGCGCCCAGCCCCGGTGTCACGCACGTATCTGGACGTGATCAGCGTGGCGGGGCGCGTTGGTCAGGCCCGGCGGCCCGTCGACGCGGGGTATCGACGCCCGGCGCCGGGATTGCGGACAATGCGTTCGGGTCCTGAATACCACGGAGAGCGGCCATGCCACGCCTGACGAAGATCTACACGAAGACCGGTGACGAGGGGCTCACGGGTCTGGGCGGCGGGCAGCGCGTTCCAAAGGATTCGCAACGGGTCGATACGTACGGCACGGTGGACGAGCTCAATTCGCAGATTGGTGTGGCCCTCGCGACCGGCCTGTGCAGTCGCCTTGCCGAGGAGCTCCCGCTGATCCAGAACGAGCTGTTTGACCTCGGATCAGACCTTGCGACGCCAGCGACGAGCCAGGCTCGGCATCCTGTGCCGACGGTCGAGCCACGGCACGTCGAAAAGCTCGAGCGATTGATCGACGAGCTCAATGACGTGGTCGGGCCGCTTGCGAATTTCCTCTTGCCAGGCGGGTCGCCAGGCGCTGCCCAGCTCCACGTCGCGCGAACGATCTGCCGTCGAGCCGAGCGCGCCGCAACGACGCTGGCGCGCGAGGAGGAGCTCGGGCCTACCGTGCTCCCCTACCTCAACCGCCTGTCAGACGCGCTGTTCGTGATGGCAAGGTTCGAGAACCACGAACGCGCGGTCCCCGAGCCGCTCTGGCAGCCGGGGCGATAACGGTCGGGCGCGACGCTAGGAGCGCGCCTCGCCATCCGTCACGCCTGGGCCACGCCGGTAGACACGCAGCTCGATGACGCTTGGGACATGCCACTCGAGCGATAGCATCACCCGCCGACCCGCCGCATCGACGTCGACCTGCTCGAGGTGCTGGAGCAACGTCCCCGTCGGCACCTCGAGCACCGCCGCGAGCTCGGTGTCGGCGCTGGCCGGAGAGATGACGGCCTCGCCGTGGAGGATCGGGTGCCCGAGCGACGCCAGCAACGCGTACATCGAGCCGCCGAGGGGCTCGCGATCGCGTTCGGCGTCCACGATGTCGGCCGGCAGGTGATCCACGGAATAGACGGCCGGCCGGCGATCAGCCGTGCGCACGCGTCGAAGCTCCACCACGGCTGACCCAGGTTCGAGCAGCAGGTGCTCTGCGACGGCCTCCGAGGCCGGGATGGTCGCGATCGACAGCGTTCGGCGCCCCGCCTGAACGCCGGTTGATTCCAGGTAGGACGTGTACGAGAAGTTGCGATCGAGGGAGTTGCGCAGCAGTGGCCGCGCCGTGACATACGTCCCGGAGCCATGACGGCGGGAGAGATAGCCCTCCTCCACCAGCCCACGGACGGCTTCGCGGATCGTCGCCCGGCTCACCGCGAAGCGCTCGGCCAGGGCGTCCTCGTTTGGCAGCTTGGATCCGGGGAGATAGGTTCCGGTGATGACCGCCCGCCGGAGCCCGTCGCGAACGACATCGGCCAGGAGTGGACGGCTGGTGAGACCGGCGAGACCGGTTACGGCTCTCATTTGGCGACGCCTGATGACCCGCCGGCGACGACACCGGCGATGGCTTCGTCCCCAACGGCCATCCCAGGTCCACCCCGGCGTTGGCCGCGGCGGTAGACGAGTCCTGCCAGCAGCATGGCGAGCAACGTCACGGCCAGCAGCACCGTGGCGATCGCGTTGACCTCCGGGCTCACCCCGCGCCGGATCGACGCGAACAGGTAGATCGGGACGGTCTGGTCCTGCCCGCTCGTGAAGAACGCGATGATGAAGTCGTCAAAGCTGAAGGTGAACGCGAGCAGGGCACCAGCGACGATCGCCGGCAGGAGCTGCGGAAACGTCACCTGCACGAACGTCCGCCAGGGGGTCGCGTAGAGGTCCTCCGACGCCTCCACGAGGCTTCGATCCATGCCCCGCAGCCGGGTCCGAACGAGGACGTTGACGATCGCCATCGTGAACAGCGTGTGAGCCGCGATCACGCTCACCGCCCCGAGTCCGAGGTGCGGGGCGTCCGCGCCCGCGAAGAACGAGAGCCATGGGTTCAACCAGTCGAAGGCAGACACGAGAAAGATCAGCGTGGCGATCCCGATCACGATCCCGGGGACGATGATCGCGGAATACGTCAGGAGCTCGAGGAGCCAGCGCACCCGCGCGCCGAGCCGTGCCATGGCGAGCGCGGACGCCGTGCCCATCACGGTCGCCAGGACCGCCGTCACGCCCGCGATCGTCAGGCTGTTGCGCAGGGCATTCATCAGGAAACGGTCCGACCACGCCGACGCGTACCACTGCGTCGAAAAGCCCTTGAGATCTGTCACGTGACGGCCGGCGTTGAAGCTGAAGACCACCACGATCACGATCGGCAGGAACAGGAACCCGAATACCACGCCCGTGTAGATCCAGCTCGCCCGTTGGCCGAGTCGCTCGAGGCGAGCCGCCCGGAGCGCCGAGCGCAGGTCGAGGTCGCGTTCGCGCGGGCCGGAACGATCCAGCCGCGTGCCTGCGGTCCCCGTCCGGGCCGCGCCGGTCACAACAGGCTCGCCTCGCGGCCCGTCGAGACGAGCCGTCGGGTGAGGGCCAGATAGCCGGCCACGAGGACCATCATTCCGGCCACGAAGATCGCCGCCAGCGCCGAACCGAACGGCCAGTTTCGGCTTTGCAGGAACAGGTCCGCCAGGGCGTTCCCGAGGAAGTACGTCTTGCCGCCACCGAGCAGGATCGGGATCAGGTACTCACCCATGACCGGAATGAACACGAGCACGATCCCCGACAGGATGCCTGGCGCCGCGAGCGGCAACACGACCTGTCGGATGGTCCCGATCGGTCCTGCGCCAAGGTCCCGCGACGCCTCGAGGTACGACCGATCGAGGCGCTCGAGGCTGACGTAGATCGGCAGGATCATCAGCGGGAGGTAGTTGTAGACGATGCCCAACGACACCGCGAACGGCGTGTTGAGCAGTTGGACGTCGCCGAACCCGATCCATCCCGCGATCCGTGGGACGCCGTTGGCACCCAGGATCGTCATCCAGGCATAGGTCCGGATGAGGAAGCTCGTCCAGAACGGCACGACAACGAGAGCCACGAGGACGAGCTTCCAGGTTCCCCGCACCTTGAGCGCGAGTGTGTACGCGACCGGGAACGCGACGAGCAGGCAGATGACCGTGTTGAGGGCCGCGAGCCCGAGCGTGTTCGTGAGCGGCGTCACCCGGCTCGAAAGATTGGCGTATTGGGTGAGGGTCAACGCCGGCAGGTAGCCGCCATTTGGCGACCGTTCGCCGACCGACATGACGACGAGCACGACGAGCGGCGCGATCAGGAACCCGACATACCAGAGCCCTGCCGGCAGGACGAGCAGGGCGGCGTGACCGCGCCGCGTGGCGCGACCCGCATCTACCGCCCGGCTCGTGGTTGCCATCGGGATCAGGCGGATGCCTTGATCCGCGCCCAGGCTTCGGCACGCTCCGCGCTGTTGTACGTGGCATTCACCGCGTACTCCAGCTTGACGAGCGAATCGGCGCTCGGGTAGATCACGCTGTTGTTCTTGACCTCATCGATGAGCAGTGCCGTGGCCTTGTCGTTGGCGTGCGGGAACAGGCAGAACTCCGTCTCGGCCGCGGCCTGCGCCGGCTGGAGGATGTAATCGAGGAAGGCGTACGCCGCGTCCTTGTGCGGTGCATCGGCCGCAACCGTGTAGCTGTCGATCCAGAGCTCGCCGCCGTCCGAGGCGACGACGTACCGCGCGTCTTCATTGTCGCGCCCGACCTGGACGCCGTCACCGGTCCACGCGATGGACAACCACGTGTCGAGGTTGCGGAGCGGCGGCTGGACGTCCGACGAGATGGCGAAGAGCTTTGGTTTGAGGGCCGTGAGCATCGCCTCCACCGCGGCCATCTCGGTCGCGTCGATCGTATTGAGCGAGAAGCCCATGGCCACGGCTGCGGATCCGAACGAGCTGATCTGGTGGTCGACGATGAGTGCCTTGCCCTCGTACGTCGTTCCGGCCAGGTCAAAGAACTGCGCCCACGTGGTGACGTCCTCGGTCACCTTGGAGCTTCGGTAGGCGATCCCGGTCGTGCCCCAGTTCTTGGGGATGGAGACCTTGTTGCCCGGGTCGAAAGCCTGGTTCATGAACCGCGCATTCCAGTCGGCGGCCACGAAATTCGGGAGCTTGGCGTAGTCGAGGGACTCGATCAGGCTGTCCGCGACCCAACCTTCGATGGCGTAGTTCGAGGGCACGACCACGTCGATCCCGGAGTTGCCGGCCCGGATCTTGGCCTCCATCTCCTCCGTGGACCCGTAGACGCCGACGTTGATCGCCACGCCCGTGTTCGCGGTGAAGGCGTCGAGCACCTCCTGGCTGTGGTAGTTCGGCCAGGTCGCCAGGTTGAGCGTGTCGCCGAGGTTGCCGGTTCCGCCGGCGGCGCTCGGGGCGCCAGACGGGGCGCTCGAACCGGCCGGCGCCGGTGCGCAGGCGGCCAACGCGAGGGCGCCAAGGCCCGCGCCCGAACCGGCCAGAAAACGACGCCGCGAGATCCGGCGTTCAACTGCAAGGCGGGTGATTGCGGCTGCGTCCCGTTCGCTGGCGGAGCCACTCCGGTCGGTCATCGTGTCTGCCTCCTGTACCCCGGGCGACTTGCCCGTCCTTCCTGGATCGATCGCATGCCGTTCGTGCCTACGTGACGTCAACCACCGCCTCCCCTTGCGGTGCGCTCCGGGCGAGCTCGAGCGCGCATTCCACCTGCTCTCGAACGGACGGTCCGGCGGGCAAGCGGTGGTCGAAGATGGCGCCACCGATCGTGAACGCCCACGCGCCGGCCGACGCAAGGGCCTTGATCTGCGCACCCGATTCCACGCTGCCCGCGGCGATGACGGGGCCGGTGGAGGCGATCGACACGGCACGGACCAGCGCCGGGACGTCACCTGACCAGCGGTAGGCCAGGAGGTCAAGACCGTCGACACCGTCACGCGCGGTCAGTTGTCGGGCGCTGGCCGCGATCTCGTCGATCGCGCCCTCGAGAACGCTCGGGTGGCCGACGACGCGTCCCGGGAACGGGCAATACTTCGGCCGACCCGGCGCACCGGGAGGGCCGACCCCGTCGAGGACCGCAAGCGCCTCGTCCGGGTGGGTGCCGCCAAGGAGCCAATCCACGCCGATCTCAAGCGACGCCTCCACGGACCGGATCTCGTCGTCGCCATGCTCAGACACGACCTCGAGGAATACCTCGCGCCCGTCCGATCGCATGGCCGCGGCAAGGGCGGCAAGGCTGGCGGGCGGCAACCCGATGTCCTTGAACCCGACGTACCGAAGGCCGGTGTCCCGGATCTCGTCGTACACCTCCATGGCGTTCGAGATGGTCTGGTCGTTGCGCGTGAGCATGAAGATGAACTCGATCACGGGCGCTCTCCTGGACCGGGGCCAACATGAACGTCGATGGGCAGGATGTCGGCCACACCGTCAAGGACGTAGTCCGGCGGCGGAGTCGGCAATGCGGCAAGCGATTCGACAAGCGAGGCCTCGGACGTGGCCCCGCTGAGGACGAGCGCCGAGGCCATCCCGGCCTCCTGGGCCATCCGGACATCGGTCAGCAGGCGGTCCCCCACGAGGATCGTGTCGTCCGCTGGCAGGGCCAGGCGCTCGAGCAGCGTCGCCGCCATGTGGGCCGACGGTTTCCCGACGATCGCCTCCGCGCGAACGCCGGTCGATGCCTCGATCGCCGCGAGCATCGCCGCGCAATCCGGCAGGTCGCCGTCAGGGGTCGGGCAGAACGGATCGGGGTTGGTGGCAATGAGCCGCGCGCCGGCGCGGACGGCCCGGAACGCCGCGAGCAGCTTGGCGTAGTCGAAGGTGCGGTCCCACGACACGACGACGACCTCTGCCGTTGCCGGATCGTCTGTGGCGGGGTCCAGGACGGGGAAACCCGCGTCGCGCAGCAGTCCCACCACCAGCGGCTCCGCCACGGGCATGGTGCGCGCCCCCGGTGCGGCTACGGCGAGGTACCGGAGCAACGCATCCGTCGACGAGACGACGTCAGACGCGTCGGCCGGGATGCCCAGGTCCGTAAGCTTTGCGGCATAGGTGGCCGGGGTTTCGAGCGGCTTGTTGGTGAGGAAGGCGATCCGGGCACCGACAGCCCGGAGCGCTGCGACCGTGCTGGCCGCCCCGGGCAGGAGTCGATCGCCCAGGTACAGCGTCCCGTCGAGATCGAAGACGTAGCCGCCGTAGATGCGGGTCGGCCGGCGGCGGGCAGCGGCAAGCGTGGACGTCATGACGAGGTTCCCGCGATCCCCGATTGACGGAGGAGGTCGTCCGCCAGTGCGTCCGGCCAGCCGCCGGCGAAGAAGCGCAGGTCGGCCACGGTGAACCGATCCCGCATCAGTGGCAGGGCCCTGATCGCCCAGCTCGCCACGAGCGACGGGGTCGGCGGATCGAGGTCGGCGAGGGTCGCGGCAGCGCCGGCGTCGCGCAAGGCGGTACGGAGCCGTTCGGGTGTCGCAACCAATGCCTCGAGCACCGCCCGATGGCGATCCCAGTCGTCAGCCATCGCCTCGATCGTTGGGCGGGCACGATGCCAGCGCTCGAGCTTGGTTCGAACGTCACGCCAGCATTCGTCTCCGACCTTCCCGGTCGGGTCGACCGGATCGAAGGCCGCGCGGACCCGTCGCTCCACCGTTGCCGGCTCGGGAAACGCGCGATCCAGCTTGAGGTCCTCGGGATCCAGCGATTCGAGCGTGTCGTGCCACAGTGTCGCGGCGAACACGCTCGCCACGCCCACCTGGGCGCCATGGAACGACGAGGGGACGGCGCGCGAGGCCGGCATCCATGTCGAGCAGGTGGCTGACGAGGTGCTCGGTGCCGGACAGCGGCGCTGTGCGACCCGCCACGCCCATCGCGATCCCGGTCAGGGTCATGCGGGCGGCGAGCTCGGTCAGCACTGCCGGATCGTTTGACCGCAGGCTGGCGGCGTCGCGCAGGAGGTCCTCGGCCCCGGAGCGGAACAGCTCGACGACCCCGGGGTCGTAGCCGTCGCCTATCCCCGCCACATGGGCGAGATACCAGTCGCCCGGCGCGGTGAACATTGAGCACAGCTCGCCAAACCCCGCGCGGTTCATGGCCGGCGGCGCATCCGCCAGGATGCCAAGGTCGACGATGAGGACGTCCGGCCATCGCGAGGGTACGGTCCGCTTGACGCCGTCCCTGAGGAGCACGGCCATGTCATCCGAGAAGGCATTGACCGACACCGCCGTCTGCACGACGACAAACGGCAGATTGCCCGCTCGATGTGATGCGTCCTTGGCGATGTCGGTGATCGTTCCCGAACCAACCGACACGACGCAGCCAGCGCCGACGATCGCGACATCCGCCTGCGCGAGTGCGTCCGCATCGCCATGCAGCTCGCCATCGTGCGCGCGGATGACCGCGACGCGGGTATCGAACCTGGCTCCGAGCGCCGCCGCAACCGTGGCCTTCACGTCGTCGCCCGCCCGCCGCATCGGCGTCTCGTCCACGATCACGACGACCGGGCCCGGGTCGCGGACCTCGGCCACCGCGTCGACCAGCCCGTCGAGCGCATCTGGTCCGATCCGGACGCTCCGAAGGCCGATCGGTCGGCGACCGAGCCCGTCGTCACTCGCCGAAAGGAGACGCCGAAGACCGTCGAGGTCGGTCGGGTCCGGAAGGGCTGTCCGCTCGGTCACGCGAGCGCCTCGATCACAGCGAGATGGGCGGCAGTTTCGAAACCGGGCTCAACGGCATCGAAGAGTCGCCGGTACCGGCCGTAGGCGTCGTCGTAGGCCGCGCGAGTCCCCGGGTTCGGCTCGTAGACCGCTGGCTCGACGACGGCCAACCTGGCGACCGCCTCGTCCAGATCGTGGAAGATCCCGGCGCCGACCCCGGCAAGCATCGCGGCGCCGACGGCTGTGGCCTCGGGCGTGCGCAGGACACGGACGGGCCGGCCAGTCACGTCGGCCTTCATCTGGAGCCAGAACGGGCTGCGGGCGCCGCCCCCAACCACGCGAATCTCCTCGGCTCCCAGGCCGAGCGCGTCGAGTCGATCAACGATGTCCCGGACTGCGAAGGTGCACCCTTCGAGCAGCGCGCGATACAGGTGGGCGCGTTCGTGGTTCAGCGACAGGCCGGCGTAGACGCCTCTTGCCCGGTCGTTCCAGCGGGGCGTCGTTGCACCCGACAGCGTTGGCAGGAACGTGATCCCGTCCGAGCCGGGACCGGTGCCAGATGCCGCCTCGCCATCGAGCTCGGACGGCGGCGCCCCGTTCGCGAACGCCCCACGAAACCAGCTGACGCTCCCCCCGGAAACGAAGCCAGGGTTCTCCACCAGCCAGACCCGCGGGTCGGCGTGGCCGTGTGTCTCGACGAGGCCCGTCGGATCGATGGTCGGCGTCACCGCGGCGACGCACACGGGCTCAGCCGTCCCGGCGATATCGACGACGATGCCCGGGCGGATCGCACCGGCCCCGAGCGACGCGCCGTGTTCGTCGCCCGTTCCCGCGACGACCGTCGTGGCCGTCGTTAGTCCAATGGCTTCCGCGGCAGCGTACCGAAGGCCGCCGACGACATCGGTGGCCGCGCAGATCGTGCCGAGACGCGCGGCGTCGATGGCCGTGAGGTCGAGCATCCGGGACGACCACGAGCGCGTCGACACGTCGCAGAGCAAGGTCGAGGTGGCATTGGCGTGATCGAGCACCTGCTCGCCGGTCAACCAGGCGACGAGCGCGCTGCCGGGGAGGAGGAGTCCGGCGGCGCGCTCGTACACGTGTGGAAAGGCATCACGAAGCCAGAGGATCTTCGGCGCGACGTGCGAGGCATCGGTGTTGAGGCCGGTGATCCGGCGGACCTCGTCGTCACCGATCTCCTGGCGGAGTCGTCGGGTCTGATCGGCCGCCCGGCGATCGAGCCAGATGATCGATGGGTGCAAGGGCTCGGCGTCCGCGTCGACCGCCACGAGTCCGTCCACCTGGGAAGCCAGTGCGAGCGTCGCGACGGAGGCCGATCGCACGCCGGCGTCCCGAAGGAGCTGGCCGATCACATCGGCGAGTGCCCCCCGCCACACGAGCGGATCCTGCTCGGCCCACCCTGGGTTCGGGTATGTGACGTCGTACGCGGCCGACGCTTCGCCCACGAGGCGCCCGTCGGCGTCGAGAAGCGTCCCCTTCAGGCTCTGCGATCCGACATCGCACCCGATCGCATACATCTCGAAACCTCGGGCAAGGTCATCAGTCGTCTGATGACTTCGAGGATAGGCACGAAGCGTCTGCTGTCAATGACGGAACCGCGGTCCGCGGGCGGAAGTCCGGTCGGCGTCGTCCGTCAGGCGAGGGTCGTTGGTACCTCGCCGGTGATCTCGACGGTCACCAGGTCGCCCATCGCCACATTGGCGCGAAGGTACGCGACGTCGCGATCGACGCGCAGACGGCCCGGCTGCCCACCCACCAGGCAGGCGTACTCACCCG
Organism: uncultured Chloroflexia bacterium; assembly: GCA_963731865.1. Lineage (GTDB taxonomy): Bacteria > Chloroflexota > Limnocylindria > Limnocylindrales > CSP1-4 > SPCO01. Next base: position 447,239 of record CAVSXG010000002.1, on the reverse strand, counting down.
CCGGTGGCAGCGCGAGCGGCAAGTCGAACTCCAGACCCACGCCGTCGGGACCCTCGTCGGCCACGATCCCGGTCAGGCTGACCGGCCGCCCCAGCAAGGTTGCCGCGGCGCCGAGTTTGCCCGCGGCGATCTCGTTGCGGATCTCCGTGCTTCGGACAGCCTGGCCGTTGAGCGTGAACGGCGGGACGACGACGACGTCAAATCCCAGCCGTCCCCCCAGCTCGGTCAGGGCATCGGGCGTGCCCCTGCGCTCGAACCCGAACGCGGCATCGGGCGTCATCAGGAACCCGCGCAGGTCCACCCGCTCCCGGATCCGCTCGACGAAGGCGTCGAAGGGCGTCTCGCGCAACGCCGCGTCGAAGTGCTGGACGACCGTCACCGCCACGCCGGCAGCCGCAAGCCGGTCGAGTCGCTCGCGCGGATCCAGGAGGAGTGGCGGCGCCTGACCGGTCAGCACCTCGTCAGGATGGTGGTCGAACGTGATCACCGTGGGTCGTGCGCCGCGCCGTTCGGCTTCCGAGGTCAGGTGCCCCAGGAGGTAGAGATGGCCCAGGTGCAGGCCGTCGAAGACCCCGACGACAACGAACACAGGTCCATGGTCCGCTGAGAGCTCCTCCACACCGTGAACCACCTGCATGACGGACGCGTCCGAGCGCCTACTCGACCGGTGCTGGAGCGGTCCCGCTGGGAGCCACGAACACCTTGTCGGGCGCCAGGCGGCCGCCGTTCCCGGTCGCGATCGCCACCAGTGCGCCATCCGGGCTCCGGAGCCGGTAGTGCGCGGCAGGCGTGGGCAGCCCGGTCGCCGGTCGGACGAACTGGCCCTTGGCGATCGCGGCAACCTCGGTCTCGGTCAGGACGACATCGGGCAGCGCCTCCAACCCGGCGTCGATCGGGCGAAGGAATGGCCCGAGGCCGTCCGGCCCGTCGGCAGGCTGCGGTCCGAATGACATCGAGTGGCGTCGCGTCAGCGAGCCCGAACGGCCCCGAGGCGGTCCGGGTGAGCGCCCCGAGGTAGGCCGCGGAACCAACGGCTTCACCGAGATCGCGCGCCAGGGCCCGGATATACGTGCCCGCCGAGCAGCGCACGTCGATGACGGCAATCGGTCGCTCCGGGTCCGTGTCGTCCCATGCGTCCACGGTGAGCGCATCGATCGTGACCTCCCGCGACGCCAGGGTCACGGCCTCGCCGGCACGCGCCATCGCGTACGCCCGCCGACCACCGACCTTGATCGCGCTGTACGCCGGCGGCCGCTGCGAGATCGGGCCGATGAACCCGGCCAGCGCGGCGTCGACCGCTCCCCGATCGGGCGCCGGTCCCGTCGCCGGCGTAACCTCGCCCTCCAGATCGTCCGTGGTCGATGAGGCGCCAAAACACACGGTCGCCCGGTAGGCCTTGCGGTCGGAGAGGTGGTACTCGACGACGCGTGTCGCGTGCCCAAGAAAGACGGGCAGCACCCCCGACGCGAACGGGTCCAGCGTGCCGCCATGCCCCACCCGCCTGGTGGCGGCGAGCCGGCGGACCAGGGCCACGACATCGTGCGAGGTGGGTCCGGCGGGCTTGGCGACGATCAGGATCCCGTCAATCCCGTGCCCGAGGGATGCGTGAGCCACGCTCACCGCCTGACGGATGCCACGAGGCGCGTGGCCTCGGCGAGGACCGGCGGACGGGCTTCGGCGAGGGGCGCGGGGACGGTGGCCCCAGCGGCTCGTGCGTGACCACCGCCGCCAAACCGCCCGGTCAGGACGGTGGCATCGACGCCACCGGGTCGCGTCCGGACGCTGATCCGCGTCTCCTTGGCCCCGGCTTCCTTGAACAGGATGGCCACCTCGGCGGCTTCCGCCTGCGACAGGAGATCGATCAGGCCCTCCGAATGGGCGCGCTCGGCCCCCGTTTCCGAATAGTCGGCCTCGGATACGTTGGACCAGATGATCCGGCCGTCGTCGGCGCTCTCGAGACGCGCCAGGATCCGCCCAAACAGGCGGAGCTGCGGCTCCGGCTTCGAGCGGTACAACCGCCGAGAGATGTCCGACAGCGGCGCGCCGCCCTCGACGAGCCACGCGGAGACGGCGAGCGTCCGCGGCGTGGCGTTCGGGTGAGCAAACGTGGCGGTGTCCATCACGATTCCGGCCATCAGGTTCGTGGCGAGGGCACCGTCGCCGACATCGGCTTCGACGTCCAGTTTCGCCGCGAGGAGTGCGACCATCTCGCAGGTGGCCGCCGCGTGTGGTTCGATCCAGTCCGTCTCGCCGGCGGCGTCGTTTGACGCGTGATGGTCGATGATCACCCGCGGCGTGCGCTCGAACAGGTCGGCGTGGCGAACGCCGAGTGCCCCAATCCGATCAAGGGAACCGCAGTCCACGATGACCGTGAGGTCGTAGGTGGCTGCCGGATCCGGATCCGTTCGGACGCGTTCGATGCCCGGCATGAATACGTACAGCTCCGGGGCAGGATCCGCACACACCGGGTCCGCGGTGCCGCCGAGCAGTTCGACGAGCTGCACGACCGCGAGCGCGGCCCCGAGCGTATCCGCGTCGGGGTTTTCGTGGCTGACAACGAGCACGCGGCGCGCGGCGCGCAATCGTTCGACGACTCGCTCGGGAACGGCCGCCAGGTACGGTGAGAGGTCGACGGTCACCGTGACGTCCGCCGGCCGCCACCGCGCGGGGTCGCGCCCTGGGGTCCCTTGCGCCGGCGTCGTGGCCGCGGCTCGGGCAGGAGTGCCGCGGATGGCGGCTCGATCGGCAGGTCTCCCGCGTGCGGCAGCCGAGGCACGGGCGTCGGGAGCGACTCGCCAATCGGAGCCTCCGAATCAGGCGTGACGCCGGCCTCGAGGTCGCTGAGGAGCTGCAGGACGCGCGTGCCCCGTTCTGCGGTGTCGTCCAGGTGGACGTGCAGGTCCGGGATGCGCTTGATCCGGAGCCGGGTTCCGAGCTCGTGCCGGACGAATGGCATCGCCCGGCGGAGCGCGGCGACGGTGGCGTCGCGTTCGGCCGGTTGCCCGATGACGCTCACCCAGACCTTGGCGTGGCGCAGGTCGCGGGCCGTCTCGACGGACGTGATCGTGGCAAAGCCGATCCGAGGGTCGGCCACGTCACGAGCGATGATCGAGCCGATCTCCTGCCTGAGGAGTTCGTCGACGCGCTCGGTTCTTTGGCTCACGGCTCAGCCGGCTACGGCCCGGCTGACCGTCTGCGAGGTGAAGCATTCGATGACGTCGCCTTCTTCCAGGTCGTGGAAGTTGGCGAGGCCGATGCCGCACTCGTAGTTCGTCGCGACTTCGCGAACGTCGTCGCGGAACCGCCGGAGCGATTCGATCCGGTCCGTGGCGATGACCTTGCCGCCGCGCCAGACGCGGGCATTCCCGCGGACGATGCGGCCGTCCGTCACGAACGAGCCGGCGATGACCGTGCTCTTGCCGACACGGAAGACCTGGCGGACCTCCGCACGGCCCTCGACGACCTCGACGACCTCGGGCTCGAGCAGGCCCTTGAGGGCCGCGCCGATGTCGTCGGTCAGCTTGTAGATGATGTCGTACAGGCGCACGTCGACGCCCTCGGCCTCGGCGGCGCGCCGAGCGGTCTCGGTGATCTTGGTGTTGAACCCGACAACGATCGCGTTCGATGCCGTCGCCAGCATGATGTCGTTGTCGGTGATGTCGCCGGCGCCCTCGTGGAGGACGTTGAGGCGGATTTCCTCCTGGTCGAGCTGTTCGAGTGCGTGCGTGATCGCGCCGAGTGAGCCGGACACGTCCGACTTGAGGATGATCCGCAGCTCCTTGGCCTGTCCGGCCTGGATCTGCGAGTAGAGGTCCTCGAGCGTGGCTCGACCGCTCCCATCCCCGCCCTTGGCGGCCGTGGCTGCCTTGCGGCTCTCGACCATCGCCCGGGCTTCCTTGTCATCGCTCACGACGCGCAGGATGTCGCCCGCTGCCGGAACCTCGGCGAGACCGAGCACGACGACCGCGCTCGACGGGCCGGCCTTGGTGACCCGCTTGCCCTTGTCGTTCTCGAGTGCCCGGACCCGGCCGAACGTCTCGCCGACGACGATGATGTCGCCGACCTTGAGGGTGCCCGTCTGGACGAGCGCCGTGGCAACCGGTCCGCGACCCTTGTCGAGCTCGGCTTCCACGATCGTCCCGATTGCGGGACGCTTCGGGTTGGCCTTGAGCTCCTGGAGGTCTGCGACCAGCAGGATCATCTCGAGCAGCTCGTCGAGACCCAGCCGCGTCTTGGCCGAGACCGGCACGAGCGGCACCTCGCCGCCGTACTCCTCGACGACGATGCCCGCCTCGGTCAGCTCGGTCTTGACCCGATCGGGGTTGGCGTCTGGCTTGTCGATCTTGTTGAGGGCGATCACGATCGGGACCTTGGCTGCCTTGGCGTGGCTGATCGCCTCCAGCGTCTGGGGCATCACGCCGTCATCGGCGGCGACGACCACGACCGCGATGTCGGTGACCCGGGCGCCCCGGGCGCGCATCGCGGTGAATGCTTCGTGACCCGGCGTATCGAGGAACACGACGCGCTTGCCGTCCTTGGTGACCTCGGACGCGCCGATGTGCTGGGTGATGCCACCACGCTCGGCCGCCGCAACCTCCGTCGTCCGAATGGCGTCGAGCAGGCTTGTCTTGCCGTGGTCGACGTGCCCCATGACCGTCACGATCGGGGCACGAGGCTGCAGATCGGCTTCGTCGTCCTCCTCGAAGAGGACCTCCTTGGTCGCCTCGGCGACCGGGCCATCGGTTTCGCCGTCCGTTCCGTTGGTGGCGGCCACGTCAGCCTCTGCCACCTCATAGCCGAGCTCGCCCGCGACCAGGGACGCGGTGTCGCGGTCGACCAGCTGGTTGATCGTGGCAAAGATCCCGCTCTTGATGAGCTCGCGGATGATGTCCGCCGGGTTGACGCCGAGGAGCTCGGCGAGCTCCTTGACGGTGATGGTGCCGGGCAGCTCGATCGCGCCGCGCTCGCGCGGGTCGAGGACCTGCACCGCTCCGGTTGCAAATGCGCCGTCCCGACGCGGTGGCTTGCGGGGCCCGCGCCGGCCGCGCGTGCCGCTCCTACTCCTGGCCACGGGCTCCTCCTTCGGTGGTGTGCAATGGTTGGTCCGCAACTCCGGCCACCAGCGCCGCGCGCAGGTCGGTCGGGAGCGGGATGCTCAGCGCCCGCGTGAGGGCGCCTTTCTTGATGGCGTTGTCAATACATTCTGCGGTCCGGCACAGGTATGCGCCTCGACCGTCGGCTCGGCCGCTCGGATCGATCGTTATGCCGCCCGATGGGTCGCGGACGACCCGAACCAGTTCCCGCTTCGGACGGACCGTGCGGCAAGCGACGCAGGAGCGATTGGGGACTCGCCGCGGGGCGACGGCCCGGACCGCCCGGGCTACGACGCCACCTCCTCGGTGGCGGTCTTCGTTGGAACCTTGCGGATGCGCTTTGGCTTGGCGGGTTCGGCGTCCTCGGTCGCGGCCGTCGTCTTCGCAGGCCCCTTGGTCGCCTTGGCTGCCTTGGCCGCGCCCGGCGCCTTGGTTGCCTTCGCTGTCGTGGTCCTTCGCTGCCGTTGGCTTCGGCGTCACGGGCTCGGTCGAGCTGTCGGACGCCTCCGTGGCGGCGGACGCCGCAGTCTTCTTCGTAGCCCGCTTGGGCTTGGCGCCGTCCACCGACGCGTCGATGGCTGCGGTTGGCGTCTCCGCGCTGGTCGTTTGGTCGGCCTTCCCGGCCATAACCGGGACGAGCGCCGCCTTCGGTGCCGGTGCCGCGGCGGCCGTGGTCTCGGCATCCGCGGCGGCCTTGGCCTCCGCGACGGAGACGTCGCTCCGAATGTCGATCCGCCAACCCGTCAATCGGGCGGCGAGACGGGCATTCTGGCCTTCCCGGCCGATCGCGAGCGACAGCATCCGCTCGGGAACGGTGACGCTCGCGATGCGGTGCTCCTCGTCAATGTCAACAGAGATCACCTGCGCCGGGCTCAGGGCGTTGGCCACGAACACGGCCGGGTCGTCGCTCCACGGGATCACATCGATCTTCTCGCCGGAGAGCTCCGCCACGACGGCCTGGACTCTTGCCCCGCGCTGTCCGACCGTCGCGCCGACCGGATCCAGCCCGTCCTGACGCGAGGAGACCGCGATCTTCGATCGGCTGCCCGCCTCGCGGGCTATCGCCTTGATCTCCACGGTGCCACTGTGGATCTCGGGCACCTCGAGCTCGAACAGCCGCTTGAGAAAGCCCTTGTGGGTCCGGCTGACGAAGATTTGGGGTCCCTTGGTGGAGCGTCGGACTTCGAGCACGAACGCCTTGACGTTCTGGCCGATCCGGTAGTGCTCGAGCGCGGACTGCTCCGTTGTGGCGAGGATCGCCTCGACGTTCTTGCCGACGTCGAGGATGATCGCCCGTGGCTCGACGCGGTTGACGGTACCCGTCATCAGCTCGCCCTCGCGGCTCGCGAATTGGTCGAACACCTGGTCGCGTTCCACTTCGCGGATCCGCTGCAGGACGATCTGCTTGGCCGTCTGGGCGCCAATCCGGCCAAAGACGTCGCCGTCGAGCTGCTCGGTCTCGACCAGGTCGCCGACGCCGGCCCCCGGGTCGATGGCGTGAGCCTGGTCGACCGTCATCTCGGTGAATTCGTCCTCGATCTCACCGACGACGCGGCGCGCGCGGAAGACGCGGATCTTGCCGGTCTCGGCATCGATCCGGACATGGATGTCTTCGTCCCCGGCGACTCGGCGATACGCCGACTGGATGCCGTCCTCGACCGCTCCGATCAGCTGCTCGCGCGAGATCTGCTTTTCAGCATTGAGTTGGAGGAGGGCACCGACGAAGTCACGACTCACGATGGCCTCCGTTCTTGTGTGCGTGTTGTTATGGGCGACCGGCTCAAAAAAGAAACGTGGGGGTCACCCACGTCCTGGAGCGGCCGTTCAGTTGTTGCCAAGTATACACCCGGACGGGTGGACGCTCAACGGCCGAGCCCTCGAGATGGAGCTCCAGCATTCGACGGCCGTCCCGGATCAGGCCGTGGCGAGCGTCTCCGGCGACGGGTACTTGCGCGCGACGTAGTCCTCGAGGATCTCGATGAACTCGCCGACGAGGCCATCGCCGCGAAGGGTCCGATCCAGGCGACCGTCGATGAACACGGGCGCGACCGGTTCCTCGAACGTGCCCGGCAGGCTGATCCCGATGTCGGCGTGCTTCGACTCGCCAGGGCCGTTGACGACGCAGCCCATGACCGCGACGCGGAGCTCCTCGGCCCCCGGATGCGTCTCGCGCCAGATCGGCATCTGCTCCTTGAGGTAGCCCTGGATCTGCTGGGCCATCTCCTGGAAGAAGGTGGAGGTCGTCCTCCCGCACCCAGGGCACGCGCTGACCTGCGGCAGGAACGAGCGCAGACCCATCGATTGGAGCACCTGCTGGGCGATCTCGACCTCGCGCTCGCGTGGCGCCCCGGGCTCGGGTGTCAGCGAGACCCGGATCGTGTCCCCGATCCCCTCGTTGAGCAGGATCGCGAGCCCGGCGGTCGAAGCCACGATCCCCTTGTCACTCATCCCCGCTTCGGTCAGACCGAGATGCAACGGGTAGTCCGAGCGAGCCGCGAGCAGCCGGTAGACGTCGACGAGGTCGCGGACCCCCGACACCTTTGCCGACAGGATGATCCGGTCGTGCCCGAGCCCAGTCTGCTCCGCAAGTTCGGCTGAGCGCATCGCCGACTCGAGCATCGCGTCGATCATCACGTCGCGGGAGTCGCGCGGCTCGGCGGAGCGGGCATTGACGTCCATCAGCTCGGTCAGGATGGCCTGGTCGAGCGAGCCCCAGTTGACCCCGATGCGGACCGGCTTGTCGTTGTCGATGGCAATGCGCACGATCGTGGAGAAGTGTTCGTCGTGTCGTTTGGCGCCGACGTTGCCCGGATTGATCCGGTACTTCGCGAGGGCGGCCGCCGTCTCCGGGAACTCGGCCAGAAGCTTGTGCCCGTTGTAGTGGAAGTCGCCGATGATCGGCACGTCCACGCCCAGGCCCCGGACCTTGCGAACCATCTCAGGCACCGCGGCAGCAGCTTCCTCGGTATTCACCGTGACCCGCACGAGCTGCGAGCCGGCGTGCGCCAGCCGGGCCACCTGGATCGCCGTCGCGTCGGCGTCCGCGGTATCCGTGTTGGTCATGGACTGGACCACGATCGGGTGCGCACTCCCGACGAGGACCCCTCCGACATCGACGCTGACGGTCGGACGCCGCCGCGGACGAAGGGCCTCCTGTCCGCTCACGACCCGGCGCCACCGAGGCTGCGCAGGATGTCGAAGCCGGTGACCCAGATCAGGAACACGAACAGGAAGATGAACCCGACGAGATAGGTCAGCCGTTCTGCTCGCAGGCTGATCCGGGTCCCGAAGACCCGCTTGAGGGTGATCACGAGCATGCGCCCGCCATCGAGCGGCGGGAACGGCAGGATGTTGACGAGGGCCAGGTTGGCCGACAGGATGCCCGCGACGTAGAGCGTCAGGATCGGACCGGCGTTCCAGAAGATGTCACCGATCTGGGTCGCGATGCCGATGGGTCCGGCGACGGGCGGCGCTGCCGTCGGATCGGCGGCGAATGACCCGACGAGTGCCCCGAGACCGCCCAGGATCAACCCCAGCGCCCGCCATGTCTCTCCGGCGCCAATCGAGACTGCCGACGGCAGGTCGCGACCGGTGTACTCCCCGGAGAAATACGCCTCGAACGGCGCTTCCGCCGACGAGCTGATGCCGAGGGCACCCTGGGTCTCGTTGATCTCTTCCGGCGGTCGGAGCGACACCGGGACATCCGCACGGGACCCATCGGCGTGGTCGATCGTCAGCACGACCCGCTCGCCCGCGCGTCCTCGCAGCCCATCGAGGACGGACTCGTCGCCAAAGAACTCGTATCGTGCGCCGTCGACGGCGACGATCGCATCGCCCGGGACGAGCCCGGACTGCGCCGCCGGCGACCCGGGCTGCACCTCCTGGAACCGGACGCCGACGTAGGGCGTGGCAAGCCAGGCGATGCTCGTGAAGATCGCAAATGCGAGGACCACGTTCATGACCACGCCCGCGATGAGGATCACCAGCTTTGTCAGGAGTCCCTGCGATGCGAACGACCGCGGATCGTCGGTGGCGTTGCCGTCCTCGCCCTCGAGCTTGACGAACCCGCCGATGGGCAGCCAGTTGAGCGTGTAGAGGGTCTCTCCCCTCGAACGCAGGACCTTGGCACGAGGCGGGAAGCCGATCCCGAACTCGAGCACCCGGACGTTCGCGAGGCGCGCGGTCACGAAGTGGCCGAGCTCGTGGATCACCACGAGCGCCCCGAGGATCAGGATGAACAGGACGATCGTGATCGCCGACTGGATCGCGCCGGTCACGCCACACCTCCGACCGACCCGGTCGAATAGGCTGCCCGGATCTCGTGATCGAGCGCCACCAGCGCATCGACGTCCGGATCGTCCGCGGTCAATCCGAAGCGCGTCACGGCATCCTCGAGCAATCGCGGGATCCCGGCGAAGTCGAGGGTCCGAGCCAGGAAGCGCGCCACGGCGACCTCATCCGCGACGATCAGCGCGGCCGACGCCCATGGTCCAAGGCGACCCGCCTCGCGGGCGATGCGCAACGCGGGGAACCGGCCCTCATCGGGCGCACGGAAATCGAGCCGGCCGAGCCCGATCAGGTCGGGTGACATGGCTGGCGAGGGACGGCGATCGGGGTAGGTCAGCGCGTACTGGATGGGAAGTCGCATGTCCGGGGTGCCCAGCTGGGCCTTGAGGGAGCCATCGACGAAGCGGACGGCCGAGTGGACGACGCTCTGCGGATGGATCACCACCTCGATCGCGTCGTAGTCGACATCGTACAGCCAGTGTGCCTCGATCACTTCCAGGCCCTTGTTGGCGAGCGTCGCCGAGTCGATCGTGATCTTGGCGCCCATCGTCCAGGTCGGATGTCGGAGCGCCTGTTGCGGCGTCACATCGGCCAGGTCGGGCGGCCCCTCGAGGAACGGCCCGCCGGATGCGGTCAGGAGCAACGCGGCGACCGAGTCCATTCGTTCACCGACCAGGCACTGCCAGATGGCCGAGTGCTCGGAGTCGATCGGCCGAAGCCAGGCCAGTGGGCTCGCGTACGGGTCGCGCTCGTCGATCGCTTCTCGATTTGCGGCAAGCGCCCTCGCTGCCGGCATGACAAGGTGCCCGCCCGCGACGAGCGTCTCCTTGTTGGCCGTCGCCACGACCTTCCCTGCCATGAGGGCGGCGATCACCGGCCGCAGACTGACCAACCCGCCCGTCGCCACGATCACGAGGTCCACGTCGTCCCGGGTGGCGAGCGCCTCGAGCGCGTCCTCCCCACCGACGCGGTCCGTGCCACCCGGGAGGTCCACCCCGGCGAACGCGGTCTCGTCGCCAAGCGCGACCGCCGCGGGACGTAACGATGCCGCCTGCTCGGACAGGAGCCTCGCATTCGATCCGGCGGCCAGCGCCGTGACCTGGAACAGGTCGGGATGCGCGCCGAGCACGTCGACTGTCTGCCGTCCGATTGACCCGGTCGACCCTAGGAGCGCCACCCTGCGAGGTGCGGCTACTGGAGCCATGTCAGCGGATCACCGCGATGACGTAGATCGTCACCACCGGAGCGGCAAACAGGAACGAATCGACGCGGTCGAGGATGCCACCATGCCCCGGGATCAGCGTTCCCGAGTCGCTCACGCCGGCGGCTCGCTTGATGGTGGACTCGGCGAGGTCGCCCACCTGGGCCGCGATCGCGGCCAGCGGGCCAAGGACGAGGGCGTGGGCTGGCGCCTGCCCGAGCGCCCACAACGCCGCACCAACCACCACGGTCGTGGCCACCACGCCCCCGATCAGGCCCTCGATCGTCTTCGATGGCGAGATATGGGTCAGGAACCGGGTCCGTCCGAAATTCTTGCCGACGAGGTACGCACCCGTGTCGTAGGACCAGACCGCCAGCACCAGGAGGAGGATCCAGCCACGCTCCGCGCCGACCCAATCCGCGGGGGCCGTGTCCGGCATGACCGGCGCCGCATGACCGAGGCGGAGCACGAACGACAGGAGCGAGACGTACAGGGCCCCGAAGATCGTGGCGATCCAGGTCGCCAGGCCATCATGGGGATCCTGGCGCGTGAAGGATGCGATCGCGACGAGGACGAACCCGACCGAGCCCAGGAGCAGCCCGCTGCCCTCGAGGACCTCGGGGAACGCCGCATCGAGCACGATCGCGAGCGCGAGCGCCGTGCCGAGTGCGGTGAGCGGCGGGTGTCCGGATGCTCGCAGGAGGTGGAAGACCTCGATCGCGGCGAGGACCGTGGCGAGCGCGATGGCGACCGCCAGGACCGGTCCGCCGATCGCGAGGACGAGGAGCAGGACCGGCACGAGCACGGCCGCGCTGATCGCGCGTTGACGCATCTGTGGACCGGCCCCGCTCAGCGACCGAAGCGGCGCTGGCGGCTGGCGAACTCGAGCAGGGCGGCGTCAAACGCGTCGGGACCGAAGTCGGGCCAGAGCGCCTCGCACGTGTAGAACTCGGCATACGCCGACTGCCAGATCAGGAAGTTGGACAGACGCTGCTCACCGCCCGTCCGGATCACGAGGTCCGGGTCGGGCAACCCGGCGGTATAGAGCGACGCGCTGATCGCCTCCTCGTCGATCGACTCGGGCGGGACACCACCGGCCGCCAACCGGCGAAAGGCGTCGACGAGCTCGGTCCGGCCGGCGTAATTGAACGCGATGTTGAGCAGGAGTCGATCGCCACCGGCGGTTGCGTCGAGCGCCTCTCCGATCGAAGCCCGGGTCGCGTCGGGCAGCTCATCGAGCCGGCCGAGCAGCCGGATCCGAACGCCCTGGGCACGCAACTCGGCCGTCTCGCTCCGGATGGCGGCCTCGAGCAGCTCGAACAGCCCCGTGACCTCCTCGTCGGAACGCGCCCAATTCTCGCGACTGAAGGCGTACAGGGTCATGACCGGGACGCCACGCCGGACCGCGTGCCGGAGCAGCTCGCGGATCGCTTCGACCCCAGCGGCATGCCCGTCGAGCTCCGACAGGTTGCGCTGACGCGCCCAGCGGCGGTTGCCATCCATGATGATCGCTACGTGGCGGGGCAGATCGTCAAGGGTCAGCAGCGGTGCCTCGCCGGCCGGAATGGCAAGCCCGTCGACCGCCCCATGGACCGGCACGTGCGCCTTGGGCGGCGCATCGGTGGGCCTGGCCAGGGGTGCGCGCGCCACTAGACCTCGAGGACCTCCCCTTCCTTGACCGAACCGAGGCGATCCACCTCGGCGATGTGTCGATCGGTCGTCTTCTGCAGGGTCTCGAGCTCGCGATGCGCCTCGTCCGTGCCGACGCTGCCGTCCTTTTCCTCGCGCTTGAGGTGGTCGGCGGCATCGCGGCGGAGGTTGCGGATCTCGACCCGTGCTTCTTCCATCCGCTTGTGGACGCTTCTGACGATGTCCTTGCGACGTTCCTCGGTCAGCGGCGGGATATTGAGGCGGACAACGGTCCCATCCACGTTGGGCATCAGGCCGATGTCGCTCTTCTGGATCGCCTTCTCGATCGCTCCGAGCACGCCGCGGTCCCAGGGCTGGATGACGATCTGGTGCGGCTCCGGAACGCTGATCCCGGCAAGCTGATTGAGCGGGGTCGACGTGCCGTAGTACTCGACGTGGATCCGCTCCACGAGCGCCGTCGACGCTCGTCCCGTGCGAAGGCCCTGGAAGTCGCGTTCCATGGCTTCGACCGCGCGGGCCATCTTGTGATCGGCGTCGCTCAGGACTTCGATGCTCATGATCGCGCACCTCCGGCGGCACTCGGGGCGCCCGAGATCAGGGTGCCGACCGCTTCGCCAACGGCCACCCGGGTGATGTTATCGGGCTTGTTGAGATCGAAAACGACGATCGGGAGATCGTTCTCCATGCACAGGCTCACCGCCGTCGAATCGAGGACCTTCAGCTGGTCGCGGAGGAGGTCCGCGTACTCGAGCTGAGCGTAGCGACGCGCGTTCGGATGCGTCATCGGGTCCTCGTCGTAGACCCCATCGACCTTGGTCGCCTTGAGCAGGACCTCGGCATTGATCTCGACCGCGCGCAGCGCAGCCGCGGTGTCGGTGGTGAAGTACGGATTGCCTGTCCCGGCCACGAACAGCGCCACTCGACCCTTCTCGAGATGGCGGATCGCCCGGCGGCGGATATACGGCTCGGCGACCTCATTCATCGCGATCGCCGTCATGACGCGGGTGGCGACACCGGCCCGTTCCAGGGCGTCCTGGAGCGCCAGACCGTTCATGACCGTGGCCAGCATGCCGATGTAGTCACCCGTTGCGCGATCCATGCCGCGGGCAGACGCGGCGAGGCCTCGGAAGATGTTCCCGCCACCGACCACGATTCCGACCTGCACGCCAAGACCATGGATCTCCGCGACCTGCCTTGCAATGAATGCGCAGAAGGCGGGATCTACGCCGTACTGGCGATCGCCGAGCAGGGCCTCCCCGGACAGCTTGAGCAGGACGCGTCGATAGCGGAGCGTGGCCGGCCTGTCGGCCGTCACGGCTGGCGCCGCCGTCGTTGGCTCGGTCACAGCTCCTCCGCGAGGGCGTATCGGGTGAACCGGCGGACGCGGATGTTCTCGCCGATCGTCGCGATCCGGTCGTTGACCAGGTCGCGAACGGTGCGCTCCTCGTCCCGGAACGGCTGGTCGTACAGGCAGACCTGGGCGAACCACTTCTTGAGCTGTCCTTCGACGATCTGACCCCGGATGTTCTCCGGCTTCTTGCTTGTCGCCTCGTCGGCGAGCAGGTCCGCCTTCTTTGCCTCGAGATCCTCCGGCGGGATCCCCGCCTCGTCCACGTACAGCGGGGCGAGGCCCGCCACCTGGACCGCCAGATCCCGAACCAGTCGCTGGAACTCATCGGTCCGTGCGACGAAGTCCGTCTCGCAATTGACCTCGATCAGGACGCCCACCCGGCCGCCCGTGTGGATGTAGCTCGAGACCAGGCCCTCGAGGGCCTCGCGATTGGCCTTCTTCGCGGCGGCGGCCAGGCCTTTCTCGCGCAGCAGCGCGGTCGCCTTGTCCAGGTCGCCACCGGCTTCCACGAGGGCCTGCTTGCAATCCATGAAACCGGCGCCGGTCCGTTCGCGAAGTTCCTTGACCAGTGCCGCGCTGATGTCCGCCATGCGTTCTCTGTTCTCCTGTGATGCGCCCGCGCGGGGCGCCGCTACCTGAGCGTCGTCCGACCCGTCCCGATGACCGGGGCGGGTCGTGCTTCGGGTCAGCCGACCGAGCCGGTCTCTTCGGCCTTCTCCGCCGCCTCGCGCGCGAGCTCGGCGGCGATCTCTTCGGGGGTTGCCTCGGCTGACGCCTCGGCGACCGCGGCCTCAGCCCGGGCGACGCGGTCACCCGGCAGCAGGTCGTCCTCGTCGACGTCGGGCTCGAACGAGAGTGCGGCGCCACCGGCAAGGGCGGCGACGAGCTCATCGGTCGCGCCGGGCTCCTCTTCCTCGGTCTCGGGCATCGCCATCGCCTCGATCTGCTCGGGCTCGGCGGAGCTCCGGGCTGAGCGCTGCTGGGCTCCTTCGATCGCGGCGTCCGCAACCAGGGTGCAAAGCAGGCGAATGGCCCGAATGGCGTCGTCGTTGGCCGGGATGATGAAGTCGAGCTCGTCCGGGTCGACGTTGGTGTCGCCGGTGCCGACCACCGGGATCTCGAGCTTGTTGGCCTCCGTCACGCCGATCCGCTCGCGATGCGGGTCGACGATGAAGATCGCGCCTGGCAGGCGCTTCATCTTGCGCATCCCGCCGAGTGTCCCCTGCAGCTTGACCATCTCCTCGGTCAGCTTCGCGGCTTCCTTTTTGGTCATCCGCTCGAAGTCGCCGTTCTGCTGACGGGCCTCGAGCTGCTCGAGCAGTCCGATCCGCTTCTTGATCGTGGTGAAGTTGGTCAACATGCCACCGAGCCAGCGCTTGTTGACGAACGGCTGGTTGGCCCGGGCAGCCTCCTGGGCGACGGGCTCCTGGGCCTGCTTCTTCGTCCCGACGAACAGGACCTGGTCGCCGCGGGCCACGGTCTCGCGCACGAATTCGAGGGCAACGTCGAGCCGCTGGACGGTCTGGGCGAGATCGATGATGTGGATCCCGTTGCGCTCGGCAAAGATGAACGGGCGCATCTTGGGGTTCCAGCGGCGGGTCTGGTGGCCGAAGTGGACTCCGGCTTCCAGTAGTTGCCGCATCGAGACGGACGGCATGGTGAGTGACCTCCTGTTCGGTTCGTTCCTCCGCGAACCTCGTCGCCGGGGGAAGGTCGGCTGCCTTGCAGCCGACCCACACCGTCCCGGTCGGAACGGTTCGCGTGTGAGCTCCGTGCCTATCGGCGCGGGCAGTTGATCTGGCGGCTCGGGACGGACCCGGACCGGGCGGGAGTGTAGCACGGGTCCGGCTTCGGCCCAGCGTCAGACGATGACGTCAATCTCGGTGCCCAGGGCTTGCGGCGTCACGAGCACGTTGCGCGCCGTTTCCATGAACGCCTGCAAGAGGCGGATCGACCGAACGGCGAGCATTCCACACGATCTGGGTGAACAGTTCGAAGGGCTCGGACCACGCCAGCCGGGACAGCCGTCCCGCGCTGATCTCCGCCTCGACCGCCACGCTCGGCAGGACCGAGACTCCCATCCCGGCCACGACACACTGCTTGACGGCTTCGATGCTGGCAAATTCGAGCATGCTGGCCACGGTCACCTGCCCGTCCGCGAGGTGGCGTTCGAACTGGGCTCGATACGCACACCCCGAATCCGGCGCCTCGGGCAACAGGATCGGCAGGCCATCGAGGTCGCCTGGTCGCGCTCGGCGAGCGCCGGCCAGGGCGTGCGTCGGTGCGGCGATCACGCTCACCGGCTCCCGAAAGGGGTCGGGATCTCGTCGTCGGTGATCCCCTACGTCACCGACCAGCTGGCCATGGCCCGGATGAGACGCGCCACGTATGCCCTGCTGGTAGCGCTCCTGCCGGCGACGGCAACGGTGATCGGCGTCATCGTGCTCGTGCAGATCCCCACGCTTGCCGAGTTGGCGGGTGTCGGCCTGGTGATCGTCGCCGTCGCCCTGCACCGCGACGCCGAGGTCACGCTGAGGCCCGGATCACCCAGTCGTCAGCGCCGCATCCAGTCGGTCGAGAAGCGGGATCTGCGCCGTCCTTGATCCGCCGGCGAGCCTCCGCCTGATCGAACCAGGCGACGCGGTCGATCTCCGGGTGGGTCTCGCGTCGACCCGAGCGCGGCGGCCATTCCAGCTCGAACGTCTCGGACACCAGCTCGTCGGGACGGAGATCGCCTTCGACGGCCCAGGCGTGGACGACCTTGCCGCCCTTCTGCACGATCGAACCCAGCTCGAGCCACTCGCCGTCGGGCGCAACCTGACCCGTCTCCTCCCGGAATTCTCGTCGAGCGGTCTCGATCAACGGTTCATCAGGATCCGGCTCGCCCTTTGGGATCGTCCAGTGCCCGGCGTCACGACGCGCGAAGATCGGACCGCCCGGATGCGCAAGGAGGACCTCGAGTCCTCCTGGTCCCTGGCGGTAGAGCAGGATTCCGGCACTGACCCGCATGGCTCGATGGTAGAACCGCACGCGATTCTCCATCAGTGGGAGCGATCCACGTCGCGGTCACATGGCATGGCGGTGGTGACGGACGCGATCACCCGGTTCGACCACGACCAGGTCGAACCGCAAGGGCAGGTGCGGGATCGGAGATCCATCGAGCAGGACGCCGCGCTCGAGCAGCCCGTACGCCGCGGTCCTGACGCGGAGGCGCTTCCGAGCGTCCACCGTCTCCTCGGGCAATCCGAACGCACGGTCGGCCCGCCAACGCACCTCCAGGGCCACGAGCACGCGGGGCGGGCCGGGGTCGATCGCTATCAGGTCGAGCTCGTGCCGGCCTACGTGAACATTCCGACCGAGGATCGTCCAGCCGGCAGCGACCAGCCGATCGGCAACGAGCTCCTCGGCGGCGTCTCCCAACCGCTGGGCGTCGGTGCGCATCGGGCCACGGTAGGCGGGGCCGGTCGACGACGACTTATCGGGCCCCTGCCAGCTCCAGGTCGACGATCGAGTCATCCACGATGGTCACGTCCAGCGGCACGTCCTCAGCGCCGGTTCCAGAGGCGTCCTCATCGAGGAGGCTCGCGTCAAGACCCTCGCCAAAGAGGTCGAGCGACACCTGGTCGCCGGCCAGGGTGCGCTGCAGGGCAAGGAAGGAGCGGCGATGGAACGGGGTCAGGCCCATCCGCCGGATTGCCCGACGGTGCTCGAGCGTGGCGTAGCCCTGGTTGCGTTCCCAGCCATACCCCGGGTAGCGCGCCGCCAGTAGCGTCATCATCCGGTCGCGAACGACCTTGGCCACGACGGACGCACAGGCGATCGAGTAGACCTTGGCATCGCCATCGACCACGTTGGTGTACGGGCCCACGAGAGCCTCGAAGCCGGTGATCCTGTTTCCGTCGACCAGGACGTGCTCGTGCTGACCGACACGGGCGATTGCCCGGCGCATGGCGAGGTGCGTCGCGTGGTAGATGTTGAGCTGGTCGATCTCGCGAACCGATGCCGCACCGACTCCGATCGCCACCGCTCGGGCACGGATCCGCGGCGCGAGGCGCTCACGCTGAGCGGCCGATAGGGTCTTGGAATCGCGGACCCCGGGGATGCGGTGGCAGTTGGGTCGCATGATCACCGCGGCCGCGAGGACCGCGCCACAGGTCGGTGCTACCCCGACCTCGTCCACGCCGACGACCCGGGTCAGGCCCTCACGCCAGAGGCGGCGCTCGAACTTCAAGGTTGGAACGATGACCGCCATCGGGTCATAGCCTACCGGAATCAGACGACCCCGCCGGTTCGACGGGGTCGGAGTGCATTGTCGGGGCCGGCGGGTCGGATCCCGCGGTGTCAGCTTCGGGCGCGGCGTTCGCGCAGGGTCGCTGCCTTGCCGACCCGATCGCGCAGGAAGTAGAGCTGTGCGCGACGGGCGACGCCGTGGCGGACGACCTCGATCTTCTCGATCCGCGGGCTGTTGATCTTGAAGGTTCGCTCGACGCCGACACCGGAGGCGATCCGGCGAACGGTGATCGATCGGGTGATCCCGCCGCCGCGGAGCCGCATCACGGTGCCCTCGAACACCTGGATCCGCTCGCGGGTGCCCTCGACGACCTTGGCCGACACCTTCACGGTGTCACCGGTCGCGAGCTCCGGCAAGTCGGTGCGAAGCTGGTCCTGGACGATCTCGTCGAGCACGTTCACGCGGCGATTCCTGACTCGGCTGGGCAGCGATGCGCTGCGGGATGGACGTTGGGGCGTGCGCGCTGGGGCGCCGGCCGCGGAGTATAGCACGAGCTCCGCCTCGATCAGCTGGATGGCGACCGACGAGGCCGCGTCTCGGACACCGGCGTCTCGTCGAGGAGGTCCGGGCGTCGTGTCAGCGTTCGCTCCAGCGCTTGTTCGCGCCGCCAGCGAGACACGGCCCCATGGTCGCCCGAGGCAAGAACCGCGGGAACGTCCATTCCCCGGAATGTCGGCGGGCGGGTGTACTGGGGATACTCAAGCAGGCCCGCCGCAAACGATTCCTCCGTCGTCGAGCTCGCCTCGATGGCGCCGGGCAGGAGCCGGATCACGGCATCGATGACGACGAGCGCGGGCAGCTCGCCACCGGTCAGGACGTAATCCCCGATCGACAGCTCCAGATCGACGAAGGTTCGGATGCGTTCGTCCACGCCTTCGTAGCGGGGACACACGAACACCAGGTGCGATCGCCCCGAAAGGTCGACGGCCCGAGCCTGCGTGAAGACCTCGCCGACGGGGTCGAGCAGGATCACCGTCGAGTCCGGGCGGCGCAACGCGTCCAGGGCGGCCGCGACGGGTTCGGGTCTGAGGATCATCCCCGCGCCACCGCCGTACGGGGCATCGTCCACGGAGCGATGCCGCCCGATCCCCCAGTCGCGCAGGTCGCGGATCCGGATCGTGGCCAGGCCTTGTTCCTGGATCCGGCCCGGAATGCTCTGGCTGAGCGGCGCTTCGACCATGGCCGGGAACAGGGTCAGGATGTCGATCTCGAGCGTCACGCCTCCGACCCCTCTCCGGCGGCTTCGGCATTTGCCGCGTCCGGCGTCCCCGGGTCCGTGGCGACGGGCGCGGCCGTCCGCCGGCTCCGCCGGCGTGGCGCCTTTGGCCGTTCCGTGCCGCTTCGCACCCGCGGTGCTCGCAGGTCGAGCGCCTCGGCATCGACGACGATCTCGTCGCGCCGGGGAGCAAAGATCCGGATGAAGGCACGAACCGCGGGCAGGTCAAAGCTGCCGACAGGTCCGCCACCGACCACGAATACCTCGGTCTCCCCGACCCGGTAGATGTCCTGCACGGTCCCCAGCTCGGCACCGTCCACACCGTGGACTGCGGTGCCGATCACCTCGTGCCAGTAATAGGTTCCGCGGGTGAGATCCTCCTCGGGGCGAACCACGGCTTCCAGGTACGCCCCGCGCAGTGCATCGGCCGCGTCGCGTGTGGTCAGCTCGAGAAACCGGATTCGCCAGCCGGGGCCATCCACGATCTCTTCCGCACTGGCGATCGTGAGCGGCTGGTCGAGACCTTCCTTGAAGAGGGACGCTCCGGGCGTGAACCGCTCCGCCGGGCGGTCGGTCAGGACCTCGACCCGGACGGCGCCCCGCAGCCCATGGACGCCCCGTACGAGGGCGACCACGAGCCGATCGTCGTTCAGAGGATCTCGAGCTGGACCGGCTCGCCGTCCCGGGCGGCGGTCACCTTGAGCAGCGTCCGAAGCGCCTTGGCGACGCTGCCGTTTCGACCGATCACCTTGCCCATGTCGTCCTCGGCGACGTGGAGCTCGATGACGGTCGCGCCATCTTCCTCAACGACATCGACCGTGACGGCGGACGGGTCATCGACCAGCGCCTTGGCGACGTATTCGACAAGATCCTTGGCGGCCATCGCGTGCCCCCTACTTGGCCGCGGGCACGATGCCCGCCTGACGGAAGAGCCGGAGCACCGTGTCGGACGGCTGTGCGCCCTTGTCGAGCCAGGCCTTCGCCTTGTCGGCGTCCACCTGGAACTCGACCGGGTCCGTGCGCGGGTTGTAGTGACCGAGGGTCTCGATCGACCGCCCGTCACGGGCACTCCGGCCATCGGCAACGACGACTCGATAGGTCGGCTGCTTGGTCGCGCCGACGCGCGTCAGCCTGATGCGTACTGCCATGGGCTGCTGCTTCCTCCTCTGTGCCCCTTGCGGGACCTTACTTGACGGTAACGATGGTGGTGGCGCGACTGACGTCGCCCACGATGGTGCTCGATCCGGCGACCGCGTCGAACGGGACGAGGAACGGCTTGACGTTGGTCTCGTATTCGGCGCGCTCGGCTGGATCGGCGTTGGTCATGGCCCCTTCGATCAGCTCGCGGATGGCGGTGACGTCGACGAACCCACTGCCCGCCCCCTGCCCGACCCGCGCGATGAGCGCCTCGTAGCGGTCGTTCCGGGCAAGCGAGGTGTCCGGAGTGGTATCGAGCACGCTGCGGACGAACCCGGGCCCCGAGCCGAGAATGACCACGCCGTCCGTGACGGCATAGGCGAGCTCGACTCGACCCGCCGGCACGTCCGTGCCAAACATCTCCGGGGACACCCCCACGCCGGCGAGACCGGCAAGGTCGGACAGTTCCCCGAGATCAACGATGGTGATCGTGGTGCCGGCGTAGGGTTCGTCCCGGAGCGCGATGCCCATGGATCCGCCACCAAGCGAGATGAGGGTGCGCAGGCTGGTGAACAGGCGACCTGCGGCGGCGCTGTCGGTCGGCGTGATGACGATGCCGCCTTCGACGCCCGTGTCGCTGCGCGTCACCGCGACCCCGAGGTCGCCGATCCAGCCGATGGCCGCGTCGCTCCCACCCAGGATGCTGATGGCCTGGTCGACCCCGTCGATGACCTCCTTGAAGGCCGGCTCGGAGCGGTAGGTGTCGAGCGTCTTGAGGATCCCCTGGCCGTAGTCGTTGCTGACCGACAGCGCGATGGCGCTGCTCGGCACGTGTTCCGCCACCGTCGACGTCCTGGCTGCAGGAGCGTCGCCCTCCGGCTTTGGCGTCAGCGCCTCCATCCGAAGGGCGTCGGCCTCGACTCGGAGCGCGAACGCTGCCCAGTCGGGGACGAGATCCATCAGGGCCCCGCTGCCGATCCCGCCGACCGTCGCGTCGCCGCTCAGCCCGGCGGACCACTCGACGAGCGGTCGCAGCGCGATGTACATGAACCCAACGTGATCACCGGTCGTTGCGCCGAGCGCCGCCTGGAACGCAGGCGTTTCCGCGAACGTGCCGGTGCCCTTGGTGTCGATCGCCGCCTTCACCGACGCGACGTCGCCAACGATCGCGACCTTGCCGTCGGCGATGGCGTACCCGCCTTGGGGATGATCGTCCTGCGCGACGGTGTAGATCGTCGTGCCACCGTAGGCCTCGCTCGACCGAACGACCCCGCTGTCGGTGAGCAGCCCATCGAACCACGCAGCGGCGGCCGACGCATCCTTGACCGAGACGAGCGCGAGGAACCGGGCATCGGCCATCGATGCCGCATCGGGCGATTCGAGTGCACTCGGATCGGGCAGCGCACCAACGCTGAATGCGACCTGCCCGCCGAACCACGGCTTGATGTCCGAGCTGAAGGCCTGATTGCCGTTGGTGGCACTGCCGACGAGCCGGTCAAGGACCTCGTCGATCTTCGTCTCGATCGTGGACTGATCGGCGAAGCCCGGGAACTTCGAGAGGAACTCCCCGACCGCGTTGCGCTGGTCGCCTGGCAAGTCCATCCGGACCTCGCCGTACATGATCGAATCGCTCGGGACGTATCCGAGCACCGAGGCGTCGGCTGCGCGACCGCTGAACAGGCTGAACGCGACCGCGGATACGACGACCAGCACGCCGATGATGCCGGCCGCGATCATCCACCGCTGGCGCCCGTTGCCCTGGACGACCTGGGTCGTCCGGACCTCGCCCGCGAGGCCCTCGTCCGCGAGGCTCTCGGACTCGAGTTCGTTGGGTGCCGGCGCCGGTTCGGCATCGCCCTCGTAGCGCTCCGGCGGGTTGATCGTTGTCTCTTCGAGATCGTCGGTCACGGTGGCTCCCCTCTACCGGCTTAGCGCCGGCCCGTCAGTGCCCCGAGGGCGGCCCGCTTGCCGCCGCCGGAGAGCTGCTTCATGAGCTTCTGCATCTCGCCGAATTGCTTCACCAGCCGGTTCACGTCCGGCAGGCTCGTCCCGGAGCCGACGGCGATCCGCCGGCGTCGCGACGCGTTCAGGACGGCAGGATCGCGCCGTTCGATCGAGGTCATGGCGCGGATGATCGCCTCGGTCCGCTTCAGGTCGCCACGATCGACCGCCGCCTGGGCCTCGCCGGCGAGGTTGCCCATGCCCGGGATCATCGACATCACCTGCCCGAGCGGACCCATCTTCTGCATCTGCTGCATCGACTCGAGCATGTCGTCCAGGGTGAAGGACGCCTTCCGGAGCTTTTCCTCGAGCTTTGCCGCCTGGTTGTGATCGACCACTTCCTGCGCTCGCTCGACGAGGGTCAGGATGTCACCCATGCCGAGGATCCGGCCGGCCAGCCGGTCCGGGTGGAAGAGCTCGAGTGCATCGGTCTTCTCGCCGGTGCCGAGGAACTTGACCGGAACACCGGTGACGGCAGAGATCGACAGGGCCGCGCCACCCCGGGCATCGCCGTCGATCTTGGTCAGGATCAGCCCGGTCACCGGGACGGCGGCGGCAAACGCCTGCGCGACGGCCACGGCCTCCTGGCCGGTCATGGCATCGACGACGAGGAGGGTCTCGATCGGCTTGACGGCGGCGTTGACGGCCGCGATCTCGGCCATCAGCTCCTCGTCGATCGAGAGCCGGCCGGCCGTGTCGAGGATCACGACGTCGCGGACCTGCCGCTTCGCCGCCTCGACGCCACCGCGCGCGATGTCGACGACCGACGTCCCCGTCGGGGCCCGGTGCACCGGGATGTTCAGCTGCTTGCCGAGGGTTTCGAGCTGGTCGGCCGCGGCAGGGCGATAGGGGTCCGCGGCCACGAGGAGCGGCCGCCGGCCGAGCTTGACCACGTGCCGGGCGAGCTTGGCGGTCGAGGTGGTCTTGCCGGAGCCCTGCAGACCGACCATCGCCACGACCGCGGGGTTGCCGCTCAGGTGGAACGTGCGGTCGCCGGCCGACAGGAGCTCCACGAGTTCGTCGTTGACGATCTTGACGACCTGTTGACCGGCGGACAGGCTGGCCAGCACCTCGTGGCCGATGGCGCGCTCGCGGACCCGGGCGATGAAGTCCTTGACCACCCGGAAATTGACGTCGGCCTCGAGGAGCGCGAGACGCACCTCGCGCATGGCCGTGTCGACGTCGGCCTCACTGATCCGGCCACGACCAGTCAGGTTGCCGAGCGTCTTTCGCAGGCGCTCGCTCAGCGTGTCGAACATGGTCGGGTTGGGGACTCCATCGGGTGGTGGCACGGACCTGACGCGCGGCCGGGCCGGTTTGGTGCGCGAGTTCTGACGCACCGAGGCCATCGGAGTCTAGCGCAGAGGGCCGCGAGCGTCATCCGTGCGGTCTATGCTCCGCCCTCGTGCGCAATCCCTTTGGCAACCCGCTCTGGCAGAACAACGCCTTCGTCCGCGTCTGGGGCGCGGCCACGATCTCCATCTTCGGCTCCCTCGTCACCCGCATCGCGCTGCCACTGGCCGCGATCCTTGTCCTTGGCGCGGGTGCCTTCGAGGTCGCCATCCTGCGCGGGCTCGAGCTGGGCGCGACGCTGCTGGTCGGGCTGGCCGCCGGCGCCTGGGTGGATCGGCTGCGGCGCCGACCGGTCCTGATCTGGGCCGATCTCGGCCGGGCGGGCCTGCTCGCCTCGGTGCCGATCGCCTTCGCGTTCGGGGTGCTCACGCTATGGCAGCTCTTCGCGGTGTCCGGTCTGGCGGCCGTCCTGACCACGTTCTTCGACGCCGCCGACAACGCCTACCTGCCGACGATTGTCGAGCGCGAGCGCCTGGTCGATGCCAACGCCGCCCTGGCGGCGAGCGGGTCGGCGTCGGAGTTCATGGCCTTCGGGATCAGCGGCTTCCTCGTCCAGCTCCTCACCGCGCCCTTGGCCATCGCGGTCGATGCGGTGTCGTTCGTTGGCTCTGCGCTCCTGCTTGGCTCGATCAAGACCCGGGAGGGCCCGCCGCCACCAAAGGCCGATCGCGAGCCAGTGCTCGACGAGATCCGCGATGGCCTGCGGCTGGTGATCCACGACCCGGTCCTGCGGGCGTTCGCCGGCGCCCAGATGGCGCTATCGGCGCTCTGGGGGATCTTTGGAGCGACCTGGTTCCTCTTCGTCCTTGACGAGCTGCGACTGGAGCCGTGGGTCCTCGGCGTCGTCGCCGGCGTCGGCGGCTTCTCGTCGTTCATCGGGGCGGTCGTGGCCGCGCGGGCCACGCGCCGTTGGGGGATCGGACCGGTGGCCATCTGGGCGATGGTCCTGTCCGCGATCGGGAACGCGTTCATCCCCCTTGCCCCGGCCGGGTTGCCGCTGCTGGCGGTCGGGTGTCTCGTGATGCAGCAGCTCGTGGCTGACTCGGCGGTCACCGTGTACGACATCACCGAGGTGTCGGTCCGCCAGACCCTGGTCCGCGATCGGGCACTCGGCCGGGTGGCTTCGACCTTCCAGGTGGCGTCCGGGCTCGCCCAGCTCGTGGCGACCCTCGCCGCCGGCATCCTTGCCGAGGTGATCGGGCTGCGGGCGACATCGTGGCTGGCGCCGCTTGGTGGGCTCCTCGCGGCGCTGATCCTGTGGGCATCCCCAGTCCGTGGGCTCCTCGTCCTGCCCGAGCGCGAACCGGAGGAGCCGCAGGCACGCGCTCCGGGGCTCCTTGGGGATGCGGCCGCCGCGTTGAATTCCGAGCGAGATCAGCCGGTCGGAGGCTGACGCCTCCCCTGCGTCAGGCGAACAGGGCCGCAACGAATGCGTCGGGGTCAAACGGGATGAGGTCCGCGACTCCCTCCCCCACCCCGACGAACCGAACCGGGACGCCGAGTGCGTCCTCGATCGCGAAGACGATGCCGCCCTTCGCGGTCGAATCGAGCTTGGTCAGGACGATCCCCGTCAGCCCGACGGCTTCATGGAAGGCCCTGGCCTGCGCAAGCCCGTTCTGGCCGGTCGTCGCATCGAGCACGAACAGGATCTCGGGGGTCGCGCCCGGCAGTCGCTTGTCCACGATCCGGCGGATCTTTGACAGCTCATCCATGAGGTTCGAGCGGGTGTGCAGCCGACCCGCTGTATCCGCGATCACGAGATCGGCGCCGCGTGCCACCGCGGCGTCCAGGGCGTCGTAGACGACGGCTCCCGGATCGGCTCCGGGAGCATGCGCGACGACAGGCACATGGGCACGGTCCGCCCAGATCCTGAGCTGTTCGATTGCTGCAGCACGGAACGTGTCGGCGGCCGCCAGGATGATGGAGCGCCCGTCGTTGGCATAGCGGCTCGCCAGCTTTCCGATCGTCGTCGTCTTGCCCGTCCCGTTAACCCCGACGACCAACACGACCGCTGGACCGTCGCCGATCGCCGGTCGAGGCGTCCACGCCACGTCGCGCGGGACCAGGAGCGCCGCGAGCTCCGCGCGGATGGCCGATTCGGGACCGCCCGGGTCGCGGCGGGATCGAGCGCGATCGACGAGTTCGATCGCGAGTCCTGCCCCGACATCGCCCGCGATCAGGGTCTCCTCGACGTCATCCCACGATGGGCCACCGGTTTCGGCGGCGCCCAGAAATCCGCGCAACCGGGACATGAACCCGCCGCGCGTCCGCTCGAGACCGGCATCGAGCGCTGCCCCGGGTTCGCGGGCCGACGGCAGGACTGCTGCAGCCACCCTGGGCTCGAGCAAGAGCGATGGCGCCTCGTCTATCGCGGACGCGGTCACGCCGTCCTCCGGGGTGGCCTCGGCGGCGACCGGCGGATCGTCGAAGTCGGCCGGATCGGGCGCCCATGACGGGTCGGACGTGGCGTCAGGCGTGGCCGCGTCCGCAGGATGGTCCGGTGGCTCGAGGTCGCCGGGTTCCGGAGTGGCCTCGTCGTCGCGGCGTCGCCAGAAACGCATGGTCGGGTCAGCCTAGCCCGCCGTGGCGAGTTCGGTCCGATCCCGGGCTGCCAGCGCCTGCGCTTCATCGAGCCGGAGGCTGATCACCCGGCTGACCGAGTCGTCTCCGGCCGTCACGCCGTACAGCGCGTCGGCCGCCTCGATCGTGCCGCGGTTATGGGTGATCACGATGAACTGCGTCTGATGGGCGAGGCTGCGCAGCGCTTCGGCGAACCGGCCGATGTTGGCCTCGTCGAGCGCAGCGTCCACCTCGTCGAGCACGCAGAACGGGACGGGCCGGACCTCCAGCATCGCGAACAGCAGGGCCACCGCGGTCAACGCCCGCTCGCCACCCGACAACATGGCCAGGGCCTGTGGCTTCTTGCCGGGTGGTCGTGCCACGATCTCGATGCCGCTCGCGCTGACATCCGCCGGATCGGTCAGCGAGAGCTTCGCGAACCCTCCACCGAACAGCTGCTCGAAGCGCCGCGCAAATGCGGTTTCGAGGGCGCGGAAGGTGGCGGCAAATCGGTCGCCGATCATCGTGTCGAGCTCGGAGATCAGGTCGCGCGTCCGCGTAATCGCGGTCTGCAGGTCCGCCGCCTGGGTCTCGAGCGTTTCGAGCCGAACGCGGACCTCGGCATATTCGTCCACCGCGAACGGATTGACCGCACCGAGGTCATGGAACCGACGCCGTAACTGCCCGAGGCGGACGGCGCTCGGCGGCGGGCCTGTCGGGGGCTCGGCGGCCCAGATCGTCGCGACCTCGCTCAAGGCGGCTTCGAGCGCGGCGACGTCGTCCGAGACGTCGGCTTCGTCCTCCAGCGCCGTCCTGTGGGGCACTCCGTCTGCTACGTCGGACGGCGCGCCAACCACGGCTCGCAGGTGGCGGACCGCGAGCTCGCCGAGCCCGGCCAATTCCACGATCACCCCTTCGCGGAGGCCCTCGAGTCCGAGCCGCGCCTCGAGATCTACGTGATCTGCAGCACGCAGCCGCTCGTCGGCGAGCCGCAACCGATCGCGTGCCGCGGTCGCCTCTCGTTCCGCCTGACCGAGCCGGTCGCGCTCGTCCGCATCGGCCGCGCGGATCGCGCCGAGCGCCTCCCGTGCGACAGCTTCGCGGGCGGTCGCCACGGCGATCTCGTCGCGGAGGGCGTCACGTTCCTCGCTGAACCCGCGCTCGCGTTCGACGAGGCTCGTGAGCTCGCGTTCGGTGCGCGCGATTTGGTCCTCGGCGAGCGCGACGCTGGCTTCGGCGCGGGCGCGACGATGTTCGGCGTCACGCCGCGTGGCGTCGCGTTCGGCCGACGACTCGGCCAGCCGATCGCGTCTTGTCCGGAGCTCGACCGCCCGGGCCTCCCAGGCCGCCAGGCCGCCGCCCGTCTGATCCGGTTCGGTCGGTGGGTCCGTCGCCGGCGTGTCGGTCGAGGCATCGGCCGAGGTTGGTTCGAGTGCAGCCAGCGCCGCCAATGCGCCCTCGACGTCGCCAGCCAGACGCCTCGCCTGTGCCTCGTGCCAGGCGGCTTCCCGGGCTACCGTCTCGAGCTGGCGCGCGGCCAGCCGTTCCGCCTCTTCGGCCGCCCGTCGCGCCGCGCCCTCCCGGATCTCGTCGGTGCGCGCCGCTTCGACCGCGGCTGCGGCCGCGGTCGCCTCGCCGGCGGCGGCTGCCCGCGCGGAGTTGGCGTTTGCCAGCTCCGTCTCCAGGCGCTCGGCCTCAGCCGTCAGCCGGGCGACCTCCGCCCGGCGTTCGAGCACGGACTCGGCTGCGCCCATCGTGACCGCGAAGTCGGTCAGGACCGCGGCCCCATCACGCGGAACGGCGATCCACCCGGGCGGCAGCACCGCCTGGATCGCGAGGCAACCCGCGAGATCCGGGAGCCACGCGGCGCGAGTCAGCAGTCGACGGGCCGCGCCACCGGGGTCCCGTCGGACCGCACTGTCGAGGGTGCCGCCCCCGGCCGCCAGGAGACGATCGCGGAACCGGCGCTCTCGGGGATCCTCCGCCGTAGACGCACCCGCGGTCCGCTCGGCGACGACCACGGTTCCGCGCTCTCCGGACAGCGCAGCGACGGAGTCGACGCCAACGACATAGGCCCGGGTCGTGTCGGCAAGGGCCGCTTCGACCGCGGCGCGGAAGCTGGGGTCAACGTCGAGGTCCTCGTCCACTCGCTTCCCGCCCACCCGGCGGGCCGCCCGCGCGATCCCCCTGGCCTCCTCTTCGGCGAGGCGCGCGGTCAGGGAGTCGAGCCGTCCGCGCAACGACGCGAGCGCGGCGTCAATGCCCATGGCCCGCGCCTCGGTGGCCGCCTGCCCGGCCTCGGCCACGTTGGCGCGTTCGCGGGCGTCCTCCCGCCGCGCGGCCGCTGCCCCCTCGGTCGCCTGGATGGTCGTCGCGGTCACGGTGGCCGCCTCGAGCACCGCTTCGAGTTCAGCACGACGCTGCGCCGCCGCCGCCGTCTGCGCTGTTTCCTCGGCAAGCCGACGTTCCGCCTCAACCAATCGGCGGCGGGCCGTGTCGACTTCGGCCTCGCGTGCAGCCGCGGCTCGCCGGAGCGCGGCCAGCTCCTGGCCCTGTGCCTGTTGGGCGCCGCGCAAGGCCGCGAGCTCCTCGAGCGCCCCCGCCAGAGCGCGCTCAGCCTCGCCGAGCGACGATTCGAGCTCCACGTCATGGGATGGCAATGGCGCGACCAGCGTTCGTCGAGCCACGGCCAGCTCCGCCTCGGCAGCGGCGCGTTCCTCGAGCAAGCGTGACCGCTCTCGACCAATCGCTTCGAGCTCGGAGGTCAGGCGGGCATTGCGCAATTGGGCGGCGGTCACCATCGCCTGCGCCAGCTCGACGGCCTCGCCCCGGGAACGCTCTTCGACGGCGCGGGCCGCGAGCTCCTGGCCCAACCCCGACGCGGCCGCCTCGGCAATGGCAAGGGCCGCGATCGCGCCGTCGACGTCGTGCTGCGCGCGCGCCCGGGTGTCCACGGTTGTCCTGACCCGCCCGGCCGCTTCGAACCAGCGGGCGTGCATCGACCCCAGCAACGCGGCGGCGAGCTCGTCGGCCGTCGACTCGCGAGAAGCCTGCTGCTCGGCCTGCGCGGCCAGTCGCCGGGCCTGCGGACGAAGCTCGCCGAGGATGTCCTCGACCCGTGCCAGATTTGACTCGGACTCCGTGAGCTGCTCCTCGGCGCGGCGACGCCGTCGCTCGTGGCGTCGAACCCCCGCTACCTCGTCGAACAGCGGGCGTCGTTCCTCGGGACGGAGTGCGAGCGCCTGGTCGACCATGCCCTGCCCGATGAAGAGGAAGGCGTTGTCGGCCAGGTGCGCCGCGTCGAGGAGATCGACAAGCTCGCGCAGCCGGATCCGCGTCTTGTTCAGGAGATAGTCGTTTTCACCCGACCGGTACAACCGCCGGCCAAGCTCGAGCACCTGGAAGTCCACCGGCAGCAGGCCGTCGGCGTTGTCGATGACCAGCGTGACGTCGGCCATCCCCTGGGCGGGCCGCTTCTCGGAGCCTGCCCAGATGACGTCCTCCGACTTGCGCGACCGAAGGGCCCGACCCTGCTCGCCGAGCGCCCAGCGCAGGGCATCGGCGAGATTGCTCTTGCCCGACCCATTGGGACCGACGACCGCGCTGATCCCGGGACCGAACTCGACGTTGGTTCGCTCGGCGAATGACTTGAAGCCATGGACGCGAAGGGCGAGCAGCCGCGGTTCCGCGCGATGACCCGGCGGCGGCTGGATCGCCTCCGATCGTTCGATCGTCATGCGTCCGCCGCGCTTGCCGATCCGCCGGCGCTGGCACGGTCGTCGACGTCCGCGGCTTCGACCTCGACCAGGATGCGCAGCTGCTCCATCGCCTGCGACGCGGCGGCGGTCTCGGCGGTTCGGCGCGAAGGACCCTCGCCGACGCCAAGCAGGGTCCCATCGACCCATACCTCGATCCGGAAGGACTTTTCGTGGTCCGGTCCGGTCGCTTCGAGGAGCCGATAGGCGGGGCGCTGGCCGGAGTGCCGCTGGGTGTACTCCTGCAATCGACTCTTGGGGCTCTTGAGCGTTCCGATCGGCGCTTCCGCGCTCAATTCAGGCTCGGCCAGGGCGACGACCCAGTCGCGCACGGCGGCCAGTCCGAGATCGAGATAGAGCGCGCCCGTGACAGCCTCGAACGTCGAGGCAAGGAGCGATGGGCGCCGCCGCCCACTCCGTTGTGCTTCACCCTCCCCCAGGAGGAGGTAGCGACCGAGGTCGACGCGACTGGCCAGGCGGGCGAGTCCGACCGTGGATACGATCGCGGCGCGCCTCGCGGACAGATAGCCCTCGTCATCGCCCGGGTGCCGGAGATATAGCGCCTCGGAGATCGCGAGATTGACCGCGGCGTCGCCGAGAAACTCGAGTCGTTCGTTGTGGCCTGGCGCTTCTTCGCGGTGCTCGTGGTGCCAGCTCGAGTGGACGAGGGCCTGTTCGAGCAGGTCCAGGTCCCGGACGGGCAGGCCAAGCCGCGCGGCCAGGGCCCGGGCGGGGCGCTCCGCGGGGCGCTCGGCGGAGCGCATGATGCTAGCCGTCCGGCCGGTGGCCGGATCGTGCCGCGTTAGGTGGACCGCTCGTCGATGTACTCGACGGCATCCTGGACGGTGCGGATCTTCTCCGCATCCTCATCCGAGATCTCCGTCCCGAACTCCTCTTCGAGGCTCATGATGAGCTCCACGAGGTCGAGCGAGTCGGCGTTCAGATCATCGACGAACGACGCCTCGGGCTTGACCTCATCCTCGTCGGCGCCGAGCTGCTCGACGACGATCTTCTTGAGGCGCTCGTACGTGGTTGCCACTGACTCCCTCCTCGGAGCTTGGTGATGATGCCGTCGGCGGGTCGCCGCTGGCTGCGATGCTCCCGAGCACGCCGTTCATGAGGCGTCGCATCGGGTCTCCACTGTAGGTCCGTGCCAGCTCGACCCACTCGGCGATCGCCACCCGGGCCGGCGTGGCCGAGTGTAGCACCTCGGATATGGCGGTACGGAGCAAGGCTCGATCCATCCGGGCAAGTCCCGTCACCGGATATTGGGGGGCGCGGCGGGTGATCTCGGCATCGATGGAATCCCGATGTCGCATCTCGGCGGCGACGAGTTCACGGGCCAGCGTCGCGGCATTGTCGTCCCGTTCCTCCTCCGCGAGGTGCCGTTCCAGCACGGCGTCCGGGGTCCGTTGCCCGAAATCCGCCTCGAATACCGCCGCGAGGGCGAGCCGACGACCGGTCCGCCGGCCGCGGACCCGGTCAGCCCCCGACGCCATCGACCAGGACGGTCACCGCTCCAAGGTCGAGCCCGAGCAGCCGTTCGACGGTCGCCGCCACGGCCGATCGGACCTGACCGGCGAGCGGCCCGAGGGCCTGTCCGGGCCGTGCCACGACCCACAGTCGGACCAACACGCGATCGTTGCGGAACTGCACGGAAACTGCCGGTCCGCCGAGCACGCGGCGCCATGCCGCGCCGCCGCGCCCAACCCGCGCGACCCCTGGAACCTCGAACGCGGCGAGCCGAACGAGCTCGGCGATCACGCCCCGTCCAACGGTCAACTCCGGCCCGTTCACGATGCCTCCACGCTGACGCTCGATGGTGCGGTCGCCGTGGCCCGGTTTGCCGCAAGTGCCTCGGCGATCAGGGCCGGGACACCGGTGCGTGCCGTGGCTGCGGCCACCTCGCAGGCAAACCCGATCATCCGTCGCTTCGCTCGACCGTGGGTGATGATGACCGACCCGCGAACCCCCAGCAAGGGTGATCCACCAGCCCGCTCGTAGTCGAAGACGTGGCGGATCCGCGCCACGCCCGGACGCAGGAGGAGGTACGCGAGGCGGCCGCGCCACGAGCCTGAGAGCTCGCGCCGCCAGAGGTCGAAGATAAAGGTCGAGAGGCCCTCGAAGAACTTGATCACCACGTTGCCCAGGACCGCGTCGCAGACGACCACGTCGGCGTGGTGGTGCGGGAGGTCCTTGCCCTCCACGTTGCCCACGAAGTGCAGGTCGGAGGCGTCGAGGAGCTCGGTCGCGCGCTGGATTTGGGCATCGCCCTTGCCCTTCTCCTCCCCGATCGACAGGAGCGCGACTCTCGGTGACGCGACGCCCAGCACGCGTTCGGCAAAGATCGCGCCCATCCGCGCGTACTGGGCAAGGTTCTCGGCCGTGGAATTGGGATTGGCACCGATGTCGAGCAGCACCATCGGACCGGCATCGGTGACCATCTGGACCGCGAGGGCCGGCCGGTCCACGCCTGGCAGCCGACCGAGCCGCAACACCGCGGCGGCCATCCCGGCGCCGGTGTGCCCAGCGGTCACGACGGCATCGGCCTGGCCGTTCTTGACCAGGTCCATGGCGATGATGATCGACGCGTCCTTCTTCTCGCGCATCGCGAGGGCAGGGTGTTCGTCCATGCCGATCACCTGGCTGGCATGGACGATTGACACGTTCGGAGGCAGAGCGCCCGCGAGCGGACGGATCGTCGGTTCGTCGCCGACGAGGATCACCTGATCTGCCGTGTGAGCCGCGGCGTGATCGAGGGCGCCAGCGATCACCTCGGCAGGCCCGTGGTCACCGCCCATGGCGTCGACCGCAACACGAACCCCGCCGCCGGTCACGGCGTCAGCGCGCGGCGTCGTCGGGCCGGGTCTCTGGCTTGAGCTGGACGGCGAGCCGTCCGTTGTAGTAGCCGCAGTTCGGGCACACGTGATGCGGGAGCTTCATCTCGTGGCAGTGCGAACACTCCTCGAGGTTCGGAAGCTCGATGGCAAGGTGCGCGCGACGCTCACCCTGACGGGCATGCGAGACACGTCGCTTCGGTACACCCATGGGGTTATGTGCTCCTTAATGTAGGCGCCCGCCGGAAGGCCGATGCATGCGTTGTCGGCTTCGCTGCGCTGCTCCCCTCCGCCTTTGCCTCGACCGCCCTGCGGGCGCGGTGGCAATTGAGGGTGGACCGCGTGACGGCGGAGTCTACCGCGAAACGGCGCCCGACGTCTCAGTCGGGTCGAAAGCTGCGCAGGGCTTCCAGCCTGGGATCGATGTCGTCGTCAGGGTGCTCGTGGACACCCTCCTCGAGCCGGCCCCCGCAGACCGCGCACAGCCCCGGACAATCCAGTCGACACAACGGCGCGATTGGCTCGGCGAGCTGGAACGCCTCGCGGACCGGCGTCTCGAGGTCGAGCTCGTGGTGGTCGCTGAGACGGGGCACGTCGGGCTCGTCATCGACGGGCAACGGTCGCCCCGTGGCCAGATCGAGCGCCGGAAGGTACTCCTCCTGGAACCGCGCCTCGACGCCATGGGCGATGTCGAGCAGGCAACGACTGCACTCGAGCGCCAGGGCTCCGTACAGGTCGGCCGTCGCCAGGATCCCGCGGTTGGTCCGGATCAGCCGGACGCGGCCCTCGATCGGCTCGGCGAGCCGGAGGTCCGGCCCAAGGTCGATCTCGACTCCGGCAACCTCGAAGTCACGCTCGGCTCCGGGACTCTCGACAAGGAGTCCTGCGACGTTCCAGACGAGCGGCCCCTCGGGTGGCCGCACCGTCACCGCGTGGCCTGGGACGGTTCGCCGGCCTCGCCCTCCCACGGTTCCTCGAGTGGTTCCCCCTCGTCCGGGCCGACGCCCTCGAGCTCGAGCGTCGCTCGACGCTCGTCCAGCATCGCGATGCCCTTCTTGATGCTCTGCAGTGTCTTGACCACGTCGCCCTCGAGTCCGACGAGCACCCCCACGGCGTATTCGTCCGCGCCGCGGCGGATCTCGTCGGCGTCCGCGTGGGCATCGGTCACGATCTGGCGGCTGAGTGCCTCCGCGGCCTGCGTCAACCCGCGCTCGTCGATCAGGAAGGCCGCCTGCTCCTGGGCCTTGGCCACGATCCGTTCGGCCTCATCCTGGGCCTTCTCGATGATCCGCTCGCCCTCGGAATTGATCCGCTTGGCCGCCCGGACCTCTTCCGGGACGGCGACCCGAAGCTCGTCGATGAGCCCCAGCGCCGCGTTCTGATCGAGCACCACGTTGGTCGTGAGCGGCAGCTTCTTGCCGTTGGCGATCAGCGACTCGAGGCGCTCGACGAGGAAGATGATGTCGATCGGACTTGCCCTCCTGGGTCGATCGGTTCGGGCCGGTCGCACCGCGACGATTATGGCACGGGCCAACCGCTCAGCGGCGTCGGGCCTGTTCCGACAGGGCCGCGACCGCTGCCGCCGGGATCATCGATGAGACGTCACCGCCGAACGCTGCGATCTCCTTGACCAGGCTCGAGCTGACATAGCCATGCTCGACAGAGGTCATGAAGAAGACCGTGTCGACCCCCGGTGCGAGGACCCGGTTGTTATGGGCAAGCTGCATCTCGGTCTCGAAGTCGCTGATGGCGCGGAGCCCGCGGACGATGGAGCCCGCGCCACGGGCTCGGCAGAGCTCGACCGTGAGGCCGTCGAACGACTCGACGTCGATCTGACCCTGCGGCATCCCCGCCTCGGACATGGCCTCCCGGATGATCCGAATCCGTGTATCGACGTCCAGCAGGGGTGCCTTGCGGGGGTTGGCGAGGACGGCCAGGATCACCCGGTCGAAGACCTTGGTGGCACGCTCGACGATGTCGAGGTGGCCGTTGGTGATCGGGTCGAACGAGCCCGGATAGACCGCGACGGTGTTCATCGCTGCTCCTGCTGGCGATAGAAGGTCAAGGCCGTTTCGCCGAATCGGCGCTCTCGCTCGGATGCTAGCAGTCCGACCTGGGCCGGCGGCCGGTCCCGCCAGAAGTGCTTGGCGACGACCCGGCCCCCCGGAGCGACACGAGCGCCCAAGGCCTCGAGCGCGCTCGCGAGCAAGGCCGGCTCGCTGTATGGCGGATCAACGAACGCTACGTCGAATGGATCGCCGCCGGCCGTCGCCGGGCGACGCAGCCAGGCCAGGGCGTCCATGGTCACGAGCGTCGCCCTGTCCGCCAGGTGGCTGCGGGCGACGTTGTCGGCGATCACGCGGACCGCGGCGGGGTCCCGCTCCACAAAGGTTGCGTGCCCGACGCCGCGCGAGAGGGCCTCGACGCCGGCGGCGCCGCTGCCCGCGAACAGGTCGAGGAAACGTGCCCCCGGCAAGTCGGGGTCAAGGATTGCGAACAGGGTCTGCTTGACCCGGTCACCCAGCGGCCTGGTCCCTGCACCGGGCGCGTGGAGCCGCAGCCCGCGCGCTGACCCCGCGATCACTCGCCCGGCATCAGCCATTGGCGCGCGCGGCCACAAGCACGCTCACACGCCGCTCGCCGGTTCCGCGGCCGCGACACGACGGAGCCAGCCCGACTCGAGCTCCGCGGTGAGGGCGGGGCGTGGCGGGAGCATCCGGCCCTCGGGATCGAGGAGGCGTTCGGCATGTGCGCGTGCCCTGACCGCGAGGTCGCGGTGGGCGGTGACCTGCAGCGAGGCAACGCGGAGACGCGGGAATCCGCTCTGGGCAAGACCCAGGACGTCGCCTTCCTTGCGCAGCTCGAAATCCTTCTCGGCTAGCGCGAACCCGTCATGGGTCTCGGTGACGGCCCGCAGCCGCGCCTGGGCGATCTCGTCCGTCGAGTCCGAGACGAGGACGCAGAAGGACTCGACCGACCCACGACCGACTCGACCGCGGAGCTGGTGCAGTTGCGCCAGCCCAAAGCGATCCGCACCCTGGATGATCATCATCGTCGCCGCCGGGACGTCGACACCAACCTCGATCACGGTCGTCCCCACCAGCACGTCGAGCTCCCCGTCCCGAAAGCGGGTCATTTCCGCGTCCCGATCCGCTGGCTTCATCCGCCCGTGGACCATGCCGACGCGGAGCGGGTCGAGCAGCGCCGCCAGTCGGACCGCCTCGCTCTCGGCTGCGACGGCGCCGTCGGCTTCGTCGGCGCCCTCCTCGATGAGCGGCACGACCACGAACGTCCGGTGGCCAAGCGCCGCTTCCGCGCGCACCCGCGACCAGGTCCCGTCGAGATCGGTCGGGCGCTTTCTCCCGGTGCGGATCGGGACGCGACCCGCGGGCGGCGTTCGCAGGTCGGAGACGTCGAGGTCGGCGTACAGGATCTGGCCGAGGGTTCGCGGGATCGGTGTCGCCGTCATCAGCAGGACGTGTGGCGAGCGACCACCGGCCTTGGCCTCGAGCTGGCCGCGCTGGTCGACGCCGAACCGATGTTGCTCGTCGATGACGACGAGGCCGAGATCCGCGAATGTCACGGCTTCCTGGATCAGGGCGTGGGTGCCAACCACCACCAGGGCCTGACCGGATGCGATCGCCTGTAGCGCCTTGGCCTTGACGTCCGTCTTGAGCGAGCCGGTGAGCAGGGTCACGCCAATCCCGACGTCCTCCAGCAGGCCCGCCACCGTCTCGAGATGTTGGCGAGCCAGCAGGTCGGTCGGCGCGAGCAGCGCGCCCTGCAGACCCGCACGCGCGGTCGCCGCCAGGGCATAGGCGGCCACGGCGGTCTTCCCCGATCCGACGTCGCCCTGGAGCAACCGCAGCATCGGCGTCGGCTCGGCGATGTCCGCGCGAACTGCGTCCATCGAGGCCACCTGATCGACGGTCAGCTGCACCTCGTGTCCGACGCGCGCACCGATGGCGCCGATGATCGCCGCTCGGACGGCCTTGTCGGCGGTCGGCTCGAGCGTTACGACCGGCGCCGCCGCGCGAACCCGCTGGCGCCTGCGCTGGACCATCCCCACCTGCAGCGCAAGGAGTTCGTCAAACGCCAGGCGGCGAAGGGCCGCGTCGCGACCCTCGAACGACTCCGGATAGTGGGCTTCCTCGATCGCCCGCGCGATCGGGACCAGATTCTTCCTCAGTCCGAATGGGCTCCGGCAGGTATTCCGGATAGGCATGCCCGGCAACGTCAAGCGCGGCCCGGATCGCCGTCCGAAGACGCGCGGCGGTCAGCCCGCCGGTGAGCGGGTAGACCGGCACGATCCGACCGGCAAGGAGCACCTCGGTCTCACCGGCCAGCACCTGGAACTCGGGGTTATCGAGGGTCAGGCGGCGTCCGAAGTGCTTGATCTTGCCCGAGACCACCACCTGGCCACCGATCGGCAGCCGGCGCTCGATGAAGCGTCGCCCGAACCAGGTCGCGTCGATGCTGCCGGTGTCATCCTCGAGCCGGGCGATCGTCCGCTGGATCCGGCCACGGAAACCGGGCTCCACCCGCACGTCGCCAACGGTCGCCTCCACGGACACCACGGTGCCGTCCTCGACCCAGACAAGGTCGCCAAGCTTGCGCATCTCCCGCAGGTCGTCGTATCGGCGAGGCAGGTGGAACAGCAGGTCCCCGACCGTATAGAACCCGAGCCGGATCCCGGCCCGGCGCAGCAACGCCCCGGCCGCGAGCCCGGATCTCGCCAGCGGGGTCGTCAGCAGCTCGACCGGATCGGTCGGGACGGGTGACGGAGCGGTCGCCTTGGCCATCCCTACTCGGCGGCGATGAGGTACCGGTAGAACGGCTGGCCGCCGTGTCGCACCTCGACGTCCACCCCGGGCAGGATCGCGCCCAACCGCTTGGCCATCCGTTCCGCCTCGGCGAGATCCGCGCCATCGCCGTAGAAGATCGTCAGGAGCTCGAACCCGGCCTGGAGGGACGCGACGGCCGCGAGGACGCACTTGTCCCGATTGCTGTCGACCGCGACGAGTCCGTCGTCGGGGTCCAGTGCGATCGTCTGCCCCCGCTTGACCTTGCGACCGCCGATCGTGGCGTCGCGCACCGCCTCGGTCACGACGAGCGTCTGGATCGCCCGGGCCGCCTCGGTCATCGGGGCGGCGTTCGCGGGGCCGTCGAGCTGGGGGTCGAGCGAGAGGAGCGCAGCGAAGCCCTCGGCGGCGTTCCGCGTAGGGACGACCGTCACCGACCGATCGGTCATCGAGATGACCTGGCGCGCGGCCAGGACCACGTTCGGGTTGTTTGGCAGGACGATGATCTCCCGTGCATCGATCGCGTTGATCGCCTCGAGCAGCTCACCCGTGCTCGGGTTCGCGGACTGCCCACCCTTGACCACGGCTGCGACCCCGAACTCCCGGAAGATGGCCGCCAACCCGTCGCCGGCCGCGACCGCCACGACGCCAAGTGTCGGCGCGGGCACGGTGGGGGTGGTCGTGGATCCTCGATCGGCCAACGCCGCGGTCTCGGTTTTGGGGGTCATCCCGGTGAACGATTCGGCCCGGGACTCGCGGACGTCGCGGGCCTGGTTGTCCAGGTTCTCGACGCTGATGCGGCTCAGCGTCCCGATCGACAACCCGTAACCGATCACCGCATCCGGTCGCTCGTTGTGGACATGCACCTTGAGCGCTCGACCGTCGCCGGCCACGAGCACGGACTCACCGATCGATTCGAGGTGGTCGCGGATCGCGTCCACGTCGAGCGACCCGGAGCCGTTTGGCTGGAGCAGGAACATCGTCTCGTAGCCAAACCCCTCGTCGGCGCGAGCGACCAGCGTGGATACCTTCGCGCCTGCCCCTGCGCGTGACCGAGTAGGCACGGCACCAAGGGGTGAGCGGCCGGCCATGTGCAGCAGTGCGCCCTGGAACAGGCGGTACAGGCCCTCCCCACCCGAGTCGACCACGCCCGCCTCGCGCAGGATCGCCAGCAGGCTTGGGGTCCTGGCCACTGACCGCTCCGCGGCATCGAGCGTCGCCCCAAGGACGCGTTCGATGTCCGCATCCCGTTCGGCCGCGGTCACCGCCGCGGCCGCGGACTCGCGGATCACGGTCAGGATCGTCCCTTCGACCGGCTTGGCGACCGCCCCGTAGGCCGTCCGTGCCCCCTCCGACAGGGCGTGGGCGAGGTCGAGGCCGTTGAACCGGGCCTTCCCACCCAGCCCTTCGGCCATGCCGCGAAAGATCTGGCTCGTGATCACGCCGGAGTTGCCACGCGCGCCCATCAAGGCACCAAAGCTGATCGCCGTCGCGATCCGGTCTGCGGGTTGTCCGGCCACCGCCTCCGCCTCTTCGAGGGCGGCGCGGACCGTGGCCAGCATGTTCGAGCCCGTGTCGCCGTCGGGGACCGGGTAGACGTTCAGGGCGTTGATCTCGTCGACGTGCGCTTCGAGATTGGCCACGGCCGCGCGGAAGGCATCGAGAAGCCCGGCGCCATCACAGGCGCGACGGGCCATCAGGCGACGTCCGTGCCGCTGTCCGCGAGGTCGCGCGGCCGAATCGCGCTTGAGTCTGCCGGGACGATGATCGGCGGCGCGCCGGGCGCCACCCGGAGGCCGTCAACATGGATGACCAACCGTGAGACCTCTCTCTGGAGGCCGCGTCGGATCGCATAGCGGACCGCGGAGTCGACCTGTCGGGCCACCTCTGCCACCGGGACCCCGTACGCGATCGTCAGGTCGAGGTCGATCTCGAGATCGGCATCGAGACGGACGCGGATCCCGGGCTGGCGTAACCCGAACAACCCGAGGAGCTGGTCGCCTGGGCTCGCCGCGAAACCAGTCACGCCGTACGACCCGAGGGTTGCCGTGCGGATCAGGTCCAGAACGGCCTGCCGGGTGACCAGCGAGCGGCCCGGTGTCGGGTTCGTTGGCACGCGGCGCGGTCCTCCAGGGTTGGGCGACGATCGAGCAGGGCCGTCGAGGCCGTGTGGTATTCTACCGCTCCGTTCGAGCCTGTCCGGGCTCGCGCCTTCCATCCTGAACCCTTCAGAGGACCACGCATGGCCCGCTCCTGCGCGATCTGCGGCAAGACATCGATGGGCGGCTTCAACCCCCAGTCGTCGGGGATGAACCGCGTCCGTGCTCACCGCCGGATGCAGCCCAACCTCCAGCCGCTCGTCATTCTCGAAAAGGGCACGCCCACGCGCGCCCTCGTCTGCACGCGCTGCCGCCGAACCCAGCTCAAGGCCGCCAAGTAGCCGCGCCGGTTCCGACCGGCCGCCGCGCTTCGCTTCCCCGACCGGACATCATCGAGATGGCCGGTCGTTCCATGTCGCGACCCGTCGACCGTTGCCCGGCTGACCGCCGGTCCGCCGATCGCATGGCTTCTCAGTCGAGCAGGCGACCCGCCCGAAGCTGCGGGATGACCTCTGCGGCGATCACCCGCAGGACTGGTTCGTCCTCGGGTGCCGGCGCCACGGTCGCGAAATCGGTGAACCCGAGCCGGTGGTGGCGACGGACGAAGTCGAGGTAGGCGTCGGTCGAGTGCAGGGCGTCGCGCGTCGTCCAGGTCGAGCGACGGATCTCGGCGGGATCACGGCCGATCGTCCGGCAGGCATCGTCGAGCAGCTCGATCCGTTCGGCGAGACCGGCCGAGACGCCTTCGGTGGCGGTGCCCGGCATCTCGGCAAACGTGTCCCATTGATCCGCGTACCGGGCCGCGATCCGCAGCATCCGGGGACGGTGCGCGGCGATCACGATCGGGATCGCGGGCCGCTGGATGGGTGCCGGGCGAAGCCGCGCGTCGTCGAGCCGGTACCACTGTCCTTCGTAGGTCACCAATTCCGCGCGCATCAGCCGGTAGATCAGCTCGACGGCCTCTTCGAACCGGGAAACACGCTCTGGCGGCGCGGGGAGATCGATGCCGTAGCGGCGATGCTCATCCTCGTTCCACCCCGTCCCGATACCGAGGTTCAGGCGTCCGCCGCTGATGTGGTCGACGGTGACCGCTTCCTTCAGCAGGATGGCGGGATGACGGAACGTGTTGCTCGTGACGAGCACGCCGAGCCGGATGCGGCTCGTGCGCGCCGCGATTGCCGCCAGCAGCGTCCACGCCTCGAGACAGCCGTCCTCGGGTCCGCCGTCGGTGTCGACGAGGTGGTCCACGAGCCATGCGTGGTCAAAGCCGAGCTCCTCGGCCATCGCGAACGCCTCGATCACCTGTGGCCACGTCCGGTTGGCCTGGCTCAGGAAGAGTCCGAACCGCAGCGGGGGGCCCGTGGTCACGGCGTCCTCGCGGGGATCCCCGCGGGGATTCCTGCGGGCGTGCCCGCCGTATCCAGCCAGATCGTGAACGGGCCGTCGTTGACCAGCTCGACCTGCATCTCGGCGCCAAACCGGCCGGTCGCAACGGTGACCCCGAGCGATTCGAGCGCCGCCGCGAACGTCCGCCACAGCCGTTCTGCGAGCTCGGGTGGACCGGCCTGCGTGAACCCCGGACGACGACCGCGGCGCGTGTCGGCGTACAGCGTGAACTGCGAGACGACCAGCGCCGACCCGCCGGTCTCGAGAAGCGACCGGTTGGTCCGGCCCTCGTCGTCGCGGAAGATGCGCAGCTCGGCGACTCGTCGGGCGAGGTCGAGCGCGGTCGCCTCCGTGTCGTCGTGGCCGACGCCAAGCAGGACGACGAGGCCCTCCCCGATCGAGCCAACCGACTGGCCGGCCACGAGGACGTCGCCGCGCGTCGCGCGCTGGAGGAGTGCCCTCACGGGGCCCTCACGGGCTACGAGACTCATCCAGCAGTCACGGGTGGATGGGCGGTGCAATCACGCCTCGCTCGCGGATGAACACCTCGCGCCAATCGGCCGCCTCGCGCTCGTAGCCCATCCGGGCGTCCCCATGCCGCTCGACGACGAGCGCCTCGACCGTCGCCGGCACCAGGAGGTCGTAGTCGCGGACACCGTCGGGGTTGATCTGGCCGTCGCCGCGGAGCATCACGACGGGCACCCCACTTGATTCGATTTCGTCCATGAAGCGCCGCGCGATGTGTTTTGGCAATGAGGTGAAGGTGACCATCCGATCGCGCGGGATCGGCGGCACGCCGTTGTTGAGGCCGTACTGGTAGCCCTCGTCGGCGAGCGCCTTGATCAGCCGGATCTCGCGGCCCATGTCCCGGCCCCTGGTGAACAGCGCGGACCCGACAACGAGGATGTCGACGCCGAGGCCACCGACGAATTCGGCCGTTTCACGGTTGACCCCGCCGTCGACGTGAACCTCCCCGCCATGGACCTTGTGGCTGAGGAGGTCGCGCGCGGCGAGCAGCTTGTCCTTTGCCACGTCGCGCATGAACACCTGGCCGCCAAACCCGGGTTCGACGGTCATGACCATCACGATGTCGAGCAGTTCCTGGTATGGCCGCAGCGCGCTGAGCGGCGTCCCGGGCCGGAGGGAGAGCCCGGCGGCCCGTCCCGCGGCACGGATCCGACG
The DNA here is from genome assembly GCA_963731865.1 of uncultured Chloroflexia bacterium. GTDB lineage: Bacteria > Chloroflexota > Limnocylindria > Limnocylindrales > CSP1-4 > SPCO01. The sequence continues at coordinate 405,039 of CAVSXG010000002.1, read as the reverse complement.
GAGGATCGGCGCGATCTCCTCCTCGATCTCGACGTGAATGGTGATCGAGTCGCAGCCCGCCTCGAGGTACTCGTCGAGGTAGCGCCCCGGCGCGCTGATCATCAAATGGGCATCGAGCGGGAGCTCGGTGCGTTTTCGCAGGTGACTGATCGTCCTGGCGCCAAAGGTCAGGTTCGGGACGAAGTGGGCGTCCATGACGTCCAGGTGGATGCGGTCGGCCCCTGCGGTCGCCAGGCGACGGACGGCATACGCCAGGTTGGACAGGTCGGCATCGAGGATGCTCGCCGCGATCCTGGCTCGACCACCGGACACGATCAGTCCCCCACCCCGGCCGGCGCCGGATCGTGGCTGCGTTCACCCAGCAACGCCGCCGCGCTCTCGGCGACGAGGCGAGCCCGGCGGCGGGCAACTGCAGGTGCGGGTGGCTCACCCGCCCGTTCCGCGGCGAGCTGGCCGCACGCGGCGCCAACCTCCTGGCCGCGGTTGACCCGGATCGTGGTCTCGATGCCGGCCGCCCGGAGCATCGCGGCAAACCGCTCGATGACCGGCATCGGGCTGGCGGTCCATGGCGTGTGTGCGACCGGGTTCATTGGAATCAGGTTGACGTGGGCGTGGTCGCCACGCAGGAGGTCGATCATCGCGTCGGCGTCCGCGTCGGTGTCATTGATCCCGCCAATCATCGTCACCTCGTAACTGATCCGCCGTCCCGTGGCCGCGGCGTGGTCGCGGGCGGCCGCCACGACCTCGGCGACCGGCCAGCGTCGGTTGAGTGGCACGAGCACGTCGCGCAACGCATCGCGCGCAGCGTGCAGCGACACCGCCAGGGTGAACTGCGGCCCGAGCGCCGTGAGTCGCCGGATGCCGGGCACCACTCCCGACGTGGACAGCGTGATGTGGCGGGCCCCGAGGCCGAACCGGTGCCGGTCGTTGAGTGCCTCGATCGCCGGAAGCACCCGATCGAGGTTGAGCAGCGGCTCGCCCATGCCCATGAACACGACGTTGGTCAGCCGCCGGCCATCGACGAGGAGCCGGCGGGCCGCCCAGCGGACCTGGTCCACGATCTCGGCCATCTGGAGGTCGCGGGTGAAGCCGAGTTCGCCAGTTGCGCAGAACGGGCAGCCCACGGCGCACCCGGCCTGGCTCGAGATACACAGGGTGTGCCGCTCTCGCGTGGAGCCGCGGGCCGGGTAATGCATCAGGACCGATTCGACGAGCGCGCCGTCGGCCAGTCGATGCAGGGCCTTCTCGGTGAGGCCGCCATCGGTGACGCGGACCTCGGTGTCCGCGACCGTGTCAAACCGGAACGATGTCGCCAGCTCCCGTCGGAGGTCCGCGGGCAGCGCCAGCGCGGCCTCGAGCGAGTCGATCGTGCCGCCCCACACCGCGTCCGCTACCTGTCTGGCGCGGTAGGCCGGCTGGCCATGTTCGGTCAACCAGGCGGCAAGAAGCTCCGCGGACACGCCGGACAATCCGGGCCGCTGCAGCTCGGCGGGGGCGAGGGCCAGGTCCATGGCCACGATGCTAGCGCAGCCCGACCGTCTGCCCGACGAGCTCGGGCGCACCTCGGCGGACCGACGCGGCGTCCATGGCTCGTCGTCCGGCCATCTGCGCACGCCGGATTCGCAGGCGCCCATCGGCTGTCGTGAGCGCGAGGTCGTCGCTCTCCTCCACGAGCCGGCCCGGCGCGTCGCCCGGCCGCCCGGGCGCGACGTCGGCCTCATGGACGATCAGGCGACCGAGCGCCGTTTCGATGAAGCTGCCTGGCCATGGAACGTGGGCGCGAACGCGTCGCTCGAGTTCGATCGCGGACATCGCCGGATCGAGCCGGCCATCCTCCCGCCGGAGCGGCCTCGTCAACGTGACTCCGTCCGCGACCTGCGGCGTCGCACGAATCGAACCGGCGAGCCAGGCGGACAGGGTGCGGCCGAGCAGGTCCGCGGCACGCCGAGCCGCCTCGGCCTCGAGCGACTCGGCGGTTTCCGTCCCGTCCAGCGGCCACGCCTCCTGGGCGACGATCGGTCCCGTGTCGAGCCCTTCGTCCATCCTGATCAGGGTGACCGCGGCGGTCCGGTCACCCGCGGCGATCGTGGCCGGGATCGGCGTCGCCCCCCGATGCCGTGGCAAGGCGGATGGATGGACGTTGAGGATGCCGTGGGCAGGGATCTCGAGCACCGATGGCGGGACGATCTGGCCGTAATCGGCGACGACGCCCAGGGCGGGGTCGAGGGCGGCCACCTCGGCGACGGCGTCCGGCGCACGCAACCGGGCTGGCTGGAGCAGCGGGAGCCCGAGCTCCCTGGCGCGTCTGGCGACCGGGACCGGCGTGAGCTCGGCCCGCCGGCCCGACGGTCGGTCGGGAGCCGTGACGACGCCGACGAGATGGACGTCTGGCGTGACGCGCAAGGCGTCGAGGATCGGGACAGCGAAGGCGCCCGATCCGAAGAAGACGGTCCTGACCGACTCGACCGGCGGGTGCTGGTCGGCCGTCACGCGAGCGCCGGCGTCCGCTCCTCGGCGGCTTCGCTTTCGTCGTCGCCCTGGCCGACCGCCAACAGCTCGTCCATCGAGTCGAGGTAGTCGATGTACAGCTTGCCGTCGAGGTGATCGAGCTCATGCTGCAGCGCCCGCCCAAGGAGCCCGGTTCCGGAGACCTTGATCCGTTTCCCATGACGGTCCTGGGCGACCACCCAGACCCGCTCGCGCCGGGTCACGTACGCAACGTAGCCCGGGATCGACAGGCAGCCCTCCAGATCACGGTCGTCGCCGGTCGATCGAACGATCCGCGGGTTCACCAGCTCGTAGAGCTGGCTTTCGACCTCGATCACGCACGCCTGCATGGCCTCGCCGAGCTGCGGGGCAGCTAACCCGACACCTGGCGCATCACGCATGGTGTGGGCCAGGTCATCGAGAAGGCCGTGGAGGTACTTTCCGAAGCTGTCGACCGGCTTGCCCTTGAGGCGGAGACGCGGGTCGCCGAGCATGACGATGGGGCGAACGCTCATATGCGGCGGAGTATACGGCTCGAGGGCTTAGACCTGGCTCGGCTCGTCCGGCCGTCGAACGCCCTCGGCAGGCTCGTCGCCGGGACCCGGCGCGGCCGCGTCCGTAGCGCTGGCGTCGGGCGGGGGCTCAGCGGTCCCGACGGACGTCCGGAGCTCCGATGCCCACTCTCGCGATTTGGACGCGAGCTTCCCGCTTGCGTCGGCCGTGACCTCGCCGGCTCGCTTGGCAAATGGCGCGGCCCGGTCGGCCGCGATCGCCGTCAGCTCGGCGGCGCGGGCCGAGATCTCCCGCACGGTCGGTCCCGCTCGTTCGGCGAGATCGTCGACGACCTCGCGGACCGACTCGAGGATGCTCGTCGCGGTGGAGCCGCCCGCGCCCTTCGTCTCTTGACTCGTTGCCCCTTCGTTCGTCCAGGTGAACGTCTCGTCCGCCTTTGGCTCGTCGGCTGGGCTCGGATTACTCGAGTCGGTCATGTCGCTCTCCTCAGGTGTTGGCCGCCCATCGTCGCATGAACGAACCCTGCGGTCACCTGCCGGACGGCCCGAAATCCGATTCGACCGCGAATTCAGAGCAGCGACTCCGGATCCACGTCGACCGACCACGGCGCGTCGAGCCCACCATCGAGCAGGCTCACCGGATCGTCACCGCGGAGAACGACATTCCAGCGCCAGCGGTCCGCCCGCCGGGCGATGTAGGCAGGTGCCGGACCGACGACCGTGCCCCGCGCGCCGCGGTCCGTGGCGAGTTGGCGCAACCGGGCTGCCTGTGCGGCGGCCTCCCGCTCGGCGGCCGCGGGGTCCGTGAGGCCCACGGTCAGCTTGACCAGGCGACCGTAGGGCGGCGAGCCGAACCGCTGTCGCAATGCGAGCTCGGCGTCGTAGAACGCTGCCCCGTCGCCCGACGCGGCGGCCACGATCGCCGGATGGTCCGGTTGGTACGTCTGGATGATCGCGCGTCCGGGCCGTTCTCCGCGACCGGCGCGCCCGATCGCCTGGACCAGCAGCTGGTAGGTCCGCTCGGCGGCGCGCTCGTCGGGCAGGTTGAGAGCGACGTCGGACGACACGATCCCCGCCAGGGTGACCGTCGGGATGTCCAGGCCCTTGGCGACCAGGCTCGTCCCGACCAGCACATCCAGCATCCCCGCCGAAAAGGCATCCACGACCCGCTCCGCCGCGCCCTTGCGGTCGACGACGTCGCGATCGAGGCGCCCGACGCGCAGCCCGGGGAACGTCTCGCGGACTTCGCGTTCGAGCCGCTCGGTTCCACCGCCGAGGTAGCGGATGCGCGGCGATCCGCAGGCCGGACACCGCGTCGCGAGCGGGGTCGCCCGCCCGCAGTGATGGCAGCGCAGCGTGGTCCCGGCCTGGTGGTAGACCAGCGGTCGCTCGCAGTCGGGACAGGCCTGGACATGACCGCAGTCGCGGCACAGGACGACCGATGCCGTGCCGCGCCGGTTGAGGACCAGGATCGCCTGCTCGCCGGCGGCGGTATCGAGCGCCCCGATGGCCGCCACGAGCGCGCGCGACAGGAGGCCGCGTTGACCGGCCGCGAGCTCCTCGCGCAGGTCGACGACCTCGACCGACGGTGGCAATCCGACCGGCCGAGTGGGCAGCACGACCCGGTCGTATTCGCCGAGCCGGGCCCGCCCGATGCTGTCGACCGACGGTGTCGCCGATCCCAGGACGAGCGCCGCTCCCGCCAGCGCCGCCAGGCGGATCGCCCCGTCTCGGGCCTGGAGCCGTGGCGTCCGGTCGCTCTTGTAGGCCGCGTCGTGCTCCTCGTCCACGATCACGAGCCCGACGTCCGCGAGCGGCGCCAGCACGGCGAGCCGCGTGCCGACGACGATGTCCACGTCGCCCGCCCGGATCCGGCGCCACTCATCGGCCCGTTCGCCGTCGCCGAGCCCGGAATGGAGCAGCGCGATCCGGACGTCCAGGTCGCGGCGCAATCGATCCACCAGCGGCAGCGCCAGGGCGATCTCCGGCACGAGCACCAGGGCCGGACGCCCGGCATCCAGCGCGGCGCCGATGGCCTCGACGTAGATCGCGGTCTTGCCCGACCCGGTCACCCCATCCAGCAACAGCGGTCTCGCGTTCCTCGCGGCGATCGCCGACCGGATCCGCTCGACCGCATCGGCCTGCGCAGGCAGGAGCTCACTCGACGGCGGACGACCGCCCCGCCGACCCACCGGTCGCGCCGCAAGCGGGCGGCGCGGTCGCTCGCGCACCTCCGCCTCCACGACGCCGCGACGAACGAGCCCGGCGACCGCGGCGGTCCCGTGGCGACCACCGAGGTCCGCGGCGGGCACCTCCCCGGATGGGCTCGCGGCGAGCTCTGCGAGCGCGTCGGCTTGCCTGGGGCCGAGCGCTCGACCGACGGGCCGCTCGCCGTTCGCCAGTTGCGTCGCGATGGTCCGGCCCTCGGATACCAGGCGGATCCACCGTTCGTAGCGCGGGCCGGCGCCCGCGCTCGTCAGCACCCATTCGAGCGAGACGACGCCATCCTGGGACAGCCCGCGCAGCCGACGTAGCAGTCCGGCGCGGCCATCTGGCCCGGCCAGCTCGCGAACGGGGCGTGCCCCGTTGGCCAGCTGGTCGAGCAGGTCAGCGTTCGCGGTGTCACCCGGGACGACGGCCGGTGCCTTGCCGGTTGGTCCGCTTGCCGGTCGGTGCCAGCTCCGCCACGAGCTCCAGCCGTTCGAGGAGCCCGGGCGGCAACATCGCTCGGAGCACCAGTGCCGGCGGAGCGAGGTAGTGGTCGGCGATCCATGCGGCAAAGGCGAGCCCGAGCGGCGGCAGCAACGGGCCGTCGGCTCGGACGCGGTCAACGATCGGGCGCAACGCCCCGGCTGGCCGTCGGTCGGTCTCGGCGACGATGATCCCCAGGGCCTGCCGGCGTCCAAAGTCGACGAGGACCGCCTCGCCCAGGACGAGGTCGCCGAGCTCGGCCGGCACCGCATACGTGTAGGTCCCGGATCGGCCGCCCGCGGCGTCGACGGCCACCTCCACCATGCGGACGTCGTCACCGACGGGATGCTCACCGGTGAGCATCGCGTCGAGCTGCACGGCGTCCGGCATCGTCACGGCGAGCGCGGGTACACCTCGACGCGCCGGTCGGGGTGCTTGCGGTGCTCGTCCACGATGATCGCGTCGATCCGTTCGGCCGTGCGCTCGACCTCGCCGGTCTCGTTGGTGACCACGTAGTCGTAGTCCTCCTGGCGAGCGAGCTCGATCGCGGCGTTCCGTTGCCGCAGCTCGAGCTCATCGGCGGTCTCTGTCGCCCGGCTGCGCAGCCGCTGGAAGAGGTCCTCCAGGGACGGCGGAATGAGGAAGACCAGGAGCGCGCCCGGGATCTTCTCCTTGACGACCTGTGCGCCCTGGACATCGATCTTGAGGATGACGTCGCGACCCTCGGCGAGGGCTTCCCGGACCTGGCTACGTGGCGTCCCGTACCAGTTGCCGTGGACCTTGTTCGCCTCGAGGAACTCGCCGGCGGCCCGCTGCGCCGCAAAGGTGGCTCGGTCGACGAACCAGTAGTCGACGCCATTGATCTCGCCCGGTCGCATCATGCGTGTGGTCGACGTCACCACGTAGTGGTATTCCGGGTCGTGCGATCGGCGCCGCAGCGCCTCGATGATCGTGTCCTTGCCGACGCCACTGGGTCCCGAGATGATCACGAGGATCGCGCCGTTCGCGGCGGTCATGTCATCTGCGGGGCCGTTGGGCAGGCTCAACGGACGGGCTCGCGCAAGGCGGTCAGGACCGACTCGAGCTCTGGCGGGAGCGGTGCCGTGGCCCGGATCAGCTGTCCGGTCGAGGGAGAGGTCAGCTCGAGCCGCCAGGCGTGCAGGAAGAGCCGCTCCAGGCCATCGGGACCGCGTCGGGACGTCCCCGTTCCATACACCCGGTCGCCGGCCACCGGATGGCCGATGGCATCGAGGTGGACCCGGATCTGGTGCGTTCGTCCGGTCACGAGATCGAGCTCGAGGAGCGTCCACGCCGCGAACCGTTCGCGGACGCGATACCCGGTCACGGACGGCCGTCCGTCGGGCACGACGCCCATCCGGGTCCGGTGCTTGGGGTCGCGTCCGATTGGTGCCTCGACCCGGCCGACCGCGGCGGCGACGCTGCCCTGGACGAGCGCCTGGTAGGTCTTCTTGACCCGGCGTGCCTTGAGCTGTGCCATGAGCGAGGCCTGTGCCGCGTCGTGTCGGGCGACCATCAGGAGGCCGCTCGTGTCGCGGTCGAGCCGGTGGACGATCCCCGGTCGCTGGACGCCGGCGATGCCACCCCAGGTCGCGCCGTCGCCGTGGGCGAGCAATGCGTTGACGAGCGTGCCGCCGGGATGGCCCGGTGCCGGATGGACGACCAGCCCAGCCGGCTTGTCGATGATCAGCAGGTCGTCGTCTTCGTGGACCACGCGGAGCGCGATCTCGGGTGACGGGCTCAGGTCGAGCGGCGTTGCTTCCGGGACCTCGAGCCGCAGCTCGGTACCGGCGCCGACGATGGTGTTGGCGCGAAGGGGTTCACCAGCGGCGGTCAACCGACCGTCCGAGATCAGCTTCTGCACGTAGCTCCGCGAAAGACCCGTGGCGTCCGCGACATAGCGATCGACGCGGCCACCAGGTCCATCGGGCACGCGCAAGAGCCGCGTGCCCGGCACGCTGGCCGGGTCAACCACTGGTCGGCTCATCGGCCCGCGACGCGTCCACCAATCGAGCGAGCCTCGGCAGGAACGCGACCGCGACGAGCAGGACGATCGCGGTGCTGATCGCCGAGTCGGCGACGTTGAACGTGTAGAACCGCAGGTTCCCGATGCCGATGTCGACGAAGTCGACGACGTACCCGAGTCGCAGGCGGTCGATCAGGTTGCCGATCGCCCCGCCGAGCAGGAAGCCGAGCGCGATCGACAGGTAGCGGCTTCGACCCGATCGGGCGTGGTAGCCGACGATCAGGCCGATCACCACGATCGAGAGCAGCCCGAACACGATCGCCTGGTCCCGGAACAGGCCGAACAGGGCCCCCGAGTTCTGGTGATGGACGAGGCGGACGGAGTCACCGACGACTTCGCGAACCTCACCGAGCGCGACGTTGGCGACGAGCCATGCCTTTGTCAGCTGGTCGAGGACCACGACCACGCCGGCGATCCCCAGGAAGACGCCCCAGTGCGCGCCCGTCCGCGTCACTCGCGCTGCCATCCCGTCCACCGTCATCCAGCCTACCCGCGGTCCGTGCGGCGGCGCAATGCGATGGCAACCGGCCCGCTGTCGAGTTCGACGGTCGCCTGCGCGGCGCCGTCGGGCGGCTCGCCCTGGGCGAGAGCCGCAAGCGTTTCGGCGGCGACCGTCGGCAGGTGGGTCGCGACAGCCGGATCCACGGCCCCGATCCAGAGGTCGATCCGGTCATCGAGCGCGAGCGCCGCGTCCTTGCGGAGGTCCTGGACGGCACGCTGCAGCTCACGAGCGTCGCCCTCCGCGACGAGCGCCGGCGTGAGCGCCGTATCGAGCACGACCACGAGGCCGTCGTGTTCGGCAACCGCCGTCCCCGGGAGTGGCGTCGCCTGGACTTCGACTTCGTCGGGCGCCAGCGTGACCCCGGCCAGCGTGACCGCGCCATCGGGTGCGAACTCGACGTCGCCAGTTCGGGCGGCCGCCAGGACCGCGGGGATCGCCGACCCGAGCCGCTTTCCAACCTTGGGGAGCAACACCTTCACCCGGCGTTCGACAAGCGTCGACTCATCGTCGAGCACGGTCACCGTCTTGACGTTGATCTCTTCCGCGATCAGCCGGAGCAACTCCGGCCCGACCTCCAGTCCACGCTCGGGCAGCGCGATCCAGGCCTGGGCGAGTGGCTGACGCGTCCGCAGGTGGGCCGCGGCGCGCAGCGTCCGGGCGAGATCGACCGCTCCCTGTGCAACCGCCATTGACGTTTCGAGGGTCTCGTCGCGATGGCTCGCCAGCTCGCCTGCCGGCCAGCTCGTCAGGTGGACGCTGTCGGGTGCCGATTCCTCGACCGCGCTGACAAGGTTCCCGTAGATCGTGTCCGCGAGGAATGGCAACAGGGGGGCGAGCATCTGGCTCGTGGCCGCAAGCGCGGTGTGGAGGGTGGCGAACGCCGCATCCTGGTCACGCGCGTCGTCCGATCGGGAGAACCGTCGCCGGGAAAGTCGCAGGTACCAGGTCGAGAGACCCTCCATGAACGTCGACAGGGCGCGGGTCGCGCCGACGGCGTCATAGTCGCGAAGGCGACCCTCGACGATGGCCGAGGTCCCCGCCGCGCGCGACAGGATCCAGCGATCCAGGATCGGCCGCTCCGCGGCGTCGGGCGAGGTCTCCACCGGCGACCACCCGGCGAGACGAGCGTACGTGACGAAGAACGCATACACGTTCCAGAGGACGAGGAGCTCACGCCGCGCCTCGTCCGCGGCATGCCAGCCGAAGAGGATGTTCTCCTCCGGCCGTGCCTTGGCGAACATCCAGCGCATGACGTCGACGCCCATTCGGTCGGCCGCCTCGTCGAACTCTATGGCGTTGCCCCAGCTCTTGTGCATCGCGCGGCCGTCCTCGCCAAAGACGAGGGCGTAGCCAAAGATCGTCTTGAACGGCTCGGTTCGCTTGAGCACCGTCGACATCGCGAGCATCGAGTAGAACCAGTTGCGGAACTGGCCCGGGAAGCTCTCGGTGATGAAATCCGCCGGGAACCATTTCGCCCAGTAGTCCGGATCCTCGCGGTAATGGAGGGTCGAGAACGGGACGATGCCCGCGTCGAGCCACGGGTTGCCGACGTCCTTGATCCGCTCGACCGGCGCCCCGCACTTCGGGCATGCGATCCTGACCGCGTCGATCCACGGTCGATGCGGGGTATGGCCCTCGAACGCCGCCCAGCCGTCCGTCGCCCGGTCGTGGAGCTCGTCGCGGCCGCCGATGACCTCGATCGTCCCGCAGGCCGCGCACTCGTAGATGGGCAGCGCGAGCCCCCAGTAGCGCTTCTTGCTGATCATCCAGTCGTGCATGTTGCGCAGCCAGTCGAGCTCCCGGTCGTAGCCGAAGTCCGGGATCCACTTGATCCCATCCACGACATCCATGATCTGGTAGCGCAGGCTGGCCTCGACCTGCTCCGCGGTCAGCGTCTCGCGCGGCTGGTCGTAGACCGGGCCCATCGAGATGAACCACTCGTCGACCAGCCGGAACAACAACGGCGTGCCGCACCGCCAGCAATGCGGGTAGCGGTGGGTGTACGGCTCGAGGTGGTAGAAGAAGCCGCGTCGTTCGAGGTCGTCGACGATCCTCTCCGCGACATTCGCGGCCTCCAGACCGCTCAGCCACGCAAAGCCCGCGAGGTACCGCCCGTCCTCGTCGATCGGCCCGATCACGGGGAGGTCAAGCGCCTTCCCGAGCTGGAAGTCCTCGGAGCCGCAGCCCGGGGCGATGTGCACGATGCCGGTGCCCTCGTCCTCGCCGACGTCGTTCCACTCGACGATCCGATGCTCGTAGCCACCATCAAAGGCGGCCTGCACGGCCGGCAGCTCGTCGAACGGGCCGACGTACCGCCATCCAACCAGCTCCGATCCGGCGACCTCCTCTTCGACCGTGAATGGCCCCCGGAGCGCGGTCTTGAGCGTTCCCTTGCCGAGCCAGAACCGATCCTCACCCTGGCGAACCTTGACGTAGCGCAGCGCCGGACCGACGGCCGCAGCCACGTTGGACGTCAGCGTCCAGGGCGTCGTCGTCCAGACCAGGAGTGATTCGCCCGGCCGATCGACCAGTGGGAACCGGACGGTGAGCCCCGGGTCCTCGCGATCCTGGTAGCCCTCGTTCAGCTCCATCTGCGAGAGCCCGGTCCCGCAGCGCGGACACCACGGCATGGTGTCGTGACCCTTGTACAGCCAGCCACGCCGGTGGACCTCCGCGAGGAAGCCCCAGATCAGGTCGTTGTTCTCGTTGCTGAACGTGAAGTACGAGCCGCCGACATCGGGCATGCCGAGCCGCCCGACGAGCATCTCGACGGTGTCGGTGACCGGACCATGCGGGCCTTCGATCGTCGCCACCTGCCCGGGATCCCCCTCGAGGAGGTCGTGGAGCCGGCGAAGCTCGTCCGGGTCGTTCCAGTCCATCCACATCCCGAGCCGGATCGATTGCTCGGTCTGCCTCGCGGCGTAGGCGAGGACGCGCTGCTTGCACAGCGTCACGAACCGATCGATGCCGTATGCCTCGATGTCGCGCTTGCTCGTGAACCCCAGGTCGCGCTCCACGTTGACCTCGACCCACAGGCCCTGGCAGTCGAAGCCGTTCTGGTAGCGCTGGTCTTCGCCAAGCATGGCGTGGAACCGCTGGTAGAGGTCCTTGTATGCGCGACCCCACGCGTGGTGGACCCCCATCGGGTTGTTCGCGGTGATCGGCCCGTCAAGGAAACTCCACCGCGAGCCGCCGGCGTTCTGGGCCCGCAACCGGGCAAACGTTCGACGCTCGCGCCACAGCGCCAGGATCTCGTGCTCCTGCGCGACAAAGTCGGGCTTCGAGGTGACGGGTCGGAACATTCAGCCTCACGTGGTCGAGCCGATCCGGGCAGGCGTTTCGGACCCCCGGATCGCCAGGGCCTGCCCGGGCGCGCCGGCTGCGGAATTGGCGGGCCCGAGTATCCTACCCGCGATGCATCAACCGCAGGACGCGCGACCGCGCGGACGGTCTCCGTTCACGGCGGCATTCCTCTCCCTGCTCTTCCCCGGCCTCGGCCATCTATACGCGGGCGCACCCAACCGGGCACTGGCCTTCGCGGCCGCGCCCATCCTGCTCGTGGCGCTCGTCGCCGGGATCGTCCTGCGGCTGGACCGGATCGAGCTCATCGGGTTGGTGTTCAACCCGCTGCTCCTCAGCTCGGTGTTCCTGTTCAACGTCATCGCGCTCCTCTATCGGCTGGTCGCGATCATCGACGCGTATCGGGTCGTGGAGTTTCTCAACTCGTATGGCGCCGCCGGCGACGGTCGGCTGGGACCGGCCCGTATTCCGCGCAACCCGCTCTCGATCGCCGGGCTCCTCGCCGTCGTGCTGGTCATGGCCGGGAGCCACGTCGTTGTCGCCCGGTACGACATGTTGGCGCTCGACCTCCTCGAGAGCGGGTGCATCTTTATCGGTGACCAGCCCAACCGCGAATGCAGCGTGGACGCGACGCCTGGCCCTGGATCGTCCGCCGATCCGTCCGCCGAGCCCGAACCGAGCGCCGTCGGTGGCGAGGTCCCCAACGTCTCCGCTCCGCCGTGGGATGGCCGCGAGCAGCTCAACATCCTGCTCATCGGCACCGATCAGCGCCCGCGCGATGGGACCTACAACACCGACACGCTGATCGTCGTGTCGATCGATCCCGTCAGCAAGCAGGTCGCCATGTTCAGCCTGCCACGCGACACCGTGGACGTGCCCATCCCGGACGGTCCGGCGCGGCAGGCGTTCGGGCCCGTCTACACGCGAAAGATCAACGCCTGGTTCACCTCGGTTCGCAACCGCGCGGACCTCTTCCCCGGCACCGATCGGACGCGCGGCTACAACGGCCTCAAGGCCATCATGGGCAACCTCTACGACCTCGACATCAAGTACTTCGTGGAGGTCAACTTCGAGGGCTTCGTTCGGGTCGTCGACGCGCTGGGCGGCGTGACCATCAACGTCCAGATCCCCGTGGTGGACGATCGATACCCGGGCGAAGGCGGTCGGCTCGAGCGGATCTACATTCCAAGCGGGATCCAGCACATGGACGGCGCCCAGGCGCTGCGGTACGCCCGCTCACGACATACCTCCACGGACTTCGACCGGGCCCAGCGCCAGCAGCGCGTCCTCCTGTCGCTCCGGGAGCAGGCCGACCCCGCCGACTTGATCCCACGCCTGCCGGAGCTCGTCACCGCCCTAAAGCAGGCCGTCCGGACCGATATCCCGATCGACCAGCTCGACGAGCTGCTTGGGCTCGCCTCGGAGATCGACACGAGGAGCATCCGCTCGTTCGTCTTCACGCCCCCGCTCTACCAGCAGGAGTTCCAGTCGAGCCCGCGCGGATACATCATCGTGCCGGACGTCGACAAGATCCGGACAGCCGTTCGGAACGCCTTCACCAGCGATCCCGCGGACGAGGCACTGCGTCAGCGGCTGGCCGAAGAGGCCGCGGTCGTGTGGGTCCTCAACAGCACCGGAGATCGCGACCGCGGGGCGCGCCTGGCCAGCTATCTCGAGTACTACGGGCTCGCCGCATCGGCGCCGCGACAGACGCCACCGGGCGGTGTCCTGGCGGACTCCAAGGTCGTGGTCTACAACGGCGCGGAAACGCGCCTGACCGCGACGATCGCCTATCTCGAGCAGCTCCTCGGGGTCACCGCCACGTTCGAGGCCGACGGAGCGATCCGGACGGACGTCGTCGTCACGATCGGTCGTTCAACGCCGGATCTCGATGCGCCGCTCCTCCCCTGAGGTGCGCTAGACGACTGGCGTCAGCCAGTGGCTGTAGGCCGGGAGCCGCCCCCGAACGGCGTCGAAGTAGCGATCGCGCACGAGGCGGCTGATCGGCCCGATCTCCCCCGACCCGACCGGCCGGTGATCGACTTCGATCACGGGCGAGACCTGGACCCCGGTTCCGCAGAGCAGGACCTCGTCGGCGACGTACAGCTCCGAGCGGTCGATCGAGCGCTCGACGACGCTCATGCCCTCATTCGCGAGCAGCTCCATGATCGCCTTGCGGGTCACGCCCTCGAGCAGGTCGTCGTTGACCGGTGGCGTCAGCACGACGCCGTCCCGGACGACGAACAGGTTGGCGGCAGACGCCTCGTTGACGTGGCCATCGGCGGTCAGGACGATCGCCTCGTCGAACCCGTTGAGCTCGGCTTCCGACTTCTGGAACGCCATGTTCACGTAGCCGCCGACGATCTTGCCGCGCGCCGGCAACGCGTCGTCGGCGTTGCGACGCCATGACGAGGTCATCACCCGCACACCGGCCTCGGTGTCGATGTAGTTGCCAAAGGGCAGGGCCACGATGTACAGCTCGTTCTCGAGGTTGTGGAGCCGGACGCCGATCGCCTTGGTCGACTTGTAGAACGAGGGCCGGATGTAGGCATCCTCGCGGAACCCGTTGCGGCGGATCGTCTCGACGATCAGGCCCGTGAGCTCGTCAACGGACGGCACGTCCTTCATCAACAGGATCCGACAGGACTGCCGGATGCGTTCGACGTGTTCGCGCAGCTTCAGGGCATACAGGGTCCCCTGCTCCGCGTTCCAGTACGCGCGGATCCCTTCGAATGTCGCCGTCCCGTACATGAACGCGTGGGTCATCACGCTGACCTTCGCGTCGCGCATCGGTACCCAGCCGCCCTCGAAATAGCAGATCAGCTCGTCCAGGCTGCCGGCTGCGGGCGCGTGATGCGGCTTCGGGGCTGACGTCTCGGCGACCTTCTCTTTGAGCATGCGAAGCGCTCCTCTGGCGGGTCCGCGGAGTATAGCCCGGCCGTCGTGGGCGGCACATCCGGGCGTTGCCCGCTGCGCCACTCGGGCGCGCTAGTTGAAGACGCCGGCCACCACCGCGATCACGTACGCCAGGTACGCCAGGTAGAAAACGCCACCGATGAGCAGGCCGCGGCCTCGCAGGGCACCGCGGCGGGCCATGGGGATGAAGATGAACCCCGACGACAGGAATGCGATCCCGGCCGATGCAAACGCCGTGTACGAGCCGGGCGCCGCAACCCAGGCGTCAGAGGCGAAGAGCAGGGCCACGACCGTGGGGATGGTGGACTGGAAGACCATGGCGCCCGTGATGTTGCCCATCGCGAGCGTGTCCTTGCCCTGGCGGACCCAGATCACCGAGTTGAACTTCTCCGGCAATTCGGTGGCGATGGGCGCGATGACAAGGGCGAGGAGCGCGCCATCGATGCCGAACGTGGTCGCGAGGTGCTCGACGGCGTCCACGAAGAACACGGCGCCGATGATGATCAGGCCGAGTGCCGCGATGACCTGGAGGTTCACGACTCGCAGGCGCGGCACCGAGGGATCGATTGTCAGGCCAGCGCGGTCGAGCTTTCGGAACCGAAGTGGGGCGAGGTCCTCCGCGTCGACATTGGGGTCGGCCTCGAAGTGGCCCTTGACATACCAGGCGTAGATCCCGATCAGGATCACCGCCACGATCCACTTGAGCCAGACGGGTTCCACGGGCAGAAACGCCGCCCCGATCGCGATCGCGTAGGCGATCGCGAAGTAGCGCATGTCGTGGGCGAGCACGGTCGTGTCGACCCGCATCACGTCCCCGGACGAGCGGCGACGGCCGACGATCAGGATCGCGATACCCGTCACGAACATTGCGAGTGTGGCCAGCATGAACGGGGCGCCCAGGATGGCGCCGATGCCGACCGCATGCGACGCCTCGCCGGTGGCGAACAGGATGGCGATGATCGGGATCATCGTCTCGGGCAGCGCGGTCCCGACGGCAGCCAGGACGGAACCAACCGCGCCCTCGGCCAGCTCGAGCTTGCGTCCGAACCACTCGATCCCGTTGGTGAACAGCTCCGCGCCGAACAGGATCACCACGAAGGCGATGATCAGGATCAGGATGTCCATTTCTAGACGGTACCAGCGACGGCTGTCGCGACGCCAACGGCGATGATCCCGAGGATGCCGACGGCGATCCCGACCATCGACCAGTCGCCCGCCCGGCCGTAGGCAACGGCCGCGGCCAGGACACGGCTGATCGGCGTCGCAATCACCGCCAGGAGACCCAGCCACAGGAACCCGGCTGGCCCCAGGGCGATCACCTGCGCGCCGAGCGAGGTGAGATCAAGGGCTGGACCGCCGGCCAACGGCGACACACCCGCCGCAAGCAACAGCACGACGCCGAGCACGAGCAACGCCACTGACAGGTAGGTCAGGGCAATCAGGAGTCGCCCGATGCGCCGCTCGGCGATGCGCCTCACCGCTTGGGGGTCGGCGTTCACGAAACGGCCCGACGCAGCATCTGCACGGCCGTGTACCCGAGCACGACCACGAACAGCAATCGGAGCAGGCGGAGATCGACGCGGTGGCTCAATCGGGAGCCGGCCGACGCGCCGAGGAACACCCCGATCGCCGTCGGACCCGCCACGTACGGGTCGATGCCGCCGTGGATGACATAGATGATCGAGCTCGCGGCAGCCGTGATCCCGACCATCAGGTTGCTTGTAGCAGTGGCGACCCGCAGCGGCACGCCCATCGACAGGTGCATCAGCGGCACTTTCACGATCCCGCCGCCGATTCCCAGGAGGGCCGACAGGATGCCCGCGCCGGTCGCCCCGGTCACGCCGCGCCCGAGGTTCCGGACCTGGTATCCCTCGCCGGACAATCGGTCGAGCATCGTCGGGGAGGCCAGGTGCGACGCCTGGTCCGGCAGGACGTCCTCACCGGAGGCCGAGGTCGGAGCGGTGCCCGCCCGCGCCATCGTGACGGCCACGTACACGAGAAGGACCGCGAACAGGAACGCGATCAGCCGCTCATCGAGCAGGAACGCGATCGATCCGCCGACCAGGGCCCCGATCGCGGTGAACAGCTCGAGGGTCATCCCAAGACGCAGGTTGGCCACGTGTCGCTCGAGATAGACGCCTGCCGCGGCACTGCTGGTCATGATCACGCACACAAGCGAGACACCGACGGCGTCACGCAACGGCAAGCCGAAGCCGAGCGTGAGCAGCGGGACGATCAGGACACCGCCGCCCAGGCCGAGCAGCGAGCCGAAGACGCCCGCGGCCGCTCCTCCGCCGAGCATCAAGAGCCCGACGATCATGCCCGGCCGGATCTCGAACGCGCGAAGGCGCGCGTGTCAGGGCGACCGGGCACCGTCGCCGGCGTTACGGGCGAAGGTGCTGGGGGGCGTACGGAAGCAGGGCCACGTGCCGCGCGCGCTTGAGCGCGACGGCCAGCTCGCGCTGGTGGCCGGCACAGGTGCCGGTCTTGCGCCGTGGCTCGATCTTCGCGCGTTCGGACAGGTAGCGGCGGAGGCGGTTGACCTCCTTGTAATCGATCTGGACCGTCTTGTCCGCGCAGAAGGCGCAGACCTTTCGGCGGCGTCGATCCCGATAGAAGTCGTCGCGCTTCTTGGCTCGAACGGGGGGAGGCATGGGCTCGTGGTCTCCTGGTCAGAAGGGAAGGTCGTCGATGTCGGTATCGTCGGACGGAGGGCGGCCGCCGCCGGACGGGGCGCCCGATGACGGGGCGCCGGCCGCGACGCCGGGAGCGCCCGAGAAGGCACCCTCCTCGTCCCGCGGTCGCTTCTCGAGGCTGATGACGTTGTCCGCCGTCAGGTCGAGCGAGGTTCGCTTCTGGCCGTCCTGGCCCTCGAACTCGCGCGTCCGGAAGCGGCCCTCGACGAACACGCGGTTACCCTTGCGAAGCTGCTCGGCGGCGCGTTCGGCTCGATCGCCGAAGACGCTGACGCGGAACCAGTCCGTGTCTTCCGTCCATTCACCGGTCTGCTGGTTGCGGGTGCTCTGGTTCACGGCGACGGTGAACTGCGTGACCGGCTTGCCGGTCGGTGTATAGCGCATCTCGGGGTCACGGCCGAGGTTGCCGATGATCATGAGCTTGCAGAACGCCATGCTCGGCCTCCCTCAGTCGATTGCGGCCGGAGCGGCTTCGCTCTCGGACTCGTCGATCAGCTCTGCGCGGTCGTCGAGATCGTCCTCCTCGTCGAGGCCCGACGGCAGGTCGTCGCCATCCTCGGAGAGGTCGTCCTCCTCACCATCCCGCCGGGCCGACTTGATCGGTCGGTCGACACGCGTGACGAGGTGACGGAGCACCTCTTCGGTGATCAGGAGGGTGTGCTCGAGCTCGGTGATCGCCTCGGGCGGCGACTCGAACAGGATGATCTGGTACGAGCCCTCGCGATGGCGGTCAATCGGATAGGCCAGCCTGCGGCGCCCCCAGGGGGCAACCTTGACGATCTGGCCGCCGGCGGCAACGATCCCGCGGGTGGTCCGATCGACGAGGGCCTGGCTCTTGTCATCCGCCACATCGGGCCGAATGACGAGCATGAGTTCGTAGCGGCGCATACGCGCAGTACTCCTTCCAATGGGTCTGCCCCGTTGACGGCCGGCCGGCACGGAGCGGAAAGGACGAGGGACGCAGTCTAGCACGAGGTCGGCCGGGGCAAGCCCCCACCGCTCGCTCGCCGTCCGCAACACGCCGGCCCGCCCGCCAACGGACGTCCGCCGTTGTATCCTCCGAGGCTAGAGACCGACCGAGTCGGCGCAGTCGACTCCCAACGCGGAGGCCTCGTGCCCGCCAGTACCATCCTGCTCCTCGAGAGCGATCCGTCCGTCGACGACACCATCGGCCAGATCCTGGTCGGGGCTGGCTACACGCTGACCCGGGTGACCGACCCGGACGCCGCACTCGCACAGGCGGCCGATCACCAGCTCCTGGTCATCGATCTCATCGCGGGGCCGCGCTCGGCCATCGAGATCTGCACCCAGGTCCGCTCGACGCCAACGCTGTCCCAGGTGCCGGTGCTATGCATCAGCCCGAGCGACGATGTCGAGGAGCGGATCCACTTCCTGGAGGCCGGCGCGGACGACGTCCTGGCGCGGCCGTTCGACGCGCGCGAACTCGAGGCGCGGGTCGAGGCGCTCCTGCTGCGGTTCCAGCGCTCCAAGGAGCTCTCGCCGATGCTCTCGGGGCAGCCCACGGTCGGCAGGGCGCGGCGGACGGTTGCCGTGTACAGCCCCAAAGGCGGCGTCGGAACGACGACGATTGCCGTCAATCTCGCCGTCACGGCAGCGCAGAAACGGCCGGATCGAGTCGTCCTGATCGATGTTGACCTGCAGTTCGGCGGCGTCGCGACCCACCTCAATCTCCGGCCGAGGCAATCATTGGCCGACCTGGTCCGCGACGAGTCCGCACTCCGCGAGCCGGAGCTGCTCCGGGGGTACGCGGCCCGCCACGACAGCGGGCTCCACGTACTTGCTGCGCCGACCGCGCCGGAGGCCGCCGAGTCGGTGCATCCGCAGCACATCGCTCGGATCCTTGCCACGGCCCTCGAGGCCTACGACCTGATCGTCGTCGATGCCGGCTCGGCACTTGATGAGCGGGTCATGACCGTGCTCGAGGCCGCGGACACCGTCATCCTCCCGGTCTACGCGGAGATCGCCGCACTCAAGGCGATGCACGCGCTCCTGGACTATCTCAACGAGACGGGTTCCGTCGGATTGAAGTCGATGTTCGTCCTCAACAACCCGTTCGCGCGCGAGATCCTCAAGCTGCGCGACGTCGAGAGCGCCCTCGGCACAAAGATCGCGTTCGAGCTGCCGTACGACCCGTTCCTCTACCTGAAGGCTGTCAACGAAGGCATCCCGCTGGTCATTGGCGCAGCCCGGTCGGCGCCGGCCGAACGGCTCGTCCGGTTGACCGGAAGCGCCTTTGGCGACGATGGTCGCGCGCCCGTGCCGGCTGCGGCACAGGAGAAGAAGTCGGGGGGACTGTTCCGGCGACGCCGGTAGTGCGTCGCGCCGCGATGGTGCCGGAGCAGGGACTCGAACCCTGACGCCCTTGCGGGCCGCGGATTTTAAGTCCGCTGCGTCTGCCATTCCGCCACTCCGGCCAGGCCGAAGCCTAGCGCGTCACCACGACGGCAGGTGGCGATGCCACGCCCGTAGACTGGGGTCATGTCTGGCTGGCTGCCACGGCTCTGGCAACAACCCTCGGCGGTGCTCCTCGCCGTCCAGCTCATCGGCGTGTTGCTCTATCCGTTCATGGACGAGTCGCCCATCGGGCGGGCCGCGCTGTCGTCGTTTGGCCTGGTCGTGCTGTTCCTGGCGGTTCGCGCGGTGCGGGCCACGCCCGCCCTGCTGTGGGTCGCGATCCTCCTTGGCTTGCCCATCGTCGTCCTGACCATCCTCGAGGTCGGCGACCCGCTCAACGCCCAGGTCATTCTCTGGTCGTCGATCCTCCACGCGGTCTTCTATTTCTATACGAGCTTCGCGTTGCTGCGATACATGTTCCTCGACCGCTTCGTGACGGCCGATGAGTTGTGGGCGACCGGAGCGACGTTCACGGTGGTGGCATGGGCCTTCGCCTATACCTTCATGGCCGTCCAGGTCATCTGGCCGGGGTCGTTCATCGCTGCCATCGAGCCCGATGCCCCGCGGACGTGGTTTCAGCTCCTCTTCCTGTCGTTCACGAACCTGACCAGCGTCGGTCTGTCCGACATCACGCCGGTCCTGGCCCATGCCCGATCGTGGGTCATGATCGAGCAGGTCGGGGGTCTGATGTATGTGGCCCTGGTCATCTCCCGGATCGTGGGGCTGACGATCGCGCGGCAGCGCGCCTAGGCCCCCCCCGACTACAGGGAAAGGTCCGCTGCGTCTGCAATGCCGCCAGTCCGGCGGCGGCAAGCGCAGCGGACCGCTCGGCTCCCGCGCTAGAGGGGATCAGGTCAGGGCGTCGACGACGACCTCGCAGAAGAGCTCGAAATCGGCATCGGCTTCAGGATGGGGGCCAGCGATGGACACGATCTCACTCGAGATGAACACGTCGTCGTCGGGGTTATCCGGATCACCGAAGTCGAAGGTGTCGGCGAAGACGATCCGCCCGACATCCTTGACAAGGACGGTCCCGTCCGGCGTCTGCAGGCGCTCAGGGATCCCGACATTCTCGTAGAAGATCGTCGTCGTCCCGTCCGGGTTCTCGACCACCTCGATGTCGCGGAACATGCCCGACGTGAGGTTCGAGACGGACAGATTGGTGGCCGTGTTGGTCCACGTCACATTGACGAACCCGGAGACCTTGAACAGCGTGTTGCCGGCCTTGTCAAGGCGGACGATCCCGTTCTGGACCCCTTCCACGTGCGTGGTCACCGGAATCCCGCACAGATCATCATCCGTGGTCGTCGGATCGTCGGGGGAGGTCTCGGCGAAGTGATCGTTGAACTGATCGACCGGTCTTCCAGCCGCGGAGACCGCCGGAGCGCTAGCGATCAACAGGGCGAGGCCAAACGCGAGGCTGAGGCGCTTCATGAAAGTACCTCCCACAGGTCGACGGCTCGGGCTCGCCAGTAGCTCGTCACGGTCCAGGGCGACCGGGGGTGGGACCGCGCATCAACGCTCGCCGTCGGTTGTGGGGAGTATGCGAGTTGACCACCGGATTCGATTCGGTCAACGAGGGCTTGCGGCGTATATGTCGTTGCCAATATGCACCGCTACCGCGGCCCGATACGCGTCGCGACCCACGTCCCGAGGGACTTTTCGGGTGGCTGCAAGCAACGGAACCCGCCTGTTACGCGGCTGGCTATTTCGAGGGCCAACACTTCGATCGCGCCGGGACGTGTGGTGGGGAGCTTCGAGATGAACGACTGCGCCTGCGTCGACTGCCTCTGCTATCGCTCCGTTCGACTGAAAGGCAACCTGTGCGCCGGGTGCCGGGCGGGCCGGCATCCAGGAGATCCGCGGCCCGAAGGTCGCGCGCCCTCTTTCGAACGACAGTCGATCATCGTCCGGCGAGCTCGTTAACCTCTTGGGCAAAGAGAAGCGCCCGGAGTGACTGGGGGGAACCACTCCGGGCGCTTGTCTGTGGCGAGGCGGCCCATGTGCCCATCGAATACCCCGGCGGACGCGACTGTACGCGTGCGGATCACCTGGGCGCACTAGGTGAGGTGACGTATCGGATTCCGGCCCCGGCCCGGCGGGACGAGATGTCCGGATGACCATTGGTGGGCAGTCGCACGGCCAATGGCTGCGTAGGGTGAACTCATGACCCCCTTCAACCGGATCCTCCTCGCCGTTGGCGGGGCGGCGATCGTCGCCTGCCTGGTTACCGCCGGGATCTACGTGCAGACCAACGCCACTTCCGAAGCGATCAACGCCGAGCAGCGGGCCGCCTACCAGACTCAGGCTCTGGGCGATGAGCTCGTGGCCCAGATCTTCGAACAGCAGGAGTCACTCGACGATTACATGCTGTCGGCGGACCCGCGGCCTCTCGCCCGTTATCGACAGGCCGCGACTGACGTCAGCCAGATTGCGCTTCAGATTGGCGCGCATGCGGGTAGCCAGCCCGGGGTCCTGGACGCGCTGACGCAAGTCGTCTCCGAGAACGCTGCCTGGCAGACGACCGTCGCGGCTCCCGCCATTGCGGCTGTGCAGGGCGGTTCCGTTGATGCACTCGACGAGGCAATCAAGGCCCAGATCGAAGACCAGGAAGCGAGTCAGGCCGCGGCGGATGAGCTCACCGTTCAACTGCACGCCATAGATGCGGAACTCGGTGCTCGTCATAACGCCGTCGATGCGTTACGCCTCAGGGCCGCCCTGCTGGGGCTCGTCGTCGAGCTCCTGCTGGCGGCCGTGTCGCTCGGGTACGTCCGACGCTATGGGCTGACGATCTCGCGCGATGCCAAACGCCGGATGCAGTCAAACGCCGAGCGGATGGAGATCATCGCTTCGCTCCGCGGCCTTCGGACTCAGGCGACACCCGAGGCGACAGCGGGGCTCATCGCCCAGTCTCTGGAGCGGTTGCCGGGCATCGATGTCGCGGCCGTATTCGAGTGCACACAGGACGATCTATTGGCCCTCGCGGTCATAGGCCCACCGGGCTTCCCCGTCAGGACCGGGGACACGATGACGCAGAAGCACGGCATGTACCTGCGCGGACGCTCGGTCAACGGGCCGTGGGCAGAGCGCATTGTCCCTGCTGCCGAACCGACCGTGCTTGACCATGCCTTTGCCGCGCTTGGGATCAACAGCCGGGCGTTCGCGCCAATCAGCGTCGATGGCGAGCTGGTTGGTCTCATCGGCGTCCTCACGGCCAACGAGGATCAGGGGCAACATCTGATCGAGGATCTGCCGGCGGTCGGGGAGTTTGCCTCTGTTGCCGAAACCATCCTCGCGCCTGCGCTTGCGGCTCGCCGAAGCCGCGCTGCGGGACGTCAACGGATCGCTGCCACCATCGAAGCGGCCGCCTTCCGACCGGTCTTCCAGCCCGTCGTGGATCTCCGCACTGATGCGACGATCGGGTTTGAAGCACTCACCCGGTTCGAGGACGGCGTTCGACCTGACCACGTGTTTGGCGCTGCCATCGACTGTGGCATGGGGATCGAACTCGAGATGGTCACCCTCGAAGCTGCCCTTCGGGAGGCGCGCAGCCTGGAGCCCGGCGTATGGCTGAGCCTCAACGTCTCGCCTGCCCTCCTCGCCAAGGGAGGCAGCACCCTTGGCAGCATGCTGTCGGATACGTCGCGGCACGTCGTGCTCGAGGTCACAGAGCACGAGGCCATCGAGGCATACGCGCCACTCCGCGAAGCGATGCGGAGGCTCGGTCCGAGGGTTCGACTCGCGGTCGATGACGCCGGTGCCGGAGTCGCCAACTTCAACCACCTCGTCGAGCTCCGGCCCAACTTCGTCAAGATCGACGTCGGTCTCGTACGCGGCGTCGACACGGATCTGAGTCGTCAGGCCGTCGTAGCCGGGCTCGTCCACTTTGCTGAGCGGGCAGGTTGCGAAGTCATTGCTGAAGGGATCGAAACTGAGGCCGAACGAGCGACCGTGATGGAGCTCGGCGTCACGCTGGGGCAGGGCTACCTGCTTGCGCGACCGGCGTCAGCGGAAACCTGGATGGCCGACGCCGGAACGCCGGTCCGCCAACCCAAGCAAGTTCAGCCGGTGCAAGACACCGGGACGAAACAACGCCAGCGGAGTGATCGACCGCTACCGCTGCTCGGCCCCGTCCCAGGTGCCCTGCACTAGGGGCGCCCAGTCAGGCCTAGTAGGCTTCGGTGCCTGGCGCCAGCTGAGCGGGGCCGTGAACGCTCCTGTGGGCCCGGCCAAGGAGGACGAGATGGGTCGATTGTTGGTTCACATCGCGACGGGACCCGAAAACCCGACCCGGGCTGCCCTGGGATTGCTGGTGGCGAGAAACGCACTGGAGGCCGGTCACGCCGTTGACCTCTTCATCGCTGGCGACGGGGTCGCCATCCTGCGGCCCGAGACCCTGGACGCCGGGAACGGCATCGGGACCGGGAGCCTGCGCGAGCACGTTGACGCGCTTGTAGCGGGCGGCGCGACGTTCTACGCCTCTGGGATGTCCAGCAAGGCGCGCGGGTTGACGACCGACAGCCTCAGCGGGATGAACGTGACGATGGCTCCTCCATCGCGCCTCGTCGAGCTTGTCTTCGAGGCCGACCGCGTCGTCACCTACTGACGGCGAGGGCTCACGCTGCGGTGACCTGATGCCAACCAGAGCCACCTTCGCCCTTCTTATGCTGGCCGCCTCTGGCGCGCCACTCGCGTGCGGCATGCCTGGAACTGGCGGGTGCAGTCTCGAGGTCCATGCGGACGCACACCAGGAGCAGGTGACTCTCGAGGCGCCCTACGGAATGACGCTTGAGCCGCCTGAGGCCCAGGCGTTCCAAGCAATCGTCCCGATCGGGTCCGGGTGGAAATTCGTTGACGTTCAGGTCATCGGCCCGGACGGTTCACTAGCCGACGACTATCGCGGTCCAGGCGACATGATCAACGGGGGAA
Organism: uncultured Chloroflexia bacterium; assembly: GCA_963731865.1. Taxonomy (GTDB): domain Bacteria; phylum Chloroflexota; class Limnocylindria; order Limnocylindrales; family CSP1-4; genus SPCO01. The sequence continues at coordinate 380,547 of CAVSXG010000002.1, read as the reverse complement.
TGGTTGCCTTCCCGATCGATGCTCCCGGGGTGTGGCATTTTCAGATGTCGGACGCCCAAGCCGGTTGTAGTCGTGCCTTTGACGTGTTCGTGTTGCCCCCCGAGCCTTCGTGACCGGCCACCGAAGGCGTTGCGGGCAGGTTCTGTTGCAACCGCGCCGACATGAAGAGAGGCCCCGAAGGGCCTCATTTGCGCTCCGGAGCTGGAGGCGACGACCGGATTCGAACCGGTGAATAGAGGTTTTGCAGACCTCCGTGTTGAACCACTTCACCACGTCGCCCTGGGTTGGCGCGCCTCGCGCCTTGTTGATCGTTGGCTGCCCCTCGAGGATTCGAACCTCGGTTCACGGATCCAAAGTCCGCTGTCCTACCACTAGACGAAGGGGCAGCGGGCCGCAGGGGGAGGAATGGAGCGGAAGACGGGACTCGAACCCGCGACCCTCACCTTGGCAAGGTGATGCTCTACCAACTGAGCCACTTCCGCTTGAAGATCCGACCACCTTCCTGGGGTGGTGCCGAGAGCCAGGATCGAACTGGCGACACCGCGATTTTCAGTCGCGTGCTCTACCAACTGAGCTATCTCGGCCCGATGGTCAACCAGCCGTCGGCTGCCCGTCGGCGGGTCGGAGAATACCACGGGCCTCTCGGGACCGACAACGTCAGGGCAGTTGTGGCCAACAATGAGCCCTGCCGATTCGCGACGAGCGGATCCCGAAAGGCGGGCATGCCGCAGTGCGCGTGCGGATCGGTTTCTTGCCTCACGCGCAAGGTTTCGCACAGACCTTGCTGCGGCGGCAAGCAAACGGTTCCGCAGGAGATCGCGCGACGATTTCTTGCCGCAGTTGCAAGGACCGCGTAGCTCCGTATCGCGCCATCGGGCCGACCGGCCTAAACCTTGCCAGGTGCGCATGGTTTGCTCAACTTCCGTGGCGCTATCGGCACCGACCGAAGGTTTGCTTGCACGGGGAGCAAGGCCACACCCCACCCCGACCGACGCCCCGAGCGGACTACTCCAGGCCGGCGAGACCGGCCGCTTCCGAGCTCGCGAGCGGCGGTTCGCCGGTCAGCTGCCGCAGCCGGTTGATCCGGTCGATGATCGGCGGATGGGTCGACAACAGGCCCGATGCCCGCGCTTCGAACTTCTTGATCGGATTGGTGAAGTACATGTGCTGCGTGCCGCGGTTGGCGACCTCGAGGACCTCCTGGTCACCGGAGATCTTGGCCAGCGCCCGCTCGAGGCCGTAGGGGTTGCGGGTCAGCTCCACGGCGGAGGCATCGGCCAGGTACTCGCGCTGCCGGTTGACCGCGAGCTGGATCAGGCGGCTGATGATCGGGGCGAGGATCGCCAGGACGATCGCGATCACGAAGACGATCGCCTGGGCGCCGCCACCACCTTCGCGGTTGCTCGAGCGACGCCCGCCGCCCCAGAACGTGAACCGCAGGAAGAAGTCAGCGAGGATGGCGATCGCGCCGACCATCACGCCGACGATCAACGCGAACCGGATGTCGAAGTTGCGCACGTGCGAGAGCTCGTGGCCGATGACGCCCTGGAGCTCTTCCCGGTCGAGCTTCTCGAGCAGACCCGTCGTCACGGCGATCGACGCATGCTTCGGATCGCGGCCCGTAGCGAAGGCGTTTGGGGCCGTGTCTTCGATGACGTAGACCGCGGGCATCGGGATGTTGGCCGCGATCGCCATCTCCCGAACGATGTTCATCAGCTGCGGGGCCGACTGCTCCGTGACCGGTCGGGCGCCACTCACCGTCAGGACGAGCTTGTCGCCGCCAAAGTACGACGCGACACCCGAGATCGAGCCAAACGCGAGCGCGAGACCGGTGGCCCCAATGCCACCCTCGGGCGCGCCAACCACGGCGTAGCCGATGGCGAACCCGAGCACCCCGAGGACGACGACGACGCCCGCCGCCATGAAGAACGCGTTGCGTTTGTTCGCCGAGATCTGGTTGTAGAACGACCCGGTAGCCACCGGTGCTGTGCGCGAGCCGCTATCAGCCGAGGCTGAGGTCGACGGTCGGGTTTACCTCGGCGCCCGGTTCGGCATCAAAGAACTCACGCTTAGTGAAGCCGAACGGACCAGCGATCAGCAACGACGGGAACGTCGCGATCGCTGTGTTGTAGTCGAGAACGGTGGCGTTGTAGTGCTGACGCGAGAAGGAGATCTGGTTCTCGGTCGTGGTCAGCTGCTCCTGGAGCTCGAGGACGTTCTGGTTCGCCTTCAGCTCGGGATAGTTTTCGACGACCGCGAACAGCGAACGGAGCGAGCTCGTCAGCATGTTCTCGGCGGCAGCCTGCTGGGCGGGCCCCTGCGCACCGGCCGCGACGGCTGCGGCGCGAGCGTTGGTGACGTCGGTCAGGACCTTCTGCTCGAAGCCCATGTAGCCCTTGACCGCGTTCACGAGGTTCGGGATCAGGTCGTGCCGCCGCTTGAGCTGGACCTCGATCTGGGCGAACGCCTCGTCGATGCGAAGGCGCCGCTGGACCAGGCCGTTGTAGATCCCGATCACCAACACGACCAGGACGACGACGACCGCGATGATGATGATCAGCGTGAGGTCCATACCCCTCCTCCGGAACAACCGCGACGGGGCAACGCACCGCGCTCCTTGAGTCTACACGTCGAGGGCGCAGTGGGCGGTCGAGGCACCTGTCCCGTCATGCGGCCCCGGACGGCGCGATCGCCGACGCGTCCGGCGCCGGCGTCGCGAGCACCTCGGCAACGATCTCCGGGATCGGCGTCGCGGCGCCATCGGCCATGAGCCCCTCCGCTCGGGTCGCACCCAACCGCTCGATCGCTGTCTGGGCGGGATCGTCGAGGTGGAGGACCCGAACCGGCGCGAGCATCACTCCCTTGTCCCGGACCAGCTGATAGGTCGCACCGGCGACGCGCGCCGCAAGTTCCGGCTCGCCGCGTTCGAACAGGATGATGGATGCCATCGCGAGTCCTCGGGCAAGCCCAGAGGTGCTCTCGATCTCCGCGAAACGACTGAGCGACTCTTGCATTCGTTCCCACGACGTGGGCATGTCACCGAGCTTCAGATAGACGGCCGACAGCAAGGTGACACTGTCGGCAATCTGGGATTGGGACCCGGAGCGCCGCCACTCGTCGCGGTTCACTTCCTCGAGGTCGCGGGCTGTTTCGTATGAGCCCGCCAGGAATTCGGCGAGCACGAAGGCCTGCCTGGCGCGGATCGCGCCATCGCGGTCTCCGGCTACCAGGTACAGCTCGAGTGCGCGCCCCTCGTGGGCCCGGAGCTGCTCGCCCTCCTGGGCGACCATCGACAGGAACCCGAGGTCGTAGTGGGCGTCGGCAATCAAGCGGGCGTCGCCACTGGATTCGGCAAGCTGCAGTCGCTCCGCATACGCCACGCTGGATCCTTTGATGTCGTCGAGCCAGTAGGCCAGCCCACCCTCGGCGGCCAGCCCATCAATCCGCACGCGGACATCGTCGTTGTCCGGAGCGCGGGCGAACAGCTGGGCCACGATGGCCCGGCCCTCGCGCAGGCGGCCACGCTGCTGAAACCATCGCCAGATCGAGCCCATGATCCGGAGGCCAAGCTCCGGCTCACCTTCGGCGAGCGACCACGCGATCGCCGCCCGGATGTTGTGTTCGTCACGATCGAGGCGGCGCATGCCTGCCTCCTCTGTCGGGCTGAGGATGACCCGGGCAACGTCCTCCGCGAGGGCCAGCGCAACTGCCGCATGGCGCGCCTCGATGTCGGGCTGCTCGCCACTCTCATCGAGGCGCTCGAGCGCGTACTCCCGAAGGAGCGGGTGCAGGTCGAACCGAACCTCGCCATCGGCCGCGTCGGCACCGGGCAGATCGATCCGGATGAGGCTCTTGTCAGCGAGCGACTCGAGCCCTTCGACAAGGTCGATGCCGAGGTCGCTGTCCGCGTCCGCCACGGCCTGCGCCGCTTCCGACGTCCAGCCCCCGGCGAACACGGCCAGCCGCCGGAACAGCCGGCGTTCCTCGTCCGACAGGAGGTCGTGACTCCACGCGATCGCGGCACGAAGCGTTCGCTGCCGCTCGGGCACATCCCGCGCACCCCCGCCCAGGTCGAGGCTCCGACCCAGGCGATCGAGGATGACCGTGAAGCTGAGCATGCGGATCCGTGCGGCAGCGAGCTCGATGGCGAGCGGCAGGCCACCCAGCCGCTCCGAGATCGCCCGGATCGTTTCGCGGGTCTCGTCATCAAAGACCATATCGGGGCGATGCGAACGGGCCCGGGCCTCAAAGAGCGCGGCGCCCGCAGCCACGTCCAGTGGCGGGACTGGGTAACCCCGCTCTCCGGCAATACGGAGCAGCTCTCGGCTTGTCACGATCACGCGCAGGTCCGGGGCCGCTCGCACCATCCGGGACACGATGTCTGCACCCACCGGGAGAAGCTGCTCGAGGTTGTCCAGGACCAGCAGCGTGACGCGATCACGAAGGTGGAGTCGAAGGGCGTCGGCGACCACGCGCTCGACGGATTCGCGGACCCCGAGCGCCTCGGCGATCGAGGCCTCGATCAGCGTGGGATCACGCAGCGCCGCGAGATCGACAAACCACACGCCGTGCGGGAACCGATCGGCGACGGACCGGGCGACCTCCAGGGCGAGTCGCGTCTTGCCGCTGCCACCGGGTCCGGTGAGGCTCACGATCCGGCTGTCGGTCAGGACATCGCTCAGGAGGTCGACGTCCACCTCCCGACCGACGAGCGTCGTGACGTCGCCAGGCAGATTGGACGGCGCATCCATCGTGCGGAGCGCGCGTGCGTCGTCGGCAGCGCCGGGCACGACCAGCAGGTGGAGTCGAGCCGGATCCTCGAAGTCCTTGACCGCGCGCAAGCCCTGGTCGGCGAGGGCAACGTCGCCCAGGGCGTCGATGTCGCCAACGGCCGACGGCAGGGCACGTGCAAGGGCGTCGGACAGGACGATCTGCCCGCCGTTACCAGCGGCCGCGATCCGGGCCGCGTAATTCACGTCGATCCCGACGTAATCCTCCGGATCGTCGACGGTGCGAGCGTGGCGAAGTCGCCCTTCACCCAGGTGAAGCCCCATGCGTACCCGGAGCTCGATGCCGCCGGCCCATGACTCTCCGGCGATGGCCCGCTGCCCCGCAGCCGCTGCCGCCACGGCGTCCTGGGGCAATGCGAACGCCGCGAAGAAGGCGTCGCCCTCCGTCTTGACGACCGCGCCGCCATGACCCTCGATGGCGCTCCGCAGCACGCCATCATGGCGGGCCACGATGTCCGACCAGACCACGGATCCGACCGCGCGCTCGAGTCGCGTGGAGCCCTCGATGTCCGTGAACATGAACGTGACGGCGGGCCCAATCGGGAGTCCCAAGGCGACGACTCCATCGTGTGGTGGGCGGTACTGGGCTCGAACCAGTGACCCCCTCGGTGTAAGCGAGGTGCTCTGACCAACTGAGCTAACCGCCCGGGACAGCATAACGACCGCCGGGAGACCGGCGGTCGTCGGTGTCAGCGAAGTGGTGCCCAGGCCGGGACTTGAACCCGGATGAGTTTCCTCATACGCCCCTCAAACGTACGCGTATACCAATTCCGCCACCTGGGCTAGAGGTGTCACCGCGACGACAGGCTCACGAGCGAGGGGTTGGTACCGAGGAAGGGATTTGAACCCATACGCCCTTGCGGACACTAGCTCCTGAAGCTAGCGCGTCTACCAATTCCGCCACCTCGGCGCGGACCCACGACCGGCTACCGGTCTGCGGCGAGGCGCCATGTTAGCACATCCCAAAATCGATCCGACCGATCGGCAACCTGCCGAATCCGGGGTCCCTGGACGGTGTCCCGGACCACGATCGGCTCGTCCGCGAAGGCCAGCGGCAGGAGGTACATGCCCTTCGCCAACTGCGCCTGCAGGGCCGCATACGCCGCGACCCGGTCAGCGCTTGACGCCGGTTTGCGGGCGGCCAGCAGGAGTTGATCGAGCTCGGGATCCTGGAGCCCGATGATGTTGGAGCCGCCGGTCAGGGTCTGGCTCGAGGCCATCAGCGGGTAGAGGTCGGGGTCGAGCCCAATCGTCACGTCGGCGACGGCGACGGTGAAATCGGCCGCGGCCAGTCGGTCCGTGACGAACTCCGCCGGAGGCAGCGGGACGTGCGTCACCTGGATACCGATGTATTTCCAGTCGGCGGCGACCGCCGCGGCCGCGGCGAACAGCCCCGGGTTCGACGCGGCATCCGGGCTGAGCAGCTCGAAGGTGAGCGGCGCGGTGTCCGTCCCACGCCGCCATGCATTCTCGGCTTTCTTCCAGCCGGCGGCCTTGAGTGCCCTCTGGGCCGAATCGCGGCTGAACCCGACGGGATCGGCGGCTGACGGGTCAAACAGGGGCGAGGTTGGCGGGATCGGTCCGTTGGCCGCTCCGGCGACACGCGCGAACGCGCTCTCGATGAGGGCGGGCCGGTCGATCGCGGAGAGGAACGCGGTCCGGATGGCCGGGGTCGTGAAGACGTGCCGGTTGGCCCGAAGGTTGAACAGCACCGCGGTCAACGTGGAGCCTGGATAGCGCAACATGCGACTCCCAGGCGTGGCTGCGAGCGCACCCGCGATCTCGGGCGAAAGCCCGGACACTGCGTCGAGCCCGCCGTCGCGGTAGGCGCCCACCAACGCGTCTTCGTCGTCGAAGTAATGGAACTCGATCCCGGAGAGGTACGGACTTGGCTCGGTGGGGCGGGCGGTGGGCGCGGGCGTGGCCAGTGAATCGGCCATCGAGGCCGACGGCTCAGGCGGCGGCGTCTCGGTCTCGGCGGGCATCACGGTCACGGCCGGCCCGAGCGTTGCCGTATCGCCATCGAATGAGATGAGGGCGAACGCTCCGGTCCCAACGGGATGCTGACCAAAGCCATGCTCCGCAAGGCCTCCGACGGGCACATCGGCCAGCAGGTGGGCCGGGGCAATCGGTTGCGTGGCAGCCTGAAGGAACCCGCCGAGCGGATTGGCGAGGGTGATGGAGATGGTCCGCGGACCAACGGCCGCTACGGTCGCGTCATTCCATGACCCGGCTGCCGGACCCATGTACTCGGGGTCCTGCAGGGTCCGGATAGTGAAGAGCACGTCATCCGCGGTGACCGGTTCGCCATCGTGCCAGCGGGCGTCCTCTCGCAACTGGAAGGTCCACACCGCCCCGGTCGCGTCGACGGTCCAGGACTCGGCGAGATCAGGAAGCAACGTGCCCGACGGTCCGTTCCTGACCAGGCCGCAGAAGAGCAGCGCGACCAGATCACGGTCCGCCTGCGTCCGCGCCGTCAACGGGCTGATCGACACCGGCCGGCCCAGCACGCCCTCGCGGTACGGGCGCGTGACAAACGGCTCAGGGCTGACGCCCACCGGAGCGGGCGACGTCGTGGGCGTCAGCGCCGGTGCGCCGACCAGGCCCGCGAGGATCGCGAACAGGACGACGAGGGCTCCGACGACGAAGGTGTCGGTGCGGGTCAAGCGAGCTCCGTGAACACTGGCCGGGTCGGGCGGCGTTACGCGCCGGCGTCAGACGGTGGCGGGCGCCAGCACGAAGGACGCGATCGAGAAGACCACGAACAGGACCAGCAGCACGATCGTGAATTGCCAGAGCCGGCGCTCGACCCCGCGGCGGCTTCGATAGACGGCCGAATCGCCGCCGAACGTGCCGGACAGACCCGTGCCGCGTGCCTGCAGCAGGACGGCGGCGATGAGCGCGATGCTCACCAGGATCTGGCCAATGGCCAGGAGGGGGTTCACGAGTCAGCTTCCTCCGAGTGATACGGCGACGGATGCTATCACAGGATGCGGGATCGGCCGGTCATCCCGTCCCACCGTGGCAACCCGGCGAGCTCGAGCAGGGTGGGCGCGACGTCGGCGAGGACGCCATCGGCAAGCTCGACGCCCCGGGCCGCTCGACCGACGAGCACGAACGGCACCGGATTGAGCGAATGGGCGGTCACCGGATTGCCCATCAAGTCACGGAGCTCGTCGGCGTTTCCGTGATCGGCGGTGATCGCGAGCAAGGCGCCAGGGGCACCGGGGTCGCCCGCGTCCACCCCCTCGACCGCGGCGACGACCCTGGCCAGACACGCGTCGATGACGTCGAGGGCGGCGATCGTGGCGTCCCAGCGTCCGGTGTGGCCGACCATGTCAGGGTTCGCGTAGTTGGCGACGATGAAGTCATGGCGGCCCGACGCGATGGCGCCAACCAGCTCATCGGTGATCCCGACGGCCCGCATCTCGGGCGCCAGGTCGTACGTCGCCACCTTGAGGCTCGGAACGAGCACCCGTTGCTCGCCCGGGTAGGGAGCCTCGACGCCACCGTTGAAGAAGTACGTGACGTGGGCGTATTTCTCGGTCTCGGCTACGTGGAATTGACTCCAGCCCGCCTCCGAGAAGGCCTGGGCGAGCGATCGCGCCTGTTCGCGGCGGAAATGCGACCTCGGCCGCCAACCCGGCCTCGAACTCGGTCATCGTCACGAGCGAACGCTCGATCGGCGCGGGTGTGCCGTCGGGTGCCGCCCGATCGAACCCGTCGAACGCGGCGTCGGCCAGGGCGTGCGCCAGCTGGCGGGCTCGGTCTGCGCGGAAGTTGCAATGGATGACCGGGTCACCGGAGCGGACGGTCCCCTCGGCGCCGACGATCACGGTCGGGGCAACGAACTCGTCGTTCTCGCCACGGGCGTAGCCGGCCTGGATCGCCGCGGTAGCCGTCTCGGCCCGCTCCCCCACCCCGTGGACGATCGCATCGTAGCCACGCTCGACCCGGTCCCACCGACCGTCGCGATCCATCGCGTAGTAGCGCCCGCCGACCGTCGCAATCCGGACATCGGGATGGATCGTCGCAAGTCGGGCCTCGAGGTCCAGCACGAACCCGACGGCCGAACGTGGTGGCGTGTCGCGTCCATCGAGCAGCGCATGGATCCGGACACTTGGGACGCCCAGGGCCGCCGCCAGCTCGACGATCGCGACGAGATGACGATCGTTGGCGTGGACCCCGCCCGGACCGATCAGGCTCACCAGGTGGAGGCGGCCGTCCGGTCGCGCGGCCTGCAAGCACGCCGCCACGAGTGCGGGTCGGGTCGCGAACGTCCCGTCGGCAATCGTGGCGTCGATCCGTGGCAGGTCCTGGAGCACGGGCCGTCCCGCACCCAGGTTCAGATGGCCGACCTCGGAGTTGCCCATCTGCCCGGACGGCAGGCCGACCGCGTCCTCGGAGGCCCGCAGGACCGCGTGCGGCCAGTCACGCAGCAGCCCGCGCCAGACGGGCATGTCGGCCGATGCGATGGCGTCGACCGACGGGTCGTGACCGATCCCGAAGCCGTCGAGCACGACCAGGACGATCGGGCGCGGCCGTGCGCCACCGCGTCGATCCCCGGTCAATCCAATTGCCCGCGGGCCGCCGCGGTGACGCCGGCTCGGGCGACGATCCCCGCCATCTCATCGGGCTTGAGCGACGCCCCGCCCACGAGTGCGCCATCGATCGATGGCTCCGCCATGAACTCATCGATCGCGGACGACGTGACACTGCCGCCGTAGAGGACCGGGATGACCTCGCCTCCCTCGGGGAACCCGATCTCGCCGAGCGTCTCCCGGATCACTCCAGCCATCGCCGCGGCGTCGGCGCCACTCGCGGTTCGGCCGGTACCGATCGCCCAGACCGGCTCGTAGGCGATGACGAGCCCGACCGCCCCCAGCCGTTCCGGGTCGTGCGCGCGGAGCGCCCCATCGAGCTGGCGACGGACGACGGCGCTCGCCTGCCCCAGTTCGCGCTCCTCGAGCTGCTCGCCGACGCACAGGATCGGGCGCAGGTTCGCGTCGAGGGCACGACCCAGCTTCCGGCCGATCAGCTCGTCCGTCTCGCCGGCATCGCGGCGCCGTTCGGAGTGACCGATGATCACCCATGAGGCGAGCCCGACGAGCATTGCCGCGGACACCTCGCCCGTGTAGGCGCCCTGGAGCTCGTGATGGACGTTCTGGGCGCCGACACCAACCTCGCCATCGTCGACGGCAAGTGCCGCCCCGACCGCCGCCAGGCAGACGAACGGTGGGCAGATGACCCTCGTCACGCCCGGAACGCGGGTCCTGCCGGCGATCGATCGGGCCAGCTCGCCGGCGTCGGCGGGGGTGGTGTGCATCTTCCAGTTCGCGGCCACGATCACGTCGCGCATCCCGCGAATCATGCCAGAGCGGCGCGTCCCGGGCGGAGCGCCCTCGTGGAACGGTTGAGTCCCCGAGCCGCTCGCTGTGGCGGCGCGTCTCCCGTGTCGGTGGCCAGCCGCTCCAGGCGCTCCAGGGCTCGCTGGACCGCGGATCGATGCGCCCCGAGTCGCTCGGCCAGGTCGGCCAGGCTTGCCTCCGGGGTCGCCCGACGGGCCTCGGCAACCTGCCGGACGGACTGCGGCTGGATCGCCAGGCGGCCGTCCGCGTCGAGGATGGCGATGGCGTCGAGCTGGCGTCCGGCTGCGCTGACCGCGCGCTGCAGATTTGCCGACTCGGCATTGAGCACGCGATTGAGCTCGCCGCGCAGTGCGCGCGACACCTGGCGCGCCTCGACCTCGAGGAGCGTCCCCGCCGCCCCGAGTCGGCGGAGGAACGTGCCAACGGCCTCGCCGCTCTTGGAAGTCACGACCCCTCGGCCTCGCCGGAGACGCCAGGACGCCGGCAGCCCGATGTCGGCCAGACGCTTGGCGAGCTCGGGCGCTTCGTCGGGGCTGACGACAAATTCGAGATGCGTCCGACCACCCGCGAGGCTGAGCGACCCACGAGCCAGGAAGCGACCGCGCAGCCATGCCGCCCGGCAGTGATCGGCGATCGTCGCCCAGTCGATTGGCGCCCCTGGCGAGATGGTTCCCGGCCGGCTTCGCCGGAGCCGGACCGCGAGCCGGGCAACCGAGGCCTCGCGTCCGATCGTCCCCGATCCAAGGCCCGCCGCTTCGGCGGCCCGATCGCATGACCGCGACGGGTCGACCGCCGCCAGCTCGTCGCGCAATGCCGTGACCAGGTCGCGTTCGACGCGGCTCACGTCAGGCGGTCCGGCCGACCGAGCGGTGGCGGACCCGTCGCTCGCGTTCGAACGTGCGAAGCAGCGCCGCGGCAAGCCGTGTCGGATCGTGGTGATGCGCGTACTCCGGGTCGACCACGTCATCGAGGACGAGCCTGGGGACCGGTACCACCTCTGGCGGCCAGCGCAGGTGGACTCGCTCCGCGGGCCAGTCCGGCGGCGTCTGGGCGGAGAAGGCGTTGTTGGCCAGCACGACGTCGATCAGGCCAGGGGCGGTATGTGCCGTGAGTGCTTCGACGTGTCGGGCGAGGTCGTAGCCGCCCGTCTCGCCGACCTGGGTCGCCACGTTGCACACGAAGATCCGGGGGGCGGTCGCGCCGAGGACGGCCTCGCGGACGTCCGCGATGAGCAGGCTCGGCAAGAGGCTCGTGTAGAGGCTGCCGGGACCGAGCACGATGAGCTCGGCCTCCCCGATCGCAGCGATCGCTTCCTCCGAGGCGGCGATCGTCTCGGGGGTCAGCCAGACGCGCTCGATCCCTGGGGTCCGCATGATCGCGGACTGGCCGTCGACCACGGATCCATCGGTCAACCGGGCGTGGAGCGTCAGCGGCGTGGACGAGACCGGCAGCACCCGCCCACGCACGGCGAGGATCCGGTTCATTGCCCGCACGCCGTCCTCGAAATCGCCTCCTTCGACCGCCGTCATCGCCGCGATCAGCAGGTTCCCGAGTGCATGTCCGGCGAGCCCCTGCGCGTCGCCCGCGTCATCCGGGAAGCGATACTGCAGGACGTCGCTCATCAACGGCTCGGCATCGGCGAGGGCCACGAGACAGTTGCGGATGTCGCCAACCGCGGGGATCCCGAGGCCGCTCCGAAGGACGCCGCTCGAGCCGCCGTCATCGGCCACCGTGACGATCGCTGTCAGGTTGCTTGTGTGTTCCTTGAGCCCGCGAAGGAGGACGGACAGGCCGGTGCCACCACCAATGGCCACGATCCGGGGGCCGCGGGCAAGGAACCGCTTCTGGTATATCAGTTCGACCAGGGGATGGTCACCGCTCGCCTCCCGGAGCGGGTCCATCAGGGCGTGCAACGCGCGGTAGGCACCGACGCCGACCAGGGCCACCCCGACCGATCCGGCGATGAGGCCGCGCAGCTCGAACGGGAGAAACTGCAGCGTCAGGACGTCGACAAACGACCCGGCGATGCCGCCCGGCTCAAGCCCGCGCCCGACCTGTCGCAGGAAGTGGGCAAAAGCAAGCGCAAGGACCAGCAATCCCACGAAGACGACGAGCAGCCAGCGCTTGATCCCGATGCCTGGGGAGAGCCAGCGGCGGAGGCTCACGTCCGGTCGAGCTCGCGATGGAAGATCGCGACCGGGCCGAAGTCCTGGTCGCGCAGCCACGCGGCGATCTCCTCGCCGACCACGATCGACCGATGGTAGCCGCCGGTGCAGCCGATGCCCGATCGTCAGGCGAGTCTTGCCCTCCGCGATGTACGCGGGGATGGTGAAGGCCAGGAACTCCTTGACGAATTCCATGAACCGGCCGGCAACCGGCTGGTCAAGGACGAACTGGCGGACCTCCTCGGTGAGGCCCGAGATGCGACGAAGCTCGGCGACGTAGTAGGGGTTCTGCATGAACCGGACGTCGAAGACCAGGTCGGCTTCCAGCGGGATGCCGTACTTGTAGCCGAAGGTGATGATCTGGATGGACAGCTGGTCCGCCCTGACGTTCGTGGCGAGCTGGGCAAAGAGCCGCTCCCGGAGCTGGCGCAACGACAGGTCCGACGTGTCGAGCACGAGGTCCGACTCCCCGCGCACGGGCTCGAGGATCTTTCGCTCCTCCGCAATGGAGGTGGCGATGCCATGATCGTCGCCGAGCGGATGACGGTGGCGCGTTTCGCTGAAGCGCCGAATCAGGACGTCGTCGCTCGCCTCGAGGAAGACGACGCGTGGTCGAATGCCGCGGCCTTCGAGGGCGCCGCGCATCGCGGCGAGTGCGAGCGTGGCATCACCGGCCCGGACGTCGAGCACGATCGCGACGCGCGCAAACCGCTGCCGGTCCGAGGAGACGAGCTCGGCGAGATCGGGCAGCAGCTCGCCGGGCAGGTTGTCCACCACGGTGTAGCCGAGGTCCTCGAACAGCTTCGCCGCGGCCGTCTTTCCGCCGCCGGAGAGCCCGGTCAGGATCACGACGGCGGGGGCAGCCACCGGGTCGGGATCCGGCCCCGAAACCGACGGGACGCCCGCCTGGTCGGTCACCGGCCGCTACGCCGGATGAACAGGACGGTCAGCTCGAAGAGCAGGTACATCGTGCCGCCGAGCACGAACGGGCTCACCAGGTCGCCACCCGGGGTCGCGACGGCCGAGAAGATGGCGATGCCGAGGATGACGAACCGCCGGGCTGAACGGAGCCGGTCGGAGCTGAGGATGCCGACGCGCGAGAGGCCGACCAGGAGGATCGGGAACTCCATGACCAGGCCAAAGGCAAGGAACATAGTCGTCACGAAATCGAAATAGGCCCCGGCCGTGATGAGCGCCTGCAGGTCCTCGGATTCGAAGCTCAGGAGGAACCCGGCCGCATACGGCAGCACGAACCCGGCGATGCCGACGCCCAGCGCGAAGAAGACGAGCGCGACCGGGATCCATGGCCGCGCGGCACGTCGTTCGTTTGGCGTCAGGCCGGGCGATACGAACGCCCAGAGCTGGTAGAGCAGCACCGGCATGGCCAGCACGATGCCGATCACGATCGCGATCTTGACCTTGATGACGAAGGCATCGCCGAGCCCGGTGAAGAACAGCGGGGATTCATCGGGAATGGCCGACTTGAGGATCGTGATGGCCCGGTCGGAGACCGCGAACCCGAGGACGGCGCCAACGGCGACCGCGAGGATCGATCGAAACAGGCGGGTCCGGAGTTCCCCCAGGTGGTCGACGAGCGACATGACCGAGTTGTCGCTGGGGGCGACGACCGGTGGAGGCGTCGATCCGGCGCCTGGGTCGGCGGGGAGCGCCGGGACGCCCGTCTCGCGAAGCGCGTCGGCGTCAGCCATGGTCGGCGGGTGGCGAGTCGGCTATTTGGTGACCGTGTTCGGGTCTGTCGACGAGGCAGCGGCGACGGGTGGCGCCGGCTCCGCGGTCGTGTTCGGGGTCGGGGTCGAGCTCAGGGTGTTCGGCAGGGGCGACGTGTCGACGTTCACCTTGACGGCGTCCTGGACGTCGGACGAGGCCTTCCGGAATTCACGAATGCTCTTGCCCAGTGCCGCACCCACGTCGGGCAGCTTGCCTGGGCCGAGAATCAGAAGGGCGATCACCAGGATGATCACCAACTCGAGGGGTCCGGGGGTAGGCATGATCGTGGGTGCTCCTGCGGGAGAGGACAACGATCCCGGGGCGCCCGGCGTGACGCGCGGGAGGTCGATGCGCCGGCTAGGGTAGCACAGGGAGGCGGGCGGCCCAGTCCCGGGCGGCCGCCACCAAACGCTGCTCGATGTCCCCGTCCGCGACCCCGGCCGGGACGTCCAGCGCGGCCCCGGCAATGCCGCGGGAGACGTTGACCAGCAGGCCGCGACCCGGTCGTCCGGCGGCATCCCCCGCCGTCGCCGGGCCATCGGCCAGCACGGCCGCGAGGTCGCCACCCTGGGTCCCGATCCCCGGCACCAGGACGGGCACTGCGGGGACAAGGGCTCGCACCGCGCGGAGCTCGTCCGGAGCTGTCGCGCCGACGACGAGCCCGACCCGACCCGGCTCCCAGGTCGCGGCGCGACGAGCCACGCGGAGATAGAGCGGCTCGGCCGGCGCATCGCCCGCCGGGTCCGCCTCGACGATCAGGCCCTGCAGCTCGGCGGCACCCGGGTTCGAGGTTCGGCACAGGACGTAGGCGAACCGATCGCTGCGGGCGAGGAACGGCTCGAGGCCTTCGCGGCCGACGTATGGATTGATCGTGACCGCATCCGCTCCGAGCCGGTCGAACAGCGCCGTCGCCTGGTGGGCCGCGGTCGAGCTGATGTCGCCGCGCTTTGCATCCGCGACGACGGGGAGATCCGCCGCGAGGCGTGCCCGGATCCGCTCGAGGGCGGCCATCCCGGCCGAACCGTGCGACTCCCAGAAGGCAAGGTTTGGCTTGATCGCCGCGGCAAACGGCGCGGTCACGTCCACGAGCATCGCCGCGAACCGTTCGACGCCTTCGAGGTCCGGGGAGAAGCCCGCCGGCAGGTTCGCCGGATCCGGGTCCAGCCCGACGCACAGGACCGTTCCCACGGCCGCCGAGCGGGTCGCCAGCCGTTCGAGATAGGTCAGGGTCAAGGCGCCGTCGATCCGCTCGGGCTGGGCGCCACGGTGGGCGCGGGTGTTGGTGTTGGCGGCAGGTCCCCGGGGGCGACGTACCAGTCGGGCCGGGAACCGCCGTCGAGCCCCGAGACCTGGGTCAGGTCGAGCGTCTCGCCGATCGTCCAATCCGGGCCGGCACCTTCGAGCGTTGCCATCCTGAGGTCGACGATCAGGCCGTCGATGTGGAGGAACGCGATGGCATCGCCCGCCGGCGACCAGACCGGCGCCCACGATCGGCCGTCGTCGGTGATCCGCAGGAGCTCGCGGCCGTGCGCACCGTCGAGGATCACCACGTCATTGCCAAACGCGCTCGTTCGCGTCGCCACGATGTACTTGCCATCGGGCGAGAAGCGTGGCTCGAGGTACCCGGCGCCCGTGATCTGGGTCGCCTCCCCCTCGGCGACATTCCAGCGATAGACGACGGGGGCCCCGCGCGACCCCGACCGTCCGTTGCGGACGTAGAGAAGGAACCGTCCGTCGGCGCGCCACGATGGATCCTGGTGACCGAGCGGGACGCTCTCCGGAACGTCCGGAATGGTCCGTTCCTCCGAGGCCAGGTCGTAGAACTGGAGGACCGAATCGCGCTCGGCCGGGTCGGGACCGTCGGAGATCATCGCGATCGTTTTCCCATCCGCGGACAGGGTCGGCTGGCGGATCCATGAGAACCAGGAGCGATCGTCCCGCTTGATCCGGCCGGTCAGGAGCACCTCCGGCTCGGCGGCTTCGCTCACGGCCACGCGCATCAGCGCCGGGACGTCCATCCGGTAATGGCGATCCGAGCCCTGCGCAGGCCACAACCCTTGCTCCTCGGTGGTCCGGATGAAGTACACGGACTGGCCGTCCGGCCCCCAGGAGGGCATCGAGTCCTGTCCGCCGCTCGTCAGCTGGCGAGCATCGCCGTCCTCCTGGACCCAGATGTTGCCCGCCTTGGCGTAGACGATGGCGCCCGGGAACGAGACCTCGGGGACGACGACCACGTTTGACGGCGCCGGAGTGCGGTTCGCCCCGCCGCCAGAACCCCCGAGGAGCGGCACATTGCCGCCCATGAACCCGAGCGTCAGGGCCCCGATGATCAGCAGCCCGATGACCGAAAGGGCCGGCGCCAGCATCGATCGATCCGGGAGCAGGCCATATGGATCGCGAGTCCGCGGCGCTCGCCGTGTTGCGGGACGACTCACGCGACACCTGCGACGACAGCCGAAGCATCGCCGGGCACCGTCTCAAGAACCGCCGTCTCGGCATGGCTGCCCGCCGTGGCGACGTCCCGGATATCGAGCTGGAGCGACTCGAAGCCACCAAAGACCCGGCTGGTCAGGCGTGCGACGACGTCCAGTCGGTCACCCTCCTGGACGACCTCGGCGATGTCGGACCGCCCGAAGGCGATCCCGTCGAGCACGTCTCGATCGCGCTTCAGCGTGAGTTGGCTGTGCCCTCCCGTGGCCGCCCGAACCCGGGTCACGGTCAGCCCAAGCACGGCGACCAGCGGTTCCGGGTTGCCGGGACCACATGGTGCGAGTCCCGCGAGCTCGCGGTAGAGGGCATAGTCGACGTTCGCCGCGGGCAACGCCAGGTCGATGGCGACGGACACGCGCGGGTCGGGTGGAACGGAAATGGCCGCGAGTGCCTGGAAGCGCTCGACGAACGCGGGCCAGCGTTCCGTGGCGATCTCGAACCCTGCGGCGCCAGCGTGGCCGCCGTACCGAATGAACAGGTCGCGACAGTCTTCGAGTGCCGCGCCGAGATCCAGCGATCCGTCGCTGCGACACGATGCGCGGATCACGTCCCCGAGCTCCGCCCCCACGACAGCCGGGCGGCCCCGATCCTCGACCAGCCGCGCGGCGACCAACCCGACGATCCCGACGGGCCAGGGACCCCGGACGATGCTCGCCGCGTCCGAGGTGCCATCCATCAGTGCACGGGCGTCACTCACCGCGGTCTTCGTCAGGTCGCGGCGCGCGAGGTTCGCTTGTTCAAGAGCGTCGGCGTGGTGGCCGGCCTCTGTTGGGTTGTCCGCCAGGAGCAGCTGTGCGGCCTCCATGGCCTCACCCATGCGTCCAGCGGCGTTGAGTCGAGGCGCCAGCGCGAACGACACGGTCTCGAGGTCGAGCGCACTCGGCGCGATCCGTGCCCGCTCGAGCAGCGCGGCGATCCCCGGCCGGGGTGCGGTTCGGAGCCGCTCCAGCCCGAGCCGTGCGATCGACCGGTTCTCGCCGACGATCGGCGCCAGGTCGGCGACGGACCCGATCGTGGCGAGATCGGCGAGGTCGATGGCTGCCGCCGGGCCACCGGGCAGGTCGGCCAGGAGCAGCTGGGCGAGCTTGAAGGCCACGCCGCTGCCCGCCAGTCGGCGATCCGGGTAGGTGGAGTCGGCCCGGTGCGGATTGACCACCGCGAGCGCGGGTGGGAGGGTTGGCGGGACTCGATGATGGTCGGTCACGATGACGTCGAGGCCGCGCTCCCCGGCAACGGCGATCTCGGGCCCGCTTGACGTCCCGCAGTCGACCGTGACGATGAGCGAGGCTCCCGTCGCCAGGGCCGCATCGACCGCGGCGATCGACAGCCCGTGGCCTTCGTCGAGCCGGCTTGGGACGTACGGCACCACTGCCACGCCAAACCGACGCAAGGCGATGGTCAGGATCGCCAGACCCGTCAGGCCGTCCGCGTCGAAGTCGCCGAACACCTGGACGAGCTCCGAACGATCGCGAGCCTGCCGCAGACGCGACAGCGCCACCCCGGCGTCGGGCAGCAGCGCGGGGTCGTGCAGACCGGCAAGCGGCTCCGCGAACCAGGCGTCGAGCTCGGCCGCCGTAGTCACGCCTCGTCTCGCCAGGAGGCCGGCCAGCCGTGGGGAGAGGCCGTGTGCCGCGATCGAGGATTCAGGAGCGGGCCCAACCGGTTCGGGGAAGATCCAGCGGAAGCGGGCCTCGACCATGCCGCTCAGGATGCCACGAGGCGCTTCACCGCGACTTGCGGGGACGTCGCGGCGGTCCTCAGGAGACCGAGCGCCGGACGCGCGGAGCGCGGGTGGCCACGAGGCGACCGTGGCGGCGGTCGTCCCACAGCTGCCAGTCAACCAGGAGCGGGCTCGCCACGAAGATCGATGAGTAGGTCCCCGACACGATGCCGATCAGCAGGGCCAGGATGAAGTCGCTGATCGCCGCCCCGCCAAAGAGGTAGAGCGCGAGCAGTGTCAGGACCACGGTCAGGCTGGTCATGATCGACCGCCCAAACGTCTGCAGGATCGAGTGGTTGACGATCGCATCGATCGGCTCGCCCGCATGCCTGGCCTTGTTCTCGCGGACGCGGTCGAAGACGACGATCGTGTCGTGCACCGAGAAGCCGATGACGGTCAGCATCGCGGTCACGAAGAGAGCATCGATCTCGACATTGAAGAACGTGCCCAGGATCGCGAAGATCCCGACCACCACGACGACGTCGTGGGCAAGGGATGCGAGCGCCGTGATCCCGAACTTCACGTCGCGGAAGCGGTACGTGATCCATAGCACGATCCCGATCGAGCCGACGATGATCAGGATGATCGCCTGGCTGATCAGGTCCGAGCTCACGACCGCCCCGATCGTGGTCAGGCTGCGCTGTTCGGCGATCGGACCGAGCGTCTCCTCGAGCGCCTGGGCGACCTCGCCCAGCTCACCCTCGGTCGGGATCCGGGTATTCCCCGTCGCGACCGCCGGGGATGCCGAAGGCGATGCACTCGGAGCGGCCGAAGCCCCGGGGGACGCCGAAGTCGATGGCGATGCCGATGCCGACGGGCTCGCCGAGCCGGAGGCGCCGGCGGACGCACTGGGTGTGGGTGACGCCTCCGGCGTCTCCTGGAGTCCCACGATCTGCTCGGTCTTGATCTCGATGAAGCCGGAGCCTGTGCTGAGCGTCGCGGCCTCGAGACCCTGGGCGGCGAAGACGTCGCGGACCTGCTCGGGCGTGACATCGGGATCCTCGAACCGGATCTCCCAGCGCGTCCCGCCGGTGTAGTCGATCGTGAACTGCAAGCCTGCGTCGGTGAAGGGTGTCAGCAGGATGAAGACCAGGCCCGGGATGGTGATGATGAGGGAGAAGAGATAGAACCAGCGACGCTTGCTGATGACATCAAACACGCGCGCGCGCCTCACGCCGCGTTGCTGGCCGGACGGCACCGAGGGCCGCGAATTCGTCGTCGCGGAGCCCGTAGCGCGAGGCCTTCCGCGCCCACGGTTGGCGGACGACCACGCGGAGGATGGTCCGCGTCACCACGATGGCGCTGAACATCGAGGTCAGCACGCCGAGGATCAGGACGAGGGCAAACCCGCGGATCACCGACGAGCCGAACATGTACAGGATCGTCGCGGTGATCAGGCTCGATACGTTCGAATCGAGGATCGAGTTCCAGGCCCGGTTGAAGCCGGCTTCGACCGCCGCGGGCAGCGCCTTGCCCAGACGGAGCTCCTCCTTCATGCGCTCGAAGATGAGGATGTTGGCGTCGACCGCCATGCCGATCGAGAGCACGAACCCTGCGACACCGGCAAGGGTGAGCGTCACCGGCACGACGCGGAAGATCGCGTACATCACGAGGGTGTAGTAGACGAGCGCGAAGCTCGCCACGAGCCCGGTCAGCCGGTAGTAGGCCAACATGAAGGTGACCACCAGGCCGATGCCGATCAGGCCCGCCAGCAGGCTCTGGGCGAGGAACTGGCTGCCGAGGGTGGCGCTGATCGTCTCGCTCGAGAGTTCCTGGATCGGGAACGGCAGCGAACCGAACTTGAGCACGGTGACCAGGTTCTGCGCCTCTTTCGGCGGGAAGCCCGAGGTGCCCCCGGTGATCTGGCCCCGACCGTCAGGGATGGGCGACTGGATCACGGGAGCCGAGATCACGGTGCCGTCGAGCGCGATCGCGAAGTATTCGCCGTTGTGCTGCGCCGTGTAGTCGCCGAAGAGCCGCGCGCCTTCCGCCTTGAGGACGAAGTCGACTGCCGGCCGGCCATTCTGATCCGTCCCGACGGTCGCGGACTGGACCTCCTCGCCGGCAAACAGTGGCGGGGTCGTCACGAGGTCGAGAACCTGGCCCTCCTGCGCCGGCGTGGTGCCGAGCGGCACGAACTCGAGCCGTCCCGTCTGGCCGACGAGCCGCCGGATCGACTCCGGATCGGTCACGCCAGGCAGCTCGACCACGACGCGGTCGCTGCCCTGGGTGACCACGATCGGCTCCGACACACCCGTGGTGTTCACGCGTCGCTCGATGATGTCCTTGATGATCGCCATGTCGCCGGGTCCCGGGGTTCGGTCGCCGACCGGGGTCGCCTGGTACTCGACCCGCAGACCACCTTCGAGGTCGAGTCCGAGCTTGGTGGTGATCGGGCGCCAGCTGCCGTCCACGCTGTCTGCGCTGGGCAGGGAGAGGCCCGGGAAGAAATCCACCAACAGCGCGAGCGCGCCGATGAGCAGGATGAGGATTGGGCCAGCTCTTCGCATCGAGCCGGCATGTTACACGTACCCTCGCGCCGATGCGCGCCAGGCCTTAGCGCGAGGGTGATTCCGTGCGAACTCTTACGCTTCGAGCGTCGCCTTGATTCGTTCGGCGAGTGAGCGGCTGATGCCGGGGACGGCCGCGATCTGTTCGACCGGGGCGTCGCGGACTCGCTTGATCGACCCAAAGACCTTGAGCAGCTCGCGCTTTCGTTTTGGCCCGACGCCCGGCAGGTCGTCGAACGCGGATCGCACGGCTCGCCGGGCTCGGAGGCCACGGTGGTACGTGATCGCAAAGCGATGGGCCTCGTCACGAAGCCGCTGCACCAGGTAGAGCGCGGGCGACGTCGGCGGAAGGACGATCGGGTCGCCTTGACCGGGGAGGAACAACTCCTCGCGTTCCTTGGCCAGCCCGGCCAGCGGCAGGTCATGGAGTCCCAGCTCGTCGAGCGTTTCCTTGCCCGCGCTGACCTGGCCCTTGCCGCCGTCGAGGATGACCAGGTCGGGCATCGCCCAACGGCGCTCCTCCGCGGTCCCCTCCTCGCCGGTGCGGACCGTCCGAAATCGCCGACGCAGGACCTCCTGGTGGCTGGCGAAGTCGTTCGGACCGCTCACGGACCTGATCCGGAATCGGCGGTACTCCCCGGAACGCGGTTTGCCGTCCTCGAAGACGACCATGCTCCCGACCGATTCGCTGCCCTGGAAGTTGCTGATGTCATAGCACTCGATGCGGAGCGGTGGTCCGGGCAGTCCGAGCGCCTCGCCCAGCTCCTCGAGGGCGGCGAGCGTCTTGCCCTGGTCGGCAAGCCATCGAGCCTGCTCGCGGGCAAGTGTCTCCGCGGCGTTACGCGTGGCGAGGGCCATCAACGCGCGCCGCTCGCCTCGCTGCGGGACGCGCAGGTGGACCGGACCGCCACGTCGATCGGCGAGGAACGTCTCGAGCACAGCTGTCTCCTCCGTCGCCGAGGGTACGTACAGCTCGCGAGGGATCGACCCGGCCCGCGTGTAGTACTGCTCGAGGAAGCTTGTCAGGACCTCGTCGTCGGAGGCCTCCTTGACCGCGTCGAGCATGAACACGTCACGACCGATCATCTGCCCGTCGCGGATGACGAACAGCTGGATGGCCGCCTGGTTGTCCTGTCGGGCCATGCCGACGAGATCGAGCTCCGTCCTGGCAAAGGCCGCCATCTTCTGGCTCTCCATCGTCCGCTCGATAGCCCGGATCTTGTCGCGCGCCGTGGCCGCCCGCTCGTATTCCTGACGATCCGCGGCGGCCTGCATCTCGCGGCCGAGCGCCTTGACGAGGGACTCCTGGCGACCCTCGAGAAACAGCTCCACTTGCTCGATATCAGCGCGGTAGGCGTCCTTCGAGATCGCCTCGATGCACGGGCCCTGGCAGCGCTTGATGTGGTACAGGAGGCAGGGCCGCTGGAGTGCGCGTTCGCCGTCCTTGATATCGATGGTGCAGGTGCGGAACGGGAAGAGGCGACGGACGAGGTTCATCGATTCGTCGACGCTCGACGCCGAACCGTACGGTCCGAAGTACCGGCTGCCGTCGTTGACCAGCTTGCGCGTCCGCTCCACCCTCGGGAAGTCGTCGACAAGGGTCACCTTGATATACGGATAGCTCTTGTCATCCTTGAGGCGGACGTTGAAGCGCGGCCGGTACCGCTTGATCAGGTTCATCTCGAGGAGGAGGGCCTCCGAGACCGAGTCGGTCTGGGTGACCTCGACATCGACGATTCGATCGAGGACCGCGCGGATCCGATGCCCCTCGAGCGGACCCGTGTTGCCCTTCTGCCAGTACGACCGCACCCGATGGCGCAGGCTCTGCGCCTTGCCGACATAGACGACGTCCCCGCGCGCGTCCTTCATCAGGTACACGCCCGGTCGGTCGGGCAGCTTGGCGAGGGCGGACTGGAGCTCGGGGGTCACGGCTCGATCCTACGTCGAAACCGAGAAGACCCGGGAGTCGTCCCGGGCCTTCTCTTCTACATGCGGACTTGCGAGCGCCTATGGGCCGACGATTCGCCCCTCGACGACCGGGTCGACCGGCGAATTCGCGGTGATGTAGTCGATGGTCACTTGCATGAGATCATCGCCCGGCTGGGCGACGTTCGTGCCTTGCTGGAAGAACGGCGGGTAGCCATCGCCACCCGAACCGGCGATGTACATGAAGTCGTTCGTGACCAGGCGGACGGTGTCCGCTGGGCCGAGCGGCGTGAGGGTCCCGGACGGGCCGTCCGGTGCCTTCCACAGCCCGTCGACGACAGGTGTCAAGCCGTCGCAGTGGAACTCGACCTTGATCCCGGAGACCTGGGGGAACCGCCCGGTGCCGCCTGCGAAGTTGACGTTGCAGAACGGCAGGAAGCCGTTCTGCTCCAATGCCGCCTCGAGAACGGCGCCGGTCAAGGTGAGGATCACGGTGCGGTTGCCAAATGGAAGCACCGCAAAGACCTCGCCCCAGGTGATCTCTCCAGGCGCTTCGCCGGCGCTTGGCGGCGAGAACGGGAGATTCGCCCGAAGACCACCCGAGTTCGTGATCGCACCATCCACACCGGGGTATTTGTCGCGCATGGCGTCGGCTACCAGGTTGCCCATCTCGGACTCGTGCAGGCGCGTCGGATCGCGGAGGATGTCATTCAACTGCGTGCCGATCACCTGATTCCGGAGTGGTGCGGTCTGGACGTTGGCGTCGTCGACGATCGCCTTCACATCCGGCCGAGCAGCCACACCAAGGGTCTTGGCGATGCGCGTCGCGCCGCCGGCCCACTGGACGTCGCCGCCCTGGATCATCAGCTTGAGGACGGAGTAACTCGTCCCTGCATTGATCCCTTCGGTGACAAGGATCTTGCCCCGCATGAGGTTGGAGATCCGGTGAGTGTGCCCGGCCACGATCGCGTCCACGGTCGTGCCCTGCAGCGCATCCGCGATGTCGAGGATCGGGCCCTGCCAGGTCTCCCCGGCGGCCATCCCAACGGGGTTGAGACCGACATTGGTGCCCTGGTGGATGACCACTACCTGGACCCTCACCCCAAGCGCCTGGAGCCGCGCCGATTCCGCGGCAATTCGGGGTGCCTCGTCAAGGAACGAGAGCCCAGCCGTCGCCCCGGAGGACACCAGTTCGGGCGTGTTCTTGAGTTCGGCGCCGATGACGCCGACCTTGATCCCGTTCACGTTGAACACCGCGGACGGCGTGACCCAATCGGGCAGTTCGCCGGTCGCGGTCTCCACGATGTTGGTGGCCAGGAAGGGGAAGTTTGCCCGTTCCTGGTGCAACAGGAGCCGGGCCACTCCGAAGTCGAACTCATGGTTGCCGTAGGACGTCGCGTCCAGGCCCCAAGCGTTCTCGACGTCGATGGCCGGCATGTCCTGGAGCAACGCCGAGTTCGGCGGCGATGCACCGACGTTGTCGCCGCCTGCCAGGAGCAGGCCCTCCTCGCCCAGGCTCGCGAATTCTTCGTCGAACATGGTCGCGAGGAACGCGCCGCCACCAACGGGCACGTTCTGAGCGACCGTACCAGTCGGGTTCGGCTCATAGAGCCTCGTCGTCGGGTCGAGCTGACCGTGGAAGTCGTTGAGCCCGACGATCGAGACGGATTTGATGGAGTTCCCGCCCTTGAGCACGTCCGTCAGGACCTTGCCCTGGCTGAACTGCGGCTCCGGGATACCCAGGATGTAGGCGAGGGTCGGCGCGAGGTCGATGGATCGAGCCGTGACCTGGCCCTTGGCGATGCCGTTGCCGCCAGCGAGGAACGTGGCGCGCATGTTGATGTTGGCGGCGAAGTCCTGGACGTCGGGCACGTAGCCGTGCTGGCCGAAGAAATGCGAGAACGAAACGAGCGTGCCCGGCGTTTCCGCGTCGTACTGGTACGGCGGGTAGGAGAACGCGATCACGTCGCCGGTCCGGGTCGGGTGGGCCATGTCGGCCGTCTGGCCACCGCCGATCGGGATGTATCGCGATTCGGCCTTGGTGAAGACCCGGTCGATCATCTTCCAGCCTTCGGGCTGGCCGTCGCCGGTCCAGTCGTTCGGGTCGGTGAGGCCCTGGTACTTGGCCTTGATCATCGCAACGGTTGTCGCGAGATCGCCAGCGGCAACCTGAGTGAACCCGCCGCCGGCCGGATCGCGACCCGCGAGGTTGAGGTAGATCTGAACGGTGCCTCCGGCCCAGCAAGCCTTCGCCTTGCCGATCGTCTCGCCGGTGGCGGGACGGCAGTTCGACGTCTGGGGCCTGGACAGGAGCCCGAGCTCGACCAGGGGCAGACTGGCATCGATTGCAAGGAACTGCGGCGCGAAGCCGTGGTCAGAGGCCACGAACGTAACCGGGTCCTTGCCGACCAGCGACCGGGCCAGCGAGAGCGTCTGGTCTGACTCGTGGTACGCGGCGCGAATGAACGCCTCGCGCTCGTCGACGCGTCCATCGGGTTCGCCGCCGAGGTCGACGTCGTCATAGGCCGGGTTGGGGTCGCCGCCCGGGAGCGTCGGCGAAACCAGGCCGAGGAATTGATGCTGGAACTCGTCAGTGACCGGGTTGCCGACCATCAGCAGATCCGGCTCGTACTTCTCGGCCACGTACTCGAGGATCGGCCAGTGGGCCTTGCTCCAGTAGAGGCCCTGTTCGACGTACGTCTCCTCGGAGACGATGCCGGCTTCGAGGACGGCGAAGTCCGCGGCCGTGCTTGTCGCGAACGCGGTCGCCACGTACTCGGCGAAATCACCCGTGAAGTTGGGCTCACCGGGCCACGAGGGCCAGGTCGCGTTGGCGCGAGTGACGGAGGTGTGGAAGAGGCGCACCCGGGACAGGTCCGGCGTGAGCTCCTCGACCCTGATCAGCATGCCCGCCGTCTTGCCGTCGAGGCTGCCACCGACGACCTTGACCTTGACGTCGGCCCACTCGCCCTTGGCGAGGGTCCCGACGGAGTCGGTCGCACTCTTGGTCCGAGAGAACAGGACCTTGTCGTAGTTTGTCGCGCTGTCGTTGGTGCTGTCGAAAATGAACGCGTTGAGGCCGTACTTGTCGGTGCCGAAGTCGAGCACCCGCAGGCGCATCTCCATCGCCGGGCTATAGCTGGTCGGCGTTCCGGTCCAACCGGTCGCGGCCACCGGTTCCGCACCGGGGAATGGGGCCTGCCCTGCGTACCCGTCGGGATGATCGAACTGCAGGCCGAAGCTCGTGATGAACGGGACATCGTCGAAGAGGACGTCGCCCGACACGCCGGTGAAGTTGGTGGCCACGCCGCGGCCGGAGAGGAACACGCGGAAGTCGACGGTGGGACCGGCGATGGTCCCGTTGCGACCGCCTGCCCACTCCACCTGGGCGACCTTGAGGCCGCCTCGCTCAGCCGCCTGGGCAATCGTCTCGGCCTGAAGCACATTCGCGTCGAACGCGGCAGTTCGGTTCCCGAACGGCTGGCCGTTGATGTGGAAGGTGTTGTTGGTCGACCCGGCGACACCGGGCCACGCACCCGTCGCCAGGGTGTACCACCCGGCACCCGTGTTCGGAGGAGCCTGCGTGAGGAGCCCACCGCCGCTCGCTGACGTGCCCTTCTTGAGGAACTCGCCCATGGTCGGCGTGACGCCTTCGGCCGCGTACTTCGCGACGAGGTCCTGGCGGAGGCCGTCCGAGGCGAAGAAGACCGCGCCATCGGAGCCGCCGGCCTGGGCATGTGATGGCGGCGCGGCCGTTACGGGAATGGCCACCACACCGGCCAACAAGGCCAGGACGGTGAACAGGGTGACGAAACGAACACGGACGCTTGGAATCACCGGACACCTCCACGACTGGGGCTCATGGGTCGGGATGGCAAACTGCCGCCCGGGGGTCTCCTCCGAACCACACCGAACGACACCTATCTAGGACAGCCAACGATACCGCGCTGCCAACGATTGGTTAACGCACAGACGAGCGCGTCCTGGCTCCCGCACGCTTCGCGGTGCGTACGGGCAACGGATTCGGGTGATCGCTGGCCGATGGGGGCTGCCCCGTGGAGCGTGGAATCGCCTTCGAGGCAAGCAGGGAATAAGCCCTGGTGCCGTGCCGATCGCGATGATCGGCCGGCATGCACGCATCGGTTCAGGAGCGCCTGGCGCGGCTGGCACCGGATCAACGCGCCGCAGCGACGGCCTCACCGGGTCCATCGCTCTGTATTGCACCCGCCGGTTCAGGCAAGACGACGACCCTTGTCGCGCGGGCGGCGTGGCTGGTCGACGCTGGCACTCCACCCGATCGGATCCTGGCGATCACCTTCAACAAGCGCGCCGCCGTCGAGATGACCGAACGCCTCGACGCGGCGCTCGAACCGCTTGGGGTGGCCGCCGGCGCCGTCCGCGTTCGGACATTCCACGCGCTCGGTCGCGAGATCCTCCGGGACGCCGGCGTCGCCGTTGACCCGATGGTCGACCGACCAGCCGTGTTGCGGACCGTCGCTCCAGACGCCGACGAAGCGGCGCTGTTGCGACTCGACACGGCGATCTCGCGCCTCAAGATTGAGCTCGGCGCGACCGCCGAAGCTGTCAGGGCGGACCCTGAGGCGGGACCGACGGCTCGAGCGTTCGTCGCCTATCAAGCGGCAGTCGCGACGAGTGGTGGTCTCGATTTCGACGACCTGGTTCTGCACGCCATCGACCGGCTCGAGACCGATCCCGAGCTGCTGGCCAGCTGGCGCCATCGATGCGACGAACTCCTTGTCGACGAGGTCCAGGACGTCGATCGTGCCCAGCTTCGGCTCGCCCTCCTCCTCGCGGCACCGGCCAACCGCCTCTTCCTGGTCGGCGATGACGACCAGTCGATCTACGGCTGGCGACTCGCTGACGTCCGTCGGATCCTCGGGTTGGCTGATCACCTGCCGGGGCTCCGACGGGTCGACTTGCAGGTGAACTATCGATGTCCCCGCGTGGTCGTCGATCGCGCCGTCCGCCTGGTCGAGCACAACCGCGAACGGTTCCCGAAGCGAATCCGCGCCGGGTCGACGGCTGGCGGCGAACTCGTGCTGGCGCCGGACGCATCCGACGAGACCGTGCGACTCAAGCGGGCGATGGGGACGTGGCCAGACGACGGGTCGACGCGGGCAGTGCTCGCCCGGACGAACCAGGAGCTCCTCCCCGCGGTTGTCGTGGCGCTCGACCTGGGGCTCCCCTTCCGCGCGCCACGAATTGACTTGTTGCTCGACTCGGCGCTGGTCGACGATCTGTTGAGGCTCACCGCCAACGACAACCCGCCGAGCACGCCCTTGCTTGTGGCGCTTGGACGGGTCCGGCGCGCGATCTCGCTAGACCCGGGCGCGACATCGGCCGCCCGGGATATGGCGAGCGCGCTCCTCGCTTGGGCAGCCAGGTTCGATGACCTTGCAGTGTTCGTGGGGGCCGTGGGTGACATGCGCCTTCGCCTCGCGGACCTGCGGCGTGACGATGCGACACTGACGCTCGCAACGGCCCACTCGACGAAGGGCCTCGAATTCGACCACGTCATCGTCGTCGGGATGGAGGCTGGCCGCTTCCCGAGTGGCCGGACCGTCGCCGAGGCGGAGGACCCGGTCAGAGCGTACGAGGAGGAACGTCGGCTCGCCTATGTCGCCTGGACGCGCGCGAGGCGGACGCTGACGCTGCTGTACGACCCATCGGTCCCCTCCCCGTTCCTCGTCGAGGCGTTCAGCACCGGAGAACTCGGGCTCAGCCTCGCGCCCGATGCGCCTCGCGGTTGAGTTCGCGAAGCAAGCGATCGATGGCGTCGAGGAATGGCTCCGTCAGGTCAGATGGCAGCGCATCTCGAACCGAATCCTGGACGCCGTAGGCGGCTCGGCTTCGAACCGCGGTCGCCCGGAGAGCCGCCGGTTCATCGTCCCGCAAGCGGTCGGGCAGCGGCTCGAGGAATGCTACCCAGCGGGTCACGCCGCGGGCGCGGGCTTCCGCGAGAAGTCGATCGGCGTGGCGCGCGGCGACGAGCGCCGCATCGTCGATCGCAGGCCGGTCGTGCCGCGCGAGTCGTCGCTCGACCCGTCGTGCAGGGCCGTCAGTCATCCGCCGGCTTGGTCCCCATGCCATCACCCTCCGTGCCAGCTTCGGCCGGCTTGAGGAGGAGCAGCGGCAGCCGCTTCCGCTCGGATCCGTTGACAAGGATCCGGAAGGAGTAGTCGCCCGGGGCCGGAAACGTCAGGTTCCATAGGTCGATCGAGAAGGTCAGGACGGCGTCCCGACCGTCACGCTGGCTCCGGGCCGACAGGCTGCCGGTGGCTCCGGCGACCTCGCCGCCATCGGGATCGAGCAGCACGAAGCGGATCTCATGTTCGCGGTCCGTCTCCGGGGCCGTGATCTGCAGGCCGATGATCAGCGCCAGGTGCGGGTGTCGCAGCGGGAAGCGTCGCCCTCCGATGCGGGCGACCCCTCCGCCGAGGACGTGGAACTTCTGACCCGGGACGGTCTCGGCCGCATCGGCCAGGAAGGCGAAGTCGATGTCCGGCACGTTCGTATGCTAGTCCGTGGCCGAATCAAATGGACGCGCGAATGTCGCGACTTCAGTGCGCCTTCGCCGCGGCGGTGGCACGTTTCGCCGACGGCTTGATCCTGACGCCGGGACGAGAGCTCTTCCCATTGGTTCGTCCCCGCCCGGCCTCCTCCGCAAACGTGACATCGGAGAGCGGGACGAGCGGCTCGCCGCGAAGGACTCGCGCCAGGTATTCCCCGGTTGCCGACCCCCTTGTCCGCGCGATCTTCTCGGGCGTGCCTTCGCCGATGATGCGACCGCCACGATCGCCGCCCTCGGGGCCGAGGTCCACGATCCAGTCTGCTGTCTTGATCACGTCCAGGTTGTGCTCGATGACGAGGACCGTGTTCCCGCCATCGACGAGCCGGTGGAGCACCTCGAGCAGTTTCTCGACGTCCGCGAAATGGAGGCCGGTCGTTGGCTCGTCGAGCACATACAGCGTCCGGCCCGTCGCGCGCCGAGAGAGCTCGGTCGAGAGCTTGACGCGCTGGGCCTCGCCGCCCGACAGCGTGGTCGCCGGTTGCCCGAGATGGACGTACCCGAGACCCACGTCGTTGAGCGTCTGGAGCTTGGCTTTGACGTTTGGCACGGCCGAGAAGAAGTCGAGCGCCTCGGCGATCGTCATCTCGAGCACGTCGGCGATGGACTTGCCCTTGAAATGGATCTCGAGCGCCTCCCGGTTGTAGCGCTTGCCCTGGCAGACCTCGCAGGTCACGTAGACATCGGGCAGGAACTGCATCTCGATCTTGAGGATCCCGTCGCCCTTGCAGTTCTCGCAGCGACCACCCTTGACGTTGAAGCTGAACCGCCCTGGGGTGTAGCCGCGAACACGCGCCTCGGGGACCCCGGCAAACAACTCGCGGATCGGCGTGAACAGGCCGACATACGTGGCCGGGTTGGAGCGCGGCGTGCGACCGATCGGGCTTTGGTCGATCTCGATGATCTTGTCCACGTGCTCGGCGCCGATGAGCGCGTCATGGGCACCGACCGGCTCGCGCGACCCGTTGAGCTCGCGGGCCATGCCTCGGTACAACACGTCCGTGACGAGGGTGCTCTTGCCGCTCCCGGACACTCCGGTCACCGCAACGAAGGTCCCAAGCGGGACGTCGAGATCGACGCCCTGCAAGTTGTGTTCTCGGGCACCGCGGACCGTCAGCTTCTTGCCGCTCCCGGAACGCCGCTTCCGTGGGATGGGAACGGCCCGTTCACCCCGCAGGAACGCTCCCGTGATCGAACGTGGCTCTGCCAGCACGGTCTCGAGCGGGCCGTTGGCGATGATCTCTCCACCGTGTTCCCCGGCGCCCGGGCCGATGTCCACCACCCAATCCGCGGTCCGGATCGTCTCTTCGTCGTGCTCGACGACGAGCACAGTGTTGCCAAGGTCGCGCAGCCGGGTAAGGGTCGCGATGAGCTTGGCGTTGTCGCGCTGGTGCAGCCCGATCGACGGTTCGTCGAGGATGTACAGGACGCCCATCAGGGTCGTGCCGATCTGGGTGGCCAGCCGGATCCGCTGCGCTTCGCCACCGGACAACGTGACGCTCGTTCGGTCGAGCGTGAGGTAGTCGAGCCCGACGTCGACCAGGAAACCGAGCCTCGCGACGATCTCCTTGAGCAACTGCTGGGCGATCGTCCGCTCGCGCTCGGACAGGGTCGCGGTCAGATCCGATGCCCAGTCGAGTGCCTTGGTGATCGAAAGCGTCGAAATATGCCAGACGTTCCGGTCGCCGATGGTCACGCCGAGGATCTCGGGTCGGAGCCGCATGCCCCGACAGACCGGGCATGGCCGGGTGACCATGTATTTCTCGAGCTCGGACTTGATGTAGTCCGAGTCGGTTTCGCGATACCGTCGTTCGAGGTTGGTGACCACGCCCTCGAACGTTGCCTTGTACGTGTTCTCGCCGCGTTCGTGGCGGTACCGGACGACGACCTTCTCGTCCTTCTCCGCGCGAAGGATGTAGTCGACCGCCTCCGTTGGGCAGGTCGCGGATCCGGGCCTTGTAGTCCCACCCGTGTGCCCCGCAGATCGCCTCGAGGATCTTGAGACGCCACGACGCATCGGTCGGCATCTTGGCCCACGGAACGAGCGCGCCTTCGGCCAGGCTCTTGGAGCGATCCGGGATGACAAGATCCGGATCGATCTCGAGCTTGGTCCCGAGACCGGTACATGCCGGGCAGGCGCCATGGGGCGAGTTGAACGAGAAGCTTCGGGGTTCGAGCTCGTCGACGGTGAAGTCGTCATACGGGCAGCTGTATTTCTCGCTGTACCGACGCTCCTCGAACGGTGGCGATTCGTCGTCGCGGGGCGCGGGGGCGATGAGCACCACGCCTTCGCCGAGGCGCAGCGCCGTCTCGATCGAGTCCGAGAGTCGGCCGGCATCGGGATCCGGGATGACGTTGCCGCTGTCCGGGTCGATCGGTCGCCCATCCGCGGCACGGCGGGCATCCTCGGGGGCGTCGGCGTGACGGACGATGTACCGATCGACAACGACCTCGATCGTGTGGCGCTTGTACTTGTCGAGCTTTGGGGCGTCGGCGATGTCGACGAGTTCGCCATCGACTCGAAGTCGGACGAAGCCCTGACGTCGGGCCCCGTCGAAGACCCGGTCACCTTCGGTCTTGCGGTCCTTGATCAGCGGGCCGAGGACGAGGAGCCGGGTCCCATCAGACAGGGCGAGCACCTGGTCGACGATCTGTTGCACCGATTGGCGCTCGATGGCGTGCCCGTTCGGACAGTGTGGAATCCCGATCCGGGCGAACAGCAGCCGAAGGTGGTCGTAGATCTCGGTGACCGTCCCGACCGTCGAGCGCGGGTTGCGCGAGGCACCCTTCTGGTCGATCGAGATGGCCGGCGAGAGCCCGTCGATCTGGTCGACATCCGGCTTTTCCATCTGGCCGAGGAACTGCCGGGCGTACGCGCTCAGGCTCTCGACGTAGCGGCGTTGGCCCTCGGCATAGATGGTGTCGAACGCGAGGCTGCTCTTGCCGGATCCCGAGAGTCCGGTGATGACGACCAGGCGGTCACGCGGGAACGCGACGTCGACGTTCTTGAGATTGTGTTCGCGCGCGCCACGCACGACGAGCTGATCCTGGGGCACTTGCTCAGTTTACTGGATCGCGACCCATGCGAACAAGTGTTCCGTTTGGGTGCGCCGCCCGCGGCGACCTACCGACGACGTCGGCCGGGTCGCGAGGGTCGCGTGCCCGTCCGCTTGACCACGTTCGGGGTCACCGTGTGGTCCCAGGTCGGTCGGTCGCGCCAGGCCGCTCCTCTGCCGGAATCGTCGTGCTCGTCGCGAATACCTGGCAGCCAGTCGGCCACTGTGCCCTCGTCGATGGCGGCTGCCAGCAGGTTCGACCAGCTCTTCGCCGGCCGGCAACACCTCGACGCTGAGGACCTCCATGGCCTGGCGCCCGGCCGCCGCCTCGGCACTCCGCCGGCCCCGGTTACGATCCGCGGCACCCGTCAAGCCTGTGCTCGCCGCCTCGCGTGCTGCGCGTTCCGCCGCTCGGCCCACGGTGATCGAGGCGTCCTGCTGGAGGACGCGAAGGCGGATCTGCTGGATCTCGTCTCGCAGGGCGGCGGCCCGCTCGAATTCGAGCTGCTTGGCGGCGGCCTTCATTTCGGCCTCCATCCGCCCTACCAACGCCTCGATCTTGCCCCGATCGGCCTCGCTGAACTCGCCACCACGCTCCGAGCTGTACATCATTGTCGTCTCGGCGACCGCACGCAGCCGCTCGTTGATGTCCCGGATGCCCTTGATGATCGTCGTCGGTTCGATGCCGCGTTCGAGGTTGTACTTCGTCTGGTAGATCCGTCGGCGCTCAGTCTCGTCCATGGCGACGCGCATCGACTCGGTGACGGTGTCCGCGTACATGATCACCTCGCCGCCGATGTTCCGGGCCGCTCGGCCGATCATCTGGATCAATGACCACGCGGACCGCAGGAAGCCTTCCTTGTCCGCGTCGAGGATCGCCACCAGGGTCACCTCCGGCAGGTCGATCCCCTCTCGAAGCAGGTTGATCCCGACGAGGACGTCGAACACGCCGAGCCGCAGGTCCCGAAGGATCGCGACACGTTCGAGGGTGTCGACCTCGCTGTGGAGGTACTGGACCTTGACGCCTAGCTCCTTGAGGTAGTCGGTCAGGTCCTCCGACATCTTCTTGGTCAGCGTCGTGACCAGCGCACGCTCGCCCTTGTCGACCCGGGCACGGATCTCCTCGAGCAGGTCGTCGATCTGGCCATCCGTTGGGCGGACCGTGATCGGCGGATCGACGATCCCGGTGGGCCGGATGAGCTGCTGGACGTTGCGCTGGCTCCGTTCGAGCTCGTACGGCCCGGGCGTTGCGCTCATGTAGATCGCCTGGTGCACGGTCGCCTCGAACTCCTCGAAGGTCAGCGGCCGATTGTCGAGCGCCGACGGGAGCCGGAACCCGAAGTCGACAAGGATCTCCTTGCGCGTCCGGTCGTTCTTGTACATGCCAACGACCTGGGGAATGGTCATGTGCGACTCGTCGACGACGAGCAGCCAGTCCGGCGGGAAGTAATCGAGCAGCGTCCACGGCCGCGACCCCGGCTCGCGCCGGGCGAGGTGGCGCGAGTAGTTCTCGATGCCGGTGCAATAGCCGAGCTCGCGCATCATCTCGAGGTCGAACGTGGTCCGCTGGCGCAGCCGAGCGCCTTCGAGCGCGCGGCCCTCGGCCTCGAGCTGGCCGACCCGCTCTTCCATCTCGAGGTCGATGTCCACGATCGCTTCCTTGAGCTTGTCCGCCGGCGTGACGTAGTGGGTGGCCGGGTAGACGTTGGTCTCCTTGCGTTCCGCGAGCAACTCACCCGTCAGCGGGTCGAGCTCCGTGATCCGCTCGACGGTGTCGCCAAAGAACTCGACCCGGACGATGTGTTCCTCCGAGGCCGGCTGGAGCTCGAGGGTGTCGCCACGGACCCGGAAGCGGGCGCGGCTGAGGGCCTGGTCGTTGCGCTGGTATTGGAGGTCGACGAGGTGGCGCAGGACGGCGTCGCGCCGGTACTGCCCGCCGGTACGGAGCTTGAGCACGGTGGCGCCGTAGTCGACCGGAGCCCCCAGGCCGTAGATGCAGGACACCGACGCGACGATGATCACGTCCCGCCGCTCGAACAAGGCGTGGGTTGCTGCGTGCCGAAGCCGGTCGATCTCGTCGTTGCGACTCGAGTCCTTCTCGATGTACGTGTCGCTGCGAGGCAGGTACGCCTCCGGCTGGTAGTAGTCGAAGTAGCTGACGAAGTACTCGACGGCGTTCTCGGGGAAGAACTCGCGGAACTCGGCGTACAGCTGCGCGGCGAGCGTCTTGTTGTGCGCGAGGACCAGCGTAGGCCGATTCGCCTTCGCGATGACCTGGCTCAGGGTGTACGTCTTGCCGCTGCCGGTGACGCCCAGCAGGACCTGGTGGTTGAACCCCTTGCCGATGCCGTCGACGAGCGAATCGATTGCCGCCGGCTGGTCGCCGGTCGGCTCGAACGGGGCAACGAGCTTGAAATCGGGCATCGGCGCAAGTTTACCCGGTCAGGAGCGAACCGAACAGGTGTTCTGCCCCTGAGCCCGGGTCAAGCCGACGGTGCCCGGCGGGAATCCACCGGACACCGCCCTGATGCCCGAACGGATCAGCGCAACAGGTAGTCGACGATCCCGCCCATCACGTCGTTTCGCGTCGACGCCCCGCTGATTCCCTCGAAGCCCCAGCCAAGGTAGACAGAGTCTGGCGTCGTGATCGCGGCGCCCTCCACGATCCCGAGGCCACCGCGGCGAGTCCAGTCGTTGGCGTTGGCGCCTTCGATTCCCTCCACATCTTGCGGAGCCCCTGGTACGGTCCAACCGTCCATGGGATTACCGTCCTCCTCGAACGAGGTGCTCCCCTCACCGGTGGAGACCTCGATGTCGTCGATGAAGACGCCCGGGAATAGTTGCAGCCCCCAGTCGCTCAGGACCGTGATCGAAACCTCGACCTGGCTGCCGGCGTACGGCGCAAGGTCGACCGACCATTGCTGCCAGCCGCCCGAGCCCCCATTGCCTGCGTTCCAGGTGCCGCTTGTCCCGGTGCTGCTGCATGTCCCGTCGGGGTGGCGAGTTTGATAGTGCTGCAGGAACGGGTGGATCATTTGCGAGGAGCCCCCGGGGTAGCTCCAGCCGCTCGGACAAGCCTGATCGTTGCTGAGGTCGTCGCTGGTGTGGCCGTTGGCGTCGGGCAGCGTCGTCCAGTCGTCCTGGCCGACCGTGTGGGCCTCGACGATCATGTAATCGAAGTCAACCTCCACGTTGTAGCTGGTCCAGAACGACAGCATCGCGCCGCCGGCCGGGACGGTGATCGTCCGGGTCAGCCGCTTGTAGCCCTGGTCGGCCCGCTGTGAGTACATCATCGACGCACCGGTGTGAGGCTCGAAGGGACCGGAGACGCCGGTCTCGTAGATTGCCGAGATGTCGCTTCCGAACTGCGGGAAGCTGGCCGCCGGGTCGGTGACCGTGAGGTAATCCTCTGTCGAGATGAACGAGGCATCGCTGCCCTGGTTATCCGCGCTGTCAGGGCCATTGCGCTCGAGGCTCAGGCCGCTCAGCGGATCGTCCACGCCAGTGATCACGAACGGGTCGCCGGTCTCCGGGTCGAGCCCGCCGCCCGCCGTAGTGATCGCCGCCCCAAACCAGTATTCGACGATGTCGCCCTGGTTGTCGCCGGAGCCGCTGAGCGGCAGGCAGCGCGCCAGGATGGCCGGATCGGCGCGGCACTGCTTGTTCTCGAAGGGGTCGTAGACCTGGCCGGCCACAGCGTTCGTGTACTGCTGACCTGCGAACTGGCCGGTATAGAGAACGCGGCCACCCTCGTTCATGAAGTCACGGATCTCGTTGATCTCCTGCATCGCCAACCGCGACGCGTTGCCGGGTCCCCAGCCGGGCTCGCGCGTAACGACGTCGTCACCCGTGTACCAGATGGCGGCGTCGTAGTGGCTCAGCACGCCCAGGTTGTCCGGCGCGGTTCGGTCGTTCGCGTCGACGTCGTAGACGTCGAAGGCGATCCCATTGGCGGTGAGCGCATCGGCGTAGAAGTCGAGGTACGCCGGAGCGGTCCCGCCAATCGCAGGCGAGGCGCCAGTGTAGTCCTCGGCCGCGACGACGAGCACGCGGCGGTTGCTGTCCGACGCAACGTGGTACGTGAACGGGTCGCTTTGTGCACCCCCACCCGTGAACCACACCTCGACCGCATCGCCCTCTGCGGTGCCACTCACGGTCCCCGAGACGACGTGGTAGTACGTGCCGTTGCCCGGGCCGTAGCGCTCGCCGCCGAGCCATTCGCTCGTCGACCCGCTCTGAACGGCACCGCCGTTCACGCGGTAGCGCAAGGTGACCGCACCCAGGCTGCGCTTGGCGAGGACCCGCACCTCCTGCGGATCGCCGTACGACGTATCGAACGTGAAGTCGAAGAGGGACTGGGCCCCGTTCTGTGGGTCGATCTCGTCCTGGTCGAGATAGAACGGCTCCACCGTAATCCCCACGGGCGAGATTGGATCGTCCGGATCGACAGCCGAACGAGCAAGCCCGAGATGGAAAGGCAGCACCCGCTCGAACTCAGCCTGGACGAGCCCCTCGTCATCGGGGAACACGAACCCGGAGTTCGGGGCGCCCTCGCTGAGCTCCGGTGTGTACGCAATGGTGCCCGCAGCGGTCTCGGCGTAGTCCGTGGTCTCGCCGTTGGTGACGTAGAGGGTGTCGGCCGACTGGCCGGGGTTGAAGTCTGCGATCGCCGGGTTCGCATCGGTGCCACCCAGGGCGACGTAGATGGGGTTGTCGGCGTCGAGCGTCCCCGTCTGCCAGCCCTGCGGATACAGGAGCCACTGACCGAAGGAGTGCAGGTTGGACTGGAACTTCGGCTTGATGCGATTGATCAGGCCCTGCATCGCCTGGGTCTCGGGTTCCGACGCCGGGCCGGGTCCCCGATACGTGTCATCGAAGGGATCGTTCGACGAGCCCTCGTCGTCGTACCCCCAGTGCTCGTTGAAGTTGCGGTTGGGATCGACGCCGTCTCCGATCGCGATCTGGCCGTCGCCGTTGTTGTCGCGCAGGTTCTTGCGCCACAGTCGTTCGTGGTCGAAGGTGTACTGGTAGCCATCGGGGTTCGCGGAAATGACGAACCACAGCTCGGTGCTCTTGAGCAGGTCCTTGATCGCCTTGTCGTTCGCACGCGACCCAGCCACGAAATACCGCAGCAGTCGACGGTTCACCTCGAGGCTGATCCATTCGCGGGCGTGCTGGTTCGACGAGTAGAGCACGGCTGGCCGTGATCCGTCGGGCACGCCGCGAGCGCCCTGGGTGACCTTCACCGCGATCAGTTCGCGGCCCTGATGGGTCCGCCCGAGAACCTCCAACTTGACGAGCTGTGGGTTCTGGCGGGCAATTTCATACAGCTCGTCGCGGATGCCACCGGGCTCGTCCCAGGAGCGCCACACGGTGAAACCATTGGCGGCCATGAGGGCGGCTTGCTCGGTGACCGTCTGTCCCTTGTCGTTTCGGACGAAGTCGACCTTGACCCCCCGGGCGCGGATCTTTGCCGCCTGGTGCCGGGTCAGCACCGCCTCTGCCTTCGTGCCGTCCGCCGTCCGGATGATGTCAACCAGCTCGACTCCGCTGGTGGCCTCGGCGAAGCTCGCCCCTGAACCCTCGAGGACGTACATCTCCAGCTTGTCGCGCTGCGGATCTGCAGCAAACGAGGTCATTGGCATCGTGGCGAGAAGGACCACGACGGCGAAAACGGACCACGCCTTGGAGCGCATCCCTACCTCCTGATGCTCTCGACACGTACCCCGGGGGGAGCAACGCTAGATCGGTGTTGGTGGCAAGTCAAGTTACGCGGACACGACAAGGACGCGTTCAGATCGACGACTCGCGACGTTCCCTGATTGCCGTATCGAGGGCTGTCGCCACGGCGTGTCTCGTGTCCGAAAGAGCC
The DNA here is from genome assembly GCA_963731865.1 of uncultured Chloroflexia bacterium. Classification (GTDB taxonomy): domain Bacteria; phylum Chloroflexota; class Limnocylindria; order Limnocylindrales; family CSP1-4; genus SPCO01. The sequence goes on along the minus strand of CAVSXG010000002.1, from coordinate 342,332 downwards.
CCTGACGTGTCGATGATCCGCGTCGCCATGGGCTCGAGGCGGCTCGTCATGTTTCCCTGGGCCGCGACCCGCTGCGCGGCATCAGCGGGTGACGTCCCACGATCGATCAACCTCCTCCGCTGGACGTCTCGTTCGCAGGTCACGAGCCAGACCTCGTCACATTCCACCGCCAGGCCGCCCTCGACGAGCTTGATCGCCTCCACGACGACGGCAGGTGCGTCGGCCGCCTCCGCGGCGGCGAGGGCGGCAAGGATGCGCGGCCGGACCGCCGGGTGGACGATCGCCTCAAGGTCACGGAGCGCCACAGAGTCCGAGAAGACCAGCCGGCCGAGGCGAGCCCGATCGAGCCCGCCGTCCGAGTCAACGAATTCCCGGCCAAAACGCGCGATCACCGCGTCGAGCGCCGGCTCGCCGGCATCGAGGACGTCTCGGGCAACCTGGTCGGCATCGATGACGACCACGCCGGGCCGCTCCCCAAGCCACCTCGCCACCGTCGACTTGCCGCAGCCGATCGGACCGGTGATCCCGATCCGGACAGTCCGCCGTGCGGATGCGCTCGCCGGGTCCGCATCTGGCGAGGTCATGGCGCCCGCTCCTCGAGCTCGAGCCATGTGTCCTCGGCCGTCGCCAGGGCAGATTCGATGTCCGCGAGCTCGCTCGACACCCGGCGCATCTCCACGTAGTTCCCGGACACGTTCGGGTCGCCCATCGCGAGCTCGAGATGGTTCTTGCGCAGGTGCAGCCGCGTCAGTTCCCCCTCGACCGCAGCCTTCTGGCGCCGATAGGCGTCCTTGGACAGCCTTTCCTTCCGTGTCCGCGTCTTGGGTGGTGCGACTGTCGCCGTCGCAGCCGTCGCCGGAGCGGCGGGCGCGCGACCTGAGCGACCGTTAGGCGCAGCGCCGTAGGAAGCGGTGGTCACGCCCTCGATGGGCCGGCGCTTCCCGCCCCGTAACCGCGCCGCTTCGACCTCCAGCGCTGCCCCGATCGTCCATCCGTCGGCCACCGCCTTGCGCCACGCTCGATATCCGCCATCGAACGCGACCGCCGCCCCGTCGTCGACGACCCACAGGGTCTCGCATACCGTCTCGAGCAGCCGTCGGTCGTGCGAGACGACGAGCAACGTGGCCGAAGACGTCGCCATGAACGCCTCGATTGCCTCGCGTGCCGGGATGTCCAGGTGGTTTGTTGGTTCGTCCATGAGCAGGAGATTGGCGGGCATGATCCCGAGCAATGCGAGCTCGAGCCGCGACCGCTCGCCACCCGACAGCGATCGAACCTCCTTGAAGGCGTCCTCGCCGCGGAACAGGAACCGCGCGAGGTACGACCTCGCTTCGCCAGCGGTGACAGGGATCGCCTCGAGGAGGGCGTCGAGCACCGTGGCCCCCGCGATGGCCGCACCCCGGAGCTGGGCAAGGTATCCGATCTGGACGTTGTGACCAAACGTCACGCCGCCGTCCAACGGCGGCAGCTCGCCGGCAATCGTCCGCAACAGGGTCGTCTTGCCGGCGCCGTTTGGCCCGACAATCCCGATCCGGTCGCCGCGCTGCGCGGCCAGGAACGGCGCGCGAGCGACGACGTGGGCCACCGCCGCCGGAGCCCCGTCGGCATCGACCGCCCCGCGACCCGGGAGATAGCCGACGGTCAGGTCCTCGGCCCGGATCACGATCTCCCCCGAGCGGTTCGGTCCGGATCCGGCCAGCGCCGCAGTCGGGATGGCCAGCTTCCGGCCGGCCTTTGGCGCCTCACGCCGCTCGTTCTCAAGCCGCTCCAGGCGTGCTTCGTGCTCATGCATCTTGCTGAACTTGCGGTGGCTCCGGTACCGCTGGACGAGCTCCCGCTCGCGGGCGATCGACTCGGCTTGTGTCTCGACCTCCTTGACCGCGCGCGCATCGCGCTCCTCGCGCTGCCGGTGATATGCGGTGTAGTTGCCGCGGAACGCCGTCAGCCGTCGATCGCGGAGCTCCCAGATCCGGTCCACGGTCGCATCGAGAAACGCCCGGTCGTGCGAGGCGACCAGGAGCGAGCCATTGCGCCGACGCAGGTGCTCCTCCAGCCACTCGAGCGCATCCAGATCGAGATGGTTCGTCGGTTCGTCGAGCAGCAGCAGGTCAGGGTCCGCGATGACCAGGCGAGCCAGCGAGGCGCGAGTCTGCTCACCTCCCGATAGCGCGGACGGCGGCTTCGCCCATTCGCCACGCGAGAAACCGAGCCCGCTCAGCGCGGTGTCGACCCGCAGGTCCAGGGTGTAGCCACCGAGGATCTCGTATTCGTGCTGGAGCTCGGCGTACTCGCGTTCCGCGGCTCGGCCACCGTGCTCGAGGGCGGCGAGCCGTTCGGCCATGCGATCGAGGTGCGCGGCGCCAGTTCGAACGGCCTGTCGCAGGTCGGCCGACGCCATGAACGCGGCGTCGAAGTGGGCCTCCTGGGCCAGCAGGCCCAGCGTCAGCCCGCGTTTCCGGTGAACCTCGCCCCGGTCCGGTTCATCGCGCCCCGCGGCGAGACGAAGCAAGGTCGTCTTGCCCGCGCCGTTAGGCCCGACGAGCCCGATTCGGTCACCGAGCGCGATCGAGGCATCGATCGTGTCCAGGATCACCAGGGTCCCGACTTCGCGCCCGACCCCTGACAGGCTGAGGATGCTCACGACGGATTGCTCGTTCCCGCCATGGACGTCCTCGCCGCCGCACGGCGTGTCGCCGCTGCTCGTTTCGTGCGCTCCGTCCTCGCCCGTCGTTCCGCCCGTTCCTGCTCTGCCGGCGTCAGCCCAATCGCGCCGGCACCGGCGAGCTCGGTCCATCGCCCGCCGGACCGTCGCCGCCCACCGGTCATCCCCCGCAGGATCGTCGCGGCACCCTTGCGATCGACCGCCGAGAGCCGCTGGCACCAGGAGCAGAAATGCGTCGACCGTGCCCCGATGACGACCCGTTTGACGGGTCGGCCACAGCGCGGGCATGGCTCGCCGGTGCGCTGGTAGACCTGCAGCCGCTCCTGCATCGACCCGTCGCCGTCGGGCGCGGTGTAGTCGTCGATGGAGCTGCCGCGTCGTTCGATCGCCTCGGTCAGGATCGTGCGGACGGCTTCGTAGAGGCATCGCTCGTCGGCCGGGTGCAAGGTCCCGGCGGTCCTGAGCGGATGGAGCCGTGCCGTCCACAGCGCCTCGTCCGCGTAGATGTTGCCAACACCCGCCAGGAACGACTGGTCGAGCAGCAGCGGCTTGAGCCGACCCTTGCGCCGACGAAGCAACCGCCGGAAGTCACGCAGCGTGAACGCCGGGTCGAGCGGCTCGGGCCCGATCGCCGCGAAGACCGCCGCGCCCCCGACCTCGACGGTTAGCTCGCCACTCTCGGGGTCGCGGCCGTACAGGCCGACCCGGCCGAACTTGCGGATGTCGCGGAACCGGAGCTCGCGACCATCCTCGAGCTCGAGCACGAGCCGGATGTAGGGATCCTCGGGCGCATCCGCCGGGACGACGAAGAGCTGCCCGGTCATCTTCAGGTGCACCGTCAGGGCAGCCTCGCCGGACAGCTCGATCAGGACCTGTTTGGCTCGTCGGCCGACGGCCAGCACCTCTCGCCCCGAGACGGCCTCCGCGAACGCCTCGGGAGCGTGCGAACGGAGCGTCCGCGCCCAGGAGGAACGCGCACCAACGATCGTCGCGCCCACGATCCGGGGGCGCAGATCGCGCGCGACGGTTTCGACCTCGGGAAGCTCGGGCATCGGAAGAGCCTAGCTGGCGAGCGGGGCGATCGGCGCCTCGAGCGGCAGTTCGTCGGCCTCGGCCGCGATCGCGTCGGCTCGCGTGAGCGGCGTCATCGATTCCCAGTCGTCGCCGACCTTGACGTCGACGATCAACGGCACGGACAACGTGAGCGCGCCCTCCATCGTCTCGCGCACGAGCGCTGCGAGCGGCTCGACCCCCTCGCGTGGAACCTCGAACAGCAACTCGTCGTGGACCGACAGCAGCAGCCGGGCACGCGAACCGGTAGCGGCGAGGCGCTCGGCGACCCGGATCATTGCGATCTTCTGGATGTCCGCGGCCGTCCCCTGGATCGGCATGTTGATCGCCATCCGCTCGCCGGCCCCGCGTAGTGCCGGGTTCGCGGCGCGAAGCTCGGGGATCTGCCGCTTGCGCCCGAGCAGGGTCTCCACGAACCCCTGCGCCTTGGCTTGCTCCTTGATCGCCATCATGTAATAGCTGATCCCGGAGTAGGCAGCGAAGTAGCTGTTGATGAACTCCTGCGCCTCCTTGCGCGGGATGTTGGCCCGCGACGCGAGGCCAAAGTCGCTCATCCCGTAGGCCAGGCCAAAGTTGACCATCTTGGCCATCGACCGCTCGTCCTTGGTGATCTCCTCGGGTGCCTTGTGGAGGACGCGCGCCGCGGTCTCCCGGTGGATGTCGGCTTGCCGCTCGAACGCATCCTTGAGGTGTTCGTCGCCCGACACGTGCGCCAGAATCCGCAGCTCGATCTGCGAGTAGTCCGCAGCGAGCAGGACGAGCGATGGGTCACCCGCCACGAACGCCCGGCGGATCCGCCGCCCGAGCTCGGTACGGATCGGGATGTTCTGCAGGTTCGGGTCGGACGACGACAGGCGCCCGGTCGATGCCACGGCCTGGTGGAAGGTCGTGTGGAGGCGTCCATCCGCGGCCATCAGCGATGGCAGGGCCTCGACGTAGGTCGACCGCAGCTTGGTGTAGACCCGCCACTCGAGCAGCTTGTCGATCATCGGATGGGCCGGTCGGAGCTCCTCGAGCACGGATGCGTCGGTCGAATAGCCGGTCTTGGTTCGCTTGCCCTTTGGCAGGTTGAGCTCGAAGAACAGGATCTGCTCGAGTTGCTTGGGGCTGCCCAGGTTGAACTCGTGGCCGACGTCGACGTAGATCTCCTGTTCGAGCCGGGTGATCTCGGCGCCGAACTCGCGATCGAGGACCCCGAGGGCGTCGAGGTCGAGCGCGACGCCGACCGCCTCCATCCGCGCGAGCACCGGGATGAGCGGCAGCTCCACTTCGGCGAAAAGGCGATCGAGCTTGACGTCCGCGAGGCGTCGCTCGAGGGGCGCGTGCAGGGCGATCGCGGCCAATGCCTCGAGACCGGCCAGGGCGGTGGCCGGCAGCTCGGCCGTCGGCGGCAGGATCTGGTCCAGGTTCTCGGCGAGGATGTCCGCGATCGTCTGGCTGCGGAGCGCGGCATTGAGGATGTACGCCGCGATCTGCGTATCGAAGGCGATCGGAAGTGGCGAGGACTCGGGATCGTCGGCGAAGGCGGCGACGAGGAGCGACTTGACCTCGTGGCCAACGAGCCGCGTCCCGGTCCGGGCGAGTATCCGCCGGAGGGCGTCCGCGGCCTCGGCGCCATCCGCGGCGATGACGCGACCATCCGGTCCCGCAACGGCGAGTGCCAGCGGCGTCCCGCGGCGCGGACGTGGGTCGTCGGCAAGAAGCGCGACGCCAACCGCCGGCTGTGCCGTGATCCAGGGTGCGAGCTCCTCGATCCGGTCGAGGCCACGAACCTCGATCCGACCCGGATCCACGATCGCCGCCGCGAGGGCGGTCGGGAGGTCCTCCGCGGGCTCGAGCGTCCTCGGCGAGGTGCCGTTGGTCGCGTGCTCGGTCTCGGCCGGCGTCCCGGCCCCAGGCGCGGGCTCCGGCCCCAGGCGCCGGGCTCCCGGCGACCGAATCGAAGTCGAGCCGGAGCTGCAGCTCGCCACCCGACGGTCGAGCCGCGGCGCGGCCAGCACCGGCTCGGCCGGCTCCGGCTGGGCCGGCTCCGGCTGGGCCGGCTCCCCACCCTTCGGGCCGACCGGCGACGCGCGCCGCCGGCACGTAGCCGCTCTCGACGACGGATCGGAGGCTGTCGCTTCGTTGCTGCGCGGACTCCCCGGCCATCGGCGGCAGGCGCTCGATCAGGGTCCGGAACTCGTATTCGCGGAACAGCCGAACGACGGTGTCGCGGTCGTAGTCGCTCAGACGCGCCGACTCCAGGTCGAACTCGATCGGGAGGTCGCACACGATCTTTGACAGCTCGTGGCCCATCGCGATCTGCTCGCGATGCTCGAGCAGCTTGACGCGGAGCTTTTCGGGCATGACCTCATCGATCCGGGAGAACAGCGCGTCGAGGTTTTCGAAGTCGCGGATCAGCTTCGCCGCGGTCTTCTCGCCGACACCCGGCACGCCCGGGATGTTGTCCGTCGGGTCGCCCTTGAGCGCCTTGTAATCGATCATCTGGTCCGGGCGGAGCCCGAACCGTTCGTCGATCCTCGCGACGTCGTACATGATCGTGTTCTCGACGCCGGACCGGGTCGTCATCAGCCTGACCCGCGGCGTCACGAGCTGGAGCATGTCGAGGTCGACGGTGACGATCGTGGTCTCGAGGTTCTCGTTCGGCCCGAGCTGCTGGACGATCGTGCCGATCACGTCATCGGCCTCGTATCCCTGCATCTCGTAGACCGGGATGCGGAGCGCCTTGACGACCTCGCGGACCTTGGGGAACTGGTCGCGGAGGTCATCGGGCATGCGCTGCCGGGTGGCCTTGTACTCCGCGTACTGCTCGTGGCGGAAGGTGGGTCCGGGCAGATCGAAGGAGACGGCCAGGTAGTCGGGTTGCAGGTCGGCGATCCCGCGGAGGACGATGCTCGCGAAGCCAAAGACCCCGTTGACCAGATCGCCGCGGGATGTCGTGAGCGGCGGAAGCGCGTAATAACCGCGGTAGACGAGCCCGTAGCCGTCGAGCAGCATCAGGCGTTCGGTGGGCACGGATCCAGTGTAACGGCGCGACTTTCAGGCGCCTCGACGCGGCGGCTGGCGGGCGCCTCGACGCTGCGCGCTTTCAGGCGCGGCGCTCGGGCCCATGGGGCCGCAGACAGTTCGTCGCGGCTCAGCCGTCTCCGAGTCGACGAGCGGTCCAGCGAAGGCCGAACAGGCCAAGACCGATCACGAACAGGATGGCGGCGGCGAGGAACATCGGCGACGGCCCGAGCGAGCCGTCCGCGTCAAAAGCGCTGTACAGGTTCCGATCCGCCTGGGGCTCACCGGGCAGCGGACTCGACTCGCCACCCTCGAAGAGGACATCGGGAGCCGCCTCACCGGGCGACGGCGCCGGGGCAAGTTGGGTCGCCTCGGACGGGGCCGCACTCGGACCGGTGGCCGCCATGGCCGGGCCGGATACCTCGGGCGCGACCGGCGCCCCGGAGGCCTCCGCGGCGAATTCCTGCGTGGCGGAACCCGCGGCGCTATCGCCGGCCGGAGCACCCACGGTCTCGAGGGTTCGCTGACCCGACGTGGCGCCGCCAAACGGGAGTGAGACGGACGACAGGAGCAGGCCAGCGAGTCCGAGCGTCGTGAACCCAAGCGCCAGCGGCCGGCTGAATGCGTCTTTTGACGAGCCGATCGCGGCGATCAGGCGGCGCCAACCGCTGACGCGGAGTCGCTCGGCGTCGGCCGGGGTCAGCGTGAACTCGCGTGGACGCAGGGGCGTGGGAAGCGCCTTGACCGCGGCACTGAGTGCCACGAGCTCGGCATGGAGCTCCGCGCAGGCCCCGCAGGAACCGCAGTTGCTCCTCGGCCCGCGACTCGCTCAGGAACGGCGATCGAACGATCGACCAGGCTGGCGATCAGCAGGCGATCATGGGAGTCGTGTCGGGAGGGTGCGTGGTTCATCTCCCCCCTCAGACGGGTCCCCGACCCCACAGGTTCCCCGCCGACGATGGGCCGGAGCGTCGCGGCAACGCCTGGCGTCAGCGCGAAGTCGCGGGTCCGTCCCGGGGTGGGAAGAATTGCGGTCGCCGTCGCGAGGGCGCGCAGGTCCAACAGGAGGGCCCGACACGCATCGCATGACTCGGTCCGGGCGATGGCCGCGGCGCGCGCGTCGTCGGGGAGATCGCGGTCCAGCAGCGCCACGATGAATTCCGGGTCGTGGTCAGCGTGGCCGACCTGACCCGTCGCTGGCCCGTCAGCCACGGAAGAGTTCCATGCGACCCTCGAGCTGGGCACGAAGCGCGAGCCGGCCACGATGGATCCGGGACTTGACAGTGCCCAGTGACACGCCGGTCATCTCGGCGATCTCCAGGTAGTCGTAGCCCTCCACGTCGTACAGCACGATCGCGGCACGCTGGTCGTCCGTGATCTCGGCAAGCGCACGTGCGAGGGTGCGGGTTCGCTCGGTCAGGAGTGCCGTTCGCTCCGGGTCTGCCTCCTCACCCGCTGGCGGCTGCCAGCTCTCGTCATCGAGCTCAGGGTATGGCTGCACTGGTCGTCGTTTGCGGGCGCGCTGCGTGTCCATGGCCGCGTTGACCGCGATCCGGTTCAGCCAGGACTTGACGCTGCCACCACGGAACCCGTCCATGTGTTTGTACGCCGAGAAGAACGCCTCCTGCACGACGTCCGATGCCTGGTCACGATCCGGCACCATCCGCACGATGAGCGCGAAGAGCTGGTCCTGGTAGAGCCGGACCAGGTCGTTGAACGCGTCGAGATCGCCCTCACGGGCGCGCTCGAGCAGGATGAGGTCGCGGCGCTGGACGGGGTCTTCGACGACCGTCGTCGAGCGAAGGTCCTCCACGGTCGGGGGGTCCCTCCGGACGGCGATTTTGAGGCGGGGCGAGTCTAGCATCGGATCCGTGGCGAGACGCCACGAGCGCAAGCTGGGTTCCGCGGCTCTCGTCTCGGCGGGTCTTACCTATGCCTTTGACCCAATGAGCCGATCGAGAATTGACACACTCTGCTGGCGTGCAACCGACACATTTCGCCGACCAGCCGGTCGCGATTCCACATCTACCAGCGTGCACGTCTGCGTGAACAATTCTCGGATGTCGGCGGACAGGTTGGAGAAGAAGTAGCGCGGGTACTCGAAACCCTTGACTCGATTGATGCATCGACATCCGTCGGAATGAATCAGCCCGGCGAGCAACGCCTCAGGATGCGCGGTGGTCAATATCGATTGCCACGGTTCGAGATGAATGGGCCGTTCGTGCTTCGGGCCAGATCCATGCTGCGGAAACATGCAGATCCAGTGCTTCCAGTTGGTGTAGAGCTCGACGCAGCCCGGGCGCGCGATCTCTCCCGGAGGTCGCCCCCGGACCTCCTGGACCGCTCCCTTCACGCGACAAATGATTCCCGGATACTTGGAATCAAGCGTGATCCGCAGCCGCCACACGTACCGTGGGGCGCACGTCAACATGCCGTCCCCGAGATAAATGCCTAGCAGGTACGGATACCCGCCGCCCAAGCCAGATGCGCCTACGCAGCCGGCAGGATCGGGCGGCGTCGCACGGCATTCGATCTGGAGGTCGCCGAGGTCTGGTACGGCGGGTGGGACTTGAACCCACACGTCCTTTCGGACAGCAGAGTTTGAGTCTGCCCTGTCTGCCGATTCCAGCACCGCCGCGCCCCACAACTATAGTCGAGCCAGTCGATGACGCCACTATAGCACATGCGTTCTATCTCGCCTCTCGGCATGTGGGCGCCTCGGCACCAGTTGGGACGCGGCCTCAGGCGATTTGGACAATGCGGCCCGCCTGAACGACCATGGCCGGCGACGCCAGGCGCCCCAGGTCGACGAGCGGATCGCCGCCCACCAGGACGAGGTCGGCGAGCCGCCCTGGCCCCACGGTCCCGACCTCGTGATCGAGGCCGAGGAGCGCAGCGCCTGCCGACGTCGCTGCCTTGATCGCCGCCATCGGAGACGCGCCGTGGTCATGGAGCAGTACGACCTCCCGCCAGACCATGTCGGCGGTCACTCCGACCTCACCGCAGTCTGTGCCGGTTGCCATCGGAACGCCGAGTTCGAGGGCGGCTTCGCACGACGCCCGATGCTTGCGCTCGATGAGGTCCTGGCGCTCGCGCTGGACGCGGGTCAACCCCGGCAGATCACGATTGACATCCGTCACGACGAGCGTCGGCACGAGGTACGCACCGGATTCCGCGAGTGCCTCGATGGCCGAGCGGTCAGCGAGCCAGGCGTGCTCCACGCTGTTGACGCCCGCCCGGGCGGACGCGACAACCGATTCGGGACCCTGGGCGTGGCTCATGACCCGGACATCGAGCGTGCGCGCCTCGGCCACGATCGCCCTGATCTCGGGCTCTGTCAGCTCGGCGTTGCCGTGGACCATGCGACCCGGCTCCAGCCCGGTCGTCGTCAGCATGGCCGCCTCCGATGCCACGACCTTGACGACATCGCCGCCGTCCCGGACCTGACGGCGAACCGCCCGGCGGAGCTCGAGCTCACCATCGGCCTCGATCCCGAACTGATGCCCGTGACCACCGGTGATCCCGATTGCCGAGCCCTGCGGCGACCAGCCTGGGGCCGGGCACGCGACCCGCGGCGATCGCATCCCGGAGGACGAGCTCGAGGTTCCGGATCGAGCCCGCGCCCCTTGCGGTCGTGATCCCGGCTTCCAGTGCCCGCGCCGCATGACCGGCAGCGGCCCGCACGATGTCGGAATTGCTGCGACGGGCGATCGTGGCGATCGAGCCCTCGGTTGGGTCAAAGGTGTAGTGGGCGTGGGCGTCGATCAGGCCTGGGAGCAGCGTCGAGTCGACCCCGTCGACGATGGTCGGCGGTTCGCCGGCGGGCGTGGAAGACGGTGGGTCCGGCCACGGCGAGCCGTGCGCGACCACCGCGCTGATCCGCTCGTCGTCGACGACGACGTCGACCCCGGCCCGCGCGGTATCGCTCAACCCGTCGATGAGTCGGACGTTCGAGAACACCAGGCGCATGTTCGACAGGGTACCCGCGGCATTGCGTGGCATCCGGAGCTAGACTCCGAGGCCTCGCCGCGACACGTGCGGCTCAATAGCCATTAGGAGGGGGGCTCATCTTGGCGCTGTCCCACGCCCTCCATCGTTCCCTTCGGGTGTGCCTGGCCGCGGTTCTCGCGGTTGGCCCGGCGCTTGCCCTGTCGGCGATCCATGGGCCGGCCGCCGCTGCCGCCACGTTCGGGCCGCCGACCAAGCTGACCTTCCTGGACTACCCGGTCGACTACCTGCCGCACGCGGACCAGCCGTTCGACATCGTCGTCGCGATCACGGACGCCAATGGCATGACCGTCACCGATGGCACAAGCGGAATCGTGACGCTGAGCGTCGCAGCCCCGGAGGCACCCGCCGCGGTCCTGACCTGTCCCGGCGGCCTCTCCAGACAGACGGTCACGTCGGGCATGGCGTCGGGAACCGCTTCGTTCGCCGGCTGCACGATGCCGTCCATGGTGGACCTATCGCAGACGTCAATCTCTTACGGCGTGAACCTCATTGCCGCAGCCTCCAACGTCGTTTCGACCGCCTTGCCCGCGCCGGTCATCGCGTCGGCCAGCGAATGGTTCAACGTCACCCCGACGCTGCGCTCGATCAAGCTCACCGCGAGTCCCATCGGTGCCTATTTCACCTGGGGGCAGACCACAACGCTCCGCGTGCATTTCACGAGGGCGGGCGCCAACCAGCCGATCCGGATCGAGCATCGAAACGAGCTCGTGCCCTGGACGAAGCTCGCCGATCTCACGACCGACGCAGACGGCAATGCCAGTGTCTCGCACCGGCCCAGCGTGAACACGTCATATCGCGTCGTCTTTGCCGGCAACACCGAACTGCAGGCCGGACGGAGTGACCAGGCCTACCAGGGTGTGTACTCGTACGCGAAACAGATCCCAACGCAATCCACACCCAGGGTGATCCGGCGTGGGACAACGGTCTCGTTCGCGACCACGGTGCGGCCCCTGCTTCCATCGGTCGAGTCCGCGCGGGTCCTGTTCCGCGTTTACCACCGTGTCGCCGGCCTCTGGAAATTCGCTTCCCATCGGTATGTCCCGGTCGACGCGGCTGGTGTGGCCCGGTTCAGCCTTCGGTTCGGGACGCGCGGCGAATGGTATGTGCGATCAAACGCCATGCCTCGCTACATCCTCGACCCGGTCTCGTTCCCACCGGTGGTCAACGGCAGCAAGCTGACGCCGATCGCGCGGTACAGCGTCCGATAGTCAGCGACACCTGGCGCTAGACTCCGGACGCCCGCCAGAATCCTTGAACTGGAGAGCCCCCATGTTCCGCCGCTTCCTCGGCACCAGTACGCAGCCGCTCGCAGATCCCGCGGAGGCCGCGATGTCGAAATCCGCCACCGCCGGCGAGACGGCCACGGTCCGGCGCATCGTCGCGCGTCTCGAGTCGATGCCGCCTGAGCAGGCCCGGCTGATCGCGTCCGCCGCGTACACACTGGCCCGGGCCGCGCATGCCGACCTCGAGATCAGCGATGAGGAGACGGCCGCGATCGAGCGGGAGCTCCAGCGCGATGGTGCGCTCGACGAACCAACCGCGGTGCTGGTGACCCAGATGGCCAAGCTGCAGGCCAGGACGGTGGGCGGTACGGAGGACTATGTCGTCACGCGCGAGTTCAAGGCCCTGTCCACCCCCGAACAGCGGCTCGATGTCCTTCGCGCGTGCTACGCCATCGGTGCCTCGAGTGGCACGATCTCGGCCGAAGAGACCGCCGTCCTCAACCAGATCGCCGGCGAGCTCGACATCGACGCGGCGGCGGTCAATGCCATCCGGGCCGATTTCCACGATCGCCTTTCGGCGGTGCAACGGATCCGGCAGGTCAGCGGCAACGCCTGAGGCGACTGCTCCGTCGTCAGGCGCTGGCGAGGTGGATCTCGACGAGCCCGTCACCCAGCCGACGCCGGATCTCGGCCAGCAGCTCGGCGTCATAGGCGACACCTCGCCGAAGCTCCATCGGCAGGGCCGCGCCGCCACCCGGCCCCGGGACGTGGATCACGACCCGTGTCTCGCCCGGCCGGTCACGCAGCACGGACTTGAACGTCTCCATGGCGACGATGACCCGATCGCTCGGCGCGATCGAGGCGAACCTGACGTGCAGGATCGTCAGCGGTCCCGCGTCGACCGGGATCTCGGCGGTCGCATCGGCCACGATCCGCGCCCGGGCTTCATCTGGCACGGAGGGCTCATCGTGGTCGTCGGTCGGCTGCACGCCACCCGGCAGGTCGACATGCGCGCTCAGCGGCTCCGCCGGGGCGATCGGCGGGAGGTCGGCGGGTTCTGCTCCCCCACCACGCCGGGGCGAGACGTACACGACCGCCGGTCGAGGTGCCGAGCCGCTGACCGCCGCGGCGGTCTCTGGAACCGGGGCGGGGCCTGGTCCGACGGCGACCGGCGGTCGGGAGGGCTCGGTTTGGGGGCCAGGGGCACCACCAAACCGTGGAGCCCCATAGCTCGAACCATTCCCGCCTGCCTGCGGTCGTCGTCCGCCCCGATCAGCCGCGGCTACCTGGCGCGCGAACGCGTCCGGCCCAGCCGCCGAAGCGTCGTCCCAGTCGACGACCATGTCCGCGAGGAGCGAGATGTCCTCACCCTTGTGGTCGACCCGCCCGGCCACCAGGAGGATCGCGCCCTCGCGCCAGGCCGGCCCGGTCGTCTCGAAGAGCCTCGGGAACACGACGACCTCGATGCTCCCCTGCAGGTCCTCCATGGTCACGATCGCCATCGCGGCCTTGGCCTTGGTTACGACCGTCCGTCGACCTGTCACGATCCCGGCCACGACGACCCGCTGCCCGTCGAGTGATTCGTCCCGAAGGTCCGTCGAGTACGCGGACACGAACTGGCTGACCCGTTCGGCAACCTCGCCCATCGGGTGCTCCGACAGGTAGAGGCCGAGGAGCTCCTTCTCCCAGCGAAGCCGTTCGCGAACGGGTACTTCCGTGGCGGCCGGCAGTGGCCGCTCGAACGCGGTCGCATCGGCGGCGCCCAGCTCGAACAGCGACGTCTGTCCGGAGATCCGGTCCCGCTGCGTCGCCTGTGCTGCGGCCACGGCGTCCTCGAGCCCCAGGAGGATCTGCGCAGGGTGTCCGAACGCGTTGAGCGCGCCGACCTTCGCCAGCGCCTCGAGGACCTTGCGGTTGGCCAGCCGAAGATCGATCCGCGTGCAGAAATCGGTCAGGGACTTGAACGGACCGCCCTCGTCCCGCGCCGCGATGATCGACTCGATCGCGCCCTGACCGACGTTCTTGACCGCAAGCAACCCGAAACGGATGGCGTCGCCTTCGACCGTGAACTCGAGGTGGCTGCTGTGGACGTCGGGGGGAAGGACATCGATCGCCATCCGGCGGCACTCGGCCACCGCGGCCGCCACCTTCTCCTCGTTGGAGCGGAACGCGGTGAGGACCGCGGTCATGTAGTCGACCGTGTGGTTGGCCTTCATGTATGCGGTCTGGTAGGCGATCAGCCCATAACACGTCGCGTGCGCCTTGTTGAAGCCGTAGCGCTCGAAGGGCTCGAACGCCTTGAACACTGCGTCGATGACATCGGCCGCCACGCCGCGCTGGGCCGCCTGCGTTACGAACCGTTCCTTCTGGGCACGCAACACGGCCGACTTCTTCTTGCGGATCGCGTACCCGAGGGTGTCCGCTTCCGGGCCGGTGAACCCACCGAGGGCGATCGCCGCGGACATGATGTCCTCCTGGTAGACGAAGATCCCGTAGGTCTTCTCCAGGTACGGCTCGAGCAATGGGTGGAGGTAGGTCACGGGCTCCTGCCCGTGCTTGCGGCGGATGTAGGCGGGGATGTTGTCCATCGGGCCGGGTCGGTACAGCGCGACCATCGCGGCGAGGTCGTAGACCGACGTGGGCCGCAGGTCGCGGACGTACCGGCGCATGCCCGCCGACTCGAGCTGGAAGATGCCCGTCGTCTCGCCAGACGCGAGCAGCTCGAACGTGGTCGCGTCATCGAGCGGGATCTGGTCGAGATCGATCTCCATCCCGCGGTTGGCCCGGACCAGGTCCACCGCCTGGCGAAGGATGGTGAGGTTGGAGAGCCCCAGGAAGTCGAATTTGAGCAGCCCGAGCGCTTCGATCGCATGCATCTCGTACTGGGTCATCAGCCCGTCCGAGTTGGTGGCCTTTTGCAGCGGCATGAGTTCCGTGAGCGGCTCACGGCTGATGACCACGCCCGCCGCGTGGGTCGATGCGTTCCGGGCGACACCCTCCAGGTGACGCGCGAAGTCGGTGATCCGCTTGACCGACGGGTCGCCCTCGACGAGCCCGCGCAGCTCGGTGGAGGACCCGATCGCCTCGTCGAGCCGGATGCCCAACTGGTTCGGCACGGCCTTGGCGATCCGGTCCACATCGCCGTAGCTGTGCCCGAGCACGCGGCCGACATCGCGGATGGCGGCCCGGGCCAGCATGGTGCCGAAGGTGATGATCTGGGCCACGTGGTCCTGGCCGTACTTTCGCCCGACGTACGCGATCACCTCGTCACGCCGGCCGTCTTCGAAGTCCACGTCGATATCGGGCATCGTCACGCGGTCGGGGTTGAGGAACCGCTCGAACGGGAGCTGGTACAGGATCGGGTCGACCGGCGTGATCCCCAGCGTGTAGGTCACGATCGATCCGGGCGCCGAGCCACGACAGGTGGTCTGGATCCCCTGTTCCCGCGCGAACCGGATGAAGTCGGCGACGATCAGGAAGTAGCCGGCGTAGCCCATCGACAGGATCACGCCCAGCTCGTAGTCCAGCCGCGTCTGGAGCTCGGGCGTGACCGTGCCGTAGCGCCGCTCCAGCCCGCGCTGGCACTCGGCCCGTAACCAGCTCTCGACGGTATGCCCCTCGGGCACCGGGAAGTGCGGGATGCGCAACTGCCCGAGCGGGAGCTCGATATCCGTCATCTCGGCGATCAGCCGGGTATTGCGGATGGCGTCGGGGTGATCCGGGAACAGGGCCGCCATCTGGGCCGCCGACTTGACGTAAAACTCCGGCGTCTCGAACCGCAGCCGATTGGGCGTATCGAGGTTGTTGCCCGTGCCGACGCACAGCAGGACGTCGTGCGCCTCGGCCTGGTCGGGCCGGACGTAATGCAGGTCGTTGGTCGCCACGATCGGGAGGCCGGTCTCGGGCGCCAGGCGCAGGAGTTGTTCGGTCAGCCGGCGCTGTTCGGGCAGTCCGTGATCCTGGAGCTCCAGGAAGAACCGGTCCTTGCCAAAGATGTCGCCGTACTCCGAGGCGAGCTTGCGGGCGAGCTCCCAGTCCTCGGTCTCGAGGGCCTTGGGGATCTCGCCGCCGAGGCAGGCCGACAGCCCGATCAGGCCAGCGCTGTGCTGGGCGAGATGGTCGCGATCGATCCGGGGCTTGTAGTAGTACCCGTCGATATGCGCGTCCGTGATGAGCCGGCACAGGTTCTGGTAGCCCGTCCAATCCTGGGCAAGCAGGATCAGGTGGAACGGCTGCGCGTCGGCCTTGCCCTCCTTGTCGATCATGGACCGGCGGGCAACGTAGGTCTCGACGCCGAGGATCGGCTTGATGCCCCTGGTCTTTGCCGCCTGGTAGAACGCGACCGCGCCGTACAAGGCGCCGTGGTCGGTCAGTGCGAGCGAATCCATGCCCTGCTGGGCCGCCGCGTCGACGAGCTCGGTGATCCGGCCGAGCCCGTCGAGCAGGCTGAACTCCGAATGGACGTGGAGGTGCGTGAAATCGTTCGGGGCGGTGGGCACGGGGGTCAATGGTAGCCGCGGGTGGGTCCTGACGCCGGCTTCCGGCCAACCGGCTATCGTCGGAGGATGCTCCCCGCGCAACCCACCGATGTCGACCTCGAAGCGCTCGTGGTCGACGCCCTCGAGCGCCTCCCGGCTCCCTTTCGCGACCGGCTCGGCAGCGTTGCGATCGTGATCGAGGAAGAGGCCAGCCCCGACGAGCTCGCCTCGGTGGGCGCTCGCGGGTTGTTCGGCCTGTACCACGGCATCCCGCGAACCGCGCTGTCCGCCGACGCGGCACCGTCGCCAAGCAAGATCACCATCTATCGCGGCCCGCTCACGCGCACGTACCGCGACCCGGCGGCCCTGGCCGCCGCGGTAGCCGACACGGTCTACCACGAGATCGCCCACCATTTCGGCATCTCCGACGCCCGGCTGGACGAGCTCAGACGCGCTCGGGGCTGACGCCTCCACGACCCACCAGCGCCGCGACCACCGGCTGGATCCGCTCGACCCAGGCCGTGTACTGCCGGCCGCTCGGATGGAGCCCGTCGTCGGCCACGAGCGAGCGATCGCGCGCGGCTCGCAGCGAGATGTCGAACGTGTCCACGTACGCGACACGTCGCTCGGCGGAGAGGCGGGACATGATCGTGTTGTTGGCCACGATCCCGTCGTGCTGGCGGCGCGGGTCACCGTAGTCGGCACCGGCTGGCGTGACCGTGTAATCGGGGATGGCGACGGTCACGATCCGGTCCGCCGTCAGGTGCGACAACAGGGCGTCGAGGATCTGCTCGACATTGGCCGCATAGGTAGCCGGTGGCACGGCCTGGACGACATCGTTGACCCCGATCAGGACCGTCGCGAACGAGGGCATCAGCGTCGCCACCGCCGGCAGCTCGTCCCGAATGAGGTCGCGGCTCGTATAGCCATTGACGCCAAGGTTGGCCACGAGCTCGAGCGCGGGCGGCGGCCCACCGAGCGCGACCACGAGCTGGTCCGGCCAACGCTCGGCTGGTTCGACGGATGTCCCGATCGTATAGGAGTCTCCGAGGGCCACGTACCGAAGCGGGCGAGGAACGGTCCGAATCGCGTCGCTCATCCAGGCGCGGTGGCACCGACGGACGCCACGGCTTCGACCAGCACGTCGATGAACCTGGCCCGGTCGATCTCCACCCCGACATCGACGTTTGGTGGGCGCCCGGTCAGCCCATGGAGGTCCACCACGGTCCTGCCCCGGGTCAGCTCGCTCGTCGTCTCCACGTCGACGCGGTAGGCGACGGTCCGGACGAGGTCCGGGAGCGCGAGCTGGGCAACCGACACGGCATCGTGGATCGGCGAGCCGTCCCAGCCGTACCGTTCGGCGTGGAAGCGCGAGAAATACCGGAGGAGGTCGGCGAACACCGACCCGACCCTCGTCCCGAGGGCGTCCAGCCGGGCGACGTCGGCCGCTCCGAAGAGCGCCTCGTGAGTGACGTCGAGCGTCATGAGGGTGATCGGACGCCCGGCGTCGAACACGACCCGGGCCGCCTCCGGGTCCTGCCAGATGTTGAACTCCGCGGACGCCGTCGTGTTGCCCTCGGTGATCGCGCCGCCCATGATCCGGAACCCGGCGATTCGCCCGAGGAGCCCGGGATGGGTGCGCACCAGCAGAGCGATGTTGGTCAGCGGACCCACGGCCGCGATCGTCACCGGCTCAGCCGCCGCCTCCAGGACGAACCGGATCAATTCGATCGCGCCCTCCGGACGGACAGGAAATGCCGGCTCGGGCAGGTCCGCGCCTTCGAGTCCGCTGACCCCGTGGACATTGGATGCGACGTGCAACGGTCGCAGCAGCGGTCCCGCGGCTCCGGCCGCCACCGGGATGTCCGTCCGGCCCACGAGGGTCAGCACCCGAAGCGCGTTGCGAGTCGTGGCATCGAGGCCCGCGTTGCCCGCGACCGTCGTGACCGCGAGCAGGTCCAGCTCGGGGCGGGCCAGCGCAACGATGATCGCCAGGGCATCGTCGTGGCCGGGGTCGCAATCGAGGATCAACGGGATCCGGGACGTCACCTCGCGAGTATGCGTGAGCGGAGAGCCATGCTGTACGATGCCCTATCGGTGCCAGGCCCGAAACGTACGGGCCGGCTCGGTTCCCATGTCGCCATCGCGCCGTCAGCCGGGCGACAAGGCTTGGAGGAGGATCTATGCACAAGCGCCACGGCCTGACCCTGTTCGCGGGTCTCGCCATTCTCGTTGCCGCGTGTAGCGGTGGCGGGGCGTCAACGGCCCCGTCGGCCGAAGCGTCGGCCGCCCCGCCGTCCGTCGAGGCGTCGGTCGCCCCGTCGGTCGAGGCGTCGGCCGCGCCCGAAGGCATCACCTGCGACACGGCGATCAGCGTCGGCCTCGTCACCGACGTCGGCCGCGTCAACGACAAGGGCTTCAACCAGTCCGCGTACGAGGGCATGGAGGCGGCCAAGGCCGAAGCTCCGACGTGCTTCGATACCGAGTACATCGAGACGACCAGCCAGTCCGACTACGCGCCCAATATCGCGCAGTTCACGGATAGCGGCTCGAACGTCGTCATCGGCGTCGGCTTCCTCCTGGGCGACGCCCTGGGCGACGCGGCCAAGGCCAACTCGGACATCAAGTTCATCTCCGTCGACGGCGTGCCGAACCCCGGTCACGACGAGAGCTGGATGACCAACGGTGAGTCGCTCTTCTTCGCGGAAGATGAGGCGGGCTACCTCGCCGGCGTTCTCGCGGCTTCCCTGAGCAAGTCCGGCCACATCGGCGTCGTCGGCGGCCTCGTCGTCGTCCCGCCGGTGGAGCGCTTCGTCGAGGGCTACATCAACGGCGCGAAGTCGGTCAAGGCCGACATCACCGCCGACTTTGTCTACACGACCTCGTTCGTCGATCCGCCGCAGGGCAGCAATGCCGCCCAGCAGATGATCGACGGCGGCGCTGACGTCATCTTCGGCGCCGGCGGTCTCACCGGCAACGGCGCCCTCGAGGCGGCGTGCCAGGCAGACGGCGTCCTCGCCATCGGCGTCGACACCGACCAGTTCGAGACGCTGCCAAGCGTCCAGTCGTGCATCGTCTCGTCTGCGACCAAGAACATCGTCGAGGCCGTGAAGAACTCGCTCCTGCGCATCGCGCAGGATCAGTTCACCCCCGGCTTCCACACCGACAACGCGGCCACCAACGGCATCGGCCTCGCACCCTTCCATGACATGGATGCGGACGTTCCGGCCGACGTCAAGGCACTGCTCGACGAGACCTTCGCGGGACTCGCCGACGGGTCGATCAAGACCAACGTCGTCGTCGACGGCAAGTAGATCGAAGAAATCCTCCGCACCACGGAGTGAGACGAGCGGCGAGGCCCTTCGGGACCTCGCCGCTCTCGTTTATCCTTCGCTGACCGTCACCTGACTGGAGGCGCCCGTGGCTGAGGTCCCGCCGCAACCGTCCAGCGACCCACCGCCCGGTTCGGCGACGCCCGCCGGCGGCTCGATCACCGCCGCGACGCCGGACCCCGCGACCGCCGCCGCCGATCTCGCCGCAGGCGGGATCACGATCGACCCCGAGATCGCCGCACGCGCGGTCGCCCCAGCCCTCGAGATGCGGGGCATCAGCAAACGCTTCCCCGGTGTCGTCGCCAACGACGGCATCGACCTGTCGATCCGCCCGGGCGAGATCCATGCCTTGCTCGGCGAGAACGGCGCGGGCAAGAGCACGCTCATGAACGTCCTGTACGGGCTGTTGACACCGGACGAGGGCGAGATCCTGCTCGACGGCAAGCCCACGCAGATCAGCGGCCCGTCAGATGCCATCGCTCGCGGGATCGGGATGGTCCACCAGCACTTCATGCTCGTCCCGGTGTTCACCGTGGCCGAGAACATCGTGCTCGGCAACGAGACGATGGCCAACGCCGTCTTCCTCGACCTGCACCGATCCGAGGGTCGCATCCGCGAGCTCGCGACCCAGCTCGGCTTCGACATCGACCCCAACGCGAAGGCCGGCGATCTCTCGGTCGGCATCCAGCAGCGAATCGAGATCCTGAAGGCCCTCTATCGCGGTGCCAAGGTCCTCATCCTCGACGAGCCAACGGCCGTCCTGACCCCGCAGGAGACGGTCGAGATCTTCGCCGTCCTGCGCCGTCTTGCCGCCGAAGGCACGTCGATCGTGTTCATCAGCCACAAGCTCTACGAGGTGCTCGAAATCGCGGATCGGATCACCGTCATCCGCCGCGGCAAGGTGGTTGGCCAGGCCGACCCGAAGACCGCGACGGAGGAGCAGCTCGCCGAGATGATGGTCGGTCGCGAGGTCTCATTGATCGTCGACAAGGGCCCGGCCAAGCCGACCGACGTCGTCTTGCGGGTGGAGAACCTGACGGTTGCGGACGACCGTGGCTCGACCGTCGTGGACGGCTGCAGCTTCGAGGTCCGGGCCGGCGAGATCTTTGGCATCGCCGGCGTCGCCGGGAATGGCCAGGCCGAGCTGGTCGAGGCGCTCAACGGCTTGCGCCGTGCGAGCGGTGGAACGGTCCGCCTGGTGGACCAGGACGTGACAAACCACTCCTCGCGCGACCTTTCGGAACGGGGGATCGCCTACATCCCGGGCGATCGCCAGCGGT
The DNA here is from genome assembly GCA_963731865.1 of uncultured Chloroflexia bacterium. Lineage (GTDB taxonomy): Bacteria > Chloroflexota > Limnocylindria > Limnocylindrales > CSP1-4 > SPCO01. The sequence continues at coordinate 321,269 of CAVSXG010000002.1, read as the reverse complement.
ACGGGCTCGTTCTCCCCTTCCCGATCGAGGACAACCTCGTCCTGACGGAGTACTACCACCCTCCCTTTTCGCGCTTTGGCGTGATCGACGAGGCTGCCATCTCGAAGCGGGCGAAGGAGCTCATCCCGCAGTTCGATATCCGGACGCCGTCCGGCGACGTGTCCGCCGCCACCCTTTCAGGTGGCAACCAGCAGAAGGTGATCGTGGCGCGCGAGTTCAGCCGCGATCTCGTCCTGCTCATTGCGGACCAGCCGACGCGCGGCATCGACGTCGGCTCGATCGAGTTCATCCACAAGCAAATCGTGGCCAAGCGCGATGCCGGGACCGCGGTGCTGCTCGTGTCGGCCGAGCTCGACGAGGTTCTGGAACTCTCCGACCGGATCGGGATCATCTACCGCGGCAAGCTCGTGGCCGTCATCGATGCGCGAGGGAGCCGAGAAGGACCACGTCGGCCTGATCATGGCGACGGGGCATGCGGAGGTGCCGGCATGACCGAGCCAGTGAGCACGGGGAACCCGGGCGCAACCGGTCTCAACGTCGATTCGACCACGCTGCTCGGCGGCGGCACACTCGGTCGCCAGCTCCTCGTCACCGCGATCGCTATCGTTCTCGGGCTGCTCGTGGGCGCCATCCTGATCATCGTGTCCGGCCTGATCGGCCCGAGCGCGACATTCGACCCGACGTTGCCCTTCACTGCCTACGGCGCGCTGCTCGAAGGCTCGTTGAGCAATCCGAAGGCAATCGCGAACACGCTCAACTCGGCCACGCCGCTGATCTTCGCCGGCTTGTCCGTGGCGTTCGCCCTCCGCTCCGGCCTCTTCAACATCGGAGCCAACGGTCAGCTCCTGGTCGGCGCGTTCTGCGCCGCCCTGGTCGGCACGATCCCGGGGTTGCCCGGTCCGATCGCGATCGTCGCGGCCCTGTTTGCGGGGGCCATCGGCGGGGCGGCCTGGGGGTTCATCCCGGGCGCACTGAAGGCGTGGCGCGGGGCCCACGAAGTGGTGACCACGATCATGCTGAACAGCACCGCCTTCCTGCTGCTCAACCTGCTTGCGAGTTCCACGTTCAAGGATCCGGGTGCCACGTTCCCGCGCACTCCGGACATCCAGCCAGCCGCGGTGCTCGGGATCATCGTCCAGGACACGCGACTACACGGCGGGATCATCATCGGGGTGCTCACGGCGGTCGCGATCTGGTTCCTGCTGTTCAAGACCGTGCTCGGCTTCGAGATCCGGACCGTCGGCGCGAATGCGAGCGCGGCTCGATATGCCGGCATCCGCCCGGCCTTCATCACGATCATGACAATGAGCGTCGCGGGTGGCCTCGCAGGGATCGGCGGCGGCGTGGAGATCCTCGGAGTCACCAAGAACTACCCCGCCGAGTACGTCGTCAACTACGGCTATGACGGGATCGCGGTCGCGCTCCTTGGCCGGGCGCATCCGCTTGGCGTGGTCGGTGCGGCACTCCTGTTCGGGGTGCTCCGCGCCGGCTCGGGCGCCATGCAGCGAGCGTCGGATATCCCGGTGGACATCATCAGCATCGTCCAGGGGGTCATCCTTCTGTTCGTCGCGGCCCAGGTGATCATCCAGCGATTGATCGCCCCCAGAGCACGACGGCGCCGGGCCGCCGCGGCGGCGGCCGCGTGAGCGCCCGATGACCGCCACCACCCTCCCCCTGAACCGTCGCGATCCCCGCGTCATGTGGGGCGGCGTCGCCGTCGGCGTCGTCGCATTGGCCCTGCTCGCGCTTGCCCTCGATGTCCCGTACCTCGGCAGCTTTGTCGACTGGCTGATCAACCGGGTCCCGCCGCTCTCCTACCTCATCGTCCAGTACGCGGTTCCGATCTGTTTCGGTGCCTTGTGCGGCTTGATGTGCGAGCGCTCCGGCGTCACCAACATCGGGATCGAGGGCATGATCCTGACCTCCGCGTTCGTCGCATTCCTGACCGGCGCCTACGCCCACTCGGCGATCGGCGTTCCGGCGGCCGCAATCCTCGGGATCGTCGCCGCGATCGTCTCGGCGATGCTGCTGTCGCTGCTCCACGCCTGGCTGTCCATCACGATCAAGGCCGACCAGATCATCAGCGGCACGGTCATCAACATCCTGGCCCTGGGCGGAACGGCGTTCTTCAACCAGCTGCTGGTGTCCACGACGGGGCTGTCGGGCACGAACACGTTGCCCAAGCTGAGCGTGCCAAACGACATCGCCGCGATCCCGTTCATCGGGCCGATCATCGACGCCCTGTTCAACCAGGGACCGATCGCGATGAGCCTGATCGTGTTCGTCCTCGTCATCCAGGTGCTGCTTGTTCCGTTCGCGCTGGGGACTCCGGACACGGGCGGTCGGCGAGCACCCGCAGGCCGCCGACACCGTCGGCATCGACGTCGTCCGGACGCGGTACCGGAGCGTGATCCTCGGTGGCGTGTTCGCCGGTCTGGCGGGCGCCTACCTGACCCTCGAGCAGTTCAACTCGTTCCAGGACAACATGACCGGCGGCGTCGGGTTCATCGGCCTCGCGGCGATGATCTTTGGCCGGTGGACGCCGCTCGGTGCGTATGGCGCCGCATTGCTGTTCGGGACCGTCCAGTCAATGCAGCTCGCGGTCAGGATCTCGCCTCCGGCCGGTGATCTCGGGCAGATCATCTCGACGATCCCACCGCAGATCTTCGGCATGCTGCCCTACGTCTTCACGATCATCGTCCTGGCCGGCGTGGTTGGCCGGGCGATCCCGCCCGCTGCCGACGGCATCCCGTACGACAAGGAGGCACGCCACTGACGGCGGAGGAGCGCGAGCGCGCGGCCGCGTTCCTCGACCTGCAGGAGGGACGCGGTCGGGTCCCGATCCTCGACGATGCCGGGATCGAGGAGGTCCTGCGGGCGACGCGGCGGATCGCGGTCGTCGGCGCTTCGTCCGATCCGTCCCGGCCGTCGTTCGATGTCTTCCGCTATCTCGTTGATCGGGGGTTCGACTGCGTCCCCATCAACCCCAACGAGCTCGAGGTGGCCGGGATCGCCGCGTTCCCGACCCTCGCCGAAGCGGTCGACGCGACCGGCCCGTTCGAGCTGGTTGACATCTTTCGCCGGCCCGAGTTCTGCCCATCGCACGCCCGCGAGGCCGTCGCCGCCGGAGCGTCCTGCCTGTGGCTGCAACTCGGCGTCGTCAGCTGGGACGCCGCCGGGATCGCGCACGAGGGTGGGCTCTCCGTGGTGATGGATCGCTGCACCAAGATCGAGTGGCGACGGATCAGCTGACGAGGAACCCCAGGAAGACCAGGACAAACCCGGCGACCGCGATCAGCCCCGCCATCTGCGCCTGGCGACGCAGGATCTCCATTGCCACGGACGCGCCGGTCGTGCCGTCGTCGCGGATGCCGCCCCGCCAGGCCTCGTACCGCGCGATGTTCTGATCCTGGGCCTTCATTGCCTGGTAGCGCGACCAGGGGGCGCGGGCACGCGTGTACCCGATGAGGATCAGGGCGGCGCCGCCCACCCACAACGCAAGGTTCAGCGCAGACACGCGCTCAGGCCTCCCCTGTCTCGGCCGATTCGAGCTGTTCGCGAACCGCGCTCTGGGCAAGCGCGGCGTTGGCCTGCCCGCGCGTTGCCTTCATGACCTGGCCGACGAGGAATCCGACGGCCTGGACCTTCCCGGCGCGGTAGTCGGCCACCGCAGCCGGGTTGTCGGCGAGCACCTGGGCGACCGCTGCATTCAGCGCACCAGCGTCGCTGATCTGGTGGAATCCTCGTGCGGCGATGATCGCCGCGGCGCCCTTGCCTGTCGCAACGTGTTCATCGAGCACCTCGCGACCCTGTGCGCGCGAGATCGAACCCTCATGGACCGCGGCGATGATGACCGCCAGTTCGGCGGGCGCGATCGTTGGTGCGGACGCGCCGGCGTTCCGCAACCGCAGGAAGTCGCCGAGCACCCAGTTCGCGACGGCCTTGGCGTCCAGCGTCGGGTCGGCGGCCAGCGTCGCTTCGAACAGCTCCGTGGCCTCCGGATCGGCCACCAGGACATCGGCGTCGTACTCGGTCAACCCCACCACCTCGCGGTAGCGTCTCCGACGCGCGCCGGGCAGTTCCGGCAGCGCGTCGCGCAGCTCGGCCAGCCAGGCCGGGTCCAGGTGGAGCGGCGGCAAGTCGGGTTCCGGGAAATACCGATAGTCATCCGACGTTTCCTTGACCCGCATGCGATACGTGGACCCACGTTCCTCCGACCAGCCGCGGGTCTCCTGCACGAGCGGCTCGCCGGCGTCGAGGATGGCGCCCTGGCGCTCGATCTCGAAGGCGATCGCCCGTTCGACTGCCCGGAACGAGTTCATGTTCTTGACTTCGACGCGCGTGCCGAACGGCTCCGTGCCCCGCGGACGGAGGGAGACGTTGGCTTCGACGCGGAGCTGGCCGCGCTCCATGTCGGCATCGGACGCCCCGATCGACCGGAGCAGCAACTGGAGCTCCTCGGCGTACCGGCGGGCCTGCTCCGCAGTCCGGATGTCCGGCTCCGTTACGATCTCCATCAGCGGGGCGCCGGACCGGTTGAAGTCGACGAGGCTGACTCGCCGGCCGGCGGCATCGGTGGCATGGACGAGCTTGGCCGTGTCCTCCTCGAGATGGGCACGCGTGATCGTCACCGTGAATGGCCCGTCGGAGGTGTCAAACGTCAGGCGCCCGCGCGACGCCAGCGGCAGGTCGTACTGGCTGATCTGGTAGCCCTTCGGAAGATCCGGGTAGAAGTAGTTCTTGCGATCCCAGCGCGTGGCCGCGGGCGCGGTCGCCTCGATCGCCGCTCCGGTCGTCAGGACGTGCTCGACGGCCTTCTTGTTGATCGTCGGCAGCGCCCCGGGCAACCCGAGACAGACCGGGCAGACGTGGGTGTTCGGCGCGGCGCCGTCGTACTCAGTCGAGCAGCCGCAGAACATCTTGGACGCCGTCTTGAGCTGCGAGTGGACTTCGATCCCGATGACCGCCTCGTAACGGTCCAGCGCGCCCGATCCCGCCACGGCCGGCGAATCGACGGTCGTGGTGCCCTCTCCCGGAGTGCTCGTCCTGCTCACGTGCCGTAGTGTCGCATGGGCCCGCGAGCCTTGGCACGGACTCAGCCGGGCGCCTGGTAGATCGCGCACGTAGTCGACGACCATCGACGCCGGGAATGCCGTGTCGGCCGACACTGGCCCCCCGAAATTCCCGCCAACGGCGAGGTTCAGCAGGAGGTAGAACGGGTGGTTGTAGGCCCAGTCGTTCGGCGCGACGTCGGCCGGTGTCGCCGCGTGGTACTCCGTCCCATCCACGGTCCAGACGATGTGGTCCTCCTGCCAGTCGACCGCGAAGACGTGGAAGTCGTCGGCGAGCGGCGCCGGCAGGTCGATGCGTCGTGCCGTAGCCGTTGGATCCCGAGTACCCCGGGCCGTGGAGCGTCCCGTACAGCCGTTCGGCTGCCGGCCGACGTTCTCCATGATGTCGATCTCGCCCGAGCCGGGCCAGCCGACCGTGCCCGATGTTGGTGCCCGAGCATCCAGAACGCCGGCCACAGGCCCACGCCCGGTGGGACCTTGATCCGCGCCTCGACCGCCCGTACGTCACCTCGTACATGCCGCGCGGTCAGCAGCCGGGCCGACGTGTACCTGCACGGGCCGTAGTAGCAGTCGAGCCCGGTTCGGCGGCGCGCGCGGTGATCACGAGGTTGCCCGTCGCCGTCGGTCGCTGCGTTCGTCGGGTCGTCCGTGTACGCACTCGAGCTCGTTGTTGCCCCAGCCGGCGATGCTCTCGGCGGTCCCGTCGCCGAGCGCGTAGCCCCAGTGTTCGGGGTTCGGGCGGCGTGCCGGCCGGCTCGTCGAACTCGTCGCCCCAGACGAGCGCCATGCCGTCGGCACCGCCGGACGCGGCCGGCGTGAAGGCGGACGCGGCTCGGTCGGGCAGACTCGATGGCCGGACGGCATCGGTGGGGCGGTTGGCTGACACGCTCGAACCTCCACAGGCGACGACGGCGGCCAGCGAGCGACGGCGGCCGCGACGACTCGCACGGGATCGCGCGTCGATCCGTGGGCGATGCTCAGCCATCGGCACGGTCCCCGACGGCGAGCCGCGCGTTGCCGGATCGCGTACTCGATCGCCCAGATCGCGAGCGGCCGCAGGTACAGGCTGGCGCGGTAGTTGCCGTCGATGTCGTACGCCTCGGGCGTCCGGAACCAGAACCCGCGGCTGTAGGTGACGTCCTGGGCGCCCCAGGCCGTCCGCCACGCCTCGTCGACCAGGCCGCGCCCGAGCATGCAGCGCCGCCAGCGCGTACGTCACGCCGACCCAGACCTCGGCCGACTGGAGGCTGGAGTCATCGACCGACCCGTCGGCACGGACACCGTTGACCGCGCCCATCTCGCCCGCCGCGAAGCCCATGACGTTCGCGTCGAAGATCGTCCGCAGGGTCGTCGACGATCCGATCTGGCGGCGACGAGTCGCCGAGGCCCGTCGCGTCGGCGTACCACTGGCCGGCGAGCTGGCCGGCCATGACCGAGCTCGCCGACGGGCCGTCGCTCGTGTCGAACCGTAGTGGCGGCCGGTCCAGAGCTTCGCCTCGTAAGCGGCCTCGGCGCGCGCGCTCGAGCGTCGCCGGTAGTCGGTCGACCGTCGCCGCGTCGCCCGCCGATGCGTCCCGATCTCGACCGCCGCCCGGAGCGCCGCCAGCCAGAGCGCGCCGCCGTAGGCGCTCGGGCCCGCGCATCGACCACGTGTCGAAGGTCTGGTCCGGCACGCCGTCGTGCTCGGGCAGGCCGTCGCCGTCGCGGTCGAAGCCGCGCGAGGTAGTCGAGCGCCTGGACCACCGCCGGCCAGGCCTCGCGGCGAGCGCGCGGTCGCCGAGGACGACCACGTCGCGCCAGACCTGGAGGACGAACTTGCTGTTGAGGTCCTTCCAGATGTTGATGTCCTGGTAGCGGTAGTGGTTCGGCCGCAGGAACGGATCGCCGCCGGGTCCGCCGACGTCGTGCGGCGCCGCGCCGGCGACCTTGCGGACCGGCGATCGCGCCGTCGCCACGAGCGCTGACGACCTCCGGGTCGTCGAGCGCGATCGTCGTCGACGAGGTCGCGGATGACCGCTCCGCTCGAGCCGCGGCCACAGCATCAGCAGCGCCCACGAGGCGTAGAAGTTGACGTCGACGGTGTTGTAGAACGGGTAGTCGAAGCACTCGAGGATGGCGAACCGGCCGAGCTCGTCCGGTCGTCGCCGATCGGCGCCGCCCGCCCCGACCCGATCGGCCGGTCGCCGACCATCGGCGGTCCGTCGGTCCAGACCGTGCCGCCGTCGACCAGGTAGTACAGCTCGTTGAACAGGGCCGCCTTGTACCAGTCCGGGCGGTCGCGGGTCGTCGAGGATCGGCGCCTGCCAGGCATCGATCGCGCGCGCCCACTCGTCGCGCCGCGGCGAGCCCGCTCGCGGCGATCGCCCAGGCGTTTCGGCCGTCGCGCCCGAACGAACCGCGTGTAGCGCCGGTGCCAGCGCGTCCCGGCGCCGAACTCGACGAGCGGCAGGTCCCAGGCGAGGACGAACGCGACGATCGCGCGACTCGCCCGGGGCGAGCTCGACGGTCGCGGCCACGGCCGCACCGATCGCCTGCCCGGGCCGGCTCGCGGCGCTGCCGACGCGGCTCGACCTCGTCGAGGCGCGCCGTCGAGCCGGCGAAGTCCGCCCAGAGCGTCGGCCGCCGTCGTCGACGTCGAAGCGCTTCGCGCACGCGTGATGCCGCACGCCGTCGGCATCCGGGCGCGGCGATCGCGAACGAGCCGTTCCAGGCCTCGCCGGCGGCCTCGTCCGGCCCGTGCATCAGCGACGCCCGACGAGCCCCGGTCGCGCGGATCGCCGTCATGGCGATGGCCGCCCCGCCGGTCGCAGCCCTGTGCGCGCCCGATGACGTTCTGCCACGTGAACATGCAGCCCGACCCGGACGGGTCGCGGCCCGGGGTTTGTCGACCGTCCACTCGAACATGCCGACCGGGTAGCTGCTCTCCCGGTAGTCGCCCGGGATGACCGGGCTCGCACTGGCGCTGGACCAGCCGCACCGGCAGGGCATCCCAGTCGTACTCGAACCAGGCATACGGGAACAGCGCGTGGTAGGTCCCGGCGCCGACCGGCAGTCCCAGTCCCAGTCGGCAGCGTGCGGTCCGGACGGATCGTCGACAGGACGTGGGCCGAGCGGTCCGGCCGCTCGCCGTCCGGCCGCTCGACGAAGACGCGAGAACTGGCTGGCCGCGATCGGTCTCGAACCGGTGCTGCCCGGGATCCAGGTGCCAGCGCGCGAAGTCGCCGCGGTGCGTTCGGCCGATGCTCCCCGCGCCCAGCCCCCCGAGCGGGACGCCGCCCCACGGCCCGTCGTCGATCAGCGGGCGCGCGTCGGTCACCCGGGCGTGGCCGGACCGGCGTCGAACGGGCAGCCCGAGCGGCCGGCGCCAGGCGTGGTCGGGCAGGCGCCGCAGCCGCGGTCGGGCTGCGGCGCGGACTCATCCACGCAGCGATCCGGCCGTGAAGCCGCCGATGATGTAGCGCTGGAGGAACAGGTACAGGACGACCATCGGCGCGCCAGCATCAGCACGGCCGCCGACAGGAGCGGCCAGTCGTTGCCGTAGATGCCGGTGAACGACGATCAGCCCGCGGGTGATCGGGTAGTAGCGCCTCGTTGGTCAGGTAGATGTTGGCCAGGACGAGCTCGTTCCAGATCGCCGATCGCGTGCAGGATCGCGACGGTCGCGAGGGCCGGCTTGGCCAGCGGCAGGACGATCCGGACGAGGTAGCGGATGTAGCCGCAGCCCTCGAGCGCCGCCGCCTCGTCCAGCTCGCGCGGGATCGACCGGATGTAGCCGACGAGGATCAGCACGCCGATCGGGTTGGTCAGGAACAGCAGGATGTAGCCGACCTGGGTGTTGTAGAGGTGCAGGTTGAGGAGCAGCTGGAACTGCGGGATGAGCGCGACCGGCAGGAACAGCGCGATCACGAACAGCAGGTACAGCACGTTCCAGCCGCGGACGTAGCGCCGCGCGATGGCGACCGACAGCGGCAGCGCGGCGGCGAGGTAGAGCGTCGTCGCGACCGCCGCGTACAGGACCGTGTTGCCCAGGTACCGCGGGAAGTCGGCCTTGTCCCAGGCCTCGGCGAAGTTCCCGAACGAGAACGTCGTGGTCAGCCCGACCGGGTCCTTGGCGAACTCGGGCGGCGTCTTGAGGGCGGTGTTGACCAGCATCAGCAGCGGCCCGAGATAGATGACCGCGAGCACGAGCAGCACGGCGTAGGACGCCGACGGTCGCCCGAGGTCGAGGCGGCGCCGCCGGCGCGCGCTCGCGCGGCTCGGCGTGCCGCGGCGAGCGGATCGGCGGTCGTGGCAGGGTTCATCCGAGCAGCCGCTCCTCTCGCCGGCGCAGCAGGTACTGCGCGGTGATGCCGATGACGAACACGAGCGACGAACAGCACGACCGAGGCGGCCGCGCCGTAGCCCTGCCGGAAGCTGTTCGAGGTGGTGCTGCCGGACGTCTGGCCGAACGCCTGGGCGTAGACGACGTAGCCCAGGACCTGCGTCCCGGGCCGGTAGCCGTGAGGACGAGGAACAGCTGCCACGCCTGGAGCGAGCCGATGATGTTCAGGATCAGGTTGGTCGTTGACGCCCGGCGTCAGCAGCGGCCAGGTGACGTGCCAGAACGCCTGCCGGCGGCTGGCGCCGTCGATCCGGGCCGCCTCGTGGAGCTCGTCGGGGATGGTCTGCAGCCCGGCCAGGAAGATGACCATCGTGATCCCCATGTTCGCCCAGATCTGGACGACGGTGACCCACAGGAAGGCCTCCATCGGCTGGCCGCCGAGCAGCTCGGAGTCGGACGCCGAACAGCCCGAGCAGCGAGTCGACCGGGCCGCCGAGCGGATACAGGAACAGCCGCCAGATCAGGCCCTGGATCGTCACGCCGAGGATGACCGGCAGGAAGAACAGCGCCCGGAACCAGCGCGTCCCGCGGAGCCGCTGGTTGAGGAGCACGCGCCGCCAGCAGGCCGAGACGAACTGGATCGACCGTGACCAGCGACGCAGAACAGCGACCGTCCGCAGCAGCGCCTCGATGTTCTGCCGCGGCGGCGGCGCCCCGGAACAGGAACTCCTGGTAGTTGGCGAGGCCGATGAAGTTCAGCGGCTGCCGGCGTCAGGCCGTTCGTGTCCGTCAGCGAATAGACGACCGTCGCCAGCGACGGCCCGAGCGCGAACAGCAGGTACAGGAGCAGCCCGGGCAGGAGCAGGCCGTAGGGCACGGCCCGTGACGCGCCGCGTCCGAACAGGTAGGTCATCGCTCCTCGTCCACGGATCGTGCGAGTGAGGGTCGGTCCCGCCTGGAGGAAGCGGGACCGACCCGTCGACTCGAGGCGCTGACGGTGGCGCGGCCTACTGGCTGGCGTCGAGCCCGGCCTGGAGGTCCGCCTGGGCCGCGTCGGCGGCCTGCTGGGCCGTCGTCGAACTCGCCGAACGGCTTGAAGAACGAGGCGTACGGGAAGGCGAACTGGCCGGCGCCCTGTCGGCGCGATCCAGTAGCGCTCCCAGCCGATCCGGAAGTTCGTCGAGGCTCGGCGCGATCGCGCGGCCGAGCGCCGTGTCGAGGGTGGCCGTCGGGCTGGGTCGGGATGGCCCCGACGGCGGTCACGAACTCCTGGTAGTTCGCCGGATCGGAGAACTCGGCGAGGTAGGCCAGCGAGGCGTCCTTGTTGGGGGTGTCGGCGGCGATCGTCCAGCCCTGGTCGTACTTGCCGAAGACGTACTTGTTGTCGTCGGCGGTGTCGCTGCCGGGGAAGGTGATGAACGTCCACTTGAACGCGGGCTGGGCGGCCTCGATCGCCGGGGCCAGCCAGGTGAAGCCGGACAGGGTCGCGACCTCGCCGGTGGCGAAGCGACCCGGTGCGCCGTCGGCGGCGATGCCGGTGGCGCCGGGCTCGATCATCTCCGTGCGCGAGGACCCGGAGCTTCTCCCACATCGCGAGGCTCGTGGCGTCGTTGTACTTGATGCGTGCCCGTCCAGAGGCCCTCGACGAGGGCGGCCTGGTCCGGGATAGGCGAGCCGAGGATGCCGTAGCCGGTCACGAAGATCGGCCAGCACGTCCTGGCCACCCGCGGTCATGCACGGGATGCTCGGCGGCCTTGAACGTCTGGCACGCCGCGACGAGCTCGCTCCAGGTCGTCGGGACGGCGACGTTGTTCGCGGCGAACAGGTCCTGGTTGATGTACAGGCCGCTGAAGCCGACGCGGCCGAGGTTGATCTCGTAGACCTTGCCGTTGTAGGTGCCGGCGTCGCGGATCGCGCTCGGGTCGTAGAGGTCGACGAACGGCTGGTCCGGTCAGGTCCATGCAGGCGCCGGCGTCGGCGAGGGTCTGCCAGATGGGCGGCGTGACGCCCTTCATGTACGGCTGGACGCCGGTGTCGAACGCGAACATGTCGACGACGTCGACGTCCTTGGCGGCGAGCCGGGTCTGGGTGGTGGTGGCGAGCTCGTTCGGGGCCACGATCGCCATGTCGACGGTGACGCCCGGGTGCGCTGCCTCGAACTCGGTCGTTGAACGTCTCCATGAACTCGGTGAACGGCGGGTTCTGGTGGACGAGCACCCGCAGCGTGCCGTCGGGCAGCGCGGCGCCGCCGGCCGCGCTCGCGCTCGGCGCCGCCGGCGCTCGCCGGCGCCTCCGCGCTGGCGGCTGCGGTCGTCGCTCGGGGCCGTCGTGCCCTCCGCAGCGCGACGGTCGCCACGGCGACGGTGATCAGGAACGCCAGGATCTTCCGCACGGCTCGGTCCTCCTCCTCGGCGAGCCCGGTCCCGTGGAGGTCACGGGTCGCGGTGCTCGGTGGACGGTTGCGGCGTCGACCAACGGTCAACGTTGGCTTTGCGAGACGGCTCATCGTTCGTCGGTCGGCTGCCCTCCGCTCGACTCCCTGACGATGAGCTCGGTCGTCGAGCACGACCTTGCGGGCGACGGTCCTCGGACGCTTCGATGGTCCGCGAGCAGGAGCGTTCACGAGCTCCCGGCCCATCGCGTCGAGGGACTGCCGCACGCTGGACAGGGTCGGCCGCGTCGTGAGGGCGATCGGCGAGTCGTCGAAGCCGACGACGGCGACGTCGTCGGGGACGCGCCGACCGGCCTCCGCGAGGACCTGCGAGCGCGCCGGCGGCCATCAGGTCGTTGGCCGCGAAGACGGCGTCGAGATCGGGCGCTCGGCGAGCAGCTCGCGCATCGCGCGCGGCGCCGCTCTCCTGGGTGAAGTCGCCGGCGTCGACGAGCGTCATCCGCGAATGGCACGCCGGCCGCCCGGAGCGCGTCGCGATAGCCCTCCAGCGGTCGATGGCCGCGCGCCATGTCCGGCGGGTCCGCTGATCGTGGCGACTCGCCGCCGCCCGAGCTCGAGCAGGTGCTGCGTGGCCGACCATCCGCGCCGCCGCGGTTGTCGTTGTCGACGTAGCTCACGCGCGCGCCGGTCGGCGGCAGGCCGCCGACCACGACCGGGAATGCCCCGCCGGCGGAGCCGCTCCGGGCAGCGGGTCGTCGCCGTGGAGCGAATACATGATCACGCCGTCGACGTGGCCGGCCATCAGGTACGGCTGCGAGCTCGCGCTCCTCCTCGTCGCCCTGGGGCAGGAACAGGACGAGCTTCTGGCGGCGGGCCGTCAGGGCCGAGCTCACGCCGCGCAGCACCTGGGCGAAGAACGGATCGCCGAACACGCGCGACGTCGGCTCGGGGATGACGACGCCGATCGAGTCGCTACGCCGAGTGACCAGGCGTCCGGGCCGCGACGTTCGGGACGAAGCCGAGCCGCTCGATCGTCTGCTCGACCGTGCGCTTCGTCGCCGTGTTGACCCGCGGGTTGCCGTTGATCGACCCGCGACACGGTCGCCTGCGACACGCCAGCCGCGCTGCGCGACCTCGTCCATCGTCACGCCACGGTTGCCGTCGCCCTGCTTGATGGACATCCCGCGAAGCCGCCTCCCAGCCGAGTTCGTGAATGCGCATTCACCGATCGTTTGGCAACGATACAGCCCAGTGTCAAGAGAGCGCATTCACGGTCACGGGATGGCTTGTCGTCCCGTACGCGACACCGGGTACGACACGGATCCGCCCAATCCCCCGGCCGCCTGGGCGCCGCCGAATCGTGGCGCCCGCAACGCCGGTTCAGTTCCAACATGGCACGCACGCGATCCTGAGAGCGCTCTCTTGACAAGCGGTGATATGGTGCGGATCGAGCGTGAGAGCGCTCTCACAGAGGACCGTACCAGCGTGACCAACGGTACCAGCCGCAACCGCCGCAATGGTTCCACCTTGGAGGGCGTCGCACTGCTGGCCGGCGTTTCCCGGGCGACGGTGTCGCGCGTCGTGAACGGCTCTCCCAAGGTCAGCCCCGAGGTTCGGCGCGAGGTCGAGGCCGCCATCGAGCGCCTGGGCTACGTCCCGAACCGCGCCGCGCGAAGCCTGGTCACCCGACGCAGCGGATCCTTTGGCCTCGTCATCACCGAGCCCACCGGCCGGCTATTCAGTGACCCGTTCTTCCCGCGCTTGCTCCGTGGCGTCTCCGCCGAGCTCACCGCGCGGGACCTGCAGCTCGTCCTCCTGATCCCCAATTCGAAGGCCGACCTGGTCCGGACCGGTGACTACCTGTCGGCCGGCCACGTCGACGGCGCCGTGCTGGTCAGCCTCCACGGTGAGGATCCACTCCCCGCCCGGCTGTCAGCGGCGGGAATCCCGATGGTCCTCGTGGGCCGCCCGATGCGTGGCATCTCAGCCAGCTATGTCGACGGCGACAACCGGCAGGGCGCGCGGAGCGCCGTCGAGCACCTCATCGCCACCGGCCGGGAGGCTGTGGCAACCATCACCGGACCGCAGGACATGCCCGCGGGCATCGACCGACTGGCCGGCTACCGCGATGCCATCGGCGAGGGCTTCGGAGCGACCGATGCCAGCCTCGAGGGGTTCGGGGACTTCACCCAGGAGAGCGGCGCCAAGGCGATGACCAGGCTGCTCGCCAAACGACCCGACCTGGACGCCGTCTTCGCCGCCTCCGACCTGATGGCCGCCGGCGCGCTGTCTGTCCTCGTCGCGGCCGGCCGCCGAGTCCCCGAGGACATCGCGATCGTCGGTTTCGACGACTCCCCGGTGGCTTCGTCCACGCATCCCCCACTTTCGAGTGTCCGTCAACCCGTCGAGGAGATGGGCCGCGAGGTCGCCCGCCTGCTCGTCGAAGCGGTCGAAGGGTCGGACCGGGTCCATCGGCGCGTGATCCTGGCCACGGAGCTGGTGAAGCGCGCCTCGAGCGCCGGGAGGCATTCGCCCTGAGCCGGCCGGCAACCGGCGGGCGGCCCATCGGATCGGACGAGCCACCCCAACACCCATAGGTCCCAGGTTCTCGGAGAGGAGAGATCAGATCGATCTCACGTATCGAGTGGAGGAAACGCAGTGAAGAACGGTACGAGATCCGTCCCACATATCCTGATCGTCCTGCTGGGCGTCGTCGCCCTCGTGGTGGCGGCGTGCGGTGGCACGACAGCCAGCACGGCTCCGTCGGCCGAGGCGAGCGCGGCGGCCGCATCGCCGTCGGTGGTCGCGGTCACTCCCGAGCCGGTCGCCACTGGCGAAGGTGGCTTGACCGCGGACGGCAAGGTACTGATCCGCTGGTTCGTCGGGCTTGGCACTGGCGCGCAGCCTGATCAGATCGCGGATGAGCAGGCGGTCGTGACCGCGTTCAACGAGTCGCAGGACAAGATCGTCCTCAGCCTCGAGATCTACCAGAACACGACGGCGTACGACATCTTGAGCACGCAGATCGCGGCCGGGAATGCGCCTGACATCATCGGCCCGGTTGGCTTCCGCGGCTTCTACAGCTACGGCGAGCAGCTCCTGGACCTCGCGCCGTATATCGAGTCGTCCGGCTTTGACACGAGCGATCTCGATCCGGCCCTGCTGGAAGCCTACAAGGAAGGCTTCGGCGGTCAGGTCGGCATCCCGTTCGCGATCTATCCCTCGTTCATCTACTACAACAAGGACCTGTTCGACGAGGCAGGTCTGCCCTACCCGCCCGAGAAGGTCGGAGACCAGTACGACGGCAAGGAATGGAACTGGGACACCCTGAGCGAGCTGGCCAAGAAGCTGACCGTCGACACGGCCGGCAATGACGCCACCTCGGCTGACTTCGATGCCGCCAACACCGACCAGTGGGGCTACTACATGCAGTGGACCGACCCGCGTGGCTGGGGCACCCAGCGCGGCGCCGGCCATGTCGTGGCGGCCGACGGCAGCGCCGTGATCCCGGAGAACTGGGTCGCGGCCTGGCAGTGGTACCACGACGGCATGTTCAAGGACCAGTTCATCCCGGACGGCACCGAGAACCGGTCCGACCTCCTCGGCCCGGATAACGCGTTCCAGTCGGGGCGCGTGGCGATGGACTTCGTCCACCTCTGGTACACCTGCTGTGTCTGGCCGGCCGAAGGCACGCCGAACACGCCGAACTTCGGGATCGCCGTTCCGCCGAGCGATGGCGGGTCCACCACCGCCAAGCTCCACGCCGACACGTTCGGCATCATGGAGAACACGGCACATCCGGACGAGGCCTTCGAAGTCTTGAACTACCTGCTCAACAACGACACGCTGATCGCACGCTACGGCGCGCTGCCGGCCGTCAAGAGCAAGCAGGCCGCGTTCTTCGATGCGCTCGACGAACGGTTTGCCCCCAACGAAATCAACTGGCAGGTCGCGCTCGACATGCTGGGCTACCCCGACGTGCCCAGCCATGAAGCCGACATGCCGAACTTCCTCAAGTCGGACGCCGCGATCAAGGCGTTCCAGGAGAAGGTGATCACGACCGAGGGTCTCGATATCGCCGCAGAGGCCGAGACGCTCAGGGAGACTCTCCAGGGTCTCTTCGACGAGGTCAACTAGCCAGAACAACCGGGGCGCGCCGATTCCCAGCGGCGCGCCCCAACCCTCCTACAGTGACGAGGACCCGATGAGCAGCACGCCTCGCGAAGCCGCACTTCCAGGGTCCGTCGTTGACCAGGGAAGCCTCGGTGGCGGCATCGCCCGACGCGAGCAGCTGTGGGGCTACGCGTTCATCAGTCCGTGGGTCATCGGATTCATCCTATTCACGTTCTTGCCGATGGCCGCTGCCCTCATCTTCAGCTTCACCGACTTTGACCTACGCAAGCCCGACGAGATCCGGTTCATCGGTCTCGAGAACTACCAGCGCCTCATGGCGGATGGCGAGATCGCCCACTCCATGGCGATCACCCTGCGCTTCATCGCGATCACGGTCCCACTGAACCTGCTCTTCGCGCTCGGGCTCGCGATGCTGCTCAACTCGCGCCGCGTGGCGGGCAAGGACGTTCTGCGGACCCTGTTCTACATGCCGATCCAGATCCCGCTCGTCGCGGCGACGCTCATCTGGCTTGGCGTCCTCAACGGGTCCACGGGCTGGGTCAACCGGATCCTCGAGATCTTCGGTGTCCAGGGTCCGAACTGGATCGCTGACTCGTCCTGGGTCCTCGTCGCCCTGGCCCTGATCGGGATCTGGGGCATCGGCAACATGATGCTGATCTTCATTGCCGGGCTCCAGAGTGTTCCGACCGAGCTCTACGACGCGGCGAAGGTCGACGGGGCCGGCGCCTGGACGACGTTCCGGCGGGTCACGATCCCGCTCATCACCCCGATCCTCTTCTACAACGTCCTGATCAGCCTGGTCACGAGCTTCCAGGTGTTCATCCAGCCGTGGGTGCTCAAGAACGGCATCCCGGACGACTCGACCAACCTGTTCAACGTCAACCTCTATCGCGAGGCCTTCGTGTTCAACCAGATGGGCTACGCGTCGGCGTTGGGCTGGGTCCTCTTTGGCGTGATCCTGACCGTGACGGTCGTGCTCTTCTGGTCGTCGCGACGCTGGGTCTATTACGCGGCGGAACGCTGATGGCCGCCGTGGCCGCGCGTGCCCAACCCGCGGCCCCGCCCTCACCGCTTCGCCGTTCGCTCCGCCGAATTCACGGGTCGCGCGGCGATGACCATGCTCGCGCTCGCGGTCATGAGCGGTTTCCTGATGCCCCTTGTGTACATGGGCATGACCGCCCTCAAGGACCAGGAGCAGATCACGGACTCATCCGCCCCGATTTACCCGGTGACCGCCCAGTCATTCGAGTACGAGGGGCAGACCTACCCGCTGCTCACCGTGCCGATTGACGGGATGACCCGCGACCTCGCGATCGTCCGCAAGGGGCGCGAGGACTCCGACTTCATCGATCCGGGAAACCCCGACGCGGGCCTGATCACCTGGCAGGGACGGTGGCGAGCGCTTGCTCCGGTCTACGTGTTCGACCCGAAGGTCTCGAACTTCGGCCAGGTCTGGGAGGAGATCGAGTTCCCGAGGCTGCTGCGCAACACCGTGATCATCGCCCTCACGAGCACAATCGGCGCCGTCGGCTCGGCGATTGCCGTGGCCTACGGGTTCAGCCGCTTCCGATTCCGGTTCAAGGGACCGCTGTTCCTCGTGCTCCTGGCCACGATCATGCTGTCTGCCCAGGCGACGCTGGTGCCCTCGTACATCATCTTCTCGCGGATCGGCTGGGCCGGCACGTGGCTTCCGTTGATCGTGCCGCACTTCTTCGCCAACGCCTACAACGTGTTCCTCCTGCGGCAGTACTTCATGACGATCCCGCGCGATCTCGACGAGGCGGCCATGATCGACGGCGCCAGCCCGTTCCGGATCCTGCGCTCGGTGATCGTGCCGCAGGCCGTTCCGGCGATCACCGCTGTGGCGCTGTTCCACTTCTTTTACAGCTGGAACGAGTTCCTCCTGGCGCTGGTCTACGTCGGCGGCAATCCGGACCTGTGGCCCCTGACGCTCGGTGTCCAGCAGTTTGCGGCGCTCTACGTCACGCGAGTGCCACTCGTCCAGGCCAGCGCGATCATGACGATCGCAGTCCCGGTGGCGATCTTCTTCCTTGCGCAGCGCGCGTTCATGCGCGGCGTCGTGATCACCGGTGTCGAGAAATGATCGAGTCGACCGAAGCGCCACCGCGGATCCCCGTCGCCGCGTGGCGTTGGCCGATCGGCAAACCGTGCCCCAGGGCCAGCCACCCGCACGTGACGACGCCGATGATCGACGATGGGCCCTGGGCGGGCGTCCCGATCGGTGGCCTGGGTACCGGCAGCATCGGGCGGACCCACCGTGGCGACGCCGCCCGCTGGCAGCTCGAGGTCGGAAAGCACGAATTCTCACCGGTCGCTGCCGACGGATTCTCGGTCTTTGTCGGGCGTTCGGACGGTGGCGGCCAGGCCACGGTCCTCTCCACGTTGCGACCCACCGTGCTTCCTGCCTGGGGCTGGACGCTGCCCGAGGGAGCCGGCACCTACCACGGCCTCTTCCCGCGGGCATGGCAGACCTTCGAGGCAGACACCCTGGGTGTTGGCCTGGTCGGTGAGCAGCTCAGCCCGGTCATCGCCGGAGACCTCGAATCGAGCGCCCTCCCAGTCGGCGTCTTCGAATGGTGGGCGCAGAACCCCACCGCCGAGCCGATGACGGTCGGCATCATGCTGACCTGGCAGGACCCGTCCTCGGATCCGGCCGTTCCCGCGCCGGCGGGCGCCTGGCACGAAAGCGTCGAAACCCCCGAAGCCGGTGGCGCGGTCCTCCACGCCCCCACCGGCGCTCCGCCGGGCCTGCGCGGGACGTTCGCCATCGCGGCGTCCCGTGCGCCCGGTGTGAGCATCACCGTTCGGTCACGCTTCGATGCGCTCGCCGATACCGAGCTGTGGGCCGACTTCGCGGCCGATGGACGGCTCGAACCGCACGACGACCACACCGCGAACCAGGACGGCGAGGCGATCGGCGCCGCCGTGGCGGCCACGTTGGAGCTGGGTCCCGGCGAGCGCCGCTCGATCCGTTTTGCGGTCGCCTGGGACCTGCCGACCGTCGAGTTCGGGGCCGGGCGCCAATGGTGGAAGCGCTACACGAGGACGTGGGGCCGGACCGGCGCGCGCGCCTTCGACCTCGCCGGGCATGCGCTGGAGACAACGCCGACCTGGCGCGATGCGATCGAGGCATGGCAAGGTCCGATCCTCGACGCCGCCGACCGCCCCGACTGGTACAAGGGCGCCCTCTTCAACGAGCTCTATTTCCTGGTCGATGGTGGCACGTTCTGGGAGGCTGGTGAGGTTGGCGGGCCCGAACCAGAGCCCGGCGAGCCGGGCCGGTTCGCCCTCCTGGAATGCCTGGACTATCGGTTCTACGACACCGTGGACGTCGACTTCTACGCCTCGTTCGCGGTCCTCCGGCTCTTCCCGGAGCTCGAGGCGCGAGGCATCCGCGACCTGCTGGCAGCGATCCCGATCGATGACCCCGAAATCGTCACGATCGAGGCGTCCGGGGCCCTGGCGCCGCGCAAGGTCGGCGGCACGGTACCGCACGACGTGGGCGGGCCGGACGACGACCCCTTCTACCGGCCCAACCGATATCAGTACCAGGATGTCAGCGCGTGGAAGGACCTCGGGCCCAAGTTCGTCCTCCAGGTCTGGCGCGATGCGGTGGCCGATCCGGTCGGTGGCGACGACCTGATCCGCGATGCCTATCCGACCGTTGACGCCGTCCTGCGTCGCCTGGCCCAGTTCGATCGGGATGCCGATGGGCTTCCCGGAGCACGACGGCCTCCCCGACCAGACCTACGACACGTGGCCGATGTCCGGGCCTTCAGCCTACGGCGGCTCGCTCTGGCTCGCCGCCGTCGCGGCGGCGGAGGCGATGGCGCGGCGACTCGGGAGGGACGACGACGCGCGCCGCTGGGAGGGGTGGTTCGAACGCGGCCAGGTCGCCTTCGACGTCCGTCTGTGGCGAGGCGACCATTACGCCTACGACGACGGCGGCGGGCCGAGCTCGAACAGCGTGATGGCCGACCAGCTCGCGGGACAGTGGTATGCGGACGCCACGGGTCTCGGCGATATCGTTCCCGCGGATCGGGTTATCGCTGCGTTGCGCACGATCCACCGGCTCAACGTGCGCAGCTTCGCCGAAGGCCGGATGGGGGCCGTGAATGGCATCCACACCGACGGCACGGTCGACGCCTCCAGCGAGCAATCGAGCGAGGTATGGACGGGCACCACGTACGCCCTCGCGGCGTTCATGCTCGGACGCGGGCTCGTCCAGGAGGGTTGGGAAACGGCGCGCGGCGTGGCCGCGGTCACCTACGAACGGGGGCTCTGGTTCCGGACGCCGGAGGCCTACGACATCGACGGCAACTATCGCGCGAGCCAGTACCTGCGCCCGCTCGCGATCTGGGCGATCGAGGAAGCCCTCGAGCGGCGGAACCGCATGGCGGGCTGACCCACGCCTT
Source organism: uncultured Chloroflexia bacterium (assembly GCA_963731865.1). Lineage (GTDB taxonomy): Bacteria > Chloroflexota > Limnocylindria > Limnocylindrales > CSP1-4 > SPCO01. The sequence goes on along the minus strand of CAVSXG010000002.1, from coordinate 300,914 downwards.
CGGGTCCCTCGGCACGCTCGACAGCGTCACCCAGTTGAGGGGGGCGCGCGGCTGACGCCTCCCGACCCGTCGGTTCGTCAGGCCGGGAGATCGGCCGGCTCCGCCCGAACACGCCCGACGAACCGACCGATCCGTCGGATGGCCTCCTCGAGTTGCTCGTACGAGGTCGCGTAGCACATCCGGACATGCCCCGTGCCCGACGGCCCAAACGCATCGCCCGGCACGACCGCCACCCGCTCCTCGGTCAGGAGGCGCTCCGTGAACGCGTCCGCGGACAGCCCGGTCGAGGTGATCCGGGGGAAGGCGTAGAAGGCGCCGCGCGGTTCGAAGGTCTCGAGACCCAGCGCATTGAGCCCATCCACGAGCAGCCGACGGCGCCGGTCGTACTCGGCAACCATGCGCTCCACGTCCGCCTCGCCCTCGACGAGCGCCGCGAGCGCCGCGTCCTGCGCCATGGTTGGTGCGGACATGATCCCGTACTGGTGGACCTTCACGATGCCCTTCGAGGATCGCCGCCGGCGCCGCCATGTACCCGACGCGCCAGCCGGTCATCGCGTAGGCCTTCGAGAAGCCACCCATGAGGATCGTCCGCTCGCGCATCCCGGGCAGGGCACTGAACGCGCGGTGGCGATAGTCGCCGTAGGCGAGGCGATCGTAGATCTCGTCGCTGTAGACGAGCAGATCGTGGCGGACGGCGATCGCGGCCAGCTCGTCCTGGACATCCGGGGGCAGCACGGCGCCGGTCGGGTTGCACGGGTAGCCCGAGGAAGAGCGCCTTGGTCCGGGACGTCACCGCGGCCTCGACCGCTGCCGGATCGAGCGCGAAGTCGTCCTCGAACCGGGTCGGAACGTGACGGACGGTGCCACCGGCGAAGACGACCGCCGGCACGTACGCGACATACGACGGCTCGTGGAGGATGACCTCGTCGCCCGGATCGCAGGTCGCCCGAAGCGCGAGATCGACCGCCTCCGACGCCCCGACGGTGATCAGCAGCTCGGTCGCGGGGTCGTAGGCGACGCCGTAGCGGCGTTCGAGGTGTTCGGCGAGCGCGCGGCGCAGCTCGAGCGTGCCGTAGTTGCTGGTGTAGTGCGTGCGGCCCTCGCGCAGGCCTCGACGCCGGCCTCCACGATCACCCGCGGCGTGTCGAAGTCGGGCTCGCCCACGCCCAGGCTGATGACGTCGTCCATCGTCGCGAGGATGTCGAAGAAGCGACGGATCCCCGAGGGCGGAACGGCCAGGACGCGCTCGGCCAGCGCTCGCTCGGCGAGGGGTCGGACGGCTGCCGTCGGTGGTCATCGGACGAAGGGTACCGGACGGCGGGCGCTCAGCGGCCGGGCGCGTCGCCGGAGCGCCACGAGCGACAGCATCTCGTACGCCAGGTTGGCGGCGAGCGTCGCGGTCTGGCCGGCCGGGTCGTAGGCCGGGATGACCTCGACGACGTCGAACCCGACGAAGTCGAGGCCGGTCAGGCGGCGGACGATGGCAAGCATGTCGTGGGCCGACGGCCCGCCCGCCTCCGGCGTGCCGGTGCCCGGGGCGTGGGCCGGGTCCACGACGTCGATGTCGAAGCGTCAGGAACGCCGGTCGGTCGCCGACCCGCTCGAGGATCCGGTCGGCGACGGCTTCGGGTCCCAGCGTCGAACACCTCCTCGGTCGTGATGTAGTCGAGACCCGAGCTCCGTGCGCAGGCCGAGTCCAGTCGCTCGGCCTCGTAGATCGAGCCCGCGCAGGCCCACCTCGATCGAGTGGGCGACGTCGACGAGCCCCTCCTCGATCGCGCGACGCATCCACGTCCCATGGTTGTACTTCTCCCCGAAGTAGCTGTCCCAGGCGTCGGTGTGCGCATCGAAGTCGATGACCGCGACCGGGCCGCGCGATCGCGTCGCGCGCAGGTGCGGCAGCGTGCAGGCATGGTCGCCGCCGATGAGCAGCGGGACGACGCCCGCCTCGACGATCGGGGCGACCGCGCTGTTCGATCGCCGTCGTAGCTGCGCTCGATGTAGCCCGGGCACGATGGCGACGTCGCCGAAGTCGACGCACGACAGCACCTCGAACGGGCTGACCTCGAGGTTCGGTGTTGTAGGGCCGGAGCATCACCGACGCCGCGCGGACCGCGTTGGGGCCGAACCGGCCGCCTACCCGGTACGTGACGCCGGTGTCGAAGGGCACGCCGACGATCGCGACGTCGACGTCGGCGAGGTCGCGGACGAGCGGCAGCCGGGCGAACGTCGAGGGTCCCGTGAACCGCGGGCTCTTGAGCGAGTCCTCCGGGACGTAGCGCGGCATCAGTCAGCTCGGGCCGCGTGTCCGGCGACGCGGGACGCACGATGCCTGCGTCTCGATCGGCCACGCGACAGGCGGACGCCGCTCGACCTGAGTCGCCAGTCGCTCGCCGTCGCCCGCCGTCTCGCGGACGACCGGGCTCGCCCGGCCGTCGGGAGTCAGCTCGATCTTGCGCGTCGGGCCGAGGTACAGGACCTCCGTCGACGACCGCCTCGACCGCGTTGGCGCCGGGTCCGTGGAGCGTCGCCGGCGACCACCCGCAGGTGCTCCGGCCGGACCACGAGCGCGGCGGTTCGCCCCGTCTTGCAAGGCCGTGGGCCCGGAGGCCCGTCGGGTCGACGCGCCAGCGCCACTCCCCGCGCACCAGGCACGGGTCGGCCGCCATCGCGCTCCAGCCGGCCGCGGAGATGTTCGACTCGCCCACGAAGTCGGCCACGAACATCGATATCGGCCGCTCGTAGAGGTCCTCGCCGCGTGCCCAGCTGCTGGATCCGGCCCTGCGTCGAAGATGGCGATCCGGTCGCTCATGACCAGCGCCTCCTCCTGGTCGTGCGTGACGTAGATGACGGTGGCGCCGAGCTGGCGGCTGATGCGCAGGATCTCGAGCTGGAGCGCCTCGCGGAGCTTCTTGTCCAGCGCGCCGAGCGGCTCGTCCATCAGCAGCAGCCGCGGCCGGAACACGATCGCCCGGGCGAGCGCGATGCGCTGCTGCTGGCCGCCCGACAGCTGGCGCGGATAGCGGTCGCCGTAGCGACCCGAGCTTGACCATCTCGAGGGCCTCGGCGACCCGCTCGCGCTGCTCGGATCGCGGCGACGCCGCGCATCTGGAGCGGGAACGCGACGTTCTGGGCGGCGGTCATGTGCGGGAACAGCGCGTAGTTCTGGAACACCATCCCGACATCGCGCCGGTACGGCGGGACCGCGGCGCATCTCCTGCCCGCCGATCTCGATCGAGCCCTCGTCCTGGCGTCAGGAAGCCGGCGATCATCCGCAGGGTCGTGGTCTTGCCCGAGCCCGATGGCCCGAGCAGCGTGACGAACTCGCCGCGCCGCGACCTCGAGGTCGATCGCCGTCGACGGCCGGCGACGTCGCCGAAGCGCTTGCGCAGGCCGCGGAGCGACCAGCGCGGGCGGCGCCGTCGCCGGGCGCGGCGGTCCGACGTCGGTCTCGACCGCGGCCGTCGGCGCCTCCATCAGCGGGCCGGCGCCTGGCGGCGCACCACGAACACGAACAGCAGCAGCGGTGGTCGTCACCACCATCACGACCGTCGCCACGGCCGCGACCGTCGGATCGACCACCTGGCGGACCTGCTCCCACATCTCCACCGGCAGCGTCCGGAAGCGGGTGCTGGTCATGAAGATCGACACCACGACCTCGTCCCATGACGTGATGAACGCGAACAGGGCCCCGGCCAAGACCCCGGGCAGGATGATCGGGAACGTGACCCGCCAGAACGTGCGGACCGGGTTCGCGCCCAGGCTGGCGGCGGCCAGCTCGAGGTTGCGGTCCATCGTCCGCAGGACCGTCCCGACGTTGATGATCACGAACGGCACCGCGAGCGCCGTGTGGGCGAGCACGAGCCCCGGCAACGAGCCCGGTGAGCCGGGTGAGCGAGTAGAACGCGAAGAACCCGATCGCGATGATGATCACCGGGCACGATCAGCGGGCTCAGGATCAGCGCGTTGGCGATCCCCTTGCCCGGGAACCGGCCGCGCACGATGCCCAGCGCGGCCAGGGTGCCCAGGATCGTCGGACAGGATCGCCGTCAGCGTCGCCACCTGGATCGAGTTCACGAAGCCGCGCGACCACTGCGGGTCGTCGAGCATCTTCGCGTACCACTGGAGCGAGAAGCCCTCGCGGCGGCCAGGACAGGATCTTCGCCTCCGGTGAAGCTCATCGGGATGACGACGAGCATCGGGCCGACGAGGAAGACCACCGTGGCCGCGCCCAGCGCCAGCAGCGCGAGCCGGCGCGGCGCGCGCCAGGAACCGCTCTCGCCCATCCCCTACTCCGCGTCCAGCGCGCCGAACACGTCGCGCACGCGGATCACGCGCGACGCGAGGAACAGCACGACCAGGGTGACCGCCGATGAGGACGACGGCCATCGCGCTCGCGAGGCCCCAGTCGAGCTGCTGCTGGACGCGCGTCGCGATGAACGCGCTGAGCATCGTGTCGCGTCGGCGAGCCCAGCAGCGCCGGCGTGATGTAGAAGCCGAGCGCGAGGACGAACACGAGCAGCGAGCCGGCGAGCACGCCCGGGATCGAGAGCGGGAGGAACACGCGCAGGAACGCCCGGGTCGGCGACGCGCCCGAGGTTCGCCGCCGCCTTGGTCAGCTCCGGGTCGATGCGGGCCATCGTCGTGTACAGCGGCAGGACCATGAACGGCAGCAGGATCTGGGTCATGCCCAGCAGCACGCCCGTGGTCGTCTGGTACAGGTCCAGCGGCTCGTCGATGAGGCCCCAGCCCTGCAGGGTCGAGTTGATCAGGCCGGTGTCGCGCAGGATCACCTGCCAGGCGTAGGTCCGGACGAGCAGGCTCGACCAGAACGGGACGAGCACGGCGATGAGCAGGAGCCCGGCCCAGCGCGGCGTCGCGAGGCGCATCAGGTAGGCGTACGGGTAGCCGATGACCAGGCAGGCCAGCGTCGAGAGCCCGGCGATCCAGAACGTGTTGCCGCAGGACGCGCAGGTTCGCCTCGCCGCTCGAAGAACCGCCGGAAGTTCGTCGAGCGGGTCGCCCTCGGCACCCGTCGGCAGGTCGGTGACGCTGCGCACGGCCATGATCACGCAGCGGCGCGAGGAAGCAGACGAGCAGGAACACGAGGACCGGGATCGCCAGCACGGCCCAGCGGTTGACGAGCGGGCCGCCGCGGGGCGGCCCGCTCGTCCGAGGATCGGTCGGCATGGACGGCATCGGCCGGTCGGCCTCGCCGTCGCTCCGCCTCACTGCGTGACCCAGGCCTGGAACGGCGCGTCGATCTCGTCGAAGTTGTCGACGAGATACGCGTCGTCGAAGTACGCCGGTGTTCTCGTCGGCGTTGGTGACCGCGAGGTCCGCGACGACCGCTTCGTTGGCCTTCGAGTTCTTGTTCGTCGGGCCGTACGGGATCTTGTTGGAGACCGCGGCGTTGTTGTTGGCGCACGTGGCCCAGGCGATGAACTCCATCGCGACCTGCTTGTTCGGCGTGCCCTTCGGGCACGACGAAGTAGTCGGCGGTCAGGATCTGCTGGTTCCACTGCATCTCGACCGGCTTGTTGTCCGTGTGCTTGGCCGAGTAGCCGCGGCCGTTCCAGATCATCGACATCGCGACCTCGCCGGAGCCGATGAGCTCCTGGCTCTGGGCGCCCGACTCCCACCAGACGATGTCGTCCTTGATCGTGTCGAGCTTCGCGATCGCCGCGACGTCGAGCTCGAGCGGGTACAGGTCGGCGGGCTTGACGCCGTCGGCCATCAGCGCGAACTCCAGCACGCCGCCCGTGGAGTACTTCCACAGGCCGCGCTTGCCCGGGATCTTGGCCGTGTCGAAGAAGTCGGCCCAGCCCTCCGGAACCTTGCCGGCGGTCTTGTCGGTGTTGTAGGCGAGGACGACGCCGTAGGTGATGTCGCCGACGCGGTACTTGGTCGCGAAGCCGTCGAGGATCTCGTCCTGCTTGACGAGCGAGTAGTCGATCTCCTCGAGGAGGTCGGCGTTGCCGTCGAGGCCGAAGTCGTTGCCGACGTCGACGACGTCCCACTCGACGTTGCCCGACTCGACCTGCGCCTTGATCGTCGCGTTCGACGACTCCTCGGACTCCTGGAACTGCGACGCCGGTCAGCGCGGTGTACGGCGCCAGCCAGCCCTCGCGCTGGGCCTCCTGGTAGACGCCGCCGAACGAGGCGAAGGTCAGGGTCGTGCCCTCGTGCTTCGGGCGGCGCCGTGCAGATGTCGGCGGCGGCGCCTTCGCTGGCGCCCGGACTGCGCTGGTCGGGACCGGCGCTTGCGCTGCTGCCGCCTCCGGACCGGTGCACGCCGCTGACCGCGAGCACGACGGCGAGCCCTAGCGCAACCGGCCTTGAACCCTCGCAACATGGCGCCCTCCTCATGGCGACGGTCGATCCGCGGCGCATCCTCTCGCACGGATCGGACCAGCGGCGATGATAGATCGCGCGACCGATGGCCGTACAGGCCCGGATCAGGTGCGCAGCGACGGCCGTGCGCTCGGCGGGCGTCGGGGTCGAGGGGTCGTCGAGGGCGGCGAGGCCGGCAGGCTCCAGCGCCCGCCAGTCGGCGCCCGCGGTGATCGCCTCGTAGCCGCGGGCCAGCCCGAACAGCCCGAGCCTCCGACCACGGCGCGCCGATGAGCTGCAGGCCGACCGGCAGACCATCGGACAGTCCGGCCGGGATCGAGATGCCGGGCAGGCCGGCCATGTTGACCGGCAGGGTGCACGCGTCCGACAGGTACATCGACACGGGATCGGCCAGCCGGTCGCCGAACCGGAACGCGACCGTCGGCGAGGTCGGCGCGACGAGGGCATCGAACCCCTGCGCCCACAGCGTGTCGAAGTCGCCCTTGATCAGCGTCCGGACCTTCTGCGCCTTGAGGTAATACGCGTCGTAGTAGCCGGCCGACAGCGCGTAGGTCCCGAGCATGACCCGGCGCTTGACCTCCGGCCCGAAGCCGCTGCCCGCGGGTCGCTAGGTAATTGGCCAGGACGTCGCCCTCCGCGTGATGCGGCCCGTAGCGCATCCCGTCGTAGCGGGCGAGGTTGGCCGACGCTTCGGCCGGCGCGACGATGTAGTACGTGGCGAGCCCGTAATCGGTGTGCGGGAGGCTGACCTCCTCGATCGTTGCGCCGGCCGCTTCCAGGGCCGCCACGGCCTCGCGGACGCGCGCCTCCACGCCGGGCTCCATGCCCGCCACGAAGTACTCGCGCGGCAGCCCCAGGCGCTTGCCGCGCAGCCGGCCCGCGGCCTCGTCGTCGCCGGCCGGCAGCGCCGCAGCTCGTCCGGCACCGGGCTCCGGAGACGACGTCGAATCGCGATCGTCGCGCCCGGCCACTGCGTGGAGGAGCGCGGCCGCATCGCGCACATCGCGCGCGAACGGCCCGATCTGGTCGAGGGAGCTCGCGAACGCCACGATCCCGTACCGGCTGACCCGTCCGTAGGTGGGCTTCATGCCGACGATCCCGCACAGGGCCGCAGGCTGGCGGATCGAGCCACCAGTGTCGGTGCCGATCGAGAGCGGCGCGTGGAACGCGGCGACGGCCGCCGCGGACCCGCCGCTGCTGCCGCCGGGCACGCGGTCGAGCGCCCAGGGATTGGCCGTCGGCCCGTAGGCCGAATGCTCGGTGGACGAGCCCATCGCGAACTCGTCCATGTTGGTCTTGCCGAGGATCACCGCACCTGCCTCGCGAAGCCGCTCGGTGATGTGGGCGTCGTAGGGCGCGATGTACCCCTCGAGGATCCTCGAACCGGCCGTGCACTGGCCACCGGCAACGGACACCAGGTCCTTGAGCGCGACCGGGATGCCGAGGAGCGGTGGAGCCGATCGAGTGCCGACGAACCACCCGTCAGCGCCGCAGCGCCACCCGCCCGCGCCGATGCCAGCCGGGTATCCGCGGCATCGGCCTCCGCGAGCGCCCGATCGCGGTCGATCGTGAGCCAGGCGTTCAGCGCCGCGGTTGTCGCGTTCAGCGGCGGTCAGGTGGGCCTCGGTCAGCTCGCGCGACGAGACCCCGCCGGAGCGCAGGAGCCCGGCCATCTCGTGCGCATGGAGACGCGTGAGGTCGGTCATCGAATCGCTAGCGTTCGTCGAGGATCGCGGGCACGACGATGAAATCACCGTCGCGCGCTGGAGCGTTCCCGAGCACCGCCTCCACGGACAGGGAGGGGCGGACCACGTCCTCGCGCAGGATGTTCTCGAGCTCGATCGTCTGGGCGGTGGGCGGGATGTCGTCCGTGGGCAGCCCGGTCAGGATCTCGTACTGATCCAGGATGTGGTTGAGCTGGCCTTCGAGCCGGGTCAGCTCCTCATCGGTCAGGCCGAGACGTGCGAGATGCGCGACGTGCTCGACGTCCGAGCGGGACAGGGTGGCCATGACCCGATGATATCCGACAGGCCCGCTACGATCGGCCCGTGCGCCTGCCGACGATCCGGACGATGACCCCGGCCGATGCCGAGCCCACGGCCGACGCCATCGAGCGGTCGGGCTGGGGGGCTCGCCACGTCAAGATGGCGTTCGCGGCCCGGCACCAGGAGTGCCGCCCGTTCGTGGCCGACGCGGACGGCGCGATCGTCGGGAGCGGCATGTCGATGCTGAACGGACCGGTAGCCTGGATCGGCACGATCTGGGTGGATCCCGACTGGCGCGGACGCGGTCTCGGCAAGGCCCTGACCGTGGCCACGATCGAGGCCGCCGAGGCCGCGGGCTGTCGCACGCTGGTCCTCGTCGCCACCGACGCCGGTCGTCCGCTCTACGAGCGCCTCGGGTTCGACATCCAGGCGCACTACCGGATCATGGAGGCGCCGGGCCTGGCTGACGCGCGCGCCGACTCGAGGGTCCGCGCATTCCGCCCTGACGACCTGTCCTCGATCGTCGAGCTCGATGCAACCGCAACGGGCGAAGACCGGGCGCATCTCCTGCGCGCCTTCGCGTCGCCAGACACCACGAAATGTATCGATCGAGCCGACGGCACCGTCGCCGGCTTTGTCCTGCGTCCGCCGTGGGGCGGCGGGGCGACCATCGTCCCCGATGCCGACGACGCGCTCAGCCTGCTCTATGCCCGTCGCGTCGCATCGACCCCCAAGAAGCGAGTCCGGGCCGGCCTCCTCGACACCAACGAAGGCGGCATCGAGCGCCTCCTCGCAGCCGGCTGGACCGATGCGTGGGGCGCGCCGAGGATGATCCGCGGCGACATGCCCGCTTGGCGACCCAACGAGATCTGGGGCCAGTTCGACCACGCGACGGGTTGAGCCCTGAAGTCGCTGAAACGAAAGTCCTGCCAGGGCGGTGACCCCACCGTTCCCGCGCGGATCACCCGATGGGGTCATGGCCCGCCCCTAACGAAACGCGCATCCTGAGCGCAGCCAGACGTCATCCGGCACCACGGGTGTCTGGCGGATGGGCGCGCGATGAACGGGTCGACCGGCAACCTGCCGGATTTGACCCTTGGGATCGGGAGCACGGATCGATGATCGAAACGGCCTGCCTGCAGTGCGGGACACCCGCAGGCAGCAGCCTCGGAACGTTCTGCCGCCGCTGCGGCCTGCCCTTTGGCGAGCGACCGCGCATGGACGTGGAGCTTCCCAGCTGCCCGATCTGCTACCAGACCGTCGACGATGACGGGCGATTGCCGAGTCTCGAGCGGTACGGCCAGCGCGTGGACCTCGTCCGCCATCGCGGCGAGCATGACGCCCATCCAGTCGGCGACGACGACTGGCTCGAATCGCTTCGCGAAGGCGACCGGATCCGGATCGGACGATGGTCCGCTCCCTTCGACGTCGTGCGCCGCTACCTGGTGACGGGGCAGGTCGAGGCCGGCCGTGGCCGCGCCCTCGCCCATGACGCCATCGTCAATGCCATGACCCAGATCCGTCGGTGGGGAGCCAACGGTGTCGTGTTTGGCGACCAGCCCGAGTGGGCGGCCGCCCGCGCCGAGGTCAGCGCCCTCATGGAGCGTTACGCGACGGGTCGTCGCTGAGCAACGCGCGGAGGCCCGCCTCGTCGAGGATTGGGACCCCCAGCTCCTGCGCCCTGGCCAGCTTCGAGCCGGCCGACTCCCCCGCCACCAGGTAGTCCGTTTTCTTCGAGACCGAGCCGCCAGGCTTCCCACCGGCCGCGCGGATCGCGGCCTCGGCCTCCGGACGGGTGAAGCCCTCGAGCGTGCCCGTCACCACAACCGTCTTGCCCTTGAGTGGACCCTCGGCAACGGCCGCCCTGGGGGCAGGCAGCTCGGGCTCGACGCCGACCTCGGCGAGATCGCGAAGGACCTCGGGACCCGGCCCGCTCGAACCGAACCATGCCGCCAGGCTCGCGGCGACCGTCGGCCCCACCCCTTCGATCTCCTCGAACCGTTCCGGCGACTCGGCCGCGACCTCCTGGAGGTGCTTCGCGGCGCGCTCCAACCAACGGTCTCCGGCGGGCACGGCCGACGCCAGCCACACGGCCATGTCGATCGCCGTCGTCCACCCCGACCTGCGGGATCCCGAGCGCGGCGATCAGCCGCTCGAGTGGCCGGCGTCGCGACCGCTGGATCGCGTTGTACAGGTTCTCGGCGCTCTTGCGGCCGAATCGCTCCAGTCCCTCGAGATCCTCGATCGACCATCGATAGAAATCGCCGCGGCGCGTCAACATGCCTGTCTGGAGCAGCTGCTCGATGACCTTCCAGCCGGCACCCTCGATGTCCATGCCACCACGCCCGGCGAAATGGCCGTACTCCTGGCCAACCCTCGCCGGACAGGCGGGGTTCGGGCAGTAGTGGCGCACGGCCCCCTCGTCGCGGGCGACGGCCGTGCCGCAGACCGGACAGGCATCGGGCATCTCGTATTCGCGCTCGGCGCCGGTCCGTCGATCCGTCAGCGGACGGACGACCTCGGGGATCACGTCGCCGGCCTTCTGCAGGATCACCCAGTCCCCGATCCGGATGTCCTTGCGCCGGACCTCGTCGAGGTTGTGCAGGGTCGCCCGAGCCACGGTCGAGCCGGCCACCTTCGTCGGGCGCAGGTGGGCCACGGGCGTGAGCGTCCCGGTGCGCCCGACGTACGGGACGATGCCCTCGACGAACGATTCGACCTGCTCAGGTGGGAACTTGAACGCGATCGCCCAGCGCGGCGCGCGACTGACCATGCCAAGCCGGGCCTGCTGGTCGAAGTGGTTGACCTTGACCACCACGCCGTCGGTCTCGTACGGCAGGCCATGGCGCTCCTCGCGCCAGCGCTCCGTGAAACCGATCACTCCCTCGATGTCGAGCCCCGCCTCGCGATGCGGCTCGACCGGGAACCCGAGCGCGTCGAGCCGATCGAGCGCGCCCGCCTGGGCGGTCACCCCGACCGCCGCGGAATCGACGGCGGCGCCCGCCTCGTCCGCTATCGGGGCTGCCTCGGACTCCTCGATCAGCTGGTAGGTCCACGCGGCGAGCAGTCGCCGGGCCGTGACGTCGGGGTCCTTCTGGCGAAGGGACCCGGCCCCGCTGTTGCGCGGGTTCGCGTACAGCGGGAGATCGGCCGCTTCCCGCTCCGCGTTGATCCGCTCGAACTCCTTCTTGGGCATGAAGACCTCGCCGCGGACGTCGAGGCTCGCGGTCGAAGAGATGCGGTGCGGGATGGCCTTGATCGTCCGGAGGTTCGGGGTGACGTCCTCGCCGGTCGTGCCGTCTCCACGCGTCGCGCCCTGCACGAACCGACCACGTTCGTAGCGCAGGGTCACCGCCAGGCCGTCGATCTTGAGCTCGGCGACGTACTGGAGGTCAGGGGCCGGTTCCGGGGCGGCCGGCAGCCCCAGTGCACGCCGCACGCGGGCATCGAATGCCCGAAGCTCATCGTGACTGAATGCGTTCGACAGGGACAACATGGGCCGCCGATGGCGGACCTCGTCAAAGACGCCCGTCGGCGCCCCACCGACACGCTGCGTCGGCGAGTCGGGCGTGATCAGCCCTGGATGCGCGGATTCGAGTGCCACGAGCCGCCGGAACAGCTGGTCGTACTCGGCGTCGCTGATCTCCGGGGCGTCCTGGACGTGGTACAGCTCATTGGCGCGGTCGAGCTGCGCGGAGAGCTCAACGTGACGCGACTCGGCCTCGGCCGGACGCAGGGCCGCCGCCTCCTCGACCAGGGCAGGGTCGACCGGTGGTAACTGGACGGTCATGCGTGCGAGGGTACCGAACCCGGCGCCCGACCGCAGCGTCGTCGACGGTCAGGCGGCTGGGTTCACGCGGTCACGCGGCGATCCCCTCCGAGAGGTCAATGACCACCCGCTGCGTGTGGGGCATCAGGAAATCGCCGATCCGGGCAAGCAGCGCGCTGCGGTCGAGCTCGGAGCATTCGAGGACGACCCGATCGCCCTCGTTTCGCAGGACGGATGGCGCGCCACACGTGGCGCAGTACGGTTGCTCGTCGAACGCCCGGTCGATGATGTCGAGAGCGGTGGCACGGTCATACATGGGAAACCTCAGGGGTGGGATCAAAAGGGAAGGACCGGCCGACCGCGGAGGCAATCAAGGCTCGATCGAACCCTACGGTGCCATACCCAGGCGATCCTGTCGATCGCGGTGGGGTTACGGTGAGGGAGCGGCTCGGGTCCTAGCGCACCAGGTGTGCGGGCGTGATCGCGTCCGTGCGGGAGGCCCCGAGCAACGCCATCGCGATCTCGAACTCCTCGCGCAGCACGGCGAGCGCCCGCTCGACGCCGGCCTGGCCGCCGGCCGCCAGTGCCCAGAAGATCGGTCGGCCGACGAGCACGCCCCGGGCACCGAGGGCCACGGCGATCGCGATGTCGAGTCCACGCCTGACGCCGCCGTCGACCCAGATCTCGGTCCGACCGTCGACGGCCGTCGCGATCTCCGCGAGGGCATCGACCGGGGTGACCGTCCGATCGAGCTGCCGGGCCCCGTGGTTGGAAACGACGATCGCGTCCGCCCCATGATCGACCGCCAGCCGGGCGTCCTCCGCGGTCAGGATGCCCTTGACGACGAGCGGGAGCCCCGACCAGCCCCGGATCGTGGCGAGGTCCTCCCAGACCAGCGATCGGGCCTGCCACGCGTCGATGATCTCGACACCACTGCCCGGCGGCCGATGGCTCGGGCCCTCGCCGCCGGTCGCGAAGTTGCCGAGGGGAACGGCCAGGTCGAACCCGCTCCGACGATCGCGCTCGCGATAGCCAAGGATGGGCAGGTCCGCGGTCACGACGATCGCCTCGTACCCTGCCGCGGCGGCGCGCTCGACGAGCCGGCGGGCCTGGTTCGGGACCGTCTGGACATAGAGCTGGAACCACCGCCGCGCGCCCGGAGCGCCGTTGGCGACGGCTTCCATGGACTGGCTCGCCATCGTCGACAACGTGAATGGCACGCCCGCCGCCGCCGCAGCTCGTGCGGTCGCGATCTCGCCGAGGGGATGGGCCAGGCCGTGGACGGCCATCGGCGCGATGGCGACCGGGAATGCCGCGTGTCCGCCGAGAAGTGTCGTCGCCGGATCGATGGACGCCACGTCGACGAGGACGCGCGGCCGAAACCGGTAGCGTCGCCAGGACGCCTCGTTCTCGGCCAGGCTGTCCTCGTCCCAGGCACCGCCGGCGACGTAGTCGAACGCGCCGGGATGCATCCGCTCCCGGGCGATGGCCTCGAAATCGGCGAAGCCGACCGCCCCGATCGCCCGCGGGTCGGGCGGCAGGTCCCGACCCAGCAAGACGGAGCGGGGTGCACCCACGGCTTCGATCCGATCGTTCATGACGCGCCGGAGCCTAGCCCACGAGATCGAGATTGGCGAGGCTCGCGAGCATCGTCTTGCGACCCACGGTCGAGTCCTTGAACGCGACCGTGACCTCTTCGTCGCTCCGGGTCAGCTTGCTGGTGACAACGATCCCGTCGCCCCAACGCGCGTGGCGCACCCGGTCGCCATCCCGGAACTGGCGCTCGCCCGGGATGATCGGTCGGGGCGGCCGGATCGCACCCGGCGCCCGGTCGACCCGCGTCGCCGGGGCAGCCGTCGAGCCAGCCTCGTCCCAGCTGCTCGCGCGGCGCGCCAACGATCCCGATGGCGCGCCGTCAGCGAACGCCTCGCGTTTCGCGGCGAGATCCCGGCCGGGTCGGAACACCTCCCCCGAGGCCGGAGCGCCCGGTCGCCCGCTCCCCTGCCGGAACGCCCCGCCACCACGTGGCGGCGTCCCGAAGCGGCTGGTGCGCCTCGCCCCGAACACGAGGTCCAGGTCGAGGTCGCGTTCGTCAGCACCACCGAGCTGCGGGCCGATCATGAGCTCGGCCGGGATCTCGAGCAGGAAACGCGACGGCACGGTCGCCTGGCCCATCCCCCAGGTCGCTCGTCGCCAGGCATGCGACAGGTAGAGGCGGCGTTTGGCGCGCGTGATCCCAACGTAGGCAAGACGACGCTCCTCCTCGAGCTCCTTCTCGTCGTCGAGCGCCCGGCTATGCGGGAATAGCCCCTCTTCGAGTCCCGCGATGAACACGACCGGGAATTCGAGGCCCTTCGCCGCATGGAGGGTGATCAGGGTCGCCGCGTCGGCATCGCCTTCGTACGAGTCCTGGTCGGCGACCAGGGCCGTCTCCTCGAGCAACCGGTCGAGCGCGTCGTCGGGTGCCAGGTCGTCATACCGTGTCGTGACGGCGCGTAGCTCGAGCAGATTCGCCCAGCGCTCCTCGCCATCTTCGGACCCGTCGGCGAGCATCGCCCGGTAGCCGGATGCTTCGAGGGCCTCATCGAGCAGCTCGGGGATCGGGAGCATGCCGACGCGGGTTCGGAGCCGGCGAACGAGGATGGCGAATTCCGTCAGCGCATTCCGGGTTCGCGGCGCGAGACCCTCAAGCTCACCGCGGACGGCCGCTTCGATGGCGCCCCAGGTCGACCCACCCTCGCGGGCCGCGGCGGCGCGCAGCACCTCGATCGTGCGGTCGCCGATGCCTCTGGCGGGCACGTTGATGATCCGTTCGAAGCTGACGCTGTCCGTGTCCGAGCGGAGGATCCGCAGGTAGGCCAGGGCATCCTTGACCTCGCGGCGGGCGTAGAACCGGGTGCCGCCGACGAGCTGGTAGCGGATCCCGTAGCGGAGGAACGACTCCTCGATCGCCCGGGATTGCGCATTCATCCGGTACATCACGGCGATGTCGCGGGCGCGGAACCGCGCATCCTCCTCGTCGGCACGACGGGTCAGGGCGCTGGACCGTCCGACGACGAGGCCCTCGACCTGCCGGGCGATCCACTCGGCCTCCTCCTCCTCGTTGTACGCCTCGAACCGCTGGATCAGGACGCCGCCCGCGTTGTCCGTCCAGAGCTTCTTGTCCTTGCGCGCCGTGTTCCGCGAGACGACGGCATGTGCCGCGTCAAGGATCAGCTGGGTGGAGCGGTAGTTCTGCTCCAGCTTGACCACGGCGGTGTCCGGCCAGTCACGCTCGAAGTCGAGGATGTTGCGCAGGTCCGCACCGCGCCACGAGTAGATCGACTGGTCATCGTCGCCAACGACGCACAGGTTGTGATGTGTTGCGGCGAGCGCCCGGACCCACAGGTATTGCGCCCGGTTCGTGTCCTGGTACTCGTCGACATGCAGGTAGCGCCAACGTTCCTGGTACTTGGCGAGCACGTCAGGGGCCTCGTCGAACAACCGGACCGCTTCCAGCAGGAGGTCGTCGAAGTCGAGCGCATTCGCCTTCTTGAGCCGCTCGCGATAGCGCAGCGCAAGGCGGGCGATCATGCGCTCGCGGTGATTGGCCGCGTGCTGCGTCAGGAGGTCCGCGTCCAGCATCTCGTTCTTGGCGCGGCTGATCGCTCCAAGCACGACGCTCGGGCGGAACTCACCGGTCAGCGGCAGGTCTTCCTCGCGCAGGATCTGCTTCATCAGCGACTGCTGATCGTCCGCGTCGTAGATCACGAACCGGCGTCCGATCCCGATCGCCTCGCCCTCCTGGCGCAGCACGCGTGCACAAAGGGAATGGAAGGTGCCGGCGACGACATCGCGGCCACCCTCGCCGACCAGGCTGATGATCCGCTCGCGCAGCTCCGCGGCGGCGCGATTGGTGAAGGTCACGGCCAGGATCCGCCAGGGCGCCACGTCCTTGACGCCGACGAGATACGCGATCCGATGGGCCAGGACCCGGGTCTTGCCAGAGCCCGCCCCGGCGAGGATGAGCAATGGCCCGTCCGTGGTGGTCACGGCGCGGGCCTGCTCGGGATTCAGCGCCCGGACGATCTCCTGGGTGCGAGCGGCGACGGCGGCGGCACGCGCCGCCGGATCGGGTGGCCGGGCCGTTGGCTCGTCGCGGACGTCATCGGTCGGGGCGCGCAGCCATGCCGGCTCCTCCGGCGGCGCGCTTGTCCCTTCAGCGAGCTCGACGAAGGCCGTACCCGAGGTCGCCGCCGCCTCGGCCGCGTCATCGAGCGGCCTTCGACCGGCTCGACGACGTCGGGTGGGACTCACCCGTCCATTGTAGGTGGGCCCACCCACCACGGCCCTGGCGAAGGGGCCCTGACGCTACGTGGCAGGCTTGATCTGGTCCGCCGGCGGCGGCGAGATGTCGAACGGCTGATCCCACCTCGAAAGCGCGATATCGAGTGTCAGCGAGCCCCCCTCGCCGAGCGACGCGAGCGCGTTGATCCCCGCGAGATGGTAGGTGTCCTTCTCGACCCGGACGGTGATGGCCAGGCTGGCACCGCTGATGTCAAGCGGCAGCATCTCGGTCGCCGCGGCGCCGCCCAGCGCCGCCAGCTCCTCGGGGGTGAGCTCGATCATCACGGTGTAACACTGCTTGCCACCGCAGTCGACGTCGTCGCCCTTGACCGGATCGACCCCGTCCGCCAGGAGGAAGTCGCCGAGGTCGTCGAAGATGCCGGACGCATCCGTCGGATCGACCGGCAGCTCGTCGGTCGCCTCCATCGCCTCGTACTGCGGCCCCGACAGCGACGACTTCAGGTAGGTCATCTCGCCGATCTGGATCACATCGGCGTTGAAGTTGAGGAACGCCGGAACGGCGATCGTTGCGTGGGCCCTGCCACCGGCCATGTCCACGTCGGCCGACGCGGTCGTGCCCGTGAGCGGAAGGTCGGTCCCCGAGCCGAGGCCGGTCAGGTCGGCGTTGATCGAGCCGTCGAGCGTCGCTTCCACGTGGACGCTCTTGGCGGCTTCGGTCGACGTGAGGCCAGCGGTGATGATCTCCGTCGGATCGGTCAGCGCCGGGAGTGACGGGCTGCCACAAGCAGCCAGCGCCACGACCACGCTCGCGAGGAGGCCGAACGCCTTGGGCGGGCGACGGGAAGAACGGATCATCGACACACCTCAGGAGGTTCGGCCGGACCGCAGCCGATCTTGGGACGCCTCGCCCAAGGGTCCGCGTGACGGCGCGGGTCTGTCAAACGCCCGCGACACGCCTACGATGAGCGGCTGGAGGTGGTTAGTGCCCGAGAGCCCGAACCTGCACATCACGAACGATCGCTTTCATCTGGCCTGGGATCCGGCCATTCCCGCGATCGAGACCGTCCCGAGCGGAACGATCGTCGAATTCGACCTGCTCGATGCCAGCGGCGGCCAGCTGACGGAGCACTCGACCACCGATGACCTCGCGAGGCTCGACTTTGCACGGGTCGACCAGGTCAACGGACCGATCGCGGTCGAGGGCGCGGTCCCCGGCGACACGCTCCAGGTCGACCTGCTCGACTTCGAGCCAGCCACGTGGGGCTGGACGGCCAGCATCCCCGGCTTCGGGCTGCTCGCGGACGATTTCCCTGACCCTGCCTACCGCGTGACGCGGGTCCCTGGCGTCGGTGGCCGGGCCGAGTTCCTGCCCGGCATCCACCTGCCCATCGTCCCGTTCTGCGGCGAGCTCGGCGTCGCACCCGAGACCGGCCCGCGTTCGACCATCCCGCCGGATCTGCACGGCGGCAACATGGACACGCGCCATCTGACGGCCGGCGCCACGTTGTTCCTCCCGGTCTTCCACGCCGGAGCGAGGTTCTCGATCGGCGACGGCCATGCCGCCCAGGGTGACGGCGAGGTCTGCGGGACCGCCATCGAGACGCCGATGCGGGCCGTCGTCCGGCTGACCGTCCGCCACGACCTGAACCTGGGCGCACCCGAGTTCCTCACCGCGCCCGGGACGGAGGCGGACCGTCCGGTCGGGCGGCGCTACGCCACCGACGGAATCGGTCCGGATCTCGTCGGGGCGGCGCGCGACGCCGTCCGGCGCATGATCGACTGGCTGGGCCGCGAGCACGGCGTGGCGGCCCAGGACGCCTACATGTTGTGCAGTGTCGGGGTGGACCTGCGGATCAGCGAGATCGTGGACATGCCGAATTACGTGGTCACGGCCTACTGCCCACTGGGGATCTTCGAGTAGGCCGAGGCCCGATGCGCCGGCGGTGCGACCGGCTCATCGGGCTTGGCGGTGCTGTCGGCGAATCGGTCTTACGGGGCCGGGGCTTCGCCGCCGTAGACATCGCCCATGCGCTCGAGTGCCTCGGGATCCCGGGCGCGAAGGACGAAGTACAGGACGATGCCGATCACCATCCAGACGCCCACGATCGGCGCCGTCCACTGCAGGGCGTTGGCATATGGCGGAAGCTCGATGTCCAGGATCGGGATCGTCACGCCGCCGATGACCGCGAGCCCGGCCGGGATCATCGCGACCACGCCGAGGACCGGCACGACGAGGTGCTTGATGACGTTGAACTCATCTCGCCGCTGGCGCCAGAAGTAGCCGATGCATGCCAGGTTCACGGCGATGTAGATGAACACGAAGATCAGCCCGAGCATGGTGCCCAGGAAGACATACACGTTCAGGCCACCAAAGCTTGCGGCACCGTCCGGCGTTGGGAATGGGTCGTTGGCGAGGACCAATCCGAGTACGACCGCGACGATGAGCGCGCTGATCGCCTGGAAGTGCACCGCATTCACTGGCGCGCGCGTCCCGGAGTGCACAGCGGCAAACCAACGGGGTAGCAGCCCGACCCGTCCCATGGCGAAGAGCGACCGGGTCGCCGCGGTCGCTCCGGCATTTGCGTTCGCCAGCGAGCTGTTGAGGATGGCGAAGACGACCAGCAAGCCACCGATGCCCGGCAACACCTCTTCGGCCATGAAGCCCCACGGGTCGCCACCGTTGAACGTGTAGAACTCGACCATCCGGTCCGGCCCGAAGAAGACCGTGGCGGCGTAGTAGTTGAACACGTAGAACAGCCCGACCAGGATCGCCGACCAGATGACGGCGCGCGGGATCGTCCTCCGCGGCTCACGGGTCTCTTCGCCAAGCGGCGCGGCCGCCTCGAAGCCGATGAACGCAAGCAGGCAGAAGATCATCCCCTGGAATGCCGGCCGAATGCCGTCGGCGCCGGGAATGAACACGTCGAGCGTGTTCTGCTCGGCATTCGCGATCAGGAGCAGCGAGACGAGCAGGAAGATCGCGATCTCGATGACGCCGAGGATCAGGCCCACCCGCGTCGAGATCCCGATGCCCCGGTAGGTGAGCCACCAGACCACGAGGCCGCAGAGCACGGCGAGGCCGAGCCACGCATACGCGAAGTCGATGCCAAGGTACGCCGACAGGAAGATGGCACCGTAGAAGCCGAACCCTCCGAGGAGAAGCGGCATCACCAGGGGCTCAGCCAGCGCGAAGCTCCACGCAACGAGCCAGCCAAAGAATGACCCCAGCCCGTTGCGGACGTACGTGAACATTCCGCCCGCCGATGGCAGGTGCTTCGCAAGCTCGGCCATGGAAAACGCCGTGAACAGGACGGCGATCATCGCGAAGAGCACGGCCAGCGGCGTGATCCCGCCGGCAAACGACGTGGCCGCGCCGATCGACAGCGCCGTCGCGACCGCCGGGGCCATGTGCGTGATGGATTGGAACAACACCTCCGGGAGTCCGATCGCATCCCGCTCGAGGCTCGCACCGTCGCGTGTCGTGACCATACCGCCCTCCTCAGGTGGTCGGGTTCCCTCCCGCTGGGCCGCGCTTTCCCGACCGGGTCAGATGGTAGGCAATCGAATGCGCCCGGGGAAGGGGCAATTCGCCGTATTCGGACCAGACATGCCGAAGCGGCGCCGGGCAGGAGTTCGGCGCCGCTTCGGACGGATCGCTCGGCGGCTCGTGCAGCTCACCGCCGAGACTGTGGGGGACGGGACTTCAGTGGCTGGTGTGCCGGTCTCCGCCGGTGCTGTCGAACCGGCCCAGCTGGTAGAGCCGCTGGAGGAAGAGGAGCTGACTGATCTGGGCGAGGGACCAGCGCAGGTCGGCTGTCGGCAATCCGCACATGAACGCCGTCAGGCTGGCGGCTTCAACGGGGGTCAGACCCTGCTCCTGGAGCAGCAGGAAGGTTGCGCGAGGCAACGGCGGGCGTGCGCCCGCACGAGACGGGGTTTCCACTATGCAATCCCTGGAGTGAGGCGGGACGGCCTCGGATGAGTTCGCCCGCTCGGCCGGTGGTTCCCCGAATAGGCCGGGGCACCGATCGAGAGGAACGCGATCATCATGTCCGGGCCACGTCTCGTCCAGTACTCATGGATGGCCCGGACCCCACAAGACCCGTTCGAACCCCAACTGCGGCTCGCGAACGTGGTGTACGAGGGCACCGAATCGGTCACCGTCGAGCAGTACGAATGGGTCTGCGTCGGATCAACGCCGGCGCTGCGCACGGCGCATCCCGATCTCGAGTGCAACCAGCAACGTCGCGATGGCGAGGACAAATGCGATCAGTTGTGCGACCTGGACGTCGCCCATGGCGGAGCCTCCACCGGCACGATTTGCGTGGGATCCGTGCCGAGTGGCGGAGGGTACGTGGGTCGTCGCAAGCTGGTCGATGGGGCGATTGCCCTATCGGGCACACGGAAACGGCCCCCGGGCGTTGCCCGGGGGCCGTGTTCAGAGCCAGGCGTCAGGCCTGGACTAGAAGTCCATTCCTCCGCCGCCGTGGCCGTGATCGCCACCGCCGCCGCCGTTCTTCTCCTTCTCCGGCATGTCCGTGACCAAGGTCTCCGTGGTCAGGACCATGGCCGCGATGGAGGCCGCATTCTGAAGCGCCGAGCGGGTCACCTTGGCCGCGTCGACGATGCCCTTCTTGAAGAGATCGCCGTACTCGCCCTTGAGTGCGTCGTAGCCGAACCCGGGCTTGAGGCCCTTGACGTGGGCCACGACGACCTCGCCGGACTGGCCGGCGTTGTCGGCGATCTGCCGGGCGGGTGCCTCGAGCGCCTTGCGGACGATGTCGACACCGACCTGGGCGTCGCCTTCGAGCTTGAGCTTGTCGAGCGCCGTGATGGCCTGCAGGAGGGTTGTCCCACCGCCGGCGACGAGGCCCTCTTCAACGGCCGCGCGGGTCGTCGAGAGTGCATCCTCGATGCGGTGCTTCTTCTCCTTGAGCTCGACCTCGGTGGCCGCACCGACCTTGATCACGGCTACGCCACCGGACAGCTTGGCGAGGCGCTCCTGGAGCTTCTCGCGGTCGTAGTCCGACGTGGTGTCCTCGATCTGTGCCTTGATCTGGGTCATCCGGGCCTTGATCAGGTCCGCCTTGCCGTCGCCATCGATGATCGTCGTGTCGTCCTTGGTCGCGACGACGCGGCGAGCCGACCCGAAGTCCTCGGTGGTGACGGAGTCGAGCTTCCGCCCGATCTCTTCGCTGATGACCGTGCCGCCGGTCAGGACAGCGATGTCGCGAAGCATTTCCTTGCGGCGATCGCCAAAGCCCGGCGCCTTGACGGCGAGCACGGAGATCGTGCCCTTGAGCTTGTTCACGACGAGCGTGGCGAGCGCCTCACCGTCGACGTCCTCGCTGATGATCAGCGTCGGCTTGCCCTGCTGGACCGCCTTCTCGAGGGCCGGGAGCATGTCCTGGACGCTCGAGATCTTCTTGTCGGTGATCAGGATGAGCGGATTATCGAGGACCGCCTCCATCCGATCGGGGTTGGTCACGAAGTAGGCCGAGAGATAGCCCCGGTCGAACTGCATGCCCTCGGTGTATTCCTTCTCGAGGCCCAGGCTCTGGCCCTCTTCGACGGTGATGACGCCGTCCTTGCCGACCTTGTCCATCACCTCGGCGATGATCTCGCCGACCTCGGGATCCGCGGCGCTGATGGCGGCCACGGCCGCGATCTGCTCGCGATTGTCGACCGGCCGTGCGACGCGCGCGATCTCGGCGACGATGGCCTCGACGGCCTGCTCGATGCCGCGCTTGACGACCATCGGGTTGGCCCCGGCCGTCACGACGCGGAGACCCTCGGCTACGAGTGCCTGGCCCAGCACGACCGCGGTGGTCGTGCCGTCGCCGGCGACGTCGTCGGTCTTGGTGGCAACTTCCTTGAGGAGCTGCGCGCCCATGTTCTCGAATGGATCGTCGAGCTCGATGTCGCGCGCGATCGTCACGCCGTCGTTGGTGATCGTCGGCGAGCCGAACTTCTTGTCCAGCACGACGTTGCGGCCCTTGGGGCCGATCGTGACCTTGACCGCGTCGGCGAGGCGATCGATGCCGCGCTTGAGCGAACGACGAGCTGTCTCGTCAAAGATGATCTGCTTAGACAATTCGTGTGTCCCTCCAGGAACCTTCAGGCGTTGGGAATATCGGCAGCGTCGCCGTCAACCCTCGACGATCGCCAGGATGTCTTTCTGGCTGACGATGAGGAGCTCGTCGCCCTCGATCTTGAACTCGGTGCCGGCGTACTTGGCATAGAGGACCTTGTCCCCGGACTTGACGTCCATCGTCTCGCGCTTGCCGTCATCGAGGATCCGGCCGGGGCCGGTCGCGAGGATGGTGCCCTCCTGGGGCTTTTCCTTGGCCGTGTCCGGGAGGACGATGCCGCTCTTGGTCATCTCCTCCTTGGCGCTCGGCTTGATGACCACGCGGTCGCCGAGCGGGCGAAGCTTGGTCGACGTGGCAGTGGCAGTGGCCAACGTGCATCCCTCCTGTGACGGCCAGGGCCGGCCGCCGGGCATGGATCTGGGCGCATCGGCCGGCCGGATCGAGCCGGAGTCCGACGTCCCGTGAACCTCGATGGCGTCACCGCGGTCTGCCGTCCGACGCTCCAGCCAGTGTTCCTGGCGCCCGTCGCACTCGGCGATCCGCGATGCTTAGCACTCTCGGGGTGTGAGTGCTAAGAGGAGACTACCGAACCCGGGTCCCGGCTGTCAACCCGCTGCCTGGGATGAGGCTGGAGCCGGCCGATCGGGGCGCGGCAGCACTCGGTCGTACGCCTCGACCAATGCCGCACCTGCGGCCTCCGGCACCGTGCCGCGCTGCTCCGCGAGCCACGCGGCCGTCAGCCGGACCCATTCCGGCTCGTTCCGCTTGCGCGGGGCCCCCGGTGGCGACAGGAACGGCAAATCGGTCTCGACCAGAAGGCGCTCGGCGGGCACCAGCGCGGCGACCTCCGCAGACGCCTCCTCCCCCGACCGGAACACGAGCCCCGAGAAGCTGATGGCGAGCCCCATCGCGATCATCTTCCGTGCGTAGTCGATCGGCCCGGAGTACGAGTGGATGATCGCGGGCGGCCGCGACCCGAACGCGGCGAGCCAGGCGTCGTTGCCAATGCCGGCGGCCCGGAGCTCCTCGACCAGGGCATCCTGGGCGTCGCGTCGTCCATTGCCGGAACGGCAATGCAGGATCGCCGGCTTGCCCGTCGCGAGCGCAAGCGCCAGGTTCCGCCGAAGGTTGTCGAGCTGGGCCGGGATGGGGCTGAAGACCCGGTCGTAATCGAGCCCGGTCTCCCCGATGGCGACGACTCGCTCGTCCTCCGCCCAGCGGACGATCTGTGCCCAGCCGCTCTCGTCGACCTTGTCGGCGTCGTGCGGGTGGACGCCGACGCCCACATCGAGCCAGTCGAACCGGTCGACGAGCGCGAGCGCCCGCTCGCTCGACGCGACATTCCAGCCGGGTACCAGGATCCGCTCCACGCCGGCGAGGCGCGCCCCACCGAGAACCAGCTCGACGTCGTCGCCGAACCGGTCGGCATTGAGATGGCAATGGCTGTCGACCAGTCGCACCGCACGATCGTACGCGGCGCCCGAGGTCGCGGCGCCGTCTGGGACGCGATCGAGCAGTTGTACTGTTCCGCCATGCCGTCGCCTGAGATGGACCACGATCTGGTCGGCCGCGAGTCAGAACTTGGGATCGTCGAGTCCTGGGTGCGACGCCTGGGAAGCGGACCCGAGGTGCTGATCGTCAGCGGCGAGCCGGGTATCGGAAAGACGGTCGTCTGGAGTCACGCCGTCGCCGCCGCCGAAGAACGCCGGCGGGCGCCTCCTCGTGAGCCGGCCGGTCGAGGCCGAAATGCCGTTCGGTTACGCCGGCATTGGCGACCTCCTGTTGGGCAATGCAGACGCTGTGCTCGGTCAGCTCCCGCCACCGGTGGCCCGAAGCTTGTCCGATGCCCTGCTTCTGAGCGAACCTGCCGAGGCGACAGATCCGCTTGCCGTTGCGCGTGGAACCCTGGCCGCCCTTCGCGTCCTCGCCGCCGATCGAACGGTTGTCATGGCGATCGACGACGTGCAGTGGCTCGATCCATCCTCCGCGCGCTCGTTGGCGTTTGCCGTGCGCCGCCTCGTCGACGTGCCGATCTCTGTGGTCATCTCCACGCGCGAACGCGACACCGATCCGCTGGGGCTGCGGGCCGCGTTGGGGGATCGGGTCATGGAGGTGTCACTCGGTCCCATGAGCGTGGGGGCGATTGGCCGGATCCTTCGCGAACGCGTCGACGCGAGGATGCCGCGTCGCGAAATCGTGCGAATCCACGAACTCGCGGGCGGCAACCCGTTCTTTGCGGTGGAACTCGCGCGCGCAGGGGACCAGGGTGGCCTCCCGATCAGCCTCCGCAACCTGGTCGGCAAGAGGCTTTCTGATGTCGACGCGGTGGCGAGACCTGCGATCGAGCTTGCTGCTGTGCTCGGTCCCGCCCGGCTCAGCGCATTCGCGGATGGGAAAGCCCTCGATCGTGCGATCGCGGTAGGGGTCCTGGAGCCCCATCACGACATCGTCCGCTTCTCGCACCCCCTCTTGGCGGCCGCCGCCTACGAGAGCATCGGCCCCGGGCGCAGACGCCAGCTGCATCTCCAATGCGCGAGTTCGGCGCCATCGATCGAATCGAGGGCTCGTCACGTCGCCCTGGCAACCGACCGCCCGGATGGGATCGTCGCTGCCCTCCTCGAGGACGCTGGCCATGCCGCCGCCTCGCGCGGGGCTCCGGAAGCGGCTGCGGAGCTGGCGGCACATGCGCGCCGCCTGACGCCCCCGCAGGACGTGGAGGCGTACGCCCGTCGAACGATGGACGCGGCCGAGTACGCGCTGCTGGGTGCAGACGAGGACGCCGTCTCCCGGCTGACGAGCGACGTCCTGGCGGCGGGCGTACGGGGCGTGGTACGCGCTCGTGCACTGCTCCGGCGGGCATTGGTGGAATCCGATCCAACCAAGGCGGTCAGCCTCCTCGAGGCGGCGGCGGCCGAGGACCACGACGACGTCGCCCTGACGGCACGGACTCTCGCTGCCCTCGCGTGGGACCGCGGCGCAGAGCCGGGCGCGGTCGAAGGAGCTGTCCGAGCGATGCACATGGCCGAGGGGGCAGACGACGCCACACTGGCCTACACGATGACGTGCGCCGGCTGGGTCATGGCGCTGGCCGGCGACCCCCGCGCCATCGGTCTCCTCGAGCGTGCGGTCGAGATCCGCCGCCGAACGCCGGCCCCCGCCAGGCTGGCGTTTGCCACGCTTGCCCAACAGCGCGTGTGGCGCGGGCAATGGAAGGAAGCCGAGGCGCTCCTGGCAGAGGAGCGACTGCGCACGCAGGAAGGCGACGAGTATGTTCGGTTGCGCACCGAGCAGATCGAAGCCGAGAACGAGGTACGCCGCGGGCGTTGGGACGAGGCAGCGCGGCTCCTGGATGCCATCGCCACCGAGGGCGAGGGGCACATCCGAATCCTCGCCGTCGCGTGGCGAGCGTTGCTTGGAGCCCTGCGTGGCGACCCCGCCGCGGTCGCGGACATGTCTACGATCGCGGCCACATCGATGGGAAGCGGCGAGGTCATTGCCGCGGCCATGGCCTATGTCACGGCGCTGATCGACCGGACGGCGCGCGACGAGACGTCATTGGCCGGGTTGACGGAATTCCCGTCGTTGGGCGAGCGAGCCGGCGAGTTGTCGGGTGCCGCGTGGTGGGCGATCCCGTTCGCGGTTGAACGCCTCGTCTCCGGGAATCACCAGATGATCGCGGCCGGGTTGACCGAGCGGCTGAAGCAGCGGGAAACGCAGCTCGATCCCTGGGGGAGCGCTGCCGTCGCGTTGTGCGAAGGTCTCCTCGCCCTCGGATCGCGCGACCCGTCCACCGCCCTGCGTCGGCTCGACACTGCGCTCCAGGGCTTCGAGCAGATCGGAGCGTCCTGGGAAGTCGGCCGATGTTTGTTGGCGAGCGGGCGGACACTGCGCCGCCTCGGTCGTCGCCGGGAGGCGTCCGCGGCGCTCGAAGCCGCAGTCACCATCTTTGCCGCGCTTTCGGCTGTGCCGTCGGAGCAGGAGGCCGCGGACGAGCTCCGGCGGGCGCGCCCACGACCTCGCCATGACGACGCGCTGACGGAAGCAGAGCTGCGCGTCGCCGCATTGGTCGCTTCCGGTCGGTCGAACAGGGACGTGGCCGCCGAGCTGTTTACGACCGTTGCGACCGTCGAGGCGCACCTGACGCGCGTTTACTCGAAGCTGGGCATTCGATCCCGCTCGGAGCTCGCGCATCGCGCGTCGGAGTTGATCCCGACGGTGGCTCGGTAAGCTCGCCCTTCGCGCGGAGCCCGCGCGTTGCGCGAGCTCCGCTTGCCGGCCTGAACCGACCGGCAATCGTTCGGTTGGCGGCTACGCACCGGGCGAGGAGACGGTCCCTTCGAAGGAACCGGTGGTCACGCCCGCGGCCACGAAGAACGTGCGCCGGATGACGAAGCTCCCGGTCGCATCGACAAACCTCCCGGTCCCACCCGTGATGGTCGCGGGCTCGACAATCGACAGCACGCCGGGTGCCACGAGCGTTCCCTGCCCCCCGCTGCCTTCGGCGGTGATCGTGTCGCCATTGGCAGCCGTGATCACGATCGTTGCCGGTACGATCGGCGTTCGCGTCGCCTGGTTGACGACGGCATTGAACTCGATGGTGTAGCGACCCAGGTGCGTCGCGATACCCCAGCCCTCGATCCGGACGGAAACGACGGGTGGGTTGATCGGCGTGATGGTGACCGCACCGTCCAGGCTGCCCTTCAAAGGGACCTGCTCGGCCGCGGCGGCCGGGCTGGCCAGGGTGAACAGCAGGGCAATCGCGATCAGTGACGTGCGCATCGAGGACTCCTTTCGACGGGCCGACTCGCGTCCGATCTGGATTCCGAACGTCGGCTGGCCCGTGTGGGTACAGTCCCGCACGCCACCCCGGATCGCGTCAGGGAAAACCCTACACTTTGCCGGTCGGAACCTTCGACCGTCATGTCGGGTTTCCCCGGACGCGGCAGGCGCGCGTCGGCAATATCGTTGCGGGCATGGTGACGTCGCGGGGTGCGGAGATGCCCGTCCTCAGGAGCTACCTGATCGAGGTTTACGTGGCGAACCTCGACCGGGACGCCGCAAGCGCCATCACCGCCGCGCTCGACAACGCAACGGACCGGCTGGCCAACCTCGGCACGCGCGTCGAGTGGCGTGCTGCATTCGCGGTCTACGCCGAAGAGACATATTTCGTTGTCGTGGCGGCTTGCGACGAAGACGTCGCGCGTCGATTGAGCGAGGCCGCCGACCTGCGCGTCGATCACCTGGTCGAAGTCGCGCTGATCACTCGAGGCGGCGAACGCGAACGTCGACCGGCTGCAGTTCCTACGTCGCGGCGCGCTGGCCGATGATCACCTCGTTGCCATCCGGATCCGCACCCCGGCGACGCGTTTACCCCGCGATATCGTTATCCCGCGGTTGTATCTCCGACCGACTCCCACAAGGCGATCTCGCTGCCCTCGGGATCGAGCAGCACGGCAAAGCGTCCCTGACCGGTCCCGTCGGCCGGTGGCGACACCACCGAGCCACCGTTGGCCTCGGCCGCAGCGACGGCCGGCTCGAGTTTGTCGACCGTGATGTAGATCCGGATCACCTTGCCGACGCTGTCGCCGTGCATACCAAGGCCGCCGCCCGAGCCTTCGCTGGTGCGGAACAGCCAGTAGCCTTGAAATCCCTCCATCGCGCTGAACTTCCAGCCAGCGACAGCCGAATAGAAGTTCTTTGCCCGCTCGACGTCGTCCGCCGGAAATTCGATGTGGGTGATCTCGCCCTTCGCCATGATCGAAGTCCTCCGCGCGATGGGGTCGCTTGTTCGCCCTACCCTGCCGACGAACTCACTCCGGCGCGAGCGACAGCGTCGAGGTCGGTCTCCAGCCTCGGGAAGAGCGGTTCCGGCGCCGTGACCCGCCCGGGTTCCGAGGCATGGACGCCCCAGACAAGCTCGTCGAGGATCGGTGGACCGCCATTGCCGTCGGCCCCATACGGGTATGGGTAGCCGAGCTGCGCCAGCACGCGCGGTGCCGTGGCGGGCATGAACGGCGCCACGGCCAGGCCAACCAGGCGGCAGGCCTCCAGCAGGTCGCCCAGGACGTCACGAAGGCGCGCGGCTGCGGTCGTGTCGCCGGCCGTTGCCGCCTTGGCCAGCTCCCATGGTCGCTCGGCGTCGACGAGCCGGTTGGCGTGCTCCACGACCACCCACAGTGCGGCGAGCGCGTCGTGCAGCAGGTACGCCGCGAAGCGCTCTGCATACACACCCAGTGCCTCGGCGGTCGACGCGGCGAGACTGCCGGGCTGCCCGGGAGCGGGCCGCTCTCCATCGAGGTAGCGATTGGTCATGGACACGGTCCGGTTGAGGAGGTTGCCGAAGTCGTTGGCCAGATCGGCGTTGTAGCGACGGATGAACGAGTCCCAGCTGACCTCCGCGTCCCGATCGAACGGCACCTCGCGGAGGGCCACATACCGCGCCCCGTCGGAGCCGAAGGAGGCCACGAAGTCATTCGGGTCGTAGAAGTTCCCGCGGCTCTTGCTCATCCGCTCGCCACCGGCCGCCAGGAGCCAGCCATGGACCCAGACCTTGCGCGGCGCCTCGAGTCCGGCGCTCCACAGCATCGCCGGCCAGAAGATCGCATGGAATCGCGAGATGTCCTTGCCGATGACGTGCAGGTCGGCCGGCCACCACCGGGCAAAGGCTGCATCGTCGTCGGGAAACCCGGCGCCGGTGATGTAGTTGATGAGGGCGTCGAACCAGACGTAGATCTTGCCGGCTTCCGGGTCCCATGTGCCGTCCTCGCGCAGCGAGGTCTCGCCGTTCTCGGCGATCGGGAACGGGATCCCCCATCCGCCAGGCGTCTTCTCACGGCTGATCGAGAAGTCCTCGAGCCCGTTGCGGATGAACCCGAGCATCTCGTTGCGCCGGTAGTCGGGCTGCACGAAATCCGGATGGTCAGCGTAGTGCCGCTCGAGGCGCTCCTGGTAGGCCGACAAGCGGAAGAACCAGTTGCGCTCGGTCAGCCACTGGAGCGGGACCTCGGGGTGGTTGGGACAGATCGTCCCGCGCGCGGTCTCCTCGACGTCGGAGGCGTTGCGGAAGCCCTCGTTGGGGCAGTACCAGCCCTCGTAGGTCCCGAGGTAGATGTCGCCATTGGCGTGGGCGCGGCGGACCATCTCCTGCGCGGACCTGACGTGATCGGGGTCCGTCGTCCGGATGAACCGGTCGGGACGGATCCCCAGGGCGTCCTCGGCTTCGCGGAAGAACCCCACCTTCTCGTCGACGAAGGCGCGCGGATCGCGACCCTCATCGACTGCGCTCTGCGCGATGTTGATCGAATGCTCGTCGGTTCCGGTCAGGAACCGCGTGTCGTCACCGCGCATCCGGTGCCAGCGGGCGATGGCGTCGGCCGCGATCACTTCGTAGAGCGTGTGCAACCCGGGCTTGTTGTTGGCGTAGGCAATCGACGTGGTCAAGTAGAACGTCGGTCGGTCGATCCGGTCGGTCATGGGACGGCGATGGTAGCAGCGGGTGGTCCGTCGTAGAGGTGGAGCAGCCGGCCGCGGATGCTGGCCGCGCCGCTGACCAATGCCTGGAAGGCAGGACCATCGAGGGCCAGCACGAGACCGTCACCGGTTGCGGTCACGGTCGCGCTGCGCGGTGACGAGGTGAGGAGGCCGAGCTCGCCAAACACGTCGCCCGGCGCCAGTCGACGGAGCTCGGTGACGCTGCCGTCGGTCCCCTCCTGGGTGACGCTGAACGTCCCGGACTCGATGATGTAGAACCGATCCGCGGCCTCGCCCTGGCGGATGACCGTCTCGCCGGCCCGTACCGGCACGGCGACGAGGCGCTCGAGCGCGGCCTCCAGGCTGGCGCCGCTCGCCCCCGCGAACAGCGGGAGTTCCGCGACCTGGGCGATCGTCGCCTCGAACGGCGTCTGCGCGCGCGTCGCCGATCGACCGATCAGCAGCAGCCCGGCAAGCGCAGCCGCGACCATCAGGACAGCCAGGGACCCGAGCACCACTACGCCGCCGATCCCGGTCACCAGCACGGGCAACAGGAACGAGCCGAGGCCCTCCGCGACCGTCTCGACCGTCATCAGGGCGCCCACGGCGCGACCCCGGACGGCATCGGTCGTGACCCGCTGCATGAGCGTCGCCGCGACGACCTCGAGGACGAGGTGCCCGGCCGACGCCATGACGATCGCGGCCATCGCGACCACGAGCAGGTCCGCAAACCCCAGGAGCAGGGCACCGGCCGCGAGCACGCCGGCACCGGCGAGCAGCGGACCCGCGAGGTTTCGCCGCAGGACGAGCAGGCCGGAGGCCACGGCACCGGCCACGCCCCCGATGCCGATCGCGGCGTTGAGATAGCCTGTCGCGTCGGCACCCGCGCGCAGGATGTCCGTGGCGAGGACGACGGTGAGCACGCCAATGCCACCGGTGATGACCCCGTCGATGAAGCGAACGACGCCGATACCGATGAGCGGGACAATGTCGATCGGCCGGTCGATCGACGACGCGGGCTCGTCGGCGGCCCCCGTGTCTTCGACCGGTGGCGCGGCGGCGGCTGTCACCACAGACGCGGCAGGCCGCACGTTGCTCGATGGTGGCAGTCCCCACAGGACGGCCGCGATGACGAGGAACGTCGCGGCGTTGATCAGGAACGCAAACGTCGTGCCGCCACTCGCCACGAGGATGCCCCCGAGGACAGGACCAACGACAAAGCCAAGGTTGTCGAGGCTCGCCCAGGCGCTGTTCGCCGGTCCGAGCTGGCGTTCGTCGGTGGCCAGGTTCGGGATGTAGGCACCGATCGCGGGGTAGAAGAACGTGGAACCGCAGGCGGCCAGGATCGACAGGGCCACGAGCGCCCAGATCGGCCCGTCCAGGGCGACGATGAGGCCCATTGCAAGCATCGCGGCACCGCGCGCCAGGTCGGTGACGAGCAGGATCAGGCGTCGGTCAAACCGATCGGCGACGATGCCCGCGGGAATGGACAGGAGCACGTACGGGACCACCCGCGCCGCCCCGAACAGGCCGAGCACGAAGGGATCGCCGGTCTCCCCGTAGATGACGACGAGGAGGGCGACGATGTACAGCCAGTCGCCGATGGCGCTGACGAACTCGCCGCCGAGCAGCCGGGTCAGCGGGCCGTTCGACAGGAGGCCGCGGTAGGCAGCCAGCGCCTTCATATGACCCGAGCGCACGCGGGGCTGGCCATCAACGTCCCTCTCTCGCCGCCCGACACGGGCGCTCCCCTGCGCCTCGGTCCGGCTCCTGTCCAGGTCAGTGGCGGAAGTGGCGGATCCCGGTCACGAGCATCGTGCCACCGGCCCGGTCGACGGCCGTCACGGTATCAGCATCGCGCATCGATCCGCCGGGCTGGACGAACGCCGTCACCCCGGCTTCCAGGCACACCTCCACTGCGTCGGGAAACGGGTAGAAGGCATCGGACGCGCACGAGGCGCCGCGAAGGGCGTCCGGACCGGCATGGGCTCGGGCCTTGTCGACGGCGCCGCGGGCGGCGTCCACGCGTGATGTCTGGCCCGACCCCATCCCGATGAGGCGGCGCTCCCTGACCAGCACGATCGCGTTGGACGTGACGCCGCGGACGAGGCGCCAGGCGAGCTCGAGGTCGAGCAACTCGGCGTCGGACGGGCCCCGCGCTGTGACCGCCGACCAGGTGGACGGGTCGTCGGCGATCGTGTCGGGCGAGGTGACGAGGACGCCACCGCCCGCCGTCCGGAGCGAGCCAATCGGGTCAGGGGGCCGCAACGGCGCATCGTGCGCCAGCGTGGGGTCAACTACCAGGCGAAGGTTCGGCTTGGCCGCGAGGACCGTGCGCGCCGCCTCGTCGAACGCGGGCGCGACGACCACCTCCAGGAAGATCGAGGTGAGGGCTTCGGCAACCGCACGATCCACGGAACGGGTCAGCGCGACCACGCCACCGAAGGCCGAGATCGGATCGCCGGCAAGCGCGGCCGACCACGCCTCGAGGAGGCTAGGGCGCTCGGCCGCGCCGCACGGGTTGGTGTGCTTGACGATGACGACCCCCGGCCCCCGCAACGCCCGGCCGATCGCAGCCGCCGCGGACGCATCCAGCACGTTGTTGTACGAGAGGGCCTTGCCCTGGAGCGGTGGTGCGCCCGTCGCGAAGGGGCCGTCCAATGTGTCGCTCCCCGGCCGCCGGTAGCGGGCGGCCCGTTGATGCGGGTTCTCCCCGTAGCGGAGTGTCTCGACCTTCTCGAGCGCGATGGTCAGGCTCGCGGGGTATGGGTCCCCGGATCCGGGCAGGCCCGGCTCATCGGGCAACGGCACGCCAGCCGCCGCCATCCGCGCGGGCAGGACCTCCGCGATCCGGGCGTCGTACGCCGCCGTGTGTCGGAATGCCTCGACCGCGAGCGCCGAGCGCAACCCGGCCGGCACCTCGCCCCCCGCGACCGCCTCCAGGACGGCCGCATACCGATCGGGCGACGTGACGATGGTGACATTGGCGTGGTTCTTGGCCGCGGCGCGGACCATGGATGGACCGCCGATGTCGATCTCCTCGACAAGCTCATCGAGGGTGATCCCGGGTCGCTCCGCGGCGGCGGCGAACGGGTAGAGGTTGACGACGACGAGCTCGAATGGCGCGATCGCGGCGGCCAGGAGCTGCCGTCTGTGGTCCGCGAGCCGGCGGTCGGCCAGGATCCCGCCATGGACGCGCGGGTGGAGCGTCTTGACCCGTCCGTCGAGCATCTCGGGGAAGCCGGTCACGGCCGACACGTCCGTCACCGCGAGACCGGCCTCGCGCAGCGCTCGCGCCGTGCCACCCGTCGACACGAGCTCGAAGCCGAGGGGCACGAGGCCCCCGGCGAACTCGACCACGCCCGTCTTGTCCGAGACCGAGAGCAGCGCCCGACGCGGCACGGACATGGCTTGGTCGGCACGTGCGAGGTCGACGCCGACGCGACGCCCCGGCTCGTCAACCGAGAAGGCACCGGCCAGGAGCATCGCGACCGCCCGTGGCAGAAGGCGATGTTCGACCGCCCGGATGCGCTCGTGGAGACGCTCCGGGTCGTCGCCGGGCTGCACCGCGACCGCCTCCTGGGCCACGATCGGACCGCCATCGAGGGCCTCGTCGACGAGATGCACCGTGCAACCCGTGACCGTGACGCCATGCGCCAGCGCGTCCGTCACTGCGTGCGAGCCAGGAAAGGCGGGCAGGAGCGACGGATGCGTGTTGAGGATGCGCCCGGGAAAGGCCGCGAGCACGGCCGGCCCGACGATCCGCATGTACCCAGCCAGGACGACGGCGTCGGGGGCGACGACGTCGAGCGTCGAGGCGAGCGTGGCGTCGTCCCCGCCCCGGATCAAGGCGGTCTCGATCCCCCGCTCCACCGCCCAATCGAGCGCGGGGCAGGGCCGATCGGCAAATACGAACACGATCCGCCCGCCGAGCTCGTCGCGGTCGGCGGCGGCGGCCAGGGCCCGCAGGTTGGAGCCCGCCCCTGAGACCCCGACCGCGATCCGGCCGCTCACCGGATGGGGTCGCCTGCGGTTGCCTCCATGGGACCCTCGACGTATCGAGCGGTCTCGGGCGCGTCCGGCCCCCCAGCGTCGCGCTCGAAGACCTCGCCGACCAGTAACCCCTCGAGGTCGTGCTCGGCAAGGGCGGTGATCGTGGTCGGCACGGCCGCCTGGGGCACCACTGCGATCATCCCGAGACCGCCATTGAACGTGGCGCGCAACTCGGCGTCGTCCATGCCGGCGAGGGCACCGACCAGGCGCATGACCGACGGCATGACCCAGCGGGTCGGATCGAGGCGCGCCCCCAGACCGTCGGGCAGGGCGCGCGGGACGTTACCGGGCAGCCCTCCGCCCGTGATGTGGGCGAGGCCGTGCAGGTCCCAGTCTCGCGCGACGAGCGCGGCGCGCACCGCCAGCAGGGACCGGGCGTAAATCGTGGTCGGGGTCAGCAGCACCTCCCCGAGCGTCGCCATCGCCTCCTGCGGCGAGTGAACGAGCGTGTCGTCCGTGGCGGCGTCGCCGAGCGTGCGGCGAAGCCTCGCCTGGTACGGCTCCGCGAGATCGAGCTCCCACTCGGCCATGAGCGAGCGAACCAGCGAGTAGCCATTCGAGTGGAGCCCGGAGGAGCTGATGCCGACGATCGCGTCGCCAGCCCGGACGGCCGATCCGTCGATCACCCGGGAGCGTTCGACGACGCCGATGGCCGTCCCGGCGATATCGAACGCGTCGGCCGCCATCAATCCGGGATGTTCTGCGGTCTCGCCGCCCACGAGCGCACAACCAGCCTGGCGGCAACCGGTCGCGACGCCCCCGACGAGCTCGGCCACCTCGGTTGGGTCGAGCTCGCCGACGGCCACGTAATCGAGGAAGGCAAGCGGCTCCGCCCCGGTGCAGACGACGTCGTCGACGCACATCGCCACGAGGTCGATCCCGATCGTGTCGAACCGGCCGATGCCCGTGGCGATCGCCGTCTTGGTCCCGACACCGTCGGTCGAGGCGATCAGCAACGGCTCCGTGTAGCCCTCCGGAATGGCGAACGCGCCACCAAACCCGCCGAGTCCTGTTAGCCCGCCGAGACGACCCCCGTCGCGACCCCGCGTGGACTCGACGTGCCCTCGCATCAAGGCGACGGCGCGCTCGCCGGCATCGATGTCGACGCCGGCCGCGGCATACGCCGCCCTCGACGGTTTCGTCCGCTCGGTCACGGCCGCTGCGCCACCCCGACCGGCTCCTCGAGGATGAACTTGCGACTGGCCACGTCGTACGGCACGGGATCGGGGTACTTGCCGTCGAAACAGGCGAAGCAGAACTGCTCGTAGGGCAGCTCGAGTGCGGCGAGGACGCCCCGGATCGACAGGTACCCGAGCAAATCGGCACCGATGAAGTCCCGGATCTCGGTCTCGCTGTGGGTGGCCGCGATCAGCTCGGTCTCGACCTGCGTGTCGATGCCGTAGAAACACGGGTGGAAGATGGGTGGCGCGCTGATCCGGACGTGCACCTCGGTCGCCCCGGCCCGGCGGAGCAGGTCGACGATCCGCTTGGTCGTCGTGCCACGGACGATCGAATCATCCACGACGATCAGTCGCTTGCCGGCGACGACCGCGGGCAATGGGTTGAGCTTGATCGTCACGCCGCGGTGCCGGAGCCCGGCCGATGGCTGGATGAACGTCCGCCCGGCATAGCGGTTCCGGTACATCCCTTCGCGATACGGGATGCCGGACGCCTCCGCGAACCCCGCGGCGGCCGGGGCGCCGGTATCGGGGACGGGCATGACCAGGTCCGCCTCGACCGGATGCTCCGCGGCGAGCTGGATGCCCATCTGGCGGCGGGCCTCGTAGAGGTTGCGCCCTTCCATGTACGAGTCGGGACGGGCGAAGTAGATGAGTTCGAACACGCACAGGGCCGGCGTCGCCTCGGCGAACCGGACCGACCGGGGCGGACTTCCTGGCTCGAGAATGACGATCTCCCCGGGTTCCACGTCCCGGACGTACTCGGCACCCACGATGTCGAGGGCGGCCGTTTCGGACGAGAGGCACCAGCCCGCGGTCGTGTCGTCATCACCGCGCCACAGCCCGTCGCCAGGGCCACCGGCGTCCGGGCGTGGCAGCCGGCCGAGGACCAGCGGGCGGAACCCGAACGGGTCGCGCACCCCGATCACGCGCCGCTCATCGAGGATCACGAGCGTATAGGCCCCGCGCACGCGAGGGAGGACGCGCTGGAGCGCCTCGACCGTGTCGGCTGCGGGCTCATCGGCAAGCAGTGCCGTCAGCAACTCGGTGTCCGTCGATGCGGGCAACCTGGCCCGACCACCCTGCAGCTGGGTCAGCAGCTCGCGGGTGTTGATGAGGTTGCCGTTGTGCCCGATCGCCAGCGCGCGTCGCGGACCAAGGCGGTACGTCGGTTGGGCGTTCTCCCAGACGGTCGAGCCGGTCGTCGAATAGCGGCAATGCGCGATTGCAAGCTGGCCGCGGAGGCTCGGCAGGCGGCGCTCGTCGAGCACCGAGCTGATCATGCCGAGATCCTTGTAGAGCATCAGCTGCTCGCCATCGCTCACGGCGAGCCCGGCCGACTCCTGGCCGCGATGCTGCAAGGCGAACAGCCCAAGCGCGGCGAGCGACGCGGCATCGGTCGGCTCACCGCCCGGGAGCACCGCGCCAAAGACGCCACACATCGGTCAGAACTCCCAACCGAGCGCGCGCGGGAGTCCGTGCTCCCACGCGTGTCGCAGATCGGCCAGTGGGACCTCGAGCGCATCGGCCACGCGACTCCCCCGTTCCTCCGCGGCGCCCATCGGGCCCGCGCCGGTCGATTCGATGACGAGCGAGTCGCCGCCGACGCGCCCGATCGACTCGACCGGAAGACCGAACTCTCGGGCGAGAAGCTCGAGCGCCGGCGCATGCCCGGCCTCGCAGGTCACGATAATCCGCGACGGTGACTCGCCAAAGAGGGCAACGGCGGGCGACGCGACGAGGGCGATCCGGACCTTGGCGCCGATCGCGCCCCACATCGCGCACTCGGCGAGGGCGACGGCAAGCCCACCACCCGATACGTCCTGGGCAGAGGCGACGAGCCCGCGAGCGATTGCCTCGCGGACGAACGCCTGGACCGCCGCCTCGCGCGCAAGGTCGAGGCCGGGTGGCCCGTCCTCGAGCGCTGCACCCGCGAGGGCCGCATAGGCCGACCCGACGAGCCCGGGCGTGGCATCGCCGATGAGGATCACCGTGTCGCCCTCGCGCCGGAACGCCGGGCCGACGAGGGAGGCGACGTCGTCGAGCAGCCCGACCACCCCGATCTCGGGGGTCGGGGCAATGGATCCGGCCGGTGACTCGTTGTAGAGGGAGACATTGCCACCCGTGACGGGCAGGCCAAGCGCACGGCAGGCATCGCCCAGCCCGCGAACGCCTTCCTGGAGCTGCCAGAACGCTTCTGGCCGTGTCGGATCCCCGTAGTTGAGGCAGTTGGTGACGCCCAACGGCCGCGCCCCGGTGATCGAGACATTGCGCGTTGCCTCGGCCACGGAAAGGGCGGCGCCGAGCCAGGGATC
Organism: uncultured Chloroflexia bacterium; assembly: GCA_963731865.1. Classification (GTDB taxonomy): domain Bacteria; phylum Chloroflexota; class Limnocylindria; order Limnocylindrales; family CSP1-4; genus SPCO01. The sequence goes on along the minus strand of CAVSXG010000002.1, from coordinate 263,411 downwards.
AAGCAACCCCACGGCGTGGTTGCCATCCGTGGTCGCGACGAGGGCCTTGGTCGAGTCCTTCACCCGCAGGACGGCCGCGCCGTGACCTGGCCCGACAACGGTGTCGACGCCGACCGTCGAGTCGTACTGCTCGAACACGATCCGGCGAGACGACAGGTTTGGCGACCCGAGCAGCGCCAGGAGCACGGCACCAGGATCCATGCCGCGTTCGGGCAGGTTGTCGCTGACCGAGGCCGGCGCCCCGGGCGCCGGAGCGTCGCGGCGGTGGGTCGGCGCGAGCCCCACGCGATCGTGGACGATGGCATTGCTGGTCAGGGCGCTGGCAGGGATCCGGGCGAGCTCGCGCGCTCGGGCTGCGGCCTGGCCCGTCCCGTCGAGTCCACCCTCGACGACCGTGATGTCGCCGTCCGCCGTGACGCGGCCGATGATCGCCACTGGCAATCCCCAGCGCTCGCAGACCTCGCGAACAGCCGGCCATTGATCGGGCAGGACGGCCGCGCACATCCGCTCCTGCGAATTCCGAGATGAGCACCTCGAACGGCGCGAGCCCCGGCTCGCGCCTGGGGATGGCGTCGAGGTCGATGGCGATCCCGGTGCCGGCGCGATCGGCCGTCTCCGAGGTCGCGCAGGTGATCCCGCCCGCCCCGAGGTCCTGCAGGCCTTCGACGAGACCGCGCTCGATCAGCTCGAGGGATGCCTCGATCAGGAGCTTCTCGGCAAACGGATCGCCGACCTGGACGCTCGGTCGCTTGGATGGATCGTCGTCCGTGAAGGTCGCGCTCGCGAGCACGGACGCGCCACCGATCCCGTCACGACCCGTCGCCGAGCCAAACAGGACGACCAGGTTACCCGGGCCGGGCGCCGCGGCGAGGGTGAGACGCCGCTCTTCGAGGAGCCCGATCGCCATGACGTTGACCAGCGGATTGCCCTGGTAGCTCGGGTCGAAGACGAGCTCGCCACCGACCGTCGGGACGCCGACGCAGTTGCCATACCCGCCGACGCCACGCACGACCCCGTCGACCAGGTGCCGTGTCCGCGGGTTGGCCGGATCGCCAAACCGGAGCGCATCGAGGACCGCGATCGGCCGGGCGCCCATCGTGAAGATGTCGCGCAGGATCCCGCCTACCCCGGTCGCGGCCCCCTGGTACGGCTCCACCGCCGACGGATGATTGTGCGACTCGATCTTGAAGGCGACGGCGAGTCCATCGCCGATCGAGATGACGCCGGCGTTCTCGCCGGGCCCCGCGACGACGTCCTTACCGGCGGTCGGGAGGGTACGGAGCAGTGGCTTCGAGCTCTTGTACGAGCAGTGTTCGCTCCACATCACGCTGAACATGGCGAGCTCGAGGTCGTTTGGGTCGCGCCCGCCAAGCCGGTCGCGAATGGCGTCGAGCTCCCCGTCGGTGACGCCGAGCCGGCGGTGGAGCGGCTCGACGGGACGCTCGGCCAGGGTCATCGGCTGCCGGCTCCGACAGGGGTTCGAGCGGTCGCCGCGCGACTCGCACTGTCGACGAGCGAACGGATGATCCCCATCCCGTCGTCCGAGCCGAGGATCGCCTCGGCTGCCCGTTCCGGGTGCGGCATCAGGCCGGCCACGTTGCCCTTGTGGTTCAGGACGCCGGCAATCGCCCGGAGCGAACCATTCGGATTTGCCGGGTCGCCAGGACCGGCCGGCGTCCCGTCCGCGTCGACATAGCGGAAGAGCACCTGGCCGTCCCGCTCGAGCCCATCCAGCGTCGCGTCGTCTGCGTAATAGCAACCTTCGCCATGGGCGACCGGCATCCGCAGCGGGTGATGCGAGGCGAGCGCCGCCGTGAACGCGGTATCGAGCCGCTCCGGCGCGATGGAAACCTCGCGACCGGCGAATCGCAACGATGTGTTCCGCAACAGGGCACCCGGCACGAGCCCGGCTTCGGCGAGGACCTGGAACCCGTTGCAGATGCCGAGCACGAGGCCATCCGCCGCGGCGAAGTCGGCAACGGCCCGCATGATCGGGCTGAAGCGCGCGATCACCCCGGCGCGCAGGTAGTCGCCGTATGCGAACCCGCCGGGCAGGACGACCGCGGCGACACCGTCGAGGGTCGCCTGCTCGTGCCACAGCGCGACCGGCTCGGCGCCGGCCAGGGCCAGCGCGTGCAGCGTGTCGCGGTCGCAGTTGCTGCCCGGAAAGACGACGACACCGATCCGAACCGGCACGTCAAGCCTCCCCCGCCACGCCCGCCGTCACGCCGGCGGTCGACGAGGCTTCGCCGAGCAGCTCCACGTCATACGCCTCGATCAGCGGGTTCGAGAGCAGGTCCGCCGCGAGGCGCTCGGCGACCGTCCGTCCGGCGCGCTCATCCGAAGCGTCGACGGTCAGCTCGACCCGCCGGCCCACCCGGACCCCGCTGACGCCTTCGATCCCAAGGTGGCCGAGGCTGCCCTCCACGGCGCGGCCCTGCGGATCGAGGATGCCTGGCTTTGGGGTGACGTTGACCGCGTACCTGAAGCTCGTCATGGGGCAATCACGTCCTCCTCGAGGTACCGCGTGAAGCTGGCGCCCGTGATCCGCTCATACGCCTCGACGTAGCGGGCACGCGTGCCCTCGATCACGTCCGGCGGGAGCTCGGGTCCGGGTGCGGTCTTGGCCCAGGCCTGTGTCTCGAGCCAATCGCGAACGAACTGCTTGTCAAAGGAGGCCTGCGGGCGGCCCGGCGCATAGGTCGCGGCGTCCCAGAAGCGCGACGAGTCCGGGGTCATGACCTCGTCGATCAGCGTCAGGTAGTGGGCCAGGGGCCCGGCCATCCACGTCCCCGATGGTGCCGTGCCAGGCGGGCCGAGTCGTTCCTCCGGCGGACCGGGGTCCGACGAAGACGGCGGATCGCCGATCATCCCGAATTCGAACTTGGTGTCCGCAAGCAGAACGCCGCGCCGGCCCGCCACGGCCGCCCCGTAGCGATACAGCCGGAGGGCACGATCGCGGATGGCGTCGGCAAGGTCGCCGATCGCCGTCGACCCCGGCCACCACCTCGCCATGTGCTCGATCATCCCGTCGAACGTCACGTTCTCGTCGTGCTCGCCCTGTTCTGCTTTTGTGGCCGGCGTGAAGATGGGCTCGGGGAGTCGGTCGCTCTCGCGAAGACCGGTCGGCAACGGGATCCCGCAGACCGTTCCGCGTTCCCGGTATTCCTTCCAGCCGGAGCCCGCGAGATACCCTCGGACGACGGCCTCGATCGGGACCACCCTGGCCGGTTGGCAGAGCATCATTCGACCCCGGATCGCGTCGAGCGACCCGAACGCCACGGGTGCGCTGCCGGTTGCGTAGATCTCGGACTGCATCTGCCGCTCGACGACTTCCGGGGCCGTGCCGAGCAGGTGGTTCGGGACGATCGATTCGGTCTCACGGAACCAGAAGCGCGAGAGCCCGGTGAGCACGCGGCCCTTGTCCGGGATCGTGCTCGGCAGCACCACGTCGAAGGCGGAGATCCGGTCCGAAGCGACGAGCAGCAGGCGCCCATCGTTGAGCATGTGCAGGTCGCGCACCTTGCCCGAGCGCAGGAACGCTTCAGCCAGCATCGGCCGTGACCTTCGTCTTCGTGACTCGATCGACTGGACCGGTGTCCAGACGATCCAGCCGCGCCATGACCTCGTCGGCGTGCACGAGGAACGCGGCGTCGTCAAAGCAGGTATCGAGCCTGGCGAGGGGGACGCGTTGCGCCACCGTCGGATCGATCGCCAGCAGTTCGCGCAGCGGGACCCGGTCATCCGCGGCCTGGAGTGCCGCTCGCTGGACGATCGCGTAGGCCTCCTCGCGTGGCAGGCCGCTCTCGAGGAGGACGCTGAGCACGCGCGACGAGGCATGCAGGCCCAGGCCGCGCTCGATGTTCTCGCGCATCCGCTCGGGTCGGACGACGAGTCCCTCGATCAGGCCGGACATGCGCACGAGCATGTAGTCGAGGACGATCGTCGCGTCCGGCAGGATGACCCGCTCCGCGCTCGAATGGCTGATGTCGCGTTCGTGCCAGAGCGGCTGGTCCTCGAGCGCCGTGAGGGCATACCCGCGAAGGAGCCGCGCAAGGCCCGCGATCCGTTCGGACAGGATCGGGTTGCGCTTGTGCGGCATCGCCGACGAGCCCTTCTGGCCCGGCTTGAACGGCTCCTGGAGCTCACCGATCTCGGTGTGCTGGAGGTTGCGCACCTCGGTCGCAAAGCGCTCGAGGGACCCGCCCAGGATCGCGATCGCCGTCACGAGCGCGGCGTGGCGGTCCCGCTGCACGATCTGCGTGCTGACGGGATCGGCGTGCAGGCCAAGCGCCGCCAGGACATCCGCTTCGACGTCCGGCCCGAGATGCGAATACGTCCCGACCGGACCGGAGATCTTGCCGGTGCCGATCTCGTCGACGGCCGCGGCAAGCCGGGCTCGGCCGCGGTCCACCTCGAACGCCCAGCCGGCGAGCTTGAGACCGAGGGTCGTCGGCTCGGCGTGGACAGAATGGGTTCGGCCCATCATCACCATGTCGCGGGACGCCCTCGCCCGCGTGACGATCGCCGCGACCAACCGGTCCGCGTCTGACAGGAGGCGTTCGCCGGCGGCCCGGAGCTGGAGCGCGAGCGCCGTGTCGACGACGTCGCTGCTCGTCAATCCCAGGTGGAGGAACCGGCCCTCGGCGCCGACCGTTTCGGCGACCTGGCTGACGAACGCGATGACGTCATGGTCGGTGGTCCGTTCGATCTCCGCGATCCGATCGACGTCGACGCGGGAGCGGGTCTCGAGCGCCGCAAGGGCCTCCGCCGGGATCAATCCGCGCGCCGCCTGGACGCGGGCCACGGCCAGCTCGACCCGCAGCATCGCCTCGAAGCGGGCCTGTTCGGACCAGATCCCGCCCATCTCCGGGAGCGTGTAGCGGCGGATCACCTCCCGGACCTCATCGGGGTGCGCCCAGCGCGAACGGGACGGGCTCCCGGGCGATGTCGTGCCGCCGTTGCAGACCGGGTGCGCTGATGCGATCCGCAGCCGCGCTGGCCGCATCGCGAGCCGTGGCGAGATCCGGTCCGCGCCCAACAACCGCCAGCACGCGCCCGCCAGCCGTTCGGAACGATCCGTCGGGAGCGCGGCTGGTACCGGCGTGGAAGATGAGCGCGCCGCGTGGCCCTCGCGTCCTCGAGCCCGTCGATCGGATCCCCGGTTCGCGGTCGTTCCGGGTAGCCGGCGGCGGCCAGCACGAGGGCTACGGACGCCCCGGGGAAGGTCGGGAGTCTCGAGCCCACGAGGTGCGAGGCGGCAATCGCGGATCGCAGCTCGCCGCGCGCCGCCGCCAGGAGGAGCGGACCGATCGCGATGGCCAACGCGTGGCAGGATCGCCTGCGTCTCCGGGTCGCCAAACCGCGCGTTGCACTCGAGGAGGACGGGGCCGTCCGCGGTCAGCATCAGCCCGGCATACAGTGCGCCGCGGAACGGCGTGCCGCGCCGAGCGAGCTCGGCCAGGATCGGCCGGTGGAACCCATCGAGGAGCAGCTCGGTCTCGTCGTCGGGGAGATCCTCGAGGGGGCTGTACGCCCCCATGCCACCGGTGTTCGGGCCGGCGTCCCCGTCCAGCAGTCGTTTGTGGTCGCGGGCCGGCGGTAATGCCACGACATCCCGCCCATCGCGTCAGCGCGATCACACTGGCTTCGCGTCCATGGAGACGCGCCTCCAGGACCACGCGGGGGCCATCGGGATCGCCGGTCGCGGAACCGTCCAACAGGGCGTCGATCGCGCGCTCCGCTTCCTCGAGCGTGTCGCACACCGTCACGCCCTTGCCCGCCGCCAACCCGTCCGCCTTGACGACCAGACCGTCCCCGGCGGCCGTCAGCTCGGCCGCGAACGCATGGGCCGTCGTCGGGTCGTGGAATGCGCCAGCCCGAGCCATCCGGACACCAGCCGCGGCCGCGACGTCGTGGCAGAACGCCTTGCTCGACTCGATCCGGGCCGCGGCGGCCGATGGACCGAAGACGGCGAACCCGGCCCCGCGAAGGGCGTCGGCCACACCGGCGGCCAGCGGCGCCTCGGGCCCCACCACGACCAGCTCGACGGATTGGCGGCGAGCCGCATCCACGACCGCATCGGGATCGAGCTGGTTCACGCCTGCCAGGCAACGGACCCGGGGCTCGGTGGCGATGGCGTCGCTGCCGGGCGCGACGAACACCTCGTTGCCGCCGGGTTCCGACGCCAGCTTCCAGGCAAGGGCATGTTCGCGACCGCCACTCCCCACGATCAGCGTCCGGGTCGGCGCGATGAGGGTCACGCCGGCAACCCGGCACGTCGGCGGATCGGGCCGCCAGGCGCGTTCGATGGTCTGGGTCCGCTCCGGCCCAACCGAGACGAAGATGATCGGGACGCCGGCGTGGTCCTCGATCGCGCTGACATAGCGGCGCGCGTTCTCGGGCAGGTCCCCGAGGGTGCGCACGTCGTGGAGGGGCTCGTCCCAGCCCGCGAACTCGTCGTAGATCGGGGTTGCCCTCGACAGCGACGCGCCGCTGGATGGCCAGCGTTCCACGCGCTTGCCATCGAGCTCGTAGGCGACGCACAGCCGGATGGTCTCGATGCCTGACAGGATATCGAGCTTGTTCAGCGTGATCGAGCTGACGCTGTTGACCGCCACCGCGTACCGCAGCGGGACCACGTCGAACCAGCCGACGCGTCGCGGGCGGCCGGTGACGGTCCCGAACTCGTGGCCGCGCTTGGCGATCCCGGCACCGATCTCGTCGTGGAGCTCGGTCGGGTATGGCCCCGAACCGACGCGGGTCGAGTAGGCCTTGATCACGCCAATGACCTCGTCGACCTGGAGGGGACCGATGCCACCACCGGTGCAGGCCCCGCCGGCGACCGGGTTCGACGAGGTCACGAACGGGTAACTGCCGTGGTCGAGATCGAGGAGCGTGCCCTGCGCGCCTTCGAGCAGCACGTGCTCCCCGCGCGCGAGCGCGCCCTGGACCAGCCAGGTCGTGTCGTCGAGGTGCGCCCGAAGACGCTCACCCCAGCCGGTGGCCATCTGCACGAGCGGTTCGACCTCGAACGTCGAGCTGCGCATTCCGTCGAGCAGCCGGTTCTTGTCGGGCAGGGCGCGGGCAATCCGCTCGCGCAGCACCGTCGCGTCGAGGAGGTCCTCCATGCGCAGCCCCAGGCGCCATGCCCGGTCGCCGTAGGCCGGACCGATCCCGCGACCGGTCGTGCCCACCTTGGCGTCGCCGAGGCGGGACTCGTTGGCGACGTCGAGGGCCACGTGGTACGGCATGATCACGTGGGCGCTGCGGCTGACGCGAACCCGGGTGACGTCGATGCCTCGCGAGGCCAGCATGTCCAGTTCGTCGATCAGGGTGATGGGGTTGACCACGACGCCGTTCCCGATGACCGACGTGATGTGCGGATAGAGCACGCCAGAGGGTGTCAGGCGCAGCTTGAACACCTCGTCGCCGCTGACGACCGTGTGGCCGGCGTTGTCGCCACCCTGGTAGCGGACGACCATGGCCACCTGCTCGGCCAGGAAGTCGGTCATCTTGCCCTTGCCCTCGTCGCCCCACTGGAGCCCGACGATCACGGTGGCAGGCATCAGCGGGCCGCCCAAACAAAAAGGCCCCTGAACTCAGGGACCGGGTTGGAAATCTCCCGCGTGTGCCCGCCGAACGTTCGGCGGACCGCCGTCGTGTGGTCGCTCGGACGCCTCACGGGACGGCCGATGCGCCCTGCAAGCGCGATCGCTGACCTCCTGCTTCGCGGGCCTGGCCCCGCTCGATCGAGGAGGCTGGAGTATACCAGCGCGCCACGGCCCCAACCGGGTCGGGGGGCGTTGCGCGGATGCGCCCGGACCACCGTGTCCGATCATCGGTACCTTCGGACGGACTGCGGGGCGAGGCCCGGATCGTAGCCTTGATTGGTGATGCGTCCCATCGCAGCCGTGGCCGTGGCCGCCCTGGTCATCGCCGGAATCCTGCTTGCCTGGATGCCGGGGGTGATGCCCGTGTGGGCCGGCGCCACCGAGCTCGTCGTGGTCGTCGCGATCGCCGGCGCGGTGATCGGGGCGTCGATCAGCGCGGTCGTCCTGTTCCTCGTCGGGTGGCTGCGACTGTGGCGCCTCGTCCGTGCCGCGGAACGGATCGCCGATGGCGACTACACGATCGCGGTGGAGGCTCGCGGGAGCGGTCTCGAGACGCGTCTCGCCAGCGTCATCAACCGGATCGCGGAGTCGCTCGCGGATACCCACGATCGCGCGACCATCGACCGGCTGACCGGCGTCTACAACCGGCAGGCGTTGCTGTCCGAGCTGTTCACCGAGGTCGAACGCGCGTCGCGCTATGACCGGCCCCTCTGCGTAGCCTTCGTCGACATCGACCATTTCAAGGTCGTCAACGACAGTTACGGGCACGAGAGCGGCGACCGTGTCCTGCGTGGCGTCGCCCAGATCCTTGCCGGCAACCTTCGGGCGAGCGACCTCATCGGCCGGTACGGGGGCGAGGAATTCATGTTGATCCTCGCCGAGACGGATGCCGAGGAAGGCGCCATGCTCGCGGAGAAGCTGCGCACGCTGGTCGAGCGTGAGCGGTTCAACGTCCCGGGCAACGCAGACCTCTCGGTGACGATCTCGATCGGCATCGTCGGAGGGACCGGATCGCAGCTCAGGATGGAAACGCTCGTTCGGGATGCCGACGCCGCGATGTACTCGGCCAAGTCGCTCGGTCGCAACCAGACGTACATCTTCACCGAGCCGGACGAGGACGCCCGTGTCCCGAGGGCGCCGATCTCGAGCTGCCGGGCGCGCGCACGCGATGGAGATCGGCCGCCGGGCTCGCGACGCGGCCACGGACTTCCTGACGTCGGTCATCGCCCCGCTCCCGCAGCACCGCGGGCAGCCCTCGGCGTTGATCTCGACGATCGTCGTCTCGATGGCCCAGACGCTCCAGCTGCCCGATGCCGAGGTCGACCGCATTCGCATCGCGGCGTTGCTGCACGACATCGGCAAGGTGGCCATCCCGTCAGACATCCTCGACAAGCCGTCCGAGCTCACCAGCGCCGACTGGCGGAGCGTCGTCCAGCACCCGCGGATCGGGCAGGTGATCCTCGAACAGGCGGGCGCCGTCACGGACGCGGTGCCGATCATCCTCCACCACCACGAGCGGTTCGCCGGTCACGGCTACCCGTTCGGCCTCCGGGCCGCCGAGATCCCGCTTGGCGCCCGGATCGTGGCCATCGCCGATGCCTACGACGCGATGATCAACGATCGGCCGTACCGCCGCGCGATGTCGCATGCGGAGGCCGTCGCCGAGCTGCGTCGCCACGCCGGAACGCAGTTCGACCCGGACCTGGTGAGCCTGTTCTGCGACCTCTTCGCGTCCGAACCCCCCGCGCCGGATCCTGCCGTCGTCAAGATGACCCGGCCACAGGACGCGTGGAGAGCGCCGGACGACAAGTGGCGGCTCAGCGGCGGGTCGCCGCCCTCCTTCGCCACGGGTCGCGGACGCCGCGTCCGGGACGCTGGCCCCGGATAACGGCATCCGCGTCGATCTCGATCCGCCCTCGACGGGGTCGATCCCGCACCCGGCATCCGAAAGCAAGGGTCGCGTCGCGGGTTGAGTCCTGGCCGACGCCGGCCCTCGTCGTCCGCGTCAGGCCCGCGTGAGGCTCCCGGCGGGGTCAGGCGCCAGCCGGCACCACCGGCACGAGCAGTCGACGACGGCACTCGAGGCAATGGGCCGGCCCTTGAGTCTCGACACCCGGCATGCGTGGCAGGTTGCGGTCACCGCTGCAAATGTGGTTGGCCGGGCCTGGCTGATCGCCGTCCGAAGCTGGCGGCCGTAGTTGCTCGTGCCGAGGACCGCGTACTGCCCTCGCAACCGGTTCATCGAGAGCCGTCGCTGGGCGAAGTGGTCGCGGATTGCGAATGCCTGGGAGAGCAGGATCGGCTGGTGCGGCTCGCTGCGCCGCGGCGACGGTGCCGCCGCCTCGGGTCCGAGCCACCCGAGCCTCGAACCACGACCGAACGGCGGCGACCAGCTCAAACGACAGCAGGCTCGCGATGAGCCCAATTGCCGCGGATTGCCCGAGTTCGTCTGGCATGGCTGGTCGATCGTGACGATAGGCACGAGGCCATCAAGACTCGGAACGGCGGGCGGCCAACGGCATATCAGATCCATCGCGGACCGCCGGAACCGGTCAACCGGCGGTGCATCGCCGGATACGTGGCAGTCAACCCGCGCTTGCTAGGTTGATCGCGTCATCCCGCCGAGCACGCAGGGTCGAGATCGGCGCAGCCGACCGACCGGGAAGGAGATCGGACCGTGAACAAGGTCCTCCTCACGGGGCGCCTCACGCGCGACCCGGAGATGCGCGGGCTCGCCAGCGGGAAGAACGTCACGACGTTCACCGTCGCGAGCAACGAGTTCTTTGGCGGCGGCAAGGAAAAGGCCGAGTACCACGCCGTGGTCACCTGGGACCGCCTGGCCGAGATCGCCGGACGATATCTGGGCAAGGGCCAGCAGGTCGCCATCGAGGGCCGGCTCCAGACTCGATCGTGGGACGACGAGCGCGGAGCGCAGGCACTGGAAGACAGAGATCGTGGCATCCCACGTCGAGATGCTGTCCGGGCGCCGCAAGAAGGACTACGAGGCCCAGCAGGCCGCGGACTCGCTGGCATCGCAGGCCGGCGCGCTCGGCGATGTCCCCGCGTCCGAACCGATCCCGGACGGAACCTTCGACCCTGGTTCGACCGACGAGGACGACGACGAGGCCGAGGCCGACGACGGCCGAGGCGGCGGCCTGACCGAAGGCCAACTCCACAGGCGGCGGCGTGGCCCCTGCGCGCCGTCGCCCCGCCGTCAGGCAGCCGGGGCAGCCCCTTACCTGAACTCGAAGAAGGAGACGCGCAGGATCGCGTAGACCAGGACGAGCAGCGCGCCTTCGAGCCAGTTCGTCTCGCCATCGATCGCGATCAAGGCGCTGATCCCGACGGCCGCGGCGACGGCCGCGATCTCGAGCGGCGTGAACACGAGGTCCATCGGTTGACCCATCAGGGCGCCCAGCAGGACGAGGACCGGCGCCACGAAGAGCGCCACCTGGAGGCTCGAGCCAAAGGTCACCGCCATCGCGAATTCCATCTTGTTCTTCCAGGCGAGCTGGACCGCCACGAGGTGCTCGGCGAGGTTGCCGATCGTGGGGATCAGCACGACGCCGACGAAGAACGCGGACAAGCCGAAGGTATCCACGAACGGCTCGATCGCGCTGACGAGGATCTCCGACAGCACCGCGAGCAGCGCCGCTGCCCCGAGGAGCACGACGATCGCCACCCGGCCACTCCAGGCCGGCCCGGCATGACCCTCCGGCTCGCCGTGGCCGCCGAGCGTTCGATCGGGATTGGTGAACTGGTAGACCAGGGAGATCCCATACCCGACGATCAGCAGCGATCGACGACGAGGACCGACTCCTCGGTGATCGAGCCCTGCGCCTGGTCGCTCGTGGTCAACGCGAACACCGCCGGGACGAACAGCCCGATCAGCGCCAGGACCAGCAACGCGGCGTTGGAGCCGGCGATCTTCGGGCTGAACGACTGGTTCCCGTGCCGCAGCCCACCGAACAGGACGCTCGCGCCCATCACCAGCAGCAGGTTCCCGATGATCGAGCCGGTCAGCGACGCCTTGACGACCTCGATGAGGCCGGCCTGCAGGGCGAAGAACGCGATGATCAGCTCGGCGATGTTGCCGAACGTCGCGTTGAGGATCCCGCCGACCTGTGGCCCGGTCAGCGACGCCGAGCCGCTCGGTCGAGAGGCCGACGACCCACGCGAGACCCAGGATGGCCGCCGCGGACACGAGGAAGAGCAGCGTCGGGTCGGCATGGAGACCGAAGTCCAGGACGATGGCCGCGACGCTGACCACCGTCGTGGCGACGATCATGAACCGCCCGATCGGGCTGCAGCGCCCCCAGGATCGGAAGCCTGCCGGCGCGCGGTTCCGCACTCATGCGGAAATCCTACCCGTCACCGCGGACCTCGTAGAGGCGTCGCCGGGACAGCCCCGTCGCAGCCGCAACGCTCCGGGCTGCCTCGCTCCGGCCTCGGCCCTCGCTCACCAATCGTTCGACCTCGGCGAGTGCCGTCGCGAGAGCATCGCGTTCGTCTTCGGCACCGTGAACGGGGTCGGGGACGGTCCCCGGCCCCGACCACAAGCGTGAACTCACCGCGGGCGGGGATCTCGCCACGAGCCGCACGTGCCGCCAGCTCGCCAAGGGTTCCTCGCTCGATCGTTTCGTGCAGCTTGGTCAGCTCCCGGCACACGGCGGCCGGCCGCGCCTCGCCACAGGCCAGCGCAAGCTCGGCAAGCGTCGCCGCCACCCGCCCGGGCGCCTCGTACAGGACCGTCGCGCGATCATCGGCCGCGATCCTGGCGAGTCCGGTCACGCCGCTCGCGCCCGGACCGCGGCAGGAAGCCTTCGAACGACCACCGCGGACCCGCGACGCCGGACGCGGCGACGGCCGCGAGCACCGCCGATGCGCCGGGCAGCGGCACGACCGTGCCACCCTCGGCCGCCCAGGCGCGCCACGAGCTCGCCACCGGGATCGCTGATCGCGGGCGTACCGGCGTCGGTCACGAGCGCCAGGTCGGCGCCGCCCGCGCAGGTGGCCGAGCAGCGCTACGAGCCGCGCCGGCCCGCTGCGGGCGTGGTAGCTCGTCGTCCGCGTGGCGATCTCGTAGCGATCGAGCAGGCGGCGCGTGTGCCGCGTGTCCTCCGCCGCGATCAACGGCACGCTCCGGAGGATTTCCAGGGCCCGGAGCGTCACGTCGCCCAAGGTTGCCGATCGGCGTGGCCACGACGTACAGGACTCCGCGCGGTGCGCCGTCCGCGTCGGCCGGTGGGGGACGCGGCGCACGATCCGCATCAGCCAGCGGCGTCACCCCCGTTTCGAGCCGGGTCGGCGTCGCGGGTAGAGATAGTCGACGCCGGCCGTGCGCGGGCCGAGCTTGGCGATCGGTGGGACCTGGCGCTTGAACTCGGCACCGGCGACCATCCGATCGACCCGCTCGACCATCGCGGCGTCGAAGCCGAGGGCGACGACCTCGTCCACCGATCGCCGCTTGTCGATCCGCCAGAACAGCAGGCGATCGAGCGTCGGGTAGCTGAATTCGCCCTCGCCTTCGTCGGTCTGGCCCGGCCAGAGGTCGGCGCTCGGCGCCTTGCGGACGATCGCGTCGGGCACGCCGATCGCGACGGCCAGCTGGCGAACCTGGCTCTTGTAGAGATCGCCGATGGGGTTGAAGGCACACGCCGAATCGCCGTAGAGCGTCGTATACCCGATCAGCGACTCGGTCTTGTTGCCCGTCCCGACAACGAGCCCGCCAAACGTCACGGACCGGTCGTAGATGACGGCCATCCGCATCCGGGCGGCAAAGTTGCCACGCCGGAGACTGCTCGCGTCGGGGCCCCCGGCTCCGGCCGCGCCTCCGCCGGACTCACCGCCGAAGTAGCCATCGACCATGGCCGTGATCTCGACCACGTCGCTCGAGCAGCCGAGCGCCGCGACAACCGTCTCGGCGTCGGCCCGCGAGGCCGGGGACGACGATCGATACGGCATCAACACCGCATGCAGGTTCTCCGCCCCGATGGCCTCGACGACCAGGTACGCGACGAGCGCCGAGTCGATCCCGCCAGACAACCCGAGCACGGCGCGGTCGAACCCGGCCTGCCGGAGCTGGCCGCGGATGAACTCCCCGATCACCCGTCTCGCGACATCCGTGTCGATCGCGAGCTCGAGCGGAAGGTCGAACGCTTCGGTCAGCGCGGTCACCGCTCTCCCCCGTCGGCGACGCGCAGCCGCCTGGGGGACCGGTCGGGTGGGTTCGGGATTCCGAGACCGCCTCCTCCTCGGCCGAGGCGGTCGAGTCCGGGGCCATGCCGGCCCGTTCGGCCACGATCCGCCCCGAGCTCGCGGATCTGGAGCTCCGGCCGCTCGTCGCGCAGCAGCGGGAGGCCGATCCGTTCCCGGCGAATGTCCGCAAGCGAGATTTCCACGGTGAACAGACCCTCGTCGTAGAGCGGGGCGCCGAAGAGCACCTCGCCGGTTGGGGCGATCACCTCGGAGCCACCCCAGAACGAGATCGACTCCTCCACCCCCACCCGGTTGCAGAAGACCACGAACGACGTCGTGAGCTGGGCGTAGGTCCGCATCAATGTCCGCCATGACGTCGCCGTTCCCAGACCGACCTCGTTTGTCGCCGCGAGGTCGCGACCGGGCGAGGACGAGACATTGACAAGGATCTGTGCGCCGTCGAGGGCGAGGAGCTGGGGCACGGTCAGGTGCCAGAAGTCCTCGCAGATGCCGATGCCGATCCCGGCCCCGAGACGCGACGGCACCGCCCGCAGGGCGTCACCGGCCGCGAAGAACCGCCGCTCGTCGAAGAGGCCGTACGTCGGCAGGAACAGCTTGCGGTGGACGTGCCGAAGCTCGCCGTCCTCGAACAGGCCGGCCGCGATGAACAGCCGATGATCGGCTGACTCCTCGACAAACGAGACCACCGCCGACAGCCCGGTCGTCGCCCTGGCCAGGCGTTCCAGCCGCGGGTCGTCCAGGGTCATTGCGACCTCACCGGCGAGGTCCTGCAGGAGATACCCGGTCAGGCCGAGCTCGGGAAAGACGACCAGATCGGCGTCCTGGCCGCGAGCGTCGGCGAGCAGGTCGACGTGGCGCTCGAGATTCTCGTCGAGCGCACCGAGCCTCGGAGCGATCTGGGCGAGCGCGATCCGTACGGGCTGCACGTCTCGAGGATACGCGAACCGTCGGCGGCGGCCGATGCTAGGCTTCCGCGCACATGACCCGATCACCGGGCCGGCGGCGGTCGGCGACGTTGCTCCTTGCCGCGGCGTTGATCGGGGGGGCCTGCGGCGAACCGAGTCAGCCAAGCGGGAGCGGGACGCTCCCGAGCCAGACGGCGGCGACCGCGCCAGCAAGCACGGGGCCCTTCGAGCCGATGGTCTGGCCACCCGATGGTGACGCCCCATGTGACCAGCTCGACGCGCCCGACGCGGCGCATGCGGCCTACGGCGGCGCCATCCGGCGGATCCGCGCGCTTGACACGTCTACCGTGACGTTTGATCTGTGCGCGCCCGATGCCGCGTTCCCGACCCGCCTCGCTCTCATCCCGTTCGCCATCAACGACACCGAATGGCTCCTGTCGCACATCGAGCCTGGGGGGAGCGGCGAGCAGGCCATCGTGCGTGACAGCAACGGCACAGGGCCGTACCGGCTCGAGAACTGGAACCGCGGTTCCGACGTCAGCCTCGCCCGGAACGATGCCTACTGGGGCACGGCGGCCCGCAATGAGCGCCTGATCCTGCGCTGGTCCGACGACGCCGCCGGTCGAACCGGCGAGCTTCGTTCTGGCGCGGTCGATGGGGCGGATGACCTTGGCCGGCTTGGCCTCGAAGCGGTGGCCGACGACATCGAGCTCAAGGCGGTGCCTCGGGCCGGGCTCAACACGTTCTACGTCGGCTTCAACAACACCTACGCCCCGTTCGACAAGGTCAAGGTTCGTGTCGCCATTGCGCTTGGCCTCGACCGGGAGAAGATCGTCGAATCGCTCTACCCGCCTGGCTCCGAGGTCGCGACCCACTTCTCGCCATGTGCGATCTCGTTCGGTTGCGCTGGTGACCCGTGGTACGGGTTCAATCCGTCATCCGCGCGGCAGCTCCTGGCCGAGGCGGGATATCCGGATGGCTTCACGACGACGATCCAGTATCGCGACGTGGCACGCGCGTACCTGCCCGATCCGACCGCCGTCGCGACGGAGATCCAGGCGCAGCTGCTCGCCAACCTCAACATCACGGCCGAGCTCGAGGTCCTCCCCGAGGAAACCTTCCTGACCACCGTCGACGAAGGTGGCGCCGACGGGATCCACCTGCTCGGCCGAACCGCCTCGGTCCCCGAGGTGTCGACCCTGCTCGACCCCCACTTCGGGGCCGGCGCATCAAAGGAGTTCGGGACGTCGATCGATGCGCTGGTGGACGCGCTGACCGCCGGCGCCGCGACGATCGAGGGTGCCGCTCGAACGACGGCCTACACGGAGGCGAACAACGCGATCCGGACCAACGTGCCGATGATCCCGATCGCCCACGCGGGCATGCTCCCGATCTTCCGCGTCGACGTCGACGGGGCGGTGACCTCGCCCCTCCGCACCGAACGCTTCGCAGACATGACCCCCGGTGACCGGCGCCAGCTCGTGTGGCTCGCCGCAGACGAACCGGAGGGCCTGTACTGCGCCGATGAACCCTCGTCCGTCGCGCAGCTCGCGTGTGCCCAGGTGTCCGAAGGTCTCCTCGCGTTCGAGGCGGGAAACGCCACGGTCCGCCCGGCCCTGGCCACGGCCTGTGAACCTGTCCCGGAGCTGACGAGCTGGACCTGCACGCTCCGGTCGGCTGTCCGGTTCCACGACGGTGCGACACTCGATGCAAACGATGTCGTGCTCTCGTTCGCTGCGCCGTGGGACGCGGAGCATCCACTGCACGCCGGCCGGACAGGCACCTTCCAGCCATTCATCGACACATTCGGCGGCCTGCTGAACGCGCCGGCCTCCTAACCCGGCAGGTACCCTGACAAGTGGGGACTAGCAGCGCTGTTCGCCTGATGCTAGGCTTCCTCGACTGCCCCCAGCGAAGCCGGACGTGGGAGCACTGAGTGTCCGGCCGAGGGGCGCATGAGGAGGATCAGAATGCACCGATCACCGAAGTGGTCGCCGCTCGCCGCTCTGGCTGCGACGCTGGCGCTCGTCTTCGCGGCCTGTGGAGGCACGACGTCATCCGCATCGCCGGCAGCGAGCGAGGCTCCGGCTTCGGCAGCGCCGTCGGCTGAGGCCACGGAAGCTGCCCCGTACGAGGCAATGGTGTACCCCGAAGACGGCGGGTCCGCCTGCGACATCGACGGGTACGAGGGCCAGGTAGGCTCGATCAAGGCACTCGACGCGGGCACGGTCGAGTTCACGCTCTGCGCACCTGATGCCGCGTTCCTTGCCAAGATCGCGTTCAGCGTCTTTGGCATCCAGGACGCCGACTATCTCGCGGCCCACGCGGCCGACCAGTCGTACCTCGACAACCCGAACGGCACAGGGCCCGTACACGCTGTCCGAGTGGAGCAAGGGCAACCGGATGGTCTTCAGCGCCTTCCCCGACTACTGGGGCGAGGCCGCCAAGACCGCCAACCTCGAGCTCCGCTGGAGCGACGAGGCGGCCCAGCGGCTCCTCGAGCTGCAGTCCGGCAACGTCGACGGGATCGACAACCCGGGCCCGAGCGATATCGCCACCATCCAGGGCGACAGCAGCCTGCAGTTTGCGGCACGCCCCGGGCTGAACACGATGTACCTCGGCTTCAACGTCGACAAGGAACCGTGGAGCGATGTCAAGGTCCGCCAGGCGGTTGCCATGGGTATCGACCGCCAGCGCCTCGTCGACAACTTCTATCCGGAAGGCTCGACCGTCGCCGAGTACTTCACCCCATGCGAGATCGAGTTCGCCTGCGAGGGCGACGACTACTACGAGTTCGATCCGGCGGCCGCAAAGGCGCTGCTTGCCGAAGCGGGCTTCCCGAATGGGTTCGAGACCAAGCTCCAGTTCCGAGCGGCGGTCCGCGGCTACCTGCCTGACCCGCCGGTCATCGCGACCGAGATCGCCGACCAGCTCAAGACCAACCTGGGCATCACCGCAACGCTCGACCTCCAGGAGTCGGGTGCGTTCCTCGACGCCAATGCCGCGGGCACGCTCGAGGGCATCTTCATCCTGGGCTGGGGCGCGGATTATCCCGACCCGTCCAACTTCCTCGACTACCACTTCGGCGGTGGCGCGGGCGTCAAGTTCGGCACCCCGTTCCCCGAGATCGTGGCAGCGCTCAACACGGGTCTTCAGACCGCCGTCCCGGCTGAGCGAACCGCGGCGTACACGACGGCCAACAACCTGATCAAGGAGCTCGTACCCGCGGTCATCATGGCCCACGGCGCATCGGGCGCCGCCTACAAGGCGGACATCGACGGTGCCTACGCCTCGGTCTTCGGGGCGGAGGTCTTCGCAACGATGACGTCCGGTGACCGCGACACGCTCGTGTTCATGCAGAATGCCGAACCGCTCAGCATGTACTGCGGCGACGAGACGGACGGCGAGACCCTGCGCGCATGCGAGCAGGTCAGCGAGTCGCTCTACCGCTACGAGGTTGGCGGCGCCGCCGCCATCCCGTCGCTCGCGAGCGAATGCGCAGCAAACGACGACTCGACGGTCTGGACCTGCACCCTGCGGTCCGGCGTCAAGTTCCACGACGGCGCCGATCTCGACGCCAACGACGTCGTGCTCAGCTACGCCGTGCAGTGGGATGCGGCGCATCCGCTGCACACCGGGCGAAGCGGGGCCTTCGAGTACTGGCCGGGCCTCTGGGGTCCGAACCTCAATCCACCGGCCTCCTAAGCCGGATCACAATCGCGAACGTCGTTCCGAGGGGCGCCGCTGATGCGGCGCCCCTCGGCGCATCCCGCCCGTGTCAGAGGGACATGACCAGCGGTGATCAGGTTCGTTTTTCGTCGAGTCCTCGTCACGATCCCGGTCCTGTTCGGGATCATCTTCCTCGTGTTCGCGCTGGCTCGCCTCGTCCCGGGCGATCCATGCCGGGCGGTGCTCGGCGAGCGCGCGACCGACGAGGTCTGTGACGCGTTCATCATCCGCTACGGGCTCGACCAGCCCATCCCGATCCAGTTCGGGCGGTACCTGGAACAGCTCGCCGCGGGCGACCTCGGCGACTCGATCAAACATTCGCGACCGGTGACGGAGCTGCTCATCGAGCGGCTGCCGACGACCGTCGAGCTGACCGTCCTGGCGATGCTCTTCGCAATCGCCCTGGGGGTGCCCCTCGGGCTCATATCGGCATACCGGCGCAACTCGCCGATCGACGTCGGGACGATGATGTTCGCCAATTTCGGCGTCTCCATGCCCGTATTCGTCCTTGGCCTGGTCCTGGCATTCCTGTTTGCGATCGTGCTCAAGGACACGCCGCTGTCGCTGCCGCCATCGGGCCGCCTGAGCTCGGGGATCAACGTTGAGCCGCTCGCTGAGGTGTGGGGCCTGCAGAGCTGGACCGGTCCCCCGCGGGCAATCCTCGACTTCGTGTCAGGCATCTACATCTTCTCGGGGTTCATCAGCGGCCAATGGGGCGCCGCCGCGGACGCGTTCCGCCACATGATCCTGCCAGCGATCGCCCTGGGCACGATCCCGCTCGCGATCATCGCCCGGATCACCCGGTCGAGCCTCCTTGAAGTCATGGGCCTCGACTATGTCCGCACGGCGCGAGCGAAGGGCTTGGGTGAGCGAGCGGTGATCCTGCGCCACGCCGCCCGGAACGCCCTGTTGCCGGTGGTCACGATCATCGGCCTCCAGCTCGGCGCCCTGTTGTCGGGCGCCGTCCTGACCGAGACCGTGTTCAACCTGGCCGGTGTCGGACGTTCGCTCTTCGAGGCGATCTCCGGCCGCGATTACGTGGTGATCCAGGGGTTCACCCTGCTGATCGCGGTGACCTACGTCACGATCAACCTCATCGTCGACGTGTCGTACGGGCTCCTCGATCCAAGGATCCGACCCTGATGAGCAACCAGCCGATCCCAACGCTCGCTAGCGACCCGCTGTTCGTCGACAACATTGCAGCGACGCGCCCAGCCAACATCTGGCGCGACACCCTGGGTAGCGTCCTGCGCCAACGGTCGGCGGTGGTCGGGCTGATCATCCTCCTCTTCCTGTTGGGAGTAGCGATCCTGGCCCCCTTGATCGCGACCCACGACCCGGGCCGCAGCCTCCTCGGCGTCGAGGAAGGGGTCACCCGGCGCGCCGCCCCATGCATCCATGCGTTCGGGTGTCCCGCGGATGAGCCGCAGCACCTGTTCGGCACCGATGGCAACTTCCGGGACCTGTTCAGCCGCGTCGTCTATGGGGCCCGCACGTCCCTGGCCATCGGCTTTGCGGCCATCGGGTTCGCGATCATCGTCGGAACCTCGATCGGCGCACTGGCCGGCTACCTCGGTGGCTGGCTGGACAACATCCTGATGCGGCTCATGGACATCGTCCTGGCGTTCCCGTCGCTCCTGCTGGCGATCGCGATCGTGACGGCGATCGGCTCCAGCCTGATCAACGCACTGTTCGCGATCGGGATCGTGTCGGTGCCGATCTATGCCCGCGTCGCCCGCGCGTCCGTGCTCGCGACGAGGGAGACCGACTACGTGACGGCGTCGCGCGCCCTGGGCGAGTCCTCGATGGGCATCCTGCTCCGGCGGATCATGCCCAACTCGCTGACGCCCTTGATCGTCCAGGGCACGCTCGGCATCGGTGGAGCGGTGCTGGAGATCGCGGCGTTGGCGTTCGTTGGCGTGGCCGGCGATATTTCGAACCCGGAGTGGGGCTCGATCATCGGCCTGGAACGCAACCAGCTGTTCAACGCGCCCCATATCATCCTTGCCCCTGGCCTTGCGATCACCCTGACGGTGCTCGGCTTCAATCTCCTGGGCGACGGGCTCCGCGACGCCCTCGACCCAAGGCTCAACCGATGAGCCGCCGGCGGGACCTGCCATGACCCTCCCCTCCCCGACCGGGGTGCCTGACGAGGTCGAGATCCTTGGCGCCAGCCTTGATGAAACCGTTGTCGAGGAGCTGATCCCCGCCGCCCAGCGCCGGCCGAAGCGCGAGCGGGGCGATCGGCCGCTGCTCGAGGTCAAGGGCCTCCGGACGTCGTTCTACACGCGCGACGGCGTGGTCAGGGCCGTCGACGGAATCGACTTCCATGTCGATCGCGGCGAGATCATGGGTCTTGTCGGTGAATTGGGTTGCGGCAAGAGCGTGACCAGTCTCTCGATCATGCGACTGATCGCCAAACCCGGACGGATCGAGGCCGGGGAGATCCTGTTCGACGGCGAGAACCTGCTCAAGCTCCGCGACGACAAGATGCGGAGCATCCGGGGCAACCGGATCTCGATGATCTTCCAGCAGCCGACATCGTCGCTCAATCCCGTGTGGAACGTGGGGCGCCAGGTGGAGGAGGTCCTGCGCATCCATCGCGGGATGAAGGGCGGCGCGGCCCGGGCCCGCGCGCTGGAGCTGCTCCGGATGGTCGGCATCCCCGACCCGGAGCGACGACTCAAGGCCTATCCGCACGAGATGTCGGGCGGCATGGCCCAGCGGATCATGATCGCCATGGCGCTCGCGTGCGAGCCCGAGCTCCTGATCGCCGACGAGCCGACGACGGCGCTCGATGTCACGATCCAGGCGCAGATCCTCGACCTGATGCGGAACCTCCGTGACGAGACCGGAACCGCGATCGTGTTGATCACCCACGACCTTGGCGTGGTCGCCGAGATGTGCGACCGGGTCGCCGTGATGTACGCGGGCGAGATCGTCGAGCAGACCGATGTGACCACGCTGTTCCGGCGACCACGCCATCCATACACGCAAGGGCTGATCGGGTCGATCCCCGTCGTCGGCGAGGTCCAGGACGAGCTGGCCGTGATCCCGGGCAACGTGCCGAACCTGATCGACCTCCCGACCGGCTGCCGGTTCGCGCCGCGCTGCCTGACCCGGCTGGCCGAGAATGTCGAGCTCGCCACGGAGATCCACCCGCAGCTCCGCCCGATCGGACCCGATCACGCCGTTCGCTGCTGGGTGTACCACGATCCCGACGGCAACCTCCTGACCCGCCCGGAGGCGACCACCGCATGACCGACACCGCACCGCTCGTCGAGGTCCGCGACCTGGTCAAGCACTTCCCCATCCGTGGCGGAATCCTGCAGCGGACCGTCGGCTGGGTCCAGGCGGTCGATGGCGTCTCGTTCAACATCAACCGCGGCGAGACCCTCGGCCTGGTCGGTGAATCGGGCTGCGGCAAGACGACCGTCGGTCGGCTCCTCCTCCGCTTGATCGAGCCCACGTCGGGGTCGATCCGGTTCGATGGGGTCGAGCTCACGGAGCTCAAGGGCACCGCGCTCCGGCCATACCGGCGCCGCATGCAGATCATCTTCCAGGACCCGTACGCGAGCCTCGATCCCCGGACGCCGATCGGCGACAGCATCGGTGAGGGCCTTCGCATCCATGGGATCGGCACTGGGACGGAGCGACGCCAGAAGGTGCGCCGGATGATGGATCTCGTGGGGCTGATGCCCTACCACGCTCGGCGCTACCCGCACGAGTTCTCCGGCGGACAGCGCCAGCGGATCGGGATCGCCCGGGCCCTTGTCCTCGAACCGGACCTGGTCGTGTGCGACGAGCCCGTATCGGCGCTGGACGTGTCGATCCAGGCACAGGTCCTCAACCTGCTGAACCACCTCCAGCGCGAGCTCGGGCTCACGTATGTCTTCGTGGCACACAACATGGGCGTCGTCGAGCACATCAGCGACCGCGTGGCGGTCATGTACCTGGGCCGGATCGCCGAGCTTGCCGACCGGGTCGAGCTGTTCCGCCACCAGGAGCACCCGTACACCCAGGCGCTGATGTCGGCCATCCCGATCCCGAACCCCGAGCTCCGACGTCAGCGCGTCATCCTGCGCGGGGACGTTCCGAGCCCGGTCAATCCGCCGTCAGGCTGTCGATTCCATCCGCGTTGCCAGCTCCGCCAGCAGCTCGATGGTCCGGCCATCTGTGCCCGGCTCGAACCACCGCTCATCGACCTCGACGGCGGCCACGAGTGCGCCTGTCACTTCCGCCAGCCTGGCGGGGCGTCACCCGAGCAGGTAGCGCGCGACCTCGCCGTCTCCGGAAGGACCTAGCTCCCGGCCGACTCGTCGCCGGTGCCGGTGGCCGCGGCGATCTGGGCCTCGGCGAGATCGGCCGCCGGCGCGGCGGCGGCGACCTGGGCCTCCGTCTCCGCGACCGCCTTCCCGGCCTTGAGCAACGCCAGGGCCGATTCCGGCGTGCCACGCCGGACCATGGTGTGGTCGAGATGGGCGATCCCGACGTCCGTCTTGAGGGCATCGGCAGAGTAATGGCATGCCGCTCGGTGCTCGCCGTTGAGCACCTCGAGCGGCGGATCGATGGTCCGGCAGTTCTCCGGCTTGCCCAATCGCTCGTACAGCCAGCAACGGGTGTGGAACCGGCACCCGGGTGGCGGATTGACCGGGCTCGGCACGTCGCCCTTGAGGATGACCCGGCGTCGTTTTCGCTCCGACACCGGGTCGGGCACCGGCACAGCGGACAGCAGCGCGCGCGTATACGGATGGCCTGGCGCGGCGTACAGCTGGTCGGGTGGCCCGATCTCGACCACCTTGCCGAGGTACATCACCGCGACCCGGTCGCTGATGTGCTTGACGACCGACAGGTCGTGCGCAACGAACAGGTAGGTCAGCCCGAGGCGGGTCCGCAGGTCGGTCAACAGGTTGAGCACCTGGGCCTGGATGGACACGTCGAGCGCGGAAATCGGCTCGTCGCAGACGATGAACTCGGGCTCGACCGCGAGGGCGCGGGCGACCCCGATCCGCTGGCGCTGGCCACCGGAGAACTCGTGCGGATAGCGCTTGACGTACTTGGGATCCAGACCCACCAGGCGGAGGAGCTCGGCCACGCGTTCGCGCTTCGCCTCACCCTTCGCCAGCCCGTGCGTCTCGATCGGCTCGCTGACGATCGAACCGACGGTCATCCGCGGGTCGAGTGATCCGTACGGGTCCTGGAAGATGATCTGCATCCGGCGACGCATCTTCCGCAGCTTGCCCGTATCGAGCTTGGTGAGGTCGACGCCGTCAAACCGGACCGTCCCCTCGGTCGGCTCGCGCAGCCGGATCATCGCCCGGCCGATGGTGCTCTTCCCGCAGCCGGATTCCCCGACGAGACCGAGGGTCTCGCCGCGCCGGACCTCGAACGTCACGTCGTCGACTGCCTTGACCGCGCCCTTGACCGTCTTGAAGATGCCCGAACGGATCGGGAAGTAGACCTTGAGGTTGTCGACCTCGACGAGGTTCGCGGCGTCGTGTGCCCGCAGGCCCGGCTTCGCACCGATGGTGGCGGTCAAGTGATCCATCCTCCAGGCTCGGTGCCCCAACAGCGGGCGAGATGGTCCTCGGTCCGCCGGGGAGTCAATTCGGGCTCATCGGTCCGGCAGATATCGCGGACGAAGTTGCACCGCGCAGAGAACCGACAGGCGTCTGGCGGCGCGATCAGGAGTGGCGGCAGACCCTCGATCGTCCGCAGACGATCGCCACGCACGTCGTCGATCCGTGGCAGCGAGTCGAGCAGGCCCCAGGCATAGGGCATCTGGGGCTCCTCGAACAGCTCATCGACGGTGCCGGTCTCGACGATCCGACCGGCGTACATCACGTTGACCCGATCGCACATGCCGGCGGCAATGCCGAGGTCGTGGGTGATCATCAGGACGGCCGTGTGGAACTCATCGGAGAGAGTCTGGATCAGCTCCAGGATCTGGGCCTGGATCGTGACGTCGAGTGCGGTCGTCGGTTCGTCCGCCAGGATCAATTTCGGGTCGCAGGAGAGCGCGATCGCGATCATGACGCGTTGGCGCATGCCCCCCGAAAAGTTGAACGGGTAGTCGTTCAGGCGCTCCTTGGGACGCGGGATCCCGACCTTCGCAAGCAGCTCGACGACGCGCTCCTCGGCGGCCTTCTGCGACAGGCCCAGGTGCTCACGGATCGTCTCGGCGATCTGGTACCCGATGGTCAGCGTTGGATTGAGGCTCGTCAGGGGGTCCTGGAAGATGAACCCGATCTCCTTGCCCCTGAGCTTCCGCATCTCTTCGTTGGTGAGCTTCAGGACGTTGATCCCATCGAAGAGGATCTCCCCCGACACGATCCTCCCGGGCGGGTTGGGGACCAGCCGAGCCACGGAGAGGGCGGTCACGCTCTTGCCGCAACCGGATTCGCCGACGAGACCCAGGGTCTCCCCGTAGTCAACGTCAAACGTGACGTCGTCGACGGCCTGGACGACGCCATCGGGCGTGAAGAAGTGCGTCGAAAGACCGCGCACCTGGAGGAGCTTGTCGGCCTTGTGCTCCGTACCCGTTGGTGATTCGCGCGCGATGCGGGCGTCCTCGGCCGACACTTCGATGATCGAGGGCGTTTCGGTATCCGGGCTGACCTCGTCGAGTGGCATTCCTTACTGCTTGCCCTTGAGCTTTGGGTCAAGCGCGTCGCGAAGGCCATCACCGAGGAACGTGAACCCGATCAGGGCGAGGGCGATGCAGATCGCCGGGAACAGCACCAGGTGCGGTTCGGAGCGAATGTACTTCTGGCCCTCGGCGATGAGGCTGCCCCACGACGCTCTGGGCGACTGGACGCCAACGCCGATGAAGGCCAGGGTCGCCTCCGCCAGGATCGCGCCCGGGATGCCAAGGGTGACCGCCACGATCACGGGGCCCATACCGTTGGGCAACAGGTGCTTGGTGACGATCCGCCATTCGGACACCCCAATGGCCTTGGCGGCCTCGACGAACTCCGTTTCCTTGAGCGCCAGGAGCTGGCCGCGCACCAGCCGGGCAACGGTCACCCACGAGGTGATGCCGATGGCGACGAACACCAGGAGCAGGCCGTCAAGCGCCTGACCGAAGAACGTTTCGCGGAAGGCGACCGACAGCAGGATGATGAAGAGCAGGTCGGGGAACGCGTAGATCACGTCGGTGAAACGCATCAGGAAGTTGTCGAGCCGGCCACCGAACCAACCCGCCAGCGCACCGATCGGGACGCCGATGACCAGGATCACGATCTGGACGACAAATGCAACGGATACGCTGATCCGGGCCCCATCCAGCAGACGGCTGAACAGGTCGCGCCCGAGGTTGTCCGTCCCCAGGAGGTGATTCGGAGAGAGGGGCGGCAGCGGCTTGTTGCCATTCGCGAATACCGCCTCGAGGTCCTGGACCTGATACGGCCACGGTGCGATGATCGGCCCAAAGATGCCGGCCAGCAAGAGGAGGACGACCAGGATCAGGCCGAGCACCGCCAGCCGGTTCTTGACCAGGCGCCCGAAGGCGTCGCTCCACAACCCGCTGCTGGCGCGCCGTCCGGCCGCGACCCGGCCCTGAACTGCGGCGTTGGTGGCCATCTTCGGGGACTCCTAGCTGTACCGGATCCGTGGGTCGATGTAAGCGTAGAGCACGTCGACGACAACGTTGAGCGCCGCAACCGCGAAGGCGTACAGCATGGTCATCGCCATGATCAGGCTGTAGTCGCGGTTCCCGATCCCGGTGATATAGAACTGCCCAACACCCGGGACATTGAAGATCCGCTCCACGATGAAGGACCCGGTGATGAGGAACGCCAGTGTCGGTCCCAGGATCGTAACCACGGGGATCAACGCGTTCCTGATCATGTGGCGCGTGACAACGGCTCGTTCACGCAGACCCTTGCTCTGCGCCGTCCGGATGTAGTCCTTGCGCGTCACCTCGAGCATGGACGCTCGGGTGTACCGGGCGATCACCGCGATCGGGAAGCCGGCCAGGGCCACCGTCGGCAAGACCCAGTAGTTCGGTCCCTTCCAGTTCCCTGTCGGGAACCAACCTAATTGCACCGCGAAGAAGACGATCATGAGGATGGCGAGCACGAAACTGGGCGTGCTGATCCCGATGATCGAGACGCTCGTGGCTACGTAGTCGGGCCACCGGTTATGGCCGAGGGCGGCAAAGATGCCGAGCGGGATGCCGATGACGACCGCGAGGAGAAATGCCATCACCCCGAGTTGAACGGTGGTGCCCAGACCGTCCGCGACGATGTCGTTGACCCGGCGATCGGTGTACCGGTATGAGGGTCCCAGATCGCCCTGGATAAAGCCGCCGACCCAGGTGATGTATTGGTCGACGAGCGGCTTGTCGAGCCCATATTGCGCATTGAGACGGGTCTGAACGGCATCAGGCACCCGCTTCTCACGGTCCCAGGGCCCGCCCGGAACCGAATGCATCAGGAGAAACGTGAGGATTGAAACCGTGAACAGCACCGGAATGATCCACAGGACCCGCCGGACCAGGTAGGTGATCACGGTCTTCGCCTCACGGTACAGGCCGAGGTGGGAAGTCGGTGAGCCGGCCTGGCGGCCGGCTCACCGTTGGTCGCCGGAGGCGACTAGTGCTTCAGGATCTGGATGCTCTCGTAGAAGTGTTCCCCGGTGCTGTGAGAGTCCATCGGCAACGGGATGATGCCGGTGACATACGGCTTGACCAGGGACGGGTTCGGCACGTACAGCAGCGAGATGAATGGAGCGTCGTCCATCAGGATCCGCTGGGCTTCCTTGTACAGATCGGCCTGGGCGTCCTGATCGGGCTCGCTGGCGGCCTGGATGATCAGCTCATCGAAGGCCGGGTTGCAGTAGTTGACGTTGTTGTTGCCACCACCGCACGTGAACAGGCCATTGAGCTGGTTGTTCGCGTGTGGATAGTCGGCGCCCCATCGGTCGCGGGCGACGTCGTATTCGCCCTCACGCCGCTGGGTGAGGAGGACGCTGAAGTCGGTGCCGATCTGCTCGGTCTCGAGACCGAAGGCCTGCCGCCAGGCCTCGGCCATGAACGCGACACGCGGCTCGTGGCCGGCGCCGGTGTTGAAGCCGAACTTGAGGGGCGGGATTTCAGCGGCACTGGCAAAGCCCAACTCCTGGAGAGCGGTCGCCATGTGTGCATTGGCCGATTCGAGATTGAAGGGGTATGGGTTGATCGTTTCGTCATAGCCGGGGATCCCGGGCATGACGAAGCTGTTCGCGATCTGGCCGATACCGGCATAGGTGGCGTTCTTGAACGCCTCCTTGTCGATCGCCTCGGTCAACGCGATGCGGAAGTTCTTGTTCGCGGTCGGGCAACCCTTTGGATCCTCGCAACGCGCGAGCTTGCCTTCGCCGGACAGCGGAACCCCGTTGTTGAAGTCGTAGTACACGGTCGAGAGCTGCGAGAGCTCCTCGTATTCCTGGCCGAGGACCGGATCGTCCTTGACCCGGGGAACGTCGACGGTGTCGACCGGCAGGAAGGAGTCGATTTCGCCCGCCTCGTAGGCGGCCAGCGCCTGCGCCGGCTCTGGCGACATCGTCATGTGGACCTCGGTCAGCGTCGGCTTGACGTCGCCATACCAGTTCGGGTTGGGCGTCAGGACGATCTCGCTGTTGTGCTCCCAGGTCGAGAGCATGAACGGACCCGAGCTCACATAGTTCTCGGCCTCGGTGGCGCCAGGGCTGGTGATCCAGCTCTCCTGGATGGGTACGGCCACCCACAGGGTCAACGCGGCCAGGAAGTAGGTTGCTGGTTTGGTCAGGTGGATGATGAACGTCTTGTCGTCCGGGGCTTCGATGCCGACCGCGTCCATCGCTGCCGCGATGTCGGCATCGGACGGCGCCGGGTCGGCGCCGACCATCCCGAGCAGCTCGGACGCACCCTCGATCTCGGCCATGACATAGGAGTACGGCGCGGCGAGGAGCGGGTCAAGGAGTCGCTTGAAGCTGTAGACGAAGTCCCCGGCAACGATCGGGTCGCCATTGCTGTACTGCGCGTCCCGAAGGTGGAACGTGAGCGTCTTGGCGTCAGGCGAAACGTCCCACGATTCGGCCACGGCCGGGACCACCTGCATGTCCTTGTCGACATAGACGAGCGGCCGATGAAGGGCCCGCAGGACGGCAAGGGACTGCGAGTCCTGTGCCTGGGTGGGATCGAGCGTCGGCGGCTCACCGCTGATGTCGACGGTGTAGATCTGCTCTTCAGCCAGGTTCGATTCTGGCGGAGCGGAGGCCGCGGCCGACTCGCCAGGGGCTGCGGCCGACTCGGCCGGCGCCGAGCTGGGGGTGGCACCGCCGCATGCCGCCAAGATGACGGCAATGCTGGCCAAGATGCCAAGGAGTCGCTTCTGCATCAACTGTCCTCCGAAACGGGTGTGAATGACCCGAGAGTGTCTCGCTGTCGACCCGCGCCGACTCCCGTCACAGATCACGCCGGTCCAGTGTCCGGATCGAGCCTCCCACTCGAAGCGGTCGACGGGCGAGTTGCAGCGGCAGCACGGCTCAGGTCGGTGCGCTGCCGGTACTATCCACAGCGCCTCACCGACTGTCAACTGACAACCTAACGAACGTTCGTGTGGCGGTCGGGCGGCGTCGCCATCAGTCCGGACAGGGCGTCTGAGCCCCCGTCATCGGCCGCCAGCGCAGGTTTGGTTGCCGTGCGGCGCTGGCCTCGTCGAGGCGCCTGACGGGGGCGTCATGCGGCGCTCCGAGGACCAGTTCCGGCGTTGTACCTGCCTCGCCGGCGATCGCGATCAGGGCGTCCGCGAAGGCATCCAGCGTCTCGAGCGTCTCGGTCTCCGTCGGCTCGATCAGCATTCCCTCCTCCACGATCAACGGGAAATAGATCGTGGGCGGGTGGTAGCCGTAGTCGATCAGCCGCTTGGCGATGTCGAGCGTCCGGACACCGGTCCGCTTCTTGATCGTCGCCGCGGACGCCACGAACTCGTGCTTGCAGGCGCGGTCGTGCGGAAGGTCGTACGTACCGGCAAGCCGGGACTTGAGGTAGTTGGCCGCGAGGACCGCGTCGTCGCTCACTTCACGGAGGCCCGAGCCGCCGTGGGCACGGATATAGGCATAGGCGCGCACAAGCACGCCCGTGTTGCCCACGAAGCTGCGCAGGCGCCCAATCGACGAGGGTCGCTCTCCGGCGAGCTCGAGTCGGTAGCTGCCGTCATCGGCCTGCAGGACGCGTGGCTCCGGAAGGTACGGCAGCAACGCCTCCCCCACCCCGACCGGCCCCGCGCCAGGACCACCGCCGCCATGCGGCGTCGAGAACGTCTTGTGGACGTTGAAGTGCATGACGTCGAAGCCCGCCTCACCGGGCTTGAACCGGCCGAGGATCGCGTTGAGGTTGGCGCCATCCATGTAGGCCATGGCTCCCGCCTCGTGGACCGCATCGAGCAACTCGCCGATCCGTGCCTCGAACAGCCCGAGGGTGGATGGGTTGGTGATCATGACCGCCGCGGTCCGGGGTCCGAGCGCGGCGCGGAACGCGTCGACGTCGACACCACCATCGGCGGCCGACGGGATGGTGACCGTCCTGAACCCCGCCATGGTCGCGGTGGCCGGGTTGGTGCCGTGACTCGAGTCCGGCACGAGGACCTCGGTTCGCTCGGTCGCTCCGTGCTCCCGGTGATAGGCCCGGATCATGAGGATCCCGGTCAGCTCACCCTGGGCGCCGGCCGCTGGTTGCAGGCTGACGGCCCGCATCCCCGAGATCTCGGCCAGTGCCGCCTCGAGCTCGAACAGGAGCTGGAGCGTCCCCTGCGCGGCGGCGTCCGGGGTCAGCGGGTGGAGATTGGCGAAACCGGGGAGCCGGGCGGCCCATTCGTTCAACTTCGGGTTGAACTTCATCGTGCACGAACCCAACGGGTAGAACCCGGTGTCGACCGCGTAGTTGAGCTGGGAGAGGTTGACATAGTGTCGGACGACGTCCGGTTCATTCATCTCGGGGAGGCCCGGGGGCGTCTCCCGGCGCGCGGCCGCGGGGATCCGATCGAGGGCATCCTTGGGTGGGTGCGGGATCTTGCCGCCGCCACGACCCGGGCGACCGCGCTCGAAGATCGTCGGTTGCAGGTCCGAGCGCATCGCGCTCATCGAGGCACCCTCATCGAACGCTTCCGGCAACGGATCGGCGGTCCCGCCCGCTGCCGGCACCGGCCTCGACCGCTGTTGGAGGACGACCGCCAAGGACCTCGCCGAGGGTGTCGGCGAATTGTTCGATCTCGGCCGCGGTCGTGACCTCCGTCGCGCACACCAGGAGCCCATCGGCCAACGACGGATCGTCCGGTTCGACGTCGGCCAGCACGAGACCCGCGAGGACACCGCGGTCAAGGAGCCGACGGTGCACGGTCCGGGCATTTGGGATCCGCACCGCAAACTCGTTGAGGTAGGCGCCCGGATGGATCCGTGGCGCCCCCGCAGCCGCCAGCGCCCGCTCGAGCTCGGTGGCGCGAGCTGCGCCGAGGGCGGCGACATCGCGCAAACCGTGTGGCCCGATGGTCGCGAGGTAGATGGATGCCGCGAGCGCCAGCAGGGCCTGGTTGGTGCAGATGTTGCTCGCGGCCTTGTCGCGTCGGATGTCCTGCTCGCGCGCGCGCATGGTCATGACGAAGGCACGCCGGCCGTCGAGGTCGCTGGTCATGCCGACGAGCCGGCCCGGGATCTGGCGGACGAGCGCGTCCGTGGACGCCAGGATCCCCAGGTATGGACCTCCGTACTGCGGGGCGATCCCGAGCGGCTGGCCTTCGCCTGCGGCGATGTCGGCGCCATACGCACCCGGTGGCACAAGCACCGCCAGGCTGACCGGCTCGATCACGGCCACGAACAGCGCCCCGGCCGCGTGGGCAAGCTCCCCGATCGCGGGCATCGGCTCGAGCAGACCCAGGAAGTCGGGCTGTGCGGCGACGACGCCTGCCACCGGCCCTTCCGGGTCGCCGAGCATCCGCTCGAGGGCGACAAGATCGGTCGTGCCGGCCGCATCGCCATCCTCGACCAGGGGGATCTCATCGAGCGTGAGGTCCCCGCCAAAATAGGTCCGCAGGGTCGCGCGGTAGTGGGGATGGACGGCCCGCGACACCAGCACCCGGTCTCGTCGGGTGGCCCGGCAGGTCATGAGGGCCGCCTCCGCGGTGGCCGCCGCACCGTCGTAGTGCGACGCGGACACGACGTCGAGCCCGACCAGCTCGGCCATCAGGGACTCGTACTCGTAGATGCTCTGCAGGGTGCCCTGGCTGATCTCGGGTTGGTATGGCGTATAGGCCGTGTACCACTCGCCACGCAGCAGGAGCTGGTCGACGGCGGGTGGGCTCCAGTGACGGTAGACGCCGGCCCCGAGGAAGGAGGCGAGGTCGGTTCGGTTACGCGCCGCGAGGCCGCTCAGGCGGGCGGCGAGCTCGAGCTCTGGCTCCGGATCGGGAAGATCCAGGCGGGACGCCCGGAGGGTTTCCGGAATGTCCTCGAAGAGCTGATCCACAGACGTGAGGCCGAGGGCACCCAGCATCCGGGCCCGATCGGCGGCGGTGTGCGGACCGTACGGCATCGCGGAGGGTCAGCCCGCCGCGACGATGGTGTCGTAGGCCTCGGGCTCGAGCAGGCCGTCGAGCTGGGCGGCATCGGCAACCTTCACCCGGATCATCCAGCCATCCCCATATGGCGACGAGTTGACCAGCTCCGGGCTCGCGGCCAACGCCCCGTTCGACTCCACCACCTCACCGCTCACCGGGGCGAACAGGTCGCTGACGGCCTTGACCGATTCGACCACGCCGAACGTCGCGAACTGCTCGAAGGTTCGGCCGACATCGGGCAGCTCGACGAAGACGACGTCGCCCAGCTGGTCCGCGGCGTAGGCGGTCACTCCGATCGTCGCCGTGTCGCCGTCGACCCGGACCCACTCGTGGTCCTTGGTGTAGCGCAGGTCGGTGGGCACGCTCACGTCACGCCTTCCTCCGGTAGAACGGCAGCGCGACGACTCGCGCGGGCACGCGAGCGTCACGAATTTCGACGTCGACTACGGTACCCGGCTCGGCGTCGCCGGGTGCGACGTACGCCATCGCGATCGGGACGCCAAGCGTGGGTGACTGCGTGCCGCTGGTGACGACGCCGGTCGGCGCCTCGCCAGCGATCACCGGGTAGCCGTGCCGGGCGATTCCGCGGCCCTCCACGATCAGGCCGACGAGCTTGCGGGTCGGACCCTCGCGGGCGACCTTCTCGAGCGCCGCCTTGCCGGCGAAGTCCTGGGGCTTGTCGAGCTTGACGACCCGGCCAAGTCCCGCCTCGAACGGGTTGGTGGCGAGATCCAGCTCGTTGCCATACAGCGGCATGCCGGCTTCGAGGCGCAGCGTGTCGCGGGCGCCGAGCCCGACCGGCAGGCCGTCGCGGGCGATCACGGCGGCCAGCAGCACATCCCAGAGCTCGGCCGTCGCGCCGGTCTCCACGAAGACCTCGAACCCGTCCTCGCCGGTGTAGCCGGTCCGTGCAACGAGCGCCGGGATGCCGGCCACGTTGCCTTCCGCGATCGCGTAGTAGCGCAGCGCTCCCAGGTCGACGTCGGTCAGGGGCGCAAGGACATCCACCGCGCGCGGACCCTGGATCGCGACGAGCCCGGTGGCCAGGGCGCGATCGTCGAGGACCGCCTTGGACTTGACCAGCCGTTCGGCCAGCGTGTCGGACACAACGGCCGCGTTGCCGGCGTTGGCGACCACGAGGTACCGGGAATCGGCAAGGCGGTAGACGATCAGGTCGTCGATGATCCCTCCGGTCGGCGCGCAGATCATCGAATACTGGGCGCGCCCGACGGCCAGGCTCGGCGGATTGCTGACGAGCGCGGCCGCGAGCGCGGATCCAGCGTCGGGGCCCTCGACGTAGAGCTCGCCCATGTGCGAGAGGTCGAAGAGCCCGACCGTTTCGCGTACCGCCCGGTGCTCCTCGATGATCGATCGGTACTGGACAGGCATGAGCCAGCCACCGAATTCGATCAGGCGCGCCCCAAGCGCCCGGTGTGCGTCGGTCAGTGGAGTCTGGTGGACCGTCGGCTCGTGGGCCTCGGTCACGGCGTCGCCTCGGCCGAACGTGCCTCGGCCGGCGATGCGTCGAGCTCGCCGATGATCTCCGCTGCCCGCGCCACGAGCGCCCGCTCGGTCTCGAAGCTGAGCAGCGAGCTGGCCTCGGCGAACGTGACCCAGCGGACCTGTTCGAACTCATGGTCGTGACCGGCGAGGTCACCGCCAATTGGGTCCATCAGGAAGTAGTGGACGGTCTTGTGGATGCGCTGGCCGCCCTGGACGAACCAGTATTCGATCGAATCGAGCGGCCCGGTGATCCGCACCTGCAGGCCGGTTTCCTCGCGTACCTCCCGAAGGGCCGTCTCCTCCCGGGTCTCACCGGGGATCGGCGTCCCCTTTGGCAGGGTCCAGGTCCACCCATCGCGCTCGCGACGGCGGCTGCCGACCACGATCCACGCACGCCCCGATTCATGGCGGATCACGATGCCGCCGGCGGACGTGGCGGTGACGGCCCTCAGGCGGGCCACGGCGCCGACGTGGCGCCCGGGCGGCGATCCCCGGCCCCGGGACGACCGGAGCGAGCCCACTGCATCACGACGAGCGGAGCGGGACGACCGCCCCGACGATGATGCGAACGAGCGGGCTGGATGGAGCGCCAACCGGCGCGCAAGCGGGTCAGGGGTGCCACGTCCGTGCCGCGCAGGACGGTCGCGCGCATACCGGGCGCCCGGAACGAACCGGCGGGTCGGAGGCCGAGTCGGCGCTCCCGAACCCGGGTGGAAGGACGCACGAACCGCGCCGCCGGACGGGCCGCGTACTTGGCGGCGATGCTGTGCTCCATGGGGCGCAATGGTACCCGTTCAATCGCCCCGCGCAACTGCGTGGTTGAGCGTATCCACCATTCTGCCGGCAAGCTCCGGTGCGAGCGAGCCACGGCCGTTCGCCAGCTCGATCTCCCGCCGCGCCGCCGCCACGTAGAGGTCCATCGCCCCGGGCGCATGGGTCCGCACTGCCTCGAGATTCGCCCGCAGCGTCCCGAGGTCGCCGCGCGTGATCGGGCCGGTGAGCGCCGCCGCGATCCCGAGCGCGCGGGCATTGCCGAGCGTGCCCTCGATCAGCCGACCATAGATCGCCAGCGAACCCGGCTCGTCGAGGCCGGCCACCCGGCCCAGCTCCGCGATCGCGTCCAGGAGCGCGACGAACCCACCGGCGGCCAGGACCGCGGCGGCGTGATAGGCGGGCTTCGCCCCGTGCGCGAGTCGGACCGGCGTCGCACCTATTGCTTCCGCCATCGATGCCAGCATCGCCGCGAGCTGATCGTCGGCTTCAATCACGATCGTCGCGCCATGGAGTGCCTCGACCGCCCGCTCCGTGTCCGCGAAGGCAACGAGCGGATGGAACGACCCGATCTGCGTGCCTGCGGCCATGGCGCCGGCAAGGGCGTCAGCGCCGAGCGCACCGCTTGTGTGGACCATCGCTTGCCCGCCGTACATCCGAAGCGTGCCAGCCAACGGCGCGACCACGTCGTCGGGCACGGCCAGGATGATCAGCTCGACCTCTTCGACAAGCGGCTCGGGGTCGATGAAGGCTCGATTGACTTCGACCAGCGACCGAAACTGCTCGCGCCGGCCCTGGTCCCGACTCGCGACGGCATGGATCGGCCAGCCGGCCCGCGACAGGGCGACGCCGAGGGCGGTCCCGACCGCGCCCGCACCGACGATGCCGATGATCGGGGGCTCGCCCGGCGCGGACTGCTGGTGCGGGTGCGCATGCCCCGGTTCGCCGTGCTCGTCGTGCCGTCGGCCACCCGGTGGCGTCGGGTCCAGGTCGATCCCGGCGGCATCCAGCTCGGCCTCGGCGGCCTTGCGGTCGGCCTCGGGGTCGTCACCGGGCAGGTTGCCCCAGACCTTCACAGGCCATCCCGTCGCGGATGACCGTCAGGCACGACGGGATTCGGGGTCATCGCGGTACGCTTGCATCGAATTGAGTGTAGCGAGCCAGCGAGGACGCCAACGTTGTCACGGTCCGACCTATTCAACGCCCGGACATCGCTCGGCCACGGGCTTCCGGACTACTACCCGCTGGCGGCGCTCCGCGACCGGATCGACCTTGCCGGTGCGCCGAACACGATCAAGATCCTGCTCGAGAACGCCCTGCGGCATGCGGGTGGTGGCGTGGTCAGGGTCGAGGATGTTGAACGGCTGAGCGCCTGGCGACCGGGTGTCCCGGCGGAGGCCGAGGTCCCGTTCATGCCCGCGCGAGTGGTCCTCCAGGACTTCACCGGAGTTCCCGCGGTGGTCGACCTTGCCGTGATGCGCGACGCCATGGCCGATCTCGGTGGCGATCCGGGCAAGGTCAACCCGCTCGTGCCCGCGGACCTTGTCATCGATCACTCGGTGCAGGTCGACCAGTTCGGGACGCCGGCCGCATTCGCCTTCAACGTCGGCCGCGAGTACGAGCGGAACGGCGAGCGCTACCAGCTGCTCCGATGGGCCCAGACGGCATTTCGCGACCTGCGCGTCGTGCCCCCGGGGACCGGCATCGTCCACCAGGTCAACCTCGAGTTCCTGGCCACGGTCGTGACCGATCGAGACACGGGCGACGGACGGGTCGCCTTCCCCGACACGCTGGTCGGGACCGACTCCCACACGACGATGATCAATGGTCTCGGGGTCCTCGGGTTTGGCGTCGGCGGGATCGAGGCCGAGGCGGTCCTGCTCGGGCAGCCGATCTACCAGCCGATGCCACACGTGGTCGGTGTCCGGCTGCGGGGCGCGCTGCCCAAGGGATCCACCGCCACGGACCTCGTGCTCGTCGTGACCGAGCTGCTGCGGGGCCACGGGGTGGTCGGGTCGTTCGTGGAGTTCG
The DNA here is from genome assembly GCA_963731865.1 of uncultured Chloroflexia bacterium. GTDB lineage: Bacteria > Chloroflexota > Limnocylindria > Limnocylindrales > CSP1-4 > SPCO01. The sequence continues at coordinate 227,069 of CAVSXG010000002.1, read as the reverse complement.
CCGGCGACGGCCTGGCCGGGTTGTCGCTCGCCGACCGGGCGACCATCAGCAACATGAGCCCGGAGTTCGGGGCCACCGCGACGCTCTTCCCGATTGACGATGAGACGCTCACCTATCTGCGCCTGACGGGACGATCCGCCGAGCGGATCGAGCTCGTCGAGCGGTACGCAAAGGCCCAGGGGCTATGGCGTCTGCCTGGCGACGGCCCCGACTTCGACGAGCTCCTCGAGCTCGACCTTGCCACCGTCGTCCCCTCGGTCGCGGGCCCTCGTCGGCCGCAGGACCGCGTCCCGTTGACGGCGCTGCGCGACAACTTCCGTTCGAATTTCCCCAACGGCCTCGATGGCTCGATCAGCGACCTGACGGGCGAGGATCCGATCGATGGCAACGGGGTCGTCGAGGAGGCCTCGGCCGAATCCTTCCCGGCCAGCGACCCGTCGTCGTTCACGGCGAGCGATGCCAACGATGCGCCGCCGCCGGCCGAACCGGTCAGCGGTGGTCGCCGCGTCGACGAGCGGTCCTACCATCCCGTGGAGATCGAGATCGACGGTCAGCGCGTTTCCGTTCGGACCGGATCGGTGGCCATCGCGGCGATCACCTCCTGCACCAACACCTCCAACCCGACGGTCATGATCGGGGCCGGATTGCTGGCCCGGAATGCCGTAGCTCGCGGCCTCCGCGTCGGTCCGACCGTCAAGACGTCCCTTGCGCCGGGCTCGAAGGCCGTGACCGGCTATCTCGAGGCGGCCGGGCTGATGACCCCGCTCGAGACGCTCGGGTTCTCGCTGGCTGGGTACGGGTGTACGACCTGCATCGGCAACTCCGGGCCGCTCAACGATGCGGTCGCCGCCGCGGTCGAGGCCAACGACCTCGTCGTCGCCGCCGTGCTGTCGGGCAACCGCAACTTCGAGGGCCGGATCCATCCGCTCGCGCGCGCGAGCTACCTGGCCTCGCCGCCACTCGTCGTGGCCTTCGCGCTCGCCGGGCGCGTCGACATCGACCTCACCCAGGAGCCCCTGGGATCCGGATCGGACGGGGCGCCCGTCTTCCTCGCCGACATCTGGCCGGAAGCGGATGAGATCCGGGCGGCGATCGCCGATTCGATCGACCCGGAGCTGTTCCGGCGGACGTACGCGACGGTGTTCGACGGCGATGACCGCTGGCGGGCCCTCCCCATCCCGTCCGGCGACCGGTATGCGTGGCTCGACGATTCGAGCTACATCTCCAAGCCGCCGTTCTTCGACGGGATGACCCTGACGCCTCCACCGGTGGGCGACATCACCGGTGCCCGGGTGCTGGCAGCGCTCGGAGACTCCGTCACGACTGACCACATCTCACCGGCCGGCTCGATCGCCCCGTGGTCGCCCGCCGGATTGTGGCTGCAGGAGCACGGCGTCGGGCCGCTCGACTTCAACTCCTATGGAGCCCGGCGCGGTCATCACGAGGTGCTCGTCCGCGGCACATTCGCCAACATCCGGCTGCGCAACCGACTCGTCGAGGGCAAGGAAGGGCCGTACACCGTCCATCTCCCCGATGGCGACGAGGGGTTCATCTACGACGTTGCGATGCGCTACCGGGCCGAAGGCGTTCCACTCGCGATCCTGGCCGGGCGCGAATACGGATCGGGGTCATCGCGCGACTGGGCGGCGAAGGGACCGGCATTGCTGGGCGTGCGCTTCGTCCTGGCCGAGAGCTACGAGCGGATCCACCGATCGAACCTGGTTGGCATGGGCATCCTGCCACTCCAGTTCCGACCCGGCGAGACCGCCGCCTCTCTGGGGCTCACCGGCCGCGAGACGTTCTCGGTGGCTGGCCTGGAGACCGGGCTCACGCCGCACCAGGCCGTGAGCGTCACGGTCACCCGGGATGCCGCTGCCGGTGGCGACGGCACGACCCGCCGGTTCGATGCGATCGCCCGCCTCGACGGGCCGATCGACGTCGAGTACTACCGCCAGGGCGGGATCCTGCCGGCAGTCCTCCGACGACTGGCAACCGAGGCGTAGCGCGGCAACGCCGGGTCACACGAAGAAGCCCCGGGGGAGGACCGGGGCTTCATTCGCGGAGGAGCATGCCGTGTTGATCTACTGACGCGCGAGGTCACCGGACCGTGACGCGAGCCTGCGATCACCCTCAGTCATGACCCGCGGGCCATGTCCCCATGACCTGTCGGAGGATCGCGAACTCGCCGACGTGGTAGGCGTTGTGGTCGGCATCGATGCGCGCTTCACGCAACAGCGTATGCCCGGGTGTCCCGGGGATGACCGCGAACAGGTCTCGGTCCGGGTCGACGACAAGGGCGCGAAGCGCCGCGAGGTCCTCGTTGAACGCAGCAATCGTCGCATCGAACATCTGGCGCGTCGCGGTGGCATCGCTGGCCGGCCAGTAGTCCGCCGGCCAATGCGGTTCGACGTACGCATCGTTGGTGACGTAGTCGAGGATGTCGGCCTGGGTCAGCCGAAGGTGTTCGAGCAGGTGCCATGGCGTGTAGTCGACGTTTGGCGGACGTTGGTTGATCGCCTCGTCGGGGAAGTCCGCCACCGCCTCGTCGAAGGACATGTGCGCCCCGGCGCCGTCGAGCAGTTCGGTCAGCTGGTGGCGTAGCGGGTCCTCGGTCATCGGGTCCTCCAGTGTTTGTCCTGCGCATCATGGCGTCCAGCGGCGGCCGATGGGCCCAGTCGGCCCCCCTGCTCATAGTCCGGATGGCGCCACCTGTGTGGCCCTTAGGCGGGATAGGCGCGACGTGACCGATCGGCGAGGATCGAGGCATGCCCCTCCGTTTGCCGCGGTTGAAGTCGCGCGCGCGCCTTCGCCATCCGGCCGCCCTGCTGCTGACGGTTGCATTGTTCGGGACGAACGCGCCCTCGATCGCGGCGAGTCTCGGCAATCCGGATCCCGGCGCAGCAAGTCTCCCCAACCCGTCTGGGCCGCCGGCAGGGCAAATCGTTCGATGGACCGCGATCGAAGGTCCACGATCACTGGGCGAGCAGACCGCAGCTCCGGGCGCGCAAGCGGCTCCCGCCAGCCGTAGCCCGGCACCGGTCCCAATCCGGCGACCGGGCCCGTCGCGGGGTAACGCCTCCCGCGTGATCGATCGCCGGGCTCCGAGCGCAATCCTGGAGCCGCTGACCGTCGAGCAGGGCGCCTTGACCCTCCGTTGGAGTGACACGGACGGTTCCGGTTCGGGGATCGCCCGACGGATCGTCCGGATCGAGCAGGCGCTCGCCACCCAGACCGGCTGTGGCGCGTTTGCCTTGGCCGGCGGCGTGCCGCTTGAGGCGGGCGACGATAGCGAGGGATCGTTGTCCCTTGGCACGCCACCATCGAGTGGTTGTCTCCGGGTCAGCCTCGAATTGACCGATCGGGTCGGTCGCCGGTCGACGACGCTGGGCGAGCCCTACCGGATCCGGCCAGCGGCAATCGCGGAGACGAAACCGGCCGTACCCACGTGGTCGGGGAAGTTCAACCTGTTTCGAACAAACGCCTTTGTCACCCAGAAAACCTTCAAGTGGTGCGTGGCGGCGTCGGTCCAGATGATGGTCAACATCGTTCGCCATCGCACCGATCGCAGCCGCGCGACCCAGGCGCGGATGATCGCCTACGCCCAGCGATGGGACAACGGCCCGTATGGCGAGGAGGGTGGAACCGACGTCACGGGCTGGATCGCGGCGCTGCGGCACTACGGGGCGGGCCGCTACCGGGTCGTCGGAGCCACGACCGCCGCCAGGGCCCTGCGCATCGCGGCCATAGCCATGCGCCAGACTGGCCGACCGGCCGGGATCCTGGTCATGGAAGGCCGCCACGCCTGGGTCCTCCATGGGTTCGAAAGCAGGACCGACCCGAAGAAGTCACCGTGGGCCAACATCACCGCCGTCCGCGTGAGCGGGCCGCTCTACCCGGTCCAGCAGGCCAATGGCTACGACCCCCGACCAAACAGCCGCATGGCGGTCCGGGCGCTCGAGCGCTACTTCCAGCCGACCATCGTGGGCGCGTTCGTGGGCAAGTACGTGGTTGTCATCCCGACCCACTGACCTCGCGACGAGGCCCTCTCCGCTCCCCTGTGCCCGGACACAGAAACAGGGCCCGAAGGCCCTGCCATCTGTCGAGGTCACGATGGTGGGCGATACTGGATTTCGAACCAGTGACCCCACGGATGTGAACCGTGTGCTCTAACCACTGAGCCAATCGCCCGAGTCGTGGATCATACCCGCAGCCCCGGCCAGCGGGCAACGACGTCCTCCGCTGCGACGCCGTCGACGACCACCAGCTTCTGCCGGCTGGTTGCACCGGCCACGATCCGCACGGACCGTTTGGCGACACCAAGCTCTGCGGCGAGCAGGTGGACCAGCGCGGTATTGGCGGCGCCCTCCACGGCGGCGGCGCTCACCCGGACCCTCAGGATCCCGTCGCGGACGCCGTCGACCCTGTTGGACGACGATCTCGGCGCGAGCCTGACGGCGAACCTGGCGTCCTGGGCGCTCAAGACCTCACAGGGCGCGCATCAGGAAGCCGAGCACGATCAGGACGATGAACCCCGACCAGTCGATCATGCCTGTCTGGGGGAGCATCCGGCGAACCGGCGCGAGCATCGGCTCGGTCGCCTGGATCAGGAACGCCGACACCTGGTTGCGCCCTGTCGGATCCACCCACGACATCAGCATCCGGCCGAGGACGAGGGCCCACAGCGTGATGATCAGGAACTGGAGGAAATTCAGGATGAACGCCACGGCGGGGAGTCTACCAGCCGGACCGGTGGATGCCGCCGGCGCGGTTCGCGTCAGGCCGGATGCTCGGCGCCACCATGCTCGTGCGAACGCTCGCCAAAGAGCGCCCGGCCGACGCGGACGATGGTTGCCCCCTCCTCGATCGCGATCTCGAAGTCGTCGGTCATGCCCATCGAGAGCGCCGGGCCCAATCGCGCTCCGGACGCGCGCAGCCGCTCTGACAACTCGCGCAATCGTCGGAACGTGGTGCGTGCCTCGGATGGCTCCTGGACCAGGCGCCCGATCGTCATGAGTCCCCTTATGTCGAGGTGCTGGAGCTCGCCCAGCGCGCCAATCGCGTCCCCGAGCGCCGGCGGCTGAAACCCCGCCTTCGCCGGGTCGTCGTCGACGTTGACCTGGAGCAGGATCGGATAGCGGAGACCGGGTCGTAGTTCGCTGGCCAGCCGGTCGAGTCGCTCGGCCAGCCCGACGGCGTCGACCGACTCGATGCATTCGAAGACCTCGACGGCCTTGCGCGCCTTGTTGCCCTGCAACGGGCCGACGAGGTGCCAGCGTGCGCCCGGAACCTCCGCCGCCTTGGCCATCCCCTCCTGGACACGGTTCTCCCCGAGCAGATCGAGCCCGGCTGCGACGGCATCACGAAGCCGGTCGGCCGGCACCGTCTTGGAGACGGCGACGAGGGTGACGTCGGCAGGGTCACGGCCGACGCGTGCACAGGCAGCTTCGATCCGGGCAAGGACCTCGTCGCGGGCGGCTCGATAGTCGGCGATCCGATCGCCGGACGAACCGAGGGTCACGGACGCACTGCCGGCCGACCGCCGGCCCGGATCACTTGCGGCGAAGGAAACTCGGGATCTCGAGGTCTTCCGCGTCATAGGCCGGGGCCGCCCGACGAACCGGCTCGCCGACCGATCGTTCGACGCGCGGGACGGCGACGGCAGCGGTCTCCTCGTCCAGGCGCGGCAGGCTGTAGCCGCCCGCGTCGGCGACTTCGTCGCGCTGGCGCTGGAGCTCCTCGAGGAAGTCCCGCTCGCGGGTCGGCCGGGCGGTTGCCGCCGAGTCCATGACGCCGGCGGCCTCGTGGCGGGCGGTCTGCTTCTTGCGGCCGCCGTCGAAGCCCGTGGCGATGACCGTGATCATGACCTCTTCGCCGAGCCGCTCGTTGAAGCTCGTCCCGAAGATGATGTTGGCCTCCGGGTCCGCCGCCGCGCGGATCTCCTCCGCCGCCTCGGTGACCTCGAACAGGCTCAGGCTCGACGACCCCGTGATGTTGAACAGGATCCCCTGGGCGCCCGCGATGTCGACCTCGAGGAGCGGGCTGGCGATCGCCTGGCGGGCAGCCTCGACGGCGCGGTTCTCGCCGGACGCCCGGCCGATCCCCATCAGCGCCGACCCGGCGTCCTTCATGATCGCGCGCACGTCCGCGAAATCCAGGTTGATCAACCCGGGCATCGTGATGATGTCGCTGATGCCCTGGACCCCCTGGCGGAGCACGTCGTCGACGACGCGGAACGCATCGAGGATGCTGGTGTTCTTCTGGACGACATCCTTGAGCCGGTCGTTGGGGACGGTGATCAGGGTGTCGACCTGGGCCTTGAGCTCCTCGGCGGCCCGCTCGGCGATCAGCTTGCGTCGCGCGCCCTCAAAGGAGAACGGCTTGGTGACGACACCGATCGTCAGCGCGCCGCCTTCCTTCGCGATCTGGGCAACGACCGGCGCCGCACCCGAGCCCGTTCCGCCACCGAGCCCCGCGGTGATGAACACCATGTCCGAGTCGACGAGCGCCTGGCTGATCTTCTCCGAGTCTTCCTCGGCGGCGCGTTGGCCGATCGTCGAGTCGCCACCGGCCCCAAGACCCCGCGTGATCTTGTCGCCGATCCGGATCTTGTGCGGGGCGTCCGCCTGGAGCAGCGCCTGCGCGTCCGTGTTGCAGGCGATGAACTCCACGCCCATCATCTCGGCCCGGATCATCCGGTTGACCGCGTTGCTGCCTCCGCCTCCGACACCGATGACCCGGATCAGCGCGAAGTTCTCGGAATCAGAACGCAGCGGCATCGGATCTCTCCTTCGGCGACCCGTGATGGGTCTGGTCGACGACGTGAGACGGTTCGTCTGAAGACTCGGTCGGCGCTCGTCCCGGCTCGGGTCCGGGCGGGTTCACGGGAGTATAACGCCGGACCGCGGCGGCGGACACCTCGCCATCAACGCGGGCCGATGGCAGCCCTCGTTGAGCGGTGCCCCGAGGCAACAGTCAGCCGGCGATGAAGCTCAGGCGGACCGTCCGGACGGGGTTGTCCGCGTTCGGGTCGAGCAGGCAGATCGACTGCCAGGTCCCCAGGGCAAGACCCCCGTCAACGACGGGGACCGTCAGGGACGGCGACGCGAGCAACGGCAGGACATGATCGGCGCCGTGCCCGGCCGACCCGTGCCGGTGGCGGTAGATGCCCTCCTCCCGTGGCAGCAACCGATCGAGCGCGGCGAGCAGGTCCGAATCGGAGCCCGCGCCGATCTCGACCACGACGAGAGCCGCGGTGGCGTGCGGGACGAAGAGCGACAGCAGCCCATCGCGGGCGTCGATGTCGCGCAGGAACGCGGCGCAATCGCCGGTGAGGTCCGCCAACCCGCGGCTCGACCCGGTCCGGATCGTGAGTTCGCGGGTGTCTACGGGAAGATGCTCCGGAGCGCGTCGCGGAGCCGACCAAGCGCGCCGCGGGCCGGCGCCGATTCGTACCGCGGTTCGCCGGCGCCCAGGCTGGCGGCGCCCCATTGGAGCAGACCGACGGCCGTCGAATAGCTCGGGTTGAGGAGCGTGTCGACGAGGCCGCCGATCCCCGCCGGTGCGGCCACCCGGACCGGCATCTGGAGGACCTCGCGGCCGAGCTCGGCGGCCCCGCTCAGCTGCGCGGCCCCACCGGTCAGGATGATCCCGGCGGGCAACATGCCGACACCGGCCGCTCGGATTTCGTTGGCCATCAGCTCGAAGGTCTCGCGCATCCGCGCCTCGATGATCTGGCAGACCTCGAGCCGGCTGACCGTGCGGCCGGCATCCTCGCCCAGGACCGATACGCTGATCTCCTCGTCGTCGGTGATCGCCCGCAGGTCGCACGTCCCGTGCCGGACCTTGAGCTCTTCGGCCACCTGGAGGCTGGTCTTGAGCCCGATCGCGACGTCATTGGTCACGTTGGCCCCACCGACGGGCAGCACCCGGGTGTGGAACGGCGACCCATCCTGGAAGAGGGCGAGGTCGATCGTGCCGGCGCCAAAGTCGGCGACGCCGACGCCGAGCTCCTTCTCGGTCTCGGTCAGCACGGCGTCGGCGGACGCCAGGGAGTTGACGACGAGCTCGTCGATCTTGACCCCGGCAGCGGCCACGCACTTGGACAGGTTCTGGACCGCCGTGGCCGATGCCGAGACGATGTGGGTCTCGACCTCGAGCCGCAGCGCGCTCATCCCGAGGGGATCCTTGACGCCCTCCTGCCCGTCGACCGTGAAACCGCGACGTTCGACGTGGAGGACCTCCCGGTTGGACGGGATCGAGACGGCGCGCGCGACCTCGATCGCGCGATTGACGTCCTCGCGCGTGACCTCGCGCTGGTGCCCGGTCACCGCGACCTGGCCAGGCGAGTTGAGGCTCTCGACGTGCGGCCCGCCGACACCGACAAAGGCTCGATCGATCTTCCAGCCCGACAGCCGCTCGGCGCGCTCGACCGCGTCCGCGATGGATCGGACGGTCTGTTCGATGTTGATGACGACGCCCTTCTTGAGGCCCGAGGCGGGCACCGTGCCGTGGCCCATGATCGTCAACCGCCCGTCGCGGCTGACCTCGCCGATGAGCGCACAGACCTTGCTCGTGCCGACGTCGATGCCGACGAGGACCGCTTCTCGTTCCACCGTGTCGTCTGTCTCCGATCCGTCTGTATGGCCTACAGGAAGTGACGCCGGATGAGTGCCACGTTATTGAAGATGCGCAGGCCGAACGTGATGAGTGCCACCAGGTACAGGTCCAGGCCGAGTCGATCGCCGATGAACGTCAGGAGAACGGCGACGATCGCATTGACCAGGAACCCGCTGATGAAGATCCGATTGTCGTAGACCCCGTCGAGCTCCGCGCGGACCGCTCCCAGCACCGAGTCGAGCGCGGCGAGGATCGCCACGGCCGAATATCGACTGAACTCGAAGCTGACGTTGACGTTGAGGACGAGACCGGCCAGGACGCCCACGAGGAGCCCGAGCAGCGGTAGCAGCAAGTCGTGGTCGCCCTCGCTCCGATGATTTGAGCAAGGCTACTCGACCGCGCCTGAGCGCGGCAACTTGTCGCGCAGCAACTTGTGGCGCAGGAAGCTGCGGTGCGTCATGGGGCCGGGCTCGCGGACTCGCTCGGCTTGGGGGTCGGCTTGGGGACATAGGTCCCGTCCGTCTCCGAGGCCAGGATCACCCGCTGGATCAGTTGTTCGCGGCCGATCAGCAGGCTGCGCAGCAGCCGGGCCTGCCCGGGGATGAGCTCCGGCGTGCGCAGGCTCGGCGTGTAGTAGCCAAAGATCGCGATCCAGCCCTGCGGCTCGGCGCGGATGACGAAGCCGTTTTCGTCGGTCACCCGGACTGAGAGCGACTCGGCGCCGCTGCCGACGTCGGCCGGCACGAGCGATGCGAGCCGGGTCGCCGCGTCGACGTCCTCCGGACCAAGCCGCAACCCCACCGACAACCCGGCCGAGGCTGCCCGCCGGTCGTCGATCACGGGCAGGTCGGCGGGCGACGCCGGCGGATCGACGTCCAGCCGCCCGAAGAGCGTGCCCTCGCTGTCGGTGAGATAGCGCCGGGCACCGACCCGCCAGACGAGCACGGGGATTCGTTCGCGAAGCGTGACCACGAGTGTGCCCGGCAGCTGGACGCTGACGCTGGCCTTGTCGACGGTGGGCAACGTCTCGAGCGCTTCGGCGAGAGGAGCGGTTGACAGCCCGAACAGGTTCTCGCCGCGAGCGCCGGCGACCGCCTCCTCGGCCGCGGCCCTGTCCGTGAATTCGGCACCCTGGACCTCGAGGTGGGTGTACACGAAGGCGGAAGATGCGCCCACCCCGTAGATCGCCCCGGCCGACGCCAGCATCGCCAGTGCTGCCCCGGCGCGAGCCACGGACAGTCGGGCAGAGGCGCGTCGGATTGGTCGGGTCCGCCGTGTCGGGACCGGCGGCCGGGTCCGCCTCGCGGCCGGGCCACTGGTCATCGCGGCAGGTCGCCGGGCGTCAGGCGCCCATCGAGACGCGAGGCATGCCGCTCCGCGGCCAGTCGGACGACCCACTCGCAAACGTCTTCAAAGGTGTAGCCATCCGCCGCCGGCAGCGTCGGGAAGAGGCTGATCGGCGTGAACCCCGGGATCGTGTTGATCTCCGAGAGGTAGATGGCCTCACCGACGAGCAGGAAGTCGATCCGCGCAAACCCCTCGGCCCCGACCGCCCGGTATGCGTCCCTCGCGATCTTGAGGATGGTCGCGCGCTGGACGTCGCTCAGTTCGGCCCGGGTCGATGTCTCCGACAGGCCCGGGGTGTACTTGGCGGCGTAGTCGTAGAACTCGTGTCCGGACACGATCTCGCCCGGACCAAACAGCTCGAGTCCGGCCGGATCGTTGCCCAGGACCGACACTTCGAGGTCGCGGGCGCCGGGCAGATAGGTTTCAGCGAGGACGAGCGTGTCGTACCGGAAGGCGAGCCCGAGCGCGGCATCGAGTTCCGACAAGTCGTGGACCAGCGTCATCCCGACGGAGCTCCCGAGACGGGCCGGCTTGACCATCAACCGGGCGTCTGCCGCGCCGGCAGCAAACGCCTCCAGCTCGAGTCGGACGCCGCGCGGGTCGCGGACCCATCGGTCAGCGCGGACCTCCCGCCAATCGACGATCGGCAGCCCGAGCCCGCGGCACATCCGCTTGAAGAGCGTCTTGTCCATGCCCAGCGCCGATGCCGCGACGCCCGACCCCGTGTATGCGACCCCGGCTGCCTCGAGCAGTGCCTGGACCGTGCCGTCCTCGCCAAATGGGCCATGAAGCGCGATGGCGACGACCGGCGTCGGTCGCACGGCGGCGATCCGATCGATCGCGGCCCCAACCGGGTGCGGCCCGTCCGCGCCGAGTGACCCTGGATCGTCGTACTCGGCTGGCGACCGGTCCTCGCGACGGTGTGCTCCGGGGAGCCACCACCATTCGCTATCGAGATCGATCAGCACCAGCTGGACGGCGTGCCCGCGCTCCGCGAGCGCCGCCGCGATGGCGGTCCCGGACACGATCGACACGTCGTGCTCCGCGGACGGACCGCCCAGCAGCACGATGACCGGCGGGAGCGTCGTCATGTGGCGGCCCAATCCGACCAGTCGCCGGGGAACTCGATCTCGAACGCGAGGTCGACACCGTGCTGCGTGGCGATCTCGTCGCGGACCCGCTCCGCGAGCCGCCGCACGTCGGTGGCCGTGCCCTTCTGGTCGTTGACGATGAAGTTGGCGTGTTTCTCGGAGACCACGGCGCCCCCGATCCGCAGGCCCTTGAGCCCGGCCGCCTCGATCAAGCGCCCGGCGGAATCTCCGGGCGGGTTCCGAAAGACGCTACCCGCCGATGGCAGCCCGATGGGTTGGTGAGCCTGTCGCCAGCGCCGGATCTCGTCGAGCCGCTCCTTGATTGCCTCGGGTTCCGCGGGCGAGAGCCGAAAGGTCGCCTCCAGGATCAGGTCGGCGTCGGCACCGGGAGCGCCATGCTTGAACCGGCTGTCGCGATAGGAGAACGCGAGCTCGGACGCCGGGACCACGGCTTCGGACCCGTCGGCCGCGAGGACCCGGGCCGTATCGAGGATCGCGGCGACGTCGCTGTCATGGGCGCCCGCGTTGGCCCAGACCGCGCCGCCGACGGTGCCCGGGATCGCAAGCCCGAATTCGAGCCCGGTCAGCCCGGCGCGCTGCGCCTCCGTGGCCGCCCTCGCCATCTGCACGCCGGACTCGGCCACGAAGCGCTCACCGTCGACCCGCGACCCCTCGGCCCGGACCTGGATGACGAGGCCGCGGACACCCGCATCCGCGATGACCACGTCGCTGCCTCGCCCGAGGATCAGGTGGGGCATCTCGCGCGCGCGCGCGAATCGGACCAATGCGCGGAGCTCGAACGCGTTGTGGGCGGTGGCGAACAGGTCGGCCGGGCCGCCGACGCGCATGGTGGTGAAGCGGGCCAGCGGTTCATCACGTGACGTCTTGACCCCGATCCGACGCTGGATGTCCGTCCCGGTGGCAATGGGATCGAAGGCCACGGTCATGCGCCGCCCCGGGCGATGCGCTCGATCCGATCGGCACCGGGGGGCGGTCGTCGAGCCGCGGCGGCAAGCACCAGCTCCGCGACCGCGTCGGCAGCGCCGGGTCGCCCACGTGAACGCGCCGCAGCAGCCATCGCAGCGTGGCCCGCCGGGTCATCGAGCAGCGCGGCCGCGTCCAGGAGCGCCGGCGCGTCGAATGCCGCGTCGTCGACGAGCCGTGCGGCGCCGGCCTCGACCAGGCTGGCGGCATTCGCCCGCTGGTGCCCGCCGGCGTGCGGGTACGGCACGACGACCATCGGGAGCCCCAGCGCCGTCACCTCGGCCAGCGTCGACGACCCGGCCCGCCCGACGACCATGTCCGCCGCGGCCAGGACAGCCAGCATCTCGTCGCGCAGGAACGGGTAGGGCCGGTACCTGGGACGGTGGCCCTCGGGCAGCGCTTCGCGGTCGGCCAGTGCCGCCGGGTAGCCGTCCTCGCCGGTGACGTGGATGACCGTGACCCGGGCGACCAGGCGGCGCAGCGCCTCGGCAACGGCGGCGTTGAACCGCGCCACGGCCTGCGATCCGCCAAAGATCAGGAGCACGCGCTCGCCCGGCGCGATGTCGAGACGCAGCCGGGCGGCCTCCCGGTCGATCTCGGTGACGTCGCGGATCGGCGTCCCCGTGACGAAGCATGGTCGGCCGGTCGCGGAGGTCGCGAGGGCCCGGCAGGTCGCTTCGAACGACACGGCCAGCGTCGTCGCCAGCCGGGCGGTGGCCCGAACCGCGCGACCGGGGATCACGTTGCCGTCCCACAACACGACCGGGATGCGCATCGGCGCGGCGGCCAGGAGGACCGGCACCGCAACGTAGCCGCCGGTCGTGAAGATGGCCGTCGGCCGCTCGCGGGCAAGGACGGCGGCTGCCTGCGGCACCGACACGGCCAGGCGGATCGGATCGAGGACCGCGTGGACATCGGCATCGGTCGTCCGCAGCGAGCGCGCGGCCAGCCGGGTCAGCGGAATGCCGGCGGCCGGGACGAGACTTGCCTCGAGTCCGCGATGACCGCCGATCCAGTGCAGCTCGGGCGGGTCAGGACGCGCGCGGAGCGATCGCGCGACGGCGAGCGCCGGGTAGATGTGTCCGCCCGTCCCGCCGCCGGCGATCAGCAGTCGCATCGTCGTTCCATGTCCCCTTCTCCACGGTCTCGCGGGAGATCGACAGCAGGATCCCGACCGCGGCAAAGCTGATGATGAGCGATGAGCCGCCGGCGCTGATGAACGGCAGGGTGATCCCGGTGATCGGCAACAGCGCGACGACGACCCCGATGTTGAGGAAGGCCTGCAGGCAGAGCCAGGCCGTGATGCCGGCGGCCAGCAGGGCGCCAAAGGTATCGGGCGCCGCGAGGGCCACCCGGACGCCAGAGTACGCCAGGATCAGGAAGAGGCCGATGACGACCACCGAGCCGATCAGCCCGAACTCCTGGCCGATCTCGGCAAAGATGAAGTCGTTGAAGGCATTCGGGACGAAGACCTTGCTCGCCCCGAGCCCGGTCCCGAGGATCCCGCCGACCCCCAGCGCGAGCAGCCCCTGGACGGTGTGGAACCCCTCCCCGAGCGGGTCGAGCCAGGGGTTCTGCCAGATCCGTATCCGGTCGAGCTGGTAGCCTCGCAGGCCGACGACGATCATGGCCGCCGCCGCGGCCGCTGCCATGGTGGCGAGATGGAACAGGTTTGCCCCGGCCACGAAGAACATCGTGAAGGCGGTCATCGTCAGGACGCCCGTCGTGCCCAGGTCCGGCTCCCTGAAGACGAGCGCGATGATCGGGGCCACGATCACCAGGAACGGCACGGTTCCGCCCCAGAACCCGCGGATCCCCCGACCGCGACCGGCGAACCAATGGGCCAGGTAGATGACCATCGCGAGCTTGGCGATCTCGGCCGGGTGGATCGCCGGCAGCGGCCCAAGCCTGAGCCAGCGTGCCGAGCCGCCGACCACGATGTTGAGCTGTGGCACGAACACGAGCACGAGCAACACGATCGAGAGCAGGTAGAACGGGATCGAGGCGACGCGCAGCCAGCGGTAGTCGACCCGCATCATGATCGCCATCGCGACCAGCCCGAGCAGGGCCCACTGGATCTGCGGTCCCACAGTGGCGAAGGTATCGGCATCCCGCGACAGGTAGCCCTTGAGCGCCGACGAGGAATAGACCATCAGGATGCCGAGGGCGGTCAGGGCGACGACCACGACGAGGATCACGTAGTCCGCCTGGTGGCGTTCCCTGCGGACCGCACCGGCCCGGCTCTTGACGGGCGTCCGGTTCACCATCGTGGTCGATCCCGGCTCCGATGTGGTGTCGTCGCCCCGTGTGCCGAGACGCGGGATCGAATCCGCGATGTTCATCGCTTCTCTCCCATTGCACGGTCGGCGCCAAGCGCGGCGACGGCCGCCTTGAACGCCTGCCCGCGAGCCGCGTAGTCGACGAACATGTCAAAGCTGGCTGCGGCCGGACTGAGCAGCACCGTCGCCGGCCCCGTGGCTCCGCCCCCGGCGGTTCGCGCAGCCTCGAGCGCTTCGCGAGCGATCGAGTCCGCGAGCCGGACCGCCGTCTCGAGGTCGCCCGCCTGCTCCGTCCGCGCAAGACCCGCGGCACGGAAGCTGGCCTCGAGGTCCGGTCCGCTCTCGCCGATCAGTACCGCGGCCACTGCCCGTTCGGCGACGATCGGCGCCAGCGCATCCAGGTCGAGACCCTTGGCACGCCCCCCGGCGATCAGCACGATCGGCGGTTCAAACGCATGGAGCGCCGCCGCCACCGCATCGGGTTGCGTGCCCTGCGAGTCGTTGATGAACCGGACGTCGTCGATGACGGCAACCCGTTCGAGCCGGTGCTCGACCCCTTCGAAGGCGGCGGCGGCCCGCCGGATCGAGGCCGGCGGGACACCCACGAGGAGCGCGGCGGCGATTGCGGCAAGCGCGTTCGAGACGTTGTGGGCGCCCGGGATCGCGAGCTCGTCGACCGGCATGATCCGACCGTCCGACCCGCTCGTCGCCCGGCCGCCACCAGCGAACGGAAGGCGCTCGATCCCCGCGGCCACGATCCATCCGTCGACGATCCCGATGCCCCCGCCATTTCCCGGCAGCGGCCAGTCGCGTCGGTAGAAGACGACCGGGGCGCGCCGGAGATCGGCGTAGTCGGCAACCACTGGGTCCTCGGCATTGAGCACCAGTGCCCCGGCGGGATCGACCAGCTCGGCCAGGCGGCGCTTGACTCGCCGGTACGCGTCGAGACTGCCGTGGCGATCGAGGTGATCGACGGTCACGTTGGTGTAGACGGCGACCGTCGTGCCCCGCGACAGGGTCGGGAGCTGGAGCTCGGACAGCTCGTCCACGACCCGGTGGCCGGGCGTCAGGTCCGGAAGCCGCTCGATCAACGGGATGCCGATGTTGCCGCCGAGCACGACCGGGTGCGCCGGGTCCTCGGCGAGGAGCGCCGCGGTCAGCGAGGCCGTGGTGGTCTTGCCCTTCGTGCCCGTGATCCCGATCGTCGGCGCCGGACACAGTCGCAGGAACAGGTCAGCCTCCGAGACCAGCGCCGGGGCGGTTGGGTCACCGCTCGCACGCGCCTCGACCAGCGCCCGGAGCGAGGCGCGCAGCCGAGGCTCGGTGGTGGGGTAGTCGGGCGTGATCGATGGCGAGGTCGCGACGAGCGCGGCATCCGCCCAGGTGGTCGCCGGATCAACGCCCGCGCCCAGCGCAAGCGTCACCGGCCGGCCTTCGAGGCCTGCAATCGCGCCCGCCAGCTCCCCGGGCTCGCGCCCGTCATAGACGGTCACCCGAGCGCCCGAGTCCGCGAGGAAGCGGGCCAGGGCCTGCCCGCTGCGCGCCAGCCCCAGCACCGTAACCGGTCGCTCTCGCAGCACACCGGACCGGATCGCGGCAAGGTCGAGGGCATCGATGTCGATGGGCCCGGCGGATGCGGTCATCGTCGTCACTGCAACCGATCCAGCGACGCCAGGAAGAGCGTCACGCCGAGCAACGCCGCGAGGATCCCCAGGATCCAGAACCGGATCGTGATCTTCTCCTCGTCCCAGCCACCGAGCTCGAAGTGGTGATGGATCGGGCTCATCCGGAACAGGCGTTGACCGCCGGACAGCCGGAAATAGGCGACCTGCAGGATCACCGAGCCCGTCTCGATCACGAAGATGATCCCGATCAGCGGCAGGACCAGGATCTGGCCGGTGATCAGCGCGGTGACCGCGAGCGTCGCCCCGAGCGACAGCGCCCCCGAGTCCCCGATGAAGATCTGGGCTGGGTGGACGTTGAACCAGAGGAACCCGAGGAGCGCCCCGATGATCAGCGCGCACAGGAGCGCGAGGTTGGGCTGCGCCGGGTCGTTGAGGAGGGCGATCAACAGGAACGCAACGAAGGCGATGGCGACGGTGCCACCCGAGAGCCCGTCGAGGCCGTCGGTGATGTTGACGCCGTTGGCGGCGGCGACGATGGCAAACGCCGCGAACACAACGTAGATACGAGGATCGATGTCGACCGACCCGACGAACGGCACCGCGATGGCGGTGATGTCGTACGTCTGCTGGATCTGCCAGGCGGCCACGATCGCGACGGCGGTCAGCCAGAGCAGCTTCCAACGCGCCTTGATCCCCTCCCCCGTTCGGGCGTTGAGGTAGTCGTCAAAGGCGCCAAGCAGACCAACGCTGGCGAGCGCCGCGATCGGGGCGAAGGTGGCGGAGTCCGGCGCCTGGCGCAGGAAGAAGTAGATCGCGAGGACCACGCCGACGATCAGCAGGCCGCCCATGGTCGGCGTGCCTTCCTTGAGATAGTGCGTCTCGGGCCCCTCGAGCCGGATCCGCTTGCCAAATCCGAGCGCCTGGAGCAACCGGATGTACGGCGCCATCAGGATCACGACAATGGCGAAGGCCAGCAGGAGGCCCTGGATCAGGTCGACCGTGCCAACAGTCATCGGCGGATCCCCGGGCCGGACGACCCGCCATTCAGTTCATCCCGGAGCCCATCCACGAGCCGGTCGAGCCCGATCCCGCGGGATGCCTTGATCAACACCACGTCGCCGGGCCGCAGTCGTGGTGGAAGAGTAGCCAGGACGGCCTCGACGTCGCGGGCCGTTGCGATGCGCGATGGCTCGAGGCCCGCGTCGAGCGCACCCTCCGCGATTGGTGCGGCATCGCGCCCGACAACCACGAGCCAATCGACCGTCCGCGCCGCGGCCTCCCCGACCGTCCGATGGCCGTCTTCGCTGGCCTCGCCGAGCTCGAGCATCTCGCCGAGCACCGCGCCCCGCCGACCGGGCAGTCCCCCCAGGAGCTCGAGGGCAGCGACCACGGACCGGGGCGATGCGTTGTACGAGTCGTCGACGAGGGTCACGCCGCCCGCCTGGACGATCTGCGCGCGATGCGGGGCGGACCATCCGGTCGCGAGGCCGGCCGCGATCTCCCCGAGCGAGAGCCCCACCGCGCGACCGACGGCGGCCGCGGCCAGGGCGTTGTGGACCGACAGGCGCCCCAGCGTGGGGATAGCCACCGGCTGCCGGTCGCCCTCGGCGCGGAGGACGAAGCGCATCCCCGCCAGTCCGTCGGATTCGATCGCATCGGCGGTCACGTCGGCGGATTTCATCGAAGCCGTAGGTCACGACACGAGCGATCGTCCGGCGACCCATGCCTCGGACGATCCGGTCATCCGCGTTGAGGACGGCGGTGCCGTCACGAGGCAACGCTTCGAGCAGCTCGCCCTTGGCGGCCTCGATCGCCTCGATCGAGCCGATCCGCGACAGGTGGACCGGCTGCACCGCGGTGACCACGCCGATCCGCGGGCGCCCGATGCGTGCCAGCTCCGCGATCTCGCCGCCGACGTACATGCCCATCTCGAGGACCGCCGCTTCGTGTTCCGGGCCAAGCCGGAGCACCGTGAGTGGCAGCCCGATCTCGTTGTTCTGGTTCCCCTCGCTGCGCAGCGTCCGGAAACCCCGCGCGAGGACCGCGGCGATTGCCTCCTTGGTCGACGTCTTGGCGATGCTGCCCGTGACCCCGACGACGACCGGGTCGAACCGCTGCCGCCAACCGGCCGCCAGGGCCCCCAGCGCCGCCAGCCCGTCCGCCACCCGCAAGACGGTCACGTCCCCGAGCGCCGCCGGGTCCGGGACGGGGCGGGTCACGACGAGCGCAGCGGCACCCCGCTCGATGGCGTCTACGAGGAACGTATGTCCGTCCGCCCGTTCGCCCGGAAGGGCGACGAAGACCTGACCCGGCTCGACGACGCGGGAGTCGACGGCGGCGCCACGGATCGGTCGACTCGAGCTGGCAAGAAGGCGACCGCCGGTCAGACGGGCGAGGTCGTCCGCGGTGAATGCGGGCGCCGATGGATCCCCCGACCGGGGGCTCGACGGATCGACGTCGGTCACGGACGCCAGTGTCGCACAGGCCATGCTCACCGGTCGGCCGCAAGGGCCGGGACGGTTGGTCGGTCGGTCAGGAGATCGGGCGTCGTGATCGCGTTGGTGGCGATCCGTCGGAACAGCTCGAATGACATCACTGGCATCTCCAGGTGCCCGACTCGCGCGACCGTCGGCGTGCCCTCCTCGATCTGGATGGCCACGACGAGGTCCGGGCTGCCCGTCTGTCGGCCGATGAACCCGACGAACGAGTAGTTGAACAAGTTGCGCTTCCAGTTGCCGTGGCCGTTGTTTGCCTTCGGGTCCCAGATCTGGGCCGTCCCGGTCTTGCCACCCACGTCGTAGCCCGGAACCAGCGTGCGGTCCCGGTAGAACGGCACCTCGGTCACCACGTGCCGCATCATCTTGACGAGCGTCCGCGACAGACCGGCATCGATGACCTGGGTCGACGGTGTCGCGGCCACGTCCTGCTCACCGACGCCCTGGACGATGTGGGGGTGAACGAGGGACCCACCATTGACGAGCGCCGCGAACGCGGCCGCCAGCTGGATCGGCGTCACCGCCACACCCTGCCCGAACGACCCGTTGGCAAGATCGATCTCGCGCCACGGCGTGAGGGCCGGGTCGCGGACGATCCCCGCGACCTCACCGGCCAGGTCGATGCCCGTCGGCTCGCCATAGCCCAACCGGGTCCAGGTCTCGTGGAGGGCGGCCGACGACTCGCGAGTGGTGTCGCCCAACCCGAGCGCGACCTTCGCTGCGACCACGTTGCGTGAATAGGCGATGCCGTCCTCGAACGTCATCCAGCCCATGCCCTTGCGGTCGGCATCATCGATCTTGGTCCGGCCCCCGTCGAGGCGCAGGGTCCCGACGTCCTTGATCCGGGTCGATGGCGTGACCGTGCCGCGTTCGAGCGCGGCCGCCGCGGTCATCATCTTGAACACCGATCCGGGCTCGTAGACGCTCGACACCACCGGGTCGATGAAGCGCGACGGATCGGTCGCGGCAATCGCCTTGTAGTCGTTGGCGTCGTACGACGGATAGGTCGCCTCGGCGTAGACCTCGCCGGTATAAGGGTCGAGCACGACGGCCGAGACCCGCTTGGCCTTGTCCGCGATCCAGGCCGCCAGCAGCTCCTGCTCGACACGGAGCTGGAGCCCGGCGTCGATGGTCAGTCGCAGGTCCGTGCCGGGGAGCCCGGGCTGCGAGACCGTGGCTCGTTCGAGCACCGCGCGACCGGACGCGTCGCGATCGGCAACGACGACCCGGGGCGACCCAGCGAGCGCGCCCTGGTAGTGCTGCTCGACGCCGTACTGGCCGATCCCATCGCGGTTGACGAAGCCCAGGATGTGCGCCGCGAGGGTGGTGTCCCGGCCGCCACCGGTCTGCGGATAGACGCGCTCAGGCTCGGGCTCGAGGGACAGGGCGAACATCCTGCCGTTGGCTACAGCGGCCCGGATCCGGTCGGCCGTGGTCCGATCCAGGCCGTGGCGGATCACCAGGTACCGGCTTTCAGACGCCAGCTTCTCGCGAAGCGCGAGGGTCGCCGCCTCATCGAGCTCGAACAGCCGCGCCAGCTCCGCAACCGTCGCGCGGCGTTCGTCGGGCGTCAGGAGATACGGGGCGGCGACGAGGCGCTCGCGCTGGACGGTGGTGGCCAGGATGACCGTGCCGCTGCGGTCGTAGATGTCGCCGCGCTGGCTCGGCGTCTCGAGCCGGACCATCGTCTGCTCAGCAGCGGCCAGGAGCAACCGGTCGCGATCGAGCACCTGCCAGTAGGCGGCCCGCGCCGTCAGGGCGAGCGAGCCCACCCCGAAGACGACGAGCAGGATGAGCAGGCGGACACGCGAATCGGTACGACCCGGCATGGAGGTTGGGGCGATCGCCTAACGAGCCGGGATGACGATGGGTTCGGTCAGCTGTCCTAGGCCCCCGTCGATCGCGAGCTTGCGGATCGCCGGCTCACGACCGAGCCGGTCGAGGTCCGAGCGGACGTCGTCCTCGCGCGCCTCGAGACGCTGGCGCTCGAGCGACAACCGCCCGATGTCGAGGCCCGTCGCCGAGACGCGGACCTGCTGGGCGAGCGAAAAGAACGCGAGCATGAACGCCACGGCGATCGAGCCGAGAATGAGTCCGAGACGATCGGTTCGCTGGCCTGCCCGGAACGCACCACGCACGCGCCGGCGGCCAAGCGTCGGCCCCTCCGCGATCTGTGGCCGACGCGGCAGGGCGATGGTGCGCGGTCGCGCGCCTTCGTAGACAGCCATCGGTCAATCGCCCAGCGCGAATCGAATGCGCGGTGCCCGAGGATCCAGAAACGCGAACGGATCGGATGGCGCGGCGGATCCCCAATCCCCCAGGTCGAAGTCGAACGCATCGGCATGATGGCCGCGATCCTGGCGTTCTCGCACCTCGTGCTGGCGGCGCCCGTAGGTCTTGCGACGGCTGGACTGGTGACGCTTGCTCATTGGGGGCTCCTCCTCCTTCCGAACACCATGTCGTTGACGCCTGGCTACGCGGCGAGACGCTCGGCCGCACGCATCCGCGCGCTCCGAGCCCGGGGGTTGGCGCTGATCTCCTCGGCCGTCGGCGTCAGGGACGGCCGCGTGATCAGGCGAAGGCGAGGGTTCCGCCCGCAAACGCAGATCGGAACCTCCGGTGGACAGACACACCCACGGCGCTCGGCCTGGATGAACCGCTTGACGATCCGGTCCTCGAGGGAGTGGTAGCTCAGGACGACGAGCCGTCCGCCTGGACGAAGCAGGTCGAGCGCCGCCTGGAGCCCGGCCTCGAGCGCGTCCAGCTCCTCGTTCACGGCGATCCGCAACGCCTGGAAGACCCGCGTCGCGGGATGCGTTCGCCGCGGTTGGCGCGGGTTGGCCGGCAGCACGCGTTCGACGAGGGCCGCCAGCTCTTCGGCGGTCGAGATGGGCGCGATGCGCCGGGCCTCGACGATGGCGCGAGCGATCCGCGGTGCCTTCGGCTCCTCGCCGTAGCGCCGGAAGAGCGCCGCCAGCTCATCGGTGTCGAGGGTGGACAGCAGCTCGGCCGCGGGAACCCCACGACCTGGGTCAAACCGCATGTCGAGCGGGCCGCCCGCCCGAAAGCCGAACCCGCGGTCGCGATCGGCGAGCTGAAAGCTGGACAACCCGAGGTCGAAGAGGCAGCCATCGACCGCGCCAAAACCCGCAGCCGGGGCGACCGCGGCGAGCTCACGGAAGTTCGACTGGCGAAGGACAAGCCGGTCACCGAACCGGGGGCCAAGACGTCCCTCGACGCGCGCGATCGCAGCGGGATCGGCATCGAGACCAAGGAGGCGGCCATCGGGATTGGCCGCCTCCAGAATCCGCTCGGTGTGCCCACCGCCGCCCAGGGTGGCGTCGATCTGAAGGCTGCCGGGGACAGGCGCGAGCATCTCGATGACCTCGTTCGCCAGCACCGGCAGGTGCCCTTCGTGCATCTCTCCTCCATCCCGGACGAATCGGATCCCGAGCGGATCCTGGAAGCGCATATGGTTTTGACCCTCAGATCCCGAGCCCCTCGAAGGCACGAGCGAGATCCTCCGGGTCGTCGAGCGCCCGTCGGTAGGCGTCCCACCGGTCGGGTGCCCAGATTTCGGCGTGGTCGCGCGTTCCGACGATCACGGCTTCGGTGCCGAGACCGATCAGCTCGCGGAGGTAGGCCGGCAGCAGGATCCGGCCCTGGCGGTCCATCTCGGCCTCCGCCGCACGGCCGAAGATCGCGCGTTGGAACCGGCGGGCCTGGGGGTTTGTGATCGGGAGCGCGCCGACCTTTTCGGCAAGGTCGTCCCAGCTCGCCTTGGTGTGGAGAGCCAGGCAGTCGTCGATCCACGCGGACACCATCGACCCTGGAGCGAGGCGCGCGCGGAACTTGACCGGGACGGCGATCCGCCCCTTGTCGTCCACCGAGTGCCGGTACTCGCCGGTGAACACCGTCGGGTTTACCCCTGCGATAAGTCAGGTGTGGTCAAGCGCCCGTGGGATTCCCCACTTCTCACCACTTTGGACCACTTGACTGCATTCTAGCGCGCAGAACCGCCGCGTCAAGGACGATTTCGAACGGGAGCGCCTCGCGCCGCGAGGCGGGGGTACGGGGCTTGGAGTACGCGGCCTGGATCCCTTCCGGGGATCCGGCCTACCGGGTCGGTGGCGGCAGCCGCAGTTCCTGGCCGGCCACGAGGGGCGTGGTCTCGGTCCAGGGATTGCGCTCGACGACGACGTCGAATGGCACGCCGAAGTAGCGGGCGATGCTGGTCAGGTTGTCGCCCTCGCGGATCGTGTAGATCCAGCAGTCCGGCTCGTCCGCGCACGGCTCCAGCAGGGCGTACCGATCGGAGCTCGCGAGCGGCGTCGCGCCCGGCGTCGGCGTCGTAGTCGGGCTCGCTGTGCTGCTTGGCGTGGCCGTCGCCGACTCGACGCTCGCTTCGGGGGTTGGCGCGACGGTCGGCGCCGCGGACGCGGCGGGCGGCTCGGTGACGACCGGCGCGGACGATCCGGATGGACCCGGCGCCCCCGACGCGATGACAGCCTCCGGGCTGGCGCTCGAGGGGACGGGCAGGTCCATCCCACCGTTGGCGACAACGAACCCGACCGACAAGGCGAATGACGCGGCAAGCACGAGCAACGCCCCGAGGATGGCCGGCGTCAGCCGGAGCCCGGCGTCGACCGGTGCGGGGGCGGCCTCGATCATGCGGTGCACGCCGCGAACGAACCTCGGGCAGTTGACATGGGCACTGGCCAGGCAGGCGTATTCCTGCTGGCGGAGCGACTGCGGGGCTACATCGCCAAGCGCGATGCAGGCATTGGCGGGATCCGGCCACGCAAGCGGGTCGGCCAGCCTGCCGTCATGCGCGGCACGGAGAAACGGACAGATGCGCGGCTCCGACATGGCGGCGCTGGCGTTGTCCATGTTCCTCCCGACATCGGGCGACGATGGTGCAATCGTGGTCGCGGCGGCTCGCGCGACTTCGGATCATGAGTGGAACGGCGCGGAGTCTAGTACCTTTCGCATGTTGCCGTGGCCTGACGGGCAATGCTAGGCTCCGGCCCCCGAGTCGGGTGGACGCCCGATCGATGTCTGCCTGGAGGCCCGCGACAAGCTCACCATGGCGCTCCCGCTCCCGGTCATCCCGCAGCAACCCGACGCCTTTCACCTGGCGCCGCATCGCATCAAGCGATGCACGTTCCGACGCCTGATCAACGTCGAGGTGGGCAACGAGCGCGTCTATGACGTGGAGTGCCTGTATCCGGATCGCAAGGTCCCCATTCCGCTGGGTGACCTCGAAGCCGCTGCGCCCGTCTGCAACTCCTGCTCGGCGCCGCACATCTTCCGCCCCGACGAGGACTGACCGAGCGAACGCCCCTGGTCAGGTCCCGCGTTCCGTCGCACGGCCGGTCGCGTCGCGATAGCGCTCTTTCGCTGCCATCTCATCGACATCGGCCATGGCGGACTCGGACATCGAATCTGCCAGGTCGGCATTCAGGGACAGCGCCGCGAGCTTGGCTGTCGTCGCCGTCTTCACCGCGGAGGCCTCGGCCAGGCTCATCGCCTCGAGCGCCGTCTTGGCCGCCTCGGCGGTCGCGGCCGCGGCGATCGCTGCTTCCTGCGCTGCCGCCGCCGCCTCCTCGGCGGCCACGCGGCCGCGCCTGGCGACCGCTGCGACTCGTTCGGCCGCGCGCCAATCCTGCAGTGCCTCGGGCACGGATGGTCCTCTCTTTTCGGTCACGTGTCGTTGCTCTCCCTCCAGGATCCCGGAATGCCTGTCCCGGGCCCACGGTCAGCGCCTGGGTCCGCTTGACGATGAATGCGTCGCGATACTCCCTATTTTTGACGGAGCCCGCCGGGCGTCTGCAATGGTCATTGCACCCCGGCGGCGCGCGTCGCGCGTCCGTCGTCGATCGGTGTCAAAGAGGCGGTCTGTAAGCCGAGTTCTGTCCCACCCACCTCACGGCGGACGGGGATGGCCATCCATCTGTGGCCGTCGGTTGCCCGACAGCTCATGCGGCCGACCCGAGGGCTGGGCAGCGCACCTCTCCCCCGCCGATGGTTGCCCAGCAGCGGGTTACGCCCTCCTATTTGGCCTTGCTCCGGGTGGAGTTTGCCCGTTTCACTTCGGGCCGACGGCAAGCCGCGACCTTCCTCGTCACTGTGGCACTGGTCCTCGCCTTGCGGCGGGCGGGCGTTACCCGCCACCCTGCGCTGCGGAGCTCGGACTTTCCTCACGACGCGGGGGTTGCCCCGCGCGGCGCGCGACCATCCGACCGCCTCCTGACCGGCGCATTGTACTGCCGGGGCCCCGGAGCCCCAGCTCCCGGGCGACCGTCGCGTTGGGTCGCGCAATCGCAGTCAGGCCGGCCGGCGAACGACCAACGGAGGTCCGCCAACGGCCACCCGATCGATCGCCTCGTTCGCGAGTGCGTCGGCGATCGAGTTCTGGGCTCGTGGCACGTGCGCGGCGCTCCACCGCTCAAACCCCCCGAGCACCTGGCGGCAGGCGGCCCAGAGCGGGATCAGCTTTGCATCCTTGACCCGCCACCGGCCGGTCAGCTGCTCGACGATCAACTTCGAGTCGAGCAGGAGGTGCACCTCCCGGGCGCCGAGATCCATTGCCAGCTCGAGCGCGCGGAGCGTGCCCGTGTATTCGGCGACATTGTTGGTCTGGACCCCGAGGAACTCGGAGATCGAGGCGTCGGGCTGGGCACGCGGGTCACGGGCATCGGGGCGCCCGAGGTCGTACAACGCGGCACCGAGCGAGGCCGGCCCCGGGTTGCCTCGCGCCGCGCCATCGGTGCGGATGAGATAGCCGGTGGTCACGGCCGGCACGGGCCGCTGGTCAATCGGCCGCCTTGTTCGGAGCCGCGTCCGGCGGCCGATCCGTCGGCGTGCGGCATCCCCTGGAGAACCGGCAGCTCGACGCGCTCGGCATCCGACGCGCCATTGCCGCGGAGGGCTCGCCAGAACATCTGGATCGGGTCGTAGTAGGCGTCGGCGACCCGCTCCTTGAGCGGGATGATCGCGTTGTCGGTGATCTTGATGTGCTCGGGGCAGACCTCGGTGCAGCACTTGGTGATGTTGCAGTACCCGATCCCGGCGCTGTCCTTGAGGTAGCCGCGCCGGTCGGCCTCGTCGATCGGGTGCATCTCCAGCCCGGCGACCCGAACGAGGTACCGCGGGCCAAGGAACGGCTTCTCGGTCTCGTGGTTGCGCAACACGTGGCAGACGTCCTGGCACAGGAAGCACTCGATGCACTTGCGGTATTCCTGGACGCGCTCGATGTCCTGCTGCTGCCAGCGCCAGTCCGCCTGGGCCACGCCATCGGGCGGCGTGAACGGCTGGATCGTCTTGTTGACCTCGTAGTTCCACGACACGTCGGTGACGAGGTCGCGGATCAGCGGGAACGCGCGCATGGGCTCGACCGTGATCGTCTCGTCGAGGTCGAAATCCGACAATCGCGTCTTGCAGGTCAGCCGTGGACGCCCATCGACCTCGGCACTGCACGAGCCGCACTTGGCGGCCTTGCAGTTCCAGCGCACCGCCAGGTCAGGAGCCTCGTGCCCCTGGATCCAGTGGAGCGCGTCGAGGACGACCATGCCCTCCTCGACCGGGACGTCGAACTCGTCGTACCGGCCCTCGGTCGAAGGGTCGCCGCGGAAGACCTTCAGATGTGCGTCGGGCATCGGTCCTCCGCGCTAGTGCGCGCCCCCAAGGAGGCTACGCAATTCGTCCGTCATCCTGGGCAGCGGCGACGCCTTGACCGACATCGACCCATCGGCGCCCCGGGTCACGACGCTGTTGAGCCCGGACCACTTCTTGTCGTCGGTGTCCGGGTAGTCGAGGCGACTGTGGGCCCCGCGGCTCTCGGTCCGCTGACGAGCGCTCAGGGTGATCGCCTCCGACACGGTCAAGAGGTTGCCGAGCTCGAAGACGAGGTTCCATCCGGGATTGTAGGCACGACCGCCGGTCGCCCCGACCTTCCGCCACCGCTCGCGCAACGTCGCCAGCTGCCGGACCGCCTCCTCGAGGTCGGCTTCCTCCCGGAAGATCCCGACCAGGCGACCCATGACCTCCTGCAGGTCGCGCTGGATGGCGTACGGGTCCTCGCCAGGGACAATCGGCCGCTCGAGCGGGGCGGCGAGGTCCACGGTTGCGTCCTTGAGCTGGACCGGGTCGAGATATGCCTCCCCGTCCATGGCGGCCGCCCGCTGGGCGGCAGCCGCGCCGGTCCTGGCCCCGAACACGAGCAGGTCCGAGAGCGAGTTGCCCCCGAGGCGGTTCGCGCCATGGAGTCCCGCGGCGACCTCGCCCGCCGCGTAGAGACCAGGCGTGGTCGTGGCCCCGGTTTCGGCGTCGACGCGGATGCCGCCCATCACGTAGTGCGTGGTCGGGCCGACCTCCATCGGCCCGCTGGTGATGTCGACGTCGGCGAGCTCCTTGAACTGGTCGTACATCGACGGGAGCTTGCGGCGGACGTGGTCCGCGGGCAGGTAGCTGATGTCGAGGAAGACCCCGCCATGGGGCGACCCGCGGCCCTCCCGGACCTCGGTGTAGATCGCACGGGCGACGTTGTCGCGGGTCGAGAGTTCCGGGGGCCGCCGGGCATCTGTCTCGCGACCCTCGGACAGCGCCTTGACCCAGCGCGCCGCCTCTTCATCGGTCTCCGCGTATTCGGCACGGCGCTCGTCCGGCAGGTACTTCCACATGAACCGCTCGCCATTGGCGTTCCGCAGGATCCCGCCTTCGCCGCGGACGGCTTCCGTGACCAGCAGCCCGCGGACGCCGGGTGGCCAGACCATGCCCGTTGGATGGAACTGCACGAACTCCATGTCGATCAGTTCGGCGCCGGCCTCGTATGCCAACGCCTGGCCATCGCCGCTGTACTCCCATGAATTGGAGGTGACCTCGTAGGCCTTGCCGATCCCGCCGGTGGCCAGCACCACGGCCTTCGCCGCGAAGGCGATCGGCTGCCCGGTCGTCCGCCAATAGCCGAATGCGCCGCGAACGCCATCCGGACCGCGTGATCAGGCGGGTGATCGTGCACTCCATGTACACCTCGATCCCGGCCGCCACCGCGCGGTCCTGGAGCGTGCGGATCATCTCCAGCCCGGTGCGATCCCCGACGTGCGCCAGGCGCGGATGGGAGTGACCACCGAACGGGCGCTGGAGGATCCGGCCATCCTCGGTCCGGTCGAAGACCGCGCCCCACAGCTCCAGCTCGTTGACCCGATCCGGCGATTCCATCGCGTGGAGCTGGGCCATCCGTGGGTTGTTGAGCAGCTTGCCGCCGACCATCGTGTCGCGAAAATGGATCTGCCAGGAATCCGCCTGCCGCCACGTTCCCGAGCGCCGCGGCGACGCCACCTTCGGCCATCACCGTATGTGCCTTGCCCAGGAGCGACTTGCAGACCAGCCCGACGTCGGCGCCTTCGTCCCGTGCCGCGATCGCGGCTCGCAGCCCGGCACCGCCCGCGCCGACGACGAGGACGTCGTGGGCGCGCCGCTGGAGCCTTGGTTGGATCGGGCATGACTCGCGGACCTAGAAGCGGATCGCCGGGTCGGTGATGACCCCGATCGCCAGCAGCCGGACGTAGATGTCCGCGAAGGTGACCACGATGAGGCTCGCCCACGCCCATGCCATGTGGTGGAGGTTCAACGCCGTCACCCGCTGCCACAGGCTGTACTGCACCTTGGCCCGGCGGGAGCACGAGAAGCAGTCCATGCGTCCGCCGATGAGGTGCCGCAGGGAGTGGCACGACAACGAATATCCCGACAGCAGGAACGCATTGACGAACAGGATCCCGACGCCCAGCCCCAACCGGACCTGCCCCTCATGGAACAGCGCGATGCCCGCATCGACCCACAGGAAGAAGAGCGGGATGAACGCGAGGTACAGGAACAGGCGATGCAGGTTCTGCAGGATGAACGGGAACCGGGTCTCCATCGCGTACCGCTTGTGGACGGATGGCTCCCCCACGGCGCAGCCCGGCGGGTCGGCGAAGTAGAACCGGTAGTAGGCCTTGCGGTAGTAGTAGCAGGTCGCCCGGAAGCCAAGGGGCACCCACAGGATGAACAGGCCCGGGCTGATCCAGGTCGGCAACCATTCTGGCCGGATCAGCGGGGAGAACAGCGGCGAGAGATAGCCGTCCACCTCGTATGGCGTGCCGAGGAGTGGCGTGAGCAGGATGCCGCTGACGAACAGGTAGGTCGCGCAGACCGTGAACAGGACCGCCTGGACACCCGGAGCGAGCGGCCAGGCGTCGAGTCGGCGGGTCCTCCCCAAGCCCTGGAGTCGCGGTTCCCGGCGGCTTGCGCGGCAGTCGAAGACTGGCAGGGAGTCCGGTCATCGGGGTCCCGTCATCGGGCCGCCGGGGCAGCGGACAGACGACCGATGACGGCATCGGCGAAGGCCGCGGTGCCGGCCGTTCCGCCGAGGTCCGACGTCACCGTGCGACCCTCCGCGATGACGTCCCGGACGGCGGTTTCGACCCTGGCCCCCTCGGTCCGGATAGCCCAGATGGCGGAGCATCAAGGCGCCCGACAGGATCAGGGCCGTTGGGTTCGCCTTGTCCAGCCCGGCGTACTTGGGCGCCGAGCCGTGGACCGGCTCGAAGACCGCGGCTTCCGGTCCCGATGTTGGCGCCGGGCGCGACGCCCAGCCCGCCGACAAGCCCTGCCGCGAGGTCGCTGACGATGTCGCCGTACAGGTTCGGCAGCACCAGGACGTCGTAGAGGTCTCGGGCTTCTGGACCAGTTGCATGCACATGTTGTCGACGATCCGGTCCTCGAACTCGATCCGGCCCTCGTACTCGGCGGCGATGGTCCGGCAGCTCTCGAGGAACAGCCCGTCGGACAGCTTCATGATGTTGGCCTTGTGGACGGCGGTCACCTTGCGGCGGCCGTTCGCGACCGCGTACTCGAAGGCGTAACCGCGCGATCCGCTCTGACGCCGCGCGCGTGATGATCTTGATGCTCTCGGCCGCGTCCGGGCCGACCATGTGCTCGATGCCCGGCGTAGAGATCCTCGGTGTTCTCGCGGACGATGACGAGATCGACGTCCTCGTAGCGCGTGTCGAGGCCCTTCATCGAGCGCGCCGGGCGCAGGTTCGCGTACAGCCCGAGCTTCTGGCGCAGCGTCACGTTGGCGCTTCGGAACCCGCACCAACGGGCGTCGTGATCGGGCCCTTGAGCGCCACCTTGTTCCGGGCGACCGACTCCAGGACGTTGTCCGGGAGCGGACTGCCGGTCGTGGCGATCGTCGCCTCGCCCGCCTCCACCGACTCCCACTCGAACCCGATCCCGGTCGCATCGAGGACGCGGGTGGTCGCCTCCGCCAGCTCCGGTCCGATGCCGTCGCCGGGGATCAGGGTGACTCGGTGGGCCATGTCGCGATTGTAGCGACGTGCTCGATGCGACGCGGCGCGGCGAGGCGGCCGGCCCGAGGAGGAGGGCCGGCCGCCAGTGAGAATGCGAGTCAGCGGGCGAGTCGCTGGACGTCCACGAACTCGAACGCCCCGCTACCGAGCTCCGTTCCGGGTGACCCGTCGAGGGGCAGGAGCGAGACCTCTCCCTCGTCGTCCGTGCCAAATCGGACGATCAACGCGCTGCCATCCGGAGTGAAGGTCCAGGCCGCAGGGATCTCCGCCCCGTCGGGTGGACCTGGTCGCCTTGGACCGATTGGCCGCTCATTGCCGGAACCGTCGGCGTTGGCGACGACGATCTCGAACGCACCCTCCGGATAGATCCGGGCGTACGCCACGAGCGCGCCGTCGGGCGAGTACGACGCGATGCCCCGCTGCCCGGTCCCGGGCAGGGTTGGGAACGGCGTCTCGAGACCCGGTCGCGACCTCGAGCGAGAGCACGCGCGGGACGGCCTCGCTGGACCACCGCGTGAAGGTGATGTGGGCTACCGTCCGGCGACACGGCGATCGACTGGTAGTCGAACGGGTTGTTGGCAGGGTCTTCGACAGAACCCGACGTTGCCCGTCCCGTCGGCCGGGATCGCGAAAATGGCGGGACTCATCGTCTCGGCTCGGTAGACGATCTCACTCGCCGTTCGGTGGCAGCCACGTCGGGAAATGCACCGGCCCGGTCCCGGCGAATTTCCTTGGTTCACCGCCGCGCACGTCGACCACGTGAAGCTCCTGGGCGGCCGCGTACGCGATCTGCGTGCCGTCGGGCGACCAGTCGAACCAGTCGAGGCTCTCGGTGGGTGGGGTCACCGACCGAAGGCCGGTCCCATCCGCATTGGCCACCATCAGGCGTGAGGATGGCCGGGTTGCTGATCGGTCCGTCGGAGCGAAGAAACGCCATGGTCGTGCCATCGCGGGAGAAGACAGGCGAGAAGTCGAATGCGGAGGCGTCCGTCAACATCGCCTTCGGCGGCGTACGGCCGGATCGACGGTGTAGAGATCGCCGTCGATGCTGCTGACGAAGATTCCGTTGCGGGCCAGGCCGAACGGTTCGGGAAGGCGTCGCTGCGACCCGACCGCCACGAGGAGCAGGCCAACCAACGCGAGGACGAGAAGACCCACGAGGACGATGACGGCCGGGTCTGACCACGTCCCGAGGGCTGGTCGAAGGGTTGTATCCAATGGGAGCCACCTTTCGAGGCTCGACCATGCCCGCCGTTGCCGCGTCCGCGACGTCACCGCGAGGACCGCACCGAGGTGATCGGGCAGCCGGGCGGCGGCATCCTCGTGGAGCCATGCGGAGACGGACATTTCGAATCGTTCGTTCGTCATGCCGGTCGGCCTTCCACGAGATCCGCTCGGGTCCGAGCATCGGCGTCGATCGCCGCGCGCATCAACCCAAGGGCTCGATGCAATCGCGATTTCGCGGTCCCCAGCGGAATGCCGAGGATCGTCGCGACGGACGGCAGGGGTAGGTCGAGGTAGTGATGGAGAACGATGACGGCCCGCATCTCCGGATCGAGCCGCAGGAATCCGCGTTCGAGCTCATCGCGATCGGCGACCACCGACTCGTGGCCGCCAACCGCGGGAGCGTGGATCTGTTGCAGTTGGACATCCACCCGGTGGCGCCGCAGCCGGCGCGCCTCATCGATACAGGCGCGGATCAGCAGGCGATGCAGCCAGGCATCGAACCGTTCCGGGTCGCGCAACGTGGGCAGATCACGCCAGGCCCGGACCAGTGCGTTCTGCACGGCGTCCTGGGCCCGTTCGGGATCCCGGAGCATGAGCCAGGCGGACGCGTCCAGCCGAGAGATCGCGGCGCCTGCCAGCTCGGCGAAGGCGTCATGATCGCCTCTCCGCGCTCGCTCCACGAGGTCTCGTTGCATCTCGCCCCTCAGGGGTTGGCGCGGTCGATCTGACCACGCTCAACGAGTATGGCGAGGCCGTCCTGCGGCGTTCGTTCCATCTTCGATCGCAGGCGTGGCGACGCGGTACCATCGCGGTCCCCGCAACTGACGCCTGACGGAGCCTGCCGCCGCGTGAAGATCCAGGAAGCCGACGCCAAGTCGCTGCTCGTCGCCCAGGGCCTGCCGGTTCCCGGCTGGGAGGTCGCTCGCACCGTCGAGGAGGTCCGGGCGCGCAGCCGATCGCTTCTTCCTGGAGGGGGCGCAGCAAATCGTCGTCAAGGCCCAGGTCCTGGTCGGTGGGCGCGGCAAGGCCGGCGGCGTCAAGCTCGCGGGTTTCCCCGAGCAGGCCGAGCTGATCGCCGGGTCGATCCTCGGGATGGACATCAAGGGGATCATCGTCCGCAAGGTGCTCGTCGGGCCTGCCGCCGATATCGTCAAGGAGTTCTACATGTCGGCCGTGCTCGACCGCGCGGCCGGCCGGATCCTGCTGATGGGTTCGGCGGAGGGCGGCGTCGAGATCGAGCATGTCGCAGCGTCGAACCCCGCGGCGATCGTGCGCATCCACGCCGACCCGCTCCTGGGCCTGCTCGACTACCAGGCGCGCCAGTTCGCGTTCGCGATGGGGCTCGGTGGCCACCTCAAGACGGCCGTCGCGATCGCCAAGGGCCTCGTGACGGACGATGCGCGCGTATGACGCCGATCTCGTCGAGATCAACCCGCTTGCCATCGTCCGCGAGGGGGACGCCGCCGGAACAGACGTGGAGCGGCTCGTCTGCCTGGACGCCAAGATCACGCTCGACGATTCCGCGCTCCCCCGTCACCCGGAGCTCGAGGCACTCCGCGACCCCGACGAGGAAGACCCCGCCGATCGCGAGGCCCGCGAGGCGGGTCTCACGTTCATCAAGCTCGACGGCACGATCGGCTGCATGGTCAACGGGGCCGGTCTGGCGATGACCACGATGGACCTGGTGAAACGCGCCGGCGGCGAGCCCGCCAACTTCCTCGATATCGGCGGCGGCGCCCGGGCCGACCGGGTCGCGGCGGCGATGCGGATCATCCTGGCCGACGAGAAGGTGAACGCGATCCTGGTCAACATCTTTGGCGGGATCACGCGCGGCGACGAGGTCGCCCGCGGCCTGATCGAGGCTCGGGCCGTCCAGGAACGCGATGTTCCGATGGTCGTGCGGATCGTCGGAACCAACGCCGAGGAAGCCGCGACCCTGCTCGAGGCGGCCCAGTTCACGACGGCCGCCACGCTCGATGAGGCCGCAACGCATGGCCGTCGCCGCCTCCCGGGGCCCGGTCGCTTGAGCATCCTGATCGGGCCCGAAACGCGGCTCCTCGTCCAGGGCATCACCGGGCGCGAGGGCGACTTCCACAGCCGTCAGATGCTCGAATACGGCACCGCGATCGTCGCCGGCGTGACCCCGGGCAAAGGAGGTCAGACCGCCCTCGACGGGGTCGTGCCCGTGTTCGACACCGTGACGACGCGATCCGCGAGACGGGCGCGAACACGTCGTGCATCTTCGTCCCCGCAGGTGGCGCCCCCGACGCGGTCATGGAGGCGGCTGCCGCCGGAATCGCGACCATCTTCTGCATCACCGAGGGGATCCCGGCGCTCGACATGGTCCCGGCGCTCGAAGTCGTCCGGCGAGCCGGAGCCCGCCTGATCGGGCCCGAACTGTCCGGGCGCGACCTCGCCAGGTTCGGCCAAGGTCGGGATCATCCCGGGATCCGTCCACCGCGAGGGTCGGGTTGGCGTCGTCAGCCGATCCGGGACCTTGACCTACGAAGCCGTCCAGGCGATGACGGACGCCGGCTTCGGCCAGTCGACCTGCGTCGGGATCGGCGGCGACCCGATCATCGGGACGACGTTCCTCGACGTGCTCCAGCTGTTCGCCGAGGACGACAAGACCGACGCCCTCGTGCTGATCGGCGAGATCGGCGGGGCGGCGGAGGAGACCGCGGCGGCGTGGGCCGCCGAGCACCTGCGGGACATGCCCAGGGTCGCGTTCATCGCCGGACGCACGGCGCCCGAGGGCAAGCGGATGGGACACGCCGGAGCGATCATCTCGGGCGGCGCCGGGACCGCGGCATCAAAGGTCGCAGCCCTCGAGGCGGCCGGCTTCCGGGTGGCCGATTCGCCGCTCGAGTTGCCGGCGCTGCTTCGTCAGGCTGGATACTCCGGGTAGGCGCGGAGCACGTCATGGCCCACCTCATGGAGCTGATCGCCGGCGACGCCCCGGAGATCCTGCGAGCGCTCGGGCGGATGACCTCGCCGGCCTGGACGACCGACGCCGCTTCCCCGCGCACGTCGCGCTGGGCGGCGGACTCGATCCGACCTGGCTGGATCTCTTCGCCGAGGCCGCGCGAAGCGTCGTCGGCGATGACGGCCCGGGCGACTTCCTCGACGCCCGGATCGAGCTGGATGGCGATCCCGAGGATGATCGTCGCTCGATCGAGCGGGTCGATCCGACGTGGGTCACGGCGGTGGCGCGCATCCCGGAGGCGGATCTCGGGGCGATCGCGTCGCGCTGGATCGACCTTGTCGAAGAGGAGCTGGGTGCCCTCGCGCGCGACGAGAAGCCGTGGATCCGCGAGCTGACCGGACGGCTCGTGACCTTCTGTCGTGTCGCCGATCGCGCCCCGGACGTGCTGTTCGCCTGGTCGCTTCGCTAGCCCTGCGCGGGCGAGATCCCCAGGGCCGTCCCAGGCGGGACCGCCGGGCGCTTCGATGAGCTCGACAAGCACGCCATGACAGGCACGTGGGTGGATGAACGCGACCGGACCCTCCGCGCCCCGTCGCGGTGAGGTATCGATCAGTTCGAGCCCGCCGATCTCGAGCTTGAGCAAGGTCTCAGCCAGGTTGGCGACCTCGAAACAGACGTGGTGGAACCCTTCGCCCTTGGTCGCGAGGAACCGGGCGACACCGGTCGAATCGTCGGTTGGCTCCACGAGCTCGATCTTGGACTCGCCGATCGCCAGGAACGCGATCCGGACCTTGTCTGACTCGATGTCCATGATCGTCTCGAGCTCGAGTCCGAGACTGTCCCGCCAGAGCCCCAGGGCGTCCTCGATCGACCGAACGATCAGCGCGACGTGATGGACCTTGCCGAGACGACGGACCAGCTCCGGGACGCTCGACACCGACGATCGTGGCGACACCGCGGCAGCGTACCCTGTCGATCGGGCCTGCGACAGCCACGATCACGGCGGTCAGACGGTGATCAGCTCGCGATGTTCGCCCCAGGTGATTCGCAGGCGATCGCTGATCTCGCCGACCGTGGCGTGGGCTCGGACCGCGGCGAGGATCGGCGGCATCAGGTTGCCGTCTGCGCTGGCGACCGCTTCCAGGTCGTCCATCGCTGCCTGCCAGTCCGCCGCAGAGCGCTCCGCACGCACCCGCCGGACGCCTTCGACCTGGCGGCGCTCGCCGTCGGGGTCGATCCGCTGGAGCGGGGGCGTGGTGACCTCGTCGTCGCGAAATTGGTTGACGCCGACCACGACCTGCTCGCCCGACTCGATCGCCTGCTGGACGCGATACGCCGCCTCCTGGATCTGCCGCTGCTGGAATCCGGCCTCGATCGCGGCGAGCGTGCCACCCATTGCCTCGATCTCGTCGAGATAGCCCCACGCGGCCGCCTCGAGCTCGTTGGTCAGGCTCTCGACGTAGTACGAGCCCGCGAGCGGATCCGGTGTCTCGGTCACACCAGCCTCGAACGCGAGGATCTGCTGCGTTCGGAGGGCCAGGCGCGCCGCCTCCTCTGTCGGCAGGGCGAGTGCCTCGTCGCGCGAATTCGTGTGGAGGCTCTGGGCGCCGCCGAGGACCGCGGCAAGCGCCTGGATCGTCGTCCGGACCACGTTGTTGTCGACCGATTGCGCGGTCAGGCTCGACCCCGCGGTCTGGACGTGGAACCGGCACACCCACGAACGCGGATTGGTTGCCCCAAACCGTTCGCGCATGATCGTCGCCCACATCCGGCGCGCGACCCGGAACTTGGCGACCTCCTCGAACAGCTCGGACCAGGCGGCAAAGAAGAACGACAGGCGGCCGGCAAAGTCGTCCACGTCCAGGCCTCGCGCCACGGCGGCATCGACGTAGGCGATCGCATCGGCCAGCGTGAACGCCAGCTCCTGGGCGGCGGTCGCCCCCGCCTCGCGCATGTGGTAGCCAGAAATAGAAATAGTGTTCCATTTGGGCAGTTCGGCCGCACAGAACTCGAACACGTCCGTGACGAGGCGCATCGACGGGCGGGGCGGGAAGATGTAGGTGCCGCGGGCGATGTATTCCTTGAGGATGTCGTTCTGGGTGGTGCCCGAGATCTGCTCGCGAGGCACACCCTGGGCCTCGGCGGCGGCGACGTACAGGGCCAGCAGGATGGGCGCCGTGGCGTTGATCGTCATCGACGTGCTGACCTTGTCGAGCGGCAGGCCGTCGAGGAGCACCGCCATGTCGGCCAGGCTGGCGATCGGGACACCTACCCGGCCCACCTCCCCGTCCGCCTCGGGCGCGTCGGAGTCGTAGCCCATCTGGGTCGGCAGGTCGAACGCGACCGAGAGTCCAGTCTGGCCCTGCGCCAGGAGGTACCGGAACCGACGGTTGGTTTCCTCGGCGGTCGCAAACCCGGCGTACTGCCGCATGGTCCAGAACCGGCTGCGGTACATCGTCGGCTGCACGCCGCGTGTGAACGGGTATTCGCCGGGGCGGCCGAGGTCGCGATCCTCGTCGAGGCCCGCAACGTCCGCCGACGTGTACAGGTCGCGGATCACGATCCCGGACGATGTCTCGAAGGTCTCGCGACGCTCGACCGCGCTGCGCAATGCCTTCGCCCGGACGAGCTCGCGCCAGCGATCGCGGGCCGGGTCCGCGCCCTCGCCGGTCGGCCGGTCCGGGCGCGTGACACGCGGCTCGTCCCCCGATCGATCCCGGCTCATTGGAGCACCAGGAGGAGGTCGCCGACCTCGATCGTGTGGCCTGCGCCTACGGCGACCTTCGACACGACGCCATCGCGCGGCGCCCGGAGTTCGTTCTGCATCTTCATCGCCTCGACGACCACGAGCTGTTGCCCGGCAATGATGGTGTCACCGGGAACGATGGACACGGCGACGATCCGTCCGGGGATGGTCGCGCGGACCTCGGTTGGGCCGCGGGTCGCGGACGCTTCCGAGCCGCGTCGTGCGCGCTCCCGAAGGGTGGCGTGACGTTCCGACTCGACCTCGACCTCCACTTGCCAGCCGTCCACCACGACCTCACGGCGACGCACCCCCCGCGACGTTCCGGGCGGCGGATCAGCTGGCAGGAGGAGCACCGGGGTCCGGGTCCGGCTGGCACCTCCTTCGATGAGGGTGGCGTGGATCGAATCGTGGGCCTCGAGCGACACCATGGATGGCTTCCCGTCAACCAGCACCGGCGCCTCGGGTCCCGCCGGGGTTGGCGCGACCGGAGGCGCGGCCGGCCCCAGGACAACGGGCGTTCCCGGCACACCCGAGGCCCGCTCGATCGCGACGACGCGAACGGCACGCGGGTCGATGGCCCCGGTCATGAGCGGGTCCACGCTCATCGCGGCCACCGTTCGGTGGCGATCTGCCGTCCCACCCGCGCCCAGTGACCGTTGGAACGATCCGAGGATGCGGCCGCTGCGGGGACTCGAGCGCCGGCGCCCTCGCCGATCGACCCGGCCGCGGCGAGTCCGCTCGCGAGGGCGTCCAGCCCAACCGCCAGGCGAGCGGCGTGGACCGCCCTGGCGAGTGACGCCGGCCCGTCCCAGTGCTCCGCCACCCAGCCCGTGGTCAGCTCGCCTGCCGCGAACGATGGATCGCGAGCGACGAAGCGGTGGAACGGCAGGGTCGTCTGGATCCCGGCGATCTCCGTCTCGTCCAGGGCGCGACGGAGACGCCGGATCGCACCATCGCGATCGACGGCGTGGACCATGACCTTCGCGACCAGGTTGTCGTACTCAGGCGGGACCCGCTCGCCGGCCTCGATCGCCGTGTCGACGCGGACGCCCGGCCCGGCCGGCATGACCCAGCGGCGGACCCTGCCCGGGAGCGGAGTGAAGTCGCGGGACGGGTCCTCGGCCGTGATCCGGACCTCGATTGCATGCGTCGCGGGATCGCCCGCCTGCCCCGCCGCCGCCAGCGCATCCCCGGAGAGCGGTCGCCCCGCCGCGAGGAAGAACTGCTCCCGGACGATGTCGAGCCCGGACACGAGCTCCGTGACTCCGTGTTCGACCTGGAGCCGCGTATTGACCTCGAGGAACAGGAAGGAACCGTCGGCCGAGCGCAGGAATTCGGCTGTCGCTGCGTTGCGCAACCCGGCGGCGGTCCCGACCCGGACCGCTAGGTCGTGGAGGTCCCGGCGAGCCTCGGCCGTCAGGTCGGGTGCCGGCGCCTCCTCGACGAGCTTCTGGTGCCGGCGCTGCAGTGAGCAGTCGCGCTCGCCGATCGCGACCACCCGCCCCGTGTCGTCGCCCAGGAGCTGGACCTCGATGTGGCGCGCCGCGAGGACCTCCCGCTCCAGGTAGACAGAGCCATCACCAAACGCCGAGGCCGCCTCGTGTGATCCACTGACCAGGGCTGCGGGCAGCTCGGCCGCGGTCTCGACCCGTCGCATCCCCCGTCCCCCACCACCGGCCGCAGCCTTGACCAGCAGCGGATAACCGATGGTCTCGGCCTCGGCGAGGATCGAGTCGACCTGGTCGGGTCGGTCTATCGCGGCAGGCTCGAGGGTGCCGGGGACAACGGGGACGCCCAGGTCCCGTGCGATGCGGCGGGCGTGGAGCTTGTCCCCCAGCGCATCGATGACCGAGGAGGGCGGGCCGACGAAGACGATGCCGGCGGCTTCGACAGCCCGAGCGAACGACGCTCGCTCGGCCAGGAACCCGTACCCCGGGTGGATGGCCTCGGCGCCGGTCTCCAGCGCAGCAGCGACGATCGCATCGCCGCGCAGGTAGCTCTCGGTTGGAGCCGCGGGACCGATCCGGATGGCTCGATCGGCCAATCGGACGTGGAGGGCCGCGACGTCCGGGTCGCTGTAGATTGCGACCGCCTCCATCCCCATCTCGTGACACGCCCGGATGATCCGGACCGCGATCTCTCCCCGGTTGGCGACCAGCACGCGCCGGAATGGCGCATTCACCGGTGGCCACACCCGAGGTCTCGAGCGGCCGTCGTCTTTGCACAAAGACGGGCGCCCGTCAGAGCGGGATGTTGCCATGCTTCTTTGGCGGATTGACATCGCGCTTGTCGGCCAGCATGTCCAGGGCGCGGATCAACCGGGGTCGCGTCTCGGACGGCTTGATGACGTCGTCCACATACCCGCGGGACGCGGCGACGTACGGGTTGGCGAACTCGGTCTCATACGCGGCCACCAGCCGACGCTCTTCGGCCGCGGGATCATCCGCCTGGGCAATGGCATCCTTGAAGATGATGTTGACCGCGCCCGCGGCACCCATGACGGCGATCTCGGCGGTCGGCCAGGCGAAGTTCATGTCGCCGCGGATGTGCTTGCTGCTCATGACGTCGTAGGCGCCGCCGTAGGCCTTGCGGGTAATCACGGTCACCTTCGGGACCGTCGCTTCGCAATACGCGTACAGCAACTTCGCGCCCTGCTTGATGATGCCTCCGTGTTCCTGCCCGACACCGGGCATGAAGCCTGGCACGTCGACAAAGGTGACGACCGGGAGGTTGAAGCAATCGCACGTTCGAACGAACCGCGCCGCCTTGATCGATGCGTCGATGTCGAGGGCACCGGCGAGGATCGCCGGCTGTTGCGCGATGATGCCCACGCTGCGACCGCCGAGCCGCGCGAACCCGACGAGGATGTTCGGCGCCCACCCTGGCTGGATCTCCAGGAACTCGCCGTCGTCGATCACCGCGCCGAGCACGTCATGCATGTCGTACGGCTGGCGCGGATCGTCGGGCACGAGTTGGTCAAGCGTCGGGTCCATGCGATCCGCCGGATCTCGCGGATTCGATCCGTGGCGGTCCGGCAAGGTTGTTCTGCGGGAGGTGCGCGAGGATCCGACGCACGGCGTCGAGCGCTTCGCCTTCATCCCTGGCCGCAAGATGCGCGACACCGCTCTTCGTCGTATGCGTTGTCGCCCCGCCGAGGAACTCGGCGTCGACCTCTTCGTGCGTCACCGTCTTCACGACGTTCGGGCCGGTCACGAACATGTAGCTCGTGCCCTCGACCATGATCGTGAAGTCCGTGATCGCCGGTGAATAGACCGCGCCACCCGCGCATGGGCCCATGACCACCGAGATCTGGGGCACGACCCCGGACGCCAGGACGTTGCGCAGGAAGATCTCCGCGTACCCGCCAAGCGATGCGACACCTTCCTGGATCCGCGCGCCACCCGAGTCGTTGAGACCGATGATCGGGGCACCGACTTTCATGGCGAGATCCATGACCTTGCAGATCTTCTCGGCGTACGCCTCCGACAACGACCCGCCGAACACGGTGAAATCCTGGCTGAACACGAAGACGAGACGACCGTCGATCGTGCCGTGACCCGTCACCACTCCATCGCCCAGAACGTGGTTTTCGTCCAGCCCGAATTCGGTGGCGCGGTGCGTCACGAAGACATCGAGCTCCGATGAACGACCCGGGATCGAGCAGCAGATCGAGACGCTCGCGGGCCGTGAGCTTTCCTGACGCGTGCTGGCGTTCGATCCGGGCCGCTCCCCCACCGAGCAGCGCTTCGGCGCGCATCTGGTCGAGTCGATGCAGGCGCTCCTCGTTTGTCGACACCGCCGGCTCCTACCTCCACCTGTCCTTGCGCAAAGACGTCGGGCCATCATAGCCCGCGCTTCTTGCCCACTGAGCGGGGCCATGTGCACGTCTGCAGCCACCCCGAAATCCAATGTTGGCTGCTCGGATATCCACAAATTCGGTGAACAACTCGCAAAGCGTGTGGATAACCGGGGTGCCCGCTAGGCTCCCGGAGGGGGTAGCATGACAGGGCGCGCGCTCCCCGACTTGTCGCCGTCAATCCGCACGCACCATTCCGAGGTGATGCCCCTGTGCCGAACGTGATCGCGATCGCCAATCAGAAAGGCGGCGTAGGCAAGACGACGACGGCGATCAATCTCGCCGGGGCGCTGGCGGAAAACGGCTATCGCGTGTTGTGCGTCGACATGGATCCGCAGGCAAATCTCACGGCTGGCCTCGGGATCAACCTCAACACCGTCGAACGATCGATGGCGGACGTGCTGGCCGACGGTCGATCGACCTTGACCGACGTCATCCTGCCCACCGAGATCGCCGGGATCGATGTAGCGCCGGCACACATCGATCTCGCATCGACGGAAGGCGAGTTGTTCACCGCGCTCGGTCGCGAGCAGATCCTGCGCGAGGCGTTCGAGGGTCAGCTCGGACCGTACGACTACGTCCTGATCGATTGCCCGCCGAACCTGGGACTGCTCACCGTGAACGGGCTCGTTGCGTCCACGGGCGTGATCATCCCGGTCCAGACCCAGTACTACGCCATGAAGGGCCTCAACAACCTGGTCAAGGTCATCAATGCGATCCGCCTGAAGCTCAATCGTGACCTGCGGATCCTTGGCCTTCTGCCAACGTTCTACGACGGTCGCACCAACCTTGCCCGGGACATGCTCGACGAGCTGCGTGTCGTCGGCGACCACTACGTTTTCACAAGCATCATTCGGAACACGGTGAAGCTCGGTGAGGCTCCCCTGGTAGGGCGGCCGATCACCAGCTATGCCACCTCGAGCGATGCGGCCCGGACGTATCGCGAACTCGCGCGGGAGGTAATGGAACTTGGCCCGAACTGATTTCCGTGCCGCGGCCGCGCGGCGCCTCTCCGAGGATCGCGAACTCCCCCCGGCCATCGTCAGCCTCCTGTCGCCCGATGGTCCAACACGCTCCGTCGGCGTTCGCATCGTCCATATCGAACGGATCGAGCCAAACCCCGAGCAGCCACGCATGGTCTTCGAGCAGGACGCGCTCGACGAGCTCGCGGCGTCCATCCGCGAACACGGCGTGTTGCAGCCGATTCTCGTCCGACCGCTCGGGCCGAACACCTATCAGATCGTCGCCGGCGAGCGCCGCTGGCGCGCATCGAAGCAGGCCGGTCTCGCCACGATCCCCGCGCTGATCGAGGATATCGACGATGACACGGCGCTCGAGATCGCGATCATCGAGAATCTCCAGCGCGAGGACCTCACGCCGCTCGACGAAGCGGCCATGTTCGACCGGATGATCCACCAGCATGGCTACAGCATCCGGAAGCTTGCCGACAAGCTGGGCAAGGACAAGGGCTATCTCGAGAACCGCCTGCGGCTGGCCGACGCGCCGCCGGAGATCCGCGAACTCGTGTCTTTGCGCAAGGACAGCCTGTCCCATGCCTACGAGCTGATGAAGGTCGATGACCCCAAGAAGCGTCGCCGCCTGGCGGCGCAGGTCGCACGCGGCGAGCTGACGCTCATCAAGTTGCGCGACAAGATCGAGGGTCGACGATCCCGTCCGGCATCGCCGACTGACGACGTCGCCCTCGAGCCCGTCTCGGAGGCCGCACCCGCGGAGCCCGCCACTGCGGCCGAGGATGTGTCCCGATGGGTCGACGAGTCGCCCAGGGTCGCCATCTCGGACGACTCGCTCGTCAACGCCAAGCAGGACCTCGCCGATGCCGTCGAGCATCTCGTGGCGGTCCTGCGAAGCCCGGAGCTTCGCGGCGCCATCCCGGAGACGGATCGCCAAAACCTGGCGAAGTATCTGACCATCGCGAAGCTCAAGCTCGAGAACGCGATCGCGCTCGTCCGGAGCGACAACCCCAACTTCTGACCCGATCCCCTACCCCAGGTCGCCGAGGCCCGCCAGCCACGCTGCGGCGAGGAGGGCCACGCCAACGGCCTGGATCTGCCAGGCGCGCTCACGTCTCGCGGGCGTCGTCGATGGGCCGAACGCGATGGCAACCCCGAACGTGACGATCGCGCTTGCCGCAATGCCGCCCGCCAGACCACCGGGGGACGCGCCCGCAAGCCAGAGCGATCCGAGGGCCAGGGCAAGCACCACGCCGAGCAAGGCTGCCGACACGGCCCATGCACGCCCTTCGCCAAGCCACGTGGCCACCGACGCCTGACCGGCAGCCATGTCGCGCTCGAGGTCGGCTCGGGTGTTGGCGATCGCGAGGCCGTGACCCCGCAAGCATCGCCGCGGGCACGAGGATGGCAAACGATCCGGGCAGTCGGCCGGCAACGCCGAACCAGGCGAACACGGGCAAGAGTGGGATCCCGATCGCGAACGGCAGCCACGACCAGCGGGTCCCCTTGGCCCGGAGGTCGTAGCCATAGCCAACCGCGAGGATCAGGACCGCGATCATCAACAACCACGGCGCCGACGCTGCCACCAGTGCGAGCCCGGTGGCGGCACCGAGCACGACGACCCCACGCGCGAGGGCAGGCGACACGACGCCCGACGGGATCGGCTTGCCTGGTTTGCGCCCAGCGTCGGCCGTCGCATCGACGATGTCGTTGAGTGCGCCGATCGAGGCCTGGAGCGCCAACATCGAGCCGCCAAGGCGAACCGCCGTGGCCGGATCGCCGCCGGCGACGAGGGCGATCGCGACGGTCGCCACCCCGTCGAGCAGGGACGGGAACGGATGGATCAGCCGAACGAGGCCAGCGAGGCGTCGGCGGAGCGAGGCGTCATTCGCCCGCCACGCGTCAGACGTAGACGATTTCCCCGAAGTTTGCGACCAGGTACGCGATGAGCCGATCCCTGGCATCGGTCACCTGCGATCGGATCCCTGGGACCAGGGCGTGCAGCGTGATCGCGGGCACCATCAGCCGGCCTGAGGCGTCTCGCCCGATGACGGACGGCGGGCCGCCACCCGAAGCGAACACTCGTTCGAATCCACGCTCATCGAGCTCGGCCGTGC
This sequence comes from uncultured Chloroflexia bacterium, assembly GCA_963731865.1. Classification (GTDB taxonomy): domain Bacteria; phylum Chloroflexota; class Limnocylindria; order Limnocylindrales; family CSP1-4; genus SPCO01. Next base: position 183,438 of record CAVSXG010000002.1, on the reverse strand, counting down.
GTCGGAAGTCCTCGACCACCTTGATCACGCCGCGCCGGATCGCGACGTCGCGCATCAACTCGGCGGCCCAGGCATCGATCTGATCATCGGTCTGGTCGGCGAGCCGAGATTTGTACTCCTTCGGATCCCCCGAAAGGCCGGTCGTTGCCACGAACCCTCCTGCGTCTGGACGGGTCGAAGTATGCCAGACGGGCCCCTCGATCAGTCGGGCTCGGGCGGCGCGGTCGAGCACCGGCTGGGCCGGCACCGGCTGGGCCGGCACCGGCTGGGCCGGCACCCGGTGCGCGCGGCCGGCAGCTTCGGTGGCGGCACGGGAGCCCTCGGGCCAATCGTTGAAGGCCTCGGTCAACCAGCGCCCGAACCGGCCGGGCGGCGGTAGCTCCGGAGCGGTATGGACCAGGGCGTATAGCCCGTCCCATGTTCGCCGGGTCAGCTCGTCGACGGCGTCGCGGTTCGCGCGTCCGCTTGGCACGATTGGCTCCCCCACCGCGACCGTCACCCGGCCCCCGAACCGCAGCCAGCTCGTGCCGTTGATCGAGAGCGGGACGATGGGCACCTTCGCCCTGAGCGCGAAGTAGGCGGCGCCGTCGCTGAGTGGCCAGAGCTCCGACTCACCGACGTGGATCCGGCCTTCACCCGCGATCGCCACGACGCCACCCGCCGCGAGCACGGCACTCACCCGCCGCGTGGCGCCGAGCAGGTCGTCCTTGCCTGGGCGGTACGGGATCGGCGTGCCGGTCCAGCCCATGAGCCGGTTGCGACCACCGGTCTGCATGTCCTCTTCCTTTGGGCCAAAGAAGAAGAGCCGTGGCCGGAACGGCAGGATCGCCATCAGGACAAAGGGGTCTGCCCAGGAGAGATGGTTGAAGCAGTAGATCGCCGGCCCGGCCGGCAGACGACCGCGATCGAGCAGCCGGACCCGCAGGTAGCCTCTCGTGAGCACGACCAGGACAAGGCGCGAGATCCAGTACCGCAGGGTGAGCCGCCACGGGCTGATGGTGACCCGCGGTGCGGGCGAGCCGGTCAGGGTTGCGATGATTGGGGACCCGAGAGCTCGATCACGTCTGGCGCGTCCAGCGCGGGCGAGCGACCGTCCATCGCCGCGAACAACTGCTCGACGAATGCCGCAGCGGCATCCGCGTCGTCGTCGACGCCGTGGAGCAGTGCCGATTCGACCTGGAACGTGAGCAGCCGGTGCCCACCCTGGATCTCGGCCGACAGCTCGCCGACCTGGACCCGATGCCAGCGGATGAGCTTGCCCGCGGCGCGGGGTCCCTCGCCTGGGACATTGACCCGGACGTGGACCTGGACCAATCCCGCCACCGACGGCACGAGCATGGTCCAGCGGATCAGCGGATCGTCGCCCCACACGATCCAGCAATCCGGGTCGCGCTCCGCGCCAAGCAGGGCGAGCGCGTCGCGGGCCGGCACGAGCACCTTCTCGGCCATCGAATCGCCATGGATCGATCGAGCCTGCCACTCGCTCAGACGCATGCCGCCTCCTGCACCGTTCTCCGGGGACGCGACTCGAGGCTAGCACACGCCAACCGGCCCACAGGCCAGTGACCTTCGGCCATTACGGTCACGCGCGGGATTGCTAGTGTGGCGCCATGCGCATCAACCGCGGGTTCCTCGGCCTGGGGCTCTTCCTCCTCATCGTCGGCGCGATTCCACTGGCGGTTCGCGCCGGATTCGTCACCGTCGATCAGATCCGCAACGTGGGGAGCCTGTGGCCCCTGATCCTGATCGGGATCGGCATCGGGATCCTGCTCGCCCGAACGCGCTGGGCCTTCCTGGGCGGGCTCCTGGTCGCGGCTACGTTCGGGGTCATCGTCGGCGGGGTCCTGGCCGGTGGCGTCGATGGTCTCGGGTTCGGGGCCTGCGGTCCCGGTGGTCGCGACATGGGCGCGTTTGACCGGCGTGACGGCACGCTGCGTGGACCGTCCGGATCGATCGACCTGGAGCTCAATTGTGGTGACCTCATGCTGTCGGTCGCGGCCGGCGACGGCTGGAGCGTGGAGGGCGAAGCCCGTAACGCCCGGAGTCCCGACGTGGACAGCGACGATGGGTCGCTCCGGATTGCCTCCCAGGAAGGCCGGAAGCTGGTTCGACGGCCTCAACCACCGCGAGGCCTGGCGAGTGACCGTGCCCGAAGACGTCGACCTGGCGATCACGATGGACCTCAATGCCGGCAGTGCGACGCTCGATCTCGGGCAGGCAGTTGTCGACTCGCTCGACCTCACGCTCAACGCGGGGTCCGTCACGCTCGACCTGAGCGAGGTCACCGACATCGGCGACTTCGGGGTCGACATCAACGCCGGGGCACTCGAGGTGACGCTGCCAAACCAGACGTTCGAGGGCTCGATTGAGGCCAACGCCGGCTCGGTCAAGCTGTGCGCGCCGCCCGGCGCGGCGCTCCGTCTGACAACGGGAGACGGCTTCGCGGGCGGGTATGACTACGATGGCCAGGGTCTCGTCAAGAACGGGTCCACGTGGGAGACGCCGGGCTTCGATGCCGCGGGGGTGCGCATCGAGCTGGACACGCAGGCAAATGCCGGTTCCTTCTCACTCAACCCGGAGGACGGCTGCGGTGGCTGATCGACTGTACCGATCGCGCGATGACCGGATGCTCGCGGGTGTCGCCGCCGGCGTGGCCGACGCGCTCGATGCCGACCCGTCGATCGTCCGCGTCGCGTGGGTGCTGCTCGCAATCCTCACGGGCGGTATCGCGTTCGTCGTCTACATCGTGATGGCGATCGTCGTCCCGGAGGGGCCCGGTGGCGCGACCTCCGCGGACCGTTCGTGGGGCCCGGCTGCCGGGGCTGGGTTCGCCGGTGGGGCAGCTTCAGCCCCTGGCGGAGCATCGCCACCCGACCCGCAATCAGCGCCCGGTGATGCCGGATCGACGGTTACGCCGCCGACCACGGCCTGGGTACACGACCGCGAGACGAGGCGGGCCGAGGGTCGCGCACGCCGCGCCGCGGGCGATCCCGGTCGCGGCGGGCTCGTCGCCGGTCTCGTCCTGATCGTCATCGGCGGGTTCTTCCTGATCCGGGAGTTCGTGCCCTGGTTCGATTGGCAGCTGTGGTGGCCGATTGGCCTCATCGGCCTCGGGCTCCTGCTCCTCGTGTTCGCGTTGCGGCCCGGACGACCTTCTGGCTGACCTCGCGACGTCCCGCCCGTCTCGTACGATGACGTCGTGGACCCGACCCTCGACTGGTGGATCACGGTGGCGGCGGCCGGTGGCGTCGTCGCCGGTCTGTGGCTTCTGGCGCGCGGCTTGATCGACTACCGCGCGACGGTCCGGGTCGGCGACACGTCGACCTCCACGATCAGCTCGCTTGCCGCCGGCGAGGTCAGGGTCAGCGGCGTCGTGGAGGCCGCCGAGATAACCCTCGTGTCGCTGCTCCAGAGCGCGCCCTGCGTCTACTACCGGGCCACGATCGGGCGAGGCGGCGAGGCATCACCGATCGAAACGGGCTTCGTCGAGGAACGGTCCTGCGGCTTCCGCGTGCGCGACAACACCGGCAGCATCCGCATCTTCCCGAGGGGGGCGCGGATCGACGCACCGGTCCGGCTCGACGAGGAAACCGGGGCGATGGGCGATGAGCCGCCCGGGCTGTCGATCCGGTCCGGCGGCGCCACCACGATGAACGACCGCGCCACAGCGATCGCCGAGCTCCTCACGCTGCGCGACCCGGCGACCAGCGACCGACCCACCGCCCTGCTCACGGGCGACCGGCGTCGTTCATATCGCGAGACGCGCCTCGAGCCGGGCGACGAAGTCACGGTCGTCGGCCGAGCGCTCCCCTTCTCCGACTTGTCCGATCCCGTGTCCGCCGACTACGGCACGGAGGCGGACCGCCTCGACGACGACCCCGAGATCGCGGCCGACCTGGCCGCCGCCCGGGCCGCCGGACTGCTCGCGGCCGACGCCGACGACGCCTGGGGCAACGCCGCGATCCCCGGGTTCGGGATCGGTCGCCCGGTCGCCGCCGCGATGATCGATCCCGCCGCGAACCCCCTGCCCCTGGCGACCGCGGACGAGGCCGCGCTTGCCCGGAGCACCTTCGAGATCGCTCCGGAAACACTGGTCCTTGCCTCGTCTGCCGAGGTCCCATTGCTCGTCGCATATGGATCGCCGGGCGCCATCATGGAGCGGAGCCAGCTCCGGTTCTCGCTTGGGTTGCTCGGGGCCGTGCTTGCCATCGCGTCGGGCATGGTGTTCGCGGTGATGATCAGTGGAGGCGCCGTCCTGTGACCCTGCCAGAGCTCGCAGCGCTGTTCTCCGTGGTGCTGGTCGCTCTCGTTGTCGGCTTCGTCCTGCTGACCACCTACAACGCGGTCGTGGCATTGCGCCAACGGATCGAGAAGGCGTGGTCCAACATCGACGTCGCGCTCAAGCAGCGCCACGACCAGTTGCCCAACCTCGTATCCGCGGTTCGAGACCTCATGGCGTTTGAGCGGGACGTGTTGACCGAGGTGACCCTCGCCCGTGCGGCCTACTCCCCGACCGCGCCGATCCCCGACCAGGCGGTCGTGTCCGAGGCCACGAGCTCGGCCGTGCGCTCGTTGTTCGCGGTCGTCGAGCGATACCCCGATCTCAAGTCGCAGGCCAATGTGGCCGATCTCCAGGACGAGATCGAACGGCTCGAGAGCATGATCGCGGACCGTCGGGAGCTGTACAACGATCAGGTCTATCGCTACAACACGCGGATCGCCCAGGTCCCGGGCGTGGCAATCGCTCCACTCTTCTCCTGGCAGCCGAGGGAGTTCTTCGCGGCCACGCCCGAGGAGGCCATCCCACCCGACGCGACGCTGGCATCGGGCTGACCATGACGCCCTCCGCCGGCTCGGCCGAGCAACATGTCTGGCTCGTCCGTCATGGCGAGACGGAATGGGCGAAGCTCGGCCGACATACCGGTCGGACGGACATCCCGCTGACCGAGACTGGTCGCACCCAGGCGCGTGCCCTCGGGCGTCGGCTGGCACGGCATCGGTTCGGCCTGGTCCTCACGAGCCCGTTGTCGCGAGCCGCCGAGACCGCGGCAATCGCCGGGTTTGCCGAGATGGCGGTTCGAGACGAGGACCTGATGGAGTGGGACTACGGCGCACTGGAGGGCCGGACGACGGCAGACATCCGCGGCGGGATGCCGGACTGGACGATCTGGCGCGGGCCATGGCCGGGCGGTGAGACGGCGGACGACGTCGGCGCCCGCGCCGATCGCGTCATCGCGCGGATCCGCGCCGCGCGAGCAAGCGGGGATGTCCTTGTCTTTGCGCACGGACACCTGTTGCGAGTGCTCGCGGCCCGCTGGATCGGGCTGCCGCCAAGCTCAGGCGGGTCGTTCGAACTGGCCACCGCGACGGTATCGATCCTGGGCTGGGAGCGCGAGGCCCCCAGCATCGAACTCTGGAACGGCGCCAGTCACCTCGTCTGATCGGTGGGGCGCGGCGGGCGGCGGCGGCGGGCGGCGGGCGGCTGCGCGTCGCAATGGCAGCCTGAACCTAGCTCCCCTGGGCCATGCTCCACATGGTCCAGTACTGCGTGCGCAAGCGTCTGGGCTGCTCGAGAACCGTCCGGATCGCGAACGCGATGTCCTCGGGCCGAAGGTAGGTCTGGAGCTCCGGCATGTCCTCGGTCCTACCGGCGCCCATAGCGAACTCTGTCGATGTTCCGGCAGGCCCGATCGTCGTCACCCGGATCCCCTTCTCCCTGAGCTCGCGGTCGAGGGCGCCGGCCAGACCGACCTGGGCGAACTTGGTTGCTGCATACACGGCCTCGTCGGCTCCGCCACGGAACCCCGCGACCGAGGCGACGATGACGATGTCGCCGCGACCGCGTTCGAGCATGTGTGGCAACGCCGCTCGGATCGGCCAAACGGTCCCCGCGATGTTGGTGTCGAGCATCGTGGTCAGCGCCTCGTCGGTGTGGTCGAGGATCCCGCCGTACATGCCGATCCCCGCATTGGCCACCAGGATGTCAAGGCGCCCAAAGCGCTCGACCGCCGTGCTCACGAGTCGACGGCAATCATCGGACGAGCGGACGTCCATGGAGACCGCGGCCACGCGATCCGGGAACTCCTTGCCAAGCGCATCGAGCCGCTCGCGCCGCCTCGCTCCGACCACGACGCGCGCACCCGCGCCGAGGAGCTCGCGGGCGGTCGCCCGCCCGATCCCGGCGCTGGCGCCGGTGATCACCGCCACGGCGTCGTTGAGCGACTCCATCGTGTTCCTCCTGTGGCTCGTTTGACATCTAGACTATTCGACCATCATCGCCGGGCCGGACGGCTCGTGCCGCACGGGCCCAACGGCTGCCCTCGTGAACCCTACCGATGGGCACCAATCCGCTCATTCGGATGGGACATTCGCCTAGTGTTGCCGCGCTCGTTCTGATCGTAGGGTGGTGGCAATGGCCGCATACCCGAACGACCTCGCCGCCGAGATCGGTCCGTCCGACCTGACCGGAGCCGCCCGTGCTCGGCACCCGGATGCCGCTGGAGCGCGCCTGTCGGCCGTCGTGCCGAGCCTTCGCACCGTGATCGAGGCGGCAACCGTCAGCCGACTCCTCGTCCTGGGCCTTCCGATTCTCGTGCTCCTGATGGTCCTGACCGCGATCGACGCGGGCGGCCAGGTGGTCCTCTGGGAGAACGCCCACTGGACGGTCGCCGGCTTCCTGGCCACGGCGCTGGCCGCTGGCGCTGCCTATCGCGCCAGCGGGGTCGAGCGCCGGCTTCGCGGTCTCGTTGCCCTGGGCGCGGCCGCCTGGTTCGTCGGCCAGCTGAGCTGGGACAGCCAGACGGCCCTCGGGATCTTCAGCGTTCCGGCACCCTCAGATATCGGCTACCTGTCCCTCGTGATCCCGGTGATCTTGGCACTGATCGTCGCCATCCGTGGCCGATTGCCGCGTGCCGAGGAGGTGGCCCTCTACCTCGACGGCGCCGCGATCTTCCTCGCGATCACGGCCGGGATCCTGATGGTTCACGGTGACCAGCTCGCCGGGCTGGGTCTGCTGGTCGCGACGGTAACGCTGGCCTACCCGATCCTCCACCTCGCAACGGCGGGCGCCGGTTTCGTGGCCCTCGTTGCCATTCGAGCGCCGTTGCGGCTGACTGGGGGCTACCTGCTGCTGATCGGGTTCGCGCTCCTCGGGTTCGCCTGGGTCGGGTGGCTGCAGCAGGCCGTGGTGACATTGCCGCCGGCCGGCAGCCTCGTGAACTACGTCTTCTCGGTCGGCATGGTCTGCGTCGGTGTCGGTGGCGCCACCTGGCGACTTGGCGGGGAGGTCGATGGTCGCTCCGCGCACGTCCTCGCGATCGTCCATGGCGCCATGCCGCTGGCGGCGCTTGTCGGAAGTGCCGTGCTCCTCGTGATCCACCACCATGACGAGAGCACGGCGTCGTTCGGGCTGGTCGACTTCGCGGCGCTGGGCGTGATCTTCATGGCCGGCGTTCGCCAGACCCTGCTCGCGCATGAGCGCGGCCGGCTCCTCGCCGACTCCGGGCGAGCACGCGACGAGCTCGAGGTCGCGCTCGTCGAGCGCGCGGCGGCCGACTCCCGGTACCGGGTGCTCGTCGAGCGGGTTCCGGCGGCCGTCTACATCGACGTGCAGGATCCCGCGGTCACGGACGGCGGCCGGCTGGCCTATATGAGTCCGCAGATCGAGGAGATCCTCGGCTACCCACCGGAGGCGTTCCTGCGCGACCCCGAGCTCTGGCCGGGTCTGATCCATCCGGACGATCTCGAGTCCGCGCTCGGCGCCTACGACGAGCACTGGGCGACGGACCGGCCGCTTCGGGCCGACTACCGGATGACCGCCCGGGACGGCTCCGTGGTCTGGGTCCACGACGAGGCGTATTCGATGACCGAGGGCTCGGACGGGCGACGCGTCTCACAGGGCCTCCTCGTCAACCGGACCGACCAGAAACACCTCGAGGAGCGGCTGCTCTACGACGCCCTCCACGATCCGCTTACCGGGCTCGCCAATCGCGTGCTCTTCCGCGATCACGTCGAACGGGCGCTGGCGCGCCAGCCGCGAAGCGGGACCAAGGTCGCCGTGCTGTTCATCGATCTCGATGACTTCAAGGTCGTCAACGACTCGCTCGGACATCGCGCCGGCGACCGGCTGCTCGTCGAAGTCGCGCAGCGCCTGTCGTCCGCCATCCGAGCCGGCGATGTGGCCGCGCGCCAGGGTGGTGACGAGTTCACGGTCCTGCTCGACCAGATCCAGAGCGTCGAGGACGCGGTGCAGTCAGCCGAGCGGATTTCCGCCGAGCTCGGTATTCCGATCGAGCTCGAGGGCCGTTCGATCGTGATCGGGTTGAGCGTCGGGATCGCCCTCGCCGAGGACCACGACACCGAGGCCGACGACCTCCTGGCCCACGCGGATGCCGCGATGTACGCAGCCAAGGCCGAAGGCAAGGCCAGGTATGCCGTGTTCGACCCATCCATGCGCATCCGGGCGCGAAGCCGGCTGCAGATGGAGGCCGAGCTGCGGATCGCGATCGAGGAATCCGCCCTCAAGCTGCACTACCAGCCGATCATCGAGTTGGCGTCCAACCGAATCGTCGGCTTCGAGGCTCTCGTCCGCTGGCCGCATCCGGACCACGGGCTGATCCCGCCAAACGACTTCATCCCGTTGGCCGAGGCCACCAACCTGATCGTGCCGCTCGGCAAGATGGTCATGACCACCGCTTGCCGTCAGCTCCGTGCGTGGATCGATGCCGGCGTCGGTCCGTCGGACCTTTCGATGAGCGTCAACGTGTCGCCACGGCAGACGCTCCAACCGGGGTTCGCCACGGACATCGCCGAGATCCTTGCGGAGACCGGTCTCGAACCGTCGTCGTTGATCCTGGAGATCACCGAGTCGATGATGCTCCAGGAGTCGTCGGTCACCGATGGCCAGTTCCGCCAGCTGCGCGACATGGGCACGAAGCTGGTCGTCGACGATTTCGGCACGGGGTTCTCCGCGCTGGAGTACTTCAAGCGGTTCAGCGTGCAGGGTCTGAAGATCGATCGAACCTTCATCGACGGCCTGGGCCGCTCGCCGGAGGACACCGCCATCGTCAAGGCGACGCTGGCGTTTGCTTCGGCGCTCGATCTGTCCGTGACGGCCGAGGGCGTCGAGACGCGGGAACAGCTTGACGAGCTCCGGGCGCTCGGCTGTCACCAGGCACAGGGCTACCTGTTTGCCCGGCCGGTCCCCGCCGCCGAGGTCCCCAACCTCCTCCGCGAAGCCGCGGCCCTGGCGCTCCTCGTCGAGGGCTGACACCGGGTACGACCCCGTACCCTCACGCGAGATCGAGTTCGATCCGGGTTCGGCGATGAGTTCCGGGACGTCAGACCGTCTTACTGTGGGAACCCGAAATCCGAGGGAGGAGTCCTGATGCCCAGCGTGACCTATTCGATGAGCAGCTCGCTTGACGGCTACATCGTCGGGCCCGACGGGACCTTCGACTGGCCGGGCTTCGACAAGGACGTCTTTCGCTTCTGGATCGACGAGATTTCGACGGGTCGGCGTCCACCTGATGGGACGACGGCTGTACGAGACGATGCTCTACTGGGAGACCGCCGTCCAGGATCCGTCGCTCGGTGACGCCGAGCGCGAGTGGGCCGCGCTCTGGAATCCGCTCCCCAAGGTGGTCTTCTCCACCACGCTGTCGGCGGTGCAGGGCAATGCCCGCCTGGCCTCGGGCGGCGTGGCGGAGGAGATCGAGCGGTTGCGAGCAGAGCCGGGGGAGGGCGAGATCGCGATTGGCGGCGCGACGCTCGCCGCCCAGGTGGCCGCGCTGGATCTGATCGACGAATACCGGGTCATGGTCTACCCGGTGCTGGTGGGCGGTGGCATTCCGTTCTTTCCCCAGCAGGAACGCCGGGTGGATCTCGAGCTCGTCGAGACGCGCACCTTCAACTCGAGCGTCGTCTATCACCACTACCGCGTCGCGCGTTAGCAGGCTCGCTCGTCGAGGAAGAGTTTGGCTCCGGCGGTAGGACTCGAACCTACGACCAAGCGGTTAACAGCCGCCCGCTCTACCACTGAGCTACGCCGGAGCGAGGACGCCGGGGTGCCCGGTCGGTGCCGGATTCCGCGAACGTCGGGGCGCCGGGGTCGGCGCCGGGCGAAGGATAGCACGAGGCGGACCGGCGTCCGATCAGTAATCCCGCGGGGTCCAGGCAAGGCCGGTCGGGCATACTCCGCTGATGGCTGCCCCGTCACCGATCATCTCGCCAGCGGAGCTCGCGCGACGTCTCGGCGGACTGTCGTTGCGGGTCGTCGATGTCCGGTGGCTGCTCGGTACCCCGGGTCGTGGGCGTGCGCTATACGACGAAGGGCACATCCCGGGAGCGATCTTCCTCGACGTGGACACGGACCTGGTTGCCCCAGATGGACCGGGACGCCACCCACTCCCCTCGCCCGCCGATTTCCGCGCCCGACTCGAGGCCGCCGGGATCGGCAACAAACACACCGTGGTCGCCTATGACGACGTCGGTGGCTGGGTCGCCGCGCGGCTGTGGTGGATGCTGGATGACCTGGGCCACGACGACGTTGCCGTGCTCGACGGCGGCTTTCAGGCCTGGGTCGCCGCCGGCCACCCCGTCTCCCGGGATCCCCCGACGTTGGCGCCGGCCAGACTCGACCTCGCTGACCGTTGGCAAAAGACGATCGACCGTGCCGGGGTCGTCGCCGGTCTGGGACGTCACGTCCTGCTCGACGCCCGGGGCGGCCCACGCTACCGGGGCGAAACGGAGCCGATCGACCCAGTCCCCGGCCACATCCCGACGGCGCGCCACGCGCCAACCGACGGCAACCTCGGGCCCGACGGGCGGATCCTCGAGCCGGCCGCGCTCGCCGAGCGGTTTCGAGCCCTGGGCGCGGATGGATCGGACGGCCCGGTGGTGACGTCCTGCGGGAGCGGCGTGGCGGCGTGTTTCAACAGCCTGGCGATGCGGCTTGCGGGGCTCCCGGATCCCCTGTTGTACCCAGGTTCGTACAGCGACTGGAGTCGAACGGGGATGCCGATCGCCGTCGGCCCGGATCCGGGCGAGCCGTCTCCCGCTGACAGGTGAGCGCAACGGCAGAGCGGTTCTCGGTTCTCGCGCTCCTCTATCTCGTCACGAATGCCCGGATCGGATCGGGTCAGAAGCGGCGTCGAGTGCAACGGGTCATGACGCGCCCGGAACGGGAAGCCGTGACAGCCGTGCTCGAGGCACTGCCGGCCACGGTGGCCGAGTGGAGCGACGGCCTGGCCGAGCTGCAACCAATGCACATCGTCGAGGTCCGACGGCAACTCTCGACGCTCTCGTCGAGTGGCGAAGGTCGGTGGTGGGCAGGGCCGCGCGACTGCCGCGAGGAACTGCTCGAGCTGACCGCGGATCGCCCGTACGACTCGGTGATCGTCCTGTGGCCGTCGGCGCCCGACATCGAGCTATGCGGCTGGGGATGCTCCGTGGGACCGTCGGAGGCGACGTTCGGGGCGGGGTTTACCTCGATCGCGTCTGACCATTGGCCAACCCTCGCGACCGACCCGGACCCCGCCCAGGGGTACGTCCACGAATGGCTGCACCAGGTCGAGGCAATCTACCGCGGACTCGACGTTGGCCCGGATGAGCTGCCCGACCTGCACGCGGCTGCCGACTTCAGCTCGACGCGGCCGGATTCGGAGCCACCATTCGGACGGTCGTACGCCGCGTACCACGACGGTGGTGACGGGCTCCCCGGCGCTCGGACCTGGGCGCCCTGGTATCGCGACTGGATGACCGGGCGCCTCCGACCGCTGGCCGAGTCCAACGGCGACCCGCAACCTCCCATCGGATTGACCCCGGCACGCTGGGCGCGGCGGTCAACGGTCAAGTGAGGCCGGGGTAAGCGAGGCATCCGATGCTCTCTCGATGGGGACGAAATGTCGTCACGTCGACAGGGGTACGGATCGAGGCGTCGATCTCATCCGAAGGGCAGGTCGCGAGACTCGCGAGGCACGTGTCGATCGAGGGCTCAGCCTCCGCGCCGTGGGTGGGGCGGTCGGCTTATCCGAATCCCAGGTCAGCCGAATCGAGCGGGGTCTGGTCGCGCGCGTCTCGGTGATTGACCTGGCTCGTCTGCATGCCGTGGTCGGCCTGGAATTGTCGCTGAAGTCGTATCCGTCTGGACAGCCGATCCGCGATGCGGCGCATGTCGCCTTGCTCGAGGACTTCCGTGCTCACCTCCACAGGACCTTGACGTGGTCAGTTGAGGTACCGATACCGCTTCCCGGCGACCGACGGTCATGGGATGCGCTCATCAACGGGCCGGTCGGCGGTACGGCGTTGAGGCCGAGACGGCCCCTCGAGACTCGCAGTCGATCGCTCGCAGAACCCAGCTCAAGCAGCGGGACTCCCACGTGGACGGCATCTTGTTGGTCCTGCAACGGACCGTTCAGACGCGACGATTCCTTGCGGAAGCGACGGGGCATTTGCGAGAGGCGTTCCCGATCCAGGGTGTACGTGCCCTGGAACTGCTCCATGCAGGCGTCGATCCGGGTGGCAGTGCAGTCATCATTCTGCCGCCTCGGCTTGGCGGACAGCAACGTTCATTTGGTCGACTTGCCACAACGGCAAGTACCGATCCATCAAGGGCTGACCGACCGCCTCACGAGGGCGATTTCTTGCGAGAACGGCAACCCAACGGTGCGTGATGCCGAATTCACAGTTGCGTCTTGCCGTGGGGGCAACTTGTGGTCCACATCGTGGGCGCCGGATAGCCTTGCTTGCGGCCTGGGCAAGGCACCGACTGGTTCTTGCGGCCCGCGCAAGGAAGGGCACCTGGCTTCAGAGGCACGCTTCTCGCAGTGATCGTCGTCGCGACGTAGCTCCGCCGGCCTGGCCCGTTGGCCGCGCGGCACGGCCCGGCTACGGTCGCTTCGACCGGTTGCCGATCCCGAAGCCGATGAGGAGCCCGACGACAATCCCGACCGGGAGCCACACTGCGACCTGGTTCATCGCGACGCCCATGGCTGCCCCGATCCCGGCTCCGATTGCGAGCCCGGCGCCCGGGCCGAAGCCGCCGCCGGTGCTCGGAGGATCCGGACGCTCGGGGCCGCGATCCTGGTGGCGCGCCTCGGTGGCCGGAGGCAGGCCCTCGCTCACTCGAGGTAATCCTTGAGCTTGCGGCTCCGGGACGGGTGACGAAGCTTGCGCAGCGCCTTCGCCTCGATCTGGCGGATCCGTTCGCGGGTGACGTTGAACTCCTTGCCGACCTCCTCGAGCGTCCGGGCACGGCCGTCTTCCAGCCCGAACCGGAGCTGCAGCACACGTCGCTCGCGGCCGGTCAGCGAGTCCAGGACCGCCTCCACCTGCTCCTTGAGCAACTGGTGCGAGGCGGCCTCAGCGGGAGCGAGGGCGCCGCGATCCTCGATGAAGTCCCCGAGGTGCGAATCCTCTTCCTCGCCGATCGGCGTCTCGAGTGAGACCGGCTCCTGCGAGACCTTGATGATCTCGCGGACCTTCTCCGGGGTGACCTGGACCTCCTGGCCCTTGGACATCGCCTCGGCGATCTCCTCGACCGTCGGCTCGCGGCCGAGCTCCTGCAGCAGACCACGCGAGACGCGGATCAACCGGTTGATCGTCTCAACCATGTGGACCGGGATCCGGATCGTCCGGGCCTGGTCCGCGATGGCGCGCGTGATCGCCTGGCGGATCCACCACGTCGCGTAGGTCGAGAACTTGAAGCCCTTCTCGTAATCGAACTTCTCGACCGCGCGAATGAGGCCGATGTTGCCCTCCTGGATCAGGTCCAGGAACGACATGCCGCGGCCGATGTACTTCTTTGCGATCGACACGACCAGCCGCAAGTTGGCGGAGGTCAACTGCTCCCGTGCATCGCGTCCGATGACGACGATCGTCCCGACGCGATGTCGAAGCTTGGTCGACAGCGGCACCTCGGGATCGAAGCCCATCTCCTTGAGGAGGTCGGCGTCGTTGCCCGCGGTGATCCAGCGCTCCAGGGCCGGGTACGCGACCTCTTCGCGCGTCCAGTCCCAGATTGCCCGCAGTCCTACGTTGTCGCGCGAATCGAGATCGCCGTTGTGCACGGCGAGATACGCCCAGTCCATCAACGGGAGGAAGTTCGCCGCGGTGGGCGCCTCGTTGTACGCGTGGACCAGTTTCTTGGCTTCCTTGAGGCGCTCCTTCGTGCCATCGGACTGCGCGTCGCGACCGGCCTTCACCAGGTGGAAGTCCGGCGCGACCACGAGCAGGTCCTTGGCGCCCTTGTTCGACATTGCCTTGCCGACGAGCTCATGCGCCTCGTCGCCAAACGGCAGCCGGTGCTGCGGCTTGGTCGTCCGGGTCTTGCGCTCGGTGTCGTGAAGGGTCCACTCATGGAGCGAGAAGATGCCCTTCCAGGGCGCCTCCACCATCTGCTCGCCGAGCTCGATCGCCTTGGCCAGGACAACCTCTTCCTCGGCGGTCAGCAGCGCGACCTTGCCGATCTCCTTGAGGTACATCCGGACCGGGTCATCGATCCCGATCATGTCGGCGGAGATCGCCTCGAGCTCCTCGGCGGTCGGCTCTTCAACAGCCTTCGGGTCGAGCTTGGCCGGCGCGTCGCTGGGCAGCTTGGCCGCGGCAGCTTCGGCGCTGTCCTCCGCGACCACGATGATCCCGACGTCTGCGCCGTCGCCGGCGTCGGGGCCGAGATCGAGGTCTTCGTCCTCGTCCTCTTCGTCCTCGTCGTCGTCATCGGCGATCGCGACACCGGTCGAGCGCGATGGGCGCAGGCCGGCAAGCTTGGCCTCTTCGAGGTCAGCCTTGGCGCGGCGTGGCCGCGACAGGACGGCCTCTACGAGTTGCTTGTCTAGCGGATCTGCGGGCATGGTTACCTCCGGTGGCTGGTGAGCAGCCGGGTCTGGTCTCGGCGCCGGTCAAGTGACAGGCGCATTTCGTTGATCTGACGCCGTTCGAGCATCAATCGCTCGATGGCTTCGCGGTCGGCGGCACGTTCGGCCTCCCCCTGGGCGGCTTCGTTGTAGTCACTGCGCTCACGCAGCTGGTCGTCCTCGAGCTCGATGAGTAGACGCGCGACCTCGTACTCGAGTGCCGCTCCACCGAGCGTTCGCGGGTCGGGCCCCGGCTTGGCGACCAGCGCCCGGGCGAGAAACGCCGTTTCGTCGTCCAGCGTGAGCAGGAGCTCCTCCCACCGAAACGGCGGGTGGATCCCCTCGTCGTTCGGGGCTCGCTGGAGCACGAGCGCCCGGAACAGCTCGCGGGCAACCGTGCTCGGTAGCTGGTCGGGCCCGAGCTCGTTGACCACGCGGAGCTGCAGATCCGGCACGAGGAGCATGAGGCGCAGGAGCTCGGCCTCGACCGGGGAGATGGCACGGAGGATGTCGCGGATCGGCAATGCGTCTGGAGACGAGAGCACGGCGTCCGCGGTGATCCGCGACTCGCCCTGACCGCCGCTTCCCTGCCCCGCCGACCTCCCCTGGGTGATCGGATTTCGATCCGGACGCTCCAGGATCTGGCGGAGCGTCCGCTCCTCGACGCCCGAGACGCGATGCACCTCGCCGAGCGCTTCGTCACGTCGCAATGGGTCCGCGATGTCGCGAAGCGCCGGCATGACCGACTCGACGAAACCGATCCGCCCCGAGCTTGTCTTGAGATCGAACCGACCGGCGAAATGGTCGATCAGGTACTCGACGAGCGGCTTGGCCCTGGCGACCGCATCCTCCCAGGCCGCCGGCGACTCGCGGACCACCTCGTCGGGGTCCTTGCCGTCGGGCAGCCGGGCAACGCGAACGTCCTCGAGTTTCACCCCGGACGTATCGGCCTGGAGCTGGCCGATCAACCCTGCGAGCGCGGTGACACCGAGCGTCCCGGCCTTCTCGCCGGCCGCGTCGACGTCGTAGGCGAGCGCGATGCGACTGGCGTACCGCGTCAACAGGGCGACCTGTCCCGGGGTCAGCGCCGTGCCCAGGCTTGCGACGACATTATCGAACCCGGCCTGGTGCGCCATGAGCGCGTCGGTATAGCCCTCCACGATGACGGCCTGCCCGGTCTTGCGGATCGGGCCCTTGGCCTTGTCGATCAGGTACAGCGTCCGGCTCTTGTCGAAGAGCGGCGTCGCTGGTGAGTTGAGGTATTTCGGGCCCTCGCCGGCCAGGAGCCGACCACCAAGTCCGACCGCGTGGCCGTTCTGGTCGCGGATCGGGAAGAGCACGCGCGAACGGAACCGGTCGTAGACACCGCCGCGCGCGCTCTGCCGCGGGGATGCGAGACCAACCTCCACCAGCTCGTCGGGTCGCACGTCGCGCTTGGTGGCAAGCGTGTGGGCCATCTGCTCCCAGCCGCCCGGCGCCCAGCCGAGCTGGTGTGCCCCGATGGTCTCGTCCGTGAAACCGCGGCCGCGGAGGTACTCGAGCGCCTCCTTGCCCGCGTTCGAATGGAGCAGGACCGCGTGATAGAAGGCCACCGCGTGGTCGAGCACCTGGCGCAATCGCGCCTTGTGGGCGTCATCGCGCTTTGAGCGCTCATCGATCTCGACGCCCGCGCGAGTCGCAAGGGTGCGCAGGGCCTCGGGAAACGTGACGCTGTCTCGCTGCATCACGAAGCTGAAGATGTCCCCGCCCAGACCGCAGCCAAAGCAATGCCAGCTCTCGCGATGCGGGGTGACGACAAACGACGGCGTTTTCTCGCCGTGGAACGGACAGAGGCCCTTGTAGGTGGTGCCCGCCTTTTTCAGGCTGACGGTCTCGCCGACCACGTCGACGACCGACAACTTGCTTTTTACTTCGGCTGCAACACCAACCGCCAAACAGCGCCTCCAGGACCCGGACATGCCTGTGGGCCTGTCAAGACTTGACAAGCCCAAGTGGACTCAGTATGCGCCTCAAAGGGCCGATTTGTCAAGCCCTTTGTCAATACCCCATGGGAGTATTCGCGACCGCCGCCAGCTCGGTCAGGCGCTCCCTTCGTTGGTGCTGATGACCTGGTCGATGAGACGTTCGAGCTCACGATCGGAGACCTTCCGACCTGCCTCTGCTTCGATCCGCTCGCGGGCCACCTTCAAGGCCTCGGCCTTGGCGACCCGGATCGCGCCCGGGATCCTGACGCCCTCGAGCTCGCCCTCGCGGATCATCCGGCGAACGGCGCTGGGCGACTTGCCGAGGACCCAGCCCATCTCCCTTGTCGACAGGAGTTCGTCCACCGGACAAGCGTAGCGCGAGTACTGAACGGTTGACAGTGATTCGATGCTGCAACGCCGGAACGCGGCGCGGGGTCGCGCCCAGCACCTCCGGACCGCCTTACTGAGCACCTGACAAGCCAATCGGTACGACCAGGAGAAACCATGTCTCGCTTTGAACACGTCATCACCGTCGACGCCCCAATCCGGGAGGTCTACAACCAGTGGACCCAGTTCGAGTCGTTTCCGTCGTTCATGGACGGCGTCGAGAAGGTCGTCCAGGGCAACGACCGAACACTCGAATGGACCGCGTCGATCGCGGGGGTGGAGCGAAGCTGGACCGCCGTGATCACCGATCAGACCCCTGACACGCGCGTCGCGTGGAAGAGCACGTCGGGTGCCGAGAACGCCGGTGCTGTCCTGTTCGAGCCAGCCGGCGATGGCCAGACCAAGGTGACACTGCGGGTCGACGTGGACCCGGAGGGCTTCATCGAGAACGTCGGCGACAAGATCGGTGCCGTCGACCGACAGGTGAAAGGCGACCTGGAGCGTTTCAAGACGTTCATGGAGGCACGTGGTCAGGCAACCGGAGCCTGGCGCGGCGAGATCCACGGCGACGAGGTCCGCGATCCTGCGCTGGCAGGCAAAGGCACACGGCCCGGCGGAGAACCCCGCTCCTGACCCAACCGCGGGTCCGTGCTGGAGTCAGCAGGCCCGGAGCACCCTGACGGAACCGACGCGCGTCCTCGTGCGTCGGACGGCCGACAAGCCTCTATCCGTTTCATGGTGTCAACGATGCCTTCGCCGCTCCGCCTCGTCGGGATGTCGCTCATCGCCGTTGCGCTCGCCGCGTGCAGCGTCGCCGGCGGGACGCCGAGCGGCGAGCCATCCGAGTCCCCGGCGGGGGGCATCGCCTACCCGACCGGCGCCAACGACCTCGTGATCCGACTCCGGTACGTGGGTGGGTTCGCGCCGCCCTCGGCACACGTGCTGGACCTCCCGGTGATCAGCATCTATGGCGATGGGAGCGTGATCGTCCCCGGCGCGGTTCCCGCGATCTACCCGGGTCCGGCGCTGCCAAACCTGCAGCGCGCGACGATCACGACGGCGGGCATGCAGATCCTGCTCGCGGCCGCGCGTGATGCAGGCCTCCTCGGTCCCGACGCCCACTACGACATGGGCGGGATCATGGACGCGAGCTCGTCTGAATTCACGGTCAACGCGGACGGCAGCGTCCACACGATCTCGGCCTACGCGCTCTTCGAGAGCGGCGGCCGCGAACCGCAGAACCCGGGCGCGGATCCGGCGGTCACCGAAGCCCGGGCGAGGCTGCTGACCTTCCAGAACCAGCTTGGCAACCTCGAGGCACTGCTCGGCCCCGACGTCGGCGACGCGATGCCCTACGTCGCGGACGCCGTTGCAACTGCTCGTGAGCGACGGTGCGCCCGTGGACGAGCAGGCCCTCGGCCAGAACCCGATTGCGTGGCCGCTGTCCGAGCCGCTCGCCACGTTCGGCGACACGATGCCGACGCTCATCATGGGCGAGCGTTGTGGCGTCGTCACGGGCGAGGCCGCGGCCATGCTCCTTCCGCTGCTCCAGGGCGCGAACACGCTCACGCCGTGGACGAACGATGGAGCAGCCTTCGGGATCGCCGTTCGTCCACTGCTCCCCGGCGAGCAAGGGTGCCCGGCGCCCGTGATGTAGCGGCGATCCTGTCGAGCTGACGAGATCGCAGAATCGAGCGACCGGCCATCGGGCGACTAGACTTGGCGTCGCCGGGGCACCCCGGCTCCCCGTCACCCCAGGAGCCCATGTCCTCCGACCAGTCGCCGAGTTCGCCCGGCCGCGAGCCCGCCACCGTCCGAGTCGCGATGTGGAGTGCGCGCCACCGCTGGCCGGTCGTCGGTCTCTGGTTTGCGGTCACTATTGGGCTGTTTCTCGCGAGCATCGCGATGGGCGGCATCGATGCGGGAGACGTCAACGCCGACCCGAATGACCGCCAACTCGAGGCCCGCGAGGCATACGACGTCTTCAACGCCGGCGGCACCAATGACCCGTACGAACAATTCCTGGTGGTCGTGGCGGGCGGTCCGGGTGCCGCCACCGACCCGAACTTCCAGGAAGCGATCGGCGAGCTGGTCGACAACCTTCGAGCGGCCAAGGCCGACATCGACGGCGCCTCGACGCCGACGTTCGATCCGATCCCATATCCGTTCGAGGTCCCGCCCGGAGCCGGTCTGGTATCCGCCGACGGGACCGCCGTCCGGATCATCACCCGCGTCCCGGGCGACGACGAGCGCGTCGCGGTCCTCCTCGAACCGGTGCTCCCGATCATCGAGGCCGCGCGGTCGGCGCATCCGGACCTGCGGATCCACGTGGTCAGCAGCACGTTCATCAACGACGACATCAATGCGTTGATCTCGACGGGGCTCGATGATTCGCTCAAGCTCACGATCCCGCTGACGTTCATCATCCTGCTGTTCGCGTTCGGCGCGATCGTCGCCTCGGTCGTGCCATTGATCCTGGCCGTGACGTCGCTGGTGGCTGCGTTCGGGATCCTCGGGATCTACAGCCAGGTCATCGGTCCGGTGAGTCCCAACGCGACCCAGCTGATCGTGCTGATCGGCCTGGCCGTCGCCGTCGACTATTCGCTGTTCATGGTCACGCGCTTCCGCGTGGAGCGGCGAAACGGACGCGGCCGCGCGAAGGCGATCGAAATCTCGAGCAGCACGGCCGGACGAGCGGTCTTCTTCTCCGGCCTGGCGGTCATGATCTCCCTGGCGGGTCTCGTGACCCTGGGCGTGTCGCTGTTCACGTCGATGGCCATCGGGACGATCGCCGTCGTGCTCGTGTCGGTGATCGGCAGCCTGACGTTCCTGCCCGCCTCCTTGTCGATCCTCGGTGATCGGGTCAACCTCGGCCGGCCATCGACCTGGATCCCCCGGGCCGTGGCCGCCCTGCCGCTCGGGCCGGCCAGCCGCCGCAGTGTCGCAGCGATCGATTGGCTCGACCGGCGTGCCGAGCGCCAGGAAGGCAGTGGCTTCTGGGGCCGCCTGGTCACCGCGGTCATGGCTCGACCGATCCCGCTCACCATCGTGTCAAGCGCGTTGCTCCTGTTGCTCGCTTCGCCGGTACTCCACCTGCGGACCGGAGTCACGGACATCACCGCGTTCCCCGAATCGATCGACGGCGTCGCGGGCATCAAGCTGCTCGACGAGAAGTGGCCACAGGGCACCGACCTCCAGCTCGCGGTCGTGGTGACCAGGGCGGACGAGCCGGAAACGCAGGCGGCGATCGAGCGCCTCCAGGTCGAGGGCCTCGAGATCGACGGTCTCAACGAGCCGGTCGAAGTGACGCCATCGCACGACGGGAAGGCCGCCCTCATCTCGTTCACGATGGCCGGCGGCCAGAACGACAAGGTCAACTGGAAGCTGGTTCGCGAGGTGCGCGCCGAGCTCAACCCCAGGGTGTTTGGCGACCTGGCCGACGTTCGGACGTACGTCACCGGCGGGGCCGCGTACGCTGTCGACGTCACCGACCTGTACGCCGATGGGATCCCGACGATCTTCGGCTTCGTGCTCGGGTTGTCGTTCCTGCTGATGCTTATCGCCTTCCACTCGATCGTGATCCCGATCAAGGCGATCCTCCTCAACCTGCTGTCAACCGCCGCCGCGTACGGCGTCCTGGTCCTCGTGTTCCAGGATGGCTGGCTTGCCGGCCCGCTCGGGATCACGCCGAGCGGTGTCATCGAGAGCTGGGTCCCGCTGTTCATCTTTACCATCCTGTTCGGGCTCTCGATGGACTACCACCTGTTCATCCTGACCCGGATCAAGGAGGCACGAGATCGCGGCCTCGAGTCGCGGGCGGCGGTTGCCCGGGGGATCTCGGTCACGGCGGGCACGATCACGAGCGCGGCCTCGATCATGGTCGTCGTCTTCGCGGTGTTCGTGACCCTCAAATTCGTGTTCATCCAGCAGCTCGGCCTGGGGCTGGCGGTCGCGGTGTTCATCGACGCGACGATCATCCGCAGCATCCTGCTGCCCGCGTCGATGACGCTCCTCGGCGACTGGAACTGGTGGATGCCGCGCTTCCTCGACTGGATCCCGCGGGTCACGATCGAGGGCGACCCTGACGAACCCGCCGAGGGTGCGGGCACGCCCGACGCTACGGAACGGGCCGACTCGCCGCTCCCCGCCTGATCCCAACCAAATCCCGCGTCGGCAAACGCAACGGCGTCAGGGTGTTGACAACTAACTTAGCAGTCACTAAGCTCCGGCCATGACGGTCGCTCCCTCCCCCACCCGCTTCACTGCAGACGAACGCCGCCAGGAGATCGTCGCCGCAGCGATGGCCGAATTCGCGGCTCACGGGCTGCACGGTGCGTCCATTCAGGCCGTCGCCAAACGCGTTGGCGTCTCGCAGCCGTACGTGTTCCAGCTGTTCGGCACGAAGAAGGAACTCTTCATCGCCGTGATCCGGGAAGGCTTCGCCCGAACCAGGCTGGCGTTCGAAGATGCCACCCACCAGCAGCTCGAGAACCCCATCCCCGGCTGCAACTCTGTCCTTGATGCCATGGGCCACCGCTACCACGAACTGCTCCGTGACCGGACCCTGCTCCTCGTCCAGCTCCAGGCCTACGCGGCCTGCGACGATCCTGACGTCCGCGACGCGGTTCGCGAGGAGTGGGGCGCGTTGCACAAGATGGTGGCCAAGGCATCTGGGGCCACGCCCGAGGAGATCTTCGAGTTTTTCTCGATCGGCATGCTGCTCAACGTCGGTGCGGCGATCCAGCTGGAGGGCGACCCGACGACGTGGACGGTCGGAGCGATCGGAGGACGCCCATCGGAACCTTGATCGTCGCCCGCGCGAACCCCCTTTTTTTGCATCCCAGCCTTAGCAACTAGTCACTAACAGGAGACTCTGTCATGTCAGGCCGAAACCGGACCATCTGGACCTTTGCCATCACCGCGATCGCGCTCTTCATGGCAGCGCTCGACAACCTCGTCGTGACGACCGCGCTGCCGGTCATCCGGGAAAGTCTCGGCGCGTCGCTGTCCGAGCTGGAATGGATGGTCAACGCGTACACGTTGACCTTCGCGGTCCTGCTCCTGACCGGGGCGGCGCTCGGTGACCGCTTTGGGCGCCGACGGTTGTTTGTCATCGGGCTCGTCGTGTTCACGGCCGGCTCGGCCGTCGCGGCGCTCGCGCCATCCACGACCATCCTCATCGTGGCTCGTGCCGTCCAGGGCCTCGGTGGCGCGATCCTGACGCCACTCAGCCTCACCATCCTCTCGGCCGCCGTGCCGCCGCAGCGCCGTGCAGTTGCGCTCGGGGCATGGGGTGGCATCGCCGGCCTGGCAATCGCCATCGGTCCACTCGTCGGGGGCGCCATCGCCGAAGGCCTGGCCTGGCAATGGATCTTCTGGGTCAACGTGCCGATCGGGCTGATCGCCATCCCGCTGGCCATGACGCGACTGACCGAAACGCATGGACCAGAAGGCACCCTCGACCTTCCCGGGCTCGGACTCGCCTCAGGCGGTCTCCTTGCCATCGTGTGGGGTCTCGTTCGGGGCAACGAGCTCGGCTGGACGGATCCGACCATCATCGGCTCGCTGATCGCCGGACTCGTGCTGCTGGCCGTCTTCGTCGCCTGGGAGGCGCGCGCCGCGCACCCCATGCTGCCGCTTCGGTTGTTCCGATCCCGGGCCTTCGCCGCCGCGAACATCGTGTCGCTGTTCATGTACTTCGGGATGTTCGGATCGATCTTCCTGCTCGCGCAGTTCTTCCAGGTCGTCCAGGGCTACTCGCCGCTCGAAGCGGGGATCCGGACGTTGCCATGGACCGCCATGCCGGTCGTGGTCGCGCCCCTCGCGGGGCTGCTGTCGACCCGCACAGGAACCCGACCACTGCTCGTCCTCGGCATGGTCCTGCAGGCCGTCGCGTTGTGGTGGCTCTCCACCGTGTCGACACCGACCGTCGAATACATCGTCCTTGCGCCCGCCTTCGTCCTCGCCGGCACGGGAATGGGGCTGTTCTTTGCCCCGATCGCCAACGTGGTGCTTTCCGCGGTCCGCCCCGAGGAGGAGGGCAAGGCGTCGGGCGCTTCGAACGCGATCCGCGAGATCGGTGGCGTGTTCGGTGTCGCCGTCCTGGCGTCGGTGTTCAGCGCCAACGGCAATTACGGCTCGGGGGCCGGGTACGTCGACGGCCTTGTCCCGGCGATGCAGGTCGGTGCGGTCGTGGTGGCGCTTGGTGCCGTGGCCGCCATGGCCCTGCCGGGTCGCAATCGCGCCGTCGTACTCAGCGGCGCGACAAGCAGCGGCGAAACAGCAAGCCAGGGCGGCCGGGAGGTGCCGGCGACGTCATAGCGGCGGATCCGGCGCGACCGCCGGCAGCCTTCCCGATTCCTGAGCGGGCTCGTGGTCCGGACCAATGTGGTCCACCACGGGCCCGTCGCTCGTGCCGCTCAGGCGCCTGGCTTGAAGACCATCAGAAAGACGATTACCGCGAAGCTGACGAGCTCGAGCCGCGAGACGAGGAAGACCTGGCCCATCAGGGCCTTGCCGGCCGCCGATGTCGGACCCTCCGCCGCAAAGAGCTCGCCGATCTTGCCGGATCGCGGCCCGATATACAGAGCGCCGACGAGCAAGGAGACGATCCAGAGGACCAACGCGATCAGGATCCAGGCCTGCCCGAAGCTCCAGCGCTGGAAGACCATCAGCACGCCGGCGATCAGCAGCACGATCGACGCGATCGGGAACAGGCGACCACCGACGATCGATACGTCCCGACCGAACCTCGCGATGGCGTCCGGTTCGCTCGAACGTGACACGAAGATCCCGTAGACCTGGAGCGTGAACGCCCCGCCAACCCAAACCATCGCCGCAAGGATGTGGATGTACTTGAGAAGCTCGTACACGGTCCCTCCTTGGTGCGGAAGGATACCGACTCAGACGCTGGGCTTTTGCGCCCCGACGTCGTGGTCCGCGAAGTAGAACCGCCACGGCCCGGAGGCGGGAATGAACGGCTGCATCACGGCGCGCTCGGCCTGGACGATGTGCATCATGTCGTGCGCTGCCCACTCGTTGAGGAGCTCACGCATGGTCACCGGCCCAAGCTCGAGGTGCCGCGACGACCGCTCGAGGTCCTCGTCCGTCAGCGTCGCTAGCAACGCCAGGCTGTCGCGCCGCTGGTTCGCCAGCCGCTCGGCCAGGGCGGACGGCTCGGTCTCGTCCGTGATCGGCGTGCCCTGGACATCGGGGTCGTAGCTCGGGAGCTCGGGCCGACCGTCGCGGATGGCCCGGATCCGCGCCGTGAACACGAATGCTTCCGTGTCCGCCGCATGAGCGAGACACTGGAGCGCTGACCATTCACCGGGCGCCGGGGCCTGGGCGAGCAGGTCGCGATCGAGGCCATTGGCCAGGGCGCGCCAACGGTCGCCGTCGATCCGGAGGATGTCGATCAGATCGGTGACGAGGTCGCGCATCGCAGCAGCGTAGCGAACGCGCGTCAACGAGCCATCACGGTTCGGCGATCCGATACCCGACGCCCGGCTCGGCGACGATCAGCCCTCGAGCGGACCCCGTCGGATCTGCCGCCGCGAGCTTCCGCCGGATCTGGCTGACGTAGACGTGTGCGTAGTGCGATTCCTCGCTGTAGGCCGTGCCCCACACCGCGCGCAGCAGCCGCCCGTGAGTCACGAGCCGGCCGGCATGCGCGACGAGGACCTTGAGCACCTCGAATTCTCGTGGCGTCAGGTCCACCCGAACGCCACCGATCGTGACGGCGTGGCGCGCCACGTCCAGCACCAGCGAGCCGATGGCCACGCGTCCCACCTGGTCGGCGCTCGGCCCGGCCGCGCGGCGGAGTAGCGCACGAACCCGCGCCAGCAGCTCCGTGACCCCAAACGGCTTGGTCAGGTAGTCGTCGGCACCCAGGTCGAGGGCTTCCACGCGGTCACGTTCCTGGTGCCGGGCCGACAGGATCAGGATCGGCGTCGTCGACTCGCGGCGGATCCGGGCGATCACGTCCAGGCCATCCTCATCGGGCAACCCGAGGTCGAGCAGGACCAGGTCCGGCCGGTTCGCGGCCCAGGCCGCCAGCCCGTCGCGTGCCGTCCCCGCCTCCCGGACCGTGTAGCCGCGGGCCGAGCAGCGACGCGGCGATCGAGGCGCGCAGGTCGACGTCGTCCTCGATCAGGAGCAGCCGCGCGCCCTCGACGGACGCGGTCACGACACGACCATGGTTGTCCCAGGGCCAGCAGGTGCGGTCGCCGGCAGGTCCAGGATCACTGCCAGGCCCCCGAGATCCGATCGCTCGGCCGAAACCGTCCCGCCCATCGACTCGACCAGGCCACGGACGATCGCAAGACCGATCCCGCTGCCACGCCGGGAGCCGCCAGCCGCTGGACCGCCACGATAGAACTTCTCGAAGATCCGGCCGAGCGCTTCGTCCGGTACGCCCGGGCCACCGTCCGCCACGACGAGGCGCACCGGCCCATCCGGGGCCGGGCGGCACGCGCTGATCCGGATCGGCGCAGCTTCGGGGCTGTATTTGCGGGCGTTGTCGAGCAGGTTCGACACCGCGGCATCGAGGTAGACGTCGTCGACGAGCACCGGCGGCAGGTCCAGTGGGATGTCGATCTCGAGATTGCGGCCGGCCAGCGAGCTTCGCATCCGATCGATCGTGTCGGCCACGGCATCATCGAGGAGGACCGGGTGCAATTCCGGTTGCAGCTCGCCGGCCTCGATCCGCGTCATATCGAGCAGGTTGCTCACGAGTCGATCGAGGTAGACGGCCTGGCGATCGATCGACGCCGCGATCGGCGCACGGGTGTCGTCGCCCTCCTCGACGAGACTGCCGGCGGCCGCGCGGATCGTGGCAATCGGCGTCCGCAGGTCGTGGGACACGGAGTCGAGCAGCGCACTCTTGAGCGCCTCGCTCTGGCGGGTCACCTCGATGCTCGTGGCGTCTCGGCGCAGGCGGTCGCGCTCGAGGGCCTGCCCGAGCTGGTCCGCGGCCGCTGCCAGCAACCTGGTCTCCTCGCGGCCAGGCGCACCAAGCGATCGAGGGCGAAGCGCCCACACGGACCCGAGCGGCCCATCGGTGACCTCGATCACGACTCGGAATGCCGCCAGGTCCGTGCCCGGTACGGAGCGGATGGAGCGTGGCGCGGCATGCAGGGCAACCCAGCGCGCGGGCTCGTCGCCCGCCATCCGCTTGAGCAGCTCGTGCCTCGCCGGGCCAGCCGGTTCCGGAGCCAGGGCCGTCGGTTCGGAGCCGAGCCCCGTGTCCGCAACGACCCGTTCCAGCGGGCTGGGACCCTGGAGCCCGATCCAGACCCGGGACATCCCGGTCTCGGCCTTTAGCACACGGACGATGTCGCCCATCGCCCCCGATGTGTCCGCGGCTGTGGCCAGGGCACGGCTGACCCGAAACAGCCCACGTGCCTCGCGTTCGCGGAGCTCGGCGGTCTCGGCCCGGTCACGCTGCCGGCCGGCAAGCTGTCCGACGACGACGCCCACCAGCAGGAGCAACAGGAGGTTGAGCCACTCCCTTGGGTCGAGCACCGTGAGGGTATGGATGGGCGGCGTGAACAGGTAGTTCGCGAGCAGGAACCCACCGACCGCGCCGAGCACCGCTTCAGCGATCCCGAACCTGACGGCCAGGGCGACGACCGCAAGCAAATACGCGGACGACGCGTTGGTGATGCCCGCGACCTGCTCGAGGAACATGACCAGCAGGGTGGCGGAGGTCAATGACACGACCAGCGCGATGGATCCACGGATCACGCGCTGCCACGGGATGGTCGCGGGAGACATGCGTCGCATGGTAGTCGTGCCTCGCGCCAATCCGGCGCTGGACGGCCGTGTGGGCTGAAGTCTTGACCCGTTCTTGAGCGCCACCAGCCGCCAGGCGGGCACTGGCTTCTTGGGTGCTCCGCGTACGTTCGAGACGTGGACCGAACCCTCTCCTGGCTCGCGGGCGTGCACACCCAGGACGCGACCGAAATCGCGCTGGCCGAAATCGACGCGGCCATCGCCATGGTCGCGCTCGGCGCGGCCGTGTCTGTGCGACTGATCAATCTCGCCCTTGCCGAGGAATCCGCGTTCGATGCCGCGGCGCGGGCCCAGGGCGCCGGTGTCAGCTTCAGCTTGAACCGTGACGCCTCGGGATCGGTCGCGTTGATCATTGGGCCGCGACTGGACGAGGGCCGCGAATGATCGGTGGCAGGCGGTCGCTTCCCGGCCGCAAGGTTGCCGATCGGCGCATCCGAGTCGAACGACCCCACTCCCCCTACTTCCGCTACGCCGGCGCCGGGCAGCTGGTCGCCCGCGAGGCGGCATCGAGGCCGCGCAATGGCCGCGACCTTGCCCTCGCACGTCTGCGTGCGCTTCTTCTTTGGCCGGCCGCTATCCAACGAGGAGGAGCTCGAGGAACGCCTGTCAAAGAAGAAGGCGCTCGCGATCTTCAGCTCGGATGCGATCAGCTCGTCCGCCTATGCGACAGAGGAAATCCTGCGCGTCCTGTTGCTCGCGGGGGCCGGCGCGTTGCTGCTCTCGCTCGCAGGTCGCGATCGCGATCTCGATCCTGCTCGCGGTCGTGTCCGTGTCCTACCGCCAGGTCTGCCGCGCCTACCCCAACGGAGGCGGGGCGTACGTCGTCGCGAAGACTCAACCTCGCGCCGATCTTCGGCCTGATCGCGGCGGCGGCGCTCCTGATCGACTACGTGATGACCGTCGCCGTATCGACGGCCGCGGCCATCGCCCAGATCCAGTCGGTCATCCCCGCGGCATACGAGGTCCGGATCGAGATCGCGTTCGTGTCGATCTCGCTGATCACCATCGCCAACCTGCGGGGCTGCGCGAGTCCGGGAACATCTTTGCGGTCCCGACCTATCTCTTTGTCGGTCTCGCGCTCGCGATCGTCGCCATTGGCGTCGTCGGCTTCGTCACTGGAAGCGCCGCACCGATTCCGACCGAGCCGGATGCCGTCCCGTTTGGGACGGAGGCGCTCGGCGTCCTGTTGTTGCTCAAGGCGTTCGCGGGCGGATCCGTGGCGCTGACGGGCGTCGAGGCGATCGCCAACGGGGTGCCCGCGTTCAAGCCACCCGAAGCGAAGAACGCCGCCAACACGATGACCACGATGGCCGTGCTGCTCGGGATCCTGTTCATCGGTTTGACCTTCTTCGCGGTCCAGTACGGCCTCCAGCCGACCGAGGAAGGCGGTCCATCCGTCATCGCCCTGGCGGCGCGGACTGCGTTTGGCGAGGGGTCCGTCCTGTTCGTCACCTTCGCGGCCAGCACCGCGTTGATCCTGTTCCTCGCGGCCAACACGAGCTTCAACGCGTTCCCGCGCCTTGCCGCGCTCCTGGCCGAGGATGGCTATCTGCCGCGCCAGTTCTCGTTCCGTGGCGACCGCCTCGCCTACTCGTGGGGCATCGTCCTGCTGGCGGCGGTCGCGTTCCTGCTCCTCGCCGCGTTTGGCGGCGACACCCACGCCCTGATCCCGCTCTATTCGGTCGGCGTCTTCATCTGCTTCACCCTCAGCCAGGTCGGCATGGTCAAGCACTGGCTGACGCACCCGCGACCTCGGGTTGGCGCTGGCGCATGACCGTCAACGCGACCGGTGCGGTTCTGACCGGCGTGGTCCTGCTCGTGGTGACGTCGGAGAAGTTCGTGGACGGTGCCTACCTGGTCGTGATCCTGGTCCCGTTGCTCGTCGGGATGATGTTGTTCATCCAGCGCCAGTACGACCGGTCCGCAAAGGAGCTCGCAGTGAAACCCGGCCTGATCGTCAAGCCACCCATGCGCCAGGAGCGGGTCGTGGTCCCGATCCCGGGTCTCAATCGCGCCGCGATCCAGGCGATCAACGTCGCCCGATCGATCGACGACGACGTTCGCGCCGTCTACATCTCCGACGACCCGGAAGAGGCCGTCAAGGTCCGGGCGGCGTTCGAGCGGCAGATCCCGGGCGTGCCGCTCGTCGTCGTTGAGTCGCCATACCGGGCGCTCACCGGGCCGCTGCTTGCCTACCTCGACGTCCTTGACCAGGCCTGGCCACCCGATCAACCCGAGCCGATCACGTTCGTCGTCATCCCCGAATACGTGGCCCGCAGCTGGTGGGAACGGGTGCTGTACAACCAGTCATCGAAGCACCTGCGGCGGATCCTGCTCGGCCGACCGCATACGGTGGTGGTCAACGTGCCATACCAGCGCGGGGCGCCGACGGACCAGCCGGACGCCGAGGCGCCGAACGACGGCGCCGGGCGCAGCGGCGAGGGTCCGGCTGCCGCGGCGTCCTAGCGGCTACTGCCAGCGCTCCAGGGGTGCCACGAAGTCGACGATCGCGTCAGCCAGCCGCTTCGGCTGCTCCATCCCGATCATGTGGGCGACGTCCGGCCAGACGAGCGCCCGTGCATCCGGGGCATTGGCCTCCAGGTGCCGGGCGGTCACCGCGGCATTCGAGACGTCGATCTCGCCAGCCACCGCGAGGACCGGACACCGGAGCTCCGACAGACGCTCGCTCCGCGGGTGGACTCAAGCGGATCGGCTTGCCCTCGGGCCGCGACGGATCAAACAGGTCCATCTCTCGGACGAGGTCCCGGATCGCGGTTGGGACACGTGTCGGCGGCTGCCCCGGACCGTCGACCCAGACCCGGATGTCGATGTCGGCGACGGCCGCCGGGTCGATCGGGTCCATGCCTTCGAGCCGCTCCATCTCCGCGAACATCGCGAGCTCCTGCGGCGTATTCCCGCCGTCGAAGCCGCCGAGCCCGGCGGCGACGCCGACGATCGCGACGACCCGGTCCGGCTGCTCGATCGCGGTGTCGAACGCGAGCACGCCACCCATCGAGTTGCCGACGAGCACGGCGCGGTCGACGCCCATGGCATCGAGTACCGCGACGAGGTCCTCGATCCTCGAGAACTCGACGTCCTCGGTGGTCGTCTGGCCGGCACCTCGCTGGTCGTACCTGATCGTCCGATACCCGGCCGAATTGAGGAGCGGCGCCATGTCGTTCCAGGAGCGCTGGTCCGCGATCCCCGCGTGCAGCAGCACGATTGGCGGCCCGGAACCTTCGTCGACCGTGAACAGCTTGCCGCCGGGCACGTCCACGAAGCGCGCCGTCATGAACGCTCCCTGGCCGTCGAGGGTGAGGTGAGCGGAGGCACCGTCCGGCCGTTCTCGGCGTGTTCGATGAGCGTCGCCAGGCGACGAGCGCGCGTCTCGGGCCTCTTGGCGCTCATCACCCAGTAGCTGGCGGACTTGCGGTAATACGGCGCCGCTGTCTCGAACCACGACCAGGCGGCCTCATTTGCCCGGAACGTGGCTTCCGCCTCCGCATCGAGCGCCGCAGCCTCGCGTTCATAGGAGTAGACGCGGGACTTCGCTTCGTCGCGCAACGCGAACGCGCGGCGACCGGCGTCCGTCATCCGGCCGCCTTCCTCCAGCTCACCAACGCGACGGATGTTGACCGCGCTCCAGTTGCTGCCCTTGCGACGCGGCGTGATCCGGTTCGTGTAGCTGACGTCGTCGATGCCGCGCCGGATCCCGTCGATCCAGCCGAAGCAGAGTGCCTCGTCCACGACCTCTGGCCACGAGACGCTGGGCCGTCCGGAGGCCCTGCGGTAGAGGCCGACCCACAGTTCATCCGCGGATTCGTGGTTCTCAGCCAGCCACGTGCGCAGGTCCGCGGGCGTCGGGAAGAACCGGACCTCGCCGGTCCTCGGAGCCTTGCTCGCCTGGGTCGCCTTTGGTGCCGGGGTCATCCCTCTCGAGCGATCGGCTCCAGGTCGATCGTGCGCACCTGGCGTGTCCGGCCCGCCTCGGTCCGAACCAGGGCGGCAGGGATCACGCCTGTTGCCATCTTCTCGATCACCGCAGCTTCGCCTGCATACAGGCCGCCACCCGTGATCCTGACCCGATCTCCGACGTTCAAACCGGCTCTGCCGCTGCCGGCATTGAGATCGATCGTGGCCACCGTTGGCCGAACGTACGGTTCAGGGCCCGCTCCCGCCCGTTGTGTCGGCTTGGTATCGGTTCGGGCCGGGGGGTAGACGGTCTTGCGCTTGCGTGTCGCCACAGTGGCAGAAGCCCTCCTGGATCCGTGTCGCAACGATGCACGGCTGAGCGCGATGCTACATCGGGGGGTCAATCGGGGTCGGCGACACGCCGGCGAGCCGCGATCGCGTCGCGGGAGGAGGACGCTTGCGATCGTTCGTTGCCCGCCGGCGCCGATGTCACCGATGGAGGACAAGGTTCAGATTCGCGGTCATCCCTGAAAACATTCTGAGAACGCGGTTCGCTGGCCAGAGCCCGTATCGTGGTCGCGATGGACGAGGCGCCGCCACCCGAAGCGTTCGAGCCGCAGCCGTACGAGCCATCCGGCGGGGATCGCGTCAGACGCCGGCTGCAGGTGGCCGTGATCCTGGTGCTCGTCGCCGCGCTTGTGGTCCTCGCGGCTGTCCAGGGTGGCGGGCTCATCTTCCTCAACGATGACGGGGCGGTTGCCGGCCCGCGGCTGGCGGTCGTGGACGCGGCGGGGGCGCTCACGTGGATGGGCGGGAGCGGTGCGTCGCCCGTCACGCATGCCCAGGCGGGTCTGGCGTTCCAGTTCCCCGCCTGGTCGCCCGACGGCACGCGGATCGCCGCTGTGGGGACCAACGCCGAAGGCGGCGGGGTCTACGTAATCCACGCGCGGGCGTCGACCGACCCGCCGGCCGAGCCGACGGTGATCTACCAGAGCCCAGACCGCTCGCCGTTCTACCTGTACTGGAGCCCGAACGGTGGCCAGGTCTCGTTCCTGACCACCGAGCCCGATGGGCTCGCCCTGCGCGTCGCACCGGCCGATGGAAACGGCTCCGCCTACGTGGTCCGGTCCGGTGCGCCGATGTATTGGGACTTCGTCGACCCCGATCGGATGCTCGTCCACAGCGGTTCGAGCGGCCCTGACGAGTTTTTCGGCGAGATTGGGCTGGACGGTTCGCCGTTCGATGGGACAGATCGCGCCGCCGGCACCTTCCGGGCTCCGGCGGTCTCCTCCGACGGGCACTACCGCGCCTATCTCTCTTCGGCCAACGATGCGGTCGGCGAGGTGGTCCGCGAGTCGCGGGACGGCACGGGCACGACACGCATCCGCATCTTCGGTGCGGGAGCCGTGGCCTTCAGTCCGATTGGCACCGAGCTCGCGTTTCTTGCCCCGGATCAACCGACGAGCGCAGCCTTGCCGCTCCCCGTCGGGCCGCTGCGGATCCTCGACGCGAACGCTGCGGAGGCGAGGACCCTGATCGGTGGCAATGTCATCGCCTTCTTCTGGTCACCGAACGGTCGCGAGATCGCTGCCCTCCAACTCCTTGCGCCAGACAACCCCGTGACCGAGGCGGGGTTGCGTGGGTCCAACGGGCGGAACAGCTCGATCGCGTTGGCTCGAGCGACGGTTCCCGACGCCGGCGCGCAGGAGGCGGCTGCCGGGGTTGGGCTGCAGCTCTCCGTCGTCACTGCCGCGAACGGGGTGATCCGCTCCGAACGGCCGGTCCGTGTCTCGGAGCTGTTCGTCAACCAGGTGCTGCCGTTCTTCGATCAATACGCCCTGAGCCACCGGTTCTGGTCGCCCGACAGCGCGTCGATCGTCCTGCCGATCGTCGGCGAGGGCGGTGTCACCCAGCTGCAGGTCATCCCGGCCGATGGCTCCGAGGCACGGATCGTTGCGACCGCCGAGATGGGGTTCTGGAGCCCGTGACCGGCGAGCGCCATGTCCCTGGTGCCACCGAAACATCGCCGAAGCGACCTCCCGTCGGTGATGCAGATCGAATGCATATGCACCCCGGGACTTGATGCATTCGACTTGCATCTGGAAGCGGGAGTCCCTTCGGCTGGAGTCCGTCGGCGCGTGAGGGGCTGTCAGGCGTGACGGCGGCGGCAAGCCAGATCGAGCTCGACCGCGGCCGCCGGTTCAGACGGTGATCGACGTCGGACCAGCTCCGGTTCGAGCCCGCCCACCACGCCTGAAACCGGTCGGCGCTCGGCGCCGTACTTATGTGCGCCCGCTGATCTCGAATCTTCCTGGGAGAGGGGCCGGGGCCCCGCGGTCGTCCTGGCCGCGGGGCCTCGACCTGTGATGCGACTGCCACGCGTCGCGGTGGCGCCGGAAAGCCGGGTGCGACGCTCAAAGCCGGAGGATGGCGACGTCGTAGCCGGGCCAGAACCAGCCGGCTCGACCCAACGAAAGGATCGATGCCATGCTCTGGACACTGCTCCTGATCGTGCTCGTGTTATGGGCGCTCGGTGCCGTAGCGAGTGTCGGTGGTGGTCTCATCCACCTCCTGCTCCTCGTCGCGGGCATCATCTTCATTGCCCAGCTCGTGACCGGCCGACGCACGGTCTAGCGCCCCGGAACCCGGGCGGTTTCTCACAGTCGAACGATGAGGCGGTCCCGTCGGGCCGCCTCTCTTCATGCCCGGACGATCCCCTGCCCGCCAATTCGGAGCCACGGGTCGGAGAGCGCGACGATGGCCGCCAGACCCAGCCCGCCGACCGTCGCGAGGATCGCCCCTTCGAACCCGGCGGCCGCCACCAGTGGCGACACGCCGATGCTTCCAAGAACGAGGGCACTCGCCAGCGACGCCTGGAAGAGCGAGAAGGCGCTGCCGCGATCGGCATCGTCGCTACGCCGTGACAGCTCGACCAGGATCGGCGTGATCAGCAGGCCGCCGCTTGCCCCGGTGAGGACGCCGGCGAACACGAGCAACGGT
Source organism: uncultured Chloroflexia bacterium (assembly GCA_963731865.1). GTDB lineage: Bacteria > Chloroflexota > Limnocylindria > Limnocylindrales > CSP1-4 > SPCO01. The sequence goes on along the minus strand of CAVSXG010000002.1, from coordinate 149,531 downwards.
GTCGTGGCCGGCAGGATCAGGACACCCACCGCCACCGCCGTCGCGGCAAGCCCTGCGAGGACGAGCAGCACCGGTCGGATCCGGTCGGCGAGCCAGCCCGATGGCACGCGACTCGACACGATCGCGATCCCGTCCGCAACGAAGAACAGCCCGACGTCCGCACCCGCCGCTTCCGCGCGCTGTGGCAGGTAGGCCGTGATGACGCCCCAGTGGAGCACGTAGAGCATGGCGATCAGGATCGGCCGGACCCAGGTCTTGCGCAGCGCGACCCCGAACCGTCGCTGGGCCACCGCCATCGCTGCGGCACCCGTCGCCGCCACCGGCACCGGTCCGAGGCGCACAAGACTCGACAAGGCGATCCCGGCGATCACGAGGCCCGCGACCATGACGGCGACCCCATGGAGCGACGTCCTGTCGAGCACGACGAGCGTCACGGGCGGGAGCACCGTCAGTGTCAGGTTGTGGGCGCTACCCATGAACGCCAGGCCAAAGCCGCGTCGCTCCGGGCCGATCAGCCGGGGCACGAGCGAGAGGACCGACGGCAAGGCCGCGGCGAGCCCGATCCCCTGGAACGCCCGGGCAGCCAGGAACGGCCAGTCGAGGCCGCCAGGCTCCGCGACAGGCAGTGCCAGGATCGCCGTGCCGCACAGGTACGAGACACCGGCGAGAACGAACAGACGGCGCCCGCCGTACCGATCGATGAGCGCACCGACGACCAACGCCGCGGGGATCTGGACCAGGGCCGCCGTCCCGACGATCAGTCCGATCTGCGGATCCGGCACGCCGGCACGGGCCAGCGCGAGCGGCAGTGTCGCGGTAAAGCCATGGAACCCGGCCTGCACGGCGAAGAGAGCCAGGGCGAGTCGGAGCATCGCGTCATCATCGGCGATTGGGCGCGCCAGAAATCGTCTTGTCGCGGCCTCGGGCGGGCGCTACCATCTGGCACTCGCCGGGTTGCGCCGACCGCTATGCGCCCCACCCGTGCATCACGAATGAAGGACAGGGTGACCATGGCGGACCTGGCGTCACAGCCAACCGATCTTGCCGACGAGACCACGGAGACCACCGCCGAGGCCGAGTCTGCGCCACCCGCGGACACCGAGCCCGTGATGTCCGGGGACGCGTCGGTTTCCGTCGATGCGGGCCCGGTCAACGATGACCTCCTGGGCGAGCTCGCGCGCGCGATGCACACGGCCGCGACGTCCCAGTACGAACGCATGAACGCAGAGTTGGAACGGCGGCGCACCGAGCAGGTCGAAGCGATCGCTGGGCGCGCGGCCACGGAGACCGAGAACCTCAAGGCTGGCATCGACCTGGACATCGCCGCCATTGACGCCTGGGCGAAGGCCGAGACCGAGAAGGTCAAGCAGGAGCGGTCGCGCCGGATCGATACGCGGCGAGAGCAGCTCGCGTCGCAGCTCGAGCGTCAGGACACGATCCGCCAGCGCGAGATCTTCGCGATCGAGGTCGCGATCGACGCGCACCGGAGCGAGATCGATCAGTTCTTTGGCCGGATGGAGCGCGAGTCGGATCCATCCGCGATCGCCCAGGTCGCGTCGTCGCTGCCGCCATTCCCGGCGCTTGACGAGATCGCTGAGGCGGCCCGCCGCAGCGCCACCGCCGAGTTCGAACAGCTCGAGCGCGAGACTGGCCGGGAGGCGGCGCCCGAAATCTCCGTGGCCGAGATGGCCGCGGCCGCCACGGACGCAAACGACACCGGATCGCCCGCATCGCCCACGGACGACGAGGCGGCGCCCGAAGGCACGGTCAGCGCGAGCCGCCTGATGGCGGTGATGGATCCTGGGGCAACCAGCGGAGCGAGCGAAAGCGACGCGCGGCCGTGGGAAGCCCCGTACGCGGTCAGCGTGGCCGCCGGCTCCGGAAGCTCAGAGGTCGCCGGCGAGGCCGAGCCGCATAGTCGCGTGGGTTCCACGTTGCTCCGCACGGTTCGCGCGATCCGCCCGATGGCTGCCTCGGACAAGGACGACACCTCGCGCTGAGCGTCGGCTGATCCCGTACACCGACGATGCCACGGCCGTTCCCGGATTGGAGTGATTCGGGACCATTGGGTGATACAGATCAAACGACCCGAAATCGACGATGCACGCCTATGCAGCCGCTCACAGGTTCGGGTCGCCCCAAACTCCCGCTCTCGCGCCTGCGCTCGTCCGCGCCCGCACGCAGGAACGTCGTGGCCGGCGGCCTGGGTGCCGATCCAGCGAAGCTGCCCGCGCCGCAGACGCGTCATCTCGAGGAAGCCCAGCGGATCGCTCACGTCGGGAGCTGGGAACGGACCATCGCCACGGGTGCGCTGTGGTGGTCGGATGAATCGGCGCGGATCATGGGCGTCGAGCCGGGCACCTTCCCGGGGACCCTCGAGGCCTTCCTGGGCTTCGTCCACCCGGACGACCGTCACATGGCCACCGCTTCGCCGGCCGAAATCGCCCGCGCCGACAAGATGGAATCTGAATACCGGATCGTTCGACCAGACGGCTCGATCAGGGTCATCCACGAAATCGCCGAGGTCGTGCGGGACGAACGCGGAACCCCCGTCCGGTTGATTGGCACGACCCAGGACATCACGGAACGCGTTGCCGCGGAAGAGGATCGAGCCAAGCTTGCGTCTGCCGTCGAGCAGACCGCCGACTCGATCTGGATGCAGGACCTCGACAACAACGTCACGTACGTGAACCGCGCATTCACCCGCGTCTACGGCTGGGAGCCGGAAGAGATCGTCGGGCGCCATGCCAGCATCGTCGACAGCAAGTACCACGCCCCCGAGTTCTTCGAAGAGATCTGGACCATGGCCGCGACCGGCGGGACCTGGACCGGCCCGGTCATCAATCGTCGCAAGGACGGGTCTTCGTTCGAGGTCGATGCCGTGATCTCCGGCATCAAGGGCGCCAACGGCCGACTGATCGGCTACATGCAGACGGACCGTGACGTCACCCGTGAACGCGAGCTCGAGAGCGCCCTGGAGCGCGACGCGCGCGAACGGGAGTCGATCGAGGCGGCCCTCGCCCGGATCGACGAGGGCGCGACCCCCGAAGAGATCGCGGCGAATGCCTGCGCGGAAATCGTGGCCTCCACGAACGTGGAGACAGCGTTTGTCCTCATCCTCGAGCCCGAGCATGGCTGGGTGCTTGCCAACGTCGGCCGCGATGCCGAGTTGGTCCCGGCGGGCCTGACGATCCCCATGGAACGTCTGGACTACCTGCGGGAACGGGCCGCGGGTGGACCATGGGTCGAAGCGATGCGTCCGCCGCCCGCGGACTATGACTCCGTCGGGGTCGTCGTCAACCAGGCCCTCCACAGTCGGGCCTATGCGCCCTTCCCGGGTCCCGGCCAGACCCTGGGCGTCATCGGAATTGTTTCGTACGACAATTCGGCATCGGGGCAGCTCGTCGAGCGTCTGCCGGCACTCGTGACCTTCGGCTCGATCATCGGAACCCTGATCCGCCCCGGTCTCAAGGCCCGCCGACGCGAGGTGGCCGACCGAAGCGCGCTCCAGGGCGTGATCGAGGCCAGGGCGTTCACTCCGTACTTCCAGCCAATCGTCGATCTGTGGGACGGTTCCGTCGTTGGGCACGAGGCCCTCACACGCTTTACGGACGGACGTCCACCCAATGTCGTCTTTGCCGAGGCGGCACGCGCGGGCCTCGGGATCGAGCTCGAGGTGGCGTGTCTGCACGCCTCGATCGACGCGAGCGAGCGACTGTCGCCGAACAGCTACCTCAGTCTCAACACCTCGCCGGAGCTCGTGTTGTCCGGCCAGCTCGGGGCGATCCTGACAACGGTCAACCGTTCGGTCGTTCTCGAGATCACCGAACACGTCGAGATCGACGACTACGCGGGTCTGCGACGCGAGCTGCAACGACTCGGTTCGTCCGTGCGGCTCGCGGTCGACGATGCAGGGGCCGGGTACGCCTCCTTCCGTCACATCCTCGAGCTCGCGCCGGACTTCGTGAAGATCGACCTGGACCTGGTCCGTGGTGTCGACGCGGAGCCTGCGCGCCAGGCCCTGATCGCGGGCATGGGCTACTTCGCGGTCAAACGCAAGCTCCGGCTCGTCGCCGAAGGGATCGAGACACGCAAGGAGCTCGATGCACTCCAGGCCCTCGCCGTCCCGTATGGTCAGGGCTACCTGCTCGGCCGGCCGCGCGACGGATCGACGGGCGAATCATGGCCAACCAGGGTGGACCTGCCCGCCTTTCCGCACTCCTGACCGGGATTGAACGCGGGGTTTCGGACGCATACACTCCCGGCGCCGGGGATCGGGCTCGCTTCCGCGCCTGACGCCACCTAACGGGGGATCACCAGGATGGCCAAGGGCTGGAAGTGCCCACACTGCTCGACGGACAACCCCGATACCACGCTCACGTGTTCCGGCTGCGGACGACTCCAGGGGAGCGTCGTGGTGCCGGGCTCGCAGCCGGTGGTGCCGGTGGCACGGCCGGTGACGCCGGACGCGCCGTCGCCCTGGGCCTCCACGCCAATCCCACCGTCGCCCGCCCCCTCCGATGGCTGGAAGTCGTCGTCCTCGGCGTGGTCGACCGACGCCGCTCCTGAGGCGCCCGCGCCGGATGCTCCTCCTGTCGTCCCTGACGCTGCTGCCGTTCCATCCCCTGGCGAGGCACCGGCAACACCGCCGTGGGCCGTCAACGTCGACGCATTGCCACCGGCTCCCGTGCCGCTCTGGCGGAGGCTTCCGGTCGGCTGGCTCATCGTCGGCCTGCTCGTCGTCGGCGGCGGGGTCGCCGGTCTCCTGTTCAACGCAAGCCGGTCATCCACCGGCGAGATCACGCGCTCCGGCGATCTGACCGCGAACGACCTCCGCGTCGGCGACTGCTTCGACCTCAAGGATCCCGACGCCGAGGAGATCAGCGACGTGACCGCGCATCCCTGCACCGAATCGCACGAATACGAGGTCTTCTATGTCGGCACCATGGCCGAGATCGTCGCGCATGATCGTCATTCGGTGATCGACGTTGGTGAGAACCGTGGGCTCGTAGAAAAGTCCTGCTTGATCAGGTGGACGCTGACCGCCTGTTAGAATCTTAGCGCCGCGAGCTTTCGCTTCATCCACATGATCGATGACGATCTGCAGTTGGTTTTCATTGGACATGGCGCCAACGTCGACGCTGTTTTCAGTTCCAAGTCCCTGCTTTAGAGACTTAGTTTCAGCAACCACGCGTTCAATAAACTTTGGCGCTACAGACTCCTGAACATAACAACGCTCCACCGAGGCGCAGGCTTGCCCGGAATTAGCAAACGCGCCCCAGACGGCCCCGCGCGCAGCGTTTTCAATATTCGCATCCTCCAAAACAATCATCGGATCCTTGCCGCCCAACTCCAGCACGACGGGCGTGAGATGTTTTGCTGCTGCTTCAGCGACACGCTTGCCGGTGGCGACGCTGCCGGTGAACATTATCTTGTCGACGCGCGCATCGACCAGGGCCGCGCCGGTCGCGCCATCTCCGGTCACGATCTCCAACAAGCCGTTTGGCAAGCCGGCGCGCTTGAAAAGCTCACCGATCTTCAAAGCGATCAGCGGTGTCAGTTCACTTGGCTTTAGTACAACTGCATTTCCGGCCATCAATGCCATCACCACTTCGTCAGCAGGCGTAGCAAGCGGAAAATTCCAGGGCGAGATGATGCCGATGACGCCGAGCGGCCTAAAGATGATTCTCGAAGACCGGCCCATCAAGCCATACTGGCCGATGTCGATTTTTTGCGGTCGCAGCAATCCCTCAGACGCGTTGGCAAAGTAGTGCATCGCATCGAGCGTCGGCACGATTTCCATTGAGAGGGCTTCAGCGACAGGTTTGCCGGTTTCGCGTGAGACGAGGAGCGCGATTTCGTCGCGCTCGGCGAGCATGAGCTCACGAGCCTTGAGAATCACGCGCGCGCGCTCGGGGAACGAGAGCTTGGCCCACGCAGGTTGCGCGGCGCGGGCCCGGTTAACAGCCTGCTTCACTTCCTCGCGCGTCGCGAGCGGCGCGCGGCCGATCTCCTCGCCAGTCCCCGGATCGTAGGAAACGATCTCAGCAGCTTTTGTTTGCATCGTGGGTAGCGTTTGAGCAACCATGACGTGGTGATTATCCAACAAAGCAGCCCCGGCGGCTAGTTTGATAGTTGAGTTCGACTCATTACTGGAAGCACGGCCTCGCCCGCCACGCGCTTCAGGCGGGCATCCTTCAGATTGGAATAATGTCTCAACTGGACAGTCTCTCAGGTTGGGAAGGTGGGCTTGCCCCGCTCTTTTTGGAGTGCGCTGACCTGTCAGCGCTTTGGTCGGTCGCGACCTGTCGCGGCCCTTGCCAAGTAGAGCGTAATCAACGCTCTGGCCGTCAAGCCGGCCACGAGCAAAGCGCTGACAGGTCAGCGCACTCCAAAAAAGAGCGGAGCTAAGCCTCCGTTTCTTGAGTTCTATCCCGCTCAGTTACAATGTCCCAATCTTACTAAATAGTCCGAGGAGCAGTTTCATGATTAGACCCCAGCTCGAGGAGTTCATGCGCCGCATGGATCCGCAGTCAGTTGCCATCATCCCCAGCGCGCGTGAAGCCACACGCTCCAACGACACTCAATATCGCTTTCGACAGGATTCTGATTTTTATTACTTAACCGGTTTTGAAGAACCGGATTCGATAGCTGTTATCGCACCGAGCCGCGAACAGAAGTACACGCTCTTCGTGCGCCCGCGCGATCCCGAGCAGGAAATTTGGGTGGGGAGACGCGCCGGTGTCGAAGGCGCAAAGAGTGAGTTTGGCGCAAACGAATCCTTTCCGATTGCTGAGTTTGAAACAAAACTACACGACATACTCGACGGCGCAGACAAACTCTATTACCGGCTCGGCGCCTATCCCGACATTGACACGACGATCATTCGCCAGATTGCTCAGATGCGCGCGGTCAATCGCAAACCGATTCATCCGCCGCGCACGATCGTCGATCCCGCGACTATCGTTCACGAAATGCGCGTGCTGAAATCACCGGAAGAAATCGACTTGATGCAACGCGCTGCGGACATTGCTGCTGAAGCGCACGTCGAAGCGATGAAAGCGGTGCGTCCGGGAATGAAGGAGTATCAAATCGAGGCGTTGATTGAACAAATCTTCCGCCGCGAGGGCGCTTCCGGACCGTCGTACACTTCGATTATCGGCGCCGGACCAAATGCGACCGTGCTTCACTACATCAATAACGATGGCGATCTGCGCGATGGCGAGTTGGTGCTGATCGATGCCGGGGCTGAATACAAAGGCTATGCGTCAGACATCACGCGGACGTTTCCCATTAACGGTAAATTCTCGAAAGCGCAGCGTGAGATTTATGACCTGGTGCTGAAGACGCAGGTGTCCTGCGTTGAGATGGTGCGGCCCGGCGTGACGCATGACGAGTTGAAAGCGCATTCGGTCGAAATGTTGACTGAAGGCATGGTTGAACTTGGACTGCTGCAGGGAAAGCCGGCGGATTTGATCAAGGAAGAGAAGTACAAGCAGTTTTATATGCACGGCCTCGGTCACTTGCTCGGTATCGATGTGCACGACGTGGGGATTTATTACTACGGCAAAGACTCGCGCGCGCTGGAGCCGGGTGTAGTGATGACTGTCGAGCCGGGAATTTATGTGGCGCCGGACACTAAAGATATTCCCGAACAGTATCTGGGAATCGGCGTGCGCATCGAGGACGACGTTCTGTGCACGGCAAATGGTCCTCGCGTTTTAACAACGAAAGTGCCGAAGGATGCGGATGAGATTGAAGCGCTGATGGCGAAGTGACCCAGAATATTAGTTATACAGCTTCAGCTAACAGTTCATCGAGGAACCGTTTTACCCCCGTAACTTGATACCTGACAGCTGTTAGCAGGTGGCTGATGGCGCCGGTGGAAGGAAAACGCCAGACTGCATTGGAGTTGGGTTCAACCAATTCTAATTGAGCACCATGCAGATTTTCATAGAGTCGAACTGTCTTGTTTCGGTAGTCAACCATATAAACCACATCAACCCTAGTAACCGGAGAATTGCTAACGAGGTCGGGCGGTGGCGGCTGGGTTCGCCAAAGCAGCCTCCCCTCCTGAGTAAGTGTAATAAGCTTTCCGACGGCCTCGATCCATTTGTTTTTGTCAGAGTCCAATTCGTATCTAGGCATATTAATGCTCCCAGTCCAAGTCTTTCTGATGATCCTTGAGTTCTTCGACGACCTTCAAGACTTCGATATAGGTTTTCCTTACATCTCTCTCATTTTCAGCCTTTACCTCGCATTGGTCAACGTAGCCGCGAACCCGTTTAACGGATGCTTTAGGATGCCCGCTTAGTTTAGCTTCGAGTGATTTGAGCTTTGCCGCAACCCTGCCCAGTTCTTCACTGATTTGCGGCATGAACTCCCTGTATTCATTCATATAGTTCGATAGACTTGTGGTCGATTTGGCTAGCTGTTTGACCAGGGCCGGGCCGCGGACGCGCAACCTGTAGAGGTTTTTGATTCTACGGACATTCAATAGCACAAAAAGAGAGACTATAAAGCTCGCGATTGAGAATACGTCCCCGAGGATTGCCAAGGCTTCCCGGTTCAGCAGTTTTGGGATTGTATCAGTGAGGCCACTCATCGGCCTGATATTTTATGCCGTTTGTTTAAGTGGTTGAAAGCTCTGTCACGATCTCTTTCATTACTTTCCTTGCAAGATCTATTTCATCAGGCTTTAGCGAAATCGCGCCGACCACCGCATGTCCGCCGCCACCGTAGCGTTCGCAGATTTTTGCGATGTTGTGCGTGCGCGGGCGAGGTGACCACGGGCTGGAACCAACTGAGATCTTGGTCCGTTGCGACCCGCGGGTTAAGGCGACGGTGTAGATCGTTTCGGGATAAAGATAGTAAGGGATGAACTTGTTAAAGCCTTCGTAGCCTTCGTCAACGAGGTCAAACTGGACTACGCCATTCGTAAAAGTTGCTTTGCGCCGAATGGCTTCGAGCGTCTCCAGGTGAATCTTCAAGATTGGTTTGAAGCGCCTTTGCACTTCATCGCCGCGAGCAACTTCGTCCAGCGGTTTGATTGTTAGATCGCGGATCACCTGTTCGATGAAGTTGTCATCGGGATCAGTTTCAATCACCTGCATCAATTGCAGCGCGGGCTCCTTCAACTCGACACACTGCGCCGCCGATTCATATAGCGCGCCGTCGATGATGTGTGCCCAATGAATGAGGTCTTTGATCGGCGTACCGTCAAAACCAAACTTGGTGTGGGCAATGTCCGCGATAAATTCCGTACACGACTTACGGTTAAAGTCGAGAAACTTCTTGCCCGACGTGTCATTTTTGAAGTGAGCCTCGTCCGCGGGAGTTAGAAACGCCGACTCGTGATGATCAAACCACCAGGTGAGTTTTTCTGAAGCAGAGTATTTGAAATCGACAATCGCATTCTCATCGCCGTCGAGCAAATTGAGATCAAACAGGTTGCCCGGTCGGTGTAACAAGCCACCGTAATTAACTTCAGCATCCGGATGAATGCACTGACGATAAAAGCGCGTGAAGGTTGCCGCCGAGGCTACGCCGTCGAAGCAATGGCCGTGATAGAGCAAACGAAGTTTCATAAGGTTAGTCATAGTCCGACAAACTTTAGTTTGTCGAAGTGTTTGGGAAGCATCGACAAACTGAAGTTCGTCGGACCACCAAAAAGAGTCGGCAATAGTAGCAGCGGAGTTAGTAAATCGTAAATCGTGAATGGTGAATAGAAAAAGAAAAGGGCACGGCGTGCCGTGCCCTACAAAAATCTCATGCTCCTACGCCGGGATGTGTTTGATTCAGTTCTTCTTCACAGTCACAGTTGGCGCTTCGTCTCTACATGGGGTTATAGCTGCAGCGGCCGCCGGCTTTAGTTTGTCAGCAATAAATTTGTCGACATCCTCTTCGATTAGCTCGCCGTTAACCACCCAGGCCTTCTCAGTCAGAACGTCGCCGGTTTTGGCGAGCGAGGCTGGTTCAAGAAAAATATTCCAGGGTGAACCCCATCGCCGCGTGTCACCCGTCAGTTGCCGGTAACCGTAGTGCGCGGTTTTATCTCGATCTTCGCGGGTTTCGGACTCACTAACGACCGGGTAAGGCGCACCGTTTGGTCCAAAAAAAGTCTTCACATCGTCGCGCGAACCGTATTCACTCACACCGATCACTGCAAAGCCCTGGTCCTTGTATTTCTCATACAGCCGCGCCGCGACGGGCGCTTCGTTGCGCCAGTTGCCGCACCACGGCGCAAAGTAAACCACCATCACGAGCTTTTTGCCGGCCATGAGCGAGCGCAGATCTGCAGGCTTGTTGTCCTTAAGATCGTTGAGTGTCCAGTTTTTATAGTTGACAGTTTTCTCGACGAGCGGGGAATACTCATGCCCGGCTTGTGCCGACGCGATCGTTGGCGCAATGGCGAGTGCTAGCGCGATAAAAAATGCAAATCTCATATAACACCTCATAAGATTAATCACTGGTTGTTGCTGCTGTAGTCTCGAGCAAGAGCGGTTTGATAACCGCTTCAAACGCCGCCTGGCTTCGTTCTCCGATAAATTTCTCGCGAATGTGTCCTTGCCGATCGATGATGTAGGTCGTTGGCAATGGCGATGCGGGGAGTTGTGTGCCAACGTCTTTGCCGCCAAGCACGACGGTGTATTCCTGTTTCAAGCCTTTCTGAAACTCCTGAATCAATTCCGCAGTGTCATCATAAGAAACTCCGACTATCGTCAGGCCTGATGGAGCCATCGCCTTTTCCATCGAACTCAACGCCGGAATTTCAGAGCGACAGGGAATGCACCAGGTGGCCCAGAAATTAAGCACTACTACTCGTCCACGCAGATCCGTCAACCTTAAATTGCCGCCATCGAGTTTGGCGAATTGAACGTCAGGAGCAAGCTGAGAATTACTACTCGCGACTTTAGGTTGGTTGCTTGTTTCGTCGCCGAGTTTCAGCCTCGATTCCAGATTTGGCAGCACGCTCGCTAACCACGAACTGGCGAGCACGGTCACGCGATTCGTCATGACCAGTACGCCAATCATGATTAGTATGATGCCGGATACAACTTCAACTTTGTGTAGATGCTTGCGAAATTTACTGTAAAACCCGAGGAACGTATTGATAGCGACACCGGTTAAGAGAAACGGCACCGCCAGACCGGCTGAATAGAAACTTGAAAGTATTAGTCCACTTTTCCAACCGCCCGAAGTAGCAGCGAGGCCAATTATGCCGCCCAAGATTGGACCGATGCAGGGAGTCCAGCCGGCGGCAAAAGCCAGGCCGAGAGTCAACGAACCCAACATGCCGCGCGGCTTTTCGTTTGAGAAAAAGCGGGTGTCTTTGTAGAGCGCACCGATCTTCAAGAGGCCCATTAGCTGCAAACCAAAAGCGATGATCAGCAGGCCGCCGATGATCCTGACCCAGGCATTGTTGACGATTGCTGCCCCTATCAATCCCGCGGTGGTTCCCAGCGCCACGAAAATGATTGAAAGCCCGGCGTTGAAAGCCAGCGAGTTAAGCATGACAGCCGAGTAGCTACCAACACCTTCTTTCAAACGATCGACGCTTACACCTGAAATTAGTGAAATGTAACCCGGTACCAACGGCAGAACACACGGAGACAAAAATGAGAGAATGCCCGCGAGAAATGAAATGCCAATTTTGAAGAGTGTTACGTTTTCCATTTTCTGTCGCTTCAGTCTAACTACTACTTCTTCTCGCCGCCAGTAGCCGCGGTGGCTACGTCTCCGCTGGCGGGCTCGGCCATTACCTTTTCAAGCATTTTACCCAGCGCTGCCGTTTCGGAATCGCCCGCGCCCATCGCAATAAAGCGAATGTTCCCCCGCCGATCAATCAAGAAAGACATCGGAATGGAAAACACACCGTAGTTAAAGTCGTTTACCGAGGAGTCGGCAATCAAAAAGCCGTAAGGCAGACCGTTTTCCTTTTTGAAACTCTTGAGATAAGCGAGTTCTTCAATCCGCGTCGCGCGCCGGCCCTCGATATCGCCGGAATAGGCAGTCAGCCCGATTACCACCAGGCCCTTGTCTTTATAAGTCTGATGCCATTGCGTTAGTTTTGGAAATACGTAATGACACGGGCCACACCAGGTCGCCCAAAAGTCGAGCAATACCACGTGGCCGCGCAAGTCCGAAAGTTTTACCGGCGCTTGATCGATCCATTGCGTCGCTACCAGTTCGGGAAGTGGCGGAGCTGTTGATGGAACAGCTTCATTGAAAACGCTGCGCGGATCATACGAGCGGTCGAGTCCCGCGAGCCGGATACCGGTCAAACGCAGCAGGCTCGCCGACGGGAGAGTGAGCGACATCCGGCGCAACTCCAATACAGCAGCGACTGCATCGTCTTTCCGATTCAGATTCACGTACGCTTCCGACAGAAACGAGACAGCTTTGAAAAGCATGTCGTCGCGGCGAAAAGCACTGGCCGCTTTGTTCGCGGTTACGAGCTTCGCAATCTTCAGCATCTCCTGCGAGTGGTTAGCCATTCCCTGATAGTCCTTTGCCTTCTTCAAGGCCTCGGCGATCAAGGTCTCCATGCCAAACCATTCCATGAAGTTCTGCGGCTGATTTTTCGCGTAAGCCTCTACGGCTCGTTCAGCTTCGGGAACAAGATTCCTGCGTGTCGTGTAAAGAACAACGACTGCCCGCGCGATTTGCGCGTTTTCGCCCGAAGCCTCACCGCCCAGATAGCGACGCATTGTTTCCAGCGCGGCCTCTTCATTGCCGGCGGTGTGATAGAGCATGCCGAGATAGTAGATGTCCGCATGAGCGAGTTCTCGTGCTTGCAAAACGGCGGCATACTTCGTCGCCAAATCTTTCTGCTCTTGTTTCGTGCGCGCTTCGAGTTTTTGATCGTAAGGAACTTTCTTTTTATTGAACTCGGTAAATACTTTGTCTACATACGAGTGTGCTTCTTCGAGCAAGATCTTGGCCGGGCGTTTATCGACGCCGGAAGTGACTTCCTTTTTGGATGACGACTCCTGGACCTTTTGCGCGGAAACGTTTTGCGGCGTCATCGCCAGCAACAGCATCGCCAACAGCAGAAACTTTTGATACGAAAACTTCATGCGAGAATTGTAGGGGCGGACCCGCGTGTCCGCCCTTTAGACATTTAGCTCCTAACCGAGGGCGCACACGCAGGTGCGCCCCTACACATCCAATCTTTTCTCTTCGTCGCTGCGGCCAAAGCGCTGACAGGTCAGCGCACTCCAAACCTCAGTTTGTCGTCACCAATCCGAAACGATCTGGCGAAAAAATCTTCCAGGTTTCGGGAAAAGTCTTATCAACAATCGCTCCGGAAATTAGTTCCGCCGTGATAGGCGCGAGCAGGATGCCATTGCGATAGTGACCCGTCGCATAGAAGACTCCTGCAATTTCAGCACAAGGACCAAGCACAGGCAAAGTGTCGGCGGCTCGCGGCCGCAATCCCGCCCATGAATCGGTCAACGGCAGGCCTGCAATTCGCGGTGAAATCTCAAGCGACGCGGACAAAATGGACTGAACGCCACCGGCAGTCACGCGCTTTTCAAACCCGGCATGTTCAGTGGTTGACCCCGCCAGCAGGCGGCCGTCACGACGGGGCACGATGTAGCCGCGCGGACTGTAAATCACATGTCTCGCGATTGGCGGATTCGCTTCAAAACAAAGCATCTGACCGCGAACCGGTTTGATGCGAAGCTCAGGCAGCGCTTTGTCCGGAACCTCGAGCAGAGAACTCCAGGCGCCGCCTGCGATCACCACTGAGTTACACGCGATAAAACCGCGCGAGGTTTCAAGGCCGGAAACTTTCTGTCGCTCAATTTTGAGCGATGTAACTTCGGTACCGATTTCCAGGTTGACACCGAGCTGCGCGTTCGCAGATGCGAGGGCACTTATCAAGCGCCGGTTCTCGACTTGAGTGTCGAAAGGAAACTTCAATGCAAACAGGACATCCTCGTTAATCGACGGTTCAAGCAGCCTTACTTCAGCCGTCGTGAGTCGCTGCAATGGAAGACCGGCGCGCGTTTGCCACTCAAAACGTTTTTCAAGTTCGTTTTCATCGTGCTCAGTGAAGGCAAGGTATAAGGTTCCGGTCGTATCGAGCTCGATGTCTATTCCGGTCTCTTCCAGTAGCTCAGCAGCGAAAGCCGGATACAGGTCACGACTCCGGCACGTAAGATAAAAAAACTCGTGTGCGCGATTCGCCTCCGCCTGAGGCGCGAGCATTCCCGCCGCCGCTGATGAAGCTTCCGCTCCTAAACCACTTCGCTCGATCAGCAACACATCGCGAACACCGCGTTGCGCGAGCGCACGCGCGATGGCCAGGCCGATGATGCCGCCGCCGATAATTGCTACGTCTGCTGATTCGCGGGATTGATTCATGCTTGCGGGTCTGTAGTTAGGGCCAGTGGTCAGTTGTCAGTGGTCAGTCGTAGTCGTTATGCTGTTGGTTCTGTTGTTATAACAATTCGATTGAAGGAAAGCATGGCGGGGAGACGGGCCAGGATCCAACTGCTGACGACTGGCCACTGACAACTGACCACTGAAACTGCCTTATGAAACATCGTATCACACTGATTCCGGGCGACGGCATTGGCCCCGAGATCACCGCGAATGTTGTGCGCATCATTGAAGCTTCAGGCGCGGAGTTCGAATGGGAGACTCACTTTGCGGGCGCGCAGGCCCTCGAGAAATTTGGCGAAACACTGCCGCAGGCGCTGCTTGATTCAATTCTCAAAAACAAAGTTGCGCTGAAAGGGCCGGTAACAACGCCCATCGGCAAAGGTTTCACTTCAGTCAACGTCGGCCTTCGCAAAGCGCTTGATTTGTACGCCAACCTGCGACCGATCCGCGCGCTGCCAAATGTTCCTTCTCGTTATCCGGAATTGAACCTGGTGATCGTGCGCGAGAACACGGAAAGTCTTTATGCGGGACTGGAACACGTGGTGGTTCCCGGCGTGGTTGAGAGTTTGAAAATCATTACTGAGAAAGCATCGACGCGGATTGCCAGATTTGCATTTGAGTTTGCCCGGCGCGAAGGCCGCAAAAAAATTACCTGCGGTCACAAAGCAAACATCATGAAGTTGTCTGACGGACTCTTCCTCGATTGCTTTCGCAAAGTTGCCGCAGAGTTTCCTGAGGTCGAGGCTGACGACAAGATCATCGACAACGCGTGCATGCAATTGGTGATGCGGCCGGAACAGTTTGACGTAATGCTGTTGGAGAATCTTTACGGCGATATCGTGTCTGATCTATGCGCGGGATTGATTGGCGGGCTGGGCCTGGTGCCGGGCGCCAACATCGGCGAGAAGGGCGCAATGTTTGAAGCGGTGCACGGCTCCGCGCCGGACATTGCGGGACAGGGAATCGCCAACCCGACCGCGCTATTGCAATCGGCCATCTTGATGCTGCGACATCTGGGCGAACGCGAAGCTGCCGACCGCACCGAAAACGCGTTGCTAAAAGTTTTCGAAACAGGCAAGGTGCGCACGCGCGACATCGGAGGGACGGCGAAGACTGCTGAGTTTGCCGATGCGGTTATTCAGCAGATGAAGTAGTTAGCCGCGGATTTTCGTGGAAAAACGCGGATCAGGGCCAAAACAAGAAGGCAACGAGAACTGTTTTCAGATTCGCGCTATCCGCGTTCATCCGCGGCCAAATTTTCTACAAACGGAGTAATGCCCGTCACGTGCTAGAATCGCAGTTGAAGATTGCTTATGAGCACGTCAGTCAACTCAAATTCGTCAACACCCTCTTCGCTGGTTCAGAATGGTCAGGCGTACTACGACCGTTACCTAAAGACTGAACTAGAAGCTCATCATTCAGGGGAGTTTGTCGCGATCGAGCCTCGGAGCACCCGCTACTTCCTTGGCCGAACCGCAACGGCCGCACTCTTAGCCGCCCGCAATGCAATGCCCGAGAGCCAATTTTTTCTCACCCGTGTAGGCAAAGGCACCGCTCACAAGATTGGTGGCCATGGCGCTGGAATCAGGTAGAGTCAATTCTTACAGAGAAGCTCTAGTTCAGGTCCGTTTCAGCAATGGTGCGACGATCGAGTGCGTCGTGGACACGGGCTTCGATGGCGGTTTAATGTTGCCTCGAAATTTCACAGCCCAGATTAAAATTCCCATTGTTGGAGAACTCACTTTCGAAATGGTTGGCGGCGCCACAATGTCAGCCGAGGTAGGACTCGCGGATGTGCTTTGGCTTGGTGAGCAACGTCAAATTGAGGTTGTGGTCAGCAATGGAGAGGACGCCTTGCTGGGTACCGAATTACTAACTACTGCCACCTTGATTATCGATTATCCTTCAAGCAGCGTAACGATCTCGACGAATGATCCCGTCAGGGCTTAGCACCATTGCATCTCAGATCTTCTCCGAAACAAGCAGCAGGCGGTGAGCGCCAAGCTTGAATGGTTCTTCTTCAAGCGAAGCGTAGGCATTAACAATTTCAAAACCTGCCAGGTTCAGCAACTCTGTTAGTTCCCGATAGGTATAGATGCGCTGTGAGGACGGTCGCTTTTCTTCGATACCATCACGTACGAAAGTGAAGTCGTTGAACATCACCCCCTGCTCGTGATCGTAACGATGTTCGATTGAAACCTCGATCCCGGCAATCTCCAGCGAACGGGTGGGCTGAAAGTTTGGCAGAATGCATTCAGCAACTGCCGGAGCGTCGAGAATGAAACGCCTGCCTTGCTTCAGAGCTTGTGAGAGAGATTTCAGAAAGTCTGCGTTCGCTTGATCATCGAGATAGCCGAAGCTGTTGCCAAAACAAAAGGCGCCGTCGAATTCTCCTGACCACGGTAGATTGCGCATGTCACCCTCGCGCCACTCAACAGAAACACCCGCGTCAGTGGCTTTGGTTCGCGCCTCCTGGATGAACTCGCGAGCAATATCGATCCCGGTGACAACAAAAACCACGCCGTGCCAACTCGATTGCAATTCGGCCATTGCCGCAAGGTACATCAAGCAGTTTTGCGTTGGGCGAGAGGTGCAAGTGCTTTTGAATAAACTCCGCTTCAGCGTGTGTTTGTTCGGGACTAAGCACCGCGCGCCAAAAATCCAGCGCCACACCGTGAAAAAAGTTTTCCCACCAGTTGTTGGTCATAAAGGCATTTAACCGCCAAGTCGCCAAGGGCGCCAAGACGGAGACAATTCAATGCAATTACCGGCTGCCGATCTTTAGAATTTTCTACTTGGCGATCTTTGCGTCTTGGCGGTTTGTTCCGTTACTCGATCGCGAAAGCAGTTTCCTGGCTGGCGAACGCTTTGGCGTTGAGGTCGATGACGGTGACTCGCATCAGATAAGAGCCTCTCGCCAGAGAGGCGAGATTAATCTCTCCCGCGTAAGGAATGCGGGCCGAATCCGCCACATTGCTTGTGTCGATGACCAGCGACGGCGTGGAAACGACCGGCTTGTTACCGCGAAATATATCAACGCGCGCATTTAGTCGCGGCGCCTGACTAATTTCATCGCGCGCATTGTAAATGAAGGTCACAAAGCGAAGCCGTGAGTTTGAAACAAAGCGTCGATCGATTTTCAACTGCGCCTTTTGCGATAGCATTGCCTCAGCCGGCGTCGCCGCGTGCGTCAGCTCTCGTTCACCGATTAGCAAACTACTAAGTGTCAGACGGCGTGCGCCGAGGTCAGGCACTTTCACCCATTGCATCGCCATTCCGGTGGCGCCACTCGAATCTCGCGCGGCGCCGCGCACCTGATAAAGGCCCGGCTTCACATCAAACTGATTCAGGTAGGCGACGTGTTGATTGTCAGACTTTTCGGGTTTCAAACTCTCGATAAAACTTCCTATCACGTCTCCCGATTCATCGTAGATTACGCCGCCAATATCGATTGCTTCCGCCTTGCCCGAATTTTGCGAGCTGCTGACTGGTCGGTCCACCCGCATCAGGACAGACAGTCGCGCGCCGCGACCCGGCACGTCGAGATAATTTGCCATCACGCTTGTTTGCAGTCCGCCGCCGACATTTCCTTTGATCGCCGCCGCCAGGTCTTCAACTTTAGGATCAATCGGCACCTTTCGCTTTTCGGCTTTAGCCGGAATAACAGTGGCCGCCTGCGTCTCCTTGAAGAAACCGCGTTGGACCAGCACGGCCAGCTCAGGATGTCCTTTGACGGTCACCTCAATACGATGAAACTGATTCCCGGACGAGATAGCCGTTTCCGGACGCCAGGCAAGCAGGTAATAGTCATTCGATTCCCGCAATGCGCCCTTCACGCTCTGATTCAGATCATTCGCATTGAGCAACGCCTTGCCGCCGGAATCTGCGGCGAGTTCCATCAGTGGTTCCTGCAGGTCCATGTCTTCGCCGGTCGAGCGCCCGGTTCCACTTCCGGCGATTAACTGGGCATCGCTGCTGGCATCGGGCATGATGGTGTTCAAGCCACTCGCCTGAACGGTGTAGAGCACCGCGCCCACGCGCGCCGCGGCATCGGTGATGCGTTGCAGCCGGTCACGAATATCCGGATTTTGATTGTTTACCAGAAACCCATCCGAGACAAAAAACATAAGCTTCCGTCCGGATACTTGTGCCGACGATCGTATGGCTCGATCGAGCGCGCTCAAAGTTTGCTTGGTGATGATGTCAGCCTGACGAACGATCCGACTGGCCCGGTTCCTGGTTGAGACCTCCGCCACCTCACGAGCTCGCTGGGGATTTCGCCGCCAAAGATCGCCCAACATATCCTTTATCAAAACGTCTTCGAAATACATGCGCACGTCGACATCGCCCTTTTCGATTGCTGACGCCTGATGAGCCGACATTCTTGGACGACCTGAGTCAAGCGAATCCTGCGCGCGATACGTCAGTCTCTCAAACGCGGCGCGAAGCACGTCCTTGTTTTCAGTTACCTGTTGCAAAAAACCTATCCGACCGCTGGCCGAAACGATGACTGCCTGATCGTTGGGCCCCATTTCCTCTTCGATGTAATGCGAAAGCATCTTGCGCGTGCGCAGCATGCTTTCGGAGGAAAGGTGAAAGTCATCGACGAAGAACAAAACCATCCGCGTCTTATCTTCAGGAGCCGTCAGGCTGCCGCCTCTGCTGACGCTTTCTTTATTCGTGTTTAGGCGCTCGGCGACTCCGTTTACGACGCGGTCAAAGAACAAAACCGGATGCGGCTTTCCGTCGACGCGTAGTTCGAAATCTTCGGCGCGCAGGTTATCGACAAACTTGCCGCTCTTATTAAGAACGGAAAGAGTCGTCTGAACTAAATCAGTGCGAACGCGAACGACGTCGCTTGGCTTATCCTGCGTTTGTTCTTCGAGTTTTCGTTCAAGCTCGGAACGTGGCGGTGCTTGCGTCTGAGCGAGCGCGAGGTTTTGATAGTTAGCGGTGGCGAGGAAAACTAAAAGAACAACTGCGAGGCGCAACTGACGTAGCAGACCGCCATATCCGAAAAAGCGTATTTCGACCATTCATCTTGTTCCTGACGTCTCTGCGAATTTCTTTTCTGATGAGAACACAGGCGCGCGGGTTTTCCAAAGGGAGCCTACTATCCGCAGATTACACAGATTGCGCAGATTAAATCCGGCGGCGACACCGTTAGATTAACTTGGCAGCGTCGAGCCCGTGTCCTGAAGTTGTCCGGCAGAAATCTGCGTAGTTGTGGAGAAAGGCCTTCAACGTGAAAGCAATCGAGCAACTCTATAGTCTCACGGGTCGGGAAGGCGGGCTTGCCCCCGCTCTTGGCTGCGTCGAACTCTCTATTGTTCAGGCTAACCCTTCTGTTTTTTCGTCTTTGTGACTGCTCCCGATTCCAGTTGCGCGCGCACTTTCTTCGGCAGCTTCTCCAGGACCATTTGATAGGAGTTTTCCAAAAGCGGCTTTAGCTCGCGGTCGGGCAAGGCGTCAAAGCGTTCCAGCCCCACCCAATGATGTCGAGCCATGTATGGCGCGGGAATAATGCCGTCCTGTTCCACCAGTTCGGCAAACTTTTCCGGAGTGCACTTAAAAGAGAGTGCTACTCCGTGGCTTGGTTCCATGGCAACCACTGCAAACATTTTTTCGCCGATGCGAAACAAAAGGTCATTGCCCCACTGAACCTTTTCGTCCGTATTGGGTAACGAAAGGCAAAAGCTGCGAACAGATTCGATGTCCATAGTTCGTGAATGTTAAATCGTGAATCGGATCTAAGTCGAAAGTCGAAAGTCGAAAGTCGAAAGTCAAATGTCGAAAGTCGAAAGTCGAAGGTCTAAATCGGACGTGCGAGGGAAAATTACTTCGCGCGTTTCCGCGTGGTCTTAGTTTTCTTTGTCGCAGACTTCGCCGAGCTTGCTCGCGTGCTTCTGCGAATCGGCGTGCGCCCGATCCACAGCATAACTTCTTTCCATTCGGCCGTTCTCATGTAGGCCTCGGTCCACTTCTTCAGTAAACCAACTTTCTGGTAGTCGTCGAGATTTACTGTTTCCTGAAGCTGGACATTGCCGCGCCGGAAATTGTTGCCGAGGATTTGGCGACATTGGAACGTCGCAACCTCCGAGACACCGTCCATCAAAACCGGAAGCAGGGGTAACTGCGGCGTGGGCGGCTGACTGAATGGATACAGCCATGCCAGCACGCCATACCAATAAGGGTCCCACATATTTTTCGGCGGTATGCTGTCGAGCGTAAAGCCGGTGCCGAGCGAAAGCAGCTTAATGTTTTCAAACGTCAAACCGCGACGCTTTAGAGCTCCCGAAGACAACGCCGTGGCCGCGGCCACCAGGCTGGGATTGTTGGCGAAGACGCCGCCATCGATCAATGCCTTCTGTTTTCCCTGGTGCTGGAAAGACGTGAGGTGGGAAGTAAACCGGAGCGCCGCAGGCGGACAACGCGGCGTCAAGCACGCGAATGTCGCTGTTCTTCGAGCCGGGCAGGTTGGTCAAAGAGATTGGCATCCAGGCTTTCCGTTCAGGCTGATAAAGATCGAATGCCGTGACCAGCACCTTGCGACCGAGTTGACTCAGCGTTTTTTCCGCCGGAAAAGTTTGAGACACAAGTTTACTCAAACCAGCGTCGGAATACTTTACGTACAAGAGATCAACCGACAGCGCGGCCGCTGATGGATGCTTGGCTATCAGCGCCGGCGGCGGTTTGGGCGAGAAAGACGTGTAGGGTTTGAAAACTTCCGCGCCTTTCGTCATGTAGATGTCGACGAGGCTTGCAATGGGAACTCCACTCGCGAGGCCGAGTGCGAGGAGAGCTCCCGTCGAAGTTCCCGCAAACAGATCCACTCGTTTTAGAAAACCTAATTCCTGATCGAGTTGCTGCACCAGCAGAGCCGAGATCAAGCCGCGAATGCCGCCGCCGTCGAAAGTGAGAACGACATAATCCGATTGAGACATTTGAGGAACTCCTTTTGTGTGGTAGGCGAAATGTCCGACAAACTTTAGTACCGCCCCGCTTTGGTCTCGGCGGCTTGACGCGCATTCTTACTAAAACTTGTCGCGTCGTTACGACAAACTAATCATGTCGGACATCCCAGTCGCTTTAAGGTCGAGCTTTCATCAAGTCCAACACTGCTGCAGTCATGGCTTTAATTCCGGTTCGCAAGGTTGGCTCAGGTTCAGGTGCAAACAGAGCCGAGTGAAGTGAAGGCAACGGCGTTCCCGATTCTTTGCTTTGTTTCACCTTTGCCGGATCGACCGCGCCGAGGGTAAACAAAGCCGCCGGAATCTTTTGCTCCAAACTAAGATAACCAAAATCTTCGCTCATCATTACCGGCGCGAGCTTCACGACGTTTTCCTGGCCCAGCGCTTTGGTAAACACCGCGGCCAGTCGCTCGGTTAACTGCGGATCGTTGTAAGTCGCGGCTGTTACTTGTGTCTCGCTGAACTTAATAATCGGCGCGCGGTTTTCCGGAATACCGGCCGCGATCGCGGTGCCTTTGGTGATGCGTTCGATCGATGCCAGCACGCGCTTCCTAACCTCTTCACGATAAGCGCGCACGGTTAACTGCAAATCAACTTCGTCAGGAATGATGTTGTGTTTGGTGCCGCCGTGAATTGAACCAACGGTAACGACAACCGGATCGAGCGGCGAGTCTTCACGGCTGACGATGGTTTGCAGCGCAAGGATTACCTGGGCGGCAACCACGATCGGATCGCGAGTTGATTCCGGTCGCGCGCCATGGCCACCTAGCCCACGTATCTTGATGTCCACCGAAGTTGAACTCGCCATCGCAAAACCCGGCGTATATCCCATCTTGCCTGCTTCGAGATCGGCGCTGTCGTGAAATGCGATCACGTAATCGGGTTTGGGAAATCTTTCGTAGAGTCCGTCGCGCAAAATCGAGCGCGCGCCGTCGATCACTTCTTCCGCCGGCTGCCCGAGCAGGACAAGCGTGCCGCTCCATTGGCTTTTCAACTCGGAAAGCATCTTCGCGGTGCCCAGCAGGTTTGTGATGTGAATGTCGTGACCGCAGGCATGCATCACACTCACTTCCTGGCCCGCGTCGTTTTTCATTTTTGCTTTGCTCGCGTAAGCCAAGCCGGTTTTTTCATCAACTGGAAGAGCATCGAGTTCGGTTCGCAAAAGCACCGTGGGCCCGGCGCCATTTTTCATCACAGCTACGACACCGTGTCCAGTCCATTTTGGATCTTCATACTTGCCGACGCGTTCCGTGACTGTGTATCCCATTGCCGCGCAACTGCGTCGCGAAGAATGCTGCAGTCTTCTCTTCGTAGTGTGATAGCTCCGGTGCTGCGTGCAGGGTTTTGTAAGTGGCGACAAGTGAGGGAAGGTCGCGCTCGACCATCGCGTCGAGCGATTGTTGCGCCTGAAGGTGATGCGATCAGACTCATCAGCACCGGAATGCTGGAAGTATTTGCTTTAGCATCTGAACTCCCGCTTAGATCCAGATTTAGGTGAGCTAGAACAGCGGGGGCAAGCCCGCGGTCCTGAGCCCTGAGCTGCCTCAATTAAAGCTTGGAGTTAATTATCTTGAAAGCCACTTCCGTCCGAATTATGAGCCACTTCAAATGGCCCAGGGTCTAGGAAGGTGGGCTTGCCCCCGCTGGAGCGCCGTTCATCACCCGACAAACAATCTGATCAGTTCACTGATTCTTGCCAGGTGAAAGTCATCATGCTCGGCCTGGAAAAACAACATGTCAACTAAACGCATCGGCACGTTGAGCCGCGGATGATGTGCCGCCACGGCAAACGTTTCCAGCTCCAGACTGTCCAAACGATCCACGGTCTGCAATCGTTGCGCGCGAAAGTTTGTCAGGATCCTCGCTATCTCAACCTGGTTATGTTCCGCTTCGTAAGTTTTGCGGTTGGACATGTCCGCGGCATGCAATTCCTTCGCGCCTGCCAGATATTCATCGAGCCGTTGCTTGACGAGCGACTCCAGGTCGAGCAGATGCCCGGCGTTCTCCTGCATCGACCAACGCTCGCCGTCGCGCCGCGTCAGCAGCTCCGGAGCAATCGACTTAAGACGATCTTCCAAACGCGCGGGTGTGCCGCGCAGACGTTCGATCATTTCCGGATAAACTTCGACCGGAAAGGTGAACTGAAAACTACGGTCGGTCCACTTGAGATGTTTGGACATACAGTAGGACAGGCATTCCGCCTGTCCTTTTTATCGTTCGGCAGACAGACAGAATGTCTGCCCAACTCTACAGGCATTCTTCTATGGTTCAGCCGGACAGACAAGAATGTCTGTCCTACATTATTCGCCGGCGCGGATGCCTTTTTCGGTTTCGTCGATTGCTTTATTGACTTCGTCGATCGCCCTGACGCGGCAGCCGCCTTTGTCCGAAGTGGCGCGTTCGAGGTTTGCCTTCGCCTGCCGCAAATGTTCGAGCGCTGCCTGCATGTTTGGCTGGTCCGGTGCGGCCGCAAAAACTTCCAGCGAAGACTTCGTCGCGTGATTATTACGCCGATCGAAAGCGATGCCTCGATTGATGTAAACGATCGCCCGGTTCACATGTTCGATGGCTTTTTGACGATGCCCGCCCTTATTCGCGAGCGCCGCCTGCAAGCGCGCGCGCGCCTGCTGCAAATCGGTGCGGGCGGCACGCATGTAAGGCTGATCCGCGAGCGCGATGGAGGTGAACGCGCAAACAAACAGGACAACTCCGAGAATTCTTCGTCGATTCAACATGAAGGTAGATCTCCTTTGAAGTTTTAGGAAAACTAAATACCAGCGAGGTTAATGAAGCGTGCTAATCCTACAATTTAAAATCGAAATGGCGAACAAGAGTCCAATGTCCAAAGTCGAACTTTGGAGTGCGCTGACTCGTCAGCGCTTTCGCCTGGCCGGATTTGCGCAAGCCAAGCGAAAAGCGAAGCCGACAGGCCACCGCACTCCATAAAAGTCGTTCTGACTTGGACTTCGACTTTCGACTTTTGACTTGAGACTAATCCTTTGGCTCGGTGAGGCTGAACCAGTTTCCGGAGTTGTCTTTGAAGACTGCTTCGATGCCGTAGGGTCTTTCGGCGGGTTCAGAAACAAACTGCACGCCTTTGCCTTTCAGTTCCTCATAGGTTTCTCGGCAGTCGTCCGTTTGAAGACGCCGGCGCCCAGCACGCCCTTCGCCATGATCGCGCGCAGTTGGTTTGCGGTCTCCTCGTCCATCAACATTCCGGGCTTCGGCTCCATGAGTACGATCTCGAATCCGGTTGGTCCGCCGTGTTCAGGGTAAGCCAGCGAAAATCCGCGCCAACCATCGCGTCGGTATGAACTTTGAAGCCGAGCTTGTCTCGATAAAACTCAGGGCTTCTTCCTGATTGTTGACGAAGATGGTGGCGTGGGACATTTTTCGGATCATTCTGGTTTCTCCTTGCTGAAATCGACGCGCGAGCTTAAGAGCATCGCGGGAATCCGCGCTTCTCGAAAATTGCTAAACGAAGCCGATATCCGAAAGTACGAAGGTCTAAAGCAAAGTCCGACAGCACCAATAAGTGTCTTGAGAGTCTCGAATGCGGACACGTTCAGAGGATAAGCACTCAAACCGTGCACCTGTAACGTAAGTTGACCTTCGCGGAAGCTTTCAGGAATGGCTGCGGACATTGGACTTTGGACGTTCGACTTTAGACGTCTTAAGCGGATTCGAGTTTGTACATCACGAGAAAGCAGCCCGGAATTTGTCGCTTCGCTGCCTGCGTTTCGCGAGTCTTTTCTCGAAAAGTGATGGGTGGGTGACCGACCGACTTGTGGAACAAACTGCTAAACGATCCCAGGCTTTGAAATCCGACTTCGAAACAAACGTCAGTCACGCGCAAATCGTTGGCGCTCAACAGCTCCTTGGCCTTTTCAATCCGGCGCGCAACCAAATATTGATGAGGCGTCTTGTTGAATGCCTGCCGGAACAGGCGCAGGAAGTGATAACGAGAAAAACAAGCGTGACTGGAAATCTGCTCCAAATCGAGCGGCAGGTCGTAGCAATCGTCGATAAACGCGCGGGCGCGATTGAGGCGCTCGAGAACTTCGGGTGGGGTCAGACGATGTTCGCTGGTAGGCCAAGTTAGTCCATTAAGTTATGTTCGCGGTCTGAAAATCTCGCTGATGTTTATCGCATCCAGGTCTAAGCGTCAACTTTTTCGCCGCTGGTAAACGGCGTTCCGGTTCCCAAGTTCAATCCGATTGCCTTCCGGATCCATGATCCAGCCGAAGCGTCCGTAGTCGTAGTCTTCCTGGCGCTCGTCCACCTCGACTCCCTCGCTTCTCAGTTGCGCCAGCAGTTCGCGAGATTCGCGACGCGATAATTGATCATGAAAGGAGCGCCGCTGGGAGGGAAATATTTTGTGTCCGCAGGAAAAAGCGACCAGACAGTCTGCGCCGACTCTCGTTCTGCTTCAGTGTTGGGACAAACAAACGAGACGCTGCCGTAATTGTCGAACTCGAGGCCCAGGTGTTTCTGGTACCACGCCCGCAGCATTTCCGGATCGTTCGCTTTGAAAAAGATGCCGCCGATTCCTGTTACGCGCTTCATGAGTTTCAGTTCCTTTCGGGAAGCTGGAGCGAAGTGTTAGTTTGCGTAGTGGTACTCACTTCCCAAACTGCATCAGTAGTACCACTTCAGTTTTGCTTTACGACCAAACGCGAGCGGTGATATTAGCATTTCTGCTTCGCCAGTCTGAAAAGGTTCGGGGCAGTAGCCCGACCGTTAGGGAGGGCGTGGCTGGGGAGTTGCCGAGAACAAGCAAGCGACTTCCCAATTTTTGTTCATCATCTGCGTAATCTGTGAAATCTGCGGACTGGTTTCTCGCCACGTGTCACCTATTTCCTGCAGTCGGCGAAAGCTCCAACAGTCTTTTCCCTGCCACATCCGGCGATTTCTCGCTCCAGCCACCGGGAACGCAGCTTGCCCAGTCAGCAGGCAGGTTCTAATACAAAATCTCGGAATTTGAGGAGCGGATATGAAGTCAAAACTTTTCAGCCTACTGCTGGCGGCGACGCTGATCGTGGCCCATTCGTCAGTGGCATTAATAAAGGCGCAAGGCTCGTCGCACAACTGGTCGACGGTTCAGGCCGTGGCCGCGGACGAGCGGTTGATCGTCAAACAGAAAGACGGCAAGACGATCGAAGGTAAGATGATTGAGGCAAACGATACCAACCTTTCTATTTCTCGCAGTGGCAAAGTCGTCAACGTCTCCCGAGACAGTATCTCGGAAATTCATCATGCAAAAGGCAGAGCGCAGAAAGGCAAGTGGGCGGCGATTGGAGCGGGTATTGGCACCGCGGGCGGCGCCGGCATCGGAGCACTGAAATCGAATTCGATCATCGATGACGGCGAAATTTACATACTGGCAGGGGCCGTGATTGGCGCGGGAGCTGGGGCCGTTGGTGGATTGCTTTTTGGCGCCAGCCGGCGAAATCGAGAGTTAATCTATACCGCACCTTAACTCCCTATCGGCTAACGATTGCTCTTTGACCCAATCAAAAGAAGGCCTCAGGATTCAAGGTGTATCGACTAGTTCGCCGAGCACGCGAGCGCCGTAGTCAACACTCACCCACGAGACGAAAATGTTCGCAATCGTTCGGTGCTCGCGTGCATTGTGCCGAATGCAAATAGATGAAGACTATCGAGGAGGAAATTAGCCCTCCTCAACCTGGTCCTCCTCGCTTTTGTATTCCGGTTCATTTTCAGTCTGCGTGGTCACCTCCGGCTCTTCCTCTGGAGCAGTGTCTTTTGAATCCACTTGGCTCTCGCTGGTCAAATCCTTTTGTGAGTCGTCCTCATCTTCGCTTTGGCCGTCAGGATTGACTTCCTTTACCTCAGCGGTCCCAACCTTTTTCGTTATTTGCTCTTCGGCCCACTTCCACACCCTTTCGCTGAAGACAGCGCCAATCAAGCATGTTAATAGCAGCACATAAGGATTAGGTTCACTACCGCCGCTGGCAAACATCGCCAATCCACCTTCTACTGCCAGGAAGACCACTACGGCCGCCGACAGTCCGCGAATTACCGCACCAGTCAGATCAGTAACTATCCGGTCAGGATCAAGCTTTACTGCCGGCGCATTCGCTGTTGTAGGCTGCTCGCCGGTGACTGTCTTTCTCGCTATCGCACGCTCACGAACAAATGTCGAGAAGGCGGAACCCAGAAGACCAAACCCCAGCAGCCCGGTGATGAGAGCGAGCGGCAACGATTCAGTACGTAATAACCAACTGGCAACATATCCAAAAGGGCCGAGGTACGACGATTGACCAAGCTGAGGGCGCTCAGGCAGCGGTTCAGAAAATGAGATAGAAATCGGGCAAGCCTTAAAGGCTTCGGCAAAAGCGAAGTCGTTTCCAGCAAGGCCCAGGCTGTAATAGTCTGATTGTAATCGGCCAGGAATTGAGTCGGCCCACTGCTGTGAAACGTAATCCAGGGTCTGGATGCTCCTTACACAGGCGCCGAGTTCTTTTTCAGACACGGCCGCACGACGATTGAACCACTCAGTAATCTGCAAAAAATATTGAACTCGCTCCTTATTTCCTTTCCGATCCAGGTTTCCCACGTCGTAAGCCTGGACCGCCTGAGTCTTGGCACTTTTTTGGTCGCTCTTAATGCCTTCCAGAAGGTTTTTGTAGGTCTGAATCAACCTGCTTCGCTCACCTTCTAAACTGTTGACTAACGACTCCACTAAGAGGAGGTCCTGCTCGGTCGGTATGCGAGGGGGTTTATTCTGATTTTCCGCCGTAGCCGCCGGAGTAGGGGTAGTGTTTGGGGCGGCTCCAGCGGGAAGCGGGGTTGGCTGGTTGACTGGACTCGGGCTGGGAACCGGACTATCACTTGAAGCTGCTTCAGTCGACGACGCGCTTTGCTGTGTCTCCGAGCTGGCGCCGGTTTGGCTAGCGGATGCTGGCTTGCGCACGTTCGCCACGAATACTCTAAGCTTCGCAAAAGGACTCGCGGCGGCAATGTCGCTGGGATACTTGTCGAATGCGCTGAACGACTCTTCGAGTTGAGCCTTCAATTTGTCGGTACTCACCTCTTGAAAAGTTGTGCTTTTCTCTTGCAGCCCCGGGATCGCAGCGATGGCTGCGGTGCTCAGATAAGCGCCAATCGCCAGGATCAGAAAGAAGGCAACGTTGGCAAACGTGGATGACTTACGGTTTGTGTAGGCCGAGCGCAACCACGCCTTAATATTTGAAGGACCAGCGCCGGCGTCGTCCACCTGACCACCTTGCGAAATGAGAAAAGCAAACAGCGACCAGGTGGCCAGGAGCAAGATCGACTGATGAATGGGAATCCCGTCCAACTTGTCGAGCGAGCGCGAAACGGCGTTTGCGGTTGAGTAAAAATATCCCCAACCCAGTTCTTCCGCGCAATGCGTCCAGGGTCCTGTATCGCAGATCTGCTTGTTTAGTTTCCAGTTATCAGCCAGGGCCTGCGGACCATAAATGAATAGACTTTGAACCACGCCCACGGCGGCGAGAAACAATGCCGGCATTACTCCAGAAAGGAAAATTGCGGCGCCGGCAAGCGAGATCAACCTCACTCGACTATCTTCGCCAAACACGGTGGTCGAGGTCAGCACATACCGAAGCAGTCGACGCGCCAACTTCCACACTATTATGAGCGCTACCAACAAGAAAAATAACGAGGCCGCAAGGTAGACAATTGTTATCCAGAGTCTTGGATTATCCATATCCATTGGTTGTGTCGGGCTAACTGGAGCCTCTTCCCTTTCCTGTTTGTTTTAGATGTCAGAGGACGATAAGGCCGCAACGATCTCAGCGGTACACGTCTCGAAATTGAGCTGAGATTTAGGCGCAGAGGCTGACTTTAAGAGCTAAGTCAAACGCCAGATAGATTGCAAGTGCGGCGACAGTATGACAAGCAAGCTGTCCGAGTCAACCTTTTGGTTACGCCGGGCAAGGTTAAAGGTCTATTGAAAGCGAGGACTCAATCGCCAGCGAGCACCGTAGGTGAGGTTTTTAAGACCTGGGGTTATAATTTGTTTTGATTAAGACTGAAGGGACGCTGGAGTGATTGATGTCGACGATTAAAGTTGGTGAACAAGCAGGAAATTTCATTTTTGCCGGCCGCATTCTTTTCCTAACGGAAGACACTTCTCTTATCCGCCAACAACTCGAAGCAGAAGGCGACGAGCGCGCGCGTCTGGAGGCAGAACTTGCGCAGCGGTTGTCGCACGACGACCTGCCGCTCATGAGCAACATCTCGACTGATGAGATCACGCCGGGCTGGGTCTGTTTCTATTACGACGAAACGCTGGGCCAGTATGTCTACGTCGGCATGCGCGAGGCGGCCGTTAAGAAAGATGAAATCAAAAACGGCGGCTTCGCGGTTGTCGTTTCCGGCTTGTCGAAGGGCTGCGGCTCATCACGCGAGACGGCGCCTTACGCCGAAAAGGCCGCCGGCATTCAACTCGTCATCGCCAGGAGCATCGAAAAAATCTACGGACAAAACTCGCAGAACATTGGACTGTTGACCTCAACCGATCTTGGCCTGGTTGAGCGAATTCGTCGCGGTGAAGAAATATCGATCGAGGAGTTCACGCGCGGACTTGATCCTATTTCGCGAGACATCGTCGAACACGGCGGACTATTCAACTACAACAAAGCGCGGCTGGCTGGTGAAGTGACGCCGCCTCCGCTCGAAACTTCACCACGTCCGATGACGATCACGGAAAAGATTATCGCGCGTCATGCATTTGTGCGCGCAGGTGAAGTTGGTGTTCCGGCGGTGAAACCGGGCGATGCTTTGTTCGCCGTTGCCGACGTGCGCTTCTCGCATGAATACGTGACGCCGATGGCCGAGTCGCTTTTGAAACAGTCGCTTGGTCCGGACGCGCGCGTCACTGAACCTGAATCAGTTTTTGCGTTTCGCGATCACCTCACGTTCTTAAACAAGGTGATGTCGCCGAAACATCGCGAGATGGGACTACTGGAAAAAGCCAACGGTCTCGCGACGACGCAGGCGGAGTTCACAACCAAGCAGGGCATTCGTTTGTACGGCGAAAATCCCGAAGGCGGTTCGGAAGCAATTTGCCATAACGCCGTGGTTGAAGATCTCGCGTTGCCGGGTCAAATCGTAATCGGCACTGACTCGCACACCTGCATGGCCGGCGTGCTTGGCTGTTTCGCGTTCGGCGTGGGCTCGACCGACATGGCGAATGCGTGGTTTGCGAAAGACATTCGCATTCGCGTGCCTGAGACCGTGCGCTATGTTTTGAAGGGACGCAAGCGTTCGGATGTCGCAGCGAAGGATGTGATGCTGGTCATTCTCGCGAGCGAGTATATGAAGACGAGCAAAGGCATCGGGAAGGTGTTGGAGTTTGCCGGCGAGGATTTGAAAAACTGGGCGATGGATGAAAGAGCGACGCTCACCAACATGTCGGTCGAGGCTGGCGGCACAACCGGAATTATCGAACCTGATGAGCACACACTGAACTACATCGTGAAAATGCGCGGACTCGATGCGGAAGAAGTGCGCAAAGGATTTACTTACAGCGATCCGGATGCCGAGTATGCCGCCGTGTTTGAAATTGACCTCGGCGAGATTCGGCCGATGGTGGCGCTCCCGGGCGATCCGCGCAATGGGATTCCCATCGATTCAATGGAAGAAGAAGTTCGCATTGACGCGGCTTATGGCGGCTCATGCACCGGCGGGAAGATGGCTGATATGGACATGTACGCCGAGGTGCTCAAAAACGCGCTCGAGCAGGGCAAGCGCGTTGCACCGGGCGTTCATCTTTATCTGCAATTCGGTTCGCAGAAAATCAAGCAGTACGCGCGCAGCCGTGGCTACATAGAAATTTTTGAAAAGGCGGGAGCGGAGTTGATCGACCCGTCGTGCGGCGCCTGCATCAACGCCGGTCCGGGCGCGTCGCCTTCAGCCGAGACAGTGACAGTTAGCGCGCAAAACAGAAACTTTCCCGGCCGCAGCGGCCCCGGCAAACTCTACCTTGCGTCACCTTACGTTGTCGCTGCTTCCGCAATCGCGGGGAAGATCGTCGAGCCGGCTAGTCTTCTAAATCAGCCAGAGGAACAACACTTGGTATCGCCTAGTTGATCTTCTCAAAGGCGAACTTTAATCTCGTAGGGATGGGAGCTGTCCAAACGGTTTTCGATCACGCCTAACAGTTCCTCCGCGCAGTAAACGCGATTGCGTTTTGAGCCTGTAACTTCGCGGACGATTTTTAAGTCTTCGAGTTTGTTGATGGCTGACTGCGCGGTCGCAAACGTCACCTTCAAGTGGTTGGCAGCGCCGGCGACCGTCACGTATGGATTTAGGAAGAGGCCATCGAGCAATGCTAGCACCGTTCCGGTGGCGCGTTTGGTTTGTAATCGATCACGATAGCGCTCCTTAAGGGATAGAATCCTCTCGGCACAATCCAAAGCATCGTGCGCTTGCTCCGCTATACCGCGCAAAAAGAAATCAATCCAGCCAATCCAGTCGCCCTCCTCTCTGATCTTTTGCAGCCGCTCGTAGTACTCGGTGCGATGGGCGTCGAGAAAGCCACTCAGATAGAGCAGAGGTTGAGAAAGATGTCCGCGCTCTCTAAGTCCATCTCAATCGGTGTTGGTGCAGTAAACTACAACTCCCGGCTCCTTATTCAAAAAAACGACCTTGGCCTATAATAACGGCTGGGTCAATTATGGTTCACTGAAATAAGGCGCTGGAGACTTGTGGCGTCGGCTCCGCCACTTGAATCGGTTCAAGCTGGCGCAGGCGGACGAGGCTAAGGCCGCGAAAATCGGTCCGCCAAAGATCGACTGACTGTAAACAAGACCCTGGGTTAGTCACGAAATCGAAACTTCCCGCCTTAACCGTTGACATCTGGGGAAACGGGTAATATTGTTTCGCCGTTTCTTGACGGTAACTCTCACGGGCTTGCTTCCTGCGACTCGGACAGGCTAGCAGGCAACCGCATCCTTGCTATCAATTGCATTGAGGTCCAGCCCAGAAATACTTTCTGACAAGCGCTCCTAATCATCAGAAGGAGAAAGAAATGGCCGACAAACATGATCTCGTTGAAAGAGGTCCCCAAGAATCTCCCGTTGAAGTTCAGCATCCAGCCTCGGGGCATCATGATAATGGACATGACCCTGCTGACATGGCGGGCTCGCATAGGGTCGGTGGGTTGGTATCGACGACCGTCGCAACCAGCGTTGAGACGGAAGTCAGCATACGGAGTGATTCTTTGGTCACCTCCACCATCGACCTGCCGGAGCTGGAGATGACTCTCGAGAGTCTTCGCGAACTAGCTACTCGCCTGGTGCCAGCGGAAAAAGCATTGGAGGAACTAAAGAGACTACGAATATTTGCCAACTATCGGAGGTCGGCGCGGCGGTCTTTCTTGTTTCGGTTGATTCGTCGCCCGAGAGTTTTTCTCGACGATGACTTTCCTTTTTCAAGGGGAAAGGCTCCCAGCGAACAGCTCGCTGATATAGAGGCTAAGATTTCATCTACTTCGAGTCCGCTTCAACTTCGAAATGCACAGCTCGAACTGAGAAAGCTAAGGGACGATCTACGAATCAAGGTTGGACACGTGAATTCCACTTTCATCGGGTTGATCTACTCGATGACAACCAGCAAGGAACTGGTCGAAGATTTGGTCCAGAAGATCGGGCACCGAGAACTTCGCGAGGAAGCGCGCATGCATCTTGGCATTGTCTCGCAGTTAGTAGAGCGCTTGAAACGACTAGAGCCCGAGCGGCTTAGTATTGAGGCAGCCGCTGATTTAAGTCGTGAGATTTTTGGGTCGGTCGGAGTGATGATTGAATTAGAGCAGAGACGATGGGCGGTGGAGGAATTAGTCCACAAGGATCGAAAACGTCGCCAGTGGACCGTCGCAATTGTCATTGGATACATTGCGTTCGTGCTCGCAGTAGCAATCGGCGTGGGCCTCAAGTGGGGCGGCAGGTTTTGGATTGGCGATACACCCCTTGCTTCACTCAGGCTTCCACTCATAGGCATTCCCTGGCCGGTAATCGTCTGGAGCCTCATTGGTAGTTTTGCCGCAATGATCTATCGCTTTAACAAAAAGCCGATCTATGACTTTGGCGATGCGGTGAAATGGATGCTGACGAGGCCCGTGCAAGGCGTGGTCCTCGGAGCGGCGTTCTATCTTGTTTTGATTTCGGGCCTGTTCTTGTTTGGCGGTCGAGCCACATCCGAAACCTCGTCAAACACCGCGAACGACATTATCTTGATCCTGTCTTTTCTGGTGGGCTTCAGCGATAGATTTGCGGACAGCGTCTTCAGGGCAATTGTTGACAAGTATTCGCAAACACGTGAGTCGGAATCTCAAGAGGTTGAACGCGAAACAATCGGAAAAGCGGCTGAGACTACCTTAAGATGAGTGGCCGTGTTGGCTCTACGCCAGGCCGGTGAGATTTCCTGAGCCGCCGGGAGCAAGCAGTCGCGCGATCAACTTGTGCATCCGGCCAAAATCGATTGGCTTGGTTAAGTAGCCTGAGACGCCAACGTCGTAAGCGGCGCGTTGAAAACCTTCGGTGCCGTGCGCAGTGACCGCGATCACGGGCACATTGTGCAGGCTTTCCTTCTCGCGAATCCTTCTGGTCGCACCCAGTCCGTCCAACTGCGGCATGCTGATGTCCATCAGAATCAGGTTCGGCAAGGTACAGGAAGCAACGCTGATGGCTTCTTCGCCGTTGGTCGCTGTTACCACTCGATAGCCCTGTTGCTGCAGATCCAAACTCATCATCGCCACGTTGTCCGCTGAGTCGTCCACCACCAAAATCAAAAACTTACTTCCGGCTTCGGCGGCTGCAAACGCCTGAAGTTCGCCGCTTCGCTCGCTATGAACTCTTTCGAGATCGATTTCCGGAAGCGCGTTGGTGGCGAGCGGATCTTTGTTTCCCATGGATCGGATTATAGAACACCAATCCATCGGATTACTCCGATTACACAGTTTTGAGAAAGAAATAGCATGAAACTCATTTCGGATTTTTCTCTTTGCAATCCGTGTAATCCATGTAATCTTCGGATCGATCATGGCCATCAGACCAATAGTTGAGTATCCCGCGCCCGTGCTGCTGAAACCCGGCGAGCCGGTCGTGGACTTTGACGGTGAGCTGCAAGCGCTCACTCAGGATATGTTTGAGACGATGTACGACGATGGCGGCGTCGGTCTGGCGGCGCAACAAATTGGTCTTTCGCTGCGACTGTTTGTGATGGACTGCGACGGGATCAAGCTGGTGGCTGCGAATCCGGAAATCATCCTGGTCGAAGGAGAACAGGGCGGCGAAGAAGGCTGCTTATCGGTGGGCAAAGTGCACGCTGAAGTAAAACGCGCGGCGAAAGTGGTCTTACGAGCTCATGACTTAAAAGGAAAAACTTTTGAGCGTGAAGCGACTGGCCTGGCGGCGCGTTGTTTCCTACATGAAACCGATCACTGCGACGGCATACTCTTTATTCGTCACCTGAGTCCACTCCGCCGCGATCTCATCCTCAAGAAGTTTCGCAAGCTGAAGAAGTGACAATTTATCGCGCGCTCACATCACTCAGCCGCGCGAGTTATTCATAGGTATTGCCCTGCCGGTCGCGATAGCTAACCCTCACGTCCAAAGTTGCGTCATACCGATTGGGTTTCACTTGCAAAAGAAAGCCTCTGGATCCTCCCTCGCGGATTGTGTAGCCTGACCAGGAAACAGTCTTTCCCGTGACGGTTGCCGGCGGCGCCGATCTAGCGTGACCAAGCTCCCGTGGCAAGGTCACGGTGATCTTCACGTCAAGCGCGGCATCGGAACCCACGTTTGTCACGAGTATTCGATAGCCCGCAGGCACATTCATAATGCTGGGGCGGGGCTTCACCACTGATACCTTTATCTGAGGACGCTTCAACGGCTCGGGCGTAGGCGTTGGCGAAACTGGACGCGGGCTGGGCGTCGGCGTTGGTGTCGCGGGCGTCGGCGTAGGAGTCTGCGGTTTAGGCGTGGGTGAAGGTGACGTAACCGGAGAAGGAGAAGCTATCGAAGGACTCGTCTCTGGTGTTAACTGCGGCGAAGGGGAAACGTCCCCGACAGGAAGCGACGGAGTAGGTGAGGCCGTGGGCGACGCAGTAGGGGTTGGCGTGGGCGACCCGTTGTCTCCGGAGTCTCCACTGAAGAAGCGGTAACCAAAAAATAGAGCCACACCCAACAACGCCAGGAGGATTGCGGAACCCGGAAGCAGGATCCAGTTTGGGGCTCGTTTTGGAGGACTCACCGGCGCCGGCGCAGCTGCTTCAACATTGACCGTCGGACCCTCGGTAAAGTCTTCGTCTGGGTTCAGCGCCGAGGCCACATCCAAGCGAAACGAACACTTCCCTGCCGGCGCGCCGGCAGCATCGAAGTTTACGGTGACTTGTTCTGTGGCTCCCGCGCCAAAGTCACGCTCGGTCTCGCCCGAGATTGTGAGCCACTCTTGTTTAGTGTCACCCAGCGGTTTGGGCCTGGCGATGCAGCGCACCGGCCGGGCCGTCGCATTAGTAACAACGAAGACCGCCTGGGCATGTCCTTTAGCATCCGCCTTCAGCGTGTCGGTTGCGCTCGTAGTTATCGTAAATGACTGTTGCTTGGCGTTTGGGATCGGCGGAATCAGGCCACCACGTTTTTCCTCCTCGGATCCAATTGAGAGTTTATGAAAATGAAGTTCACTCAAAGCCCTTGGCGGTAGCTCAGGTGCTTTGCTGGGCAAAGGTTCTTCCCAATAAACCGGTCGAATGAATTTTTCCCGGTTGAGCCCGAGCGCGTATTCCCACTCCTGCTTCACAAAAGGCGAAATCATCGAATTGGACGACCAGAAGAGTTGAAACACACTGGCCTCACGGATCATCCGTTCCAGTTCCTCGCTCCAGTTTTGCCCCGAACGCAGTGTTCTTACGTCGCGCAGGTATTCGTCGCCGAGTGACTCGACGTAGTTTTCAAAGTCTTCAACAATCGCTGTGTCTTTGTGTGAGTAAGAAGCGAAGATTTTTCGGTAGGGTTCAGCGCTCGTTGCTTCCAAAGCTTTAGCTTCGGGCGTCACATAGTTGCTATCGATTGTGATTCTTAAGGGAACCTCGGTGAGGATGACGTTGCCGAGATAAACAGTCATCTGACCTTCGACATCTCGGCCGTCAAATTCCGCCGCCGCCCTCATCTCAAATTCGACTTTGTGAACAGTTTTCTGCCAGAGCACGCTTTGCCTCGGAGGATTAAACTCACAACCCTCGATCAACGGCACGAACGTGAGTTGGCCTTTTTGTGGAACAGAAAATCCGCGGTCGAGTCTTGC
This sequence comes from uncultured Chloroflexia bacterium, assembly GCA_963731865.1. Classification (GTDB taxonomy): domain Bacteria; phylum Chloroflexota; class Limnocylindria; order Limnocylindrales; family CSP1-4; genus SPCO01. Next base: position 112,854 of record CAVSXG010000002.1, on the reverse strand, counting down.
GGCTTCATACTTGGCGGGCTGGTCGCTGAGTATGCGCGCGGCCTGGCGCTGCACTTCTTGAATCGGATCAGGTTCATCTTTCGGCGCGTCTTCGCGGCGCTTGGATAAATGAGCAAAGGCTACGAGCGAATACCACTTCGCAGGGACAATCGTATTTGGTCGATAGACTGTGAACTGAACGTTCTTGTCGATGAGTGTTTCGGAGGTTGGCGGCTCACTAGTTGGCGCCGGACCTGGCGCCATCATCGCGCCCCCGCCATCGCCGCTTGGCGCGCCAGTCTTACGCCGGCGCGAAAAGAACCAGGCGACGAAAACCAGATCCAGGGCGACGAAGACGGCTAATACAATCCACACTGAACTACTCATGACAAATCACCTCCAACGAGATCGTTTATGAGCAACGTGTGAACGATAACTAATTTAGACAATTTAGTGCAGCAAGCAGAAGCCCGACCGTGAGGGAGGGCTCTGAGAAAGGGCTCTAAAAAGCCCTTGCTGACGCGCGGGCTTCCGCATGGTTCGCTCTTATTGTGGGCAGGATGCTCGCGCTCCCAGCTAAGGCCGTCTTCCCCAAACTGGTGGCGGTGGTTCTTTCGTCATGCGATCGACTGGGCGTTCTCTCAGCATGCGCATCGCTTCGGCGACGGCGCGTTCGAGTTGCGGATCGCGTCCGGCGATGACTTCCTTCGGCCAGTTTTCCACGTCGATGTCCGGCGCGATGCCTTCGTTTTCAACGGCCCACTTGCCATCGCGTGTGAAGAAGCCTCCGCGCGGCGCGATCATCGTGCCGCCATCGATAAACGGCGGCGAGTCGGCCGTGTGAACCAGCCCGCCCCAGGTTCGTTTGCCAATCAACGGACCAATCTTCCGCCGCTTGAACATGTAGGGCATCAAGTCGCCGCCCGAGCCTGCCATCTCGTTAATGATCATTACCTTTGGTCCCCAGATGCCGGCGGCAGGACTGGTGAACGGAAAACGATCCCCGGCGACATTGTTGAAGTAGCCGTCGAAGTCGCGGCCCAGCACATCAACGATGTAGTCCGCCGCTGATCCGCCGCCGTTGAAACGCTCGTCGACCACCACGCCCTTCTTGTCCTGTTGCGAAAAGTAGTAACGGTTAAAACTCGAATAGCCCGGCTGTCCGGTGTTTGGCAGGTACACGTAAGCAAGCTGTCCATCGGACAGTTTGTCGACCAGCCGGCGATTTGATTCAACCCACGCGCGCGTGCGCAAACCTTGTTCGCTGGTCACAGGCGTGACCGTCACATTGCGCGCGCCTGACATCGACGGAGTGCTATTGACCGTCAACGAAGTCTGCACATTAGCGGTGCCATCGAGCAGCCGGTAAATATTGTCCGGCGCTTTCAGCTCGGTGCCGTTGATCGCAAGAATGTAGTCGCCGGTTGAAACATTCGCGCCGGGCGCTGCGAGTGGCGCGCGCAATTCCGGATTCCAACTCTCGTTGTCATAGATCCGATTCACACGATAACGACCGTTTTCGATCGTGAAGTCGGCGCCGAGCAGTCCGCCGCGAACAGTCGGCACCTCCGGCATGTCGCCGCCGCGCACGTAGGAGTGTCCTATCGCGATCTCGGCGCCCATCATGTCGAGCAGGTAATTGAGATCGGCGCGATGGTTCACGTAAGGAAGAAACTGTCCATACAACTGCTTCATCCTGGGCCAGTCGCTCCCGTGCATGTTGGGCACGTAAAGATAGTCGCGCTGATTGCGCCAACCCTCGTTGAAGATCTGTTTGAACTCTTCTTTCGGATCGAGATACATCCGCAGGGTTGCGTTGATGCGTCCCTGGCCCGCTGACGGCGGATTGCGATCAGTGTCAACTAAAAAGAGCGACGGAGCTGGAGGTGGAACGCCGGGCGTCGGCGGACCCGCGGCGGTGTTGGCAGTGCGATAGATCAGTTTTCGGCCGTCGGCGCTGATGTCATAAGTCGCTACACCATTGGCAAACGTATCCACTTTTCGATCGCACAGGCGATAGCGAAACAATTCGCTGCCGGTACCGGGTTGATTGCCGGCTTCAAGAAAGAAAACTGTGCCATCCGGACCAGCATGCAACTCTGAATACTGACGCTCACGCACGCCGGGCACAGAAATGATTCGTTGCTGCAGACGATCGAAATCGATTTGCACATTTACCGGCGGACGAGGTCCACGCGGCGTTGGCGAAGCCTGCGGTGCGGGAGCTTCACCCTGGCTGTTGTCCGGAGGTGTTCCTTCACACGCACCCGGCGCCGGGGCGCGGCGGCCCGTGCCCACGCCTCCGTCTTCGTCGCTTTCGGGAAGCAGCGGGCTCGAATCAGTCTTTTTCAACACTGCGAGATAGAGCCCGTAGTTTGTGTCGTGATCATACGAGGTCATATCGAGCCACTGTGAACGCAAACCAAAATCAGTGGACGCGAGAAACCACAGATACTTTCCGCTTGCGTCCCACGTGGGCCAGACTGCGTCTGCTAGTCCGTCAGTGACTTGCTTAGTCTCTCCACTTTCAACGTTGCTCACGAAGATCGCGTGATACATCGAACGCAACCGGCTGGCATAGGCCACCCATTTCGAATCAGGACTCCAAACGGGATTGAGCGTGCGGTTGGGAACCATCCACGGATCGTTACCGACAACTTTCGCCTGACCGGAAGCGACATCGAGCACCCACACCTTCAAGTTGGTATCGCTGAAAAGAAGTTTCTTCGAATCAGGCGACCAGGAGGCGGTGTAGTAGTGCGTCGGATTCTGAAGCACGATTTCTCGCGGCGGCGTCAAGCCGTCCTGCGCTTCAACATACAAGCGATACTCGCCGGACTTGTCACTGAAGTAAGAAACAGACTTTCCGTCGGGAGACCACGCCGGATCGCGTTCCGCCGAAGCACTCGAATTTGTCAGGTTGCGAACGTCGCCTTTGTCTGCCGGAATCGTAAAAATTTCGCCGCGTGCTTCCACGAGCACGCGTTTGCCGGTCGGTGAAAGCGACATGTTGGTCATGCGATTGGTGACGTCTTTCCAGTTTGGCATCATCCAGGGAAAATCGCCGGCAGCAGTGATGTTAACGACGCGAGCACGGCCATTGCCCGGCTCGAGTTCATGAACATAACCAGCCTGTTCGAAAACGAGCGCGCCGCCGCCCGAGTTAAGTGCCTTTACATCGAAGTCGGTGAACTTCGTCACCTGCGTTAATTTCTGAGTCTTCGTTTGATACTCCCAAACGTTCGCGACGCCGTCGCGATCGGAAATGAAATAGACTGCGTCGCCCAGCCAAACTGGATCGACGTCTTTCGAATCAGTCCAGGGCGGCGAAACTAGATCGTAAGTTTTCAAGTCAACGATCCAGATCGGACGATTTTGTCCGCCGCGATAATTGCGCCGCTCTTCGTCCCACGAATTGTTCATGCGATATGCGACGCGATTGCCGTCCGCCGAAATTTTGCCCTGGAAGGCGCGCGGGAGTGGGAATGGCTCCTCAATTCCTCCGGTGGCGGGCACGGTCCAGAAACGCGGTGTACCAATCGGCGCCCAGCTTCCGCGCGTGGATGAAAACAAAACTGACTTGCCGTCAGCAGTCCAACCCTGGACCACGTCGCCGCCGGGATGCCAGGTCAAACGGCGCGGCTCTCCACCTTCCGCAGCGACCACGTAAGCGTCGAGATTTCCGGCATACTCCGCGCTAAACGCGATCCACTTTCCATCCGGCGAGAAATGCGGATTCAACGTTTGTCCCTGAAAGCTCGTGATGCGCTGTGCGGCGCCGCCGGCGCGCGGCACTGTCCAAATGTTGTTTGCGTAAGCGAAGGCTATTTGCGAGTTGCTGACTGTCGGCGTGCGCAGCAAACGCGTTGGGCCGTTCGGAGTTTGCGCGCGCGTCTCCATCGCGATGCTTACGAAGCAAACGATGACGAGGCAAAGCAAAAGCGGAACACGATTAGAAACCCAGCGACGGCGAGGCTCCGCCGCAAAAGACCGTCTGGACATGTTGGTGTTTCCTCCGGATGGATGCTTGCGCGTTTCTTGTAGCATGAAGACAGGCGACGAGCAAAGTTTCACTCAAGTTAAAGAGTTTCACGGTTAGGAAGGGTGGCTTGCCCCCGCTCGTTGAATGCCACTCAACCTCAGCGGGGGGCAAGCCCCCTTCCCAACCATGAGGCTTTACAGTTGAGTCATCAATCCAAAGCCATTTCAATAATTTGGATTTCGCACCAGAATTCAGAAGGAAAAAATATCGTGGAAACGCGAAATGCCTTAGCGGTATTTACCGAAACTAATTAATATATGCACATCGTAATAAACGGACGTAGCACACTCGCTGGTGTTTGAGCATCGATCCCCAGTTCAGCTTCCTTGCCGGCGGTTTTGAGTTTCGCAATCCAAAATAGTTTACGGAGATCACGCATGAGAAATTCCCAAAAATCTTTTGTTGCTTTCAGTCTGCTCCTGGCCATTAGCGTCATGACTGTGTTTGGCCAAAATCGCGGCTTCAATATGACGAACATGGATAAGACCGCGGCAGCGTGTGCAGACTTTTATCAGTATGCAAACGGCGGCTGGCTCAAGAGCACCGAAATCCCGGCGGCTTATTCATCGTGGGGAAGCTTTAACGTGCTGGCTGAATACAATCGCAAAACGCTGCACGAGATTCTCGAAGAGGTTTCCAAAAAGACCAACGCTGCGAAGGGCAGCAACGAACAAAAGATTGGCGACTATTACGCCAGTTGTCTTGACGAAGCCAAGCGCGAAGCGGAAGGCATGAAACCCCTCGTGCCGGAGCTCGCGCGAATCGAAAAGATTTCCGATGTGAAGGGCGTGGAGGCGCAGATTGCTTACATGCACCGCCACGGTATCCCGACGCTTTTCGGATTTGGCTCACTCCCTGATTTGAAAAACAGCTCGATGGTCCTGGCGTTCGCCGGACAGGGCGGGCTGAGTTTGCCCAACCGCGAGTATTACACCAAGACCGACGAAAAATCCGTGAAGCTGCGCGACGATTTCGTGAAGCACGTCGGCAACATGTTTCAGTTAGTTGGCGACACGCCCGAACAAGCCGCGAAGAACGCGCAGACTGTGCTCGCGTTTCAAACGCGCCTCGCGCAAAATTCGCGCACTCCGGTTGAGCTGCGCGATCCAACCACGCAATATCACATGAAGAGTCCCGGCGGAGCTGAAGGCGTTTTCGCCAAATTTTTCCTGGGATGATTACCGGCGCGGAGCAGGCGCGCCGACCACCGGCAACCTCAACGTCGCGCATCCGGAATTTTTCACCGCCGTAGACAAGATGTTTGTAGAGGTGCCGATTGCCGACTGGAAAACTTATCTCAAGTGGCATTTGATAACTTCGGCCGCGCCCAGCCTCTCTTCGAAGTTTGAGATGGAAAACTTTAACTTCTTCGGCAAGACGCTCGAAGGCAGAAAAGAACAGTTGCCGCGCTGGCGTCGCTGCGTTTCGGCCACCGACGCGCAGCCTCGGCGAAGCGCTGGGCCAGGTTTACGTCGCGCGCGCTTTCACTCCGGAATCGAAAGCGCGCATGCAGACGATGGTTAACAACTTGATTTCGGCTTTCCGCGAACGCCTGAATAAACTCGACTGGATGAGTGACGTTTCGCGCAAACAGGCGATTGCGAAGCTCGACGCTTTTAGCCAGAAGATCGGCTACCCCGACAAGTGGATCGACTACTCGACGCTTAACGTTTCGCGCGATTCGTATTTGGCAAACGTGCTGGCTTCGAGTGAGTTTGATCAGAAACGTGACTTCGCCAAAATCAACAAGCCGGTGGACCGTAAGGAATGGGGCATGACGCCGCCGACAGTCAACGCCGGTTACAATCCGCTGAACAACGATATCTCTTTTCCGGCGGGCATTCTGCAGGCGCCGTTCTTTAATCCAAACGCCGACGACGCTATTAACTATGGAGCAATCGGCGCCGTAATCGGTCACGAGATCACGCATGGCTACGACGATCAGGGCAGCGAGTTTGACGCGCAGGGAAATTTGAAGAACTGGTGGCAAGAGACAGACAAGAAAAATTTTGACGAGCGCGCGGAATGCATCGTCAGGCAATTCAGCGCTTTTGAAGCTGAGCCCGGCCTGCATCTTCAAGGCAAACTCGTGTCGGGCGAATCGATCGCCGACCTTGGCGGTCTTTATGTCGCCTACGACGCTTTCATGAAATCGCTCGAAGGCAAACCGCGTCCGGCAAACATCGATGGGTTCACACCGGAGCAACGATTCTTTTTGGGCTGGGCGCAGGTGTGGGCTGAGAAGTACACGCCCGAGTGGGTGCGTTTTCAAACGCAATCGGATCCACATCCGCTTTCACGTTTCCGCGTGAATGGTCCGCTTTCAAACATGCCGAAGTTTGCCGAGGCATTTCAATGCAAAGCAGGCGACGCGATGGTGCGGCCAGAAACTGAGCGCTGCCAGATTTGGTAACCTTGGGAGTGCGGGCGTCCCGCCCGCAATGAGCGCAAAGCACGAACGAAAACAGTGGGTCGACAAATACGGAACCGGGAGCGGTAGCGACCGGGTCCAACACTCAAGTTAGATTTGTTGTTTAGACTTCTCAGTTTTCCGTTGAATCTACGGCCCGGTCGCTACCGCTTCCGGTTCTGTATTTGTCTGACGTATGGTCCAGTATTACAACTCTGTAAATCGATTTCACGAGGAGACACCATGATTACCTTGAAACGTTTCTACACTTCCCACCTTGCCTTAATTCTGCTGGTGCTCTTCGCAGCCTCGATAGCATCGGCGCAAGTGCGCACACCGCGACCGAGCCAGAAGGCGAGTGTGATGCAAACCATCGGTGTGACTGACATCACGATTACTTACAGCCGGCCAGGTGTGAAGGGTCGAGCAATTTGGGGCGATCCGTTACCGGAGCAGGCTAACGTCAAAGGCGAGGCCACGCTCGACGATCAAAACGTGCGGCCGAAGGGCGCGCCGATCGTTCCCTGGGGACACGCGTGGCGCGCCGGCGCAAATGAAGCGACGCAGTTTGTCGTAACGGATGATGTTTTGATTAACGGTCAAAAACTTCCCGCGGGCAGCTACAGTCTCCACACCATTCCCACCAAAGACGAATTCACGATCATCTTCAATAGCGTTGCCAACCAGTGGGGCAGTTTTAGTTACGATCCCACCAAGGACACGTTGCGGGTGAAGGTCAAACCCGAGTGGAGCGAACACAGCAAAGAGTGGTTGGAATATTGGATCGATCCGGTTAACGATAATTCAGCCCAGGTTAACCTGCGTTGGGAAAAGCTGCGTGTGCCTTTCACGGTTGAAGTGAAGGACGTCAAAGCGCTGACACTGGCGAAGGCCCGTGCGGCGGTGGCTGAGGCGAAACCAGACGACTGGCGCACGCCGATGCAGGCAGCTCAATATGTTTTGTTGACTGAGAATAAGTTCGACGACGCTGAGGCAATCGGCTGGCTGGAGAAGTCGCTGAAGACCAAGGAGACTTACAACAACCTGGCCACCAAGGCGCGCGTGCTGGCTTTGCAGGGAAAAACGCAGGAAGCGATTGCCTTAGGTGAACGCGCGGTCGTGATGGGAAAAGAAGCCAAGGCCAATACGGCTGATCTCGAAAGACGACTCGCTGAGTGGAAGGCTAAGAAGTAGTCCAAAGTCCAAGGTCCAAAGTCCAAGGTCCAAAGTCCAAGGTCCAAAGTCCGCTGACTACAGTAAGGCTTTCAAGCTGAACGTAGAAATGCTCGTAGTTCATCTCAGGGTTGGGAAGGCGGGCTTGCCCCCGCTCTTAATAACACGCAGCGGGGGCAAGCCCGCCTTCCTGACCCTGAGGTCATTTAGGGAGATTTCCAATTTTCCGGATTGAGAACCTTTCGATCGATGGGCCATTTTCGGGTTCACTTAGCCTTCCTGAACCGTTGAAAAAGTGGTATTGTCCTGCTCTCCCCGTTAGTCGAATCCGGCTCAACTGCTTTGCATCATCGAAAGAGACGATCATGAAAATATCCCTCCAATCCCTGTTTGCTCGTTCGCTCGCTGCTCTGCTGATCACGCTCTTTGCCGTTTCGCCCGCCTGGGCCACTTGTGGCGGCGGAGGCGGCGGCGGAGGCGGCGGCATGTCCGGCGGCGGTGGCGCGGGCTCGGCGCCTGAGACTTATCGCGTGCCCTGGAAATTCCGCACGCCGAAGGACAAGCCTCCCAAGGGTCTCATTGTTTACTGGTTCCCGGCTTCAAATGATGAAGTGCAGAAATCGAGCCTGCGCGAATCGCGTTCGCTTTCGCTTTATGCCTCGCAGTGCATCGCGATGGAGCTCGCCGACGCGCAAGTCCCCAACGCACAAACTTTGGTGGGCGAAGCCAAATTACCGGTAGCAGTGATCGCGAATCCCGACGGTACGCCGGTCACTCGTGTTGAAAACACAAACGGGAAACTTGAAGGTCGAGGCGCTGGAAAAGGTACTGGCCACCGAAGTGAAGACGCGCGAGGCTGCGCTCGACGCGAGCTTGAAAGACGCCAAAGCCAAGGCTGATGCCGGCGACAAAGAAAGCGCGATCAAGCTGCTGCAAGCGGTCGTCGAACAGAAGTGCATGTTCCCGGGCAAGGCGAAGAATGCAGCTAAGGAACTGAAGAAACTCGGCGTGAATGAAGTTGCGAGCATTGCCGACGGGCCAGATTATGCGGCTCCGGTTTTTGAGGCGCGTCAGAGTGCGCGCATTGAACTCACCATGAAGCGCGGTTTGATTGCCGAAGACGCCGCGCAGTATGTCGCTGCCGAGAAACTTTATCAGCGTGCCCGGCTGATGGACCCGGCCGATCCGACTCCGCTTCGTTATCTTGGCGAACTCTATCGCCATCACACCGGCGACTGGGTCAAAGCGCGTGAGGCCTTTAACGCGATTCTCAATATGCCGGCCGATCCTTTGTCGCGCGCAGTGGCGCTGCACGGGTTAGGCAAGATCACGATCCACGACGGGGAATTCAAAAAAGGACTGCACTTGATGGAAGATGCAGTGGCTGAGTATCCCCTCGCGCTTGCTTATCGCAATCTCGCCGTCTACTGGAACTCGGAAGGCGACCGCAAGCAGGGCAATGAGTACACGCAAAAAGCGCTGGCGCTCGATCCAAAGGATCCTTACAACGTAGTCTTCGCCGCTGTGTTCATGGCGGCTTCGGGCCAGCGCGAAGAAGCTTTGGCAGTCGCGCGCAAACACGTGCAACTGCTGCCCGCGTCTTACAACCTTGCCGCTATCTACGCGCAGAACGGCCAGAAGGAAAAAGCGTTGGCACTTCTCAAGCGCCACTTCTACCAATACGAGCGCTATCACGCAGTGCGTTCAAAGGAGATGATGGAAGCGCGCGTTGATGCGGTGTTTGATTCGTTGCGTAGCGATTCCGACTTCCTCGCGCTAACCCGCCATGCCGACGGCAAATTGATGATGCCGATGAGAGGGATGCCGGCAACGGAGGCAGGTCGAAATCGATAACCGAAAGCCTATTTGGTAGAGTTAAGAGGCGGTTCGTCCTTCGGCGTGCACTTTTGAGTTAGGCGCGCTGGTTTGAGTGGGTCGGAGTTTGCGCGGTTGATTTCCTGACGTGGAGTTTTCGCGGGAGGTAGCGGATGAGAGAAATTCAGTACGTATCAGATGAGAGCGGCGAACCGACTGCCGTCATCGTGCCTATCGATCTCTGGCGCGAGATCGAATCTGAAAAAGAGACAGCGTATCTGCTGAAAAGCGAAAACATGAAGCGACGGCTGCTCGAAGCCAAGGAACGCCAAACCGGAATTCCATTTGAGGAAGCCCGTGAGAAACTTGGAATTTGATTTGCCGCCCTTGAAGACCTCACCTGGTGGATTCAGCAAGATCGTAACAAAGCCCTGCGCATAGTTAACTTGATCAAGGAAGTGATGCGTGATCCAATTAAGGGCATTGGCAAACCAGAACCGCTAAAACACGAATTCAAAGGTTGTTGGTCGCGACGAATAGATCAAGAACATCGCCTCGTTTACCAGATTACGGAAGATAAGATCAGGATTTTAGCTTGTAGATATAATTATTAATTTTCAGCCTTTTTTCGGCTTCGCCGCAGGACAGTGCGGAAAGGCTGCGCCTTTCCGGCGTAGGATGATTCTCTAATTGAGGCTACGCCTCCGATTTTGAGGCATAGCCTCAAATTTGTTGATGAGCCTAACACGGTAAGGCAAAGCCTTACCGCACTGTGCTGCGGCAAAGCCGCCCCACCATTTGTCGCAAACTAACAGTTTGCATTACTCACTGGTAGAATCTCCAAACCGCGAGGATTCCGTAGCAAATGGGCGTTGCAAAGCTAACTGAACAGAACACGGTTGTTCCTGCAGAAAGCAAATACGCGCGGGTGGAGCGCGAGCGGCGATATCTGCTGCAGGATTTGCCGGAAGGACTTACGCGCGCGAGCCCGCACGTGCAGATTACTGACAATTACATCACCGGTACGCGATTGCGAATGCGAAAGGTTCGTGAACCGCTGACGAATAAATGGACTGTAAAACTAACGCAAAAGTCTGCTCCCGACAGCGGCGATTTTTCGCGCACCATCATCACCAACATCTATCTGAACGCATTAGAAGCAGAAACGCTGGGCATGTTTCAGGACAACGAGATTCGCAAGAATCGTTACCCATATGAATTTGAAGGGCGAAAGTTTTCAGTCGATATGTTTCTCGGCGACTTGTTTGGCCTGGTAATGGCGGAAGTAAGTTTTGAAAGTGACGAAGAATTGAAAACTTTTTCCAAACCTCCATTTGCCCTTGCTGAAGTTACTGATAACGAACTATTCACGGGCGGCAAACTCTGCGAGTTGACGTTTGCAGACATTCGCGAAGAAATTAGACGGATGGGATTGGCCCGGTCAGAGGCCGCCCGCTAAGAAAGAGAGGATAGACTCTGGTAGTGATCAACTTCAGTTTTTCTCTGTGCAATCTTTGTGGTCTCCGTGCCTCTGTGGTGGATGAACGTTCGAAGCAACTCACCACAGAGACACAGAGAACACAGAGGCTGCACAGAGGGAACCTCAAGTTAGAACATCGCCGATAACTTGGTAATTCATCATGTTCTCACAAAGACACTTACTTATTGCGATTGTTTTCGTAGTCTTCCTCAGCGTCAGCGCGTGCCGGAAGAGTTCGACGCCAAATGAGGCCACGGCGGGGAATCCGTCGGGAAACCCAGAGCTTCAACATCCGGCGAGCGGCGCGGTGCCCGTTGTCGAAACCAGGTTTTTCAAGGGTTCGATCGGCAACGCCCTCGACATGCAGATGAAGCTGGCGCGAGAAGGCGAGAAGGTTACGGGTTCCTATTTTTACCAGAAGGTGGGGACGAAGATTGAGGTGCGCGGCACGGTGGACAAAGACGGCAACTTGATGCTGGAAGAGTTTGACCCAGGCGGAAAACAAACCGGTGTCTTCAAGGGACTTTGGAAACTGTCCAGCGACGGAGCGATCGAGCTTGCCGGCAACTGGACGAAGCCTGATGGCTCGAAACAGACCGCATTTTCTCTACACGAGCAGCCGATTGAACTGACTAACAACGTCGAGATCATCACGAAGCAAATTCGTGAGAAGAATAAGAAACTGAGATACGAGGTCGATGTTCAGTATCCACAGTTATCGGGTTCGACAGATCCTAATTTCGAAAAGTTTAATCAGACCGTGCGTGCTCTGATGGCCAAAAAGGTCGCTGATTTCAAAAAGGACATGGCTCCCCCGGCGGATGAGGAGCCGACGCCTGAAGCGAGCAGCGCGACGGATGAAGCGTTGGGTAGCGACATCACGGTGGGATACGAAGTGATGCTCGCGAAAGACGATTTGATTAGTGTTGATTTTACGGTTGGCAGCTACTCCGCGGGCGCGGCCCATCCAAATTCCTACACGGACGTGGTGAATTTCGATTTGAAAAACGGGAAGCAGTTGCGACTGGCCGATCTCTTCGTCCCTGGGGCTAAATTTTTAGGTATGCTCTCGACTTACAGCATTCAGGATTTGAAAAAACAATCAAAGGCCGAGGGTGCGGACGGGATGTTGGATGATGAGTGGATCCAAAGGGGCGCCGCTCCCGATGCGGGGAATTACAAAGGCTGGAGCATCACTAAAAAGGGACTGGCAATTACTTTCGATCCCTATCAGGTCGCGCCATACGCGGCGGGTCCGCAACACGTGCTCGTGCCTTACTCCGCGTTGAAGGACATTCTCAAGCCGGATGGGCCGGCGGGTCAGTTTGTAAAGTAGGGCTGGATGAATCGTCTCTTAGGCTTATGGATGGTGATCGGCGGAGTTTGCCTGGTTGTGTTGGGATTGTTAGTCGTCTCCGGTGGTTTCAATTGGTTTGGAAAGTTGCCCGGAGACATACATCACGAGGGCGATCGCGTTCAGGTTTACATTCCGATTGTGTCCATGCTGCTGGTGTCGCTGGCGTTGAGTTTGATCTTCTACGTAATCCGCAGATTGTTTTCGTAGGACAGGCATTCCTGCCTGTCTATCTCTTTAAACAAAGCGGACAGACAGGAATGTCTGTCCTACGTTGCGGGAGCTGCGTCCGTATCCGGATATTGCCTCGCGCGCGCACGCGCAAAATAGATCGCGAGGGCTAAGGCGACAAACATAATGGCCGAGCCGGTCCAAAAAGTGACAAACAATGATCGGTCGCTCATGAAATGTGGTGCGCCGTCGGCTCCCTGGTGGGCCAGCCGGCTATGAATCAGCACCGCCGCGAGGATTGGACCAACAGCTCGCGCCAGACTCGCGACTGATTGAGTCACGCCCATCACGCTGCCCTGTTCCGCCGGCCCAACGCTTCTTGACGCGAGGCTCGTGAGCGAGGGCGCGGACAAAGAGTTTCCAATCGAGAACAAGCCGCCGCCGATTAGCAAGCCCACGAGCCCGCCCACTTGTGGCCCAACGAAAGGCACTGCGAAAAGACTTCCGGCAAACAGCAAGGCGCCGCTGATTACCAGTGTTAATTCTCCAAAACGCTTTACCAATTTCCCGATCAGCCCACCCTGAATGATGACCGCGAGGACGCCGACGTAAGTGAAAAGATATCCGGTGTGCTGTGCGTCGTAGCCGAAACGAAACATCGTGTAGAGCGAGAAGGCCGTGGTCATTATCGAAAAGGCCACGATGAACAAAAAATAAATTGTCAGGACAAAACCCAGTTGCGGGTTCCTCAATGACTTCATTAATTGCGACCAGCCGCGGCCGCCTGCGGCTGAGACTCGTGCCGGATGTTCCGGCGTGACGGTTTCAGGCAGAGTGAAATAAAGCAGGATCGCGTTTGCAAAACACAAAACGGCGGCAAACAGGAAAGGCACGCCCACGCCCCAACGACTCATTATGCCGCCGATGGCCGGCCCAAAAACAAAGCCAAGGCCAAAGGCGGCGCCAATCAGGCCCATGCCCTTCGCGCGATTTTCCTCGGTAGTGACGTCGGCAATGTAAGCCTGCGCGGTGGAGATGTTTCCGCCGGTGATGCCATCGAGAATGCGCCCGAGGAAAAGCATCCAGAGCGTGGTCGCGAAACCGAGAATCAGAAATCCAATTCCAGTGCCGATGATTGATGCGAGTAGTACCGGGCGGCGCCCATGCTTATCCGACAACCTTCCCAGAATCGGCGAGAAGATCAACTGCATTACCGAGTATGAGGCGAAGAGGAACCCGACAGTTCGCGGCGTCGCATTGAATACGGTTCCCTCCGCGTAGAACGGAAGTACCGGAATGACAATGCCAAAACCAACCAGGTCAATGAAGACTGTCGTGAAAATTACAACCAGAGGCGAGCGTTTCATGTGGTGAATCGTAAATGGTGAATGGCAAATGGTGAATCGTGAATCGTAAATCGTGAATAGAAATCGTAAGACCAAAGCCTGGTCCGGATTGCGTGTTCAAGTCCCCGATCCAAAAACCATTCACGATTTACGATTTACCATTCACGATTTACCTCTCTCTATTTTCCAGTCTTCCATCTGCGTCGTCCGGTAGAGAGCTTGCGATCGATCGAGGCTGCGCCGCCGCCCGTAATCAATAACGTCACGCAGATCGCCAGCAGCGTTAAAGGATACTCAATGCCGCCGGGCGCAAAGAATCCTCCCTGCCAGTGGTATCCAACGACAGCAGTCAACATGGTACAGAAAATTAGAAAGGCGCCGACTCTGGTGAGCAGGCCGAGGAGTACCAGGACTCCGCCGACCAGTTCTGAAATTGCCGCAGCTCCCAGCCACAGCCACGCCGGTTTCATAAAGGGAAAGGGCGTGGTCCCTCCGGAAGTGAAAGCTTTCAAGCCTGGGCCATCAAAACTTCCCAGGACCTTTTGCGCGCCATGGGCGATGAACACAGCGGCCAATATGAGTCGCAATGGCAGGGGAGCCCATGAAGCAGTCGTAGAGATTATTCGTCTGAACATACCGGAACCTCTCACTTATGAATTAAGTGGGTAGCGTACAGGGTTAAAAGGGGAAAAGGGAAACGGGGAAAACGGCGGAACAGGGGAAAGGGGTAACAGGGGAAGGGGTAACAGGGGAAGGGGGAACGGAGAACGGGGAAGGCATCCTCCATTTCCTGTTCCCCTGTTTTCCTTTTCCCCTGTTCCCCCCAAGCTTTAGTTCGCGTGCGCCAGCAAGCGCGCGGCGATGGCCGGTTTTGGCTGGGCGCCAACAATTCGCTCGACTAGCTTTCCATTCTTGAAGATGAGCATCGTCGGAATACTCTGAATTTGAAATTGCGCCGCGGTCTGTGGATTCTCATCAACGTTCAACTTTGCAATTCGATATCGTCCACGCGATTCAGCGGCGAGCTGTTCCATTATCGGAGTAATCATCCGGCACGGTCCGCACCACGGCGCCCAACAGTCAAGCAGTACTGCCTGGTTGCCATGCTGAAGCACATCGCGTTGAAAAGTGGCATCAGTCACGATCAATGGCTTCGCGTTATCGCTTGCTCTATTCAGCTCGAGCGGCGTACGACACTTGCCGCACCGCGCGATTTGCTCGGCGGCATTGCGCGGGTCTACACGGTTTTTGGTTCCACAGTTACTGCAAGTTACAACTAGCATTTCTCAGTCCTTAATTAAATGCGACTTTGATTGTTTCCTAAAAGTTTCGCGAAATCGTCTCACTCTCCGCAGCTTCGTAGTACCATTAGAACACGGGGCAGTAGCCCGCGCGTGAGCAAGGGCGTTAGATCGCGGAAAGGTCACGCCCTTCCTGACGGTCGGACTACTGCCCCAGACTTAACAAGAGACCTAATCTTTCGCCAACCAATCTATGTCCAGCTCGCTTGAAAATTATCAGCACATAAAATTCGCATCCCAGGATCGCGTGGCGCGCATCACGTTTGCCCGGCCGCCCGTCAACATCTTCAACATTGCGATGATGCGCGAGATTAACGACGCGCTCAACCATTGCGCGCATCAACGCGAACTAGTCGCGATCGTGTTCGATGCTGCGCCGGATTGCCGGGCGTTTAGTGCCGGCGTCGCCGTCGAAGAGCATGTCGAAGAAACGATTTTTCAAATGCTCG
Organism: uncultured Chloroflexia bacterium; assembly: GCA_963731865.1. Lineage (GTDB taxonomy): Bacteria > Chloroflexota > Limnocylindria > Limnocylindrales > CSP1-4 > SPCO01. The sequence continues at coordinate 97,334 of CAVSXG010000002.1, read as the reverse complement.
ACTCTTTCCACGCGATCTTTCGCAACCTGGAACAGATCGCGCGACCGACCATCGCGGTCGTTGATGGGCCGGCGCTGGGCGGCGGCTGCGAGCTGGTGGCCGCGTGCGATGTGGTCATCGCGAGCGATCGCGCGCGGTTTGGCCAGCCCGAAATAAAGTTGGGCGTGTTTCCTCCAGTAGCTGCGGTCCTTTTACCGCAGGTAATCGGCGCCAAACGGGCGAAGGAACTGATGCTGACCGGCGAGTTCATCGAGGCCGCCGAGGCAGCTCAACTCGGCTTAGTAAGTTATTTGCTGCCGGCCGGGCAACTCGAATCGAAAACAACCGAGCTGCTGGCAAAGTTTCGCCAGCTCTCCGGCGCCTCCCTGGGGTTGACCAAGGAAGCAATAGATTTGGGCAGCGGCCGTTCAATAGATGCGTCGCTGAAGATAGTTGAGAATTTGTATCTTAATGAATTAATGAAAACTCACGATGCCACGGAAGGCATCAAAGCTTTCATAGAGAAACGAAAGCCTCAGTGGCACGATCGATAAAGCGCTGATTTCGGGGCCAGAGCGGAAAACGGCATGACTAGCGGCTTCGCACAAAGAGTAGTGAACAAGCTTGTATCGAGATAATCAGAACCGGGAGCGGTAGCGACCGGCCAAAGGGTCAACTTGAGACGACTAGTGTTGCCAAAAGCATATGACCCAAGGAGAACGTCTAGCCGGTCGCTACCGCTCCCGGTTCTGATGTTGAGCTTTTTTTGCAAGCTATGACTAGCAAAACTTCATCATTAAGCATTCGTGGGTTATTGCTCGCTGCTGTTCTGTTTATTTCCGTCACGGCAACCGGCAACGTCTCCAACGCGATCGCGCAGCGCCGGCAGAGACCACGACCCAAAGACAAAACAACGCTCACGAGTCATGCGCGAGATTCTCTGTCTCCCGAAGCGCGTGAGCTGGTCGACTTCGCCAGCGGTGTCGTGTGTAGCGAACGCATCAAAGATCCAAAAGCGAGCATTCCCATCGACGACATGCAGGGGCGACCATCGTTGCCGATTCGAAGCCCGGAAGCAGTCGCCGGCGCCGAGCGCGCCGAACGGTTGCTGCCGACCGCACGGAGTCTGGTCATCGTTTCGCTTAAGAAGTTGGCATCCGAATACGGATTTAGCCGATCAAGATTCAGCGCCGCGAAACTGCAGCGATCGATTGCACGCGTTCAAGCCGTCAGAAGCGTTCGACCGGATGTTGACTCGCGCGACAACGCTTCCGTGTTTTTGAGGAAGCCGCGCACGATTGTGTTCGGGACGATATTTTTGGCGGGCCTGCCTTCCGACGAAGCCATAATCAGCGTGTTGGCCCATGAACTGGTGCACATCGCCGATGGAGACGAAGACAGTTTGAGCGCGTTGTTTCGCGCCGTTGGGAATCGCGCTTCGAATCTAACGGCGATGAAGATTCACGATCAACGCGCTGAAGAGTTGACCTGCGACCTGGTGGGCATGCTGGCGTCGCGCGCTTACGTTTCCAGCTCGCCGAGTTATGAACCATTGCAGCGACGAATCTCACGCTCGCTGGCCCATAATTGCGTCGAAGAGGATGAGGGCGACGAGGACCACCTTTCACCCCGCAACACCATCCGCGCTCTGCTTTCGCTTAATCCCACCCTTTCACGCGAATTGGTTTACGGACGCTGATCTGCGTTTCTTTCGTGGTGGGCTAATTTCAAAACCTCTGCGTCAACTTTAGCGCAGTTTGAAGTTTTCTCTGTGCATCCTCCGTGTTCTCTGTGTCTCTGTGGTTGAGCACTTCGTTAGCTAAATCCACCACCGAGACACGGAGAACACGGAGAATGCACAGAGATGACTAACTGCGCCGCTACCATTTCCCCACCTCGTTGACATTGCTATTGTCCGTTTCTATCATCGTGGCCCAACCGCAGCCATGAATGTGCCAAACAACTTGAGGCTCGCATTGATCCCAGCGTTGCTTGCAACGCTGACGTCTTGTGGTGCGTGCACCTCAATTATCCGAAGACAGGAAGAAGTTCGTCCGCTTGCGTTGCGCGACGTTCCCGCGCAACGGCTCGCGTACCGGCTCGAGGCCGGAACGTCTCACTACCTGCGGAAATTAAGCTTGAGGATCCGGACGACAAGATCGAAGCGATTCAACTCGACTTCAACTCGCGCAGACAAAACGACGCGCTCGTGCGCACGGTGCGCTCCCCCGATGGCCAGCGTGCGCTCGTGCTCTATGGAGTCGCGGATGAACCCAGCCAGGAGTTTCATATCGATCTTTATTCTGCCGACGGCACGTTTCTGCGAAATCTCACGCCGCCCGATCTCGCCTGCGTGTTTCCGGAAACGGTCGCCTGGTCTAATGACGGCAACTTCATAACGTTTATCGCGCATCGTGGTGTGAAACCAACTCCCACGCCGGCGCCACCCGGAGCCTCAACACCTGAACCGCTGGAAGGTTCGGTACCGACGCCGCTGCCATCGGTAGCGCCCGCCTTTGCGGCCGTGCCGCTTTTCAGTACCGAGCAAATCTATATCTGCAATCGCGACGGTTATGACTTGAAGCCGCTGACTGCGCGCGATGGCCTGATTTATTTTTTTGCGGCGTGGGCTCCTGATAATCACGCGTTGGTAGCGATGGCTTGTAAAGAAAGCGAATGGGAAGCTCGCGAGAAGGAGTTTAAGCTCGCCACCGGACGGCCGCGGCTGATTTCAATTGAAGGCCAGGAACGTTTGCTTGCCGACGAGTTGACCGAAGCTTTGCCGGTTTGGAGTTCCGACTCTTCAAAGGTGGCGACGGCATTTGACGCCGACGTAATGATCTTTGACGCTGCTACAGCCAAACCGACCCAGGCGCGCGTGCGGTTGCACGACTCGCTTGATCAACGCTTCGAGAGTTTACGAAAAGAAGCACTCGGGCAAAAAGGACGAGAACGGTGACCAGGTCGCAAATAATGCCGCTAACGAAGACAGCAGCGCTCAAGGTGGCGTGCCCGCGTCGTTCAATCCGATTATCCGGCTGGAATGGATTACACCCGAAAAGCTTTACTTCGAAACCGCTTACGTTCGTTTAATGCCAAACGAACCAATCACCACCTTTCAACGCTGGCACCTTTTGGTGCTTAGCGCCCAGGCTGCCCTGCTGAAGTAGTTAACAAATAAAAAAAGGGACGACCGAATGACCGTCCCCTTCAAATGCTGAAAAAACGGATTTTAGTTTGCAGAAGCAGCGTTCACGTCAAACCAGGCAGGTTGAAGCTCCTGGTTGAACGAAAACTTTTGCAGGATCATTTCCCAGTCGGCGATGAAAGCAGCGCCGTTGGATCGTTCCATGGTTAGCTTGATCTTATAAGCGTGAGGCAAAGTCAATTTGCTTTCTTCTTTGAAATCAGAGAAGAGTTCCACCAGTTCATAGTGGAGTTCTCGTTGACCCATCTTATCGGCGTCGGGCGAATTGGCCATTTGCGGAATAACGCTTTGCGTGTATTCGCTGCGTACGTGGCGAAAAGTTTCGGCGTCAAAAAACAAACTGATCTTCAGATCCGAGCCCTTGCGCGGCATATACTTCAGCACGTGGGCTTCTTTACCTTCGATCTTTTTTATCCCGCCATATTCGAGCCGGGCTCTCTCCTTGTTGAAATTGAGCAAGGGCCACGCAGTTGAAAGCGTTCCGCCCACCAGGCCCTCTTTAAAAATAGCGGTTCGTTGAAAAATGAAATCGCCCAGGGTGGAGCGTATGCCGGGCTTGGCATAACTCACGATCAAATTATTTCCGTCGTAGCCAAACTTGTCGTGCGGATAGGATGGATTCGCAAACGTCATAGCGATCACGCTTTTGTTCCCTTCGGAAAAGAGAATCGAGAGACCGCTATTTTGTCCCGTGCCCGGCGATCGCGCCGTGAACATCGAGGTGCCGGCCATAATCCGCGTCTTGGCCGCGGCGATATTTTCCGGCGTGCCGATGGACTTGAGATGCCGGGCGATCACCTCATCCACGGTCAGCTTTTCTTTGTCTACAGCTTCGGCATTCCTACCGGTAGTAAACATTGCCGAGACGAGTATCAATAGTGAAATAAGGCCGAAATTGAATCGGCGTGTGAAGTTCTTACGCATTGCAAAAATTCCCTTCGAGATAGTGTTAACGGGTGGATTCTACCAGCCCAGGGGAGTGGTTTGGTAGTGCGGGGAGGACAAAATAAAAAGGCCAGGGCTACAGCGAATGCCGAGCCCTGGCCTTGTTCAAAGGAGCCGATTAGAACTCGAAGCGGCCCGCGAACTGAATAATACGTGGGTCGAACGTCGCGAGAAGCCGACCAAACGTATTGCTGTTGATGTTTGCCTGTGTGAACTGGTTCGTGATCGCAAAGTTGGCTCGGTTCAAGACGTTGAACGCTTCCGCGCGAATCTGGAATCGAGTTGACTCAGTGATGCGGATGTTCTTGATAATAGAAGCATCCCACTTGAAGTAGATTGGACCATGAACGAAGTTGCGTTCCATGTTGCCCGTTTGTCCTGGAGCGACGTTAAAGAATACCTGGCCGGGGAAAGTCTTGGGACCAGATATCGGGTCGAAACCCAGGGAGGCAACACCGGCAGTGGTACCAGCCACGCGCGGTGCAATAATTCCGTTATTGCAGCTTGCGAGGTCGAGGTTGATCACAGCCGGATCGACGAAGAAGATACCGCAGGGCGTACGGAAAGTGCCTACGAGTTTCTTAACTTCATCTTTGGAGAGGTTCGTGACCGCCGTTTGACGTCCCGAACGGCCGGCGCGATTAAGCGTGCCGCGCGGGTCGGTGATTGAGAATGGCGCGCCACTGTCCCAACGAATAATGGAAGTGACCTGCCAGCCGCCGACAATCCGGTCGACTACGCCATTAGCACCACCAGCAAACCGCTTTCCTCTACCGAAAGGCAGTTCGTAAATCGTGTTGAGGTTGAAGACATGCGTCGTGTCAGTGTCGGCAATTGCATACTCCAGATTTGGCTGGGCATTGTCGATCAATGGCTCGAAGCGCGTCTGTCCGGTTCCCGGGGAATCGGTCAAGCTCTTCTGGAAGGTGTAATTCGCCTGGAAGGTTAGACCGCCCGAGAAGCGGCGACGAAGTTCCGTTTGCAGCGCGTTGTAGCGATACTTGGCTTGATTGGTAATCAAGTCAACCACGCCGGTGTTCGGGTTATTCAGCAAGACGCTGTTGCCTACGCCGAACGTGGAGAGGTAAACGAAGGCCAACTGACCAACGTCACCAGCCGCGATCGGGTTGAGCGTGTTAGTGAATCCGAGCGGGTTGCCGAAGACGCTCGTATTGAACGGCGCGGCGTTCAGAACCTGCAGCGGCTGACACAGCGGACGGGCAGCCGTCACGGTGCAGTTAACCGCTCCAGACCCGTAAAGCGCGATGTTATTGCGAGCGCGGAGGGCATCCTGCAGGAAACCATTGCCGAAGATCTTGACCTGATTGAGGTCAAGTCCGCGAACCAGGTTGTTGCTGCGGCCCATTACGTAGCGAGCCTCGAAAGCAGTTTTCCAACCGATTTCACGCTCGATGCCGAAGTTGATTTCATCCGTGCTCGGCACCTGAAGGTTCGGGTCGATTGCGAAAACAGTTCCGAAGTTTGCGGCCAGCGCGTTGTTCTGAGCATAAGTGCGCGGAACACTCAGTGCCGGCGCTACGAACGTCGGAGCCGAATTGGCGCGGAAATTACCCTGGGTCGTAAGACCGATGGTCAGACCGGCATTTCCACCCAACGCATTGTCAGCCGAACGAATGAACTCGTCATTCACGAAGCTGCGGCGATAACCGCCACGGAGGACGGTGCGGCCTTCGCCCGGGAACAGATTATTCAGGAAACCACTTCCGAACGTCGGTGACCAGGCAAAGCTGAATACCGGCGCGAAGTTGTTTCTGTCCAACTTGAAGAAGTCGTTTCCGTTTCCGTTAACCCCCACGAAATCGTAAGTGCCGGCCGGATTCAGAATCGCGGTACGCACGTCCTGGCCGCCGAGAACCGGCTCCAAAATCAAGCCATTCGGTTCGCGGATGGGCGAAAACAGCTCATAGCGAAGACCGAAGTTCAGGGTCAGGCGCGGAGTGACGCGCCACTGATCCGCTCCGTAGAACGACCAGTTGTCATACTCCAATGTGCGAGCAGGCGGAACTCCCTGAAGGGTGCCGGTCTTGCTGGCTGCAGTAAACGTCTGCGACCCAGTGCCGACTAAACCGCCCAGCAGTGCCAGAAGGTTGTTGGCTGTAGTTACAGAGCTAATGCAGTTGACTCCGGTAGCGGCGACGCAACCGGCGGCAGTGTTAAAGGAGCTAATGGTGAAGCCAGGGGTCGTACCGCCGCCCAGCGCGTAGGTCGGAATGTAGGAAGCGCCGAAAGCACCCGGACCGAACGGAGCAGCCGAGAAGAACTGATACTGGCCACCGAAACGAATCGAGTGGGAACCAACCACGAGGGTTGCGTTGTCCTGGATGTTCTTGATCACGGTATCACGACCCTGAGCCTGGAATCCGCTCTCCGGGTTATTGATCAAGGGAACCTGCAGGAAGAACGCCGGATCCACTTGAGTGGAACCAAAGGCTGGCTCGCTTTTCTGCCAGCCGGCGCGCAACTCGTTAGTCAGAGTTGAGCTGGGAGTCCAGTGCCAGGCACCCGCGATGAACGGCGTACGGGCATCCTGAAAACCGAACGGTGTTTCGCCGTAGCAGCAAGCCGTCGCGGTTACCGTCAAGCCCTGTTGAAAGTCGACGTCGGGCCGGAGCAGGAATTCCTTTTTCAACGCAAACACACCGGTAAAGCTGTGCTTGCTGCTCGCTTCAATGTCGACGCGCGAAGTGTAGCCATCACGATTCTGGTTTTGCGCGCGGGAGAAGCTCAAACCGGTGGTGTTGAGCTGGTCGCCGATGCTGGCATTGTTGCCGGCAGTGGGCAGCGCGGGCAGGATGCGGTTAGCGATAACCGGATCGATTGCATTCACGCCGGTGGTTGCCGCGAAGGTGCCGGCAAACAGGTTCACGGTTCGGTTCACACCGGAGGTGTCACGATACGTGAACAAGCCCTGACGTGCATTCGGCAACAGAATCGTTCTGTTCGCTGAAGTCGACTGACGGAGGCGGAAGCCCTCGTAAGCGAAATAGAAGAAGCCTTTGTTCTTCCAGGTGGACGGGCCGCCTTCTCCAAATCGCGGCAGCGGGAACGGACCACTAACTTTGCCGCCATACTGATTGCGGTTCAGGAAGGGACGTTGCACGCCCGAGAAATTATTGAAGAAGGTGTTTGAAGCGAAATGCGAAGCGCGGTTGTAGAGATAAAGCGCGCCGTGAAAATCGCTGGTGCCTCGGGGCGTAACTAGCTGCACCTGCGAAGAGCCATAACCCAAATCAGCACCGGCGTTCTGGGTGATGATTGTGAATTCGCCGGTATCATCGACGTTGGCACGGTCGGGAATAAAGTCCACGGCATTAGCGCGGATGAAGTTATCCTGAACGTTGATACCATCGCGCGTGATATTAGTGAACGAAGAGCGCTGGCCGTTGATGGTTGTATTCTGAGCACTGTTCGATGATGTGCCGGCTTGCAGCAAGATCAGCGAAAGCGGATTGCGACCGTTGAGAGGCAGTTCGACGATTTGTCGCTGGCTCACTGTGGTCGACAACTGGGCGTCGGCAGAGTTGATGATGTCAGCGCCGGCGACGACGGTCACGTTCTCAGTGACACCGCCAGGCTCGAGCGCGGCATTCAGTGTGTAGGTCTTGGCGATGTCAATTTTTAATTGAGTCGCGGTATACGACTTGAAACCGGTCGCGGTAATTTTTACCGTGTAAGTACCCACTTCAAGCTGCGGGATGGAGAAAGATCCATCATCGTTGGTTTGAAGTGTCCTTTCCTTGCCGGTGCCGGCATCGGTAATGACGACAGTCGCATTACTGACCACGGCTCCTGATTGGTCAACTACAGTACCAACAAGGCTTCCCGTATTGGACTGGGCGAATGCTGATCCTGCAAATAAGCAGAGCGTCAGCACCGCCAACATAAACCGGAAATTCTTCATGGTAGGCTCCTTGGAATTCTGAGTTTGAACATTATTTCGGCAGACGCCTTCCCAGGGGGAGAGCAGCCGAAAAACTTACGAGATGTACGTTTGGGTCATTACGCTTAGAAATAAGCCATTCGAGCAACGGGCAAAGTGCAATAATCGTGCCGTCTTAGCCCTAAAACCTAAAGTTGCTATATAGGCGGTTTTGCCTCAGTTATGCCCGCCCCAGCCTCAAATAATCTTGATAAATTTGGATTCTTCTCCGAATACCTAAATCTATCCGGGCGAGCCTAATGAAGGCCTATTGAAAGGCAGATTGAGTTAGGCGGGCGGGTGCGCCTCGGCGGCCTGAGAGTTTTTCAAAACTTCAAACTCAAAATGGAGTTCCTTGCCGCGCATTATGGTCGAGAGATAGAACTCCCAAAACTTCCGTGTGAAGCGAAGCGCCGGCCGATGCTGGTCGAGATTTGTTAGCCACTCAATGCCGAGGGCTCGCCAGAGGTTGGCCAAACTCACGTAGGTCCGAACCGGACGCAATTCAACGGTGGTGTAAAACGGAAACGGCGTTCGATCAGGCATGAAGCAGGTGAACGAATAGCTGTTGAAATGATTGCGATGCGTCGGATCGGTGGGCCAATCGGGATTTGAGTAGTGGGGCGTAACAATGCTGAGCCGTCCGCCCGGTTTAGTGATGCGGTGAAGCTCGCTGACAAAAGACATTACATCGGGAACGTGCTCGATGACATGGCGGCAAATGATTCGATCGAATTCGTTGTCAGCGAATGGATAGGGCACGACGCCAAGATCGTGGATGACGTCGGCGTTGGTGCGTGGATTCGAGTCGATGCCAATGGCGCCGGGAAATTTGTTCTGGCCACAACCGACGTCCAGAATCTTTTCGGTTGGTGATGAAGCGGCGGGCGTTGATGGAAGAGCTGATTCCGGAGCAGTCATGACTCGCATCAATCAGTTGCGGTGAAAAAGAAAACGATCAAGCGACTTCAGATCGAAAGCATGAACGGGCAAACCTAGTTTCGCGGACAACTCCGCGACCGTCATTCCATCGAGCATAATTTCATCGTCACTCTTCAACGTGCTCTTTGAAACGATCACAAAGTCACCCTGAATGCGTTCACGCGCCGACAGCAAGTCACCGCCGGTAAGCAAACCTGCGACCGACACGTCGCCGCCAAAATAATTATTGTCAACGCCCTCGACGCTGAGATTGGTTCCCGTCTGCTGGTTCAACTTCTCGATTAGTGGTTTCAATACAGGCGCGAAGAGCGTTCCGGTCAAAAGTGTGCCGCCAAGCTCTTGAGATTTCTGCGGCGGCCGTCGCTTGAGTCGTCTTAACAACGAGCCAAACTCATTATGAAACGAACGGACCATGCCGATGCCATCTTCAATTTGCGGATAATCGCCGTAATGTAAACGTTCAGGCACCTTGCCACCCGCGCGCAGATAAATTTCGTCGCCGAGAAATGCGAACGTGGTTCCCAGTCGTTCACGAAATTCTGACTCCATAACTGAAACTTCGTCGATTATTTGACGACAAAATTCGGGTGTTACAGCAGTCAAACGCGGGTCGGTGTTATATCGCGTCAGACCAAGCGGAACGATTGCCACGCTCGTGATCCTTGGGTGCTCGGCCGCCAGGTCCGCGATTGTTTTACGCAATACAGCGCCGTCGTTAATTCCCGGGCAAAGCACAACCTGGGCATGAATCTCGATACCGGCGTCGAGGAGTCGCTTCAGTTTCGGAGTGATATCCGCGCGGTCTTTTTCAATTCCCAACAAATACGCGCGCACGTCGAGGTCGGTCGCGTGAATTGAGACGTATTGCGGCGAAAGGCGCTGCTCGACAATGCGGCGCATCTCGTCTTCGGTGATGGAAGTGAGCGTCGTGTAATTGCCGTAGAGAAACGACAGGCGGACATCTTCATCCTTGATGAAAAGCGAAGGGCGCGCATCAGCGGGATTGCCGTTGCAAAAACAGAAAATGCACTCGTTAGCGCACTGGCGCGGCACGATTTGTTCGAAACTCAGTCCAAAGTCTTCGCCTTCGCCGCGTTCGATTTGTAACTCCCAATCCTCACCGGAGCTTTTGCGAACTTCGAGCACCAGCTCAGTTTCGCCCGCTGTTTGAAAGCGGAAATCCAGATAGTCGCGCACCGTCCGCCCGTTAACCTTGATAATCCTGTCCCCCGACTCGAGCTCCAACTCCGATCCGAGGCTTTCCGGCGAGACTTCAGCAATCTCCACCCCGCGGCGGCGAATACTGGTCACAGCGGGCGCTACTGCAAATTCGTACATAGCAGAATAATGTCCGACAAAGTTTGGTTTGTCGAGCAGGTAGGATAGGCATTCCTGCCTGTCCGAGATATCCATAGAGTTGACAGATAGCAATTGAACAGACGAAAGACAGGCAGGAATGCCTGTCTTACCAAAGCCACAAAAACTGTCAATTTTATTGACAATCCGAGTCTGCTTTGTTAGTTATGCAGGGCGTTTTAATTCCAACCAAATTTTTGTGATTTTTCCGGCTTTCTCCAACCTTTTCTTGAGTTGAGATCTAATGAATAACAAACTAAAGCCAGCACTCCTTGGCGGCCTAATCGTAGGCGTCCTTTCCGCGATTCCCTTAATCAACTACTGCTGTTGCATCTGGAGCATCGGCGGTGGCGCGCTTGCGGCATTCCTTTACATCAAGAGTTCTCCCGTGCCCGTGAAGATGGGAGATGGCGCGATGGTTGGCGGTCTCGCCGGTGTAGTTGGCGGAATCATTTATCTCATCATCGGGTTGCCGATCGCGATCCTGTTTGGCATGGCCGCAATGCAGGATAGCCTCAGAACCAGCGGTCTCGACGTTCCTCTTTCCGGCCCTATCCTGATGATCGTGGCGGGAATCGTGGGAGCGATCATTCTGGCGTTGTTAGCCACTCTCGGCGGCGTCATCGGCACGGCCATTTTCGAGAAGCGCAAAGGCGACGGACTTGCACCGCCACCACCGCAGAACTTTGGTGGACCCGGCGCTCCTGGCAGCTACGGCACCGGCATGTGAGTTTCAGTTCAACTGAACTCATCCATGCGCTAAATATTTCAGTTTGACCCAGGAGAAACGTGATGTCTCAACAGCAATGGAGTACTCCGTCTGCGTCAACCGATGTCCAGAACTACCTAATTCCGGCGATCCTGGCCACCGTGTTTTGTTGCCTGCCGCTCGGCGTCGTTTCCATCATTTTTGCGACGCAGGTGAACAGCAAAATCGCCGCGGGTGATACGGCCGGTGCGCTTGAGTCTTCGAAAAAAGCGAAGATGTTTATGTTCTTATCCATCGGCGGAGGCCTGCTAATCTGGGTGTTCGTCGTGATCATGTGGATATTTGCGATTGGCATGGCGGGCCTGTCCAACCTGTAATCCGTAACTAAGAGAATTACCTTCGGAGCAAGACTTAAATGACCAGATATTGCACAAAGTGTGGCGCGTCAAACGACGAGACGAGCCAGTATTGCGTTAGTTGCCAGGCGCTTTTGAGTCCGGTGAGTGGGTATCAGCCGATGCAATCGGTTAATCCGGGAGGACAGGGAATGACTGACCTGAAACCCGCCGGCGCTGACAAGAAGATCGTCGCAGGCATCTGCGCGATTCTCGTGGGCGGATTCGGAGTGCACAAATTCATCCTCGGCTACACCACCGAGGGAGTCATTCAATTGGTCATCACCCTGCTCACCTGTGGCGCCGGCTCAATCATCGGCATCATTGAGGGCATCATCTACCTGACCAAGTCGGATGAAGAGTTCGTCAGAACTTACATTCAAAACAAAAAAGGCTGGTTCTAACTTTTCTCGGGCGCTTTGTCTTGCTGCGAGCAGGCAAAGCGCCCACGCGTTTCCGCACGCTTCGCCGTTCTTTCGGCAACCCTTCCAACCACATTTCCTGTCAGCCACTGACATGTTAGTTTAGCTGTCTCATGAGTTTCGACGAGATAGCCAGGAAACGTTTCACTGCCCTCGGCATTTGGTTAGCCTTGGCGGCTGGAACTGTCTACCTGTTTATCTTCGAGCCTGGCCGATCGGGATTTTTCCCTGCGTGTCCTTTCCGCACGCTCACAGGCTTCACCTGTCCCGGCTGCGGCAGCACGCGCGGACTTCATCGCCTGCTGCATGGGGACGTGATCGGTGCTTTTGAGTTCAACCCACTGTTGATTTTGTCGTTGCCGTTTTTGCTTTTCGCGCTGTTGCGCTACACGCAGGCGGCGGTTACCGGCCATCCCTTTGAAGTCAACAGGCTGAACTCGAAATACATCTGGATGATGTTTGTTGTAATCATGTGCTTTTGGGTCTTTCGCAATACGCCGCTTTACCCGTTTCCCATTTGAGTTTTGAACTTGAGTTATTGAACTTGAGTTATTGAACTTGAGATTTTGAACTTGAGTTTTTGAACTCTTAGCTGAGATTTGAAATTTGAGATATGAGATCAGTACTGTCCGGTTAAACGTTTTTGCCTTGCCGCTAAGTTCTTGTCAGGCGGCGAATAAGGTGCGATGACCAGCCTAAACGATTTGAATTCAATTTCCCTGTTTGGCGGGCTTACTCTTTCGCGATTGTCGGCGAAGGAGGAGTCCATTGAACCAAGGTCGCACTGTATTTGCGCAACTGATCAAGTTTCTTTCTCATCACGAGTTCAATCGCTGCGTGGCGCGCTATGGAGGCAACAGGAGCGTCCGTTCATTCTCTTGTTGGGATCAATTTCTCACCATGGCTTTCGCCCAACTTACTTATCGCGAAAGCTTGCGCGATATCGAAGTTTGTCTCGCGGCCCAGCGGCAGAAGCTTTATCACTCGGGCTTCAGTGGTCCGGTCAAACGTTCCACCCTGGCCGACGCCAACGAGACTCGCGACTGGCGTATCTATCGCGACTTCGCTCAAAGCCTGATCCGCGTGGCCCGGCCACTCTATGCTCATTCAGAGTTGGGACTCGAACTAGATGCCACAGCCTACGCCTTCGACGCTACCACTATCGACCTTTGTCTCTCGCTCTTCCCCTGGGCCAAATTCAGAAAACACAAGGGCGCGATCAAGCTACACACATTGCTGGAGATTCACAGCGCTATTCCCGTATTTATCGCTATTACCGCGGGGAATGTCCACGAGGTCAACCTCCTCGACGAACTCGTACTAGAACCCGGCTCGTTCATCGTCATGGATCGCGGCTTCCTCGACTTCCAGCGGCTTTACCGATTGCAAACGGAGCTCACCTTCTTTGTCATTCGCACCAAAAGCAATTTGCGCTTTCGCCGTCGCTACTCCCATCCGCACGACCGCGCTACTGGGGTGCGCAGCGATCAAACCATTGTCTTGACTGGTCCATTAACCTCGACGCTTTATCCGATTGCCCTGCGCCGAGTTCATTATTACTCAGCCGAAACCGACCAGCGAATAGTGCTATTAACCAACAACTTTTCTATCCCCGCTTTGACCGTCGCCGCTCTCTATCGCTATCGTTGGCAAATCGAACTCTTCTTCAAATGGATCAAACAGCATCTTCGTATCAAAAGCTTTTTCGGCACCTCAGACAACAGCGTCAAAACCCAAGTCTGGATAGCTATTACGGTTTATGTGTTAGTAGCAATCGTCAAGAAGCGCCTGGGACTCAAGCAAGATCTCTACACTTTGTTACAGATCCTGAGTCTCACCCTTTTCGAGAAAACCCCCATTTTAAGCTTGCTTCAGCAATCGCAGTACAATCTTGAAATGGTCCATGATGTTAACCAGTTGCAACTATTGGATATCTAACCGGACAGTACTGATATGAGATATGAGATCTGAGATGTAGATTTGGAGTCAGCTTATGCGATCAACCTTGGCTTCGTTCCTGCTCGTGGCGCTTGTTTCGGCTTCCTTCGCGCAACAAATTCAAAGGCCTCACGGCTCCGTAACGCCGCCGCGCCCGGTTCATACCTATTCAATCGTTGCGCGTGATCCGGCAACGGGCGAACTCGGTGTTGCCGTTCAGTCACACTGGTTTTCAGTTGGCCCAATTGTCGCGTGGGCCGAAGCCGGAGTTGGCGCAGTGGCGACGCAGTCGTTTGTCGATCCGAGTTACGGCAAGCTCGGTCTCGAACTAATGCGCAGCGGCAAGAGCGCGCCCGATGCGCTCAAGGCATTGCTCGCGGGTGACGAAGGCCGCGAAGTGCGCCAGGTGGCGATGATCGATTCGCAGGGACGCGTCGATGCCTGGACCGGCAAAAACGATATTCAGGCGGCGGGACACTTCGTCGGCAAAGACTTTTCCGTTCAGGCGAACCTGATGCTGAACGACAAAGTGTGGCCGGCGATGGCCCAGGCTTTCCAAAACACTAAAGGCGATCTCGCGGATCGCATGCTCGCTGCGCTCGACGCAGCGCAGGCAGTCGGCGGCGACATTCGCGGCCGACAATCAGCAGCGCTCGTCGTCGTCACCGGAAAGCCAACCGGGCAAGCGTGGAAAGATCGAACTTTTGATTTGCGCGTCGATGACAGTCCTGAGCCACTGCAGGAATTGCGCCGGCTCGTGACTCTTCAGCGTGCCTACAATCACATGAATGCCGGCGACCTCGCGGTTGAGCATAAGGACAACGAAGGCGCGCTGCGCGAATACAGCGCGGCGGAAAAACTCGTTCCCGACAATGCCGAGATGATTTACTGGCATGCAGTCGCGCTCGTTAACATGGGACGCGTGGATGATTCGTTGCCGCTGTTTCGCAAAGTATTTGCGATGGACAAAAACTGGGCAACACTCACGCCGCGTTTGCCGAAGTCTGGCTTGCTGCCAAACGATCCGAAGGTGATTGAGCGGATTCTGTCGGTTGCGAAATGAAGTTCAGCCGACAGTTGTTGAATTCCAAAGCGTATCGAGAGTTTAAGAAGGTATCCGGAGCTGGCTCCAGCGGAGCCAAATGTTTATAGCTATCAGCAATCGAAAAGAATCCAGCTCCGTTAGCAGCGAAACAACATCGCGCTCCTAACGGAGCTACGAAATCCCGTATTCTGAAGATCTATAAACATTCCGTCCCTCCGGGACTAATCATCAAATGCCTCAACCTGGACTACCACGCTCCGGCTTTGCTATCCTTCCAGCCGGTTTCATGGCTGATTCGAATGACAATCTCAAGGAGCGCGTGCGCGCGTTTTGGCAGGCGAATCCGTGCGGGGTGAAGTTTGCCGACGCGCCGCCGGGCTCGCGCCGTTTTTACGAACTCGTTGAAGCGCATCGTTACACGAAGGAGTGGCACATTCCGATTGCTGCCGACTTCGCAAAGCGCGCGCGGACTGAAGGTTTTGGAAATTGGTTGTGGACTCGGAACCGATGGAGCGCAGTTTGCCGAAGCGGGCGCTGACTACACCGGCGTCGATCTAACTGAAGCCGCAGTTGAACTCGCGCGCAAGCGTTTTGAGTTATTCGATCTGCCGGGCAAGTTTCAAACAGCGGACGCGGAAAATCTGGATTTTGCTGACGAGAGTTTCGATCTGGTTTACTCACACGGCGTCTTGCACCACACGCCCGAGACTGCGAAAGCCATTCGCGAAATTCATCGCGTGTTGCGCCCCGGTGGACGCGCGATGGTGATGCTTTACCATCGCGGCTCGTACAATTATCGCGTGAACATTTCCATACTGCGCCGCGCGGGAGCGAATTTGCTGAAGTCGGAATCCGGAATAAAGCTGGTTCACAAGCATCACCGGCGAGCCGATTGAATCACTGCGGGAACATGCAGAGTTGCTTAAGACTGAAAAGGATTCGTATCTCAAGCCGGCGGAGTTTTTGAGTCAGAACACTGACGGCGCGGGCAATCCGCTCGCGCGCGTTTATTCAAGAAGCGAAGCCCGCGAGTTGTTCAAGGATTTTTCAGAAGTGAAACTGAAAACTTTCTTTCTGAACAAGCGCTGGGTTCCTTTGATTGGAAATCTCTTGCCGCGGTCGACGGAAAGCTGGCTCGCCTCGCGCTGGGGCTGGCATCTTTGGATATATGCCACAAAGTGAACCTCCGAATCGCTTGCTCCGATCCTCATCAAGACTTCTACGACTGCATCCGTTTGTTGTCCTGTTGCTCTCGCTCGCCGGCGCACTTCTCTATGCTGCATGGATTACCTGGCGCTTTAACGGGAAAAATCTTTCCGGGCAATATCTTTACGTAGTGCCGATTGTGGTACCTTTCGTCGCTTTTGTGCTTGATCGTGTTCAGCAGATTGCGGAGACGAAGATAGTCGGTCTGCTAATGGACGCTTTGGTGGTGATGACCGCGATGATGCGCGTGTAAGCCATGTTCCTTATGTCTCGGGGCATGCTCTGTTTTTGATCTATGCCATATTACGACCCGGTTCCGCAGTCACGCGCATCACGGCCACCCTGGTGATGCTGGAGGTCATTTACCTGAAGTTTTTTGTCTGGCATGATCTGATCACGCCACTGACGGGAACGGCACTGGCTACGATCGCGGCTCTAATCACGCGACGGTATGGAGGCAATCGCACAACTGAACCAGAGCCATGAATGAGTGATGTCGCGGTTCAGTAGGATTCCAATGAAGCACATCTTAATAACCGGCGGCGCTGGTTTCATCGGATCGCATCTGGTCGATCGTTTGCTCAGCGAAGGCGACTGGCAGGTTTCTGTTGTTGACGACTTTAACGACTTTTACGATCCCGCAATCAAACGAGAAAACGTTAAGCGCCACGAGAACGAGTCGAACTACCGTTTATTCGAAGCTGACATTCGCGACAAGCGCAAAGCTGGATAAGATCTTCGCTGAGAACTCGTTCGCCTGCATCGTTCACCTGGCCGCTCGCGCGGGAGTGCGTCCTTCGCTTGAGCAGCCGCTGCTCTACGCGGAAACGAACATCAACGGCACGTTGAATCTGCTGGAGCTCGCGCGCGAACACGGCATCAAGCAGTTTGTGTTTGGTTCGTCGTCTTCGGTCTATGGCATCAACGCGAAGGTCCCTTTCAGCGAAGACGATCCGATTCGGCAGCCGATCTCTCCGTACGCCGCTACCAAAGCTGCGGGCGAATTGCTTTGCCACACGTACACACATCTCTACGGCATGCGCTCGGTGTGTTTGCGCTTCTTCACCGTCTATGGACCGCGCCAGCGTCCCGATCTGGCAATTCATAAGTTTGCGAAGCTGATCAGTGAAGACAAACCCATTCCCGTTTTTGGCGACGGCACTACGCGGCGCGACTACACGTTACATCGACGACATCATCGCGGGCGTGCGCGCGGCGATTGATTACGACGGGAGCGATTACGAAGTGATTAATCTTGGCGAATCGCGCACGGTCGAACTGCGCGAACTGATTTCACTGTTGGAAAAAGAACTGGGAATGACGGCGAAAATCGATCGCCAGCCCTTGCAGCCGGGCGACGTGCCGCAGACTTTTGCCGATATCACGAAAGCCCGCCGGCTTCTCGGTTACAATCCGCAGACGCAGATCGAAGACAGGTATCAAGAGATTTGTTGAATGGTTTCGAAGCATTGAGACCGCGGATGAACGTCAGATCGACGCGGATCGGCAAATCCCAGCGAAGATTGAGTGGCTCGACGCGTTTTCGCGCTCGCATCGCTCAGTTGCGCGCTAGATGCCGCGGCTACATCAGTCGTAATGCTTTACAATGCTGTTTGAGTAGTCCAATGGCCACCACGACCAACATCATCGAACCGCTGCCGCGCGAGATGCAGCAACACACCTACGCGATCCTGCGCCGCGTCGAGGAAAGCCATTGGTGGTTTGTCGGACGAAGGCAAATCATCAGAAGTTTTCTTGAACCGCTGATTCGAAGAACTGAAAACGACGCGCGCCGCCGAACTCGATAAGGAAGCAATCAAAATTCTCGATGTGGTTGCGGCACTGGCGCGAATCTCGAGATGCTCTCGGAGTTTGGTGAAGCCGAAGGCGTCGATGTTTCCACCGAGGCGTTGTCATTTTGCAGAGAGCGCGGACTAGCTCAGGTGAAGCAGGGCGCGGCGGAGTCGTTACCTTATGCGGACAATTCGTTTGATCTGGTGACCGGCCTCGATGTTGTCGAGCATCTTGATGACGATCTCGCCGGATTAAAAGAAATGCGCCGCGTGTTGCGTCCGGGCGGCAAGACGCTTTTGTTCGTCCCGGCGTTCATGTTTCTGTGGGGCGTCCAGGACGACATCAGCAATCACCGCCGGCGCTACACGTTGAAGTGAACTGAAAACGTGTGGTCGCGGACGCGGGCTTTGAAATTGAACGCGCGACTTATGTGAACATCAGCTTCTTCGCGCCGATACTTCTCGGTAGACTCTTCATGCGCGCCACGGGTCTGCGGCCGGAATCAGAGAACAATATTACGATCGGATTTCTGAACGGACGCATTCGGAAGAATTCTGGGAGCCGAAAGCGCTCCGCTGCGCTACTGAATTTTCCGTTTGGCGTTTCTATGATCTGCGTCGCGCGAAGAGTTGAATGATTATCTCTGTGACGTCCTCTGAGTACTCTGTGTCTCAGTGGTGAACTCTTCGAGCCTGAAGACCCGGAGTTTTGGGATACGCATGACAGAGAGACTACAATGAAAACTTCGAAGACGATGAACTTTGAAGTCAATCTAAACCTCGCCCCATCTAGTGAGATCGAAGGCCCTTACGACAAAGTAGAGCGATTGCCAAAAGAAGCGAGTTGCACAACAAGCTCGTGAATCGATGGCTTCAGGAAAAGGCTTCGTAATCGCCGGACCCATGAAGATTCACCCCGAACTCGACGAGATCCCACCCCCAGTCAGGTCATCAGGTTTCCGCGCTGCTCCAGAGTTCAGTTTTCTTCCCGTCTACAACGAAGAACCAAACCTGCTGCCGCTGCATGCGAAGTTGGACGAAGCTTTGAAAGTCCTCGGCCGCACTTCGGAGATCATCTATGTCGACGACGGTTCTACTGATGGCAGTCTGAAAATCTTGCGCGAAATTGCAGCGCTCGACAATCGCGTTCGCGTAGTTGCTTTCAAACGCAACTATGGTCAGACGGCGGCGATGGCCGCGGGAATCGACGCGGCCCAGGGCGATGTTCTGATTCCGATGGACGCCGATCTGCAAAACGATCCGGCGGACATTGTGAGGCTGCTGGAGAAACTCGATGAAGGTTACGACGTGGTTTCCGGCTGGCGCAAAAATCGCCAGGACAAAATGATTACGCGCAAAATTCCTTCGATGCTTGCCAACCGTCTGATCTCCTGGATTGGCGGCGTGCCGCTTCACGATTACGGCTGTTCGCTGAAGGCCTATCGGCGCGAATCGCTCGAAGACGTCAAGCTTTACGGCGAGATGCATCGCTTCATTCCGATCTACGCTTCCTGGGCCGGCGCGCGCGTCACGGAAATTCCGGTCGAGCATCACGCGCGCACGATGGGCAAATCGAAATACGGATTGTCGCGCACGGTCAAAGTTGTTTTCGATCTGATCACGATCAAGTTCATGGCGTCGTATCAAACGAAGCCGCTTTATCTTTTTGGTTGGGCGGGCCTGATCACGTTTGGCGCTTTCACTGATTTGCGCGCTCTTCGCGTTCCTGATGAAATTTCTGAGTTGGCCGCATCACGCTGACTTCGTGCAAACGCCGTTGCCGGTGATCGCGATGGTGACGTTGGTGCTGGGCGTGCAACTGTTTCTGATGGGCCTGCTGGCGGAGATGATGGTGCGCACGTATCACGAGTCGCAGGCAAAATCGATCTACGCGGTGCGCGAGAAGATTGGATTTGAAGAAAGTGAACGTAAATGGTAAATCAGTAAATAGTAAATGTAGATGGTAAGTGATGAGTAACTCACGCTGTCACGTCTCGTTAACTCACATTCACGTACTATTCACTCATTCACGATTTACCATTTACTAGTTTCCTATGTGTGGAATTACCGGCTGGGCCAATCTTGACTCACGCACGCCGCCGCCTGACGGCGCGAAGGAACTGCTGCACTCGATGTGCGAGCGCATGGTTCATCGCGGGCCGGACGCCGAAGGACTGATGTGTCAAACGGCGTCGCGCTGGGCATGCGGCGCCTCGCGATCATCGATCTCATCACCGGCGAACAACCCACCTACAACGAAGATCGAAGCGTTGCCGTCATCCTCAACGGCGAAATCTACAACTATCGCGAGCTGCGCGCAGGACCTCGAAAAGCGCGGCCACTCGTTCAGAAGCCAATCCGACACGGAAGTGCTGCCGCATCTCTACGAAGAGTTTGGCGGACGAGATGGTCCAGCATCTGAACGGCATGTTTGCGTTTGCGCTTGTGGGACTCAAAACGGCGCCGGCTGCTGATTGCGCGCGATCGTTTTGGCGAGAAGCCGCTTTACTGGGGCGTCTTTGATAACACCTTGCTGTTTGCTTCGGAGCCGAAAGTTCTGCTGGCCCACCCGGCGGTGAAGTGTTCGCTGAATCTGGAAGCGCTGCGGCAGTATCTTTCGTTTGATTACGTTCCCGCGCCGCTCTCGATTTACGAGGGCATTAACAAACTGCCGGCGGCGCACACCCTGACGCTCGAAGACGGCAAATTGAAACGCAGACCCTACTGGTGTTTGAGTTACAAAACTGAAACAGCCGGCGCCATCTGAAGCTGAAGCTGCGGAACACCTGCGCGAATTGCTGGCTGACTCGGTGCGCATGCGTCTGGTTTCAGACGTGCCGCTGGGCGTTTTGCTTTCGGGCGGCGTTGATTCGTCGGCCGTGGCGGCGCTCGCGGTGCGCGCTTCGTCGGAAGCAGTCAAGACGTTTTCGATTTCGTTTGCCGAGTCGTCGTTTGACGAATCGTCTTACGCGCGCGCGGTCGCCAAGTTTCTCGGCACCGATCACCACGAAGAACGGCTGAGCGCGAATCTGGCGGCCAACCTCGTCGGCGAAATCGGCTCGTGGATGGATGAACCATTCAGCGATCCGTCGCTGGTGCCGACTTATCTGCTTGTCGCGCTTTACGCGCAAGCACGTGACGGTGGCGCTGGGCGGCGACGGCGGCGACGAGTTGTTTGCCGGCTATCCGATGTATCGCGGCCATCGCTGGGCGGAAAACTACGCAAAGATTCCCGGCGTTCTGCGGTCGGGATTGATCGAGCCGCTGGTGGGCCTGTTGCCGGTGAAAACTCAAGAACCTTTCGTTTGACTACAAGGCGACGCGTTTTGTCACCGGGAGCAAAATACGATCCGGTGGCGCGACACCACATTTGGTTTGGTTCGTTCAATCCGGCCGAGCAGCAAATGCTTTTGACGCCGGAAGTGCTTGGCCAAACTGACACGGACATCTATCGCGACGCGCGTGTGATGTTTGCTGAGTGTGATTCGTCCGACGTCGTGGAGCAAATGCAGAGTCTCGATACGCAGGCTTTATCTTGCGGAAGACATTCTGACGAAAGTTGATCGCGCCAGCATGGCAGTTTCGCTCGAAGTGCGCGCGCCGTTTCTCGATCCGCGCGTGGCGGAGTTTGCCGCTTCGCTGCCGGCGAACTACAAACTGCGCGGACGCAAGACGAAATACATTTTGAAGCGCGCGATTGAGGATCTGCTGCCGCCTTTCGTCACGCGTCGAGGCAAGAAAGGTTTTGGCGTGCCGGTGGCCGAGTGGCTGAAAGAAAAACTGCGACCGCTCGCGCGCGATCTGCTGTCGCCGGAGCGCGTGCGCAAGGCCGGGGTTTTCAATCCGGAGTACGTAACCAAACTACAGGATGAGCATGAGCGCGGCGTGGCGAATCATCGCAAGCTGCTCTGGACGCTGTTGATGTTTGAACTCTGGCACGAAAGCTTTGTCGAAACGCCGCGACGGATTGAGACGTCGGTAAGCAGTAGGCAGTGAGCAGTGTGCAGGAGCAGACAGTGAGGCCGAGGAGTTTGCAGCGACGCAGTCGGCAGCTGACAGAGTTGATCTGCAGGCTCATGCGAGCGCATTCTCTCGGTGGGGCGGAGCCGCTACCGCACATCAGACGGCGAAGCCGTGGTTCTAACTCTCCTTCCGATACAACCCGATCTCGATGGATGAATCTATTGAACAGGCGTTTGACGATCTCTTCGAATGGTGTCGCCAGCGCGACTTTGCCGGACACGATCCGTTCGACGCACTGAACAGCCGCGTTTTTCAGTCGACTCCTTTCAGTCACTCTTCAACGGCGCGCCTAGTCTGGACGCAGGCGCTCAAGCGTTCGCCATTTAACCTGCGCTCGCTCGCGCGCGTTCCCGCGCAAAAGAATTCCAAGGGCATCGCGCTGTTTGCCCTCGCGGCGCTCGCAACCTATCGCCGTCAAAGCACAAACGAAACCGAAACGGCATGCGCGCGCAGTTGCTTGAACGAGTTGTGGCAGATGCGAATTGAGGGTTACAGCGGCGCTGCCTGGGGCTACAACTTCGACTGGCAAAGCCGCAAGTTTTTTGCTCCGCAAGGCACGCCCATGATCGTGCCGACTGCGTTTGCCGCGCGAGCTTTTATCGAAGCGTCACCAAACATTCGCTGACGACAGTTATCTACAAACGGCGCGCAGCAGTTGCGACTTCATTCTTCAGGATCTGAAGCGATCGGTGGAAACGCCGGAAGAGATTTGTTTCAGTTATTCACCGCTCGACGACACCCGAATCTTCAACGCCAGTCTGCTTGCGGCCGAAACTCTCGCTGCGCGTGGGCAGACTCACAGGAGAAACCGAGTTCTGCGATCTCGCATTACGAGCCGCGCGTTATGTTGATTCGCAGACAAAACGAAGACGGCTCGTGGGCTTACGGCGCAGAACGCGGGCAGGAGTGGATTGATAATTTTCACACGGCGTACGTGTTGGTCTCGCTCTCGCGAATTAATGAGTCGTGCGACGCTGCGGATGCTGATCTGAGTCAAGGCGTTGCAGCGTGGATATGAGTTTTGGCGCGAGCGCTTCTTTCTTGCAGACGGTTGGCCGAAATACTACCATGACAGCCTTTATCCAGCGGATGCGCATGCCGCAGCCACGGCAATCATCACTCTTCTTGGAGTTGCGCAAACTTGATGACGGCGCGCCGGCGCTGGCCGAAACGATTGCGGCGCTGGACGATTCGCAACCTGCGCGACAGCCGCGGATTTTTTTACTATCAGCGCCGTCGGTTTCATACCGTTCGCACGCCTTATATGCGTTGGACGCAGGCCTGGATGCTTTATGCGCTAGCGCGTTTGTTGGAAGTGAAGTAAGGACAGTGCATTCCTGCCTGTCCACTTTGGAGTAGATACCACGGAAGCAATGGACAGACAAGAATGTCTGTCCTACTGAAAACTAATGCCGATTGCCGACGATGTATCGTTGGGAAAAGACGTAAAGATCTTCCAACCGGACCTGGTGAATCTCTACGGCTGTTCCATCGGCGCCGAAACGAAGATCGGAGCCTTTGTCGAGATACAAAAAAACGCGTCGATTGGCGCGCGCTGCAAGATTTCGTCGCACACGTTTATCTGCGAAGGCGTGACTATCGAAGACGAAGTTTTCGTCGGCCACGGCGTGATGTTTACCAACGATCTTTATCCTCGCGCCACTAACGACGACGGCAGCCTGCAAACTGAAGCCGACTGGACAGTGATTGAAACGCGTGTGAAGCGGCGCGGCGTCCATCGGGAGTAATGCGACGATCATGGCCGGCGTCACGATTGGCGCGTCGGCACTGGTAGGCGCGGGAGCGGTGGTGACCAAAGACGTTGCAGACTACGCGATCGTCGCGGGAGTTCCGGCGCGAGTAATCGGCGACGTGCGCGAGCGCGGCGCGAAAACTAAGCGAGATGCTATGGTTTGATCTTCTCTGTGCCCAGAGAAGCATTCGTGTGTCAGCTTGATAGTTGGGATCAGAAACGACAGGCAGGAATGCCTGATCCGACTAACGTATGATTAAAGTTGGAGTTATCGGTTATGGATACTGGGGCCCAAACCTGGTGCGCAACTTCATGGAAGCGCCGGGTTCGACCGTCGTCATGGTTTGCGATCTGCGAACCGAGCGATTGCGTCCACTCGAAGCGCGTTATCCGACGATCAAAACAGTCAGCAATTGCCAGGAAGTCTTTGCCGATCCGGCGATCGACGCGATCGTCATTGCCACGCCAGTCTCATCACATTTTGAACTTGGGCATGGCGGCGCTCAAAGCCGGCAAGCACGTCTTGATCGAAAAACCGCTCGCCGCAAATTCCGAACAGGCGATCTGAGTTGATTGAAGAAGCGGCGCGGCGCAAACGAGTGCTGATGGTGGATCACACTTTCGTTTACACCGGCGCCGTGCGAAAAATTCGCGAACTCATCACCAGCAACGCGCTCGGCGATATTTACTACTACGACGCGGTGCGCGTTAACCTGGGACTCTTTCAACACGATGTGAACGTGATCTGGGATCTGGCCATTCACGATCTTTCGATCATGGATTATGTGTTGCCGACGAAAGCGACGGCGGTCTCGGCCACCGGCATCAGCCACATTCCCGGACAACCGGAAAACGTCGCTTACATCACGCTCTTTTTCGACAATCCGCAGATTGCTCACGTTCACGTAAACTGGCTTACGCCGGTCAAAGTCAGGCACACATTGATTGGCGGCAGCGAGAAGATGATCCTTTACGACGATCTGGAGCCCAGCGAGAAGGTGAAAATCTACGATAAGGGTGTGACTGTTTCGCAAAGTCCGGAAGCTGTTTATGAAATGCTGGTGAGTTATCGTTCGGGCGACATGTGGGCGCCGCGACTGGATGCGACCGAAGCGCTGCAAACTGAAGCGCAACACTTCGTTGACTGCATTGAGAACAACAAACAACCGGAAACCGATGGCCAGGCGGGTTTGCGACTTGTGCGCATCGTGGAAGCTGCGGAACAATCGCTACGGGCACGCGGGCAATTGGTGGAGATTAGACTGAGTGCGGCTATCTGTCGCCGCTTCGGTCTGCGGAAGCGGGATTGAGGCTGACAGGTCTGAGTGCACTCAGACGCTCACGCTTAACCCGCTCGCTAACGGTAGCGGGTAGCAGACCAAACAACATGATTCCTTTAGTCGATCTAAAAAGCCAATACCAAAGCATCAAGCGCGAAATTGATGACGCCATCTCGGAAGTGGTGGAGAGTTGTCAGTTCATTCTCGGACCAAAAGTCGAGGCCTTTGAAGCGGACTTCGCCAATATTGTCAGACGCGTTTTGCTTTCGGCATGAACTCCGGAACCAGTGCGTTGCACCTCGCGTTGCTGGCTGCCGGTGTTGGGCCAGGCGACGAAGTCATCACCGTTAGTTACACCTTCGTTGCCACTGTCGCGGCGATTCTCTACACCGGCGCAAAGCCTGTTTTCGTTGATATCGATCCGCTGACTTGCAATATCGACGTGAACAAAATCGAAGCAGCGATCACTCCGAAGACAAAAGTGATCATGCCGGTGCATCTCTACGGCACCTGCGCCGACATGGATCCAATTCTCGACATCGCGCGCCGTCACAATCTGATCGTGATTGAAGACGCAGCTCAGGCGCATGGCGCTGAATACAAGGGACAGCGCGCGGGCAGCATGGGCGAGCTCTCGTGCTTCAGTTTTTATCCGGGAAAAAATCTCGGAGCTTATGGCGAGGGCGGCGCGGTTGTTACCAATAACGAAAAATACGTCGATGTGATCAAGCAACTACGCGATCAGGGACAGAGCGCGAAGTATTTGCACGAACGCGTTGGTTACAACTATCGCATGGAAGCGATTCAGGGAGCTGTGCTCGGCGTGAAGCTGAGGCATCTGGACGAGTGGAACGCGGCGCGCCGCCGTCATGCCGAAGTCTATTTGAAAGAGCTGGCGGATTCCGGACTGCGTCTGCTTGCTGAACCAGAAGACTGCAAGTCGGTCTATCACGTCTTCCCACTCTTCACTGAGCAGCGCGACGAGCTGCGCGAGCATCTGCATGCAAGATGGAATCAGCACGGGCATTCACTATCCGATTCCGGTCCACCTGCAACACGGATTCAATAATCTCGGATACGCCGAAGGCGACTTGCCGGAAACCGAGCGCGTTTGCCGCGAAGTGCTATCGCTGCCGATGTATCCGGAGCTGACGAGCGAAACAGTGATGGAGATTGTGGATTCGGTGCAGCAATTTTGCCGGCCGACGGTCGCGGCGCATCATAACCGGCCAAAGACGCCGTAAGTTCGCCACGGACAAGCAAAGTAAGGCGATTTAGCAGGTTATACAGTTCTTCCTGTCGGCTGATCCGTGGCGTCCGCGTAATCCGCGGCTAAGACTTCTGCTCAATGCGAATCTGGATCGATCTGGCAAACTCACCGCACGTGCCGTTCTTCCGTTCGCTCGCCAATGAATTCATTCGCCGCGATCATGAAGTGAGTTGTCACTGCGCGAGATTTTGCCGAAACAGTTGAGCTTGCGAGAGCTGCCGGATTTGCACCGGAAGTAATCGGCGGACACGGTGGCGGAAAGCTTTCCGGCAAAGCGGGCAACCTCGTTCAGCGTGCGATGGCGCTCGCGCGTTGGGCGCGCGGACGCGATCTCGATCTGGCCGTCAGCCACAATTCCTATTCGCAAATTCTTGCGGCGCGCGCCCTCTCGCTTGAAGGCCGTGACGCTGATGGACTACGAACATCAGCCGGCGAACCATCTCGCCTTTCGCTTGGCTTCGCGCATCATCGTGCCGCGCGCGTTTCCGCAAGCCGCGCTGGATCGTTTTGGCGCGGCGCCGGAAAAAGTGAGGCGGTACGACGGCATCAAGGAAGACGTTTACCTCGCAGACTTTCAAAGCGATCCGAACTTTGCAGAACAACTGCGCGAGTTAGGTGTTGGCGCTGAAGACATCCTCGTGGTGGTGCGCCCGCCGGCCAGCGAAGCGCTTTATCATCGTTTTGAAAACGAATTGTTCGATCAGCTAATTGAACGACTTTTGGCTACGCCTGCTGTCAAGAGTCGTCGCTGTTGCCGCGCAACGACTCGCAAAGAAAATCCTACACGGAGTTAGCGCCGTTCCAATTTGATCGTGCCGGACCATCCGCTTGATGGCGCGAACTTGATCGCGCACAGTGATCTGGTCGTCAGCGCCGGCGGCACGATGAATCGCGAAGCCGCGGCGCTGGGCATTCCGGCTGCCTCAATTTACCTGGGCGAATGGGCGGCGCTTGGACGAGCAGCTTGTAAACGAAGGAAGACTGCGAAGAATTTCGAACGCTTGAAGAAGTTCGCGATTTGCCACATTCAAAAAAAGGGACGCGGTGAACGCACGCCGGGCGGTGTCACGTCGCCGCCGCAGTCGCTGACCTGATACTCGAAGACTGAAGTTTTGTTATCCTAGCGACGGCAATGGCTGAACTGATTCGTGAGAACGGGGCAGTAGCCCGACCGTTAGGGAGGGCGTCGTATCATGATTGCACGCCCTCCCTGACGGTCGGGCTAGCTGCCCCTGAATAACAACGTGAGAGTTGAGCAACTAAAAACCCCACTGGTCCAGGCGAGCATCGTGCGCGCGCCTTCGCGTGCGCCGCAGTGGATCATTCCGGCGATCAAAACTGCTCTGTTAGTCACGGACGCCCTGATCGCCGGCGTTCTCATTTGTCGTCGCTTTCTATCTCCGCGAAGGCGGTCCGATTTTCAACCCGCCAGCCCTGATGTCTTTTCGCGTGGAGCGCCCGCTTCGCTCCTTACGGCGCTCTGCTGCTTTTCGTGATTATCATCCGCGTGCTCGCTTTGCGCTATTACGATCTTTATCGGCTTGCGAGGTGAGTTTTCGTTTTTTGATGACGGCCTGCGCGTTTTCAAATCCACTGCGATTGGTTCGTTGCTGATTGTGGCCGCGGCGTTTTTGTATCGCGGCGGTTTTGATTACCGCGCGTTCTCCTATGCCCGCAGCGTGTTCGTGCTTGATTTCCTGATCGCCTTGGCGAGTTTCTATTCGATACGCCTACTGGTGCGCAGCGCGCAAACATTCTTCAGACAGCGCGGCATCAATTTGATTCCCACGCTCGTGGTCGGGCGTGGTCCGGAAGCGGCTTTCTGCATCAAGGAGATGCGCGAGCGTCCGTCGCTTGGGTTATCGCGTGATCGGCGCGGTTGACAGTGGCTACGTTCGAGCGCAACGCTTCCTGACGTTTACGAAGGCGTGCCCGGTGATCAGCGATCTCGCGGGTCTGCCCGAGGCGATTCGAGAGTCGGGCGCGAATGAAGTGATCATCGCCGACTCAGACGTCGATGGCGACGCGCTGTTTGATGTGATGATGCGGTGCGGGCGGCGGCGCGGCGTGGAGTTTCGCATTGCGCCCAGTCTGATCAATTGTTTGCCGAGTAAAACTGAAGTCGATCAAATCGGCGCGCTTGCCGATGATCAGGCTCTTTCGCGAACCGCTTTCAGATTTCGCGCGCGGCACGAAACGCAGTTTCCGATATCGTCATCGCCGCCTTACGCTCCTGCTCTTCGTCGCCGTTCTGGCTGTTGATTGCTTTGCTGATCAAGCTCGATTCGCCGGGGCCGGTTTTCTATGTGCAGGAACGCGTCGGCATGGATGGCCGGATATTTCTGGTTTACAAATTTCGCACGATGCGCGTCGGCGCCGGCAACGAGATGCATCAGGAGTATCAACGGAAGTTTATTGCCGGGCAGGCCGAAGCGAACGTCGGCGACGCGGAGAAGCCTGCTTATAAACTGCGCGACGATCCGCGCATCACGCGCGTGGGCCGTGTGCTGCGACGTTTCAGTCTTGATGAAGTGCCGCAGTTGTTCAACGTGCTGCGCGGCGACATGAGCGTCGTTGGTCCACGTCCGCCGATTCCTTACGAAGTGGAAGTTTATGAGCCGCGACATCGGAAGCGTCTCGATATGAAACCGGGACTGACCGGGCTTTGGCAGGTGTCGGGGCGAAACCGTTTGCCGTTTGAAGAGATGGTCAAGCTGGATCTTTTCTACATCGAAAACTGGTCGTTGCTTTTTGATGTGAAAATTATCCTGCGCACGGTGATGGTCATGCTGCGCGGAGACGGCTACTGAGCCTTAGAGCGAACCACCCATAGACAAACATGCTTCTCACACTGAGAACTGCAGCAAGAATCAGAGTTAACAAATTAGGCGAGCGGCTACGAGCGAGCGATATTAGCGAATCAGATCTTCGGTTACTGGATGCCTATAGGCGATCTTTGAACCGGTGCATATGAAGAAGTCGTTGGACGGATTCAGGATCAACTCGGATTCGAACGCAACTGGTCGACCGGCCAGATCCACACCTTCGATCATCGAGAAGCTTCGTCGGGAGAAGGACTGCGGCTAAGCCGAATGCAGGACATCGCGGGGTGCAGAATACTCGTAACGGACATCCTGACTCAAGATGATGTAACTGAAATAGCTCGGATAGCCTTACTTTGAAACACACACAGTTGTCGATCGTCGCTGAGCGTCCGAGCTCACGGCTATCGCGCAGTCCACGTAATCGTAGAGTCCATGATAAGCTTAATATGAGATACAGTTGCGTACGTCGCTGCAACATCGCTTGGGCTCAGCTATCAGGGAAGCTGGCTGACGAGCTTGACACCGCCGATGTTTGGCATGGATGGCGGTGACGAAGATCATTCGCAGTCACCCGCTCGCGCGGAATTTCGCACGCTTCAATCGCTGGCAACAGCTTTCGGACAAGGAAGGTCATCAATTTGCCAGGGACACTACTCGCTTGTCGGACTGGGATGCGGCACCGGTTGTTCAATCACGACAATCGTCGATGCGCGCAACGGCAACGCTTATTTTCCTGAATGTTGAATGGATGGACCGCGATCGTGGGCGATTATGATATTCCTGACGGCGAAGACCTGACGGAATGTTCAGAGCGAACAGCCGGCTACTGCGGGCGATTGGGCGACCAGAATCGGCATGTTGAGATGAAGAGCGCTATGGTCCAAGTGGAATCGTACTAGCCACGAATGGGTAGAACAATCGCTCTGCGCTTCGTAAGTTTTACTCGACGTCGGTTCTTATCCTGAAGCTGATCCGCTTGCGCGGGAAGTATCGACTGACCGGAAGACTTAGTGATAAGAGCAACCACAAGCCAGGACCCAGGCGGCGAAACTGTTGGATGGCGGAATCGTCGCCTTTCTTTTTTTGTTTGCCGCCGCCGCGCCAAATTCGATTGCGGCGACGCAAAGTGCCTGGCTCATCGGCATGGCCCTGTGGCTGGTTCGATTCGCTTTTCGGCCGCGGCCCAGACTCTTTCGGACTCCGATCGATTACCTGATGCTCGGCTTTTTTATCCTCACGGGGCTTACCGCTTTTCTTTCCTATGAACCGATGGTTTCGATTGGAAAACTGCGCGCCGCCAGTCTCTTCACCATCGTTTATTTGTTTGCCGAAAACGTTCCTTCGCTTCGTGTGATTCGCCTGCTCGCGATCACGCTCGTTTGCGCCTGCATGGCTAATGTTGTTTTACAGCGCCGGGAGGGCTACTGGGGACGAGGCGTGAAGGTCCATAACGTTTCGCAGACGAGCCCGCTTTATGTGAATGGTATTCGCGATGGCGACACTTTGCTCAAGGCCGACGGACAAAAGTTGAACGAGCCGCAGGATCTCGTGAATGCTTTGTCGAGACCGGGCACCGAACCTGTTTCGATTCTTGCTTATCGACACGAGGTGGAACCCGTTTTCAAAATCCCTCGCGGCAGCCTCTTGCCGGGTGCGACTGCGACTGAACAACTCGGAATTGGAAACTGGTCGCCGGGGCGCGATTGGCGCGCGACTGGATTCTTCGGCAACTTTGTGACCTATGCCGAAATGCTGCAGTTGATCATCGCCACTCGCCGTGGGACTCTTTGTTAGTTTGCCGATCAAACGAAGCTGGGCCGGAGCGTTGTTGCTGATCGCCCTGGCCGGTTTTGGTTTCGCTTTAGTGCTGACTGTTACGCGCGCTTCATGGTTAGGCTGCCTAGTTTCAACTGTGATCATTTTTCTGCTCGGCGGCGAGCCGCAGAACACAATTTCGCCGTGGGCGTGTTAGCAATTCCGCTCATCCTTGTCGGCCTGTTTGTGCTGCAGCAGAAACGCAACGTGGCTTTCATCGATAAAGCAGATCAATCGACCACCTGGCGCGAAACCGTTTGGCGAGAAGGCTTCACGTTGCTTGTTAGCAAGCCGCGTCATTTGCTCGTCGGCATCGGCATGGATTCGATCAAACGACATTGGCGCGAATGGGGCATGTTTGATAAGGGACGAATTCCCTGGGGCCACATGCACTCAAACCTTTTGCAGATCGCGCTTGAACGAGGCGTGCCCGCCTTGTTGTTGTGGTCGTCCTTGCTGTTTGTTTATGGCGACTTTCTGGCGTTCGCTCCGCGAGCGCCTGCGAGCTTGGAATGGATTGAACGCGGATTGTTGATGGGGGCGCTGGGCGGGCTGGTCGGATTTTTTACGTCGGGCTTAGTGCACTACAACTGGGGCGACTCGGAAGTGATTATGGTTTTCTACATGATCATGGGCCTCGCGCTAGCGACTCATCACAGGACTCAAACACTCACTAGTTCATGACTTTTTGATCGGGATTCTCTGCATCTGGATCGACTGAACGACGTACAGGCGGCGCGAGGTTAAATGCAATCCCACCCTTCGCGAAGCGACTTCGATGCGACGAATCTCGCCTTCCGTCGCTTCAGCTAAAGGACGTTGGGTTTGTAAGTAACCACAAATTGCGAATCGATCAGTCGCGCGACCTCCGCTCCATTTTCAACCATCTCATCAAAAGTTTCAGGCAACCAGATACGCCCGCCAGACTCCTCTGAAACTTGAGTGAGCTGTTTTTCAGCAGCGCGCATTGCCTCCTCGTAAGCCTTAAGCGCGCCGTCGTCTCGCCGGATCGAGATCGAAAATTACTCCGCCCGGCTGGGCCGCTCTTCGTGCGACGCGACCTTCCTCACCACCAATCGAATTCAGTGCATCCTCCGGCACCAGACTCTTCGTCACGATTTCGCTTGATACGTCGCTGCTGCTCGATGGTCTTGCGGGAAACGCTGGTGTAACTGATCACGTGGACTACAGCGTTGCGCGCCCGCAAATGCTCAAACGCGATTGCTCGATCGATTCGCTCGCCGGGACTCTGAACGCCATCAGTAATCATCACCACGTGTCGATTCCCCTGTGGCCGATCCTGCAGTTGATCTGCTGCGGCAATCACCGCATCGAAAAATCGCGACTCGCTTTCCTGAAATCAGTCTTGTATCAAGCACATGCAACACCGCCTCACGGTCGCCGGTCCAACCTTGCAACGTCTCGATCTTGTTATTGAATTGGATCACGGAGATCTGGTCCTGTGCATTCAGCCCCAACACCAACTTCCGCGCAATTTCTCTGGTTAACCGAACACGCTTGGCTGAATTGAGTTCGCCACCGGTGTCGAGCAGGACCAGAACATGAGCGGGCACACGTCGCGCGCTCTTGATTTCCTGGGCCACGCCATTTTCCAAAACCAGCACGTCGGCGAGCTCGAGAGTCGGATCAAGCCGGCCCTGGCTATCCAGAGCGGTGACCGTGAGTTGAACTTCCTCGGTCAGCGTTCGAATAGGTTCCTGTTCATCTAACTTTGGTGAAGGTGTTGGGCTGGGACGTGAACCGGGTTCCTGCCCAAAACTCTGCGTGCTCAAAAGGAGCAAGAGGAAGAGGACCGGAGTCAGACATCTTGGAATAACCGTCATAAGAGATTCCGAGGGACAAACCGAAGTCGCGGAGCAAAGTTTGCTGGAGCGCAGTACCTGATAACGAAATCTGAGAGTCGTCGGATGCCCGGGAGAAGGGTGTGGTTGTGTTTGGGAAAGTCTGGGACTGAAAACCAGTTGGAGTTTTCAATGGGAGCGGGAGAGCCGGAAACCGGCCCTCCCGTAACTAGATGATTAGCGATTTGTACAGTTACCTAAACAGAGCGTGAGGGATATTGTTTTCCGAGCTTTGGGCCGCGTTTCCCTTTCCTGATTTCCTGCGCCGCGACCTCACTCGGAATTAGCGGCGAATGAATTAGTCAAAAGGGTGTATATAACCGCGTAGGACATTTGCTTGCTCGGCGTAACAACCTGGTTGTTCAACCTTACTGCTTGTCGTCGTGTTCTTATCTATCTTCATAAATCCCACCTCCCAGAAGGGTGTTTGTCTGTGAGCCGAGACCGATTACCTTGTTGGCATGGACCTTGCCAACTTGTCATCGCGCGAGCGCTTTTAGCGGTTTTTCTCGCCAATATGAACGATCTTTGAAGCGGAGCCGATCGCATCTTGACTGATGTGCTTGCGCGATGACCGAATCGCAAGGGTCGCCAGGGTTACGGAATCAGAGATTCGACAGATGCCGTAGATGCTGCCGTCGATGTCACAGATGACCGGCTGGTGCTGATATCGCCTGAGAACGGCTGGTCGATGTCGCCTGCCATTGCCACGGAAGACATTGCCAAGGTCAAGAGCGATGCACAAAGGATTGATGTGATGCGTTTCATGTTAGTTCTCCTGGTTTCGAGCGTTTAGGGTTGATGGTGCGCTAGGAGTGATTGCCACTTGCGATGTCAAATCTTTTTCTAGCGTGCCAGTTATCAATTCGTTCGGTTGTCTCTATTTCAAGGCTTGTGCCACTCGTTCCGAGGGATTGAGCAACGTCTCCTAAACCATTGACTTGTTGGCAGTTAACTCGACGGCTCCCTCATGAGGGACTTAGAGCCTAGAACAAGCGAGAATTGGATAGCTTGTATACATGCGGAGGAGAAATCTGCTCAGGAACGGGCTAAACTCCCGTTTATCCGCACCATTAGCGTAGAAAGAAAATGCTCTTGTTACCACGGTATGCAGGGTATACTTGGTATGCAGCCGAACTGGCTGGACCCCGCGCCGACTCAAGCCTCGAAAGATTTCTCCCCGGAAGTAATATGAAGCGCTCCGCTGAACAAGCCTGGAACCACGGCACTTTCCAACTCAAATCAATTGACAATGAGACTGATACAAACCAACTCAACTCAGCAGACCGAACATGCGCCGCTAACTCTAAGCGAGCAGGTTCAGGCCTGTTGTGCCGTAGCCCGCGAAAAGATCGAAGCCGGTGATTACGACTTGGGATGCGCTGAACTTCAGCAGTGGTGGACGATTGGCGAGTGGCCAAAACATGCCGGGCTGGAAGATCGCGCTGCCGCTGAACTGTTTTTCACTGCGGGAGTTTTGAGTGGTTGGGTGGCCAGTACCAGACAGATTCGACGGAGGCCAAAACCGGCGGAGGGCCTGCTGAACGGAGCCATAGCGCTTTTCGAACGACTGGAAGAACAGACTCGCGCGGCAGAAGCCCGGATCGAACTGGCCTGCTGCTATTACCGGCAGGGGCTTTTCGATCTGTCCCGCGAAACCGTACGCTCGCTACTACAGACGCTGTCTGAAGAGGAACGAGAATTGAGGGGCGTCGCTCTGATTCGCCTTGCTGTAGTTGAGGGTCACGCCGGACGCCTTCACGACGCTCTTGGGCTTCTCAACGAGGCGGCGCCGCTGGTGGAAACATCCGGCGCCTGGACCAAGGGACGATTTCATCTTGAATTTGCCACCACGTTGAAAAATCTTGGCATTGCGGAAGAGCGAAACGGATACTTCGACAGAGCGCTGGGACACTACGGCGACGCACTGTGCATTCTTTGAAAGCATCGGCAACCGCCGCTACGCAGCTATGGTTGAGAACAACCACGGCTATCTGCTTTCCAGCTCTGCAGAGATTTGACGAAGCACAACTCCACCTGGATCGCGCACGCAAACTCTTCGATGAACTCGGCGACCAGGTAAGGCGTGCCCAAGTCGACGAAACACTTGCGCAACTTTATCTGGCTTCGGAGCAGTATGACTTAGCGCAACAGCTCGATCGCGTTGGCGGTGGATACTTTGGAAACAACCGGCGAAGAGGCCCTGCTTGCAGAAGCCCTAACTACGCAGGGCCTGGTGCTTTGCAGGCTTGAGCGTCGGCACGAAGCTAAACCAACTCTTCATCGCGCGCGAGCGGTGGCCGAGCGATGCGGAGACTATGAAGGAGCCGGCCGCGCTCTGCTGATTCTGATTGAAGAGATGTGTGATCAGCTGGGCGATGACGAGCGCCGGAGATCGGCGCGCAAGCCAACCAACTGCTGGCGAATTCGCAGCAGAGCTCGACCCGCGAACGACTGCGGAACTGTCTGGAGCGAATCGCCGCCGCGCACGCTGAATATGAAGAACAACGCGAAGAGGCGACTCACGCCGAGAAGATGGCCGCTCTGGGTGAACTCTCGTTTGGTGTCGCTCACAACGTCAACAACACGCTGACCGGAATTCTGGGCCGGGCGCAGTTGCTGCTGCGGACCAAAGATGCCGAGAAGATCAGCTCCGGCATCGAGATGATTATCAAGAGCGCGGAAGACGGCGCGCACATCATCCGGCGCATTCAGGATTTTGCGCGCAAACAACCGAGCCGCAGGTTCACAGCCGTTTCGGTCGCCGGGCTGATGAAGGATGTTTGCGAGATGAGCCGCCCGCGCTGGGAAGCCCGTGCTGATGCGCCACAGATTCGTATGGCGCTGGTTGCCGATTGCACCGCCTCGGTGATGGGTGATGCGGTCGAACTGCGGGAAGTGCTTGTTAACATGATTTACAACGCGATCGACGCGATGCCCGCAGGCGGCGAGATTCGCATGAGCTCTCAGGAAACCAACGGCCGCGTGGTTCTGACTATCGCTGACAACGGCACCGGCATGACGCCGGAAGTTAAGTCGCGCCTGTTTGATCCTTTCTTTACGACCAAGGGCAAGGGCGGCACGGGCATGGGAATGGCAGTGAGCTTCGGCATCATTCGCAGGCACAACGGCTCGATCGACGTCGAAAGCGAACCGGGCCGCGGCACCACTTTCCGCATCTCGCTGCCGGTTGCGCATGAAGCCGCCGTCAGCCTGGAAGCTGATCGGACGAAAGCATCAAGCGTCCGAGGGAAGCGATAAACTTCGAGTGCTGGTGGTCGACGACGAAATCGCGGTTAGAGAAGTACTTCGAGAGGCGCTGGAAGCTGAAGGTTGCGAAGTGATCGTAGCCGACAGCGGCGAAGCGGCGCTGCAGTCTTTACGACGCGCAGAGCCGGCAAGCTCGACGTCGTGTTCACCGATATCGGCATGCCCGAGATGAGCGGCTGGGAACTGGCCAGCGAAATTCGCAAGCGCTCGAAGACAATCCCGCTGGCAATCGTCAGCGGTTGGGCCGATGCGATTAGTTGTGACGCGCGGCAGGCCATCAAGGCCGACTGGGTAGTCTCGAAACCTTTTGACATTGCGACCATTGCCGAAATTGCGAACGAAGTTGCCGGCAGACGAAAGAGCAGCGTGAACGGACACGCCTGAAAGGTTAACGAAGGACGTGCGCGACGCTGCTGGGAATGGATTGAGCTAAGCGCTGGCGCTGAGTTGGTATCGTTCGAGTTTGAGGTAGAGTCCGCGTCGGGTTAGCCCAAGCTCGCGAGCGGCGCGTGAAATGTTGCCGCCATGTTTGCGCAGCGCATCGGCAATCATGCGTCGTTCAACGTCGGCCAGGGCATCAGCGAGCGTAACGTTCTGCAGAGAACTCGCGGGCATTGAAGCGAGCGTTGAAGCCGGCGAACTCGGCGTGGTCGGCGAGGAAGTTCGTCTTGAGTTCGGGAGAAAGATGGTCGGGAGTGATCACGGTCGCATCTTCAGCGCGCGCCACGACGCGCTGAATTTCGTTGCAAAGCTGGCGAACGTTGCCTGGCCAGTCGCTGACCATCAACAAGTCAACCGCCGGCGGCGTGATCTGAATGTCTCTTCGGCCAAACTTCGCCGAGTAGTGGTTGATGTAGTAGTTAACGATGGTCGGAATTTCTGAACGACGCTCGCGCAACGGCGGCACGCGCAACCGAATCACGTTGAGACGATAATAAAGATCCTCACGGAAACGGCCCTGCGCCACCATCTCTTCCAGATCGGTGTTGGTCGCCGCGATGATGCGGACGTCAACTTTGATCGGCCGCTGCTCACCGAGCGGCTGAATCTCACCTTCCTGCAGAAACCGCAGCAGCTTTGGCTGCAGATCGAGTGGCAGGTCGCCGATTTCATCGAGGAAGAGTGTGCCGCCAGCGGCCGTGCGAATCACGCCTGCGGAATCAGTGACCGCGCCGGTAAAGGCGCCGCGACGGTAACCGAACAGATAACCTTCGGAAAGTTCCTTGGGCACCGCGGTGCAGTTGAACGGAACGAAAACTTTCGAACGACGCGATTCGACAGCGCATGAATTGCGCGCGCGACCAACTCTTTGCCGGTTCCTGATTCGCCAGTGACCAAAACGGTTACATCTGAAGATCGGATCTTGTGAACTTCCTCGACCAGCTTCGTCATCGCCGGGCTTGAATGAATGAACCCGGGCATCAGGCTGGTGCCGGCGAGTTCAGCCGGCTGTTGCACGCGCGAACCCTTTTGCGAACCGGCCCGCAGACGCACAAACGTCCATGCCCAGTTCCGCGACGCGCATTAACGGATCCAGCGAAAGTCCGCCCGGAAGACTCGCGCGGCTGCGCGGCGAGATGTAAAGCGTGGCCGGCGGAGCGTGAGACGAACGAAGTTGGAGAATCGCCGCGTCTTTCTTGCTGCGCGTAATCAGCTTGCGCTTCATCGTCAACCAACTGATCCAGTTGTTCTGCAATTTGCGCGCTTTCAGCCGGAGTGCAGCCGTGGGCAATGACCACGCGCCGGCGATTGTGTTCGCCGGGTTCAGTGATGACGACCGCTTTGGCGCTGGTTTCCTGACGCATGATGGCCGCCAGTTCGCGCAACAAAAGTTCTCGCGAAGTAACTGCTTCAGCGAGTCGGAGCGTCAGCAACTGCGGTAGTGCCGACTTGTTCTTCGTTTCTTTCCGGCGCGGTGCGATCGAGATTGGCGAGCGCCGCTTCGGCTCGCGTCTGATCAAGTTTTGCTCCCAACTCGCGAAAAGCGTTGACGGCGCGCGACAGATGTTCCATCGCGCGGCTGGGCTGGCTGAAAGCGTAAACGCGGCCGAGTTCGCTGTGAGCGCGCGCGGCGCGATAACGATCGCCGAGCATGTCGAAAATTGAAACGCTGCTGCCGAAATGTTGGGCCGCTGATGAAAAGTCAGACTGCGCCAGCGCCAGCATGCCGAGCAGTCGTTGCAGACTCTCCGGCAAAGCTCAGGTCGGTGGTGGACTCGGTTGTTTCTTCGGTAAGTTTTTCCAACTGAGCCGAGCATTTTTCAATGTCGCCTTCGCGAAGATGTGCTTCCGCCAGAATCAAACGCGAATCGCAAATCGCCTGGCGATCGCCGATTGTCATCGGCCAGATTGAGCGCCTCTTCGCCGTTGGCGAGCGCTTTGGCGTGGTCCTCCATCGCCAGATAACAACGCGCCAGAGTTCTGAGCGCCTGGCACGGCGTACCACTTGTTGCCGTCCTCGGTCGCCAGAGCGACGGCGCGCAACAAGATAGTCTCTCGCTTCATCAAGCTCGCCGCGCAACATCAGCAACTCGCCGAGCGAGTCCAGAATCATCGGCACTTTTTCGGCGCGTTCGTCGGCTTCAGTGGCCAAGCGAGAGCGCGCGTTGCAAGAGCCTCCTGGGCGCGGCCCCACTGGCCCATCAGAATCAGATTGATGCCGAGATTGTTGTAGCCATTTGCGGCGTTGGCCTTGTGGTCGGTGCGCTCGTAGTAGCCAATCGCTTTCTCGAGATAGCGAATGCCTTCCTGCGGGCGCTTGAGAAACCAGCAGACACCAGCCATGTTGGCGTAGATTTTTCCGAGGGTGTAACTGGCGGGATGATCGCCGGTCAGCTTCAAAGCCTGCTGAAGATTTTCCAGCGCAGCTTCGTAGTCGCCTTCCTGAATCTGCGCGAGGCCAATTCCAAAGTAGGCTTCAGAAAGTCCGCGCCATTCGCCTGTTTGGCGAAAATGTTCCAGAGCGCGCTGAGCATAATCCAGCGCGATCGGATGTTCATTGATGCTGCGATAGACGCGGGCCAGTGCGGCATAAACCGGACCGTTATTCTGTTCAGCTTCACTTTCGGAAAACTCGCGCAGCGCGCCTTTTAGAATCGAAATCGCTTTGGGATGATCGCCGTTGTAGTTGTAAGCGAGACCGATCTGAACCTTGAGAGATTGAACCGTTTGCTGATCGAGTTTGGCTCTCGACTCCGGCGATTCATACATCGCGACAGCCGCGAGCGAATCGCGATACTGACCCTGCATCTCCAGCGCGGTAGACAAGGCACAACGCGCGAGCGCGAGCACTGAAGGATTGTTGCTGGCAGCAGCGATGAGTAGCGAGATTCGTGACTTGGCTTCGGCGGACAGACCCTGGTCGAGAAGCGAGCGAACCTGGTCCAATTCTTCCAGTAGATTCTGGTTTGAAGGACGCGCACGGGAGTTCAGTCGCACACGCGCATCGGCGAGATCGACCACACCTTTTCCGCTTGAGGATTCTTCCGGCGGCGGGCCACCAGCCCCGGAGCCTGCATTCTTAGCCATGTAGTCCTTTAAAAACGGTCAATTCAGTCCGTTTTTCACAGCACACTTGTTTTGCGGCGGACGGTAGGGTTGGGTGCGTCGGCATTTCCCACGAAGCCGCGCGAGTTTTAAGCGACGAACAGCCTAGAATCTAACACATGCAACAAGGAGCGTCTACACTGGTTTTTTTCAGTTTCGCTTAGGAAAAACCAATATCGCGTCGCTCACGGGACGCTCGCCGGTTGGATCGGAAGGCCGGTTAACGATCTTGTTGCGGACGACCATCGTGGTCGAACCGCCGCCGTCCAGATTAATTGCTTCAACTGCTCCGAACTCGAGTAACAGATCAGCCAGCATGTAAAGAGACATGCCCGCACTGACGCCGGGTTGGCGGCCATCCACTGTGACGAGCAGAACTTTGCCCGACTCCAATTTTGCGATCGCCGTCCGCGGATGAAGTTCGGCATCAAAACCCGCACGCATTTTTTCCTCTTTGATGGTGATCGCAACTTTGCCGTCTTTGATTAGTTGTGGCCCGCCGCCAAGAAAGTCTTTGCGTTAAGCCAACCTTCCATTTCGTCAGCGGCCACGGGTTTCAAATCGCCAGGTGAAAGAAACTGAGTCGCCTCTGCGAGCCTGGCGCTTAATCCATTCGCGAGATTGGCCCACGGCAGAGATTATGTAACCATCAGCGGGAATTTCGCTGCTGCCTTTCAGATCATTCACCGCAGTCACTCTGTTTCCGCGCACGACCACTTCGATACAGTCTGGTTTTGTGAGGGTCGTGCGATGGAACGACGGAGTAAAAACAATAAGATCGTTCGGCTCGAGTGGCCGGTTCACACCTTGTACAGATCGCTTTGCACCCCCGATCGAGATTTCACCGGAAAACTTTAAGTGTCCGAAAATTAGTTCCGTCGTCTTCCCGTCTTCGATTAAGCCAAACGCCGCGCGCTCGTGGTTAGGTTCACTAATCAATTGCCCATTGAGAAGCAGCAGGCCGATTGATTCGCCTCGATAAGGACCAGTCAAACGGAAGTATCCTCCGTTTGTTGCGGCTGTCGCTTGATGCCGGTGGGCAAGCGAACTAACCGTTTCCAGACCAATGCCTTCGTCAAGCGCATGCACAACCTTGAGCCTCGCGCGTTGAAGGTCGATCCGAAGTACGTTAATCAGCCAAGGACCCTTAAGTTCGCCGTTTGACGATTGACCGCTGGAGACTTGTCCGTATTCAATTCCAGGTTCGATCTCTTGGAGGTTCAGCCCCGAGGTGAGTCGACCATGGTTAGATGTCTGTCCACAAGCGTTTCCTGAAAGAAACGAAGTTTGGCTAAACAGAAGTAGTAGGACCACCAGGACCAACCTTGGGGCATGGTTGCGTTGGCAGCCGTTAGTGACGTGTGATCGCGCGGTTATCTTCAAAGCTTGGTATCCAATTCCTATGGTTTTCTCACCTTCGCGTGTGCCTTCTGTCTCTTGACTCTATAGGTTTAGAACTGTAGGATCGCCGTGATGTTTGTGGGCTTTGGAGGCTACCAAGACTCCGATAGCTAGCAAGCAGTCCACCTAGCGCCTCAAGCGTTGGGTTCGGCTTCCGGCCCCTGAGCCAATTGCAAATCAGGGGCTTTTTTCATTTTCAAAATCTGGCGATTAGTTTTGAGCCTTTAACCGAACGGGCATACTCCCAGACTCTGGGTGGATCGGCCGGATAAGCGTTCCTGAAATTGAAGGACTCCTTGTCAGCCCTCGGGTTTATCCAGACGACGTAACCGGGATTTACGGAAAGGTATAGACGTTTCATTGCGCTCTTACTGACTGGGATAGCCCAACACTGCGAGTTCGATACATTTCCCGAAATGAATTCCCTGATCCATTTGATGCGTTCTACGCGACCTCTATCAATAACGTCCTTGACGGTTGAGACCTCCCACTGACTACGGCCATAGAAGGCGTAATCGAATACGTCCGGGTGAAAGTACACCTTAAGACCGTCATGCGTTTTGAGGATGCCGAAGGTTCCGTCCGGCCCAAGATATAGTTCGCTGTAAAGTCGTCGGCCTGTAGCCTCCACAACAGGAAAATCAAGACCCTTCAAATTGATTCGCAGTGACTCAAGGTCAGCTTTCATGGCGATCCGGAAGCGGTTTCGGGGGAAGGAGTGTATTCAGTTGAACCTTAGCATAGTGTTATGGCTCAGTTTTGATGAAGTTGTCAGGAGACTTGGCTTTGTCAGACACATACTGAACCTGTTGCAAGTGCTTGCCTTGACACTCATTTAAGCGGGCCGCTATCATCTCCGTTTCCGTCGCCGCCAGAAGTGTCGACTGAGTGATCTATGTTTGAGTCCTTATCTGACAAGCTAAAACGGACTCTTAAGAATCTGCGCGGCGAAGGCGTGCTGACAAAAGAGCATGTTGACGCGGCTTTGCGGGAGATTCGCCTCGCGCTGCTCGAAGCCGACGTCAACTATAAAGTCGCAAAAGACTTTATAGCCTCTGTCAAGGAAAAGGCCGAGGGACAGCAGGTTTGGCAGGAGCTCAAGCCTTCTGAACAGGTCGTCAAGATTGTTTTTGACGAACTGGTCGATCTGCTGGGTGGGCAATCATCCCGGCTGGTTTTCACCAAGCAGATTCCCAACGTTGTCATGATCGTGGGCCTGCAAGGTTCCGGCAAGACGACCTCGACGGGAAAGATTGCTCGCTGGCTGGCCGCGAATCAGGATCGCAAGCCACTGCTGGTTTCAGTTGACGTTTACCGTCCCGCAGCGCGCGAGCAGTTGAAGGTCATTGCGAAAGCAACTGGCCAACAGATCTTTGAACAAACTGAGACGAATGATCCGCTGACGCTGGTTCGCTCGGCTTTCAAGCATGCGCAACAGACGGGCTTCGATACGCTGCTGATCGACACTGCCGGCCGTTTGCACATCGACGACGATTTGATGGTCGAGCTGGAGAACATCAAACGCGAAACGCATCCGGTTGAGATATCTGTTTGTCGCTGATGCGATGACCGGCCAGGATGCAGTTCGATCCGCGGAAGAATTTCACCGGCGCATTGGTATCACCGGCGTGGTGCTGACGAAGATGGACGGCGATGCGCGCGGAGGCGCGGCGCTTTCGATCAAGCAGGTCACGGGTCAACCGGTGAAGTTTGTCGGCGTTGGCGAGAAGTATGACGCGCTCGAGCCTTTTTATCCCGATCGCGTGGCCCAGCGAATACTCGGCATGGGCGATGTGTTGTCGCTGATTGAAGAGGTTCAGTCGAAGGTTGATCAGTCGGAAGCGGAAGAGCAGTTAAAGAAACTTCAGAAAAACGAATTCACGCTTGACGATTTCCGCTCGCAACTTCGCCAGGTCAAGAAGCTTGGTTCTTTCTCAAAGATTATGAAGCTGCTTCCCGATCAGCTTCTGGGCGGCATCGGCATGCCGCAGATGGACGAGGACCAGACCAAGGAGATGGAGCGCGAGCTCAGGCGCACCGAATCGATCATCGACTCGATGACGCGCGAAGAGCGAGTTGATCATCGGATTCTGAATGCTAATCGTCGTCGCCGGATAGCAAAAGGCTCGGGCACAAACGTCGCTGAGGTGAACAAGCTGATCAAGCAGTACACCGAGATGCGACAGATGATGCGACAGCTTTCGAGCTCGGGAATGTTTGGCGGCAGCGGCTTGAAAGGCAAGATGATGCGGCGCATGGCTGGAATCCCGGACATGGCTGGTTTTGCCGGGATGGGTGAGACGGCGAAGAGATGCCGGCGTTGCCTTCGTTCGGCGGCGCTCCGGCGGGGCCGTCGAGAAAGAAGCTGAAAAAGAAACGGAAGAAGAAACGGCACTGAATAAAGTGATGAGTGATGAGTGATGAGTGGTGAGTGATGAGTGTTCAATCTCAAATCTCAAATTTCAGATCTCAGATCTCAAATCGCTGAGTGTTTAGATCGGGAAAAACTGGAGGTAAGTTTTGTTAGCAATTAAATTGATGCGCACGGGCGCGAAGAAGCGACCCTCGTACCGGGTTATCGTGAAAGAGAAACAGTCGAAGCGCGATGGTTCCTATCTCGAGAATTTGGGAACTTACAACCCCACGCGCGAGCCTGCAGAAATTAAGTTGGACATGGATCGTGTTCGCTACTGGATGGAGAAGGGTGCGCAACCGACTCTGACGGTTAGCAAGCTGATCAAGTCGAGCGGCAAGCAAGAGGCTGCAGCCGCTCCGCCGGAAGCATAATCCAAGCGCATGAAAGAAGCCGTCGAAATGGTGGTGAAGGCCCTCGTCGACGATGTCGATGCCGTCGATGTGCGCGAAGTGGATCAGCAAGGCGGCACGCTCATTGAAGTGCGCGTGGCCCAGACAGACATGGGCAAACTGATCGGGCGGCAGGGCCGCACGATTCGCGCGTTGCGTTCGCTGGCCCATGCGGTCAGCCAAAAGAAACGACATCGCTTCATGGTTGAAATTGTGGAATGAATTCGCCGAGCGGGAATGACCGCGATGATTTGATTATTGTTGCCCGTGCAGTCAGGACGAGAGGTCTGAAGGGCGAGCTGGTAGCAGATATTTTGACAGATTTTCCGGAGCGCTTCGAAAACGTCTCTGAATTGTCAGCGGTGGCGCCAAACGGGACGCGCCAGCAGTTGGAACTTGAAGACTACTGGTTTCAAAACGAGCGAATGGTTTTGAAGTTTGCGGGTTACGACACGATCGACTCGGCAAAAGCGTTAGTAGGTTTCGAGTTTGGACTGCCGGAAGCTGAACGAGTCGAACTTGACGAAGGCGAATTTTACGATTGGGAACTCGAAGGTTGTTCAGTTGAAACTAAGTCCGGGTCTGTCGTCGGAAAAGTTCGCGAAGTAATGCGAACTGGCGGAGTGGAACTCCTGGTTGTTGAAGGTGAAGAGAGTCCGGAAGTTCTGATACCGTTGGCAGAGACGATTGTGGTCGAGATCGATGTGGCCA
Source organism: uncultured Chloroflexia bacterium (assembly GCA_963731865.1). Lineage (GTDB taxonomy): Bacteria > Chloroflexota > Limnocylindria > Limnocylindrales > CSP1-4 > SPCO01. The sequence goes on along the minus strand of CAVSXG010000002.1, from coordinate 52,895 downwards.
ACAAGAAAATTGTGATCGACCCGCCGGAGGGTTTGCTGGAGTTGTAGTTGTCTTTGAAATTTCATTGTGCTTCGCTGCGACATCATTTCTATCTTTCCGGATTTTTTTCGCGAAGCGTTTGACTACGGAATTATTCGGCAGAGCACGGGCCGCGGGTCTAGTTGAAACTAAAGCGCATGACCTGCGACATTGGACGAGCGACAAGCACCACATTGTCGATGATCGTCCTTTTGGCGGCGGCGAAGGCATGGTGCTCAAAGCCGGAACCGATTTTTGCCGCCGTGCAGTGAGTTGACAGGCTGCAGCAAACGCGAAGAATATTCGCCGCAAACGCGAGTGGTGCTGTTGTCGCCGCAAGGCCGAGTGTTCACGCAGGAACTTGCGCAGGATCTTTCTAAGGCATCGCAGTTAGTTTTGATTTGCGGCCGCTACGAGGGTGTCGATGAAAGAGTCGGCGAAGCGCTCGCGACTGACGAAATCTCGATTGGCGATTATGTGCTTTCGGGCGGCGAACCGGCAGCGGTGGTTTTAATTGACGCGGTCGTGCGATTGTTGCCAGGAGCGTTGGGGAACGAAACGTCGGCGACAAATGAGTCGTTTTCGGAAGGTCTGCTGGACCATCCGCAATACACGCGGCCGACCGAGTTTTCGGGGTTGACAGTGCCGGAAGTTTTACTGACGGGCAATCATGGAGAGATAGCGCGTTGGCGCCGCGAAGCAGCGCTAAGAAAAACGCAACGCAATCGCCCGGATCTTTTGAAATAGTTTGTAGGGTTCGTTTGAGGCAGCGAGTTGAGCTCGCCTCAGAACCCGAAGAATGGAGCATCGAAATGAACCGATTAGATAGTATTGAAAAGACCCAACTAAGAATGGGCATTCCTGATTTTCAGTCGGGCGATACCGTGCGCGTGCATGTCCGCATTAAGGAATCGGAAACGAAAGAACGCCTGCAGGCTTTTGAGGGCGTGGTTATCGCCCGCAAGCATGGCGGCGCGAGGGAAACGATCACCGTTCGCAAAACGAGTTTTGGTGTCGGCGTCGAGCGAATCTTTCCACTTCACGCGACCATCGTCGATCACATCGATGTGGTGAAGCGGGGCCGGGTCAGACGAGCCAAGCTTTATTACCTTCGCGGCCTGCGCGGCAAGGCAGCGCGCATTCGCGAGCGCGATACCCGAATACAATCGGGCGGCGACTCACAAGCTTCAGCGGCTGGAAAGAAATAACCTCCGACGGGTTTCCGAAGCACAAAGACCTTTTGCTGTTTCTATCCGGCCAAAAGTTCCTTCGCTATCCAGCCTGAATAACTTTCAGTTCTCCTCACACGTCGCAGTGGGAAGGTTTATCCTGGGAGCCCAGCGGGATCTTACGAATAGCAATTGACGCCCACTCGGTGGGCACCGGACTTGGCGGCAATGAAAGCTACGCTACTAATCTCATTGAAGCACTGGCAGAAATCGATGCCGTCAATCAATACACGTCTCTACGTCACGAGATCAGAGGCAGTGGATCGGTTTCAGAACCGTTGGGCAAATTTTAGTGTCCGTCGACGCTGCCACACACGCCGCTGGTGCGGATTCCGCTCACCCTTAGTGCGGAATTACGGCGAGACCCGGTCGATGTGCTGCACGTGCAATTTACTTCGCCCGCCATTTTCACCCTGTCCCGTTGTTGTCCAGTATTCATGATCTCTCTTTCGAACACCTCCCCGCAAACGTTTAATGGCGAAGCTGGAAGCAACTGCGGATAACTGTGCGGATCACCGCGAGAAGCTGCCCACATCATCGCTCTTTCCGAATTTGCACGTCGGGATATCATACGACTTATAGCGTCGACCCGGAGCGCATTTCAGTTGACTTACGATGGCCGCTCGAACAGTTTTCAGCCCAGTCGAGATGACGAAAAGAGAACTGCAACGCATTAGACAAACTTACGGGATAAAAAACGACTACATCCTCTCGGTTGGGTCTATTCAACCGCGTAAGAATTTGAGCCGGCTGGTGGCTGCATATTCGCGCTTGCGCAAGGCAAAACCAGAGGTTAAGCTGCCTAAACTTGTGCTCGTAGGTAAATGCGCGTGGTTATATGACGAGACGTTGCGCACGATTAAGGAACTTGAAGTCAGCAGACTCGGTGATTCTGACCGGGTATGTGCCAGAAAAAGATTTGCCGGCTTTGTATTCAGGGGCGACTTGTTTTGTTTACCCCTCCTATTTCGAAGGATTTGGTCTGCCGCCGCTGGAAGCAATGCAATGCGGCGCTCCGGTGATCGTCGGCAATCAAACGAGCTTGCCGGAAGTAGTCGGAGATGCGGCCGTGCTCGTGGATCCTTTTGACGTTGACGCGATGGCCACAGCGATCGAAACGGTAGTTCAGATGACTCGCAACTGCGAACTGAATTAAGTCAAAAAGGACTGGAACGCGCTAAACTCTTTGACTGGCGAACCACTGCACGTCAAACTCTTGCGGTTTATCAAAAAGCCGCAGATGTTATGTAGATGGAATCAGTGAAGTAGTAACCGATCGGACCTGCCATCCATATGCGCATCGCGATTCTAGGGACCAGGGGGATTCCAGCCAGTTACGGCGGCTTCGAAACCTTCGCCGAACATCTGTCAACACGGCTCGTAGCCCGCGGCCATGACGTTACGGTCTATGGCCGGGCGCACTATGTTTCGCCGCGCCAGTTGGAATATCACGGCGTCAAATTAAAAGTCCTTCCGACCATCCGGCATAAATATTTCGATACGGTTGTTCACTCCTTCCTTTCCGCGATCCACGCTGTTCCGAAACGGTTTGACGCTGCCCTGATTTGCAATGCAGCCAACGCTCCCTTCGCTCCGATACTCAGGCTAACCGGCACGCCGGTGGCGATTAACGTCGACGGGCTCGAACACAAACGAAAAAAATGGGGCTGGTTGGGGAAGCGCTATTACCTGGCGGCCGAACGCCTCGCTACAGTTTTGCCAAATGTGATGGTCACCGACGCGCAAGTGATTCAGGATTACTACCTCGCCCGCTACGACGCCAAGTCACAAATGATTGCGTATGGTTCGGAAGTTGAACGACGTCCGGACCGCGCGGCAGTGCGGCGCTGGCGAGCGGAACCGAATAGATATGTGCTCTACGTCTCCCGGCTGGAACCGGAAAACAATGCGCGGCTGGTGATTGAAGCCTTCAAGAAAGTCCGCACCGCATATCGGTTGCTAATTGTTGGTGACGCTCCTTACGCTCACGATTACATTACTGACTTGAAAGAACGCGCGCGCGGCGACAAGCGAATAATTTTCACCGGATTTGTTTTTGGACAGGACTATCGAGCGCTCCAACAAAATGCTTACTGCTACGTCCACGCAACCGAAGTCGGAGGAACTCATCCGGCTCTGCTGGAAGCGATGGGTTACGGCAATTGTGTTCTGACCCTCGCGACTCCGGAAAATATCGAGGCCGTGGGAGACGCCGGAATTCCTTACGCCGATGAATTTGATCTCGCGGAGAAATTGCAGCGAGTTTTGCGCGACGGGTCGCTAGTGCAGAGTTATCGCAATCGGGCCCAGATCAGGGTCCAGCGCCATTACGACTGGGAGCGCGTCGTCGATCAGTATGAAAGAGTTTTTGCAGCAGATGGCGGGGATGGACATAGAGCAGGGAAGAGCAGTCTGAGTCGGCCTTCGACTCGGAACCAGCCGACAGAGAGAGCCTTGTCCCGCCGTTAATTTGATATGCATCCTAAAAAGAGGGCGCCCCGCTAATCCCTAAAGATTAGCGGGGCAAACTTTTTCGGCAGGTTCGGGTCAATTCGGGGCGGTGGCAAAGAACTGAGAATCGCTAAAGGCCGATCCCGTGAACCAGGCGGTGCATCTGCGGGTGAGATAAAGCCAAGCGGTGAAAATAAGACCGCGACCCTTCCGATAAGCACCTATCAAATGGAACTGCGTAGTCAGTGTGTGAAATTATACCGAATACTTCGTGACGTGTCAAGCACAATTTGAGAAGATTTCCGCAACATTATCTCCGGGCGATTGAAATCAGCTCGGTTAATCGCCGGTGCGGGTTTGTGACAGACGGAGAGCCTGACGACGCGTAGCTTCCGGGAACATTCCGGTTCTGGGAAAGATTCTTCAGATCTTTGGTACGAATTCTCGGAAGAGTGGAAAGCACGGTGGGTATCGGCGTTCGCGGATTACGGACCAGGTTATGGATGATGGGATAGGATCGAGCCCAGGTGCGATTCAGAGAAATCACTCGCAATACTTCATCTGTGACCGTCCTCATCGCCGCAATGTTTTCGACTTCCTGATCGGTGACTCTGGGATTGTGAATTACCGCCACGGCGACCACGCGATTTGAATCACGAATCAGGATGCTTCGGGCTTCGCGATCACCCTTCATGGCCAGCTTCATGCGGTCCCTCGCATTCATAAACATGATGCGGCGAATTAATGAAACTCGCTCATCGGGCACTGCACCAAGTTCAAGCTGTTCAAATTCCACCACCCGTTTGTAGTTCGCTTCACGTTCTTCTCGAGTTTCCGGTTTCAGTTCTTCATAACGTTCCGAAGGCAGCCAGGAATCATCAACGTCTGCATCGGAAACCTCGATGTGTTGCGCGATCAGCCAGGCGTCTTCGACGCTGAGCCCTTCGCTTAAGTCGGCGCTTTCAAAAAACTCTGCAGCGGCGGAGTTACCACGCGACCGCAGCTCCTGGGCAATTTGTTGCGCGCCTCTTTCCTTTTCAAAAAACTCTCTCCGTGTCTCACGCGCGCGACGTTCGGCTTCAGCCGAACGATCTGAGTTTGCAAGTATCGCGTCAATGATCTTTGGGAAACGAACCAGCCGCTGCTGGTTAAGAACAATCATGTCCAGCAGGGTAGGATCCGAAGTCGACGAGGCCAGGCCGGCTATTGCCTGGTCCGAAGTTTTGTTGTTCAGAACGACTGCTTCCTGAATCGCGCGAACCGCGCCTGAAGAGCTCGGCAAGATAATCGAGAACGCGCGGCGACGTTTCATCACTTTTCGCGGCGGCAAGTAAGTCATCTACAGTTTGCGTCTGCAAGAGTTTCCTTCGCCGCCGCTTCAATTTCCGGATCGCCCGCCTCACGCAAAGCGACTAGCACTTCGAGCAGATCAGCCTGCGGTAGCGGCAACATACCGCTCGCTGCCGCCAGTCGCGCTGGTTGCGGAGCGGTGCCTTCGATGATGGCTTTCACCGCGGGGTTAGTTGAACTAGTGGTCATTCCGAAGAGTTGGGGAAAGCAGTTCGGGAACGGAGTCGTGAGAGTTTACTCCAAAACGATTCGAAAGCGCGCGGCTTTCAGTAGAGATTGAAATTGTATTCGAGCTGAATGTAGCTTGAGACGGCAACGCCATCCTTCGTGGCAGGTACAAACTTGATCTTTTTCGCGGCTGCCAGCGCTCGGTCTGTCAGGCCCATTGGTAATCCGTTAACTACGAGCGGGTGCTGAACGGAACCATCCGCTGCAAAGACAACGCGCAGGACCACGGTGCCGGTGATCTGTGCTTGCCGGGCCTGCTCCGTATACTGAGGCTCTGGTTTGGATAAAACACGAACCTTGGTAGTCAGTTCCGGCCCACTGAATATCGTGCGTTCATTCTCCGGCTTCTCTGCAAACTCTGGCATGCTTCCGAAGCGTCGCTAACTGTTCTCGCCAAACTGCTGTTTCCGGTCCGTTCGGTTCAAGTTGAAGATACTTGCTAAGGTTTTCCGCCGCGTCTTTGAAGCGCAATGCGGTCTCCCTCATCTTCGCCAACCGTTCCTCTCTGCTGGGTTCTTCAGCGGGCGCGGAACGCTTGAAAGCTACTCGACTAGTGAATAGTCCGCTTTGGCGACCTTCCGTCAATTCACAAATTAGAGCCAGGCTTTTAAGCAGGTAAGGCGAAGCAAAATTCGGGTCACTCAATTGCGCGGCGTCGGCGTGAGTCCGTGATTCCTTGCAAGACTGCTTACGCAGTAGCAAGGTGCCAACAATGTAATGAGCATGTGGGTCCTTTGCATCCAAAGACAACGCAGTTTGCGCTTCTCTTGTTGCTTCCTGCAGCTTATTCGCGTGGACCAAAACGTAAGCTAACACGGTGTGGGATGGCCCGAAGCCTGGACGCAGCGCAATTGCTTTTTCCAGCGCCTTGCGCGCGCCTTTTCGATCACCACTCCCATTCAGCGAAAGCCCGAGATAATGCCAGGCAATGCTGTCTTCTTTCGACTTTTTGGTGACAACGCGTAAGACTTTGACGGCGCCGGCGGCATCGCCCTGCTGAAACAACTTGATTCCTTGATCCCGTTCAGCAGAGACATCTGGAACGACCTGTTGGGCGTGGATGTTAAAGCAGAGCGCAAAAAGTATCAGGCACACCGATGGAAATAGGTCTGCCAAACTTGCGGAGCGGCGGCGAGGTTGCGCCGGTATTCTTTTCAAAAGCGAAAGTCGGTTACTGCGCTCCATGACACTTCTTATACTTCTTGCCTGAGCCGCAGGGGCAGGGTTCATTGCGGCCGACCTTGGGCTGATCGCGAACGACAGTTTTAGTTTTGCCGGCTTCTTCACCGGCCGCGGCGGCGCCCTGGTTTGGACCAGTAAAAGTCATGGGACTGGGACGGCGGGGCAATCGCCGTTGACGCAGCGCCTCGGGTGGTTCTTCCGCGACGACCTGAAGATTGAAGAGCGATCTGATGGTGCTGGTGTCGATTCGATCGAGCATCTCCTGAAACATGTCAAAGCTCTGTTTCTTATACTCGACCAGCGGATCCTTTTGCCCGTAGCCGACCAGGCCAATGCCTTGTTTCAAGTGATCAAGCGAAAGCAGGTGATCTTTCCACTGCGCGTCGATGATGTTGAGCATGATGATGCGCTCGTACGTGCGCATCGCTTCCGGGCCGATCTGCTCTTCCTTCTTCGCATACTTGACCTTCAGTTTTTCCCAAATCGCGTCTGTCACTTCCTCAGACGACATGTTCGGAAGGTCCATGTCTTCGGCGTCGGCATCGAAGTCGTAAATTGTCTTAATTTGGATCTTGTAGTTTTCGACGTCCCAATCATCTGGTGAAACGTCCGGATTCAAATACTGTTTCGTCAAATCGGAAAGCAGGTCGTAGGCAACTCCTGCCTGCGGCGGATCGCCCATCAGGTATTCACGCTGGTCGGGCTCTTCCATCAACTGGCGACGCAATCCGTAAATCGTCTCGCGCTGCTTGTTCATCACGTCGTCGTATTCGAGCAGGTGTTTGCGCGATTCGAAGTTTCGCCCTTCGACCGACTTCTGCGCCGACTCAATACGCTTCGACACCATCTTCGACTCGATGGCGGTGCCTTGTTCCATTCCCAGGCGTTGCATCAGGGCTTTGACTTTGTCGCCCGCAAAGATGCGCATCAAATCGTCTTCAAGCGAAAGGAAGAAACGCGACGAACCCGGATCTCCCTGACGGCCGGCGCGACCGCGAAGCTGATTGTCGATGCGGCGCGACTCGTGGCGCTCAGTGCCTAAAATGTGCAGTCCGCCGATGCCGACAACTTCCTTGTGCTCGTCTTCAACGATCCGCTTGGCGCTTGCGAAGGCCCGCGACCACTGTTCTTCCGTCGCTTCGTCAGGATCGATCTCTTCCTTCTTCAAAAACTCACGCGCCATGAAGTCAGGATTTCCGCCCAACAAAATGTCGGTGCCGCGACCGGCCATGTTCGTGGCGATAGTCACCGCGCCTTTGCGTCCGGCCTGGGCAACGATTTCGGCTTCGCGTTCGTGATATTTCGCGTTCAAGACGTTATGCGGCACGGCCTCTCGCTGGAGGCGACGCGCAATCAATTCCGAATTCTCAACTGAAACCGTACCGACCAGGGTCGGCTGGCCACGTTCGTGACAGTCCTTTATTTCTTCGATCACTGCGTCCCACTTTTCGGGAAGCGTGCGATAGATAACGTCGGAAAAATCACTGCGCACCATCGGCATGTGGGTCGGAATAACGATGACGTCGAGTTTGTACGTGCTCTGAAACTCACCTGCTTCAGTTTCCGCCGTACCGGTCATGCCTGACAGTTTCTCGTAAAGACGAAAATAGTTTTGCAGCGTGATCGTTGCGAGGGTTTGGTTTTCCTTCTCGATCTTGACGCCTTCTTTGGCTTCGACTGCCTGATGCAGTCCGTCAGACCAGCGACGGCCTTTCATCAAACGTCCGGTGAAGTCGTCAACGATGATCACTTCGCCGTCCTGCACGACGTACTGGTGATCCAAACGATAAAGCGTGTGCGCCTTCAAAGCCTGCTCAACGCAGTGCAGCAATTCCATGTTTGAAGGATCGTAAAGATTTCCCACGCCCAAAAGCTTTTCAGACCTGTCTACGCCTTCTTCAGTCAACACTGCGGTGTGCTGTTTTTCATCGACGACGTAATCGCCGGTTTTCTTCCCGTCGATGTCTTCGCCTTTTTTCAGTTGCGGGATGATCGCGTCGGCTTTGTAGTACTTGTCGGTCGCTTCATCTGAAGGACCGGAAATGATCAACGGCGTGCGGGCTTCGTCGATCAGAATCGAGTCCACTTCGTCAACGATCGCGAAGTAATGACCACGCTGCACACAAGTGGCGAGGTCAAACTTCATGTTGTCGCGGAGATAATCGAAACCGAATTCGTTGTTGGTGCCGTAGGTAATGTCTGCGGCATAGGCAGCCTGGCGCTCGAAGTCGTCCATGTCGTTCTGGATGCAACCGACTTCAAGACCGAGGAAGCGATGAATCTGGCCCATCCACTCCGCGTCGCGCGAAGCCAGGTAGTCGTTCACCGTAATGACGTGTACGCCGCCGCGGCCAGTGAGGGCGTTGAGATACGCAGGCAGCGTGGCGACAAGCGTCTTGCCTTCGCCCGTCCGCATCTCAGCGATCTTGCCCTGGTGTAAAGCGATGCCGCCGATCATCTGCACATCGAAGTGGCGCATGCCGGTGGTGCGCACGCTCGCTTCTCTGACAATCGCAAAAGCCTCCGGCAAGATCTCGTCGAGCGCTTCGCGTTCGAGGCGCTTGCGTTCGTCTTTATCCTTGACGTCGGCGACGGCGCGCTGCAGCTGTTCCTTAAACTCCGTAGTGCGAGCGCGAAGTTGCTCGTCAGTACAGCTTCTTTATCGCCGGCTCAAGTTCGTTAATTTGATCAACGACGGGCTGAATAGACTTCAGATAACGCTGGTTGCTGCTGCCAAAAACTTTAGTTAGAAATTTGTCGAATCCCATAGCTTTCTTTTAAACCAAACGAGCGGACGCACCGCACTTTTCTTCAGTGTTTTAATAGTCTTTGATTTTAGTTGAGCGTCTGGAAGGTATCAAGCGAGGCTTTGGTGTCGCAGTTCCTAAAAGGCGAGTCTATCCAGTACGTGCTTGTTTGATTATTGCAACCAAACGATCAATGCCGAATAGGAAAGCCGCAAGACCGGCTAGAAAAAGGTACCACTCGTAGCCAGCCATACGCGTTTTGCTAATTGCCTCATCAGGCCAAACCGCGTAAGCGCAAAGGAAAATTGAGGGCGGAAAATTTGCGCCGGCCATAAACCCGCCTAAACCGAGAGCGACGTCCTTATGCTCAAATCTCTTATGATTGAAGATGCTGACGGTTAAGTGCGAGTGTTGTTCCGGCAATGCCAGCAAGAATGATCCAGCGCGTGAGGTTCATCAGGAGTTATCTACGTTGAAGCAACGAAGGCAGGTCAAGGACCGCGACCACGTAAAGACCTAGTATGCCGCCCGCGATTGCGCCTGCTATCCAAAGTTGATCGCTGATGGCGGCAAGCGCAGCCCCAACTTTCGCTGAGGCGAAGCGCTAGATAGGCGGCGAGAAAAATCGCGCTGAACTCCAAAAATATTGCACGCAACAGAGCGCTCCAGCCGCCAAAAATGTTATTGAGGAACCCTTGTTCGTGGCGATTACGCGGCGTTGACGTAGTTACCGAAACACGAAGAATCTTGAGCAATGTCCCGCATAAGCCTGGCACGCTCCCTTCAACTGGACAATGAACTGAATTGCGCAGCCTTGCTCGCTCGTGAGTATAGATTCGGCTGCAACTGATCCCAACAATGGCGTGGAAAGCGAGCGCGGATTTCGTTCAATACAAGGATTCTTTTAGCGGCCAAAGTTTCAGTAACACGAGGGAAGGAAAAGAAAGGCGGAGTCTTTCAATCAAACTTTGCAGTGGGGTGACAGGTCTCCGCACTCCAAAAAATTGCGCTTAGCTCGGTTTCTCTGGTGCGAGTTGTCTCTTTATCAAGTCAACCACCGCCTGCCGCGGCATCGTAAAGTTGAAGACGATCTTTTTGCCCACGGGCTCGGCGCTCGTATTTCTCAGCAGCGCTTCTTCATCTTTGCCCGCGCGCGATTGAGCCCCGAAAGTTAACGCCGCATTAAAACCCTTGGCCAACAAACGAGCGCTGTCTACCGAAGACGCTTCCGATTCGACCGTCGCCAACACTTCGCTTTCGCCCTGCTTGATCGTGAAGACTACTCGCGAGCCGGGGTTATCGGTGTCAACCGGTTTCAGGTAAACCAGAAAGCCGCTGTCGTTAAGCGCCGCGACCATGCGACCAAACAGGTCGACCAGATTTTCGTCGCCGGCCTTTTTTGTAAACTTCGGATTCTTCAGCTTGCCGTCTTTATCAAGTTCAGCTTCGATCACGATCTCGAAAGGCTTGTTCAGATCGAGTTTGCCCTGATTCTTTAAGTCGTTGGCATACGCGGCAAAGTCTTTCATCACCTTCTTGTTGATCTCGGTTTCTTTAGGCAACGAAAGATTATTCTTGGCGGCGGTCTTGTCGAGTTCGGTTTGCGCTTGCTCCGCCGTCATCGCCGGACTCTGCGCCGGCGACGGGCTCGCTTTCGCCTGGGCCAACTAATGGTGACGGCGAAATCGGCGCGCTCGGAACAGGCGACACCTCAGCAATAGGTAAAGGCGTCGGCGAAGGAGACAGGGAGAACTCAGGTTGCACGGTCGTTTGTGTCTGCGCAAGAAATGGCAGCGGAGTCGGAGCGGGCGGCGGCACCGTAGCTGTTTGTGATTCAAGCGCGAAGTAACCGTCCGGATAGCGAAACTTCTCGCTCGAAAGTTCCACTAATTGCACGTCGTCACCAATTTCTGTTCTGTTGTAATCCCTATCAACAAAACTTGTGCCTGCGATAAGACTGGCTAAATTAAACGCATCGCGCACGCCCGGAATGTAAAGCACGCAGGCGACAAACATCAGGTGCAGGGCCAGCGACCCGACCAGTAGCTTTGAAACTATCGGCCAGCGCAGTTCCCGGTTTACTTCAAAATTTGCGAAAAGTTGTGCCATTCCTTAAATAAAACGACTTACCGACAATAATGTTCCCCACCTTAGACGCGCCGCGACGCCGCTGCGTTGCGAAGAACTTAAACTGCGACTCTACGTTAGCACTTCGCGCTCAGAGTGCCCAAAGCTAGAATGGATTATGCGTCGTTCTCGTGACAGAGTTGTTGACAAGAAGCGTCGATCCAGTAACAAAAACCGTTCAAGGCACTCAGAACCACCTTCGAAACCTCAGCCAGGGGATGTCCAAAACTCGGGATCACGCCGCGCGACCTCATTCTCGCGCCGTCAGAAAACTGCTGGAAGGGATTGGCACGCCGCGTCCAGCACCTTTCAAACCCGATCCGTTTCAGCTTGAAGCGCTCGCAGCCCTCGAATTCGAGGATGTGCTGGTCACGGCGCCAACCGGCAGCGGCAAAACCTGGATCGCGCGTGAAGAGATTCGGCGTTTGCTTGAGGCTGGTCGCCGGGCCTGGTACACCACGCCGCTCAAGGCGCTCACCAATTCGAAGTATCAGGAGTTCTCGGAAGAGTTTGGCGCAGAGCGCGTCGGCATACTCACCGGGGATCGCAAAGACAACAGCGACGCGCAACTGATCGTCGGCACGACTGAAATCTATCGCAATCAACTCTTCGACTCGCTCCGCGGCGGCAGCGACGTGGATGCCGACCTCGTGGTGCTCGATGAAGCGCACTACCTTGGCGACGAAGATCGTGGTCACGTTTGGGAGGAGGCGATCATTCTGACGCCGCCGCGCATTCGCTTGTTGCTGTTGTCGGCGACGGTGGGAAACGCCGAAGACTTTGCGGCGTGGATTAGCGAAGTGCGCGGCGTTCGCTGCGGAGTCGTCACACGACCGGGCGCGCGACCGGTGCCACTGCGGGCTGCGATGCTGCTGCCTGACACGCGCCTGATACCTTTGCTTGGCGACGACGGAAAGTTGAATTCCGAAATTGTCAGCCTCAGCGCTAAGGCTGAGCAGTCACGAGACAGGCCGCGACGAACGCATCGACGATGGTAGATAAAAACGAGCAGCTGCAGATGCAAATTAAGACACCGAAACTTGTCTGGATTTGCATGTGCGGCATCTTGTTGCTGCTCGCGATCAATGCGCTCTATCTGGCTTTGTTTGTGAGCTACGATTTCTCGTTGGGTTCCCTGCACGTGGTTGCCCGGGAAATTTTCAAGCCGTTGCGTTGGTTCAGCGTAGCGCTTGTCTTCCTGCTTTTTCTCGCGCCGACACTGCTTCAAAAATCCGACTCCGATAAGAACTTCGCTCTCACCGATGCCTGGACAGCCATCGTTTTACTGATTCTCATTTTGGCTGCCTATCACCAGACGCTAGCGGTGAACCTGGACGTTTTTGAGTGGGACCACCGGGATATCAGCGCGAAACTCAAAACGCCTGGAGATTTCTTAAGTTTATTTACCAGTGCACAACCGAATGGATTCTATCGTCCGATAACCTACGTTTCCTTTTGGCTGGATTACGTTTTGTTTAAGGGACATCTCTGGGCATATCACCTGCAAAATCTTCTGATTCATTTTCTCAACTCTCTTGCAGTGTTAAAGCTTGGAAAGGAATTTGGACTGAGCAGGCAAACATATTGCAGTGCGGCGTTGCTCTTCAGCGTGGCTGCAATCAACTTTGAAGCTGTCATGTGGCCTGCCGCTCGGTTTGATTTCCTGGCCGCCTTGTTCACGCTTCTTGCTACGCTTTACTTACTTCGCTACCTGAAACGTCAATCCGTTTCTTCTCTAGTCCTGTCGATTGTCTGTTTCGTGTTGGCGGTGCTCAACAAGGAAAGCGCCTATTGTTTTCCGCTGATAGCGGCGATTCTGTTTTTCTTTCCGTTTAATGCCGCGCTCAACCAGTCAAGCTTCAAAAGTCGCCTTTACTCCTTCCTGCTGGTGATGCTTAGCCTCGGCCTCCTGTTGGCATTGCGCTTCATCGTTGGCTTCGGAGGATATCGCGACCCCGCCGGCAGTTCGCTTCATCTGAGCTTCAGCTCGGCATCCATCTTTTCTTTTGTGATGAACGCTCTCGGCCTGACGCAGTTTGCCGTTAACGCATCGGTCACGCTTCCGCTTTATGCGAAGTTGGGAGTGGTAGTTTTCGTTCTTGCTGTGGTTGCGATCGCAATTAAAACGAGACCCTCAAAAAAACCCCTGATCTATTTGGTGGCGCTGCTCTTTGTCAGCGCGTTGCCGGTATTCACGCTGCTCGGTTGGATTCGTCCGAGCCTGCAGAACGCGAGGTTTCTTTACCTGCCGGCGGTTTGGATGAGTTTGGTGCTGGCAGTTTCGTTGGCTTCAGTTTCACGTCACGGCCTCCCGCTGCTCGCGGCAATAGTCTTGAGTAGTGGTCTGGCCGCGCATCACAACGTCGCAGTTTACAAAGAGATGTTGACGCGAGCCGACGTGCTTGCCGAATTCATTTGGCACGATCAGCAGCGGGATGCGGCGAGCACTGTTTATCTAACTGGACTTCCGGAAGCGCCGGACGGTGTCTTTTATTTTCCATCCCAGCTCGCAACCAAAGTTAAGGCGAGAATGCCGGACGTAAACGTGGTGCTGGTGCCCATTGAAGAGCCCGCGCCTTCGCCGGCTGACGGAAGCAGAATTTACAAGTGGGACGGACTGACCAGAACGCTGGTTTTGCAAGTGAATCGATGAAACTACACATGCCCGAGATGCCGCCGGCGACTTTGTTAACGGCGCTCGGTAATTACAACCTCCTGCCCGCGATTGTGTTCATGCCGACGCGGCGTCGTTGCGATCAGGCGGCTTCAGAAACCGCGCTGATGCGCCGCGATGCAAACGACACGCGGCGCGAGGCGAGGCGCGACTTCATGCGCAGTTGGGTTGAGGAGCATCCCGAGATTCGCGGGCATCGACATTGGGACACGATCGTCAGAGGCGGTGTCGCTTCGCATCACGCCGGACACATTCCCGCCTGGAAAATGGTGATTGAAAAACTCATGAGCGCGGGTTTGCTCGACGCGATCTTCGCGACAGCAACTGTGGCAGCGGGAGTAGATTTTCCAGCGCGCACCGTGGTGCTGACTGTTGCGGACGCGCGTACCGGCAGCGGTTGGCGTCCGTTGAGTGCTTCAGAGTTGCAGCAGATGACGGGAAGAGCGGGCCGTCGCGGTCGCGACAACGTCGGATTCGTGGTAGCTGCGCCGGGCGTGCATCAGGAGCCGCAAAGAATTGCAGAACTACTACGCGCGCAGCCGGATCCTTTGGTTAGCCAGTTTCGCGCAACTTACACCACGCTCCTCAATCTCCTTGATGCCTACGGCAACTTCGCGCAAGTTCGCGAAATCGCCGAACGAAGTTTCGCGCATCGCAATGCGGCATTGGAGATCACTCAACTCGAAAAAGCTCAGACCGAGAGCACGCGACGAATTGAGCAGAAACTTCAGGAGGTCGATTGCAATCTACCGCTCGCAACTGTGATCGGTTTCGAACGACTAATCAGCGCGCGCTCAAGGCTTCAGGAATTGCGACCGCAAACACGCGCCGAGGTGGCGCACGGCTGGCTCGACGAGGTGGTCCGGCCCGGACGAGTGGTCGGTATCGGTCGCAGTGGTCGTCGTTTAGTCTTAGTCACTGAAAAGCGCGGCGGCAACGTTCGCGGCATTCGCGAAGACGGACGCCTGGGAACGTTTGCGCTCGAACGCATAGGTCGCGTTTATGAGCCGACCTATTCGCTCAGAGATGACTTGATCGAAGAGGCGTTTGCTGATGTGCGGCAACGTGGCAAAGAGCTGTTGATTCCTGAACCACGTTTGCGCGCCGCGCAATCGGAAGAGAATGCGGCGATAGGCACGCTCGACGATCGCATCGATGAAATTCTTCCGGCGACGTTTTCCACTGAAGAAAAGTTGCGGTGTACCCAGGCGCTTTGGAGTGTGTTACCGGATGCTGAAGAACGCGAAAATGCGACTCGGCGGATTGAACTGCTGCGCGAGGAAGTTTGGGATCCGTTTCAGCAACGCGCGCGCGTGCTCGCCGAGCTAGGCTATCTTGATTTCGACGCTGAGAAGATTACTGAACGCGGTCGCTGGCTTGCCGACTTGCATATCGATCGTCCGTTGTTGGTTGGCGAAGCTCTGGAAAGCGGTCTTTTCAACTCACTTGAGTTTGACCGCATGGCAGCAGTTATGGCCGCCCTCGCCGCTGATGAGGAACGCGACTACGGACAAATCGAGCTAGAGGACAACGTGGTAAACGCGTTGGCGAAGTTTGAAGAAGTCGCGTTCAAGGTTTCAACTGTGGAATGGAGATTCGGAATTGAGCCTGGGCCGGAACTGAACTTTTCCGCCGCTGCCGCTGCGATGCGGTGGGCGACTGGCACCGAATGGCCGCAACTCGTGCGCGAAACCGCAGCCGAAGAAGGCGATCTATTTCGCATGCTTTCGCGCACCGGCGAGGCGCTGTTGCAGATTGCCGGATTGAAAAAGACACACGCCGAGGCCGCGCGCATTGCGACAGTTGCAGCGGAGGCGATCTTGAGAGAGCCAGTCAGGTAGGTTTGGAGTGCGGTGACCTGTCACCGCTTTTTCTCGTGGCGGCCTGACGCCACTTTTCATGAAATGAGTTGAACCTGCGAGCGGTCGCGTCAGGTCGCGACCGACTAAAGCGCTGACAGGTCAGTGCACTCCAAAAAATGCCAATTGCATCGCTACCATCTTCGCCACTTGTTCCCGGCGTCAGTCCAATTGAGATTTACTATCGCGAGGAAGGCGAAGGACCGCCGCTGGTGCTGCTGCACGGTGGTTGGGGAGGGCTTCATCCATTCGACCGGCAACTCGAAACCCTTCGTGACGAATTCAGAGTGGTTTGCCCCGATCGCTGCGGCTATGGCCGCTCGACGCGTTTAGTCGAAGGTTTTTCGGTCGACTTTCACTATCGCGCGGCGGCGGAGACGTTGAGCCTGCTTGATGCGCTCGGCATCGAACGCGCGTTCTTTTGGGGCCATAGCGACGGCGCCGTGATCGCCGCGATTCTTGGTTTCACTGCGCCGGAGCGCGTGCGAGGCTTGGTCCTGGAAGCTTTTCACTATTTTCGGATGAAGCCACGATCGCGAGAGTTCTTTGAAGCGCTCGCATACCGGCCGGAGACTCTGGACGCAGGGCTGAGCGAGAAGTTTGCAAACGAATTCGGCGAAGACTATTGGCGTGAGATAATCACCAGTCACGCGAAAGCATGGATACAAATAGCGCTTGAAGCTTCGGGCGCGGCAGACGATCTTTATCGTGGCCGCTTACACGAAATTAGCGTTCCCACGATCTTCATTCACGGCGCGCTCGATCCGCGCACCGAGCCCGGTGAGCTCGACGCCGTTCGAGCGCAGCTTCCTCGGGCTGAAATGCGAATACTTGAAGGAGCGGGGCACAGTCCGCACAGCGAGAAAACGACTGGGGATGTAACAACCAGGATTGCGCGCGAGTTTATAAGAAGATTCATATCTCAAGTGTGTTCGTTATAGACTTCCCTCAGCCCGAAGGGCTGAAAGAAAGTAGCCGGGGGTTGAGTCCCGATTTGTTCGGGACGATACCCCCGGATCGAATGTTTGTTTTTTCCTGACCCTGAAAGGGTCACAGAAATCGTCTGGCACCCTTTCAGGGTGCGAATTCTACGCCGTCGTTTTCCGGGGATCTGCGCTTCGCTGCGACCCCCGGCTACTTTCTTGCAACCCTGCGGGTTGCGAACCGCTAAGCACAATACTAGAGGAGCAACTTAATGGCGCTGATTTCAGCCAATGAACTAAAACGGAAATTGCTGATTACGGTTGACGGACAACCTTACGTGGTCCTCGAAGTTTTCTTCGCTTCGCCCACGGCGCGAGGGGCAGCGACGATGGTCCGCACGCGCTTGCGCCAACTCTTAACCGGCGCCGTTTTGGAAAAGAGTTTTCGCTCGAGTGAGAAGTTTGCCGAGCCCGATATTGAGCTCGCACCGGCGTCTTTTCTGTATAGCGACGCGCATGGTTTTCACTTCATGGATGAGAAGAGTTATGAGCAGTTCACCTTTACTGACGAAGCGATCGATGCAGATCGCGGCTACCTCAAGGAAGGTGTTTCTTTGCAGGTTCTGAAGTACAACGGTGCGCCCGTTTCACTGCAACTGCCGCAGTATGTCGAACTCGCTGTGACCACGACCGAGCTGGGCCTTCGCGGCGATACGGCCGCGGGCGGGGCCACCAAAGTGGCCACATTAGAGACGGGAATTTCGGTGCGCGTCCCGCTATTTATCAAGGAAGGCGAGGTCGTTCGTGTCAACACACAGACCGGCGAAGTTGCCGGTCGCGCCTAATTGAGACAGTCCCTCGCTGAATTTCTTGGCTAATAGCGTTGACAATCAGTTTCTTCTTAAACAAGGCTATAGTGCACTAGACTTATAGTCTTCATCTGATTTAAAGATTGAATCCACGAGACGACTACATCCTGAAGTAAGTCTGGCGAGGACCTTCAGTTGCTCTGCGCATGCAATGCTGTCCGTTGGAGTTGGATAGTTGGTTTTGTGACTGACCTCACCCCACACCTCTTCCGCCAAGGTGCGAACCTGAATTTCACAGGTGTATCTTGTTCGACGATTCGGCTTAATGATGTAGTGGACGCTAGTATAGAGTGAACTACTAGCTTTTGTACGGATGCCAATATTCTTAAAATAGTCACGCGATTCGTCGTCCCATGTTCTCGCTACCGGCCCTTCTTTTACCCGGTAACGTTCTTCCTGAAAAAGCTCCAACAGCGCGTGGTTTATCTCAGCCATCTGGCGAGTGTGAAGGTGAATCAGTCTAAAGCCAGCAAGGTCATTGATCTTAAGAAATAGATTATCTACCGTTATTTTGAACTCCTTACCTTGGGATTGTGCCTCACGTAATTTCCTGACTAGTTTGTTCTCTAAGTGTTTTGGATCCTTCACTCGCCATTTCATTGAATGGATTAAAGGGACCAGAGCTTTCGCATTAGTAAAGAGCGGTAGTAGTTGTTGAACAAATTGATCAAATAAATTCTTGTTTTCATCATAATGTTCGACTAATTGCTTAATCGCACGTTTGTCGACTTTTGAGAGGGTAGAGTCAGACATAAGTTCACCCTACTTCGAAGTCCGCTGGATTATTTTTTCTGCAATAGTCTTAAAGGCCGAGTCTGCGTCTTTCCGTTGATCAGGGGTGCCTGCTTGAACATCTCGAATAGGAAGGCCTTGAGTCTGTGACTCGGTGGCAAGCGTTCCAAAATCCTTAATTAGCCCAAGCTTATTTAGGCTCATCGACTTTGATGCAAGGGAGACATCGATTTCACGCAGGATGTTTACAATGTCGCTCGTGACTTCGTGTTCAATGCGTGATAGGTAAGTCGAATGGCCCGAAGTGGGTTGCCCTCTGTAAATGCGAAATCTCTGCGGAATATATCCGAGAAACTTTGGCATGCCAGGCAACAGAAAAACGTCATCCGGAGCTAGTTGCGATATGAGTTTCCAATCTCGTATCCAGCCGGCAAGAGTGTGACCCAAAGTTTTGAGAGCTCTAACGGAGAATAAATCACAAGCCGCTGGCACAACAAAAAAGTCGGAGTCAAGCAGAATGACTCGATTAAGAGGGCCAATGTTTGGACCCGAGTCATAAAACACATAGTCGACTTTAAGATCCGAGCTTATGAGATTGACAACCGAACTGATGGCGGCAATACCCCGAAAACCACGAACTTTCCGTTGAAAACATTCACTCCAAAGTTGGTTCAAATCCTCTTCGAAAGCAGAAAGCTGAATATCGCCCGGGACAAGGAACAAATTATCAATACTGAGTTCAATCGGATCTATTGAGCGCACATTTCCTGCTGCATCCGAGATGGGCTTCACGGCTGACCATAGCGTTTGACCATTTACGCCGTTCGAACTGTCCAACAAACTGTCCACCACTTTGTCATCCACTAAATAGGACGTGAGGTTACACTGCGGGTCCGAATCAACTAGAAGCACGCGCTTGCCCATTGACGCTAGTGTGGCAGCGATATTGATTGTAAGCGTCGTTTTCCCGACTCCGCCCTTATGATTGAAGACAGAAATTCGAATAGATTTATGACGTGAAAGATCGATACGCGCCATATCTAGCTATCTACGTGAGGCTTTTGTGTCTGCTTTTTCTGCTTTCTGCGCGGCAATGCCCTTTCCATCGCCATTCTAGCCGCATCTCGATCAGGCAAGGCTTGCACAAACTGTTCACCCGCCGCACTCAGTTGTTTGTTGCCTTTTGTTGCAGTCACTAGATATCCCCGTTTCGTAGCGTTGTTAACGACCCATGCGGCGTTGGCGAATTTAGGCTGGGCCGCCTCTGTGTTCAATTTGCTGAGGTCGACTGTTTTAAAATGCGGAACGTCTCGGTAATGAGTTAGATAGTATGCGAGACACGCCACGCGTTCGACGTTTGAGCGCGGCTGCTTTTGAAAGATGAATTCCTTCGCTGAAATAGACCTATCCGTTGAAAAGCTGCCATTTGAGTCAGACCCCACTTCAGATGTAAACAAAGAATGTTGCACATCACCGGAAATAGCTACTCGACCTGGAGCGATTCCGAAAAAAGTAGCTATCGTTCGCAATAATCTCTGACGAGCTTCAGGACTTAATCGCTCGAAAGTTGGCAATACTTCAGTTAGTATGCTGGCGTTGAGTTCATCAAGCTCCGTTTCACTTCCTAACATACGACTCCTTTCAACAGGCCCACGAGTCTGAACACTCGTATCAATTACTTGTTACGAGCCCAGTAACTATTGAGGGATAGTCTAATACTTACCATTAGCTAACGTAAACATGATTTGGTGAGTGAAGCTGGTCTCTAGTTACCCGCTGGGTCCCGTCCCACTTTCGTCAGTTTAGTTCCAAATCTCTCTCATCCTGAATGATCTGCCTGTACCCCTTCGCAACAAACACGTCCACTTTTAGTGCGTCACATAGACCCCTGTTTGCAATCAAAACCTAGCAACTATCGCAATGATTCTGTCGTCTTAGTGTCGGTCTCGATTTCAAGTGCGTCACGTTCTTTGAAAATCGGTTCCACCATGCGCAGCAGTTGTTGGAAGTATTAAATCTTGATGGCCCTGGGCCATCGCTCACATGGAGAATCACAGATGAAGTTTCCCCGTAGAGTGTCCCCGCGTGTGTCTTATTTGCGCTCAGCGAAGTTTGGACCATTTGCCATTATTTCAGTTTTCTTCCTGTTCAACTTTACGGGTTTCTTTTTCAGTCCCGTCATGGCTCCCGTAGTTGATGCGGCCGCGCGCGTAGAAGTAATTCCCACTGACATTCCTTTATCTGGCGACTGCGATCTCGATTGGATCATCTATCGCGCCGGCAAGAAGTCTGGTGTCGATCCGCGCTTCATTCATGCGGTCATCAAGCAGGAATCGAGATATGATCCCAAGGCAGTTTCACCTGTCGGCGCGCAAGGGCTGATGCAGATGATGCCGGCCACGGCCCAAAGATTTGGACTCAAGGAGCCGTTTGATCCGACGGCGAATGTCGAAGCGGGAACGAAGTATTTGAAGTGGTTGCTGAAGAGATTCGACGGCGATGTTTCGCTGGCGCTGGCCGGCTACAACGCTGGTGAGGGCTCGGTGGACAAGTACAAAGGCATTCCGCCTTATCCTGAAACTCAGAATTACGTGAAGAAGATCGTTTCCAACTACGGCAAAGTTTACCACCCGGTTTTGAATCCGGACGATGCCAGACTCGCTTTCCACCTGACGAACGAAACGGTTGTCCTGGCGACGGGTCTATAAAAACAATTAATCGAAAAATGACAGCCACGGACCGGTTCGGGTCTGTGGCTGTTTTTATTTGAGGTCGTCCAGGCGTTGTTTCGCTTCCACGATATGCGCCTTCAAGCGATCCAGCTCGTCAAGAGTGAGCAAGGCCTGACGCGATCGCAGATGCCGGTCTAACGGAAGCTGCGATGCCGCTGCGACTTTGCCGGAACACATTGATTTCCAGATCACCAACCGTTCGATAACGCGCTTCAAAGCTGGCCAGCTTGGTGACTGAATCGCTCACGCGCGAGACGGCATCGAAGGCGTTCAGCAGTGGGTCGATCTCTTCGTAATCGATGAAGACCCGGTTTTCGCGGCCGTTCTCGCCAGATTCCCGCAAGACGATCGCGAGCCCCAGAGCACGCGTAGGAGAATCGTTCTCTTTCAGCTCAATTGCGTCCACGCGAATGTCTGCGCCGCGCGTCGTTCAGATTCGCCATCTGGGTAAAGCCTTTTACTAAAACTTTCTCGTAACGCCAATCGATGGCTTCCATTTCGTGCGGGGCTCTATTGGCTCAGATGCCAGCGGCCGGCGAAATTCAGGTCCCGGTCGTTGCGCTAAAACTGAGCAAGACAAAAGCACCAGCATTGTGGGAACAAAAACGATCCGGCAAATCAGAGACATGTCAACTCCTTAGTTTTATCAACTGGGAGAACCATTAGAGATTTTGGAGTGCTCCAACTTGTCAGCCGCACTCCATAGACTGGCGAAACCCGATCTGTATGTTAACCACATTCAAGTGATTGAATAAAAAAAAAAAAAAAAAAAAAAAAAAAAAAAAAAAAAAAAAAAAAAAAAAAAAAAAAAAAAAAAAAAAAAATTTTTTTTTTTTTTTTTTTTTTTTTTTTTTAAAAAAAAAAAAAAAAAAAAAAAAAAAAAAAAAAAAAAAAAAAAAAAAAAAAAAAAAAAAAAAAAAAAAAAAAAAAAAAAAAAAAAAAAAAAAGCCTACAGTGCTTTCACGCTCCCATGGAACAGCAGATCCATTTTTGTACGACCGAGGATAAAGTTCGTATTGCCTACGCGACGGTGGGTGATGGACCGCCTCTGGTGAAAGCCGCGAATTGGCTTAGTCATCTGGAGTATGATTGGGGAAGTCCGATCTGGCGCCACCTGCTGGCGGAGGCGGCACGCGATCACACGTTTATTCGTTACGACGAACGTGGCAATGGTTTGTCTGATTGGAATGTGGCCGACCTTTCCTTTGAGGCTTTTGTCGAGGACCTTGAATCGGTAGTGGAAGCGGCCGGAGTGGATCGGTTCCCATTGTTGGGAATTTCCCAGGGTGGCGCCGTGGCGATCGCTTATGCGGTGCGTTATCCGGAAAAGTTTCGCACCTGATTCTCTACGGCGCGTATGCGCGAGGTTGGGCCAAACGCGATTCGGCCGAAGAGATTGAACAACGACAGGCCCAACTAACGCTGGTGAAATTGGGTTGGGGTAAAGACAATCCGGCTTTCCGGCAACTCTGGACCTCACTCTACGCGCCCGACGCGAGCCCGAGCAGGCACAGTCGTTCAACGACCTGCAACGAGTTTCCACCTCCCGGAAATGCAGTCAGACTTCTTAAATGTGATGGGCCACATCGATGTCGAGGATCTGTTGCCGCAAGTGAAAGTGCCGACGCTGGTTCTGCATTGTCGAGACGAGGCGGGTGTTCCGTTTGAGGAAGGGCCGTTTGCTGGCGGCGACAATTCCGGGCGCGCTTCGTTCCGCTGGAGGTCGAAATCATTTGTTGCTGGAAGGTGATCCGTCCTGGGGTAAATTTGTGAAAGAAGTACGACGGTTTCTCGGGTACTGAATTGCAGTCAGCAGAATTTGCAGCGTCAGCGTAACCGGTTCAACCGACAGCGGAGACCTGCATATCGAGCAGATTGCCCAGCCGTTATTCGGTAATATCGTTCTCTTGGCGTGGCGGCATGGGGGAAGTGTTCCTGGCCGAAGATACGAAACTCGGTCGCAAGGTCGCACTCAAGACTTTGCCCGCGGCATTCACGAACAACAAGGAAAGGTTGCGCCGTTTTCAGCAGGAGGCTCGCGCCGCTTCAGCCCTCAACCATCCGAACATCATGACCATCTATGAAATCGGGGAGGAGAGCGGCGGGAATTTCATTGCCGCGGAACACATCGACGGCGAAACACTGCGCGTCCGTCTGAAGCGTGGGCGCATGGGGCTTGACGAAACTCTCGATGTTGCATGCAGACTGCTTCGCGCTCTCGGCGGCGCACGAAGCCGGCATTGTTCATCGCGACATCAAGCCGGAAAACATCATGCTGCGGCGTGATGGAATCGTTAAAGTGCTGGACTTTGGTTTGGCGAAATTGACCGAAGAATTTGTGGCATCGCAGGCTCGAAGCTGAAGCAGACATGAGCACACTCGTGCAGACCAATCCCGGCACTGTGATGGGCACGTTGGAATACATGTCGCCGGAACAAGCGCGAGCGCAGGAGACAGACGTGCGGACGGATGTTTGGAGTTTGGGTTGTGTAATTTACGAAATGATCACCGGGAAGGAGCCTTTGCGCGCAAACGCGGGCCGACACGCTTGCGGCAATCCTGGCGAGAGCCCAAAACCGCTTGCGAAACTGAACCCGACAGCGCCGGCCGAATTACAAGCAATCATTACGAAAGCCCTGCAAAAGAAAGAGCCAGACGATATCAAACAGCTAAGGACTGTTGGCGGACCTGCGCGCGCTGAAACAGGAACGGGATTTTCGCGAGCGTCTGCAATCAGGGAATCTGAATTCCGGTCAACCAGGCCGGAGGTAACATTCGAGGCAATGCGGCATACTTTGAAGTGGATGGGAGGATGAGCAGTGCGGTCGTAAAGCCAGTTGGTGCTAGAAGGAGCGTACCCCAGAAACGCAAACAATGCAGCGAAATTCGCGGTAGATGGGTTTGGAGGTCAATTATTATGGAAGAGACAACGGGATCCGATGAGGGTTGGTCAATGAGCTTGGTGATGCTCTTGCGTTATCTTGGCGACGCGTCGTACGCAATTCTGCCGAAGGACGTGGCGCACAATTTGGGCGACTTAAAGAAATCGTTTCTGACGCACGATTCGCACCCTGATCGACAAAGACATTGAGTGGGTTGAGGCGCGCGTGGCCGGCGGCGATCGGGTGCGCGAAGAATGGCAGCAGAAGTGCAGCCGGAAAAGCGGAAGGCGCGCCTGAACCGATCAACTAAGCAGTAACGCAAGGCTGTTTAGCTTGCAATCGGAACGTGTAATGGACGCGAAGCAAACTAACAGATTGCGTTACATCAGAACATGATGGAAGTCTTACTAGCTGAAGAATACGGATTTTGTTTTGGCGTTGAGCGCGCCGTCGAGATGGTTGAAGACGCGCTTGACGAAGGCGTGCGTCCGATTCGTTCGCTTGGGCCACTGATTCACAATGCCCAGGAGATGGAACGGCTCGGCGAGTTGGGTGTTTCGACGATCGACGAGCCGGACGGAGGCAGACGCCGACACGATCGCAGTAATTCGCGCTCACGGCGTTACGCCGCAGGTGCAACGCGATCTGGAAGGCCGCGCCGCAAAAGTTATCGATGCGACCTGTCCGTTTGTTACCAGGGTGCAGCATCTGGCCGAACGCGCGGCGAAAGACGGCCGTGACGTTGTGGTTGCCGGCAATCCGGATCATCCGGAAATGATCGGCGTAGTGGGTTATGCGCCTGACAATACTTACGTCGTGCGCGACGCCAGTGAAGTCGCTTCGCTGCCGCAATTGCGTTCGCCGCTCGTTGTTTCGCAAACGACGATCAAGTTGAAGACTTTTCTCGAAGTCGCGGAAGCGGTGCGCGCGAAAGCCGACGCTGAGCCGCAAGTGGTCAATACGATTTGTTCGGCCACGCGCGATCGGCAGGATGCCGCGCGGGCGCTGGCCGGCGCAAGTCGATGTTTTTTATGTGATTGGCGGACGCCATTCTTCAAACAGCGTCAAGCTGCTGGCGGTTTGTCAGGAACAATGTGAGAAGAGTTTTCTGATTGAAACGCCCGCCGAAATTAATCCTGCAGATCTTGAAAACGCGAAGCGCGTCGGCGTAACTGCCGGAGCCTCAACTCCAAACTGGCTGATCGATCAGGTGGTCTAGCGACTGCATGAGATTGGTGAGAAAGTGGCTGCCTAGAGATCGTTCCCATAACTCATAAAGCCGCAGATTTTCCATTATCATCATTTCAAATTTCTCATTTGTCATTGGCAACTTATCAGCGGGCCTCAAGCGTGAGGTCAGTACCACCACGCGGAAGCGCGTGGGTCTCTGCGCTAAGACAACGTTGAGAACCCACCCGTTATCGCGTTGTGGTACTGACTTCATGCAGAGCTGTGAAACTGCAATGGAATGAGAAATTTGAAATGATATATGGAAATCTTCTTGAGTGAGGTCGTCTTGGCGGTTATCAGAACTCGTCGTTCGACGCATCCATCTGGGCGAGGGCGTTGACGATCTGCCGCGCCTCTTCTGAACCATAATCCACCGCCTGCCGGCGCAGCGCGTCGCGAGCAATTTCCGAATCCACCGGATCCTCAACAGTCCAATCAACACTGAGTGGGAAACTGTGCCAGCGCCTCGTTTGCCAGCGCTCGGACAACCACATCCTGCGATCGTGCCAGTTCGCAAATTTCGCTGGGCGCAAACCGGTCAACGCATCAGCCAGCGCATCGATGCGCGCGTAGTCGCGTTGTTTGTCGGCGCGGCGCACGAGTTGAGCAAAGACTTCCGCCGAACGAGTCTTTTCCTGCAAGACTGCGCGCACAGGTGTCGGCGATGTGACGCAGCTGGTTTCCTTTCTCGCTTCCAGCGACGCGTCTTTTCCAGCGCGCGTTCGTCCAGCGCCGTCAGCAACCGGCTCAGTTCGTGATCGGCGCGCGCATCGTAAGGCGCATTGGCGACTGGTGCGCGAGGCGCGGGCGCGCTCGGGGTTTGCAAGCGCGTTCGACCAGCCCGCGCGTCGTCGGGCGAAGTTCCGACCAAACGCTTGCCAGCCGGCCCCAAAATCTTCCATCGTTAATGACAACTTCTAAAACTCCTGAAATTCAAACTTAGTCATCAGCTGAAAACTAAAACGGCGTACTATACGCGATGGACGCTGGAAAAAACAGTGGCACAGTGCGGACGAGGCACAACGAGCGGAAGTCTGACTTGACTGCCGACTGCTCGACTGCTCGCTGTCGCCGCCCGGTTGTGATCTTTGATTTCGGCGATTGAGGGAAACGGAATCTTGACGATTTCGCCGTTTGCGCATTCCATCTTGACGCTGGGAGTGGTGAGTGCCTGAGTGGTTTTCATGCTGCGCACGATGCCCCGGACTCGCTGGCCGTCAACTGTGACAATCTCAACGTTGTCTTTGCCGTACAGCGGTTGCAGGGCCGCCAGTGCTTTAGTTACTTCCACGTTTGGTTTCCTCCAGGTTCACCGTCTGGGTGATGAACAGTTCTAAGCTTCGAATGATATTGCACCGAAGAGAGCGGATGTCTAAGTGGGACGTGTCCAGTTCACTGCGATGCCGGTAACAGTGCATACTTCATGCCAGCGGCAGCTGTACACGTCGACTGAAGCTTTGCGTTCTACAATGCGTACTGGGCCATTGCGAACCTCGGCACGTGTTCTAGCGAACCGATTGATGCAACCGGACGCGCTCCGTTTGGCGTATAGAAATCTGCTATTCTTAGCGACTAAGCGGCTCGAAACGCTCAATGGCAGTGAACTGTGAAATGTCTATGAAGCCTGAAATGGATAGCGGCGTCACCACCTGTGGAAACTGCCACGCACCGATGCCGAGGGAACTGCGCTTTTGTCGCAACTGCGGCTTTCGGCTGGGCGAAGGTCTCGGCCGAGTATACCGAGACAGTTCGTTTTCAGAACGTTCCTCCGGGAACCCTACCGGGTAACAGTGCAGCGAATGCGGTTCCCTACGGTTTATGGCTGGCCATGGCCGTCTCGCCGGGCGGGCCACGGCAAACGACGAAAGCCGCATGAGCGGCATGACCTGGATGTTTATCGGCCTGCTGATTTTCTTTATCGCCGCCGCCGGCTTCACCGCGATCGTTAGGCAGGTTCGTCGTAACATTCCGCCAAGCGTGTCGCCGATCAACGCGCCGCCGCGTTCATATGCGGGCGTTGACTCATTTTGACACCACCGAAGGCGGCGTCACTTTTGATAACGTCGAACCTCCGGGCTGGCCGGCCGATAAAGCCGGGCTGGTTGGCGGCGACATCATCACTACCTTTGATGGCCAGCCGGTGCAGACTGACGACGAGATGACGGAACTACTGGCGCAGTACTCCCATCGGTAAGACGGTGGACGTGGTTTACCTCCGCGACGGCGAGACGAAGAACACCAAACTGACGACGATCTCCAGAGAAGAGATGGAGCGACTGAATGAGGTATTTGCCGCAATCGTCCGGAGGGTCGCGGACAGTTTGGTTATGAAGACGATGAGGCTGAGCGGGTGCAATTCCGGGCACGAAAATGTTTGGCGTCAGGCTGGGCGAGATTTTGCCGAATCGTCCCGCAGATATGGCGGGGATTAAGCAAGGCGACATCGTGATCGAGTTTGATGGCATTCCGATTCGCACCGGAAGAATTTCTTTCGCGAGTCAGACGGGCCGTGCCTTACACCACGGTTAAGGTTGTGGTGATGCGCAACGGCGAGCAGCTTGAGATTCCGGTCAAGATGGGGAAGAGCGTAAGAGAAGGTGAAGAGTAATGAGTGAATGAGTCAAGACGTAAAAGTGCAGAGTCAAAGCAGCTACTGCGGATTACTCTGACTTCTTGACTCTTGCACTCTTGCGACTCATCACTCACTTCTTACTTTCACAGTACTCTCGCATCCGTGCTTCCATTTCCCGTCGCATTTCTTCTCGCTGTTCCTCAGTTTCGTCCGTTTCAAATGTTTCAAACAGCGCAAAAGGGTTTTCCGAAATCAGTCTCAATTCCCAGGCTTCGCGTTCCTGCGTGTGACGGTCGCGAAAACCATAGCGCATCAACCTGACTTGCTTCTATCGGAACTGAACTCGGTTCGCTCGTCAAACGCCGCTGCAAAGTCGTCACGAGTTTCGGGACGCAACAGACGCGGCGCAACTGCCAGCCATGTTTCTGGTAAGTGCTGACAATTTCCTTTATTAGTTCGTCTATAGTTCATTTTGTCAGCGAAAAGTATACCGGATGAGTATAACCGAAACGGGCCGTAGTCTGACCAGTGCAGCCGAACGGCGCACCTCTAGTCATCGCTGTCATGACCGCGAGTCGAATCTTGGACGTACTATGGATCAGTTGCTGTCGCCCAGATCCTCGAGATTAAAGCTTTGGCGAATGAGATGTGGTGAAGCTTGGTTAGAAGTGCGCGAGGCCCTGCGTTTTTGTGATCGCTTCTTGTGCTTTTGATTCTGCTCGGCGCTGCGCGCGCGCCACTGACCGCAAAGCAACCAATATCGAATGCCGTGCAGAAAAGATTCCGACGCAATGACCAGACGATTCCGAAGCGAACAATGGCGAGCCGCCGGCTCAGTTTTATGAAGTCTTGCGCAAATCGCTGAAGAAACGAAAGACGAACATTGAGCAGCATTTGCCCGCCGTCCGACGCCGTGGCGCGGCGCGTACTCGAAGACTATGGCGCGATGTTTGTCGCCCACAAAAAAGTGATGCCGCCGCCGGTTTGCATCTTCACCAGCGAAGAGCAAGTGCTGCAGTTTCAGGAGAGAGCCGGTTACATCACCGAAATATTGGGTACGACGATGTTGAGTTGCAGCCGGAAGCGATGAAGCAGTTGCTGAAAGCCCGCGAGGAAGCGCAAAAAGAAGGTCTCGACATCACGCCGCGCGACGGCGCCGAAGCGGCGCGGCGCAGTTATGAAGACAGCTTGCAATTGTGGAATACGCGTTTCCTACCGGCGCTCGATTACTGGCTAGCGCAGGGAAGACTAACCGAAGACCAAGTCGCGCGGTTGAAGAGTTTGCCGTTGCGCACAGCAAATTGCCGAAGTACTGGAACTGGAGAAGAGCGGCATCTATTTCAGCAAAGATCTTTCGAAGTCGATCCTTTATTCGATTGCCGCGCCCGGCACTTCGCAACACATCGCCATGCTCGCTTTTGATGTGAACGAGTTTGATAATCCGCGCGTGCGCGAAATTCTGGCGAAGCACGGTTGGTTTCAAACGGTGCTTAGCGACCTGCCACACTTCACTTTTCTTGGTCTGAAAGAAAAAGACTTGCCGAAGCACGGACTGAAAAAGTCGAGGTCGACGGCCAAGTATTCTGGATTCCCAACGTTGTCACCAACACTGCCTCCTAACGCCGGTCAGCCACGATAAACATGAAGCGAGCCAAATTCGACGAAGCCGCGCAAGCTGGCCCTCACCGACTGCGTAAAGCAGATCGAGACCACGACTGATGCCGAGTTGGTCCTGATTGTTCGCGCTCGCTCGGGTTCTTATCGTCACGCTGATTATCTTGTTTGGCGCGCTGCTCGCCTTTGCTGGTCTGTCTTTCTGCTTTTCTCGCCTTTCGACTTTCACGCAATACTGGGTGCCGATCGACGTCGCGCTGCTGTTTGTCCTGGGAGCTTTGCTTTCGTCGCGCAGCAATTCGCTTCGGCGTCTGCTGACGACGCAGAAATTTCGCAGCGAAGCGGTGCGCACGCACGCGGCCGCGATGTTTTATGAAGCGGGCATCGCCAACACCGACGCCGAGATGGGTGTGCTCATTTATTTGTCGATTCTCGAGCGACGGCTCGAGTTGATCGCTGACCGCGGCGTCTTGAAAGGCGTGAACGCGCTCGAATGGAACCAAGTTCTGTTCGAACTTCACGAGGCGGGCCGCGAGCGCGGAACCGCAAGCACTGCAGCGATGGCTGGAAAATCTCGGAGCTTTGCTCGCCAAACATTTGCCGGCAACCGGCGAAAATCCAAATGAACTTCCCGACGCTCCGCGTTTCGAATTGAAATGAATCTCACAGCGTTTTTCAAACATTCTGTCATCGCATTGGCGAACTGGATCGCCGCGCGTTCGCGCGTCATTCGGAATTGCTGTCGGTGCTGCTTGCGCGTTGGCTGCGTGCCTGGTGCTGTTTCCATTTGAAGCTATTGGCGCGCGTTGGCGGCGGCCAATCCTATGGTGGCGGCAGGCGAGGCGGTGGCGGCGGCGGCGGTGGCGACGGAGACGGCGGCGCGATCATTGACCTCGTCAGGATTCTGCTTTGGCTGACGATCGAGTATCCGGCGTTGGGATTCCGGTCGACATTGCCGTGGTGGTTTTGTGGTTTACCCTTTGCCAGAAGAGGCAAGAAAGCGTCGGAGAGTTTTTCTTCTGCGACGCCGAACGTCACCGGAATCCCTCAGCTGATGGCTCCGCTCGGACTTGATGCGGCCGCCCGGCGCGTGACAGATTTGAATCGCGAGTTTGCGCAACTGCGAAAGTTTGATCCGAACTTCTCGGAAATAGTTTTCACTGATTTCTGTTACGCGCTTTACGGAAAAGCGCACGACGCGCGCGGTCACGGCGAGAATGCACTCGATCAGTTTTCGCCCTATCTCAGCGAGGCGCGCGCAAGTCGCTGCTGCAGCGCAATCCCGACGGCTTAGTGAAGTGAAGGGAATTATCGTCGGCGCCATGAGCATCGCGAACGTGCGCGGCTGGAAACCCCGGTCGTAAAATCAGATTTGTTGTTTGAAACCAACTACACCGAAGTGGTCAAGCGCCAATGGCCGAGGAAATGACTTACTACGTTCGCGAGCGCTGGCAGCTGGAACGCAAACGCGATGTGCTGTCTCCGCCGCCGGCGCAGGCGACGGCGCTTCATTGTCCGAAGTGTGGCGCGCCGCTGCAGAAAGACACGGTCGGCGCTTGCGCTTTCTGTGGCACGCGGATCGAGAGCGGCGAGTTTCAATGGTACGTGCGCGGCATCGCTTTGCTGAGCAGCGAAGCAAAAGGGCCATTGCTTACTTCCGATGTGCCGGAAGTCGGCACCGACTTGCCCAGCGTGGTCCAGCCCGGCTTCAGAGACGTTCGGGTTGAGTTTGAGAAAAACAATCCGACCTTTTCCTGGGGCGAGTTTCAGGCGCGCGCGCGACTGATCTTTGATGAACTGCAGAGCGCCTGGTCAACGCTCGAACTGGGAACGCGCGCGGCCGCATGAAACTGACAACCTGTTTCAGATGCATCAGTACTGGATCGACGCTTACAAGCGCCAGCACCTGCGCAACGTGCTCGACCAGGCCGCGTCACCGCGATGCAACCGGTGAAGATCAAGGAAGACGCTTTTTACATTTCGATCACCCTGCGCATCGGCGCGAGGGTTACGACTACACCGTTGACGAGAGCGGCAAGAGTCGTTAGTGGTTCGAAAACTACAATCTGAGACATTGGAGTGAGTATTGGACGTTTATTCGCAGCCGCAACGCCAAGCCAATGCCGCGCGAGCCGACCTGAATTGTCCTAATTGCGGCGCGCCGCTGAAGGTAAACAATTCGGGCGTTTGTGAATTCTGCGGCGGGAAAATAACCTCGGGAGAGTTTGATTGGGTGCTTTCGAAAATTGAGCAGGATGAATCTTATGCGGGCTGAGGGTCTTAGTTTTTAATGTCCCCTTCCCTCTGGGAAGTGGATTAAGGGGAAGGGCTTGAGTGAGTCTCCCTCAAAAGATTCGCTTTGGCTTCCTTTGCACATGAAGTCCCATCCCGCGCAGGATCGTTAGCAAAGCGAGGAGCAGAGGATGATCGCCCACAACCCTCACCCTAACCCTCTCCCAGAGGGAGAGGGAAACACTCTCACCATTATTCCGGGCTCACTTCAATCACCGTCACTTCCGGTCGCGCCCAAAATCGAACGCGCGGAGCGGAACCACCTTCCAATCCCACTCCGCGATTCACGTACATCCAGGTCTCGCCTTCGTGAAACAAACCCGATTCATACTTTTTCCCAAACTTTGAAAAAGTTATGAGCGCGCCATACAACGGCAAAGCAACCTGGCCACCATGCGTGTGTCCGGCGCAGTAAAGATCAACTTTCTGCGCAGTCGCTTCCTTGATCAGGTCAGGATAGTGATAAAGAAAAATCTTGAACGCGTCTGGCGGCATCGAAGCGATGGCCTCTTCCATCTTTCTCTCATTTTCGACTCCCACGCCGGCAATCCAAATTGGTAGACCATTAACAATGACCTGAGTCGCGTTACCGTTAAGCTCCTGTGCGCCCGTGCCGGCAAACAACTCCAGATTTGTCCAATACCACGCGTCCCAGTTTCCTTTGACTGCAAACGTCGGAGCGATCTTCGTGATTTCGGTCAGACAGTTTCGAAAGCGCTCAAAGCCGTCGACATTGTTTATGGAGTCGCCGGTAAAGACAATGATGTCCGGCTTCTCTGCGGCAATCGCTCCGGGCAAGCGATCTTCAAGCACTGGCGCCGCATCGCTGTGCATGTCAGAAATGTGAACGATGCGGATCGGTCGCGTGCCCTTCGGCAATTTGGAACTCTTGATTTCGACATGAGTGACGCTCAGCCAATAAGGCTCGACAAAATAACCGTAAGCGACACAAAGAATGCCGATGCCGGCGATGGCGAGGATGATCCGGCGCAGCCACATTTGCGCACGACTCGTCGAAGGCTTGATGAAGTTAAACTTCAGCAGGACTAGTCTGACCAGAATCGCGAAGGCCAGAAAGTAGACGATGGCTATGAAGGATAAGAAGAGGAGTACACGAAAGTCTTCACCGGTCCGCATTCAGATTCTTTACGCGGTCTCAGTGGTTCCGGCATCTTTGTAAAGTGCAGCTCCCACGATGGCGGCGACAATCGACGTGATTAATTGAAACGCCCCAACTTTGATCCACAGCGAATTTGAAAAGAACTTGAGCGGAATGAATTGCGCTGGGCCAGTGAGCGAGAAAGCAATCCATGCGGTAAGGCCGGCCCACGCTGCGGTTTTTGGTCCGGGGCCACAGGGTCCCCGCAGTATGACGTACAAAAACATCGCGATGAAGCCGCGGCCGAGTTCGAAGATCGCGAAGTAGATCATGCTCGCGGGGTTTTCT
This sequence comes from uncultured Chloroflexia bacterium, assembly GCA_963731865.1. Taxonomy (GTDB): domain Bacteria; phylum Chloroflexota; class Limnocylindria; order Limnocylindrales; family CSP1-4; genus SPCO01. The sequence continues at coordinate 19,737 of CAVSXG010000002.1, read as the reverse complement.
ACCGGCTCGTTCGCGCCGAGGGCCGCATACACCGCCTTCCAATCGGCGCCCACGATCATCTCGTGCAAGAGCCCATCAGTGATGAAAAGGATGATCGAAGCGATCAAGCCGCCGATGAAGAATCGACTCCAGTTGATTTTGAGCATGGGGTGCCTCCGACGAACTGGCTGGGAACTACGCGCGGGATTATGAAGCAAATGATCAAACGCGGCAATCCCAAGCAGAAGCCCGACCGTTAGGGAGGGCTCAAACATCTCACTTAGCTTTCTTCAGTACCGTCTCCTGCGATTTGAACCAACCCTGCTCACAGCCGAGCGTATATCAAAACGCTCATGCCACTCACCATCCTCGGACAAGGGTTCGCGCTTGCGCGCTCATGCGGGCAGGATGCCCGCGCTCCCAGGTTTTTTTGGACATTGGACGTTGGACATTGGACATTGGACTTTCCTGCAAGCTAACCTCGAAAGGATCGTTCCGGATGTAGATCGGAAAAAATGAAATCCAATTGATTGACATCTTGGAACCAGCTTCTGACATCGAATTGGCTCGCGCCAAAAGGAACGCCACCGCTCACGCGGGAGGTTCTGACTAGAGCCTGATTTGATACAGAAGGGACGCCACCTGCTGACGCAGGTGGTTCTGACAAGACCGGAGAATTAAAGCCTAGTTAACGGAGTATTAAGTGAAACGCAATCTTTCGTTAGTCTTACTAATAATTTCGCTGCTGGTTAATCCGGCAATTTTCGCTGGGCAGCGGCGGGTGGAACCGCCGCGCGCGGCAGCAGCGCCGAAGCAGGGAACTGCGGTCGCGCCGGCGCCGCAACCCCAGACGAAGTTTGTCAACAAGCAACTTGCGAATGGCCTGGAAATCATCGTCCTCGAAGATCACTCTATTCCGCTGGTCACCTGCGAGCTGGCGGTGAGAAACGGTTCGTTCACCGAACCGCCTGAGCTCAACGGACTCTCGCATCTTTTCGAGCACATGTTCTTCAAAGCCAACCGCGCAAGTCTGACCGGCGAAGCTTATCTGAACACCATCGACCAGCTCGGCATTGTTTACAACGGCCAGACGCAGGAAGAGTTGGTGAACTACTACTTCACGACCACCTCGCCGAATTTTCCGGTGGCGCTTGCGCTTCATGCGCGACGCGGCGCGCTATCCGCTTGTTTGACGAAGGCAGTTTGCCCAAGAGAAGGAAGTTGTGATCGGCGAGCTCGATCGGCACGAGTCAAACCCGTTTGGTTTTCTCCAACTCGAGATGAACAACCGTCTCTTTTACAAATATCCCAGCCGGAAAAATCCGGGCGGCAATCGAGCAAACAGTGGGCGGCGCGACGACGGCAATGATGCGACTGATCCAGGGCCGTTACTACGTGCCGAACAATTCGGCGATCGTGGTTACTGGCGACGTCACGCCCGGCAGCAGTTTTCCAATTGGTGGAGGCGCTTTGGGGCGACTGGCCGCGGCGCGAAAAAGATCCGTTTGTGGAGTTTCCGCTGGTCGAGCATCCGCCGCTGCCGAAAAGCGAGGCGGTGATCATCAAGCAGCCGATACAGAACGTGATCATCAGAATTGGCTGGCACGGGCCTTCAATCGGCAAAGACGATCCGGGAACCTACGCGGCCGATGTGTTTTCATTTATCCTGCGCCAGCCTAATTCCCGTTTTCAACGCGCGCTGGTTGATACCGGTCTGGTGAGCGGCGTCAATCTTGGCTATTACACGCAACGCAACGTTGGGCCAATAAACATCATCGCGCAGACGACGCCGGAAAATGCGCGCGCGGCCGTGAAGGCGATCTACAACGAAGTGGCCCACTTCAACGATCCCGACTACTACACCGACGAACAACTCGAAACCGCGAAGGCTCTGCTCGAAGCCAACGATCTTTTTGATCGCGAAAAGCTTTCTGACTACACGCACATCATCAGCTTTTGGTGGGCGTCGACCGGAATTGACTACTTCCGCGGCTATCTCGGCAACCTGCGACGCACCACGCGCGGAGACATCAGCCGCTATGTAAATACCTACATTCAGGGTAAACCTCATGTCGGCCTGGCGTTGTTGTCGGAAGACGTCGGCGAAAATTTCGCAGTTGACTGAAGATGATCTGATTGGAGTTGAAAAACGGAGTGCGGCGGCAGCGGCGGGCCGCTAAGAGTTGAAAGTCAAAGGTTGAACGACCACAAAGTCGATTTGGAATTGAACGGAGAAAAAAGGGTGTCAGCAAGTCTTAATCGTCATTATTTATCCAGTCGGGCCTTAGTGCTCTGCGTGTTTCTGGTTTCGATCGCAGCGCCAATTGCGGCGCAGGAGAACGCGACCACCGGCAATTGCGCCGCAACCCGTGCCCGTCGCGAAGCCTTTGATAGTTTCCGACGCAGCGGCGTTGGTTACCGAGTTTGATGTTAACGGGCTAAAGGTTTTGGTGAAACGTCGCGAAGGCAATCAGACGGTGGTGGCCGGACTCTTCATAAAAGGTGGCGCGCGCAACATCACGCCGGCCAACGCGGGCATCGAAGACTTGATGCTCGACGTTTCTTCGGAAGCGACGGTCAACTTTCCGCGCGAACGACTGCGCAAGGAATTGTCGCGCCTGGGCACCTCGATCTCTTCCGGCATCAATTACGATTATTCGGCGCTGACGCTCGCTTCGACGCGCGCCAACTTTGATCGCTCGTGGGAAATTTTTACTGACGCCGCGCTGCGCCCGTCGTTCACGCAGGAAGATGTTGAGCGCGTGCGAAACCGGCTGGTGCTTTCGCTGCGCGACGACGCCGACACGCCCGATTCTTACGTGCAGGTTTTGCAGGCGCGACTCGCTTATGCCGGCCATCCTTACATGAATGATCCGCGCGGCACGGCGGAAGTCGTTTCACGTCTGACCGCCGAAGACCTGCGGCGCTATCACAAACAGATGATGGAGACTTCGCGGCTGCTGCTGGTGGTTGTCGGCGACCTCGACCCGCAACTGCTGCGTCAGCGCATCGCGGCGTCGTTCGGCAAACTGCCGCGCGGCGATTATCGTCCCGGCCCGCTTCCGGAGTTCACGTTTCCTGCTTCGACCGTGGAAGTGACGCAGCGCGATCTGCCAGACCAATTATGTGCAGGGAGTTTTCACTGCGCCGGGTCTGGCGGCGGCCGACATCTACCCCATGCGCGTGGCGACTTCGATTTTGCAGAATCGCTTGTTCGTCGAAATTCGCGTCAGGCGCAATCTTTCGTATGCGCCTGAAGCATTTCTTTGGAGTCAGGGCTCGAATCTGGGCGGCATTTCCGTCAGCTCGACTGACGCGAATCAGAGTGTGCGAATAATGCTGGACGAGATCGCGCGTCTGCAGCGCGAACAGATCTCGGCGGACGATCTAAAGGGAACGATTCAACATTACCTGACTCGTTATTACCTGGGTCAGGAAACCAACGCGGCACAGGCGGGCGAATTGGCCCAGGCGGAATTGCTTGGCGGCGGCTGGCGCAACGCGACGATCTTCATGGAACGAATAAGCGCGGTCACGACGGCTGACGTGCAGCGCGTGGCGCAGAAATACATGCGCAACATTCGCTTTGTGGTGCTTGGGCGATCCGAAGAGCGTCGACACGAAAGGTGTTTACCGGGAACGACGGCAGCGGCAGCGCGGAAGGGAAGCAGTAGGCAGGAGGCAGGAGCAGGAGGCAGGAGATGAGCAGCCTGGAAGGCTGCAAGATAGTAGCCGGTGGTCGAAGCGAAGCGAAGACCACCGGAAACAGTGGAAAAGAAAAAGCACCCTGAAAGGGTGCTAGATTAAGAGCTTCTGGCACCCTTTCAGGGTGCTGTTTTTTGATTAGCTTACCGGTGGTCTTCGCTTCGCTTCGACCACCGGCTACCTCTCTAACCCTTCGGGTTGAAAACCTAATCGAGTCGCTTGATCCGCCGTTGACTGCCGTCTGGCTCCTGCTTCCTGCTCCTGCTACTGCTCCTGCCTCCTGATCCGCGTTTCGCTGATCAACTTCTCGTAGAGCTTCTGATCGAGTTTGCGGAGGATGTCTGCTTCTTCTCAACGCCCGCTCCTCATTGCCGATTTCGAAATGCGCGACGGCCAGATTGTAGTGCGCTTCCGCGTTGTCTGGCCGAAGGCCACCGCGCGATTGTAGGAAGCGATGGCGTCGGTCATTCTTCCCGGCGTAGTAATAAGCGTCGCCGAGCTTGTTGTGTATCTCTTCCGAGTCAGGCTTTAGCTCGAGCGCCTGCTGGTAAGCACGAATCGCCTCGTCACTCTTGCCTTGCTTAACTTTGCAGTAGCCAACCTGCACCCAAGCATCCGCGCGCTTCGGGATTTCGGTTCGCCGCAGTTTCAAAATAACCAATCGCGTTGTCGTAGTTGCCCAGCCAAAGTGAATTCAATCCGGTTCGGTATGACGACTCAGCGACGTCTCCAACTCTTCTCTTTTGCCGGCAGGCGTGGCGATTGGACGCAAGCGACCGGGCGTCAACAACTCAACGCGCGCAGCGCCAATCGCCAGATTGATGTTTTGTCCATTCGTTACTTTGACGGTGACGACGCCGACCACCTGGCCCTTCATGTTGAAGACCGGACTGCCGCTGTTGCCGTGAGAGATCGGCGCAGTGATCTGAATGATCTTGCCGACGTTGGGAACTTCGCGCACCGCGGAAACGATGCCGTCAGAAACCGAGCCTTCCAGTTTGAGTGGATTGCCGATCACGACGATCTGCTCGCCTTCATCAGGCAGCACGCGCGACAACTCACTGGTGCGCGCACGATCCGGCGGCATGTCCACGCTGAGCAGCGCGAGGTCGCCTTCTTCATCGACGGCGAGCACTCCGGCTACCGGGAAAGACTTTGCCTTTGCCGTCGAGAGTCTTGATCTCGCTGCGTTGGGCGCCGCGAATGACGTGCAGATTTGTCACCACCTGACCTGGACGCACGAAAGAAACCGCTGCCGGTCATCAGTGCTTCGCCTTGCGCATCGTAAGTTGCGATCGCAACTACGGTGGGCTTAACGCGCCTGACGAGTTCGGGAAGTGTCTCCTGGGAAAAGGCTGGAGCTGGCAAAGAAGGAAACAGGACGGGAATAAGCAGCAACTGGGGGAAGATGCGTTTGTACATATTCAGTTGTAACCGCGACTAACTCTTGGTTGATGCGGACCGAAGCAGCGCGCTTCGAGCGTTAATTCTGTGGGCATGGGGAGGCGACGTCGGGTATCGACCTCGGAGAGCGAACCGGATTGACCAGCCCGCTCTGAGGCGCATATTAACCCAGGTAAACCCGGCCGGCATAGGAAATTTTTGATTCGTAGGAGCGGGGTTTTGTCAGGCCAGGCTTGTCCTTGGGCGACATGTCCGGGCAGTGGACAAGCCCAGCCCCTACAGAAATGGCCAGACACGAATTTGGGTCTGGTCCAATGAATAAGGCCGCCAAAACGGCGGCCTTTGGCTTTGTCAGTTATGGTAACACTGATTACGGGATGAGCTGAATTACGCCAAGTCGCGGACCCGCAGGTATGACTACGGTCTTCACGGCTGCGAGGTCTTCCATCGTTACCAGCAAGCCGAAATCGGCCAAGGTTGTCTTGGCGTTAATTTCAGCCTCGTTTTTCCCCGCCGTGTTCACGATCTGTCCCAGCTTGAAAAACTGGTTGTCAGGCGACACCGCCCAAAGGATGTAAGCCTGTCCCGTGGGAGCTTCCTTCAGTTCGTGAAAGCGCATCTTGATTTTGGTTTCGCCATTCTTTTCCGGCTCGATGAAAACGTTTGCACGCGCACCTGACATGGCGCCGGTGAAGTCTACTTTCATCTTCGTGTCGTCACCCTTCTTGTACGCCGGGATATTCAGCATCGGCACCGTGTAAGTGCTGGTCGCGCCTGGCGTCGAAGTCGCTGCCACCGTTTCGCCGACCGGCGAAGTGGTATGCGGAATCACCGCGAAGCCTTCGCGGCACCGCGCTGCGGAAGAAGACCTTCGTGTTCGGATCATAAGTTGTCAACGCCGTCTCCGGCGACGCCACCAGCATGAAACGATTTAACGGCGTGGTGGTAGTTAAACGTGCCCGACGCCATTTGTAACTGTGATTGGACCGAGCGCCGTAACCACTCCTTCCGGATCCACTGCATAAAGCGTTAGACCATTAAGTCGTTTGGCAGACCGGTTAAGTTTAGTTTGATCCGCGTGCCGTCGTCGGCGCGCAGAATCGTCGCTACACCTTTGGCGCCGGCGATAAGACTGACCGGGTCAGATTACGATCGTTTCCTTGTCGACCGGATACTCAATTATCGACCAGGTGCCGTCGGCATGTTGCACGGTTTGGTTACTGTTGCCGGAGTGGTAACTGTGGCTGGAGTCGGCAACTGTTGCCGGAGTCTGGTAGCTACTGTCGCCGGCGCGGTAGCTGGCGAGTGGCTACTGCGACCGTCGCACGTGGAATTGCTGTGAAGCCCGTGGGCACCGCGCTGCGGAAAAATATCTTGCCGTTCGGATCATAGGCCGTCAGGCTTTCGTCCGGCGTCGCTATCAACATGAACTTGCTGAGCGGCGTTGTGGCAGTGAATTTTCCGGTGCCATTCGCGAGCACTACCGGACCCAGCGACGTAACAGCTCCGGTGTCATCGATCGCGTAGACATTCATCGCCGACACGTCGGCCGGTACGTCCGTCAGATTCAAAACTACTCTCGTGCCGTCGTCGTCGCGAAGGATTGTGGCCGTGCCTTTCGCGCCGGTTAGCATCACCGGATTCAAAGTTACGACTGTTTCCTTCTTCAGCGGGTATTCAATGACGGTGAATGTGCCGTCTGGGTTTTGAACTGTCTTGGTTACTGTGGTTGGAGTTTGTGTGACTGTGGTGGTTTGCGCGGCGACGATTGCTGCCGATGAAAATAATCAGCAACGCCGCCGCCAGAATCGAAATGCGTTTACTCATGAGTGGTGCTCCCTCCTTTGCTAATCGCGATTCAGTGTGCTTGGGGGAACTGCCGGGAAATGACGGGTTTATCCAGTGAGGTAGTCGCAAGCATTATGCCGGGACATTTGCGCGAAATTTGGCGCGGCAAGGCGTTTTTAGGAGGTTTTGCTTGCGATTATGTTACAGGAGAGTAAGGACGCGACACACAACAATACACGCGTGTACCACATGTTTTCGGGGGCATGGGGCGATTAGTGCAACAACGAACTAGAGTTCAAATGGGGTTTCACGCCCTCCATCGTAAAGCTGGAGTGCTTTCCAGGTGCCGGGATTCAAGAGCTTCGTCTGAGAGGTAAAATTCGAACCCTTGAGCGTCCTTCATCTAAAACGATTAACGCCTTGTCATTAAGGACAGACTCGTGCTCTCGAATAACCTCAATAACCGTTTTCTCAAGATGAACGGGTGTCACGTCCTGTGTGCGAACCTGAATTACACTGGGACTGTCAGCTTGGGTCAGCGCGAGCATCGATCCAAAATCCAAATCATGTGTAAATAACGTGTAGCCATTGGCTCGCGCCCAATCTACTAAGACTAAGTCTTCAGCGCTAGGGTTTCCTACTGTGGACCAGTGAACGGCATCAATTCCATGTTGGGTAAAGACGTTAACCCACTCGGGTGAGAGATTCATATCGATAAGAATCTTCATCCCGTCACAAGGGGTAGCTCGACTTCCTCAGCACGCCAGGCGGCGTAAGCCAAAGCCTCAGGCAGGTCCTCTTCCTCGAGGTAAGGATAGAGTCTAAGAATTTCGTCTTGCGAATGTCCGGCAGCGATTAGTCCAACTATCGTACCCACCGTCACACGAAGACCCCGGATACAGGGCTTGCCCCCCATTACCTTCGGATCGAAAGTTATGCGAGTCAATTTCATGGGCTTCATTATAGCTCAAACGCCATTCATTACTTTCTCGAAGTTGAGGGACTCAATACTTCTGAAGTTCAGCAATCGCCTTCGCCACATCAGCCACCTGCGGCAGGATCGCGTCTTCGAGTTGCGGAGCGTAGGCGACAAACGTGTCGGTCGCGGCAACGCGGCGCACGGGCGCGTCGAGGTATTCGAAGAGTTCATCGGAAATGCGCGCCGCGATCTCAGCGCCGTAACCAAACGACAATGAGTCTTCGTGAGCGACGATCACTTTGTTCGTCTTCTTCACAGTTGCCGTGATCGCGTCCCAGTCGTAAGGCTGCAGACTGCGCAGATCGATCACCTCGACGCTGATGCCTTGTTGCTCGGCTTGTTTCGCGGCCACCAGCGAGCGTTGCACCAGCGCGCCGTAAGTAATGATCGAAAGATCGGTTCCTTCACGCACAGTCTTCGCTTTGCCAAACGGAATCATGAAATCGTCCGGCGGATACTGCGACTTGTTGTAAGCCTGGCGATAGAGATGCTTGTGCTCGAGAAACAGCACCGGGTCGTCGCAACGAATCGCAGTTCGCAACAAGCCATTCGCATCGAGCGCGTTTGAAGGATAGACAACGCGCAGGCCGGGAATCTGCGTGAACGTGGAAACGCCTGACTGCGAGTGATAGACGGCGCCGCCTTTCAGATAACCGCCGACCGGCACGCGCATCACCACCGGCGCTTTCCAGTCGCCGCCCGAGCGCCAGCGCATCAACGCCAGCTCGTTGCGAATCTGGTGCATCGCCGGCCAGATGTAATCGAAAAACTGAATCTCGACCACCGGTTTCAAACCGCGCGTGGCCATGCCGATGGCGCGACCGACAATGTTTGCTTCGGCGAGCGGTGAATTGAAAACTCGCGCGCTGCCAAACTTTCGTTGCAGGTTCGCAGTGACTTTGAAAACGCCGCCTTTGCCTTTCACCTTGTCGAGAAACTCTTCGCGCGAACAATCGGCGACGTCTTCGCCAAACACGACGATGCGCGGATCGCGCGCCATCTCGGTGTGCAGGCAACGATTGATCAAGTCGACCATCGTGCCGGCGTTGCCGGAGAGCTCCGCGCCGTCTTCCGTGTCAAACTCTTTTGAAGTCGGATCGACGTCAGGTGAATAGACGTGATCCGTGATCGTTTCGGGAGCCGGTTGCGGACTCGCGAGCGCCTGGTCGGCGGCCTCAGTGACCTGCGCGTCGATCTCGTCTTTTATTTTCTGCAGTCCATCCTGATCGATTACGCCTTCTTCAATCAGCACCGCGCCGAAGCGTTTGACCGGATCGCGTTCGGCGTCCGCCGTTCGTTCTTCATCGGGACGATAAAGTTTTTCATCGTCAGACAGCGAATGCGAATAAGGACGAATAACTTTCGCGTGCACGAAAGCCGGACCCTTGCCTTCGCGGCAATAGTCGGACCGCGCGGTCCATCGCGCCAAGCGACTCGAGCACGTCGGTGCCGTCGCAGCGTTGCAGGTAAAGATTCGGAAAGCCTTTGACCAGCCGCGAAACATCGCCGCCGGCAGTTTGCACTTCGACCGGTACGCTGATCGCATAACCGTTATCTTCCAGCAGAAACAGCACCGGCAGCTTCAGGTTGCAGGCGGTGTTGAGCGCTTCCCAAAATTCGCCTTCGCTGCTGGTGCCGTCGCCGAGCGAAACATAAACCACTTCATCCTTCTGAAAGTTTGAAGCGCGCTTTCGCAGTTCCTTGATCAGCTTGAAGCGATAGCCCGCTTCGGCGCAGCCGACGGCTTGCAGCAGTTGCGTGCCGGTGGGCGACGACTGCGAAACGATGTTGAGTTTCTTGTGGCCCCAATGCGAAGGCATCTGACGGCCGTGCGAGTTTGGATCGGCTGCCGCGCCAACCGCGGAAAGCAATTGCTCGAGCGGCGTCATGCCGAGCTGCAGACAAAGCGCGCGATCGCGATAGTAGGGATAAAACCAATCGTAACCAGGCTTCAAAACCATGCCGGCGGCAACGAGAACGGCTTCATGTCCGGCGCCGCTGATCTGGAAGAAGATCTTGTTCTGGTTCTTGAGTTGGATCTCTTTGTCGTCGAGCCGCCGCGAAAGATACATCGTGCGATACATGCTCGAGCATCTGCTCGCGCGAGAGCTGTGGCCGCTCGCGACGTTCGCTTCTTTGCGCGTGCGACCGCGTTGTTCAGGAGCGCGCACGGTTTGACTGCGGGTTATCGCTGGCTGCAACGGCGCGGCGGCGACGGTGCCGGACTGACTGTCGGTGCAGGCAGTCGGAGCAGGTTGGCTGCAGGCGCTGGAGCTGCGCGCTTTGGAGCGGCTCTGGCGTCAGCGTTTGCCTTGTCTTGGGTACCAGTTTTAGAACTTTGGTATCACTCATGATTGACTGACTCGAACTGAGCCGCAGAGCGGCGCAATGTTTATAGCTTCAGTATGAAATTAAGATTCTGGCTCAGGATGTATTCTTGCCTCATCAATTTCCAGAGCAGATTTAGTGATAAGCGTTCGTTGCGCTATAAACATTTCGTGCCTACAGGCACTGGAATGCCTGTCCTACTTCAAAGCTCTTCCAGCGCCGATCGATATTCTTCTGCCATTGAAGGATGGCCATGCTTCGTCGCGGCGTCAATTCCGCGTTGATAAGTTTCTCTGGCCTTTTCGCGTTGCCCGTCTGTTCATAAGCGCGCGCCAGCATGCCGAAAGCGTTGCCTTCATCGTCAGAGATTGCCAGGTAACGCTCGAGCGTTTCAATCATCTCCTCGGTTTGGCCAGTCTTCTCATACTCCTTCGCCAGGCCAAACAGAATGCTGCTGTTGATCGGATCGTTCACCAGCATTTGTTTGAAGATGTCGATTCGTGATGTGGCCATAGCGAGTGAATCAGTAAACAGTAAATCAGTGAATAGCAGTAAGAAGCAAATCGTGCCGACTATTTACTGATTCACTGATTTACTATTTCCCAATCAAGCAGCTTCGCAATCGTCTGCAACTGCATGTTTGACGTGCCTTCGTAGATCGCGCCAATCTTCGAGTCGCGCCAGAATTTCTCCACCGGATAATCCTTCACGTAACCGTAGCCGCCGTAAAGTTCGATCGCGAGTGAACTGATCCGCTCGGCGGCGCGCGAAGAATAAAGCTTGGCCATCGCCGCTTCTTTCACGAAGTTCATGCCCGCGTCTTTCATGCGCGCCGCGTTGTAAACCATCAAACGCGCCGCTTCGAGCTGCGTGGCCATTTCCGCGAGTTGAAACTGCACGCCCTGAAACTGATTGATCGATTTGCCAAACTGCTCGCGTTCACCGGTGTAGGCAATCGCGGCGTCGAGCGCGCCGCGCGCGATGCCGATCATCTGCGCGCCGATGCCGATGCGTCCTTCGTTCAGAGTTTCAATCGAAACCTTGTAACCCTTGCCCGCTTCGCCGAGCACGTTTTCTTTCGGAACTTTGCAGTCGGCCAAAATCAATTCGGTCGTCGACGACGCGCGAATGCCGAGCTTGTTTTCCTTCTTGCCGACTGAAAAACCTTCGAAACCTTTTTCAACTATGAAAGCGGTGATGCCGCGATAGCCGGCTTCCGGATTCGCGTTGGCGAACAAAACAAAAATCTCGGCTTCGTTGCCGTTTGTGATCCAGAGCTTTTGGCCGTTGAGCAGATAATGATCGCCTTTATCGACGGCGCGAGTTTGCATCGCAAACGCGTCGGAACCCGAACCTGCTTCGCTCAAGCGCGTAAGCGCCAACTTTGCTCGTCGCCAACTCGCGGCAGGTATTTCGATTTCTGCTCCGCGTTTCCCCAGCGCATGAAAGCGTTGTTGACGAGCGTGTTTTGCACGTCAACAAAAACGCCGACCGAGGCATCGACGCGCGACAGTTCTTCAACCGCCAGAATCGCGGTGAAGAATGACGAGCCGGCGCCGCCAAACTCTTCCGGCGTTTCAATGCCCATCAGGCCGAGATCGAAACATTGCTTGATGAGCGCCGGATCGAGTTTGCCTTTTTCATCCATCTCCTCGACGCGCGGGCGCAGTTCGCCTTCGGCAAATTCGCGCACGCTCGAACGAAACATTTGCTCGTCTTCGGAAAGGGTTGTTAAGGGACGACGGCCAGGCTCTTCAATTGCTGTTTGAGATTGACTCATCTTAATCACCACGGGCCGAAGCTGCGGCTCTCACTAATTGCTTGAACTGTTTTGAATTGAACCGCTGCATCATAATCAACGCAAAAGTAAAAAGGCAAAAGCCGTAAGTACAACGTCGGGCAGTAGCCCGACCGTCAGGAAGGGCGTAAGGCAGCCAACGTCAGACTCGAATACGAGCAAGTCATTAGCCGGAGGCACGCCCTCCGCATGACGGTCGGGCTGACTGCCCCGTCATGCTGCATCTCGCTACTGCCCGGTGGTGATACCGTACCTGCAAACTTGCCAACATCGATCGAGGAATTCGGTTTAGTTGGAAAACGAACTCAAACCCGAGACTGACAAACGACTGCACCGTGCCAACGCAAAGGGGCCGAAACCGGAAACTCGCGCCTTTCGGGATACTGTTTGCGCTCCTTGGGTTGCTGCTGTTTGCCTACTTCGTAAGGAAAGCCGGCGTCACCGAAATCATCGCCGGCATCAAGCGTCTGGGCTTTGGCTTCCTGCTGATACTCGCCATCTCCACCATCACGACAACTCGCACGGTCGCTCGCCTGGATGCGTTGTTTTGAAGCGCCTTACAGTTTGCGTTTTCGCGACGCTTTTGCGGCGCAGAGTGATGGGAGACGCGCTCGGCAATATTGTGCCGCTCGCAAGCGCGGCGGTTTCAGAACCATCGAAAGCGGCGTTTGTGACCCATCGCGTACCGCTGCTGGCAAGTCTCTCCGCGCTCGCGCTCGAAAATATTTTCTACAGCCTTGCGGTGACGATATTCATTTTCTCCGGAACGCTCACCCTGGTGCTGACTTTTCCGCTCAAGCCGGCACTTCGTTATGCGAGTTTTGCAACTCTGGTCGTGACGGTTCTGGTCGTGCCGTTGGGTTACTTTGTTATTCGCCGTAAATGGAAATTTCTGAGTGGGCCAATGTCGTTGCTGCACCGGCGAATCCTCAACCGCAACTGGATGGAGAAAACCGTACCGCGGGCACGCGCGTTAGAAGATCGCATCTACGGTTTCTACGAAAGAAACAGCAACCGGCTCCTGAGCATAATGCCTCTGGAGTTTGTTTTCCCCTGGCCGGAGTGCTGGAAATCTACACGACGCTTTGGTTCATCAGTGATGTGGTAGCTCCGACGTTGCTTACCGCGTTTATTCTGGAGTCAGTCAATCGCATGATTAATATTGTCTTCAAGTTTATTCCGTTTCGACTCGGCGTGGATGAAGCGGGCACCGGCATGCTCGCGAAGCCCTCGGGTTTACGCAGGCGATTGGAGTGGCGCTGGCAATTGTGCGCAAGGCGCGAGACATGTTTTGGACTGCGATTGGCGTGGCGCTGATGGTGCGACGCGGATTGTCTCTGAAGAAACTGGATAAGCTCGAAGGTGAAACTACGTTGGGGAGTGTAGCGCAGTGACCTCAGCGCTAATCTCTGCTTAGCCTGTCGCCCGTGTCTGCAGACAGTCGGTAGCTCCTCGAACAAACAATAGGCTTGCCGACGGGCCGCGAGAGCACATCTCTGACAGGCTCCAAGGCGCGGTGGTCTATCCACCTCTATCTGGAGGTCTGCGCTTTGCGTAGACCTCCGGTCTACTTTTTTGCACTCTGTGGGTTGCAAATCGGCGAGTTTCAGAAGAAACAACAGTAATAAGTAATCGATTCAACATCGACAGATGTTCGCTCCGACTCCCAAAGCAGAAAATTCTCTTCACGCAGTCTTCAACTTCGCGGCATATTCCACCCTGTCTCCTGTGAAAGCGCATTACGGATCGTGAAAGACTTTCACGCGTCTTAAGACTTCCTGGCTTTACACGTTCTCTGACGGGTGCGCAATGTCGTTATTCGCTTTCAACACCAACCGAGTGGAAAAGCAAATCAAGAGGTATATCGCCTCGCGCGGCAATCTGCAGGGTCTCTGCACCCGCTGTGCTCAGCGCTTGAAAGGCCATATCATTCAGTCGGTGTGTAACCTCCATGAACGTCTGGTGACTCTGTGGTGGAGTGGCCGCATGATTGCTCTGTGAAACCTCGATCATTCAACCACAGAGACACTGAAAAAGCGGGAGGATGCCCGCCCGAGTTCCTACCTGTCTCCAGTCTCGATATTGATCAGCATTTCTTCAATGAGCGCGATCGGTAGTGGCTTTATTACGGGCGTAACTTTCATGACGATCTATTGGTTGGTTTCCTATCGGAACGGCAACAGTATCAGAAGTCTGGCGGTTATCTCGGTGACCTGTCGCGATACGAATGACCGAAGCATTCGAGAAGTCCAAAATTTTCTGGCCGCTGGCGGAGTTATCAGAGCAACGGGTAAGGAAACAAACTCGCGCGGATTCTAACTAGTCTGGCAGGCTAAGTGACTCTGTGGTGATGGTATTGGGGATTGCAAACGAACCCGGTGCCATTCCCACGATCATTGTCTTATACACAGACTTTGCAAAGAAAGAATTGACTAGCTATTCGTAAGCCAGCGCGCTGACCGCGTCGAGGTTTGAAGCGCGCAACGCAGGATACAGCGCGCCTAACGCTCCGCCGAGAATTCCGATCGCCGCGGCGGTGAGGCCCCAGCTCCAACTGTACTCAAAATAGAGCCCGTAGAATCTGGTGAATCACGTAGCCGATGAGAAACGAAAAGACAAAGCCAACCAGCAAACCCACCGCGCTAATCAACAAGCGCTTCTGATTCAATGATCAAAACGATGTAACGTCGCGACGCGCCCAGCGCTTTCAAAATTCCAATCTCGCGCGTGCGCTCAGTGATCGTCGTATACATCGCCAGCATCACCACCAACGCGCTGACGATCGCCGCCAGTCCCACCAGTATTCGCAGAAACACGCCCAGGTAAGGAATAGTTTTTTCCAGACTCGTAAACAGATCGCGCGTGAACTGAATCTTGTTTCCCGGCAGCGCCGCGTCGATCCGTTTTGCTACTTCGACTTGCTCACCCGGATTTTAACTTTGACGAGGATGTACGTCGCCTTGCCGGGCGACTCCAACGCTTCCTGCATCGCGGCGAGCGTCATCTTCACGCGCGCGCCCGACTCAGGCGAGTAGATGCCCGTGATGTGGTAAGGCTTGTCGCCAAAGAGCTTGATCGAGTCGCCGATCTTGAGTTTGTTGTTGCGCGCTTTTGTTTCGTCAATGACGATCTCTCCCTACGCCTGCGGCGGTCGTCCCGATTCAATCTGAATTTCATTCACGCGCGCAAACGGTTCCCACTCGACGCCTTCAATTTGTTCAAAACCAAATCCGCGGCCGCCCTGAAACACATAACGGATCACCGGCAACGCTTCAGCAACGCCCTCGATTTGTTTCAGCATTTCGACGTACTTGGTGCTAAGGTTGGCGGTAGACGTCGTCAACATCATTGCGCCGGGTCGCGTGAAAATAATTTCCGCGCGCACATTTGAAGCGCGGCGCTGCAGATCGTTGGACATGCCGCGCGCGAGCCCGGTGAAAAGCATGACGAGGCAAACTCCCAGCGCCACACCGGCAACGCTGACGAGCGTGCGAATGGGTCGCTGGCGAATGTTGGAGACAACGAGATTGTCCATGCGTCAACACGATAAGACATTTTTCGCGAAAGCTACCAACAGGCGCGGAATGATCTCGGTGACAGTAGCTTGGCGGAGCGATGCACAATAAGGGGAACGTTCATTCCGGTGGCAACTGCCGAAACCAAGCCTTCCAGCAAAAGCGACGCTGAACTGCCAGCGATTCTTCCACTCCGAAATCTGAGCTCCGACTAAGCCAGCGAAATTCGTCCTGACCGAACACGTCATCCTCGTGCTTGCGGTCGCTCATCCTGGTTGGTTTCGCGTTTCGCGTTAACCACCTCGGCGCTATCGGTTTTGCTGAAGATGAAGTGAACAAAGTCGATGCGGTGCGAGCGTACGAACAGGGCGACATCACCGCCAACGCCGAGCACCCGATGCTGATGAAAGCCCTGATGTACGGTTCGGTGAAAGTTGGCCATGCGTTGACGGCCGGGCGGCAAGCTTTCAGCTGACGAAGCCCTGCTTCGTTTTCCCAACGCCTCTTTGGCGCGTTAACAGTCATTCCGCTGTTTCTGTTGACGGCCGCTTTCTTCGATCGTTGGACCGGCCTGACTGCGGCCGCCTCTGGGCCGTCGGCGTCAATGCCATCACCTTCAATCGCATCGGCAAGGAAGACACGCTGCTCGTCTTCTTCATGCTGTTTGCGTTTTACTTTTATCTGCGCGCGAAACAGACTGACACGAGAAACGTCCCGGTTAGAAAACGAAACTACCTGCTGAGCGGCGTCAGCTTCGGACTGATGTCGCCTCGAAATATTTTCCTCACTACTTCGGTCTCAACTCGCTTTATCATCACTACTTTCGCGTGCGAAAACGCGAGCCGGGCGAACCGCCGGTAAACACCGCGCTGTTCTATATCGTGATGATCGTCACTTTCATATTGCCAACCCGCCGGTGTTGTTGCCGCAGGTGTGGAGTTATCTGAATGCCTACATGGGCGAAAAACTACTGGTCCATTCCGGCTATCTCTTCGCCGATCATCTCTACAAGAACAATGTTTCGGGTTCGCCGTTCTGGGGTACGCCGATCTATTTCTATTCTGGTGTTTCTGGCCATCAAGATTCCGTGCTGGTCTTGCTTCATTTCTTATCGGATTGGTCGTTTCCGTCAAGCGCCGGCCATCCGGGCTACGCGTTCGCGCTTTTCATGTTTCTGTTCTGGATTGTTCCGTATTCACTGTTTGGAGCGAAGTGGTTGCGTTACACGCTTTCGCTGATGCCCTTTGTTTACATGCTGGCGGCGATTGGTGTGGTCGAGCTCTTTAGATTTTTAGCCGGCGATTGAAAGCATACGAAAACGCGCGCGATGCTCGCGGCGGTAGTGGCGGTATTTTTCTTGGAGTGCCGGCGTGGCTCGCGTATTCGGCCGGACCACACTATGCGCTTTACACTAATGCGCTTGGCGCGAACAAGATCGGCTATTTTTTTCCGCACGACGAGTTTTACGACGACGGTCTGCGGGAAGCAATCAAGTTTGTTTGCGACACTGCGCCGCCGGCGCCATCATCGCGCATGAAACGCCGGCCGCGACACGTTATTATCTGGAACAGTTTCAGCGGCCCGGATCTGATTTCGAGAGCAATTTCGGCGCCGGATTTCGAGGTGGCGAATATTTCCGGACCGGCTTATTTCATCGTTCAGCGAGGTCGAACCTATTTTGAGAATCGGGACAAACTCGCGTTATGCGCGCTAATTTTCGGAAGGTTCACGAGGTCTCGATTCGCGGGATGACAGCGGCGGAAGTTTTTGTGAATCAACCGAAATAGTCGAAAGTCTGAAGTGCAAAAATCGCGTTGAGTTAGTCAGAAGTGCGAGATGTTTATAGCCGGATGCACTCTAAGAAGGTGGGGCTTTGCTAGGAACGCTACATCTGATGTCGATTCACTGCTGAGATTATTTTCGCTCCTGGCGGAGCGAAGAGATCTTTTTGCTTGCTTGCGATAAACATCTCGCTCCTGTGGAGTAATTCACAGTAGAACCTCTATCGAGATGAGATCGAAAACTTAACCGGGGCTGCGAGGGTACCTCATGAAACCAAATAGAAAAGCAATTGTTTCGCCGTTCATATTTGTCCTGGCATCGATTGCGGCGAGTTTCCCTTTGCCGGCGCAGCGCACCGCGACGTCTGCACATCGTTGTTCTGGGAACCACCGACCTGCACGGCAACCTCTTTCCCATCGACTACTACACTGACAAACCCGACAACCGCGGGCTTGCGAAAATTGCCACGCTGATCAAGCATGTTCGCAAAGAAAATCCGAACGTGGTCCTGGTCGATTCCGGCGACACGATTCAGGGAACGCCGCTCGCAGTACTACCACAACAAGAAAAACAACCAGCCGCCCGACCCGATGATGTTGGCGATGAGCGCGCTTAACTACGACTCGATGGCGGTTGGTAATCATGAATACAACTTTGGGTTGAAGGTGCTCGAGAAGGCCCGCAGCGAAGCCAATTTCCCTGGCTCTCCGCAAATACCTACAACAAAGGAACAAACGAGACTCACTACCAGCCGTACGTTGTGAAAGAAATTGGCGGAGCGCGGGTCGGCATTTTGGGATTGACGACACCGGGAGTTCCGACCTGGGAAAATATGCAAAACTACGCGGGCTGGAGTTTCGCGACCGTTGAGTCGAGGCGAAGAAGTGGGTGCCGATACTGCGCTAAAAGAGCGCGCCGACGTCGTCGTCATCGCGATGCACATGGGCCTGGAGGAGGATCTGCGCACGGGCGAAATCAATCCCGGCCAGGTGCGAACGAAAATCAGGCGATTGCGATCGCGAAGCAGGTGCCCGGTGTCGATCTCATTTTCATGGGCCACACGCATCGCGACGTGCCGTCGGTCATCATCAATGGCGTGCAACTGTTGCAGGCCAATCATTGGGGCCGACATCTGGCGCGCGCCGATTTGTATCTGGAAAAGTCGCGACGCGCTGGCGAGTTTGTGGCGCGGGCGGCGCGCACGATTCCGGTCGACGATCGGTCGTCGCCGATCCGGAAATACTGAAGCTCGGCGAGCCTTACGACCGTGAAACTCAGGCGTGGCTTTCGCGGGCGATCGGTGAATCCGCGGCGGAATTGACTGCGCCGAGGCGCCGCTTTCGCGATACCGCGATCCTGGATTTGATTCAGCGGGTCCAACTTGAAGTGGGCAAGGCTGACGTTTCGATGGCGGCAGTTTTCAATCCGGACGCGCGGATCGCGAAAGGACCAGTGACGGTGCGAGAAATCGCCGGGCTTTATGTTTACGAAAACACGCTGGTGGTTTTGGAAGTCACCGGCCACAGCTCAAAGATGCGTTGGAACACTCGGCGAAGTACTTTCGCGCCTACGAACCGGGAAATCTCCGGCGGAACTGATCGACGAAAAAATTCCTGCGTAC
Organism: uncultured Chloroflexia bacterium; assembly: GCA_963731865.1. Taxonomy (GTDB): domain Bacteria; phylum Chloroflexota; class Limnocylindria; order Limnocylindrales; family CSP1-4; genus SPCO01. Next base: position 838 of record CAVSXG010000002.1, on the reverse strand, counting down.
AACTTCGATATTGCCGAAGGCGTGACCTACGTGCTGAATTCGCGAACCTTTCGGCCAGCGAATCGAGAATCTGGAATTCAAGGGCAAACCGCTCGGCCGACGCAAAAGCTTCGCCTGGCCACCAACAACTATCGCGTGAATGGTGGCGGCGGCTACACGATGTACAAAGGCGCGCCGGTGGTCTACCGGTCAAGTGAAGAGATTCGTGAGTTGATCATGATTGGGTTGAACGGCACAAGATAATTCCGACCGAGCCAAATAATAACTGGAAGATTGTGACAAAATGAGATGAACAGTCAGCGTGCCAGAGTTCGATTATGCCTTTTTCCTGGCATCGGCTTAATCTTAAGCCGCGCCCCATCGGTTTTGCGCTTCAGAGGTTCGCCGATAATGGCTGCAGGATCGTCGTTCGATTCAAGTCCTACGTGTAACAAATCTAACAACATCAATCAATTGATCCTGACACTGTCCGAGCCCTCTGAAGAAGGAACGAGAAACCGCAATAAAACTGCCGCACGCACCCGCGTGAGGAAGCCCCCTCAAAAGCCGCACAAATAATGAATCCAATTCAGATGTAGATAAAACGTCGACCGCCAACGCCATGAATAAGCCAGCTAAACCTAAAGAGGCGAAGCCCGCTATGAGGTGGGAATAAAACTGGATCTTGTTTCGATCTTAAGAACTGCGTCTCGAATTGATTAAATCATGACTCGCGCCTCGAAGCTAACTTACGTTGACTTCGGCAGGCGCGTATCTCATGGAGGAGAGATCGACACTTTTGCAGAGCCCCAAAAATGCGGGGGTGCCTTTTCGGTCCACGTTGAAGATGGGAGTGGAG
>CAVSXG010000001.1:0-195318 GCA_963731865.1 uncultured Chloroflexia bacterium | reverse complement strand
TCAATTTTCTCTACACCGAACGGCAACGGCGCCTTCCGGATCGTCGTCCGGCGCTCGAAGCATGCTTATACCGCGGCGATCGCAAAGGTCCGCGAGCAGGTGGCGAGTGCGCGAGGCGCGCTCTTCATCGGCGGCAAGTCGATGGGCGGACGCATCGCGACGCACGTGGCGGCTGCGGACCCCTCGCTCGCCATCGCGGGCCTCGTGCTGCTTGGTTATCCCCTTCACCCTCCAGGGCGACCGAACAGCGGCGGGACGCGCACCTGCCCGCAGTCCGTCGGCCGATGCTGATCGTCCAGGGGGAGCGCGACACGTTCGGCACGCCCCCGAGATCGACGCCGTGCTCGATCTCCTTTCGCCGCGGCCGGCGCTCCACGTCGTGACCGGCGGCGATCACTCGTTCAAGGTGGCCCGCGCGGGTCGGTCCGGGCAGGATGCGGTCTACGCGGACGTGCAGCAGACGATCGCGAAGTGGATTGGCGAGGTCATTCCGAAGCGCCGGAATCACGCCTTCTCAGAAGCTGGTTGCTTTAGGTAGACGGCGCATCGAGTGGATGCGCGACGATCAGATAATCCTCGACGATCCGTCCACCGACGAGATGCTCCTGAATGATCCGCTCGAGCACCGGCGGATCGCACGCGCCGTACCAGGCGCCTTCGGGATAGACGACCGCAATCGGACCGCCTTCGCAGATGCGCAGGCAATTGGCTTTCGTCCGCAGAATGCCGCCCTGATCGGACAGCCCAAGCTCCTTCAGCCGGCGCTTCAGATAGTCCCAGGCCGCCAGGCCGCGCTCTTTGTCGCAGCACTTCGGCGTGGTCTGGTCCGCGCAGAGGAAAATGTGGCGGCGCGCCACCGGGACGCCGATGCTCGGCCGCGACGTCTCTCAGCGAATCGGTCGTCGATTTCAGACATCTAGAACAGACCGTCGTGCCGAAATGCACTCGCGTCGATCGGCCGACGCCGTGCGCGACGTAAAGATTCAACCGGACGAACGCGGCCGAAAACCACACGCCGCCGCCGACGCCGCGCTCGAACTCGCGATCGCCGAGTCGCTCGCCCTTGTCGTAGACCGGGCCGCATCGACAAACGCGCTGACCCCCAGCTTTCCGACGCTCAGCGGCGACGTCAGCGGGAGCCGCAGCTCGGCCGACGACGCAACGAGCGTATCACCGATGGCCGATCCCGCCCTGAATCCGCGCAGGTTGGCGGCGCCGCCCAGCATCGGGCTGAGATACGGCGGGAGCGGCCGGTCCGAGTCCTGCCGCAGCGCCCGCAGCACGAGCACGCTCTGCCCGAGCAGCCCGAGATAGCCGCGCGCCTCGAGCTCGGTGCGATTGGCGTCGGCCCGTCCTGAACGCGAGATGATCCCAGGCCGCGCGCGCGTACACGGCGTTGCGCGCCAGCATCGGATCGATGCGCGTGTCGAGCACGACGTCGGCGCCGGTCCGCACGAACCGGTCGTGCGCGTCGAGAAACGAGACGTGCTCCCATGCGGCCGTCGCGCCGAGGCGCAGCGACCGTCCGACGTCGCGCTCGGCCCGGACCAAAACGCGGTCCCGATCGTCGTCTTCCTCGAAGAACGGATTCGTGCGGCGCTCGATGTCCGCGCCAGCCTGGACCCGCGTGAGCGGCCCTTTCTCGAGCTCCTTATCGAACCGGACGCCGGCGCGCTTGTCGCCGCCCCACGTCAGCGGAAACGACAGCCGGCTCCGGGTCCCGACGGGCTCGGGCCGCGCGACCTGGACGCCGTACGAGAATCCGTAGCCATCCTCGAAATCGAGAATGGGCAGGAACATCAGCCGCAGCCGGCCCGCCTTTCTCGACGCGCGCGGATGGAGGCCCTTCAGAGCCGGCAACCACGCGCCCATCGTCGCGGATCGTCACCGGCCCTTCGTCCACGACGATGACGATCGCGACCTGCGAGGGATCGGCGATCGATGCGAAGCGCTTGAGGACCTCGACGTGCTCGAACCTGCGCGTCGCCCGCAGCCGGGCCGCCACATCGTCGGCAGTCGTCGGCGTCGACGGTCATCCCGAGCTGAATCCCGGCGAGCTGGAGGATCTCGGCGTCAGAGGTCAGCGTGTTGCCGTGGACCTGAATGTCGGCGATGCGCTCCGGCTGCTGGCGCGCCGGCCAGCAGCGCGACGGCGAAGACGAATGAGGCGAGCACGTCAGCGCCCGCCGGGAATGCCGATCTTCGAGGTGACGTCCGCGCGCCGATAGTCGTGGTAGTCGAGCGTGTAGTGCAAATCCACCGGCCCGACGGCCAGCGTCAAGCCGATGTCCATCTCGAGACCGCGCGGCAGCCAGACGTCCGGGAACGGCTTGTCCCACCGTCATCGACGCCGTGACGTCGGACACGCGGACCAGCCACGATCCGGGGAAGAAGTCCCAGCCGAGGTCGTCGAAGGTGTACTTCAGGATCTGATGCGAGGCCGGCTCGATCCACAACGTCACCTTCGAGGTCTTGTTCATGAGCCGCATCATCTGGTGTGCCGTAGCCGGCGTCCGACTTGGCGACTGCCGCGGCGCTCGCGACCGCGGTCCGCCGCGTCGTTCGCGCCGGTTCTCGTTCGGAGAACAGCTTCGTCGGGTAGTACTCGATCCGCAGCACGTCCCGGTCCTCGAGCCGCTCGCGGCCGACCAGCGCGTAGCGTCCCTCGTCGAACTTGAACCGGAGGAAGTACGCGGACGAGATGAACTGCGGCTGCTGCGTCTGCCGGATCAGGCCGTCGAGATCGCGGGGCGCGTCGTCGGCGCCCGGGCGGCGCGCGCCGGCGGGTCCGCGGCCTCGCTGCCATCCTTGGCGCGCTTCTCGCGCGCCTGTTCGCGGCGGAGAAAGTCGGCCTCGTACTTCCGGCGGTCGCCTTCGCCGACCGTCGCGCCGTTGACCTTCAGCGGACTGCGGACGAAGAAGCCGTCGCGGATGTACCAGGTGTAGTCGCGCCGTTCGCCCCAGAGCGGACACGGGCCGGGCCGCGCAGCTCCATGGTTTCGCGCTCGTCGAGGACGTACTGCTGCAGCTTCTTCCAGTTGTCGTCGCGGCGGGCGAGCACCTGCTGCATGAAGGTATCGAGGTCGTTCTGGGCGGAAACCGACCGCGGCGCCCAGCCCCGGCGAGGATCGAGGCACAAGGCGAAACGTAGTGGATTCATAGGCGTACCGTGCCGGCGGGCGGCCGCCTCCGCACAGAGCGCGCTTCGGCGAGCCTCGCCTGAGCTCGCCAACGTTCCGCCTGAGCGAAGGGGAGGCGCAAGGTGAACATATCAGACGCCCTGGAGCGGTGTCGAAGTTCCGGGCGATCCGGCCGGAATCGCTCGGCGCCGGGATCGGGCGGGAAAACGCTGGTATCATGGAAAATGTCGCCGCGCGACGACCTGAGGAGTTGATGGAACACTTCAAAGACGAGCCGCATGCACGCGTCCACCTCCGAGGCCGTGACGAACAACGTGCGGGTCGAAGTCGAATCGCAGTACGCCTCGGAGCATTCCCAGCCCTTTCAGAATCACTGGTTCTTTCACTACACCGTCCGCATCACCAACGAAGGCGACGAGACGGTCAGCTGATCAGCCGCCACTGGATCATCACCGACGCCACGGGTCACACCGAAGAAGTCAAAGGCGCCGGCGTGGTCGGCGAACAGCCGGTCCTCGGGCCGGGCGAGTCGTTTCAGTACACGTCGGGGTGTCCGCTGAAGACGTCGAGCGGCCTGATGCGCGGCACGTATCAGATGGTCACCGAGGACGGCGACCATTTCGACGTCGAAATCGCCCCGTTCGCGCTGCACGAGCCCTACACGATTCACTGACGCGGCTCAGACGAGCCGGTGAACGGCTCGGCCGGCGGACTGACGAGCCGCCGCGTGTAGGATTGGCGGCGCCGACTGCTCGGCATCGGGGACTCCATGTCAGACGGCGTCGCGTGTCCGTGCTGATCGTCTGCCTTGCTGCTCCTGGCGCCGCTGGGGTCGGCCCAATCGGTGCCCGGCTCGCCGTGCGGATCGTGCTGCTGGTCGACTCGAGCGCGGCGGTCGCGCCGATGCTCACGCAGTTCCGCGCCGGCCTGAACGAGTTCCTGGACGTCCTTCCGGGCGATCCCGAGATGCATGCTCATCAGCACCGGCGGTCAGATCCGGATCCGCGTGCCGCCGACGACCGACCGCGCAGAAGCTTCGCGAGGGCGGCGAGCCTGTTCGCGTCCGACGGCGGCGCCAACTCGTTCCTCGACACGCTGCTCGAGGCCGACAAGCGGTTTCTGAGAACCGTCGCCGACCCGGCGGTCGGTCTTCGTGATCCTGATGACCGATGCACGGCGAGAGTCGCGGAGAACGCGCGGATCGACGAATACAACCGCTTCGTCAACGATTTCCATCAGCGCGGCGGGCGTGCTCACGGCATCGTGATCCGCGGCGTCAACAGCGGGATCACCACCGACATCCTGAGCAACCTGACGGACAACACCGGCGGCTTCTACGATTCGCTGATCATCGCGAATCCGCTGCCGGAGCGCATGAAGGCGCTCGTGGACCTGGTCGCCGCCGATCATGAACAGGCTGCTGAAAAACGCAGCCTGAAGTGAAAAGTCAGAAGTTAGAAGTAATCCATTCGTGAGAATCTGGCCGGAATCCGAACTTCTACGTTCTAGATTTTCAGTTCTGCATTCAGGTTGATGACGCCTACTCAGGCTTCCGGAACGTCCGGATCGCGTCGAGGAACGCGTCGCCGAAGTCTGCGGCCTTCTTCGCGCCCACGCCGTAGATGTCGTGCAGATCGTCGAGCGTCGCGGGACGGCGCTCGGCCATCTCGCGCAGCGTCGTGTCGTGAAAGATCACGTACGGCGGCACGCCGCGCTCGCGCGCCAGCCGCAGCCGCACCGCACGCAGCACATCGAACAGCTCGGGGTCGGCGCCAAACGACGCCGCGCCCTCGCCGCGTTTCCGCGTCTTCCCCTTCGGCGGCTGCACCTCGCGGTACAGCGTGCACGCGCCGTCGCCCTTCAGCAGCGCCGCGCCGGCGGGCGTCAGTCGCAGCACCGGATACGGATCGCCGTCGCGCGCCAGGAGCGCCTCGCCGACCAGCTGCTCGATGTACCCGCGAATCGACGTGCCGGCTTCGTTCTTCAACAAGCCGAAGGTCGACAGCTCGTCGTGGCCGGCGGCCTGCACCTTCTCGCTCGCGCTTGCCGAGCAGCACGTCGGTGACGTGGCCGACGCCCCAGGTCTGCTTGACGCGCGCCACGCACGACAGAATCTTCTGCGCCAGGACGGTTGAGTCGGCGACCGGATCGAGCTCCTTCAGGCACCAGTCGCAGCGCTCGCAGTTCTCGCGCGGAGTACCGCTCGCCGAAGTACTCGACCAGCGCGCGGTGGCGGCACCGCGTGCCCGACGCGTAGCGCTCCATGTCGCGCAGCAGCTCTCGCGCGCTGTCGGTCAACTCGCCGTTCGACTCGAGCATCTGCCGCCAGCGCATGAAGTCGGATCCCGAGTAGATCAGCACGCATTCGGCCGGCAGGCCGTCGCGGCCGGCACGTCCGGACTCCTGCTGATAGTGCTCGGGCGATCGCGGCGCGCCGGCGTGGACGACGAAGCGCACGTTCGAACGGTCGATGCCCATGCCGAACGCGACGGTGGCGACGACGATGTCCGCGCGCTCGTCGAGGAACTCCTCCTGATGCGCCGCGCGCACATCGTCGGGAAGGCCGGCGTGATAGGGCACCGCCCGGTGCCCCTCGCCGCGCAGCCACTCGGCCAGCGACTTCCACTTCGCGGCGCGACGTGCAGTAGACGATCCCGGCCTCGTCCTCGTGGCGCGCGAGAATCTGCTGCAGCTGCTTGTGCAGATTGCCGCGCCTGAGCACGCGATACGTGAGGTTCGGCCGATCGAACGAGCCGACGAGGACGAGCGGGTCCTCAGCCGCAGCTCGGTGACGATGTCGTGCCGCACGCGTTCGGTCGCCGTCGCCGTGAACGCATGAAACGACGCGTCGGCGAACTCGTCGCGCAGCCGTCCGAGCTGCCGGTACTCGGGACGGAAATCGTGGCCCCACTGGCTGATGCAGTGCGCTTCGTCGATGGCGATGAAGCGGACGCCCGCCTGCTGCAGCATGCGACGGAATCCCTGGCTGCCCTCGCCGACCAGCCGTTCGGGCGAGACGTACAGCAGCCGGCATCGATCCTCGCGAAGGCTCGCCATGACGGCGTCGCGCTCGTCCGGGGTCTGCGTGCTGTTCAAGATACGCGGCGGCGACGCCGTCCACGCGCAGACCGTCCACCTGATCCTTCATCAGCGAGATGAGCGGCGACACGACCAGCGCGAATCCCTGCGCGCGAGCCGGATCCGGCGTCCGGTCGAACCGTTGCCTCCGGACGTGCGAGGCCGGACCCATCACGACCGCCGGCGCCTGAAAACAGAGCGACTTGCCGCCGCCGGTCGGCAGGACGACGACGCTGTCGCGGCCATCGAGGACGGCGTGCATCGCGTCGCGCTGCAGTGGACGGAAGTCGGAGAAGCCCCAGATGCGGTGGAGCGCGTCGAGCAGGATCGCGTCGTACTCGGCGATCAGGCTTTCCTCGCGTAGCGGGTCGTCACGTAGTCGTCGACGAGCTGCTGAAACGCCGCGGCCAGCTCGTCGTAGTTCCCGCGCAGCGTCGTCACGTGCTCGCCATCGATGTAGATCGGACAGTTGGGCGCTTCGCCGGTGCCCGGCAGGCTGATGCCGATGTTCGCCGCCTTCGATTCGCCGGGGCCGTTGACCACGCAGCCCATGACCGCGAGCGTCATGGTCTCGACGCCTTCGTAGCGGATCTTCCACGTCGGCATCTGCTCGCGGATGTAGTCCTGAATCCGCTCGGCCAGCTCCTGGAACGTCGAGCTCGTCGTGCGGCCGCAGCCGGGACACGCGGTGACGCTCGGCGAGAACGATCGCAGCCCGAGCGACTGCAGCAGCTCGCACGCGGCGTACACCTCTTCGCGGCGATCGCCGCCGGGCCGCGGCGTCAGCGAGACGCGAATCGTGTCGCCGATGCCCTCGTTCAGCAGCACGCCCATCGCGGCCGACGACCAGACCAGTCCCTTCGTGCCCATGCCCGCTTCGGTCAGCCCGAGATGGAGCGGCTGATCGGTCCGCTTCGCCAGCGCGCGATAGACGGCGATCAGATCGCGCGGCCGCGACGTCTTGCACGAGATGATGATCTGATCCTTCCGGAGACCGCTCTCGATCGCCAGCGCGGTCGATTCGATCGCCGACAGCACCATGCACTCGTTGATGATCTCTTCCGACGTCTTGCCGAGACTCCGGTCGGTGTTCTCCTGCATCTTCGCGACGACGAGCTCCTGGTTGAGCGAGCCGCCATTCACGCCGATGCGAACGGGCCGCTGCCGATCGACGGCGACCTGACAGATCGTCGCGAACTGCTCGTCGCGGCGCCTGCCGGTGCCGACGTTGCCGGGATTGATGCGGTACTTGTCGAGCGCTTCCGCGCAGGCGGGAAACTTCGTCAGCAGCAGATGGCCGTTGTAGTGGAAGTCGCCGATGAGCGGCGCGGTGCAGCCCGCGTCGAGCATGCGCTGCTTGATCTCGGGCACCGCCGCCGCGGCCTCCGGCGTGTTGACCGTGACGCGGACCATGTCGGATCCGGCATCCGCGAGCTCGATGCACTGCGCCGCGGTGGCGCGCGCATCGGCGGTGTCGGTCATCGTCATCGACTGCACGACGATCGGCGCGCCGCCGCCGACCTGGACGCGGCCGACTTTCACGCCCACGGTTCTGTGGAGCTTGGCGACTGCCATGAATTTCTCATGATAGCATTCGGCCCCATGCGCGCCATTGTCGTTCACGAGTTCGGCGGTCCGGACGTCATGCACCTCGAGGACGTGCCGGCGCTGACGCCGTCGCCGTCGCAGGTCCTGGTGCGGGTGCGCGCGGCCGGCGTCAATCCGGTCGACACCTACATCCGCAGCGGCGTCTACCCGCTGAAGCCGGCGCTGCCCTACACGCCCGGGCGTCGACGGCGCCGGCGAAGTCGAAGCGGTCGGGGCGGAGGTGAAAGGATTCAAGCCCGGCGATCGCGTGTACATCGCGAACGACAACTCGGGCCTGCCGAGAACCGGCCTCTACGCCGAGCAGGCGCTCTGCGCAACCGACCCAGTTGCATCGGCTCCCGGCCGGCGTCTCGTTCACTCAGGGCGCGGCCGTCGGCGTTCCGTACGGCACGGTGTGCTACGCGCTGTTCAAGCGCGCGAACGCACGCCCCGGCGAGACGGTGCTCGTGCACGGCGCGAGCGGCGGCGTCGGCATCGCGGCGGTGCAGATCGCGCGCGCGCACGGCATGACGATCATCGGCACGGCGGGAACCGACCGCGGCATGCAGGCGGTCCGCGACAACGGCGCCGACGTCGTCGTCAACCACAAGGATCCGGACTACCTCGACGCGATCATGAAAGCCACGAACGGCCGCGGCGTGGACGTCATCCTGGAAACGAACGCGCACATCAACCTCGACAAGGATCTGACGCTGCTCGCGCGGTTCGGACGCATCGTGCTCATCGGCAGCCGCGGCCGGATCGAGATCGATCCGCGAGGCGCCATGGGCCGCGAGGCAGTCGATTCTCGGGATGATCGCTCTTCAACGTGCACGACGGCCGAGTTCTCCTGGATGCACGCCGGCGATCGTCGCCGGACTCGAGAACGGCACGCTCCGCCCGGTGGTCGGCCGCGAGTTGCCGCTCGCCGATGCGCCGGCGGCGCACGAGGCCGTGCTGGAACCGGGCGCGCTCGGCAAGATCGTGCTCGTCCCCTGAACGATCGGCAATGTATCGCAGCGGACGCTCGACTCCGCCCATCAGCAGGCGTGATAGTGCCTGCGACGACAGATGCCTATGCAGACGGCATCGAGACCGACCGCCGTCTTCCGCACTCGCATGTTCGCCGCCTGCGGCCTGATCGCCGTCCTTGCCGTTCAGTCAGCCGCGAACCTGACCAGCGCGCAGTCCGCCGGACCGCCGCCGTCGCGCGGAAAGGACGATCTACGACGGGCACTGCGTCGAATGCCACGGCACCTCCGGCAAGGGCGACGGCCCCGCGTCGCATCTGATGACGCCGAGGCCGCGCGATTTCACGACGGCCAAGTACAAGATCCGCACGACGGAAACCGGCAGCCTCCCGACCGACGACGATCTGCTCCGATCGGTTCGGCCAGGGCCTGTACGGCACCGCGATGCCGGGGTGGCAGAAGGTCCTGCCCGACGACGACATCCGGGCCGTCGTCGGCTACGTCAAGGCGTTTTCGCCGCGCTTCGCGGCCGAAGCTCCGCAGCCGATCGCGATCGGCGCACCGGTCGCCGCCGCGCCGGCGAGCATCACGCGCGGCGCCGCGGTCTACGAGAAGCTGCAGTGCGGAAAATGCCACGGCACCGATGGCCGCGGCACCGGCGCGGCGGCGACGGAATTCGAGGACGACTGGCGCCAGCCGCTGCTGGCCGCCGACCTGACCGAGCCGTGGACGTTCCACGGCGGCTCGACGTCGGCCGAGATCTACATGCGCTTCCGCGCCGGCATGTCGGGCACGCCGATGCCGTCGTTCAAGGACGCCGCGAGCGACGCCGAGATGTGGGACCTCGCGAACTACGTGGTCTCGCTCGCGCGAAAGCCGGTCTGGGAGATGACCGCCGACAGAAGCGACGGCGTTCTATGCGCGGCAGGACGCCGAAGCGAAAGCCAACCCGGTCAAGCGCGGCCAGTATCTCGTCGAGACGCTCGGCTGCACGCTCTGCCACTCGCCGGTTGACGCGGAGAAGCGCGTCATTCCCGGCATGACGCTCGCCGGCGGCCTGCGCATGCACATCGACACCCTACGGCGACTTCGCGACCGGCAATCTCACCTCGGACAAGGAAACCGGTCTCGGCAACTGGACCGACGCGGAGATCAAGCGCACGATCACGCAGGGCATGCTGAGGGACGGCACGCGCCTGCTGCCGTTCCCGATGGACTGGGCGTCGTTCGCGACGATGAAGCGAGGACGACATCAACGCGATCGTCGCCTACCTTCGAACGGTGCCGCCGGTGCGCAACAAGGTGCCGCCGCCGAGCTGGACGTTCCTGCCCGTGCACCTCTGGGGCAAATTCCAGATGCTGATCCTCGGCGGCGATCCGCCGATCACGATCTACGCGGGAAATGCCGGCTCACGACGGCGGAGGCGAAGTGATGAAGACGCATCCTGAAGTGGGCCGCGCTCGTCGTGGTCGTGGTCGCCTTCTGCGGCCTGCTGGCGTTCCTGTATTTCATCCCGCCGTTCTTCTCCACGCCGCCAGAAGATTCACCAAGGCGATGAGCGAGGCGCCGCCGCCGGTGACGGACATCGCCGATCCGGCCGAGCGCGCGATCGCCGAGCGCGGCCGCGACATCGTGATGCGGACGGGATGCATCGGTAAGCCCGCGCCAACCAGATCGAGTACATGGACGTGTCGCCCAAGCAGGTCGTCTCCGTGGCGACGGCGCTCATCCCGTTCCTCGAGCATGACGACGCCAACCGCGCGCTGATGGGTTCGAACATGCAGCGCCAGGCCGTGCCCCTCCTCGAGCCGGAGTCGCCGATCGTCGGCACCGGCATGGAGGATCGCGCCGCGCGCGACTCGGGCCAGGTGCTGGTCGCCGCGTCGCGGCGGTGTGGTCACGAGCGTGACCGCCGAGCGCATCCACATCGAGACCGACTCGGGCGAGCTCGATGAGTACAAGCTCCTCAAGTTCGTCCGCAGCAACCAGGGCACGTGCATCAACCAGCGCCCGATCGTCGACGTCGGGCACGCGTGGCCGATGGCCAGCCCATCGGCGACTCGAGCTCGACCCAGCATGGGCGAGCTGGCGCTCGGACGCAATGTGCTCGTCGCGTTCATGAGCTGGGAGGGCGGCAACTACGAGGACGCGATCGTCATCAGCGATCGCCTCGTCCGCGACGACCTGTTCACCAGCATCCACATCGAAAAGCACGAGATGGAGTCACGCGACACCAAGCTCGGGCCCGAAGAGATCACCCGGGACATCCCGAACGTCGGCGAGGAGTCCCTCAAGGACCTCGACGAGGAGGGGATCGTCTATATCGGCGCCGAGGTGCGCCCCGGCGACATCCTCGTCGGCAAGATCACGCCCAAGGGCGAGACCGAGCTGACCGCCGAGGAGCGCCTCCTGCGGGCGATCTTCGGTGAGAAGGCCCGCGAGGTGAAGGACAGCTCGCTGCGCCTGCCCCACGGCGAGCGCGGCAAGGTGGTCGAGGTCCGCGAGTTCCGTCGCGAGCTCAACGACGACCTCCAGCCGGGCGTCAACCGGCTGGTCCGCGTGTCCGTCGCCCAGAAGCGCAAGATCAGCGTCGGCGACAAGATGGCCGGCCGTCACGGCAACAAGGGCGTGATCGCCAAGATCCTGCCCGCCGAGGACATGCCGTTCCTGCCGGACGGCACCCCGGTGGACATCGTGCTCAACCCGCTCGGCGTGCCGAGCCGGATGAACATCGGCCAGATCCTCGAGACGCATCTCGGCTGGGCGCTTCACGCGAAGGGCCTCAAGGCCGCGACCGCCGTCTTCGACGGCGCGACCGAACACGACATCCGCCGCGAGCTGAACGAGGCGGGCCTGCCCGAGAACGGCAAGACCGAGCTGCGCGACGGGCGCACCGGCGAGCCGTTCGACCGGCACATCACCGTCGGCTACATCTACATGCTCAAGCTCCACCACCTCGTCGAGGACAAGATCCACGCCCGGTCCACCGGCCCATACAGCCTGATCACCCAGCAGCCGCTGGGCGGCAAGGCGCAGTTCGGCGGCCAGCGCTTCGGCGAGATGGAGGTGTGGGCGCTCGAAGCCTACGGCGCGGCGAACATCCTCCAGGAGCTGCTCACGGTCAAGTCGGACGACGTCCTCGGGCGCGTCCAGACCTACGAAGCGATCGTCAAGGGCGAGGAGATCCAGCCGCCACGTGTCCCGGAGTCATTCAAGGTGCTCATCAAGGAACTTCGAAGCCTCGGCCTCAACGCCGAGATCCTCGATCCCAACGACGAGGAGATCCCGTTGGCGGAGGACGATGCCTCCGGCTACCTCCTTCCCGATCTCGGCGGGATCAACCTCGCCGGGTTCGAGGACTGATCAGCTGCTGCTGACGATCAACCACTCGACCCGACACCCGCGGGATCGCGTTCCGGCCGGCGCGATCCTGCCCGCTCACGGTCCGCATCGCGCTGCCGAGCCAGGCGGCGGCGCGGAGGAGAACCATGCTCGAAGTCAATAACTTCAGCGCGATCCGTATCTCGCTTGCCAGCCCCGACCAGATCAGGGAGTGGTCCAAGGGCGAGGTCACCAAGCCCGAGACGATCAACTACCGCACGCTCAAGCCGGAGAAGGACGGCCTCTTCGACGAGCGCATCTTCGGTCCAACGAAGGACTGGGAGTGCTACTGCGGCAAGTACAAGCGCATCCGCTACAAGGGCATCATCTGCGACAAGTGCGGCGTGGAGGTCACCCGCTCCAAGGTCCGCCGCGAGCGGATGGGCCACATCCAGCTGGCCAGCCCGGTCAGCCACATCTGGTACTTCAAGGGCACGCCGAGCCGGCTCGGCATCCTGCTCGACATCAGCCCGCGCAACCTCGAGCGGATCCTGTACTTCGCGCTGTACATCGTCACCCATGTCGACGAGGACGCCCGCAAGCGCGCCCTGGCCGCGATCGAGGAAGAGGCCGAGGGTCGCGGCGGCAAGGCCGGCGAGCACCTCTCCGAGCTCGAGGATCAGCTCCGCGCCGACATGAACCGGAGCAAGGACGAGCTCACGGCCGAGCTTGCCCGGACCAAGGAAGATCTCGAGAGCCAGCGCGCGTCGCGGACCGAGGAGATCGCGGCCGCGGGCCAGGAGACGGCCGCCCTGCTGGCCGAGCTCAAGACCGGCGTTGCCGAGGACTCGATCGTCTTCGCCCCGACCGGCGAGGTCGTCGTCGCCGCGGGCGACAAGGGTGGCAAGGAGGCCACGGCCCGGCTGCGCAAGATCGTCGGCGACTACTCCGAGCAGGTCAACGCCGACCTGCAGCAGCGGATCGCCGACGAGGAGCGCGCGGTCGAGCAGAAGATCGAGGATCTCAAGGCCGGCATGGCCGACGCGCTCGGTCACGAGCGCGAGGAGCTCCAGGAGCAGGCCCAGGGCACCAAGGACGAGCTGCGCAAGCTGCGCGACGAGCTCGAGTCGCTCAAGCCGATGCAGACCCTGGGCGAGACCGAGTTCCGCAACCTCGACGAGCGCTACGGCGCGGGCGCCAAGAGCGGCCGCGTCTTCGGCGCCGGCATGGGCGCGGAGGCGGTTCGCGAGATCATCAGCCGGATGGACCTCGAGGAGCTGGCACGCTCGCTCCACGTCGAGGTCCGGACGAGCTCCGGCCAGCGTCGCAAGAAGGCGATCAAGCGGCTCCGCCTCATCGAGGCGTTCCGTCGATCCGGCACCCGCCCGGACTGGATGATCCTGTCCGTGCTGCCGGTCATCCCGCCCGACCTGCGGCCCATGGTCCAGCTCGACGGCGGCCGCTTTGCGACCTCCGACCTGAACGACCTGTACCGCCGCGTGATCAACCGAAACAACCGGCTCAAGCGGCTTCTCGAGCTCGGCGCGCCCGAGATCATCATCCGCAACGAGAAGCGGATGCTCCAGGAAGCCTGTGACGCGCTGATCGACAACGGCCGCCGCGGCCGGGCGATCGCCGGGCACCGGCAACCACCGCCTCAAGAGCCTGTCCGACATGCTCAAGGGCAAGCAGGGCCGGTTCCGCCAGAACCTGCTCGGCAAGCGCGTCGACTACTCCGGCCGCTCGGTCATCGTCGTCGGCCCGGAGCTCAAGCTCCACCAGTGCGGGCTGCCCAAGAAGATGGCGCTCGAGCTGTTCAAGCCGTTCGTCATGCGCCAGCTCGTCGAGAAGGGCTTCGCCCACAACATCAAGAGCGCCAAGCGCATCGTCGAGCGCGTCCGGCCCGAGGTCTGGGACGTCCTCGAGGACGTGATCAAGGACCACCCGGTCCTGCTCAACCGCGCCCCGACGCTGCACCGCCTGGGCATCCAGGCGTTCATGCCCGTGCTCGTCGAGGGCTCGGCCATCCAGATCCACCCGCTCGTCTGCACGGCGTTCAACGCCGACTTCGACGGCGACCAGATGGCGGTCCACGTGCCGCTCTCGACGGCCGCCCAGGAAGAGGCGCGGACGATGATGCTCTCGACCGCCAACCTGCTGTCGCCCGCCGACGGCAGCCCGGTCGTGGCGCCGACCCAGGACATGGTCCTCGGCTGCTACTACCTGACCATGGACGGCCCCGTCGGTCAAGGGCGCCACGGGTCCGGATCTTCGCCACCGAGGATGCGGCGATCCTCGCGCTACCAGCTCCGCGAGAAGACCGGCGCCACGCTCCACGAGCCGATCGACGTCGAGGTCAGGACCTGGGACGCCGAGAGCCGGCGCCCTCCGTGCCGAACGACGCCGGACGACGATCGGGCGGGTGATCTTCAACCAGATCCTGCCCGACGCGCTGCGCTTCCACGACACGGTCATGCGCCGTGCCGACCTCAAGGAGCTCGTCGACATCTGCTATCGCCAGCTCGGCCCCGAGGAGACCGCCCACCTGGTCGACGGGATCAAGAGCGTCGGCTTCGAGTTCGCCACCCGTGGCGGCATGACGATCGGCCTGTTCGACATCGAGATCCCGGAGGACAAGCCGGAGCGCCTCGCCGCGGCCGACGACTCCGTCGCGGCGATCGACAAGCAGTTCCAGCGCGGCCTCATCACCGAGGACGAGCGCTACGAGCAGGTCGTCGGCGTCTGGCAGGAGACCAGCGCCAACATGTCGGACGAGATGATGAAGCAGCTCGATCCGACCGGCCCGGTCACGATGATGACCGCGTCCGGTGCCCGCGGAAACAAGGGCAACATCGGCCAGCTGGGCGCCATGCGCGGCCTGATGGCCGACCCGTCCGGCCGGATCATCGACGTCCCCGTGCGGAGCAACTTCCGCGAGGGGATGACCGTCCTCGAGTACTTCATCTCGACCCACGGCGCCCGCAAGGGCCTCGCCGATACCGCCCTGCGCACGGCCGACTCCGGGTACCTGACCCGGCGCCTGGTCGACGTCGCGCAGGACGTCATCACCCGCGAGGAGGACTGCGGCACCGAGGAGGGGAGCTGGATCATCCGGAGCGAGTCGAGCGACGAGAAGGGCGCCTTCCAGAAGCGTCTCGTCGGCCGGCTGGCCGCGGCCCCGCTGCCCGATCCGCGGGTCAAGCTCAAGAAGGGCGAGGAGCCCACGCTCCTCGTCGATCGCAACGAGTTCATCACCGAGGAGACGGCCGAGCGGATCGACCTGGCCGGGATCGACGAGGTCCTCGTCCGCTCACCCCTCACCTGCGAGGCTCGCCACGGCGTCTGCCGGGCGTGCTACGGCCGCAACCTCGCCACCGGCGAGATGGTCGGGTCGGGCGAGGCGGTCGGGATCATCGCCGCCCAGTCGATCGGCGAGCCCGGGCACGCAGCTGACGATGCGGACGTTCCATACCGGCGGCGTGGCCGCGGGCGTGGACATCACCGCCGGTCTGCCGCGCGTCGAGGAGCTGTTCGAGGCCCGCATCCCCAAGGGCAAGGCCGAGATCAGCCACATCGACGGCACCGTCGAGATCGTCCGCGGCGATGGCCCGACCAAGGTCAAGGTCATCTCCACCGAGGTCTACGACACCTCGCTCGCCCTCCCCAAGGGGGCCGAGATGCTCGCCGCGCCGGGCGACCTGGTCGAGCTCGGCCAGGTGCTGGCGCGGACCGAGGTCGACGGCACCACCGCCGACGTCGCCGCGCCGGTCAAGGGCTTCCTGGTCAAGGGCGACGACGGCCTGGTCGTCCGCGCCGAGGATCGCGTCGAACGCGAGTACCTCATCCCGCACAACGCCAAGCTGCTCGTCGAGAACAACGCCGAGATCCGTGCCGGCGACGCCATCACGGATGGGCCGATCAACCCGCAGGAGTACCTCGACACCCGGGGCAAGGACGCCGTCCAGCGCTACCTGGTGAAGGAGGTCCAGAAGGTCTACAAGAGCCAGGGCGTCACGATCAACGACAAGCACATCGAGATCATCGTCCGGCAGATGCTCCGCAAGGTCCGCATCGACCAGCCGGGCGACGTCGACCTGCTGCCGACGGAGCTCGTCGACCGGCTCGAGTTCGAGGAGCACAACAACCGGGTCCTGGCCGAGGGCGGCGAGCCCGCCACGGCCCAGACCGTGCTCCTCGGCGTGACCAAGGCGTCGCTCAACACCTCCAGCTTCCTCGCCGCCGCCTCCTTCCAGGAGACGACCCGGGTGCTCACCGAGGCCGCCATCAACGGCGCCAAGGACCACCTGATCGGGCTCAAGGAGAACGTCATCATCGGCAAGCTCATCCCGGCCGGGACGGGCGCGCCGGCGAACGTCGCCGCACGCAAGGAGCGCGAGCGCCGCGCGGCGCTCGAAGCCCTGGCCGGCGAGTCGCTCGACGACCTCGGGTCGGAGTACAACCCCTTCCTCGACGAGGGCGAAGGCCGCGCGCCCGACGACGATGCGGCCGGGCCTCGCGCTTGCCGCGACGATCGCCGGAGCCGGCGGTGGTGGCGACGACGACGACGACACCGGCAACCCGTTCAAGGCCGGCGCGGGGGCAGGCCGACGAGGACGCCGCCAACCCGTTCCTGGAGGAGGCCGGCGTGCTCGAGGAGAGCGGCGAAAAGAGCTAGCCCGGCAGCCACTTTCCGGAGCCACTCCGCGGCCCGTCGCGCGTTTGACACGTTCGGCGGGCCGCCGTTACACTCCGCCTTCGTGGCCTCGGGAGGGCCTCGCGCCGCGTCCGCCTTTGGCGCGTTCGCCGAGGACCATCTTCGAGCCCCAGAACCCGGTCCCATCGCCCGGCACACCCAGGGCAGACGACCCCGAGTGACCGGTCCCCGTCGACGGCGAATCGCCATCGACACCTGGGACAGAAACCAAGGAGTAGCGTCTTCGTGCCGACGATCAGCCAGCTCGTGCGCCACGGCCGCCAGCCCTCGATCAAGAAGATCAAGGCGCCCGCCATGCGCAAGAACTGGAACAGCCTCCGGCAGCGCCAGGTCACGATCCCGGGCGCACCCCAGAAGCGGGGTGTCTGCCTGCAGGTCCGGACGATGACGCCCAAGAAGCCGAACTCCGCGCTGCGCAAGATCGCCCGCGTGCGCCTGACCAACGGCATGGAGGTCACGGCCTACATCCCGGGGATCGGGCACAACCTGCAGGAGCACTCGGTGGTGCTGGTCCGTGGCGGCACGGGTCAAGGACCTGCCGTCGGTCAAGTACCACATCATCCGCGGCACGCTCGACGCGGCCGGCGTCCGCGACCGCAAGCAGGGTCGCAGCAAGTACGGCGCGAAGGCCACCGCCAAGCCGGGAGCCCGCTAGATGCCGCGCCGGATCAGCATCGCCCGCAAGACCAAGTACGAGACCGTCCCGGCCAACCGGACGACGGCCCGCTTCTCGGCCAAGCTGATGAAGGGCGGCAAGCAGAACCTCGCCGAGCGGATCCTCCGCCAGGCGCTCGCCCGGGCCGAGGCCCAGGCCAGCCGTCCCGGGCTCGAGATCCTCGAGGCGGCGATGCGCAACGCGACGCCCATCATCGAGGTCAAGCCCCGCCGCGTCGGTGGCGCGACCTACCAGGTCCCGGTCGAGATCCGGGGCGATCGACGGATGTCGCTCGGGGTCCGCTGGCTGGTCCAGGCGGCCCGCAAGCGCAACGGCAAGAGCATGAGTGAAAAGCTCGCGGCCGAGCTCGTCGATGCCATGAATGGCCTCGGCGCGGCGGTCAAGCGACGAGAAGACACGCACAAGATGGCGGAGGCCAACCGGGCCTTCAGCCATTTCAAGTGGTAGAACCGGGAGCGTAGGCAGACCCGTGGCACGGCAGGTTCCGCTCGCACGAACGCGGAACATCGGAATCATCGCGCATATCGACGCCGGCAAGACCACCGTCACCGAGCGGATCCTCTTCTACACGAAGAAGATCTACAAGATCGGCGAGGTCCATGAGGGCGCGGCCACGATGGACTGGATGCCCCAGGAGCAGGAGCGGGGGATCACCATCACGGCCGCGGCGACGACGGCGTTCTGGGGCGACCATCGCATCAACATCATCGATACGCCCGGGCACGTGGACTTCACGGTCGAGGTCGAGCGAAGCCTTCGCGTGCTCGACGGCGCGGTCGTCGTCTTCGATGGCGTGGCCGGTGTCGAGCCGCAGTCCGAGACGGTCTGGCGCCAGGCCGATCGCTACGGCGTGCCGCGGTTCTGCTTCGTCAACAAGCTCGACCGCACCGGCGCCGACTTCTGGCGCTGCGTCGACTCGATCAAGGACCGCCTCGGCGCCAACGCCGTGCCGATCCAGATCCCGATCGGCCGCGAGGACAAGTTCCAGGGCGTGATCGACCTTGTCGAGATGAAGGCGATCTACTACCGCGACGACCTCGGCAACCAGATCGACGTCGTCGACATCCCCGCCGAGCTGCAGGCCGAGGCCGAGACGCACCGCCACACCATGATCGAGGCCGTCGCCGACATGGACGACGAGCTGACCCACAAGTACCTCGAGGGCGAGGAGCTGACCGTCGCCGAGATCAAGCGCGGCCTTCGCCTCGGGACGCTGACCACGCGGATCATCCCCGTCCTGACCGGTTCGGCGCTCAAGAACAAGGGCGTCCAGAAGATGCTCGACGCGGTCGTCGACTACCTGCCGTCACCGCTCGACGTGCCGCCGATGATCGGCCTCGACCCGAAGACGGGCGAGGACATCATCCGCACCCCGTCGGACACCGAGCCGTTCAGCGCCCTGGCCTTCAAGATCGCGGCCGACCCGTTCGTCGGGAAGCTCGCCTTCTTCCGGGTCTATTCGGGCACGCTCAAGGCCGGCTCGTACGTCTACAACCCGGTCAAGGACAAGCGCGAGCGGATCGGCCGCATCCTCCAGATGCACGCCAACCACCGCGAAGAGATCGACATCGTGTACGCCGGCGACATCGCCGCCGCGGTCGGTCTCAAGGACACCTACACCGGCGACACGCTGGCCGACCCCGATCATCCGATCATCCTCGAGTCGATGACCTTCCCGGAGCCGGTCATCGAGGTCAAGATCGAGCCCAAGACGAAGGCCGACCAGGACAAGCTCGCGCTCGCGCTGCAGCGCCTGGCCGAGGAAGACCCGACGTTCCGGGTCAAGACCGATCCGGAGACGGCCGAGACGCTGATCGCCGGGATGGGCGAGCTCCATCTCGACGTCCTCGTCGACCGGATGATCCGCGAGTTCAAGGTCGCCGCGAACATCGGCAAGCCGCAGGTCTCCTACCGCGAGACGATCCGGCGCGCCGCCGAGGGCAACGGCCGGTTCGTCCGCCAGACCGGCGGCAAGGGCCAGTACGGCCATGCCGTGATCAAGCTCGAGCCGTCCGAGAAGGGCGCGGGCTACGAGTTCGTCGACAAGATCGTCGGCGGCACGATCCCGCGCGAATACATCAAGCCGGTCGACCAGGGCATCCGCGAGACGCTCGCCACGGGCATCTACGCGGGCTTCCCGGTGGTCGACGTCAAGGTGACCCTGTTCGACGGGTCGTACCACGACGTCGACTCGTCCGAGATGGCGTTCAAGATCGCCGGATCGATGGCCGTCAAGGACGCCTTCAGCAAGGCGGACCCGGCCATCCTCGAGCCGATCATGAAGGTCGAGGTCCTCATGCCCGAGGAGTTCATGGGCGACGTGATCGGCGACCTCAACAGCCGCCGGGGCCAGATCGAGGGGATGGAAGCGCGCGGCTCGACCCAGGTCGTCCGGGCGTTCGTGCCCCTCGCCCAGATGTTCGGGTACGTGACCGACCTGCGCAGCATGTCGCAGGGTCGCGCCACCTCCTCGATGGAGTTCAGTCACTACGCCGAGGTGCCGGGCAACCTGGCCTCGGAACTCGTCCAGAAGTCCAAGGTCTAAGGAAGCCCGGGAGCAGCACCATGGCCAAGAAGAAGTTCGAGCGCACCAAGCCCCACGTCAATATCGGCACGATCGGCCACATCGACCATGGCAAGACGAGCCTGACCGCGGCGATCACCAAGTACCTCGCCCTGAAGGGCTCGGCGGAGTACCGCGCCTTCGACTCGATCGACAACGCCCCCGAGGAGCGCGAGCGCGGGATCACCATCGCG
The DNA here is from genome assembly GCA_963731865.1 of uncultured Chloroflexia bacterium. Taxonomy (GTDB): domain Bacteria; phylum Chloroflexota; class Limnocylindria; order Limnocylindrales; family CSP1-4; genus SPCO01. The sequence continues at coordinate 175,073 of CAVSXG010000001.1, read as the reverse complement.
ATCGCCCACGTCGAGTACGAGACCGACAACCGCCACTACGCCCACGTCGACTGCCCGGGGCACGCCGACTACATCAAGAACATGATCACCGGCGCCGCCCAGATGGACGGCGCGATCCTGGTCGTGGCCGCGACCGATGGCCCGATGCCCCAGACCCGCGAGCACATCCTGCTGGCCCGCCAGGTCGAAGTGCCCTACATCGTGGTCTTCCTCAACAAGGTCGACATGGTCGACGACGAGGAGCTGCTCGACCTCGTCGAGCTCGAGGTCCGCGAGCTGCTGACCAAGAACCAGTTCCCGGGCGACGACATCCCGTTCATCCGCGGCACCGCGCTCAAGGCGCTCGAGGCCAAGGACGACGTCGACCGATCCGGCCTACGCCCCGATCCAGGCCCTGATGGACGCGGTCGACGCCTACATCCCGACCCCCGAGCGGGCGGTCGACAAGCCGTTCCTGATGCCGGTCGAGGATGTCTTCGGGATCAAGGGCCGGGGCACCGTGGCCACCGGGCGGATCGAGCGCGGCATCGTCAAGGTCGGCGACGAGGTCGAGCTGGTCGGGGTCAAGCCGACCCGCAAGATCGTGATCACCGGCGTCGAGATGTTCAAGAAGCTGCTCGACGAGGGCCGCGCCGGCGACAACGTGGGCTGCCTCATCCGGGGCATCGAGCGCGAGGAGATCGAGCGCGGCCAGGTCCTGGCCAAGACTGGCTCGGTCAAGCCCCACACCAAGTTCACCGCCCAGGTCTACGTCCTGACCAAGGAGGAGGGTGGCCGCCATACCCCCTTCTACAACGGCTACCGGCCGCAGTTCTACCTGCGCACGACCGACGTGACCGGGGCCATCGGGCTGCCCGAGGGGGCCGAGATGATCATGCCCGGTGACAACGTCGAGATGAGCGTCGAGCTGATCACCCCGATCGCCATCGAAGTCGGCCAGCGCTTCGCCATCCGCGAGGGTGGCCGGACCGTCGGCGCCGGCGCCATCGTCAGCATCGTCGAGTAGGGCGACATGGCAAAGCAGCGGATCAGGATCCGCCTCAAGGCCTACGATCACCGGCTGCTCGATCAGTCGGCGGCCCAGATCGTGGAGACTGCCCAGCGCACCGGCGCCGACGTCGCCGGTCCTGTCCCGCTGCCCACCAGGATCGAGAAGTTCACGGTCCTGCGCTCGCCGTTCATCGACAAGGACAGCCGTGAGCAGTTCGAGATCCGGACCCACAAGCGGCTCATCGACATCCTCGACCCCTCGTCCAAGACCGTGGACGCCCTGATGCGGCTCAGCCTCGCGGCTGGTGTCGACATCGAGATCAAGATGTGATGAGTATCGGACTGATCGGCCGCAAGGTCGGCATGACCCAGGTCTTCCAGGACGACGGCACGATGGTCGCCGTGTCCGTGGTCGCCATCGAGCCCAACACCGTGACCCGGCTGCGCACGCTCGGATCGCGACGGCTACACGGCCGTCCAGCTCGGCACGGAGGTCGTCGACAAGCTGTCCAAGCCCGAGACCGGCCAGCTCAAGGACCTGCCCAAGGTCAAGACGATCCGCGAGTTCCGCGTCGACGACGTCGACGAGCTTCGAGGTCGGCCAGACGGTCAGCCTGGGCGACCTGTTCGCCGCCGGCGACGAGGTCGACGTGACCGGCGTCTCGAAGGGCAAGGGCACGGCCGGCGTGATCAAGCGCCACAACTTCAAGCGCGGCCCCAAGACCCACGGCTCCGACCATCACCGCGCCCCGGGCTCGATCGGCCCGGGCACGACGCCGGGTCGCGTCTATCGCGGCCTGAAGATGGCCGGCCACATGGGCGACGAGACCATCACGATCAAGAAGGTGCGCGTCGTGCGCACCGATCCGGATCGCAACCTGCTGCTGGTCAAGGGCAGCCTGCCCGGCGCGCGCGGCGGATTGATCCTCGTGAAGAAGGCCTGACCCGATGCCGCAGACGAACATCTACGATCGCGACCGGCAAGACCGTCGGCAGCCTGGAGCTCAGCGATGAGCTCTTCGCGGCCCCGGTCAATGCCGCCGTGCTCCACCAGGTGGTGACCGCGCAGCTGGCCGGTCGCCGGACCGGCACGGCCGACACCAAGACGCGCGGCGAGGTCCGCGGCGGCGGCAAGAAGCCGTACCGCCAGAAGGGCACCGGCCGCGCCCGCCAGGGCTCGACCAGCGCGCCGCACTACCGCGGCGGCGGGACGGTCTTCGGGCCGCATCCCCGCTCGTACGAGCAGCGCCTCCCGCGCAAGATGAAGCGGCTCGCCCTTCGTGGCGCGCTGACCGCCAAGTTCGGCGACGAGGCGATCAAGGTGATCGACACCTTCGGCCTCGAAGCGATCCGGACGAAGGACCTGGCCGGCGTGCTCAGCGCGCTCGAGGCGACCGGTCGCGTGCTCGTCGTGGCCGTCGGGCGCGACCAGACGCTCGAGCTGTCGGCGCGCAACCTGCCGACCGTCGAGGTCATCCTGGCCGACTCGCTCAACGTCGTCGACCTCCTCAAGGCCGACGTGATCCTGATCGAGCAGCCGTCCCTCGCGCGGATGCAGGAGGTCTACGCATGAGCGCGTTGACGGCCCCCGAGATCATCCTGCGCCCCGTCATCAGCGAGAAGTCGATCGACGAGTCCGGTCGCGGCAAGTACACCTTCGCCGTCCACGATCGGGCCAACAAGATCCAGATCAAGGCCGCGGTCGAGGAGCTCTACAAGAAGGAGAACGTGACCGTCATCGCGGTCAACGTCCTGACCACCAAGGCCAAGGAAAAGAAGCGCGGCAACCGCCGCGGCCAGACCATCGGCCACACCACACCCTGGCGCAAGGCGATCGTGACCCTCGCCCCCGGCCAGAAGATCGAATTCTTCGAGGGGGTCTAGCCATGCCGTTGCGCAGTTACAAGGCCACCTCGCCGGGGCTCCGGCAGATGACTCGCTCGACGTTCGAGGAGATCACCACCAAGGAGCCGCACAAGCCGCTGCTCGAGCCGCAGATCCGTGGCTCCGGGCGGAACAACGCCGGGCGCATGACCGTGCGCCATCGCGGCGGCGGCGAGAAGCAGCACTACCGCCGGATCGACTTCAAGCGCGACAAGGTGGGCGTGCCCGCCCGCCTCGCCACGATCGAATACGACCCGAACCGCTCGGCCCGGATCGGCCTGCTCCACTACCGCGACGGCGAGAAGCGCTACATGCTCCTGCCGCACGGCCTGCGGGTCGGCGACGTCGTCGTCGCCGGTCCCGAGGCCGAGGCCCGGATCGGGAACGCGCTGCCGCTCGCCAACATCCCGCTCGGCACCACGATCCACAACATCGAGCTGGTCCCCGGCAAGGGCGGCCAGATCGTCCGGTCGGCCGGCGTCTCCGCGCAGCTGCTGGCCAAGGAGGGCGAGTTCGCCACGGTGCGACTCCCGTCGGGCGAGATGCGCCGCGTCCCGATCCGCTGCATGGCCACGTCGGCCAGGTCAGCAACCTCGATCACGAGAACCAGAACCTCGGCAAGGCCGGCCGCGCACGGCACCTGGGGCAGCGGCCCGAGGTCCGCGGCGTGGTCATGAACCCGCGCGACCATCCGCACGGTGGTGGCGAGGGCAAGTCCCCGACCGGCATGCCACCCAAGACCCCGTGGGGCAAGCCCGCCATGGGCTATCGCACCCGGCGGTCCAAGACGACCGGACGCCTCATCGTCCGATCGCGGCATCGCAAGTAGAGGAGGGAGGTTTCGATGTCCCGTTCAGTCAAGAAGGGCCCGTTCATCGAGGCTCGACTCCTCGGCCGGATCGAGGAGATGAACAAGCGGAACGAGAAGAAGGTCGTCAAGTCATGGTCGCGCGCGTCCGTGATCTTCCCGACGTTCATCGGCCACACGATCGCGGTCTACAACGGCAAGAAGCACATCCCGGTCTACGTGACCGAGAACATGGTCGGCCATCGACTCGGTGAGTTCAGCCCGACCCGCAACTACCGCGGCCACGGCAAGCACACCGACCGATCGACGGCGCTGAAGTAGAGGCTGATCGTGCGCGTATCCGCCACCGCCAAGTACCTCCGCGGCTCGACCCGCAAGACCCGCCTGGTCACCCAGGCGATCAAGGGCAAGCGGGTCGAGGATGCCACGGCCATCCTGCGGTTCATGCCGCAGAAGGCCGCGGGTGAGGTCGCGCGCGTCCTCAAGAGCGCCACGGCCAATGCCGAGAACAACCACAGCCTGTCCGCCGAGGACCTGGTGATCGTGGACGCCGTCGCCAACGAGGGCCCCACGATCAAGCGCTTCCAGCCGCGGGCCCAGGGCCGCGCGTTCCCGATCCACAAGCCAATGACCCACATCACGATCGTCGTCTCGGACCAGGAGGCCTGACATGGGACACAAGGTCCATCCGTACGGCTTCCGCCTTGGTGTCTCGCGCACCTGGACCGCGAAGTGGTACGCCGATAACAAGGAATACACCGCCTCCCTGCAGGAGGACATCAAGATCCGCCAGCTGATCGACAAGCGGCTGGCCAACGCCAGCGTGAGCGGCGTCGAGATCGAGCGCGGGATCAACCACGTGACGGTCACGATCCACACGGCCAAGCCGGGGATCGTCATCGGCAAGGGCGGCGCCAACGTCGAGGTCCTGCGCCAGCAGATCGGCGCGATGACGACCCGCAAGGTCAAGCTCGAGATCAAGGAGATCCGCCAGCCCGAGCTCGATGCGCACCTCGTGGCCATGAACATCGCCGGGCAGCTGAGCCGCCGGATCGCCTTCAAGAAGGCGATGAAGCAGGCCATCCAGCGCTCGATGAAGGCCGGCGCCAAGGGCGTCAAGATCGCCGTGGCCGGTCGCCTCGGCGGCTCCGAGATGGGTCGTCGCGAGTGGGACAAGGAAGGCCGGATCCCGCTGGGTACCCTTCGCGCGGACATCAGCTACGGCCAGATCCACGCCCACACGACCTACGGCCGGATCGGCGTCAAGGTCTGGATCTATCGCGGCGACGTCCCGACCGAGCGGGCGGCCCCGCGCGAGCTCGGCGCTCCCACACCCGCCGTGACGGGAGCCTGACCGATGTTGATGCCAAAGCGGGTCAAGCACCGCAAGGTCATGCGCGGCCGCATGTCCGGTCTGGCCAAGGGCGGACACAGCGTCGCCTTTGGCGAGTACGGGCTTGCCACGCAGGAGCCGGCCTGGATCACCAGCCGGCAGATCGAGGCTGCCCGACGCGCGATGACCCGCTCGGTCAAGCGCGGCGGCAAGATCTGGATCCGCGTCTTCCCGGACAAGCCCGCCACGAAGAAGCCGGCCGAGACCCGGATGGGTTCCGGCAAGGGCGCACCCGACCATTGGGTCGCGGTCGTCAAGCCGGGCCGGATCCTGTTCGAGATGGCCGGCGTCGGCCACGCCGAGGCGGTCGAGGCGATGCGCCTGGCCAGCCACAAGCTGCCGGTCGCCACGCGCGTCGTGGTCCGCGAGTCGGTGAAGGAGGCGAGCTGATGGACATCGAATCCGTTCGCAAGCTGTCCGACCCCGAGCTCGAGGACGCGCTCAAGGAAGCCAAGCAGGACCTCTGGGGCGCGCGGTTCGCGCTCTCGACCCGCCAGCTCAAGGACTACAGCACGATCCACCAGACGCGACGAACGATCGCGCGGATCCTGACCGTCCAGCGCGAGCGCAAGCTCGGCAAGACGGCCTGAGGGAGATCACGCGATGACAGGAGCAGACACCCAGGTGCAAGGCAAGCGAAAGACCAAGGTCGGTCGCGTCGTCAGCGACAAGATGGACAAGACGATCGTCGTGTCCGTCGAGCGTCTGGCACGCCATCGGCTGTACAAGCGGGTCATCCGCTTGACCACCAAGTTCAAGGCCCACGACGAGACCAACGACGCCCGGATCGGCGACACCGTCCTGATCGAGGAGTCGCGCCCGCTCTCGGCGACCAAGCGCTGGCGCCTGGTTTCGGTCGTCCAGCGCAGCGGCGATCACGTCCTGCCCGGCGAGATCGTGACCGAGGAAGCCGAGACCACCGAGGCGATCCATGCCGCCGCCCACCCGGGACGCACGCGGTCCGACGATGAGGAAGCCGCCGGGGACGGCGAGGCCGAGTCGTGATCCATCCCCAGACCCGCCTCAAGGTCGCGGACAACACCGGTGCACGGACCATCCAGTGCATCCGGGTGATGGGCCGTTCCCTCAAGACCGATGCCGGCGTGGGTGACGTGATCATCGCCAGCGTCAAGCAGGCGATCCCCAATGCCGCGGTCAAGAAGGGCGACGTCGTCCGCGCGGTCGTGGTCCGGACGGCCAAGGAGTACGGCCGGCCCGACGGCAGCTACATCCGGTTCGACGAGAACGCGGCCGTGCTGATCAACAACCAGGGCAACCCGCGCGGCACCCGGATCTTCGGACCGGTGGCCCGCGAGCTGCGCGACCGCAACTACATGAAGATCGTCTCGCTCGCCCCGGAGGTGCTGTGATGGTCGGCAAAGCCGCGGCAACGCGCTAGGCCGCCAAAGGTGCCCGAGATCCGCAAGGGCGACACCGTCGTCGTGCTCGCCGGCAAGGACGCCGGCAAGCGCGGCGTCGTCGACCAGGTGATCCGCCGCCTGGCGTCACCCGAGCGGGTCCCGCAGCGTCTTCCGCCGCAACTCGCCGGCCGGCGGGATCGAAGGTCGTCATCGAGGGCATCAACATCGCCAAGCGGCACACCAAGCCGCGCCAGTCGGCTGGTGCCAACGACCGGACGCCAAAGATCCACCAGGGCGGCATCCTCGAGATCGCGCAGCCGCTGCCGATCTCCCGGGTCATGCTCGTCTGCACCAACTGCGGCAAGCCGACCCGGATCGCCCACGCCACCCTCGAGACCGGTCGCCGCGTCCGCGTCTGCCGGCACTGCGGCCAGCAGCTGGAGGTGAAGGCATGACCAGCCGCCTCCAGGAGCGCTACTCGGCCGAGGTCGTGCCCGCGCTGCAGAAGCAGTTCGAGTACAAGAACCCGATGCAGGTGCCGCGCCTCTCGAAGATCGTCGTCAACATCGGTCTCGGCGAGGCGCTGAGCAACGCCAAGGCGCTCGACGCGGCGCTCGGCGACCTGACCACCATCACCGGCCAGAAGCCCATCGTGACCAAGGCCAAGCGATCGATCGCCCAGTTCCGCGTGCGGACCGGGCAACTCGATCGGGGCCAAGGTCACCCTCCGCGGCGAGCGGATGTGGGACTTCCTGGATCGGCTGACCACGCTCGCCCTGCCACGCATCCGCGACTTCCGCGGGATCCCCAGCAAGTCGTTCGACGGCCGGGGCAACTACTCACTGGGTCTGCGGGAACAGCTCGCATTCCCCGAGATCGACTACGACAAGGTGGACCGTCTCCGCGGGCTGGAGATCAGCATCGTGACGACGGCGAAGACCGACGAGGAATCGAAGAAGCTTCTCGAACTCCTCGGCATGCCCTTCGCCTCGTAGGCGCGGGGAGGGAGACACATGGCCAAGAAATCGATGATCGCAAAGGCGAAACGGACCCCCAAGCACAAGGTGCAGGGCTACCACCGCTGCACGGTGTGCGGGCGGCCACGCGCCTTCATCCGACGGTTTGCGCTCTGCCGCATCTGCTTCCGGGAGCGCGCGCTCCTGGGCGAGCTGCCGGGCGTCACCAAGTCGAGCTGGTAGAGGACCGATGAACATCTCCGACCCGATCGCGGACATGCTCACACGTGTCCGCAATGCGTCCCGGGCACGCCACACCGAAGTGGTCATCCCGGCGTCGCGGACCAAGCGAGAGATCGCCCGCATCCTCAAGGACGAGGGCTTCATCGCCGACGTCCGCGAGGAGCAGGACGGCTCAACGCCGGTCCTGCGGCTCACCCTCAAGTACGTCGATGGCAAGGTGTCCGTCGTCTCCGGGCTCAAGCGGATCAGCAAGCCGGGCCTGCGCGTCTATGCGCGCAAGACGGACATCCCGCGTGTGCTCGGCGGCCTCGGCATCGTCATCGTCAGCACGAGCCAGGGGATCATGACCGGCCAGCAGGCGCGCCAGGCGCAGCTGGGCGGCGAAGTCCTCGCGTTCGTCTGGTAGGCGGTACGACATGTCGAGAATCGGACGACTCCCGATCGCCGTCCCGTCCGGCGTGGACGTGACGATCGATGGGCGGAACGTGACGGTGAAGGGCCCCAAGGGGAGCCTGAGCCGGTCGCTCCACCCGGACATCACGGTCAGGCGCGAGGAGGAGAACCTCGTCGTCACCCGGCCGACCGAGCAGAAGACGCACAAGCAGCTCCACGGCCTCACCCGGACGCTGGTCAACAACATGGTCGTCGGTGTCACCGACGGCTATCGGAAGGGCCTCGAGATCACCGGGGTCGGCTATCGGGCCGCGCTGAGTGGCCGCAAGCTCCAGCTCAACCTGGGCTACAGCCACCAGATCGAGATCGATCCGCCCGAAGGGATCACCTTCGAAGTCGAGAACCCGACCCGCCTCGCGGTCGTGGGGATCGACAAGGAGCTGGTCGGGCAGATCGCCGCGAAGGTCCGGTCGACGCGCAAGCCCGAGCCCTACAAGGGCAAGGGCGTGCGCTACGCCGGCGAGTACATCCGTCGCAAGGCCGGCAAGGCCGGCAAGATCGGCGGCAAGAAGTAACCACGTGACGAACAAGGAACGAAACCGATGACACAGGTCGCCACCCGCGGCGCCGCGCGACGCAAGCGCCACGACCGGATCCGCCTTCACCTGGCGGGGACGGAGGCGCGCCCGCGTCTCGCGGTGTTCCGCAGCCTCAACCACATCTACGCGCAGGTCATCGACGATGCGTCCGGAAAGACGCTCGCTGCCGCCTCCACGACCGAGAAGGAGCTCAAGGGCTCCAAGTCGAACAAGTCGGAGGAAGCGGCCGTCGTCGGTCGTCTCGTCGCCGAGCGGGCCAAGGCGGCCGGTGTCGGGCGCGTGGTATTCGATCGAGCCGGGTTCCGGTACCACGGGCGGATCAAGTCGCTCGCCGAAGCCGCCCGCGAAGCCGGACTCGATTTCTGATCGGAAGGAGCCACCGTGGCACGGATTGACCCAAGCAAGCTTGCGCTCGAGGAGCGCGTCGTCCAGATCAACCGGGTCGCCAAGGTCGTCAAGGGCGGCCGGCGGTTCAGCTTCAGCGCGATCGTCGTCGTCGGTGATGGCGCCGGGCACGTCGGGGTCGGCCTCGGCAAGGCCGGCGAGGTCCCCGAGTCGATCCGAAAGGGCGTCGAGGACGCAAAGAAGAACCTGATCCTGATCCCGATGGTCGGGACGACGATCCCCCACGAGGTCCGGACGCAGTTCAGCGCCAGCCGGGTCCTGCTCAAGCCAGCCTCACAGGGCACGGGCGTCATCGCCGGCGGTGCGGTCCGCGCGGTGCTCGAGGCGGCCGGCGTGCGCGACATCCTGTCCAAGACGCATGGCTCGACCAACCCGGTCAACGTGACCCGGGCGACCATCGAGGCGCTGCGCAGCCTGCATTCGGCCGAGGAGCTGGGTGCGCGCCGCGGGGTCAAGCTCGTCAGCCGGATCCCCGGCCAGCCGGCGCCCGTGGCCGCGGCGGAGGTGGCCAATGGCCGCTAAGCTCAAGGTCACCCAGGTCAAGAGCACGATCAGCCACATCGCCCGCAACCGGGCGACGGTCCGTGCGCTCGGCCTGCACGGGATCGGCACCACCAGCGTGATCACCGACAACCCGGCGACACGCGGCATGGTTCGCCAGGTCCGCTTCCTCGTCACCGTCGAGGAGATCGCCGACGACACCGCCGCCACCAAGGCGACCTCGGAGAAATCATGAAATTGCACGACCTCCGTCCAGCGGACGGCTCTCGCAAGCCGCGGATCCGCGTTGGCCGAGGGATTGCCGCCGGCAAGGGCAAGACGGCCGGCCGCGGGACCAAGGGCCAGAAGGCCCGCGCGGGCGGCTCGATCCCGCCCTGGTTCGAGGGCGGCCAGACCCCGCTGCACATGCGAATCCCGAAGCTGCGCGGCTTCAAGAACCGGTTCAAGATCGAGTACGAGGTCGTGAACGTCGGCGCCATTGGCGCGCTCGCGGACCGCGGCGCGTTCGAAGCCGAGACGCCGGCCAAGGGCGCCAAGGCCGGTCCGGTCACGATCAACCAGGACATCCTGCGCGCCGTCGGACTGGTCCGAACGCTCAACAAGCCGCTCAAGATCCTTGGCGCCGGCGAGCTGTCGGTGGCGCTCTTCGTCGTCGCCGATGCCTTCACGGCGTCCGCGCGGGCCAAGATCGAGGGTGCCGGTGGCAGCGTGAACGTGCTCGAGATCCCGACCACGCCCCTCGCGGCACTCGGTGTGGGCGAGGGCGAAGGCGAGGCCAGGATCGCCCGCGTGCCGCGAACGGCCGCCGGTCGAGCCGCGGTCGACAAGGAAGCCGGCGCACGCGCGGCACGCGAGGCAGATACCGCCGAGGTCGAGGCCGAAGCTGCCGCCGCCGCGGCGAAGCCCGCCAAGGCCGCCAAGCCTCCCAAGGCCCAGGCCGCCGCGGAGCCGGCCGAGGAGTCGGACGCCGCCGAGGCCGAAGGCGAGACCGGGACGGTCGAGTCGGCGCCCAGCGCCGAGGCCTCCGGGCCGAACGAGGCGGGAGAACCAGCCGCGGACGCCGAGGCCGAGACGGCCTCCGGGGACGACGCCTGACGTGTTCGACTCGCTGCTGAATGCATTCCGCGCGCCGGACATCCGGCGCCGGGTGCTCTACGTGCTGGCGCTGCTGGTCGTCTTCCGCCTGCTCGCCGCGGTGCCCGTGCCGGGCATCAACCGCGACACGCTGAAGGAGTTCATCGAGGGCAACGCCCTGATCGGCCTGCTCAACCTCTTCTCGGGTGGCGGCCTTTCCAACTTCTCGGTGGTGGCCGTCGGGATGAACCCGTACATCAACGCGTCGATCATCATGCAGCTGATGACGGGCGTGGTGCCCTCGCTCCAGGCGCTCAGCCGCGAGGGTGAGTTCGGCCGCAACAAGATCAACCAGTACACGCGCTACCTGACCGTTCCGATGGCGATGCTCCAGTCGTACGGTTTCCTGGCACTGCTCAACTCGCAGGACGTCCTGACCGGAACGTTCGACCTTGCCAGCTTCACCACGCTCACCCAGATCGCCACGCTGACCGCCGGGGCCATCGCCCTGATGTGGATCGGCGAGCTGATCACCGAGCGCGGGATCGGCAACGGCATCAGCTTCATCATCTTCGCGGGCATCGTGAGCCAGGCTCCCGGGGCCATCGGCGCGTTCCTGCTGAACCCGAACATCACGGTCCTGATCGCCTTCGCCGCCGTTGCGATCGCCGCCGTCGCGGTGATCATCTACATCCAGGAGGGCCAGCGCCGCATCCCGATCCAGTACGCCAGCCGCGTCCGCGGCCGGCGGATGTATTCGGGCGGCCAGACGTTCCTGCCGCTCCGGGTCAACCAGGCCGGCGTGATCCCGATCATCTTCGCGATCAGCATCCTGCTGTTCCCGCAGCAGCTCGCCTCGTACTTCACGACCTCGGAGGTCACGATCGTCGCGGACGTCGCGCGCGGCATCGTGACGTTCTTCTCGCCGTCGTCGCTGATCTATATCGCCCTGTATTTCCTGCTCACCATCGGGTTCACGTACTTCTACACGGCGTTCACGTTCAAGCCGGACGAGACCGCGGAACAACTGCGCAAGAACGGCGGCTTCATCCCGGGCATCCGGCCGGGCCGGCCAACCCAGGACTATCTGGCCCGCGTCGTGAGCCGGATCACGTTCGCCGGAGCGCTCTTCCTGGGCATCGTGGCCGTCTCGCCGCAGGTCGTGGGGCTGCTCGTCCCCGATCTCAGTGCGCTTGCGCTCGGTGGCACCAGCCTGCTGATCGTGGTCTCGGTTGTGGTGGAAACCATGAAGCAGATCGAAGCCCAGCTCATGATGCGGAATTACGAGGGATTCATCCGGTGAGTGCCAAGCTCACAACGGCGACGCCCCTGGCGGCCCATCCGTGCGTTGCCGCCTCCGGGCGCGCGCTCACGCACCTCGAGGTGCGCTCGCACGCGTCCTCGGCGGCGCCTTCGGCTGACCTCGCCATGGGCGCCGCGGCCGGGTTCTAATGAGTGTCGCTGTCCTTCTTGGCGCCCCGGGCGCCGGGAAGGGGACGCAGGCGCCCATCCTGGCCAGTCATCTTGGGGTCCCGGTCCTCGCGTCGGGTGACCTGCTGCGGGCGGCGGTCGCTGCCCGGACGCCGCTCGGTTCCGTCGCCGACCGGTACATGAGTCGCGGCCAGCTCGTGCCCGACGACACGATCGTGGACATCTTCCTCGAGCGGCTGGCGGCCGACGACGCAGACAAGGGAGCCATCCTCGATGGCTTTCCGCGAACGCGTGGCCAGGCCGAGGCACTCGATCGGGCCCTCGCGGCCGGCGCCAAGCGGGTCGACGTCGCCCTGTTCATCGACGTCCCCGAGGAAGACCTCGTCGCGCGCATGGCCAGCCGCCGGATCTGCGAGGCGAACGGGCACGTCTACAACGTCGCGTCGAACCCGCCCGTCGTGCCCGGCATCTGCGATCTCGATGGCTCGGACCTGGTCCAGCGCGTGGACGACCGCGAGGAGACCGTCCGGGCGCGCATGACCCAGCAGATCACGCCGCTTCGCGACGTCGTCGACCACTACCGGGCGACAGGCGTCCTGCGAACCATCGACGGCCTCCGACCGATCGACGAGGTGACGGCCGGCCTGCTGGCTGCTACGGACCGAACGCTCGGGGCGGCCTGATCGTGGTCACCCGCAAGTCACGCTCGGAGATCGAGCGGATGCGCCAGGCCGGTCGGATCGTGGCCCAGGTGCTCGACAAGATCGAGGCGGAGCTCCGCCCTGGCGTGTCGGCCGCCGACCTGGACGCGATGGCCGAAGCCCTGATCCGGGACGCGGGCGCGGTGCCCTCGTTCAAGGGCTACCCCGGGATCAACCCCAGGCGTCCATTTCCGGCCAGCGTCTGCATCTCGATCGATGACGAGATCGTCCACGGCATCCCGGGCTCGCGCACGATCCGGGCCGGCCAGATCGTCTCGGTCGATGCCGGCGCAATCGTCGACGGCTGGCACGGAGACGGCGCACGGACCTTCTTCGTCGGGGAGGCGCCGCCACGGGTTCGAGAGCTGATCGACCTGACCCGCGACGCGATGCTCGCGGGCATCGCCAAGGCCGTCCCCGGCAATCACATCGAGGACATCTCGGCCGCCGTGGAGGACGTCGCGCGGGGGGCGGGCCTCGGGATCATTCGCCAGTTCGTCGGTCATGGCATCGGCACCGAGATGCACGAGGAACCCCAGGTGCCCAACTACCGTACGGGACGCCCAGGCCGCAAGCTCGAGCCGGGGATCTGCCTCGCGATCGAGCCAATGTTCACGCTCGGCGAGCACGACACGCGGATCCTAGGGGACGACTGGACGGTCGTCACCGCGGACGGCTCCCTGGCCGCGCATTTCGAGCATTCGATCGCCGTCACCGCCGATGGCCCGCAAATCCTGACGGTGGCGTGACGATGCGGTTGCCTCAAATGGCCAACTTTGATACGCTACGCGTTCGTGTGTCGGCCCGCCCGGGCCGACATTGCGCGTGAGAAAGGGAAGCACGTAGCCTGTGGCCAAAAAGGACGCGATCGAGGTGGAGGGGACGGTGATAGAACCCCTTCCCAATACCATGTTCGCGGTCGAGCTGGAGAACGGCCACCGGGTGCTCGCCCACATCAGCGGCAAGCTGCGGATGAACTTCATCCGGATCCTGCCGGGTGATCGTGTCCGTGTCGAGTTGTCCCCGTACGACCTGACGCGCGGCCGCATCACGTACCGACTCAAGTAACCAGACCCAGTCAGCACACGATCGAGGATCCGTTGAAAGTCAGAGCCTCCGTCAAGGCCCGCTGCGACAACTGCAAGGTCATCCGTCGCCACGGCACCGTGATGGTCATCTGCACCAATCCCAAGCACAAGCAGCGGCAGGGGTAACCGATGGCCCGTATCGCAGGCGTCGACGTCCCGCGCGAGAAGCGCGTGGAGGTTGCCCTTACCTACGTCTTCGGGATCGGTCTGCCGACCAGCCAGAAGATCCTCGCCCAGACCAACATCAATCCCGATACCCGGGTGCGCGACCTGACCGAAGAGCAGGTCAACCGGCTGCGCGAGCTGATCGATCGACGCTACAAGGTCGAAGGCGACCTGCGGCGCGAGGTGGCTCTCAACGTCAAGCGCCTGATCGAGATCGGCTCATACCGCGGACTCCGTCATCGGCGCAACCTGCCGGTGCGCGGCCAGCGAACCAAGACCAACGCTCGCCAGCGGCGCGGACCGAAGAAGACGGTCGGCGTGCGGCGCAAGAAGTAACGAGGGACTGACCAGCAATGGCAGAACGCAAGCGCGCGGTCAAGGTTCGTCGCCGGGAGAAGAAGAACGTCCCCCAGGGGCACGTTCACATCCAGGCCACGTTCAACAACACGATCATCACGATCACTGACCTCAACGGCGCGGTCATCAGCTGGGGCTCGGCCGGTGTGGCCGGCTTCAAGGGCTCGCGCAAGAGCACGCCGTACGCGGCCGCGCTGTCGGCCGAGGGTGCCGCCAAGCGGGCAATGGAGCACGGCATGCGCCAGGTCGAGGTCTACGTGAAAGGTCCGGGAGCCGGCCGCGAGCAGGCTGTCCGATCGCTCCAGGCCGCCGGCCTCGAGGTCAGCGCCATCACCGACGTCACCCCAATCCCGCATAACGGCTGCCGCCCGCCCAAGCGGCGTCGCGTCTAGAGTTTCGAGGACCAATGGCTCGTTACACCGAATCCGTCTGCCGTCTCTGCCGACGGGAGGGCGCCAAGCTCTTCCTCAAGGGGACGCGCTGCTACACGAAGAAGTGCGCTTTCGAGCGTCGGCCCAGCCCCCCTGGCCAGCACGGCGTCCGCCGTCGCAAGGTCGGTGAGTATGGCTTGCAGCTGCGCGAGAAGCAGAAGGTCCGCCGCACGTACGGCGTCCTGGAGCGGCAGTTCCGCAACTACTTCGTGGACGCCGAGAACCGCCCCGGCGTGACCGGCGAAAACCTGCTCCGCTCGCTCGAGCTCCGCCTCGACAACGTGGTCTACCGCATGGGCATCGCGTCGTCCCGGGCGCAGGCGCGCCAGTTCGTCGGCCACGGTCACTTCAGCGTCAACGGCCGGCCGACCAACATCTCCTCCTACCAGCTCAAGCCGGGCGACAAGGTCGAGGTCCGCGAGACCCATCGGGCACGCGAGCCGTTCAAGATCGCCAAGGAGACCCTCCGCTCGCACCAGACACCGGAGTGGTTGACCGTGGATGCAACCAGCCTCAGCGGGGCCATCGTGACCCCGCCCACCCGCGACCAGATGCCGCTCGACCTCAACGAGCAGCTGGTGGTCGAGTACTACTCGAGGTAACCCGCCCTCATGATCGAACTCGAGACCCCGCAGATCGAGCCCGTCGAGGAAGTCGGCACGTACGCCAAGTACGAGGCCGGACCCCTCCAGGCCGGCTACGGCGTCACCATCGGAAACGCGCTCCGGCGCGTGCTCCTGTCCTCCCTGGAGGGCGCCGCGGTGACGAGCATCCAGATCCGCGACGTCTACCAGGAGTTCTCGACGATCCCGGGCGTCAAGGAAGACGTCACCCAGATCGTCCTGAACGTCAAGAAGCTCCGCCTCAAGAGCTACGCCGACCATCCCGTCCAGCTGCGGCTGATCAAGAGCGGTGCGGGCGCCGTGATCGCGGCGGACGTTGCCGAGTCGGCCGACGTCGAGATCATGAACCAGGACCTCGTCCTCATGACCCTCGACACCGATGACGTGACGATCGAGATGGACCTGACCGTCGAGCGCGGCGTCGGCTACCTCGGTGCCGAGCGTGCGGAGGCGCTGCCGATCGGCGTGATCGCCGTCGACGCGATCTTCACGCCCGTCCGCAAGGTCAACTACGCGGTCGAAAGCATGCGTGTCGGTCAGATGACCAACTACGACAAGCTCACGATCGAGATCGAGACGGACGGCACGATCGGCCCGGAGGAGGCGCTCAGCCGATCCGCCGAGATCCTCGTCAACCAGTTCCGCCCGTTTGTCACCGTCGGCATGGCGGCCATCCCGGCCGCGGCGGTCACCGGTGCGGCCGCGCTGCCGTCGAACATGCTCGACATGCCGATCGAGGAGCTCGATCTCCCGATGCGGGCCTACAACTCGCTCAAGCGCAACAACATCGTCAAGGTCGGCCAGCTGCTCCAGCTCAAGGACGATGACCTGCTGCGCATGCGCAACTTCGGCAAGAAGTCGCTCGACGAGATGAAGGAGCGCCTCCGGATGCGGGGCTTCATCATCCCCGAGACCGAGTCCGACGGGCTCGACGGCATCGAGGGTGACGACGACGCGCCCTTCGACGACGAAGAGGCAGAGAGCTGACCGATGGCGCACCGGATCGGTGGGCGCAAGCTCAGCCGCAAGCAGGGGCCGCGGATCAGCCTGTTCAAGAACCTGACCGTGTCGGTGATCCGCTATGAGCGGGTCAAGACCACCGAGGCGAAGGCCAAGGAGATCAGCGGCCGGGTCGAGAAGATGATCACGCTGGCCAAGCGCGGCGACATCGCCGCACGCCGATCGGTTGTGGCCCAGTTCCCGAACGAGCCGCTCGTGGTCGCCAAGCTCTTCGATGAGATCGCACCCAAATACGCCGACCGGACCTCCGGGTTCACCCGGATCGTCCGCATCGGCCAGCGCCGCGGTGATGCGGCCGAGATCGTCCAGATCGAACTGGTCTAGGCGCTCGAGAGGGCGTCCCCGTGGCTGATCGGCGATTGCGCCGGTTCTCCGCCCGGGTCGAATACGACGGAACGGACTTCGCCGGGTTCCAGGTCAATCCTGGGAAACGGACGGTCCAGGGAGTCCTGGAGGCCGCGCTGGCCCGCCTCGGTGACGGGGTGGAGCATCGGGTCGACGGGGCCGGCCGAACGGATGCCGGCGTACACGCCCGGAGCCAGGTGATCGGGTTCACCTACACCGGGCGACTGACTGACGAGGACCTGGGTCGGGCGCTCGATGCGCTCCTCCCGCCGGACCTCTCGGTGCGGAACGTGCGACGGGCGCCGGCCGGGTTCAATCCCCGCTATGCGGCGCGGTACCGGGAATATCGCTACACCGTCTGGAACGGGCCGCGCAGTCCGCTTCGCGAGCGCACGGCGCTCGGGGTTCGGACCCCGCTCGACACCGCCGCGATGGCGCGGGCCGGGTCGGCCTTCATTGGCCGGCACGACTTCAGCGCTTTCGGGGCGACGGACCGCTCACCGGTCCGGACCGTCAACGCGGTTCGGGTCAGGCGGGACGGTCGGCTCGTGACGATCGACGTCAATGCCGACTCGTTCCTCCGGGGCATGGTCCGCCGCATGGTGGCCGTCCTCCTGGAGGTCGGTCTCGGAACATTGGATGAGACAGCGGTCCGGGCGGCGCTAGCCGGCCCGGGACCGGCCCTCGACGGGGCAGCCGCCCCGGCAAAGGGACTCTGCCTCAGGCACGTGGCCCTCGGGCGACGGCCGGGCACTGGGAACGGAGAACACGAGGCACGATGAACGCGAAGACCATATCGATGCGAGAAAGCGAGATCGAGCGACGCTGGTTCGTCGTCGACGCCAGGGATCAGACCCTGGGCCGGCTCGCCTCGCGGATCGCGCACGTCCTCGAGGGCAAGCACAAGCCCACCTACCAGCCGAATCTTGACTCGGGCGATCACGTGATCGTGCTCAACGCGGCCCAGATCGCCGTGACCTCGAGCAAGCTGGAGACCAAGCTCTACAGCCGACACAGCGGCTACCCCCAGGGCTTCAAGCAGGAGACCCTGGGCCATCTGCTCGCGCGGCGGCCCGAAGAGGTCATTCGGCGCGCGGTCAAGGGAATGTTGCCGCACACCACGCTCGGCACCCAGCAGCTGCGCAAGCTGAAGGTGTACGCCGGGTCGGACCACCCGCATCAGGCCCAGCGGCCTGAACCGCTCGCCTGACGAGGAGCTCATCTGCCATGTCGATTCCATCGTTCTACTCCGGGACCGGTCGTCGCAAGACGGCCATCGCCCGTGTCCGGCTCCTGCCGGGCGAGGGTGAGATCGTGGTCAACGGTCGGACGCTCGAGGAGCACTTCGGCAACGCCGTCAACGAGGCCGAGGTCCGCATGCCGTTCCGGGTGACCGGCACCGAGGGTCGGTTCAACGTGATGATCAAGGTCGAGGGCGGCGGCGTGACCGGCCAGGCCGGCGCGATCCGCCACGGGATCGCCCGCGCCCTCCTCGAGATCGACCCCGAGGGCAATCGGCTGCCGCTTCGACAGGCAGGCCTCCTGACCCGCGATCCCCGCATGAAGGAACGCAAGAAGTACGGGCTCAAGAGAGCCCGTAAGGCGCCGCAGTACACGAAGCGCTGAACTAGGCGACCGCCCTGGCGGCCCAGGCATTCGTTGGCCGCTCCGCGCGCTCGCTCACGCACTTCCAGTGCGCTCGCTCCCGTGCTCACGGCCGCCTTTGCCTGGACCGTCATGGCGGCCGCAAGGCTCATTCGGACTACCGGGCTCCCGACGCTAGAGTTGATCCATGAGTCCGTCGACGTCGCTGGTTGGGCGGGATCTGCTGAGTGTTGCCGACCTTTCGGCCGATGAGGTTCGGCGCGTGTTCGGGACGGCGACTCGCCTGAAGGCCGAGTTCCTGGCCACACGGCGCCACGCGGTGCCACCCCTGCCGGGCCGGACGCTCGCGATGTTGTTCCAGAAGCCGAGCCTGCGGACGCGGGTCAGCTTCGAGGCCGGCATGGTCCAGCTTGGCGGCCACGCGATCTACCTGACCCATGACGTCGTGCTGGGCGCCCGGGAGAGCGTGCGCGACGTCGCGAGGAACCTCGAGCGGATGGTCGATGCGATCGTTGTCCGGACGGGTCCGCACGAGGTGGCCGTGGAGCTCGCGGCCCAGGCGGGCGTGCCGGTCATCAACGGGCTCACGCTTCGCGAGCATCCCTGCCAGGCGCTCGCGGACCTGTTCACGGTCCAGGAACGCTTCGGCGGACTCGAGGGCGTCGTGGTCGCGTTCGTGGGCGATGGCAACAACGTCTATCACTCGCTCGCGCTGCTCGGATCCGCCCTCGGCGTGGAGATCCGACTGGCGCATCCGCCTGGCTATGCACCAAACGAGCGAATCGTCGCCCGTGCGCGTGCGCTGGCCGCCGCGTCCGGGGCGCAGCTCACCTTCGGCCACGATCCCGTCGACGCGGTCCGGGGCGCCTCTGTCGTCTATACCGACGCCTGGACGTCGATGGGCCAGGAGGCCGAGGCCGAGGAACGCCGCGATGCATTCGCGGCCTACCGGGTGGACGACGCGCTGCTCGACGCCGCGGGTCCCGATGCCCTCGCGATGCATTGCCTTCCGGCGCACCGCGGCGAAGAGATCACATCGGCCGTCATGGACGGACCCCGCAGCCTGATCTGGGAGCAATCGGAGAACCGGCTCCACGTGCAGAAGGCGTTGCTCGTGGAGCTCCTCGGCGGAGTGGCGGCCTGCATGAGTACCTCGCTGTACGAGGGTTACAAGGACGCCCTTCGTCGCGGCCACGTGGCGGCCCTCCGCGACCGGCTCGATCTCGCGCTGAACGCCTACCGCGAAGCCGCCCGGATCGCGCCCGACCGTCCGCT
Source organism: uncultured Chloroflexia bacterium (assembly GCA_963731865.1). Taxonomy (GTDB): domain Bacteria; phylum Chloroflexota; class Limnocylindria; order Limnocylindrales; family CSP1-4; genus SPCO01. The sequence goes on along the minus strand of CAVSXG010000001.1, from coordinate 155,425 downwards.
GCCCTACGTCGGGATGGCCGGCGTGCTGGCGCGGCTTGGGCGCCCCGATGAGGCAATGACGGCCTACAAGACGGCGCTTGGCCGCGCGCCCGACGACGAGGGGGCACTACGCGGGCTTGCCGACCTGCTCGAGGCGGGGGGCCGTCCGGCCGAGGCGGCAAGCTCGCTCGACCGTCTCGCCGGCGTGCTCGAGCGGGCCGACCGGACGGCCGATGCCTGCGACGTGGCGCGGCGCGCCCTCGAGCTTGCCGAATCGCGCGGTCGCCGCCGTCTGGTCCAGACGCTGGTCGCCCGTCTTCGCGAGTCGGGCTCGGACCCTTCGGTCACTGAGGCCCTGAACCGCGCCCTTGGCGTGCTGGAGGTCGGCGACGTCGGCAGTGGCGAGCCCTCGGCCGCGAGCGGCGCGCCGCCCGGATCCGACGATGTCGCCGAACCGGCCGCGCCGCCCCCTGCGAAAGCACCGCGTGTCCCGCCGCCGGATCCGATCGCCCTCAGCCGCGCCTACGAGGCGGCGATCGATGCGGGCAATCTCGAGGAAGCGCGCAGGCTGGCCGTGGCGGCCTCCTCGGCCCACCGCGCGGCGGGACAATTCCACGCCGCCATCGATGCCTGCTACGAGGCCCTCGCCATCGCGCCAGCCGACCCGGGGGTCCACTTCTCACTGGCCCTGCTCTACCTCGATCGAGGGTGGCGCGCCCTGGCCGCGGAGAAGCTGCTGCTGATCGGTCGCCTGGCGCAGATGACCGGCGATTCGGCCTCGAAGGCTCGCTTGTGCGACCTCGTCGTGCGCCGATTCCAGGATGATCCGAGGCTCATTGCGTTGTGTCCATGAACCACTAACGACGCCGCCCGGCCGGTCCGACCGAGAGGCGATGCTACACTCGGGCGACGATGCAGGAGCTCATACGATCGGTCGTTGAACAGCTCAGCGTCTCGGCGATCGTCGACATCGGGATCACCTCGCTCCTCATCTACTGGCTGTTCAGCCTGATCCGCGGAACGCGAGCCGTCAGCCTCGTGATCGGCGTCAGCGTCCTGTTCGTGGTCTATGCGCTGGCCGTCTCCTTCCGCATGCTCCTCCTGACCCAGATCCTCCAGGCCGGGGCCGTCGTCGGGCTCTTCGCGCTCGTCGTGATCTTCCAGCCGGAGCTCCGGCGGGCCCTCGAGCGGATCGGCCGGGTGGGGTCGTTTGGCTGGCTCTTCTCCCCTGGCGAAACGCGCGCCGCCGAGCTCGTGGCCAGGGAGGTCGCCCGGGCGGCCGCCGAGCTGTCCGCGGAGGGCCACGGCGCCCTGATCGTGCTCGAGCGTGAGACCGGGCTCGAGGAGGTGGCCGAGAGCGGCGTGATGATCCACGCGGACGTGTCCGCGGACCTGCTCCAGACGATTTTCACCCCGCGGACCGCCCTGCACGACGGCGCGGTGATCATCCGCGAGGACCGGATCATCGCGGCCGGGGCGCTCCTGCCGCTTGCCGAGACATCCATCCACACCGAGCGGTTCGGAACGCGTCACCGTGCGGCGCTCGGGATCACCGAGCAGACCGACGCGGTGGTCATCGTGGTCTCCGAGGAGAACGGGCAGATCAGCCTGGTCGAGCGGGCCCGGATCGTCCGGAACCTCACCGAGGCGGGTCTGGCCCGAGCCATCCAGGGCTTCCTCGATCCGGCAGGCGGTCGCGGGGGCTTCAGCTGGCGTGCGGCATCGGGCAGCCGGGGCGTTGACATCGGATCGTGGCGTCTCGGGGGAATGCGCCGCCTGGTTGGTCGACCGCAGCTGGTCCGCGACCGGCCGCCTGGGGGTGCCGGCGCCGGTGGGAGCCTGAACGCGGTCGCGTCGTCGGGTGGTCTGGCCGCGGGGCGAACCTCGGCGATGCCACCGGCAGATGGTGACGACCAACCGGGCCGCGCGCCGGGAGCCCGGACCCCGCAGTGACCCGGATCCTCGCCCTGCTCGTCCATAACTGGCCGCTGAAGCTCGCTGCGGTTGGTCTCGCGACGCTCCTGTACGGCGGGCTGGTGGTCTCCCAGAGCACGCGGACGCTGACGGACATCGTCATCCCGGTGGATGTCATCGGTCAGCCGGCCGATTCGTTCCTGCTGACGTCGATCGACCCCGTGACCGAGATCCGCTACTTCGCCCCATCCGAGACGCGCCCGCTGCTATCGGACTTCGAGGCGTCGATCGACCTCCGGGGGATCCAGCCGGGCAGCGGTCCCCAACGCGTCCCGGTCCGCGTATCGTCGGTCGACGACCGCATCCAGATCGTCGGTGTCCAGCCCGACATCGTGACCGTCAACCTGGACATCGTTGGCCGCAAGACCGTCCCCGTGGTCGTTGACCACGAGCCGGCGCCCAACGGCCTCGAGCTCGGGGACGAGGTCGCCGATCCGGACACGGTCGAAGTCTTTGGACCTGCGTCCGTGATCGAGCGGGTCGTCGCCGCACGCGCGAGCGTGATCATCCAGGAGTCCGGGATCGACGTCGACCAGGACATCGAGCTGGTGGCCGATCGACGAGCTCGGCGAGGCCGTCGCCCAGGTCGACGTCGAACCAAGCTCGACCCACATCACGATCCCGGTCTTCTCCGACCGCGAGACCCGAACCCTGCCGGTCCACGCGGTCGTGACGGGCGATCCGGCGGCCGGCTTCGAGATCGCCACGATCACCGTGGACCCGCTGGTCGTCCTTGTCGAAGGCGACGCAGACCAGCTGGCCGAGCTCGTCCGGGTGGACACCGCCCAGATCCCCATGACGGGCGTTTCGTCCAATCGCACGTTCAACGTCGAGGTCGACCTGCCGACCGGCGTGCTCGTGGTGGGCGATTCTCGCGTCAGCGTCGCGATCACGCTCAGGCCCGTGACGGCGACGCGCACGTTCGACGCTGGGTACCGGCTGATCGGGGCGGGTGCCGGCCTGTCATACGACGTGGACGTGGACCGGATCCTGGTGACGATCGGTGGCTCGGACGCCGACCTCAATCGGCTGAGCGGCACGGCCCTCGTCGTCGATCTCGATGTCGCCGGACTTGGGCCGGGAACCGAGACCGTGACCGGAAGCCTTGCCCTGCCGGCCGGGACGACCGTCGTGTCGATGAGTCCGTCAACCGTGACCATGACGATCACATCGAGGATCGCAACGCCCACGCCGTCACCGGGCAGCTGACGGCATGGCTCGTCTCTTTGGAACCGACGGCATCCGTGGCATCGCCAACGTCGACCTCAAGCCGACGACGGCCTACGCCCTGGGGCGCGCAGTGGCGCACGAGCTCGTGGGTCGCGGCGGGGCGATCGTCGTTGGGCAGGACACGCGTCGATCCGGCGACATGTTCGTTTCGGCAATCGCAGCCGGCGCGACGAGCCTCGGCGTCGATGTCCATGTCGTCGGCGTCGTGCCAACGCCGGCGCTCGCATATCTCGCCGGCCGGGGCACGTTCGCTGCCGGGATCATGGTCTCCGCCTCGCACAACCCAGCGGACGACAACGGCCTCAAGGTGCTCGACAGCGCCGGGCTCAAGCTCGACGAGACGGTGGAGGATGACCTCGAGCGACTGATCTGGCGGACCGAGGAGCTCGGTGGCGTCACGAATGCCGAGATGGGCCGGATGATCGACGATCGAGCCCTGATCGATGAGTATCGCGGCCACCGGCTCAGTCTTGCCGGAACGATCTCGGCCGGCGCGTTGCGGGTCGTGCTCGATTGCGCCAACGGTTCGGGCTGCCCGGTCGGGCCGGAGATCCTCTCGGCGACCGGCGCCCAGGTCCAGGTCATCCACGCCGATCCTGACGGCATCAACATCAACGTCCACTGCGGCGCCACGTCGCCCGCATCCTTGGCCGAAGCCGTGCTTGCGACCGGTGCGGACGTCGGGTTTGCGCTCGACGGCGACGCCGATCGCCTGATCGCGGTGGATTCGGCGGGCAAGATCGTCGATGGCGACCAGGTCCTTGGCATCCTGGCCATCGACCGGCTCGAGCGCGGGGAGCTGCCCGGCAAGGCGCTGGTCGTCTCGGTGCTGTCCAACGGCGGGTTGCAGCAGGCCGTCGAGGCGGCCGGCGGGCGCGTGGTCCGCACCCCGGTCGGCGACAAGTACATCCTCGAGGGCATGCAGGTCTCCGGGGCGGGTCTTGGCGGCGAGAAGAGCGGCCACGTGATCGTGCTCGAGCACACGACGTCGGGCGACGGCATCGTCACCGCGCTCGAGGTGCTGCGGGTGATGGGTCGCCGTTCGGCGAGCCTCGGCGAGCTCGCCAAGGCCATTCCGATGCTGCCACAGCAACAGCGGGCCGTGAAAGCGCGTCACAAGGACCAGTGGGAGGGCGACGCGGCCCTCCAGCAAGCGATCGCGGAAGCGACCAGGCGGCTCGATGGCGGGGGGCGGATCCTGGTCCGGCCATCCGGCACGGAGCCCGCCTTGCGGGTGATGGTCGAAGGGCCGGACGAGGCGCTGGTCGCGGAGCTGGCCGACGCGCTCGCGGCTCTTGCCGGGGAGCGACTAAACTAGCGCCGGTGCCCACCCCAGCGGCGTCACAACGATCCGCCGAGCAGCGGCCGGCGGAGGTCCCGGAAGGATTGACCCCATGTGCGGCATCGTCGGCTACACCGGACCCCGTGAAGCGGGCCCGATCCTGATCGAAGGCCTGCGCCGCCTCGAATACCGGGGATACGACTCCGCGGGGATCGCCCTGGTCGACGAGGACGGCGCCCTGTTCGTCGAGAAGAAGGCCGGCAAGCTCGCCAACCTGACCACGGCGATCGCCGACCGGACGCCGCACGCGGCGATCGGCCTGGCGCACACGCGATGGGCGACCCATGGCCGACCGAACGACCTGAACGCCCACCCGCACCAGGACTGCACCGGCGACATCACCGTCATCCACAACGGGATCATCGAGAACTTCCGCGAGTTGCGCGACGGCCTCGAGGCGCGTGGCCACACCCTGACCTCGGAGACAGACACCGAGGCGATCGCGCACCTCGTCGAGGAGGCGTACGCGGGCGATCTTGCCGACGCGGTTCGCGCGACGCTGCGCCAGCTCCAGGGCGCCTATGCCCTGGTGGTCATGCACAAGGCCGAGATCAGCCGGCTGGTCGGTGCCCGCCAGGACGTTCCCCTGATCGTCGGGCGGAACGGCGAGGAGAGCTTCCTGGCCAGCGACGTGGCGGCGATCCTCGCCCACACCAATCGCGTCGTGTTCCTCGAGGAAGGCGACGTCGCCGACGTCCTGCCGATCTGGTGTGGTCGTCACGGACATCCATGGCGCGCCGCAGATCCGGGCGGAGACCATCATCACGTGGTCGCCCGAGGCGGCCGAGAAGGGTGGCTACGACCACTTCATGCTCAAGGAGATCCATGAGCAGCCGGAGGCATTGCGCCAGTGCATCGCCGGCCGCGCGACGCGCGACGGCCGGATCCACGTCGAGGAGCTCGAACCGCTCGCGGAGACGCTGCGCAACGTCGACCGGATCGAGGTCGTCGCCTGTGGCAGTGCGTTCTACGCCTCGCTGGTAGCCGCGGCAGCGATCCAGGACTGGACCGGGCTGCCCGCCCGGGCCACGGTCGGATCGGAATTTCGCTACAGCCCGCCGCCGCTGGACTCGCGGACGCTCGTCATCGCCGTGACCCAATCGGGCGAGACCGCCGACACGATCGCCCCGATTCGCCACGCCCGTGCGCAGGGCTGCCCGATCATCGCGGTCACCAACACCGTCGGTTCGGCCATCACCCGTGAGGCGGACGCCGTCGTCTTCCTCCAGGCCGGGCCGGAGATTGCCGTCGCGGCCTCGAAGACGTTCGTCACCCAGGTCACCACGCTGGTGATGGTGGCGGCCGCCATCGCCGGGTTCCGAGGCAAGCTCGACGCGGCGCTGGAGCGGACGCTCGTCGAAGCGCTCCACGCGCTCCCGGCCGCAGCGCAGCGGGCCATCGATGCCGCCGTGGTCGACGCCGACGCCCTCGCGCGCCGGTACGTGAATTCGCGCGGCTTCATGTTCGTCGGCCGGGGCTACACGTACCCGGCCGCCCTCGAAGGCGCGCTCAAGCTCAAGGAGATCAGCTACGTCCATGCCGAGGGCTATGCGGCGGGCGAGCTCAAGCACGGTCCCATCTCGCTGCTCGATGCCGAGTGCCCGTTGGTCGCCGTGGCGACCCGATCCTCGGTCTACGACAAGTTGATCAGCAACGTCATGGAAGGTCGGGCGCGCGACGCGAAGGTGATCGCGGTGGCTACCGAAGGCGATCCGCAGATCGAGCGATATGCCGATGACGTCCGCTGGGTGCCTGACACCGCTGGAGGCGCTGAGCCCGGTCCTGGCCGTCATCCCGCTCCAGCTGTTCGCCTACCACATGGCCGTCGCGCGGGGCACCGACGTCGACCAGCCGCGCAACCTGGCGAAGTCCGTCACGGTCGAGTAGGACGCTTGGACCACGAGCCACGATCCGGCACGGATGGCGTGGTCTTCCCGCCCGGCTTCGTTCCCGTGGGCACGACCGAGCTCGGGATCGACATCATCAAGGTCGACCGGATCAGGGCCGCCCTTGACCGGTTCGGCCCGCGATTCTCCAAGCGCGTGCTGACGGACGCCGAGCGGCGATACGTCCGCGACCGACCCGAGACGATGGCCGGGCGCTGGGCGGCCAAGGAGGCCGTCTCCAAGGTGCTCGGTCTTGGCGTCCGGGGGATCGGCTGGCGTGACATCGAGATCGAGCGCATGCCCACGGGCCAGCCGGCAGTTCGGCTTCATGGTCGTGCGGCGGCCCGTGCCGAGCAGCTCGAGATGGGCCGGATCGCCGTCTCGATCACCCACGAATCCGATTACGCGGTGGCGATCGCCTTCGGGGTTCGGACCGCCGGAGGGCGGTACGTGTTCCCGCTCGACATCGAGGCCCGGCTCGATGATCGCGAGCGACGGATCCTGGCCAGGCTCGAACGGCTCAGGGGGGCCGCCGACGACGCCGCGGACTCCGCGACGAACGACCCGACCGTGCCCACCGAGCCGACCCGTGCCTGAGCGACGACCGGTTGGGTTCGGGCGGCACGACGCCCTGGCCACGACGACTGCGGAAGACGGCGGCCCGTTCCCGGCCGGGGCCACCAAGCTCGACGACGACATCGTGGCCGCCCTGCTCCCGCAACGGCCCAAGCGCGGCCACAAGGGGTCGTTTGGCAAGCTGCTGGTGGTCGCGGGTTCACTCGACTATGCAGGCGCTGCGCTGCTGGTGTGCCGCGCCGCGGGCCGCGCCGGGGCTGGCCTGGTGACGCTCGCGGTTCCCGAGTCGCTCCAGCCGCTGTTCGCGGCAAAGGTCGTCGAGGCGACCACGATGGGATTGCCCGAGGATGACGTCGAGGAGATCGATCCCGAGCCAGCCCTTGCCCGGATCCTCGACCACGAGCACGACGCCATCGTGGTCGGCCCGGGCCTGCGTCCCGGGCTCGCGACCACCGAGCTCGTCCGCATGCTGCTCACCGCATCCGGTGAGAGCCAGCCGGCGCCGGCCGTCCTCGACGCGGAGGCCCTCCGCTCGCTGGCGACGATGGATGGCTGGTGGGAGGGCGATCACCGGCCGGCGGTCCTGACCCCTCATGCCGGTGAGTTCGCGAGGCTTCGGGCCGGCAGCGGACACGAGCCGGACGCGGACGGCGACCTCGTCGCGGATGACGACGCCCGTGTGGCCGCGGCGCGGGACGCGGCGACGGCGTGGCGCGCGGTGGTGGTGCTCAAGGGTGCCCGGACCGTGATCGCCGCGCCGGACGGAACGGTCGCGGTGGCGCCGTTCGAGAACCCGGCGCTCGCGAGCGGAGGAACCGGGGACGTATTCTCGGGGGCGATCGGCTCGCTGCTCGCCCAGGGTCTCGAACCGTTTGCCGCGGCCCGGCTCGGGGTCTACCTCCACGGCGTCGCCGGCGACGGGATCCGCGAGCGGTTCGGCGATGCCGGGCTGCTTGCATCCGATCTTCCCGACGGCCTGGCCATCGCCCGCAAACGGCTCGCGGGCCTCGCCGAACGCAAGGGGAGTGGCAAACGGCTCGGGTTTGCGGCGCGCGACGTGCCGGCCGACCCTGCGCCCACCCATTGAGCGGGGCTCCGGCCGATGGCGACGGTGACCGGAGCGCGCGCCCACCGATCGAGGCACGTCTCGCCGCAGCCGGCCTGCCCCCGGTTCCCCGCACGGCATGGCTGGAGATCGATCTCGACGCCGTGCGGCACAACCTTGCGACGCTCCGCCGCCTGGCCGGACCGGGCGTCCCGATCCTCCCCGTGGTGAAGGCGGATGCCTACGGGCATGGCGCGGTGGCCATCGCCAGGGCACTCGAGGACGCCGGGGTGGATGGCCTCTGCGTGGCCGCGTTCGATGAGGCGGTCCAGCTCCGCGAGGCGGGCATCACCGTGCGGATCCTGGTCCTCTATCCGATCCCGGCTGACTGGGCGGGCGAAGCGGCCCGTCTCGGGGTCGCGGTCACGGCCGGCGACGCCGTCCTCCTGGAAGCGCTCGCGGACGCGGTCGGTCGCCTGGCGGAGGGCACCGGGCTCGATGTCGAGCTCGAGGTCGAGACCGGGCTCGGACGTGGCGGCTTTGTCGTCGATGACATCGTGCGTGCGGCGCGCCGGATCCTGGACGCACCTGGGTTGCGGCTGACCGGGCTGTGGACGCACCTCCAGGAGGCCGAGGACACCGCCCTCACCTCGCAGCAGGTGGCCCGGTTCGAGGCGGCGGCCGCGGCACTGGTCGCGGCAGGCGTCCCGTTGCCCGCACGCCACCTCGCGGCCAGTGCGGCCGTGATCGATGCCGGCGTGGCGAGCTACGAGGGGGTCCGGCCGGGACTCGCGATCTACGGCATCGTCCCTGACGAGCTCGACGGCGTGGACGTTCCGGGAGAAGTCCGCGACGCCTTTCGTCCGGCCATGGCCCTCTATGCGCGCCCGACCCGCGTCCAGGACCTGCCGACGGGGTGGGGGATCAGCTACGGCCCGACGTTCCGGACGACGCGACCGAGCCGGATCGCGACGCTGCCGCTCGGGTACGGGGATGGTTGGTCGCGTCGGCTGTCGAACCGGACGCACGCCCTGATCCGGGGCATGCGGGTACCGCTCGTCGGCAACGTGTCCATGGACGCGGTGATGGCCGACGTCACGGACGTGCCCGGACCACCCGTGACCGTGGCTGACGAATTCGTGTTGCTTGGCCGCTCCGGTGATGAAGGGATCACGGTCGGCGACCTGGCGCACCTGTGCAACACGAACAGCTGGGAAGTGGTCACGAGCATGTCTCGCCGGGTACCCCGGGTGTACCATGCGGCGGCGGGACCGGTCGGTCTGCGAGCGCTCACCGAGCGGAGTACCTAGTTGGCGCGCATCGAAATCTGGAATGGCGACATCTGCGACCTCGAGGTCGATGCGATCGTCACGCCTGCCATCGGGTCGCTCTGGATGTCGACCGGTGTGGCCGGCGCGATCAAGCGCGCCGGAGGTGACACGATCGAATTCGCGGCCGTCCGACAGGCACCTGCCGAGCTCGGTAGCGCCGTGGTGACGACCGCCGGGACCCTTGCGGCGCGGGCCGTGATCCATGCGGTGTCGCTCGATCGCGATCGCCGAACCAGTGCGGAAACGCTCGAAGCCGCAGTTCGGAGCGCGATGGCCCGGGCCCGCGAGAGCGGCGTGACGAGCATCGCCTTCCCGGCGCTCGGTTCCGGGGTCGGCGGGTTCCCGCTCGAGGAGGGCGCCCGGATCACGGTGCAGACGGTCCGCGACGAGCTTCCGGCGAGTCCGACCATTGGGCATGTTGTCTTCGCGCTTCGCGGCTCGGCCGCCTACCAGGCCTTCAGTCAGGCACTCCAGGAGGCGACGGCGATGTCGAGCGGGCCGAGCTGATGAACACGCCATTCGGACCCAGCGAGGAACAACGGGACGAGCTCGTCGAGCAGGTGGCCCGTGAGATCGAGCTGCTCGGCATGGCCGGACCGGCCGTGCACTTCCTCGAGGCGAGCCGGCCCTACCGGGCGCTTGGCGCGAACGCGATGTTGTTCTTCGACCCGGTCCTGCGCGGCGTCTTCGGTGGGGAGCTCCCGTCCGCCACGGAGATCCTCGCGGACGACACGGGCATCGAGCTGCTGATTGCGCGGCTTGAAGAGCAGGACGACGACGAAATCCACTGGGACGCATAGCGTCCGCCGCTGGGGCGCCCGATCCGGGCGTTGCTCGCTCCGCGCGCTCGCTCACGCACTTCCAGTGCGCTCGCTCCCGTGCTCACTCGCGCCTTCGGCTCGAACGTCCCAGCGGCGGACGGATTGCGTGGCGTGACTGGGGCCCGAAACCCGCGGTCGTCGGTAGCATGAGGCGGTGAGTAGCGAGCCTCGGGCGTTTCTGACGCTGGATACGGGTGGCGCGACGGTTTCTGCGGCGCTTGTTGGGCGGGTTGCCGGTCATTGGCGCCTGGTCGGGTCGGTCGTGTTGCCGGTCGGGGCGGATCGCGACGCGCTGGCGGCGCTCCTGGTCGCACGGGCGATTGCCGCGGATCCCGGTCTGGGCGTGACGCTCGAGCTCGACGAATCACGCGTCGATGACCTGCCCCGGGTCGAGGTGACGAGTCATCCGGCCCGAACGCTCGCGGTGGTCGCCGGATCCGAGCGTGCGCTGGCACCGCTGGTCGCTGCTGCGTCGCGGAGCGGTTGGCGCACATCGGCGGCGAGCGCGGAGACGGTCGATCCCCTCCAGATGTCGACCCTGCTCCTCGACGGCGGGGTGGACGGGATCCTGGTCGGGGCTGGGTCACCGCCGATGGCCGACGAGCGCCGCGCGCTCGGCGAGCTGGGCGCGCTGGTGGCGGCTGCCGCGCACCGTCGGCCCGAGCTTCCGGTCGTCCTCGCTGGCGGGATGGGCGCCGAGCTCGAGGCATTTGGTGACGTGGCGGATCGGCTCGGTCGCGTACTGGTCGGACCGGCTGCCCACGCTGGACCCGATGGCGACGATCTCCGCGAGCTCCTGATCGATCTTGCCCTCCCCGCCGATGACGCGCGTCGCGCGCTCGGTGCAGTCGCGCTCACGCTGGCCGAGCTCCTCGACCGGCGGGTCGACATCGTCGAGATCGGGTTCGATGGCGGGACCCGCGCAGGTGCCTGGCCGGGTGCGGAATCCGGCTCGTCGGGGGTGGACCTTGCGATCGTGCCAAGCGCCGGGCTCGCTCCCGCGGAGCCCGACGACCACGTGGTCGACCGCGTGGCGATCTGGACCACTGGTCCAACCGACCGACACCGCCTTCGCGACCGATTGCGGGAGCTGCGGATCGCGCCGCTCGCCGACGCGACCGGCGATGGCATCGCGTTGCGACTGGCGGCCACCAGGGCCGCGCTTGGCTGCCTGGCGCAATGGACGCCGGAATGGTCCGAGCGACCGGCCGCGGATCTCGTCGTCGCCACCGGAGGTTCCTGGTCCGTCATGCCCGCGCCGTCCGTCGCATTGGCGATGGTCGACGTGCTCCGACGCGCCGGGGCGACCCAGTTCGCACTCGATCATGCCCGCCTGCTGGCTCCCCTCGGTACGATCGCGGACCCGCGCGAGCGACGGGCCATCCTGGCCGACCTCGCCGACGACCTGCTGCTACCCCTCGGCACCGTGGTCACGCCCGGAGCCCTGCGACACGGCCGAAGCGTGGGCGCTCTCCACCTCCATGGCGCCAACGGCGCCGGCCAACGCGACCTGCGACCGGGGACCCTCGAGCTTGTCGATCTGCCGCCTGGCTACACCGCCGTCGCCGAATTCCAGTTCCACGACACGGTCCGGCTCGGTGGTCGCGGCCGGCACTTCGCAATCGACGTCACCGGCGGGTTGGGTGGCCTGATGATCGATCTCCGCGACGTTCCGCTCCGGCTGCCCGATCGGGCAGACCTTCGCAGCGAGGCGCTCGAGGCCTGGCAGGCTGCCGTCGCGGCCGGGAGCGACGGGTGACGACCGCCACCTCCGACGTTCGGCTGGTTCCGTCGAGGCCGCTGGTCGCGGCGCCCGTGGACGTCGTGTTCCGGCTGGCGCCGGGCGACCATGCGCTGGTTGCGGCGGGTGATTCGGTCGTGGTTGGTGCCCCGATCGCCGAACGAGTCCGGGATCCGAGCCTCGAGGAAGTGCACGTCGCGGCGACCCAGGAGCCCGTCCCCGGTGGTCGGTGGTCGAGTCCCGCAGGGAACCGGGCGGGAAGGCTCGACGACGGTGAGCTGGTGTTCACCTGGCGGAACCGGTGGCGAGTCGTCGGCGGGACGCTGACCGACCCACTCGAGACCCCGTTCGCGGGCATCGTGCGCGAGGTCCGGCCCGGGACGTCGATCACGGTCCGCGCGGCTGGTCGTGGGTTGCGTGGCATCGTCGCGCTCGGTGGGCCTACGCGCGGGCGCTTGCAGGGCGGCCCGGACAGCGAGCTCCGTGCCGGCGGTCTCGACGTGCACTCGGCCGGAGCGATCCTCGTGGTCGGTTCGCGAGTCGACGCGGAGACCCTGACCCGGGCGCGAGCGATGGGCGTCCGCGGGGTCGTCGTCACCGGCCTGTCGAGCAAGGAACGCCGCGACTACCTGGCGTCGGAGGCCCGTCAGCGGTCGGCGCTCCATCGATTGCCACCGTTCGCGGTGCTCGTGCTCGACGGTGCGGTGCGCCGACCCGTCGCGGGCGCTGTCCAGGCCCTCCTTGGCGCGCTGTCCGGTCACGAGGTCGCCATCGTGACGGACCCACCCATGCTCATCTTTGATATCCCGGGCCTGATGGTGCCGACCCCACCACCGAACCTCGTGCGAGTGCGCGGCGGCGCCCTGGGTGGTCGGGAGGGCCGGTTCGTGGAGAGCGTGGGACAGCGGCGGTTTCCGGGCGGCGCGCACCTCGAGGCGGCGCTCGTCGAGTTTCCCGATGGCACGACGGCCGCGGTCCCGCTCGGCGACCTCGAGCGCTTCGTCTGAGGAACAGGCAACGGAGCGCCCGCTGGCCGGTTGAGGCGAAGGCGGAGGGGAGCAGCGTAGCGAGCGCACCTCAAGGTGCGTGAGCGAAGCAGCGGAGCCGACAACGCACGCATCGGCCGGTCCAGCGGGCGCGGTCTCCTTGCACTACGCTCCCGGCGATGTCTGTCGAGCCCACCCTCATGGAACGCCGCCTCCAATCGGCCGATCCTGCCGCCACGACGGCGCTCGGGATCGCCCTGTCCACGGTCGCGCAGGCTGGCGACCTGGTCTGCCTGTGGGGCGACCTCGGCGCCGGCAAGACCCACCTCGCCAAGGCCTTCGGCGCCGGTCTGGGGATCACGACCACGATCACCTCGCCGAGCTTCATCCTCATGGCCGAATATGCCGGCCGCTTGCCGCTCTTCCACATCGATCTGTACCGGCTGGGCGATGCGACCGACGTGATCGCGGGTGGCCTGATCGACGACCGCCAGGCGACGGGCGTCACGCTGGTCGAGTGGCCTGACCGGATGGCCGCGATCCTGCCCGCCGAGCGTCTCGACGTGGAGATCGACGGCGCCGGCGACGACCCGCGGACCATCACCCTGCGGGCCGGAACACCCGATTTCCAGCGCTATCTCGATGCCGTGCCATGAGCAGCACACACGACGGCCGACGTCCCGCGATCCTGGCGTTCGACACGGCGACCACGCAGGTCGTCGTCGCCACCGGCTCACCCGACGGAGTGGTCGACGGGATCACGACGTGGCCTGCCGGGTACCGCCACGGCGAGACGTTGCTGGCGACGATCGGTCGGTTCCTTGGCGAGCAGAACATCCGTCGTTCACGGCTGACGGGCATCGTCGTCGGAACTGGCCCGGGTGCGTTCACCGGGCTGCGCGTGGGAATCGCCACGGCCAAGGGTCTCGCCCACGGGCTCGGCCTGCCGATCGTCGGGATCTCCACCGCGGAGGCCTTGCTTGCGGGGGTCGCGCCGGCGGACGGTGCCTTCGTGCCCGTGTTGCTCCTGCCCGCCGGACCGTCCGACCGGATCGTCGTGCGTCCGGGTGGTCATCCCGAGCTCCTGCCCGGTGGCCGGGAGCCCGACCTTGCGCCCGGTGAGCGGCTGGTCGCGGTCGATCTCGACGGTCGCGCCCCAGCCGATGCCGTCGAACGTGGCGAAGCGGCGCGCGCCGGGCTTGGCCGGGCCCTGATCGAGCTCGGTGCCGCGCGTCTGGGTGCCGGTCTCGCCGACGATCTCGCCGAGCTGGTACCCGACTACGTCACGCTGCCGCGTGGCGTGACCCGTGTGGCGGGGGAGGTGGCATGGTCGCGCGACCCCCGCTGAAGCTGCAGATCGTGCCGATGCGGGTCAGCGACCTGGCGGCCGTCCACGCCATCGAGCAGGCAAGCTTCGATTCGCCGTGGCCGGCCGACGCCTACCGGAGCGAGCTCGAGACGAACCGGCTCGCCCAGTACCTGGTGGTACGCGCCGGCGATGAGGTCGCGGCGTACAGCGGGATGTGGCTGATGGTCGACGAGGCGCACGTCATCACCTTCGCGGTCCACCCGTCGTGGCGTCGCCAGCACGTCGGCGAGCGGCTGCTCCTGGCGATGCTCGACATCGCCATCGACGCCGGCGCCCACGAGGCGACCCTCGAGGTCCGGCTGTCGAACCTGCCCGCCCGGCGGCTGTACGAGAAGTTCGGGTTCCGCCCGGTCGGCCTGCGGCCGCGCTACTACAGCGACAACGGCGAGGACGCCCTGATCATGACCACCGACCAGCTTCGCGACCCACCGATGCGAGAGCGGATCGCCCGATTGCGTGCGGCGATCGACGCCGCGCCTCCGCCGCTTTCGCCGGCCGAACGCCTGGCGCTGGCGAATGGCGAGGAACCGGGCGGCTCGTGAGCGGCTCCCTCGTGCTCGCCATCGAGTCCTCGTGCGATGAGACCGGGATCGCCGTGATCGAAAACGGGCGGCGGATCGTCTCGAACGTCGTTGCATCGCAGGTCGCGATGCATGCGGCATCGGGCGGGATCGTTCCGGAGGTGGCGGCGCGGGCGCACCTGCGATGGATCGTGCCGACGCTCGACCAGGCCTGGGCCGATGCCGGCATCGACTGGCCGGACGTGGCTGCGATCGCGGTGACCTACGGCCCGGGGCTCGCGGGGTCCCTGCTCGTCGGGATCAACTTCGCGAAGGCGCTCAGCTGGGTGCACGACGTGCCGCTCGTCGGGGTCAATCATCTCGAGGGCCACGTGTACGCCGCCTGGCTCCACGACAGCACCGACGCGGACCGGGATGACCCGCTCTTCCCGCTTGTGGCGCTCGTCGTCTCCGGCGGGCACACCTTCCTGGCCGAGATGACGGACCACCTGACCTACCGGCTGCTTGGCTCAACCGTCGACGATGCGGCCGGCGAGGCGTTCGACAAGGTCGGACGGCTGCTCGGGCTCGGGTACCCCGGGGGACCGGCGATCGGACGGGCTGCGGAGGCAGCGGTCGCGCGCGACCGGGTCTTTCCCAGGGCATGGATGGGTGATTCGTTCGACCTCAGCTTCTCGGGGCTCAAGACCGCCGCGCGCCGGATCATCGACGAGGCCCGTCAGGAGGCGGGGCTGGCCGGCGAGCCGGACGCCCCGCTCCCCGACGAGGTCGTCGCCGAGCTCGCCTGGGGGTTCCAGGACTCGGTCGTGGACGTCCTGTCGACCAAGACGATCCGGGCGGCGCGGGCGGCCGGAGCCCGATCGATCGTGCTCGGCGGTGGCGTGGCGGCGAATACGGCCCTGCGAACCAGGCTGGCCGACGCGGCCGACGAGCTCGGGATCCCGCTGGTCGTGCCTCGGCCGTCGCTGTGCACGGACAACGGGGCGATGATCGGCGCTGCCGGCGCCCGACGGTTCGCCGCTGGCGAACGCTCACGGCTCGACCTTGACGCCCGCCCCTCGCTGCCATTGGCCGACCGGTGAGTGGTCGCGTCGCGCCGCGGGTCGATCCGGCCGGTATCCGTTCCACGCTGCGCGCGGCCGGCCTTCGTGCGCGCCACGGCCTGTCGCAGAACTTCCTTGCCGATCCGGACGTGCTCGACGCGATCCTGGCCGTGGCCGATCCAGGACCCGGCCGACGGGTGCTCGAGATCGGACCCGGACTCGGGCTGCTCACCGGCGGTCTCCTCGACGCCGGGGCAGTCGTCACCGCGGTGGAGCTCGACCGCGGGCTCGCGGCCTTCCTGCGTGAGCGCTTCGAGGACCCGATCGCCTCGGGTGCGCTCCGCCTGATCGAGGGCGATGCGCTCGACCAGGACCTCGTTCGGCTGCTCGAGCCGCCCTATGACGTGGTCGCGAACCTGCCTTACCACATCACGAGCCCGATCCTCCACGCGCTGCTCGGACGCGCCCCGCGCCCGGAACGAGCCGTGCTGATGGTCCAGCGCGAGGTCGCGGACCGGATCGCGGCCCCGCCCGGCAAGATGAGCTACCTGTCGGTCTTCGTGCAGTACCACGCCCGAGTCCGAATCGCCCTTGCCGTCCCGGCCGGGGCATTCGAGCCCGCGCCAGCCGTTGAGTCCGCGGTCATCGTGGTCGAGCCATTCGACAGCGACGACCGGCTCGATGCGGATGCCGAGGACGAGTTGTGGCGGCTGGTCCAGGCCGCGTTCCGAGAACGACGCAAGATGATCCACAACGTGCTCGCGAGACAGCTCCCATTCGACGCGGATCACGTCACTGCCTCCCTCGCGAAGGCGGGCATCGACCCTGATCGCCGCCCGCAGACCCTCGCCGTCGGGGAGTGGCTCGTGCTGCGGGAGGCGCTCGGGCCGATCCGTCCTGACAAGCGCGGTCGGCGAGACGAACCGTGACCGACACCGGCGACCGGGCCGTTCGCGATCCTGCCCCGTCAGACCCGACGCGGCGGCTCGCGCCGGTCGTCCGGACCGCACCGGCCAAGCTCAACCTGACCCTCTCCGTGGTCGCGCGGCGCGACGACGGGTACCACAGCCTGCATTCGGTCTTTGCCCCGCTCGGACTTGCCGATCGGCTCAGCCTGGCGCTGGCAACGGGGGACCGGGACACGCTCCATGTGACGGGCTTCGATTCGGGTCCGACGGCCGACAACCTGGTCCTGCGTGCCCTCGCGGCAGCGCGCGCGGCCGTCGGCGGCGAGTGGCCGGGTGGGCCCGGGCCCGCGCCCGCGATCGCGGCCCGACTCGACAAGCGGATCCCGGTCGCCGCGGGTCTTGGTGGCGGGTCGTCCGATGCGGCGGCCGCGCTCGATGGCGCCCTCGAGGCCTGGAGCGCGGATCTCGATGCCGACAGGCGGGCGAGGGTCGCGGAGAGCATCGGGTCGGATGTCCCGTTCTTCCTCGCGGGAGGCCTGGCGCTGGTCGAGGGGCGCGGCGAGACGGTTGCCCGCCTCGATGGTCTCCACGGAACGCCGGGAGTCCTCCTGGTGACGCCGGCGATCGTCGTCTCGACCCCGGACGTGTTCGCGGCATTTGACGCGATCCGGACCCACGGCGACGGCGCGGTCCGACTGACGTCGATGCATCTTGCCGAGGAGCTGCGGGCGAAGCTCTCGACCGCGGACCTCGTCGCGCGCGCCGGGGCGATGACGGTGGCGAACGACCTGTTGCCGGCGACCGCGCTCGTGGTTCCGGAGCTCGTTCCGTTCCGGCGCGGTCTCAGCCGGTTGCTCGGGCGACCCATCGGCCTGTCCGGCTCGGGGCCGACGTTGTGGGCGCTCTATGCTTCCGAGACCGAGGCGGCCGAGGCCGCCGACGGTCGTCGCCGCGGCGCTGGACGACGGCCGGCTCACCGCGCCAGGCTCGGACGCGCCATTCGTCACCGCAACGCACATCCAGACCGGCCACCAGCAGGAGAGCAAGCCATGACGCGTCGAGCGATTTCGACCGCCGGTGCCCCCGCTGCCGTCGGTCCGTACAGCCAGGGGATCGTGGCGGGCTCCCTGCTGTTCACCGCCGGCCAGGCCGCGCTCGACCCGGTGAGCGGTGCGCTCGTCGAGGGTGGCATCGAGCCAGAGACGGAACGCGTGATGGCCAACCTGACCGCCGTCCTCGATGCGGCCGGCTGCGGCTGGGATGACGTGCTCAAGACCACGATCTTTCTCATCGACATGGCCGACTTTGCGACCGTCAACGGGATCTACGGTCGATTCGTGTCCGATCCGCCGCCGGCGCGCTCGACGGTCGGCGTGGCATCGCTGCCAAAGGGCGCCCGGGTCGAGATCGAGGTCATCGCGCGGGTCCGCGACTGACCATCCGGGACCGGGCCCGAGGCCCCGATCGGGGCGCGACGTCGGTTGACACCCTCCGCGGGCCGCCCCTACGATGCGCCGACCCACTGATGACTGCTGACCCCATCGTGCCGGACCCGATACGGGTCTGGGACGACGCCCGCTCGCTGACCGTCTCGCGACGGCGCCCCTCTTCGTGAACCCCCCAAGTCCGACTTCGGCGACCGGGACGGTCGCGGTGGTGCTGGCGGCTGGCCTGGGCACCCGGATGAGGTCGGCCACGCCAAAGGTGCTCCATCGGCTGTGCGGGCGTCCGATGCTCGCCTACATGCTCGATGCGTGGGCCTCGACCGCCGACGGCGCCGGCTCGCGATCGCCGATCATCGTCTACTCGCCACCGGTCGAAGCCGTGACCAGGGTCTTCGCCGATCGCGCCACGTTTGCCCTGCAGGAAGAGCCCCGTGGGTCCGGCGACGCCGTCCGGGCCGCGATGTCGGCCATTCCCGAGGACGCCACGGAGATCCTTGTCCTCAACGGCGATGTGCCGCTGGTGACCGGCGTCGATCTCGAGGCCATCCTCGAGGCGCGCCGTGCCGACGACGCGGCGATCGCGCTCGCGAGCGTCTATGCCGCCGATCCGGCCGAGCTCGGGCGGGTCGTCCGCGGCGAGTTCGGGACGGTCGAACGGATCGTGGAGGCCAAGGACGCGACACCGGACGAGCTCATGGGCAACGAGACGAACGCGGGGCTGTACGCGTTCGATGCTGCCTGGTTGCGACGCCGGATCGAGTCGCTCGAGCCGTCACCGGTGACCGGCGAGGTCTACCTGACCGATCTCGTCCGGTTTGCGCGCGAGGACGGCCGGATCGTGAGCGCGGTCGGGTTCGAGGACGACGGACGGTTCGACGGCATCAATGACCGCTCGCAGCTCGCCGCCGCCGAGTGGAGCCTGCGGGTCCGGCTCAACGAGGCCCACATGCGCAACGGCGTCACCATGCGCGACCCGTCCACGGTCTACCTCGACTGGACGGTCGAGCTCGGCACGGACGTCACCCTCGAACCGAACGTCATCCTGCGTGGTGCGACCCGGGTGGGCGACGGCAGCATGATCGGGGCGGGCAGCGAGCTCGGCGACGCGATCGTCGGCCAGCGCGCCAGCGTGTGGGCGAGCGTCATCGAAGGATCGACGATCGAGGACGAGGCGACGGTCGGGCCGTTCAGCCACCTGCGGCCGGGCAGCGTGGTCGGGCGGGGGGCCGAGGTCGGCAATTTCGCCGAGCTCAAGAACACGCGTCTCGGCGCGAGCTCCAAGCAGCATCACATGAGCTACCTCGGCGACGCGGAGGTCGGGGAGCGGGTCAACGTCGGGGCCGGGGCGATCACCGCCAACTACGACGGCAGAGCGCAAGCACCGCACGACCATCGGCGATGGGGCGTTCATCGGGGTGGACACGATGATCGTGGCGCCGCGCGAGATCGGCGAAGGCGCACGAACCGGCGCCGGCGCCGTTGTCACGCGCGACGTGCCGCCGGGCAAGCTCGCGGTGGGCGTCCCGGCACGGATCCGCGAGCCGCGGATCAAACCGGGGGTCGCTGGCGCGGGGGGCGGAGAACCAGCCGGGGCGGCCACGCGATCGGAACCCGCAGTGGATGACGCATCGGCGTGAACGCTGCATTCGTCGAGCTCGGCATCATCGCCGTCCTCGTCCTCCTGAACGGGGTCTTCTCGGCGACCGAGATCGCCCTCGTGACGATCCGGCGGAGCCGGATCCAGCAGCTCATCGACGAGGGTGATCGCGGCGCCCGCCGCGTCCAGCGGCTCAAGGAGAACCCTGGCCGCTTCCTCGCGGTCATCCAGATCGGGATCAACTTCCTCGGGTTCCTGGCCTCGGCGTTTGCCGCCGTCAGCCTGGTCGACGGCATGGAGGTCTGGCTGGCGACGCTTCGGGCCGCTGCAGGGGATCGCCGGCGGGGTCGCCCTGGTCGTCGTCACCGGGCTCCTGACCATCTTCACGATCATCTTCGGCGAGCTCGTGCCCAAGCAGATCGGCCTGGCGCTACGCCGAACGCGTGGCCATGTCCACGAGTCGGTTCATCGACATCCTCGGCTCGGTGCTCGGACCCCTCGTCGGGTTCCTGACCTGGACGACCCGCCGGATCAGCCGGCTGTTCGGTGCCGATGTCGCCGCCGACGAGCGGATCAGCGCCGAAGAGCTCCGCCTGATCATCGAGCAGGGTGGGGAGCAGGGGATCCTCGAGGCCGAAGAGGAGCAGATGATCCACGCGGTCATCGAGCTCGGCGACCGCCGCGTCCACGAGGTCATGGTCCCGCGGATCGCCATGGTCACGCCTCGCCGCGAGCGCGACGTCGCGAGGAGGCCATCGACAAGGTCATCGAGGAGGGCCACAGCCGGATCCCGGTCTACGAGGACACGATCGACGAGATCGTCGGGATCCTCTACGCCAAGGACCTGCTGCCGTTCCTCAAGAATTCGGCCGGCGACCCGCCGGCGCTCCGGACGATGCTGCGGACGCCGGTCTTCGTGCCCGAGTCGATGAGCGTGGACGACCTGCTCCACGAGTTCCAGCGGCGCAAGGTCCACATCGCGATCGTGCTCGACGAATACGGCGGAACGGCCGGTCTGGTGACGATCGAGGACCTGCTCGAGGAGATCGTCGGCGAGATCCAGGACGAGTACGACGAGGAGGAGCCCCTCATCGTCAAGCTCTCCGACGACGAGGCCCGGATCGACGGCCGCGCGGACGTCGACGACCTGGCCGAGCTGTTCGACATCAGCCTTGGCCTCGAGGACGAGGACGAGTACGACACGGTCGGCGGGCTGATCTATCACCGGATCGGCGGCGTGCCCAAGCCGGGCGACCAGGTCGCGGTCGACGGGCTGACCCTGACCGTCGAGACGACCGATGGCCGCCGGGTCGGCAAGGTCCTCGTGGTTCGCGAGCGGACCGACGGTGAGCCGAGCGACGACGAGGCGGACCGCTGAGGGTCGATCGGCCTTCGTTCTCCGGCGGGTGAACGATCCGACGATGAGGGCGCTGATCGCAATGATCAGGAGCGCCGCGCCGGGTCCGACCAAGACGAGCGTGATGACGCCGGCCAGGAGGATGAGCCCGACGACGACTGCCTGGAGAGGCCCCAGACCCGCCAGATCCAGGCCGGCCCGCTCCGTGAACGTCGCGAGCGACCCTGGTGCTGGCATGCCCCGGAACCGCTGGAGGCCACCGGTGGTCGCGCCGAGCACCTCGAGCGTCTGGGCACCGACGAGGTCCGCCACGACAGCCGCCATGGCCGCTTCCTCGAACGCGGCGGCCGCGGCAACGCGGTCCCGCGCGCTCGCGACCGACATGGAACGTTCGGTGGCGGCCCAGGTTCCGCTGAAGCCACCGTCGAAAAGGCGCGGATTGCCACCTCGCGCGCGGCGTTCGTCGCGTCGTCGAACAAGGCCGTCCGACCAGCTCGGTCTGCTTCCTCGCGCGCGCGTTCCCTCGCGCCCTGTCGTATCGCATCCGGTGGCGAAACGACGACGAGCTGGAGGTCGACGCGGGTGAGTTGCTCGAGCGTGGCTTCCACGCGGGCCACGGCGGCGTCCAAGGCGGGATCTCTGGCGGTCACCTCAGGACGGTATCGCGAGGGTCAAATCGTCAGGCGTTGATGACCGAGACGATGATGCTCTCCAGGTGCGCGCGGGCGGCCGGTTCGACGACCTCCGCGGCGGCGAGCTCGGACAGCGCCTCATCGCGATATCGGCGCGCCTGATCGCGCGTGTACTCGCGGGCGCCGGCGCGCTCGAGGATCGCGATGATCTCGGCGACTTCGCCCGGCCCGGGATCGGGTGTGGCGTACAGCGCCGGCGAGCCTCGCCCGATCCGCCGGCCCGGCGTGCTCGTACGCAAAGATGACCGGCAGCGTCTTCTTCTTGTGGGCGACGTCCGACGGCTCCTTGCCCGTGGCCTGCTCGGCGCCCCAGATCCCGAGGAGGTCGTCGTTGAGCTGGAACGCGATCCCAAGCGCCCAGCCAAAGGCGCGATAACGCTGGATGACCGCCTCGTCGTCGGTCGCCAGGAGCGCGCCGGACTCGATCGAGGCGGCGATCAGGGCCGCCGTCTTGCGCCCGATCATGTCGAAGTAGAGCTCGACCGTCATCAGGTCATCGGATCGGCTCATCTCGATGTCGAGGTACTGGCCCTCGCACAGCCGGAGACAGGTCCAGTCGAACAGCCGCATCAGCCGCAGGACCTTGGCGTCCGGGAACCCGAGGTCGGTCAGGCGATGGAGGGCGATCCGCGACAGGCTGAACAGGGCGTCGCCCGTGTTGATCGCCTGCGGAATGCCATGGATCGTCCAGAGCGTGGCGCGGTGCCGGCGCTCGGTGTCGCCGTCCTCGATGTCGTCGTGGACGAGCGAGAAGTTGTGACCGAGCTCCACCGCGGCGGCGCCCGGCAGGGCGAGCCGATGGTCACCGGTGATGCTGGCGTAGGCCAGGAGGCCCAGGAGCGGTCGGATCCGCTTGCCGCCCGACGCCCCGGAGCCATCGAGCGCGAGGTGATAGCGGACCATTTCGTACAACCCGCGGGTCGAAGGATCGTGGTCGCCGACCAGGCGCACGATCTCGGCCTCCGTGTCCGCGATCAGCTTGGCGAGATCCATGTCCTGCGAGGCGGTCGCCATGCCCCAATATACACGAAACGTGTCCGGCGCAGGTAGCCTGTTGGCCCAGCGAGACGGCAACGCCCGCATCGGGCGTCCCCGCCGGCGGACCGGTGCGGGGGAGCTGCGGGCACGCAGCGCCCCTCGCCGCACCGTTCGGCGCCGGCACGAGGGACGTAGCCGCGCCGGCGTCTGCCCCGGGTACGCAGCAGCACGCCCGTTTGGATCACTCGGTTCACGGACTATTTTTCACCACGATTCTGGTGGACCCCACGCCCGATGAATCCGCTGACAATCGCCCTTGGGTGATCACCGCGATCGAGTCTGGGGATGCTCAGCTGCCGCGCGGATGCGTCAGTCGTGCCGCCAGAAGGTGGAGCCAGCGGATATCGCCCAAGGGAGATGGTCGGAGAGATCGAGCTCCAGCGCCACGCTCGCGCCGGTCGGTGCTACCGTCGCGCCAATGCCCATCCCGCGACGCTACACGACCGAGGCGATCGTCCTCTCGCGCTTCGATCTTGGCGAGGCGGACCGGGTCCTCACGCTCATCACGCCGGGGCTCGGCAAGCTCAAGGCGATTGCCAAGGGGATCCGCCGCCCCACGTCGCGCGTGGGTGGCAGCCTGGAGCCGTTCGCCGAGCTCACGGTCGCGCTGGCGCGTGGTCGAACCTTCGACGTGGTGACGCAGGTGGTGGTCGGTCATGCCTGGCTCAACCTGCGCGATTCGCTCGAATCCACCGCGACCGCCTGGTACCTGGCGGAGCTCGCGGACCGATCGCTCGAGGAACGCCACGCCGCCGAGCCCCTCTACCTCCTGCTCCGACGGGCCTACGAGCTCCTCGACGCCGGGATGGCACCCGGGCGGGTCGCTCGCTGGTACGAGATGCACCTGCTCGACGAGCTCGGCCAGCGACCCGAGGTCGACCGCTGCGTCGAATGCGACCGCGTTCTCGAGGCGACCGAACGCTTCCGCTGGGTGCCGCCACTCGGCGGCGTGCTGTGCGAGCGATGCCCGGGTCCCGGGCACGGCCGCACGGATCTGAGCCTCGATGCGCTCAAGCTCCTCAAGGCCTACCAGCGACTCGACATCGAAGCGATCTCCGAGCTCCGCCTGGCGGTCACCGTGGAACGTGAGGCGGAGGCCGCCCTGCGAGACTTCGTGCGCACGGCCCTCGAGCGTGACGCACGCTCCCTCGCATTCCTGGACGAAGTCCGCGCGACGCCCTGATCGACGGAGGAACACGACACCGATGCGAACCCTGGACCCGGCAACGAAGCGTGGCGCGCGCGCCATCGAGCGCCTCGAAACCGAGCTCATGGGCTGGGTGACCACCACCGATCCCGAGGGGCAGCCCCAGAGCTCACCGATCTGGTTCCTGTGGCTGGGTGGCGAGGTGCTCGTCTACTCGCACCTCCGGGCGCCACGCAACGCCAACATCGAAGCGAACCCACGCGTCTCGTTCAACCTCGACACGGCATCCGATGGCGACGACTACGTGACGATGGAGGGTGAGGTCCGCGTGGACCAGGGCCAGCCACCGTCCTCGGCCAACCCGGCCTACCTGGCGAAGTACCGGCACATCGTGGATCGCTACGGCTGGACGCCCGAATGGCTCTCCGAGAACTACCCCGTTCCCCTGGTGATCGCCCCGAGCCGGTGGCGCCTGGGCAGTGACGAGTGACGGGCTGACGCGATGGCCAGCGGCAGGGCCGTCGGGCTGATCGGCGCCGGCGCGGCCGCAGCGGTCGGTTCGCGGCTCGTTGGCCGGGCGATGGTCGCCCGCACAGAGCGGCGCCTCTGTCCGACCGTCCACCCGCCGCCGTATGCGGCGTCCCAGCACGCACGCGAGCTCCATCGACAGCTTCGCGTCGTCGACTTGCATGCCGACTCGTTGCTCTGGGGTCGGGACCTGCGCCGACGCGGCGACCAGGGCCAGGTCGACGTCCCGCGACTCGTCGAAGGCAACGTCTGGCTCCAGGTCCTCGCCGCATCGACCAAGGTGCCACGCCATGCGAACCTGGAGCAGAACGACGATCGCAGCGACGACGTCACCAGGCTCGCGATCGCCGGTGGCTGGCCGCCACGGACCTGGCGCAGCTTGCTCGCGCGCGCCGTGCACCTCGCCTCCCGGGCCGCGGCCCTCGAGCGCGGCTCCGATGGGCGGTTTTCGCTGATCCGCTCACGAGGCGATCTGGCGAAGTACCTCGAACGTCGCCGGACCGACCCCGGGATCACCGCCGGCCTGCTGTCGATCGAGGGCGCCCATGCGCTCGAGGATGACCCCTCCAACATCGACGTCGTGGTCGGAGCCGGTTACCGAATGATGTCGATGAGCCACCTGTTCGACAGCGACTTTGGCGGGTCCGCTCACGGTGTCGCCAAGGGCGGTCTGACACGGGCGGGCCGCGAGCTCGTCGAATGGATGGAGGCCTGGGGCATGATCGTGGACGTCGCCCACGCCTCGACGAGCACGATCGACGACATCCTGTCGATCGCGACGCGGCCGGTGGTCGCGTCGCACACGGGGGTCCGGGGCACGGCCGACAACAGCCGCAACCTGTCGGACGCCCATCTCCGCGGGATCGCCGACACGGGCGGGCTCGTCGGGATCGGGTTCTGGCCCGCCGCGACCGGCGGCGATGACGTGGCCTCGATTGCCCGGGCGATCCGCCACGCCACGAATGTCGCGGGCTTTGACCACGTTGGCCTGGGGTCCGACTTCGACGGCGCCGTGGCCCAGCCGATTGATGCCACCGGGATGGTCCAGGTCACCGACGCCCTGCTGCAGCTTGGCTTCGGCGAGGACCAGGTCGGCGCGGTGATGGGCGGCAATGCCCTGCGCGTCCTGAACGACGTGCTGCGAGACGTCTGACCTCGACGGTCCTGCTAGGATCGATCGCCCCACCGCATGCCGGAGTCGTCGTGACCCTCGCTCCCAATTCCGACCCGAACGACGTCGCGCCCGCTGTCCCTGAGCTCGACACGATCGTGTCGCTCTCGAAGCGACGCGGCTTCATCTTTCCGTCGTCCGAGATCTATGGCGGGATCAACGCGGTCTGGGACTACGGCCCGCTGGGCGTCGAGCTCAAGAACAACGTCAAGCGCGCCTGGTGGCGGGCGATGGTCCAGGAGCGCGACGACATCGTGGGTCTCGACGCCGGGATCCTCATGCATCCGCAGGTCTGGGTGACCTCCGGCCATGTCGGCAGCTTCAGTGACCCGCTTGTCGAATGCGCGACGTGCCGACGGCGCTACCGGCTCGACGAGCTGCCCGGCGCCGAGGACCTTTCGGCCACGGACCTTCGCGACGAGGGGATCGTGGAGCGTCTCGGGCTCAAGTGCCCCAACGACGGCGGCCCGCTGTCCGCGCCGCGGCGCTTCAACTTGATGTTCAAGACGTTCATGGGGCCGGTCGAAGAGGACGCCTCGGTCATCTACCTGCGTCCTGAGACAGCCCAGGGGTCGTACGTCAACTTCAAGAACGTCCTGCAGTCCTCCCGCAAGAAGCTGCCGTTCGGGATCGCCCAGATCGGGAAATCGTTCCGCAACGAGATCAGCCCGGGCAACTTCGTCTTCCGGATGCGCGAGTTCGAGCAGATGGAGATGCAGTACTTCGTCCGCCCGGAGGCCGACGCAGCCGCGGCATTCGAGGACTGGCTCCCGCGCCGGCGCGCCTGGTACGAGCGCTATGGCGTGGCACCCGAACGGTTGCGCCTCCGCGAACACGCCCCCGACGAGCTCGCCCATTACGCGAAGAAGGCAATCGATGTCGAATACCGCTTCCCGTTTGGCTGGAAGGAGCTCGAGGGCATCCACAATCGTGGCGATTTCGACCTGTCGCGCCATTCGGAGGCGAGCGGCGAGACCCTCGAGTATTTCGACCAGGCCACCAACGAACACGTCATCCCGTGGATCGTCGAAACGGCGGCCGGTGCCGATCGCGCGGCGTTCACCTTCCTGATCGACGCCTATCGCGAGGAGGAGGTACGCGGCGAGACGCGGGTCTCGCTCGCGCTCCATCCCGATCTCGCCCCGTACAAGGTCGCGGTCCTGCCGCTGCTCAAGAAGCGGCCGGAGATCGTGGAGCTCTGCCACAGGATCAAGACCGATCTCCAGCGCCACACGATGGCCGTCTATGACGACACGGCCGCCATTGGCAAGTTGTACCGGCGGCAGGACGAGATCGGCACGCCGTGGTGCATCACGGTCGACGTCGATTTGCTCGAGGACGGCGCCGTGACCGTACGCGATCGCGACTCGATGACGCAGGAACGGGTACCGGTCGAAGGCGTCACCCGGCTGATCCTCGATCGGCTGGATGCCGCCCGGCTCCGCTGAGGACACGGGATGGTTACCTTCGACGCGATCGTCGTAGGTCTCGGGACGCATGGTTCGGCCGCGGCCGCGGCTCTTTCCCGGCGCGGTCTGCGTGTGCTGGGGCTGGAACGGTTCGGTCGCGGCGAGGCGTTTGGATCGTCCAGCGGCTGGACGCGGATGATCCGGCGCGCCTATTTCGAGGATCCGATCTACGTGCCGCTGGTTCGAGCCTCCTGGGATCGTTGGCGTGAGCTCGAGGGTGAGACCGGCCTATCGCTGTTGACCCAGACCGGCGGCCTCTATGGGGGCCCGACCGGGAGCCGGCCCGTCGCGGGTGCGATCCGCAGTGCCGAGCAGCACGGTCTTGCCCACGAGGTGATCGACGCGGATGAGATCCACCGTCGGTGGCCGGTCTTCGAGCCAGCGCCGGACACCGTGGGCCTGGTAGAGGTGCAGGCCGGCTCCATCCGCATCGATCGCGCAATTGAAGCGCACCTGCTTGTGGCCGAGCGTCATGGCTCGATGCTGGAGTTCGGTCGCCGGGTCGTCGATTGGCGCCCGGCCGGTGACGGCGGTTTCGAAGTCGAGGACGCCAACGGGGCCGTTGTGGGGGCCGCGCACCTGGTCCTCACCGCCGGGCCGTGGCTCGGCGCGATCCTGCCGGATCTGCACTTGCCGTTGCAGGTCGAACGGGAATGCCCATGCTGGTTCAGCCCGACCGTCGACCCGGCGAGTGTCGGCGCGGATCGCCTCCCGGTCTGGGTGATGATGGATGGGGGAGCCGCGTTCTACGGAAAGCCGCACGATCCGGAGTTTGGCCTGAACGTGTCGATCCACCATTGGGGCACCTACGTCGATCCCGACGAGGTCGATCGGGTGGTCGGGCCAGAGGATGTCGCACGTATCCGGTCGTTCCTGCGGGTCCGGATGCCGAGCGCGAATGGCCCCCTGGCGAACGCAACGGTGTGTCTCTACACGAACACCCCTGATGAGCGCTTCATCATCGACCGCCATCCAGCCGCGGATGGCGTCGCCTTTGCCTCGGCGTGCTCCGGGCACGGCTTCAAGTTCGCGCCGGTGATCGGCGACATCCTTGCCGACCTGGTAACCGCGGGCACAACCTCCTGGCAGATCGATGCGTTCCGTGCCGGACGGTTCGCGTCGAACTGAGCCGCTCGCCAGTGTGGCGGGCGGCGACGAAACGGCTGCAGTGGCGGTGGGCGCCAGGCTCACCGAGGCCGTCCAACGCTGGCTCGAGGGTCTCGATCCGAAGCAACGGACCACGTCCTCGTTTTCATTCGACTCGACGGAGCGGTTCACATGGGATTACCGGCCAGGCACGCGCCAGGGGTTGTCCCTGGCCGAGATGACGGACTCGCAGCGCGTGGCAGCACTCGCAATCCTCGATGCCGCCCTGAGCGAGCGGGGTGCCGGGGAGGTCCGGGCGATCATGGCCCTCGAGCGGGTCCTTGGCCGGCTCGAGCGAGAGAAGGGCAGGGCGAACTGGATCCGCCGAGACCCTGACCTGTACTGGTTTGCGATCTTCGGCGAGCCGGGCGACGACATGCCGTGGAGCTGGCGGATCGGCGGACATCACGTCGCGATCCACGTCCACGGTCGTCGGCGACCGCGTCGTCGGCGCGGCTCCGTCGTTCCTCGGGGCGAACCCGGCCACCGTTCCGGGCGGTTCGCTTGCCGGTCACCGCGCCATCGACGGCGAGGAAGGGCTCGCCCGAACCCTGCTGGCCGGACTATCCCCGGCCCAGCGGCAGGTTGCCGTCGTCGATCCGGTGGCGCCGCCCGACATTCTGAGCGGCAACGGGCGACGCGCCGACCTTGCCGAGATCCCGGCCGGAATCCGCTACGACCAGCTCGACGGCGCCCAGCAGGCCGACCTCGAACGCCTGATCCGCCACTATCTCGAGCGATCTGCCCCAGATGTCGCGGCGAGCGAGTGGGAACGGGTTCGCGCCGCGGACCTGGCGTCCGTCACCTTCGCGTGGGCGGGTCCCGAGGAGCCCAGCCGCGGCCACTACTACGCCATCCGCGGCCCGAGCCTGCTGATCGAGTACGACAACACGCAGGACGGCGCGAACCACATCCACAGTGTCTGGCGCGACCCGGCCAACGACTGGGGCGAAGACCTGCTCGCCGAGCACTACCGAGCGGCACACCGCTAGGGCGCCCGGTCGGTCTACTGGTCCGCGTTCGCCTCGGCGGCGTCGATGGCGGCCGCGAGATCGGCGCCGACCACGCCGCGGGGCTCCTTGCCCTTTGGCCAGTACAGCTCCTTGTGGACCTGCTCCTCCGGATAGCCGCGGTCGAGAAGGGTCGCCTCGGCCGAGAGGATCATGTCGGGGTTGCCGCAGATGTAGGCGATCGAGTCCGCCGGGGTCAGCCCGAGTTCGTCGAGGACTCCGCCGAGGATGGACTCGACCCGGCCCGTCCGGCCTGTCCAATCGGCGTTTTGGGGATCCTCCGGCCGAGACACAGTCGGGACGAACGTCACGGGATACTCGCCACTCGTGACCCATGCTTCCAGGACGTCCCGATAACCAAGCTCCGACGCATACGACACGCCGTTGAGGAAGACGACCTCGCGCGGCCGTCCGTCGATCAGGAGCTGGCGCATCATTGCCACGAATGGCGCATTCCCGGTGCCCGACGAGATGAAGATGTGCGTGCGCTCGTCGTCCGGCTCGAGCATGAACTTGCCCTTCGGGCCGATCATGCGCATCCCATGGCCAACCGGCAGATCCCACAGCAACGATGTGAACGTCCCGCCGTGTACGAGTCGTACGTAGAACTCGTAGCCGTCCGTGCCGATCACCGCGGGTGGTGACGCCACCGAGTACGGTCGCTGCACGATCTTGCCGTCGACCATCACGCCGATCGTCATGTACTGGCCAGCTTCGAACGGCGTCGCGTCACCCTCGAACTTGACCCAGAAATAGGCAAGTGATTCGGTCATGTCCTCGCGGCGGACGAGACGCGCGTTGTACACCTCCGCGGAGGGATCGATGACGCGCGGCGGCGTCACGAGTTCGGTCATGCCCGGATGGTACCCGGGCCGGCGGAGGCTCGCGACCATTCGCGGCGTCGATTGTCGTGGGCGTGATTCGTCGTCAACATAGGCGTCGACGACACGCGAGGAGACCGATGGCGACCGCAACCGAGACCTTCACCGGCTTCCGCCCCGAGGCGATCCAGTTCCTGGCCGACCTCGCGGCCAACAACGACCGGGCCTGGTTCCAGCCTCGAAAGACGGACTACGAGCGGTTGCTCAAGGAGCCCCTCGAGGCGCTGTGCGTGGCGCTTGGCGAGCGGTTCATCGCTTCCGGGCTGCCGTTCAGCTCCGATCCAGCTCGCTCGCCGTTCCGGATCTACCGCGACGTCCGCTTTTCGAAGGACAAGTCGCCCTACAAGACCAACGTCGGCGCCGCGTTTCGGTGGACCGGGGAGGGCGACGGCCGCCCGGGGGGCTATTTCCACCTCGAGCCCGGCGAGGCGTTCGTCGGGGGCGGGATGTGGCACCCGGAGAAGGCATCGCTCGACGCGTTCAGGCGGACCCTGGACAAGGATCCGGGTCGTGTCCACGCCGTGATCGACGATCCCGCGTTCGTTCGCACCTTCGGCCACATCAATGGCGAGCGGCTCACCCGGGTGCCGCAGGGCTACAGGAAGGACCATCCCGAGGCAGAGCTGCTCAAGCTCAAGGACATGACATTCGGCCATCGCCTGTCCGACGCCGACGTCTATTCGCCGGACTTGCCCGACCGGCTCGTCGCCAGCCTCACCACGGCCGTCCCGGTGATGCGCCTCCTCGCGACCCTGCCGACATCCTGAGATCCGGGCCTATCGGGAGATCCTGGCGGCGCCGGTCGTTCGCAACCGTCGCGCAACCGAGGGTGCCGAAATCCGGCGGTACAATTGCGCGGATACACGAGTGATCCCACGCAGCGTGCCGTCCCGCTGCCGCCGCACCCCGGAGGACCTGTACCGATGACCCAGACTGCGATTCCGTCCGCCGATCGCGCCCACAAGGCCGCCAAGCGTTACATCTACGCGTGGGGCGGTGGGGCGGCCGAGGGCGACGCCACGATGCGCGACCTCCTGGGTGGCAAGGGCGCGGGCCTTGCGGAGATGACGAACGCCGGGCTGCCAGTGCCGCCCGGGTTCACGATCACGACCGAAGCCTGCAACGACTACTTCACCGCCGGTGAGAAGCTCCCGGACGGCCTCTGGAACGACGTCCTCGCCGCGGTCAAGGAAGTCGAGGCGCTGACCGGCAAGGGCTTTGGCAAGACGGCCGATCCGCTCCTCGTGTCGGTCCGCTCCGGCGCGAAGTTCTCCATGCCCGGGATGATGGACACGGTCCTCAACCTGGGCCTCAACGAGGAGACGCTCCAGGGGCTGATCGCGCTGACCGGTAACGAGCGGTTTGGCTGGGACGCGTACCGGCGGTTCATCCAGATGTTCGGCCGGATCGTGATGGACGTGAAGGGCGAGCGGTTCGATCACGCCCTCGAGGCGGCCAAGACGCGTCACGGCGCCACCCAGGACACCGACCTCGACGCCGCCGCCCTGCGCGAGGTCGTCGAGGAATCCAAGCGGATCGTGCGCGAGGACACAGGTCGCGACTTCCCGAGCGACCCGAACGAGCAGCTCGACCTCGCCATCAAGGCCGTCTTTGCCAGCTGGTTTGGCAAGCGGGCGATGGACTACCGCAACAACCAGAAGATCGCGCACGACCTCGGCACCGCGGTCAACGTGGTCACCATGGTCTACGGCAACATGGGCGACGACTCGGGCACCGGCGTGGCGTTCACGCGCGACCCGAACACCGGCGAGAAGGTCCTCTACGGCGAGTACCTGACCAATGCCCAGGGCGAGGACGTTGTCGCCGGGATCCGTACCGCGCCCAAGATCAGCCAGATGCAGACGGACATGCCCGCCGTCTACGCCGAGTTCCAACGCATCGGCCAGCAGCTCGAGCAGCACTACCGCGACGTCCAGGACCTCGAGTTCACGATCGAGCGCGGCAAGCTGTACATGCTCCAGACCCGCTCGGCCAAGCGAACCGCGGCGGCCGCCGTGAAGATCGCAGTCGACATGGTCGAGGAAGGCTTGATCACGCCCAAGGACGCGGTCGGCCGGGTCGAGCCCGCGCACGTGGACCAGCTCCTGCGCGCCACGTTTGACCCGGGCGCCCTGGCCAAGGCGACCAAGATCGTCAACGGGCTCAACGCCTCACCTGGGGCCGCCGTCGGGCGCGCCGTGTTCGATGCCGACAAGGCCGTCGAGTGGGTCAACAACGGCGAGAAGGTAATCCTTGTCCGGATCGAGACCTCACCCGACGACTTCCACGGCATGGCCGTGGCGGAGGGGATCATCACGGCGCGAGGTGGGGCGACGTCCCACGCGGCGGTCGTCGCTCGCCAGATCGGCAAGCCGTGCGTGGCCGGCTCTGCGGACCTGATCATCGATTACAGCGGCGCCCAGGCGCATTGCAACGTGACCGGCACGGAATTCAAGGAAGGCGACTGGGTCAGCCTCGACGGGTCGAGCGGCGCCCTGTACGTGGGCGCGCTGCCGACGGTCGACGCGCGGTTCGAGGACCAGCCTGAGCTCCAGAAGATCCTCGGTTGGGCCGATGAGATCCGACGGATGCAGGTCTGGACCAATGCCGACAAGCCCGAGGAAGCGGCCCAGGCCCGCCGTTATGGCGCGCAGGGCATCGGCCTCTGTCGAACCGAGCACATGTTCCGCGAGGGCGAGCGGCTCGAGATCGTCCGCGGCGCCATCCTCGTCGCCAACGCGGCGACCCGCGCCAAGGCGAAGACCGCCGCCGGGAACGCGTTGACCGCCGATGAAGCCGAAGCCGTCGCGACCTTCGACGCAGCGATGGCCAAGCTCGAAGTCCTCCAGCAGGGCGACTTCGAGGGCATCTTCAAGGCGATGGACAGCCTGCCGGTCGTCATCCGCCTGATCGATCCGCCGCTCCACGAGTTCCTGCCCAACCTCGAGGAGCAGCTGGTCAAGGTCACCAAGGCCGGCGACGCGGCGACGGAGGAGGACCGCGTCCTGCTCGCGACAATCAAGTCGATGCACGAGCAGAACCCGATGCTCGGGCTCCGCGGCTGTCGGCTCGGGCTGATGATCCCGGACTTCGTGAAGGTCCAGACGCGGGCCATCCTCAACGCCCTGATCGCGGTCAAGAAGGCCGGCGGCAACCCCAAGGCCAAGATCATGATCCCGCTCGTCGGGCACGTGAACGAGCTGTCCGCGACGAAGGCGATCCTGGAGAAGGAAGCCATCGCCGTCGAAACGGCCGCCGGCGTCAACGTCGAATACGTCTTTGGGACGATGATCGAGGTCCCGCGCGGCGCTCTGACCGCGGACGAGATCGCCCATCACGCTGCGTTCTTCAGCTTTGGCACGAACGACCTGACCCAGATGACCTTCGGGTACAGCCGGGACGACGCCGAGGGTGGCTTCCTGCTCAAGTACGTCGAGGACGGCATCCTGCCGGTCAATCCGTTCCAGACACTCGACGACGCGGTCGCCGGGCTCATGCGAACCGCCGTCGAGAAGGGCCGCGCCACCCGACCCGACATCGAGCTCGGGATCTGCGGCGAGCATGGTGGCGATCCCGAAATCGATCCACAAATGCGAACGGATCGGGCTCGACTACGTCTCGTGCTCGCCATTCCGTGTCCCGGTGGCGCGGTTGGCCGCGGCGCAGGCCGTGCTGGCGGGTCCCGAACGAGACAAGTAGTCGAGCGGCGAACATCTGCCGTACCATTCGGCGCCTGGGGGAGCGCGAGCGAATTCGAGCAGCGGGGACGTGGGACATGCCGATCGACTTGAGCGGCCTGGGCGAGGCGTTCGGGCAAGGATTCGGCGAGATTCCACCGGTGGCGATCGCGCTTGGCCTGCTTGCCGGGCCAACGCTTGCCCTTATCGGCTACCGGCTGGTCGGCGTCGCCAGGCGGCTCCCGGGGTCGGCGACGTTCGAGGCCGCGCCATTCTGGGTCTGCTACGACTGCCGGTCGATCAACGAGCTGCGCGCCGCCAATTGTTATCACTGCGGGATCGCACGCGATGCGGCACCGGAAGTCGAGGTGATCCTCGACATGCCGATGGGCGCGCCGGCCAGGTTCGACGTCCCGGCTGGATCGCCGTTTGCGGCGCTCGGTCGCACGGCAGACGCCGCGGTCACAACCGGGCAGGAAGCCGGGGTGCCCGTCATGGCCAACCCGTCGGATTGGAGCACGGGTGTTCCCGTGGGTCCGGGTACGGCATCACACTCGGTCGCCGTCCCGGTCGTGGCCGAGGATGGCGAGTCGCTGCTGCTCTCCGAGATGCCCGAGACCGCGTCCGCCGGGGCCCAGTTGACGGCTGCCGAGGAGCGCAGCGCATAGGCGGCTGGTTCGGAACGCGGGCGGGGGGTTGAGAGGCCGGGCGAGGCGCCTCTTCCTCGATACGGCGCCGCTGCGCCTCGATCGCGACTACCGCTGGTTGTGGTCGGGCCAGGTCGTCTCCGGGATGGGCAACCAGATCACCCGGGTCGCGCTGCCCTTCCAGGTCTACGTGCTCACCGGCTCCACCCTTGCCATCGCGGCACTGACCCTCTTCCAGCTCGTCCCGATCCTCCTCTTCGCCCTGGGTGCGGGGTCACTCGCCGACGCCGTCGATCGCCGCAAGCTGTTGATGGCCACCCAGATCGGACTCGCGGTCTGCAGCGCGATCCTGACCCTGCTCGCGCTAAGCGGCGATCCGCCCATCCTCGCGCTGTTCGCGGTCGCCTTCGTGGCGGCGGGTCTTGGCGCGGTCGACCAGCCGACGCGGTCGTCCGCGATCCCACGGCTGGTCCCGGCGGAGCGATTGCCCGCGGCGATCGCGCTCAATCAGCTCAACTTCCAGACCGCCTCGATCGTCGGGCCGGCCGTCGGCGGCGTGCTCATCGCCACGGTTGGCATCGCCGGCGCCTACGCGGTCGATTTCGTGACGTTCATCGCGACGCTGACGGCCCTGTTCGCGATCCGGCCGCTGCCGCCGCTTCGGGATGCCGCGCGGCCTGGGCTGGCGGCGATCGCCGAAGGACTCCGGTTCGCGCGCCGCAAGCGGGCGATCTTCGGCAGCTTTGCGATCGACCTCAACGCGATGGTGTTCGGGATGCCCACCTCGCTCTTCCCGGTCCTCGCCCTCGACGTGTTCAAGACGGGACCGGCGGGCTTTGGTCTCCTCGCCGCGGCGCCGGCGGTCGGGTCGTTCCTTGGCGCATTGCTCTCCGGCTGGGTCTCCTCGGTCCACCGCGTCGGTCGGGCGATCGTGCTGGCCGTCGTCGGCTGGGGGCTCGCGATCACTGCCTTCGGGCTGCTGACGTTCTCGTTCCCGCTTGCCTGGGTGTTCCTGGCGTTGGCCGGTACCGCCGACGTGTTCTCGGCCGTGTTTCGCTCGACGCTCGTCCAGCTCGAGACGCCAGACGGCCTGCGTGGCCGCGTCATGTCCATCCACGGCCTGGTGGTGACGAGCGGGCCCCGGATCGGGGACATGGAGGCGGCGGCGGTAGCGACACTGGTCGGCCCACAGGCGGCGGTCGTGTCGGGCGGGATCCTGTGCCTGCTCGGAGTGGTGGTCGTGGCCCGGTTGTTCCCTGAGCTGGTTCAGCACACGATCGATCGTCGACCGCCCGTTGAGCCCGTCCCGCCCGAGGCCTCGCTAGAATCAGGGGCGTGACCAGTGATGTCCACGCACCGCCCCAACCCCATCGGGTGACCGTCGTCGGTGGCGGGTTCGCGGGGCTCTATGCGGCGCGCAACCTCGGGATCGATCCCGAGGTCCGCCTCACGCTCGTGGACCGGCGTAACTTCCACCTGTTCCAGCCGTTGCTCTACCAGGTTGCCACCGGCGCCCTGTCACCAGGCGACATCGCCCAGCCGCTGCGCTCGGTGCTGCGAAAACAACGCAACACGACGGTGATCCTCGGTCAGGCCGTTGGGCTCGACCCGGAGCGTCGCGAGATCCTCATCGCCGACGGCGGCCCGATCGCATACGACACCCTGATCGTGGCCACCGGCGCCCACCACTCGTATTTCGATCACCCCGACTGGGCGTCACTGGCGCCCGGTCTCAAGACGATCGAGGACGCGACCGAGATCCGGCGCCGCATCCTGATCGCCTTCGAGGCCGCCGAACGCGAGGCCGATGCCGATCGACGGCGAGAGTGGATGACGTTCGTCGTGGTCGGCGGCGGTCCGACGGGCGTGGAGCTGGCAGGCGCCCTCGGCGAGATCGCACACGACACGCTGCGGCGCGACTTCCGGGCGATCCGGCCAGGCGAGGCGCAGATCATCCTGGTCGAGGCGATGGACCGGATCCTGCCGCCTTATCCGCCCGACCGATCGCGGTCCGCCCAGCAACAGCTCGAGCGACTCGGCGTGGAGGTGCGGACGGGGACGCGAGTGGTCCACATCGACGACCGAGCGGTTCGCGTCACCCTGTCCGACGGCACCGAGCAGACGATCCCGGCCAGGACGGTCCTGTGGGCGGCCGGGGTGCAGGCCTCGAGCTTTGCCCGCGTCGTCGCCAAGGCGCTCGGCGCCGAGACCGATCGAGCTGGTCGCGTGATCGTCGGCCCAGACCTGACCGTGCCGGGGCATCCCGAGATCTTCGTCGTCGGCGATGCCGCGGTGCAGCCGTGGAAGGAAGGCAAACCCGTGCCTGGCGTCGCCCAGGGCGCGATCCAGTCGGGCACCTATGCGGCCAAGACCATTCGGCGGCGCATTCTCGGTCGACCGACCAAACCCTTCGAGTATCGAGACAAGGGCGACGTGGCCGTGATCGGCCGGCTGGCGGGTGTCACCAACATCGGCTGGCTCGGGCCATTCGGGCGCCAGGCTGGGTTCATCGCCTGGTCGCTGTGGCTGGGGATCCACATCCTCTACCTGATCGGCTTCCACAACCGGATCGTGGTGTTGGTCCGCTGGGCGTTCAGCTTCCTCACCCACGGCCGCGGCACGCGGCTCATCACCGGGACGACGCTGCTGCCGCCGATCGAGGAGCCGGAACCCCCGGTCCTCGCGCCACTCGACCCGGACGCGGTTCCGGCCCCGGTGGCCGGTTCGAGCGCCCGCGACTAGTCGAACACCACGACCTGGCGGAGGCCCTGGCCGGCACGGAGCCGGTCGAACGCGCCCTCGAGGTCGTCGAGCCCGATCCGGCGGTCGATCAGGCGATCGGCCGGCAGCTGGCCGGCGAGATGCAGGGCGGCGTACTTCGGGAAGTCGCTCGACGGATCGGCGAACCCGTAGTTGGAGCCGAGGATGCGACGGCTGCCGTCGACGAGCGGGTAGACACCAAACGACGCCCGCGACTCGAATGGCGTGAGCCCGACCAGCACCGCGGTGCCCCCGAGCGGCAGCGCCTCGATCGCGAGCTCGACGGTGTCGACGCGGCCGATCGCCTCGAACACGTAGTCGGGACCGCCGTCGGTCAACTCGTTGAGCGCGGCGATCGTCGTGGCCCGGTCATCGCCCGAGAGCAATCCGTCCGTTGCACCGACGGCGATGGCCGCGTCGAGCTTGGCGGACACGCGATCGAGCGCGACGATCCGCGACGCGCCGGCGATCGTGGCCCCCATGACGCACGACATGCCGACACCACCGAGCCCGATCACGGCGACGCTCGAGCCCGCCGGGACGGCCGCAGTCTTGAGCACGGCGCCAACGCCGGTCGTCACGCAGCACCCGATGAGCGCGGCCACGGCCGGATCTACGCCATCGGGCAACGCGATCGCGGCCGCTTCGGGGACGACCGTCGCCTCGGCCATCGTCCCGATCCCGCAGTAGGACAGGACGGCCGAGCCGTCGTCGCCGGTGAGGACCGTTGCACCATCGGGCATCCGGTGGCGGAACGACGGGGAGTCGAGACACGCCCATACCCGGCCGGCGCGGCACGATCGGCACGTCCCGCACGGAACGAGCCAGGACAACGCGACCGGTTGCCCAACGGCAAGCGACCGGACGCCCGGACCGACGGCCTCGACTACGCCGGCGCCCTCGTGGCCCATGGCGAGCGGGTATGGCCGCGGCCAGTCGCCGTCGCGGACGTGCAGATCGGAATGGCAGACGCCCGAAGCCTGGATCCGGACGCGGACCTCCCCGGCCCGCGGCTCGGCAAGGACGAGCTCCTCGATCGCGGCCGGCGCCCCCGACGACCGCAGGACCGCGGCACGAACGGCTGTCATGCCCTGGTTTCGCGGCGGCGCTCGGATAGGTGGGCCGGCACGTAGGGAACGTACTCCGGCCACCACATCGCGCCGTCGACCAGGGCGTCGATGTCCGTGGCCGGGTCGATCCCCGCGAGCCCGGCGTCGACTGCCTCCGTCGCAACCCGGATGGCGATCGCACGGGACACGGGCCGGAGATCCGCGACGGGCGGATAGAGGGCGCCGCTCGCCAGCCGCTCGTCGGTGACCGCCTGGGCGAGGGTCTGGGCAGCGAGCAGGAACATGCGCGGCGTGATCGAGCGCGCCTCGGCGGCGATCGCCCCGAGCCCGAGCCCCGGGAAGACGAACACGTTGTTGGCCTGGCCGATCTCGCGGCGACGGCCGTCCACCTCGACCGCATCGAACGGCGACCCGGTTGCCACGATGGCGCGGCCCCCGGACCAGCGCAGGATGTCGATGGGTGTCGCCTCGCATACCGACGTCGGGTTGGAGAGCGGCAGGATCACCGGGCGCTCGTTCACCGCCGCCATCGCCCCGATGACGTCCCCGTTGAACGTGCCGGCGACCGCGGTCGTGCCAACGAGGACCAGTGGCCGGACCCGTTCGATCGTCTCGACAAGCCCGGGGTTTGGCCCGGCCCCCGT
Source organism: uncultured Chloroflexia bacterium (assembly GCA_963731865.1). Classification (GTDB taxonomy): domain Bacteria; phylum Chloroflexota; class Limnocylindria; order Limnocylindrales; family CSP1-4; genus SPCO01. The sequence continues at coordinate 116,394 of CAVSXG010000001.1, read as the reverse complement.
GGCAAACCCGTAACCTCGCTCGGCATCGATCGACAACGCCAGCTCACGTTTCGGGTCGTCGAGGTCTTCGCGACGCTCATGCACGAGACCCTGCGAGTCGACAAGGACGATGGCGCGTGCCGCGGCGGCCTCGTCTAGGCCAGCTTCGACCATCGCCAGGCGGATCAGCCGCGCGATCCCGATCCCGGCCGCGCCCGCGCCGACTAGGACGACCCGGGTCTCGTTGAGCGACGTCCCGAGCGCCCGCAAGGCGGTCAGGATCCCCGCAACGACGACCGCGGAGGTGCCCTGGACGTCGTCGTTGAAGGACGGCACGCGATCCTGGTAGCGATCGAGGATCCGCAGCGCGTTGGCCTGCTTGAAGTCTTCCCACTGGATCACGCAACCGGGCCACACCTCCGCAACGCCGGTCACGAAGGCTTCGACGAGCTCGTCGTAGGCCGGGCCGCGTAGCCGCGGTGCCCGGTAGCCCAGATAGAGCGGATCCGCGAGCAGCGACGGGTTGTCCGTGCCCACGTCGAGCGAGACCGGAAGGGTCAGGGCCGGGTGGATGCCGCATGCGGCCGTGTAGAGCGCGAGCTTGCCGATCGGGATGCCCATGCCGCCGGCGCCCTGGTCACCCAGGCCCAGGATCCGCTCGTTGTCGGTGACGACGATCAGGCGGACGTCCTCGTACGGTCCCTGGCGTAGCAGCTGGGGGATGCGGTCGACGTCCCCAGGCGTGATCCAGACCCCGCGGGTCCGCCGGATGATGTGGCTGAACTCCATGCACGCCCGACCGACCGTGGGCGTGTAGACGATCGGCAGGAATTCGGCCAGGTGGTCTGCCAGCAGGCGGTAGAACAGCGTCGCGTTGCGGTCCTGGAGCGCCGCCAGCCCGATGTAGGCCTCGAGGGCATCGGTCTTGCGGCGAAGGTGCTCGAGCTCGAGCTCCTCCTGCTCCTCGATCGTGAGGACCCGGTCGGGGAGCAGGCCACGGAGCCGGAAGACCTCGCGTTCCGACGTCGGGAAGGCAAGGTCCTTCGTCAGCAGCCGGCTACCGAGCAACGCCGGTCCGGCAAGCGCGATCGTCGCGGGGCGACCGGCCGAGATGGCATCGAACGGAGCCGGCAACGGGCGCATCGAATCGAGCATAGCGGCCGGGATTACCCTTCGCGCATGCCACACGACCCGATCCGCGACCCACTTCCCGCCGGGTTTCGATGGCCAGATGGCGTTCGTGCCGCGGCGCTGTTCAGCTTTGACGTCGATGCGGAGGCCGTGATGATCGGGGATCACCCCGAGGCCGGCCGATACCTCGACGTCATCGCGCACCAGCGCTATGGCCCGCGAGTCGCGGTCCCACGCCTGCTGCGGATGCTCGACCGGCTCAAGCTCCGGACGACGTTCTTCGTGCCGGGCTGGGTGGCCGAGACCTGGCCGGACGTGGCCCGCAGCATTCGCGACGCCGGTCACGAGATCGGGCACCACGGGTACGTGCACGAATCGGTGCGCGGGGTCGATGAGGAGACCGAGATCGGCTATCTGCGGCGCGGGTTTGCGGCCCTCGACGAGGTCCTGGGGATCCGGCCCGTCGGGTACCGGGCGCCCTCGTGTGACATGAACTACCGGACGCCGGGGCTCCTGGCGAGCGAAGGCCTCCGGTACGACTCGAGCCTGATGGACTCGGACCATCCGTACCGCCTGGCCGCGTCCGCTGGGCCAGGGGCACCGACCCTGGTCGAGTTGCCGATGCACTGGTCACTCGATGACTGGAACAGATACAACTACGTGCCCGGGTTCACCAGCAACTCGCCGATCGGGCGGCCGTCAGAGGTCTGCGCGGCGTGGGGCGAGGAGCTCGACGCGATCGTCGAGGTCGGCGGTCTGTTTGCGCTCACGATGCATCCGTTCATCTCGGGTCGGCCCGCGCGCGCCGCCGCCCTGGAGGCCCTGATCGAGCGAGCGGCCGCGATCGACGGCCTGTGGCTGGCGACCGGTGAGGAGATCGCGACGTGGGTGGAGACGCTCGACCTGCCGCCGGTCCTGCACGAGGAGCCCGTCGTCCGGCCATAGCCGCCGTGCCGGCCGGTCAGTCGCCGGTCACCCGGACGGTGCCGACCATGCCGTAGGCCTCGTGGCCGGGCAGGTGGCAGATGTACAGGTACGTGCCTGGCTTTGTGAATGTGACCGTCGTCCTCACCGTGGTTCCGGCGCGAATGGTCACTTCCGTCGGACGCGACGCGTGGACCGGTTCCGTGCCGGCACGGTGGCGCGCATGGACCGCGGTGTCGCCGACGATCCACTCGTGGTCGATCGGATCGCCGTTGTGCAGGACGAAGGTGACCTCGGATCCGGCCCGCACGTTGACCGCATCGCGCTCGAAATGGGAATAGCGGATCGGGATCTCGATGGTGACCGGACCGGCACCAGGCACGTCGGCCAGGGCGGCGGCCATCCCGGCCACGCCAAACGCAAGGGCGAGACCGCCGGCCAGGGCGAACCGTCCCGGCCGGCGATGGGTGGTCATCGTCTTCGCGCCGCTCAGGCCGCCCGCATCGGCGGACGGTAGAGGAGCAGGAACAGGATCCCGCCGATGCCGGTGATCGTGAAGGCCAGGGCGACGATCACTCGAATCATGTCGGCCGAACGATCGGGTGCGGCAACCGTGCCGGGCAGGTCCAGTCCGGCCGCGACTCGAGACGGTTGTCCCGCGCCCGACGCATCGATCGCGAGATCGAAGGCGAGCTGCGGTGCCGCGGCGTCGATCCGGACCTTGGACAGCCACGCGCTTGTCGGGACCCACTCCATGCCCTTGTCGCTGCGCAGGTCACTCAGCAGCAGATCCGTCGCGGCCGCGCTGTGGCCGAGCGTCAGACCGTTTGAACCGTCGGGGGCGGGCAGGAGGGTCGGTGTCTTGTCGGTGAGGAGATAGACGTCCGCCTCGACGCGTTCCGCCTCGCCCTTGCCGAGCGCCAGGATCCGCAACGGGACCCATGGGTTGTCGGTCGGGATCGTGATGTGGACCGGCGTGCCGTCGCCGACGGCCTGGCCACGCTCGGCGGCGGCATCGGCATCGAACACGGCGGCGAGGAAGATCGGCGAGCGCGCGGCATAGAAATCGAGCACTTCGGGCGCGTCCGGCGGGAGCCGGAAGCCGTGATCGCTGGCCCACTTGCCAACCTGGTCCGAACCACCGCGCAGGACCGTGATGTCGAGCGCATCGATACGGACCTTCATCAGCTCCTCGGCCGAAGCGGGCGCCGCGGCCGCTGCATCGAGCGCAAAGAGGGCCTCGCGCTGGGGCTCGGTCTCGAGGATGAGCCGCTGGAGCGTCCAGTCGCCACCCTTCTCGACCGACGACGGCACGCCGGGGAGTGGCGTCAGCGAACCGAACGACCCACCACCGCCCGCGAACTGGAAGGCCGTGATGTAGTGCTCCTCGCCGTCGTGGTAGCCGGCAAGCGTGGTCGTGCGGAGCAGGTTGACCGCGCCGTTCGGCCCGATCAGACCGCCGCAGGCGAGGGCTGGCCCGGCGGTCAGCGCGACGAGGAAGAGCGCGGCGCCAAGGGCTCGGGTGAGGGCGCGAGATCGGTGCCCGGATCGGCTGATCGAACGGGTCATCGTCGATCCTCCTGTGGTCGGCCGAAGCGGTAGGTGGCTGTCGGTCCGTGTCCCGGTCAGACTCCGAAGTGGCGGGTCTGGTTCCCGGCCGTGGTGCGCCGCCGCCCCGGACGAGTCGTCACTTCCTGACCATCGCCCTTGGGTGATCGATATCGCCCAAGGGAGATCGGGGAGGCGAATTGCGGAATCGCCGAGATCGGAGGATCGCCCAAGGGAGATCGGGGAGGCGAATTCTCGCGGGAATTGCCCAAGGGAGATGGTCGGAGGATGTCTCGTTGCGCGAGGAGCTCCTGCGACGGCCGCGGCGCGCCGGACGGCCGGGCGAGCTCAGCCCTCGGAGACGCGCGGGAGCTCGACCCGGAACGTGGATCCGCCACCAGCGGCGGACTCGACCGTGATCGACCCGCCGTGCGCCTCGACGAGGCCACGCGCAATCGGCAGCCCCAGCCCGGACCCTCGCGATCCGGCGCCCTTCACGAAACGATCGAACACGTGCGGGAGCAGCGCCGGATCGATCCCCGGTCCCGTATCCCGCACCACCAGCACTACAGCGCCCGCAGTCGCCGAACCGCCGACCGTGACGGCGCCACCGGCCGGGGTGTGGCGAAGCGCGTTGGCGACCAGGTTCGAAAGCACCTCGCGGATCCGCACGGGATCGATCTCGAGGATCGGAAGATCGCCGCTCGTTTCGGTCGTCAGGGTGACCCCGGCCGCCGACGCGGTCGGGGCGAACGCCTGGAGCACCTCACCGATCAGCACGTCGGGATCGGTGGGCTCGGGGTGGAGCGCCAGCATCCCTGCCTCGGACAGCGAGATGGTGCGCAGGTCGTCGATCAGCCGCGCCATGACCCGCGTCTCGTCCAGGATCGGTGTCAGGTGCGCCGGATCGGGTGGGTAAACGCCATCCAGCACCGCCTCGAGGTTGCCGGTGATGACCGCGAGGGGCGTCCGCAGCTCGTGGCTGACGTCGGCGAGCAACGTTCGTCGCTGTTCCTCGTTCGCTTCCAGGCGCGCGGCCATCGTGTCCAACCCGCTGGCGAGCTCCTGGATCGGGGGCAGATCCGAGCGCGTGCGGCCAATCCGCACGCCGTAGTCGCCGTCCTCGACGCGCCGGGTCGCTGCCAGCATCGTGTCGAGGTCGCGGGCCGCCCCAGCGGTGCCCCTCGCGAGCGCCGCGATGATTCCGATTGCCACGAGCGCGGTGATCACGACGGGGATCGGCTCCAGGTTGGACAGGACGGATCCGACCGCCGTGACGATCGACGCGACGACGACGAGGAACAGGATCCCGAAGATGCAGCCAAAACCCTGCCGGAACCGCCATGGCCCGCCCCGGCGACCGCGCATCATCTGGGCGCGACGCCGCATCATCCGGCGCACCTCGGGATCGCGGCTCGCCCACGGCCCGTAGCCGCCGTGGTCGCTGCGCCATCGCCATGGGGGACCGCCGCCGGACCAGCGATCTTCTCCCGGGTCGTCGCCGGATGGTCGCTCGGGTCGCCTGGGTGGCTCGGTTCGTCGCCCGCCGCCGGTTTCGCTCACGACGCGACCGACCGGTCGTCGGCGAACCGATACCCGACGCCGTAGACCGTCAGCACGTACCGCGGTTCGCGCGGATCCGGCTCGAGCTTGCGGCGCAGGTTCTTGATGTGCGAATCGATCGCCCGCTCGTACGACTCGAATGCCACGCCCCGGATCTCGTCGAGGAGCTGCGAACGCGTGAAGATCCGCCCCGGGCTCGCGGCCAGGGTGCGAAGGAGTCCGAACTCGGTCGCGGTCAGCTCTACGGCCCTGCCGGCCACCTCGGCCCGCATCCGGGGGACGTCAAGGACCACGTCGCCGGCCCGGATCAGGTCGGACGGCGCCGTCGCGGACTCGGTCCGTCGCAGCACGGCCCGGACGCGCGCCACGAGCTCGCGTGGGCTGAACGGCTTGGTCAGGTAGTCGTCGGCACCGAGCTCGAGCCCGAGCAGCTTGTCCAGCTCGTCGTCCCGTGCCGTCAGCATCACGATCGGGATCGTGGAGGCGCGTCGGAGCTCGCGGGTGACGTCGAGACCGTCGAGACCGGGCAACCCAAGATCGAGCACCACGAGATCTGGATGCCGTTGGCGGACCGCGCTCAGCGCGGACGGCCCGTCCGCGGCGACGAGGACCTCGAACCCGGCGTGCTCGAGGTAGTCGCGGGCGAGTTGCGTGATCTTTGGCTCGTCGTCGACGACGAGGATCGTCTTCATCGGAGGCATCGTAGTGCCGGCCGCATGCCGCGGAGAACGGATGCGCCCCCGGACCACTGGTCCAGGGGCGCACGAAGCGGCGGAGGGCCCCCCGTCAAGCCGGCTTCGATGTTGTATTCGGCGCAGACGGCTCGCCGGATGAACCCCCCTCGTGGGCGCGACGATGCCACTCGTCAAAGCCCTCGCGACCGCGCGTCTCCCACCAGCCGCGGCCGGGACCCCAGGCGCCCGGCCCACCGCCCGGCCCCCAACCGCGTCCGTGTCCGCCGCGGAAGAAGACCGCGCGCAGGAGACCGATGACCAGGAAGAGGAAGAGCAGGGTGCCGAGGAAGCCAAAGAACCCGTAGCCGAAGCCACCGGGGTGCCAGCCGTAGCCATACCCGTAGCCGTAGGCAGGGACGGTGGCGACGACGTTGCCGCCTTCGGCAACGGCCGTCGTGACGGCGGTGCCGAGACCGGCCTGGTAGGCGGTGACGGCGATGAGGCCGCCGCCGATCGCCAGGACGGCGACGAGCAGGATGGCGGCGATGGTGCGGTTCATGATCGAAACTCCTTCGAGAACGTGGATCCAATGTCGGATCGCTGTCTCAGAGTCTCGATTCGGGTTGTGGAGGCGCTATGGAGCCGCGATGGCGGCTACCAGGAGTTCGTGACCTGCTCGAGGTTCAAGCCGTTGCGGATCGCATCCGCGTTCTTGTTGAGCGTCTCCCAGTCGACGCCCTTGATGTATTTGACGTCATCGTCCGTGAGGTCGATGCGCAGCTGACTGGCGGCCTCCCTGGGGTTCTCGCGGAGCTGGTCGAAGAATTCACCGTCCACCATCGCGTGGGCCGCGAGCAGCTTGAAAATCAGCTGGCGCTCCATGTAGCCGTATGGCCGGTGCTCCTCGGGTTCGTCCGGGGCGTTCTGGAACGTCATGGGCTGGTTCCTCCCTGACTACGTGCCGTCCCTGCGGCGACCCAATCATCACGCATCGGCCGTCTCGTGGAGCAGCAATCTTGCTGCGCGATCACCGAGCGAACGATAGTGCATGGCGAACTCCGATCCCCAGGTTTCTACCTCCGCCGAAAAGGAGTGCAGGTACCTCGTGAGCGCGGGGATCGCCGGTTCGACATTGGCGGCCAGGACCGCCGCCTCAAGGAGCGCATCCCCAATCATCGAGAACTGTTCATCCGCCACGGTGGTGGTCATGAGTGCCACACGAACGGCGATGCGATCACGCTCGCGCGCCGCGCGCGTCCGTGGGCCGCTCGCCGCGCGCGTCTGTGCGCCGCTCGTTACGGCGGCGACGAAGACATTCCAGCGGCCCGCGTCGAGGTCGGCCTCCCAGTCCGACACGTGGTCATACCGGACGAGCGCTTCGAGGGCGCGATCGAGACAGGCCACGAGCGATGGATCCACGCTGCTGTGCCCGCCCAGCATGCTGGCGGCCGCGGCCGAGACATGCAGCGGAGCGCCTCGAGCTGCGAGATCCTCCGCGGCACTCCGGCGCCATTCGGTCATCCGCCGGTCAAGCTCGCTCCAGAACGCCGATGCGGGCGTGAACCACTCCCGGTACGGCTCGAGAGCGGCGTCGTACAAGACCGCCGCGAGGATGCCTGCCCCGTCGATGTCGGCGGGCGCTACTTCGCCGTCCGCGAGGTCATCCTGGAGGCGGATCGAGCCCAACCCGAGGACATTGCTCAGTACCATCTCGCGCGAAACGGCGGCCTCGAGGCCAAACGCATGACCGAGCCACCAGGGCAGGTACCACTCGAGGGTCCAGCGGGCCGGCGGCAGCCGCTCGAGCAGTGAACGGGCCAGCAGGAGGTGCTCCGGGCAGGCCTCGAGCACGCGCCGTTCGTAGGCCGCGGCCACGCCCGCGATGTCGAGATTGGGAACGTCGCCTGCTAGGTTCGTGGAGATCGCCCGGCTGCTGGTGTTTGTGCGGAGGATACGCTTGCTGCCGGGCATACAATGCGGGCCATTCCAGCGTTCCGGGGTGCGAGCGGGCCTGTGGCGAAGTCAATTCCGGAAGAATCGATAAGGACGACGGAGTCCAACCCCGGATCGGCGCGCCCGTCGGATGGTCGGTCCGCCCCAGCGATGCAGGCCGCACGCAATCGGCTTGGGCTCGATCGCCTGCATTTCCCATCACGGTATGTCTCGATCGTCGCCTTTGCGATCGTCGTCGCGGGCCAGGTAGCCGAAGATCTCGCCGACAGCGCCCCGCTGCAGATGGTCCAGCCGGAGTTCTCGCCTCGCTGGACGCTCATCGCGGTCGTCTTGTACGAGCTGTTGATCCTGCGACTGGTCGATCGAACGGTCCGGCGCTCGTTGCCGTCCCTCGAGCGCGTGCTGCGCCTGGACCCGACCGCCTTTCGCACCTATGTCCATCGCCTGCGACCGCCAGACGCGACGACGAGCCTGGTGATCCTGGCCGCCTCCGCCCTGATCGTCACCGTGCTCTTCTCCGGGCTCTCGCTCGAGTTGCCACTCACGAATGACCCGATCACGAATCAGCCCCTCTTCCTGCCGGGGGATCCGTTCACCGCGTTGGTCATCCTTGCCGGCTACACAGTGGCAGGCTGGGCCGGTCTCAGCCTGATCTACCTGTCCATCAGTCTCGGCCGAGCGCTCGGTGAGCTGTCGCGCGAGCCGCTCGTGGTCGACGTCTTCGACACAACCAACCTCCTGCCGTTTGGCAACATCGCGCTCGCAAGTGCCCTCGCGCCGGTCGGCATCGTCGGGATCCTGTTGTTCGGCCTCGGCTCGCCCTCGAGCTGGCTCAGCTGGACCGTGCTCCTCCTCGCCGCGTCCGCGAGCATCGTCGCGCTGCTCTTTCCTTTGCGCGGGATCCACCGCCAGATGTCGGACGCGAAGGAAGCGGTTCTTGCCGATATCAACGGCAAGATCGCCGGTGTCTACGACCACATGAATCGCAACAGCGACGACACGTCGGCAATCGCCTCGCTCAACCAGCGGACCAATACGCTGGTTCCCTTGCGCAAGACCGTCCAGGAGATGACGACCTGGCCATTTGCCGACACCGTTGCCTTTGGTCGCGCGGTGCTGATCGCCAGCGCTCCGCTGATCTACACGGTCCTGAACGAGCTGATCAAGGTCTTCTGGATCGCACCGCTGAGCTCCTGAGCGTGGCTCGATGAGCGCCGCTCCCCGGTCGCTTGGTCGCCGCCATCGACCAGGGCACCACGAGCAGCCGGTGCATCCTGTTCGGACACGATGGCCGTCCCGTGTCCAGTCACCAGCTGGAGCATCGCCAGATCACGCCGCGGCCGGCTGGGTCGAGCACGATCCGGACGAGATCCTCGAGCGCGTCCGGGCGTGCATCCGGGGGCGCTCGGAAGCGCGGGCGCCGACGCCGGTTCGCTCGCCGCCGTCGGGATCAGCAACCAGCGCGAAACCACGGTCGTCTGGTCGCGCTCGACCGGCCGCCCGATCGCCAACGCGATCGTGTGGCAGGACACGCGGACCGCCGACGCCTGCACGCGGCTCGCAGCGGACGGCGACGGACGGGATCGATCGCTTTCGCGCGACGACCGGCCTGCCGATCTCGACCTACTCGTCCGCGCTCAAGCTCGCCGCGATCCTCGACGAGGGCGGCGGTGACACGGCGCGGCCCGTCGTGCGGCGGCCGGACAAGGCGATCTCCTGTTCGGCACGATCGACACCTGGCTGATCTGGCACCTGACGGGCGGCCCGACGGGGGCATCCACGTGACCGACGTCACGAATGCCTCGCGGACGATGCTCATGAACCTCGAGACGCTCGCCTGGGAGCCCGGGCTCCTGGCGACGATCGACATCCCGGCGCGCATGCTCCCCGAAATCCGCTCGTCGTCCGAGGTCTATGGCGTCGGGGTGGGGGAGCTGGCCGGCGTCCCGATCGCGGGCGATCTTGGCGACCAGCACGCCGCGTTGTTCGGCCAGGCCTGTTTCGAGCCTGGCCAGATGAAATGCACGTACGGAACCGGCGCGTTCCTGCTCATGCACACGGGCGAGCGGCCAGTCCCGTCGCGACATGGCCTGATCACGACGGTCGCGGCCCGGATCGGGGAGGCGCCTGCGACCTACGCGCTGGAGGGTTCCGTCGCCGTCACGGGCTCGCTCATCGGCTGGTTGCGGGACAACCTCGGGATCATCGGCGACGCGCGTGAGGTCGAGGCGCTCGCCCGTTCCGTGCCGGATAGCGGCGACGTCGTCTTCGTGCCCGCGTTCTCCGGCCTGTTCGCGCCGCACTGGCGAGCGGACGCTCGAGGCGTGATCGCCGGGCTGACCGCGTTCGTCGACACGAGGACACATCGCGCGGGCCGCGATCGAGGCCACCGCGTACCAGGTCGCACGACCTGTGCGAGGCGATGGCCGCGGACCTCGGTGCGCCACTCCCCGGGGAGCTGCGGGTGGACGGCGGGATGATCGCGAACGAGCTGCTGATGCAGTTCCAGGCCGACATCCTGGGTCGATCGGTCGTGGCGCCGCCCATCGCCGAGACGACGGCCCTCGGGGCGGCCTACGCGGCGGGTCTCGCCGTCGGGTTCTGGAGCGGTCTGGACGAGCTCCGAGCCATGGACCGCGCGGACCGGCGCTGGGAGCCGTCGATGGACGAGGCCGCGCGAGCGGCCGGGATCGCCCGCTGGCACAAGGGCGTGGAACGGTCCCTCGGGTGGGTCGAGCCCGGAAGCTAGCCTGCGCGTGCCTGCCTACGCGAGCAAGGCGGCCACGATCGCGTCGACGTGTGCCGGCTTCGGGCACCACGATCATCGCGTTGACCATGCCGAACATGCCGTTCATGGCCTCGGCGTGGGGCAGGATGTGGCAGTGGAACGCCCAGACGCCGGGCGTCTTCGCCTCGATGATCACGTCCCAGCGCTCGCCCGGGTTGACGCCCAGGGTGTCGCAGGTGAACTCGGCGCCACCGAGCGGCCAGCCGTCGCGTTCGACGACCCGCATCGGCATCCCGTGGAGATGCCACGGGTGCATCATGATTCCCTCGTTCATGAACCGGATCCGGACGCGCTCGCCGACCGCGGCGAGGACCGGCACAACGGCCGGGAAGCCGTGGCCGTTGATCGTGAACCCGCCGAGCTGATCGTTCGAGATCCACACGTACTCGCGGTCGTACTGGACCGGATCGGGCGTCGGGTCGACGAGGAACGCCCCGAGGAGCCCACGACCGACCTGGTCCGTCGCGTTGTGGTGCGAGTGGTACATCAGCGAGCCCGGGTTGACCGCCGTGAACTCGTAGGCGTACGTCTCGCCCGGGACGATCGGCTGCTGGGTCACGAACGGCACGCCGTCCATGAAGAAGTCCTCGAACTCGACGCCGTGGAAGTGGACGCCCGTCGACTCCTTGAGGTTGTTGGTGAACTCCGCCCGAACCTTGTCGCCCTGGTTCACCCGGATGGTCGGGCCCGGCCACTGGCCGTTGTAGCCGAGACCGGCGATCGGGTCGCCCTTCTCGTCGATCCGCTGCTCGATCTCGTCGATGGTGAGCTTGAAGACCTTGACGTCGCCGTCGAGCTCCGGGGTGAGCGGCGTCAAGGCGTCGCTGAGGAAGAGCTGCGGGCACCTGGACGAAGGCCGGCTTGGCCGCGAGCTCGGGGTAGTCGTCCTCGACGCCGAGGATCCCGGCGAGCCTGGTGAAGACCGGCTCCGGATAGATGTCGGCAAGCGCCGGCGCGAGGTTCCCGATGTAGCGGCGGACGACGTCCCGGGCCGCGACGTCGTGTTCGCTCCAGCCGGCCGGCATCGGGCCGCCCGGGGCCGGCGGACGCGGACGCCGCGGGGCTGCGGATGCATGTGTGGCTCGCCGCGGCGCTCGCGGACGGGCTCGCTCCGGCCTCGGGTGCGGCGCTCGCCGCCGCGAGGTCCGGGCCGAAGGTCCAACCCGCTGCACTGCCGGCCGGGGCACAGGCCGCCAGCCCCGCGGCCGCCACGAGGCCGCCGCCGGTCAACGCGGCGTTGCGCAGGAACCTGCGCCTCGAGAGGGCCAGCTCATCGATTGCGGTGGGGGGCAGGGAGACGTGCGGCAGTGTGTCCATCGCCCGGATGGTGCTCGCGCGCGTCAAGCGCGGGACAGGTGACATTCGGCCCGTTGCGGCGGGCCAAAGGGCGTCGCGTTGGCCTCGTCTCGCCTTTGCAACGCCCATGAAACGTCGAGTCACGCCCCGAAACCCATCGCGCCAACTCGTCGTATCTACCATTGGATTGCCCCGCTCGACCACCCGCCTGTGGCGTTCGTGCGACAACGTGCCGGGGCCGTCCCTTACCACCGGGGCGCAGAGGAGGACAGCGACGCAATGACTCGTCGACTCAGCCTTGCAGTTGGGCTCGTCATGGCCCTCACGTTCACCCTCGTACCGGGCGTCGGGGCACACGATCGCGATCGATCCGGGTTCGGATCGTTGGTCGCCGCCTCGCGCCGAGCTTCCAGCCACGATTTCCCTGCCTGACGGCTGGCGACCGGAAGGAATCACCAGTGCATTCCGGAGCCGCCTGTATGTCGGATCGCTCGCCAACGGCGCGATCTGGCGCGGCAGCGCCCGGACCGGTGAAGGATCGGTCCTCGTCGATGGCGTCGAAGGCCGCATGGCCGTCGGTCTCCACATCGACTGGCGTGGCCGGCTCTGGGTCGCCGGTGGCAACAACCACACGGTCCGCGTCTACAACGCGCTGACCGGGCGGCTGCTCGAGACGTACACGTTCCCGACGGCCGGGTTCATCAACGACCTCGCGATTACGCGCAAGGCCGTCTACGCGACCGACTCGAACAATCGGCAGCTCGCCGTCGTGCCGCTCGGCAGGGGCGGGCGCCTGCCCGATCCCGATGAGGCCAGCCTGCTCGCGCTGACTGGTGACTTTGTCGTCGTCCCCAACCAGTTCAACGCCAACGGGATCGTCGCCAAGGACGGCTTCCTGATCATCGTCCAGGGCAACGCCGGGAAGCTGTTCCGTGTGGACCCGAAGACCGGCGACACGAAGACGATCGCCACCGGCGCGTACGCCGTGACCAACGGTGACGGCTTGGCCCTGCGGGAAGGCCTCCTCTACGTCGTCCGCAACCAGGACAACCTGGTGGCGGTCTTCAACCTCGGCAGCGACCTGTTGAGCGCGTCCCTCGTGGGCGAAATCAAGTCGCCGACGCCCGGCGCACTCGACGTGCCGACGACCGCGACCTTTGCCCTCGGCAGCCTGTGGGTCGTCAATGCGCGGTTCAACACCACGCCGACCCCGACCACGCCGTACTGGATTACCCGCCTGCCGACATCGCCGTAGCGACGACAGCGTCTATTCCACCAGCCGGCTCTCTGGGGGGAGCCGGCTGGTTCCCTTTGAGCCGTCAGGACTGCGAGCGCCCGCTCCCGCGCGGCTTTGGCGCCTTCTTGTCGATGTACTGGAGCAGCTCGTGCGCGGCGAGCTCGATCTCCTTGTGGCGCCATTCGGCGGCCCGGAAGTGGCAGGCGATGATGCCCGTCCGGTGGATCCGTCGCAGATCACCGAACACGAAGGCGTAGCGGCCCTTGGTCTCGTCGGTCGCGTCGTCGGTCAGCCCGAGGTGCCATTCGCCGTATTCGTCCCACGAATGCGTTTCGAGGAACGTGTTCTCGTCGTCCGCCGAGGGCTGGGACTCGCCCCAGTCGCTGTCGAGCACGTATTGCCGGGCATCGATCAGGCTGCGAGCGTGGGCGACGGCCCGTTTGTTCACGGTGTACGAAGCCATGGCTCGACAGGATACGCTCGCCCCACTGCGGCGACGACCCGACCCACCGGAGGACCAACCACGATGAGCTACCCGGAACGACGCTATTCGGCCGAGACCGGCGAGGCAAGCGCCACGCTTCGCCGGACCTCGGCGCCAGCCGATATCACGTATGCCAATGGCACGACCGCCGACTATCTCGCGACGGGCGCATCCACCGGCGGGCTGTTCGGGCTCTATCGCTGGAACATGACCGCCGAGGTGTCCGGTCCCGGGCCGCACTTCCACCGGACGCTCGCCGAGTCGTTCTACGTCCTCAGTGGGAGCGTCCGGATCTACGACGGGACCACGTGGATCGACGCCGAACCCGGTGACTTCGTCCATGTCCCGATCGGTGGGATCCACGGCTTCCGCAACGAGTCCGGGGCCCCGGCGTCGATGCTGATCCACTTCGCGCCCGGTGCTCCCCGGGAGGCCTATTTCGAGGGCCTGGCCAGGTGGGCGGTCGAGGGTCGACCGGGCAAGGACGAGGTCGAGGCGTTCTACGACGAGCACGACAACACCTGGGTGGAAGGTGCGACGGACCACGCCGGCGTTCCGACGGGCAAGGAACCGGCGCGATGACCAAGGGCCGGCTCGAGGCGTTCAGCGACGGGGTCATGGCGATCCTGATCACGATCATGGTGCTCGAGCTCGGGGTCCCGCACGGCGATCAGCTGGAGGACCTGGCGCCGCTTGGAGCGGTCTTCCTGAGCTACGTCCTGAGCTTTCTCAACCTCGGGATCTACTGGAACAACCACCACCACCTGCTCCAGGCCGCGCATCACGTCGATGGACGCATCCTGTGGGCGAACCTCCACCTCCTGTTCTGGCTGTCCCTGTTCCCATTCGGCACCGCCTGGATGGGTGAGAACAGCTTCGCGCCGATCCCGGTTGCGGCCTATGGCGTGGTCCTCCTCGCGGCCGCCGTCGCCTACTACATCCTCGTCCGGGCGCTCATCGCCCGCGAAGGTGCCGATTCGGTGCTCGCCCAGGCGGTGGGCAGTGATCGAAAGGGCAGGTTCTCGCCGCTCGGGTATGCAGCGGCGATCCCGATCGCGCTGCTGGGGTTGCCGTTGGTCTCGTTCGGGTTGTACGTCTTCGTCGCCCTCATCTGGTTCATCCCGGATCTGCGGATCGAACGCCGGCTGGGCAGCTGACCGACCACCGCAGCGCAGGCGTGAAGAAGCCCCGGCCATCGGTTTCGTTCCGCGTCACCGACGGCGTCGCGCGGCGGCTCCATGCCGACCTGCTCAAACGACGAACAGGTTCGACTGGAATTCGACAACGCTCGTAGGCTGATCGCCATGGCCACGCGCAACCGGGCATGAAGCTCACCACATCGCTCCACCGGCTGGGCTCGAGCCTCGTCAACAGTTACCTTGTCGAAGAATCCGGCCTCGTCACGATCATCGATGCCGGTCTGCCGGGCTACTGGTCGGAGCTCCCCAAGGAGCTGGCAGCGATGGGCCGATCGCTCGATGACGTCCGGGCCGTCGTCCTGACCCATGGCGACACGGATCACATCGGGTTCGCGGAGCGGATCCGTCGTGAGCGCGGTATCCCGATCTACGTCCACGAGCTGGACGCCGGACGGGCCCGCGGCGAGGTCAGGAAGCCGTCGTCCGGTTGGGGCCCGATGAAGATCGGCCCGCTCCTGGGTTTCCTGGCGTACACGGCCCGAAAGGGCGGGCTGCGGATCACGCCACTCAGGGAGGTCGTGACCGTCACGGAGGGAACCCTCGATGTGCCCGGGTCACCACGGGTCATCCATCTGCCCGGTCATACCCCTGGCAGCGTCGGGGTCCACGTGCCGTTTCTCGACGCCGTGTTCCTGGGCGACGCGTTCACGACCCGCAGCGTCCTGACCGGGGAGGAGCGGCTGCAGCCCGGGCCATTCACCCTCGATCCGGAGGGGGCCAGGGCATCGCTGGCCAGGCTCGATGGACTCGAGGCCGCCTGGGTGCTTCCCGGTCACGGCGAACCATGGAGCGGCGGTCTCGCCGAAGCGTTGCGGCAGATCCGGTCGGTCCCGGTGGCTACTGCGAGGCGGTAGCCTCGCCCAGTCGCACCGCGATCCGGTCGAAGAACTTCGACCAGCCAGTCCCGGCGCGCAGGTACTCGTCGGGCGAGATGCCACCGCCACGCTGTTCGACGCGCATCTCGGTCCGGCCGTCGCCGAGGTCGGTGAGGACCACGGTCACCACGTCGAGGAACGTGCCCTCGGGCTGGTCGGTGATGTCGAAGACGAGGCGGTTCGGTTCGTCGACCTCGAGATAGGTGCCTCGCCAATCGATCCGCCGGCGGCTGGCCTCCGTCGAACATCGTCAGCCGCCACGCGCCGCCGGGGCGCACGTCCATCGAGACCGTGTCGAGCGGCACCTCGCCAGTCGGGCTGCCGAACCAGTCCGCGAACGCGGCGGGCTCGGTCCACTCGTTCCAGACGGCCTCGATCGAGGCGTCGAATACCCGGGTCATCGTGATGCCATCGCCGCCAGGGAGGAGCCGAACGGGCCGATCAGCCACGGTCGGACCCACGCTCCGATGCCCGCATCCGTGCCTCCATACGGTCGAAGCCGCCTTCCCAGAACTGTCGATAGGTCTCGAGCCACACCACCGCATCCCGGAGTGGCTCGACGTGCAACCGGGAGGGCCGCAGCTGCGCGGTCCGTCCCCGGGTGATCAACCCGGCCCGCTCGAGCACCTTGAGATGCTGGGACACCGCCTGGACGCTGATCGCGAATGGCTCGGCAAGCTGGGTGACGGTGGCCTCGCCCTGGGTGAGGCGCGCCAGGATCGCCCGGCGGGTTGGATCCGAGAGGGCCGCGAAGGTCGCGCTGAGCTGATCGGCTGTCACCGTATTCACCTTACTCGTTTATCAATCATGTGGTTGAATAAGGGTAGCCCCTGACGTCCCAACCCCAGCCTTTAGGAGGAAGCGTCCCCAATGATGCGCTGCGACTGGCCGCCAGATCGCCGTGAAACCGTGGACGACGCCCCACATCACGAGGAACGGACCACACGATGACCGACTCGCCGACCCCCAACCCCCAGCCCTTCACCGTCAGGCAGACCATCGGGGCTCCGCCCGCCCGCGTGTTCGAGGCATGGACCGATCCTGCACAGATCTCGCGCTGGTTCGTACCGGTCGATGGCTGGAGCGCGCCCGTCGACCTGATCTCGGTCGACGCCCGCCCCGGTGGAACGTGGCGAGTCAGCATGGTGGATGAGAAGGGCGAGGCGTTCCCGGCCGTATTCCACTACCGCGAGGTCGATCCGCCCAACCGCCTCGTCTTCACCACGGGCGCGCCCGACCACGACCCGAACGACCCTGGGGCGGCATTGCTGGCGGTCACCCTGGAGGATCGCGGCGGCGCCACCGAGCTGACGTTCAACGGAACGACCTCGGACCCGGACCTGCAGGAGGCCGCCGGCTGGACGGCCATGTTCGAGCGGATGGCCGCCCAGCTCGCAACTGGCTGAGCCACGTTCCCCAGCCGATCTAGGCCCGCGCCAATCCGGGTTTGCGCCAATCCCGGCCCTCCCTCCCGCCCGTCGCCGGACGCCCGGGCACCGGTTTCATGCCAAATGTCGCCGTCGTGAACGTTGGGCGTGGTTCAGAGCATCCGAGGGCTCCAGCTGACGCACACGCCACCCGATCGTGAGCGTGAATCGGGGCAGCAACGCTCCCGGTTTCGGTCCGCAACCGCCTCGAAGACTGCCGTAGGTGCACCAGCCCGACATTTGGCAGGAAATTCGGAAGAATGCACTGGTTGGCGCGACCGCGACGTGGATCGGCCCACCCCTGTGGAGCCGTCAGACGTGCCCTGACCGACGATAATCGGGCGGCCATGGATCAGCCTCAACGGACCGCCGACCTGACCGCGCGCCGGGCCGACTAGGACCGCCGTGGAAATCCTGACCGCCGTTCTGATCACCCTGGTGGTGATTGCGATCCTCTACGAGCTGGCGCGCCGCCTGGGCGTGCCGTATCCCACCTTGTTCGTGCTCGGCGGACTGGTGCTCGCGTTCGTTCCGGGCCTGCCGCGCATCAATCTCGAGCCGGACCTCGTCCTGTTCGTGTTCCTGCCGCCACTGCTGTTCACGGCGGCCGTCGCGACGCCGATCCGCGATCTCAGGACCAACTTCGCGCCGCTCGTCCGCCTGTCGCTCGGCCTCGTTGTTTTCACGATGGTGATCGTCGCCGTCGTCGCCCACACCGTGATCCCGGGACTCGATTGGGCGGCCGCGTTCACCCTTGGCGCGATCGTCGCGCCCACCGATGCCCTCGCTGCCACGAGCGTCTTCCGACGACTCCGGGCACCTGGCGTGGTGGTGACCCTCGTCGAGGGCGAGGCCTTGTTCAATGACGCCACCGCGCTCGTGGCCTACCGGGCGACCGTCGCGGCGGCCGTCGGCGGGACCTTTGTCCTGTCCGAGGCGCTCGGCACATTCGTGATCGCGGCCATCGGCGGCGCGGCGCTCGGCGTGCTGATCGGTCGGGTCGCGGGCGAGCTCCTCCGACGGCTCGATGACCCGCCGGTCGAGGTGGCAATCTCGCTCGTGGTCCCGTTCGCCGCCTATCTCCCGGCCGAACAGCTCGGCCTGTCCGGGGTGCTCGCCGCGGTCGCCGCCGGGCTCGTGATCGGGAGCCGGCTGGGCACGATCCTGACGCCGAGCAGCCGCGTCCTCTGGCTGACCAGCTGGAAGATGATCGGGTTCGTCCTCAACGGGTTCGTCTTCCTGCTCATCGGGCTCGAGCTGCCAACTGTGCTGGAAGGGCTCGGTGGCCGGGCGGCGATCGAGATCGTGGGCGTGGTCACCCTGATCTCGGTGATCGTCGTCGTGGCACGGTTCCTCTGGGTCTTCGCCTCGAGCCTCCTGCCCGGATCGCCGCGGCGCCTCATCGCGAGGCGCGATCCACGGGTGGCCGCGAGGCTCACCTTCGTCGTCAGCTGGGCCGGCCTGCGGGGCGCCGTCTCGTTGGCCGCCGCCCTGGCGCTGCCGGCTGGCTTCCCCGAGCGAAACCTGATCCTGCTCGTGACCTTCGTGGTGATCCTCGTAACGCTCGTCGGCCAGGGGCTCACATTGCCGTGGATCCTGCGCTGGGCAGGCTACGAAGGGATCGACCTCGACGGTGACGAGGCGACAGCGCGCCAGGGCCGCCGCGCTACCAGGCCGGGCTCGACGAGATCACCCGGGCACGGGCCGCGTGGCCCGATCACGTGCCGCTGCTCGACCGGCTCGAATCAGGGCTGCAGGATCGGACCCAGCACCTCGCCACGGAGGACCCGGACGAAACCGCCGAGCGCCACCAGGAACGGATCGAGCACGAGGAGATCCAGCGAGGCGTGATCGCGGCGCAACGGGCGGCCGTCCTCGAGCTCCGGGATCAGCGGACGATCAACGACCAGACGCTGCGCGCGATCGAACGCGAGCTCGACCTCGAAGAGCTCCGGATGGAGGGCTAGGCCTCGGCAGGCGGGAGGCGTTCGCCGGCCGGGATGCGGACCGGCAGCCGGTTCTCGGCCGGGGTCAGCGGGCACGAGAACCGCATGTCGTACACGCATGACGGGTGGTAGGCCAGGTTGAAGTCGAGCGTGTAGGTCCCGTCGTCCTCGGGATCGAGGTCGAGGTAGCGACCCGCGCCGTAGGTCTCGGTGCCGCTGCCCGGGTCGAGGAACGGCACGAACAGCGATTCCTCGTCGCCCCCATCAAAGGTGTAGGCCGTCAGGCCCAGGCGCTGGCCACCAAGGTCAAAGCGCAGGATGCCCGCCCGATGCGCCGGCCGGAGCTTCCCATCGGACGTCGGGATCTCGAAGTTCGAGGGTTCGGCGCCGGTGTACGGCTCGACCGTCAGCCCCTCGAAACGGAGCGTCGGGTCAACCGGGAAGTAGGGGAGCCCCGTAAAGGCGTCGCGCTCGGCGACCGGGACCGGGCTGCCTGGAGAGGCACTCTTGAAGAAGGCGTCCTTCTCGGCGCGAAACGCTTCGATGGCGTCGGGATAGTCGAGCGGCTGGTGCTCGTGGTGGTGATGCTCGTGTTCGTGTTCGTGCTCGTGGTGGTCGTCAGTCATCCACTCATTCTGCACGCCTCTGTCGATCGAGCCCAACGCTGCCCGGACCGGCCTGTACGCTGCGCCGGAGAACGAGGAGGACCCTTGCCCAATCTCACGGATCCGCGGACGGCAGCGGTGATCGTCGCGGCTGGTTTGCTCCTGATCGCCGCGTTCCAGCTTGCGCTGGCGCTTGGTGCGCCGCTTGGTCGGGCGGCCTGGGGCGGAGCCCACGATCGACTCCCGACCCGGCTCCGACGAAGCAGCGCCATCGCCGCGGTGATCTGGGTGATCGCGACCACGATCATCCTTGCGCGCGCCGGGTATCTGACGCTGCCTGGGCCGTCGCAGCTCGTCACCGCGGGGACCTGGGTGGTGGTCGTCCTGCTTGCTCTGGGGGCGATCGTGAACATCGCGTCGAGCAGCCGGTGGGAACGGTTCGGGTGGGGGCCACTCGCCGCGATCCTCGCCGCGCTCGGGCTCGTGGTCGCGACGAGCTCGCTTTGAGCCAGCGCGCGCCACCGCGCTCGGATCGAGGACTGATCCGGCAGAATGACCGTCATGCCAACACCCTTTGACGCGGCCACGCTCGAGACGCTCGGTCGTGTCCGTGAGGTCCAACTCGAGACGACCGCCGCCGATCGCACCACGATCCATCGGACGATCATCTGGATCGTCGTAGTGGGCGACGAGACGTTCATACGATCCGAATACGCCGAAGCCGGCCGCTGGTATCGCGAGGCGAGAGCCCAGCCCGAGGTCGTCCTCCACGCCGAGGGCGCGGCCATCCCGGTCACGGCCGTCCTCGTAACCGACACGGACACCATCGAGGGGGTGAGCGACGCCTACCGGGCGAAGTACGGCAAGGGCTCGCCGGCCTCGACCGAGGCGATGGTCGCGCCGGCGACGCTCGACCACACCCTGCGCCTCGACCCGCGCGACGCACCGGCCTGAGGGCGGTGCCCGAGGGGTACGCGCCTGACCTCGCGTCGCTCGTCGAACGGGCACGGGGGCTCGCGGCGGTTGGCGAGCGCGCCATCCTCGGGATCTGCGGGGCACCCGGCGCGGGCAAGTCGACGCTCGCCGCCGCGCTCACCGAAGCCCTTGGCGACGCGGCGGTGCTCGTCCCGATGGATGGCTTCCACCTCGCGAACGCCGACCTCGAACGCCTTGGGCGCCGGAATCGGAAGGGTGCACCCGACACCTTTGATGCCGCTGGGTTCATCGACCTGCTCCGGCGCGTCGCGCGACACGTCGACGACGTCGTTTACGCCCCGAAATTCGACCGCGTGATCGAGGCGTCAATCCCCGACGCGATCGCGATCGAGCGACGCGTCCCGCTCGTGATCACCGAGGGCAATTACCTGCTGCTCGATCGGGACCCCTGGGCGTCGATCGGCGACGTGCTCGACGAGTGCTGGTACATCGAGGGACGCGAGGAGGAGCGCCTCCGCCGCCTGATCGCCCGGCACGTCGAATTCGGCAAGTCACCCGACGAGGCCCACGAGTGGGTACACCGAAGCGACGAGGCGAACGCCCGGCTCATCGAGGGGACCCGCCACCGGGCCGACCTGATCGTCCGCTGGTAGGGCGGGCGGCGCTACCTCGAACCAGCCGGGAGGGGCGTCCCGCTGTAGCCATTCGCGGCGATTTCGCCGGCTCGGGCGCGGTACATCTCGGTGTCGGGAGCGGTCCCGGCGCGGAACCCCTCGACCATCCGGTTGTACATCGAGAACGCGGCCGAGATCAGCACGGCGAGCTGGACGTCGGCATCGGTCGCACCGGCGGCGTGGGCCGCCTCGACATCGGCGGCCGTCAGCTTCCGCGGCTCCCGCCGGACCGTCCGGGCGATGTGGAGGAGGGCGCGCATCTTGTCGTCGAACCCCTCGGACGACCCGAGCTTGATCGTCTCGAGCAGCGGCTCGAGGTCCGTCCGCCCGGTCACCTCGAGCAGGGCCGTCGCATGGGCGGCATGCGAATCCATGCAGAAGAAGCAGTCGTTGGCCGCCGAGACCGCGGTCGCGAGCATCTCCCGTTCCGCGCGATCGATCGTGGCGCCAGGGAAATCGTTGACCAGCAGCTCGTCCGCGAGGCCACGCAGATGGAGGCCGAGGCCCGGGGTCAGCCGGAGCGCGGTGAGGATCCCCGGGGCGTCGGGCAGTCCGCCGACGATCGGTCCCTCTTGCGCGCGTTCGAGGCGCTCCTGGTCGCGAGCCATATGCAGATCTCCTGGAGCGGGGTGGGGTCTCGGGAGTATGCCGCAGGATAGGACGTTCCGGCTGCCTTGACGCCGGGTCTCGTACCATTTCGGCCATGACACTTCCCACCGAACCGATCGGCAGCATCCCTCGATCCCCGGAGCTCCAGGCCGGGATGGGAGCCGCCGCCGCGGGGACCATCAGCCCCCAGCAGCTCGATGCCCTGTTCGACGAGGCCGTCCGCGACACGCTCGCGCGGTTCGAGGAGACCGGGTCGCCCGTCGTCACGGACGGCGAGCAGCGGAAGCCCAGCTTCGCGACATATCCGGTCGCTGGACTACCCCTCGCCGGCGATGGCGTGACGCTCCTGTTCGCGGACGGCCACACGCGCCAGTTCCCGGTCCTGACCCAAGCCCCGTTCCGCTACGCGACAAAGGCGTACGAGTACCTCGATGCCGCAAGCGGGGAGACCACCGCCAAGCGCAAGCAGGCGGTCATCTCCGCGTCGGCGATCAGCCTCATGTACCCGGGCGACGGGATCGACGGATATCCGCGCGAGGCCTTTCTCGACGACCTGGTCGCCGAGGCGGCGTCGGAAATCCGCGGCTGCCTGGAGCGCGGCGCGAGCGTCCAGATCGACTTCACCGAGGCTCGGCTTGTCGATCAAGCTCGATCCGTCCAAGGGGCTCCTGAACGCATTCGTGGACCTGAACAACCGGGTCCTCGCCGAGCTGACCGACGACGAGCGGGCACGCGTCGGCGTCCACACCTGTCCCGGCGGCGACCAGGACTCGACCCACAGCGCCGACATCGACTACGCGGAGCTGCTGCCGACCCTGTTCCGGCTGAACCTTCGCAACTTCTTCGTCCAGCTCTCGAGCGAGGCGGACCGCGAGCGCGTGCTCAAGATCCTCGGCGACCACGCCACGGGCGACCGCCGGATCTTCGTCGGCGTGACCGACCCGCTCAACCCGCGCATCGAGACGGCCGAGGAGGTCCGCGACCGGGTGCTGGAGGCGGCGCGGTTCATCGATCCCGGCCACCTCGGGACCACCGACGACTGCGGCTTCTCGCCGTTTGGCGACGACACGTCCACATCACGCGACACGGCGTTCGCGAAGATCCGGGCGAGGGTGGACGGGACGGCGATGGCGTCGGACGCGCTCGGGGTCTGAACGTCAGCCGGCCGCGCCCGGCGGCAGCACGGCCACGTTGAGCCAGCGCGCCTGGATGACCCGGCGCATCACGAATGTCTGCTCGAATGGCGACGTCTCTTGCGACAACAGGGCACCGGCGGCGTCGTACGTCTCCTCGGTGACGGTGCCGCGGGACTCGAACCCGAGACTGAGACCCGTCTGGACCCCGAAGGGCACGATCAGCGAGAGGTGCACGGCGTCGAACTGGTAGTGCGCGACGACGGCCGTGCCCGTGGCCTTGGCGTCGAGGACCCGGCGTTGCATCTCGACTAGTCGATCACCGTGATCGACGGCCGTGAGGATCGTCTCGTCGGCCCGCAGGAGGGCCTGGTTCTCGAGCTCGAGGTTCTCGGCCAGCGTCACGAGGATCGCCTGCGCTCCGGCTTCGTCGATCCGGTGGTCGAAGTCCATGACGTCCTGGTCCGACCGTGATCGCCGGGAACGTTGACGCGTCCACCTCGTGGGGGACCCGGTCGAGGATGTCGGACGACTCGGCGATGACGAGCCCGCGGGCCGGCGTCCCGGCGGCAACGATGCCGACCCCGGTCGCGAGGACGCCGAGGGCGATGATCCCGATCCGGACCACGCTGGGTGCCGCCGCCGTTCCGGCGGCCCCGCGGGTCGCGAGTCGCGACGCAAACGCCCGCAGGTCGTCCGCCGCGGACTTCGGCTCGGGCAGGTACCGCTCCAGGATCGGGCGAACCGCGGACACGACCACGAGGCCCGAGATGAGTCCCACCTTGGCCGCGAACTCGGTGGTCTGCGGCGCCAGGAGGAGCGTGCTGGCGACCCCCACGAGCAGGGCGAAGACGACCCGCCCGACGCGCCCGGCGGGAACCGTCTTGGGGTCCGTGATCATGAAGAACAGGAAGATGAGGACCTCGGGTGAGGTCACGATCACCCGCCAGAAATCGAAGCCGCACACCGGCGCAAATGCCCAGCGCGCGGTCATGCAGTGGCCCGAGCCGGCGAGGATCCCGACCCCGACCGTGAGCGTGATCCAGTACGTCGCCGCCAGCGCGAGGAGATGCAGCCGTCGGGTGATCAGGAGCCCGCCCACGATGATCACCGCGTACGCCGCGATCATCCAGACGTTGAGCGGCGCCCACCAGAAGTCGAGCGGCTCGACCCGCGTGCTGCCGAGCACGATGAACGCTACGACCAGCCCGATGTTCGATGGGTTGAACACGTGCGAGCCGCGATACCGGATCACGTACTTGGTCAGCAGCGAGAGCCCGGCGACCACCGCGAACAGCCCCACGGCGTGGGTGCTCCATGGGTCATCCGGCGGCGTCCCGATGACGCGGAAGATGAGCGCCACGCCGCTCCCGGTCAGCATCGCGCTTGCCGGCCACACGAATGCCTTGCTCTGGCGGAAGGTCAGGACGACTTCGATGATCCAGCAGGTCAGGATCGCGGCCAGGATCTGCGGGATGCTCACCCGGAAGCCGAGCCCGACCTGGCCGAGCACGTGGACGGTGATGATGACCGCCGCGACATGCAGTCGCGGATCGCGGATATTCGGGAGGATCAGCGGGTACGTGGCGCCGCCGAACGTGACGGTGCGGCTACTCACCGGCGCGTGACGAGCCTGCCTGCGTGACCATCGCGGAAGTGTAGCGATCCGCGGAGATTGCCCGAGACGGGAACCCGCCGCTCGCGCCGCTCGCTACGACGCCCGTTCCGCAACGGGGCCGTCCTCCTCCATCCACGCATCGGCGCGGAGGAACGTCGCGACGGTGAAGATCCAGAGGACCGACATGACGCCGCCGAGGGCGAGCGCCAGGAGCCACGGAGCGGGCTGGAGCAACCCAACGCCGATCGCCGCAGCCGCACCACCCAGCATCGCCCGACGGAGGGGTCCGTACACGACCGCCAATCGATCGCCGTCCGCGAGCGCCCGGGTCGTGATCACCTCCGCGACGAGACCCAGCGCAACCGCGCCACTCAACAGGTACGCGGTCCCAGCGGGCGTGACCGGATCGTGCGCATGCTCGATGAGGCTCACCATGGCCGCGCCCGCCGCCGCGATCGCGAGCGTGATCGGCAGGTGGCTCAGCGTCCAGCTGGCAAGTGAGCGGCCATCGCCCTTGGGCAATCGATCCCCGACGACGTCGAAGTAGATCCACCAGAACCCGAAGCCGAGACCGAGCGCCAGCATCCCGGTGACGATCGTCTTCAGATCCGGCTCCGCGATGGACAACCCCTCGACGACGCCAAAGACCACTTCGCCGAGCACGATGATCGTGAAGAGCCCGAACCGCTCGACGAGCGAATGGGTCGGCACGATGCCCCGCTGCAGGCCCACGCGGTCGCGGCCCTGGTACCAGATCAAACCGATCCAGCCGCCAATCACGGAAGCCCAGATCCAGACCCGAAGGTCCGCCGCCACGAACGCGCTGATGAAAATCGCCACGGCCAGGACGACCATCGTCGCGACGTAGCGGCCGGTCGTGCCCAGGAACTCCGGGCTGACCTCGCGATCCCGCCGACGGACGGCGTACCACAGCAACGCGATGACGATGAGAAATGCCGTGTAGACCAGGGCAAATCCCTGGCCGCCGGCACCCGTGGCGGACCCGGTGAAAACGGCAAGCAAGGCCAGGATGCCCATCTGGATGAACACCATGGACCGCGTGCGACCGTCCGCCTCGCCATGGAGCTCGACGTAGAGCGAGCCGTTGACCCAGGCGATCCAGATCAGAGCAAAGACGATCACGAAGTCCACGAACGATCGCACGGAGATGTCCTCGGCAAGGTGGTGCGCCGCCTGGCTGATCACGGCCACGTACACCAGGTCGTATAGGAGTTCGAGCGCGCTGACCCGGCGGTCGGGAATCACCTCGCCGTGCGGGCGAGGCGGGCGCCAGAACCAGCGCCGGAAGCGCTCGCGAGTGTCGGCGGTGCCCGCCGTGGTGTTCCGCATGGCCCGCCGATGATAGGTGCGCTGCCGCGTGGCTACTCCGTCGGTCCGCTCGGTCAGAGACCGAGGACGAACCGCAGGGCGGCGTCGAGGCGATCGGTGGCCGCCGGGTTCAACCGGCCGAGCTTCGGGCCGAGCAGGGCAGTGGGCAGGGTCGCGAGCTGATCGCACTTGACGAAGCCGTCCCTGGGAAGCCCGGCCTCGCGCGCAGCGACCGGGACCAGGTATGGCGGCCGCTCGTCGGCCGATCGCGGGGTGCTCGTCATCGGGGCCACGATGACCGTCGTGGAGCGGGCCATGCGGTCCGTCCGTACTACGACTGCCGGATGCGGCCCACGCAGCACGTTCCCGCCGAGGTCCGGGAACTCGATGTAGTGGATGTCGCCTCGAAGGGGGGCACCAACCGGTGGCATTCGTCCAATGCCTACCACTCCAGCTCCGACCACAGCTTCGCGGCGATCGGTTGATACGCATTGGCCCACGCGAGGTTCTCCTCGGCGTCGAGCTCGATAGCCCGGTCGAGCCGCGCCTGGTCGGCCTCCTCGATCGTCCGCCGCAGAGACGCAGCGATCACGGCACTCACGCTGACGTGGCGGGCGACCGCAATGGAGCGAACCACCTCAACGAGATCCGCAGGGAGGCTGATCGAGACCTTCGCGTGACGGGCGGCGGCGCCTTCGGACCCGTACGGCGCGAGCGCCTCGGCCACGGCCCTGACTCGTTGCCTGTTCGTACTCATGGTAGGACGAATGGTAGGATCAATAGTGGGATGCGTCAATGGCGCAGCAAGTCAGGCTTGCCTCGCATCAAGTAACAGTCGAGCTCCTCCGTGGCGTCCCTGTGTCGCCTGCATAGCTAGATCGGTGTCAGCGTGAACTTGAGCCGTCGCGGTCGCGAAGCCGTCCTTGTGATGAGCATCCTCGTGCTCTCGGGATGCGGCTCGGCCACGCCTTCGTCATGACACAGGCGGTCCAGTCAGGCGCGCCGGCGGCCACTCCGTCGATGGCGAGCTTGCCCAGCGCGGCTCCGACCGCTCCAACGCCGTCCGCCAGGCCGGTCGAGGAGCAGATCACCGACGGCGTCGGCGAGCTGGACACCCTGTTGGGCGTGACCGTCGTCACCGTCACTGACCGACTGCGAGTCCGCTCGGAACCGCGCGTCAGCGACGACTCGATCAAGTACGAGCCGCTCCTTCCGCTCGGGACGTTCCTGCATGTCTTCAACGGGCCAGTAAACGCGTCCGGCTACAGCTGGTACGAGGTCGCGTCGTTCTCGCTGGACGTCATGTCGTGGCCACCGTGCGGCATCGACCGTGGACCATGCGGCGGACCCTATACCGGGTGGGTCGCAAGATCCGGCCGCGACGGCGAGGAGTGGCTCGAGGCCGCAGAGCCCGATTGTCCGCCGGCCCCGACCAGCGCCCGAGCCGTACATACGGTCTCCCTCGGCGAACGACTGGGATGCCTCTCCCAGGTTCCGATCACCTTCCAGGCTCGCCTCATCTCATGCAACTGCGACGTGGATGGTGGTGGATACGTACCGCGGTGGTTCGGTCCCGACGATCAGCCGTTGCTGTTCGTCGAGCCCTCAGAGAGGGCGGTGCCGCCTGAGTACGACCAATGGCTGATCCTCGTGCCCGACCCGGACGGGGCGTATCCGGATGTGCTTCCGGTGGGACAGGTCGTCGAGGTGACGGGCATGTTCGATCATCCCGACGCATGGAACTGCACCTACCAGGACATCCCGATCGAAACCGCAGGCCCCCCAATGCGGACCTCGGACTGCCGGTTCATGTTCGCCACGACCTCCATCGAGACTCAGCCGTAGGGCAGTCAACGCTTGCATTGTGCATGCAGTAGCAGCATAATGATGGCATGCCCTCGATCACCGTCCGGAACGTTCCCGAGGATGTCCGCGCCGAACTTGCGGCCCGCGCAGCCCGCGCCGGTCGATCGCTCCAGGAGCACCTGCGCGCAGAGCTGATCGAGCTCGCGCGGAAACCCTCCGTCGCGGAGGTCCTGGCGGGTGCCCGCTCCCGGAGCAGTACCACGTCGTCCAGGTTGGGGGCCGCCCGAATCGTCGAACACCGGGACGCGGACCGGCCTTGACCGTAGTCGTTGACGCGAGCGTCATCGTCGCCGCGCTCGTCGACAGCGGGTCAGATGGGGAATGGGCTGCATCTGAGCTGGCGCACGAAGACCTCGTCGCCCCGCACCTGATGCCGGTCGAAGTCGCGAACATCCTGCGCCGCGCCGTGCTTGCCGGGGATCTCTCGGCTGATGTTGGCGCGCTTGCGCATGGCGATCTCGTTCGACTTCGCATCGATCTGTTCCCGTATGAGCCGCACGCGGAACGGGTGTGGTCACTCCGAGACAACCTGACGGCATACGACGGGTGGTACGTGGCGCTGGCGGAGGCCCTGGAGGTGCCGCTCGTCACGTTGGACCGGCGGGTTGCTCGAGCTTCCGGGCCGCGCTGCGCGTTTCGGCTGCCACCAATTGGTCATCGGCGGCAGACCTGAGCATCAGGCCGCCGAGCTCGTGAAGCCTTTGGTCGCAGGCGTAGAATCCGCGCCAGTCCCGGGGCGGACGGAGAGGCGTTCGAATGCACGAGTCGGTGACCGCTGAACGGCGCGCACGTCCGCGCGGGCGACGATCGTCGATCCTGGTCCGACTCCTTGCGGCGTTTATCGTCGTGTCCTTCATCCCGATCGCCGTCCTGGCAATCCTGTCGTTGCAGGAAGCGGCCGCCGATCCCGACGTCCACACGGAAGGAGCGGAGGCGGCCGAGACCGCCGCGGCCGCGGAGGCGACCGGTCACGGGACCCTCTTCGGCATCCCGATCGAGTTCGTCGAGCTCGGCGTCGCCGGGATCAGTCTGGTGCTGAGCATCGGGGCCGCCGTCTACGTCGGTCGCACCATCGTCCGGCCTATCCGGTCGCTCGAGACCGCGATGCATCGTGTCGAAACCGGCGATCTCGAGGCCGTGGCCGACACGAGGACGGACGACGAGATCGGCCACCTGGGCGCCGCCTTCAACCGGATGACGGAAGGTCTCCGCCGCGAGGCGATCGTGCGCGACCTGTTCGGCCAGTACGTCAGCCCGGAGGTCGCACGCATGGCGATCGCGCACGAGGGCAAGCTCGAGGGCGAGATCGTCGAGTGCAGCGTGCTCTTCGTCGACATTCGCCGCTTCACGGCGCTGGCCGAGGTGCTGCCGCCGGCGAGACTGATCGGCACCCTGAACCGCTACTTCGGACGGATGCTTGTCGAAGTCGAGGGCGAAGGCGGGATCGTCAACAAGTTCGGCGGCGACAGCCTTCTCGCGGTCTTCGGCTCGCCGCTCAACCCGATGGCGGACCACGCCCAACGGGCGGTACGGGCAGCGCTCCGGATGCGCGAGGCGCTGGAGGCGTTCAACCGCGAACAAGTCGAGTCAGAGATGCCCGAGCTTCGCGTCGGGTTTGGTCTTGCGACCGGCGAGCTCGTCGCCGGCAACGTGGGCAGCCAGCGCAAGCTCGAGTACACCGTGATCGGCGATCCGGTCAACCTCGCGGCGCGGCTCCAGGAGATGACCACGAACGTGGGAGCCGAGATCCTGCTGAGTCCTCGGACGGCGCAGCTGGCGGGAGATGTCGCCCCGCTCCGGTCGCTCGGCCGGATCGAGGTGCGCGGCCGCGCCGAGCCCGTCGAGGTCTTTGCCATCGAGGGCACGCCTGGACCGGAGCCGATGTACCCGGCCGCTGAGGCGCCGGCGCGGTTAGAGAGGTCGAACCATGGCTGGTATCGAACAGAAGAGTGTCAACGAACCGGACGAGACGATCGATTGGGGCGAGCAGGGGACCTCCGTCCAGGTGACCCTCGGCTTCGCGGGCTACGGTCTCGGCAACGAATCCACGGTCTGGCTCTCTACCCTCAAGCCAGGCTGGAGCTGGATGCGCAACATCAAGCCCACGTCGACTTCGATAGCTGCCCGCTTCACCATCGTGAGTACGTGATCTCGGGCCGGATCCGGTACGTCCTGGACGATGGCACTGCGGTCGAGGCAAACGCCGGCGACCATCTGCTGATCGATCCGGGCCACCAGGCCGAGGTCCTTGGCGACGAAGCCTGCGTCGTGCTCGACTGGTAGCTCGCAACCGGCGAGCTCGATGACTCGCAACTGAGCGCGCGGAGTCTCACTCGGCCACGCCAGGGTAACTGTAATGCGTTTGTAACTTGACACCACTCGCTGTGGCATCATTCTCTCCATACAAACCACCGCGCGTGGTGTCATAACGTGCGCCCTCGATCGTGGGCGCCATGTGGGGGCGGAGGCGTCAGAGCGATGTCTGCAGTCCGACGGCGAGGGGTGGCGCTGCTCACCGCGCTTGCACTGGTCCTGGGACAGGGCATTCCAGGAGTGGGCAACGGCCCAACGGCCGTCTCGGCCGCAGATGCCAATTACTCGTTGTGCGGCCGGGTCTTCCCGGATCCGCACGCCTTCTGGCCGGCGCCGGTCCAGGCGCCCGCGAGGTCGCCGTTCGCCAAGGGCAACGCGCCTGCGCTTCGGTGGACTTCCTGAGCTACGGCGGGATGGTCAACGGTCTCGACTACCTCGAATCCCTGTTCCCGCAATTCGTCGAGTTCTACAACCTCGAAGACGACTTCGGCGACGGGTCCGACTGTGCGACGTCCACGAACCCGGCCGACTCTGCTCGGCGGGCCTGCCGCGGCAGGGGTTGCCGCCCGGCCGCGTGCGCTCGGACCTGTACATGGTCCGCCTGACCGACGAACGCGTCCCTGACGCGAACAAGAAGTTCTTCAGCTTCCCGCTCTCGATCCACGGCATCGAGCGGGCGGGTGCGGAAGCCGGTGTCCGCGTCGCCGAGGACCTCGCGACCTGGGCGTACTGCGAGGCGGTGGGCGCCGGAAACCTCCAGCCAAACGGCCGGACGAACTGCGCCCAGGAAGGCGCGATGCCGCACGCTCTCCTCGAAACGACGCCCGGCGCGTCGGTCACCGCGGGCGATGCCCTGCGCCGATCGGCCGTCTACCTCGTCTTCGCGAACCCCGACGGCTGGCGCCGAGGCGACATCGACAACGGCGTGCGCTTCTTCCAGCGCTACAACGGCAACGGCGTCGACATGAACCGCGACTGGCCCACGATCGGCTCTACCTTCCGGCCGTACACGCCGTGGTCGGAGCCCGAGACGCGCGCCTTCGGCAAGACCCTCAAGGAGATCCGCCCGAAGTGGGACGGCGGCATCGACCTGCACGGCCAGCTGATCGATCGCGCCTTCTCGTTCACGCTCCTTGGCGCAGGCGAGCAGGACTACGCCAAGAACCAGCGGATCCTCCAGACGGTCAAGGGCGCCTGGTCCGACGCCGAGACGCGGCTCGCCTGGTCGCCGTTGATCAAGCCGAATACCGCGGCGAAGGACGACCAGCGCCTGTACGGCGTCCAGTGGGGGACCGTGTGGGACACGATCGCCTACACGACGACCGGCTCATTCGGTGACTGGATCAACTCGCCGCTCGGACTCGACGGCGACGGCATCGACAACGAGATGAGCCTGTCCCACCTGTCCAACTGCGGCGTGGGCTCGTGCTACATCGTCGACGCGGAGCAGCTCCACGTGGACGGCAACAAGAGCCTCGTCTACTCGATGGTCAACTTCACGTTGCTGCCCGAGGACAACACGTTCCGGGTGCCCGGGTCCGTGGCGTACGTCCACAGCCCCAAGTTGCTCGTCAACAACGGCACGCCGACCGAGCCACCGCCGGGTTCCGGCCTTCCGCCGCAGGCTGCGATCCTCGACGCAGCGCTCGATGTGAACAACGGGTTCATGTACGAGTTCGTCGTCAAGGGCTTCGCCGAGGGCGTGTACAACGGCGGCGTCGAAGGCAAGGTCACGTCGCAGAACGTGGGTGGTGTCGGCCAGACCGCCACGACCGAGATCATCCTCGAGAAATACCGCTCCGGTGAAGTGGATCCGGGGCCAGCCACTGCTTGCGGCGATGCCGGCGACGCGTGGGAAGAGATCAACCGCTACTTCGACCAGGCCGACACGTACCAGCAGGCGGGCGCCGCCGTGCACGGCAACATGCCATTGCCCGGCCGCTACCGGATCTGCATGACCGGGGACCTCGCCACTGGGCTGGCCGCCGCGGGCGGTTCGGCCGACCTCGACATCACGTTCAGCGGCGAACAGGTCTGGGAGGATCCCGGCCAGCTCCCGTACTCGGCCACCAACATGGCCTTCTTCGATGACCTGGCCGGGGCAATGGCCCCGGGACAGCTTGTCAAGGTGACGGCCGACGAGATTCTCGCCGGGACCGTCAACCTCGATCGGTTTGCGAGCGTGGTCGTCGCCGACGATGCGCTGCCCGGGTACTCGGAACCGATCCGGACTGGGCCGGCCCAGGGCCCGACCACGTTCGCGGACGTGACGACCAAGACGGCCCTCACCGCACCGTGCGCCTACCAGCCCGACCTCGTCGATGCCGGCATCCCGCCGACGTGCGCGGCCGACTTCGAGTTCGACGTGGACGGCAACTTCAACAACCAGCAGATGACGATCCGTCTCAGCGCGGACAACGCGGTCGACTACGACCTGTACATCGAACGCCAGAGCCGGATCTCCGGCGCCTGGTCGTCGGCCGGCAAGGCGGCAACTGGCGCTGCCAGCGAAGAGACCACGATGCTCCGGCCGCTCCCGGGCCATTACCGGGTGCGCGTCGTGAACTGGGCAGCCGGTGCACCGGCGGACGGCCTCGAAGTCTCGTTCTCGAACGTGTACGTCGGACCGCCGCCCGAGGCATCGTCGCGGACGGACGCCGAACGACAAGCGTGGGGCGCGGCCCTGCGTGGCTACGTCGAGCGCGGCGGCAACCTGGTCCTGACCGACGGCGCCGTCCGGAACCTGTCGCACATGGACGTGATCGGACGCGGCTTCGTCAACGACTTCAGCGTGTATGCCGGCTACATCAGCTTCACCCGCGACGGTGCGACCGAGAGCTACGGCGACCCGCTGGCACAGAACGTCAACCAGCCGGGCGCCGCCGAAGGTCCCGGCTTCCGTCACCAGACCTATGAGCCGGTCCCGATCGGCTACGCGGTCACCGCGGCGGACGACGACACCGACCTCAACACCTCACCCGTGTGGGGCGTCGATCAGATCGAGTGGGAGCGCCTCGGCGGTCGCACGGCCGGGACCAC
Organism: uncultured Chloroflexia bacterium; assembly: GCA_963731865.1. Lineage (GTDB taxonomy): Bacteria > Chloroflexota > Limnocylindria > Limnocylindrales > CSP1-4 > SPCO01. The sequence goes on along the minus strand of CAVSXG010000001.1, from coordinate 83,248 downwards.
GACCGCCGACCAGGTCACGCTCGGCGAGCTCCCGCTCGGCGGAGGCGTCGTCCGGGTCGTGGGAGCGCTCCTCCCGATGCCCACCGAGCAGTTCTACCACCCGTTCGGGCTGGCGAACTACGCGGTGACCTACAGCGGGTACCAGGTCCTGCAGAACGTGCTCCAGTGGCAGCGCCCGCTGCCCGACCTGACCGTGACGGCCCTCGAAGCCACGAGCACAAAGGCCACCAGGAGCGCCACGGTGACCGCCACGATCGCCAACCCCGTCGGCGGTGCGGTCGTCCGGTTCCTCGTCGACGACGTCGTCATCGGTGAGCAGACGCTCGCGGACGTCGGGACCAACGGGACGGCAACGGCATCGGTCGCCTGGTCGCTCAAGGGCGTCTCGAACGGCGCCCACACGATCAAGGCGATCGTCGATCCCACGGATGCGATTGCCGAATCCGACGAAGCCAACAACACCGGCACGCTCCAGGTAGACGTGCGCGGCAACAAGGTCCAGAACGGCGACTTCGAGACGTCCTCGAATGGCACGTCACCCGACAACTGGTCCGGCTCGGGCCAGACCTCGTACAGCGGCGGCGCGGCGTCGGCCGGACCGGGCGGGAAGTGGACCTCCGATCCGATCGCGATCGTGCCGGGCGTCCGGTATGGGTTCGACGCCCTGATCTCCGGATCCGGCAAGGCCGTGCTCCAACAGCTTTCCGCGACGGGCCTGGTGCTCGCCACGGCACCACCCGGGTTGCTGACGGCCGTTCTTGGCGCGACGCAGGTGCGCGTCGTGCTCACCGGCGGCCTGACCGGCACCACCACGTTCGACGACATCCGGCTCTGGGAGGAGTGACATGCGCCCGCTGATCGCTGCGTTCACCGCGTTCGTCCTGGCTGCTGGGGCCGCCGTCGTCGTTGGTGCCGAGCCGCTCGACCCGGTCCGCAACGTGGCGCTGCCCTGCGAGGCGGTGTCGACGCCTGGGCTCGTCCCGCGTTCCGCGAAGAACCTCGCGCACGTCGCCAACGTGTGCGGCTTCGTCGGGACGGACATCGAGTTCCAGTCGAGACGCGCCGCCGACGGCACGGTCCACGACTACGCCTTCGTCGGGACGATGGGCGGCGGGACCCGGATCTTCGACATCACCGATCCCGCGCACCCAACGACCGCCGGTCGCTATACCGACCCGGGCTACCAGAACGACGTCTCCGTGCGCGGCGACCTGCTCGTCCTCGGCTTCGATTCGCTCGGTGTGAGCGGCGCGACGTCGAGCTGCCTCCGCGGCAAGGGCGCCGGCACCGACGGCTCGACGAAGGCCGGGATCGACATCGTCCGGCTCTGGTACGACGCCAACCGGGCCACGTTCACGACCGAGCTCGTCGACTGCTACCTGTCCAGTCGGGGCTCGGCCGGCGCCCACACCACGACGATCCACCCGTCGGGCCAGTGGGTCTCCGTCAACACCTCGTTCACCGGCCTCGAGGTCGTCGACATCCGATCTGGCGCGGCGCGACTGGCGCAGTACGTCGGACCCGACGTCGTCGACGACGCTCACGACGTTTCGTTCTCGCGCGATGGAAACACGCTCTACTCGGCGGGGCTCGACTCGACCCGGATCGTCGACGTGACCGATGCGGTCAACGGCCGCCCGGCGCGACTCCTCGCCACGATCCCCAACGCCGCGACGCCGGCGCAGGGCGCCGACGGCCAGGTCATCCAGCTCTCGCACCAGTCCGACACGTCGTCGGACGGCAAGATCCTCGTCATCACCGACGAGGCCGGCGGCGGCATCATCCGAGACCGGCTGCAACGAGGGACCGTCCGGCAAGATCGGCGCCGCGCACTTCTGGAACGTCCAGGACCTCGCCGCGCCGAAGAAGCTCGGTTCGTGGCTCTACCCGAACCCGGGCCTGCTCGTCGACCCGCTCCTGCCGTCGCTCGCCGCCATCGGCCACACCGAGCGCGGCTGCACCATCCACGTCTTCCGCAACGGCGGCAACGGAACCGCCGGACCGGGCGCGGTCCAGGCCGGCTTTGATGGCGTCTCCTCGTTGCCGTCGCGTCAGCTGGTGACCGCGCACTACGGCGCCGGCACCTGGTGGCTCGATTTCTCGGGTCCGTCGCGCTCCGACGACGGCGTCGGCGAGGACCCGCGTTCGACGTGGGGCAACACGCTTGGCTGGAACGTCATGCCGGGCGCCGACACGTGGTCGGCCAAGGAATACAAGGGCTACATCTACACCGGCGACATGACCCGCGGCATGGATGTCTTCTCGTTCACGAGCTGCGATGGCGCCGGCTGTCTCCTGCGGCCCGACCAACACGCCGGGTTCGGCGGGTGGCGGCGGCAAGCTCGTGGGTGAGCTCGGCGAATTCACCATCAGCAAGGGAACCGCGGTCGGCGGCACGGGGCAGTTCGGCCTCGACGTTTCCCACGTGCTGGGGGCGGCGACACCGACCGGCACGCTCCACTTCCGCGACAAGACGTCCGGTGTCCGCGTGGACGCCACGTCCATCGAGTCGCTCACGATCGCCGGCCCACGAGCCACGATCACCGGGCGCGCGACGGTGGACGGAACGCCGGGTGTCTCGTTCTTCGCCGAGGTCGAGGACCTGGGCAAGGCCGGGGCGGACACGTTCAGGATCGTTCTCGGCAGCGGCTACGGCGCCTTCGGCGTCGTCGACAAGGGCAACATCAGCGTGAACGGCGGGCTCGTCCCGCCGCTCTGACCCGGACGCGCGGCAGCGGCGTTGCTGTCTTACCGGGACCTGGTCAGATCACGACCCTGGTAACGGGTACGAGCTTCGGATGGGGCGCGCGCCGGCTCTTGCGGATCGCGCCATCAGTTGGGCACTCTCGACGGTTCGCTCGGCCGCATGCCATTTGTCCATCAGGACCATCTGGTCCTGGGTCGGTATCTGTGGAGGCCGTTTACGCGTCGTCGCCATGTCGTATCCCACCAGGCCGCGTGCGCCTCGAAAAGTATGCGCAGCACCGGCGGGACAGTCAATGAGATTCGCGAGGCCGGAGGTGCTCGCAACGTCCCCTTAACCTCTTCGTCGGCGATGGGCATGCCTGCGGTGCGACGTGCGGTGGACGATTGAGTTCGCCGCATGGAGGTCGACTGCGATGCCCAGGTCCTGGAGCGACAAGCGCGAACGCCAGTACGAGCACATCAAGGACTCCTACAAGGATGAGGGAGTCACCGACGACAAGGCCGAGGAGCTGGCTGCTCGAACGGTCAACAAGCAGCGAGCCGAGCACGGGGAAACGAAGGCCCCGAACAAGCGATGACTTCCATCGGCTACGCCCTCTCGAGCGAAGAGCATTCCCCGTCGGACCTCGTCCGGCACGCGGCGCTGGCCGAGCAAGCCGGGTTCGAGTTCGCCCTGATCAGCGATCACTTCCATCCGTGGATCGACAAGCAGGGCAACAGCCCCTTCGTCTGGTCGGTCCTCGGCGGGATCGCGCAGGCAACCAAGACGATGCAGATCGGAACTGGGGTCACGTGCCCCACGATCCGAATCCACCCCGCGATCATCGCCCAGGCCGCGGCGACAACCGCCGCGATGATGCCCGGCCGGTTCTTCCTGGGCGTGGGGACGGGCGAGAACCTGAACGAGCACATCCTTGGCGACAAATGGCCCGATTGGGACGTCCGCGCGAGGATGCTGGAGGAGTCGATCGAGGTCATCCGCGACCTCTGGCGCGGCGAGGTGACGAGCTTCGAGGGCGAGTTCTACGCGGTCGAGAACGCGCGCCTCTACACGCTGCCGGAGGACCCGATCCCGATCATGATCGCGGCTTCCGGGCCGCGGGCCGCGGAGATGGCTGGCAAGCTCGGCGATGGGTTCATCGGGACCGGCCCGGAGGCCGAGCTCATCGACGCCTTCGACAAGGGTCGCCGCGGCAAGTCACGGCCCCACTACGGCCAGTTGACGGTCTGCTGGGGTCCCGACGAGAAGAAGGCTCGCAAGCTGGCTCGCGACCTGTGGCCGACCGCCGCGATCCCCGGCGAAGCGGGCCAGGAGCTGCCCAACCCGGCGCACTTCGAGCAGCTCGCGGAGATCGTCACGGAGGACATGATCGCGGAGCGGGTGGCCTGCGGTCCGGACCTGGATCGGATCACCGAAGGGATCCAGAAGTACGTCGATGCCGGGTATGAACGGGTCTACCTGCACCAGATCGGCCCAGACCAGGAAGCGTTCATCAAGACCGTCAGCCGAGAAGTGCTCCCCAGCGTGAAAGCCGCCTGAGCCTCAGCAAATCTGTCAGCGCCCCAGACTTAAGCGTAGGGGCGGTGACACGGCAGACAGCTCGCGTCACCGCTGTCGTGCCGCGAACAGGGTGCGCACCCCCTCGATGCCCTTGAGCTCGTGCGACCCGCGATCCTCGAATGAGAGGTCGTCGGCGGAGCAGACCTCGCGGGTCGTCCCGGTGACCAGCGTCTCACCGGGTTTCGCGGCCGCCGACACTCGCGCCGCGAGGTGAACGGCCATGCCCCGGATGTTCCCAGGGACCACGTCCACCTCACCCGTGTGGATGCCGGCCCGGAGTTGGATGCCAAGGGCCTCGGCACCGGCGTGCATTTCCAGCGTCGACCGGACGGCTCGCGCCGCGCTGTCGAACGTGGCCAGCAGCCCGTCGCCGGTGGTCCTGATCTCCGATCCCCGATGACGATCGAGCGCTCGGCGCGCCTGCGCGTAGTGCGCGGATAGGATCCGATCCCATTCGGCGCGACCAAGCCGGGCCAGTGTCGCCGTCGAATCGACGATGTCCGTGATCAGGATTGACGTGACGTAGGACTGGCCACCGGGTGTCGGACGCCCGAAGCCGTAGATGCCGGCGATCTCTACGGTTTCCAGGGGCTCGTCGCCGACGACCCAGAAGTCGTGCCCGGCCGGGATGTCGAACACGTCGTCCGGCCCCAGGTCGATCTCGCGCCCGTCGTCCATCCGAACGTGGAAGCGACCGGAGATACAAATTCCAACGTGGCGCACGGCGCACGAGTGGGTGCCCACGATCGGGCCCAGGTCCACCGACCAGCGCCAGCCCGGTTGGACGGTCGCTCGTCCGATCGTCTGCTCGCCGACCTCGATGGACCGCTCCACGATCCCCTCGGCGCGAAAGATGTCGTCAGGCGAACGCAGGTTCTTCACGACCGGGTTGGTCACGCGTCGAGCGTACGGAGAACGGGTGTCGAACGCAACGCCGCCGGTCCGGCAATTCGTGACCTACCTTGACACGATTGTGCACGTGAGTACGCTGAACTACACGATTTGTGTATGAGGTGCCGGAATGCCCGATCGGCAGGGGAAGCGCTACAACGTCGTGCTGGACGATGAGCATGCCGCGAGGCTCAATGAGATGGCGGCTCGCCTCTACGTTCAGCCTGGAACTGTTGCACGTTCGCTGCTCTCGACGGCGCTCGATCAGGTTGATCCGGAGGCGGCCACCCTGACGGCGCTTTTGGACTCGATCCCCGGCGCGTGGGAGCGGACGATGGAAGGCGTCGCCGACGCCAATGCGGGACGCGTCGTGCCGCTCGACGACCTCTGATCGATGGCGAGGGTCGTCGTTGCGCAACGCGCCAGGACGGACCTTTCGCAGCTGATCATCAGCCGTCAACTGCCAGCGGACACACTCGAACGCGTCCGTAGATTGCCGTCGGAGCTCGAGACGTTCCCGCTCGCCGGACGGCGGCTGGTGGGACGCTGGCGGGGGTTCCGGCTGATCATCGGACCGTGGCCGTGGATGCTGCTCATCTACGCATACGACGAGACAACTGACACGGTGACCGTCTTCGCTGTCCACGACGCACGGACCGGCGCCGCTGCGACCTCCGCGGGCTAATTTGGGCGGGCGGGGCGAGACGCGGCACGCCATCCGCTTGGGTGGTTGAGGAATTCATTTCGCGCCGGATTCGCGGTCGATCTGCGCGACCCGGGCGCCCGAGATGCCCAGGATCTCGCCGACGTCGCGAGTCGAGAACCCCAACCGACGGAGGTCGGCGGCAGCCCGACGGGTCGCCTCGGCCACCTCCGCCCGCAGCGACTCCGCCTGCGAGCGGCGCTCGGCAAGCCGACCGATCTCGTTGGAGACGGCGGGCGGCAACCGGACGTCATCGACGACCTCCACACCCGCCTTGTCCAGGTCCGTTACCTCCAGATGCACAGCCAACGCGCTCCGCGCATATCGCTTGGCGGCGGCCAGTTCGAGCTTCGTCGCCGCGCCACATGCCGTCCTGGAACGGCTACCGTGAGGGGTCAGTGGTGCGGGAGCCCGAACAGCCCTGGGACGGAAAGCCCCTCGTCGATAGAGTTCCACCAGATTCCCTCGCCGCCCTCGATGATTTCGAAGTCTGCGCGAGCGGCATCGTTCGCCCGTGCCAACCACTCGAACCAGGAGACCGGAACGGACAGTCGACGGCCGTCGCGCAGGTCCACTCGGAGCCACTCCTGGCTGACCTCGACTCCCGCCGCCAACGGGTACCTATCCGGGTGGGTGGTTGAAGTACTCATTCCAAGACCTCAGGAGCAGCTCACGGTTCGCCACCACGATCCGGCGGAGGCGCTCGATTTCGCGCGGAGTGTACCCCCAGTTGGTCCGGAGACTGACCGGCTCCAGCCAGAACACGGCGCGACCGTCGCTCGAGGCGACGTGGATATGCGCAGCCTCGAAACTCGCGAGGTTCTCCTGCGAGTAGAAGTAGAACCGGTATGGACCGAATCGATGGACCGTGGGCACACACACCTCGCCGCCCGATCGGCGAGGTGGCAATCATCTGTCCACAGCCTGCACCAGGCCTTACGCGACCGTTGTCCAGCAGCCGTCGATACTCGATCTCCTCTCACCTGTCCGACGTCCGCTACTCCTTCGGGTCGAGCTTGAGCGCCGCCGAGTTGATGCAGTAGCGGAGACCGGTCGGGTTGGGGCCGTCGTCGAAGACGTGGCCCAGGTGCCCGCCGCAGGTGGCGCACAGCGCCTCGGTCCGGGTCATGAACCAGGACTTGTCCGTCTCGGTCGCGACCGCCGCGGGATCGGCCGGGGCGAAGAAGCTCGGCCAGCCGGTGCCGGACTCGAACTTCGTCTCGGATCGGAAGAGCTCGGTGCCGCAGCCGGCACAGCGGTAGACGCCGGGCCGGTGCTCGTCCCACAGCTCGCCGCTGAAGGCACGCTCGGTGCCCTTCTCGCGAAGGACGCGGTACTGCTCGGGGGTCAGCTCGGCACGCCAGTCGGCGTCGGTCTTGGTGGCAGGGGTGGTCGGCTTCGTGTCGGTCATGCCGAGACAATACCTTCGGTCTGTTGCGTGATCATGACGTCAGTCGCCCAGGACCTCCATCGGCAACCGGCTGCTAAGCCTGTTGTCATAGTCTGTGTCGACTCCGTGGATGTAGTTGAGGACTGATTGGCCCCGGAGCGCGGCTTCCTTCACTACTGCCTCTCCGACATGGCGGCCGCTAAGCATCATGAGCGGGAACCTATCCGCCACCACCTCTCGTTGAGCTTGCTCACTGAAGAACCCGGTGGTAACGAAAGCACCGACCCAACCGCGATCCAGCCGCGAAACCGTTCGCGCCAGGTCCAAGCCGCTCGTTGGCGGCGCCGACGGTGACACACATTTCGCTTGCCCGAGGACGACAAGCTTTAACGCGCCTACTCCGACACCTAAGTCGAGGCGACTGACGAAGTCAATGCCGCCATCACCTGCGCGTCTTGTGATCCAGCCGGGCCTGTATTGGCCGCTCTCGCGCAGATAGCTGCCAACGACCTCTGACGCCAAGCCCTCGAATCGATGCTCACCGACGCCCGCGTAGGGCCCTAGTCGCTTGTAGTGGGCGACGACTGACTGGAGCGCGTGGTCCGCTGCGGTACCGGCATCCGGCCTTTGGCTCCCCTGACTTAGGGACTTGAATCTGGTGACGCGCTGGCGTACTCGCTCGATTGCACGCTCGCCGTTGATGACCCACTCCTGCCACGACGCTGGTGCCAGATCAAAGCATTCCTCGAGCGTCTTGGTCGAGTCCCTTCGTGCGGCGATCCATGCCCACGGCAGACTGCAGGCCTTCGGCCGAAAGGTCGAAGAGCGCACATTCGAATACGTAGTTGACGAACCATCGATCCTTCGCGTCAATCTGCGTCGTCAGTTGGGCTCGTTCCACGACGCCGAAGCCGATGAATCGCCAGAAGCCTTTGGCCCGACCCTCGTGGACCAGGCTTTCGAAGAATAGGAGCGGAGCGGCTCGAAGTCGTTCGGAGCGGGTGGTCGATCTGTGAAGTGGAAACTCCGCCATGACGGCCTTGTTGCCCGGCGGATCCATCGGTGTGGGTCCCAGGGTCGCCTTATTGTCTCCGTAGTAGCGGACGTGCCCTACTTCCGGGTTCAGCTCGTCATGCCATGGCGTCCAGTCCGATCCGGCTCGATGGGGTTTCGACGCAATGAGGATGGCAGGGCGACGAGCACCATCTAGCGCTCTGATCTTGGTGACGGAGTCGATGCCGTGATCGAGCTGCACTCGTCCAGCACCGGCTAATCCAGGCCAAGCGGGCCACCGAGTCGCGTGAAAGATGTTCGGGTAACCCTCTACAAACTCCACGTCGGGTCCCGGGCTTGGTTTGCTGTATCGGTAGAGCTCAAACAGCTTCATGTGCCCAATATCGATGCAGGGGAGACGTACGCTTGCCTCAATCTAACCGCGGCCGCTGGGAACATCCAGATTGCGCAACTCGTTTCCCCGGAGCACCGACCTCAGCAGGTTCCGTGCCAGCGTGTCGATGACCGGTCTACAACCGGCTCAGCGTTGTCGCGAGCCACGCGTGTCGCGGCTGACCCAGGGCGCTCAGGTTTCGTTGCTAAGGCCCCACAAGAATGGTCTCGCGGCAATCGCACCGATGAGGGCCTTGGTCTCGACCTCGTGGCCTGCGAGCATTTCGGTCTCGACCTCTATGGCTTCGGTCGAGTGGTGCTTCGCCGCCGGGCTGACCCGTGTGGAACACGAGCCGATCGACCCCGGCTGTGCCTGCCGCGAGGATCTGCAACAGGGCCATCAGGGTTCGGTTGCCGCCAAAAGGCGCCACATCCCCAGTAGCCGGTGTGGATGGCGACGCGGGTATGCGCGCCGACGATGCGTTCGGACTCGCGGACCGCGGCTGAAAAGCCCGTATAGGCGGTCACGAGGACGTTCTCGATCGTTCGCGCGTCGTAGGCGCCGCGACCGGGATAGGGCGCCGCGATCGCGATCAGGTTCGTCACGGTCGGCGGCTCGATCCGGCGCGTCGCTCGCTTGACCGCATCGGGCGGAGCGGCCGCGAACGCGTTTCCGTAGAGGCCACGTGGTCGACCAGCTGCGGGATCGGGATCGATCGAAACACTCACTCGCCGCTCCACGCCCGTGACGAGGACGGGCTTCGGGCCAGTCGAGTCGGCGGTCAGCGGCCGGATCCCGATCGACGCCAGCGCCTCCTTGAGCGCGCCGAGCGCTGGATGTTCGACGACCTGCGACTCGTCCTGCGCGAACAGCGCTCCCGCGTATGCGCCGAACAGCTCCGGGTCGGCGAAGTTCACCGTGCCATTCGACGGCGTCCGTGCCGTCCAGGACGGGCTCGTAGTCGAGATAGCCGGCTTTGGCCGTGACCAGGTCCCTGCCGGGGAGCATCCGGTCCGGCAGCGGCTCAGCCGCCCATCGCGAATAGCCGATCGTGCCCTGGTGAACCGAACCCGGCGGAGCGGCAACCTCGAAGACCGCGCGCTTGTTCGGGTGCGTCCAGCGCGGCGGATGCTCGCGCATCAGGGTCGCCGCATCGAACGTGCGCCGGTCGAGCGGATGGCGTGGCTGCCCGGCCGACTCGCTCGAGATGACACGCGAACGATGCGTCTCGGTCACGGGACACATTCTGAGGGCGCTCGAAGCACGGAGTGCCGGTCCGGATGCGCCATGGTCGACGGATACATATTGCTTGACCGAGATATGAATCGAACCTACACTTCAGATCATGAGCAGTCGGGTAGGTGATCGGGGCCAGATCACGATCGAAAAGGCGATCCGTGAGGAGCTGGCCATCTACGCGGGCGACGAGGCGGTCCAGCGGGTGGAGGACGGCCGGATCGTGATCGAGGTCATCCCGGGTCGGCATCGGCGATCGCTCGCGGGAAGCCTGCGAACCAAGGCCACCCGCGAGCCCGTAGACGAAGCCTGGTCGGCACTGCGCGACGCCGCCTGGTCCACGCCGGACCCGGATCGCGGCGCGTGATCGGAGTCGACACCTCTGTGCTTGTCCGATACCTCGTCGGCACGCCGGAGGCGCAGGCTCGTCGGGCCGCTCGCCTGGTCGATGGCGAGGCCGAACTGGGCATCTCCCTGGTCGCACTCGCCGAGTGTGCCCACGTCCTGCGGACGCAATACGGCGTCTCGCAATCCGACGTCCTGGACAGCCTGATCGGCTTCGTCCAGCGCGAGAACGTCACGGTGCTCGGGATGCGCACGGAGATCCTCGTCGAACACCTCGTTCGCGCCCGTGGCATGACCCGGCCGGCCCATACCGGACGCCATGATCGTAGCCTCCACGGTGGCTGCCGATGCGCTCCCGCTCGCCACCTTCGACCGAGGCCAGCGTCGCTACGGGATCGCCACGCAGGACCCCTGAAGGCTTGACGAACATGGCTAGTTATGGCTATCTATGGCCATGAAGCGCGTCGGCGTTGCCGAACTGAAGAACCAACTGTCCCGGTATCTCCGCGAGGTCGAAGCCGGGTATGAGGTCGAAGTGACAGATCGCGGACGACCCATTGGTCGCCTCACCGCACCCAGCGGCGAGCGTACGCTGCCGGTCCGGGTCGCCACTCGGCCGTTCGCGACGCTTCGCGCACGAACGTACCCGGCCGCCAACTGGGCACGCCCGTCGACCGAACTCCTGTTGGAGGAACGCCAGGGACGGTGAACGCCTACCTGGACTCCTCGGTCCTGCTCAGGGTCATCCTGGGCGAGCCGGACCGACTCGAAGCCTGGACCACCATCGAGGCGGCAGTCTCCAGCGAGCTCATCCGCATCGAGTGTCTGCGCACGATCGACCGTGCCCGGATCCAGCTTCATCTCGGCGACGAGGCGGTCGCACAACACCGCGCCGATGTGCTGGAAGCGCTCGACGCCATCGACATCGTCCCGCTCGACGCGTCCGTCCTCGAACGAGCGGCGGAGCCATTCCCAACGCTCCTTGGTACGCTCGACGCCGTTCATCTGGCGACGGCGCTGGCGATGCGCGAGCGCTTCGATGGCCTGCTGTTCGCCACCCATGACAGCACGCTCGGAACGGCGGCGCGTTCGATGGGGTTCGCCGTGGCCGGCGATCGCTAGCTTCGCTGGCGGGCACGGTTCCTGGCGCTTTATGCTGCGTGGCCATGACCGGTCGCAACCTGCCCACCGGAACCGTGACCTTCCTGTTCTCGGACATGGAGGGCTCGACGCGGCTCGTCCAGGATCTCGGGCCGGCGGTCTTCACGCAGGTCCTCGAACAGCACAACGCGATCCTCCGCGAGGCGTTCTCGGGCCACGGCGGCGTCGAGCGCGGGACGCAGGGTGACTCGTTCCTGGTGATGTTCCCGGAGGCGCCGGCGGCTGCGTCGGCCGCCGCGGAGGCCCAGGTTGCGCTCGCCGAGGCGACCTGGGCGGCCGACGCGCCGGTCCGGGTCCGGATGGGGCTCCACACCGGGATCGGCACGCTGGGCGGCGACGACTACGTCAGCGTCGACGTCAATCGCGCCGCCCGGATCGCGGCGCTGGCGCATGGCGGCCAGGTCCTGATCTCGGACGCCACGCGCGCGCTCGTCGAAGGGGCGCTGCCGGCCGGCGTCTCGATGCGGCCGCTCGGCGAGTTCGAGCTCAAGGACCTGGCCCGACCCGAGCGCCTCCACCAGCTCGTCATCGATGGCGTGCGCTCCGAGTTCCCGCCGTTGCGCCCGATCGATCGACCCATCGGCAACCTCCCGGACCACCTCACGAGCTTCATCGGGCGCGTGTCCGAGCTCGTCGAGCTTGGCTCGCTCGTGCGCGAGAAGCGGCTGGTCACGCTGACCGGCCCCGGCGGCACGGGCAAGACGCGGCTGGCGATCGAGCTCGCGCGCCGAGCGGCCGGCCAGTTCGAGCACGGCGCGTGGCTCGTGCCGCTCGACGCGATCAGCGATCCCGAGCTGGTCCCGGCGGCGATCGCGTCGAGCTTCGCGCTGGTGGAATCGCCGGGCTCGACGCCGTCCGACCGCCTCGCTCGCTACCTGGCCGATCGCGAGATGCTCCTCGTGCTCGACAACTTCGAGCACGTCATCGATGCGGCGCCGCGGGATCATGCGAGCTGCTCCAGGCGGCGCCCCGGCTGCACGTGCTGGTCACGAGCCGCGCCCCGCTCCGCCTCTCGGTCGAGCAGGAATATCCCGTCGCGCCGCTCGGCGTGCCCGGCACCGGACGACCGGTCGGACGACGCGCTCGCGAGCGAATCGGTCCGCCTCTTCGTCGAACGAGCCGGCCGCGTTCGCCCGGGTTCACGCTGTCCGATCGAGGACGCCGCGGCCGTCGCCGAGATCTGCCAGCGGCTCGATGGCCTGCCCCTCGGGATCGAGCTCGCGGCGTCGCGGATCGGGCTGCTCCCGCCTCGGGCGCTCGCGAGTCGGCTGAGCCAGCAGCTGGATGTCCCCGGCGGCAAGTCGAGGGACCTGCCCGCGCGCCAGCAGACGCTCGAGCGGGCGATCGCGTGGAGCTACGACCTGCTCGATGCGCCGTCACAGCGGCTGCTCGCTCGCCTCTCGGTCTTCGCCGGCGGCTTCCGGCTGGAGGAGGCCGAGGCGGTCGGCGGGCCGGCCGACGAGCTCGGCATCGAGGTGATCGAAGGCCTGACGACGCTTGCCGACCACAGCCTCGTCCAGCCGATGGCCGGACCGGACCTGCCGCGGTTCCGGCTCCTTGAGACGATCCGCCGCTGTTCGGCGCCGACGCGGCTGGCCGAGAGCGGGGAGCGCGAGGCCATCCAGCGCCGCCACGCCACCGCCTACCTGGCCCTCGCCGAGGAAGCCGCGACGTACATGCCCGGCCGGGACCAGGTTCCCGTGGCTCGACCGCCTGAGCGTGGACCACGACAACCTGCGCGGCGCCATGGCCTGGGCGATCGAGACCGGCGAGGCAGAGATCGCCCACCGGCTGCTCGCCGCCGCTCTGGCGGTTCTGGCAGTTCCGCGGCCACGTCGCCGAGGGACGCGAACGAGCGGCCCAGGTCCTCGCGATGCCCGGCGCCGACGGTCCGACCACCTGGCGGATGCGCGGGCTGGACGCCGCAGGCGGGCTCGCGTGGTGGGGCGGCGACGTCCCGGGAGCCGACCGGCTGTACCAAGCGCAGGTTGACCTCGCGCGCCAGCTCGGCGACGAGCAAGGGCTGGCCGAGGCGCTGTTCAACCTGGTCGCACACGCGGTTCGTCCGTGACGCCGGACCCGGCGGAGGTGCGCCAATCTTCAGGCCGAGGCCGAAATGCTCGCTCGGAAGGTTGGGGACGAGCGACTCGCTGACGCGCCTCAACTGGTCGGGCGGATACGCCCACATGGCCCAGGGCGAGCTTGCGGAGGCCGAGCAAATCGCACGCGACACGTTGCCGAGGTCCGTTGCGTCGGGCGATGAGTACTACATCGCCTTGGCGGCGACCGCCCTGGGCGGGATCGCGTTCGCGAAGGGCGATCTCGATGGTGCGGTCGACCTGGGCATTCGCGGATTGCTCGCCTCCAGTTCGATGGGCGATGTCGCATCGGTCACCCTGAGCCTGGAGGCCTGTGCCGCGCTGTTTTCTGTGGCCGGGATGCCCGCAGAAGCCGTCACCATCGAGGCCGCGTACGAGGCGCATGGTCGCCGGTACGGCGTTCAGCCGCCGCTCGACGTCGATGCCTGGCTGGGTCTCGGAAGCGTCATCGAAGCCATTCGCGCGGACCTGCAGAAGGAGGAATACGCGGAACAGGTACGCCTGGGATCGTCAATGACCACCGAGGGCGTGCTCGAGTTCCTCGTGCGTGAAGCGATCCCGCGGCTCAAGGCGCGAGCCAGAATACGCGCGTGACGTACCCGGGGCAGCTGTTCGATCCGATCCCGATGGAGCGGCTCGGCCCGTAGCGCGTGGACTTCATGCCCAGTGGCATCGTCGACGAGCTTGCATCCGCGATCCGGGGAACGCTGGGCGCGGATCTCCTCGGTCTGTACCTCTACGGCTCAATCGTGACAGGCGACTTCGAACCCGACGCCAGCGACATCGATCTGCTTGCTGTCCTCGCTCGCGAGGTTCGGGTGGATGACTTCGAACCGCTCGATGGGATGCACCGCGAGTTCGTCGGCAAGCATCCGGAGTGGGCCAACCGACTCGACGTCGTCTACGTGGGCCAGGAGACCCTTGCGAGCTTCCGGGAGGGTTCGGGCGTCTTCGCGGTCGTCAGCCCCGGCGATCCGTTCCACCTGCGCCACGACCCAGCCGACTGGCTCCAGACGTGGTACCTCGCCGGCCAGGGATCCAGGGCGTTGTTTGGACCGCCTGTGGTTGAGGTTCTCCCATCAATCGATCGATCCGAGTTCGTCGCTGCAATCATTGAGGCCGTCGGAGAGCATGCCGATCGTGCCAGACATGCGCAGGGCGGGGCGCTCGCCTACACGGTCCTGACCGTGTGTCGGACGCTCACAACCCTGGCTACTGGCACCATGCCCTCGAAGGCGGAGGCGGCGGTCTGGGCGAGCACTCGATTCCCCGAGTGGGCCGAGTTGATCGACTCGGCATTGACCTGTCGACGCACCGGGGGTCGAGTCGGCTTCCGTGACGAGGCCACTCGCCACGCCGCGCAGGCATTTCTCGCTCGGGTCGCCGGGGAGGTCCAAGCCCTCGGCTCCCAGCTTCCTCATGAGCCGTAACACCTTCGCGAGGTCGCCGTCTCAGTGGTGAAAGACCGTCGATTCGCTCCCCACTTACAGGAGACCCGCCATGTTTCGCTGGATCACCTTGCTGGCGACGTTCGCCCTTCTGGCTGGGTCCCTGCCACAGCCCGTCGTCGCTGCCCAATCGACGGCAGTCACCGACCTTGGCACGCCTCGGGCGGAATTCTGAGTCACGGGCAAGCGATCAATGCCACGGGCGATGTCGTGGGATACAGCTACACCGGCGCGGGCGAGGTTCACGCGTTCCTGTGGCAGAAGGGCACGATGACCGACCTTGGGACGGCCCCTGGCACCACGTCCGGCCAGGCCCGCGACATCAATGACCACGGCCAGATCGTAGGCGGTCCCTACTGGTACACGGTTGGGGGCATCAATCACGCGGTCCTCTGGGAGGACGGCTCCATGACCGATCTCGGGACGCTCGGCGGGGAATTCAGCATCGCCTCCGGCATCAACAACCGTGGCCAGGTCGTTGGCGGCAGCGACACCGCCGGTGGGACCGTTCGTGGCTTTCATCTGGGAAGACGGCGTCATGACCGACCTCGGTACGCTTGGAGGCGGGTACAGCCAGGCCTACGCGATCAACGACGGCGGACAGGTCGTTGGCTTCGCGACCACCGCCACCGAAGAAATGCACGCCTTCCTTTGGAAGAACGGCGCGATGACCGACCTTGGGACGCTTGGCGGCTCCTACATGCTGGCCAGTGCGATCAACGGGCTCGGCCAGGTGGTCGGGGACGGCACGACCGCCACGGGCCAGAGGCATGCGTTCCTCTGGGACGCTGGTGTCATGACCGACCTCGGAACGCTCGACGGTTCCGTCAGCTGGGCATCCGACATCAACGACCGTGGCCAGATCATCGGTTCGAGCACGCAGGGACAGCACGGGTTCCTCTGGGAGGACGGCGTGATGACGGACCTGGGGGCGATATTCCGAACCCCATCAGCCATCAACGATCGAGGTGAGGTCGCGGGTCTGGGCGTGAACGGCCACGCCATCAAATGGACCATTCCAAGCGACCCAACGGCGATCCCGACCCCGACACCAACGCCGTTGCCAACACCCACGCCGACGGGTACGCCACTCCCTACGCCAACGCCCCAGCCAACGCCCACGCCATTTGCAACACCGCTCCCAACCCCGACGCCCATTCCGTAGGCGTGCCAGCGTCGAACGTCACGCGCCGATCACGCTGAAACCGAGGGCGCGGGCGGCCACGCCGAGGCGGATGTCGAAGGTAACGATCGGGATGGACCTCCCGCCTACGCGATCCGCGGCGGCCAGATGCAGCGCATCGAGCGACCGTGCGCCTGTCGCCACGCCGAATTCGGCCGCTCGCCGGCAGGCCTTGTCGTCAAGCGAGACGACGTAGGACCGCTCCCAGTCCCGCTCGAACGCGTCTCTCGCGACGATCCATTCGACGTCGCCGAGGCGCCGATGCAGGGCCAGGACGACCTCAACGAGGGTGTGGCCAGCCGTGACCCATTCCGGATCGTTCGACACCAGGGCGTCGAGCGTGTCGCTCCCGTCCTCGGCGACGTACCGCTTGATGAACGCGCTGCTGTCCAGATAGACGGTCATGTGTCCCGATCCCGGGAGATCAGCTCGGTGGTGGTCGGCGTGCCGGCTCGCGGTCGTTGACGCACGACCCGCTCGGGCGTTCGATCTACCTTGCGCGTGATCCAACCCTCGGCGAGACCACGCTCCAAGTTGGCGCGCCCGACGACCGGGACGATCTGGGCGACGCGCCGCCCGCGACTCGTGACCGTGATGGTCTCACCACCCGACACCCGCTCGAGATGTTCCGATAGCCGCGCTTTCAGGTCACGAATTGCGACGTCCATGTAGTCACGTTAGCACATCCTGCGCTGCTTGGTGACTACATCCAAGTCGCTAGCGCCGGGGGTTTCTGGACCGGCGCCGGCTTCTGCGGTGTGCGCCTCGGTCAACGCCGGGTTCGTACTCCAGCAGCACACTCCCGGCGTCGAAGGTTCGGGTTCCCGTCAGTCGCAGGCGCAGTGGTTCGTGGAACGAGCCGAACATGTGCTTGCCCTGACCCAGCACGGTCGTTGTGATCATCAACCGGTAGGTATCCATGAGCCCGGCCTCGCTGAGCTCCGCAAGGAGGTCTGCGCCGCAGCCAAGCCCGAGCGGCGGCCCGTCGGTCTCTTTGAGCGCTCGAACGGCCTCGATGGCATCGCCCTCGAGCAGCGTCGCGTTTTCGCGGAGAGGCGGTTGGCCGCGGGAGATGACGTACTTGGGCGTCTCCCGCCAATAGGTTGCGAATTCGCGCTCGACATCGGGCGACGCGGGGTCGTCGAGATCCAGGGAGTCCCAGTAGTCCATCACGTCGTACATGACCCGGCCCATGACGATGCCACCGCTGTCGCGCGTCAGGTCGTTGGCGTAGCGGTGCTCGTCGTCGGCGGGCTCGTAGTGGCCGAGACCTCCGTCGAGGTCCGAATAGAGACCGTCGGCCGTGAGGATGATGTAGAAGTCGAGTCGTCTCATCCATCAAGCCTACCGCTCGGCGGATTCCGCCGACCAGAGCTCCGTCCCGCAAACAGCTTGTAACCCAGCAACCCAGCATGCTGGTATGCTGGCTTCATGAAAGTGACCATCGATATCGACCCGGACGTCTATCGAGCCGTCAAGGTCGAGGCCGCTCGTTCGGATCGAAGCGTCCGTGATGTCGTCGACGCCGCGCTGGCGGCCTGGCTGGAAGCCGAAGAAACCCGTGAGGACGCCGAGTCCGCGGAGGCAGCGCTGGAGGAGTATCGGCGCGACGGGGGCGAGGCGGCCGCGGCGTTCTTCGGCAGGCTCGCCGCGGAGACAAAGGCGACCTACGACCCGGATCGGTGAGCGAAGCGCGGTACCGCGTCGACCTGTCCCCGGCGGCCCAGCGGCAACTCAGACGGCTGCCACCGGGTGACGCGGCGAAGCTGCGCGGCCCGATCCTCGCCCTGGGAATCGAGCCGCGCCCGCCCGGCGCCGCGAAGCTCGTCAAGACCAGCTTCTGGAGACTCCGCGTGGGCGACCTGCGGGTGATCTACTCGATCCAGGATCCCGACCGGCTGGTCGTCGTCCTCCGGGTCGCCCGACGTTCGGAGAGCACCTACCGTCGTCCCGCCTGACTCGCGGCCACGTCGTACTCGTCGTGCCGGCGGAGCCAGAGCTGGAACCCGTCGTCCTCTTCGCGGCCTTTCGGCGTCCGATCGAGGATCGGGTAGTAGCCCATCAGGAACTCGACGCCGCGCCAGCCGGTCTGGTACGTCTGGTAGACGACCCCGTCCTCTAGGACGAACGCGCTGAAGCCCGGGCTCTCCGTCAGGTAGCCGGCGATGTCGGTGCCGCTCGCGGCGGCGTTGCTGTCGACGATCGGCGGCAGGGATCCAATGTTCTGCGCGACCCACGCCCGGGTCTCTTCCGCGTTGGTCGAGTACCCGAGGTCAACGTTGAATTCGCTGTGTGCGGAGGACACCCATGGGATGGCCCAGCCCATGCGCTGCTTGTAGGGGTGGAGCTTCTCCACCGGCGCTTGCGACACGAGGAGCATCGTCACGTCGTGGGCATTCAGGTGCGGGAGCAGGCCGTTGATGTTGTCCGCGATCGACGAATTGATCGGGCAGCCGGCCTCGTAGCTCGGGCCGAACATGAAGTGGTAGATGAGCAGCTGGCTTCGGCCGTCAAAGAGCTCCGCGAGCGTGCGCGGGCCGTCCTCCGTGTCGAAGCGGTATTCCTTTTCGACGCGGACCCACGGCAGCTCACGTCGCTGGCGAGCCAGCTCGTCGTCCAGCCTCGTGTGCTCCTTCTCGCGGGCCAGCAGTTCCTCGCGGGCAGCCGCCCATTCTTCACGCGTCCCGATCCGGTGACCGGTCACGGATGGTCGACCGGGCTGCCATTCGGGAGGGCGCACCCAGGCGTTGGTGATGTCGGTAGTCATGACTGTTTCGTTCCCTTGTTCCTTGGCGTGGGCTGTGGGGCCGCGGCGATGTTGAGATGGTCCCTGAGCGCATCGAGCTGGCGGTCCCAATCCCGGGCCATGGCGGCCAGGAACTGCTGCGCCACCTGCATCGGGGCGGAGCGAAGCCGGTATCGCACCCGGCGCCGCTCTCCGGGTTCAGCGGCCACCAGGCCAGCCTCGGAAAGAAGCGCGAGATGCTTGGCGATCCCCTGACGGGTGATGGGCAGTCGACCGGCCAGGTCCGTCGCCGTGGCCGGCCCGTTGGCCGCGAGTGCGGCCAGGATGGCCCGCCGGCTCGGGTCCGCGAGGGCCGTGAAGACCTCCTCGGCGACGACCTCTGCGTCAGGCCGCGTTGGCATCGAGGTACTCGACGAGCTCGCCCAGCTCGCTGGCCCAACCTTCGGTGTTGCCGTCGAAGGCCTTGCGGTGGCTCTCGTTGGGGAGCTGCGCGAAGCCCGATTCGATGACCGTCAGGCGGGTGCCGTTGCCGGTCGGTTCAAGCGTGAACTCGACGTAGGTTCGTCTCGAGTCGTCGTCGGGCAGACCGTGGATGCCCCAGGTGAACCCGAAGACGCTCGGCTCCTCCACGCGTTCGATGCGCAAGGACGCCTTGTCGCCACTGGTCCATGTCAGATGGGCCTCGCCACCAGGCCACAGTTCGATCGTCGCCATGTTGCCGAACCACGTGCCGAGGCCCTCGGCCGTGGTCAGCGCGGCCCATACCGTTGCTTGCGGATGCGCGATCTCGACGGTCCGCTCAATTCGATCTGGAAAACCCATGTCAGTCTCCTGTGATATCGCAACCTGTTAGTTGCTACACAGTATCGCAACCGTTGGGTTGCGTCAACTAGCGAGGCTGAAGGGCCGGTCGGCGGCAGATTGGGGCGCTTGACCCGGGGTCCCAAATCTCCTCCCCGTGCCTGGCGGTCTGCAGCATTGGCTCAAGCGATCTGGTGGGTACGCCTGGGGCGCTCGTTGCAGCCTCGCAGACCCGTCCAAAGCCGGAGTGCACAGCGATGTCCTCGTGCCGGTTCCCCGCCTACGTTTTGCAGTCTCCGAGGCCCTGTCGGGCTCCGCGCTGCCGTTACGACAAACGGACGATTCCCGGGATCCCGTCGAACCCGACGTCGAAGCTGAGGATCCGGCCGATGTCTCGGCCCTGCATGACCGCGACGTGGAGGGCGTCCCGGGCAGCCAGCCGAGGCGTCGTCCTAAGGAGGCGCCGCGCCCGCTCGACATCTCCTCGTTCGATGGGGAACACGACATCGACAACGCCGAGCACAGCGTCGAAGGCGGGATCGATTCTATCGGTGCGGCGAGTGGCGGTGTAGCGGCGCAGGATCTCCTGCAGGATTTCAGCGTCAGTGCACGCGGTCTCGCCGGCGGCGACGACCTCCTCGAGGGATCGACGGGCAGCGTCCCGATTTGCGTGTGGCCGTCCGACCAGGTACATGGGGATGTTGGCGTCGATGAAGATCATGCCTCCGGCAGACCGCTGAGGTAGCCCTGCTCGATCTCGTCCAACATCTGGTCGATGTCCACCTCCGGTTCGTCGCCTCCAGATCCCTGGCGATACGCTCGATGGATTGCCGCGAGCTTTGCTCCGGTGTCGCCACGTGAATTGGCGGCACCTTCCCGGAGGCGACGCCGAACCCATTCGGCTGTGGTCACCTTGTCGCGTCGAGCGAGTCGCTGGATCGTTCGCAGCTCGGCGTCGTCGAGGAGCACCTGCAATCGCTTAGTCATGCCTTGAGCCTAACTGACTCATCTCTATGAGTCAATCCGGCGCTACGCTCATGGCACGCATCGCTTGATCCTGCCAGACGACTTCGAAGGTGGGGACCGCCTCGTCGAAGCCCTTGAGGGTCAGCCGACCGCGCTTCTCGAAGGTGAAGCCCTTGCCGACCGCAAGGTCGCGGACCCCGCTCGACACGAGGATCGTCTCGGGCTTCGCGCGCTGGCACAGGCGGGCCGCTTGTTGTACGGCCGCCCCGAACAGGTCGTCGCCCTCGGTGACGGGCTCGCCCGCCGAGAGTCCCATGCGCAGGCGCAGGCGGGTGCCGCCGGTGGCCGCTTCCGCGAGGCGCCGCTGGATGGCGATGGCGCACTCGATGCCACCGCTCACGAGCGGGAAGGAGGCCATCACCCCGTCGCCCGTGTGCTTCACCTCAGACCCGCCGTGGCGGGCCAGCGACTCCCGCAGGATCCGGTCGTGGTTGCGCAGGAGGGCCATCGCGCGGGCGTCACCGAGCTCCTGGGTGAGGCGCGTCGAGCCCTCGATGTCGGTGAACAGGATGGTCCGGAAGGCGGTCGCGACGTACGGCTCGCCGGGAGTGTGCTCGACGATGCCGCCCATGAACAACTCGACCATCCGCGGGTCGACCTCGATGATTTCGTAGGCCAGGAACCCGTGCGAGGCGCGATGTACGTCCTCGACGGCATCGGCGTTGGGCGCCTTCGCGAGGCAGAACGCGGTCTGGCGCTCCTCGTCGAACCAGTAGGTGAGGAACCGCACGCCGAACTGGTCCTGGACAGCAATGTCCATGACGTGCGCTTGCGCGGCGGCTTCAGCCGTGAGCTCCGTGAACTCGTGGCGATCCATGTAGAACGGCACGGGAGAAGGATGCGTCAGTCTGCGGCCCGAGGCAACAACTCCGCTGCCAGGATGCGGTCCGGCGCGCAAACGCCCGCGGTCCGGTCCGACCGCGGGCGTTCACGTGGAACGGGGCGTTACCTCGAAGAGGCGAAGGCGTCCCCCGCGCCGTATCGCGTGATCTGGGAGCGAGCAACACCCGGTGCATGCGGAGCGGCGCCCGCGCGCAGGACAGCGGCGGCGTCGAGCACCGGCTTGGAGGGCGTGAACAGCCAGGTGTCAAAGAGCGCGCCAAGATCCTGGCCCGAGATCGATTCGGCCAGCGCGATGAACTCGTCGGTCGTCACGTTGCCGCCGGCGTTGTCGGTCGCCCATGTCCGCAGGATCTCGAAGAAATCGTCGTCGCCGACCACTGTCCGAAGGACATGGAGCGTCATCGCGCCGCGGATGTATTCGGCGCCGTTGAACTCGTTACCGGCCCCCGGGTCGGCGACGACGACGCTCCAGAACGAGTCGTCCGCGGGGATGACCTCGTAGAAGAAATCGAAGATCTCCTGGGCCGTCCCCAGATCCTGGTCTTCGCTCCACAGCCATTCGGCGTAGGTCGCGAAGCCTTCGTTCAGCCAGATGTTCTTCCACTCCGCCACGGAGACGCTGTCGCCATACCACATGTGTGCCAGCTCGTGGACGAAGAGGCCAGCGGCTGAGATCGCATCACCGAGGTTCTCTCCAGGGTAGATCGGCCGTGTTTGCGTTTCGAGCGAGAAGCCGAGGTTGGTGATGTCGTCGACCAGGCCGCCCGACGTCGAGAACGGATAGGAGCCGAAGCGGCTGCTCTCGAAGGCGAGGATCTCGGCCTCTCGCGCCATGGTTTCGGCGGCGATGACCCCTGGAGCGGGCGGCGTGTCGGCGGCCGTCCCAACGGTCCAGTCGGTGTCGTTGCCGGGGCTCCCGTCCGGTGCGCCCGGTACGGTCCACCCGTCCATCGTGTCACCGTCGTCCTCGAAGGACGTCGAACCTTCGCCGGTGGAGACCACGATGTCGTCGACGAACAGGCCCGGGCCCTGGACGCTCTCGTCGCTGGCATACGAAATGGACACTTCGATGTCGGATCCGGCAAATGCGCCCAGATCGACCGTCCATTCCTCGGCGTCGCCGCTGGTGCCTGTTGCCGCCCACCAGTCTCCGGTGCTCCCGGATGGCTTGCATCCGTTGCTCTGATAGTGGGTCAGGAAGGGGTGGATGTTGTGCCAACCCGGGCATGAGAACCCGGTGTCCTGGGTCGTGTGGCCGTTTGTGTCGGACAGGGTCGTCCAATCGTCCTGGCCAACCGTGTGCACCTCCACGAACAGGAAGTCCCACGGGTTCTCCGTGTTCCGATCGACCCAGAACGTCAGGTCGGCGCCCGCGGCGGGCACACTCATCGCCCGCATCAGCCGCTTGTAGGAGTTGTCGGCCTGCTGCGAAATCGCGAACTGGGTCCCCGTTCGCGGGGATGCAACCGGCTCGAAGAGGTCGGGATCGATCGCATCCCAGAAGTCGATGCCGTCCGCGGAGTAGGCGTTGATATCGAACTCACCGACGTTGATCGTGGCTAGATAGGTCGCCATCGGCTCCACCGCGTCCCAGGTCCAGGTCGTCCGGCCGGCGGCCGTGACCGAGCTCACGAGTCGCCCATTGGCCACCGCCTGGAGACCTTCGGGCACGTCGACGTGGAACGTGAAGGACGCCTTGTCCGTGGGATGATCGTTGGCCGGGTACCACGTGGCTGCACCGTGGGGCTCACCGGCGACGATGACGCCGTCGTCCGTGGTGACCCAGCCGCCCGTTTCGCCTTCGGGGATGGGTCCCGGCACGCCCTCGTAGCTGACGACCGTTGTGAATTCGCTGCCGTTGGCCAGGTTGGCGCGACGGCGTGATGACCAGCTCCCCGCGTGCCCGATGCCACTTCGCAGCGGCGCCGTTGACCGTGATGGAGAGCACGGTCAGGCCGTCGAAGTCCAGGTTGAACCGCGAGAGCGCCTGCGTGGCGTCGGCCGTGATCGTGGCGACGCCGCTGAGCACATCGGTGTCGGGCTCGTACGCCAGATCGAGGTCGTAGTGCTGGACGTCGTACCCGCCGTTCCCGTCGAGTGGGTAGTACGGGTCACCGAGACCCGTCGCGCCTGCCGTCGCCTTCTCTGGTGGCGCCGCCGAGACGAGGCCGACCGAACTCCCGAGGCAAAGCAGGACAGCGATGGGGAACGCCAAGCGACGCATAGGGAATCCTCCTCCCGTTCCACCCGGCCTGGCGCAACCTTAGTCCGGGCCTCGTCGCGAGGAATCAACAGCGCCGGAATCAGGTCCCGTTGACGAAGGAAAGTGGTGCCAAAACGCAACGCTGCCCGCGAACGGCAGGCCCTATTCGACGCTGACGACCGTGCAGCCCTTTCCTTCCGCGATCTCGGCGAGCGTGCCCTCGAACGGGAAGTTCGCGAGGTCGTTCGTCATCTCGGCCTGCATCGCGGCGACGCATTCGGCGTTCTCAGGCGTGACCAGCAGTGCGTCGGCCTTTGTCTCGGTGGCGAAATCGGCGCCGGATGCAACCTTGTACGCCACGTCGGCAAACAGGAACCCGGACCATTCCGGCGAGTAGAGCTGCGTGGCATACAGCCGGCCGTCCACCACTTCGTTGACAAAGATGCCATCAACCGCGACGAACACGATGCAGGTCGGGTTCGCTTCCCAGTTGGAGGCCTGGGTGCACAGGCGGTCCGACCGCTCGGCCACGTTCATCGCCGGGACTGCGAGCGTGTCGCTCAGTGCGTAGACCATCGACAGGTCCGGGAACGCGACGAGCCAGTTCTGCATGGTGGCGGAGGCTTCGTCGGCGGACCAGTTGGTCGGCTGCTCGGCCACGACTTCAACGCCATCCTGCTTCGCCATGAAATCGGTGAAGCCCTTGGCACGCTCGTCGCTGGCCGGCTGGCCCTGGATGCCGGTGAGGACCGCGATCTTGCCCGTCGGGCTGCCGTTCCGCGCCTCGAGGAGGGTCAACGCGTACCGCGCGGCGATCTCACCGACCCGGACCTCGTCGAAGGTGACACTCGCCGTTGCATTCGAATCGATGCCGTACAGGTTGACGACGTTCGCGCCCTTCTCCTTGGCGTAGGTCGACGGCGGGCTCGGTTGCCGCCGGGTTGATCGCGTTGAGCATGATCGTGTTGACGCCCTGGTCGGCGAGCTGCTGAAGCGTCGCTGCCTGCTGACGCCGGGTCGCCGTTGCCGCTCACCGCGCGGAAATCGAAGCCGAGGCGCTCGCCCGCTTCAGCGGCCGCCTTGTGCTGGGCGTCCCAGTAGGGATTGCCGGCGTTCTGCTCGAGCCAGACGATCTCCGGGCGCTCGGCAGCGGCCGAGGGCGACGCGGGCGCGGCGGATGGGGCCTCGGTGGCAGGCGCCGCGGTCGCCGATGCGGCCGGCGACGAGGCGGCGCCGCCACTGCAGGCGGAAACCGTGAACACGATGGCGGCGACAATGGCCAAGGCTCTGGTCTTCACGCGTGATCCTCCTCCACCCGGCACCGCCGGCACCGACACGCACACTCGTGGGAACGTTTCCACGGTTGAGGTACTGTACGGACGCAGGCTCCACGATGTCAACTCACGACACGCACCAGCAGGATCGGGACGAGGGGCATGGGCCGGCCGCCCGGCCGCCCACGATCCTCGATCTTGCCGCGGCCGCCGGCGTCTCCAAGGCCACGGTCTCGCGCGTGCTGAACGGGTCCGAGCGCGTCGCGCCGGAGACCCGAATCCGGGTGCTGGCCGCCGTTGGGGACCTCGGGTTCCAGATCAACCAAGCAGCGCGCAGCCTCCGCACCAACCGGACGGGTTTGGTCGGCGTCCTCGTGCCCGTCATCAGCGTCTTCGGTCGGATCGTCGAGGAGCTCGATCGACACCTCGCCGATGCCGGCGTTTCCATGCTGCTGACCGCGTCTCGCCGCCGGCAACCCGATCGGGATCTGGAGGCCATCGAGATCCTGGTCGGTCGCGGCGTGGAGGCGCTCGTGATGGCGCCATCGCACGACACCAGCCCGGACCTTGCGAGGCTGCTCCTGCAGGTCCGCACGCCGATCGTGCTGCTCGACCGTGAAGTGCCGGGCCTGGCCGCGGACGCCGTCCACGTCGACCAGGGCCCAGGGATCGGTGGGGCGATGGAGTACCTGGTGGCCAAGGGCCGACGGCGGGTGGGTCTTCTCACCCGCGATGCCAAGACGCGTCCTGGCCGGCAGATCCTGGCCCGCTACGACGAGAACCGCGCCCGGCTCGGCCTCCCCGCGGACCCAGACCTGGTCCGCGTGTTCGACGACCTCGACCGTCGCACGGCGCGCGACGGCGTGGATGCCCTCCTGGCTTCGGGCGTGGACGCGATGATCTCGACCGGCACGATGGAGCACACGGCGATCGTCCTTGAGCGGCTGACCGAGCTCGGCGTGGCGGTGCCTCGCGAGGTGTCGCTCGTCGTGTACGGCTACCTGGGTTCCCTCATGAGCACCGATTCCGGGTTGCCGACGGTGGCCTACCCGGTCGATGCGATTGCCGAGGCGACGTACGAGCTGCTGATGGCCCGGATCTCGGGGTCGTCCTTGCCACCACGGGTCGTCGTGGTCCCGAACGTGTTCGTCGCCCCAACCGCTGGCGCCCTTACCCGCTGATCGCGGTTGCCGCGAGCGCCACCTCGGCGCACTCCATGTCCTGGGGCTCGGCCCCGCCACTGGCGCCGATCGCGCCGATGACACGACCGTCGCGGACGATCGGCACGCCGCCGCCGAGGAAGGCGATGTCAGTGCCCAACTGCCCGATCGCGATCTTGTTCTCCGGCTTGACGCGCCCGGCCAGGTCGGCCGTGGATGCCTCGAAGACGCGCGCGGTGTTGGCCTTGGCCACCGCGATCGCGTACGTGATCGGCCTCGAGCCGTCGTGCCTCGCCGCGGCGCAGATCGTCCCGGTCACGTCCATCACCACGAGGGTCATGCGGAGGTCGTGCTCGGAGGCGTAGGCCAGCCCTGCGTCCACGGCGCGGCGGGCAAGCTCGAGGAACGGGTTGGATTCGGTCATGGCCGTCCTTTCACGTCGTTGGGAGGCCGGCGACGAAGCGTTCGATGGCCTCGCCACCTTCGAGGATCCCGAACTCGAGGGCGTACGCGCGCTGCTCACCCGGCTCCATCATCAGTGGGTAGCCACGGTCAATGAGGTCGCGGGTGGCGCCGAACGGCGTCGTCGAGGGTTCGAAGCCGATCGCGTACAGTCCCTCGCGCATCATCCGCCAGGCCACGTAGACCGGCAGCGTGCGGGCGTCGTACCGCAGGTACACGCCGAGACCACCCAGATCCGGCCGCAGCGAGCGGTTGACCAGCGCGACCGACGCCCACCCGTCGCGCGTCGGGCTGCATCGGGATGATGTAGCCCTCGTGGGTGAACCCCTCGACCGGGTCGGTCACCGTCCGCCAGCGCCTGGCGGCGGGAACGGCCGGAGCGCCATCGGCGGTCGAGAACGAGAGGTCATCCGGGTCGCCCGTCGTGGACGCCAGGACCTCCGCTCCGTCACCAAGCAGCGGGAAACCCAGGTTCAAGTGGTAGAGCAGTTGATGGGGCGTCGGGAACCAGCCCTCGTTGGTGACGGTGTCCCGCACCCGGAACGAGCTCGTGCCCAACTCGGTCTCGTAGCGGCGTTCGAGCGAAAGGTGCTCCCCGTAGGCGATCTCCTGGCGGACCGTCCCCTCGGCCCAGAGCACGCAACGATCGCCGTCCCACCGCTCGCCGTGGGCAAATCGGCTGGCCGGCGTCACCGCGATCCGGTCGTGAGTGCCGTACCGCGCGGTCATGCGTTGCGTGAACCCGAAACTGTCGGTCGGGACTGTCTGCGGGGTCCCCATCGAGACAAGGCCCGCCGTGTTGAACAGGCCACCGAGACCCACCCGGAGCCAGGCGTAGTCGTCCAGGTCCGTCTCGTAGTACCAGGGGCCGGCAAGGCCCTTGGCCGGCAGCCAGCACAGCCCGATGCCCTGGAACTCCGCGAAGCCGACATCGAAGCCACGGTCTGGCTGAACGGTGAAGCGCAATCCGGTGCCCGTCCGGAATTCGATGCCACGCGTGCCACGCGCGTGGCCCTCCTCGTGCTCGAACAGCTGTATCCCGCCAACCTGGGCGAGGCTGCCCACGCGGCGCAGGAGCTCGCGCCGGGAATACTCGCGACCCTGGATCCGCATCGTCGTCTCCCGCCTCAATCGATCAGGTAGCCGCCGTTGATGTCCACGACCTCGCCGGTGATGTAGCCCGCGTGCGCGGAGCACAGGAACGCCGTGAGATCGGCGACCTCCTGCGGTGTCCCGTACCGTCCGACCGGGATCGCGCTCCGGAAGTCGGCGGAGAGGGTGGAGAGCATCCCGGTGTCGATGAGCGTTGGCGCGATGGCGTTGACCGTCACGCCATGCCGGGCGTACTCGCCGGCCATCGACTTGGCGAGCGCCATCACCCCGGCCTTGGACGCGGCGTAGGCCGGGAGCGGCGGTGGCGCGGCCCCGGCGCCATTGATCCCCGCACTCGAACCGACCACCACAACGCGGCCGTAGCCCGCCTCGCGCATCGCGCCCATCGCGCGTCTCGCGCACAGGAATGCCCCGGTCAGGTTCACGTCGATCACCCGCTGCCAGTCGGCCAGGGCGGTCTCCTCCAGCGGCGCCTTGTGAAGAACGCCCGCATTGAGCACCAGGATCTCCACGGGGCCAAGTTCACGCTCGATCCGGCTGAACGCATCGTCCACGGCCGCTTCGTTGCTGACATCGATTTGCACGCCAAGCACCCCCTCGATGTCGGGTTCCCGCAGGTCACCGGCCGCGCTCCGGGCACCCAGCCGACCGAAGGTCTCGGCCATGCATCGGCCGATCCCCTGCGCCCCGCCGGTGACGAACGACACCCGGCCTTCGATGCCATCCAGCTGCATGGTCACTCCTCCTGGTCCCTCCGCACATCGATCGCGACCAGTCGCCGTGCATGGCGCTCGACCGCGCCCCAGTCGAGCGGGGCGCCGTGCCCCGGCTCCTCCGAAAGCACCAGGTCGCCCGCCTCGATCGCCTGGCGACGCGCGAGCAGTTGTCCGATCGGGTTGACCCCCGACGCGTCCGGGATCATCTCGACGCACTCGACGGCGGGAGACCCGGCGAGGTGCGCGTGCAGATCGGGGAAGGCGTGTGTCATCACCTGCCGTCCGCGTGATGCCGCCACGGCTGCCGCCTGGAGCACGGCATCGATCCCGCCGCTGGCGGTGGCGTCGATCCGGAGCACGCCCACGCCTTCGATCAGGTCGATCAGTTGACTCGCGCCGGCGGCATCCTCGCCGGCTGCGAGGGGCGTGTGGATGTGCCCGGCCAGCTCGGCCGTCCACTGCCAGCGCTCGGGCACGAAGGGGTCCTCGATGAACGACAGACCGAGCTCGTCGAGGGGTCCGCAGCGCTCGATGGCCTCCGCCACGCTTCCCCAGGCCATGCCCGCGTCAATGGCCAGAGTCGCCGAACCGCCCAGGGCCGTTGTCGCCCGGCGAGCGAGCTCCGGGTCGGCGGAGTGGAGCTTCAGATGCCGGAAACCGGTATCCGCCAGCCGGCACAGCTCGTCCACGACAACCTGGATCCCACGGTCACCGGCCCCGTACCCACCGACCACGAGCAGCGGCACGCGGTCACGCGCCCCACCCAGAAGTCGCCACATCGGGAGGCCCGCCAGGCGCGCAAGGGCATCCCAGAGGGCGATGTCGACGAGGCCCACGGCCCGGATGAGCCCCGCGGCGGCGTTCCGGTTGGACGCCAGCAGGCCGTCCACGATCTCGTTCCGTCGCGTGGCATCGGATCCGACAAGAGATGGCGCGAGGCGCTCGAGCATCGTGTCCAGCGGCAGTCCGCGCGTATACCCGAACGCTTCGCCCCATCCGCCACCGGCCAAACGGATGCGCACCATGGCGTATTCCCGCTCGCGATACACCGTCTGCCCGATTCGCACCGGGCGCTCCATGGGCAGGGCACACAGGCCGATGTCCACCGCGGTGATCTGCCACGGGGCGGGCGCGCGACTCATGTGGAGGCCCTGGCCACGTCGAACCGTTCCTGCTCGAGCCGGCGGCGATCGGCCACCTCCGCCAACCGCCGCAGCCAGATCTGCACCGACAGGATCGCCAGGAGCGTTGCGCCTTTGTAGACCTGGTAGTACGCGTCCTGCAGCCCGAGGTTGAGCAGGCCGCTGTTCAGGATCGCGATGAATGCGAGCCCCAGGGCGGTTCGGCCGATGCTGCCTTCGCCGCCCATCAGGCGCGTGCCGCCGATCACCACCGCGATGATCGCATCGAGGCCAAGCTGGCCGGCAACGTATGGCTGCGCGGACGCGAGTTGCCCGACGACAAGGACGCCCCCGAGCCCGACCATCAGACCCATCAGACCGAAGACCAGCATCGTATGGAGCGGGACGTTGATCCGGGCCCGACGGGCAGCATCGGGATCGCCGCCCATCGCGTACGTATAGCGACCGAAGCGGGTGTGCGTGAGCAGCCACCAGCCGACCACGAACGCCAGCACCACGATGGGAGCTGTGATCGTGAAGCCGCCGACGGACTGGTTGACGACCTCGGACAGGGCGCCGGGGACGGGGATCGGGTCGCCGCCCGTGAACGCGAGGGCCAGCCCGCGCTCCCAGATGTACGCGGCCAGCGTCACCATGATCGCGCTCAACCCGAGCCTGGCCACGAGTGCACCGTTGAACAGGCTCACCGCGATCGCGGAGAGGACGGCCGCAGGCAGCGCAAGCGCAAGGCTCTGGGTCTCGCGATAGACGATCCCGCAGATCACCCCGGAGAGGGCGAGGGCCGCGCCGGGCGACAGGTCGATGTGTCGCGAAATGATCGAGAACGTCATCGCCATCGACACGAGTGCCAGCGGTGCGTTCTGGGCGATGATCGCCGGGACCGTCCGGGGGTTGAGCCACGACGGCTCGATTGTCCAGAAGACGAGCACCATCGCGACCGTCATCGCCGCCAGGAACCACAGGTCCAGGTATCGCGCCGAGAAGGGCCGGAACGATCGGAGCGACTGGAGCTTCACGTCGTCTGCCGCCCGCGGACCAGGCGGTCCACGATCACGGCCAGCAGCAGGATCCCGCCCAGCACCGCATCCTGGTACTCGGGCGTCACGCCCTTGAGCGTCTGGTAGTTGGCCAGCATCCCCACGATGAACGCGCCGATGAGCGTCTTCTCGACCCGGCCGACCCCGCCTCGCGTGACCGACAGGCCACCGATGAGCGCGGCGGTGATCGCCTCGAACTCGAGACCCACCGCATCGCCCGAGCTGACGATCCCGAGCTGCGCCACGAGGAGCAACGCGGCGATCCCGGAGCACAGGCCGGCAACCGCGAACGCGCCGATCGTGAGGCGGGTTACCGGCAGCCCTGACAGTTCGGCGGCGCGCCGATTGTTCCCGATCGCGTAGACACTCCGTCCGAATGGCGTGCGTTGCAGCACGAACGCGGCGATCGCATACAGCACGAGCATCACCACGACCATCGCGGGCAGGTTCAGCAGTACCTCGTCCCGAGCCAGAGCCGCGAAGGCGTCGTCGCTCGACGACGATCCAGCCGCTCCCGAGGATCAGCTTCGCGACCCCGCGAAGA
The DNA here is from genome assembly GCA_963731865.1 of uncultured Chloroflexia bacterium. GTDB lineage: Bacteria > Chloroflexota > Limnocylindria > Limnocylindrales > CSP1-4 > SPCO01. The sequence goes on along the minus strand of CAVSXG010000001.1, from coordinate 52,071 downwards.
CAGCAGCAGCGTGCCCAGGGTGGCGAGGATCGCCTCGACGCGGAGCAGGGCTACGAGCACCCCGCTCACGATACCGACCAGCGTCGTCGCCGCGAGGCCACCGCCGATCGCGAGCGGCAGCGGAATGCCCCGACGTTCGGCAAGGTCCCCGATGACCACGGCGCCGAGCAACACGACGCCCCCGACCGAAAGATCGATCGACCCGGCGAGCAGGACCACGGTGGCGCCGATCGCCGCCACGCTGACCACGCTGATCTGGATCAGGATGTTTCGCAGATTCACTGGATGGAGGAACAGCTCCGACGTGGCCGCGAAGGCGATCAGCACAAGCAGCGCCACGACGAGGATGCCGAACGTTTCGGCCCACACCCGGACCCGCTCGCGTCGAGCGGCCATGACCTCGAGGGTGGCCGCCGCGGACGTCGCGCCCGCCGTCACGCGGACACCGGCTGCAACAATCCTTCGCGCTCTCCCACCGAGCCGCCCTGCATCGCGAGCAGCAGGTCCTGCTCCGTGGCGATGCGAGGGTCGAGCTCGGCCTCCACGCGTCCCTGGTGGAGCACGATCACGCGATCGGAGATGCCGAGGACCTCCGGCAGGTCAGTCGAGACGACGAGGATCCCCGTGCCGTCGCGCGCCATGGCCTCGAGCTGGCGGTAGATCTCCGCCTTGGCACCCACGTCGACGCCCCGGGTCGGCTCGATGCAGACGAGGACGCCACACCCGCGCATGCAGCCAGCGGGCGAGGATCGTCTTCTGCTGGTTGCCACCGCTGAGGGTCAGGACCGCACGGTTGAGCACGCGTGGCGCGATCCCTGTTCGCGACGTCGCGTCCACGACGAGCTGGCGCTCCCGCCGAATCCGGATCACGCGAACGACGACTGACCAGGCGAGGCGGCCGAGGGCTGCGACGCTGACGTTGCGGAGCGACGGACAGGTTCGGGAACAAGCCCTCGTCCTGGCGCTTCTCGGTGATAAGGCCGACGCCCGCGGAGACGGCTGCCCGAGGGGTCCGCGCCCGGCCTGCGCGACCGAGCAGGGTGACCTCGCCGGTGACCTCGTCCGCGTCGCCACCGATCGCTCGTGCCAGCTCGTTCTGGCCCGACCCAAGGAGCCCGCAAACGCCCAGGATCTCGCCGCGCCTCAGCTGCAAGTCCACGCCCGCAACCCGCGAGCCGACCCGCAGGCCGCGGACCGTGAGCACGGGTTCCCCGGTTCGGTCGCTGTGCCATTCGCGGCGGAAGGTGGCCTCTGCGCGCTGACCCAGGGTCAGCTCGATCAGTCGCTCCAGGGTGGCCTCGCCGCGTTGAACGGTGCCGACGACACGGCCGTTGCGAAGCACGGTCGCGACGTCGCAGATGTCGAGGACCTCCCGGTAGCGATGGCTGACGAAGAGCAGGGCGACCCCTTCGGCTCGCAGCCCGCGCATGATCGCGAACAGCCGCACGACGTCATGGCGATTGAGTGCGGCGGTTGGCTCGTCGAAGATCAGGATCCGCGGTCGCTGGAGCGTCAGGACCTTGGCGATCTCGACAAGCTGCCGCTCGGCGAGCGACAGGGATGCGACCAGCCGATGGGGACTGATCGACGTGACCCCGATCCGTCCGAGCGCTTCCTCGGCCGTCGCGCGGATGGCCGCATCATCGATTGCGAGACCGCGCATCGGCTCGCCGCCGAGCGAGATGTTGGCGCCGACCGACAGATTGGGCAGCAGGCTCAGTTCCTGGTAGACGATTCCGATGCCCAGCGAATGGGCATGCGCGGGGCTCGTGATGTCGACACGTTGGCCGTCGAGCTCGATCGACCCGGCGGTGGGCGCCTGATCTCCGGCAAGGATCCGGAGCAGGGTCGACTTGCCGGCGCCGTTCTCACCGAGCAGCCCGTGGATCGTCCCACCGACGACCTCGAGGTCTACGTCATCGACCGCGAGCGTCCCCGGGTAGCGCTTGATGATGCCGGTCATCCGCAGGATCGGCGCCTGGGGACGCTCGGCATTCGGCGGCGCGGCTCCGAGCTCTGCGGTCACGCCTTCAACCTCCCGACCACGAGCCCGCCGTCGACGGTCAACGCCGCGCCATTCACGTATGACGCCTCGTCCGTGCAGAGCCAGATGACCGCCCTGGCCACGTCTTCCGGCTGTCCGGTCCGCCGGAGGGGGATCTGGCGGACCACGCGATCGCGGAGATCGGGCTCGGACCACAGGTACTCGCGATTCAGCTCGGTTTCGATCCAGCCCGGGTGCACGATGTTGGTTCGAACGCCCTTTGGCCCCAGCTCCCAGGCCATGCCGAATGCCAGCATCTGCAGGCCTGCCTTGGCGGCCGCGTAATGCGTCTGGGCCTCGTAGGTCTCGTTGCTGGCCGGCGAGCCGATGACGACGATCGATCCGCGACCGTGCTCCGCCATGTGCCGAGCGGCCGGTTGGCCGCAATGGAAGAGCGACCATTCGTTCGTTCGCTGGATCCGTTCCCACGTTTCCTGTGACAGGTCCAGGAACGGCGAGACCGGGTTGATCCCCGCGTTCGCGACGAGCACGTCCAGGTGGCCGTGGCGCTCGAGCACGTTCTCGACCGCCTTGCGACCCGCGACCGGGTCGCCGACGTCGGCCAGCTCGACTTCCGCGCGGCCACCTGCCGCGGTGATGGCCTCGACCGCCTCCGCGGCAAGATCCGGATCGAGGTCGTTGACGACGACCGTCGATCCCTGCTCCCCAAACGCGAGCGCGATGCCTTTTCCGATCCCGCGTCCGGCCCCGGTGATCAGCACGACCGCCCCGGCCAGCTCCGGGTAGCGGACCATCAGAAATGCCCTCCCCAGGCGTCGTAGCCTGCATCGAGGAAGACATTCCCGCCGTGGAGCGCAGAGAAATCAGGCCCAACGAGCCTGAAAACGGCAGCTGCGATCTCCTCGGGCTCGATCCAGCGGCGCGTGGGGACACGACCGAGGAGGGCCTCCTCCGTGATGGCCCCTGCCTCCACACGCATCCAGGCCTGTTGCGTCCGGGTGATCCCGGGGCTGATCGCGAACACGCGGACCTTCGATCCGGAGAGTGCCCATTCGACCGCCAGTGCCTGGGTCAGGGAGACCAACCCGGCTTTCGAGGCGTTGTACGGCGCTCGGAAGCGCGTCGTGTTCCGGCTGTTGACCGAGGCCACCTGGACCAGCACACCGTCCGCCTCGGTCGAGGGACTTGAACAGGTGCCGCGCGACATAGAACGCTCCGTTCAGGTTGATGGCGAGGGTTCGATCCCAGTCTTCCCGGGTCATCTCCATGATTGGCGTGAGGCGGGCGATCGCCGCGCAGTTCACCACCGCGTCAAGCGGGGGCGTGCTCCCGGCTGCCGCCGCGACGGCATCCCAGTCGGAGATGTCCACTACGTGCCAATCGATCCCCGGATCGTCGCCCGCCGCGACGTCCCAGCTGATCACGTCCCAGCCCTCGTCAAGGAAACGCGTCGCGCACGCGGCTCCGATCCCGCTGGCGGCCCCGGTCACCAGGACCGTGCGCCGTGGATCGGGCAAGGGTTCGGATCCAGCGGCTTCGCTCACGCCATCCTCCGTGTCCTTGGCGAGGCCAAGTGTGGGAACGTTTCCACGAGACAATATATACGGGTCGCGGGCTGAGTGGCGAGGCGTTAGACCGCCAGCTTCTTGTAGCGGATGCGGTGCGGTTGATCGGCCGCCACGCCGAGCTCGCGGTGGCGGAACTCCTCGTATTCGGTGAAGTTGCCCTCGAACCAGCGGACGACGCTGTCGCCCTCGAACGCGAGCACGTGGGTGGCGATCCGGTCGAGGAACCAGCGGTCGTGGCTGATGACGACGGCGCAGCCCGGGAATGACTCCAAACCGGCCTCGAGCGCCCGGAGCGTGTCCACGTCAAGATCGTTGGTGGGTTCGTCGAGCAGCAGGACGTTGCCACCGGAGCGCAACAGCTTGGCCAGGTGGACCCGGTTGCGTTCGCCCCCGGACAGCTTGCCCACCGGCTTCTGCTGATCCGTGCCGCGGAAGTTGAAGCTGCTCACGTACGCGCGAGCGGGGAGCTCACGATTGCCGACCTTGATGAACTCGTCACCGCCGCTGATCTCATCGAAGACGGACTTCTCGGGCGACAGGTCGTCGCGGCTCTGGTCGACGTAACTGAGCTGCACCGTGTCGCCGATGACGATGTTCCCGCGGTCGGTCGGCTCCTGCCCGACGATCATCCGGAAGAGCGTGGTCTTGCCGGCGCCATTTGGCCCGATGATCCCCACGATCCCGGCCTTTGGCAGCGAGAACGACAGGTCCTCGATCAGGACCTTGTCGCCGAATGCCTTCGACAGGTTCTTGACGTCGATGACCTGGTCGCCGAGGCGGGGACCGGGCGGGATCGCGATCTCGAGCTCACGCTCGTTCGACTTGGTCTCGTTGGCCTCGGCGAGGAGCTTCTCATAGGCGCCAAGTCGGGCCTTGCCCTTGGCCTGCCGGGCGCGCGGGGAGAGGCGCACCCATTCGAGCTCGCGCGCGAGCGTTCGCTGGCGGGCGTCGACGGTTTTCTGCTCGCGACCCATCCGCTCGAGCTTCTGCTCCAGCCAGCTCGAGTAGTTGCCCTCGAACGGGAGCCCGCGCCCGTGATCGAGCTCCAGGATCCACTGCGCGACATTGTCGAGGAAGTACCGATCGTGCGTGATCGCGACGACCGTGCCCGAGTACTCCTGCAGGAACCGTTCGAGCCAGAAGACGGACTCGGCGTCGAGGTGGTTCGTGGGCTCGTCGAGGAGTAGCAGGTCCGGGTGGCGGAGGAGCAGGCGGGCCAGCGCCACGCGACGCTTCTCGCCTCCGGAGATCTTCGTGACGTCGGCGTCGTCCGGTGGGCAGCGGAGGGCGTCCATCGCGATATCGACGTTGCGCTCGAGGTTCCAGGCGTCGGCAGCGTTGATCCTGTCCTCGAGCTTGGCCTGCTCCGCCCCGATGGCGTCGTAGTCGGCGTCCGGCTCGGACCACTTGGCCATGACGGCGTTGTACTGGTCGAGCAGGGTCTGCACTTCGTGGACGCCATCGAGCACGTTGCCCTTGACGTCCTTGGTCGGGTCGAGCTCGGGCTCCTGGCTCAGGAAGCCGACCGTGAAGCCCGGGCGTGAGTCGGGCCTCGCCGTTGAACCCGTCATCGAGCCCGGCCATGATCCGCAGAAGGCTTGACTTGCCGGCACCGTTCGGCCCGATGACGCCGATCTTGGCGCCCGGATAGAACGACAGCGAGATGTTCTCGAGAACGGTCCGATCGGGCGGGTAGTGCCGGGCGAGCTTGTACGTCGTGTAGATGAATTCGGCGGGCATGCGTCAAGGGTAGCGGCTCCGATGGCCGCCCTGGCCGGGGTCTCTTGTCACATCAAACGGCGCGATCGCCGAGCCCGCTTGATCGACGGTGGTCCATGGCCTGCCCCAAGTGGTAGCCGAGCATATCCTGGAGCTCCGGGGTCGAGTGTGGCGAGGTGCGACCTAGCCACTCCGCGAATCTCTCGTGGAGCTCGGCTCGATCCTCCAGGGAGAGGCTCTGATACGCCGCCATCCTGATCAGCGCGTGACTGAACCGGAAGGTGATCGGGCCCGTACGCTGGATGAACCGCCTCTGTGCCATCGACTTGAGATTGCGATGCAGGAACGGCCGCGCGTCCGGAGGAAGGAGCCCGGACACGGCATCCAGGTCGAACTCGAGGCCCACGATCGACGCGCAGCGCAGCAGGTCACGCTCGCCTGGTCCGAGGCGGTCGAGCCGCATGGTGAGGAGGCCCCGAAGTGAGGCGGGGACGGGCCCCAGGGGACCGTCGTCAAGGGCGACGAGCAGCTGCTCGGCGAACAGCGGGTTGCCTTCCGAGATTTCGACTATCCGGCGCACGACATCGCGTCCGATCGGTCCTGCTCGATGGACGACGAGGCCCTCGACGTCACTGGACGAGAGCGGCTCGAGCTCCACCAGGTCGGTGGAATCCCAATCGGCTCGTCGCTCGACGAGGTCCGGACGGGCGAGGCACAAAAGAAGGATCTTCCCGGTCGTCTCGCGCGCGAGGTAGTCCACGAGATCGAGGAGGGTCGGCTCGGCCCAATGGAGATCCTCGATGACCACGATGAGCGGCCGCTGAGACACGAGGGCCGTGAACAGGCGGCGAACGGCGGGGAACAGGAACTCAACGCTCGCCGACTCCGCTCGCAGTCCGATCGCCGTGGCGATCTCGGGCGCGACGCGCTGTCCGTCGTGGTCGTTCGCCAGCAACCGATGCAGCCCGTGCCATCCAAGAAAACCGGCCGCCTCGATGACCGCGTCTCGCACTGGGAGGAACGCGAGGCCCTCGTCGGGCGCGGGACAACGCAGGGTGATGACGTTGGCGTCTGCCTCGATCGAGGAGAGAAACTCTCTCGTCACGCGTGACTTCCCGATTCCAGCGTCACCCAGGACCGTGAGTCGCCCCGGGCTGCCGGAGCGGACCACGCGCCGGAACGCCGACCGCAGACGGGCAAGGTCGCCTTGGCGGCCAAACATCGGTGCATCCAGGGCACGGGGGATGACCGACGCGCCGGCGACGACCTCCAGGATCTGCCAGCCCGCGGTCCCACTTGTGGCGTCGCCGAATGGCTTCACAATCACGGCGCCCCGGAGAAGCCGTTGCGCGGCCGGCCCAACGACGACTTCGCCATCCGGCGCAGCTTGCTGCAACCGACTTGCCGCTTTCACGGCGGGCCCCGTAACGGCATCGCGCAGCGCGGCACCCGGTCCGGCGACCACGATGTCCCCTGCTTCGATGCCGGCTCGCCACCGGAAGACGGCGCCCTCGAGCGACGGGTGGTCGTTCAGCGCCATGAGCGAGGCTCGTGCATCGGCGACCGCGCGGACGGCTCTGAGCGCGTCATCCTCGTGAGCCACCGGGAACCCGAAGAACGCGATCAAGGTATCCCCGAGCTCGCGCTCAACGCGCCCGCCGTGCCGCTCGATCACCTCAGCCGCCACGCGCGCGCCGTGGGCGCCGAGGCGCCCGACCGCCTCGGCATCCATGTCCGGATACGCGCCCGCAGCGATATCGACTACCGCGACGGTCACGGTCCGTCGCTCGCGGGGAAGCCACGACCCCGGCGAGCCGGGAGCCGCTATTGGCGCCCGGTCCGTGGACGGCGTATCGAGCACGGGGTCCTGTCTCAGGATGGCCATCTCGAGCTCACGCAAGGCGGGGCCGGGTTCGAGGCCTAGTTCCTCGACCAGCATCGAGCGGGCGTCGAGGTACGCCTGGAGGGCCTCCGCCTGGCGTCCGGAGCGGTAGAGCGCGATCATCAGCGAGCCGCGTAGCCGCTCTCGGAACGGGTTGTCCTGGATAAGCTGTTCGAGCTCGGCTACCAGGTTTCCGGCCCGACCCAACGCGAGGTCCGCCTCGATCCGATCCTCGATCGCCTGGGTACGAAGGTCCTCCAGTGCAGTGATGGGTCGCTGGGCGAACGGCTCGTACGCGAAGTCGGCCAAGGCTGGTCCTCGCCATAGGGCAAGCGCTGACGAAAGCTGCGACGCTCGGATCTCCGCCGCGGCGTCGCGAGCCTCATCGATCAGCCGCTTGAACCGGTGAGCGTCGACTGCGTCTGGCTCAATCGCGAGCCGGTACCCGCCTGCGATCGTCTCGAGGAGGGCGCCAGGCCGCGCCTCCGCGTTGCGTGGCGCCAAGACTCTACGCAGTCTCGACACCAGACCATGGACGACCGTCCGAGCCGTGGGCGGAGGGTTCTCGCCCCAAAGCTCATCGACAAGCCGGTCGGCCGAGACAGGCTCACCAGCATGAAGTGCCAGCACAGCGAGGAGGGCCCGTCCGCGTCCGGAGGGGAGCGGTACCCTGCGGGCCCCGTCCAGGACCTCGGTCGGTCCCAGGATCCGGAACTCCATTGATCCCTCCTGGGCAGACGGTAGCACTCCGTCGCCGGCGCGCGGACCGCGCCCATTAGTGGATCGTTAGGCCCGCGATACATTCTGACCGCGGAATGCAGCCGCCCGTCGGCTCAGAGCTAGGAGTTGGCACCAATGTCCGCACCGCTGATCTACGTGGGCACCTACACCGTCAAGCCCGGGAGCCAGGAGGAGGCCCGCCGGCGCCTGGCCGACCTCGTCGAGTTCGTGGAGACAAATGAACCGAGGGTGATCGCCTTCAACACGTACCTCGACCGGGACGCGAACACGGTCTCCATCGTCCAGGTGCACCCGGACTCCGCCTCCATGGAGTTCCACATGCAGGTGAACGCCAAGCACTTCGCGACCGCCTTCGACTGGCTCGACGCCTCCATGAGCGGGCAGTACTTCGGGCCTATCTCGGACGCGCTGGCGGCCGAGTTGGCGAAATGGGATGAAGCGCTTACACACCTGCCGGTCCATGCGGCAGGGTTCACCCGCACCACGGTCCGATAAGCCGGCCTTCCGCGCCGTGATTGGTGACAAAACGAACACCGCCGGTCGGGGTAGTCAGCCGTGGCGACGGCCTCGACCGGCTATCGTCGTGTCCAGGTCTGAAATCCTGGAGACGCCCCCGAGACCCGTCCCCGTCGCGAAACTGTCCCTTGACTGCGCTTGGGAGCCGATCGATGATCGCCGTCCGACGCACAAGCAGGCCTGGGAGGGCAGCCATGAGCGCGCGACGCCGTCGTTCCTTGTTTGTCGCGGTCATCAGCACGGTATTGCTCGCCGGCGTTGCCGGCTGGGCGCCTGCGGTTGCCGCGCCAAAGAGCAAGACCAATTGGAGCGCGTGTTTCCGCGACTTTGGACCGTTCGAATGCGCTTCGGTGGGCGTGCCCCTCGACTACGATCAGCCGAACGGTCCTCACATCTCGATTGCGATGGTTCGTCTGCCGGCTGCCAATCCAGCCCTTCGACAAGGCTCGGTGTTCATCAACCCTGGCGGCCCCGGCGGGTCGGGTGTCGATTTCGCCCTTGGCGCGGGGCCGTTCCTGTTTACGCAGGACGTCCGGGATCGCTTTGACATCGTCGGCTTCGACCCGCGGGGGATCATCCGAAGCGACCCGCTCCGATGCTTCGGCAATCAGAGGCAGTGGGAGCCGTACTTCACGCCGTTCGCCTTCCCGTTGACCGACGAGGAGGTCGAGATGTGGATCGCGGGCGATCGATTCCTGGACGCCGCGTGCGATCGAAGGGGCGGCGCGATCCTCGACCACATGTCGACGGCCAACGTGGCGCGCGACATGGATCGGCTTCGCGAAGCCGTCGGGGACGAGAAGCTGACCTACTACGGCCTGTCGTACGGCACGATGCTCGGCCAGACGTACGCGAACATGTTCCCGGACAACTTCCGGGCCCTCGTGATCGATGGCGTCCTCGACCCGATTGCCTGGACGACCGGCGCCTCCGGCGAGGGGGACCTCCCGTTCTCGACACGGCTTCACAGCGATATCGGCGCGATGGACACGCTCAACGAGTTCTTCCGTCTGTGCGACGAAGGCGGAGACGCCTGCCCGCTCGCCGGCGGCGCCGGGACGGAATCCCGGTACTCGGCACTCGCAGAGGCATTGCTTGGTGCGCCGATCCTTATCGAGGATCCATCGACCGGCGAGATGTTCCCGTACAACTATTCGTTCTTCATCGGCGACACCCTCGGGGCGATGTACAACTCATTCGAATGGCCGGACTTCGCGGAGTTCCTGGCCTTCCTTGAATCGCAGGCAGCACCCGCCAGCCTGGGCCATGCGCTCGCGGCCCTTCGCGGGACGACGTCTCTCGCCCGGTCGTCAAAGGAGCTGTCACGCGCAGCGGGCGGCTACATCCCGCGGCGCGGGTTCCCGCATTACCCGAACTTCATCGAGGGCTTCCCGGCCGTCGCCTGTGCCGACTCCGACAACCCGGATTCATACGACGCATGGGTCCAGGCAGGGGCTGATGCTGACGAGGCATTCGGCTACTTCGGGCGGATCTGGACGTGGGCAACGAGCATCTGCGCCGAGTGGCCCGGGGCGGATGAGGACCGGTATATCGGGCCGTTTGACACTGACACGGAGAACCCGGTCCTCGTTGTCGGCGCCAAGTGGGACCCGGCCACGCGATACGAGGGCGCGGTCATAGCCCACGACCTCTTGCCGAACTCGGCGCTGCTCACCGTGGATTCGTGGGGCCACACGTCCCTGTTCACGTCGGCCTGCGCCGACGCGGCGATCGCGGCCTACCTGATATCGATCACGACGCCGGCGCCCGGCACGGTCTGCAACCAGGATCTGGTCCCGTGGGTCGATTTCGGGCCAGGAGGGCCGTAGCACCGGGAGATGCCGGCAGGATCTACCGGCTTGTTCGGGACCGGGGAGGAGATCGAGTCGGCGCGCATAATAGGCGCCGGCTTGGTGATGCCGAGCCGAGGATGCGCCGGATGGGAGGCCGAGATGCATCGTCCGATTGGCCCCAGGCCTCGTGCGATGACTCTGGCGGTGGCCGCGATCATCGTCGTGGCGAGCGGCTGGGTTGCCGAAACGCCGCCCGCGCCCTCGCAGCGACCCAGGGCACGATCGCCCGCGTAACACCGGTCGAAGTCGGCAGCCAGGGACCGGGGAGCCCAGTGGGTCACGAGCCAGCGCCTCGCGTACGTCCACACAACAACCGTGGTGGAGCCAGATCGCTGGGTGGTCCGCTCCAACATCCACGCCATCGACGAAGACGGTGCCAACGATTGGACCGGACCTCCTGTCGCTACCGAGTACGAGGCGATGTACGACTACTCGCCCATGACTGGCACATATGTCTACCTCAGGAACCGGTTTCTGACGCCCACCCCGGACCAGCACTCTGTCGGTGTCTTCGGACCCGATGAGACGGAGCACGTCATTCTCGGCCCGGATCCGAACATCGGACCATTGCCGTTCGGCGAAACGTTCTCGCCCGACGGTCAGCGCATCCTGTTCTATCGATCGGTGCCGCTCAGCGTCGCCGGTCTCCACGTCGCAAACATTGACGGGACCGGCGTCACGCGCTTGGTGGGTGCCGGCTGGGGTGGTTACGGCTCGTTCTCTCCAGACGGGACCCGGATCGCAATCGGCGGCTCCAACCAGGTCGGTGTCATCAACGCGGACGGCACGGACGGCCACATCATCGCGACTGATAGCCGGTTCAACGGCGAGGTCGCATGGTCGCCGGATGGGTCGGCGATCGCGCTTGTCGGCGGGACGGGCTTGTTCCTGCTCGATCCTGAAGGAGTCGAACCACCCCGCCTCGTGACGAGCGATGCCGTCTCGTCCCCGAACTGGTCGCCGGATGGCAGTCGATTGGCGGTGACCCACAGCTACACGACGACGCCAGAGCCGCGCGACGAGATCGCGATCGTCAACGCCGACGGAACCGGGTTCCACGACGTGACAGAGGTAGGAGCAAGCTGGTCCGCGGTTCGGCCGGCATGGTCGCCGGATGGGACGCGGATCGCGTTCGAGAGCGACATGGAGTCCGCGGTCCCGGCGAACCAGGGTGGTCCCGATGTCAGCACGAGCCTCTACGTGCTGACCCTTGGACCTGACGTCGTCGCCCTGACCATCGACACGACGAGTGCCGCACCCGCGAGCGTGCCTCGTCTTGGCCGGTTCGAGAAGACCTTCAAACTGAGTCGGTTCTACGGGCTGGAAGTCCACGACCCCGACGTCATTGACGTGACCGCTACGTTCACGGCCCCGAGCGGCGCGGAGCTCAGCGTCCCGGCGTGGTTCGGGACGGACGTGACGCTCCGGCCCGATACCGGAATTGGTGGCAGTGAACTGTACGATCCAGTCCCGATCTCACCGCCGGCACCGGGCATCTGGCACGTCCGCTTCTCGCCCGACGAAGTCGGAACATGGACGTACAGGTTGCGCGCCCAGGACCACGTCCCAGGCCAGGAGACGACGGCGACCTCCGCCCAGATGACCTTCCAGGTGACGCCGTCCTCGGCGCGTCGGCCAGGTTGTCCGCGATCCGCGCGATGACCGGTTCCTGCGCTACCAGGACGGCACGCCGTACTACCCGATGGGCCACAACGTCGCATTCCAGCAGGGCGAGCCAGTCGACCACGACGGCGAGCACTACTGTCGAGCCGCTGTTCGCCTCCATGGACGCCGCCGGTCAGAACTGGACGCGGATCTGGATGACCGACTTCAACCGCAATGCTCTCGAGTGGTCGAGCCGATCACTGGGCCGGCTGGTACACGGGGGTCGGGCAGTATGCCGGCCAGTCGGCATTTCGTATCGAGCGCCGCTCGACTCGCTGAGGAGCACGGCCTCCAGGTCCAGCTCGTCCTCAACGACCACGGTCAGGTGCGCAGCATGGTCGACGGGCGCTGGAAGAGAACCCGTACAACGCCACGAACGGCGGACCGGTCGATGCCGACCATCCCGAGGAATTCTTCACGGATCCCGAGCGCAAAGGAGCTGTTCAAGCAGCGCCTTCGCTACCTCGTCGCCCGCTACAGCGCCTACCGGAACCTGCTCGCCTGGGAGCTGTTCAACGAGATCCAGTTCGTCGGATCCGACAACGACCAACCCATATAACAGCGCGCAGGTCCGGGACGACATCGTCGCGTGGCATGCCGAGATGGCCGCCTATCTGCGCTCCATCGACCCCTACGACCATCTGATCACGACGAGCTCGGACATCGAGTCGAGCCTCAAGCCGACATCTGGGCCGACCCGAATATCGACCTCGTCCAGGTCCACGATTATGGCCCGCGCTGGCGGCGCGCGACCAGCGGTTCAACGGGTACGCCATCTCGCTGAACGACGCCTACCACAAGCCCGTCATCGTCGGCGAATACGGTCTTTCGGGCGACCCGGAGATTGACTTCGATCCAACCACATGCGGCGCCTGCCTCGCCGATCGCGTGCCGCACCTGGTGGAGGCGACCCACCTCCACAACGCCTCCTGGGCGGCGGCGATCTCCGGCGTCGGCTGCAATGTCCTGGTGGTGGGGCGACTACATCCACTCGACGCCGCAGCCCGGCATCGCACGCCCCCGAATTTCCCGGCCAACGAACGGACCAACCCGCCTCTCCGACTTCTTCGCTGGCGAAGACCTCGCGGGAATGGGCCTCGGACGTCCGTCGTCACGGCGCCCCAGCATCCGTCGTGGCACTGGGGCAAGACAACGGCTCGCGCGGCTTCGCGTGGGTGCGAGACGCGCTCAACGAGTACGGCTCCGGCGCTGGGCCCGGCGATGTCGCTGGTCGCACGATCGAGCGGCTGCATCCCTTGCGCCGGCTGGCTTCCTCGATGGCACGTATCGCATTGAAGTCCACGACCCCTGGGGTGTGGCACCGATGGATGCCTCAGGCGTGGCAACCGCCGCTGACGGCACACTCGCGATCCCGTTGCCATCGTTCCAGCGCGACATCGCCTTGAAGATTCGCCCAGGTGGCCCTGCGCCATCCGAAGTTCTTCCGCCGGGCGGCACCCTCACCAGTGACGACGCAGGCGACGGGCCTGACGCAAGCCATCCCGTCTCGACGACGATCACGACACCGGTCGGCGGCCTCGTCTCGATTGGAAGCAGCACGTCCACCGACCCGCCGGCGACCGGCTACGGCCTTGTCGGCGTGGCGATCGACATCGCCGCCCCTCCGGCCAGCGCGGCGAATCCACTCGTGCTTGTATTCCGCATCGACGCCTCCGTGATCCCCGTCGGTGATTCCGCGGGCACCGTCAAGCTGTTCCGCAATGGCGTGATCGTTGGGGAGTGCACTGGCGCGCCTGGTGTTGCCGCGCCGGATCCGTGCGTCGCCACGCGCCAAACGCTCATGGATGGCGATATTCAGCTTACCGCGCGGACGTCGTCGGCGAGCATTTGGTCAGCCGGCGTCCCGGCCCCGCGCCTGGGCACGATCACGGTTCCGGCGCCCGTCAAGGCGGTCGGCGTCGTGATGACGGCCAGCGCGACGTTGACCGACTCTGGTGCGTTGGGAGGCCACGTCGCGGTATGGAACTGGGGCGATGGTACGACCTCGGCGGGAACCATCCCATCTGGTGCGACGGGCTCGGCGGTCGTGTCTGGCAACCACGCATTCGCGACGCCGGGCATCCGCACCGTGACCCTGACGGTCACGGATCCGAGCGGCCAGAGGGCCGTCACAACATTCGATTCCGTAGTGACCTATGCCGCAACGTCCGTCGCGACTGGCAGCGGCACGATCCTGCCGGGTGGGGCGACCTCCTTGCCAGGCGATACCCTGCCCGGCTTGAACGGAAGGGCCAAGGCGTCGATTGCAATCGACCTCAAGTACAAGAAGGGCGCGACGATCCCAACCGGGTCGGCGACCATGGTGTACTCACAAGGGAACTTCAAGTTCACCGCGTCGACCATCGACTGGCTCGTCGTATCGAGCCCGAGCCAGGCGTCGATCGGCGGGCACGCGACGATCGGCGGGCGCAACGGGTCGCACCCGTTCCGTCTCGCCATCGTTGACGGCGACCGGCTGATCCCCAAGTCCGCTGACAGTTGGGTCCTGCGGGTCTGGAGCCCTGGTGCAGATATCCGAACCGCTGCCCCCTTGTTCCAGGCATCCGGCACTGTCACGGGACAGGTCGCCGTAAGCCGCTGACTCCGTAGTTGCCCGAGCCGACCTCAGAACGTCCGTGCGTTCGATGGTGGCCGGTCAGGCCCTCGCCTCGGTCGCCTTACGTTCGTCCGCGTCGCCGGCACCGCGCAGGCCCAGCACGTTGACCGCAGCGATCGGGTGGCTGATGCCCTTGAGCTGGAGCTCCCCGACCGGCTCCACATCGACGAGGTGCTCGACGGCCGCGTGCGACCGAGGCGCGAGGAGGATCTGGCCGGCTTCCGCTGCCGAGCTCAGGCGCGAGGCGACGATCACCGCCATTCCGACCATGCCGTAGTCGTAGCGGCCTTCGAACCCGATCCGGCCGAGCGTCGCGTACCCGGTCGCGATCCCGACGCCAAAGCCGAGCTTGTGACCGCGCGATCCCCAGACGCTCGCCAGCTCCGCGAAGCGCTCGCGCATCGCCACGGCCATCCGGACGGCCCGAAACTCATGGTCCTCCTGGAGGACCGGGTCGTTGAAGAAGACCATCATCCCGTCACCGGCGAAGTGCTCGAGCGTCCCTCCGTGCTCGACGATCAGCGTCCCCATGGCCGCGTGGTACGCGCGCAGCACGTCCAGCACTTCCTCGGGATCGGCCGCCTCGCTGAACGCGGTGAACCCGCGCAGGTCGCAGAAGGCGGTGGTTGCCTCCCGGCGATGGCCGGCCAGGAGCTGCGCGCCCTCCGGGCTGGACACGAGGGCCGCGACCTGCGGCGAGAGGAAGCGGCTCAGCTCGTCCTTCTGGCGTTCGATCGTGCGCAGGAGCTCGGCCTGCCGAGCCGCCGTTTCGACCTCCAGGTCATGCAGACGCTTCGCCGAGAGTGCCGCGGTGAGCCGGGCGCGCAGGATTGCCGGCTCGACGGGTTTCGGAAGGTAGTCGAGTGCGCCCAACCCGATGCAACGGACGACCGAGTCGAGCTCCTCCACGGCGCTGATGACGATCACGGGAAGGTGCGCAAGCCGGGGGTCGGCCTTCATCCGTTCGAGGGTGGCATAGCCGTCCAGACCCGGCATGACGAGGTCGAGCAGGACGACATCGAATGGCGGCTCGCCGTGGCCGCCGAGCGCTTCACCGTCGCCACCCAGCGCCTCGAGCGCGGCCAATCCGTCGCCGACGGCGCTGACGACGTGGCCCGCTTCGCGGAGCAGGCGCTCGATCAGCTTGCGGTTGACGATGGAGTCCTCGACCACCAGGACCCGGCCGCCGCTCATGGCGTGAATGACCGCTTGGTTTGCTCCAGGGCCGCCACGACGCGTTCGAGCTCCGCGGCGATGCCTTCGATCGACTCGCGTCGCGCCATCGAGCGAGCCCGCTTTCGCGGCTAGCTCCAGCTGCCGGCATCGCTCGGCGAGCCCCAGCGCCCCGAGACTGGCGCTCGACGACTTGAGGGTATGGGCGGGCCGGACGAGCCCGTCGGCGTCGCCGGCGGCAAGCGAGGCGTTCAGCGCCTCGAGCTGCTCGGGGCGCGTCCGCGACGTAGGTGTCGATCAGCTCGATCATGAACTCGGCGTCGCCGCCGACGCTGTCCATGAGCGACTCGAGGGTCGCCTGATCGAGGACCGCCGTCGAGCTCGTCAGGCACGGGCCTTCGCTCGCTTGCCGTTTCTGCGGCTGTTCGGTGCCTTGTTTCGTTCGCCCTGCGTCCTTCGAACCGGCCTCCGACGCGCGAACCAGCGCGGCCGTCAACTCCCCGACGCGGATCGGCTTGCTGACGTAGTCGTCCATGCCGGCCGCGAAACATGCCTCCCGATCCTCGGCCATGGCGTTCGCGGTCATCGCCACGATCCGGATGGGCGTCGCAGATGGGCCGGCCCGGAGCCGTCGCGTCGCCTCCAACCCATCCATCTCCGGCATCTGGACGTCCATCAGCACGACGTCGTAGCCACCACCCGTGACGGCAGCGACCGCCTCCACCCCGTTGTTCGCGAGGTCGGCCGCGTAGCCCATCCTCGCCAGCAGTCGAAGGGCAAGCTTCTGGTTCACCGCGTTGTCCTCGGCGAGCAGGATCCGGAGCGGATGCCGGGTGGCGAGCTCGGGATCGATCTCGTCGCCCGTCGGTACTCGTTCGCGGCGTAGCGACCGGCGCCTCCGTCGGCCGAGAGCACGGTCGCCAGCGTGTCGTGCAGTGCCGACGGCTTGACCGGCTTGGTCAGGAACGCGTCGATGCCGGGCTGCTTCTGGTCGTGGACGCCGATCGAGGAGATGAGCACGATTCGGGGCCCGTCGGCGGGGCGGTCCGCTCGAATGGCCGCCGCCAGCGCCAGGCCGTCCATCTCCGGCATGGCCATGTCCAGCAAGGCGATGTCGAAGTGCTCGCCGGCCCGGACCCACTTCAGCGCGTCGCCGGGTACGCCCGTTTCGCGTGAGGTCATGCCCCATCGCTCGAGCTGCTTGGCCAGGATGCGTCGGTTGGTCGCGTTGTCGTCCACGATGAGGACGGACCGGTCGGCGATGCTGGCGGGTGGGAGCTCGACCACGCCCGGCAAGCGCGTCGCCGCGCCGCCTCGTCAGCCTGGATCACCAGGTGGAAGGTGGCGCCTTCGCCCGGAACGCCGGCGCTCTCCGCGGTCAGCGAGCCGTCCATCGCCTCGGCCAGCCGGCGGCTGATGGCCAGGCCCAGGCCGGTCCCGCCAAACCGACGCGAGATGGAGGCATCGGCCTGGCTGAACGACTGGAACAGTCGGTCCATCCGATCGGCGCGGGATGCCGATCCCCGTGTCCCGGACGTCCAGCCGGATCTCCCACGGCGCCTTCGATCCCTTGGCGGCCACCTTCCAGCCGCTGAGCCGCCACGCTCACCACGACCTCGCCGCGCTCGGTGAACTTGACGGCATTCGAGAGCAGGTTGAGGACGATCTGACGGAGGCGGCCCAGGTCGCCGACGATGCCGGCCGGGAGCTCGCTCTCGACCGAGTACACGAGCTCCAACCCCTTCCTGGCGACCGAGGGCGCCATCAGGTCCAGCGCGCCTTCCAGGCATCCGGCCAGCGCGAACGGCTCCTCCAGGAGGTCCACGTGACCCGCCTCGATCTTCGAGAAGTCGAGGATGTCGTTGATGATCGTGAGCAGGGCGTCGCCCGAGGTCCGGATCGTCTCCGCGTAATCCCGTTGCTCGTTGTCGAGCGGCGTGTCGATCAGGAGGCCGCTCATCCCGATGATCGCGTTCATCGGTGTGCGGATCTCGTGGCTCATGGCGGCCAGGAACGCGCTCTTGGCCTGGTTTGCCGCGTCGGCCGCGCGGCGCGACTCGTTGGCCTCCGCAAAGAGGCGCGCGTTGTCGATGGCGATCGCGGCCTGCTGCGACAGCCCGATCAGGAAGTTCAGCTCACCCGGCGTGAACGGCGCGGTACCGGAGCGCCACACCGCCATCATGCCGATGACTCCCTGCCGGCCGACCAGGGGGGCGACCATCAGGCGCTCTTCGGTGACGTCGTCGTCGGCGACGCCGGGGATCGGGACGCTTCGCGGGTCGTTGGTCACATCGTTGATGAATTCGGCACGTCCCTCGACCGCGAGGCTGCCGATGATGCCCTCGCCGAGGGTGATGCGGTCGGCCAGGATCTCATCGGCGATATCGCCGACAGCCGCGATCGCCCGGAACGATTGCCCGTCCGGCTCCGGCAGGAAGACCGCGCTGCTGCCTGCCTCGAGCAGCGTCCGCGCGCGCTCGGCGATGCGCTGGAGCAGTCCCTGCAGGTCGAGCGTCGCGGAGATCTCGCGACCCATCTCGGCCAGTGCCGCCATCTCGCGCGCGCGCCCCTGCGACTCTCGATAGAGCTGGGCGTTCCGGATGGCCGTGCCCACGTTGGCGGCGATCGTGGAAAGGAGCCGGGTGTCTGCCTCGCCGAAGCGGCCCGCCTCGTCGATGCTCTGGACGCTGACCACGCCGATCGCCTGGTCGCCGACGAGGATCGGCACGCCGAGATACGACCGCGCAGAGGTCCCGACCCCCTGCCGCTCGATCGTGTCGAATTGCTCGGCGCGATTGAGCAGCAGCGGCTCGCGCGAGAGGAGAATCTGGGAGGTCAGCCCTTCGCCAAGGGGCAATGGCTCGCGCGGGGCGGGCTTGCCGCGCTCGATCCGGTACGGGAAGTTGATCAAGTTGGTGCCGGCGTCCAGGAGGGCCACATACACGATGTCTGCCCGGAATGTGGTCCGGAGCTGCTCCCCGGTCAGCGCGATCAGGGCGATCAAGGTCCAGCTGCGCCGGCCGCCGCCTGTCCAACGTCATTGACGATCGCCAGCTCGGCGGCCCGCTGACGGGTCTCGTCCACCAGACGGGCGTTCTCGAGCGCCACGCTGAGGCTCGCCGCGAGCGTCGTGAGCAGACGAAGATCTGAGTCGCTGAAAGCGTCGTCGTGGTCTAGATTCTGGAGTGATATTCGGCCCAGCACGGTGTCGCGCACGAGAAGCGGGGCAAACAGGACCGACCGAGACGACTCACCCTGCACGACGGGAATCTGATTCCCCGCGTTCCGCCTCCCACGCCTGGACGTCGTTGACGAGGATCGGCGCGCGGGTGTCGAGGACGATTCGGCCAAACCCTCGGATTGGTCGTGGCTCATCCGGGAAGCGGACGCCACGCTCGATCGAGTAGGGGTAGCGGACGATGTCGGACTCCACGTCGTAGAGCCCGATGTCCACGACCTGGGCGTCGAAGATCTCGGCGATCTTGTCGCCGACGAGTTCGTACATCGCCTGCATGTCGAGGTTCGCGCCCAGTCCGAGCTGAACGCTGTTGACGATTGCCAGTTCGGCGGCGCGCTCCTTCGTTTCGGCAAGGAGCGTGTTCGTCTGCTCGAACAACCGCGCGTTTTCGAGGGCCACGCCCATGCTCGAGACGATCGTCGACACGAGTCGCTCGTCGGCCTCGCTGAAGTAGTTGGGCTTGTCGTCCCCGAACACGACGAGGCCGATCGTCTCTTCGCCCGATTTGATCGGAACGCCCAGCCACGATTCATTCGTGCTCTCCCGCACGTGACCGGTGTATGTGCCGAGCACGGCGCCATGCGCCATCTGGTCCTCGCTCGTGCCGAACCGCATCGAGCGACCGGATCTCAGGATCTGGCTCGAGAGCCCCTGTCCGAGCTGGATGGGGTCGCCGTAGACGCGTTCGCCGTGGTCAAGCTCGTAGGGAAACGTGATCATGCTTCGTGATTCGGTCGTACATCCCAACGTACATGTCGGTCGACCGGAACATCGTGGCCAGGCGATTGCCGATGAGCTCGATGATCGCCGCGAAATCGAGTTGCTGGGCCAGCGCGGCGCCGATCTCGTTGATGACCGCGAGCTCGGTGCTGCGTTGCTCGGTCTCCGCGAGCAGCCGCTTCGTCTCGTCGAAGAGGCGGGCGTTCTCGAGCGCGACGCCCATCGACGCCGAAACCGTCGTGAGCAATCGCTCGTCCGCTTCGGTGAACGAATCGGGTGCCCGGTCAGACACAGAGATGACCCCAAGGACGCGGTCGCCGGCCCGGATGGGGGCACCCAGCCACAATTCGGTCCTGACGCCGATGAACCGGGCGCCGAGCGCCTCGGCCTCCTCGGCCCTGCCCAGCCGCAGCGATTGCCCAGTCTGGATCACATGCGGGTTCAATCCCTTTCCGAGCGGCATCGGCGCGATGGTCCGGTCCCGGATGCCATCGTCGATCCAGTACGGGAAGGTGATCAGGTTCGTCTCGGGATCAAGCATCGCGATCGAGATCTCGCCCGACCCCAGGATCTGGCCGACTCGATCCCCGACGGCATCGATGATCGCGTTGAACTCGAGCTGATTCCCGAGTGCGCTGCCGATTTCGTTGACCACCGCTAGTTCGGCGTTCCGCTGCTCCGTCTCCGCGAGGAGCCGCTTCGTCTCGTCGAAGAGGCGGACGTTCTCCAGGGCGACGCTCAGGCTTGCGGCGAGGGTCGTCAGGAGGCGCACGTCCGCGTCGTTGAAGGCGAACTCGCGGTCGAGGTTCTGCAGGGAGATCACGCCGGTCGCCTCGCCGGACACGACGAGGGGCGCGAAGAGCGACGACTTCGTTGGCTCGCCCTGGAGGACCGCCGGCTGGCCATAGGCGACCGCCTGCTCGCTCGCATGTTCGTTGATCAGGAGCGATTGCTTCGTCTCCATGACATGCCGCCGGAAGCCGATCAGCGGGAGCCCCTCGTCCGGGAAGCGGACGCCGCGCTCGATCGTGTACGGGAAGTGGAAGAGTCCCTCGTCGTGGTCGAAGATCCCGATGTCGACCACCTGTGCGTCGAACACGTCCCGGAGCCTGTCGCCGACCAGGTCGTACATCGCCTGGGTTTCGAGCTTCGCGGCGAGACCCTGCTGGACGCTGCTGACCACGCTGAGCTCTGCGGCACGCTCGTCAGCCTCCGCAAGCAACCGTTTCGTCTCGTCGAATAGCCGTGCGTTGTCGAGCGCGGCGCTGGTACTGGCGGCGAGTGTCGAGAGAAGGCGCTCGTCGTCGTCGCCGAACGCATATGGCTCCAGGCTCTCCAGGGCGATCACGCCGAGGACCCGCTCGCCGCTGATGATCGGAACGCCGACCCACGATGCCGAAATGGGGCCGACCCAGACCGCGCCGTGGTTGGTTGCCTCCTCCATCGTCCGCAGGAGGAGCGGCCTCCTGGTTCGGATGACCTCCGAGGTCAGGCCCTCACCGAATGGGATGGGGTCACTGTGGTAGCGACGGTCGTCAGCGATTTCGTACGGGAAGCTGATCAATCCGGCTTCGGGCTCGTATAGCGCCACGAACATGTCGATCCCGGGAAAAATCGAATGGATCCGCTCGCCCACGAGCTCCGTGATCGCCGCGAAGTCCAGTTGCTTCCCGAGGGCCTCGCTGACCTCGTTGACGACAGCCGCCCTTGCCTCGAGCTCGTCCACCCGTTGCTGGAGCGCGCGCGCGGTGTCATCCGGCGTCGGAACGCCACGAGCGGCTCGTGCCCGCCGAGCGGTCATGCGGATTTGATCCCTCCGCCCCCGGCACCAGCCGCGCCTCGCCGATGATTACGGCGTCTTCTCGGCCGGTGTTGCGGGCATTCTGGACCCCTGACGCAAGCCTCAGAGGGAGCCGACAGATGCCGGCTCCCTCTGTATCGATCTCGCGAGACTCAGGGCAGTCGGTCGCCCCGTGGCTGCCAGGCCGGGACCGCCTGCAGGCCGAACGGCCGCACGGCGTGCTCGCCGCTTCCGTCGGCATTCACCACATACACGGTCCGGTCGTTGAAGCGGATGAAGGCGATCTGCTCGCCGTCAGGCGACCAGGCGGCGCCGAAATCGTCGGCCGGCCCGCCGACAACCGTGTGCTGATTGCTGCCGTCGGCGTTCATCACGAGGATGTCACCGGGGTCGCCCGCGTGGTAGGCGATCTGGGACCCATCGGGGCTCCAGTCCGGGACCTGGTCCTTCCACGCGTCGTCGAACGTGAGCTGCGTCGCGTTGGCGCCATTGGCGTCCATCACCCAGACCTGACCGATGCCGGTTGCGTCGGAGTTGAAGACGATCCGCTCGCCATCGGGGGACCAGGCCGGGTTGAATTCGTTGGCGGGACCTATGGTCAGCTGGACGAGCCCCGTGCCGTCCGGGTTGATGACGAACAGGTCGAAGTTCGTGGCGCCCGCGGGCCTCGAGTTGAAGACGATCTTCGATCCGTCGGGTGAGAAGTCCGGAAAGAAGGACCGTCCGCCCAGGTTCGTGACCTGGACCTTGTCCGTCCCGTTCGCCTTCATCGTCCAGACATCGATGATCCCGGTTTGCGCCTGGACTCCGTGGCAGAACGCGAGCCGTTTCCCGTCGGCCGACCAGGCGGGACACGCGTCGAAGAGCGGATCGTCCGTGAGGCGGAGCAGGCCTTGTCCGTTCGGCAGGACCGTGTAGATATCGAAGTTTCCATCGACGAGCGAGCCGATGGCAAGCCGGCCATGAACCGATCCGGGATAGGTTGCCAGGGTGGCCGTTGGCAGTGACAGGAGCAGCGCCAGCACAGCCAAAACGGTGACGAAATGCCTGGGATTGTCGAGTGTGCGTGTCATCGGTGTTCCTCCTACCTCGCTCGATTTCGGGCATGTCGATGGACGGCAGGTTCCAAGGGCGTCCTCCTCACTTAGAGAGCACCTGGAGATCGAAGCCGTAGAGGTTGGCGCGTGAGCCGTTCGAGGCCCAGAGCACGTCACCCACGACCCGGAGGTCGTAGAAGCTGATCCCCGCGACATCGATCCGCTTGGTGATCTCGGCGAGGTCGGGGTCGATCACCGCCAGACCGCCGCGGTATCCCACGTACACGGACTGCGGCCCGACATCGACGCCAACGTTTGGTGATGTCGCGACGTCCTCGATCGTGGCGACCACCTGGTTCGTCGAAGGGTCGATCTTCGACAGTGTCGAGCTATGCCGATTGGTGACCCACACCGCTCCGTCGCCGGTGGCGACGGTGTGCGGACCATCTCCGACCGCAATCTGCGCCTCGACCTCGTTGGTCGAGGTGTTGATGCGGACGACGGTCGCCGCTCCATCACAGGCGACCCACAGCGCCCCTTCGCCCAGCCGGGTGCCCTTCGGCCTGTTTCGGAACCTTGATCGTCGCCACGACGTGGCCATCATCTGGATCGAGCCGTCGGACCATCCCCGTGAACGTGTCCGTGGCCCAGATAGCATCGGGCGATGCGGCGAGATAAGCGGCGTTGTAGTCGAGCGCAAAGCGCTGCAGCACCTCGCCGGTCCTGGGATCGAGCTCGAGCAGCAACTTTTCGCCGCCCGCCCAAAGTCGCTTGCCGTCGAACGCCAGGTTCGTGACGCCGGGAATGAGGTCAGAAACGGTTCCGACAGCCGGGTCCACCCGCACCGCGCCCGAATCCGTGGCGTCCCACAGCATTCCCGCGGCGCCGAGCAGTCCACCGCCGAGATCTGGTATTGCGATCTGCGTGAACGGGGGGCCGGCTTCGGTGGGGGACGGGTCGATGACGCCAGGCGAGCTGGACGGTCCTGCCGAAGCCGTGGACGAAGACGGGCCGATATCGGTCCCGGCACACGCCGCGGCGATGATGCAGATCGTTGCCATGGACACGGCGACGACGGTGGTCCGGCCGGGACCTGGGCACGCTGAACCAGGCACTGGGTACCTCCTTTTTCGCCCTGATATGGGTTTGGCGATCCGGTCAGGGGCTCGGATCGATCCGGTAGACGAGATTTCGGTGGGTGCTCGAGACCCAGAGCTCGCCGTCGAACCAGCCGAAGTCGACATACCCGCCGGGCCCGATCGGAATGACCTCGACAATCTCGTTCGTGGCCGGATCGATCCGTCCGATCCCATTCGGCACGGCAACCCAGACCGACCCACCGCCGACGGCGACCCCGGCCCCGAGGGTTTCCGAGACGCCCTCGATCGTGGCGACGACCTCGTTTGTCTCGAGATCCACCCGGAGAAGTTCTTGCTGGTGGTTCCAGACCCACACGGAGCGTTCACCCGCAGCGAGGTTGCCCGGGCGGTTACCGGCGGGAATCTCGGCGACGACCGTGTTGGTCGCGATATCGATCCGCGCGACGACGCCGCCGGCGTCGCACGTCACCCAGACCGACCCGTCGAAGACCACCATCTCCTTTGGGCCGTTCGGCACATCGATTGACGCGACCACCTCGCCGGTCTCGAGGTCGACGCGATCCACGGTGTGGCCGACATCGCTCACCCAGGCGCTCGTGCCGTCGACGACGATGTAGAAGCCACTGATTCCAGGGATCGTTTCGAGGATCATGCCGCTCAGCGGGTTGAGCCGCACGATTCCGGTCCCCTCATCGAAGGCCCAGAGGTTCGTACCCTCAAACTGCATCTGGGTGATTTCATTCACGCGGACGCCCGTGTCACGGTTGGTGGCCTTGTCGATCCGGCCCATGCCGACATCACCGATCTGGACCCACACCGATTGGTCATCGACGGCGAGCGCCCACGTCTCGGCGCCCATGTCGATGGCCGTCACCCCGGGCGGGAACGTGGGTGCCGCACGGCTGGGCGACGGGGACGTCGACGGCGTAGGCGTGGGTGTTGGGGCGCTCGGCCCAACGGACGGCTGGCCAGGGCGGAGGAGCACCAGGCCGGCGACCGCCACAACGACTACGGCCGCCGCGAGTCCGAGGTTGGCGATTCGACGGAGGGCGTTGCCCGACGTCGAGGCCGAATCCTGCGAGGTCCGCGGGATCGATTCGAGGATGCCGTCCACGACGAACTCGGCGGAGCGCGGGTGGTCGCTGCTCGCCAGCCAGTCGCGGATGACGCGATCGGTTCGGGGCTCGTCGTTCATGCGGTTCCTCGGGTCAAGGTTGCAGCGTCGTCCGCCTCGATGGCGGCACGGAGCGCGCGAAGCGCGTAATGCAGGCGCGAGCGGGCGGTGCCAATGGGAACGTCCAGCAGCTCCGCGATTTCCTCGAATGGCAGGCCGACATGCAGGTGGAGAACGACGACGGTTCGATGAGCGATCGAGAGCTTCTGGAAGCCTCGATCGAGACGATCGCGGTCGTGCGTCTGCGGTGAGCTGTCGACGACCGCGGCGTCGTCGCCAAGGAGCCTCAGCGGCGTGAGGTGGACGCGGCGACGCCCCGCTTCTGCGTAACACGCGTTGACGACGAGGCGATATGTCCAGGCATCGAAGCGGTCGGGTTCGCGGAGGGTCGGGAGTTTTCGCCAGGCGATGAGCAGCGCCTGCTGGGTCGCATCCTCCGCCAGCCCAGGATCGCGGAGGATCCGGTACGCGACGGCGAGCAGCCGGTCGACGGCCGCGGGAACGAGGGCGGCGAACGCCTCCTCGTCACCTCGCTGTGCTCGTCGGACCAGGTCAGCCTGCACCGTGCTACCTCGGAGCAAGGGTCATTTGTTCGACCTATCTGACGAGTATGAGAGGCGTTGGTAGGCGATCCGTTCAACGACCGGTGATGCATTCGAGTTGCATCACCAACGGGACTCTGTTTTCGCGCTCGGCCACATACATTGACTGGTAACGTCCACGAGTGATCTGCCCCAACTGCGGCACCCTGAACGAGCCGGGACGCAAGTTCTGTAGCGAGTGTGCGAGCCCGCTCGCGGTCATCTGCCCGAATTGCGGCACGCCGAATACGCCAGGCGCCAAGTTCTGCGGCGAGTGCGCGACCTCACTGGCCGGCGTGGCCGTTTCGGCGACCCAGCCTCCGGCGGCGCCTGCGCACGATGATGAGGCTGCCCCGCACGCCGTGCCCGTCGCCGAACGGCGCCTCGTCTCGGTGCTCTTCGTCGACCTCGTGGGGTTCACGACGTTCGCTGAGGGCCGAGATGCCGAGGACGTGCGCGAGACGCTGACCCGCTACTTCGAGCTCGCGACCGACATCATCAGCAGGTACGGCGGGACGGTGGAGAAGTTCATCGGCGATGCCGTCATGGCGGTCTGGGGCGCACCCGTCGCCCACGAAGACGACGCGGAGCGCGCCGTTCGAGCGGCGCTCGATCTCGTCGCTGCGATTCCCACGGTCGGCTCAGGCATCGAGGCTCGAGCTGGCGTGCTAACCGGCGAAGCCGCGGTCACGATCGGGGCCGTCAACCAGGGCATGATCGCGGGCGATCTCGTCAACACTGCGGCTCGTCTGCAGTCGGCGGCGCCTCCCGGTAGCGTCCTGGTAGGGGAGGCGACCCACCGCGCAGCCTCCAAGGCGATTGCCTTCGAGGAGGCCGGCGAGCAGGTGCTCAAGGGCAAGGTCGCTCCGGTTCCCGCCTGGCGTGCGATCCGCGTCGTTGCGGAGCGGGGCGGTCGGAACCGGGTCGAGGCGCTGGAGGCGCCATTCGTCGGGCGACAGGACGAGCTGCAACTGCTCAAGGACCTGTTCCATGCCACGGCGCGTGAGAAGCGGACCCGGTTGGTCTCGATCATGGGACCGGCGGGGATCGGCAAGAGCCGGCTGGCGCGCGAGTTCCTCATCTACGCGGACGGCATGGTCGACAACGTGTGGTGGCACACCGGTCGCTCTCCCGCCTATGGCGACGGGATTGCGTTCTGGGCACTTGGGGAGATGGTCCGCGGCCGAGCCGGCCTGCGCGAAACGGATGACGAGGCAACGACGCGCTCGAAGGTGGCCGAAATGGTTGCCCAGCACGTCACTGATCCGGACGAACGACGGTGGATCGAGCCGGCCCTCCTCGCTCTCCTTGGCATCGAGTCCGGCGCGGACTCCCAACAGCTGTTCGGCGCCTGGCGGACCTTCTTCGAGCGGCTGGCGACCTCACTTCCGGTCGTCATGGTCTTCGAAGACCTGCACTTCGCCGACAGCGGATTGCTCGATTTCATCGAACACCTGCTGGAATGGACCCGCGGGGTCCCGATCTACGTGCTGACGTTGGCTCGGCCGGAGCTCCAGGATCGTCGACCGACCTGGGGCGTCGGGCAGCGCAGCTTCAGCTCCATGGTCCTGGAGCCGTTGACCGACCTCGAGATGCATCAACTCCTGGTCGGGCTCGTGCCCGGGCTGCCGGACGCCACGGTCGTCGCGATCGTCGAACGCGCCGACGGGATCCCGCTCTACGCGGTCGAGATCGTGAGAGTGCTGCTCGCGGAGAACCGGATCGTGCTGCAGGACGGCGTGTACCGCCCCTCGGGCGACCTCATGATGCTTGCCGTTCCCGAGACCTTGACCGCGCTCGTCGCCTCACGGCTCGACGGGTTGGATGCCCGTGATCGGGCGTTGGTCTCGGACGCGGCCGTGCTCGGGCGGAGCTTCACCCTGGCGGCTGTGGCCGCCGTCGCCGGAACGACCGAGGCGGAACTCGAGCCGCGTCTTCGCGCGTTGTTGCGCCGCGAGCTCCTCACGATCGAGGCGGACCCACGATCTCCCGAGCGCGGCCAGTACGCGTTTGTCCAGTCGTTGATCCGCGAGGTGGCGTACAACACGCTCGCCCGTGCGGACCGGAAGGTACGCCACCTGGCCGCGGCCCGATATTTCGAGTCGGTCGGGTCGGACGAGCTGGCGGGTGCCCTGGCCGGTCACTACGTCGCGGCGTACAAGAACGCACACGAAGGCGCCGAGGCAAACGCGCTCTCGGGTCAGGCTCGCCTCGCGCTCAAGGGTGCCGCCGAGCGGGCCGTGGCCCTGGGCGCCTGGGTCCAGGCGATCGGGTACTACCGGCAGGCGCTCGAGGTGACCAGCGACCAGGCAGAGGCCGCCGACCTTCAGGAGCGGCTGGCGAAGGCGCTGCAGACCGTCGTCCGGTACGACGAGGCGATCGAGTCGATTACTCGTGCCATCGCGCTCTACCGGACGGTCGGGGATCGATCCGCTGAGGCGACCGCGATCTCGTACCTCGCGGGCTGGAAGAGCGGGCAGGCGCGACCCGATGAGGCGATCGCGACGCTCGAGCGAGCCTGGTCGGAATTTTCCGACCTGGAGGATACGGAGGCCGGCGCGCGCCTGATGGTCGCGTTCGCGGCTGCGTACAGCGGCAGGAACGAAGCTGAACCGAGCCTTGCCTGGGCGGAGCGGGCGATCATCGTCGGCGAGCGCCTGGACATACCGGAGGTCGTTGTCCGGAGCCTTCATGGGAAAGGCTCGGCGCTGATCGTGCTCGGTCGGTCGATCGAGGGGATGTTCCTGTTACGCGGGGCGGGCGAGCTTGCCCAGGCGCACGGGCTCCTTGATGCTGAGACTCGCTGGCGGACGCTGCATACGTTCTTTGCGCAATGGGATGACCCACGTGGCGGTCTCGAGAGCGCGCGCGCCGGTCAGGCCCTCGCGGAGCGGGTCGGCTCGCGCTATCTCAGCATGCAGATGGTGGGCAACAGCGCACAGTGTGCCTTCCGCTTGGGCGAGTGGGACTGGGCCATCCACCTGCTGGAGGAATGGATCGACGCGGAGAATGAGTCCATCGGATCCCGGATCGAGATCACGACCGACCTGGCGATGTTTGACGTGCTCCGCGGTCTGGACGCAAGCGCGAGGATCGCGTCCGCGGAGTCCATGCTCGTCGGCCTATCCGACTTGCAATTCGTCTCGTATCGACAACAGGCGATGGCGTGGGCTGCGTTCGCCGAGGGTCGCATGGGTGAAGCGCAGACGGCGGCGAGCGACGCGGTGGATACGACCTCGTACTTCGGGCCGATGGTCCTGCCGGTTGGGGCACGGGCGGCGATCTGGGATGGTGATGCGGTGGCGGCTCGCGGCTTCCTCGATCGTTTGATCGCCGATCGTTCGCGCGGAGCTGCCCTGAGCGCCGACATCCTCACCATCCGCGCGGGCATCGCGGCGCTCGAACGCCGCCCCGCGGATGCGCTTGCGTCGTACCGCGAGGCGCTTCGGGCATGGCAGGGCCTCGGGCTCGTGTGGGATGAGGCGCTCTGCGCCATCGACATGGTCACCGTCCTGGATCCAGGTGAACCGGAGGTCCGCGCCGCCGCCGACGGGGCCGGTGCGATCCTGACCAGGCTCGGAGCCAAGCCGATGCTCGCAAGGTTGGATGCTGCCCTGTCGATACCCTCGGACAGCGCACGGCGTATGGGCGGCACGGCCGTCGATGCCACAAGCCCAACGGCGGTTTCAGGCGGCTGACGTCATGCCCTGGGGTGCGGCGCCCGGCTGGTGTCGGTTGCTGGCGGCTGGAGTCATCCGCGCTGGCGACCCCGTGTCGCCAGCGCCTTCTCGAGGGCCGTGGCCGCGGATGCGATGCCGTTGGGCAATCGGATGACTGACGGCGGCAGACTCGCTTCCGCCGTTCCCGGCCCGCCGACCGCGACAACAAGCTTGTCCAGTTCGATCGCAGCCACCGCGATCCCTTGAGCCGGTTCGAGGTCACCCGGAGTCGGGACGCCAATGACGATGGCTCGCGCTCCGGATCGCCGCGCGGCGTCAATCCAGTCCGTTAGCGGTACGTCGGCGCCCAGGTAGACCGAACCGATGCCCAGGCGCCGCAAGGCGGTGGCGAACGCAAGTGCCGCAATCTCGTGTCGGCTCCCCGGTGGCAGACCGACCAGCACCGGGCCCTCGCTCCTGACACCACGTCCCGCGGCTCCGTATGCCGCCGATAGGCGGCGGAGGACCGCGTAGCTTGCTGCGTGCTCGCCCGCGATCGAGACATGGCCGGCCTCCCAGGCGTCGCCGAGGGCGTGAAGCGTCGGCATCAAACGGTCATCGACGACATGTTCGAATGAGCCTGCGGCGAAGAGTTCGTCAAGCAGCGACTCGATCGTTTCAGCGTCGAGTCTCGCGGCAGCGGAAACGAAGCTGTCAGCCAGATCGCGATATTCCAAGCGCGCGGCGGTACGTTGGAGCGGTGCCGCGGGCGGCGGCGCTCCAACCGGGGAAGACGCATCGTCCTCGAGGTGAAGCGCTGCCTGACTGGTCGACCAGCCGTTTTCGATCAGTCGCCGCATCGCTCGGATGCGCTCGATTGCGGCATCGTCGTACAGCCGGTAGCCCCAGGTGTCCGCGTTGGATTGATGACCGCTCGGCAGCGGCGATCGTGCTGACTGCCTCGCAACAACGCGTTCGCGGCGTCCGCAACCTTCGGGCCGGGCGCCGCGATGCATTCGAGCCTGTCCTGGGGCGACCTTTCAGCGCTCGAGCCGGAAGATCCTCCGCACGCCCGGCAGCCCCTTGAGCTCGTGTTCGCCGGCGTCCTCGAGCTCGATGCCGGAGCCCTCCAGGAGCTCGCGGGTCGTCGACGACACCATGACGTCGTCCGCGTCTCCGAGCGACATCACCCGCGCCGCAGTGTGGATCGCCAGCCCGCGGGCGTCGTCGCCGATGAATTCGACCTCACCCGTGTGCACGCCGGCCCGGATGGGCAGGTCCATGCCCCGCGAGGTCGCGGCCATGGCCCCGGCGCAACGAACGGCCTTGGCCGGGCGGTCGAACACGGCCAGCAGTCCGTCGCCCGTCGTCTTGATCTCGCGGCCACGGAAGACGTTGAGGTGGTCGCGCATCTTCAGGTGGTGGACCGTCTGCCGCTGGCGCCACGCCTCGTCGCCGATCTCGCGCACGATTGCGGTCGAGCCGACGATGTCCGTGAGCAGCACGGTGACGATCTCGCCTTCGCCCAGGATCTCGGGGGTCACCGCCCACACTCGCGCGCTGGTCCAGTCGACCGTGATGAACGGCTCGTCGCCCACGACCCAGGCGTCATGGCCCGGCGGGATCTCGTACACCGACTGCCCGCATGGCATCAAGGGTACCGGCACGAGCGGCGTACCATCAGACTTGGCGAAAGTGGGCGCTGGGACGTCGTGGGCTTTCCACACGGCGCTCATTCGCAAGGAGGGTGCCATGGGCATCATCGCGTGGATCGTTCTGGGTGCCATCGCCGGCTTCCTCACGAACATGATCATGGGCGGCGGGCAAGGGGTCATCGCGACCATCATCCTGGGCATCGTCGGTGCGGTCGTCGGAGGCTGGCTGGCAGGCACTGTCCTTGGCGTTGCCGACGTGACCGGCATCAACGTTGAGAGCATCGTGGTTGCGGTGATCGGTGGCGTTGTCGTCGTCGCGTTGTACCGACTGCTCATGGGACGACGCGCGGCAGTCTGAGGTCCCTCTGGCGGCTGTGGCTGGAGCCGCCCCGCGCGAGACGGGCCTTGTGCGATAGTGCGATCTTCGAAACAGGAGGAGATTCGATGCACAAGACACCGCGATTCCTGGCGCTCGTCGCCGGACTGGGCGTCGTCCTCGCCGCGTGTTCGAGCGGCGGCGGCGCATCGTCGGCGCCCGCCGACGTCTCGGCCGCGCCACCGGTCGAAGCCTCCGCCGAGGCGTCCGACGCGGCGGCTTCGGTCGATCCGAACTCGCTGCTCGGGATGGTCATGTCGACCGGCAAGATTCGGGTCTCGACGGACCCCAACTACAAGCCGTTCTCGTTCCTGAACCCTGATGGCACCTACGAAGGATTTGACAACGCCACCGCGGAGGAGGCCGTCAAGCGGCTCAGTGAGAAGCTTGGCCAGGAGATCGCGATCCAGTGGGAGACGCCGGGCTGGGATCTCATCACCGCCGGCAGCTGGGGTGGCCGGTGGGACATTTCGATCGGATCGATGATGAGCTGGGCGATGTGCTCTTACAAGTTCTCTTTCACAGCCAGATCGCTAGCGAGGCCGGACACTTTTCCATCGAGGACGTGCTCGATGCCCTTGCCGACAAACTGGTCCGACGGCACCCGCACGTATTCGGAAACGGGACATCTGACTCGACACCCACGAATGCCGACCAAGTGGTGGCCGATGGGAAGACATCAAGCGGACGGAACGGCAGCTTGCGGCCGGCAGGACTCGGTGCTGGACGGAGTTCCGCAGACACTGCCAGCTCTCCTGCGCGCCTACCAGATTCAAGCACGTGCGTCGCGAGTCGGCTTCGACTGGACCCACGACGCGACAGGCTTCGATCAGGTCCTCGGCAAAATCGAAGAAGAAATCAGGGAACTTCGGTCGCGATTCGGGCCCCCGGATCTACCGAGGCAGAACCCGACCGCGCGGCCTCGACAGCCAAGGCAAGCACAGATCGTCAGCGGAGTTCGGCGATGTGCTATTTTCTCTCGTCAATCTCGTCTCGATTCATCAAAGTGAACCCGGAAGACGCTCTCCGCCAAGCCGCTAACCGATTCGTCGACCGGTTTCATTTTATCGAAGGCCAGGCAAACGCCTCAGGTCGTACCATTGGAGATCTTTCGTTTGCAGAAATGAATCAACTGTGGGACGAGGCCAAACGACAAAGTACCTGCGCCCCCTCACCGAGGAACACCATCGTGGCTGACGACCAGATCCCGTACGAAGAAGGCAAGCGAGCAGGAGTCCACCCGCTCGTGGTGGTGTTCGGTGTGCTCTTTGGACTCTGGCTTTTCGTCGCCCTCATCGTGCCGAGTTCAAAAAATAAACAAGCGACGGGAACGGAAGGACCTTCCGGACCGATCGTCGAAGATCCCGAAGCCGCGCCCGGTGCTGTTCAAAGTCCACGTGACCGTCCCGGACATGAATGCCATCAGTCTCGTCGTCCCGCAACAAGCGACCGACAGCCAGATTGCCGGACTTTTGAAGCGGCTCAAGAAAGAACGGCTTGGCGAATACCTTGACCGATCTCGTACCCGCCACAACGCCAGGCCACAAGCTCGGCGACCATGCGGTCGCCGATATTTATATTACATCGGATAAGAAATACGCAGCAAGCCGACGTGATCCGCACGCTGACTCGCGGCGCGCATGCGCCCGGCGGCCTCTATCCCGTCAGCCGTTCCCTTTGAAGTCGCGATGGAAGCGATCCGCGGCCATTATCGAATCGACCTCAACAATACGATCAACCCCGACAGTGCTTCGCTCGGATTTGCCGACGAATCGGGCGTGCATTCGAAGCACTTTCGAAAAGTGTTCTAGAGGGTACTGAAAATTATGCGTGTATCCCAGAATATCGAAAGTTCGTCATGTGACACTACGGAAGGATATTCCCGCAGGAGGCTCAAAAAGGCCGTGCAGCAAGGCCGCAGGCGATGAAAGCACCGGAGGCGTAGCCTCTGGGCTTACGTTGAGGATGCTTTCGAGGCGAGAACGCCGCTGGCGGACTTTTTCAGCCGCCTGCCACCCTCCCGCAGAAGCTACGGTCCGACTACAGTTCAACGCGCGTTTTGATTTCTGCCCGCAATGTGTCCTGGTGCTCGACCGCCCAGGCATCCAGTCGGCGAACAAATGAGCCAGGGACCCGGTGAAGGGAGCCACGAGAGTATCGCGGCGCTCGACTAACATGCCATCGGTATCGGCAATGCGAATTTTTTCATCCGCGATCTTGCGCGACAAGAACTTCGAAATCATGAGTTGCTGCCCTGGCGTCCCCGCCACCGCCCCGAAGATCTTGCTACGGAGCACATCCAACTCCTCTGGAATCGCGACCATCACGCGCACGGCTTGAGCGGTCAGCCAAGACGGCCGGTGGATCGAATAGTCGTACGAAAATACCTGTTCGCGAGGCTCTCGGAACGGTCCAGTCACATTGGCAATCTGTATACGGGCATCCATCGTCATCTCTTATTCTCCCTATGTTCGTTCTCCGGACAGATACCGCACGACCCGTTCGGCCGCAACCGCCCCGTCACGGATACAATCCGGAATCCCGACGCCTCGATAACCGGCCCCGGTGAGGACCAATCCTCCATATCGACTGAGTGCCCCCTCGATCTGGTTCAGCCGATCAAGATGGCCCAGCGTATATTGCGGCATGGCATGCATCCAGCGATTCACTTCCACAAACCCCGGCTCAGCCGTCACCCCGCATATCGTGGACAATTCCGTCTCTGACCCGCGCCACCAATGCCTCGATCGTCCAACTGGAGAATCGCTTCTCGTCCAACCCCGCCGACGTAACAACGCACTAACAGTTGATCCGGAGGAGCACGATGTGGCCACTTGAGCGAGGTCCAAGTTGCGGCAATGAGATCCCGTCCTTCTGCGCGCGGGACGACAAAACCAAATCCTTCAACCGCGCCAGACAGCCGCACGCGGATAGGCCATCGCGATCGTTGCCGTAGAGGCATACGGAATCATCTCCAGCAACCCGCCTGCAATAGGGGTGAGCGGACGAAGCAGCTCCGCCGATACATAGGCCGGGGTCGCCAGCACCAGACTGTCGACCGATAAGGCCGAGCCATCATTAAGGATGACATCATACATCCAACGAGCCGACTGATGGGATCGCACACGCAGTGCGTCAACGGCACAACCTCCCCTGAGCACAACGCCTTGGTCCGTCAATCGGCGGACGAGGGCGGCGACCAGATCCGACAATCCATTCTTCAGGCTGACAAACATCGTGCGCTTCCGGCCGGACGGCATGGAGGAACCGACCTTTCGGGCCGTCATCATCCCGCGGATCACGCTTCCATGTTGCTGCTCCAGCTCAACAAATCTCGGGAAAGTCGCCTGCACACTCATCTGCTCGGCATCTCCCGCATAAATGCCGGCCATTAACGGCTCAAGCATCCGCTCGAACGCCTGCCGACCCACACGCCGTCTGAAGAAAGCCGCCAGCGACTCGTCTCCGGGCGACCGCTTCGTCGGCATGACCAGATCCAGCCCCATCCGCGCCAACCCTGTCCAACTCAACAGGCCGCTCCGGAGGAAGGGCCCCAACTGACTGGGAACAATGACGACCAATCCTTCGGGAAGTTCATGCAGACGGCCACGCGAGAAGACACAGGCCCTTTTGCTGGTCTCGTTGGTGTTGATGAGTTGATCCGCCAGCCCCAGCTTGTCACAGAGGTCGAGACCGGCCGGTTTCTGAGACAGAAAGGAATCGGGTCCTGCTTCTGTTACGAGATCGCCTACCCGGTGGGTAACGATCTTGCCTCCCCAGACGGGAGCGGCATCGACCACCGTACAGCGGATTGGGATACCGGCTGCCGCCGCTCGTTCGTGAAGGGCATAGGCAGTTGACAGACCTGAGATCCCTCCGCCAATGACGGCGACAGTGCGGAGGGTGCTCACGATGTATGACAGAGTGACGTTTCGTGTGCCGTGAGCACAGAGACCAGGGTGTCGATGAGAGCGGGCGAGTCGTTCAGCATCGCGATTCGTTCGAGGTGGAGGCCTCGACTACGTGCGAACTGTTTCAATTCGATGTCGATATCGTAGAGCGTTTCCACATGGTCGCAGAGAAAGCCGATCGGAGCGACTAGCACCTGCCGGTGTCCGTCGCGCGCCAGCTCTTCCACCACCGACTCCACCGTCGGCCCCAACCATTGTTCTCCCGATCGCCCCTGACTTTGGTAGGCAAAACGGGTGGGCCTACCATCAAGTAGCGCCGTCACGGCTTCCGCAGTGCCTTTCACCTCGTCGGGATAGGGATCCTTCGCTGCCAGGATTCGCTCCGGAAGGCTGTGGGCCGTAAAGAGAATCGGCACCGTCGCCCGCACCCCGGAAGGGAACTGCAGCAATGCCTGGCGGATGTTTTCGACAATCGCCGCAATCAGGCCGGGATGCCGATGCCAACTGCCGACATAACTCACCGGGCAGGTACTCCCCAACGCAGACCGTGCTTCTTCAACTTTCTTCCTATAGGCCCCGGTACTCAGCGATGACTGTTGCGGGGCCAGACAGAGACCGATGATTTGCTCCGGAGCGTCGCCGAGCAACGTGGCATAGGCCTCCTTAATGAACGGATGCCAATGCCGTAATCCGACATAGACCTGATAATGCTCACCGCTGCCGTCATGCAATCGTTGCTCGAGCTTCTTCGCCACATTCTGGGTGATCCCGACTGCCGGAGACTTTCCGCCCGTTGCCCGGTACCGTTCTCGAATCTCTTCGACCAGTTCAGGCGGCGTAGGACGACCACCTCGCACATCGAGGAGGAAGGGTTCCACATTCTCCAGACTGTCCGGTCCCCCCATCGCCATGAGGAGAATAGCAGTAGGACGTTGCGATCCTGGCATCGTTCCTCGCCGTTCGTGAAGTGTGGAGCGTCTCGGATTCAGCGAATGTCTCTCGACGAGATACGCTGCGCGATAGACGCTTCATCATGGCGTTGGCTCAGTTTGTGGACCATCTCGATTGTCGCGGCCACATGTTCGACTGGCGTGGTGGGCAAAATCCCGTGACCCAGATTGAAGATATGGCCCTGACGTCCGCCGGCCCGACGCAGAATATCTGCCACGCGCCGCTCGATTTCATGCAAAGGAGCGAACAA
Source organism: uncultured Chloroflexia bacterium (assembly GCA_963731865.1). GTDB lineage: Bacteria > Chloroflexota > Limnocylindria > Limnocylindrales > CSP1-4 > SPCO01. The sequence continues at coordinate 15,879 of CAVSXG010000001.1, read as the reverse complement.
TGTGAATGGATCGAGATTCCCCTGGACCGCCACATCGTGTCCCGAGCAGTCGCCCACGCCTCATCGAGATGGATGCGCCAGTCGACCCCGATCACGTCCCCGCCCGCTTCCCGCATCTGGCGAAGCATCGCAGAGGTGCCCGTGCCAAAATGAATCATCGGAACGCCTTCTCGCTTCAATCCCTCAAAAATCAATTGGACGTGCGGCAGGACATATTCGGCATAATCGCCGACCGAGAGACAGCCCACCCAACTATCGAACAACTGAATCGCCTGCGCACCGGCCTTGATCTGCCGACGGAGATAGCCGGTGATGACCCTCGCAAACTTGTCCATGAGCTGATGCCAGGCTTTCGGCTCGCAATACATCAACTGTTTGGTAAGGAGATAATTGCGCGAACCTCCGCCCTCGATTGCATAACTCGCGAGAGTGAAGGGCGCGCCGGCAAATCCGATCAGCGGCACCCGGCCAGTTCAGGGCATGTCGAGCCTGCCGGATGGCTTCGGCGACATACTCGAGTTCGTCCCCACCGATCACTTTCAGCCGATCGACATCCGCCTGGCCACGCACCGGGTTATGGATCACCGGCCCCTCGCCTTCAGCAAACTCCAAACTGAGACCCATCGGTTCAAGGGGCAACAGAATGTCGGCAAAAATGATGGCCGCATCGAGCGGAAAGCGATCGATCGGCTGGAGCGTGACCTGCGCCGCCAACTCGGGTGTCTTGCACAATTCCAGGATCGAGTGTTTCGCTCGGAGGGCACGATATTCAGCCATATAGCGGCCTGCCTGGCGCATGAACCAGACCGGTGTGCAGTCGACCGGCTCACGCCGACAGGCTTTGAGGAAGCGATCATTCAGCATTTCGGCATTCTAGAGACGAGGGGGAGAGAGTGTCAATTCGCATTGGCACTGGCGCCACATCGGTGGGCATTTGTGGAGATAGAGTCGGGTAAAGAGTAGACAGCCCCTCCACTTCAGGTAGTATGAAAGGACAATCCAACCGTAGCCAAAGCCCTGTTTCACTTTTCAAGCGGTTATGTGTATAATGACCGCTCATTACACGGCTGGGTTGCCGAAGCGTTGTCTTTGCGATCCAGTATCTGCGGCCTGCCTTACGCATCATATTCCAAGCGCCGCGATCATCACTCAGCCTTACCAAGGCACCGGTGCCTTGCACCAAGCCCAGTAAAGTGCCGCCCCCTGACCTGGAGGTAAGCGAATGTCCGACGTCACCGTCATGAAGACAACTAGAGCCCAGGACCTCAAACTCACAGTACTCCGCTGGTTCGACTCCTGGGCCGGGCTTGAAAAAATGAAGGTCGAAGGACCTCCAAAGATGGACTGGATTCGTTGCATCCCCCTCATCGCTGTGCATGTCATGTGTCTTGGAATCATCTGGGTGGGATGGAGCTGGACAGCAGTCGCTGTCGCGACGGCCTTTTATTTTGTTCGGATGTTCGCCATCACAGGCTGGTACCACCGTTACTTCTCGCACCGGACTTTTAAGACATCCCGGGCCTGCCAGTTTGCTTTTGCTGTGTTGGGCGGCTCTTGCGCGCAACGCGGTCCGCTCTGGTGGGCGGGACACCATCGCCATCATCACATTGCATCGGACACGCCAGAGGATGTGCACTCCCCTCGCCATGGCGGGTTTCTTTGGTCGCACATGGGCTGGTTCACGTCGCAAACACACTTTGCGCCCCGCTTGAAGAACATTGCAGATTTCGCGAAGTTTCCGGAGCTTCGCTTCCTGGACCGTTTTGACATCCTCGTCCCACCCTCGCCGGATTCGGGATGTTCGGACTGGGAATGTTGCTCGAAGCCTATGCACCAGGTCTCGGCACAAATGGTCCCCAGATGTTGATCTGGGGATTCTTCGTATCGACGGTTGTGCTGATTCACGGCACCTGCACGATCAACTCGCTCTCACATGTCTATGGCTCGCAGCGGTATGAAACAGGCGACACCAGCCGCAATAATTTCTTCCTTGCGCTGATTACCATGGGAGAAGGCTGGCACAACAACCACCACTACTATCCCGCCTCCACCCGTCAAGGTTTTTACTGGTGGGAAATCGACATGACCTACTACTGCCTGAGGCTAATGGAAGGGGTGGGGTTGGTCTGGGATATCAAGGATGTGCCAGTTTACGTTCGTGAAGGAAAGAGCAAGCAGGAAGCAATCGCAGTTTCGTTTTTGATCGTTGTTCGTCTCTCGCCTAATGAGAGACAGTTTCTACTCCCCTGCGGGAACGCTCTCCCGACGCACCAAAACTCCGCTGTTTCGCACGTCTGCGGCAACAGGGAAACAACGTCGCCGGATGCTCAAAGAGGTCGTCCATCCGGCTAATCCGCTATATCCACTCCGTAGACTCCCGAGTCGGTCGTTCAGTCACCCGCCCAGCCAGCGCCTCACGAATCGTTCGACTCACCCGATCGATCTCTCCCACCTCCGATGCGGGAACGATCCAGGCATCTGCCGGTTCCAGTTCGATGCGATAGTGATTCTTCCTCGTCGAGAACCATTCGATATACGGATGAGGCGTGAGATTCGGATGAGGATCGAACGAGATCAAGTTCACATCCCCGATCTGCGGGTTTTCCATGTCACCAATCACCTGCCCGGCGAGATCCTCGTCCTCAAACCGAGGATTCCGAAACTGAATGACCTGCCCCACGATATCGGCCTTGAAGTTTCCCCGTAAATACACATCGACAGGACCGACCACCGCAAACACGATCCGTCCCACGATCGTTCCGTCAACGCGATTATCCAGAAACCCTTCCTGCACCCAGCGTCCATTGCCAAATTTTTGTGCCATCTGACTCCCATGTAATGAGTCTATCCTCGTTGCTCATGATTATTCATCCACTAGTCCTCATCCGCTGAATCGTACCTCGCAAAGACGACATTCCTCCGGTTAAGCCGGCTGGACCCTGCCGACTGCGGGCGATGACGACTGAGGGCCGCTCCCAAAAGCGCCCACCAACACCGCCAACAAAATGAGCCCACTTCCGATCCACCCCTGAAGATCCAATGTTTCACCGAGAAAGTACCAGGAGAGCCCGGCCGCATAGGCCGGTTCTGACGCAAAGATCAATGCCACCTGTTGCGCGGGCACAATGCGCTGCACCCACATTTGAACGGCAAAGGCCCCGGTCGCAAGTCCTCCGGTCACCCCGAGCCCGACAAGCAACAACGTCGTCGGCGCAAATGCCTGAGCCGGCGCCTGTTCAACCAAAAGAGTGGGAAGCAACAGACACGACCATCGCCATCATTTGCCAGGCAAATAAGGACGGCGCATCGACCTCGCGCGTAAACCGTTCCAGACAGGCGATATGCGCAGCAAACGCAATCGCACAGCCGAGCGTCAAGAGATCGCCAAGATTCCCTGATGCGCTGGGCTTCACCAGTAGCCAGAGCCCCACCAGTGGCAATTCCGGTGGCCAACCACACACGCCGGTCGAATCGGCGCAGAATCAATGGCACGATGACGACATACAACGCCGTAATGAAGGCGGAGTTCGATGCGGTGGTATAGTGGAGCCCGACCGTTTGGAGAACATAGCCGAGAAAGAGCCAGCAGGTCGCGATCGCACTTGCCCGCAAGACCGCCGGCTCGCGGTGCAAGCGAAATCTCCAGAGCAAAAACCCGCCCCCGACCAGCAATGCGCCCAAGAGAAATCGGAGAAACAGAAACGACGAGCGGCGGAATTTGCTCCAACACCGCTTTCGTGGCGGGGAACGTCGCGCCCCAGATGAACGTTGTCAGCAGGAGTGCGAGTCGTGGCATGGAATCGAATCAGTGATGAGTGATGAGTGATGAGTGCATGGGTCATTCAGAATCGATCATGAAGCAACCCAGCTGTCGCCCAACTCAGCACTCTGCACTCAGAACTCAGCACTTCGCTTGTTATGCTTTGCACAATGGACAACGTCGCTGTTCAGTCGTCCCGGCCTGCTCCATCGCCGCTAACGCTCGCGTCTTATCCGGGTAATCGAACCATCCGCCTTCCCAAAAATCGCTTGAGGAACCGATCGACGTAGACGGCACCTCAGAACAACGATCCTTGTGGAGCGTGACCCGATCGATCGAACGCGCGATGTGAATCCAGTAGCTCACAGATACAGCCCCTCACAGATAAACCACGACACAGCCCTTTGCTCGCGATTGCAGGCTGGACACACCATGACCAGCGATCGGATTCCGAAGCAATCTATCGATGAAGTCTCGTCGACCGATTGAGAGGTGCGATCACGGCTTAGGGCAGGAGTTGCCACTCATCCTTCTCGATGAAGACCTTTACGCCAGTCTCGAGCTTCTTAATATCGTCCTTTTCGAAGATCCTCATATATCGCTCGATCCGATCCGGATCGTCGATCCGCTCTTCCTGCATCATTCCACCAACACTCTTATATTTCCGAATCAACAGGGACATCGAAATCCTCCTCCTAAACCACTAGAAGTCCTATCAGCTAGATGTGTAGAATAAGGCAAAGCTCAACGGCCGGTCAAGTAGCACGTTCTCGCGTTGTGCCGGTGTTCATCACGCATCAATAAGGATATACACCATGCCGATCTATGAATATCGTTGTGGGCAATGCGAAAAGCAATTCGACGCCACGCAATCCGTCCATGCCAGAGTGGAAGACACCGTGTGCCCTCACTGCCATGCCCAGAACGCCACACGGCTGCTGTCCGCCTGCACGACACAGGTCAAGGGGACCCGCAAACCCGGCTTTGCCGAAATGAAAGCCTACAGCATGTTAGACGAGCGGATGGACAAGTTCGCCAAACTTCCTCCGCTGATGGGCAAACGCGCCGCCCCCGACGCCGCTCCCCCTTCCGATCCCTCTACCGGCGGCACAACGGAGCACTAACAGGATGCTGCAGAAGCTGCTCGTGTGCCTGCATGAGAACCTGACGCTATCGTCGTCCTTCCCTAATATCCACCCCTACCTCGTGGAGATCGGCATGATCGCGAGACTCGCTGCTCTCGCTCGGCCTCAGCCTTCTGTTCAGCTGTGGAGTAGAGCCCTCGTTGCCCTTGCGGATGTCGCGGGGAACCTCACCATCGCCGGCAACGGACCGGAACTGACGACCATCGAACCCCTCGCTCGCGCATTTGAAAAAGCCAACCCGCGAGCGCTATCTCGATGTCGTGTGGGACGGCAATTCGAAACCTGTTGAGATGGTGAAATCCGGCCAGGCCCACATCGCCGTCACCGGAACTGAAGTCTCCAGATCTTTCGGCGACACCCATCGCGTGGGATGGAATCGGCGTTCTTGTGCACCTTTCCAATTTCACGAAAGAAGTCACGAAGCAACAAGTGGCCGACATTTTCTCCGGCAAAATCACGCTGTGGTCCGAACTCGGTGGCCCCGAGACGAAAATATTGGTCATCGACCGGCCTCGCAACCAAAATATCCGCGATGCGTTTGAATCACAGCTCGGCATCACCGGCAAGATCACCGGCTCCGCCAAAGTGATCGGCTCGGATGAGCAGGTCGTGAAAACCGTCGTGGGAACGCTTCCCCCTCTGTCTGCGGTCACCTACCTGTCCCTGAACCAGGGATTGTCCGTCGTCTCAGGCGGCGTCCCTGTCAGACTCTTGCCTATCGACAAGGTTGAACCGGAAGGCCCCACCGTCAAAGACGGCCGCTATCCGCTCCGACGCCCTGTTCTTCTCTTGTCCAAAAAGGAGCCGCATCCACTGGCTGAGGCATTCACCCAGTTCGTCTTGTCCCCGGCCGGTCAACAACTCATTGCCGAGACGTATATTCCGATCAAAGAGAAATAATCGTGTGTCGTTGTGATTGAAGGAGGCAGCTATGCAGACGTGGCGATCATCGGGGTTTATGTTACTGGGACTCATCGGATTCATGGCTTCACCCATGACCGTCTCCTACGCGGAGGAGCCGGGCGCGATCGTTGATGGCGCAGGATTCACCCTCTACGATACTGAATCGATCAAAGGATTCGATGCCGCAAAAGTCGAACGGGATCCTGTCTGCGACCGGAGCAAACGCCCACGGATCGCCAAAGTCGAGCCGGACGAAGCCAAGCCGGGCGACAAAGTCGTCATCACCGGCGAGAATTTCGGCACAAAGGAATGTTTTCATACGGTGACCTTCAGCGCGGCCTCAAACACGCCCGTGGACTTCAAATTCATGAACGATTCGACGATTGAAGCGACCGTGCCGGATGCGAAAGCAGGGATGTCGTTCGTCATCATCGTCGCAGGCGGCGGAAGCGCCCAGTCAAAACCGGTCTTGATTAAGTCCAAGTAGGTTTGCTCCCTCTGAAAGACCAGCGGGCTTCTGCTGGCTAATCTTGTCTCGACAACCGAGCTTTTCGCCGTCACGGGCCAGGTTCACCGGCTAACTGTCTCAAGATCCCTCTAAGAACCAGCTCGTTCTATCCTCTTCCTCCCTCGACACGACTCCTGATCCTATGCTAGCTTACGCGCTCATTTTCGCCAGATAACTCTCGCAGAATCTCGAACGATCTGAGGAGCGCAGGGACCGGTATGTTCAAGAAAATTCTGGTGGCCAATCGCGGCGAAATCGCCATGCGGATTATCCGCGCCTGCCGCGAATTGAATATCGCCACTGCCGCCATCTACTCCGAAGCCGACTCGACCGGGATCTACGTCAAGAAGGCCGACGAGGCCTACATGGTCGGCCCGGGACCGGTGAAAGGCTTCCTGGACAGCCAACAGATCGTCAACCTGGCACAACGGATCGGCGCCGATGCCATCCATCCAGGCTATGGATTTCTCTCGGAAAACTCAGCAATTTGCGCAGCTGTGCCACACCTCCGGCATTACCTTCATCGGCCCGTCGCCGCACGCCATCGACTTGATGGGAAGCAAGGTCAAAGCCCGCGAGCTGGCCAAACGAGTCGGCGATCCCGATCGTCCCTGGTACCGAAGGCGGTATCACCGACGTCAAAGACGCCCTGTCATTCGCAAAAAACACCGGCTATCCCGTCATCATTAAAGCCAGCGCAGGCGGAGGAGGACGCGGCCTCCGGGTGGTGCGGTCGGATGCCGAACTTCGCGAGAACATGGCGGTCGCGTCACGGGAGGCCCAGGCTGCCTTCGGCGACGGAAGCATCTTCCTCGAAAAGTATATCGAGCGACCGCATCATATCGAATTCCAGATCCTGGCCGACCGGCATGGCAACATCATCCACCTGGGCGAGCGCGATTGCTCGATTCAGCGCCGACATCAAAAGCTCATCGAGATCGCCCCATCCTTGATTCTCACGCCACATCTTCGTGCCGAGATGGGTGAAGCGGCCATCGCCATCGCCAAGGCGGTCGATTATGACAATGCCGGCACCGTCGAGTTCCTCCTCGATCAGGACAGCCGCTATTACTTCATGGAGATGAACCCGCGCCTCCAAGTCGAACATACGGTGACCGAGCAGATCACGGCGATCGATATCGTGCGCAATCAGATCGCCATTGCAGCCGGCATGCCTCTTGAGATCACCCAGCAGGAAGTCACGCTCCAAGGCCATGCCATCCAATGCCGCATCAATGCGGAAGATCCGAAGAACAACTTCCGCCCTTGCACCGGCACCGTCACAGCCTATCTCTCGCCGGGCGGCATCGGGGTGCGCATCGACGGAGCGGTCTACAAGGACTACACGGTGCCGCCCTACTACGATGCCCTCTTGGCCAAACTCACCGTGCGAGGCCGTACGTGGGAAGAAACCGTCAGCCGCATGAGACGCTCGCTCGAAGAATACGTCTTGCGCGGGGTGAAGACGACGATCCCCTTTATGATGGAGATCATGCAGGACCAGGACTTCATGGCAGGACATTTCGACACCTCCTACCTGGAGACGCATCCTGACCTGTTCAACTACGACGACTTCGAGCAGCCGGAGGATCTGGTGCTGGCACTCTCCGCCGCCATCGCCGCCTACGAAGGACTGTAGCAGGATGCTGAAAAAGTCCGCCAGCGCAAGATGATCGTTAGAGGTTTGTCCGAGTTCGTCTCGCTCGTTTGCTTGAACGGACCATACCGGATCAACTCAAAGTATCCAGATAACCAGCTCAGGACATCATGGCGACACGACGACCCTCACGAACACAGGCCCCCAAGAAGCGGACAACCGGACCAGCGGTCCGGACGTCTAAGACACGTGCCCGCAGCGGCCAAGAGCTGACGATCCAACCGGCGGCGGGCAAACCCATCCTGATCACCGATGTCGCCTTGCGCGACGGCCATCAATCGCTCTTGGCCACGCGCATGCGGACAGAGGACATGCTGCCCATCGCCCAAAAGCTCGACGCCGTCGGCTATTGGTCGCTCGAAGTCTGGGGTGGCGCCACGTTCGACACCTGCCTACGCTTTCTCAAAGAAGATCCCTGGGAACGGCTCCGCGCGCTGCGCGCCGCCATGCCCAATACCAAGCTTCAAATGCTGCTCCGCGGGCAGAACCTGGTCGGCTATCGGCACTATGCCGACGATGTACTGGAACGGTTCATCGAACGATCCGCCGCCAACGGCATCGACGTCTTCCGCATCTTCGACGCACTGAATGATATCCGCAACGTCGAACGAGCCATGCGGGAAGTGAAAGCCTGCGGCAAACATGTCGAAGCCGCCATCAGCTATACCGTCAGCCCCGTCCACAGCGTGGAGCGTTTTGTCGACATGGCGAAACAACTGGAGGATTTGGGAACCGACACGCTCTGCATTAAAGACATGGCCGGACTCTTGGCCCCGCTCGACGCCTATCACCTCATACGCCGAATCAAAGCCGCGGTGAAGGTCCCGATCCATTTGCATTCACACTACACCTCGGGGATGGCCTCGATGACCTCCCTCATGGCGATCCTGGGCGGCCTGGACATGCTGGATACGTCCATCTCGCCGTTGGCCGGCGGCACCTCGCATCCGTCGACGGAAACGCTGGTGGCCTCGTTGCGCAACACCCCGTACGACACCGGACTGGATCTGGCGTCGTTCCTCCCGATCACCGAACACTTCCGCACCGTCCGGCGAAAGTATCGGCAGTTCGAAAGCGAGTTCACCGGGGTCGATGCCGAGATCCTCACCTCGCAGATTCCCGGTGGCATGCTCTCGAATCTCGCCGCGCAACTGACCGAACAGAATGCCCTCGATCGGATCAAAGAAGTCCTGGATGAAGTGCCGCGCGTCCGAAAGGAAATGGGCTATCCCCCGCTCGTCACCCCGACCAGTCAGATCGTGGGCACGCAAGCCACGCTCAACGTCCTGACGGGCGAACGGTACAAAGTCATCACCACGGAAACCAAGAACTACTTCCTTGGACTCTATGGGCGGGCGCCGGGGCCCCTCGATCACGACATCATGGCCCGCGCGATCGGGGACGACCAGCCGATCAAGACGCGGCCCGCCGATCGGTTGGAGCCTGAACTCGATGCCAGCCAGAAAAGATCTGCCCGCCTCGGCCACCACGGTGGAAGATCAGCTTTCGTTCACCCTGTTCCCCACGATCGCGCGAGACTTCTTTGAGGCGCGCGAGAAGGGGGACCTGACGCTGGAACCCCTTGAGAGCTTCTTGCCCAGTGGACCGGCTGCGGCCACCGAACTTCATTTGGCCCCAGCCGAATTCAACGTGACCGTCCACGGCGAAACCTACCATGTAGAGGTGTCCGGTTCCGGACGGAAGGTCGACGGCCGCAAACCCTATTACATCCGGGTCAACGACAAACTCGAAGAAGTCTCGTTGGAGCCGATCCAGGAAATCCTGGCCGGCGTGCCGGAAGCTCCCGATGCTGGCACCGGCGCCAAACCCAAACGGCCCAGGCCATCCAAGCCAGGAGACGTGGCCCCCCCAATGCCGGGCCGCGTCGTCAAAGTGCTCGTCGCGATCGATGCCATGGTCAAGGCCGGTGCCCCCCTCCTGATCATCGAAGCCATGAAGATGGAAAGCCAGGTCCCGGCGCCGATCGACGGGAAAGTCATCGCCATCCTGGTCGCTGAAGGCGACAACGTGAAAACGGATGAAACGGTCATCCAGCTGGAATAGTCCGATAGTACCCGCATGCCCCCGGTCGCGCATGCAGACAGCCGTATGCTTGCGCTGCTCACCTTCATCCTGTTGTGTCATATCATGACCGCCTGCTCGTCTCCCTCGTCGATTCCAACGCAGTTCGACGCCATTGAACGCATGCCCATCCACACCGTCCTCGTCCACGACCAGCGGATCGCCTATCTGGATGTCGGCGCAGGCCCGCCGGTCATCCTGATCCACGGATTCGGGGGATCGATGTGGCAATGGGAATATCAGCAGCACGCGCTGTCGCAGCACTTCCGCGTCCTCACGCTCGATTTGCCCGGCGCCGGGCTGTCCGATAAACCCGAGATCGACTACCGGCCGGATCAGATGCTGGACTTCTTTGTCGGATTCATGGACGCCGTGAAAATCCCGCAGGCCACGTTAGTCGGCAATTCCATGGGCGCCGGCTTAGCCATCGGCATGGCGCTGGCCCACCCCACACGCGTCGCTAAGCTCGTGCTTGTCGACGGGCTGCCGCAACACGTCATGGAGAAACTCACCAGTCCATCAGTCAGGCGGGCCTTGGAAACCAGCGCGCCGTCCTGGCTCGTCTCATTCGGCAATATGCTGTTCGGCGGCCTGATGATCGAGTCCGTCTCTACAGAGAAATCGTGTATGACCCGGCACTCCTCACACCGGCTGTCCTCGAGCGATCCAACCGCAACCGCCAACAGCCCGGACTCATCAAACCCATTATGGCCGTCAGAGAAAACCTTCCGTTGTGGGAGTCCGGATTTGCCACGCGCGCTCGGGACAATCACCCACCCGACGCTGGTGCTCTGGGGGGAAGAAGATCGGGTGTTCCCAATCGCCGTAGGCGAAGAACTCCACCAGACCATCAAGGGGTCACGATTCATCCGAATCCCCAAGGCAGGACATATCCCGCAGTGGGAACGACCGGATTTGGTCAACCAGGAACTCATCACCTTTATTCGTCCCTAGCAGAGATGCTGTATAGTCTGTCCAGCACATGCAGGCGCACGTTGTCCACACGCAGACGGACCATCGAGACCCTACCTATGCCGGCATAGTTCTTCTGCTAGCCTGCTAACAACACAAGTGCACGGCCACCGTATTCTCGATCAGACATGGTCACCGTCACTTCACCAAGGAGGGCATTATGAGGGCAGCACATCGAATACTCATTGGGGCCACACTCTGCATGACGCTCGGGTTCGCCGGATGCGCAAGCACCGGCAGCTCCAGCGGCACCAGTTTTCTCTACAAGAACATTACCGTCGCTGACGGCAGCGCCATCGCTGGTGAGGGCCAAAAGGTTCTCTTCAAGGGAAGCCCTCTGGTCCTCTCGGGAACCGGCATTAAAGTCGGCGACCCTCTCCGGGAGGTGCAACTGACACAGACGGACCTGTCGCTGGTCGGCATCACCGACACAAAGGGCAAGGGCAAGGTCCGGATCATCAGTGTCGTGCCGTCGCTCGATACGCCGGTGTGCGAACAGCAGACCCACTATCTGAGCGAAAAGAATAAGGGTCTCGACAAGATGGTCGAATTGGTGACCGTGAGCATCGACACTCCCTTTCGCACAAAAACGATTCGCGGAGGAAGCGCAATATCGCCAATGTCACCTTCCTCTCGGATTATCGGGACGCTGAGTTCGGGAAAACCTACGGACTGTTTCTCAAGGGCCCCCACATCCTGGCTCGTACCGTCATGGTCGTCGACGCCCACAATACCGTGCGGTATCTGCAAGTCACGCCTGAACTGACCCAGTTGCCGGACCTCGATGAAGCCTTCGCCGTGGCCAAGTCATTGATCACCGCAACTAGACCAAGAGAAAGGCTGCGGTCGAGGTTGAGGCTAAGAATGTGGAGCTTCCCCATTCTAGACCTCGAACCTCAGCCTCAGCCTTTCACAGCAAGACACCTGATGGCCCAATACGATCTTCTCGTCATAGGGACCGGGCCCGCCGGCCAGAAGGCCGCGGTCCAGGCCGCCAAGCTCGGCAAGACAGTCGGCATTATCGAGCGCAAAGAAGTCGTCGGCGGCGTCTGCACCAACACCGGCACCATCCCCAGTAAATCCCTCCGCGAAGCGGTCCTGTATCTCTCGGGCTTCCGCCAACGCACCCTGTACGGAGCCGGTTATCGTCTGAAAGAAACGATCACGATCGAAGATCTCGCGTTTCGCGCCAACCACATCATCAAGAACGAAATTGAGATCGTGCAGAACCAGATGGCGCGGAACCGCATCGATCTGATCTTTGGAGAGGCCCGCTTCGTCGATCCTCACCGGCTTCTCATTCAACAGGCCGGCACGGTCAACCGAACATTATGCCCACGTCATCGTCATCGCAGTCGGGACAGAGCCGACCAGGCCGGCCGACATTCCCTTCGATGACCACACGATCATCGATACCGACGGCCTCCTCACGCTCAAACACCTTCCCACATCGATGGTCATTGTCGGCGGCGGCGTGATCGGCACAGAGTACGCATCGATCCTAGCCATGATCGGGGTGCCGGTCATTCTGATCGACAAGCGGCCACGCTTGCTGGAATTTGTCGACGCCCAGATCATCGACGCCCTGCAACGGCAGATGACCGACATCGGCGTCACGCTCTACCATGAAGAAGAAGTCGTCGCGATCCGGAAAGAGCCCGATGGACAGGTCACGGTCTCGCTGACACACCGGCCACCGATCACCACCACGACGCTCATGTATGCCATCGGCCGCATCGGCGCCACGAAGCACTTGAACCTGGAGGCCGTCGGCATCATGCCGGATGCACGAGGCCGCGTGATCGTGAACGAACACTTCCAAACATCGGTCCCCCATATCTACGCCGCCGGCGACGTCATCGGCTTTCCCGCCTTGGCCTCCACCTCCATGCAGCAAGGACGCCATGCCGCCTGCCATGCCTTTGGCCATCCCGACCACACCGACACGGACCTCCTGCCCTATGGCATCTATGCGATTCCGGAAATCTCCATGGTAGGACGGAATGAGGAAGATCTGGCCAAGGCAGAGATTCCCTATGCGGTCGGCATCGCCCACTATCGAGAAATTGCCCGCGGACAGCTGATCGGCGATGAAACCGGCATGCTGAAACTGCTGTTTCATCGCCACACCCATGCACTCCTAGGGGTCCATGCCATCGGAGAAGGGGCCACGGAGCTCATTCACATCGGTCAGGCCGTTATGGCCTATCAAGGGAAAGATCGATTACTTCATCGACACCGTCTTTAACTACCCGACCCTGGCGGAATGTTATAAGGTTGCCGCGCTCGACGGCATCAATCGTTTGCCGAGGCCCTGGCCTCCGCGGACGCAAACGAAGGATCAACTGTCAAACGTGAAGACGTGAATCTCTGCATCGCACGTTTCAGTAGCCTTGTCGGATACAGTGCTTCACGTTATACGCTGTAACAAGAGAGGAGCTCGCATGTCGTTTTCCGATCACTTGAGGCAACTCGCCACAACCCATCTGGGATGCCCAACTGACCCATCCGTTTGTCGTGGCATTGGGCAAGGGGACCTTGCCGGAACGCAAATTCAAGTACTACATCCTGCAAGACGCCAGGTTTCTCAGCGACCTCGCCCGTGTGTTTTCTGCCGGAGCGCTGAGAGCGCCGGATTCGGAATCGGCCCTGCGACTGACGAAACTCGCCGAAGAAACCATTGTCGTCGAACGCAGCCTCCACGAAGGATACGGATCACGCTGGAACATGACCGCAAAGGAGATGACGTCCGTGCCTATGGCGCCGACGAACTACGCCTACACCAGGCATATGCTCACCGTCGCCCATACAGGCTCGGCAGCGGAAATCACCGTCGTCGCCCTCCCCTGCGCCTGGATCTACTGTGTCGTCGGCCAGCATCTCTTGAAGCATGGCCCGCCGAAACAGAATCATCCCTATCGGGACTGGCTCATGCTCTACGCCTCGCCGGAATTCGCCGAGGTCCAGCAATGGATGCGCAAGAAAGTGGACCAGTGGGCCAAGACGGCGGGCAAAGAAGAAAAGCGGCGGATGGAAGAAGTCGTTCGTCATCAGCTCGCGCTATGAGTGGATGTTTTGGGAGATGGCGTGGAACGAGGAGAGTGGCCGGTGTGAGAGGGCGGGCCAGGGCCGGAGGCTCTCTCCGCTCGCACCCCGCAGGTGTAGCCGTTGACCCCGCTCTGGGCTTCACGCGCCGCTTGGTCAGCGCCAAAACTGTCAAGTCACCACTTGCCAGTTTGGAAGGAGACAAAAGGTGGGCTGCGGATATTGGGCGACAGGCGTCTGGCGGTCGCTCTGGCTCAGCCAAACGGTGAAACAATGGCGCTCGATCACGCAGTCTCGAGAGCAATCCCTGCCCTGGCCTTTTATGATGCGGTGCAGACCGGCCAAGAGAGAGGAATGAGTGGAGAAAGAAAGGGGAGTTGGGGTCCTGGACGCTGACCAGCCCGGCCCAGCCCTCGCTACCCCGCCCGGTGTAGGAAACCACCGGCCGCAGAGCGAGACGGAGCACCCAAGGTCGGCGCCACCCGTCAAACCATCCCGGCAACAACCAAAGCAGAGGCGTAGAGAAGAGAGGTGGATGGCGGGCCCCACCCACATCGCACACAAACGATCCATTGCCCTTGGCTACTGATTCAGTAGGCGTTCAAAGGAATTGATTCCCGCCTTGCACTTTGGGTAGGTGAGTGGGGAACCGTCTCACCCGCATCGGATTGACGGAGGCCTTCCTCAACTTTCGCCAAAAAACAAAGCCGTTCGATGGCATCCTCGATGGGTGGCCGTATCAGGGAGTCGCTCGACAACTTGAAGGATCTTCTGTTTCACTGTTTCAGTGGCCATCGCGATCACCTCATTCGCTTAGTACCCTAAGACACTTTCGTTTAGGCGTCAACTTAGCTATCCGGCGATGCAGGCGAGCAAACTCCTCCGCTGGACAGGCTATGCCCGCTGAGTATAATGTGCGCCAGCGATGAAGTGGTGTTCCTGTCTCAGGGGTATTCCTGCGTAGAAATGAACCCTCCTGCTGCTCACAATCCTGTTTGCCCTCCGCCGACTCTCTGGACCCTTCCGGCTCAGAGCAGCTTCGCCTTACGAAGAAACCTGAAGCAACTGGCGGAGGGGCTGGTCTCCAGATGCTGTTAAAGGTGAAGAAAGGAGCGCCTGGCGGTCATGGACTTTACAGATAACAAAGGCACAGTTACACCGATCGGGACAATTTTTGGCGGAAGAGTTGGGTACGCAGATTCTGGTCGGCGGCGAACTCAAAGTTGTGGATCGCGCCCTGGTGAACTCGACGTTTAAAGAAATTCCATGTGACGCAGCTCGAACCGGCTCAAGCTAAAGCAGTCAAGCAGGCCGCCAAAGCTGTGCGTGCCGACGTCTTTGTTACCGGTTCCCTATCTCGAATCACCCAAGGTTTCCGGGTGACACTGAAATTGCTCAGCCCCGAGCACGGTGCAGTCCCTGGGCGCCACGCGCGGCACTATACCTAAGGTCGGCCCGCTGGCGGAGATGATCAAGGACAAATAAACCGCCTGTCGCCCATGTGGATGCTCTCTGCCAAGTCAGCGCCACCGCCTGGCCTCGGGTTCCACAGCAATGATTATTTACCAACTGATCGTGACGGCTCTACAAAAGCGGGAGAAACAGGTCACCGCCGATCTGACGATTGAAAACATATCCTCGCGTGATGTCAAAGTCTTGTGTCTCTGCAAGACACGATGCTTGAAGATGACCATGGTCACAGTGGAAGTTGGAAGCGAAAGACAATCGTGAAGGTCTCTGCATGCGCCGCCTAAAGCTTTTCTCCACGAGAGAAGGACCGGACAGTGCTGACGTTCTCGGCTCCGGC